>PGZH01000019.1 GCA_002840155.1 Gammaproteobacteria bacterium HGW-Gammaproteobacteria-13
TTCCGAACGATGTTCACCTCTAGAAGCTCCCGAGCTCCTTTGGAAAGAGGTGTACCCTAAGCGCCCTTCGGGGCGCTTTTTTTATTTAATCTTTAATAAAAAAGACTCACTGGGAGTTTAAACCTCCAAGCTAGAAAACTAACTCTACTCTTCCGCAAGTCATTCATGTCTGCAACAAGCCATCGCTGTCAGCGTGTAGCAAGAAGGGCAAAATGATACCGGTGCAGGCCTTTAGATTGATCTGCCTGATATCTGCAAAGGCACTGGCTATCACCCCGATGCTAGAACACGGTGTCATTTGAATACCGCGCCCTTGCACCGTCAGCAGATACCTACTCAATAGCTAGACGCCGTGCCCATCTCAATTTTTCATGATTCAGGCCATCCAAGAGTATCGCCGCGCTCTCCGCTACCTCATGTAAGCTGAAGTTTTTACTCCTTGAGGATGCTATGAGTAGGGATGCGCTTGAACAAAACCAGATACCGATCTATTTCGTTGCGGTCATTGCAGCGGCAATCGGTGGGTTAATAGCTCCTGCAGCTACGCAGAGCCTGAACGCATTAGTGACCCCGACTATCGCCGTGCTGATGTACGCGATGTTCCTGCAAATCCCCTTTCTTGATTTCCGCGAGAGTCTTAGCAACAAACGCTTCATGTCTGCCTTGCTGATCGCCAATTTTGTACTGATTCCACTGTTGGTGTGGGCACTAACCAGAGGGCTCGCAGAACACCCGGCAGTACTAATCGGCGCTCTTCTGGTTTTGCTCACTCCCTGTATCGACTACGTGGTGGTATTTACGCACATAGGCAGAGGCGACTCGCGTGCGATTCTTGCAGCAACCCCCATCCTCTTGCTGTTGCAACTTGTGCTGTTGCCTGTGTATTTGGCTTTTATGCTAGGGGAGCAATCCCAAGTCGTTATCTCGATAGCGCCTTTCGCTGAAGCCTTTCTCGCACTGATTGTCGTGCCTTTATTGCTCGCGGTGGCTACAGCAGCCTTGGCTAAGCGCTCGCGGATCGTAGGTCGCTGGAACACCGTATGGGCATGGATGCCAGTCCCTGCGATGGCGGCAGTTCTCATTGCGGTGGTTGGGTCGCAAATCTCGCCAGTGGTACGTGATATCGACCAGCTTTTACCGGTGATCCCGGTGATCCCGGTGTATATCGGTTTCATGCTTTTGGCCCCCGTAGTGGGCGCACTCGCTTCAAAAGCTTATAAACTGCCCGCCTCGACGGCGAGAGCGGTTACTTTCAGTACCGCCACACGTAACTCGTTGGTGGTTCTTCCGCTGGCCCTGGCATTACCTGAAGAAATACGAGGGCTTGCAGCCGCAGCGGTCATCACCCAGACACTGGTTGAGTTGGTGGGTGAACTTGTCTACATCCGGGCAGTGCCGATTCTCATCTGGCGTAAAAAAAGCCGCTGAGGACGTCACGGCACAGTCACCGCCCACATTGAGCGGTATTTACGGTAAGCAAAAAGCCCCGCTCAAGAGCGGGGCTTTTCAGTTGCAAACGAATAGCGCTGTGAACTTAGCGCAGACGATGGGCCAAGCGGTAGAGCAATGGCAAAACCAGCAGCGTCAGCGCTGTTGAGGACAGAATTCCGCCAATCACTACCGTCGCCAGAGGGCGCTGAACTTCCGCGCCCGTACCGATGGCAGTGGCCATTGGAATAAAGCCCAGAGACGCCACCAAAGCAGTCATCAGCACTGGCCGTAGGCGCGTCAATGCGCCTTCGCGGATGGCCTCGTCCAGCCCCATGCCGTTCTCACGCAAACTGCGAATGAAGGAAATCATTACCAGGCCGTTGAGCACCGCCACGCCCGACAAAGCAATGAAACCCACGCCCGCGGAGATCGAGAGCGGAATATCTCGCAGCCACAAGGCCATGATCCCGCCTGTCAGCGCGAAGGGCACGCCGGTGAACACCAGCAGGCCATCTTTGACATTGCCGAACATCATAAAGAGCAGTGTGAACACCAGCAGCAATGAGACCGGTACGACAATCTGCAGGCGCTTGGCCGCCGACTGAAGCTGCTCGAAGGTGCCGCCCCAGGTCGTCCAGTAGCCTGTAGGGACGCTAACCGCCTGGGCGATCTTGCTCTCGGCCTCGGCGACAAATGAGCCGATATCGCGACCGCGAACGTTAGCGGTGACCACCACGCGGCGCTTGCCACTTTCACGGCTGATCTGGTTCGGCCCCGGTGCGGACACCACACTCGCCACATCAGCCAAGCGCACAAACCCTGGGCCATCCAACCCATCGCCATTGGCCAGACGAATAGGTAGCTGCTGGATCTTGTCGACATCATTGCGCCACTCGTCCGCCAGGCGAACTTGGATATCGAAACGCCGGTCACCTTCAAACAGTGCACCCGCCTCGCGC
>PGZH01000020.1 GCA_002840155.1 Gammaproteobacteria bacterium HGW-Gammaproteobacteria-13
AGGATGCGGCCGGTGCACTTGGCGCTCATGCCTTCGGTCAGGCCCAGGTAGTTACCCAGAACCACGGCACCTACGGAGTCCTGCTCCAGGTTCAGTGCCATACCAAAGATGCCGCCAGGGAACTCGATCATTTCGCCGTACATGACGTCGGCCAGACCGTAGATACGTACGATACCGTCAGAAACGCTGACGACGGTGCCCTCATTACGGGCTTGAGCAGCGACATTCGATTTCTCGATGCGCTGCTTGATGATTTCACTAATCTCGGAAGGATTCAGTTGCTGCATGCCATGACCCTCAAATCAGGATTTCAACGATTCGGCCAACTGGCTCAGTTTGCCGCGGACCGAACCGTCGACAACCACATCACCGGCGCGAATCAACACGCCACCGATCAGAGCAGGATTCACGGCCTGCTGGAGGTTGACGGTGCGATCTAGCCGCTTCGACAGGGCGGCAGCCAAAGTTTGGAGTTGCTCGTTGCTGAGCTCGAAGGCGGTTTCAACTTCTGCCTCGAGCGTTTTCTCGGCTTGCGCCTTGATGTCCTCGTACAGCTCCCATACGGTCGGCAGAACCGACAGGCGATCATTTTCGCCAAGGGTCTGGACGTAGTTGCGGAAAGCTTCGTCGGCATCGTCACCGAGTAGACGCACCAGCCCCTGGACCTTGCTTTCGCTGGTCAGGCGGGGGTCGTTCAGCAACGCTGCGACTTCTGGGACTTCAACAGCGATGGCGGCCAGGTTCAGCATTTTCGACCAGGAATCGGTCTGTCCTGCGGCGCTGGCGAACTCGAAAGCGGCTTTCGCGTAAGGCCGAGCAAGCGTCTGGGTATTGATCATCGCTTGCCTCGCTTAGAGTTGGGAGGCCAGTTTTTCGACCAGCTCGTTGTGCACCTTGGCGTCCACCTGGGACTCCAGGATCTTCTCTGCACCGGCGACGGCAAGAGCCGCTACCTGACTGCGCAGTTGGTCCCTGGCACGGTTCACTTCCTGTTCGATCTCGGCGCGGGCGCCGGCGACCAGTCGCTCGCCTTCGGTACGTGCCTGCTGCTTGGCTTCCTCGATGATCGCGTTAGCGTGCTTGTTCGCCTGCTCGATGATCTGGGCTGCCTGCTCCTTGGTCTCGCGGAGGGTGTTGGACACCTTGTCCTGAGCCAGTTTCAGGTCTTGCTGCGCACGGCCTGCCGCATCCAGTCCTTCAGCGATCTTCTTCTGGCGCGCTGCCATGGCTGCCGTAATTGGCGGCCACACGAGCTTCATGCAGAACCAGACGAAGATAGCGAAGGCGAGCGTTTGACCGAACAGCGTCAAGTTAATGTTCACAGCGATTTACCTCGTGCTATCTCGTTCAACGCGGGAGTCATTCCACGGCGACGGGGCTCGCCCGGCGAACCCCATCTCAAACCGGAAAGTGATTAGCCGGCGACAACGAAGATGAGGTACATCGCGATACCAACGCCGATCATCGGTACGGCGTCGAGCAGGCCGGCCATCAGGAAGGTCTTGGTTTGCAGCTGAGGAGCCAGCTCAGGCTGACGAGCAGTGGATTCCAGCAGCTTGCCGCCCAGCAGGGCGAAGCCAATACCGGTGCCCAGGGCACCCAGACCGATCATGATGGAGGCGGCGATGTAGACGAGTTCCATGTAAAGCTCCTGAAGCTAAGGGGGGGGTTAAGGTTTTTCGGTTAAAGCGTTAGCGCGTTTCAGTGATGTTCTTCATGGGCAGAGCTCAGGTACACCACCGTCAGTACCATGAAGATGAAGGCCTGAAGCGGAATCACCAGAATATGGAAGATCGCCCAAGGCACATTCAGGGTCCACTGCACGTAGAACGGCAGCAGAGCGATGAGGATGAACACCACCTCACCGGCGTACATGTTGCCGAACAGACGCAGTGCGAGGCTGAGCGGCTTGGTCAGCAGGCCGAGAATCTCGAGGAACAGGTTGAACGGCACCAGCGACCAGTGATTGAACGGGGTGAACGCCAGCTCCTTGCTGAAGCCACCGAAGCCCTTGACCTTGACGCTGTAGAACAGGATCAGGATGAACACGCCGAGCGACAGGCCAAAGGTACCGTTCGGGTCGGCAGTCGGAACGATCTTGAACGCCGGCAGGCCGAGCAGACTGGCCAGACCCGGGATGTAGTCGACCGGAATCCACTTCAGGCTGTTCATCAGGAACACCCAGACGAAGATGGTCAGAGCCAGCGGGGCGATCAACGTGTTACGGCCGTGGAAGGTGTCCTTGACCACGCCTTCGACGAACTCTACGCACATCTCGACGAAGTTCTGCAGCTTGCCCGGTACCCCGGCAGTGGCAGACTTGGCGGCGCTGCGGAACAGCAGAATGAAGATGGCGCCCATCAGCAGAGACCAGCCGAGGGTATCCAGGTGGAATGCCATGAAGCCCATGTCGCGCGCTTCGAGACCAGTCTGAGCGATGGTCCAGGTGGCCTGATCGAGAACGGAGCCATCAGCACGCTCGTAACCTGCCGGCAATTTGCCGTAGGTCAGGTTTTGCAGGTGGTGCTGGATATATTCAGCGGGGGTACTCGCCATAAACGCCTCAATGCTCAATGCTTCGGATTGTTTTTCATCAGCAGGAGCGCGC
>PGZH01000001.1 GCA_002840155.1 Gammaproteobacteria bacterium HGW-Gammaproteobacteria-13
CCGTATTCGGTTGAAGGCTTTTGACCATCGCCTGATCGATCAATCAACCCAGGAAATCGTGGAAACCGCGAAACGTACTGGTGCTCAGGTGCGTGGTCCTATTCCTCTGCCTACCCGCAAAGAGCGGTTCACCGTACTGACCTCGCCACACGTCAACAAAGACGCGCGTGATCAGTTCGAGATCCGTACTCATAAGCGTGTTCTGGACATCGTCCAGCCAACGGATAAAACCGTTGACGCGCTGATGAAGCTTGATCTTGCGGCTGGTGTGGAAGTGCAGATCAGCCTCGGCTAAGACCGCTTTAGGTTTTAGTCGTGTAACGCTCTGAAATGGGCGGCCATAGCGGGTGAAAGCCCCGTACACTCATGAGGTTACAACATGACTATTGGTGTAGTCGGTCGAAAGGCGGGTATGACCCGTATTTTCACCGAAGAAGGTGTCTCCATTCCGGTTACGGTCATTGAGATCGAGCCGAATCGCGTCACTCAGTTCAAAACTGAAGAGTCCGATGGCTATCGTGCAGTGCAAGTCACTGTCGGCGAGCGTCGTGCTTCACGTGTCAGCAAGGCGCAAGCCGGTCACTTCGCTAAGGCGAATGTCGCGGCAGGTCGTACTGTTATGGAATTCCGTCTTGAAGAAGGCGAGTACCAGGCAGGTGATCTGATCAACGCTGAAATATTCCAAGCTGGTCAGCTGGTGGATGTCACCGGTCAGTCCAAAGGTAAAGGCTTTGCCGGTACCATCAAGCGTTGGAACTTCCGCGGCCAAGACAACACTCACGGTAACTCCGTGTCCCACCGTGTTCCGGGTTCCATTGGCCAGTGCCAGACTCCGGGTCGCGTATTCAAGGGCAAAAAAATGTCCGGTCATATGGGCGCTGAGCGCGTGACCGTGCAGTCCCTGGAAGTAGTGCGGGTTGACGCTGAACGCAATCTGTTGCTGGTCAAGGGTGCTGTTCCTGGCGCTACTGGCGGCAACCTGGTTGTACGTCCAGCGGCCAAGGCTCGCGGTTAAGGGGAAGCTGACATGCAATTAAATGTAAATGGCGCTCAAGCAATCGAAGTATCCGAAGCCACTTTTGGCGGCGCATACAACGAGACCCTGGTTCACCAAGCAGTTGTGGCCTACATGGCCGGCGGCCGTCAGGGCAGCAAGCAGCAGAAGACTCGTTCCGACGTATCCGGTGGCGGTAAGCGCCCATGGCGTCAGAAGGGTACCGGCCGTGCTCGTGCAGGTACCACTCGTGGTCCGATCTGGCGTGGCGGTGGTGTGACCTTCGCGGCTCGTCCGCAGAATCACGATCAAAAGCTGAACAAGAAAATGTATCGCGCTGCATTGCGTTCGATTCTTGCCGAGCTGGTTCGTACTGATCGTTTGATCGTCGTCGAAGACTTCAGCGTTGAAGCTCCGAAGACCAAAGAACTGTTGGGCAAGTTGAATGGCATGGGTCTGACCGATGTGCTGATCGTGTCCGATGCTATTGATGAGAATCTGTACCTGGCTGCGCGCAACCTGCCACACGTCGATGTTCGTGACGTGCAAGGTTCCGACCCGGTCAGTCTGATCGCGTACGAAAAGGTGCTGGTCACCGTTTCTGCCGTGAAGAAATTCGAGGAGCTGCTGGGATGAACCAGGAACGCGTATTTAAAGTGCTGCTTGGCCCGCACATCTCCGAGAAGGCCACGGTTCTCGCTGACAAGAAAAGTCAGTTCGTTTTCAAGGTTGCAACTGATGCAACCAAGCTGGAAATCAAGAAGGCCGTCGAAAGCCTGTTCAGCGTGAATGTTGCTGCTGTCAATACCGTGAATGTTCTCGGTAAGACCAAGCGCAACGCTCGTGGTCTGGGCAAGCGTAACGACTGGAAGAAAGCGATCATTTCGCTTGAGCCAGGCCAAGATCTCGATTTCGCCAGCAGTGCTGAGTAAGGAAGGGGTGCATCATGGCAATCGTTAAATGCAAACCGACTTCCCCTGGCCGCCGTTTTGTGGTCAAGGTGGTCAATCAGGAGCTGCATAAAGGCGCTCCTTACGCTCCGCTGCTTGAGAAGAAGTCGAAGACTGGCGGTCGTAACAACAATGGTCGTATCACCACTCGTCATATCGGTGGTGGCCACAAGCAGCATTACCGTCTGGTCGATTTCCGTCGCAATGACAAAGATGGCATTCCAGCCACTGTCGAGCGCATTGAATACGATCCGAACCGTACCGCACACATCGCTCTGTTGATGTATGCAGACGGCGAGCGTCGCTACATCATCGCCCCTAAAGGCGTGAGTGCTGGCGATCAGCTGGTAGCTGGCATCATGGCTCCGATCAAGCCGGGCAACAGTCTGCAACTGCGCAACATTCCAGTTGGTAGCACTGTTCACGGTATCGAACTGAAGCCGGGCAAAGGTGCTCAGATCGCTCGTTCCGCTGGTGCTTCGGCTCAGCTGATTGCGCGTGAAGGCGTCTACGTGACCCTGCGTCTGCGTTCCGGTGAAATGCGTAAAGTCCTGGCTGAATGCCGTGCGACCCTGGGTGAAGTCTCGAACTCCGAGCACAGCCTGCGTTCGCTGGGTAAAGCTGGTGCCAAACGCTGGCGTGGCGTTCGCCCAACCGTTCGTGGTGTTGCCATGAACCCGGTTGACCACCCACACGGTGGTGGTGAAGGTCGTACCTCTGGTGGTCGTCATCCGGTGTCTCCATGGGGCTTCCCGACGAAGGGCGCGAAGACTCGTGGTAACAAACGCACCGACAACATGATCGTCCGTCGTCGCAAGTAAATAGAGGGATACGACAGTGCCACGTTCTCTGAAAAAAGGTCCTTTTATTGATCTTCACCTACTGAAGAAGATCGAAGTGGCGGTGGAAAAGAACGATCGCAAGCCGGTGAAAACCTGGTCGCGTCGTTCGATGATCCTGCCACAAATGGTCGGTCTGACCATCGCTGTACACAACGGTCGTCAACATGTCCCAGTTCTGGTGAACGAAGACATGGTCGGTCACAAACTGGGCGAATTTGCCGGCACTCGTACCTATCGTGGGCACGTGGCTGACAAGAAAGCCAAGCGTTAAGGGGTAAGGAAATGGAAGTAGCCGCTAAGTTGTCGGGCGCTCGCATCTCCGCCCAGAAAGCCCGCTTGGTCGCCGACCAGATCCGCGGGAAGAAGGTGGGCGAAGCGCTCAACCTCCTGGCTTTCAGCAGTAAGAAAGCCGCCGAGATCATCAAGAAAGTGCTGGAGTCGGCTGTAGCCAACGCCGAGCACAACGAAGGCGCAGACGTTGATGACTTGAAGGTCAGCACCGTTTTCGTCAACGAAGGGCGTTCGCTGAAGCGCATCATGCCGCGTGCCAAAGGCCGCGCTGATCGCATCGTCAAGCGGTCTTGCCATATCACTGTCAAGGTTGCGGACAAGTAACGGAGTCGATCAAGGTGCGTGAGTATCTCCAAGACAAACTAAAAAGCGCGTCCGTAAGCCGTATCGACATTGCTCGTCCGGCTCAAACTGCACGTATCACCATCCACACCGCTCGTCCCGGTATCGTTATCGGTAAGAAAGGTGAAGATGTTGAGAAACTGCGTCAGGACCTGACCAAGCAAATGGGTGTGCCTGTGCACATCAATATCGAAGAGATCCGCAAGCCGGAACTCGACGGTATGCTGGTTGCGCAGAGCGTAGCTCAGCAGCTGGAGCGTCGTGTGATGTTCCGTCGCGCCATGAAGCGCGCTGTACAGAACGCCATGCGTATTGGTGCCAAGGGCATCAAAATCCAAGTGAGCGGTCGTCTCGGCGGTGCTGAAATTGCACGTACCGAATGGTATCGCGAAGGTCGTGTGCCGTTGCACACCCTGCGTGCCGATATCGACTATGCCACGTACGAAGCGCACACCACTTACGGTGTGATCGGTGTCAAGGTTTGGATCTTCAAAGGCGAAGTAATCGGTGGCCTTAAAGAAGAACTGAAACCTCAAGCGCCTGCGCCTCGTAAAAAAGCTGCTAAGTAAGGAGTACGCAAAATGTTGCAACCAAAGCGTACGAAGTTCCGTAAGCAGATGACCGGCCACAACCGTGGTCTGGCTCAGCGCGGTAGCAAAGTCAGCTTCGGCGAGTTTGCGCTGAAGTCTGTTGCCCGTGGTCGTCTCACCGCCCGTCAGATTGAGTCCGCTCGTCGTGCTCTGACTCGTCACGTTAAGCGTGGCGGGAAAATCTGGATTCGCGTCTTCCCGGACAAGCCGATCTCCAAGAAGCCTCTTGAAGTGCGGATGGGTAAAGGGAAGGGTAGCGTTGAATATTGGGTAGCCCAGATCCAGCCAGGCAAAGTCCTGTATGAGATCGAAGGCGTTTCCGAAGAGTTGGCGCGTGAGGCTTTTGCCCTGGCTGCTGCAAAGCTGCCGCTCGCCACCACTTTTGTTAAGCGGACGGTGATGTGATGAAGGCGAATGAACTTCGTGAAAAATCAGCACAGCAGCTGAACGAGCAACTGCTCGGCCTGCTGCGCGACCAGTTCAATCTGCGTATGCAGAAAGCAACTGGCCAGTTGGGGCAGTCTCACCTGCTCTCGCAAGTTAAGCGCGACATCGCTCGTGTGAAAACTGTGCTCAACCAGCAGGCAGGTCATCACCGTATTGATCGAGCGTCGCGTTAAGCACCCGATCTACGGCAAATATGTCAAGCGTTCGACCAAGCTGCACGCACACGACGAAACCAACCAGAGCAAGATCGGTGACAAAGTTTCCATTCGCGAAACTCGTCCCGTTGCCAAGACCAAGTCTTGGGCGCTGGTTGAGATCCTCGAACGCGCAGTGGACGTCTAAGGGCTAAGGGTCGGAGAAATTATATGATTCAGACTCAATCCATGCTCGACGTCGCTGACAACAGCGGTGCTCGTCGCGTTATGTGTATCAAGGTGCTGGGCGGTTCGCACCGCCGTTATGCTGGCATCGGCGACATCATCAAAGTCACCGTTAAGGAAGCAATTCCGCGCGGTAAAGTGAAGAAAGGCCAAGTGATGACTGCTGTTGTAGTCCGCACTCGTCACGGCGTTCGTCGCCCTGATGGCTCGATCATTCGCTTTGATGGCAACGCTGCTGTTCTGCTGAACAACAAGCAAGAGCCAATTGGCACTCGTATTTTTGGGCCAGTGACTCGTGAGCTTCGTACTGAGAAGTTCATGAAGATCGTCTCGCTCGCCCCTGAAGTGCTCTAAGGAGATCCGACATGCAAAAGATTCGTCGTGACGACGAGATCATCGTGATCGCCGGTAAAGACAAAGGTAAGCGTGGCAAGGTGCTCAAGGTTCTCGCTGACGACCGTTTGGTCGTTGGTGGGATCAACCTGGTGAAGCGCCATACCAAGCCGAACCCGATGTCGGGCGTTCAGGGCGGTATCGTCGAGAAAGAAGCGCCATTGCACGCTTCTAACGTGGCCATCTTCAATGGCGAAACCAACAAGGCTGACCGCGTTGGTTTCAAAGTAGAAGAAGGTAAAAAAATTCGTGTCTTCAAGTCGACCCAAAAAGCGGTTGATGCTTGAACACTGCTAGGTAGAAGACCATGGCACGACTAAAAGAGATTTATCGGAAAGAAATCGCTCCCAAGCTAAAGGAAGAACTTAAGCTTGATAACGTGATGGAAGTTCCGCGCATCACCAAGATCACCCTTAACATGGGCCTGGGCGAAGCAATCGGTGACAAGAAAATCATCGAGCACGCTGTTGCCGACCTGGAAAAGATTACCGGTCAGAAAGTCGTTGTGACTCATGCCCGTAAGTCGATTGCAGGCTTCAAGGTTCGTGAGGGCTGGCCGATCGGCGTTAAAGTAACTCTGCGCCGTGAGCGTATGTACGAGTTCCTGGATCGTCTGCTGTCTATCTCCCTGCCGCGCGTGCGTGACTTCCGCGGCCTGAATGCCAAGTCCTTCGATGGTCGTGGCAACTACAGCATGGGCGTTAAAGAGCAGATCATCTTCCCGGAAATCGACTACGACAAGATCGATGCTCTGCGTGGTCTGGATATTACCCTGACCACCACTGCCCGTACGGATGATGAAGGTCGCGCCTTGCTGCGTGCTTTCAAATTCCCGTTCCGCAACTGATTGGAGTTGGATCATGGCCAAAACCAGCATGAAAAACCGCGAGCTGAAGCGTCAGCAAACGGTAGCCAAGTACGCTAAGAAGCGTGCCGAGCTGAAAGCTACCATCGCCGATCTGAACGCCAGTCCAGAAGCGCGTTGGGCAGCACAAGTTGCACTGCAGAAGCAGCCGCGTGACGCCAGCGCTTCGCGCCTGCGTAATCGCTGCCGCATTACCGGTCGTCCGCACGGCGTTTATCGCAAGTTCGGTCTGTCGCGTATCAAGCTGCGTGAAGCCGCAATGCGTGGTGATGTACCAGGTCTGGTTAAAGCCAGCTGGTAAAAAACAAAGCCGGCCTAGTGCCGGCTTTGTCTTATCTGTGAATCAGGCCCCTTTGGGGCTTGATTCATTTTTGATCAGTCTCTAGAATGCTCGGCTCGCCTGAGCCTGGGTTCAATTTTTCTCAGAATTCTCAGCGACTGTAGCCGCAAGGCTAATTCTTTTTGTATCAGGAGCGTCTAGCCCATGAGTATGCAGGACCCGTTAGCGGACATGCTAACTCGTATCCGTAATGCCCAGATGGCTGAAAAGTCCGTCCAAAGTTTTGAAAGACGAAGGTTATATTGCGGGTTATCAGATCAGCGGTGAAGTTAAGCCGCAGCTGTCCATCGAGCTGAAATACTTCGAAGGCCGTCCGGTTATCGAAGAAGTTAAGCGCGTGAGCCGTCCAGGCCTTCGCCAATACAAATCCGTCGATGATCTGCCGAAAGTTCGTGGCGGTCTCGGTGTATCCATCGTCTCCACCAACAAGGGTGTGATGACGGACCGCGCTGCGCGCGCTGCCGGTGTCGGCGGCGAAGTGCTTTGCACAGTGTTCTAAGGGGGGATAAGCATGTCTCGCGTTGCTAAGAACCCCGTAAAGCTGCCCGCTGGTGTTGAGATCAAACTCGCCGGCCAACAGCTTTCGGTAAAGGGTGCCAAGGGCACTCTCGAACTGAACGTTCACTCGTCCGTTGAAGTTCTGCAAGAAGCTGGTGAGCTGCGTTTCGCTGCTCGCAATGGCGATCAGCAGACTCGTGCAATGGCCGGTACCACTCGCGCCCTGGTCAACAATATGGTGATCGGTGTTAGCACTGGCTTCGAGCGTAAGCTGCAGCTGGTTGGTGTTGGTTACAAAGCGCAAGCCAAAGGTCAGGTGCTGAACCTCGCTCTCGGCTTCTCCCATCCGATCGACTATGAGTTGCCGGACGGTGTAGTTGCTGAAACCCCGAACCAGACCGAGATCCTGATCAAGGGTGTCGACAAACAACTGGTTGGTCAGGTCGCTGCGGAGATTCGTGACTTCCGTCGTCCTGAACCTTACAAGGGCAAAGGTGTTCGTTACGCTGACGAAGTCGTCCGCCGTAAAGAAGCCAAGAAGAAGTAGGGCATAGCAAATGACCGACAAAAAAGTTACTCGACTGCGTCGCGCTCGCAAAGCACGCCTGAAAATGCACGAGCTCGAAGCCGTGCGTCTCTGCGTGTATCGCTCTTCGCAGCACATCTATGCCCAGGTCATTTCGGCCGACGGCAGCAAGGTTCTGGCCAGCGCCTCTACCTTGGACAAAGCACTGCGTGACGGCGCCACTGGCAACGTCGACGCGGCCAAGAAAGTTGGCGAGCTGGTTGCCGAGCGTGCGAAAGCCGCTGGTGTAACTCAGGTTGCATTCGACCGTTCTGGCTTCAAGTACCACGGCCGCGTCAAGGCGCTGGCTGATGCTGCTCGTGAAGGCGGGCTGGAGTTCTAAGTTATGGCAAATAACGTTGACCGTGGTGGGTGATGGTAAGGGTCGCGTCGGTTTCGGCCGTGGCAAATCCCGTGAAGTGCCTGCTGCCATCCAGAAAGCGATGGAAGCTGCTCGTCGCAACATGATCCAGGTTGATCTGAACGGCACCACTCTGCAGTACGCAATGAAGTCTGCTCATGGCGCCTCCAAGGTGTACATGCAGCCTGCTTCTGAAGGTACCGGCATCATCGCCGGCGGCGCTATGCGTGCCGTTCTGGAAGTGGCTGGCGTGCAGAACGTTCTGGCTAAGTGCTACGGCTCGACTAACCCAGTGAACGTGGTGTACGCCACTTTCAAAGGTTTGAAAGCTATGCAGTCGCCAGGTTCTGTTGCGGCTAAGCGTGGCAAGAGCGTCGAGGAGATTCTCTAATCATGGCTAATACCGTAAAAGTCACGCTGATCAAAAGCATGACCGGCCGTATCCCCAACCATAAGCTCTGCGTTAAGGGTCTGGGTCTGCGTCGCATCGGTCACACCGTAGAAGTGCTGGATACTCCCGAGAATCGCGGGATGATCAACAAGGCTTACTACATGCTGCGAGTCGAGGGTTAATTCATGTACCTGAACGATTTGAGTCCTGCGCCGGGTTCCCGTCGCGAGAAGCACCGTCCGGGCCGTGGTATCGGTAGCGGTTTGGGTAAGACTGGTGGCCGCGGCCACAAAGGTCAGACCTCCCGCTCCGGTGGCACCATTGCTCCGGGTTTCGAAGGCGGCCAGCAGCCTCTGCACCGCCGTCTGCCTAAGTTCGGTTTCGTTTCTTTGAAGGCTATGGACCGCGCGCAAGTGCGTACCTCCGAGCTGAATAAAATCGAAGGCGGCATTGTTACTCTGCAGTCGCTGAAGGATGCCAACCTGATCAACCAAAACGTACAGCGTGTGAAAGTCATGCTGAGCGGTGAAGTTACTCAGGCAGTCACCCTTAAAGGTATCGCCGTCACCAAAGGTGCGCGCGCGGCTATCGAAGCAGCTGGCGGTAAGTTCGAGGAATAAATGGCTAAGCAAGGTGCTCTCTCAGCGCTCAGCAATGGCGGGTTGTCCGAACTCTGGGCTCGTTTGCGCTTTCTGTTCATGGCGATCATCGTCTATCGGATAGGTGCACACATCCCAGTTCCAGGCATCAACCCGGACCGGCTGGCGGACCTGTTTCGACAGAATGAGGGGACCATTCTTAGCTTGTTCAACATGTTTTCCGGCGGCGCGCTGGAGCGGATGAGCATTTTTGCACTGGGGATCATGCCGTACATCTCGGCATCGATCATCATGCAGCTCATGACCGCTGTCAGCCCGCAGCTGGAGCAGTTGAAGAAGGAAGGTGAAGCTGGCCGTCGCAAGATTAGCCAGTACACCCGCTACGGCACCCTCGTCCTGGCATTTGTCCAAGCCATCGGCATGTCCGTTGGTCTGGCCAGTCAGGGCGTAGCGTTTACGGTTGATTTCGGCTTCCACTTCGTTGCAGTCACCACCTTTGTGGCGGGTGCAATGTTCATGATGTGGCTGGGCGAGCAAATCACTGAGCGTGGTGTTGGCAACGGTATTTCGATGCTGATCTTTGCAGGCATCGTAGCCGGTCTGCCGTCGGCGATTGGGCAGTCTTTCGAGTCTGCTCGGCAGGGTGATATCAATATCTTTGCCCTGATCGCCATCGGTTTGCTGGCAGTAGCGATTATCGGTTTCGTGGTGTTCATTGAGCGTGGTCAGCGTCGCATTGCGGTGCACTACGCCAAGCGTCAGCAGGGCCGTAAGGTCTTCGCTGCGCAGACCAGCCACTTGCCGTTGAAGGTGAACATGGCGGGGGTTATCCCGGCTATTTTCGCCAGCAGCCTTCTGTTATTCCCGGCTTCGCTGGGTGCCTGGTTCGGTCAGTCTGAAGGTATGGGCTGGCTGCAGGATATTTCACAGGCTATCGCTCCTGGTCAGCCGTTGAACATTTTGCTGTTTAGTGCAGGGATCGTTTTCTTCTGCTTCTTCTACACAGCGCTGATGTTCAACCCGAAAGACGTAGCGGAGAACCTGAAGAAGTCCGGTGCCTTTATTCCGGGTATCCGTCCCGGTGAGCAATCGGCGCGCTATATCGATGGCGTGTTGACTCGCTTGACCATGTTCGGTGCTCTGTACATGACGGCCGTATGCTTGTTGCCCCAGTTCCTGGTGGTGGCTGCCAACGTACCGTTCTATCTTGGCGGGACCTCGTTGCTGATCGTGGTAGTGGTTGTGATGGACTTTATGTCGCAAGTACAATCGCACCTCGTTTCGCACCAGTACGAATCCCTGATGAAGAAAGCCAACCTGAAGGGCTACGGCAGCGGCATGCTGCGCTGAAGTCCATAAGGTTCGAGGAGTTGGTGATGAAAGTTCGTGCATCGGTGAAAAAGCTGTGCCGTAACTGCAAGATTATCCGTCGCGAAGGTGTTGTTCGCGTGATTTGCAGCTCGGAACCGCGTCACAAACAGCGCCAAGGCTGAGTGTGAGTGAAGTTACAAGCCCGGCAGCTAGTGCGCTGCCGGGTTGATTATTTGTTTTTACAGCGTTAATATCTCGCGCCCTATTTCTTGGCTTCCGGGGCGTAGGTAGCTGTCAATTGGAGTTCCACTGAATGGCCCGTATTGCAGGCGTTAACAACAAGCACACTGTTATCTCGTTGACCTACATCTATGGTGTTGGTCGCACAACTGCACAGAAAGTCTGTGCTGCCGCCGGCGTTAATCCGGCTGCAAAGATCAAAGATCTCTCTGACGAGCAGATCGAGCAGCTGCGTGGCGAAGTAGCCAAGGTGAATACCGAAGGCGACCTGCGTCGTGAAGTGAACATGAAAATCAAGCGCTTGATGGACCTGGGTTGCTACCGCGGCCTGCGTCATCGTCGTGGTCTGCCGGTTCGCGGTCAGCGTACCAAGACCAACGCGCGTACCCGTAAGGGCCCGCGTAAGCCGATCCGCAAGTAATCGCATTCGCGCATCGACAGGAATCTAGTCATGGCAAAACCTGCTGCTCGTACTCGTAAGAAAGTCAAAAAGACGGTGGTTGATGGCATCGCCCACATCCACGCCTCTTTCAACAACACAATCGTGACCATTACTGACCGTCAGGGCAACGCCCTGTCCTGGGCTACCTCTGGTGGTTCGGGTTTCCGCGGCTCGCGTAAAAGCACCCCGTTCGCCGCCCAGGTGGCTGCAGAACGTGCTGGTCAAGCTGCGCTGGAATACGGTCTGAAGAACCTCGACGTAAACGTCAAGGGTCCAGGTCCGGGTCGTGAGTCCGCTGTCCGTGCATTGAACGGCTGTGGCTATAAGATCGCCAGCATCACCGATGTGACGCCCATCCCGCATAACGGGTGCCGTCCTTCGAAGAAGCGTCGCGTGTAATCAGGAGACAGTGAGAAATGGCTCGTTACATTGGTCCCAAATGCAAACTGTCTCGTCGTGAAGGCACAGATCTTTTCCTGAAAAGCGGTGTACGCGCTCTGGAATCGAAGTGCAACATCGAAGCAGCCCCAGGTATTCACGGTCAGCGCCGTGGCCGTCAGTCCGACTACGGCACCCAGCTGCGTGAGAAGCAAAAAGTTCGTCGTATCTACGGTGTGCTTGAGCGTCAATTCAGCGGTTATTACAAAGAAGCTGCCGGCAAGAAAGGCGCTACTGGTGAGAACCTGCTGCAACTGCTCGAGTGCCGTCTGGATAACGTGGTTTACCGCATGGGCTACGGCGCTACTCGCGCTGAATCCCGTCAGCTGGTATCGCACAAGTCGATCAGCGTAAACGGTAAAACTGTCAACGTACCGTCCTACCAGGTTAAAGCTGGTGACGTTGTTGCAGTCCGCGAGAAATCGAAGAATCAGCTGCGCATTGTTCAAGCTCTTGAGCTGTGTGCCCAGCGTGGCCGCGTTGAATGGGTAGAAGTAGACACTGAGAAGAAGTCTGGCGTGTTCAAAAACGTCCCGGCGCGCAGTGATCTCTCCGCTGACATCAACGAAAGCCTGATTGTCGAGCTCTACTCCAAGTAAGGGCTAGAAAATAGGTGCATCCATGCAGATTTCGGTAAATGAGTTCCTGACCCCCCGTCACATTGATGTCATACCCTGGGCAACGCGCTGCGTCGCATCCTGTTGTCCTCCATGCCTGGCTGTGCAGTAGTCGAGGCCGAGATTGACGGTGTACTCCATGAGTACAGCGCCATCGAAGGTGTTCAGGAAGACGTCATTGAAATCCTGCTCAACCTGAAAGGTCTGGCTGTCAAACTGCACGGTCGTGACGAAGTGACGTTGACTCTGGCGAAGAAGGGCTCGGGCGTAGTTACCGCTGCCGATATTCAGCTGGATCACGATGTCGAAATCGTCAATGGCGACCACGTAATCGCCAACCTGGCTTCCACTGGCGCGCTGAACATGAAGCTCACCATAGCTCGTGGTCGCGGCTATGAGCCGGCTGATGCTCGTCAGAGCGATGAAGACGAAAGCCGCAGCATTGGTCGCTTGCAGCTGGATGCTTCGTTCAGCCCGGTACGCCGTGTGTCGTACGTGGTGGAAAACGCTCGTGTTGAGCAGCGTACTAACCTGGACAAACTGGTCATTGACCTGGAGACCAACGGTACTCTGGACCCTGAAGAGGCTATTCGCCGCGCTGCAACCATTCTGCAACAGCAGTTGGCTGCGTTCGTCGACCTTAAAGGTGACAGTGAGCCTGTTGTTATCGAGCAGGAAGATGAGATCGATCCGATCCTCCTCCGTCCGGTTGATGACCTGGAGCTGACTGTACGTTCGGCTAACTGCCTCAAGGCAGAGAACATTTACTACATCGGCGATCTGATTCAGCGCACCGAAGTAGAACTGTTGAAAACGCCGAACCTGGGCAAGAAATCCCTGACCGAAATCAAGGATGTTCTGGCTTCTCGCGGTCTGTCCCTCGGTATGCGCCTCGACAACTGGCCGCCGGCAAGTCGTCATCATCACCGAACGTGAGTTTGGTAAGGAATTGAACCATGCGTCATCGTAAAAGTGGCCGTCACCTCAGCCGCACCAGCGCACACCGCAAGGCCATGTTCCAGAACATGGCGGTATCGCTGTTCGAGCATGAGCTGATCAAAACTACTCTGCCGAAAGCCAAAGAGCTGCGTCGCGTTGCTGAGCCGCTGATTACTCTGGCTAAAGAAGACAGCGTTGCTAACCGTCGTCTGGCCTTCGACCGTACTCGTTCGAAAGCCATCGTCGGCAAGCTGTTCAACGACCTGGGCAAGCGCTACGCCACCCGTCAGGGCGGTTACCTGCGTATTCTCAAGTGCGGTTTCCGCACTGGCGACAATGCTCCAATGGCTTATGTTGAGCTGGTTGACCGTCCGGTCGCTGGTGCAGCTGTAGACGCTGAGTAAGTCGTCGGTTGTATAAGAAACCGGGCCTTGGCCCGGTTTTTTTATGGCTGGAATAAGCCCCGTCGCGGCGTTGTCATGCGCCGCCTATGCGTCGTGCTTGACCCGCCGGCTGTGGGCGGCCAGCATTAGTCGATGTTTGCCGCTTGTTAAGGAAAGTACCCATGAAAGGCCATATAGAAGTCATCGATTACCTGAAGGTGCTGCTCAAGGGCGAGCTGGCGGCCCGTGATCAGTACTTCGTGCATTCGCGTCTGTATGAGGATTGGGGTTTCAGCAAGCTGTACGAGCGGATCAACCATGAAATGGAAGAGGAGACTCAGCACGCTGATGCCATCCTCAAGCGCATTCTGTTTCTTGAGGGCTCGCCGGATATGGTTCCTGACAGCTTCCGCTTCGGCCAGAGCGTGCCAGAGATGCTCAAACTTGACCTCGCATTGGAATATCAGGTGCGCGCAGCCCTGAGCAAAGGTATCGCCCTGTGTGAGCAGCATCAGGATTACCAGACCCGCGATATCTTGCTGGTACAACTCAAGGACACCGAGGAAGATCACGCGTACTGGCTGGAAGTTCAGCTCGGTTTGATTGACCGCATCGGCCTGGAAAATTACCTGCAGACGCAGATGTAAGATTCTGCAGCCAACAAAAAGCCCCGCATGTGCGGGGCTTTTTGTTGGCTGCGAGCTTAGTCGCGATCACGTTCCAGCAGCGGTTTGAGGAAGTAACCGGTGTGCGACTGCGGCATCTCGGCGACTTCTTCCGGCGTGCCGACGGCGATGATCTGGCCACCCTTGGAGCCACCTTCCGGGCCGAGATCCACCAGCCAGTCGGCGGTCTTGATCACGTCCAGGTTGTGCTCAATTACCACCACGGTGTTGCCGTGGTCGCGCAGGCGGTGCAGCACGTCGAGTAACTGCTGGATATCGGCGAAGTGCAGGCCGGTGGTCGGTTCGTCGAGGATATACAGGGTCTTGCCGGTGTCGCGCTTGCTCAGCTCGCGGGAGAGCTTCACCCGCTGCGCCTCGCCGCCGGACAGCGTCGTCGCACTCTGCCCCAGCTTGATATAGGACAGGCCGACATCCATCAGCGTCTGCAGCTTGCGCGCCAGGGCAGGCACTGCATCGAAGAACACCCGCGCTTCCTCGATGGTCATGTCGAGTACTTCGGTGATGCTCTTGCCCTTGTATTTCACTTCCAGGGTTTCGCGGTTGTAGCGCTTGCTCTTGCATACGTCGCAGGGCACGTAGATGTCCGGCAGGAAGTGCATTTCCACCTTGATCAGGCCGTCGCCTTGGCAGGCTTCACAGCGTCCACCCTTGACGTTGAAGCTGAAGCGCCCTGGGCCGTAGCCGCGCGAGCGCGACTCTGGTACGCCGGCAAACAGCTCGCGGATTGGCGTAAACAGCCCGGTGTAAGTCGCGGGGTTGGAACGTGGTGTACGGCCAATCGGGCTCTGGTCGATATCCACCACTTTATCCAGGTGCTGCAGGCCGTCGATGCTGTCGTGGGCGGCGGCTTCCAGGGTCGTGGCACCGTTCAAGGCAGTGGCGCTGAGTGGGAACAGGGTGTTGTTGATCAGCGTCGACTTGCCCGAGCCGGACACGCCGGTGACGCAGGTGAGTAGGCCAATCGGAATATCCAGGTCGACATTGCGCAGGTTGTTGCCGCGCGCACCCTTGATCTTCAGCGAGAGCTTCTTGTCCCGTGGCGTGCGCTTGGCCGGCACTTTGATCTTCACTCGCCCGGACAGGTATTTGCCGGTCAGCGAGTCCGGGTGGGCCATAACTTCGGCAGCCGTGCCCTGGGCGACGATCTGCCCGCCGTGCACGCCGGCACCCGGGCCGATATCCACCACGTAGTCGGCCATGCGGATGGCGTCTTCGTCGTGCTCGACCACGATCACCGTATTACCAATATCGCGCAGGTGGCGCAGGGTGCCGAGCAGGCGCTCGTTGTCACGCTGATGCAGGCCGATGCTCGGTTCGTCGAGGATGTACATCACCCCGACCAGGCCTGCGCCGATCTGGCTCGCCAGGCGAATACGCTGCGCTTCACCACCGGACAGGGTGTCGGCGCTGCGATCAAGGGTCAGGTAGTCGAGGCCGACGTTGACCAGAAACTGCAGGCGTTCGCGGATTTCCTTGAGGATTTTCTCTGCGATTTCGCCGCGGCGGCCGGGTAGTGCCAGGCTGCCGAAATACTCAGTGGCGTCGCCAATTGGCATACCGCTGACTGCTGGCAGCGTTTTTTCGCCAACCCATACGTGCCGAGCCTCACGGCGCAGGCGGGTGCCGCGACAATCCTGGCAGGCCTGGGTGCTGAGGAACTTGGCCAGTTCCTCGCGCACGCTGGTGGATTCGGTCTCGCGGTAGCGTCGTTCCAGGTTGGGTACGATGCCTTCGAAGGGGTGCGAGCGTTTGACGATGTCGCCACGGTCATTCAGGTACTTGAAGTCGACATTCTGCGTGCCGCTGCCAAACAGGATGCACTTCTGGTGTTCGGCGCTGAGCTCATCAAACGGCACTTCCAGGCTGAAGCCGTAATGCGCGGCCAAGGAGCCGAGCATCTGGAAGTAATAGACGTTGCGCCGGTCCCAGCCGCGAATCGCGCCCTCGGCCAGGGTCAGCTCGCCATTGACCAGGCGTTTGGTGTCGAAGAATTGTTTGACCCCCAGGCCGTCACAGGTCGGGCAGGCGCCGGCCGGGTTGTTGAAGGAGAACAGCTTGGGCTCCAGCTCGCTGATCGAGTGGCCGCACACCGGGCAGGCGAAGCGCGCGGAGAAGATGATCTCTTCGCCTTCTTCACCCTCCATAGGGGCGATCAGGGCCAGGCCATCGGCCAGCTTGAGCGCGGTCTCGAAGGATTCGGCCAGGCGCTGCTGCAGATCGCCACGGGCTTTGAAACGATCCACCACGGCATCGATGCTGTGCTTCTTCTGCTTGTCGAGCTTGGGCAGTTCATCCAGCTCGTAAATCTTTCCGTTGACCCGCACACGGACAAAACCCTGGGCGCGCAGCTCATCAAAGATCGCCAGGTGTTCGCCTTTGCGTTCACGAATAACCGGGGCCAGCAGCATCAGCTTGCTGCCTTCGGGCAATGCCAGTACCTGATCGACCATCTGGCTGACGGTCTGCGCTTCCAGCGGTAGATCGTGGTCCGGGCAGCGCGGAATACCGGCGCGGGCGTAGAGCAGGCGCAGGTAGTCGTAGATCTCTGTGATGGTGCCGACAGTGGAGCGCGGGTTGTGCGAGGTGGATTTTTGCTCGATGGAGATTGCCGGCGACAGGCCTTCGATGGTGTCGACATCGGGCTTTTCCATCATCGACAGAAACTGCCGGGCATAGGCCGACAGCGACTCGACATAGCGGCGCTGGCCCTCGGCGTAAAGGGTGTCGAAGGCCAGTGACGACTTGCCGGAGCCGGACAGGCCGGTGATCACGATCAGCTTGTCGCGCGGCAGGGTCAGGTCGATGTTTTTCAGGTTGTGGGTGCGAGCACCCCGAATCAGAATCTTGTCCACAAACAACGGCCTCGCATGGCGGGCGGAAAACCACCGAGTATACGGGCCCGAAGGCGGGCGCGGCAAAGCGTCACTGCTGTGCCGCGCTCATTCAGTGCTGCTAGAATCGCCGCCTATTTCGACAGGGCATTTTCCATGCATGATCCGCACAGCGAGCGCATGAGCGGCAGTGAAACCCGCGCGGCCGGTGGCCTGGCGCTGGTGTTCGCGTTCCGCATGCTCGGTATGTTTATGGTGCTGCCGGTACTGGCGACCTATGGCATGGAGTTGCAGGGCAGTACGCCGGCGCTGATCGGCCTGGCCATTGGTGCCTACGGGCTGACTCAGGCGTTTCTGCAGATTCCCTTCGGCATGCTCAGTGACCGCATCGGTCGACGGCCGGTGATCTATGTCGGTCTGCTGATCTTTGCCGCCGGCAGCCTGCTGGCGGCCAATGCCGATTCGATTTATGGGGTGATTGCCGGACGCATTCTGCAGGGCGCAGGGGCGATTTCCGCCGCGGTGATGGCGCTGCTCTCCGACCTGACTCGCGAGCAGCACCGCACCAAGGCCATGGCCATGATTGGCATGAGCATCGGCCTGTCGTTTGCCGTGGCGATGGTGGTCGGTCCGTTGCTGACCCGTGCCTTTGGCCTGTCCGGTCTGTTTCTCGCCACAGCGGCCATGGCCCTGCTCGGTATTGTTATCGTCGCCGGGCTGGTGCCGGGCTCTGCCGGGCCGTTGCAGCATCGCGAGTCCGGGGTGAACAAGCAGGCGTTGCTGCCGACGCTCAAGCATGCTGACTTGCTGCGTCTGGATTTCGGCATTCTGGTGCTGCACGCGATTCTGATGGCCAGCTTTATTGCCTTGCCGTTGGCGCTGGTGGAGCAGGGCGGCCTAGCCAAGGAGGAGCACTGGTGGGTCTACCTGACCGCGCTGCTGGTGGGCTTCTTCGGCATGGTGCCGTTCATTATTTATGGCGAGAAAAAACGCCGGATGAAGCATGTGCTGCTCGGCGCGGTGACGGTGCTGTTGCTGTGTGAGCTGTTTTTCTGGTGGTTCGGCACCAGCCTGCGCGCGCTGGTGCTAGGCACTGTAGTGTTCTTTACCGCATTCAACCTGCTGGAAGCCTCGCTGCCGTCGCTGATCAGCAAGGTCGCTCCGGCTGGTGGCAAAGGCACGGCGATGGGCGTGTATTCCACCAGCCAGTTCCTCGGCGCGGCCATCGGCGGCATTCTCGGCGGCTGGCTGTATCAGCACTACAGCCTGTCGGGAGTGTTTGCCGGCTGCGCAGTGCTGGCTCTTTTTTGGCTGGCCTTTGCTGTTACTATGCGCGAACCGCCGTATGTCACCAGCCTGCGTCTGCCGCTTTCAGCTGCGGCCTTGCAAGAGGCGGGGCTGGCCGAGCGTTTACAGGCTGTGCCCGGAGTGGCGGATGCCGTAGTGGTGCGCGACGAAGCGGCCATCTATATCAAAGTGGATACCCAACAATTGGACCGCACGTCCCTTGAGCGCCTCATAGAGCCGGCGCCGGTGGCGTGCTGAAAGCCTAGGAGAACGTTATGGCCCGTGGGGTTAACAAAGTCATTCTGGTCGGTACCTGCGGACAGGACCCGGAAACCCGCTACCTGCCGAGCGGCAACGCGGTCACCAACCTGAGCCTGGCGACCAGCGAGCAGTGGACCGACAAGCAGACCGGTCAGAAGGTCGAGAAAACCGAGTGGCACCGTGTGTCGCTGTTCGGCAAGGTCGCCGAGATCGCCGGCGAATACCTGCGCAAAGGTTCGCAGGTGTATATCGAGGGCAAGCTGCAAACCCGCGAGTGGGAAAAAGACGGCGTTAAGCGCTACACCACCGAGATTATCGTCGACATGCAGGGCACCATGCAGCTGCTTGGCGGCCGTCCGGACAATGCCGGTGGCGGTGATTCCGCTCCACGTCAACAGCGCCCTGCGCCGCAGCGCGAACCACAGCAGTCGGCACCACGCCCGGCGCCGCAACAAGCGCCTCAGCCAGCGGCGGATTTCGACAGTTTTGATGACGATATCCCGTTCTGATCTGCTGAGTTAGCACTCGATCATGCGTATGCGGCTGATGCTGCTGGGTGGCGGTAATGCGCTGGGGCAGGCCTTGATCCGCCTTGGCGCCGAGGAAGACATTGGCTTTCTCGCACCGAAACCTCCGGAGTCGGGCTGGGACCCTGCTAGTCTGACCCAATTGCTCGATGACACCCGTCCCGATGCCCTGATCAACCTTGCTTACTACTTCGACTGGTTCCAGGCCGAAGCGGTAAGCGAGGCGCATTTTGCTGCCCAGGAACGTTCCGTCGAGCGTCTGGCAGAGCTCTGTCAGCACCATGAAATTCGTCTGCTGCAGCCCTCCAGCTACCGCGTCTTCGATGGCTCGCGGGCGACTGCCTACAGCGAGAAGGAAGAGCCGGTGCCGCTGGGCGTGCGTGGGCAAGCGCTGTGGCGTTTCGAGCAGCGCGTGCGTGCGATCTGTCCACGGCATGTGTTGCTGCGCTTCGGCTGGCTGCTGGATGACAGCGCCAATGGCCTGCTCGGGCGTTTTCTCACCCGCGCCGCGCATGATGAACCGCTGCTGCTGGCCGATGATCGGCGCGGCAATCCGACCCCGGTCGATGATGCCGCGCGGGTGATTCTCGCCGTGCTCAAGCAGCTGGATTGCCAGACACCGCTGTGGGGCACCTATCACTATGGTGGCCATGAGGCGACCACTTCGCTGGCGCTGGGCCAGGCGGTGCTCAGTGAAGCGCGCAACTTCCGCAGCAATCTGGTCGATGAAGTGAGTCCGCAGGCGCACAGCGCGCGTCCGGATGCTGCTGAAGAACCGCAGCATGCGGTGCTGTCGTGCAAGAAAATCCTTCACACTTTTGGCATCAAGCCGCGTGCCTGGCGCTCGGGGTTGCCGAGCCTACTGGATAGTTATTACCGCCATGTCTGATTCGCGCCCTGTTCTGGTTACCGGCGGTGCCGGTTTTATCGGCTCGCACCTGGTCGATGCGCTGTTGGCGCAGGGCCATAGCGTACGGGTGTTGGACAACCTGTCGATGGGCAAGCTGACCAACTTGCCGCTGGATAATCCGCGGTTGCAGTTTATTCAGGGTGATGTGGCCGACTCAGCCGCAGTGACGCAAGCGGTGGCCGGTTGCGCGGCGGTGGCGCACCTGGCCGCAGTAGCCTCGGTGCAGGCCTCGGTGGATGATCCGGTGTCCACCCACCAGAGCAATTTTGTCGGCACTTTGAATGTCTGTGAGGCGATGCGTCTGCATGGCGTCAAGCGCGTGCTGTTCGCCTCCAGTGCGGCGGTGTATGGCAACAATGGCGAAGGCCTGGCGATTGATGAAGACACGACCAAAGCGCCGCTGACGCCCTATGCGGCGGACAAGCTGGCCAGCGAGCACTACCTGGACTTCTATCGTCGCCAGCATGCTCTGGAGCCGGCGATCTTTCGCTTCTTCAATATCTTCGGGCCGCGCCAGGACCCATCCTCGCCGTACTCCGGGGTGATCAGCATCTTTACCCAGCGCGTCCAGCAGAGCCTGCCGATCAGCGTGTTCGGTGATGGCGAGCAGACTCGTGACTTCTTCTATATCGAGGACTTGCTGGTGCTGTTGACCCAGGCGCTGACTGCGCCGCAGGTAGTGGAGGGCGCGGTGAATGTGGGTTGGAGCCAGGCCGTCAGCCTGAATCAATTGCTCGCGCAGATTGGTGAGCTGTGTGGCGGCCTGCCTGCGGTCAATTACCAGGCTGCGCGTGCCGGCGATATTCGCCATTCGCGCGCGGATAACCAGCGCTTGCAGGCGCATTATCAACTGCCCGTGGCAACGCCGATGCGTGAAGGTTTGCGCCGCCTGCTGGCGCAGCCTTGAGCTTGCGCTAGACGACAAAAAACCGGCCATTTAGGCCGGTTTTTTTATTGCTGCGTTCTTAGAACTTGTAACCCAGGCCAACCATATATACGAACGGGTCTACGTCCACATCGACTTTGACCTTGTCGCCGAGAATGTGGGTGGTGCCGGTGGTGTCGATGTCGATATACCGCACCTGAGCGTTGAGCATGATGTTGTCAGTCAGCATGTAGTCCATGCCGACCTGCGCCGCCAGGCCCCAGGAGTCTTTCATGTCCAGGCCGCTGAAGCCTTTACCTTCGGCTTCGCTGCTCAGTTTGGTGTCGAAAAACCAGGTGTAGTTGATGCCGGCGCCAACATAGGGCTGGAAGGCCGAGCTGGCATCCAGCGGGTAATACAGCACGCTCAGGGTCGGCGGCAGGTGCTTGAGCTCACCCAGTTTGCCATTGAGGCCAGCAAAGCCGCCAGGCATGCCTTTGACGCCGACGTTATGGCTGAACGGGGTGGCCGCCAGCAGTTCGATGCCGATGTTGTTGGTCAGCATATACGCGAAGTTCAGGCCCAGCTGGGTGTCGCTGTCCAGGGTTGCCTTGGTGCCGGCTACGTCGGTGCCGAGGGCGCCAACCCAGATGTCGCTGCTGCTTTCCTGCGGGTCAACGGTGATCGCGCCGGCGCGCACGATGATGTCGCCAGCCTGGTGCGCGTGCGCCAGGGGGGCGGCAATAGCCAGGGCCAGCAGTGAGGCGGTAAACAGTGAAGTACGCATGATGTGCTCCCATAAAGCATCGGTTCGTATTGGCTGGGTACGATGTTAGGGGCGCGGAAAAAGCGGCTGTTGATCCAGCTCAATAAAAGTAGCTGGCTATCTAATTTATGCATGGTTGTGTTTGCGAGCATGTCGCAAGCAATATGTTATATTGTTTCTTTTTGCGCGTGTCTAAGTGAATAAGTGTCGCTGCTGGTTGCTCGAAAGGCTGGATGCAGTTGATAATATTTCTCTTTATTGCGCCCCCTCAGTTCAAGGAATATTCCATGATCCCTCTGCCGAAGCGCCTGCTGGCAGTCGCTCTGGTTCTGGCCAGTGCGCCGCTCGCGGCGACCCCTCTGGATGCCGCGTTGGATGAAAGTCAGCAACTGGCCGCCGATGCCAAGGCCTCGCAGGCGCGCATCGAGCAACTCGATGACGCCAGCCGGGAGATGCTCACCGAGTACCGCAACGCATTGCAGCAGGCCGAAGCCTTGCAAGGTTATAACGCCCAACTACGCGAGCTGGTGGCGGCGCAGCGCAAGGAGCTGACCGGCTATCAGCAGCAGCTCGATGGCATCGAGCGCACTCAGGAGGCGGTAACGCCACAGATGCGCCGCATGGTCGAGGTGCTGGGTGAATTTATCGCTGCAGACCTGCCCTTCCTGCCGGATGAGCGCAGTGATCGCCTGGCTCAGCTGCAGGACTTGCTGCCGCGTGCAGATGTCAGCCTGGCCGAGAAATACCGGCGCATTCTTGAGGCCTACCAGGTAGAGAGCGACTACGGCCGCACCCTGGAAGCCTGGCGTGGTGAGCTGCCGAGTGAAGGTACGTCGCGCAGCGTCGAGTTCCTTCGGTTGGGCCGCGTGATGCTGTATTTCCAGACCCTTGATGGCCATGAAAGTGGCTGGTGGAACCCGCAAACCCGTAGCTGGCAGATCCTCGACGGCAGCGCTCGCCGCCCGTTGCGCCAAGCTATTGCGATTGCCCGCCAGGAGCAGGCCCCGGCCGTGCTTGACCTGCCGGTGAAGACCCTGGCGCTGGAGGCCAAGCCATGAATCGTCGCGTTCTCGCTTTTACCCTGGCCCTGCTGCCTGCCCTGGCTGGCGCCGCCGAACCCCTGAGCCCGGATCAACTGCTGCAGCGTATTCGCAGCGAACGCGCGGCTGAAGTCAGCGCCATGCAAAGTCGCGAGCAGGCCTTTATTGCCGAGCGCGGTGAGCGTGCCCAACTGCTGGCGACTGCGCGCAGCGCCCTGGCCACGCAAAAGGCCGAGGCCGAACGGCTGAAGGCCGAATTCGACCGCCAGGAAGCCGAATTGGCCGAGCAGGAAAAACTCCTCAGCCAGCGTGCCGGTCACCTCGGCGAATTGTTTGGCGTGGTCCGCCAGAGTGCCGGTGATGTCGCCGGTCAGTGGCAGGACAGCCTGCTCAATGCCCAGTACCCCGAGCGCCTGGCGCGCCTCAAGGCCCTGGCCGAAAGCCGCACGCTGCCCTCGGCCGCCGACCTTGATGGCTACTGGATGCTGCTGCTCGAAGACCTGACCGCCAGCGGCCGGGTTGAGCAACTGCAAGTGCCGGTGGTGGCTGCCGACGGCACGCGTAATGCGCAGGATGTGCTGCGGGTCGGCGCGTTCTCCGCCTACGGCGCCGATGCCTTCCTGCGTTATGACGCCGATGCCGGCGAGCTGCTGGCGCCGCCGCGTCAGCCGTCCGGTTTGGGCAAAGTCGCGGATTATCTGGACAGCAGCGACGCAGTCGCCAGTCTGCCGGTTGACCCAAGCCGCGGCACTTTGCTGGCGCAGTTGCAGCGCGAACCCAGCTTGTGGGATCGCGTACAGCAGGGTGGTCTGGTCGGCTGGGTGATTCTGCTACTCGGTGCCTTCGGTCTGCTGCTGGCCGTCTGGCGCATGGTCTACCTGACCCGCGTAGGCCGTGGCGTCAGTGCGCAGATGCATAACCTCAGTGCCCCGCGTGGCGACAACCCGCTGGGTCGGATCATTGGTGTGCTGGGTCCCAAGCCACAGTTGGCGGATCTGGAAACCCTGGAGCTGAAGCTCGACGAGGCGATCCTGCAGGAAACCCCGCCGCTGGAAAAAGGCCAGGGCCTGCTCAAGCTGCTCAGCGCTGTGGCGCCGCTGCTCGGTCTGCTTGGCACCGTGACTGGCATGATCGTCACCTTCCAGGCGATTACTCAGGGCGGTGGCGGCGATTCGCGACTGATGGCCGATGGCATCTCGCAAGCGCTGGTGACCACGGTGTTGGGCCTGGTGGTGGCGATTCCGCTGCTGTTCCTGCACACCCTGCTGGCCAGCCGCAGCAAGGGCCTGATTCAGCTGCTCGAGCAGCAAAGCGCAGGGCTGATTGCCCTGCACCTGTCCGGGGCGCCGCGCCGTGACTGATTGGCTGGCGCTATGGTTGCGCCTGGTTGACAGCGGCCATGCCTTGCTCGACTTCATGAGCGCCGGTGGCGTGGTGATGTGGGCGTTGGCCGGGCTGTGCGTGGTGTTCTGGACCCTGGTGTTCGAGCGCTTCTGGTACATGCGCCGGGTGTTTCCGGAGTGGGTGGCCGAGCGCCGTCAGGCCTGGCAGCAGGTGCTGAGCGACGACACCGGTAACTGGCAGCGCGCAGTGCGCAGTGCCTGGTTGGCCCAGGCGCAACAGCACCTGCTCGGCCCGCTGCGCCTGAGCAAGACCCTGGTGGCGATGTATCCGCTGCTGGGCTTGCTCGGCACGGTCAGTGGCATGGTCGCGGTGTTCGACGTGCTGGCCATCAACGGCACCGGTAACCCGCGCGGCATGGCGGCCGGGGTCTGGCAGGCAACTCTGCCGACCATGGCCGGCATGGTCTTGGCGATTAGTGGATTGTTCAGCCTGGCGCGCCTCGAACGCGATGCACGCCGGGCTCTAGAGCGGCTGGCTGACCAGCTGCGTCACGACTGAGATTCGACACATGAGAATGCGCCGTCACCACCAGCAAGACGAAGACACCGGCATCGACCTGACGCCGATGCTCGACGTGGTCTTTATCATGCTGATCTTCTTTATCGTCACCAGCTCCTTTATCAAGGAAGCCGGCGTCGAAGTGCAGCGGCCCCAGGCGGAAACCGCCAGCCCGCAGGACAAAGGCAATATCCTTATCGCCATCACCGCCGACGGGCAGGTGTGGATGGATAAGAAAGTCGTCGATGTACGCAGTGTGCGCGCCCATGTCGAGCGCATGCGCGTCGACCAGCCGGACGGTGCCGTGGTGGTGCAGGCCGATCAGGACGCGCGCACCGGCCTGGTGGTACAGGTGATGGATCAGGCGCGCCTAGCCGGTGTGCAGGACGTGGCCCTGGCGGCTACGGCGGGAGCGCGCTGATGCGTTTGCCACTGTCCTTTGTCGCGGCCTGCGTGATGGCGCTGGCGCTGTTCGGCCTGATGCTCTACATGGTCGCGCCGCCCAGCAGCAAGCCGAGTGAGGAGCCGCTGACGGTGGCCAATTTCGTCCGTCTCGACGGCGATTCCAACGACACCGCGACGCGCACCCGCCAGCAGGCACCGCAGCCGCCGCAAGCACAAACGCCGCAAACCCCGACACCGCCAACGCCGATGGCGGCTACGCCGAGCGCCAACCTGCCGGCACTGGATCTACCGGTGCCAAGCCTGAGCAGCGGCATTGCCGTGAATAGCGCGCCGACCCCGAGTTTGACTGGCCTGGCGGCGGGTGCCTCGGCGCCTAGCGCACCAGCCCCCAGTGATGCCGGTGGTCAGCCGGGCGGTCCGGAAAGTGAAGTGATGCCGCTCAACGATGTCAGCCCGGATTACCCGCGCTACGCCTTGCAGCGCGGCATCGAAGGCCACGTGAAACTGGCGTTCACCATCAACCGCGCAGGTGCCGTAGAAAACGTGCGGGTTATCGAAGCCAGCCCGCAGAACGTGTTTGAACGCGAAGCGCGCCGCGCCGCCGTGCGCTGGCGATTTGCGCCGCGTACCGAGAGCGGTTTGGCAGTGGCCCGTGAAGCGGTGAAAACCCTGTACTTCCGTTTGGAAGGAGCTCGCTGATATGTATCGTCTACTGTTGCTGATCGCGCTGTGTGGCGCTGGTGCCGCGCAGGCGGCTGGGCAGAGTGTTGATCCGGGCGTGTTTCGCGCGCTGGATACGGCGCAGACCGCACAGAAGAAGGGCGACTACGCCGCCGCGCGCCGCGCTCTGGATGCTGCCAAGGGCACGCCGGGTAGCCTGGAAGAAGCGTTGCTGTGGCGCAGCCGCGGTTATCTGGCCTGGGCCGAAGGGCAGAATGCTCAGGCCATCGAGCTGCTGGAAAAGGTACTGAAGAGCGGCAAGCTGGACGCCGAGCTGCAAACCGCTGAAGAGCTGAACCTGGCCCGCCTGAACCTGCTCGAGCGCCGCTACGCCCGCGTCGTCACCTTGCTCGCGCCGAGTCAGGCGAATGCCAATGAAGAGGTGCTGCAGATGCTGGTGCAGGCCTATCAGGGCCTCGGTCAGCCGGCCAAGGCACTGCCGCTGGCCGAGCGCTATGTGCAGGCCAATTCGCAGGCCGCCGATAGCTGGCTGCAGTTTTTAGTCGCAATGAATGCTGACCTGAAGAAATACGCCGCCGCCGAACGTTGGCAGCGCCAGTTGCTCGCACGCCAGCCGAATAACGCCCAGGGTTGGCGTCAGCTGGCGGCGCTGCAGCAGTTGAGCGGCAGCCATGACAAGTCGTTGGCCACCTTGCGCGTGGCGTACCAGAAGGGCCTGCGCTTCAGCGAAAGCGAGCTGGATAACCTGGTGCTGCTGGCGGGTGCGGCCGATCAACCCTGGCAAGGGGCCAAGCTGCTCGCCGGGATGCTCGACCAGGGCCTGTTGCCACGCACCAGTGCCCGTGAAGAGCGGCTGGGGCTGCTCTGGTGGCAGGCGCGTGAGCGCAGCAAGTCGGCGCAGATATTCCGCGAGCTGGCGCAGCGCTCGGGCAGTGCCAAGCACTGGCTGCACCTGGCCCAGCTGGAGTTGGAACAGGCGCGCTGGCAAGCCGGGCTCGACGCCCTGGCCAAGGCCGAACGGGCTGGTGCCGAACGCAGCAAAGTGCGCGCCTGGCGCCAGTGGGCGGAGAGTGAGTTGAGTTATCAGCGGGAAAAGCGCCTGGCCAGTCGTAGCTGAGCACAGCACAGACGCTTTGGTAGATCCTATGTTTATTCGCAGGCCGCGATTTCGTAGGGTGGATGACGCTTCACCCATCCACCAGCTGCGATGGTGGATGAAAAAGGCGTCATCCACCCACACAGCTTCCGTAGCCCGGATGCAATCCGGGGCGCGGTGTCGGCCGCACAACCTTTCCCTGGATTATCCGAGCAACAAAAATGCCGTTCACCTGGCTTGAATGAACGGCATCGGTGTTAAGGCGTTACTCAGCTATCCGGTAGCTCATAGGCATAAATCTTTTCCGCCTCCATCTGATAACCGGCTTCGGCCAGCTCGCTGCTGGTCTGCTCGACCTTGAGCGGCCCTTCGATCCAGAACGGCTGATACAGCGCATCGAGCAGCACACCCAGCTCGCTGGTGACATGCACGATCTGGTTCGACGGCGGTGGCGGCACATGGATGCATGCGCCGAAGTACGGCACCAACAGAAACTCGGTCACCCGGCCTTCCTCGGTGACATCCAGCGGCACGATATAGCCCGGCAGTTTGACTGATTGGCCGTCCAGCTCTTCTACCACGGGTGCGGCGGGCGATTGCTGCATGGCCGCCGGGCCTGCTTCATTCTGTGAGCCGGCGAGGGCGTCGGCCAGCTGCGAGAGGTCGTGGATCGGCGCCGGTTCAACGACTTGTGGTGGGGCGTCGGCCGGGACCATTTCCGACCAGGTCAGCTCGCGCACCTCGGCAGCCGCCAGCGGCAGGGCCAGGGTGAACAGCAGGGTGGCGAGCAGAGAGCGGTGCATGCAAAAGCCTCATAAGCGGATCGATAAGCCATCGGCCAGGGATTGGCGGTACGCGCGCCAGGCCGGTACACAACCCATCAACAGGGCGGCGCTCAGGATAGCGCCGAGCAGCGTCCACTCATAGCGGCTTGGCAGATTCAGTGGCAGGTACAGGCCGTAATTCGCCTGTACGTAGCCCTGCGCCCCGGCGATACCCAGGTACAGCAACAGCAAGCCGAGCAGCACGCCGGCCAGGGCCAGGGCAAAGGCCTCGACGATCAGCAGGCTGGCGATATGCCAGGGCCGCGCGCCGACCGAGCGCAGAATAGCCATCTCGCGGCGGCGCTCGTTCAGGCTGGTGAGAATCGCCGTGAGCATGCCGATCAGTCCGGTCAGCACCACGAACAGCGAGACCACGAACAGCGCCTTCTCGGCCGTGCCCATCAGGCTCCACAGCTCCTGCAGCGCCACACCTGGGAGGATCGCTAGCAGCGGCTCACCGCGAAACTCGTTGATTTCGCGCTGCAGGCTAAAGGTGGCGATCTTGCTGTTCAGGCCCAGCAGAAAGGCGGTGATCTGCTTGGGTTGCAGGTCCATGGCCCGCGCCTGTTCGGCACTGACCTTGGCCGCGCCGCGCGCTGGCATGCCGTTTTGCCAGTCAACATGCAGGGCTTCCATCCCGGCTAGCGAGATGTGCAGGGTGCGGTCCACCGGCGTGCCGGTGCGTTTGAGGATGCCGACCACCTTGAACGGCTTGTCGTCATGCTTGACCAGGCTGATGGTGGCCACGCCATGGGCCAGCACCAGCTCCTGATCGAGCTGGTAGTTGAGCGCTTGCGCCACTTCCGCGCCGAGCACCACTTCAAACGGATCATCGGCAAAGGCGCGGCCGCTGCTCAGCTGCAGCGGTTGGCTGCGGGCATAACGGTAGTGTTCGAAATACGCCGGGCTGGTGCCCATCACCCGATAGCCACGGTGTGAGTCACCCAACGAGATCGGGATCGCCCATTTGACCTGACGATGCTGGGCAAACTGCTCGAAGCTTTCCCAGCGAATATTGTTGGTCGCATTACCGATGCGGAATACCGAGTACAGCAACAGGTTCACACTGCCCGAGCGCGCGCCGACGATCAGGTCGGTGCCGCTGATGGTGTTGGCAAAGCTGGCGCGGGCCTCGGTGCGTACTCGCTCGACCGCGAGCAACAAACACACCGAGAGGGCGATGGCGAACACCGTGAGCCAGGCAGTAAAGCGGCGGTTGCCCAGGCTGGCGAGGGCGAGGCGCAGTAGGTACATCGTTAAATCTCCGCCAGACGAGTGGCTTTGTTCAGCTCCGCGAGCGACAGGCTGCGGTCAAACAGCCGTGCCAGGCTCTGGTCGTGGCTGACAAATAGCAGGCTGGAGCCGGCCTCGCGGCACTCGGCGAACAGCAATTCAAGAAAGGCTTCGCGGGCATCGGCATCCAGGGCCGAGGTGGGTTCGTCGGCGATCACCAGCTCCGGCTGGCCGATCAGCGCACGGGCAGCCGCCACGCGTTGTTGCTGGCCAATCGATAGATCTCCAGCGCGGCGTTGCAGCAGTTCCGGCTGGTGCAAGCCGAGGTGGGCGAGCAGGGCGCTGGTGGCCTTGGCCACGCTGCCATGGCGTTGTACTGCGCGGCTGGCGCGCAGTTTAGAGAAATGGCAGGGCAGTTCGACGTTCTCGCGCACCGAGAGAAACGGCAGCAGGTTGAACTGCTGGAAGATGTAGCCAGTGTGATCGACGCGGAAACGGTCGCGGGCGCTGGCGGACAGCGTGCTGAGATCCTGGTCGAGCAGCTGGATACTGCCGCGGTTGGGCTTCTGCACGCCGCCAAGCAGGCCCAGCAAGGTGGTCTTGCCGCTGCCGCTGGGGCCTTTGAGAAACAGGCTTTCGCCGCGTTGTAGGGTGAAGGTGTCGATGTCCAGCAACTCGGGCTGGCCGGGCCAGGCAAAGCCGAGGTTGGACAGTTGGATCAGGGCTGAACTCATGGGGGAACTCGTTTGGCGCGTAGGGTGGATCGGGGTGCGTAGCTGACGCTCTTTTCATCCACCGCAAAATTGCAATGGTGGATGGGTGAAGCGTCATCCACCCTACGTTAAATCGGCAAATCAGAAACTCAGGGTTGGCTGCGCGGGCGTCAGTTCCAGGCCCTGCTGGCCATTCGGGCCGATCAGTTGTACCTGAATTTTCTCGGTGGCGGGGAAGCGCTTGAACAGTTCGCCCAGGTTAAGTTGTTTCAATTCTTCAGGCTTTTGGCAGTCGAGGCTGTAGTGCGCGTGGATATCGCTGTGCTCGCTGTCATGGTCGTGGTGTTCTTCGTGCTTATGCTCAGCAAACAGCGGGCTTTCCAGCTCCTGTTTACTGAGCGTGCAGTCGCCCGCGCTCAGGCCGAACAGCGCCTGCGGTTGTTCCAGCTGGCTGCGCGCAGCCGCAACCTTGGCTTTGTCGGCGTCGCTCTTAGCGGCATGCTCGAAGCCCACCAGGTTCATCGCCGGGCTGTCCAGTTGCAGGTGCAGCATCTTGCCGTCGAGCACCACATTGAGTTGCGCTGAGCCGTGCTCATGGGCATCCAGGCTGCCGTGCTCGGCGTGATCATGCGCGTGGTCGTGTTCATGGCTGTGTGCGGCAACGCCAGTGGCGAGGGGCAGCAGGGTAAACGGCAGGGCAAGTAGCAGGCGGCGCATAGCGGTCTCCGGTCAGAAATAATCTAGCGTTACGTTATAACAACTTTTTGGTGGGCATGGCCAGCCTTGCTTGGCGGCCCGTTGCGGACGTGGGAGCATGGCGGCTGATCAGTTGAGGGCAGAATGATGGTGCGAATTCGTGGGCAGATTGGCGCCTGGCCGGTGGACCTGACGGTAGAGCTGGATGCGCAGGATTGGGCGCAGCTGGCCCAGCACGTGCCCCTTGAAGTACCCGCTGCGCCGGCAGCAGCTGCTGCGCCTGTGGCCAACGATGCCCTGTGGCAGACCACCTTGGAGTTGCTGCGTCAGGCTGGGCAGATCGAGGGGCCGCAGTTGCTTGGGCAACTGGCCGGGCTGGCGGGCGGGGAGGCGGCGGGCAAGCGCCTGCTGGTGCGCCTGCGCCATTGCGCACAGGTGCGCATGGAAACCGGCGCAGATGCGCCTATCTATCACTGGATTGGTTAAGTAGGTGTCGACGCAGCACAGGGGCGGGTGATCGATCACCTGACCTGTCGCGGCTAAAGCCCCTCCCACAGGACTTGCTGTTCTCGTGGGAGGGGCTTTAGCCGCGAGGGCCGACAGGCCATTTCTGTCTAGTAAATCGCCTGGTACAGCTTGCGCCGGTAGGCGGTGACCAGCGGGTGGTCATTGCCCAGCAGGTCGAAAACTTGCAACAGGGTTTTGTGCGGCAGGCCGTCGGCGTAGCTGCGGTTGCGGATAAACAGCTTGAGCAGGGCGTCCAGCGCCGGCTCGTAGTGCTGGCGCGCCAGTTGTTGGATGGCGAGCTGGTAGCTCGCTTCATCGTCTTCGGCGTTCTGCGCCAGGCGGGTTTTCAGGCTGGCGGCATCTGGCAGTTCGGCTGCTTGGCGTAGAAAGGTCAGCTGCGCGCGGGCACCGGCCAGGGCCTGTTTATGTTCATCGCCTTTTACCGCGCCCAGCACGGCTTCTGCCTCACCCAGCTCACCACGCTCAGCCAGGCAACGCGCGTAGAGAATCAGCGCGGCAGCATGTTCGTTGTTTTCCGTCAGCAGTACCTTGAGCACTGCTTCGGCCTCACTGAAGCGGCCTTCGCTGAATAGCGCCTGCGCCGCTTCCATCGGGTCGGCGGCGGCTGGCGCCGGTTCGGCGACATGCGGCTTGAGCATCTCGCGAATCGCCGACTCGGGCTGTGCGCCGGCAAAACCGTCCACTGGTTGGCCATCCTTGAACAGCACCACGGTGGGCAGGCTGCGGATGCCGAAGCGCGCAACGATGTCTTGTTCGATATCGCAGTTGACCTTGGCCAGCAGCAGCTCGCCGTTGTATTCCTCGGTGATCTTCGCCAGCAGCGGCATCAGTGCCTTGCACGGCGCGCACCACTCGGCCCAGAAGTCCACCAGCACCGGCTTCTGGAAGGAGTTCTCGATTACCAGCTGTTCGAAGCTGGCGCTGCCTGCGATATCAACGATGTAAGGGGAGTTGCTCATGGTCGCTCTCGGTGGTGCGAAAAATGGGATGGACTATAAATGCGGTCGCGGTACGGCGGATACAAGGGGCTTCAGCCGCGTTCGGCGTGGTACAGGCTGACATGACGGAACTCGGCCGGCTCGGCCAGATCCGGCCAGGTGCAGGCTTCGAGGATGCCCAGGCGCTGATATAGCGGGTGTTGGAAATCGCGCACTCGCGAGTCGGCCACCAGCGCTTCACGACCACGGCTGAGAAACTGGTCGAGCAGCGGTAAGTTGGCGCGGTCGTAGAGTACGTCGGCGACGATGATCAGGTCGAAGCGGTCGGCCTCTTGAAAGAAGTCTGTCGAGTAGCTCAGCGCCACACCATTCAATGCGGCATTGGCCTGACAGGACGCAATCGCCAGCGGGTCGAGGTCGCAGGCCACCACTTCCAGCGCGCCGGCTTTGGCCGCAGCAATCGCCGCCACGCCTGAGCCTGCGCCGAAATCCAGCACGCGCTTGCCGCGCACCCACTCGGGATGCTCGGCCAACCAGCGTGCCAGCACCAGGCCGCTGGCCCAGCAGAAGCACCAGTAGGGCGGATCTTCGAGGATCAGGCGGGTTTCTTCCGGGCTGAAACAGCGATCCATATTGGCCGGGTCGATCAGCCACAGCTTGATCGCGGTGCCGGGCAGCGTCTGCGCGCTGAGCTGGGCATCGCCCAGTAGTTCACTGAGCGCAGCCTGCAGGGCGGCAGGCGCTGTCATGGCGCAGGCACCAGGCGCAATTCACCGAGGGCCTGGGTCTCGCCACGGGCGATAGGTTGCGCGGGCAGACGCAGAATCAGCCGGCCGGCCTGGTTGGCGCGGCCATGCAGCTCGATGCGGCTGTGCTTGTTAAAGGTGTCCGGGTTGAACGGCAGACGAAATGCCAGCGGGCTGCCGGTGCCGCGTAGCTGGATATTGCCCAGCAGCGCCTGTGGCCGGCCGCGTTGATCGACCGCTAGCAAGGCCAGCTCGACATCCGCTTCATTGGGCACATTCAACAAGCTGCCGCTCAGCTCGCGCTGATAGGCCGGCAAAGGCGCAGCTTCTGCCGGGGCCTGTGTCGACGCAGGTGTTGTGGGTTTTGCGGGCGCTGGGTTGTCGCTGGCGCAGGCCGTCAGTAGGGCAATCAGGCTCACTAGAATCAGCGGTTGCAATGGCTTAGGGGCTTTCATGGTAGGCATCAACTCCGCTGGTTTGCATGGGCGCCTGTATACCGCAAACCCCTCGGCTTGTCTTGCCTGCGGGATGCGCTACCATGGCTACCTTCGTTCTAAGGCTGGCCTTATTTATGCACTGTCCCTTCTGCGGTGCCAATGACACCAAAGTGATCGACTCGCGCCTGGTTGCCGAGGGTGAGCAGGTGCGTCGTCGGCGTGAATGCCTGGCCTGTGAGGAACGCTTCACCACCTTCGAGACCGCCGAGTTGGTGATGCCGCGCCTGATCAAGCAGGACGGCAGCCGCCAGCCCTTCGATGAAGACAAGCTGCGCGCCGGCATGCAGCGTGCGCTGGAGAAGCGCCCGGTAAGCATCGAGCGCCTGGAAGCGGCCATCGCCCATATCAAGCACAAGCTGCGCGCCACCGGCGAGCGCGAGATCAAGTCATTGGTGCTCGGTGAGCTGGTGATGGCCGAGCTGCAGAAGCTCGATGAAGTGGCCTATATCCGCTTTGCCTCGGTGTACAAACGCTTTCAAGACCTCAACGAGTTCCGTGAGGAAATCGACCGCCTGTCCCGCGAACCTGCCAAAGGTTGACGATGAATTCAGATCACGCCTTTATGGCTCGCGCGCTGGAGCTGGCCCGTAAAGGCCTGTACTCCACCCACCCTAATCCGCGCGTTGGCTGCGTGATCGTTCGTGATGGACGCATCGTCGGCGAAGGCTGGCATGCCCGTGCAGGCGAACCCCATGCCGAAGTGCACGCGCTGCGCCAGGCCGGTGAAAAGGCCCGTGGCGCGACGGCTTACGTCACCTTGGAGCCCTGCAGCCACCACGGGCGCACGCCGCCGTGCGCCGATGCGCTGATCAGTGCCGGTATTAGCCGCGTCGTAGCCGCCATGCAGGACCCTAATCCGCAGGTCGGTGGTGATGGCCTGCTGCGCTTGATGCACGCGGGTATCGCGGTGCAGAGCGGCGTGCTTGAGACCGAAGCGCGGGCGCTGAATGCCGGCTTTATCAAACGAATGGAGCAAGGCCTGCCGTTTGTGCGGGTCAAGCTGGCGATGAGTCTGGATGGCCGTACCGCCATGGCCAGTGGCGAAAGCCAGTGGATCACGGGGCCGGCTGCGCGCGCTGCGGTGCAGCGCCTGCGTGCGCGCTCCAGTGTGGTGTTGACCGGTGCCGACACAGTGCTGGCTGATGATGCACGCCTGACCGTGCGCGCCGACGAGCTCGGTCTGGGCGCTGAGTTGAGTGCCCTGGCGCAGACTCGGCCGCCGCTGCGGGTGCTGGTGGATGGGCGCTTGCGGGTGCCGCTCAGCGTACCGTTCTTCCAGGCCGGAGCCGCCATGGTGGCGACCTGCGCGGCAGCATCGGCACGTGATCGCTATCTGGACGATGGACATGAACTATTGGCCGTGCCCGGCAGCAACGGGCATGTTGACCTGCGTCGGCTGCTGATTGAGCTGGCCAGCCGTGGCGCCAATGAGGTGCTGGTGGAAGCCGGGCCGCGTCTGGCCGGAGCGTTTGCCCGTCTGGGCCTGGTGGATGAGTACCAGCTGTTTGTGGCGCCCAAGCTGCTGGGTTCCAGCGCGCGGCCGTTGCTCGACCTGCCGTTGGCGCGGATGGCCGATGCGCCAGCGCTGAAAATTGTCGAAATGCGCGCAGTCGGCGATGACTGGCGGATTATCGCGGTGCCACAGCCAGCGGCTTGATGGGCGCTTATTCAGGCTGTCGCTTGGCCATGCAGGGCGGCAGCAATTGTGGTAAAACGCGTCTCGGCTGCGCAAGTGGCCGTAACGTTCTCAGGGCGGGGTGTAATTCCCCACCGGCGGTAATGGCTGCAAGGCCTAGCCCGCGAGCGCTTGCCAGGTGGTGTAAACCGCTGGGCAAGGTCAGCAGACCCGGTGTGATTCCGGGGCCGACGGTTAGAGTCCGGATAAAGAGAGAGCGGGATTGCCTCAACAAGGCGCGTTCAGGCGTGCCTCGAAATCCCTATCGATCAATCACGCCCTGTTTTTTATAAAACAGGAGTTGGTCTAGATGTCTGATTTTTATTCCGTGTTCCAGGCTTCTGGCGTTGTTCGCCAGTGCTTTGCCGTGGGCGCGTCGCAGGGGGTGGCATGTTTACCGGAATAGTCGAAGCCATAGGCAGTATTCGTGCGCTGACACCCAAGGGCGGTGACGTGCGGGTGTATGTGGAGACCGGCAAGCTGGACCTCGCCGACGTCAAACTCGGCGACAGCATTGCGGTCAACGGCGTATGCCTGACGGCCGTGGAGCTGCCGGGCGATGGTTTCTGGGCCGATGTCAGCCGCGAAACCCTGGCGCATACCGCCTTTATCAGCCTGAAAGCTGGCAGTAAGGTCAACCTGGAAAAGGCCCTGACGCCGACCAGTCGACTCGGCGGCCACTTGGTCAGCGGCCATGTCGATGGCGTCGGTGAAGTCATCGCCCGCGCCGATAACGCCCGTGCCGTGCAGTTCACCATTCGCGCACCGCGCGAGCTGGCCAAGTACATCGCCCATAAAGGTTCGATCACCGTCGATGGCACCAGCCTGACCGTCAATGCGGTCAACGGCGCCGAATTCGAGCTGACCATCGTGCCGCACACCCTGGCCGAGACCATCATGGCCGACTATCGCCCTGGCAGTCAGATCAACCTCGAAGTGGACCTGCTGGCCCGTTACCTGGAGCGTCTGCTGCTCGGTGACAAGGCCGCCGAGCCGAAAGCCTCGGGCATGACCGCAAGTTTTCTCGCCGAACACGGCTACCTGAACAAATAAGGAATCGCCAGCATGGCTCTTAACAGTATCGAAGAACTGGTCGAAGACATCCGCGCCGGCAAGATGGTCATCCTGATGGATGACGAGGATCGCGAGAACGAAGGCGATCTGATCATCGCCTCCGAGTGCGTGACTGCCGAGCACATCAATTTCATGGCGCGCTTCGCCCGTGGCCTGATCTGCATGCCGATGACCCGCGAGCGCTGCGAAACCCTCAAGCTGCCGCTGATGGCGCCGCGCAACGGTTCCGGTTTCGGCACCAAGTTCACCGTCTCCATCGAGGCGGCAGAAGGCGTGACCACCGGTATCTCTGCTGCCGACCGCGCGCGTACCGTGCAGGCTGCTGCTGCGAAAAACGCCAAAGCCGACGATATCGTCAGTCCTGGGCATATCTTCCCGCTGATGGCCCAGCCTGGCGGCGTGCTGGCGCGTGCCGGCCACACCGAAGCGGCCTGCGACTTGGCGCGCATGGGCGGTTTCGAGCCGAGTGGGGTGATCTGCGAAATCATGAACGACGACGGCACCATGTCGCGTCGTCCTGAACTGGAAGTGTTCGCCGCCGAGCACGGCATCAAGATCGGCACCATCGCCGACCTGATCCACTACCGCTTGATCCACGAACGCACTGTTGAGCGCGTCAGCGAGCAGGTGCTCGACAGCGAACTGGGCCAGTTCAATCTGGTCACCTACCGTGATTCGGTAGAAAACGACGTGCACATGGCGCTGACTCTGGGCGAAATCTGCGCCGAGGAACCGACTCTGGTGCGGGTGCACAACATGGACCCGCTGCGTGACCTGTTTATGGTCAACCAGCCGGGCCGTTGGAGCCTGCGCGCAGCCATGGCCGAAGTGGCCAAGGATGGCAGCGGCGTGGTGCTGCTGCTGGGTAACCCGCTGACCGGCCCGGACTTGCTGGCGCATCTGGAGCGTCAGTTGGGCGGTGAGGCGAAAGTCGCCAACCCGACCACCTACAGCACCGTCGGTGCCGGTTCGCAGATTCTCCGCGACCTCGGCGTGCGCAAGATGCGCCTGATGAGTTCGCCAATGAAGTTCAATGCAATATCCGGTTTCGACCTGGAAGTTGTAGAATACCTGCCCTCCAAATAATCCCAAGGGTCGCCACTGGCGGCCCGGCTCTTTAAATAGACGAGACGCGTTATGACCCTGAAGACCATCGAAGGTACTTTTATCGCCCCCAAGGGCCGCTTTGCACTGGTCGTCGGCCGCTTTAACAGCTTCGTTGTTGAAAGCCTGGTAAGCGGCGCAGTTGACGCCCTGGTTCGCCACGGCGTGAGCGAAAGCGACATCACCATCATCCGCGCGCCGGGTGCCTTCGAAATCCCGCTGGTCGCGCAGAAAGTCGCCCAGCGTGGCGATTTCGACGCCATCATCGCCCTCGGTGCGGTGATCCGCGGCGGCACTCCGCACTTCGAATACGTGGCTGGCGAATGCACCAAGGGCCTGGCCCAAGTGTCCATGGAGTTCGGCGTACCGGTTGCGTTTGGCGTGCTGACTGTCGATTCCATCGAGCAAGCCATTGAGCGTTCCGGCACCAAGGCCGGCAACAAAGGCGCGGAAGCTGCATTGTCCGCCCTGGAAATGGTCAGCCTGCTGGCGCAGTTGGAGGCCAAGTGAGCCAGAACGACGGTAACGGGCAGCAGCCACAAGCGCCGAAGAAAGGCCCGAGCAGCAAGACCCTCGCGCGCCGTCAGGCGCGCACCCTGGCCATGCAGGCGCTGTACTCCTGGCATATGGCAGGGCAGCAGCTGAACGAAATCGAAGCGCAGTTCCGCGTTGATAACGATTTCACGGCGGTAGACGGTGCCTACTTCCACGAAATTCTGCACGGCGTGCCGCGGCAGAAGACCGAGATCGATGGCGCGTTCGAGTCGCTGCTCGACCGTCCGCTGGACGAGATCGACCCGGTTGAGCTGTCGATCCTGCGTCTGTCGACCTACGAGCTGAAAAACCGCATCGATATCCCCTATCGCGTGGTGATCAACGAAGGCATCGAACTGGCCAAAGTGTTTGGCGCCACCGACGGACACAAGTTCGTCAACGGCGTGCTGGACAAGCTGGCACCGCGTCTGCGCGCGGACGAAGTTCGCGCCAACAAGCGTTAAGGTCTTTTGGATGCTTGATTTACGATCTTGCGAGCTAGAGTCCTGCAAGGCAAAAGCAGGCGAGGACGCGGAGTGTGCTGTAGCACATGAGCATTCCGAGTCTGCTTTTAACGCAGCAGGGCCGACGCGCAGCAGATCGTTGCCATCTCATGGGTGAGTTCGAGCTTATCCGTCAGTTTTTCGCCGCTGCGTCCTGTGCGCAGGCTGGCGAAGGCGTGGCATTGGGTATCGGCGACGACTGCGCCCTGCTGCAAATGCCGGCTGGCGAACAGCTGGCCATTTCTACCGACACCCTGGTTGCCGGGGTGCATTTCCCTGAATCGCCTGACCCGTTTCTGCTGGCGCAACGTGCGCTGGGTGTTTCGGTCAGTGATTTGGCCGCCATGGGCGCTGCGCCTGTCGGCTTTACCCTGGCCTTGACCTTGCCCAGTGCCGAGCCGGATTGGCTGCAGGCCTTCGCCCGAGGCCTGGATCTGATGGCGCAGCATTGCGCGATTCGCCTGATCGGCGGCGATACCACCCGTGGCCCTCTGAGTCTGACCCTGACCGTGTTCGGCCGCGTGCCGGTTGGTATGGCGTTGACCCGCAAAGGTGCGCAAGTCGGTGATCTGCTCTGTGTCGGCGGTGAGTTGGGTGATGCCGCCGGCGCTTTGCCGTTGGTGCTCGGGCAACGCCAGGCCGAGCCAGCAGTGGCCGATGCGTTGCTGGCGCGCTACTGGTCGCCAATCCCGCAGCTTGAACTGGGCCTGGCGCTGCGCGGCAAGGCCACGGCCGCGCTGGATATCTCCGATGGCTTGCTGGCTGACTGCGGGCATATCGCCGCAGCGTCCGGCGTTGAGTTGGTGGTTGAGCTGGCGCAGGTGCCGGTGTCCGCTGCTTTGCTGGCGTTTGCCGGGGAGTCGGCGGCGCGTCAGTGCGCATTAAGTGGTGGTGATGATTACCGCCTGGCCTTTACCCTGCCGGCGGCTCACCTGGCGGATTTGCAGCAGGCGGGTTGGCCTGTGCGAGTTATTGGTCGTGTTATGGCCGGCCAGGGCGTTACTCTGCTGGACTCGCAAGGCCAGCCCGTGCAGCTGCCCCGCAGCGGCTATCAACATTTTGGAAGTGCCAGTGACTGATCATCCCAAGCAAGTCCCCGCCGAGTTCGTGCCGCCTTCGGTCTGGCGCAACCCCTGGCACTTCCTGGCCTTTGGCTTTGGTGCCGGCACCTTGCCGAAAGCTCCGGGCACCTGGGGTTCGCTGGTGGCGCTGCCGTTTATTCCACTGTTGCAGATGCTGCCGGACTGGGGCTACTGGCTGATGCTCGGTATCACCATGCTGTTTGGCTTCTGGCTGTGCGGCAAGGTGGCCGATGACCTGCGGGTGCACGACCATGAAGGCATCGTCTGGGACGAAATGGTCGGCATGTGGATCACCCTCTGGCTGGTGCCGGACGGCTGGGGCTGGCTGCTGCTAGGCTTTCTATTGTTCCGTGTGTTCGACATCCTCAAGCCTTGGCCGATTCGCTGGATTGATCGGCATGTGCATGGCGGGGTCGGCATCATGCTCGATGACGTACTCGCCGGCGTATTCGCCTGGATGGCCCTGCAACTGATTGTCTGGGGCTGGGCCAACGGGCTGGCTGCGGCGCTGGGCTGGTAATCAGAAAAGGATCGCGAATGGGCCGCTGCTGTCGGTGGTTGCTGTGGTTGGTCATCAGCGTTGCCAGTGGGCTGGTGTACGCCGCTGAGCCCGCGCAGATCCGTATTGCCAGCGAAACCTGGGAAGGCCACACCCATGCCGATGGCAGCGGTATGGCTTGGGAGATTTTCCGCGCTGTATTTGAGCCTGCCGGCGTGCAGCTGGATATCCAGAGCGTGCCTTACACCCGCTCCATCGGTCTGGTGCAGCGCGGCGCTGCTGATGCCTGGGCTGGCTCCTACCTGAATGAAGTCACCCAGGGCGTGTTTTATCCGCACTGGAACTACGACGCCGACCAGATTGCTGCCCTGGGCTTGCGGGATAAGCCCATCCCCACTCAGGACTCCCTCGGCGAGTACCGCCTGGCCTGGATGCGCGGCTATGAATACCAGCGTTATCTGCCAAATTTGCGCCAGTACCGCGAAGTGCTGCGCCGTAGCGGTATCCTCGGCATGCTGGACATGGGCCATGTGGATTTCTATCTCGATGCCCTGACCGAAGTCGAGGATGTGCTGAGCACGGCCAGTCAGCCCGAACGCTACCGTGTTACCCAACTGACCAAGCTGCCGATCTACCTGGGCTTTGCCGATACCCCGCGCGGCCGAACCCTGGCCGAGCTGTTCGACACGCGCATGGATAGCCTGGTGGCGGACGGCAGCCTACGACCGATTTTCCAGCGTTGGCAGCAACCTTACCCGTTTGACTAACCTGTGCGAGACGTTCCATGTACGCCTTGAAAGTACTGATATTGAGTCTGCCACTGCTAATTAGCAGTGGGGCAATGGCGGCCACCCAGGTGCGGGTTGTCGGCCTGTTTCCTGGCGCTGCGGTGTTGAATGTTGACGGTCAGCGCAAGCTGGTCAAAGTCGGCCAGGTTGGCCCAGGCGGCGTAGTGGTGGTCAGCGCCGACAGCCGTGGTGCGGTATTGCGTGTTGATGGTGTGGAGCGCAGCTACAGCCTGAGTCGTGAGTACAGCGAAGGCTTTGCCGAAGCGCAGAAGAAGCAACTCAGTGTGGCCAAGGGCATCGGTGGCCATTACTGGGTGGCGGGCTCGGTTAATGGTCAGTCCATCCAGTTTCTGGTGGATACCGGCGCCACCTCGGTGGCCTTGAATGACGAGCATGCGCGCCGTCTGGGCATCGATTACCGAGTGATCGGCGCACCCTTGCAGGTCAATACGGCCAGCGGTACTGCACGCGGCTGGCGCGTAACCCTGGACCGGGTGAAGCTCGGCGAACTGGAAGTGCTGGGTGTCGAAGCCGTGGTGCTGGAAGGTGGCTCGCCTACCGAGGCGCTGCTTGGCATGAGCTTCCTCAGTCGCGTCGGCTGGAAGGTTGAACAGGATGTGCTGGTGCTGGAGTCCAAGTACTAGCGCTGGTCATCTTGCGTTGGCTCGATCCTTATCATCAGTAATTCAGGCTAAGCGGCTGCCAAGGCCTGCTGTTACAATGCCGGCCTGATTATTCCTGCCCATTTTCTTTAGGAGCATCCGGTGTCCGTCGTGTTTGTCGCCGCCTCCCAGCTGCCTACGCCCTTTGGCGTGTTCACCATGCATGGCTTCCTCGAAGAGGCCACAGGCAAGGAACATGTAGCCCTGACCTTTGGTGATGTGGCCGATGGCGCGCCCGTACTGGGCCGTTTGCACTCCGAATGCCTGACTGGCGATGCGCTGTTCAGCCTGCGCTGCGATTGCGGTTTCCAGCTCGAAGCGGCGCTGCGTGCGATTGCCCATGAAGGCCGTGGCGTATTGCTCTACCTGCGTCAGGAGGGCCGTGGCATTGGCCTGCTGAACAAGATCCGCGCCTACGAGTTGCAGGATGGCGGCGCCGATACCGTGGAAGCCAATGAGCGCCTGGGCTTTGGTGCCGATCAGCGTGACTACGCGATCTGCCTGCCGATGCTTGATCACCTGGGTATCAGCCAGCTTAAACTGATGACCAACAACCCGCGCAAGGTCAAGGCGCTGGGCGATATGGGCATCAATGTGGCGACCCGCGTGCCGCTGCAGATCGACCACAACCCGCACAACAAAAAATACCTCGCGACCAAGGCCGGCAAGCTTGGGCATATGCTCGGCAGCCTGCACCAGGGCGAGGTTGAGGAAAGCCTGTGACGCGCGGTGAAGTGCGCCGGCGACTGGCGCTGGAGTGGTGGCGGCAACTGGCCGTGACCCTGGCCCCGTTGTTTGTGCTCAACCTGCTGTTTGGTGCCGAGCAGAAACCCGGCCTGTTGACCATGCCGCTGTTTATCGCCGGCCTGGCCTCGATGTTTGTCAGCCTGCCGTTGTTCAGCGCCTACAAGCGCGCGCTGGTGGCCACGGAAAAAGCCCTCGATACAGCAGATGAGCACGATGCCTGGCTGGAGCTGGCGCGGGTGCGTCGTCTGGCCTTTCTCGGCGCGGCACTGCCGGCCTGGATTGCCGCCACTGCGGTATTCGCCGGCCTGGAAGCGATTCCGCTGATCCTCCTGGCGATTTCCAGCATCGTTCTGCTGTACCTCTACCGCATTCCTCGCCAACTCGGCTAACAGGCCGCTGAAGAACTACCTGCGTAGCCGATACTGCGTTGAAAACGGTCTCGAAATGCTCATTTACAGCAGTAAACTCCGCTTTCTCGACCGTTTTCGCCTTGCCTCGGCGTCCTCGGTAACGTTCTTAAGTGGCCTGCTGATGCGCGCCATCACGTTCTGCTTGCTGTTGTTGCTGGCATTGCCTGCCGCAGCAGTCGAGCGGGTAGTGACCCTGGCACCTTCCCTGACTGAAATCATGCTGGAGCTGGATGCGGGCGACTTGCTGGTCGGCCTGCTCGATGGCGGTGAGCGCCCGGCAGCGGTCGCGCAGCTACCTTCGGTTGGCCGTTACGGCCAGCTTGAATTGGAAAGCCTGCTCGAGCTGCAGCCCGATCTGGTGCTGCTCTGGCCCGATAGCATCAGCAGTGCGCAACGCCAGCAGTTGCAGCGTATGGGGATTCCCCTGCTGATCGTGGAGCCACGCAAGCTGGCTGATCTGTCAGAGAACTTCGTCGAAATTGGCGCGCGTATCGGCCGCGCCGAGCAAGGCAGGCAACTGCATCGGCAATTCAACAGCGGCCTGGTGGCGTTGCGTCAGCGCTATCAGCGTGAACAGCCATTGCGCCTGTTCTATCAGGTCTGGGATGCGCCGCTGTACACCATCGGCGGCCAGCAGATCATCAGCGATGCCCTGCGTATCTGCGGGGCCGAGAATATCTTTGCCGAACTCACCTTGCCGGCGCCGCAGGTCAGCGTCGAGGCGGTGCTGCAGCGCAATCCCGAAGTGATTCTGGCGGGTGTGCAGGGGCAACTGGATGCCTGGCGCATTTGGCTGGGCGTGGCTGCGGTTGAGCGTAAGCAGCTGTGGCTGGTGCCGGATGCGGGTCTGGAACGGCCGAGCTTTCAGATGTTGGGGGCGGTGGAGGCGTTGTGCAGACGTTTGAGCGAGGCGCACTGAGGCGGCCCTGGGGCTAAAGCCCCAGGGCCGATATTTCAGAACCGGTAACCGACGCTGAGCTGTACCTGCTCTTCTGCTGCGGGATAACTGCTGGTTGCGCTGGCAAACGCGTCGTAATGTTTGCCTGTGAGGTTGTTGAGGCGCAACTTGCTGCTGAACTGCTGGTATTCGTAGCTCAGTGCAGCGTTAAGCAGGGTGTAGCCGCCAGCCTTGTGCTGATTGTTGGCATCGTCTCCCGAGTAATAGCGGCTGCCGGTGTGCACGGCTTCTAGATAGCCGCGCAGGCCTGGCACGATCAGGTAGCTGAGGTGCGTGCTGGCCGTATTGCGCGCGACCCACGGAACCTGGTTGCCTTGAAAAGAACCCGCGCGAAACTCCGCATCGGTAAAACTGTATTGGCCGCCGATGCTCAGGCGTTCGCTCAACTGGCGCTCTGCTTCCAGCAGCAGGCCATCACGGCGGGTTTTATCCAGGTTGATATTGGCCCCGCGACCATTCCAGCTGTTGGGGTTGGCAATCAGTGCGTCGTAGAGCAGTTCGTCCTGCAAATCCAGTCGATACAGCGTCGCCTGATAACGCTGCACGCCGTCTTGCCACTCGATGCCGCTTTCCCAGGACACGCCTGTTTGCGGTTTGAGGAACGCGACCCCTGGCAGGACAAACGCATTGTCGTCCACGTTGGCCCAGCGCAGCACATCCTCGCGCTTGATAAACAGACGCGTCTCTTGGTTGGCTTGCCAGCTCAGACCGATGCTGGTGCTGTCTTCGCGATCTTTATGGTGTTTGCGGATCGCCTTGTTATTGTCGTCCGCTTCGCTGCTGCGATAGCCGACAGTAACGGTCACGTCGCGGCCTAGCCCCTGGCTTAACTGGCTGTACCAGTCGCGTTGGGTCTGCTGGAAGTCGGTGCCCCAGGATGATTGGGCATCGCTGCTTATGTGGTCGTGGCCAAGTAGCCATTCTCCAATCCCAAGGGTGTTGTCGTAGCGTGCACTCAGTCTGGGACTGATGCTTTCAGTGCGGGTGTCCTGGGTGAAACGATCCGGTGCAGCAAAGCTGCCGACACTGTCCTGATCGCTATGGCTGTAGTCGAGGTTGGTCGTCCAGATGTCATTCAGTTGCTGCTCCAAAGCAAAGCGATGTACCTGCGTCTTGCTGTCGTTCCAGGCGGTTGAGTCGCTTTGCTTGCGGTCTGTACGGCGCTGCGTCCTGCTAAGTGCATTCGGGTAGAGCAGTTCATCGTCGACCGTTTGGTACTCATACAGCGCATGGCCATTGTCATGGTCATAGCGCAGGCGGGCGAAGGCGTTGCTGTAGCTGGCGTTGTTATGGTCGCGGTAGTTGTCAGTCGTGCGCGATTCGCCGCTCAGGTAGGTCGAAAATCCACCGCCGAGTTGCTGGTAGATATGCCCGCGAAAGGCCTCCAGATCATGGCTGCCGCGACTGGCTTCGAGATAGCCCTCATTGCTGCTTGGGGTGCGGGTGACAATATTGATAACGCCACCCACTGCCTGGTCGCCATAGAGGACGGTGCCGGCGCCGCGGATGATCTCGATGCGTTCGATATTGCCCAGTGGCACGCTGTTGAGGTCGGCTCCGGCCTGGCTGGGTTGGTTGAGGCGGCGGCCATCGACCAGGATCAGGGTGTTGTTTACCGCGTTCTCGCCAAAGCCACGTAGGCTGAAGGTGGCTCGGCTGCCATCGCCAATGGTGTCGCGTATCTGCACGCCGGCCTGACTGCGCAGTACGTCCAAGAGTGATGAGGCTGCAGTTGCTTCAATCTGCTGGCGGTCAATCACTTTGACGCTGGCTGGCGCCGGGGCTTTGAGCGGCGTGGCGCGGGTAATGACCAGTGGTGGCAGCTCGTGGCTGCTGGTATCGCTGGCAGCAAAGCTGATGCTGGGGGCAAGCGCCACAGCCAGGGCAAGACGGGACAATTTCACGTAGAGAATCCTCAAAAGGTCGAACGACTTTTGAGAAGGGCAGGTGCAAGAACGGGCGCGCGGGCGCAGCCTGAGCTTGACGGTGATGCCCTCCGCAACACCAGTCACATCCAGCAAGGCCGGTCTCCGGGCTCTCGACGTGCGCCGCCTCGCCTTCCCGGGATAACCCAGTGGCGTTGAGGCGACGTGCAGAACGGCTCTGCGGTCGATTACCGTTGCGGGGGCAGCGCCGGGATGGTTCGTAAAGAACGCACCGGCTTCCCGTTTAACGCCGCTTCACTATGGAAGGGGCGCACCTTGGCGGAAGTAAAACGCCGCGCACCTTAATGCGCGGTTGAATGAATTACAAGCAAGCCTGGCTCAGCTCTGGATGAGCGGTATTCATGCAGAAAGGCTGGCGAGGCGCGCGCGGATGGCGGCTTCGATTCCTGCGCCATCCAGCCCACATTCGGCAAGCATTTGCGCCGGTTTGGCGTGCTCGACGTAATAGTCCGGCAGGCCCAGATGCAGCACCGGCTTGAGGATGCCGGCGTGGGCTAGGAACTCGCTGACCGCACTGCCAGCACCGCCCATCACGCTGTTCTCTTCGATAGTCACCAGCAGCTCGTGGCTGGCGGCCAGCTGGCGCACCAGGGCTTCGTCCAGTGGTTTGACAAAGCGCATATCGACCACAGTGGCGTCGAGTGCTTCGCCAACCTTGAGCGCTTCGTTCAGCTGTACGCCGAATACCAGCAGGGCCGCTTTGCTGCCTTGGCGACGGACGATGCCCTTGCCGATTTCCAGTGGCTCCATGCCAGGCTCGATGGCGGCGTTCGGGCCGCTGCCGCGCGGATAACGCACCGCCGCAGGGCCGTTGAACAGGTGGCCGGTGGTGAGCATACGGCGCAGCTCGTTTTCATCGCTCGGGGTCATCACCAGCATGCCGGGGATGCAGCGCAGGTAGGAAATATCGAAGCTGCCGGCGTGGGTCGGGCCGTCTTCGCCGACCAGGCCGGCGCGGTCGATGGCGAACAGCACGTCGAGGTGCTGCACGGCCACGTCGTGGATCAACTGATCGTAGGCGCGCTGCAGAAAGGTCGAGTAGATCGCCACCACCGGCTTGGCGCCGTCGCAGGCCATGCCAGCGGCCAGGGTCACCGCATGCTGTTCGGCTATGGCAACGTCGAAATAGCGCTCGGGGTAGCGTTCGCTGAACGCCACCAGATCGGAGCCTTCCTTCATCGCCGGGGTAATGCCGACCAGGCGCGGATCGGTCGCCGCCATATCGCATAGCCACTGGCCAAATACGCTGGAGTATTTCGGGCCGCTGGCTTGCTTGGGTGCGGCTGGCGCGTTGATCGGCTCCAGCTTGGTGATGGCGTGATAGCCAATCGGGTCAGCTTCGGCTGGGGCGAAGCCCTTGCCCTTCTTGGTCACCACATGCAGAAACTGCGGGCCGTCGAGGTCGCGCATATTGCGCAGGGTGGCAAGCAGGGTCGGCAGGTCGTGGCCGTCGATGGGGCCGATATAGTTCCAGCCCAGCTCCTCAAACAGGGTGCCGGGCACCAGCATGCCCTTGGCGTGTTCTTCGGTCTTGCGCGCGATTTCCCAGGCGCCCGGCAGGCGCGAGAGGATCTTTTTGCTGCCCTCGCGCATGCTGGCGTAGGTGCGGCTGGAGAGAATCTTGGCCAGGTAATTGGACAGCCCGCCGACGTTCTTCGAGATCGACATATCGTTGTCGTTGAGGATCACCAGCATATTGGCGTTGACGTCGCTGGCGTGGTTCAGCGCTTCAAAGGCCATGCCGGCGGTCAGGGCGCCGTCGCCGATCACCGCTACAGCCTTGCGCCGCGAACCCTGAATGCGCGCCGCAATCGCCATGCCCAATGCTGCGCTGATACTGGTGCTGGAGTGGCCGACGCCAAAGGTGTCGTACTCACTTTCCGAACGGCGCGGGAAGGCGGCGATGCCGTCCTTCTGCCGTAGGCTGCCCATCTGTTCGCGGCGGCCGGTGAGAATCTTGTGTGGGTAGGCTTGATGGCCGACGTCCCACACCAGGCGATCATCCGGGGTGTCGAAGACGTAATGCAGGGCCACGGTCAGCTCAATTACGCCGAGGCCCGCGCCGAAATGCCCGCCGGTCTGCCCGACCGTATACAACAGGTACTGGCGCAGCTCGTCGGCCAAGGTTTCCAGCTCGGCTTCGCCCAGACGGCGCAGCTCGTCCGGCGTATTGGCGCGGTCTAGAAGGGGCGTCAGCGGGCGCTCACGGGGAATCTCGTGGAAGGTCGTCGGCATCAGGCAGATCGTTATAGGTGTAAAAGATGCGGCAGTTTACCCGAAGCGCCGGAAACTGCCCAAACATGGTTCGGCTCAGCTCGGCGGTCAATAAATCCGTAGGATGGGTGGCAACCCATCACCGCGATTGATGGGTTGCCACCCATCCTACGTTCTACCAAGTATCGACTGTGCGCTTTTTGCCCTCGCGGGTTGCCGGCTTGGGCGCGGCGTTGAGGCCACGCAGCAGCCAGGCGCGGGTTTCCAGCGGATCAATCACCGCGTCTATCTCAAGAAAGCTGGCCATATTGATGCCTTTGCCGTTCTGGTAGGCCTTGGCCACCAGTTTGTCGAACAGTTGCTGGCGCGCGGCGGGCTCTTGCTCCGCCGCCAGTTCCTTGGCAAAGCCCAGGCGCACCGCGCCTTCCAGGCCCATGGCGCCAAACTCGGCGCTGGGCCAGGCGATGATAAACAGCGGCGAATGGAAACTGCCGGCGGCCATGGCCTGGGCGCCGAGGCCGTAGCCCTTGCGTAGCACCACGGTGAAAAACGGCACCGTCAGGCTGGCGGCGGCGACAAACATGCGCGACACATGGCGCACCGTGGCCTGTTTCTCTGCCTCCGGGCCGACCATAAAGCCGGGGGTGTCGCACAGCGACAGCAGCGGAATATCGAAGGCATCGCACAGCTGCATAAAGCGCGCGGCTTTGTCGCCGGCCACCGCATCGATGGCGCCGCCGAGGTGCGCAGGGTTATTCGCCAGCAGGCCGAACGGCTTGCCTTCGATGCGGATAAACGCGGTGATCAGGCCCGGCGCGAACTCTCGGCGCAGTTCTAGCACGCTGCCCGTGTCGGCGAGGGTGGCGATCACCTGGCGGATGTCATACACGCGCAGGCGGTTTTCCGGAATCAGCTGGCGCAACTCGCGTTGATCGGCGCAGCTCCACTCGCTGAGCGCGCCCTGGAAGTAGCTCAGGTACTGCTTGGCCACCTGCACCGCCTCGGCTTCATCGGCAACCCGTATATCTATGACCCCATTGGGACCCTGCACGCCGACCGGGCCAACTTCTTCCGGCTTGAAGCTGCCCAGGCCGCCGCCTTCGATCATCGCTGGGCCGGCCATGCCGATGGTGGCGTTGTCGGTGGCGATAATCACATCGCAGCAGCCAAGCAGGGCGGCGTTGCCGGCAAAGCAGCGCCCGGACACCACGCCCACCAGCGGCACCAGGCCGGAGAGCTTGGCCATGCTGACAAAGGTGTGGCAGTCCAGCCCGGCTACGCCGACGAAATCGGTGTCGCCTGGGCGGCCGCCACCACCCTCGGCAAACAGCACCAGCGGCAAGCGCCACTGCGCGGCGAGGCCGAGCATGCGGTCGGTCTTTTTGTGGTTCATCACGCCTTGGGTGCCGGCGAATACCGTGTAGTCGTAGGCGATGGCCATGCAGCGTGCCGCCTCACTGCCGAACGTCTCGGCATTGACTGTGCCAATACCCGCCACCAGGCCATCAGCCGGGCTTTGTTCGATCAGCTCTTCCAGCGAACGCCGGCGCCGTTGCGCGGCAATCGCCAGGGCGCCGTATTCGTTAAAGCTGCCGTTATCGAGCAGGTCCGCCAGGTTCTCGCGTACCGTGCGTTGGCCAGTTTTGCGTCGTTTGGTCACGGCGGCAGGACGACGTACATCGGTGAGGAGCGCGTGGCGTTCGAGCACTTCGGCCAGATCCGCGCGGATATGATCGAGGTCCAGACTCTGTTCGCTCTGGCTGGCTGCTGCGTCGACTTCGGCAGGCTCGATAAACAGCAGTGGCTGGCCTTCATTGAGCGCGTTGCCGACCTGCACCGCCAGTTGGCGGACGATGCCGCTATGGCTGGCGGTGACGACAAACTCCATCTTCATCGCTTCCAGCACGGCGATGCTCTGGCCGATGGCCACGGCATCGCCTTCTGCCACCTCCAGGCTGACCACCACCCCGGTGCTGTGAGTTAGCAGCGGCAGACAACCCGGCGGCGCGTCCGCTATCTGCTCGGCGTTTTGGCTGGCGGTCTGGGCAGCAGCAAAGAAGTGATGTGGATGGGCCTTGGCCTGGGCGGCCAGCAGCGTGCCGAGCTGGCTTTCGACAAAGCGCGTGGTCAGCTGGTAGCTCGCCACTTGCGGCAGGCGCAGCAGGTTCTGCAGCAGGTGCAGATTGCTCGCCACGCCTTCCAGGCGAAATTCGCACAGCGCGCGGTAGGCGCGGCGCAGGGCGCTGGGGTAGTCCGGCGCATGGGCGATCAGCTTGGCCAGCAGCGAATCGTAGCTGGGGCTGACCGGGTAGCCGGCGTAGCCATAGCCGTCCACGCGCAGGCCGGGGCCGCTGGGCGGTTGGTAGGCCGTCAGGGTGCCGACGGCTGGGCGGGTGCCGCCATCGCTGCTCATGCTTTCCAGATTGATCCGCAGCTGTACGGCGCAGCCATTAAGCGGCGGTGGTTGCAGCAGGCCAAGTTGTTCCAGCGACTGGCCGGCTGCCAGCTTGAGCTGGGTATGCAGTAGGTCGACGCCGGTAATCTGTTCCGTGACCGTGTGCTCGACCTGAATGCGCGGGTTGGCTTCCATAAAGTAGAAGCGCTCGGGCTGCTCGGCATCCAGCAGAAACTCGAAGGTGCCCAGGCCCTGGTAGCGGGCGGCGCGCGCCAGTTGCAGTGCGGCGTCGATCATCCGTGTGCGAGTAGCAGCGGGCAGGTCCGGGCTGGGGGCGATTTCCACCAGCTTCTGCTGGCGGCGCTGCAGGCTGCAGTCGCGTTCCCATAGATGACTGACCGCGCCTGTGCTGTCGCCCAGCACCTGAATTTCGATATGCCGGGCTTGGTTTACCAGCTGCTCGATATACAGCGCGTTATTGCCAAAGGCGCTGTGCGCTTCGGACTGGCAGCGGGCAAAGGCTTCATCCAGCTCAGTGGTCGCGAATACCGGGCGCATGCCGCGTCCGCCACCACCAGCCAGGGCCTTGAGCATGACTGCGCCATGTTCAGCGAGAAAGCCATGGGCTTCATCCAGGCTGATCGCTCGATTGATCCCGGCCACCAGCGGCACGGCGCAGCGCTCGGCCAGCTCGCGCGCTGCGGCCTTGTCGCCAAACAGTTGCAGTACCTCGGCGCTGGGGCCGACAAAGCACAGCCCGGCGGCCTGGCAGCGGCGGGCGAACTCGGCGTTTTCTGCGAGAAAGCCATAGCCGGGGTGCACGGCATCGCAGCCCTGCGCCTGGGCAATGGCGATCAGCTGATCCATATCCAGGTAGGCCGGCACGCCCCGCCCCTTGAGGGCGACGGCGCTGTCGGCCTGGCGCACATGCAGCGAGGCCGCATCGTCTTCGGCGTATACGGCGACCGAGCGGATGCCCAGTTCATTGGCGGCGCGGGCGATGCGGATGGCGATTTCGCCGCGGTTGGCGATCAGCAGGGCGGCGAAGGGCACGGTGGTAACGGGCATGGTGGCTCCAGATTTTTATTCTGCAGCCATCTTAGGCGCTCTGCGGCTCAGGTAAACCAAGGCCTAGTGGACGTAAGTCGGGGTATTTATCTGGGTGATGATCGCCGGGGCCGGGGTAGCCCGGATGCAATCCGGGAGCTGTTTCCGGGGCTGGATTTTCCCGGATTACATCCGGGCTACGGGCTGGCAGACGCATAAGCCGTAGGAGGGGCCGGGCGGCGATCCGCTTTAGCCGCGACAATAGCGGTAAAACTCGCCGCTAAAGCGCCTCCCACTCCGGTGCGTGGAACGGTTTAGCTGCGCCGTTCGACGATATACCGCGCCAGATCACGCAGTGGCTCGGCCGCCTGATCGAACGGCCGTAGGGCATGCAGGGCCTGGTCGCGCAGTTCCAGGGCGTAGGCCTTGGCCGCATCGAGGCCAAGCAGGGCCGGGTAGGTCGGCTTGTCGTGGGCCTGGTCCTTGCCCTGGGTCTTGCCCAGGGTGGCGGTATCGCTTTCCACGTCGAGGATGTCGTCCTGCACCTGGAACGCCAGGCCGATGGCGCGGGCGTAGGTGTGCAGAGCTTTTAGCGCGTGGTCATCGGCCTGGCCGCTGGCCAAGGCGCCGAGCTGCACGCTGGCTTCGATCAGCGCGCCGGTCTTGTGCCGATGCATGATTTCCAGGGCGTTCTGGTCGAGGGTTTGGCCGACTGAGCCGAGATCGATGGCTTGGCCTCCGACCATGCCGGCCGGGCCAGCCGCGCGGGCCAGGGCACTGAGCATGGCCAGGCGCAGCTCGGCGTTATGCGGGTTGTGCGTGGCATCGGCGAGCACTTCGAAGGCCAGGCTCTGCAGGCCATCACCGGCGAGAATCGCGCAGGCTTCATCGAAGGCTTTGTGGGTGGTCGGCTGGCCACGGCGCAGGTCGTCATCGTCCATCGCCGGCAGGTCGTCATGCACCAGCGAGTAGGCGTGGATCAGCTCCACTGCGCAGGCCGCCGCGTTGGCGCGCTCCGGCTCGCCGCCGAGGGCTTCGCAGGCGGCGTAGGCGAGCAGCGGGCGCACGCGTTTGCCGCCATTGAACAGGCTGTAGCGCATGGCGGCGTAGAGGCGTTCCAGCTCCGGGCGTGGGCTGCTAAGGAGGGCTTCCAGGGCTGCATCTACGCGGCTTTGGCAGCTGCTCTGGTAGGCCGCAATCATGCCTGCTGGTCCGCGTCGAAGGGGGCTTCCTCCAGCTCACCGTCGCGCTCCATCAGGATCTGCACTTTCTGCTCGGCCTGGGCCAGGGCAGTCTGGCAATCGCGGGTCAGGCGCACGCCCTGTTCGAAGGCGGTTAGCGAGTCTTCCAGCGACAGCTCGCCGTTTTCCAGACGTTCGACCAGGTTCTGCAGATCGGTCAGGGATTGCTCGAAGTCGAGCGCGGCTTTTTTGCGGGCGGCCATGGCGGATATCTCGGGGTAGATCGGGGAATTGGAACCGGCGCGACACTAGCAGAGCCATGCCGTGCGGGCAAATCAGCGGGCTGTTTGTACTGGCTGTTGGTGTTGGATTGTGGGAGGGGCTTTAGCCGCGATAGCCACTCGACCGTTCGCCGCTAAAGCGCCTCCCACAGGATTGGTGGTCTGGTCGGTTGTCAGCCGATTACGCCGTGACCGCGCGCCATCAGCACCGCTAGTAATGGGATGGTCAGCAGCGCCAACAGTTCCAGGCGAATCACCGTGATCACCAGGCGCGCCTTGGCTGCGCTGACCTGCGGTACTTCGCCGGCCTTGAGGCTGTTGCGCCAGTTGAGGAAGACAAAGGTCGGCACCACGGAAATCAGCCCGACCAGGATAAACAGGCCGACTTTGGCGTGAAACAGGCTATTGCCCAGGTAGTAGTCCAGGCCCTTGCCGTACCACAACACCCGCGCCAGACCGGTAAACAGCACCACGCCGGCGCAGATGCCGTAGGCGATGTCGGTGATGATCAGGCTGCGTGCGCGGCGCAGGTCCAGCGGCAGTTTGAATTGCACATGCTCGATGCTGAGCAGGGCGAACAGCAGGAAGATCGACAGGTAATGCAAGTAGGCGGCAATGGCTTGGCCCATGGTGGCGTCCCTTCTCTGGATTGGCGGATCAGCTGGCTAGCAGGCCGTTGAAAATGTAGGCGAGGCAGGCAAGACAAGGCAAAAACGGCCGAAAAAGCGGAGTTTACTGCTGTAAATGAGCATTACTCGCTTCGCTCGCCCTTCGGGTCGCGCTGAAGCGCGTTAGCCGCAAGCGGCTTGCTGAGGCCGTTTTTAACGCAGTATTGCTAACGCAGGTAGTTTTCAACGGACTGCTAGCTCGACTCGATTGCGACCATTGCCCTTGGCCTGATACAGCGCCTGGTCGGCGCGGTTCATGGTGGCGCTTGGTGGCTCCTGAGGGGCGCGCAGGGCTGCGCCGATGCTGATGGTCAGGTTGAGTTGCAGTTCGTCGATGCTCACCGGCTCCTTGTTCAGGGCCGTGCGAATGCGCTCGGCAATCTGCAGCAGTTCATGCTCATCATGCACCTGCAGCAGCACCACGAACTCCTCGCCGCCGCTGCGCGTTACTACATCCTGCGGGCGCACGGCGGCGCTGATGCGCCGTGCGGTTTCCCAGAGCACCTGATCGCCCGCAGCGTGGCCGTGGTTGTCGTTGACCTTCTTGAAGTAATCCAAGTCGCAGAACAGCACGCCAAGCTGCAGGCCCAGATCGTCGGCCTGCTCCTGCTGCCGAGGCAGAAAGTGGTTAAGACCGGCGCGGTTCCACAGTTGGGTCAGTGGGTTGAGCATGGTCTTGCGCTGTTCACGGCTTAGCGCCGCGCGCAGCTGCGCGGTCTGCTCGCTGACGTGGCGCAGCTTCAGGTAGCCCTCGACCAGGGTCGCCATGTCGATAAATAGGCGCACCTGTTTGTCCGTCAGCTGCCGTGGTGCCGGGTCGATCAGGCACAGGGTGCCCAGCGGTTGGCCTTCCTGGGAAAACAGCGGTTGCCCGGCGTAGAAGCGGATCTGCGGGTTGTTGACCACCACCGGGTTGTCGTGAAAACGCAGGTCGTTGTAGGTGTCTTCAACGATCAGTGGCTGGGTGCCGAGAATCGCGTGGGCGCAGAAGGAGATGGTCCGTGGGGTTTCGGTGATCTCCAGACCGATGCGCGACTTGAACCACTGGCGGTCATGGTCGATCAGGCTGATCAGCACGGTTTTTACCGCGAATACTTCGCGTACCACCCGCACCAAGGTGTCCAGATAAGGGTCGGCGGGGGTGTCGAGCAATTCGTTGTCATCGAGAATCTGCTGGCGCAGGACTTCATCGCAGGGCATTTCAGGGCTGAGCATAAGGGGCTCCTGATTGGCTGGGGGCGAACCATTGGTCGGCACGGGTCAGGCGGTAAGCATAGCCAGCCAGGCACAGGCTGCGCAGCCCCATAAAACTCAGAAAGGCCAGCCACAAGCCCTGGTTGCCCAGCGGTTGCAGGGCCCAGGCCAGCGGCAGGCTGAGCAGCAGCGCCAGAAGCATGGCATCGCGCATCTCGCGGGCACGGGTGGCGCCGATAAACAGGCCGTCGAGCAGGTAGCTCCACACCGCGATCAGCGGCAACAGGGCGAGGTACGGCAGGTAGGCGAACGCCGCCTCGCGCACCACCGCAATATTGGTCTGCAGGCTGATAAACCAGTGCCCGCCGAGGAGAAAGAACAGCGCAAAACCCAGGCTGGCGAGCAGCGACCAGCCGCCGGCGACGATCAGCGTACGCTTTAGTGCACTGCGATCTCGGGCGCCCAACGCATGCCCGCATAGCGCTTCCAGCGCATGGGCTAGGCCATCGAGGGCATGAGCGGCGAGCAGCAGGCCGTTGAGCAGCAGCGCGTTGGCCGCCACTGTGGCATCGCCCAGACGGGTGCCCTGCACGGTGATCAGAAAGAACACCGCCTGCAGCGCCAGGGTGCGAATAAAGATGTCGCGGTTTACCGCCAGCAACGGCCGCCAGTTCAGCCAGCGGCGCAGTGCTGCCCAGTCCAGCGTGCCGGCATAGGCCCGCAGAGCGCGGCGGGCCAGGTACAGGCCGAGCAGAGCGCCGCTCCATTCGGCAATCACCGAGGCCCATGCCGCGCCGGCCACGCCCCAGTGCAGGCCGAGGACAAACAGCAGATCGAGGGCGACATTCAGCAGGTTGGTGGTCAGCAAAATGGCCAGCGGCCCGCGTGCGTTCTGCGTGCCCAGCAGCCAGCCAACCAGGGCATAGGTGGCCAGCGCGGCGGGCAGGCCGAGCAGGCGGATATACAGGTAGCTACGCGCCAACTCATCGAGCTGCGCCGAAGGCTGCATCAGCGCCAGTGCGGCGCTGCTCAAGGGGATGGCCAGGCTGATCAGCACTATCGCCAGCAGCACGCCGAGCAGCAAACCCTGCAGCAGCACCTGACGCAGCGCGCTGCCATCACCGCGCCCCGCCGCCTGGGCACTGAAACCGGTGGTGCCCATCCGCAGAAAACCCACTGCCCAGGTCAGCAGGGTGTACAGGCTACCGCCGACGGCCACCGCAGCCAGTTGATGGGCATGCGGCAGATGGCCGATCACTGCGCTGTCGACCAGTGCCACCAGCGGCACCGAGAGGTTGCAGAGGATCATCGGCGCAGCCAGCGCCCAGACCCGTTTGTGGGTCGGCGTATGCTGCCAGGCGTCGCGTACGGCGTTTATCAAATGCGTTCTCAAACTTGCTTGGGGATAGCTGCAACGAAATGCGCGGGTGCGTGTCACAGGCGGGTTATTAAACACTGATCGACTGGCGTGCGCTGCCAAGCAATTTTGCGTGTGCACACTTAGTGGTCGGTTAGCGCCTCGACTATAGTGTCAGGCCTCTGCACCTACCCTTGTTGGAGCCCGCAATGCCGAAGAATGGACTGCTTCTGGCACTTGTCCTGAGCCTGCTCAGCGCCTGTGATTCATCCACCCCTGGGCCCGCCGAAGTGACGGCCACCCAATCCTCCCCCGTGAGCAGCGAGGCTACCAAGCCGGCGGTCGACCGCAAGGCGCTGGCCGAGCGTTACGCCGGCCGCGAACTGACCGTGGTGGATGTCTCGGAAGTGCAGCTCGATGGCGCCAGCACGCTGTCGATCAGCTTCTCGGTGCCGCTCGACCCCGAGCAGAAGCTCGCCGAACGCCTGCATCTGGTCGATAGCAAAAGCGGCAAGGTCGATGGCGCCTGGGAGCTGACCGACAACTTAATGGAGGTGCGCCTGCGTCATCTGGAGCCGCAGCGCAAACTGGTGCTGACCGTGGATGCCGGCCTGCTCGGGCTGAATGGCAAGAGCCTTGCCGCCGAGCAGGTGACCCGCCTGGAAACCCGCGACCTGCAAGCCAGTGTCGGCTTTGCCAGCCGTGGCTCCTTGCTGCCCACGCGCCTCGCCGAAGGCCTGCCGGTGATTGCGCTGAACGTCGACAAGGTGAATGTCGAGTTCTTCCGCATAAAATCCGAGTCGCTACCGGCCTTCCTCAACCGCTGGGGCCGCGCGAGCAATCTGGATAACTGGGAAGCCCGCAGCCTGCTGCCGATGGCCGATCTGGTCTATGGCGGCCGTTTCGATCTGAACCCTGCGCGCAATACCCGCGAAACCCTGCTGCTGCCGATTGCCGGCCTGGAGCCGTTCAAGCAGCCCGGCGTGTACCTGGCGGTGATGCGTGAAGCCGGCAGTTACAACTACTCACAGCCGGCCACGCTGTTCACCCTGAGTGATATCGGCCTGTCTGCGCGGCGCTACCAGAACCGTATTGATGTCTTCACCCAGGCTCTGGCCGGCGGTGATGCCCTGGGCGGTGTACGCCTGGAAATCCTCGATGCCGAAGGCAAGGTACTGGCCGAAGGTAAGACCGATGGTGCCGGCCATGGCGAACTACCGCTGCCGCCCAAGGCCGAAGTGCTGCTGGCCCATCAGGGTGAACAGACCAGCCTGCTGCGCCTGAATACTGCGGCGCTGGACCTGGCCGAGTTTGATATCGCCGGCCCCGTCGCCCACCCGTTGCAGTTCTTTGTGTTCGGCCCGCGTGATCTTTATCGCCCCGGCGAAACCGTGTTGCTCAATGGTCTGCTGCGCGACGCCGATGGCCGCGCGGTAAAAGCCCAGCCGGTAAATGTGGAAGTGCGCCGCCCGGATGAGCAGGTCAGCCGCAAATTCGTCTGGCAGGCCGATGACGCCGGCTTGTATCAGTACCAGCTGCAACTGGCAGATGAGGCGCCGACTGGGCGCTGGCAACTGCTGTTCGACCTCGGCGATGGCCGCCAGCAGCTGTATGAGTTCTCCGTGGAAGACTTCCTGCCGGAGCGCATGGCCCTGGAACTCAAGGGCAGCGACGTGCCTTACAGCCCGGCAGAAAATGCCCAGTTCGAGGTGACCGGACGCTACCTTTACGGCGCGCCGGCGGCGGGCAATCGTCTCAGTGGCCAGCTCTATGTGCGGCCGCTGCGTGAGGCGGTGGCGAGTTTGCCGGGTTATCAGTTCGGTTCGGTTACCGAAGAAGAACTGAGCGAAGACATCGAGCTGGATGAAACCAGCCTGGACGAACAGGGCAAGGCCAGCCTGGATATCGAAAGCCGTTGGAGCGATGCCAAATCGCCGCTGCGTTTGATCCTGCAAGCCAGCCTGCAGGAGTCCGGCGGCCGGGCGATTACTCGGCGGGTTATCCAGCCGGTCTGGCCAGCCGAGCGTCTGCCGGGTGTGCGCGGGCTGTTCGATGGCGAGGAAGTCGACGCCGACAGCCTGGCCGAGTTCGACGTGCTAGTGGCCGATGCCGAGGGCAACAAGCTGGCGGCTGATCAGCTCAGCGTGCGCCTGATCCGTGAGCGCCGTGACTACTTCTGGAACTTCTCCGAAAGCGATGGCTGGAGCCATAACTACACCGAGAAATTCCTTACCCTCAACGAAGAAACCCTCAAGGTCGCTGCCGGCAGCACTGCCAAGATCAGCTTCCCGGTGGAGTGGGGCCCGTACCGCGTTGAGGTCATCGACGGTCAGACTGGCATGCTCAGCAGCATGCGCTTCTGGGCCGGCTACCGCTGGCAGGACAACGCCGACGGCGGCGCGGTGCGCCCGGATCAGGTCAAGCTGGCGCTGGATAAACCGGCGTACGTCGATGGCGACACCGCCCAGGTCACCGTCACCCCGCCTTCCGCGGGCAAGGGTTACCTGATGGTGGAGTCCAGCGAGGGGCCGTTGTGGTGGGAAGAGATCGAGGTGCCGGCTGAGGGCAAGACCTTCGACATCCCGATTGCCGAGGACTGGACGCGGCATGATCTGTATGTCAGCGCCCTGGTGATCCGTCCCGGCGAGCGCAAGAGCAACGCCACGCCTAAGCGTGCGGTCGGCCTGCTGCATCTGCCGCTGGACCGTGCGCCGCGCAAACTGGCGCTGACCCTGACTGCTGCGGAAAAGATGCGGCCCAACCAGCCGCTGAAGGTCAAGGTGCAGGCGCGCAACGCCGACGGCAGTATCCCAAAACAGGCGCAGGTGCTGGTGGCCGCGGTGGATGTCGGCATCCTCAATATCACCGAGTACGCCACGCCCGATCCATTCGCCAACTTCTTCGGCCGCAAGGCCTATGGTGCGGATCAGTTGGATATCTACGGGCAACTGATTGAAGCCGGGCAAGGCCGGGTGGCCAAACTGGCCTTCGGTGGTGACGCGGCGCTGGCCGGTGGCGGCAAGCGCCCGGATACCAGCGTGCTGATCGTCGCACTGCAGAGCCAACCGCTGGCGCTGAACGAGCAGGGTGAAGGCGAAGTCAGCCTGAATATCCCCGATTTCAACGGCGAGCTGCGCCTGATGGCGCAAGCCTGGACCGATGAGCATTACGGCATGGACGAAGGCAAAACGGTGGTCGCTGCGCCGCTGATCGCCGAGCTGTCCGCGCCGCGCTTCCTCGCTGGCGGTGATGAAACCACTCTGGCTCTGGACCTGAGCAACCTGTCCGGGCGCGAGCAGAAACTCGATGTACAACTTAGCGCCGAAGGTCAGCTGCGCCTGGCGCAGAACCCGGGTGCGGCAGTGGCGCCAATCACCCTGGTGGATGGTCAGCGCACCATTCTGCGCATCCCGGTCACCGCTCTGGGCGGTTATGGGCAAGGGCGTTTCAAGGTCAGCGTTAACGGCTTGGCCCTGCCCGGTGAGGATCTGCCGCCGTTCAGCCGTGAGTGGACGCTGGGCATTCGTCCGGCCTACCCGGCGCAGCTGCAGCACTTCCGTGCGGTGCTGAAAGACGAACCCTGGCTGCTACCGGCCAATGCCCTGAGTGCCTTCGAGACGGCAGGGCTGGAAGCACGGCTGGCGATTTCCAGTCGGCCGCCGCTGAACCTTGGCGAGCAGATTCGCGCGCTTAAAGCCTATCCATACGGCTGTCTGGAGCAGACCACCAGCGGTCTGTACCCGTCGCTGTATGCCGATGCCGCCACGCTGAAACGCCTGGGCGTGGAAGCCGAGCCGGATGAGCAGCGCAAGCGCTCCATCGAACTGGGCATCGAGCGTCTGCTGAGCATGCAGCGTTACAACGGCAGCTTCGGCCTGTGGGGCGCCGACAGCGATGAGGAATACTGGTTGACCGCCTATGTCAGCGACTTCCTCCTGCGTGCCCGCGAGCAAGGCTTCGGCGTGCCGGAAGAGGCGCTGAAAAAGGCCAACGAACGCCTGCTGCGCTACCTGCAGGAGCGTCACCTGATCGAGGTCAACTACAGCGACAATGCCGAGCACAGCCGCTTTGCCGTGCAGGCCTACGCCGGTTACGTGCTGGCGCGCAGCCAGCAGGCGCCGCTGGGCGCCCTGCGCAGCCTGTACGAGCGGCGCAGCGATGCCCGCTCCGGCTTGCCGCTGGTGCACCTGGCCGTGGCCCTGCAGAAAATGGGCGACCAACCGCGTGCCGACGAGCTGCTGACCGCTGGCCTGGCCCGTGGTCGTGAGAGCAACAACTGGCTGGCCGACTACGGCAGCCCGCTGCGTGATCAGGCGCTGATTCTGGCGCTGCTGGAAGAGCACGACCTGGCCGGCAACCGCCGTGAAGAGCGGCTGTTCAACTTGGCCGATGAAGTCTCCGGGCAACAGTGGTTGTCGACCCAGGAACGCAACTCGCTGTACCTGGCCGGGCGCAACCTGTTGAGCAAGCCGGAACCGAGCTGGAGCGCAGCTCTGCAAAGCGGCAGCCTGGCCTTTGAGCTGAGCAATTCCCAGCCGGGCCTCAAGCTCGATGGCAGTGATCTGGCGGCGCCGCTGACTATCCGCAATGCAACAAGTAAACCGGGCGATACGCCGCTGTATCAGCAGCTGACCCTCTCCGGCTACCCAAGCCAGGCCCCGGCGGCGGGAGGTGAAAACCTCAGCATCTACCGCGAATACTTAGGCATGGACGGTAAGGCGCTGGACCTGAGCAACTTGCAAAGCGGCGAGCTGGTGCTGGTGCACCTGGCCGTGGCGGCCAAGCAGCGGGTGCCTGATGCCCTGGTGGTCGACCTGCTGCCGGCGGGCCTGGAACTGGAAAACCAGAACCTGGCACAAAGCTCGGCCAGCCTGGACGACGCCAGCAGTGCGGTGAAGGAATGGCGTAAGTCGATGCAGAACGCGGCGATCAAGCACCAGGAGTTCCGTGGTGATCGCTACGTCGCCGCGCTGGATGTCAGCGGCTACGACACCACCCACCTGCTGTACCTGGCCCGCGCCGTCACCCCCGGCAGCTACCGCGTGCCGCCACCACAAGTGGAGTCGATGTACCGGCCGAACTGGCAGGCGCTGGGCGAAAGCCCAGGACGCTTAATCGTTAAAGAGCGCTAGAACGCACAAGGCCCGCCAAATTGGCGGGCCTTGTTGTTTAGTTGATGTGATTTAACTGATCAGTCCACTGAGCAACCACAACCCCAGCACCAGCCAGATCACCCCGGCAATGATCGAGCGGCGGATAAAGGCGCGTACCGCCAGGTACAGCAGCCAGAGACCGGCCAGCAGAATCACGATGCTGAGCAGTGATGGCGTCACTCCCAATGCCTTGGACATGCCCGCGATAAAGCTGCTGACCGCGCCGCCGAGCATGCCGAAAAAGCCGCTCAAGCCTTCGACGATAAAGCGGATCACCGAGCCGACCGCCTCGCCCAGGGATTCAAAAAAACCTTCTACACCCATAGTTCTCGTTCCACTCGACTCTGCATTGATGGCTGCCGCGCGTCAGTGTGCCAGTCATTGGGCAGATTGGCAGCGTTACAGAGCATGAGCCGCCAGCGCTGGACATAGAAAAGCCCCTGCCTCAGCGAGGCAGGGGCTTGTGGTGTAGCGCGTTTCAGTTAAGCAGGGTTGGACAGCTGACACCCACTGCAGCAAAGGCGGCAATGGCATCGGCAGAGCCATAGCTGCGGTTCTGCGCCGACTGGATTACGCCGCAAGCGCCGCGGTTGAAGTCGCTGGTTTCCGTCCAATAGAAACGATTGGCGTCGACAAACACTTCGAACGCTTTGCGGGTATTCCAGCCGATTTTCTGGCTGAGCAAGTAGAACGCGCGGTTATACACCCCGCTTGAGTGGTGTACATCCATGCCATCACGGTACTGCTCGGCGTGATCAATCGAGCGACCGTCACGGCTGGGCTGGTTCATATAGCGCAAGGCGCCGTCACCTTTGAAGATGTCGTAGCCGACCTTCCAGTCGTTCTTGCCCTTCATAAAGTATTCGGCTGCTTCGCCAGCCATATCGGAGAACGCCTCATTGATGCCGCCGGACTGGTTGCTGTAGACCAGCCCCGAATGCAGCTCGGTAAAACCATGGCTGACTTCGTGGGCGGAAACGTCCAGCGATACCAGTGGGTAGAAGCGATTACGACCATCGCCGAAGGTCATCGCCTGACCGTCCCAGAAGGCATTTTCATAGCCGTTGCCGTAATGCACCTTCATATACAGCTTGCGGTTGAGCAACGGGCGCAGACCGCCAAACCAGCTGCCATACATTTGGAACACCACGTTGCCGAAATAGTGCGCGTCGTTCAGCGGCGAGAAAGCGCCGTTGATGCTCTTGAAGTCGTTGAACGAACAGGCGAACTGAAAGGGCGTGGTGCTGCTGTTGTTCAGGCTGTGGTTGAGGTTGACGGTAATGACATTGCCGCTGTCCATCTGGCACTTGTTGTTGACCGACAGATGTCCGTAGTCCGTTCCATACAGGTAACGGCCACTTTTCAGGTTGCCCCCCGGCCCCGTTGCCTGGGCGTGGTTGAGACCTTCCCATTGATCAAGCAGCTCGCCGCTGTTGGCTTCGATCATAAAGAACGGGCGTGAAGGTTTGGCCCCGGGGACAAAGAACGACACCACGTACGCCAGCTGTGCGCGTTGCTGCGCATCGAGCCGCACAACCAGTTCGCTCTGTTCGTTTTCGGTCGGCAGGCCGCTGGCTTTCAGGCTTTTGGCCATTTCCAGGGCTTGTTTGGCGCTGAGCGTTGGCGTTGCATCGCGTACCAGGTCGCTGCTGATGTCACTCACCAGGCGGCCGCTGCGCAGGGGCTGGCTACCGTCGGTAAACTCGGTGATGGCTTCGCCCCACACCCGGATGCCCTTATAGAACTGTTGATAGCGCACGACCTGGGCACCACCAGGCAATTGCGCGCTCAGGGTGGCGTTCAGCTCGTCCGGCTGCAGTCCAAGGTCATCATGGATGTCGCCAGCGCCGGCTATACCGGGGCGGGTTGGCAGGGTTGAGAGATCAATCAGTTCTGCGGCGAAGGTACAGGCGGGGGAAACAAGTGCGGCGAGTAGCAAGGTTTTCGGGAAGATCTTCCTGTGCATTGATGTAGCTCCATTGGGTAAGCGGAGGATGGCTCCGTGAATAGCCCGTTGCCTTATGGCGATAACGGTTTTTCACTGTTGTCGGCGCGGCGGGTAGCCAGGCGTTAACAGCGAACCCAAGGTATAGGCGTCAAAAATACGAATATCAAAAAAATGACGCAAAAAGATAACAATGGGCGCAAACAGCTCTAGCACGGTACTTTTGCTCGTATGTTCTGGCGGATATGGCCTGTTCCTTCCGGGCGTCGAGCGTCTACGCGCCTGGTCGCGAGTTGCTAGCGGAGGCCAGAAATATTGGGCAGTGCCGCGTATAGTGCGGCGCTTCAGGGATGTGTGTTGAGAGAGGCGCTATGCGTTCTGGGGCGGGTCGGTTGGTGGCAGCGCGCGCTGTTGTGCTGAGGTGTTTACGCCGTCCCTGGCTGGTTATTGCGCTGTGCCTGCTGCTGATTCTGGCGCTGGCCGACCGGCTATTTCCGTTGCCGTTACCAGGCGATGACCTGGCCCGTGTGGTGCTGGCCGAGGACGGTGCGCCGCTGTGGCGCTTTGCCGACCATGATGGCGTATGGCGCTATCCGGTCAGCCCCAGTGAGGTGTCGCCCTATTACCTGGACGCGCTGCTGACCTACGAGGACCGCTGGTTCTATCAGCACCCCGGAGTCAACCCGCTGGCCCTGGGCCGCGCGGCCTGGCAGAACCTCAGTGGCGGGCGTGTGCTGTCGGGTGGCAGCACGCTGTCGATGCAGGTGGCGCGCCTGCTGGATCCGCATGCGCGCAGCTATAGCGGCAAGCTCAAGCAACTGTGGCGCACGCTGCAGCTGGAGTGGCACCTGTCCAAGGATGAAATCCTTACCCTCTACCTCAATCGCGCGCCCTTTGGCGGCACGCTGCAAGGCGTGGCGGCGGCCAGCTGGGCCTATCTGGGCAAGTCGCCGAGCCAGCTGACCCGCGCCGAGGCGGCATTGCTGGCGGTACTGCCACAAGCGCCCAGCCGTTTGCGCCCGGATCGTCACCCTGAACGTGCCCAGGCAGCTCGTGACAAAGTGCTCAACCGCCTGGCCAGTTTCGAGGTATGGCCGCAGTCGGCGATCAACGATGCGCTGGAGGAACCGGTTTTGCTGGCTCCACGGCAGGAGCCACGCCTGGCGCCGCTGCTGGCGCGGCGCCTTAACACCCGCGGCAGTCCGCCACTGATTCGTACGACTATCGATGCCGCCTTGCAGCGCCGTCTGGAAGACCTGCTGCTGGGTTGGCGTGCGCGGCTACCGGAGCGTACCTCGGCGGCGATTCTGGTGGTCGAGCAGCCAAGCATGGCGGTGCGTGCCTACCTGGGCTCGGTGGATATCGGCGACGCCAAGCGCTTTGGCCATGTCGACATGATCAACGCCGTGCGCTCGCCCGGCTCGACCCTGAAGCCCTTTCTTTACGGCATGGCGCTGGATGAAGGGCTGATCCATTCCGAGTCGCTGCTGCAGGACGTGCCACGGCGTTATGGCGATTATCGACCGGGCAACTTTGCCGCCGGCTTCAGCGGGGCAGTGTCCGCCAGTGAGGCGCTGGCTACGTCCTTGAATCTGCCGGCTGTGCAACTGTTGGAGGCTTACGGGCCGAAGCGTTTTGCCGGTGAGCTGCGCAGCGCCGGGGTGCCCTTGCTGCTGCCGCCGTTGGCCGAGCCTAACCTGGCGCTGATTCTCGGCGGCGCCGGCAGCCGCCTGGAGGAACTGGTCAGCGGTTACAGCGCCTTTGCCCGTGGCGGCATGGCCGCGCGTCTGCGGTTTCAGCCGCAGGATGGGCTGCATGAGCGGCGCTTGCTGTCGCCCGGTTCGGCGTGGATTGTGCGGCGTATTCTCAGCGGCTAGGCGCGCCCGGATCGCGATCCGCGTGCGCAGTTGGTGCAGCGCCCGACCCTCGCCTGGAAGACTGGCACCAGCTACGGCTTTCGCGATGCCTGGGCGATTGGCGTGGCGCCGCGTTACCTGATCGGCATCTGGATCGGCCGGCCCGACGGCACCCCGGTGTCCGGCCAGTTCGGCCTGGCCTCGGCGGCGCCGTTGCTGCTGCAGGTGCATGATCTGCTGGTCAACCGCGACAGTCAGCGCGGCATCGCCCTGCCGATTGATCCGCAGCCTGCCTCGGTCGGTGTGGCGGCGATCTGCTGGCCGCTGGGCCAGCCGCTGGACAGTCGTGACCCCAACTGCCGGCGCCAACGTTTTGCCTGGACCCTGGATGGCACCACGCCGCCGACCTTGCCGGCGCAGGACCAGCCGCTGGGTTTGGGGCTGCAGGAAAGCCTTTGGGTGAATGCCGCCGGGCAGCGCGTGGATGCCAGTTGCCCGGGGGCGACGGCACAGAGCCTGGCGTTATGGCCGGCACCGCTGGAACCCTGGCTGCCGCGCCGTGAGCGGCGCAGTGCGCGCCTGCCGGCGGTTGATCCGCAGTGCCCGCCGCAGCATGTGCCGGTCGCGGCGCCGCTGTCGATAGTCGGGGTACGCGAAGGCGACCGCTTGCGCCGTCCGTCCGGCAGCGCCGAACCCCTGCGCTTGCGCCTGTCCGCGTTGGGCGGCAGTGGTCAGCGCTGGTGGTTTGTCGACGGTCAGCCAATTGCCGAAACCAGTGCCGATGCGCTGTTCACTCACGCCTTTGCGCGCAACGGGCAGTATCAGCTCAGCGTGCTGGATGAAAGCGGGCAGACCGCGCGGGTTGAGTTCAGCCTGTCGGACTAAGGCGCTGCGCAAGGCTGTTCTGGCCATCAGTGACTACGCTGTTAGGTGAAGGTCGGCGCAGTTGTCTGCCGGCCAGTCGCGCAGGGATAGGCGATGTCGAGAAATTGCTACGCAACGGTCTTCTGCTTGTGCGGGCTGCTGTTCAGCGCACTGCTTATTGCAAGTGAGTGGTCTGGGCCGAAGCAGGCGCCGCCCGCCCGCAGTGGCATGCAGGTGAGCTTTATCGCGGCGGATTTTCGTAACGGCGGGGTGGTGGGCGTGTACCGCAGCTTTGAGCGTGCGGCCAAGCTACTGGGCTGGCGGGTGCATGCCGTGGATGGCCGTGGCGATGCAGCGGAGATCAAACGTTTGGCCGCTGAGGTGCTTGAGCGTAACCCCGATGGCGTAGTGCTCGGCGGCTTTGAGGCGGATTACCTGGGTGAGCTGCACGAGGTTTATCAGGCCCGCGAGATTGCCTTGGTCGGTTGGCATGCCGGGGATCGGCCGGGGCCGACCGACAAGCTGTTCAGCAATATCACCAGCGACCCCTTGCAGGTGGCCGATCTGGCTGCCGAGCACGCCATGCGCGATGGCCAGATCGGCGTGGTGCTGTTTACCGATAGCCAGTTTGCCATTGCTACCGCCAAGACCCAGCGCATGGTGCAGCGCCTGGAGGCGTGCGCGCAGTGCAAGGTGCTGAGCGTTGAAGACTTGCCGATTGCCAGCGCCGGCAAGGGGATGGATGAGCGCGTGCGTTCGTTGCAGCGCCGCTTTGGGGCCGAGTGGAGCCATACCCTGGCGATCAATGATGTGTATTTCGACCATATCAATGTGCCGCTCAATGCCCTCGGGCGTAAGGACATTCGCAATATTTCCGCCGGCGATGGTTCGGCCAAGGCGCTGGGGCGTATCCATTCAGGCTTGTCCCAGCAGGTCGCCACAGTCGCCGAACCCCTGGGCATGCAGGGTTGGCAGCTGGTCGATGAGCTGAACCGAGCCTTTGCCGGTCAGCCGCCGAGCCAGTTTGTCACGCCGCCGCTGTTGATTACCCCGCAGGTGCTGCAGGAGTCGGACGATCTCAGCATCGAGCTGGACTTCAGCCATGAAGATGCCTATCTGCGGCTGTGGCGGCAGGTGGACTGAGACAGTGCGGGCGGCTGGCTAAAGTCATTAGCCAGTGCAGCCGATAGTGGTTATACGTCGCCGGGCAATTGAGTTTGTATACAAAATTGTATTCAATCCCTGTCTTCAAATAATAACTAAAAGGTAACCTCCATGGGCTTGTGGAAACGCAGCATCCAGTGGCAGCTGATTCTCAGCATGGGCGCCGCCCTGCTTGCCAGCATTCTGATCGTGGTGGGCGTTTACTCGGCGGTGGTCAATCGTCTGACTGAACGCTTCCTGGTCGAAGAGGCCTTGCCGGCACGGGTGCTGGCGATTCGCAACGACCTGGAGCGGGTGCTGACCGCGCCGATCACCGCCAATGCTGGGATTGCCGGTAACGCCTTTATCCAGGACTGGCTGGCGGCCGGCGAAGATGAGGGCCAGCGCGATGCCGTGGCGCGTTACCTGGAAGGCGTGCGTGCGCAGCAGAACGCCATGACCACCTCGATTGCCGTGCTGGACAGCGGCAACTACTTCACCGGTGAGGGGCTGGCGCGGGTGATCAGCCGTGATCAGCCGGAAAACCAGTGGTTCTACAAGCTGGTCGACAGCAGCCGCGATCAGGTGCTGGAAATCGATATCGACAAGGGCACGCGCCTGCCGACCCTGTTTATCAACCAGCGGATCAAGCAGGGCGGTAAAACCCTGGGGGTGTCTGGGCTGGGCTTTAGCCTCAAGGCCATGTCGGAAATGATCCGCGACTTCCGCTTTGGTGAGCGCGGCCAGGTGTTTCTGATTGATGCTCAAGGCGATATCAAGGTGCACCCGCAGGCCGAGCTGAGCGGCAGTGGCCGCCTCACTGAGCTGTTTGGCAAGGCGCCGGCCGATGAGCTGTTGGGCAGCGGCGGCAAGGCGGTGCGTTTCGAGCGGGACGGTGAAACCTATCTGGCGGTGGCGCAGAAGCTCTCCAGCCTGGACTGGCTGCTGGTCAGCGAAGTGCCGGAAGCAGAAATCTACGCCGAAGCGCGCCAGGCGCTGCTGATGACCAGCGCCATTGGGGTTGGTGTGGCGCTGTTGTTCCTCGCTCTGGTGGTGCTGCTGGCGCGTGGCCTGGTGCGGCCGATCCGTCAGGTGACCGCCGCGCTGGTGGAAATCGGTGGTGGCGGTGGTGATCTGACCCGGCGTCTGGATGAGTCCCGCGAGGACGAACTGGGCGACTTGGCGCGTGGCTTCAACCGCTTTATCGGCGGCCAGCGCAGCCTGATCAGCGATGTGCTGGCGACCAGCGAGCGCTTGCGCGCCTCGGTCAGCCAGGTGGCGCAGGTGGTCGACAACACCGCTGGGCGCTCCAGCCAGCAGCAGGAAATGACCGATATGGTCGCCACGGCGGTGCATGAGATGGGCCTGACCGTGCAGGAGATTGCGCGCAACGCCAGCAGCGCCGCGCAGTCATCGCAAAGCGCGCGGGACGAGGCGCAGGGCGCGCGTAATGAGGTGCGCCAATCCATCGGGCATATCGAGAGCATGTCCACTGATATTGGTAACGCCGCCGCAGCCGTCAGTGAGCTGGCCGAGCAAGTGGCATCGATTGATCAGGTGCTGGCGGTGATTCGCGGGATTTCCGAGCAGACCAACCTGCTGGCGCTTAACGCTGCCATCGAAGCGGCGCGGGCTGGCGAGATGGGCCGTGGTTTTGCTGTGGTGGCCGATGAGGTACGCACCCTGGCCAGCCGCACGCAGAGTTCGACCGATGAAATTCAGCAGATGATCCAGCGCCTCAAGCAGGGCGCGGAAACGGCCGTGAGCTCCATGCATGCCGGCCAACGTGCCACCGGAACTGGCGTGGAAGCCAGCCAGCGTACCGGGCAGTCGCTTAGCGCGATTACTGAGCAGATTGAACGCATCAGCGATATGAACACCCAGGTCGCCACCGCGACCGAGGAACAGTCGTCGGTGACCGAGGAGATCAACCGCAACGTGCAGGGCATTGCCGACCTGGCCCATGCCACCGCCGGTGAGGTGCAGGTGTGTAAAGACGACTGCCAGACCCTGCGCGGCCTGGCCGATGATCTGGCCAAGCAGATGGGCAGTTTCCGTCTTTGAGTTGGGTTAGCCTAGGACGACCGTTGTCGACCTGCTTTGCTCTTGTAGTAGCGGGCTTGCCCGCGAATTGTGGTCGATAGAGAACCACAATTCGCGGGCATGGCCCGCTCCTACGGGGTCACCCAACCCTCCAGCACTGCTGGTAACGTTGAGTTGGGCTTAGGCCAGCTCCAGGCGATTGCGCCCGGCAGCCTTGGCCTGATACAGCGCATCATCGACGCGCTTGAAGAAGCTTTCAGCGCTGCTGTCGCGGCGCATGTCGTAACAACCCACCCCCAGGCTCGCGGTCAGTGGCAGGATTGCCCCCGGCACATTGAAGCCTTCGCGCTCCAGCTCCAGACGAAACTGCTCGGCCAGCAGGCGCGCCTGCTCCAGCGGGGTATTGGGCATCAGAATGCCGAACTCTTCGCCGCCCAGCCGCAGCAGCGCGTCGCTGTCGCGGCGGAAGTTCTGCCGCATGCGCTCGGCAAAATCGCTCAGGCAGCTGTCGCCACAGGCATGTCCGTACTCGTCATTGATCCGCTTGAAGAAGTCGATATCCAGCAGCACCAGCGACAGCGGCTGGCTCTGCCGCTGGGCGTTGGCCACCATCACCGGGAACAGGCTGTTGAACTGATAGCGGTTACCCAGCTGGGTCAGGCTGTCGGTGCGGCTGAGGTGCTCCAGGCGCTCCTGCTGGTCGAGCAGCTGCAGTTCCAGGGCCAGGGTGTTGTGGTACTCGCGGTTGCTGCGGCTCAGCACCAGCAGCAGGTAGCTGAGGTAGAAGCTCAGGGTGATCAATATGGCGTACTGCTCGCGCCATGCCAGTGCCAGGGTCAGTAGCCCGGGCAGGTAAATCAGCAGCAATGCCAGGATTGCGCGCTTCTTGCGCATGGCGAAGTTGAAGGCCAGGGCGGTGCTGAAGGCGATGGTGCTGAGGGTGGCGATGATCACCGAACTGCTGAACAGCGGACTGCGCTGCGCCAGGGCGTGGGCCAGGCCCCAGCTCAGCGCGGTAATCAGAATCAGGCTCCAGTGCAGGTTCAGCCAGCGCTTCAGCGACTCGCTGGTCTGCTCCTGCGGCAGACGGTGCAGCACGCGCAGAGCCAGCAGCAGGGCAAACATGGCAATGCCGAGTACGCCTGGTACTACCAGTGCGCCTGGGTCATTGCTGAAAATCCAGGTGAGTAGCCACGCCAGCAGGTAATAAATACCGCCCAGCGGTGAGCGGATGCGCGTGTCCTGCGCTTCACGCCAGAGGGCGAAGGCGTGTGGTTGGCGGGGTAGCTGGGCTTCAGTCATGGCCTGTGATCACAAAATAACGACTTGATCGCAGCATAACCCTTTGCTTTTGAAAAAGCTGTCAGATTGCTATCGCGCCCCCGTGGGCTAAAACCAAAGGACGGGCCTGCAGCTTTTGCGACCCTGGGCTGTGGTTTTGCCGGGCGGGCGAGGTGGCGATCATGAGTAGGCGCGGATGTTGGGCACTGTTGTGTGCGTTGCTGACCGTAAGCAGCCAGGCCGCGACGTTTCCGGAGCGGCCGCTGACCATGATCATCGGCTATGCCGCTGGCGGCAGCACCGATATCCAGGGGCGGGTGCTGGCCGCCGTGCTGGCGGAGCAACTGGGGCAGCCGGTCAGGGTGAACAATCTGCCCGGCGCGGGCGGGGCGGTGGCGGCCGCCATGTTGGCTAGCAGCGCTGAGCAGGGCTACGTCTTTCAGTACGGCATTTCCTCGACCATCAGCATTTCGCCCTTGCTGGCGCCGGCGTCCTACGACCTCGACAGTTTTACCTATGTGGCCGGCCTGTCGCTGGACCAATCGGCTTATGTCACCGGCGGGCAGAGCGGCTTCAAGGACTGGCCGAGCCTGCTCCAGCACCTGCGCGACAACCCGGGCCAGGTGTATGTCACGCAAACCGCCGAGGACCGTCTGCTGACCCGGGCGATTGCCAAGCGCGAGGGGTTGCAGCTGCGCATGGTGCCGACCTCCGGCGGTGCGGGCATGGCCCCGCTGGTGATTTCCGGCGAGGTGTTCTTTGCCTACAGCGGCGGCACCCATACTGGCTACACCGATTCGGGGCAGATGAGGGTGCTGGCCAGCCTGGCCGAGGAGCGCCTGCTGGGCTACCCCGAGGCGCCGACCCTGCTTGAGTTGGGCTATGGCCTGGCCTTGCATGCCGTGCGCATTGTCACTGTGCCGGCCGATACGCCGGCTGAGCAGGTGAGCATCCTCTTTGATGCCCTGGCGAACGCGGTGCGTGACCCGCGCTTTATCGAGGTCACCGAAACGCGCATCCGCCAGCCGATTCGCTTTATGCCGGGCAGCGAGGTCAAGGCCATGCTCAGTCAGCAGGTGTTGGACTATCGGCAGTTGATCGAGGAAGTCGGCGTGCAATAAGCGCTTGGTGGATGGGCGCGCAAGTTGCATCGCACCGTGCACGGGTCGTGCACAGGTAAGTCTGCGGGTTGCTGGCAGATGTAAGGGCAGCTGGATGCGCCAAAACGGTGCTCAGCGTGTTCCTGGCTGGGCTGGCGGTTGTTGATCCGTGCATGAGGTGGACCATGAAATTACTGCGTTTTCTGTTGTTGAGCGGCTGCCTGGGGTTGTTGCCGTGGCAGGTGCAGGCTGCAAGCTTCCCCGAGCGGCCGCTGACCATGATCATTGGCTATGCCGCCGGCGGTAGTACCGATTTTCAGGGGCGGGTATTGGCCAGCGTGCTGGAAGAACAGCTGGGGCAGAAGGTTACGGTCAGCAATATTCCCGGTGCCGGCGGCGCGGCTTCTGCGTCGATGCTGGCCAGCAGTATCGAGCAGGGCTATGTGTTCCAGTTTGGCGGCTCGTCGGTGGTCAGCATTGCGCCGCTGCTGTCGCCGGCATCCTATGGTCCGGACAGTTTTACCTATGTCGCGGGGCTGTCGCTGGAGCAGCCGGCCTTTGTTACCGGCGCCCCACATGGCATCCAGGACTGGCCAGGGTTGCTGGCCTATTTGCGCGCCACGCCGGGGCAGATTTATGTCAGCCAGGCGGCCGAGGATCGTCTGATTATCCGCGCCCTGGCCAAGCGCGAAGGGCTGGAGCTGCGCACCGTGCCCACCTCGGGCGGCGCCGGGATGGCCCCGCTGGTGATTTCCGGCGATGCGGTGTTTGCCTACAGCGGCGGTACCCATACCGGCTACACCGAATCTGGCGAAATGCGCGTGCTGGCCAGTCTGGCCGATACCCGCCTGCTGGGTTACCCCGAGGCACCGACCCTGCGCGAGCTGGGTTACGACCTGGGCCTGCATACCATGCGCATTGTTATGGTGCCTGCCAATACCCCGACCGAGCAGGTCGAGATACTGGCCGACGCCCTGGCGGTCGCGGCCAAAGACCCGCGTTTTATCGAGGTGACCGAGCAGCGCATTCGTCAGCCGGTGGTGTTTATGCGCGGTGATGAGATCAAGCCTATGCTGCTTAGGCAGATGCATGAGTACCGAACACTGATAGATGACATCGGATTGCAGTAGGCACCGACAGGGATTAGCTGACTGTGTTGTGACCCTGAGGCGCGGATGCAGATGAGTAGTCGCAAGAATCACATGCCGAAAGCGGCACGTTGGGAGCTGAAGTTCTCGACGCGGATTGCTTTGCTGTTTGGCATGCTCGGCATGGTGGCGATCAGCGTGGTGATGGTTTATGCGCTGCGCACGGCCGAGGCCAACCTGCAAAGTGAAATCCGCAATAGCCTGGCGCAGTACCAGCGCACCACCGTCAGCCTGATCAATAACCGTCTGCAGCTGCTTGAGGTGTATCTGCACAGCGCCTCGGCGCGGCGCACCGTCAGCGCCTTGTCCGAGCAGGTTATGCCGGTTGAGAAAATCGCCGCAGACGTGGCCTTTATGTTTCAGGACGCCAATATCGATGCGCGTCTGGAAGTGTTTTTCCTGCTTGATCCGACGGGCAAGCTGGTGATGGATGCCGGCCTGCCGCTGCATGACATCAAACCGCTGGTCGCCTCGCTGCGTTCGCCTATTCACTACGCCCATGGTTGGACGCTGGTGCAGGCCGGGGCGCAAAGTGCCTTGATCAAGGCCACGCCGATTTTTGACCCGGCCACCGTGCAGCTGCGCGGCTATCTGTTTGTCGGCCTGGCTCTGGGCCAGAATCGGGCGTTTATCAGCGAGCTGAGTGCCAGTACCAAGCTCGATCTGCTGGTGCTCGGGCACGCCGAGCAGCCCCTGGTCTGGCAGGGCGACAGCGAGCTGGGGCTCACCGGCGCTGAAGCCCTGGATAACCTGGTGCGCGATGACCAGGGGCTTTATCTGCAGCGCTTCCCGATCAGCCTGGCGGGTGTTGAAGAGCCGTTCTGGCTGGTGCTGGGGGTTTCCGATAACCGCTTCGCCTCGATCTACGACAGCTACCTGCAATCGTTTCTAATCCTCAGTGGCGGTTTTCTGCTGTTGTTGCTGGTGGCGGCCTGGTTGCTGCGTATCAGCCATGACCGGGCGATCAACCAGCTGCTCGGCTTTATCGAAGCCACCCAGGCCGGCGGCCGGGGGCTGCGCTTTCAGCCGACCGGGATCTATGAGTACAACCGCGTGGGTGTGGCCATGCAGCACATGGTCGAAGACCTGCACGTCGCTGCCACGGTGTTCGAGTCGGCCGAAGGCATGGTGGTTACCGATGCGCAGCATGTGGTGCTGCGCGCCAACCCGGCGTTTACCCGCATGACCGGCTACAGCGAGAGCGAAGTGGTCGGCAGTACTCTGGATTACATGCTGGCGCAGGGCAGTTTCGATATCGCTCGCGATGCCATGCTCGCGGCATTGGCGCATGAGGGCGCCTGGCAGGGGGAAATGCCCGGGCGGCGCAAGAATGGTCAGGAATATCCGCAATGGGTGAGCATTGCCGCAGTGCGCGGCGGGGCCGATGAGCGGTTGATCAACTACGTGATCACCCTCACCGATACCACCCAGCGCAAGGCGGCCGAGCAGCGCATCGAACAGTTGGCCTATTACGACCCGCTGACCCATCTACCCAACCGCCGTTTGCAGCGCGAGCGCCTGGAGTGCGCCTTGCTCGCCAGTCAGAACAGCGAGCAGCGTGGGGCGGTGCTGTTTATCGACCTGGACGACTTCAAGACACTCAACGATGCCCGTGGCCACGATATTGGCGATCTGTTGTTGCAGCAGGTCGCCGAGCGCCTGACTAGCTGCGTGCGGCAAAGCGACAGCGTGGCGCGCATCGGCGGTGATGAGTTTGTCATCCTGCTGGAGAACCTCGGGCTGGAACCGGTCAATGCGGCGCAGCAGGCCGAGGCGATTGCCAGCAAGATCCTGCTGGCCTTGCGGCAGCCGTTTCGCATGGGCGAGATTGAGCACTTCAGCACCCTGAGCATCGGCATCGCCATGTTCAACGGCACCGGCGAACCCTTGGATGACCTGCTGAAACAGGCTGACCTGGCCATGTACCAGGCCAAGGCGCAGGGGCGTAACACCTGCTGTTTCTTCGAGCCGCAGATGCAGCAACGGGTGGTGCAACGCGCCAGCCTGGAAAGCGACCTGCGCCAGGGCCTGCTGAAAAGCGAATTTGTGCTCTATTACCAGGCGCAGATCGATCAGCGTGAGGGCTTGCAGGGCGCGGAAGTGCTGCTGCGTTGGCAGCACCCGGAGCGTGGCCTATTGGCGCCAGGCGAGATTATTCCGGTGGCCGAGGGCAGTGGTCTGATTCTGCCGTTGGGTGAGTGGGTGCTGGAAACGGCCTGCGCCACCCTGGCGCAGTGGGGGCGGCGGGCGCAAACCCGGCACCTCAGTCTGTCGGTAAATGTCAGCACCAAGCAGCTGCAGCAGGCGGACTTTGTTGAGCAGGTGCTGCATATCGTGCAGCGCAGCGGCTGCGACCCGAGCCGACTGAAACTGGAGATTACCGAGAGCATGCTGCTCGATGGCCGTGCGGCGGTGATCGCCAAGATGGCCCGGCTCAAGGCCCACGGCGTGCGCTTTTCCTTGGACGACTTCGGCACTGGCTATTCGTCGCTGTCCTACCTCAAGACCCTGCCGCTGGATCAGCTGAAGATCGACCGTTCGTTTGTCTGTGATCTGTTGAGCGACCCGCTGGATGCCGATATTGCTCGTACCATCGTCTCGCTGGCCCATGCGCTGAAACTGGATGTGATTGCCGAAGGCGTGGAAACCCTGGAGCAGTCCGAGCGCCTGAGCAGCTTTGGCTGCACGCGTTTTCAGGGTTATTACTTTGGCCGGCCGGTGCCACTGGAGCAGTTGTTTGCAGGGCAGCCGGTCAAAGCCAGCTAGGCGGCCGTGGTGCGGCCGCCATGGCGTAACCCTTAGCGCAGAATCAGCAGCGCGCTGTTGCTGGTGCGCAGCAGGCTGCTGGTGGTGCTGCCGACCAGAAACTGGCGAATCCGCGAGTGACCATAGGCACCCATGGCCAGCAGGTCGATGCCCTGTTCGAGCTGGTAGGCGTGCAGGCTGGGTTCCACCTCGCCGGCGCGAATCGCCAGGTGCACTGCGCTGGCCGACCCTTGCACCACCCGTTCAGCGGCCTTGAGCTGCTCCCAGGCATCGCTGGACTCCGCACCGATCATCACCAGGTGGCATGGCAGGCCTTTGAGCAGCGGGCTGGCCGCGATCATCTCCAGGCTCTTGCGCGCCGTGGCGCTGCCGTCATAGGCGAGCATGTAGCTCTGCGGCGCCTTGAACTCGCCGCAGCTGACCAGAATCGGCCGGTGCAGAGTGCGGATCACGTTTTCCAGGTGGCTGCCGACCAGTTGGCTAAGGCTGTCGCTGGTCTTGCCCTGACGGCCGATCACCAGCAGGCGGATATCGGCTTCCAGCTCATGCAGGCAGTCGACCAGATCGCCATGGCGCTGGCGCAGCTGCGCCGGCTCCACGCCGTCGGCCTGCACCCGCTCGCGGGCCGCTTCGAGCATCAATCGGCCCTGTTCCATGGCCAGCTTGTGGCGCTGCTGATCGAGGTTGGCCAGCTCTTCAAGCAAGTGCTCGCGGCTGCCCAGGCCGATAGTGCCGGACAGGTCCGGGCTGGTTGGGTACTGCACCTCATCCAGCACGTGCAGCAGGGTCAGCGGCGCACTCAGGCGCAGGCTGGCCCAGGCGGCGTAGTCGCACACCGCGCGGGTGGATTGCGAACCATCAATGCATGCCAATACTTGGGTCATTGTTGTTCTCCGTATCAGTGGCCCGACAGCAGATCGGTGGCGTTCTCTTTGTCATGCACCCCGAAGCGGTCGACGATGGTGGCGCTGGCTTCATTCAGGCCCAGCACTTCGACTTCGGTGCCTTCACGGCGCAGTTTGATCACCACTTTATCCAGGGCAGCGACGGCGGTGATGTCCCAGAAGTGCGCGCGGGACAGGTCGATGGTGACCTTGCTCACGGCTTCCTTGAAATCAAAGGCAGCGACGAACTTGTCGGCGGAGCTGAAGAACACCTGGCCGATCACCTTGTAGGTGCGCTGGTTGCCCTCGCTGTCGGCTTCCGAGTTGATATAGAGGAAGTGGCCGATCTTATTGGCGAAGAACATGGCCGCCAGCAACACGCCGACAAACACGCCGTACGCCAGGTTGTGGGTATAGACGGTGACCGCCACGGTGGCGAGCATGACGATATTGGTCGAGAGCGGGTATTTTTTCAGGTTGCGCAGCGAATCCCAGCTGAAGGTGCCGATCGACACCATGATCATCACCGCCACCAGCGCGGCCATGGGGATCTGGCGGACCCAGTCGCTGAGGAACACCACCATTAGCAACAGCACCACGCCGGCCACCAGGCACGACAAACGGCCACGGCCGCCGGATTTCACGTTGATCACCGATTGACCGATCATCGCGCAACCGGCCATGCCGCCCATCAGGCCGGAGGCGATATTGGCCACGCCCTGGCCTTTGCATTCGCGGTTTTTGTCGCTGCTGGTGTCGGTGAGGTCATCGATAATGGTCGCGGTCATCATCGATTCCAGCAGGCCGACCACGGCCAGGGCAGCGGCGTAGGGAAAGATGATCGCCAGGGTTTCAAACGTCAGCGGTACATCTGGCCAGAGAAAAATCGGCAAGGTGTCCGGCAGCTCGCCCATGTCGCCGACGGTGCGGATATCCAGGCCGAAATACATGGCCACGGCAGTCATCGACAGGATGCACACCAGCGGTGAGGGGATCACCTTGCCCAGCTTCGGTACGTAGGGGAACAGGTAGATGATGCCCAGACCCGCGGCGCACATGGCGTAGACCTGCCAGGTGACATTGGTCAGCTCTGGCAGCTGGGCCATAAAGATCAGAATCGCCAGGGCGTTGACGAAGCCGGTGACCACCGAGCGCGAGACAAAGCGCATTAGCGAGCCAAGCTTGAGGTAACCGGCGCCGATCTGCAGCACGCCGGTCAGCAGGGTCGCTGCCAGCAGGTATTCCAGGCCGTGGTTTTTCACCAGGGTGACCATGACCAGAGCCATGGCCCCGGTGGCGGCACTGATCATCCCCGGACGGCCGCCGACAAAGGCGATCACCACGGCGATACAGAAGGAGGCATACAGACCGACTTTGGGGTCGACGCCAGCGATGATCGAGAAGGCGATGGCTTCCGGGATCAGCGCCAGCGCCACCACCAGACCAGCGAGCACATCGCCGCGGATATTAAACAACCAGGTGTTTTTCAGGCTTTGCAGCATGGTCAATTCCAAAGGCTGGGGCGCAGCGGCAAGCGAATAGGCACAGCCGCGCCGGACGATGAGTCGGGCACATGACGGTTGGCTATAGGCAGGGCAGGCAAGGCGCAGGGTAAAAACGCCGCGCATTTTAGCACAGCAGGTCCGCGCCCACGGCGCGTGGCGCTGGGTGGCTAGCCGCGGCGGATCAACCAGATACCGGCGACGATCAGCAGCAGGCCGCCGACTTTGCCCGCAGTAATCGGCGCTTCGCGAAAGCCGGCCCAGCCGAAGTGGTCCAGGGTCAGGGCCATGCTCAGTTGTCCGGCGATCACCAGTGCCATAAACAGCACTGCGCCGACCTTGGGCCCGGCAAAGGCGGCGGTGGCGATAAACATCACGCCCAGCAGGCCGCCACTCCAGTGCCACCAGGTCAGGCCTTTGAGTGCGCCAAGGCTGGGAAACTCGCGTTGGGCCAATACCAGAATCAGCAGCGCCAGGGTGCCGACAGCGAAGGACACCAGCGCGGCGGCCAGCACGCTGGACACCTGTTTGGCCAATTGACCGTTGATTCCTGCTTGCAGCGGCAGGCAGGCGCCGGCGACAAAGGGCAGGGCGAGTAACCACCAGATCGGGGCAGGCATGTGCATCTCCATGGCGGGCAGGGCGGGCGATTATGCCGCAAATGCACAGCGCTCCGTCAGCCTCACCAGGGCAAGGTCTGGCCCTGGTAATCGAGAAATGCGCAGCGTCGGCGGCCCTGCTCAGCGGTGATCACCTGACACAGCCCCGCTGCGCTGTCCGCCAGGCTCAAGGGGGCATCTGCTCCGCCCATGGCCGTGCGTACCCAGCCTGGATGCAGAGCCAGCAGGCTCCAGGGCAGTTCGGCATACTGGCTGCTCCAGCTCAGCAGCAGGCTGTTCAGCGCGGCCTTGCTGGCACCGTACAGCGGCATGTCGAGGGCGCGGTTGAGCTGCAGGCTGGCCATCTGCGAGCTGATAAAGGCCATCACGCCACCGGCCTCGATTCGCCCAGCCAGCTGTTGCCCCAGGCTGATCGGTGCGACGGCATTGGCGAGAAACAGCTGGCCGATCTCAGCGCTGTTGGCCTGGCGCGGGTCCTGATGCGCTGGGCCATAGACGCCGGCATTGAACAGCGCACAGGTCAGCGGTTGGTCGCCCAGCGCGCGGTCAATCAACTGGCCAGCCTCGCGCTGCAGCAAATCGCACTCAATCAGCTGTAGGCACTGACCATGTTGCGTGGCCAGCGCCTGCAGCTCGTGGCTACCAGTCAGGTTGCGGATCACGGCGTATACCTGCCAGCCCGCCTGCATAAAGGCCTGGGTCAAGCCCAGGCCAATGCCGCGTGAGGCGCCGGTGATCAGGATGCGGCGGCTTAGGGCCACTGCATTTCACCCTTGAGCACCTTGGCGCTCAGTTCCAGGCTGCTGGCGTCGAGCAGGGCCGGGTACTTGGCTTTCATGGTCTCGATCAGCGCCTGGCTGTTCTTGGCCTTGGGCAGCGCGGCTTCCAGGTCATTGAGGTAGTTGCGGGTAAAGCGCAGGTCATCCAGGTTCAGCTTGGGCTGGCCCATAAAGTGGCCCGGCACCAGGGTTTTCGGTTGCAGCGCTTGCAGTTCATCCAGGGATTTCAACCAGCTCTGACGTGCTTGCGGCGTTTGTGCATCGGCAATCCAGGGGTGGATGTTGGCGTAGGTCAGCACGCCGCCGACCACGGCCTGGATGCTCGGAATCCACAAGCTGGTGTGCTTGGGGTCATGGCCGATCAGTTGCAGAGTCTGGCCTTCCAGCGTCAGCTGGTCGCCTTGCAGGGCTTGCGGCACCAGGGTGCGGGCTGGCGCGCTGTCCTTGAGGATCGGGCCCCAGTAGGCCAGCTTCGGTTCGCGGCTTTTCTCGATATAGGCGATGGTCTGCGGCGTGGCCAGGATCTTGGCCTTGGGGAAGGCGCGGGTCAGGGTGTCCAGGCCGAAGTAGAAATCCGGGTCGCCGTGGCTGATAAAGATGGTGGTGAGGTTTTTGCCGCTGGCTTGAATGCGCTCGACCAGCTCAAAGGCTTCGCGGGTGGAGAACTGCGCATCGACCAGAATGGCATCGCGCTCGCCGCTGATCAGCGTCGAGGTCACCGGGAAGATCGCCTTGTCGCCTGGGTTGTAGACATCCAGGGTGAGTGGCTGGGCAATCGCGGTGGTGGCAAGGGTAAGCAGGCTGGCGCTGGTGAGCAGGCTGCGCAAGTGGTTGAGGATCGACATGCTGATCTCCTGTTGAGTAAGTGAGGTGATCTTAGTTGCTTTAAATCGATCAAAAAGCCCCTTAATCTGCGCATATTTGTTGCGCTAAATGGACTAATCATGGATCGGCTAATGGCAACCCGGGTATTTGTCGAAGTGGTGGAGCGCGGCAGCCAGACTGCTGCGGCCGAAGCGCTGGAGATGTCGCGGGCGATGGTGTCGCGTTACCTCGGCGAGCTGGAGGCCTGGGTCGGCGCGCGCTTGTTGCACCGCACCACGCGCAAGCTGAGCCTGACCGGTGCCGGCGAGCAGTTGCTCGGCCAATGCCGCGAGATGCTGGCCATGGCCGAGGCCATGCAGAGTGTCAGCCGCACCGATGAGGCCGCGCCGCGCGGCACCTTACGCATCGCCTGCAGCCAATCGCTGGCCCAGGCCTGGCTGGTGCGTGCGCTGGATGATTTTATTCGCCGGTATCCGCAGGTCAGCGTCGATCTGTTGGTGGGCAGCCAGGCGGTCAATCTGGTGGAGGCGCGCATCGACCTGGCCCTGCGCATCACCAATCAGCTCGACCCTAACCTGATTGCCCGCCAGCTGGCGGTGTGCCGCTCAGTGGTGTGCGCCACCCCGGCGTATCTGGCCAAGCACGGTACGCCCCAGCGGCCCGAGGATTTGGCGCAGCACAATTGCCTGAGTTACGCCTATTTTGGCCGCAGCATCTGGGAGTTCAGCCGCGCCGGTGAGCCGCATGCCGTGGCAGTCAGCGGCAACCTCAGCGCCAATGAATCCATGGTGCTGCTGGAGGCCGTGCTGGCCGATATCGGCATCAGTTTGCAGCCGCGTTATTCGGTCAGCGCGCACCTACGCTCCGGGGCGCTGGTGCAGTTGCTGCCCGACTATGAGCCGCAGGAGCTGGGCATCCACGCCCTCTATGGCACGCGCCGGCAGATGCCGCCAGCGCTACGCGCGTTGCTGGATTTTCTGATTGAGCGGCTGGCAGATCGGCCGGACTGGGACCTGTAAACCGGCCTACAGGGTTTTGCTGAACTGAATCAACGCCACGCGCTGGCCCTTGGGATCACGCCGTTCGACCACATCGCTTAGGGTATAGCCGAGCTTTGGGTAGAGCAGCAGGCCGGCGCTGTTGGCGTTGAAGCACGACACCTGCATGCGTTTGGCGTGGTAATGCTCGCGCGCCAGCTGCTCCATCACCGCCACCAGACAATGCGCCACGCCGTGGCCGCGGGCCCAGGGGGCGACCATCAGGTTACCGAGGGCGCAGTGGTCGTCGTAATGCCATTGGTAGAAGTTGGCAAAGCCGGCCACCCGGCCATCGAGCAGCACCACCGTGCTGTCGCGGCGTTCGGCCATGGCGGCGGCCAGCTGACCGATGCTCAGCGGCCAATCGGCCTTGGGGTAGCAGAAGAACAGCTCATCGGCGTTTTGTGGGAAGCCGACAATCTCGGCCAGATCAGCCGCCGCAGCGGGGCGATGGCTGAGAGGTGGGGGTGGGCTCATGCAACATCCTTGTTGGTTAGCGTGGTGGGTACTGGCTTAGCACTTCAGCGACCGTACTGCGTATCGCTGCCTCGCGCTCGCTGGGACTGGGTTGGCGGCTGCGCAGCACCTGTTCGGCACTGCCGCGCCAGACCAGTTTGCCGTCCTTGCCGTCGAGCAGGTCGATCTGCAGGGTGCCGACCTGATAGTCCAGGGTGCGGGTTTCTACATAGCTCGGGCCGCCCCAGAAACCGCGACCCCACGGGTCACCCCAGGCTCCACCAAAGTGGGTGCTGACCTGCTGCTGGCGGTTGTCGACGATCATCCACACCTGCACCTTGAGGTCGCCCGGCGTGTTCGCGACTGCCTGGCGCAGGCCGCGTTGGTCGAGCTGTTCGCTGACCGCGCTGCGAATGCGCTGGCCAGTGAGGTCGCTGTTGATGCGCGGGTCATCGGGTTTGTATTGCACGGCCGGCTCCTGCCAGCTCCAGCTGCGGTAGGCGGCAAAATCCCGGTTGGGGTCGAAGTCGCGTTCCAGCTGCGCCGTCTGGCAGGCGCTGAGGATCAGCAGCAGGGGCAGTAACAACAGTGATGCACGCATGGGTGCTCTCCTCGGGTTCAGCAATCAGTTTGGCGGGTATGCCGCCAGGGCCTGTTGTACCGCATTGCGCAGCGCGGCGGCGCGTTCACTCTGGTTGCCGCTGCTGAGGGTTTCGGCGCTGGCGCTCCAGATCGGCTGGCCATCCTGGCCGTCGAACAACTCGATGCGCACCACCATGACCTCTTCGGTGTAGCTGCGTACCAGTGGTGCGCTGCCCCACATACCGTAGTTATCGCCATAGCGACTATGACCGTAATGGCTGCCGTAGTGTTCAGTGACTTGGCGCAGGCGCTGCTCCAAACGCAGCTCGGCGCTGACCTTGAGGTCGCTGGTTGCGCCGGTGCGATGCGGGCGCAGGCCGCGTTGGTCGAGGGCGTTGCTCAGGGCTTCCTGCACCTGCTCGGAACTGGCCCAGGCGGTGCCGGCTGGCAACTGCTGCCAGCTCCAGGTGCGGTAGCGACCATAATCGCGCGGCGCGGCGGGGTAGGCGCTGCGATCCAGTTGCTGGGGCGAGTGAGCGGGGGCCGGCGGCAGCGGTTTGCTGTCGGCGACATAAGGGTTCTGGCTCTGACAGGCCGCGAGGCTGGACAGGAGCAGTAAGACGCTAAGTCGTTTCATCGCGTTGCATGCCTCCAGTGCCATGGCCTGTCAGCGTGGCCGGCAGATCCAGTGTAGATAACGGCCCAGCCCGGCAAAGCTGGGGTGGCGGCGGTAGGCCAGTTCCATTTCCAGCAGGTCGAGCAGCTCGGCCTTGGCCTGAAAGGGCTGCGGCATATAGTCGTGAAACACCCTTACGCCACTCTGGCTTTCGACCTGCCAATTAGCCTCAAGTTGCGCCGCCAGCTCGCGCGGATCAAGCGGCATCTGCGGGGTCAGGCTTTGTTTCTCACCAGCGAACTCGGCTTTGCGCAGCTTGCGGAAGTGGCCCTTGAGCAGGTTGCGGTAGATCAGCGCGTCCTTGTTGTAGAACGCCAGCGACAACCAGCCGCCGGGCGCGCACAGCTGGTGCAGCACCGGCAGGATGCTGTGCGGTTCGGCCAGCCATTCCAGCACCGCGTGGCAGATCACCAGGTCAAAGGGCTGTTCCAGCTGGCCAAGCAGGTCCTGCCAGGGTGCCTGGATAAAGGTGGCTTGTTGTCCGGCGGCAGCAAAACGCTCGCGGGCGCCATTGAGCATCGGCTCGGCGGGCTCCGTCAGCGTCACCTGGTGGCCGCGTTCGGCCAGCCACAGCGACATATGGCCGAGGCCCGCGCCAATATCCAGCACCCGCAGCGGGCGCTCAGGCAGGGCTTCGGCCAGATCGGCCTGAAGCACGGCCAGGCGAATCGCGCCCTTGGCGCCGCCATAGATTTTCTCGGCAAAGCGCGTGGCTAACTCGTCGAAGTGCCGGTCGGTCATGGCGCGTCTCCGAGAAAGCGCCGTTCGTTGTCGGCCAGCTTGGCGCGCACCACCTGTTCCATATCCAGGCCCAGCTCGCCACACAGCAGCACCAGATACAGCACGATGTCGCCGATTTCCTGGCCGGCGTGGGTCAGTTGTTCAGCAGGCAACTCGCGGGATTGTGCTTCAGTCAGCCACTGGAAGATTTCCACCAGCTCGGCCATTTCCACGCTGGCGGCCATGGCCAGGTTCTTCGGGCTGTGGAAGGGCCGCCAGTCGTTGCGATCACGAATGGCGTGCATGCGGGTGGTCAGTTCGGCGAGGTTCATCAGGCGCTCCAGCAAATAGGAGCATAGCTTCGGGGTTTGCCGGCCGGTCTTCAAGCCGGCAAACCGATACCGCAGGTTATGGGTAGCCGCTTTCGTTGGGGTTGTTAGTCACTTCCAGCACGCGCCAGACGTTGGCGTAGACGCTTTCCTGGGAAAACGTGATGCGCCCCTTGCCCTTGTACAGCGACACCACGCGGGCGACGTCCTTGCCTTTGAAGTTGAATGGAATCCAGGCCTTGCCGGTCTGGTGCGAGAAGGTGGCGGTCGGTGCGCCGAGCAGCGCATTGACTTCATCCATGCTCATACCGGTGCGCACATCACTGAACGAGCCGCTGCCCTGGGCAACGGCAGCCGGTGCGGCGGCAGGGGCGAGGGCCTGGGTGCTGCTGGCCGCAGGTTGGCCTTTGCCGGCGCGGTAGGCGTCCAGATTGACGCTGCCTGCAGTGTAGGGCGCGCCGCCGGCGCTGAGGCTGTTGCCGGCCTTTTCGCAGTGACGATCCAGCTTGCGGTTATTGGAGTTGGCCACCACTTCGGCCAGCACTGGCTTGTAGCGGCCGTTGCCCGAGCTGGCCAAGGCCTTGCAAACCCAGGCCAGGGCGTCGGAGGTGGTGTTGTCGGTGGCGCTGCGGTACTTCTGCAGCAGCACTTCGGCGGCCACGTCGAGGGTTTCCTGATCCCGGTAACCGCTGTGATAGATGCTCTGCGCGGCTTCGCGAATCGACACCGGGCCGCCCTGCACCAGCTGATTGACGTAGCGCTGCCCGGACGCGTCCAGGGCGTGGGCCTGCAGTGCAGTGCAAGCGAGGGCGAAGGACGTGGCAAGTACGGCGGTGTTTTTCATGCTGAGGCTCTCTGATCCATTGGAGATGCCGGACGGGTCAACCGTGACCGCGCAGGCGCAGGAAGGCACACGATAATCCGCCCCCGAAAAAACGCCAAGCCCTGCTGTGCGCCTAGTCCAGCGGTCGCCAACTGCCGCTCATATGGCCCAGGTCATCCTGGCCGAGCAAGCTGAACTGGCCGCTGCTGCCCGGCTCGCTGGCCAGTAAGCGCACCTCTGCCGGCAACAGCACCGGTTTCTGAAAGCGCACGCTCACGGCATAACCGGCGGCAGGCAGGCGCGGGCCCAGTTCGGCCAGGGCACGGCCCTTGTTCCACAGGCCATGGGCAATGGCACGAGGAAAGCCGAACAGCTTGGCGGTGGCGGCAAACAGGTGGATCGGGTTGTAGTCGCCAGCGATACGCGCATAACACCGGCCGATATCGGCCGGCGCGCGCCAGTGCGCCAGGGTGGTTTGCGCAAGCGCGGTTTCGGCGTCGCGTTCGGCCGGCGCGCCGTCCATGCGCAGAGCGCGGCAGAGGATGCGACTGTCGCCTTCCCAGAGCAGGCCGAGTTGGTCGTGCAGCTGGGTAATCAGGCTGAAGGTAGCGCCTTTGTCGTGGGGTTGCAGGTCCTGCACCTGCACGCAGACGGTAAACGGCCCGAGGCCACCGAGTGGGCGCAGCACGCGAATATGGTTTTCCAGGTGCACCAGGCCGAGCAGCGGGAAGGGGAAGCGCTTGTCGGTGAGTAACTGCATCTGCAGGGCAAACGCCAGAATATGCGGGTAGGGCGCGGGCAGCAGGTGATCATCGGCAAAGCCGCAGATCTGCCGGTAGCGCGCAAGGTGGTTGGGATCAACCGTAACCTGGCAGCGCACGCCCAGCTCGGGCAGGCTGCGGCCGGTCACGCGGCGGCGCAGGGCGGCGCGCAGAAACAGTGCAGGTAGGGCAGGTGGGGCGGGCAGTTCGAGCCAGTCGATGGCCATGGGTAACTCCTAGGGTCTGTTGTCGTTTCGTCGTGAGCCGCGTTGCCGCGCAAAATCTCGCCAGGCCAGGCGGAGGACGCAGGTAATGGTTGTTCCCTTGCCAAGTCCTCCAACACCGCATGGCGAGATTTTGCGCGCAACCCGAAGGGCCGGGCCTGTTTTAGCGCGATGCTGCGTTTCTCGTCGCTTATTTGGAATGACCAAACCGCGCTCCTCGTGCCTTGCCTCGCGCTAAAACAGGCTCCGGCGCGGCCACGAGCGAAACGGCAACAGACCCTTGGAACGGTGGCAGCAGCTTAGTCGGCCAGCGCTGCCGTGCATTGGCCGCATCGCCTGGCAGTGCGGCAGGCCAGTCAATCGTTTATCAGCATGATTCACGCCTTGAGCGCATGACCTAAAGCTGCCTAAGATGGCCGCGCCTCGCAAACAATAAGAATTCCTCAACATGCGTGACCTGACTGACGACGTGGCGCTGATGCGCCCGGTGATCGACGCCTTGCGTGCCAGCGGTACCGACCCCGATCGAGTGCTGGCGCGCGTTGGCCTGCCGCCTGGTGGCTTGCCTGCTGGGCGTTTCCCCCATGCCGCTCAGGCCTTGTTCTGGAAAGCCGCCATCGATGAGTGCGGCGAAGAGCATGTCGGCCTCTACCTGGCCCAGCACCTGCCGGCCTTCCACGGCCTGCTGCTGGAGTACCTGTTTCTTTCCAGTGAAACCTTCGGCGAAGGCCTGCGCCATGCCCTGCGCTATGTGCGGCTGCTCTCCGACACCCTGAATGCCAAGCTGGATGTGGAGGGCGAGCGCGCGGTGCTGGTGCTCGGGCTGATTCCCGGTACGCCACGGCACTTCCCGGAAATGCTCGCTGGCGCGGTAATCCGCCTGTTCGATGCGCTGACCGAAGGCGATTTCACCCCTTATGAAGTGCAGTTCATGCATGCCGACGGCGCGCCGGCCGAGCGTTATCAGCAGGTGTATGGCTGCCCGGCGCAGCTGGGCGGCGAGCGTTACGCGCTGGTGTTCAATGCCGCAGTGCTGGACAAAACCTCACGGCATGCCGCGCCAGAACTGCTGCGCATGCATGAGTCCCTGGCGCGCCGGCAACTGGCCGAGGTCGAGCGGCTGGACCTGGTGCGCAAGGTGCGTGAGTTGATCGGCGAGTTGCTGGTCGACAGCGGCGCCACCCTGGAGCAGGTCGCCGCGCGCTTGAACATGCCGGCGCGGCGGCTGCGCGAGCGCCTGGCCATGGCCGGGGTGCGCTTCAATGATCTGGTCACCGACTACCGCTGCCGTTTGGCCAAGGACCTGTTGCTCAACACCGACGAGCGCATTGAGGTGATCGTTGAACGCACCGGCTTCTCCGAGCCGAGCACCTTCTACCGCGCCTTCAAACGCTGGGTCGGCGAGACGCCAGTGGAGTTTCGCAAGCGCGGCAAAAATTGAGTGTTACTGGGCGAAATAGGTCGCCAAGAAGTAATACAGCGTCATGCCGCTGCCCACGCTGATCACCAGCAGGCGCAGGAACTTGGCCGGCAAACGCTGGCCCAGCGCGCCGCCGACATAGCCGCCCAGGGTGGCGCCCACCAGCAGAATCACCAGCTCATACCAACTGACTCGCCCGGCGATGATAAAAGTCGCGGTGGCGACGCTGTAGATCACTGCGGAAATCAGGTTCTTCAGGGCATTGGCGCGGGCCAGTGGGTGACCTTCGATGGAAAACGCCGCCAGTTGCAGAATGCCCATGCCGGCGCCGAAGTAACCGCCATAAATCGATACGCCAATATGCGCGGCCAGCGACAGCGGGCTGTGCGGCGGCTGCGCAGCCTCGGCGCGGCGTGCGGCCAACCAGCGGCTGAGCCAGGGGCTGGCGGCAAACAGCGCGGTGGCGGCCAGCAGCAGCCAGGGAATCAGCTTGGCAAATACCGCATCGCCGCCGATTAGCAGCAACAGCCCACCCAACAGGCCGCCCGCCAGCCCGGCCGCCAGCAACGGCAGCAGATAACGCCCCAACGGCCGCAGCGAATCCCGCGCCGCCCAGGCCCCGGCCAGGCTGGCCGGCCACAGTGCCACGGCATTGGTGGCGTTGGCCGTTACCGGCGGCAGCCCCGCGGCGAGCAGCGCTGGAAAGGAGAAGAAGGTGCCGCCACCGGCCAGGGCATTCATCCCGCCGGCAGCAAAACCGGCAAGGACCAGCAGCAGTAGATCAGGCACTGACATGGGCTTCGTTCGTCGAGATAAAGGCGGGAGGATAATGCCGGGTGCGTGGGCGGGCCAAGTTCGACCAAGGTCCCGTTCCGCCGAGGCGATGTATCTGTCGGCGGTACGCAGGCTCAGTCGTGGTTCGGCGCTATTGCGACCTGGTTGCGGCCGCTGTGTTTGGCCAGATAAAGACCTTCATCCGCCTTGACCACCAATTTTGTCGCGTCTTCTTCTTCGCTGGGTTTGAGGGTGGCGATGCCAATGCTTACGCTGATGCACGAGCCGGGTTGCGGTAGTTCGTGGGGGATGCCCAGTGCTTCAATGGCGCGGCGTACCTTTTCCGCTTGCAGGCGGGCGCCACCGGAAGCGGTGCCAGGCATGACCACGGCGAATTCTTCACCCCCATAGCGGGCGGCGAGGTCGGCGGCACGGGTGCAGCTGGTACGCAACGCCTCGCCAACCTGGCGCAGCACATCGTCGCCGGCAACATGCCCATGCTGGTCGTTGTAGGCCTTGAAGTAATCGACGTCGATCATCAGCAGTGACAGCTCGCTGTTATCACGCTGGGCACGGTGCCACTCGACTTCGATGTACTCGTCCAGGTAGCGGCGGTTGGCCAGGCCGGTGAGGCCGTCGGACTTGATCAGGCGTTGCAGTACCAGGTTGGTATCGAGCAGCTGTTGCTGGCTTTCGCGCAAGGCGCGGTAGGCTTCGTCGCGCTGCAGCAGGGTCAGGTAGGAGCGCGAGTGGTAGCGAATGCGCGCCAGTAGTTCGATGACATCCGGCAACTTCACCAGGTAGTCGTTGGCCCCGGCGGTGAAGGCGGCGCTCTTGACCTTGGGGTCTTCCTTGGTTGACAGCACGATGATCGGTACATCACGCAGCCCCGGTGCGCTGCGGTATTGGCTGAGCAGGTCGAGGCCGTCGATGCCAGGCATGATCAGATCCTGCAGGATCACCGTGGGCTTGATCTGTTGCGCCAGGTGCAGGGCTTGGTGCGGGTCCGAGCAGAAGTGGAAGTCGATATCACTTTCTTCACCCAGTGCACGCCGTACGGCCTCACCGATCATGGCCTGGTCATCAACCAGCAGCACCATCATTGAATAGTCGGGTAGCCCTTGAGGAAGATAGGGATGCTCTTTAGGCCGTTGCATGACAAGACTCCGTCAGGTACTTCATAGAATGCCGGCAGAATGCTAGCGGTGGATGCATCAACTCAAGCGCTTAATCAGGCGCGGTGCAATTTTCTCCAGCGGCAGAATCTCTACGGCGGCGTCCAATGCGGCGGCGGCCTTGGGCATTCCGTAGACCGCGCAGCTGGCCTGATCCTGAGCGATGGTATGGAAGCCCCGCTCACGCATCTGCTTGAGCCCGCGCGCGCCATCGCGGCCCATGCCGGTCAGTAAGACGCCGATGGCTTCACCCTGGCAGTGCGTGGCCACGCTGTTGAAGAATACATCTATGGAGGGGCGGTAGACCTGATCGGTTGGCTCTAGGCGGTATACCAGCCGGCTATCGGCGGTGAGGCACAGGTGGTTATTGGTGCCGGCCAGCAACACCTCGCCGGGCTTTATTGTTTCGCCTTCCTGGGCCAGGCGCACGGGCATGTGCGACTCGCTGGCCAACCACTGCGCCATACCGGCGGCAAATATTTCGTCGACGTGCTGCACCAGGACGATGGCTGCAGGGAAATCGGCGGGGATATTTTTCAGCAGCTCGACCAGCGCTGCCGGCCCGCCGGCCGAGGCGCCGATGGCCACCAGGCGTTGGCCACGGCTGCCGGTTGATTTGGCTGGCGGGGTGGGGGCGCTGCGTGAGGTCTTATGGCCAATCATCCAGGCAATGTTGTGAATCTTGCGGCGAATAAGGATGCCATCCAGCTGATGCTGCGGGCCTAGCGACGGCACGGCGACTACGTCCAGCGCGCCCGCGCCCATGGCATCAAACACCCGGGTCATGTTGCGTTCGACATCAGCGGTGACGACCAGGATGGCGCAGGGCGTGTCGCGCATAATCCGCCGGGTGGCTTCTACGCCGTCCATGCCGGGCATCAGCATGTCCATCAGCAGCAGGTCCGGGTGATCTTCCCGGCACAGGCGCACGGCCTCCTCGCCATTCTCGGCCACCCAGATCAACTGGTACTGCGGCTCGACAGCCAAGGCCCGGCGCAATGCTTCAACGGCCAGGGGCGTGTCGTTGGCAATGGCAATCCTCATTCGCGTGCCTCTCCGATCAAGGTCTGTACGGCATCGAGCAGCGCTTCGTCATGGAAACTGGCCTTGGCCAGGTAGTAGTCCGCCCCGGCCTCCAGGCCTTTGCGACGGTCTTCTTCACGGTCCTTGTAGGACACCACCATCACTGGCAGCGCGCGCAGGCGAGGGTCCTGGCGTACCAGGCTGACCAGCTCGATACCGTCCATGCGTGGCATGTCGATATCGGTGATCAGCAGATCGAAGTGGCCTGCGCGCAGGGCGTTCCAGCCGTCCATGCCGTCGACGGCCACCTCGACCTGATAGCCGCGGCTGAGCAGCAGTTTGCGCTCCAGCTCGCGCACGGTAAGCGAGTCATCCACCACCAGTACGCGTTTGCTGCTGACCTGACGGGTACTGCCGCTGTGGTCGACGCGTTCCAGGTGGCCGCCACCAAGCAGCTTGCCTACTGAGTTGAGCACATCGTCGACATCCAGAATCAGCACGGGGGTGCCGTCGTGGAGCAGGGCCCCGGCGGCCACATCGCGGATTTTGCCCAGGCGCGGGTCCAGTGGCATCAATACCAGGGTGAATTCGCCGATAAAACGCTCGACGGCCAGGCCGTGGCAACGCTCGCGGTCACGGATCATCACAATGGGAATGTCGGCCTCGTCACTTTTCTGCTCCGGTCGTTGCAGCAGTTGGGCGGCTGAGAGCAGGCCGATATGTTCATCTTCGAGCCAGAAGTGCTGACGCCCTTCGAGGTGGACAATCGCGTCGCGCTGCAGGCGCAGCATGCGTTCGATCTGCGCCAGGGGGAAGGCATAGGCCTCGCCACCGATACTCACCACCAGTGCGCGGACTACCGACAGGGTCAGCGGCAACTCGATATGGAACAGGCTGCCTTCGCCATGGCGCTGTTGCAGGCGCACATTGCCGCGCATACGGCGGATTTCGTGCTGCACCACATCCAGACCGACGCCGCGTCCGGACACTTCAGTGACCTGCTGACTCATGCTGAAGCCGGGCAGAAAGAGGAAGGTCAGCAGTTCTTCTTCGCTCATCTGCTCGACCTGCTCGGCGGAGGTAAAACGCCGCTCGATCACCGCTTGGCGAACGCGCTCAAGGTCGACGCCGCCGCCGTCATCGCTGACTTCAAGTACCAGCATATTGGCGTGATGACGGGCCTTCAGACGGATGGTGCCTTCTTCGGGTTTGCCCTTGCGTACGCGCAGTGCCGGCGGCTCGATGCCATGGTCGACCGCATTGCGCAGCAGGTGGGTCAGTGGTGCTTCCAGGCGTTCGAGAATATCGCGATCGACCTGGGTGTGTTCGCCTTCAACCTCCAGCAGCACCTGTTTGCCCAGCGAACGGCCCAAGTCGCGCAACATGCGAGCCTGGCCGACCAGCACGTCGGCGAACGGGCGCATGCGTGAGGCCAGGGCCAGGTCATAGAGTTGTTGGGTACGCTGGCCGCCATGCCAGGCGAAGTCGTCGAACAGTGCCTGATGGCTCTGCAGTTGCTGCTGGCACTCCATCAGCAAATGGCGGCCTTCGTTGAGCAGGGTTTCTATTGCCGCGGAGGTCGGGATGCCGAGCAGCTGTTCGCGCAGGCTTTCGTAGGTACGCCGTGCCGCTGCCTGCTGGCGTTTGAGGCGGTGCAGCGAGTCGCTCAGTGGCTTGATGCGCTGGAATTCCACCAGCGATTTGCCTGATAAATCGATCAGGTGGTCAAAGCGTTCCGCCGAGACGCGCAATACCCGGCTACGTTCTTCGCTCGCCGGCTCAGGCGCTGGCGTCGTGGTGTCAGGCTGCGGCGCGGCAGGTGGCTCGGTAGGTTGAGCCTCTGCGGGTGTTGCCGGTTGCTCGCGCAGGGCCGGAACGGCGGCCCCGAGTAGCGCCTGCATGCGTGAGGTGACCTGTTTGACGCGGGGTTCGAGCTCGGCCTCGGGTAGCGCCTGACCAATCCGTAGCAGCAGATCGGAGCCCTGCAGCAAGGCGTCGATATGGTCGGGCAGCAGGCGCAACAGGCCTTCCTGGGCGGCCACCAGCAGGTCCTCCATGGCATGGGCCACCTGCACGCCGCTGTCCAGGCCGACAATCCGCGAGGCGCCCTTGAGCGAGTGGGCGGCGCGCATGCAGGCTTCCAGTTGGCCGGTGTTGACCGGGTCGCGCTCAAGGATCAGCAGGCCGGTATCCAGCACCTGTTTCTGTGCTTCCGCCTCCATGCGGAACAGCTCAAGCAATGACGCATCACGCATCTGATCCGGGGTCATGCCAGGCTCCTGGTCATGGCTGCGAGCAGCTGTTCATCATCCAGCAGGGTGATGCTCTTGCCGCCCCATTGCAGCACGCCTGCGCTGAAACGGCTGATCGCGCGCTTGTCTTCCTGTACCGAGGCACCGATCAGCGCCAAGGGGATCAGCTGAATACCGCTGACCTCGTCAACCGGGCTGACCAGCGGGCCGGCGTTGGTTTCGAGGATCAGCATGCGCGGTATGGCGCGTTTTTCCTGTTTGCCTTCGCTGTGTTCGAGGCCCAGTACCTCGCCGAGGTTGAGGCAGGCAACCAAGGTGCCGCGTACATTGGTCACGCCGAGCAGGCTGCCGACCTTCTGGTGCGGCAGGCTATGAATTGGCGACAGGGGCATCACTTCGGCCATGCGCCGCGTTGCCAGCGCTAGCCATTCCTCGCCCAGGCGGAAAATCAGCAGCGAGCGCTGCTCGCCCAGATCGTCACTGGCTTCAGCTTGGCCGTAGCCGCTGGCGTCGTGCTCCAGCAGGGTGCTGTAGCGGTCGAGCAGGGCGATGGCCGCCGCGCTGTAAACCTCGCAGTTGCGACAGTGGATGTGAGCGTCCAGGCGCGCGCAGCTCTTGTCACCGAATACGCCGATACGGTTCCAGCAGTCGTCGATTGGGGCCTGGTTCAGATCAGCATCCATCACGATGATTTACCTCCCACCTGCGCACGCCGGTAAAGGCGCTGGGCCCCGCTCTGGTCGCCTTGGGTTTCCAGGTGGGCGGCCAAGTGGGTCAATGCTTCGCTGTGTTGCGGGTCAAGATAAATGGCCTTGCGGTAGTAACCGCAGGCCTGTTCGCTGCGCTGTTCCACATCACTGAGCAGGCCCAGCCAATAGAACGCCTGAGCGCTGGGGCCTGCGGTTTGCAGATGGCGTTCGCAGAGGCTGCGCGCCTGCTCGCAGTGACCGGCGTTGGCCAGCTCGGCGACTTTATCCCAGGGCGTGCTGATCGGCGCTGGGGTTGGCGTTGCCCGCGCCGGGGGCGTCACGGGCGTAATGTTGCGCGGCGCCATGGCCGGCGGTGGTGCGGGCTGGCGCGGTAGGGCCGGCCGCGGGCGGCTGCTCGGCGGCGTCAGGCTGATCGGTTTAGCGGTTTCGGCGGGTGCGCAGCGAAAGGCAAAAGTCTGTTGCCGGCCCAGGGCCTGCATACCATTTTGCGTGGCCAGGCTGGCCTCGGCCGGGCCGATAAACAGCACCCCTTGTGGTTGCAGCTGGCGCTTGAGCAGCTCAAGTACACGCACCTGGGTCGCTCGGTCGAAGTAGATCAGCAGGTTGCGGCAGAAGATAAAGTCGTAGGCCGGCGTAGTGCTGAACAGGTTGCTGTCGAGCAGGTTGCCGCAGCGCAGTTGCACGCGGCTTTTTACCCGCTCGTCGAGTACAAAGCTGTCGTCCTGGGCGCGAAAGAAGCGCTCGCGAAACGCCAGGGCGTCGCCGCGAAACGAGTTGCGTCCGTAGATCCCGCGGCTGGCCAGGGCCAGCACCTTGTCACTGACATCCAGGGCTTCAATCTGGAACTGCTCGGGGGCGAAACCGGCATCGAGCAGGGCCATGGCGATTGAGTAGGGTTCTTCGCCGCTGGAACAGGGCACGCTGATGATCCGCAGAGGCCGTGCGGCGTTCAGCTGGCTGTGGCACTCAAAAGCCAGGGCGGCGAGGGCCTTGAATGATTCGGGGTAACGGAAGAACCAGGTTTCCGGCACCACCACGGCTTCGACCAGTGCCTGCTGCTCCTTGGGCGAGCCGTTGAGGGTGATCCAGTAGTCTTCCAGGGCGCTCTTGTGCTGGGCATGCATGCGCTGACGCACGGCGCGCTCGATCACGCTACGGCCGACCGATTCAGCGTCAAGGCCAATGCGTGATTTCAACAGCCGTTCGATCTGGGCGATCATGCTGCGCCATCCTCGGCCTGTTGCGCGGCCTTGAACAGCATGGCGCGCAGGGCGTCATCCAGCAGACCCTGGACCTCGATACGCTGGATCAGACCGTGCTCGTCCGCCTGCGTTGGTCCGAGGTAATCCGGCTGTCCGGCCTCCAGGCCGCTGCTTGCAAAGGCGCTGGCGGGCAGGCGCAGGGTGTCGGTGGCTTGTTCGAGAAGCAGTCCGAGCACGCAGGCCCGCTCCCCGCGTTGCGCATCGAAATACACCAGCACCAGGCGGGTACTGTTGCGTGCCAGTGCTGGTCGTTTGAGTACGCGCTGGTTGAGGTCCAGCACGGGGATCATCCGCCCGCGATGCTGGAAGACCCCGGCCACCCAGTCCGGGGTTTCCGGCACCTGCTTGAGCTGGCGCAGCGGCAACACTTCGGCCACCTCGCGGGCGCTGATGGCGTAGCGATCCTCGCCCAGGTGGAATCGCAGGTGCAGTTCGCCCTTGGCTGATCCGGCGGTGGCGGCTTTGTGCATGGCTCAGACCTTGAAGCTGCTGACGCCAACCCGCAGGTTGCTGGCCACCTGATTCAGCTCGTCAATCGCCGCGCCAGCCTGGCGCAGGGTATCCACGGTCTGGCTGCTGGCTTCACTCAACTGCACCAGGGCCTGGTTGATCTGCTCGGCACCGGTGGATTGCGCCTGCATGCCCTCATTGACCATCTGGATACGTGGTGCAAGGGCCTGCACTTGCTGAATGATCTGCGCCAGTTGGTCGCCCATCTGCGCCATTTCACCGATGCCGCGACGCACTTCTTCGGAAAACTTGTCCATGCCCATCACCCCAGCCGATACCGCGGACTGGATCTCGCGCACCATTTGCTCGATATCGTAGGTGGCTACGGCAGTTTGATCGGCCAGGCGACGCACTTCGACAGCCACCACGGCAAAGCCTTTGCCGTACTCGCCGGCCTTTTCCGCCTCAATGGCCGCGTTGAGGGAGAGCAGGTTGGTCTGGTCCGCCACTTTGACGATGGTGGTCACCACATGATTGATGTTGCCGGCCTTCTCATTGAGGATCGATAGCTTGCCGTTGACCACATCGGCGGCGCCCATGACCTGGCGCATGATTTCTTCCATGCGCGTCAGCCCCAGCTGACCGGTGCCGGCGAGCATCGAAGTCTGTTCGGCGTTGTCGGACACCTCACCCATGGTGCGCACCAGGTCGCGCGAGGTGGCGGCGATCTCACGTGAAGTGGCGCCTATTTCGGTGGTGGTGGCTGCAGTTTCGGTGGCGGTTGCCTGTTGCTGGCGCGAGGTGGCGGCAATTTCGGTGACCGAGGTGGTCATCTGCACAGCCGAGCGTTGAGCATGGCCGACCAGGGTCTTGAGCTCTCCGACCATGCTGTTGAAGCCGATTTCGATGGCATTAAATTCATCGCTGCGCTGCATATTCAGGCGCACAGACAGATCGCCGCTCTCAAGGACCTTCAGGGTGCTGACGATGTGGTCGATCGGCCGGGTGATGGCTTGCAGTAGTAGCCAGCCGCACACGGCGGCTACCGCGATGGTCAACAGAATGGCCAGCAGGGTCGCAATCTCCAGCGCTTGTACGGCGTCACGGATTTCACTCGCACCGTCGTCTGCCAGGGTTCTGTTCAGCTCGACCAGCTCACTCAGGATCTGCAGGCCTTTGTCCCACTCCGGTAAAACCCGTTCCGTGCTGAACCTGCGGCCTTGGGCAAGCGTGTCCTCATGCAGGATGCTGAGTAGCTGACTGTGCAATGCCAGGTACTGCCGATACTGTTGACTGAACTGCTTAGCCAGTTGCGCTTCAAGCTCATTGACATCGGTCTGCAGGTAACGGGCAAGCAGGCCTTCAAGCGCCTCTTCAGTGGCGGCGAACTGAGTCTGGGCACTGGCGAGTTCGGCAGCGTTGCTGTCGCCATCAAGGTGCAGCATCAGCCGGCGGGTTTCCAGCATATGGCTGGCCCAGTTGTTCTGGATTTTGCTGACGTAATAGACCCCGGGCAAGGAGTTGCTTTGCATCTGCTCGGCTTCGTGTTCGATCGAAACCATACGCATATAGGCGGTTGTGGCGAGCAGAAGCAAAATGGCGATAAGGGCGGCAAAACTGGCAATGATGCGGTTGCGTACGGTTAACTTCATCCCGTTATCCTTCAGCTGCTGATGGAGCCGATAGTCGTGCGTAGTGATGGGCCGGTTGCCGTGCAAACCCTCATTGGCTGCAGGGATAACGGCTGAGTGCGGTCGCGCTGTCGAGGTCATGCTACTGATCGGCTTGCAGCCCGCCAACCAGTTATAGCGCGGAAGTGGCCACTCTACCGAGGCTTAGCAGGCTCTATATTTCGGCGTTGCGCTTGGTTATGCGTGCCTGTGGACAAATCGCAGGCATAAAAAAGCCGGCTTGTGGCCGGCTTTTAGGGGGTGGGCACTACTTATTTTTGGTAAGCAGCGACCGCCTTGTTAATCAGGTTGCGGGCCTCGTCGGCGCCAGCCCAACCTTCAACCTTGACCCACTTGCCCTTCTCCAGATCTTTGTAGTTCTCGAAGAAGTGCTTGATCTGCTCGATCAGCAGTGGGGGCAGGTCGGTGTATTCCTTAACGTCTTGGTACAGCACGCTCAATTTGTCGTGCGGTACGGCAACCAGCTTGGCATCGCCGCCGGCTTCGTCGCTCATCAGCAGTACGCCAACCGGGCGGGCACGGACAACCGAGCCTGGCGCCACTGGGTACGGGGTCACAACCAGCACGTCGAGGGGGTCGCCGTCGTCCGCCAGGGTGTGCGGGATAAAGCCGTAGTTGGCCGGGTAGAACATCGGGGTGGCCATGAAACGGTCGACCATCAGGCAATCGCTGTCGTGGTCGATTTCGTATTTGATCGGCGCGTGGTTAGCCGGGATCTCGATGGCGACGTAGATGTCGTTTGGCAGGTCTTTACCAGCTGGGATCTTGCTGTAGCTCATGGGGCGACTCCCGAGGGGTGGGCCAAAAAAGTGGCGCGATTATAGGCATATTCCCCAGGTGTTGCTACGCCAGGATGCCTAGCCATTGGTCGCGAACCCGCAGTTATCGACTCTGACCTGGTAGTCGAAGTTGCGGGGCTTGCCGGTATAACAGCAGCGTAGGATGGGTGATAACCCATCAATTGGCTGATGGGTTATCACCTAGGCGGCCCCACCCATCCTACTGTTCTCTATTGGTCGCGAATTCGCAGTTGTCCGTTCTGATCTGGTAGTCGGGGTTGCTCGCCTGCAGCCGTTGCAAGCGGGCCAGCGGGTCCTGGCGGTAGAACAGCGCCAGCTGCGCGTACACCGCAGGGAAGGCCTCGGCGAGCAGGTCCGGGGCGCTGAAAAAGTATTCGCTGGTAACGGCAAAGAACTCCGCCGGGTTTTCCGCCGCGTAAGGATCGATGGCGGTTTCGGCCTCGGGGTCGGCATCCAGTTCGGCGTTAAGCTGATCGAAAGCGCTCTGCATGGCCTTGGCCCACTCCTGCACGGCCATAGTGCTGTGCAGTGGCGGTAGGCCGTTGGCGTCGCCGTTAAGCATGTCCAGCTTGTGCGCCAACTCGTGAATTACCAGGTTGTAGCCATGCCACTGGCCGCTGGCCTGCACGCCCGGCCAGGCGAGGATCACCGGGCCTTGCTGCCAGGCTTCGCCGCTGTGTTCGGCGTCCCATTCGTGCACCACGCCGCTGGCATCGCGGTGGCGTTGCGGGCTGACGAAGTCATCCGGATACAGGACGATTTCATGAAAACCCTGATACCAGTTGAGGTCAGCCAGGTGCAGCAGCGGCAACTCGGCCTGCACTGCCAGCAGCAGGCGTGCGTGACCGTCCAGTTCGACGCCGGGCAGGGCACTGAGGTGTTTGTGATGGAGAAACAGCACGGCGCGTTCGCGCAGGCGCTGCTGTTCGGCGTCATTCAGGCCATCAAGGATCGGCAGTTGCTGCAGCACGGCCTGCCACTGCGCGCTGCTCACGGGATGACGGGCAAGGATGCGCTGGCGACGCCAGGCGCGGAGCGACCACATGGACTCTGCTCGGACGGTGGAAAGCGCCCACCATAAGCCGGGGGCCAGTGCTGGGCAAGTCGGCACAAAGGCTGCAATGGCATGCTTATCCGCGACCTGGGAGGGCTGCCAATGTCGATCGAGCGTCTGCATCATCCCACCGTCAAAATGCTTTGTGGCCATGGTATCGACCTGCCCAGCCAGGCCGCACGGGCGCGCGCGACCTGGCTGCCAGGGCGCGAGGGGCGGCCGCCGGCGTTATTGGTGGCGCTGCTCTGGGCGCGCGAATGCACTGATGTAGTGCGTACCCTGGAGGCATATCTGGATGGCCTGCTGGCCGATTGCTGTTGCACGCCCGGCGGCTGGAGTGAAGCCCAGGCGGTGCGGCAGGTGCTGGCAGCGTTCAATCAGCAGCTGTTTCGCCAGCGCCAGGCTGGGCGCAACGTCGCGCAACTGAATGCCGGCTTGTTGCTGCTGCAGAACGGCGAGGCGCAGTTTCTCCAGGCCGGCGCCATTGGTTTGCGGCGTTATCAGGGCGACACGGCAACCAGCCTGATAGGCCGTGACGGCCTGCAATTGGGCGTGCAGGCCGAGCTGGCACTGGTGCAGCATCGCCTGACCCTGAGCCCGGGCGAGCTATTGCTGCTGGCGCCGCAGCCACTGCTGGATGTGGCGGACTTGCGCGGCTTTTGTGGCGCAGGCGAGGCGCAGCAGGACGATCCCTTGGCGGAGCTGCTCGCGCCATTGCTGCAGGCCCCTGGTGCTGCAGTGTTATTGCTGCCGGGGGAAGCCGACAGCACGCCGGTGCTGGCCCCGCGCGCGCCCTGGCGGGCGGTGAGCAATGCGCAACCGGGCCTGCAGCTGGATGGTTGGGAACTGCTCTCGGCCTGTCCCTACGGCCCGCCCGGGCGGGTGTTCCGCGCCACTGATCGGCGGGGGCGCGAGGCCATGCTGTGGCTGGCCGAACAGGATGCGGATGAAGCCTTCTGGCAGCGTGAGTGGGCGTTACGACGCAGCCCGGTGGCCAGCCTGGCGCAGGTGATGTCTGCACATCAGCCGCGCGAGCATGCCTTCTGGCTGTTCGAGCCTGCGGGCAAGGGCATGCGCAGTCTGGTCGACTGGGTGGCGGCCCATGGCCCGGTGGATGCGTTGACGGTGTTGGCCGTGCTCGAACAATTGATCGCCGCTGTGCGCGGTCTGCAACGCCGTGGCATGCAGGGGCTGTGGCTGGACCCGCGCAATATTTTGCTGGATGACGGCGGCCGGCTGCTGTTGCTGCCCGAGCATGCCGCGCTATTGCCTGGAGTACCACCGCAGGCATTGCCCGCGCAGGCGGTGCCGCTGGCCCCCGAGGTGCGCGCCGGGCAGGCCGTGGACGGCCGCGCTGACCAGTTTGCCCTGGCAGCGCTGGCTTACTGGTTGTTCTGTGGGCGCTGGCCCGAGGCGGCGCAGGCGGATGCCGATGGCAATAGCCGTTATGTGCCGTTGGTGCAGTTCAGCGTGCAGGTGCCGCTCGGTTGGGATGGGGTGCTAGCGCGGGCTCTGGCGCCCAGGCCGGAGGCGCGCTTCGAGGCACTGTCGGAGTTTCAGCATGCCTTGCAGCAACCCTTGCTGCAGCAGCCGGCGCCTGCGCTGCGCACGCGCCACCATCGGCAAAGCTGGCACCTGGCGGTGCTTGCTCTGTTGCTACTGCAACTGGGCGTGGGGCTGTGGCTGAGCCTGGAAGGCTGAGAAACGGTGTTCTGTTGGCTGCAGTGCGACGAAGCCCAACGAGATATACCAATCTCTGTTGGGCTTCGCTGCGCTCAACGCCAACCTACGGCGCTGTGAAATCTTCGGTGATCGGCAGGACAAAGCTCTTGAACTCGGTGTCTTCCTTGAAACCGATGGATTCGTAAAGCTTGTGCGCCACTTCGTTGTTGATGCTGGAAGCCACGCGCAGGCGCACGGCGTTGGTGTCCTTGGCCATCTGCTTGGCGGTCTGGATCAGGCGGTCGGCCACCAGTTGGCGGCGTACATCCTGGCAAACGTAGATGTCGTTGAGAATCCACACGCGCTTGAGCGATAGCGAGGAGAAGCTCGAATAGAGCTGGCAGAAGCCGAGAATCTTCTCTTCATCATCGGCCATGGCCAGGTAGATCACCGATTCCTTGCGGCTGATGCGCTTTTCCAGAAAGGCGCGCGAGGAGTCGGGGTAGGGCAGCTGGCCAAAGTGTTCGCGGTAATTGACGAACAGTGGCGTGAGTTGATCCAAATGCTCCAGGGTCGCTTGGACGATGCGCATGGTGAGCCTCTACTTAAAGTCATGTGGATGGCTTCGGCAACACGGCAGCGCTGCCTGCGAACGACCCCGATGCTGCCTAAAGCTTTTGGAAAGTGCAATCCAAACAAGCGTTTGGTTGTGGTTTGCGGAAATTTCCCTTCATCCAAGAAGAAAATTCTCGCGCTGCACCCCGCCTGCTAACAGCGGCACTTCGGCCTCATCCTTGAGGTTGACCCCCGACAGTTGACGGCGGCAGGCCTCGCGCATCAGGTACAGCAGGCGATGGCTGGCCATGGCGTAGCTCAGGCCCTCCTGGCGCACATTGGAGATGCAATTGCGGTAGGCGTCCGTCAGGCCGACCTTGGGCGCGTAGGTGAAGTACAGCCCCAGGCTGTCCGGTGAACTCAGGCCTGGGCGTTCGCCGATCAGGATCACCACCATGCGCGCGCCGAGCAGTTCGGCCACTTCATCGGCCACCGCCACGCGGCCTTGGCTGACCAGGGCCACGGGCGCCACGCTCCAGCCTTCGGCAGCGGCCTGCTCTTCGATATGCGCCACCATGGGCAGGGCATTACGGTGTACGGCCAAGGCAGACAGGCCGTCGGCGATGACAATGGCCAGGTCGTAGCCATCCGGGTTGTTCTCGCGGTGCTGGCCCAGCAGTTCGGCGGATTCGTGACTTAAACGCCGACCCAGGTCCGGGCGTTGCAGGTAGGTATCGCGGTCCTTGGCGGCGCTGTGCAGCAGCAGGCTCTGCCGATGCTGGTGGGCCAGGCCTGCGGCCAGTGCGACGTGATCAAACGGCAGGTGTACGGCATCGCGGGCCTGGGCGTGGGCGAACTGGAAATCCAGCTGCGCACGGGTCGGCATGCTGGTGCCGGCTCGACCGAGGGCGATACGCGCCGGGGTGAGGTTGCGCAGTTGCTGCCAGGGGTTTTCGCTGGCGCCGCTGAGAGGGCTGTCATCGTACATAAGCGGCTCCTTGATTAACCAAGCTGCGCCAGCGCCTGACGAAACGCCGGCGGCAGGCTGTTGCCCATGCGCGGGCGGCCATCGGCCTGGGTGAAGATGCCCATGCGTTGCAGCCAGCCTTCGAACTCGGGGGCCGGTTTCAGCCCCAGGCTCTGCCGGGCATACAGCGCGTCGTGAAAAGAGGTGGTCTGGTAATTGAGCATCACATCGTCGGAGCCGGGGATGCCCATGATGAAGTTGATGCCGGCCACGCCCAGCAGGGTCAGCAGCACGTCCATATCGTCCTGATCGGCTTCGGCGTGGTTGGTGTAGCAGATGTCGCAACCCATCGGCAGGCCCAGCAGCTTGCCGCAGAAGTGGTCTTCCAGGCCGGCGCGGATGATCTGCTTGCCGTTGTACAGGTATTCGGGGCCGATAAAACCGACCACGGTATTCACCAGAAACGGCTTGAAGTGCCGAGCCACCGCGTAGGCGCGGGTCTCGCAGGTTTGCTGGTCGAGGCCATGGTGCGCGCCGGCAGACAGCGCGCTGCCCTGACCAGTTTCGAAATACATCAGGTTGTCGCCGAGGGTGCCGCGCTTGAGACTCAGGCCAGCGTCGTAGCCTTCCTGCAGGATCTTCAGGCTGACGCCAAAGCTGGCGTTGGCCGCCTCGGTGCCGGCAATCGACTGGAACACCAGGTCCAGCGGCACGCCACGGTTGATCGCCTCGATCGAGGTGGTGACGTGGGTCAGCACGCAGGCCTGGGTGGGGATTTCATAACGCTGGATGATGCCGTCGAGCATCTTCAGCATCTCGCAGATCGAACTGATGCTGTCGGTGGCCGGGTTGATGCCGATCATGGCGTCGCCGTTTCCGTACAGCAGGCCGTCGAGAATGCTGGCGGCGATGCCGGCCGGTTCATCGGTCGGGTGATTGGGCTGCAGGCGGGTGGACATGCGCCCGCGCAGGCCGACGGTGTTGCGAAAACGGCTGACCACGCGGATTTTCTGCGCCACCAGCACCAGGTCCTGCATGCGCATGATCTTCGATACCGCTGCGGCCATTTCTGGCGTCAGGCCGGGAGCGAGGGCGCGCAGGCTGGCTTCATCGGCGCTGTCGCCGAGTAGCCAGTCGCGAAAGCCGCCGACGGTGAGGTGGCTGACCGGGGCAAAGGCCGCCAGGTCATGGCTGTCGATAATCAGCCGGGTGACTTCATCCACTTCGTAGGGAATCAGTGCCTCGATAAGGAAGTGCTTGAGCGGAATATCGGCCAGGGCCATTTGCGCCGCGACTCGTTCGCCGGCATTGCTCGCCGCCACACCAGCGAGAAAGTCGCCGGAGCGTGCCGGGCTGGCCTTGGCCATCACCTCGGCGAGGCTGTCGAAACGGTAGGTTTCACCACCTACCGTATGCTGAAAACTGGACATCGCGTGTCTCCAAAATACCGTGCTGGCGCAGCCCCGCAGGCTGTTGAAAAACTACCTGCGTTGCCATTGCGGCGTTAAAAGCAGGCTCAAAATGCTCATTTACAGCTCGTAAACTCCGCTTTTTCGCCTGCTTTTGCCTTGCACTGGCTGCCTCGCCAGCGTTTTTCAACGGCCTGCTGATCATGCTGCGCCAACGTGACGGGTATTACTTGAGCGCGGCCTCGGCTTTACCGATGGCGACGAATTCTTCTTCCGGCGTACCGGCCACCAGGTGATGGCGGCTGTACAGGGCGAAGTAGGCTATCAGCACGGCGTAGATAACCGCAGCGCCAATCACCACCCGTGGGTCGACCAGGAAGCCAGCAACCACGGCCACGCAGGCCAGCACCAGGGCGATGCCCGATGTAAGGATGCCGCCTGGGGTGCGATACGGGCGATGCATCTCCGGACGGCGCACGCGCAGGGTGATGTGTGCGGCCATCATCAGCACGTAGGAGATGGTGGCGCCGAATACCGCCACCAGAATCAGCAGGTCACCCTGGCCAGTCAGCGACAGAGCAAAGCCGATCAGGCCAGGGACGATCAAGGCCAGTACCGGCGCCTTGTTCTTGTTGGTCAGCGACAGCGAACGCGGCAGGTAGCCGGCGCGCGACAGGGCGAAGATCTGCCGGGAGTAGGCGTAGATGATCGAGAAGAAGCTGGCAATCAGACCGGCCAGGCCGATCAGGTTGACGAAGCTGCTCATCCAGGTGGATTCGCCATAGGCAATGGTCAGGGCTTCCACCAACGGGTTGCCCGACGCCATCAGCGCGTTGGCACCGGCGCCACCTGGGCCAACCACGAGAATCAGCAGAGCAAAGGCCAGCAGCACCAGCATGGCGCCGATCAGCCCGCGCGGCATGTCGCGCTGCGGGTTGCGGGTTTCTTCAGCGGCCAGTGGCACGCCTTCGACCGCGAGGAAGAACCAGATCGCATAGGGGATTGCTGCCCACACGCCGACATAGCCGAACGGCAGGAAGCTGCTGGCGCCGCTGGCTTCGGTCACCGGAATGTCGAGCAGGTTGGCCACCGAGAAATGCGGCGCCATCGCGACGATAAATACGCCCAGAGCAATCGCCGCCACGGCGGTGATGATGAACATCAGCTTCAGCGCCTCACCGACGCCGAAGATATGGATGCCGATAAACAGCACATAGAAGGCCAGGTAGATCGCCCAGCCACCAATGCCGAACAGCGACTCGCAGTAGGCACCGATAAACACCGCAATCGCCGCTGGGGCAATGGCGTACTCGATCAGGATCGCCGTGCCGGTGAGAAAACCGCCCAAGGGGCCGAAGGCGCTGCGGGCAAAGCCATAACCGCCACCGGCGGTGGGGATCATCGAGGACAGTTCCGCCAGGGAGAAGCACATGCACAGGTACATCAACGCCATCAGCAGGGTGGCGAGAAACATGCCGCCCCAGCCGCCCTGGGCTAGACCGAAGTTCCAGCCGGCGTAGTCGCCGGAAATCACGTAGGCCACGCCCAGGCCGACCAGCAATACCCAGCCTGCTGCGCCCTTCTTCAATTGCCTGCTTTGGAAGTAATCGGCATCGACCTGCTCTAAATCGGTGCCTTGCGGTAGACCTACCGCACTGATTTGTTCTGCTGCCATGGGAATTCCTTATCAACAAGCTGGCCGCAGCGCAGGCCCGGCCGGGCTTGTAGCTATTTGAGGGAAGAGTGTTACCCAGTGGATCAGCAACCGCTGTGCCAACTACGCCTCTGGTCTAGACCTGAGGCGCGAGCGGGCAGGCCGATGTCGTTTCCGAGCATCGGCTGCGGTTGCGCAGCTTCTCGTAGGGTGGGTTAGGCGCATGACCACGGGTTATCTGTCGATGCTTGATTAAGTTGCGCCGTAACCCACCAGCGGGACCAGGCCGATCACCGCTTGGTGGGTTACGTGGCGCACAGATCCTGCAGTTGTTTCACCAACTCGGTTCCGCGCCACTAACCCACCCTACAAGAGCTGCCTGCATGCATGCCTAGAAAAAGCCGAGTGGGTTGATGTCGTAGCTCACCAGCAGGTTTTTCGTTTGCTGGTAGTGGTCGAGCATCATCTTGTGGGTCTCGCGGCCTACGCCTGACTTCTTGTAACCGCCGAACGCTGCATGCGCCGGGTACAGGTGGTAGCAGTTGGTCCACACCCGACCGGCCTTGATGCCACGGCCCATGCGGTAAGCGCGGTTGATGTCGCGGGTCCACAGGCCGGCGCCGAGGCCGAACTCGGTGTCGTTGGCAATCGCCAGGGCTTCGGCCTCGTCCTTGAAGGTGGTCACGCTGACCACCGGGCCGAAGATCTCCTCCTGGAACACGCGCATCTTGTTGTGGCCCTTGAGCAGGGTCGGCTGGATGTAATAGCCGCCATCCAGGGTGCCGCTGAGTTTTTCCACCGCGCCGCCGGTGAGCAGTTCGGCACCTTCCTGCTTGGCGATTTCCAGGTAACTGAGAATTTTGTCGAACTGCTGCTCGGACGCCTGAGCGCCGACCATTGTGTCGGTGTCCAGCGGGTCGCCGCGCTTGATCTGTTCGACCTTCTTCATCACCTCTTTCATAAAGGCTGGGTAGATCGATTCCTGCACCAGGGCACGCGATGGGCAGGTGCACACCTCGCCCTGGTTGAAGAAGGCCAGCACCAGACCTTCGGCGGCTTTTTCGATAAAGCTCGGCTCGGCCTGCATGATGTCTTCGAAGAAGATGTTCGGCGATTTGCCGCCCAGTTCCACGGTGCTCGGGATGATGTTCTCGGCGGCGCATTTCATGATGTGCGCGCCCACCGGGGTGGAACCGGTAAAGGCGATCTTGGCGATGCGCTTGCTGGTGGCCAGGGCTTCGCCGGCTTCCTTGCCGAAACCTTGCACCACGTTCAGCACGCCCGGCGGCAGCAGGTCGCCGATCAGCTCCATCAGTACGCTGATACCTAGCGGCGTTTGTTCGGCAGGTTTGAGCACCACGCAGTTGCCGGCGGCCAGGGCCGGGGCGAGTTTCCAAGCGGCCATTAGCAGCGGGAAGTTCCACGGGATGATCTGCCCGACCACGCCCAGCGGTTCATGGATGTGGTAGGCCACGGTGTTGCCATCGATCTCGGCAGCCGAGCCTTCCTGGGCGCGCAGGCAGCCGGCGAAGTAGCGGAAGTGGTCGGCGGCCAGGGGAATATCGGCGTTGAGGGTTTCGCGCACGGCCTTGCCGTTGTCCCAGGTTTCGGTGATGGCCAGCACTTCCAGATTGGCTTCGATGCGGTCGGCGATCTTCAGCAGGGTCAGCGAGCGCTCCTGCACCGAAGTACGGCCCCAGGCGTCGGCGGCGGCATGGGCGGCGTCGAGGGCCTTGTCGATGTCCTCGGCGCTGGAGCGCGGGAACTCGGCAATCGGCAGGCCATTAACCGGCGAGGTATTGGTGAAGTACTGGCCTTTGACCGGCGCGACAAACTCGCCGCCGATGTAGTTGCCGTAACGGGATTTGAAGGAAACGAGGGCACCTTCGGTACCGGGATGGGCGTAACGCATGCTGAATATCTCCTGGTTCTTATGCTTGTTCTGGTGATGCAGCGAACGGCGCGCTGTGGCGCTTGTGCAGAGACAGAGCAAGGGCTGGGCCAGGAGTGCGTGATGCCCGTTTTAGAGCGGCTGCGTGATATGTGCTGAGAGGTTGCGGTACGCGGGTTGTATCGGCCCTGATACAGCTCGCGTGACACTCTGTACCAGGGGCGATACAGCTCGGTGACTCGCCGGTCAGGTCGTCTTGCAATGGTCGGAAAGCTGGTGGATGCTCGGCTATCACGTGCACCTCCAACGCGGAGAACAATAACAATGCACAACCCAGCAAGCCGCCACGCCCAGCAGGTGCTGACCGTGGCCCAAGGGCGCGGACAACTCGCCGGCCCGGCTGCCGATTCCTCGGTGGCGCGCTCCTGGCTGCGCTGCCTGCAGCAACACCACCTCGACCCGGCGCAGAGCATGCCGCCGGCGGTGATCGAGCACGCGCACATGCTTGAGCGGCGCGAGCAGCTGCGACAGGTGCTGGAGATTTCCAGTAACGAGATGAACAGCTTGCACCGCCAGTTAGCCGGCAGCGGTCACGCGGTGCTGCTGACCGATGCTCGCGGGGTGATCCTCAACTGCGTCACCGAGCAGGCGGAAAAACGTACCTTCGAGCAGGCCGGCCTGTGGCTGGGTGCCGACTGGAGCGAAGCCTGCGAAGGCACCAACGGCATCGGCACCTGCCTGGTCGAGCGCCAGCCGCTGACCATCCACCAGAATGAACATTTTCGCAGCCGGCATACCGGCCTGACCTGCTCGGCCAGTCCGGTGTTCGACCCGCATGGAGAGTTGCTGGCGGTGCTGGATGTGTCCTCGGCGCGGCATGACGTATCGCGGCAGAGCCAGTTTCACACCATGGCCCTGGTCAACCTGTCGGCCAAGGCCATCGAAGGCTGCCATTTCCTGCGCAGCTATGAAGGTGAGTGGCTGCTGCGTTTCCACGCCCAGGCCGAATATATCGGCCAGTTCAGCGAAGGCCTGCTGGCCTTCGATGGCGACGGCCGGGTCAGCGCGGTCAATCAGAGCGCGATCAACCTGCTGGGCCTGTCGCGTCGACAGCTGCTCGGGCGCACATTGATCGAGGTATTTGATTGCCGCCTGGATGACCTGCTCGGCCGCGCTTCGGCGCAGCCCAGCGCCAGTTGGCCGCTGTATACCCAGCGTGGCCAGCTGCTGTTCGCCATGCTGCGCGGCCAGCCTCGACGCAGTGCTCAGGCACTGTCTGCTGCGAGCTTGGCAACGCCGGGGTTGTGTCTGGCTGACCCTGGTTTGCAGAGTGATTTCCGCCGTGCGCTGCGGGTGTATGAGCGTGATGTGCCGCTGCTGATTGGCGGCGAAACCGGCACCGGCAAGGAGGCCTTTGCCAAGGCCCTGCATCAGGTCAGTTCGCGGGGCGGCAAGCCGTTTGTTGCGCTGAACTGCGCGGCAATTCCCGAGAGCCTGATCGAGAGCGAGTTGTTCGGTTATCGCGGCGGCAGCTTTACCGGCGCGCGCAAGGAAGGCATGCGCGGCAAGCTGCAACAGGCCGATGGCGGTACGCTGTTTCTCGATGAGATCGGCGATATGCCACTGGCGCTGCAAACTCGTCTGCTGCGGGTGCTGGAAGAGCGCCGGGTTGAACCAATTGGCGGTGAAGCCCAGGCCATTGATGTGCGGGTGATCAGCGCCAGCCACCGCGACCTCACCCAGCGGGTGGCCAGCGGCGATTTTCGCCAGGACCTGTTCTATCGCCTCAATGGCCTGGTGATCGATCTGCCGCCGCTGCGTGAGCGCAGCGACAAGCTGGCGCTGCTGGATTTCCTGCTGGCCGAAGAGGCGCGTGGACAACTCGTGCGGCTTGATGATGCGGCCCGCGACGCGCTGCTCGCTTACCCCTGGCCGGGCAATGTGCGCCAGCTGCGCAATGTGCTGCGAACCCTCTGCGCGCTGTGCGAAAACGGCGTGATCAGCTACGCCGAACTGCCCGCCGAGATTCGCCATGCCCGTCCTGCGCAGGCCCTGCTGCCGGCGGCCAAACCCGACCAGTTGGGCGACGCCGAACGCCAGGCGCTGCTCGCGGTCCTGGAGGCGCAGCACTGGCAGATGAGCCGCAGCGCCGAACAGCTCGGCATCAGCCGCAACACCCTGTATCGCAAGCTGCGCAAACACGGGGTTGTCAGGCCCGGCTAGAGCTTTTTTCCAGGCCCGTGCAGTCCTGCAAGCCGCTCGCAGGACTGCACGGGTACATGCCGAGCTGGCGAACACGTCTAGAAAAAGCCCAGTGGGTTGATGTCGTAACTGATCAGCAGGTTTTTCGTCTGCTGGTAGTGGTCGAGCATCATCTTGTGGGTCTCGCGGCCTACGCCTGACTTCTTGTAACCGCCGAACGCCGCATGCGCCGGGTACAGGTGGTAGCAGTTGGTCCACACCCGACCTGCCTTGATGCCACGGCCCATGCGGTAAGCGCGGTTGATGTCACGGGTCCACAGGCCGGCACCGAGGCCGAACTCGGTGTCGTTGGCAATGGCCAGTGCTTCGGCTTCGTCCTTGAAGGTGGTCACACCGACGACCGGGCCGAAAATCTCTTCCTGGAACACGCGCATCTTGTTGTGGCCCTTGAGCAGGGTCGGCTGGATGTAATAACCGTCGGCCAAGTTGCCATTGAGGCGTTCTGCAGCACCGCCGGTAAGCAGCTCGGCACCTTCCTGCTGGGCGATTTCCAGGTAGCTCAAAATCTTGTCGTACTGCTGCTCGGAGGCCTGGGCGCCGACCATGGTCTCGGTATCCAGCGGGTCGCCGCGTTTGATCGCCTTGATCTTCTTCATCACTTCAACCATGAACGGCTCGAAGATCGACTCCTGCACCAGTGCTCGCGACGGGCAGGTGCACACTTCGCCCTGGTTGAAGAAGGCCAGTACCAGGCCCTCTGCGGCCTTTTCGATAAAGGCTGGCTCGGCACTCATGATGTCTTCGAAGAAGATGTTCGGCGATTTGCCGCCCAGTTCCACTGTGCTTGGGATGATGTTCTCGGCGGCGCACTTGAGGATATGCGAGCCCACCGGGGTGGAACCGGTAAAGGCGATCTTGGCGATGCGTTTGCTGGTGGCCAGGGCTTCGCCCGCTTCCTTGCCGAAGCCTTGCACCACGTTGAGTACGCCCGGCGGCAGCAAATCTCCGATCAGCTCCATCAGTAGGCTGATCGATAGCGGCGTCTGTTCAGCCGGCTTGAGCACGATGCAGTTGCCTGCAGCCAGAGCGGGGGCGAGTTTCCAGGCGGCCATCAGCAGCGGGAAGTTCCACGGGATGATCTGCCCAACCACACCCAGGGGTTCGTGGAAGTGATAGGCGGCAGTGTGTTCGTCGATTTCCGCAGCGGAGCCTTCCTGGGCGCGGATGCAGCCGGCGTAGTAGCGGAAGTGATCGGCGGCCAGCGGTACATCGGCATTCAGGGTTTCACGCACGGCTTTACCGTTGTCCCAGGTTTCCGCCACGGCCAGCAGTTCGAGGTTGGCCTCGATGCGGTCAGCGATTTCCAGCAGTACCAGAGCGCGGCTCTGCACGCTGGTTCTGCCCCAGGCATCGGCGGCGGCATGGGCGGCGTCCAGCGCGCGCTCGATATCGGCGGCATCTGAGCGTGGGAACTCGCCGATTACCGAAGTATCGACCGGGCTGGTGTTGGTGAAATAGCGGCCGCCCAGCGGCGCGACAAATTCGCCACCGATGAAATTGCCGTAGCGCGGCTTGAGGGTGACGATGGCGCCTGGGGTGCCTGGTTTCGCGTAAATCATGATGCTGACCTCTTTTATTAGGGGTAGCCGGCACGCGCGGGCGCTTGCCGGCTGAGGTTGTCAGACGCCTTGTGGTGTTTCCCCGCGTTTCAGGCGGGCATTGATGTCGTCGATCACCGCGGGCAGCTCGTTGATGGTGTCGATCAGGTAGTGCGGGCGTGAGCCCTCGAACAGTTGGGCGATGCGCACGCGCTCTTTGGCCAGTTGCTCGGCCGGCAGATCCTTGAATTGCGCGTAGGTCAGGCCCAGGGCGTTGCCCGAACAGGTCAGCGCCACCGTCCACATACCGGCGCTGCGTCCTTCCAGAATGCCTGGAGTGGTGTCATCGACCTTGACGCAGGCCGCCACGTCGCTGATGCCGAGGGCAATCACGTTGGCCAGGGCCTGAGCCGGATGCGGGCGGCCGTTGGGTACTTCGTCGGTGGCGACCACATGGTCGGCGACGTAGCCGTTGCGCTCGGCCAGTTGCACCACTTTTTCCATTACCACTGCCGGGTAGCCGGAGCAGGAGCCGATCTTCAGGCCCTGGTTGCGCAGGCCGGTGATGGTGTCGAGCGCGCCGGGGATCAGTGCCGAATGCTCAGCGATCTTGGCGATCTGCAATGGCATAAAGCGCTCATAGATGGCCGTTACGTCGTCATCACTGGGCAGGCGGCCGAAGGCAGCGCGGTAGCGTTCGGCAATTTCCGGCACGTTGCATAGGGTGCGGATGTGGTCCCACTTGCCCATGCCCATTGGCCCGCGTGCCTCGGCCAGGGTTACGGGGACGGCGAACTCGGCGAAGGCCTCGACGAAGATCTGCGTCGGCGCGAAGGAGCCGAAGTCGACCACGGTGCCGGCCCAGTCGAGGATGATTGCTTGCAGCTGCTTAGGTTGTTGATAGTTCATGTCGTGACTCCTGGATGGATTAAGCGGAAAGGTCAGGCCCGCAAGCTTGCGTTGCTGGCGGCGCTGTTGGGGTTCAGTGGGTTGCTGGGGTGTTGCGCTAGCTGGTTCGGGCGGCTGTTCCAGTACGGCAGCATCATCACGGTGGCGATCAGGGCCGTGCCGGTGAACAGCAGAAACACGCTTTCGGTATCGAAGTAGCCGGGCAGCAGGCCGCCGAGGATCGCGCCGATTGAGCCGCAACCGTTGACGAAGCCGGCGGCGGTACCGGCGGTACCCTGGCCGTAGTCGATGGCGGCGGAACCGCTGATCATCGAGTCCGGTCCGTAGAGGCTCAGGCCCATCATGAACAGCAGGCCGACCACGGCCAGTACGCTGCCGCTCTGCATCGCCGGGACGAACAGCGCCAGGCAGACCGCCAGGACCAATAGGCTGACCACGCAGGCCGGGAAACGCCGTGCGCCGAACAGCTTGTCCGACATCAGGCCGAGCAGTACTGGGCCAATCAGGCCGGCGACTTCAAAGGAGGTAGGGACGATGGCCGAGGCCACCTTGCCGATCTCCGGCATGCGCTCGTAGACCATTACCGGACCCCAGAACAGGATCGCGTAACGCGCCGGCTTGAGCAGGAAGTAAGCCAGGCCGAGTACCAGTACGGTGCGGTTCTTCAGGATGGTTTTTAGGCAGCTAGCGAAGCTGGCATGGCGGCCGTTGCCATCGAGATTTGCCGCTTCTGCGGCTTCCACCGGAGGCAGTCCCACATCCTGCGGCGTGTTGCGCTGCAGCAGAAAGAACAGCACGGCCACTGCGCCGACCACGATGGCGCTGGAGAAAAATGCCGCGCGCCAATCACCATAGACCTGATAGGCCCACCAGCCAGCGAAGGGCGAGGCCACCAGGCCGCCGAAGGCGTAGCAACTGCTCCACAAGCCGAGCACCCGGCCGCGTTCGCCGGTGGCGAAGAAACTGCCGAGGTTCTTGCACAATCCTGACCAGCCAGTGGACTGCGCGAGGCCCTGGATCACCATGCAGGTGGCAAAGATGGGTAGGGTGGCGAAGCTACCCATGATCAGCGCCACCACGGCTGAGATCAGCAGACCGCCGAGCACCACCACGCGCGGGCCAAAGCGGTCGGCGAGGATGCCCCAGGTGAACTGGCCGACGGCATAGGCCCCTAGATAGAGCGCATCTAGGTTGGCCATGGTGGCCTTTTCCAGCTGGAAGTCGGGGTCATCGGCGATGCCCAGCTTGGCCACCGAAAAGGCCTTGCGGGTGAAATAGAAGGCGGCGTAGGCCAGCCAGGTGATGGCGAATATCTGCAGGCGCCACCGCTGTATGGGATTGCTGCCGAGGTTTAACAGGGAAAAGCCATATGTCTGATTCACGGTGCTGACCTCTGAGTTGAATGTGCTGGCAGTTCAAGGAACGGCTGCTTTTGTTGTTGTAAAAGCACTTCTGGCGCCGTCTTGGCGGACGGTCTGGATCAGATCAAACGAGGCCCGGGACATGGCGTCCTGCCGGGTTGCCCTGCCTGATAGGGCGGGCAACAGCCGGTCTCGTACTGCAGGTCTGCACCCATGGCCGTGCCGGCCTGGGCGCTGTGGTTCAGTTCGCCGGGCGGCAGTCGTCGACGCCCATCACCGCCAGTGCGTCGGCGATGGCACGCAACAGCTGGCCGACGATGCGTTCGTCGATCTGGCCGATGCAGCCGATGCGGAAGCTTTCGGCAATGGTCAACTTGCCGGGGTAGATGACGAACTGGCGGGCCTTGAGCTCGCTGTAGAAACGCTTGAACTCAAAGTTCGGGTGGGTTGGGCTGAAGAAGGTGGTGATGATCGGCGACAGCCAGCGGTCTTCCAGCAGGGTCTGAAAGCCCATGGCGCGCATGCCGGCGACCAGGGTGTCGCGATTTTTCGTGTAGCGCGCCTGGCGTCCGGCTACGCCCCCTTCCTCGGCGTGCTGCTCGAGCGCCTTGCGGAAGGCCACCACGCTGTGGGTCGGCGGGGTGAAGCGCCATTGCCCAGTGCGCTCCATGTATTGCCACTGCTCCAGCAGGTCCAGGCTCAGTGAATGGGCGCGGCCCTTGGACTGTTCCAGCAGTGCACGGCGAATGATCACAAAGCCGAAGCCGGGGATGCCTTCAATGCACTTGTTGGCAGAGGAAACCATGACGTCGAAGGGGATCTTGTCCACAGTCAGCGGCACTGCGCCGAAGGAGCTCATGGCATCGACGATCAGATTCTTGCCGTGGGCTTTGACCACGTCGGCGATCTCGCGCAGCGGGTTGAGAATGCCTGAGCTGGTTTCGCAGTGAACCAGGAATACGTCGGTTACATCCGGATGGCGCTCCAGCAGCTCGGCAACTTCTTCCGGTTGCGGTGGCAGGTAGTCACCTTTGTCCAGGGCGATGTAGTCGCGGCCGAGGTAGTCGAGAATCTGCGTGGCGCGCTTGCCGTAGGCACCGTTCATCAGCACCAGGGCTTTACCGTCGCGGGCGATGGCGGTGGCCAGTGCCGCCTCGACGGCGAAGGTACCGCTGCCTTGCAGGGGCACGCAGGCGTAGCTGTCGTCATGCACGCCGGCCATTTGCAGCAGGCCTTGGCGAATATCCGCGGTGACCCGGTTGAAGTCGGTGTCCCACGAACCCCAGTCGCGCAGCATGGCCTGCTTGGTGGCCAGCGACGTGGTCAGCGGGCCAGGGGTCAGCAGATAGGGCTCACCCAGTGCGGGGGCGGTAAGGGCTGGGCGGGCGTTGATGAATTCGGCTTTGCTCATGATCGTCTCCAGTGTGTGCGGTGGCAGCGATGCGCCGCTCTGGAGTCGATAAAAACAACTTGCAGTAAATAAATAAAATCGATTTATAGTATTTTTAAAATAAGCTGAACTTATTTATTGAGGTGTCTGATGGCGGTTTCCAACGCTCAATTGCGGGCCTTTCACGCGGTGGCGCAGCAGGGCAGTTTCACTCGCGCCGCCGAGCGTTTGTGCCTTAGCCAGCCGGCGGTTTCCGACCAGGTGCGCAAGCTCGAGGAGCAATTCGGGGTGTTGTTGTTCCATCGCACCAAGCGTTCGGTGCAGCTCACCGAACTGGGGGAGCAGCTGCTCGGTATTACCCAGCGGTTGTATGCGGTGGCCGCTGAGGCCCAGGAGCTGCTCTCCAGTTCGCGTGCCCTGCAGAGCGGCAGTCTGACCCTGGCGGTCGATTCGCCGGTGCATGTGCTGCCGTTTATTGCCGCGTTCAATGCGCGTTACCCAGGCATTCGCTTCAATCTGGTGACCGGCAACACCGATGAGGCACTGGCCAGGCTGTTTGCCTATCAGGCGGATTTCGCTGTGCTTGGCCGCCCGGTGACGGATGAAAACCTGCTCAGCCATGTACTGAGCAGTGCGCCACTGGTGGCCTTCGTTGGCCTCGAACACCCCTGGGCGGGGCGCGAATCGATTGTCCTGGCGGATCTCGATGACACACCGCTGGTGCTGCGTGAGCGCGGCTCGATGACCCGGCAGATGATTGAGGATGAGCTGCGCCGCGAAGGGTTGCGCGTGCGCTCGGCGCTTGAGGTTGAAGGGCGTGAAGCGGTGTTCGAGATGGTCGCGGCCGGTCTGGGCGTGGGTATCGTTTCGGCGGCGGAATTTGGTTCCAGTCGCGCCATGCGGGCGTTGCCGATTCTCGATTGTCAGCAGCGCATGACCGAAACCCTGGTGTGCCGGCGTGACCAGGGCTCGCGGCGGATTATCGCGACTTTTCTTGAGGTTGTGCGGTCGAACAGTGGCGGCTGACCAGCGTGCCACCGCGCCCGCCTATAGGGCGCTGTGCTAATCTGCGGCCAGTTTTTATCCCGCCTTATTCACCGGCTCTGACGACGCCTGCAAGGTAAATCATGCATATCCATATTCTCGGCATCTGCGGCACTTTTATGGGCTCGCTGGCCGTGCTGGCCAAGGAACTCGGCCACCGCGTGACCGGCTCCGACGCCAACGTTTACCCGCCCATGAGCACCCAGTTGGAGGCTCAAGGCATCGAACTGACCCAAGGCTATGACGCTGCCCAGCTCGACCCCGCGCCGGATCTGGTGGTGGTCGGCAATGCCCTGTCGCGCGGCAATCCGGCGGTGGAATATGTGCTGAATAAGGGCCTGCCCTATGTCAGCGGCCCGCAGTGGCTGGCTGACCATGTGCTGCAGGGCCGTTGGGTCATGGCTGTGGCCGGCACCCACGGTAAAACCAGCAGTTCGAGCATGCTGGCCTGGGTGCTGGAGCATGCCGGCATGAGCCCGGGCTTTCTGATTGGCGGCGTGCCGCAGAACTTCGGGATTTCCGCACGTTTGGGCGGCACGCCGTTCTTTGTGGTGGAGGCCGACGAGTACGACAGCGCCTTCTTCGACAAGCGCAGCAAGTTTGTTCACTACCGCCCGCGCACCGCGATCTTGAACAATCTTGAATTTGATCACGCAGATATCTTCCCGGATCTGGCAGCTATCGAGCGGCAATTCCACCATCTGGTGCGCACCATTCCGGGCGAGGGCCTGATCATTCATCCGACCACCGAACCTGCGCTCAAACGGGTAATCGAGATGGGCTGCTGGACCCCAGTGCAAACCACTGGCGAAGGCGGTCAGTGGCAGGCGCGCCTGCTTAGCACCGACGGCTCGCGTTTCGAGGTGAGTTTCGACGGCAAGCTTGCTGGCACCGTGGATTGGCAACTGACCGGCCAGCACAACGTGGCCAACGCCCTGGCGGTGCTGGCGGCGGCGCGGCATGTTGGAGTGGTACCGGAGCTGGGCATCGCCGCGCTGTGCAGCTTTATCAACGCCAAGCGGCGTATGGAAAAGGTTGCCGAAGTGAATGGCGTGACCATCTTCGATGACTTCGCCCACCACCCGACGGCGATTGCTACCACCCTCGATGGCCTGCGCAAGCGCATCGGCGATGCCAAACTGATCGCCATTGTCGAGCCGCGCTCCAACTCGATGAAGCTCGGCGCCCACCGCGATGGCCTGCCCGAATCCGTGGGGCAGGCTGATTCGGTGTACTGGTACGCACCGCCGAATCTCGGTTGGGACCTGGCCGGCACCGTGGCTACGTCGACTGTGCCGACTCAGGTCTGCGATTCTCTGGAAGCGATTATCGCCGGGGTCAAGGCCGAAGCCGCGCCGGGTACTCAGATAGTGGTGATGAGCAACGGCGGTTTTGGCGGTTTGCATGGCAAGCTGGCTGCGGCCCTTTTATAGAGAGCCAAAATTCGCGCTCAAAGCGTCGCGAGCGCAGATTAGGCAAGGCGAAAGCCTGCGAGGAAGCGGAGTTTACTGTTGTAAATGAGCATTCCGAGCAGGCTTTCAACGCAGCATAAGCAAGCGCAGCAGCTTTGAGAGTGAATTTATGAGCGGTCCTGAACGTATTACTTTGGCCATGACCGGCGCTTCCGGCGCTCAGTACGGCCTGCGCCTGCTCGACTGCCTGGTGCAGGAAGAGCGCGAGGTGCACTTTCTGATTTCCAAGGCCGCACAGCTGGTAATGGCCACCGAAACGGATGTCAGCCTGCCGAGCAAACCCCAGGCGATGCAGGCGTTCTTGAGCGAGTACACCGGCGCCGCGCCGGGGCAGATTCGCGTGTACGGCAAGGAAGACTGGATGGCCCCGGTGGCCTCCGGCTCCGGCGCACCCTCGGCGATGGTGGTGGTGCCGTGCAGCACCGGTACCCTGTCGGCCATCGCCACCGGGGCCTGCAATAACCTGATCGAGCGCGCCGCCGACGTGGCGCTCAAGGAGCGCCGTCAGCTAATTCTGGTGCCACGTGAGGCGCCGTTTTCCAGTATTCATCTGGAGAACATGCTCAAGCTGTCGAATCTTGGGGCGACCATCCTGCCGGCCGCGCCGGGCTTCTATCACCAGCCGCAGACCATCGATGACCTGATCGACTTCGTCGTGGCGCGCATCCTCAACTGCCTGAATATCCCCCAGGACATGCTGCCACGCTGGGGCGAGCACCATCAGATCACTCCGGATGAATAAGCCTCTGGCCCGCGCGGCCGTTTGCCTGGTGTTGGGCCTGACACTCAGCGGCTGCGCCACCGTACGCACCCTGGATGCCGCCAAGCCAGGCGCGCCGGTGGTATATGCCGGCACGCGGCTGAACCTGTATACGCTGCAGGGCGGTTGCTGCGCTAATGAGCGCTTCGGCGCCGAGGCGCCGGCTTACCCGGCCGCCGATCTGCCGGTTAGCGCGCTGCTGGATACCCTGTTGCTGCCACTGTCCCTGGCCACCGCCATCGGCCTTAATCTGGGCGTTAGCGGCGGGTTGTAAGGGCGTCAGGCGTCAGGAATGCTGGTTTCTTTACCCTGCCAAGTCGTTGCCAAGGGCCAATGCTCAAGGTTTTGCGCCGGCCCCGGCTTGGCGAACAGGTAGCCCTGAAAGCGCCGGCAGCCCATGCGTTGCAAAGCGTCGTACTGTTCCTGGGTTTCCACTCCTTCGGCGGTCACGGCCAGGTTGAGGTTGGCGCCCAGCGCCAGGATGGTGCGTACGATGGCGGCGTCGCTGGGGTGTTCGAGCAGGTCGCGGACGAAGGATTGGTCGATCTTCAGCTGGTCCAGCGGCAGGCGCTTGAGGTAGTTGAGCGAGGAGTAGCCGGCGCCGAAATCATCCAGCGCCAGGTGCACGCCGCGCGCTTTCAGCTGGCTCATCTTGTCGATCAGCACTTCCACATCTTCCACCAGCTGGCTTTCGGTCAGCTCCAGTTCCAGGCGCTGAGGGTTGGCGCCGCTTTCGGCGAGGGTGGCGAAGACGTCTTCGACAAAGTCGGGATGGTGGAATTGCCTGGCGCTGACGTTGACCGCCAGGGTCAGCTGCGCCAGTTGTGGGTGTGCGGCCCAGGCCACCAGTTGCTGGCAGGCACTGTGCAGAATCAAGCGACCCAGGGGCAGAATCAGCCCGGTGCTTTCTGCCAGCGGAATAAATTCGCCGGGCGGCACCAGCCCGCGTGTGGGGTGTTGCCAGCGCACCAGGGCTTCGGCGCCGACCAGCTGCCCTTGGCCATCCACCTGGGGTTGATAGTGCAGGATAAAGTCGCGCTGGCCGAGGCTCTGGCGCAGGTCGCTTTCCAAGCTGGCGCGGGCGCTGACTTCGGCTTGCATCGTCGGGTCGAAAAAACGCATGGCGTTGCGGCCCGCGGCCTTGGCTTGGTACATGGCCATGTCGGCGCGTTTGAGCACTTCATCGACTGTGCTGTGCTCGTTGGGGAATAACGCGATGCCGATGCTGGCCGTGCTGATATGGCTGCGGCCTTGCAGGGCATAGGGCGCGGCCAGAGCCTTGACGATCTTCTTGCCAACGCTCTCGACCTGCTGGCCGGCCTGCGCGGGTTTCAGGCTGAGGCCTTCAAGCATCAGCACAAACTCATCGCCGCCGAGGCGGGCCAGGGTGTCCTGGGCGCGCACATGGCTGCTCAGGCGCTGAGCGACCTGCTGCAGCAACTGGTCGCCCATGTCATGGCCGAGGGTGTCGTTGAGGTCCTTGAAATTATCCAGGTCGATAAACAGCAGTGCGCCCTGTTGCAGGCCGCGCGCATGTTTGGCCAAAGCCTGTTGTAGGCGGTCGAGCAGCAGGCGGCGGTTGGGCAGGCCGGTGAGCGGATCGTAGAAAGCCAGCTGGTTGATTTTTTCCAGGTTCTTCTTGTGTTCGGTGATGTCGGTGGAGATGCCGCACAGCGCGTAGATCTTGCCGTGGCCGTCGCGCAGCGGCAGCTTGACCGAGAGGAAGGCGTGCTGGGTGCTGCCATCCAGGCTGCGGTTGATTTCCTCGGTTTGCACCCGTTCGCCGAGTTTGAGCACGCGGCGGTCGTTATCGTGCAGGTTGGTGGCGGTGTCGATGTCGAAGAACTGTTCATCGGTCTTGCCGATCACCTGCTCGAGGTTCTGGCCGAACAGTTCGCAGACCTTGCGGTTGGCGTACTGGTAACGCAGCTGCGCATCCTTGATGTAGATATAGGCTTCGACGCTGTCGAGGATGGTGTTCAGGCGTTCTTCGCTGGCCAGCAGGTGATGGGTTTTTTCGCGTACCTGGCGGCGCAGCAGCACTGCGCCGCCGAGTGCGGCGATCAGCAATAGGGCAAGGGTGCTCAGGCCCCACCAGACGCTGGTGGGGATCAGCAGGCGTGGCCGTTCACCGCCCCAGCGTTGCAGGCTCTGGTAGTAGACCGAGGAAGGTGAGTCCTGCCAGTTCGACAGGTGTTTGTCGATGGCGCTTAGCAAGTCGGCGTTCTGCCCCTTGCGTGTGGCGTAGAACAGCTGCGCTGGTTGAAACATGATTGAGGAGCTTTGCAGCTGATAGCTCGGCGCATGGAAGTCGCCAAAACGCTGGTTGGCCACCACTGCATCGGCCTGCCCACCCGCCACCAGTTCAAAGCCCTGCGGCAGGCTGGGTACGCCGATCAGCTGGGCTCTCAGGCCAAAGCTTTCGAGCAGCCCGCGCAGGTATTCCTCCTGCACCGAGCCTTGCAATACGGCAATGCGCAGGCCTTTGAGGTCGAGTATCGATTTGAGCTGCAGGTCCTCGTTGCTGTAGACCTGCGACCAGCTGAACAGCGAGGGCATCTTGTGGAAGTCGAGCACCTGAGCGCGACTGTCGTTGTAGGCCACATCGGGCAGCAGGTCGATTTCACCGCTCTGCGCCAGCTCCAGGCACTGTTGCCATTCGCACGGCCTGGGGCGCAGTTGCCAGTCTTCCTGACTGGCGATTTCATTTAGCAGTTCGCCGAGGATGCCGGAGAGTTTGCCGTCCTGGCCGAGGAGGATTTTCGGTTCGTTGGCGTAAACCCCCACGCTGACCTCGCGTGATTGCGCGCTGCTGAACGACCCGGCTGTGAGGCTCATGGTCAATAGCAGCAGGGTGCTGAGGGGGCGAAATGACAGGCGCTTCATGCGTGGGCCAACTTCCATAAGAGAATCCATGGCCTAACGATAGCCAGAATATGGCGTAGGTGCAGGCGGCTGATGGCAATTGGCTATTTCTACCGCGCCATGGCTGACGCGCAGCAGGTTATGGGCTGCGCCTTAGCTGGCCCAGCCTTGGTAGATATAGGTCATGGGCTTTGGGCCCTTGAGGTAGCGATTGCTCAGCTCGCCAATCTGAAAACCGCCTGCGCTGATCAGCGCCTGGATATCGCGGTTGAGGTGGCAGCCGCCAGCCAGTGGTTTCCACAGCGGCGTCAGGCGGTTCTGCCAGCGCAGCACGGGCAGCTCCGGTGCCAAGCCGTGTTCGCAGAACAGCAGGCGACCGCCGGGCTTGAGCACGCGGCGCATTTCTTTCAGTGCGGCCACGGCATCGGGGATGGTGCACAGGGTAAAGGTGCAGACGATGCAGTCGAAGCTGGCGTCCTCGGCCTGGATCTGCCCCAGTTCGAGGGCAATCATCTCCACTGGAATACTGATCGCGGCGGCGCGTTGCTTGGCCAGCTTCTGCATATCGGCGCTGGGGTCGACGCCGATAATCACGCGGACTTTTTCGGCATCGTAGAAGGCCAGGTTAAGGCCGCTGCCAATGCCGATTTCCAGCACCCTGCCATGGGCTTGGGGCACCAGTTGCGAGCGGGCTTTCATCACCGCGCCCATGCCGCAGGCGAAGTCGATTAGGTGCGGCAGCAGATAGCGGTCATACAGGCCCACGGTGTTGTCCCCGTTGTGTTTATTCTGCGTCGTTGCTGGCGTCGTCCGGCAGGTCGCTGTTGTCGCCGCTGACAGCGGCAAAGCACTTGATCAAATGAGGGCCGGCAGTGCCGTTGATGTTCCAGGCATCGGCTTCACCGTCAAAACGTGCGGCTATTACCTGGGCCAGGCTGAAGTGCCATTTGCGCAGGGCGCGGCCGTCCATGCATTCGATGCTGAGCAGCGGTGCGTCGCCAGTGAGCGGGCTGCCGGCCTGGTGCTGGGCCAGTTGTTCGGCGTTGAGGCTGAATTGCCAGGCATGCAGGTCGTCGATTTCCAGCATGTCGGCGTTGCTCAGGGCGCTGATCAGGTCGTGCGGGGTGGTGCTCATAGGTCGATGGCTTCTTGATTAACGGCAGTTAGCGGCCGAGACGGCGCAGTTGGTCTGATTCGATCACCCGGGTGCCGGCATCTTCTTCCAGCGCCAGGCGCCACAGCGCGCGGGCCAGGACGGTGGCTTCGATGCCGCGGTATTTGCCCGGCAGCCAGCGCATAAAGGGCGCGGCCAGACGCTCGCCAAGGCGAAATTCCTGACGTGCACCCAGCAGCAGGGAAGGGCGGGCGATGGTCAGCTGCGGCCAATCCTGCGCGCGCAGGGCCTGTTCCATTTCGCCTTTGACCTTGTTGTAGAACACCGTGGAGTTGGCGTCCGCGCCGAGGGCGCTGATCACCAGCAGGTGGCGTGCGCCGAGGGCGCGGGCGCGTTCGGCGAAGGCGATCACCAGGTCATGGTCGACCGCGCGGAAGGCCTCTGGCGAGCCGGCTTGTTTGATCGTGCTGCCCAGGCAGCAGAAGGCGGTATCGACCTTGCCGCTCAGTTGCGGCAGCAGGGCCAGCAGTTCGCCTTGCGGATTTTCCAGGTGCGCATGCGCTGCCAGCGGGCGGCGGCTGGGGGCCAGCACGCGAGCGACCGTGGGCTCGTTCAGCAGACGGTCCAGCAGGTGCTCGCCGGTCAGTCCGGTGGCGCCTGCGAGAAGGATGTGCTGGGGCGTCAAATACATAGTGTGAAGTTCTCCGCTGATATCAATCAGCTTATCAGGCCGTTGGTGGCGCGCATGGCTGTTATGGGTTGACCGCAGATTGCGCTTCAAGTGCATTGTTCAGGGCGCGCTCGGCCTGTTGTTCGCGCAGCTTGCGCCATTGTGCGAGCACCGCTTTGGCGGGCCAGATTTGCGGTTCTGAGGGTTCGAAACCGTCGGCCTTTTCGCGTTCGGCAACGCTGGCCTGGGCCAGCTTGAAGGCACGCTGCAGGTCGTCGGTCTGTTGCAGGGCCTCGGCAAACAGGGCGCGGCCGAAGTAGGTGAAGTCGTTTTCCTCCGAGCAGCCGAAGGACACCCGGTCGGCGCGAGCAGCGGTGATCACCAGGGTCTTGTCATCCTGCAGCTTGGGAATAAAACCGCCGGAGTAGCAGGCCGAAATCACCAGCACCTTGTGCCGATCCTTCAACGGTTCGAGCAGGGCTGCCAGTTCGCTGGCGGGCAGGTCGTCGAGCTGCATGCGCGGCTGGTCGAGGTTCAGTTCATGTTTGGCGGAGCCGTGGCTGGTCAGGTAGATAAAGATCAGGTCTTCCTCGCCGCTGCGTTCGGCCAGGGCTTGGATGCTGCGGCCCAGGCTGGCGCTAGTGGCCAGCGGGCGATCCGTCAGGTGGTCGCGGTGGTTGACCAGGGTGATCAGGCCGTGCGCGGCGAAGCGCTCCTGCAGCAGGTTGCCGACATAATCGGCCTCGCGCATAAACACGCTTTGCTTGCCATCGCCGGCCAGGGTCAGGGCGTACAGCTCGATGGTTGGCGTCGAGACAGGCAATTTGGCGATGGCGGCATCGAGCAGGCGGCCTTGTTCCAGCAGGCCGGTGGCCAGTGCGTCGGGTATGGCCTTGCCTTGGGCGTCACGGATCAGTCGGCCATTCTGCCAGGTGCCGCTTTGCTGGCTGCCATCGACCAGGGTCAGGCTGCCGATGCCCTGGTATTTACCGTAGGCAAAGTTGCCCTGATAAATGCTGCCGTCGGCCAGGCTTAGGCGACCTTCGCCGTGGTAGCTCCAGTCGTTGAATTGGCCGGCGTAATGGCTGCCGTCGCTGCCTTTGAATTCGCCTTTGCCGGTGAGGCTGCCATGGACGAAGCGCCCGCTCCAGACTTCGCCATCAGCGCTCTGATAGCGGCCCTTGCCGTGGAACTGATTGTCGCGGAACTGGCCGCTGTAAAGGTCGCCGCCGAGGTTCTTGAAACTGCCCTGGCCATTGAGTTGGCTGTTATCGAAGGTGCCGGTGTACTCATTGCCTTCGGTGTCGGTGAGCACGCCCTGGCCGTCGGGTTCGCCTTTTTTAAACTGGCCCTGGAAGCTGGCACCGTTGCTCCACTGCAGCTTGCCCAGGCCGCTGTACTGGCCCTTGCTGAATTCGCCGCGGTATTCCAGTTGGCTGCCTTTCAGGTGGCCTTCGCCGCTGGGCATGCCGTTGGCAAAGCCGCCTTCGTAGCGGCTGCCATCGCTGTAGGTGAGGCTGCCCTGGCCGTGGAAATCGCCGTTCTGAAACGCGCCGCTGTAGAACTCGCCGTGCTTGCTGCGCCATTCGCCGGGGCCGTTGAACTGGCCGTCCTTGAATTGCCCCTGGTAGTAGCTGCCGTCGCTGTAATCCAGGCGGCCGGGGCCTTGCAGCAGGCCGTCGATCACCTCGCCCCGGTAGCGCCCGCCATCGGGCAGCACGGCATCCGCTGGCAATAAGGGTTCGCCATCGCCGCAGGCAGTCAGTAGTAGAGCGAGGCTCAGGGGGGCCAGGAGGGAGAGAGGGCGCATGCAAAAAATCCAGGCTGTAAGGTCGTTGCCGAGTATGCCTTAAAGCGCTCGAAGTGCCGTGATTGAGCGCACCGGCAGGCATATAAAAATAGAAAAGGCGCACCGGCAAATGCCTGTGCGCCTTGGTCCGGCGGCTGCGCTTAGACGAAGCAGAGGGTCAGCGGCTCGGCGATGTAGGCGGGTTTTTCCGAGCCTTCAATCTCCAGCACGACTTTGGCCTTGAGCAGCCACTGGCCAGGATTCTTCTCGTGGGCGTCGGTCAGGCTGACCACCAGGCGGACTTTCGAGTTGACCTTCACCGGCTGGATAAAGCGCACGCTATCCAGGCCATAGTTGACGGCCATCTTCAGCCCTTTGGGCATGATCATGATGCCTTCCATCAGCTTGGGCACCAGCGATAGCGAGAGGAAACCGTGGGCGATGGTGGAGCCGAAGGGGGTGAGCTTGGCTTTTTCCGGGTCGACGTGGATGAACTGGTGATCGCCCGTGCATTCGGCGAACTGGTTGATACGTTCCTGGTCGATGGTCAGCCATTCGGAACGACCGAGTTCTTTACCGATATAGCTGGGCAATTCGGCGGCGGGTACTGATGTCATGGTTTCTCCTTGAAGACGCAAGTGTTGTTTTTTTTGGGGGCGTAAATCCTTCTGCCCTAAGATCATCATGGGTTTGCCGCAGGGTCAAGTGCCTCGTGTACGCGTCGTTAACGTTACGCCATTGCCACGCAACCGCTGTAAACCGGCCCTTGCCGGGCGCTTCTGCTTATAATGCGCGGCACTGCGTCTGGGATCATACGATTCGGAGATTACCCGTCATGCTGCTACGCGGCCTTTCCTGGCTGGTGCTGTGCCAGTTGCTCGGCACTGCGCTGAACGTTCTGCTGATCCCGATCCTGCCGGGGCCGATCATCGGCATGCTGCTGTTGTTCGGCTTTCTGCTGCTGCGCGGCGAGGTGGGCGAGCCGCTGCACCTGGCCTCCACCAGCCTGCTGAAATACCTGCCGCTACTGCTGGTGCCGCCAGCGGTGGGGGTGATGGCGTATGCCGAGGATATCTTTGCCGACTTCTGGGCGATTGCCGGGGCGTTGTTGCTGTCGCTGCTGATCTCCATCGTGTTTGCCGGCTGGCTGATGCAGAAGCTGATTGACCGTCAGCAACGCCGGGAGGACGCATGACTCTGGAATGGCACGCCGCCTGGCAGGCGCTGATTCATCATCCGCTGTTTGGCGTGGGTATCACCCTCGGCGCCTACCAGTTGGCGATTGCTGCCTATGAGAAAACCCGCTGGGTGTTTCTGCAGCCGGTGCTGGTGTCGATGCTTGCGGTGATCGGCATTCTTCTGGCCTGCGGCCTGACCTTTGCCGAGTACAAGGACAGCGCGGCGGCGCTGACGCTGTTCCTCGGGCCGACCACGGTGGCGCTGGCGGTGCCGCTGTTTCTCAATCTGCGGCGCATTCGCCAGCTGTTCTGGCCGACGCTGATCACCCTGCTGGTGGCCGGTGTGGTCGCCACCGTGTTGGGCATTACCCTGGCCTGGGCCTTCGGTGCCGAGCAGATCATGCTGATGAGCATGGCGCCGAAATCGGTGACCTCGCCGATTGCCATGCTGGTGGCCAATCAGATTGGCGGGATTGCCGCTCTGGCCGCGGTGTTCGTGATGATCACCGGGATTATCGGCGCCATCATCGGCCCGGCGTTGCTCAAACGCTGTGGTGTGCAGCACCCCGCCGCGCTGGGCATGGCCTTGGGCCTGACCGCTCATGCGGTCGGCACCGCGCGAGCGCTGCAGGAAGGTGAGGAGTGCGGCGCGTTTTCTGCCCTGGCGATGAGCCTGATGGGCGTGTTCACCGCCGTGCTGCTGCCGCTGGCTATTCTGTTGTGGCTATAAGGAGGCGTCTGTGACCTTACCGCTATTTCCCCTGAATACCGTGCTGTTCCCCGGCTGCATGCTCGACTTGCAGATATTCGAAGCGCGTTACCTGGATATGATCAGCCGCTGCATGAAGCAGGGCCAAGGCTTTGGTGTGGTCTGCATTATCGACGGCGCTGAAGTGGGTGAGGCGGCGGGGCAATTCTCGGCAATAGGTTGCGAGGCGTTGATCCGTGATTTCCAGCAGCGGCCCAATGGCCTGCTAGGGATTCGCGTCGAGGGCGGTCGACGCTTTCGCGTGCAGCGCGCCCAGGTCTTGCCGGATCAACTGACCCTGGCCGAAGTCGAGTGGCTGGACGAGCAGCCGGAGCAGCCGCTGGAGGCTGAACATGCCGACCTGGCGGCGCTGCTCGGTGCGCTAAGCGCTCACCCGTTGGTGGCATCGCTGGGTATGCCGAGCGCGCCGGCAGGCCAGGAAGCATTGGCCAATCAGCTGGCCTACCTGTTGCCGCTGGATGCCGAGCAGAAGCTGCAATTGCTCGAAACGCCTGAAGTGCAGCTGCGCCTGGAGCTGCTGCAACAACTGCTGGAGCTGCTGCAGGGCGAGCGTCAGTAGCGGTACAGCAGCACCCCGGCGGAATACTGCCAGGTGGTGATGCCGCCGAGCAGGGCGAGAACCGCCGGCAGCAACAACCACCAGACTTTCCCCGACAAAGCCGGCAGTGGCGTGCGCCATTGCACCAGGGCCAGGCTTAGCGCGCAGAAACAGGCAGCCAGCACGGCGCCGGCGATGATGTCGCTGGGCCAATGCACCCCCAGGTAAATCCGCGAACCGGCAATCGCCGCGGCCGGCAGACAGGCCAGCAGTAGCCAGGTCAGGCGCATACGGGGCGGTTGCCCGCGCCCGGCCAGCACCCCAAGCAGCAGACAGAAAGCGAAAGCCGCCGAGCTGTGCCCACTGGGAAAGCTGAAACTGCCCAGCGGTTCCAGCAGTACATCGGGGCGGCTGCGGGCGAAAAACGCCTTGAGTGCAGTGTTGGCCAGCGCAGTGCCGAGCAGGGTGCCAAGCGCCAGGCAGAGCGTGCGCCATTGTCGGGTCGCCAGCAGAATCAGGCACAGCAGCACGGCGGCGGCCAGTTGCGTGTGCATATCGCCGAGGCGGGTAGTCAGCACCATCAGGGTGTCCAGCGTCGGGCTGCGATGCTCCTGCACCAAGGTCAGCAGGCCCTGGTCGAGCTGGCTCAGGTGCGGCCAGCTAAGCATTAGGCCAATCAGCAGGATCAGGCTTGCCGCCGCCGTCAGCAGGCAGGTGTGCCGTTGCTCACGCAGGCTGCCTTGCACGCTGATGCCCACCACCAGTGCCACTCCAGCAGCAATCCCCCCGGCCTGTGGCCAGAAACCGTCCGGCAGCGGCAGGCGCATGGCTGCGCCAGTAGCCCAGCCGGGCAGCATATAGGCGATGGACCAGCCGACACCGGCCAGTAGGCTGACGAGAAAAAAGCGCACGAAGGGCATGTCGAACATACCGGCGACCATCGGCAACATGGGCCGCAGTGGGCCGATAAAACGCCCGACCAGCAGGCTGGCGACGCCGTAACGCACGAAGTAACCATGGGCGCTGTTCAGCCATTGCGGGTGACTACGCAGCACCGGCAGGCGGCCGATGTCCTGATGAAAGTAGCGCCCCAGCGCATAGGACAAGCAATCGCCCAGCAACCCGCCGCAAAACGCCAGCAGCAGGGTTTCGCCCAGGCCCAGCGCGCCGTTACCGGCTAACGCTGCGACGGCGAACAGCAGCACGGTGCCGGGTACGAGAAGGCCAACAATCGCCAGGCACTCGCCGCAAGCCAGCAAGAAAATCGCCAGGCCCAGCCATTCAGGGTTGGCGCTTAGCCAGAGGGTCAGGGTGTCGAACCATTGGCTCATTGGTGATCATCCATGGGGGTTAGCAGGTGATAGTCCTGGCCGGCCAGCTGGCCGCGCCGTAACGGGTTGCGGGTGCAGTGGCGGGCAAAGGCCGCGTCGACAAAACGGTAAGGCAGTTGTTCGTCGCGGCCATGGGGGATGCCCAGGCGCGCGCACTGCACGATCTGCTCTGGGCGTTCGCCGAGGTCTTCGACAAACAGGCGCTGTTCATCGAAGGCCTGCGCGTCCCACTCCGGCACTTTCAAACCGAGTGCTTTACACAGCAGGGTTTGCCCGGCGCAGAGGGTGTCGCGGCTGCGTGGCCTGCCCTGGGCGTCGGGATTATTCGTCTGCATCTGCGCCAGGGCCTCTGCGCCGCTGTGGGTGTCCTGCCAGGGGTAGGCGGATTTGATCAGCACCGCATTGCCGGGGCCTTGGGCGCTGAAGTTCAGCGAGTCGCCGCCGCGGGCGTAATACATATAGATGTGCCCGCCATCCATAAACAGCGCCCGGCGTTTGTGGGTGTAACCGAGGGAGGCGTGGCTGCCTTTCTCGCTCAGGTAGTAGGCCTCGGTCTCGATAATTCGCGCGCTCAGCCAGAGCGCGCCCTGTTTATGGCGGATCACCTTGCCGAGCAGCTCGCGGGCCAGCAGGCGCGCGTCGCGGTCGAAGAAGCTGGCCGGCAGTGCGCGGCCTTCGGGCCAGGGCAAACTAAGGGTGGGTTCGTTGGGCATGCGCTGTCGTTGTGGCTTGGCTGGGCATAGGCTGGGGCGATCATAACAATAAGAGTCTTAACCATGCCTGAACGTGCCCGCGTCAGCAGCGCTCATATCAGCCCCAGCGCCCATTACACCGGTTATATCTGGTATCGCCATCAACTGGCGGATGCGGCCTTTGTCACCGGGTTTGGGCGTTTTGTGCATGGTTTGCTCAGCCCGATCACCTGGGGCGCGCGGGTCGGGTTCGGCCTGGATATCGAGCAGTTTCTGCTGCAGCGGCATTTGCAGATTGATGCCCAGCTGACTGCGGCGATTGAGCAGGGCGGGGTGTGTCAGGTGGTGGAGATTGCCTGCGGCCTGTCGCCACGCGGCCGGCGCTTTACCGCGCGTTATCCGCAGTTGCGCTATATCGAGGCGGACCTGCCGGTGATGGCTGCGCGCAAGCGCCTGCTGCTGAATGCCGAAGGCTGGCTGGGCAGTCAGCATCAGGTGCGCGCGGTGGATATTCTCGCCGAGGAGGGCAGTAAAAGCCTGGCGGCGTTATTTGCCGAGCTGGATCGCAGCAAGCCGGTGGTGGTGATTACCGAGGGGCTGGTGAATTACTTCGAGCTGGCGCTGATCGAGTCGTTCTGGACGCGTTTGGCCGAGCAGCTGCGTGAGTTTCCCCAGGCCACCTACCTGACTGAGCTGTACCCCGATCTGCGCGAGCACCCGCGTTACCGCCAACTGCGTTGGGGCGTCGGTCTGATTGGTCGGCTGACCCGTGGCAGCTATCCGCTGCACTACCGCAACGATCAGGCGATTGTTCAGGGCTTTGAGAAATGTGGCTTTAGCCAAGTTGCGGTGTTCGACCCGAGTCGCACGGCCCAGTCGCTTGGCCTGGCTCCGTCGCGTAATGCCGGGCTGGTGCGGGTAATCGAGGCGCGAATTTAGGCGCAGGCCGCTGCCGGTAGCGGCTGCAGTTGGAACTGCGTTGCCAGTGCCTGACTGGCCTGCTGATCGCTGTGCGGGAAGACGAAGGCCAGGCCGTTTGAATCCTGACGCAGCGGTAGCAGAGGCTGGGCGGGCAGGTCTTTGCACAGCAGTTGCCAGCCGCGCACGCCGCGCATATTTGGCAGGTCGCCCCGCAACAGACCACCGAAGAAACCCAGCTCGCTGATTTCCACCGTCCACTCGCCGGCTTCGGCATGCTGCAGGCGTGCATGACGCTGGCTGGGCGGCACGCGTGGCTCGTGGCGTTTTTCCAATTGCAGCAATTGCTGCTGGGCCAGCAGGCTGCTGCCTGGGCTGCGACTTGGCAACGCTTCGCCACGCAGAAACGGGTTGTACAGGCTGGCGCAGGCGTCGCGTTGTTCGAATTGCGCCAGGTGATCGGCGTTGTGAATCAGCGCGCAACTGGCTTGGGCGCAGGCGGCGGCAAAGTGCGCGTGCTCCCAGGGTTGGGTGAAGTGGTCATATTCGCCGGCCAGCACCAGCGTCGGGCAGCTGGGGTGCAGGTGAAAGCCCTGAAAATCCAGCAGGCGCTGGCTGTTCTGTCGGTAACGCTCGATATCGGCGGCTGACAGACGCTGGATCTGCCGCAGCAATGCCTTGCGAAATACCGGGGCTACGCCGGTCTGTTCCAGGCGCAAAGGGTTAAGCAGGCCGGTCAGTGCGCCATGGGCAAAGGCCTCGCACCTGCCTTCGGCCAGCAGCGCCAGGCCTTCCTGTAGCAGCAGGCGCGCACCGGGGCGGCCGAAGGCGGTGATCCCGGCCAACAGCACGCGGGCGCAGCGCTCGGGGTGACGGGCGGCGAATAGCGCTGCCAGGGCTGAACCATAGGACAGGCCGATGGGCATCAGTGGCGGCAGGTCGAGTTCTTCGGCGAAGGCGGCGATCAGGTCGGCCAGCTGCTCCAGGCTCAGGTCGGGCACCAGTTGCAGGTTGCCGCCCTGGCTGGGCAGGTCGAGCAGGATCACCGGGTGTTCACCGAGCAGCTCGCTGACCTCGGCGGCAAACGAGCGAAAGCTCTGGAATGCGCCGCCCAGCAGTAACACGGGCGGACGCGGGTCATGGCTGCGGCAGGCGTAGGCCTGGTAGTGCAGGCGCAGGTCGCCGAGATGCAGCACCTGCGGGGCTTCGTTGAGTTGTGCGGCGCAGTAGTCGGTACGGTAATGCATGCTGATCCCACCCCGGCGGTCGGCCGCCTGTCTTGCTTTTAATGGCAAGGTAAACATTCGGACGGTTTTTGTTTACCTAACCTTCGGGCGGCAGAGTGGCGCTAGTGTCACTGTTTCTCGGGATGGCCTTCTGGTCGGCCCCTGGCGGCGTTACCGCAGGCTGCGGCGAACGCGCTGTATACCGTCTGCCGCGCAGCGCTGGGCGTGGAGCGGCGCGACCGTTATACTCAGCGACTTTTTTCAACCGCCAGACCTGCCAAGACCATGACTGAGTCCGTGCTCGACTATATGACCCGCCTGGGACAGGCCGCCCGCAGCGCTTCGCGCGTGCTGGCGCGTGCCAGTACTGCGCAGAAGAATCGTGCCCTGCAGGCCGCTGCGGCCGCGCTGGATGCGGCCCGCAGCGATTTGACTGCCGCCAACGAGCTGGACCTGGCCGCCGCGCGCGCCAATGGTCTGGAGCCGGCCATGGTTGACCGTCTGGCGCTGACGCCGGCGGTAATCGACAGCATGATCGAAGGCCTGCGTCAGGTCGCTACCTTGCCCGATCCGATCGGCGAGATTCGCGATATGCGCTACCTGCCGTCGGGCATTCAGGTTGGCAAGATGCGCGTACCGCTGGGCGTGATCGGCATCATCTATGAGTCGCGGCCGAACGTGACCATCGACGCCGCCAGCCTGTGCCTGAAATCCGGCAATGCCACCATCCTGCGGGGTGGCTCCGAGGCGATTCATTCCAATCAGGCGATTGCCCGTTGCATTCAGCTCGGCCTGTCTGAGGCCGGTTTGCCTGCCAGCGCCGTGCAAGTGGTGGAAACCACGGATCGCGCCGCCGTTGGTGCGCTGATCACCATGCCGGAATTTGTTGACGTGATCGTGCCGCGTGGCGGCAAAGGCCTGATCGAGCGCATCAGCCGTGACGCCAAGGTGCCGGTGATCAAGCATCTGGATGGCGTATGCCACGTCTATATCGACGTTGCCGCCGACCTCGACAAGGCGATTCGCGTCGCCGACAACGCCAAGACCCAGCGCTACTCGCCGTGCAACGCCATGGAAACCCTGCTGGTACACGCCGCCGTGGCCGACAAGGTGCTGCCACCGCTGGCTGCGATCTACCGCGACAAGGGTGTTGAGCTGCGTGGCGACGCCGCGACCCGCGCGCTGCTCGGCAGCGACGTGCTGGAAGCCAGCGAAGACGACTGGTTTGCCGAATACAACGCGCCGATTCTGGCGATTCGCATTGTCGATTCACTGGATGCCGCCATCGAGCACATCAACCATTACGGCTCGCAGCACACCGACGCGATCATCACCGAGAACTTCAGTGATGCGCGGCGTTTCCTCACTGAAGTGGATTCCGCGTCGGTGATGGTCAACGCCTCGACCCGTTTTGCCGATGGTTTTGAATACGGCCTGGGCGCGGAGATCGGTATTTCCACCGATAAGCTGCACGCCCGTGGCCCGGTTGGTCTGGATGGGCTGACCAGCGAGAAGTACGTGGTGTTCGGCGACGGGCACATTCGTACCTGATGGGGCGTACCTGATGGCCAAGCGCAGCGACGCCCAACGTACCGACGCTCGCCGCATCGGTCTGCTAGGCGGCACCTTTAATCCGGTGCATATCGGCCATCTGCGCAGCGCCGTGGAAGTGGCCGATGCGCTGCAGCTCGATGAACTGCGTCTGATCCCCAGCGCGCGGCCGCCACACCGTAGCGCGCCAGAGGTCAGTGCCGAGGATCGCTTGGCCATGGTCCGGTTGGCGGTAGCCGATGCCGGGGTGCTGCGGGTGGATGATCGCGAGCTGCAACGCGACAAGCCGTCCTACAGCATCGACACCCTGGAGTCGTTGCGCAGTGAATTGGCGGCGGACGATCAGCTGTTTTTGTTGCTGGGCTGGGATGCCTTCTGCGGTTTACCCAGTTGGCAGCGTTGGGAGGAGTTGCTGCAGCACTGCCATATTCTGGTGTTGCAGCGCCCGGATGCCGACAGTGAAGCGCCCGAGGCGCTGCGTAATCTGTTGGCGGCGCGCAGTGTGAGTGACCCTTCGGCCCTGAGTGGGCCGAGTGGGCAGATTGCTTTTATCTGGCAGACACCCCTGGCGGTGTCGGCTACCCAGGTCCGTTCGCTACTGGCGAGCGGAAAGTCGGCACGTTTTCTGGTGCCTGACGCGGTACTGGCCTATATCCATGCCCACGGACTGTACCGTGGCGCGAATTGAACACGAGGCAAATGAGTTACTTATGACTAAGGCAAAAATGCAGAGCGAAGAGTTGGTCAAACTGGCCATCGCAGCCCTGGAAGAGATCAAGGCGCAGGACATCACCACCATCGATGTGCGCGGCAAGACCAGCATCACCGATTTCATGTTGATCGCCAGCGGCACCTCCAGCCGTCACGTCAAGTCGCTGGTCGACAACGTGCTGGAGAAGGTCAAGGAGCAGGGCGTGCGCCCGATCGGCACTGAAGGCATGGACACCGGCGAGTGGGCACTGCTTGACCTCGGTGACATCGTGGTTCACGTGATGCTGCCGACTGCCCGCCAGTTCTATGACCTTGAGCGTCTGTGGCAGGGTGCCGAGCAGAGCCGTGCGCAGTTCAGCGCCGAGCCGGGCCCAGAACAGGAATAAGGGCGCGCAGCGGTGCGGATCAAACTGATCGCCGTCGGCTCGCGGATGCCGCGTTGGGTGGAAGAGGGCTGGCAGGAATACGCCAAGCGCATGCCCAGCGAGCTGTCTCTGGAACTGGTGGAAATTCCGCTGACCACCCGCGGCAAGAACGCCGATGTGGCGCGGATGATCCGTCAGGAAGGCGAGGCCATGCTGGCCAAGGTTCAGCCTGGGGAACGCATCGTTACCCTGGAAGTCGAAGGGCGACCCTGGAGCACCGAGCAGCTGGCGGTCGAGCTGGACAAGTGGCGCCTGGATGCACGCACCGTCAACCTGATGGTCGGCGGCCCGGAAGGGCTGGCGCCCGAGGTGCAGGCGCGCAGTGAACAGCGTTGGTCGTTATCGCCGCTGACCTTGCCGCACCCGCTGGTGCGGATTCTGATCGGCGAACAGATGTATCGTGCCTGGACCGTGTTGTCCGGCCACCCGTATCACAAATGATTTTTCACCTCTGACCAGCAGCCACCGATGCCGCAACCAATCCGCCTGAAAGACCACGAGAAAGACGGCCGCCTGATCCGCAAACGCGCGGTGGTCGGTGCTGTGGTGGTGTTGTTGCTGACTTCGGTGCTCGTGGCGCGCATGTATTACCTGCAGGTGGTGCAGTTCGAACACCACACCACCCTGGCGGAAAACAACCGCATCCACGTGCAGCCGATCCCGCCGAACCGTGGGCTGATCTACGACCGTAATGGGGTGATCATCGCCGATAACCGGCCCAGCTTCAGCCTGACCCTGACCCGCGAGCGCGCCGGTGACTGGCCGCAAGTGCTCGACGTAATTGTTGAGGTGCTGGAGTTGGGCCCGGATGAGCGTGCGCTGTTCGAGCGCCGCGTGCGCCAGGGCCGACGGCCGTTCGAGCCGGTACCGGTGCTGTTCGAGTTGAGCGAAGAGCAAATTGCCCGTGTGGCAATCAATCAGTTCCGTCTGCCGGGGGTGGAGGTCGCAGCGCAGCTGGTGCGGCACTACCCGTTGGGCGAGCATTTTGCCCATTCGGTGGGTTATGTCGGGCGGATCAACGAGAAAGAGCTGAAAGAGCTCGATCCGGTGGCCTACAGCGGCACGCACCATATCGGCAAAACCGGTATCGAGCGTTTCTATGAAGACGAGTTGCATGGTGAAGTGGGTTACGAGGAAGTCGAAACCAACGCCCGTGGCCGCGTGCTGCGGGTGCTCAAACGCACCGATCCGACGCCCGGCAAGGACATTGTGTTGAGCCTCGATATCCGCTTGCAGGAGGCTGCGGAAAAGGCTCTGGCCGGCCGCCGTGGCGCGATTGTGGCGATTCAGCCACAGACCGGTGAAGTGTTGGCGATGGTCAGCCAGCCGAGCTTCGACCCCAACCCCTTTGTCACCGGTATCGGCTTCAAGGCCTATGCCGATTTGCGCGACTCCATCGACCGTCCGCTGTACAACCGCATCCTGCGCGGTCTCTATCCGCCTGGTTCGACGATCAAGCCGATGGTTGCAGTGGCGGGGCTGGATGCTGGCGTGGTGACGCCGCAGACCCGGGTGTTCGACCCCGGCTTCTATCAACTGCCCAATCACAGCCACAAATACCGCAACTGGAACCGCACCGGTGACGGCTGGGTGGATATGGACCTGGCCATCGCCCGCTCCAACGACACCTACTTCTACTCGCTGGCGCACAAGATGGGCATCGACCGCATGCATGACTATATGACCCGCTTTGGGTTGGGTCAGCGCGTGTCGCTGGACATGTTCGAGGAAACTGCCGGGTTGATGCCGTCGCGGGACTGGAAGCGCGCGCGTTACCGTCAGGCCTGGTATCCGGGCGAGACGCTGATTCTCGGCATCGGTCAGGGCTATATGCAGACCACGCCGCTGCAGCTGGCCCAGGCCACGGCGCTGATGGCCACGCGCGGCAAGTGGATTCGGCCGCACCTGGCCAAGACCATTCAGGGCCGTACGCCAGTCGACCCCAATCCTGTACCGGATATCGTGCTGCGTGATCCGAGGTTCTGGGATAACGGCCGCCATGGTATGGAGCAGGTAATGCATGGCCCGCGTGGCACCGCGCGCAAGGTAGGCGACGCTTCGGTCTACCGGATTGCCGGCAAGAGCGGCACCGCCCAGGTGGTGGCGATCAAGCAGGGTGAGAAATACGACCGCAGCAAGGTCGCCGAGCGCCATCGTGACCACGCCCTGTTCGTTGCCTTCGCGCCGGCGGATAACCCACAAATTGCCGTGTCGGTGATGGTGGAGAACGGCGAGTCCGGTTCCGGAGTGGCCGCGCCAGTGGTCAAGCAGGTGATCGATGCCTGGCTGCTGGATGAAAACGGTCAGTTGAAAGCCGAATATGCTCCGCCTGTGGCGGCTGAGGTCGCCGCGCCATGAACAGTAATTTTGACCGCAACCTGTCCTCCGAAGACCTGCTGCGCCGCCGCGCGACCCTGCTGCAGCGCCTGCATATCGACGGCATTCTGCTGTTGCTGTTGCTGATTCTGGCCACCGGCAGCCTGTTTATCCTCTATTCGGCCAGTGGCAAGAACGTCGATCTGCTGATGAAACAGGCCACCTCCTTCGGTATTGGCCTGGTTGGCATGTTTATCATCGCCCAGTTCGAGCCGCGCTTTATGGCGCGCTGGGTGCCGTTGGCTTATGTCGGCGGGGTCGCCTTGCTGGTGGTGGTGGATGTCATGGGCCATAACGCCATGGGTGCCACGCGCTGGATCAATATCCCCGGGGTGATTCGCTTCCAGCCTTCGGAGTTTATGAAGATCATCATGCCGGCGACCATCGCCTGGTACCTGTCCAGCCGCAGCCTGCCGCCGCGCCTCAAACATATTTGTATCAGCCTGGCGATGATCATCGTGCCCTTTGTGCTGATTCTGCTGCAGCCGGACCTCGGTACCTCACTGCTGATCATTGCCTCCGGCGGCTTTGTGCTGTTTATCGCCGGGTTGCAGTGGCGTTGGGTGATTGGTGCGGTGGCGGCGGTGGTGCCGATTGCCATCGGCATGTGGCTGTTTGTTATGCGTGAATATCAGAAACAGCGCGTGCTGACCTTCCTCAACCCGGAAAGTGACCCGCTGGGCAGTGGCTGGAACATCATCCAGTCAAAAGCGGCGATTGGTTCGGGTGGGGTGCTTGGCAAAGGCTGGCTGCAAGGCACTCAGTCGCACTTGGATTTTCTGCCGGAGAGCCACACCGATTTCATTATTGCGGTGCTGGCCGAAGAATTTGGCCTGGTTGGCGTGTGTTTGTTACTGCTGGTGTACATGCTGTTGATCGCGCGCGGCCTGGTGATTACCGTGCAAGCGCAGACGCTGTTCGGTAAGCTTCTCGCCGGCGCGCTGACCATGACCTTCTTCGTGTATGTCTTCGTCAATATCGGCATGGTCAGCGGCCTGCTGCCGGTGGTGGGGGTACCGCTGCCGTTTATCAGCTATGGCGGCACTTCGCTGATTACCCTGCTGGCAGGATTTGGAATTTTGATGTCGATCCACACTCATCGTAAGTGGATGGCATAGGTTTGATTGGGACTATGAATTCAATGCAAAACGCGCGTGGTTGGATGGTACGTACTGCACCTTGGTTGGCGCTGGTTGGGGTGTGTGCAGTGGCGCAACCCGTGCTCGCCGGGGATTATCAGCAGTCGCCGCAGGTGGCTGAGTTTGTCGCTGAAATGACCCGCGACTATGGCTTTGCTGGTGAGCAGCTGGTTGAGCTGTTCGCCCAGGTTGAGCGCAAGCAGGCGATCCTTGATGCGATCTCGCGTCCGGCCGAAAAAGCCAAGCCGTGGAAGGATTACCGGCCGATCTTTATTACCGACAAGCGCATCAGCAAGGGTGTCGAGTTCTGGAAGCAGCACGAAGCCACCCTGGCCCGTGCCGAGGCCGAATACGGCGTACCGGCCCAGGTGATCGTGGCGATCATCGGGGTGGAAACCTTCTACGGTGGCAATACCGGTAGTTGGCGCGTGATGGATGCGCTGTCGACCCTGGCCTTCGATTATCCGCCGCGCGCGCCATTCTTTCGCAAGGAGCTGCGCGAGTTCCTCCTGCTGACCCGCGAAGAGCAGGTCGAGCCGCTGAGCATGACTGGCTCCTATGCCGGTGCCATGGGTTTGCCGCAGTTTATGCCGAGCAGCTTCCGTGCCTACGCCGTGGACTTTGACGGTGACGGCCATATCAATATCTGGAACAACCCGACCGATGCCATTGGCAGCGTTGCCAGTTACTTCAAGCGTCACCACTGGCAGCCGGGCCAGCCGGTGGTTAGCGCCGCTACCGTCAAGGGCGCACAGGCCGAGCAAGGCCTGACAGTGGGCCTGGACCCGGTGAAGAATGTCGCTGAGCTGCGTGCGCTGGGCTGGACCAGCGCCGACCCGCTGGCAGACGATTTGCCGGTAACTGCCTTCCGTCTGGAAGGTGCCGACGGCGCCGAGCACTGGCTGGGCCTGCCGAACTTCTTTGTGATCACCCGCTACAATCGCAGTGTGATGTATGCCATGGCGGTCAATCAGCTGGCCGAGTTGCTGGTTGATGCACGGGGTAAGAATTGATGTCGCGTTTGCCTTTTAAATTGGCTGCTTATGGCAGCTTGGCGCTGCTGCTGGCCAGCTGCTCGTCCACCCGCGCGCCGCAGCCGGTTGCACCGGTGCAGCAGGGTGGGGCGATTTCCGGCCCGGGTGATTTCAACCGTCCGCACAAGGATGGCGCGCCCTGGTGGGATGTCGACGTTTCGCGGATTCCCGATGCCGTGCCAATGCCGCACTACGGCCCGGTCAAGGCCAGCCCTTACACGGTGTTTGGCAAGCAGTACTACCCGATTCCCGATGCCCGTCGCTATCAGGCGGTTGGCCCGGCGTCCTGGTATGGCACCAAGTTCCACGGCCAGGCCACCGCCAACGGTGAAACCTACGACCTGTACGGCATGACCGCTGCACACAAAACCCTGCCGTTGCCGAGCTATGTGCGCGTCACCAACTTGGAAAACGGCAAGACCGCGATTCTGCGGGTCAACGACCGCGGGCCGTTCTATTCCGACCGGATCATCGACCTGTCTTTCGCTGCAGCGAAGAAGCTCGGCTATGCCGAAAGCGGCACCGCGCGGGTCAAGGTCGAAGGTATCGATCCACATGAATGGTGGGCTCAGCAGGGCCGTCCAGTGCCGATGGTATTGGCTGCACCGCAGCAAGTTGCTCAGGCCAAGCCGGTTGCACAGGCTATCGCGCAGCCGGTTGAGCAGTATTCGCCGCCCCCGCAGCAGCATGCCGCCGCGGTGCTCCCCGTGCAGATTGACGCAAAAAAAAACGCTTCAGTCGGAGCCTCTGGCCTGTATCTCCAAGTGGCCGCCTTCGCCAATCCGGACGCTGCGGAACTCCTCAAGGCCAAGTTGAGCGAGACGGTGGCTGCCCCGGTGTTCGTCAGCTCAGTGGTGCGCAACCAGCAGATATTGCACCGCGTGCGCCTGGGGCCGGTGAGCAGCCAAAGCGAGGCTGAGCAGCTGCAGAGCAGCGTGCGCCTGGCCAATCTCGGTGAACCCACTCTGGTCAAGGCAGACTGACAGGGCACTTATGGTTTATCTGCGGGACTAAACAAACAACTCCGGCCAGCCACGGTTGGCCGGGGGGATCAGCAACTTATGCCCACTGGGCCTGTTCGACCATCAGCAATCTAGAGAGACGGATGAATATCACCAGCTTTGCGCAACGCATTTTCCTATCACTTTTCCTGCTCAGTGCACCGACTGCCTGGGCCAATCAGCAAGTGATTCCTGCTGCGCCGCAGTTGGCTGCCAAATCCTATGTGCTGCTGGATGCCGCCAGCGGCAAGGTGTTGGTGGAAAACAACGGTGACCAGCGTCTGCCGCCAGCCAGCCTGACCAAGCTGATGACGGCTTACATCGCCACCCTGGAAATTCGCAAGGGCAAGATCGGCGAGCAGGACCTGGTGCCAATCAGCGAGCACGCCTGGCGTACCGGTGGTGCGGCTTCCGGTGGCTCGACCATGTTCCTGCCGCTGAACAGCCAAGCCACCGTGGATGACCTGCTGCACGGCGTGATCATCCAGTCCGGTAACGACGCCAGTATCGCCCTGGCCGAGTACATCGCCGGCAGCGAAGACGCCTTCGCCGACATGATGAACGAGACCGCTGCGCGTCTGGGCATGAGCAACAGCCACTTTATGAATGCCACCGGTCTGCCGCATCCGGAGCATTACTCCAGCGCCCACGATATGGCGATTCTGGCCCGCGCCATCATCAATGAAGATCAGGAACACTATGCGATCTACGCGCAGAAGGAGTTCCTTTGGAACAACATCAAGCAGGGCAATCGCAACCTGCTGCTGTGGCGCGACAAGACCGTCGATGGTCTGAAAACCGGCCACACTCAGGAAGCGGGCTATTGCCTGGTAGCGTCGGCCGTACGTGATGGCGCGCGGATGATTACCTCGGTATTCGGCACGGTCAGCGAATCGGCCCGTGCTGCGGAAACCCAGAAGCTGCTGACCTATGGCTTCCGCTTCTTCGAAACCCGCACCTTCTACAAGCAAGGCCAGGAGTTGGCTCAGGCCCAGGTGTGGAAAGGCACCGTGCGCCAGGTCAAGGCTGGTTTGGCCACTGACCTGAGCCTGACCCTGCCGAAGGGCCAGCTGGAAAAACTGCAGGCCGGGATGATCCTCAATCCGCAACTCACTGCCCCGATTGCCCAGGGCGATGTGATCGGCAAGGTTGAAGTGAAGCTGGGTGAGGAAGTGGTGCACAGCGCTGATCTGATCGCCCTTGAGGCCGTTGAGGAAGGTAGTTTCTTCCGCCGCCTGTGGGATAGCATCAGCCTGTTCTTCTTCGGATTGTTCAACTGATAGCGTGACCAGCACGCCCCTGCCGACCCGCAGGGGCGTTGTTGTTGCCACGGCTTACGAGGCCGTTACTGCCATGACTCAACCTGACGTCAACTCACACAAAATCGAATTCCCTTGCGCCAACTACCCGATCAAGGTGGTGGGCGACAGTGGTGCCAATTACAAGGACATGGTGATCGAAATCCTTAGCAAGCATGCCAAGGTCGATCTCAGCACCCTGGCCGAGCGCCAGAGCAGTAATGGCAAATACACCACTGTGCAGCTGCACATCGAGGCCACCGGTGAAGACCAGCTGCGCGATATCAACAGCGCCCTGCGCGCGACCGGTATCGTCCATATGGTGCTCTGATGAGCCTGCCGCTCGGCTTTCGTGAGCTGGGCCAGGTCGATTATCAGCCTACCTGGCATGCGATGCAGCGCTTTACCGATACGCGCGGCGTGGATACGCCGGACGAAATCTGGTTGCTCGAACACGCCCCCGTATTTACCCAGGGCCAGGCCGGCAAAGCCGAGCATGTGCTGTTTCCGGGGGATATTCCGGTGGTGCAGGTCGACCGTGGTGGTCAGGTCACCTATCACGGCCCCGGCCAACTGGTGGCTTACCTGCTGCTGGATGTACGCCGTAGCGGCATTGGCGTGCGTGAGCTGGTCAGCCGCATTGAGCGCAGCCTGATTGATCTGCTCGCCAGCTACGGGGTCAGTGCCAATGCCAAGCCGGACGCACCGGGTGTGTATGTGGATGGCGCGAAGATCGCATCGCTCGGCCTGCGCATCCGCAACGGTCGCAGCTTCCATGGTCTGGCGTTGAATGTAGATATGGACCTGCAGCCGTTCCAGCGCATCAACCCCTGCGGTTATGCCGGCATGGCCATGACCCAGTTGGCCGATCAGGTGGCGGGGCCGGTGAGCATGGTTGAGGTCGGCGCGCGGCTGCGTGAGCAGCTGGTCAAGCACCTTGACTACCCGCAGCAGCAGACCCTGGCTGGCGTTATAGATCGCTAGGGTGTGGCTGGCAGAAAGCAAAACGCCTGACCCAGGCATTACCCAGAGTCAGGCGTTATCCAGCTCGATCAGTTCAGATTGAGGGCTGGGATCAGGCTGCTGTCGAGCTGCTGGCCTGGTACGGGTACTGGAGCGGCCAGGCCCAGGTTGTTCTTCTCGAATACCTTGTCGGCACGGTAGCTGGAACGTACCAGCGGGCCGGCGGCGACTTCCATAAAACCCTTCTGCAGGCCGATTTCGCGGAAACGATTGAACTCTTCCGGGCTGACCCAGCGCTTGACCGTCAGGTGGTTGCGCGTCGGTTGCAGGTACTGGCCGAGGGTGAGGATGTCGACGTTGATGGCGCGCAGGTCATCCATGGTCTGGATGATCTCTTCGTCAGTTTCGCCCAGGCCGAGCATCAGGCTGGTCTTGGTCAGCACGGACGGACGATGGCGTTTGGCATGTTCCAGCGCGCGCAAGGTCTTCTCGTAACCGGCGCGCGGGTCGCGCACTTCGTGGGTTAGGCGCTTGACCGTCTCGACGTTCTGCGCGAACACCTCAAGGCCGGAATCCACCACGCGCTCAATGGCCTGCAGGTCGCCGTCGAAGTCCGGGGTCAGGGCTTCCACCACCACGTGCGGCGTGTTGTCCTTGATCGCCCGTACGCAGGCGGCGTAGTGGCTGGCGCCGCCGTCATCCAGATCGTCGCGATCCACCGAGGTCAGTACGATATAGCGCAGCGCCATCAGCTCGACTGATTTGGCAGTGTTCTGTGGCTCTTCCAGGTCCAGCCAACCGTTGGGGTTGCCGGTGTCCACTGCGCAGAAGCGGCAGGCGCGGGTGCACACTGAGCCCATCAGCATGATGGTCGCAGTACCGTTGGACCAGCATTCGCCCATGTTCGGGCAGTGGGACTCCTGGCACACGGTGCTCAGGCGGTGTTCACTGACATTGCGCTTGACCGCCTCGAAGCGGCTGCCGCCAGGCGCCTTGACTCGTAGCCACTTGGGTTTGGGCTCGAACACCTGAGGCTCACTGGAGGCGCGGCGCTTCTGGCCGTCCTTGATCGCGGTGATGCCTTGGGTAGTACGGAATTTTTCGCCACTGGCGACGGTTTTAGGCGGGGAGGTATCGGACATCGGCAATCTGGGCTCCGCTAGAGGCTCCGTGGACGAGGCGGCTTGTGGCCGCCGCGCAGCTTATCACAGAAGCTGACCGTTCAGTCCGGCGGGCGCCGTGCGGTTCAGGCAGGCGGCCCGCAGGCAAGCGCGCAGGGGCTACTGCTGCAACTGGCTGGCGAACTGCTCTACGGCCTGTACCACCTGCTTGGCGCCTTCCTGAATTTCCACAATGACCGTGCCCGCCTCGTTGGCCAGGTCCAGGCCTTGTTCGGCCTGCTGACGGCTGCTGGCCATGCTGCTCACTGCCTGCTGGGCCAGGCTCTGGTTTCTTTGCACCACGTCGACGATTTCCTCGGTGGCCTGACTGGTGCGACCGGCCAGTTGCCGCACTTCGTCGGCCACCACGGCGAAGCCGCGGCCCTGATCGCCGGCCCGCGCGGCTTCGATAGCCGCGTTCAAGGCCAGCAGGTTGGTCTGTTCGGCAATGCCGCGAATGGTCTGCATGATGGTGCTGATCAGTTGCGACTGCTTGTCCAGGGCCTCGATGCCCTCGCTGGCGTCCTGCATTTGCTGGGCGATGCGCTGCATGACTGCGACGGTCTGGCTGACCACGTTGGCGCCTTTGTTGGCGCTGGCGTCCGTTTGCTGCGAGATGCTGTAGGCCATGTTGGCGGCATTGGCCACGGCCGCTTCCTGGTTGACCTGGTCGGTGATCACCGTGGCGAATTTGACCACTTTATAGAGCTTGTTGTGGTTATCGACGATGGGGTTGTAGGAGGCTTCCAGCCAGACCGTGCGGCCTGCACTGTCGATGCGCTTGAAGCGCCCGGCGATATACTCGCCGCGGTTAAGCCTGGCCCAGAAGGCCTGGTAAGTCTGCGAGTTGTATTCCTCGGCTTCGCAGAACTGGCGGTGATGCTTGCCCTTGATCTGTTCCAGGCGATAACCCATGCCATCAAGAAAACGCTGGTTGGCGGTGAGAACTTCGCCGGCCAGGTTGAATTCGATCACCGCGGTGGAGCGCAGCAGTGCATCGATCAGGCCTTCGTGCTCGCGGGAGGTGGCGATGGTGCGGGTCAGGTCGGTGGCGAAACAGGCGAAATAGAGCAGCTCGCCACGGCCATTTAGCACGGGCTGCCAGACGGCGCGGAGCCAGGCTTCCTGGCCGTTGCCGCGCAGCAGGCGAAAAGCACCATTGAGGTGTTCACGCTGGCGCAGGGCCTGCTGCAGGTTCCGGTAATTGGGTTCGTTGTGGAACGAGGTGGGGATCAGTGATTCCAGCGTGCGACCCAACAGGGTGCTGCGCTCGTAGTGCATCTCGCGAAGAAAATCGTCGTTGGCGTTGCGGATCTTGCCACTCGGGTCGATCTCGATTACCAGCATTTCACTGTAAATCGAGTCGCGGATCTGCCGCAGGCTGGCCAGCTCTTCACGCAGTTCGGCCAGCTCCTCTTTCAATTTGTTGTTGAACATCGCAAGGCACCTTGTAAAACAAAGGTTGGCTGATCCCTGAGTGAGTTGAGCACGTCCTTGGCGGGTTATCGGCAGCAAATACCGTTGCTCAAGTGTAGTTGAGCAGCAGGGCGCAGCGTCAGGCGCTGCGCGGGTGCTTACCTGAGTTGCTGCAGCAGCTCATGGCTGGGGTAGCCATCGGCAGGCTGCCCCTGAGATTGCTGAAAGGCGCGCACGGCCTTGCGCGTGTTGGCACCGATGATGCCGTCCGCCGGGCCTGGCTCGTAGCCTTTGCTGGCTAGCAGTTCCTGCAGTTCGATGCGTTCGCTGCGGCCCAGTTGGCGGTCGCCACGTGGCCAGGCGGCCTGCACGCCGGGGTTGCCATCCAGCGCATCGCTGAGCAGGCCGATGGCCAGGGCGTAGGCGGTGGAGTTGTTGTACTTGAGGATGCTGCGGAAGTTGTTCAGCAGCAGGAACGCCGGGCCGCGATGGCCCGCAGGCAGAAACAGCGTGGCCTGGCTTTGCTCGTTGGTATCAATGGCTCTGACCGGGTTGATCCCGAGGATGCGCCACTGCGCCAGGCTGCGGCGTACTTCCGGGTCGGCCAGGGCGTAATCGAAGCCCTGCGGCAGATTCACTTCAAAGCCCCAGGGTTGGCCGTTTTCCCAGCCCGAGGCTTGCAGGTAATGGGCGGCAGAGGCGAGGGCGTCAGGGGTGGAGTTCCACAGATCACGCTTGCCATCGCCATCAAAATCCACAGCATGCTGATTGAAGGTGGTCGGCATAAACTGGGTTTGCCCCATGGCGCCCGCCCATGAACCGATCAGACCCTGCGCTGGGCCGTCGCCGGCTTGCAGGATCTGCAGTGCGGCCAGCAACTGGCTGCGCCAGAACACCTGGCGGCGGCCGTCGTAGGCCAGGGTGGCGAGGGAACGGATGACGTTATGGCTGCCGATATTGCTGCCGTAATTGCTTTCCATGCCCCAGATCGCGATCAGCACTTCATGGTCGACGGCGTAGGCGCGGCGGATGGCCTTCAGGGTTGGTCGATGCTGCGCTTTGAGCAGGCGGCCCTGGGCAATACGCGAGACGGACACGGCGCCATCAATGTAGTCCCACACCGGACGGGTGAACTCCGGCTGGCTGTTGTCGGAGGTAACGACTCTGGGGTCCAGGGTGATGCCGGCGAATGTGCGGTCGAATAGTGCTGCGTCGATCCCGGCGGCGATGGCATCGCTGCGCAGCAGCATGCGCCATTCATCGAAGCTGAGTAACGGGGTTGGGCTGCTGGCCACGCTAGGGGCTGGGCTGGCGGGTACTGCGCTGGTCGTGACTGGCGCGGCTGCAAGCGGCTGGGCCGGCGCTTCGGCGCAGGCAGTCAGAAGCAGCAGGAGGCAGGCGATGGCGCTATGGGACAGGCCCCGAAGAAGCAGGTAAGGCATGGTGATCTCGGCACATTTTGCAGGCCGTAACCTTAGCATGATTGAGCTGATGTGCGGGTGCTAGCGGGCTGTGGCGGGCTTTTCAGGCGGCCAGAACGTATGAAGCCTCCCAGTTTTGCTGGGAGGCTTCGCGGCGGTAGCTGCCTTTGCCTTGGCCGGGTGTTTCCTGGCGTGAGCGAAACAGCGGTTGGGCTATCAGGGATTTGGCCTTGTTGGGGCCGCGTTTGGCTTTCTTCGCCATGACGGTTCCTCGGGAAATGACCTGCACGTCGCAGGCGGGCGAAGCATGATCCGCACTTGGTAAAAAGTCCAGAGTCTGGGTGTTTGCAGGCCGTTGAGAAACGTTGGCGAGGCAGCTAGCGCAAGGCAAAAACAGGCGAGAAACGCAGCGCAGCGAAGTAACAGCCAACGGCTGATCCGAAGGGTGAGCGCAGCGAATCAAGCGGAGTGTACGAGTTGTACATGAGCATTCCGAGCCTGTTTTTAACGCCGCGATGGCAACGCAGGTAGTTTTTCAACTGCCTGCTAGCGGGTTAGGCCCAGGCGTTGGCCGCAAATGTTCAGGGTCAACAAGCTCAGGCCGCTCCAGGGATCGCCGGCGGCCTGGCCTTTGATCTGCGCGTCGATCTGCTGGGCATCCTGCAGCAGCGCGGCCCAGCGGGCGGCGGATAAGCGCTGCAGGGCTTTGCTGACCAGCGGACGGCGTTTGTCCCAAACCGGCGGGCGCGCGGAGCTGAAGGCTTTTTCCAGCGGCGTGCCCTGGCTGTACTGCTGGGCGATGCTGGCCAGTAGACGGATTTCCCGGGCCAGGGCCCAGAGAATCACCGGCGGCTCGACGCCTTCACCGCGCAGGCCTTCGAGCATGCGCAGGGCGTGGGCGGCTTCGCCGTTGAGGGCCGCATCGATCAGGCCGAATACATCAAAACGCGCGCTGTCGGCGACCGAGGCATGCACGGTGTCGACGTCGATCTGCGTGCCTTCGGCGAGCAGCTTGAGCTTTTCGATTTCCTGGGCGGCAGCCAGCAGGTTGCCTTCGACGCGCACGGCAATCATGTCCACCGCTTCGGCGCTGGCGCTGAGGCCCGATTGCGCCAGGCGCTGACGAATCCATTGCGGCAGCTGGTTGGCGTCGACCGGCCAGATCTGTACGAACTGCGTCTGCGCGCCGTCGATCAGCGCCTTGCCCCATTTAGTCTTCTGCGCGCTGCCGTCGAGTTTCGGCAGACTGATCAGCAGCACGGTGTCTTCGGCGGGACGGGCGAGGTATTCGAGCAGCGCAGCGGCGCCCTTGTCACCGGGCTTGCCGTTGGGCAGGCGCAGCTCCAACAGGCGTTTGTCGGCAAACAGCGACAGGCTGGCACCGGCTTGCAGCAGGTTGCCCCAGTCGAAGTTGTTGTCGGCGTTGAACACCTGGCGCTCGCTGAAACCCTGCTGGCGGGTTGCGGCGCGAATGGCGTCGGTGGCTTCTTGGCAGAGCAGCGGCTCATCGCCACTGACCACATACACCGGGCTCAGGTTGCCCTGCAGGTGTTTGCCGAGTTGTGCGGAGTTAAGTTTCATGGGGGCGCAGAGCGGGGCCGCTGGCGCGGCCCGGCGAGCTTACTGGGCGGGAATCGGCAGTTGGATCGGCGACTGCTGCGGTTGCGCTGCCTGTTGCTGGCGAGCGGCTTCCAGGGCATCGGCTTCGGCCTGGGCCTTGGCTTCTGCGGTTTGCTGCAGTTGGTCCAGTTGCGCTGGGCTGATCTGCTGCAGGCGCTGTACCAGTTGCTGGATCAGTTCGCGGTTCATTTCCTGGCGCAGCTGCGCGGCTTCCTGGTCACCACCAATCAGGTTGTTGCCGTCCTGGGTGTAGAAGCTTTGGGCTTCCAGCTTGTCGCTCATCAGCAGCAGGTCTTTGCTGCCACGGATCTCGTATTCCAGGGTTTTGTTCAGCTCGTACTCGGCGGTGCGGGCCGAGCTGGTGAAACTGGCAGCGCGGCGATTTTCCTGCTCGTTGCTCAATACCAGGCGGTACTGCGCGCCTGGGTAGACCTTGACGCCGTTGTTCTGCAGCACGTCGCGCACTTCGTTGACGGTTTCGCCATAGGCGTTACGCGCGCTGACATCCAGTTCCTTGAGGGCGAACTGCACATCACCGGTGCCGCGCAGCTGGAAGCCGCAAGCGCTGAGCAGGGTAGCCAGGCCAATTACCAACAGATTCCGTTTGATCATCTTTTATCCCCTTGGCGTGTCTTGCGGCGCGCCGTTGTGCGGTCGCGCCGAGCTTAATCAGTTGGCGACTAGTCAGTTGGCAACAATGTTGACCAGTTTGCCTGGCACCACGATGACCTTGCGAATGCTCAGGCCTTCGGTAAAGCGCAGCACATTCTCGTTGCTGCGGGCGCTGGCTTCGACCTCTTCGCGGCTGGCGCTGGCCGGCACTTCAATCTGCCCGCGCAGCTTGCCGTTGACCTGGATCACCAGGGTCAGGCTGTCCTGTACCAGGGCAGACTCATCCACCTGCGGCCAGGATGCGTCGATGATCGCTTCGTCATGACCCAGTTCCTGCCACAGCTGATGGCTGATATGCGGCGTGATTGGCGCCAGCAGCAGCGCCACCGCTTCCAGGCCTTCCTGCAACAGGGCGCGGTCCTGAGCTGTGGTTTGTGCGGCTTTCTCCAGCACGTTCATCAGCGTCATCACCTGGGCGATGGCGGTGTTGAATTTGTGGTGCTGGCCGATATCGAAGCTCGACTGCTTGATCGCCAGATGAATCGCGCGGCGCACAGCCTTCTGCTCGTCATCCAGGCTGGCCAGGTCGAGTGCGCCGGCGATGCCCTGGTTGACGTGGTTTTGCGCCAGGCGCCAGACGCGGCGCAGGAAGCGGTTGGCGCCTTCAACGCCGGAGTCGGACCATTCGCAGCTCATGTCGGGCGGCGAGGCGAACATCATGAATAGGCGGCAGGTATCGGCGCCGAACTGATCGATCATCGACTGTGGGTCGACGCCGTTGTTCTTCGACTTGGACATCTTCTCGGTGCCGCCGATTTCCACCGGCAGGCCGTCGCTTTTCAGTTTGGCGCTGATGACCTTGGCTTTGGCATCACGCTCCAACTCGACATCGGCTGGGTTGAACCAGTCCTTGCCGCCGTTTTCCAGGGTGCGGTAGTAGGTATCTGCCACCACCATGCCCTGGGTCAGCAGGTTCTTGAACGGCTCATTCGAGCTGACCAGGCCTTCGTCACGCATCAGCTTGTGGAAGAAGCGCGCATACAGCAGGTGCAGGATGGCGTGTTCGATACCGCCAATGTACTGATCCACCGGCAGCCAGTGGTTGGCCGCTTCAGGGTCGACCATACCGCCGGTGTAATGCGGCGAGGCGTAGCGCGCGTAGTACCAGGACGACTCGACAAAGGTGTCCATGGTGTCGGTTTCGCGCTTGGCCGGTGCGCCGCATTTCGGACACGTGCACTGGTAAAACTCGGGCATGCGCGCCAGCGGGCTGCCGGCGCCATCCGGCACTACGTCTTCTGGCAGCACCACCGGCAGTTGGTCTTCCGGTACTGGCACGTCGCCGCAGGTATCGCAGTGGATGATCGGGATTGGGCAGCCCCAGTAACGCTGGCGGCTGATGCCCCAGTCGCGCAGACGGAACTGGGTTTTGCGCGCGCCGTGGGCGTTGGCTTCCAGATCCGCGACTATGGCGTCGAAGGCGGCGGTGAAGTCGAGGTTGTCGTACTTGCCGGAGTTGATGGTCGTCAGGCCGGCCTTGTCGCCGTACCAGTCTTGCCATTGAGCGGCGTCGTATTCTTTCCCTTCACCGGCATACACCTGGGTGATTGGCAGGTTGTACTTGTTGGCGAACTCGAAATCGCGTTCATCGTGCGCAGGCACGGCCATCACGGCGCCTTCGCCGTAGCCCCACAGCACATAGTTGGCGACGAATACCGGCAGCTTGTCGCCGGAGAGCGGATGAATAACGAATTGCCCGGTAGCAACGCCCTTCTTCTCCATGGTGGCCATATCGGCTTCGGCCACAGAGCCGGCTTTGCATTCGGCGATAAAGGCTGCGATAGCCGGATTGCTCGCGGCGGCGCGCTGGGCCAGCGGGTGCTCGGCGGCCACGGCGACGTAGGTCGCGCCCATCAGGGTGTCGGGGCGGGTGGTGTAGACCTTGAGTTGGCCATCGATACCGACGCTGGCTTGGTCGTAGTCGAACACCACATCGGCACCGAAGCTTTTGCCGATCCAGTTGCGCTGCATGGTCTTGACCTGTTCCGGCCAGCCATCCAATTCGTCCAGGCTACTCAGCAGCTCTTCCGCGTAGGCGGTGATCTTGAAGTAGTACATGGGGATTTCGCGCTTTTCGATCACCGCGCCCGAGCGCCAGCCGCGGCCGTCGATCACCTGCTCGTTGGCCAGTACGGTCTGGTCGACCGGGTCCCAGTTAACACTGCCGTTTTTGCGGTAGATCACGCCTTTCTCGAACAGGCGGGTGAACAGCCACTGTTCCCAACGGTAGTAATCGGGTTTGCAGGTGGTGACTTCGCGGGTCCAGTCCACTGCCAGGCCCAGCGACTTGAGCTGGGTCTTCATATATTCGATGTTTTCGTAGGTCCACTTGGCCGGTGCGACCTTGTTCTTCATCGCAGCGTTTTCCGCCGGCATGCCGAAAGCGTCCCAGCCCATTGGCTGCAGCACGTTCTTGCCCTGCATGCGCTGGTAGCGGGCGATCACGTCACCGATGGTGTAGTTGCGCACATGGCCCATGTGCAGCTTGCCGCTCGGGTAGGGGAACATCGACAGGCAGTAGAAGGTCTCCTTGCCCGGCTGTTCGCTCACTACAAAGGATTTCTGCGCATCCCAATGGGACTGCGCGGCGGCTTCGATTTCACGGGGCGAGTACTGTTCTTGCATGGCTACCGGCGCTGGGAATAAGGGCTTGCGGGAAACGCCGTAGCATACATGAGCCCCGCTTATTCAGGGAAACCCTGATTGTGCCGCGCTCCAGCTACGGCGGCCTGGTCGGCCGCACTTAGTCAGCCGCACCTAGCCGGCCGCCCTAGTAGGTCGCGCCGTTTGTCGCGAGGCATCGCCGGTTAAAGCGCTAACGCTAAGCTTGCTATATGGAGCAGCAGCCTGCTCCGGGGCGAGGTGAAGGATGGCGGAGTTTCGGCGTGGTGCAGCGGGGGGCGGGCTTTATGAGCGGCTGCTGCAACGCCTTGCCATGGCCTTGGATGAGGCGGATAGCGTGAGTACGTTGTCCGCACAACCACCCCTGGAGCTGGAACTGCGCGGCCTGACGGCGGCGGAAATGGAGCTGATCCGCGCCTACCTGGATCGCGATCTGGATTGGCTGCGCGGCTGGCATGCCGCCGCGCAGGAAATGGCGCAGATCGAGCAGCTACCAAGCTCACGCAAGGTCGGCCGCACCGGCCACAAACCCACCGCCGCGCTGCCCGGCAAGATCAAGCCGCTGCTTAAACGCCGTTTACAGCTGTGCTGCGCGCTGTGCGGCACTCTGGCAGGCTGGCAGTCCGGCAATGGCGTGCAGGCCTGCAAGGCCTGTGGCTCGCAGTTGTTTCGGGCGAGCAATCATCGGTAGGCTGCGCGCACCCACGGAGGTGCTCAATGCCGATTCGCTACATCCTCAAACAGTTCTTCCTTCCGCCAGGCCTGTTCCTGCTGTTGCTGCTGGTTGCCTGGTGGCTGCGTCGGCGTTTTCCACGGCTGGCGCTGGGGTGTTTTGTGGCGGGCCTGGGCGGTTTGTGGCTGTTTAGTCTGCCGGTGGTGGTCGAGTATTCGGCGCGGATACTGGAACGTGAGCCGGCATTGCATGAGCGGCACTGGACTGATCTGGCTCGGCAGGCCGATGTGATTGTCGTGCTAGGTGGCGGGCGTGAACTGGCTGATCCCGGCTGGGGCGCTGATCAGCCCAGCCTTCTGGCGTTGGAGCGCGTGCGTTTTGCGGCGCGACTGGCCAAGGCCTCGGGGTTGCCGCTGCTGACCAGTGGTGGGTTGCACTATGGCGTACCGCCCAGCGAAGCAGCGTTGATGGCCGACGTGCTGGCGCGTGATTACGACGTGCCGGTGCGTTGGCAGGAAGGCTTGAGCCGCACGACCTGGGAGAATGCGACCCACAGCGCTGAGCTGCTGAAACAGGCGGGGATTACCCGCGTGGTACTGGTGACCCAGGCCTGGCATATGCCCAGGTCACGCTGGAGTTTCGAACAGGCGGGCTTACAGGTGATCAGCGCGCCGATGGGCTTTCTCGGTACGCCCAATGGCCGCCCTGCAGGCGGCTGGTTGCCGGAAAGTAAGGCGGTCTGGCAGAACGGCTTGTTGCTTAACGAGGCCGTGGGGCTGTTGGCTTATCGGTTGTTCTACCGGGCGCCGCTGCAGGAGTAAGCCCCGGCTGGCCGGGGCCCACATCATTTAGCTATTGATCTGCTCGGCATGGTGGCAAGCCACTTGTCGGGCATCCAGTAGACGCAGCGCCGGCTGTTCAACCTGGCAGCGTTCGCTGGCATGCGGGCAGCGTTGATGGAAGGCGCAGCCGCTGGGGGGGGACAGCGGATTGGGCAGCTCGCCGCTGATCTTGATCTTCGGTTTGCTCGGGTCAGGGTGGATAGTCGGCGTTGCCGACAGCAACGCCTGGGTATACGGGTGCAGCGGGCGGTTGTAGATCAGCTCGCTGGGGCCCATTTCCACCGGGCGGCCGAGGTACATCACCAGCACATCATCGGCCACATGGCGCACCACCGAGAGGTTGTGCGAGATAAACACATAGCCGGTGTTGAACTGCTCCTGCAGGTCCATAAACAGGTTAAGCACCTGGGCCTGGATCGACACGTCCAGCGCCGAAGTCGGCTCGTCCGCCACCAGCACCTTGGGTTGCAGCATCATCGCCCGCGCCAGGGCGATGCGCTGGCGCTGGCCGCCGGAGAACATATGCGGATAGCGCTGGTAATGCTCGGGGCGCAGGCCGACCTGTTGCATCATCGCCTGCACCCGCTCGCGCCGTTCCAGTCGCGATAGCGCGGTATTGATCAGCAGCGGCTCGCCGAGCTGGTCGCCGACCTTCTGCCGCGGATTGAGCGAGGCGTAGGGGTTTTGAAAAACCATCTGCACATCACGGCGCAGCTGTTTGCGCTGCGCCTTGTTGGCGCCAGTTACTTCCTGCCCGGCGATCTGCAGCGAGCCCGAACTGGGTTCCTCGATCAGCGTCAGGGCGCGGGCCAGGGTGGATTTGCCGCAGCCGGACTCGCCGACCACTGCCAGGGTTTTGCCGGCGGCCAGGTCGAAGGACACGCCATTCAGCGCTTGCACCTGAGCGTTGGGCTGGAACAGGCCACGGGATATTTCGTAGTGGCGGGTGAGGTCGCGAGCAGTCAGGACGGCGCTCATCAGGCCACCTCCGCAGTCAGGTTGAGCGGGTAGAAGCATCGCGCCGCGCCGCGTTCATGGGCATCCAGGTTCGGCCGTTGTTCACGGCAATGAGCCTGGGCGTAGGGGCAGCGTGGTGACAGCAAGCAGCCGGCCGGCCGGTCATAGCGCCCGGGGACGATACCGGGCAGGGTGGTCAGGCGGCGCTGGCCCTGGCTGTGCTCTGGGATCGCCTTGAGCAGCGCTTCGGTGTAGGGGTGGCTGGGGGCGTTGAACAGCTGCGGCACGCTGCCGATCTCTACCGCTTGCCCGGCATACATCACGCAGACCCGTTGCGCGGTTTCGGCGACCACGGCCAGGTCGTGGGTGATCAGCACCAGGCCCATGTCCTCTTCGCGTTGCAGGTTGACCAGCAGGTCCATGATCTGCGCCTGAATGGTCACATCCAGCGCCGTGGTCGGTTCGTCGGCGATCAGCAGTTTTGGTTCGGCGGCAATTGCCATGGCAATCGCTACCCGTTGGCTCATGCCACCGGACAGCTGGTGCGGGTAGGCATTCAGGCGGCTGGCGGCGGCGGGGATTTCCACCTTGTCGAGCAGCTGCAAGGCACGCTGGCGGGCAGCCTGGCCCTTGAGGCCAAGGTGCTGGCGCAGCACTTCCTCGATTTGAAAACCCACGGTAAAGCTGGGATTGAGCGCGGTCATCGGGTCCTGAAAGACCATCGACAGGTCCTTGCCGATGATATGCCGACGCTGACGGCCCTTGAGGCGCAGCATGTCGGTGCCGTCGAACTGCAGGCTGTCGGCGGTGACGATGCCGGGGGCGTCGATCAGGCCCATCAGCGCCATCATGGTCACTGATTTGCCGGAGCCGGACTCGCCGACAATCGCCAGCACTTCGCCCTTTTCTACGCACAGGTCGAGGCCGTCGACCACCGGGATGGCGCTGGCGTCGCCGAAGCGCACGCTGAGGTTTTTGATATCCAACAGGCTCATGCGGGGTTCCTCACTGCGCATTCTTGAGTTTCGGGTCGAGTGCATCGCGCAGCCCGTCGCCCATCAGATTGATTGCCAGCACGCTGAGCAGAATGGTCAGGCCCGGCAGGCTGACCACCCACCAGGCACGCTCGATATAGTCGCGCGCCGAGGCCAGCATGGTGCCCCACTCAGGGGTTGGCGGTTGTACGCCGAGTCCGAGAAAGCCCAGGGCGGCAGCATCGAGAATCGCCGAGGAAAAGCTCAGGGTGGCCTGCACGATCAGCGGTGCCATGCAGTTGGGCAGCACGGTGATAAACATCAGCCGCGGCAGGCTGGCGCCGGCCAGGCGGGCGGCAGTCACATAGTCGCGGTTCAGCTCGCCCATCACGGCGGCGCGGGTCAGGCGCACATAGGACGGTAGCGAGACGATGGCGATGGCGAAGATGGTGTTGATCAACCCTGGGCCGAGGATGGCGACGATGGCCACCGCCAGCAGCAGCGAAGGCAGGGCCAGCATGATGTCCATCAGACGCATGATCGACGGGCCGAGCAGGCGCGGAAAGAAACCGGCGACCAGCCCGAGAAGGATGCCGGGGATCAGCGACATCAGCACCGAGGCCAGACCGATCAGCAGCGACAGTCGTGCACCATGGATCAATCGCGACAGCAGGTCGCGGCCCACTTCATCGGTGCCGAGCAAAAATTGCAGCTGACCACCTTCCAGCCAGGCCGGTGGGGTGAGCAGAAACTCGCGGTATTGCTCGCTGGGGTCATGCGGGGCGATCCACGGCGCAAACAGCGCGCAGATCACCAGCAGGATCATAAAGGCCAGCCCGGCGACTGCGCCCTTGTTGTGAGCGAAGGCCTGCCAGAATTCCTTGAGCGGCGAAGGGTAGAACAGCGATTGGTCGAGTGTGGCGTGCATGGTCATTGGGCTCTCCTTAGCGCTGATGGCGAATGCGTGGGTTGGCTAATCCATAAAGGATGTCCACCACGAAGTTGACCAGGATCACCAGGCAGGCGATCAGCAAGATGCCGTTCTGCACCACCGGGTAGTCACGCGCGCCAATCGACTCGATCAGCCATTTGCCGATGCCCGGCCAGGAGAAGATGGTTTCGGTCAGTACCGCACCGGCCAGCAGTGCGCCGACCTGCAAGCCGAACACCGTGAGCACCGGAATCAGCGCATTGCGCAGGCCGTGCACAAACACTACGCGGGCCGGCGACAGGCCCTTGGCGCGTGCAGTGCGCACATAGTCTTCGCGCAGCACTTCGAGCATTGCCGAACGGGTCATGCGGGCGATGACCGCGAGTGGAATGGTGCCGAGCACGATGGCCGGTAGGATCAGATGGCGCAGGGCGTCGACAAACGCGCCTTCCTCATCCGAGAGCAAGGTGTCGATCAGCATAAAACCGGTGACCGGCGGGATGTCGTAGAGCAGGTCGATGCGCCCGGACACTGGTGTCCAGCCCAGCCATACCGAGAAGAACATGATCAGCAGCAGGCCCCACCAGAAAATCGGCATGGAATAACCGGCCAGCGAGATGCCCATCACCCCATGGTCGAACAGTGAGCCCCGTTTCAGTGCAGCAATCACCCCGGCGATCAGCCCCAGGGTGCCGGCGAACAGCAGGGCGGCGAGGGACAATTCCAGGGTGGCGGGAAACAGCGTGGTGAATTCGTCCCAGACGCTGGTGCGGGTACGCAGCGACTCACCCAGGTCGCCCTGGGCCAGCTTGCCGATATAGTCGAAGTACTGGGCATACAGCGGCTTGTTCAAACCCAGGCGCTCCATGGCCTGGGCGTGCATTTCCGGGTCGACCCGGCGTTCGCCCATCATCACTTCCACCGGGTCGCCGGGGATCATGCGGATCAGCGCAAAGGTCAGCAAGGTAACGCCGAAGAAGGTGGGGATCAGCAATCCCAAGCGGCGTGCGATAAAAGCAAACATGGGTGTTTGTTACTCCGCATCAGTGTATTCGCGCCAACGGCTACGTGGGCCGCGGGCATATTGTGTCGATCTGCCACTGGCGCGCAGCTGGTGCGCGTCAGTGGCCCCTGTTTTGAGTACGGCTTGCAGAATCAGTGCCGCTTTACCTTGGCGTAATTGTTCGAGCCCATGGGGCTGAGGGTAAAACCCTCGACATCACCACTGACCGCACTGAATTGCTTGGGGTGAGCCTGGGGAATCCACGGTGCCTGCTGATGGAAAATTCCCAGCGCCTGGCGGTACAGCGCAGCGCGCTGCTGTGGTTCGATGGTTTCCCGGGCCTGGGTGATCAACCTGTCGAACTCGCTATCACACCAGCCGGCCTGGTTCTCGCCGCTCTGCGCGGCGGCGCAAGAGAGGTTGGGGGTGAGGAAGTTATCCGGGTCGCCGTTATCGCCGGCCCAGCCCATAAACACCAGGTCGTGTTCGCCATTTTTCGCGCGTTTGATCAGCTCGCCCCATTCCATCACGCGGATGTCGGTTTTAATGCCGACTGCCGCCAGGTCGGCTTGCAGCATCTGTGCGCCGAGTGATGGGTTGGGGTTGGTTGGGCCGCCGCCTGGGCGCGTCCAGATCGACAGGCTGATGCCACTCGCGTGACCTGCTTCTGCGAGTAATTGACGGGCGCGCTGAGGGTCGTGGGGCCAGCCCTCAAGCTGATTGTCATAGCCAAGCAGCGTCGAGGGGTAGGGCGCGACGGCCGGGCTTGCACCGTCGGCGCCAAACTGCGCACCGAGGTAGGCCTGCTTGTCGAACGCCAGGTTGATCGCCTGACGCACGCGCACATCGTCCAGCGGTTTATGGCGCACATTGAGGGCAACATAGGCGGTCAGCAGCGAATCCAGCTCCAGTACCTTCAATTGCTTATCGGCCTTGAGCGCCGGTATATCAAAGGGGCGCGGATACAGGGCGATATTGCAGGCCCCGGCACGCAGCTGCTGGATACGCACATTGGGATCGGTGGTGATGGCAAACAGCAGTTTTTCCGACGCCGGCTCGCCATCCCAGTAATCCGGGTGGCTGCTGTAGCGCACCTGAGCATCCTTGGCGTAGCGCTGCAGCACGAACGGCCCGGTGCCGACCGGTTGGCTGTTGAGTAGCTCCTGCTTGCCGGCCTTGAGTAGCTGCTCGGCATACTCGGCGGAGTAGATCGAGGTAAAGCCCATGGCCATATCCGCGAGGAAGGGCGCCTGGGGCTGGTTGAGCACGAAGCGCACGCGGTGCTCGTCGAGTTTTTCGATGCGGGCAATCAGCTTGCCGAATTCCATGGCCTCGAAATACGGGAAGCCGCGGTTGGCCTGAGCATGCCAAGGGTGCTTGGGGTCATGCTGGCGCTGGATGCTCCAGAGCACATCATCGGCGTTCATTTCGCGGCTGGGGGTAAACCAGGCGGTGTGGTGAAACTTCACCCCTTTACGCAGGTGGAAGGTGTAGCTCAGCCCATCGGGGCTGATGTCCCAGCGCTCGGCCAGGGCCGGTTCGATTTCGGTGGTGCCGGGTTTGAAGCGCACCAGGCGATCAAACAGCGCTTCAGACGCGGCATCGGCAGTTACCGCGGTGGTGTATTGGACGATGTCGAAGCCTTCTGGCGCTGCTTCGGTGCACACCACCAGTGGTTTGGCCTGGATGGCTGTGCAGCCGAAAGCGAGTAGCAGAGGGAGGTGGCGTAGGCTCAGGTGCATGCTGATTCTCCCGGTGCTTAGAGCAGGTCAAAGGGCAGGGTGCTGACGATGCGCAGCTCGTTGACGCTGCCATCGGCCTGGTTCTGGCTGGCCTTGTGCGACATATAGGTGACCTTGAACGTGCTGTCCTTGATGGTTCCGCTCTGCACCTTGTAGCTCGCCATCAGCCCGTACTCGCGGTGCTTTTCACCGTCCTGGCTGAGCACGTCGGCGTAGTTGGCGTGGGCGCCATTGCGTCCGCCGTCGTAGTGGGTGCCGTCGATATCCCAACCTTTGGCGTACCAGGCCATGGTGCTCAGTCCGGGTATGCCGAAATAGCTCCAATCCGTTTCATAGCGGATCTGCGCGGATTTCTCGTTCGGGCCGTTGTAGTCGGAAAGCAGCGAGTTGGCCAGGTAGATAGCGGACGTTTCGTGCACGTAATCAAAGTATTCATCGCCATCGACCTGTTGCCAGGCCAGGGTCAGGTCGTGAGCCTGATGCCCAAGGGTGAAGGCCAGGCTCCAGGTGTTGTTGTCGATATAACCGGCTTCACGCGTGCCACTGTCACGGGTGTGGTAGCCGTTGAAGGCCGTGCGCAGGGACAGTCGCTCGCGGTCACCGAGGTCGTGGGTAATGCCCAGGTAGTACTGGTCCCAGATGTCTTCAAAACGCCCGCCATACAGCGCAACTTCCAGGTTATCCAGCGCCTTGTAGTTGCCGCCCAGGTAGTTGTAGCGCTCGCCTTCGGCTTGGCGAGTGCCGTATTCGGTGGTCAGGGCTTCATCGCCTGCGCCGGTGCGCGGGCTGGTGCGGCGAAAGCTCCCCGCCTGCAGGCTGAGGTTGTCCAGCTCTTCGCTGACCAGTCCGACGCCATTGAAGCTGGAGGGCAGGGCGCGGTTGCCGATGGAGTTGAACACCGGCGTCTCGACCATAAAGCGTCCGGCTTTGAGTTCGCTGCGGGAAATACGCGCGCGCAGGTTGGCGATGCCGAGTTTGGACCAGTGCTCCTGGCCATGACCGTTGCTGTCGGCCAGGGTGCGGTTGCCGCCGCCGGCAATACGACCCTTGCCGCGTTCCAGGTTGATGGCATTGAACGCCGCCACATCGATGCCGAAACCGACCGTGCCCTGGGTGTAACCGGAGCTGTACTTGAGCTGTGTGCCCTGCACCCAGGTGTCGCGCGACTGGGTGAACTGCGGGCCGCCATCCTTGGGGATGTTCAGGCCGAAGTGCCCCTTGAAGCGCTCGCGGGCGGCAAAGTTGCGGGTGCTGAGGGTTAGGCTCTGGCCTGCGAAAAAGCCGCTGGCGTTGTCGGCCTGGTTGCTGATCTCGGCAGCCTGGCTGTAACCGCTGAGGGCAAGCAGTGCGAGGCTTAAAGGAATGCTGGTGCGAAGGGCGAATGTCATCTGTTGGGCTCCTGTAACGGCTTTTTTATTAGGCAAGGAGTGCTCATACGGACTACCTGTCGCAGGGGCGAAACAGCCCCGGCAACGCTCGGAAAGCGCATTCTTGCGAACGTTTTGGCAGCTACGAAACACTCAGCCGGTGGTGGCCGGACGAGGAATACAGTCGTTTTTATTAGGTGTTCGGCGGGCGCACTGGCCCGCCGTTGGTGCACGTTCTCAGCGTTTGTTGCTGACGCCGTAGAAGCTGTTGCGCCCGAAGGGGCTGATCTCGAAGCCTTCTACGCTGTTGCGCATGGGCTGGTAGACCGTTGAGTGCGCGATCGGGGAGATCGGCAGCTGTTGCTGGATGATCTGCTGCGCCTGCTGATACAGCTCGCTGCGGGCGTCGCGATCGGTAACGGCCTTGGCCTGCTTGACGATCTTGTCGTAGCCGGCGTCGCACCATTTGGAGAAGTTGTTGCCGTTGACCGAGTCGCAGCCGTACAGGGTGCCCAGCCAGTTGTCCGGGTCACCGTTGTCGCCAGTCCAGCCGATCAGCATGGCGTCGTGCTCGCCGGCATGGGCGCGCTTGATGTACTCGCCCCACTCGTAGCTGACGATCTCTGCCTTGATGCCGACCTTGGCCCAGTCGGCCTGGAGCATTTCGGCCATCAGTTTGGCGTTAGGGTTATACGGGCGCTGTACGGGCATGGCCCACAGGGTGATCTTGGTGCCCTCGGCAACGCCAGCCTGCTTGAGCAGGGCCTTGGCTTTCTCGATGTCTTGTGGGATGGCGCTGATGCTTTCGTCATAGGACCACTGGGTCGGTGGCATGGCGTTGACCGCCAGTTGCCCGGCGCCCTGGTAGACCGCACTGATGATCGCCGGTTTGTCGATGGCCATGTCCAGCGCCTGACGCACTTCGACTTTGTCGAATGGCGCGCGGGTCACGTTGTAGGCGATATAACCCAGGTTGAAGCCAGGCTGGCTGGGCACCTGCAGATTCGGGTCTTTTTGCAGCGCGACGAGATCAGCTGGGCGCGGGTTGAGGGTGACCTGGCATTCGCCAGCCTTGAGCTTTTGCGCCCGCACCGAGGCGTCGGTGTTGATGGCGAAGATCAGGTTGTCGATCTTTACGTCTGCCGGCAGCCAGTAGTCCTTGTTGCCCTTGAAGCGGATCTGCGCATCTTTCTGGTAGCGGTTGAACACAAACGGGCCGGTACCGATCGGCTTCTGGTTGATGTCGGCGGCCTTGCCGGCCTTGAGCAACTGCTCTGCGTATTCGGCGGAGTGGATGGCGGCGAAGTTCATCGCCAGGTTCTGGATAAAGGCCGCGTCCACATTATTGAGGGTGAAGCGCACGCTGAGGTCGTCGACCTTCTCCACCTTGGCGATGTTCTTGTCCAGCCCCATGTCGGTGAAGTAGGGGAACTCGGTCGGATAGGCCTTACGGAATGGATGATCCTTGTCGAGCATGCGCTGGAAGGTGAAAACCACGTCATCAGCGTTGAACGTGCGGCTGGGGGTGAAGTAGTCGGTGCTGTGGAATTTCACCCCGGGACGCAGTTTGAAGATATAGCTGAGGCCGTCTTCACTGGCCTGCCATTCAGTCGCCAGGGCCGGTACGGCCAGGGTGCTGCCGCGTTCGAACTGGGCGAGGCGGTTGAACAGGGTTTCCGAGGCTGCATCAAAATCGGTGCCGGTGGTGTACTGGCCTGGGTCGAAGCCGCCGGGGCTGCCTTCGGAGCAGTACACGAGGTTGCTGGCGGATGCGTAAGTCGAGCCGAGAAACAGTCCGGCAACGAGCATGGCCTGGATGGACGTGTGAGTGCGCATGAATACCTCATTTATTCTTTTTTTGGGCGTCATTGAGGGTCAGCCTCGTGGGCTGTGATCAGCACCGCTGCGTTCCGGCCTATCGGGTGAAGAGGCCGGCCCAGAGCTGCGGTGGAGCGAAAACGCTCAGCAACCTGTCGCGCTCGAAATTAAGTCATGCTGAAATTGAGGTCAACAAAAATTAAGCGCTACTAACATTTGTTGTCATCACACTGTGCTAGCGCGCACCCGTTATCGGGGTCAGGGCGTGCTGTGGTCGTCGAACAGGCTGAGGGTGGTGATGGCCAGCATTTCCGCTACGTCGTGGCCGACATTGGCCAGGCGATGGGCCTTGCCGGCATCGAAGTGCACCGAGTCGCCCGCGCTTAATGGGTACTGGCGGCCGTCGATGGTGTAGAGAATCTTGCCGGATAACACGTAGGCGAACTCGGCGCCTTCATGGGCGATCAGCTCGGATTGGTAGCCGACCGGCATGCTCATTTTTACTGCGTTCAGCTGGTTGCCCGGGAAGCTGCTGGAAAGCCGCTCATAGGCCAGGGGCTGGCCTTCGATGGTGTAGCGCACCCGTTCGCCCTGGTGCGAGTCGGGTTCAGGTTGCGGCGGTTGATCGAATAGCACGTTGAGCGGGATGTCGAGCGACTTGGCGATGCTGGCCAATGAGGAAATCGAGATGCCGGTCAGGTTGCGCTCGGCCTGGGAGAGGAAGCTGGCGGTGAGCCCCGATTCGCTTGCGACTTCATTCAGGGTCTTCTTCGCGGCCCGCCGGTAGCGGCGCAAACGTTCTCCGATGCGATCTGCGGTCATAACCCTGGCTCGTGCTGAAAGAGCGCCAGTATACCGTTCGGCGCCGCGCTTAAAAGTCGTCGGACAATACCTGTGAATTTTAGTAGCACTAAAATAACCGTTGCGCTCTATTTAAGTCGGACTTAAATTTCACCGAGCCAACTTACAGATCATACAAAGGAGCGCGAGATGACTCTCGGTGTCGGAGGTTGTACGCCGCAACAGGCGCTTGCCGGGCTGCACAACATGATGGATGGCGTGCAACCAATCGCGCTTGGTGAATACCAGGCGCGGGTGAGTCGCGCCCAGGCGCGGATGCAGGCCGAAGGTATTGCCGCGATGTTTATCAACGCCGGCAGCAATCTGCAGTATTTCACCGGCGTGCGCTGGCATCCCAGTGAGCGCATGGTGGGCGCGATTCTCCCGGCCGAGGGGCCGCTGGAATATCTCGCTCCGGCGTTCGAAGTCGGCACCATTCGCGATTTCCAGGTGCTCGCTGGCGCTATCAATACCTGGCAGGAGCATGAAAGCCCCTATCAGTTGCTGCTCGATACGCTGCAGCGGATGGGTATCGCGGCGGATCAAGAGCAGCCCGTGAAAATCGGCCTCTGTCCGACGCTGGCGTTCTTTATGGTTGATGGCATTCGCCGCTTGGCCAGGGGCTACGAGTTTGTCGATGCGGCAGTGGTCAGCGGCTACTGCCGGCAGCGCAAATCAGCGGCCGAGCTGGCCCTGATGCAGCGCGCCAAGGACATGACCCTTGAGGTGCACAAGGCCGTCGCCAGTGTGCTGCACGAAGGCATCAGCACCACAGCGGTCGCCGAGTTTATCCAGCAGGCGCATCGCGCCGTTGGCGCAGCGGGCTCGACGTTCTGCATCGTGCTGTTTGGCCCTGCCAGCGCCTTTCCCCATGGGGTGAAACATGCACAGACCCTCAAGCAGGGCGATATGGTGCTGATCGACACTGGCTGCCAGGTGCATGGCTACCTGTCGGACATCACCCGCAGCTATGTCTTCGGCGAGCCTAGTCAGCGTCAGCGCGACTTCTGGAATATCGAGAAGGCCGCGCAATTGGCTGCATTCGAGGCCGCGCAGCTCGGCCAGCCCTGCCAGGCGGTGGATGCTGCGGCGCGGCGCACTCTGGAAGCGGCGGGCCTGGGCCCGGATTACAAATTGCCGGGTCTGCCGCATCGCACCGGGCACGGCATAGGTCTGGATATCCATGAAGGGCCCTATCTGGTGCGTGGCGATCTGACACCGCTGGCCGAAGGCATGTGCTTCAGCAATGAGCCGATGATCTGCGTGCCGGGTGAGTTCGGCGTACGCCTGGAGGATCACTTCTACATGAGCGCCGATGGGCCGCGCTGGTTCACCGTGCCGAGCCATTCGCTGGATGACCCATTCGGGTTGGGATAAGGGCTGTTGCAGTAAATAAAACGGCGGCCATTGGCCGCCGTTTTTTATTGCCGGGGTGGTTACTTGACGCCGACGCCGTAGAAGGAGTTCAGCGCGAACGGGCTGATGCGGAAGTCTTCGACCTTCTTGCTCATTGGTTGGTAGACCGTGGAGTGGGCGATCGGGGTGATCGGCACTTCACGCTTGAGGATGACCTGCGCCTGTTTGTACAGCTCGGTGCGTTCGGCGGTGTCGGTCACGCGCTTGGCGGCTTTCACCAGTTTGTCGTAGTCGGCATGGCACCACTTGGAGAAGTTGTTGCCGTCCACTGCGTCGCAGCCGTACAGGGTGCCCAGCCAGTTGTCCGGGTCACCGTTGTCGCCGCTCCAGCCGATCAGCATGGCGTCGTGTTCGCCGGCCTTGGCGCGCTTGAGGTATTCGCCCCACTCGTAGCTGACGATCTTGGCCTTGATGCCGACCTTGGCCCAGTCGCTTTGCAGCATTTCGGCCATCAGCTTGGCATTGGGGTTGTAGGGGCGCTGCACGGGCATGGCCCACAGGGTGATCTCGGTACCTTCCTTGATACCGGCGGCCTTGAGCAGCTCCTTGGCCTTTTCCGGGTTGTAGGCGGGGTCCTTGATGCTGTCGTCATAGGACCACTGGGTCGGCGGCATGCCGTTGGTCGCCAGCTGGCCGGCGCTCTGGTACACCGCGTCGATGATGCCTTGCTTGTTCACCGCCATGTCCAGCGCCTGGCGCACTTCGAGTTTGTCGAACGGCGGGTGGGTGACGTTGTAGGCGATATAGCCGACGTTGAAGCCGGCCTGCTCAGGCATGTCCAGATTCGGGTCTTTTTTCAGCGCGTCCAGATCCGCCGGGCGCGGGAACAGGGTGACCTGGCATTCGCCAGCCTTGAGCTTCTGCATGCGCACCGAGGCGTCGGTGTTGATGGCGAAGATCAGGTTGTCGATCTTCACCTCATCGGGTTGCCAATATTCCTTGTTGCCCTTGAAGCGGATCACCGCGTCCTTCTGGTAGCGGCTGAACACAAATGGGCCGGTGCCGATGGGCTTCTGGTTGATATCGGCGGCCTTGCCGGCCTTGAGCAGGCTATCGGCGTATTCGGCGGACTGGATCGAAGCGAAGCTCATCGCCAGGTTCTGGATAAAGGCGGCGTCGACTTCGTTGAGGCTGAACCGGACTGTCATGTCGTCGAGTTTTTCGATCTTGGCGATATTCGCGTCCATGCCCATGTCGGTGAAGTAGGGGAACTCCGAGGGATAGGCTTTACGGAAGGGGTGGTCCTTGTCGAGCATGCGCTGGAAGGTAAACAGCACGTCATCAGCGTTGAAATCGCGGCTTGGCTTGAAGTATTCGGTGGTGTGGAATTTCACCTTTGGGCGCAGGTGAAAGGTGTAGCTCAGGCCGTCTTCACTGATGTCCCACTTCTCGGCGAGGCCGGGGATCACTTTGGTGCCGCCACGTTCGAACTGGCTCAGACGGTTGAACACGGTTTCCGCTGCGGCATCGAAATCGGTTCCGGTGGTGTACAGGCCAGGGTCGAACCCGGCGGGGCTACCTTCGGAGCAGAACACCAGGTTGCCGGCGGCGCTGGCAAGTGGCGTGCTGGCGATCAGCCCAGCGGCGAGTAAAGCCTGGATGACGGCGTTCTTACGCATAGTGACCTCATGGTTATTGTGGTTGTGATCCTGAGGGGTCTCTTGTGGAGACCTTGGGAGAAGCTATGCAGGGCGTATGCCGTAGGCAAGTGGCATGTCGCAGAGAGAACAGGAATGGCGATGCAACAGTATGTTGGTGTCGCATTTCTATAAAAGCGCGGGAAAAACATGGCAAAGCGCCGCTATCGTCGGATAACGGCGCTGCAACTCTTTAGGGCCTGCTCAAAGTCTTGCGAGCTAGAGTCATGCAAGGCAAAAACAGGCGAGGAAGCGGAGTGTACGAGCTGTACATGAGCATTCCGAGCCTGTTTTTAACGCAGCAGGGCCGACGCGCAGCAGACTTTGCGCTGGTCCTCAGGGCATCTGCACTTCAATCACGCCATCGGCGTTGATATTGACCTGGCTGGTGCCGGCTTCGATCTCCGGAGTCACGGCCGCATCCATCATCGCCGCGCCTTTCATGGCCTCCATGCGCATCGGCATCGGTGGCTGGAAGCCGCCGGTATTCAGACTCAGGCTAACCAGCTTGTAACCGCTGCCGCCGAGGGCTTCGGTGGCCAGTTGCGCACGAGCCTTGAAGGCTGCCACGGCGTCCTTGAGCAGGGCGTCTTCGTGGGTCTTGCGGGTTTCTGAGGCGATGCTGAAGTTCATTCCGCCCATCTTCAGGGTTTGCAGCATTTCCCCGGTGAGCTTGGACAGCGCGCTGAAATCGGCGCTTTCCAGGCGCAGCTCGGCGCGCTCGCGCCAGGCGGTGATTTTCTGGCCCTTGTCATCGTAAACCGGGTAGCTGTTACGGCTGCCGGAGGCGACGCTGACGCCTTTGACCTTGCGCGCCTCGGCGATGCTGGCGTTGAGGGTCTTGCTGATCTGCGCGGCGAGGGCGGCTGGGTCGCTGTCCTGGGCTTCGCTGTAGAGGGTGACGTGCATCAGGTCGTGAGCGATTTCCTGATTGACCTCGGCGCGCAGCGCGACCTGGTTGTAGCGGGCTTCTTCGGCCATGGCCGTGGCGCTCAACAGGGTGGTGGTGCTCAGCAGCAGGGCGGTGGCGAGGCGGGACAATGGCAGCATGACGATTCCTTTATATGTTGGGCGCATGGGTTATGCGCGGCTTTCCAGAGGGTAGACGTAGCAATCAGACTGGACGGGTTAAATCCGGTTCCAGAATTTATTCTCGGATCATTGATGAGTGTGACATTGGCTGCGGCGCGTTGCCGCAGTTGGCCGCACAGAGGCTTGGTTATACTCCTGCGGCTCGCTGAATGAGCAACTTGGAGATTCTATGCTCGCACCTGTGCAGCTACTGTCGGCGAGCCGGCAAAACCTCTGGCGCCTGACCCTGATCCGCATTCTGGTGCTGGCCGCACAGGCTGGCTCTGTGGGCCTGGCCTACAAGTCTGGCGCACTGCCGCTGCCCTGGCTGGAACTGAGCATCACCCTCGGCATTTCCCTGGTGCTGTGCCTGCTCACTGCGCTGCGCCTGCGCGGACCCTGGCCGGTGACTGAGCAGGAATACGCGGTGCAGCTGGCCTGCGACCTGATCATCCATAGCCTGCTGCTGTATTACTCGGGCGGTTCGACCAACCCCTTTGTCTCCTATTACCTGGTGCCGCTGACCATCGCTGCGGCGACCTTGCCCTGGCTCTACACCATCACCCTGTCCGGCCTAGCGCTGGGCGGTTACACCTTTCTGCTGGTCTGGTCGCATCCGTTGGAGTTGCCGGCGGGGCCACGGGAAAGCCTGCTGATCTACGGCATGTGGCTGAGTTTTGCCCTGGCCGCCGGATTGATCACCTTCTTCGTGGCGAAGATGGCCGAAGAGCTGCGCCATCAGGAAGAGCTGCGCGCCGAACGTCGCGAAGAGGGCTTGCGTGACCAGCAGCTGCTCGCCGTGGCGACCCAGGCGGCTGGTGCGGCACATGAGTTGGGCACGCCGCTGGCGACCATGAGTGTGCTGATCAAGGAGCTGCGCCGCGAGCATCAGGAGCCGACGCTGCAAGAGGATCTGGCGGTGCTGCAGGAGCAGGTCAAGCTGTGCAAGGAAACTCTGCAGCATCTGGTGCGCGCCGCCGAAGCGGATCGCCGTCAGGCGGTGATCGAGCTGTCCTCGGTGGAATGGCTGGAAACCACCCTCAACCGCTGGCACCTGATGCGCCCCGAAGCCAGTTACCGCTATCAATGCCTGGGTCGCGGCGCGCCGCCACGGATGATGCCGCCGGCCGACCTGACCCAGGCGCTGCTCAACCTGCTGAATAACGCCGCCGATGCCTGCCCGGACAAACTGGATATCCGCCTGGACTGGGACCACCAGTGGCTACGCCTGAGCATCCGCGACTTCGGCGCGGGTGTGCCGCTGGCGATTGCCGAGCAGCTGGGGCGGCCGTTTTTCACCACCAAGGGCAAGGGCTTCGGCCTCGGGCTGTTTCTCAGCCAGGCCAGCGTCACCCGTGCCGGCGGCACGGTTAAACTGTATAACCACGAAGAAGGCGGCACGCTCACCGAGCTGAAGTTGCCGCGCGCCTATGGCCGAGCTTAAGGAAATACCCGAATGAGCGATGAAGTGCTGTTCGAAGGCGAAGAACAACCGCACCTGCTGCTGGTCGATGACGATCCGACCTTCACCCGCGTCATGGCCCGCGCCATGAGTCGCCGGGGCCTGCGGGTTTCCACCGCCGGTTCGGCCGAAGAAGGCTTGGCCCTGGCTGAGCAGGATCTGCCGGATTACGCCGTGGTCGACCTGAAGATGGAGGGCGATTCCGGCCTGGTGCTGCTGCCCAAGTTGCTGGAGCTGGACGCCGAGATGCGGGTGGTGATCCTCACCGGTTATTCGAGCATTGCCACTGCGGTGGAGGCGATCAAGCGCGGCGCCTGCAACTACCTGTGCAAGCCGGCCGATGCCGATGATGTGCTGGCGGCGCTGCTGACCCAGCATGCTGATCTGGATACCCTGGTGCCAGAAAACCCGATGTCGGTGGACCGCCTGCAGTGGGAGCACATCCAGCGCGTGCTCAGCGAGCACGAAGGCAATATCTCCGCCACGGCCCGCGCCCTGGGCATGCACCGGCGCACCTTGCAGCGCAAATTGCAGAAGCGCCCGGTACGCCGCTAAGGGTTCTTTTTATGGCCTGCCTTCCTGGCGGCCACCCTGCGGGCCGTCGCTGTGCGACGTTAAAAAACGCTCCCGGCGTTTTTTCCCGCATGAAAGGCTGCTGAAAGCTTTCCGCCAGGCAGCCTTGCTATCATTAGCCCCCTATCTAACTGGTCAGGGGCTGTCATGCTCGCCGTCGTTCAGCAAACCATCAGCGTTACCGCTCCGGTGTTCTCCATGCTGTTTCTCGGCGTGGCGCTCAAGCGTCTGGGGCTGATTGATGCGGCCTTTATCAACACCGCATCGGCGCTGGTGTTTCGTGGCACGCTGCCCACCCTGTTGTTTCTCGGTATTGTCCAGGCGGATTTGCGTACCGCCTTGCAGCCGGCCTTGCTGCTGTATTTCGTGTTGGCGACGCTGGGCTGCTTCCTGCTGGCCTGGGGCTGGGCGATCCTGCGCTGCCCTGAGGCGGACCGCGGCATCTATACCCAGGGCGCGTTTCGCGGCAACAACGGCATTATCGGCCTGGCGCTGGCCACCAGCATGTACGGTGATTACGGCCTGTCAGTCGGCGCGGTGCTCGGTGGGGTGGTGATTCTCAGCTACAACACCTTGTCAGCGATTGTTTTGGCGATCTACAGCCCAGAGGCCAAGACCGATGTCTGGAGCCTGACCAAGAACATCCTCAGTAATCCGCTGATCATTGGTGTGCTGGCGGCTATCCCTTTTGCCGCCTGGCAGATTGCGCTGCCGGCCTGGTTGCTGACCTCCGGGGAATACTTTGCGCAGATGAGCCTGCCGCTGGCGCTGATCTGCATCGGTGGCACCTTGACCCTGGAATCGCTGCGCGAGAGCAGCGGCATGGCGATCAGTTCAAGCCTGATGAAGGTGCTCTGGCTGCCGCTGGTGGCCACCCTGGGCGCCTGGCTGTGGGGCTTTCGCGATGCTGATCTGGCGATTCTCTTTCTGTACTTCGCCAGCCCCACGGCGGCGGCCAGTTTCGTCATGGCCCGCGCGGTGGGCGCCAATCATGAACTGGCGGCGGCGATCATCGTGATCACCACTCTGTTGGCGGTAATCACCACCAACCTAGGGCTATTGCTGTTGCAGTGGGGCGGCTGGATCTGAGTCGTGCCGCCAGTCTGCGTTCGCTGAAGCTACCGCCAGCAGGTAAAGTGTGATGGATACCGGAAAAGCTCGTCACCGGCATCCGGCGGTGATTGCTAGTTCGCTTGCAAGTCTTTAATTTGCGCCCCTTCGCACCCGTTTTAAAGGATTAAACATGCGCGGTGTTTACTTGTGTCTCGGCCTGTTGCTGGCGACTGGTCTGCAGGCCGAACCGGTAGTGAGCCTGGATGAACCGACTGCCGGCTGGCGCTACTCAGGCTTGCTCAATGGCATGGAAACGCCACGCGTGGCGTATCCAACGCCGCCGATTGATCGCGGCGGCCAGCGCAGCCGCAGCATGATCGAAGGCAAGCTGAAAGACATCGCCGCGGAGCGTACGCCGCACCGCCTGGTGGTCAACGGCAACCCCCTACCTCTGTACACCGATGCCGAAGGCCGCTTTGCCCGTCCCTACAACTTTGGCGCCGGCTCGAACAGCGTCGAGCTGGTCAGTGCCGAAGGCCAGCGGCTCAAACGCGTGCAGTTCTATGAAGCCAACCTGAGCAAAACCCCGGCACGGGTGCGGATTGCCCTGGGTTGGGACGATCCCAAGGCCGAACTCGACCTGCATGTGGTGACCCCGGATGGCCAGCATGCGTTCTGGGCACGCCCGGTAATGAGCAATGGGGGTGGGTTGGACGTCGACAGCGTCGATGGTCCCGGCCCAGAAATGTTCACTATGAGCGCGCCACTGCATGGCACCTACCTGATCTACGTGAACTACTGGGGCAACCTGAACAGCCAGGGTTACAACTTCCAGGCCGGCAGCAATCAGAACGAGGTGATCACCGCGCAGATCAACCTGGTCTTCAACGAAAACACCGTCAATGAAAAGCGCGAGACCTTCGTCGTGCCGCTGCGCACGATCGGCGATCTGCTACTGATCAAATCTTTCAACTATTGAGTGCTCCCGCAGCAGGGAAGAACTGGGGTTTCCATACATGAGTGACAACACCACACCCGTCAGCGCCAGCGCGCCTGTTCGGCGCCTGCGCCCGCTGCTTATCGGCCTTGCCCTGGCGTTGCCGATAGTCGCGGTCGGACTGTTTGGCTGGTTCCAGGCCACACGAAGCGGCCCGGAGCTGGCCGAAAAAAACGTCCTCGGGCTGGATATGGCGCGCCCGGACGTGCTGATCGAAAGCAGCTCCCTGAGCCGTCTGCCCAAGGATCTGCTGGCCGTGCCGCTGCTGCGCGACACCCTGACCGAAGACCTGGTGTTCTATTACGAGGCCAACGCCGATCGACTCGGCTTGGCCGGCAGCCTGCGCAGGATCATCTTCGAACATGACCTGCAGCTGCGCGATAGTCTGCTCGATGAGCTGCTCGACCAGCCCGCCGATGTCGCCTTGTGGCGCGATGCCGGCGGCAAGCTCAAGCATTTTCTGGTGCGTATTCAGCGCGGTGGCCTGGCCAAGGTGCTGGAGCCTCTGGCCAAGGTGGCGCTGGACGACCAGCAGCTTAGCCAGGCCGGTGAGTTGCTGGTCAATGATGAGGTCGTGCCGTTCTATCACCTGCGCTACAACAGTCATCGCTCGCTGTTGTTCGTCTCTTATGGCGATCAGTTGCTCCTGCTATCCAGCGCTGACATGCTCCTAGCGCCCGAACCCGAGTATGTCGCCAGCGCCGTAGAGGCAGAAGAGGCCCCGCCAGTCGACGCCGAGGCTCCGATGCCGGAACCGGCCTCGCCGGCGCTGGCCAGGGTGTCGGCGCACACAGTTGCGGCGCTGTTGGAGGGTGGGCAACCCTTCCCTGAGCGATTCGGCTTGCCTGCGCGTGAGCAGCTGAAGCAGCGTATTACGCTGGCGTCGAGCTTCCTTGCCCTGGGCTACCAGCGCTTCATTCCGGCATTCGCCGGCGTGCGTTTCGAGATGGACGCCGACGGCTGGCGCAGCTACCTGGCGCTTAACGAAGCCGACGATCAGTCGGCGCTGGATTTCGCCGCCGTATGGCGGGCCATGCCGATGGGCGCTAGCGCTTGTGTCGCGTTGCCGGTGGCGACCGGGGTATCCGAACGCCTGCTGAGCAAGGTGGGCACTGAGGACGCGGTGGCCAAGGCACTCACTGCTCAGCTCAGCGGCGCGGCTGGGCTCTGCTGGTACGCCGAATCGCGGTTGCATTCGCCGTTGCTGGTCGGTCTGCTGAGTGCGCCGCCCAGCGCCGAGTTGGATCAGCAGATGGGCACGCTGTTCGGCACGCTGATCGGCGCCTGGGAGGCCAATGCGGCGGAGGGCAGCTTCCCCGTGACCGAACACAGCCAGGGCGAACAGCGAACCTGGCGCCGCGAGGTGAGTTCCAACTTTGGCCCTTATCCTGCCAGCGATGCCCAGCAGCCCGAAGCTATGGCGGCGCGCGGCTTCTTCCGGGTGAGCATGGCCCGGTATGGATCGACGTTGCTTTTTTCCCTGGACGATCGGCTGGTCGACAAGGCGCTCAGCACCCTCGACAAACGCTTCCCGCCACTCGCCGACGTGTTGCCTCAGAACGTTCTGGTGCCGGCATACCTGGCGCCGGACAGCCTCTCGGCGTTGTTCGAGCAGGAGACATTCGACAGCCTGCCGGCGGACATGGAACCCGTATTTCGTAACGCCGCGCAGACATTGCTGCTGCCCAAACTGAAAGCCCTGGCCGGACACGGTAAATATGCCCTGGCCTTGCCCGCCGGCAGCGAGGCCAATGAAGCCTGGCAATGGCTGCCCCTGGAGTGGCGTGCACTGTGAGTGCTTGGCGAATCTGCGGTGCGCTGTGGTTACTGTGCGCCAGCCTGGGCCTGCGAGCAGAGCCGCCGGTGACGCTCGACCCTGAGCAGTCCCAGGTGTTTCGTGCCTGGTTTGTGCGAATCGCCCAGGAGCAACTGCGTCAGGGGCCTAGCCCGCGTTGGCACCAGCAGGACTGCGCGGGCCTGGTGCGCTTCGCCGCCAACGAAGCGCTGAAAGTGCACGACGCCAAGTGGCTGCGCAGCAATGGCTTGTCCAACCGTTATCTACCGCCGGAGCTGGCGCTGAGTGATGCCCAGCGGCGCCTGGCGCAGCAGTGGCAACAGGGCAATGGCGAGGTCGGGCCCTACGTTAACGCGATCAAACTGATTCAACACAACAGCATCTTCGGTGGCCGCGACCTCAACCAGGCGCGCCCCGGCGATCTGCTGTTCTTCGACCAAGGCGACGATCAGCACCTGATGATCTGGATGGGCCGCGACATTGCCTATCACACCGGCTCCAGCACCCCGACCGACAACGGCATGCGCGCGGTCAGCGTGCAACAACTCATGACATGGAAGGACACCCGATGGATACCCGATGCAACCAACCCCAACTTTATCGGCATTTATCGGCTGCATTTTCTCGCACGCTGATTGCCGTTGGCCGCCGCGCCTGGCTGCCCGGGGTGGCGCTGTGTGCAGCGTTGCTGGTACCCGTCGCGCAGGCCGATGATTCGGTAGCGAGCAGCGGCTACACGCCGTTGAGCGGTGAATCGTTCTTCCTGCTTGCCGACAGCAGTTTCGCCAGCGACGAAACCGCCCAGGTGCGTCTGGAGGCGCCGGGACGAGATTATCGCCGCTACCTGATGGAGCCTTACGGCGGGGTCGATGTACGGGTGTACCGTATTGATCAGCCGCTGGACTTTCTCAAGCGGCAGAAGAATTTGCATCGGGTGGTTGCCGAAGGCCAGTTCAAGGGTGAGGGGCTGTCCAATACCCTGTCGTATTTGTGGGACAACTGGTACCGCAAATCACGTCGGGTGATGCAGCGGGCCTTCTCCTATGAGTCGCGCAGGCAAGTCACCGAAGAAGCGCCGGAACTGAGGATGGGCGAGGCAATCGCGGCGCCCACCGAATTCGAGGCGCAGCCACAGTACGCGCCGATGCCGGGCTTGCCCATGGTTAGCCAGTTCCGCTATCCGCTCTGGGAGGCGAAGAGCATCGCCCCGCCGGAGGGCGTGGAGCTGGCGGGCTCGTCCAGCCAGTTCGTCAAAAGCATGCCGGGTAATGTCTACATCCCCCTGGGCAAGCTCAAGCCGGGCTTGTATCTGGTCGAGGCGCTGGTTGGTAAATATCGCGCCACCACCGTGGTGTTTGTCTCCAATACGGTGGCGGTGAGCAAGATCGCCGGCGGCCAGTTGTTGGTCTGGAGCGCGCGTAAGCATGAGGGCAGCCCGGTGAGTGGCGCCAAGGTGCTGTGGAGCGATGGTCTGGGCGTGATGAGCAGCGGCACCACCGATGCCCAGGGTCTGCTGCGCTTGCAGCATGCCAGCCCGGAGCATTCCTATGTGCTTGGCGAGGACGCCGAGGGCGGTGTGTTCGTCTCCGAGAACTTCTATTACGACAGCGAAATCTACGACACCAAGCTCTACGCCTTTACCGACCGGCCGCTATACCGGCCGGGTGATTGGGTCGAGGTGAAAATCGTTGGCCGTGAGTTCAAGAATGCCCGCGATTCGGTCGCCGCAACCAATGCCCCGGTGGCGCTAAGCGTTCTCGATGCGGCCGGCAGCGTGTTGCAAACCCTGCGCCTGGAGTTGGATGGCAAGGCCGGCACCCAAGGCCGTTTCCAGTTGCCGGAGAATGCCGTGGCTGGCGGCTACGAATTGCGCTTCGCCTACCGTGATCAGTTCTACAGCAGCGCCTTTCGCGTGGCGGAATACATCAAGCCGCATTTTGAAATTGCATTGAATCTGGACAAGGCCGAGCTACGCACTGGCGAGGCGATTACCGGCAATCTGACGCTGCTCTACCCGGACGGTAAACCGGTCAAGGACGCACGCCTGCAACTCAGCCTGCGCGCGCAGCAGTTGTCTATGATCGACAACGAGCTGCAATACCTCGGTCAGTTCCCGGTGGAGCTCAGTAGCACCGAGCTGCGTACTGACAGCAAGGGCCGTGCGGTCCTGGAGCTGCCGGCGGCGGCCAAACCCAGCCGTTATCTGCTGACCGTGTTCGCCAGCGATGGCGCTGCCTATCGGGTCAAAACCAGCAAGGAAATCCTTATCGAGCGCGGTGCCGCGCGCTATCGTCTGGCAGCCGCGCAGCGCTTCAGCAGCGCCGGCGAGCGCGTCACGTTCGGCTACAGCGCCGAGCAGGCGAGCGCTCTCAAGCCTGCCCGCTACGAGTGGGTGCGCCTGGAAGACCAGAGCCGTGGCGACGCCAGCCTGGAGGCCGAGGCCAAGGATTTTGCCATTGCCTTCGAGCGGCCCGGTACCTATAGCATCACCCTGAAAGATCGACATGGCCTGATCCTCGGCGCCACCGGTCACGCGGTCAGCGGCGAAGGGATCAAGGCCGTGGCCGGCACGGTGGAGATCGTCTTCGACAAGCCCGAGTACCTGGCGGGCGACGAAGCGCTGGCGCTGATCACCTTCCCCGAACCGATCAACGATGCCTTGCTGACCCTGGAGCGCGATCAAGTGGAAGCCACCGCGCTGCTGTCCCAGGGCGCTGACTGGCTGGAGCTGGAAAAGCTCAACGACACCCAGTACCGCGCGCGGATTGCAGTCAAGGCGCATTTTTCGCCCAACCTGACGTTCTCCGTGCTCTACACCAAGGGCGGGGATTACAGCTTTCAGAATGCCGGGATCAAGGTCTCCCAGCCTCAGATCGAAATCGACATCGCCGCCGATAAACAGCAGTACCAGCCGGGCGAGACCGTCACCGTCGAGATCGCCACGCGCTTCGCCGGCCAGCCCAATGCCACTCGCCTGACGGTCAGTGTGGTGGACGAGATGATCTATGCCTTGCAGCCGGAAATCGCCCCGGGCATCGACCAATTCTTCTACCACCCACGGCGCAACAACGTGCGCACCAGCGCCAGCCTGTCGTTTATCAGCTACGACGTCGCTCTGCCTGGCGTGCCAACCGCACTCGGCCGCGCCAACCGCAGCGAGCGTGGAGTCAAGGTGCTGGAGCGGCCACGCCGCGAAGACGTCGACACGGCTGCCTGGCAACCGGATCTGGTCACCGATGCCGACGGCAAGGTGCGTTTCAGCTTCCGCATGCCGGATTCGCTGACCCGCTGGCGCATCACCGCGCGCGCGGTCAACGAAGATGGTCAGGTCGGCCAGAAGAAGCAGTTCATCCGCTCGGAAAAACCGCTGTACCTGAAATGGAGTGGGCCAAGTCTGTTCCGCAGCGGTGATCGCCCGGCCTTGGGCCTGTTCGTCTTCAACCAGGGCGAGACCGCGACCAAGGCCGAATTGCTCAGCCGTTATGCCGGGCAGGAACAGCGCATCGAGCTGGCCCTGGCCCCAGGTATCAACTACGTGGCGCTGGCCCAGGATGCAGTCACTGCGGCGCAATGGAGTGGCGAATTGCAACAGGACGGTAAGACCGTCGATGCCCTGAGCGTCAGCCTGCGCACCCGCGCTGCCGGCTGGCAGGATCTGCAAAGCCAACGCCTGACCGCGAACGCGGGCAGCAACCCACTGAGCCTGCCGGCCGATGCCTCAGAGGTAAGCCTGCGCCTGGAGAACGGCGGCCAGAGTCTGTTTATGCACAACCTGGATGCGCTGCTGGAATATCCCTATGGTTGCGTTGAGCAGACTGCCAGTCGCCTACTGCCGCTAAGCCTGGTCTATCCGACGCTGGCCAAGGGTGAGCCGCGGATCGGCGCGCGCCTGCGGCTGATCATGCAGAACAGCCGTCTGCGCCTGGTGCAAATGGCTGGGCCGGAGGCCGCGTTTACCTGGTGGGGTGAAGCTGGCGAGGCGGATGCCTTCCTGACTGCTTACGTCTATTACGCCGACTGGCACGCCAGCCGGGTACTGAATATCGCCTTGCCAGCGGAGCATTGGCAGCGGGTATTGGAGGTCTATGCCAAGCAGGCGTCGAACACTCCGCTGTTGCAGCGGGCGTTGATTCTGTCCTTCGTCCGCGAGATGCAACTGCCGGTGAATAGCCTGCTGCAAGGCCTGCTCGCCGATCTCGGCAGTGCCGGGGAGGGCGAGGTTATGACCCTCGCCGATGATGGTGAAGCCAGTCTGATCATGAGTGCTCCAGATTCCACCCTGGGGTTCGCCATCGCCCGCGTATTGACGGCGCACCTGGCGAATCAAGCCAATGTGCCCGTGTCGGCTTCATTCAAGGCGCAGCTGGAGCAGGCCGAGGCTGTGCTTGCCGCCAGCGATCATCCATTCGCCGAAACCATCCAGCTGGCTCTGGCTGCGCCGAATCAGGCCCGCGCCGTCGCCTTGCTGCAGCGCCTGGCGCCGGAGCAGTCGACGCTTGAGCGTGCCTTGGCACTCACCTGGCTCAAGCGTGTGGTCGAGCAGGCACCCGCGCTGGCGGCTCCGCAGCTAGGCGCGGGCTGGCTGGCGCAGCCAAGCATCAGTGGCGAGCGTACCTGGCGTTGGCAAGGAGAAGGCCTGCCTAGCAGCCTGGACCTGTCGGAGAACTTGGAACAACCACTGCACGTTGCCGTTAGCCTGCGCAGCGCCCAAGCGCCGCTCAGCAACCTGCCGGTCAATGTCAGCCGGCGGTTACTGCGCCTGGTGCCGGGCGCGAACGCTTTCGAGTTCAGCGTCGAGGAGGTGGGTGACGATGCGCTTTCCAGCGACAGCCTCTACCTCGACGAAGTGACCCTGCATACCGAGGCCGAGCGTCCGTTGCGCTACGGCCTGCTGGAAGTGCCATTACCGCCGGGCGCCGATGTCGAGCGCACCACCTGGGGTATTCAGGTCAGTGGTCTGGGTTCCGCAGAAGCCGCGCCACTGGAAAAGGCTCGTCACGAGCCCGGTCAGTTGCTCTATGCCGTGCCGATCGACAGCCTGCAAGGCACACAGGTGTTCCGTCACCTGGTGCGCTTCTCGCAGAAGGGCCAGTTCAGTCTGCCGCCGGTGCGTTATCAGCGCATGTACGCGCCACAGGATCAGGCGCTGGAAAGCCAACCTGCACTGGCTGAGCTTGAGGTTGAGTAAGTCGCTGCGTCTGGCCTGCTGGCTGCTGGCCTGCCTGCCGCTGGTTGCGCCGGCAGCGCCGCTGAAGCTGGCGCTTGGCGCCGGGCCGGAAGCACGCCTGCTGCAGCTCGATCAACGCCAGGTGCTGTCGCGCGGCGCGGTGCCTGCCGAGCTGCAGGCGCCCCTGGGCAGTCTGTGGAAGTTGTTCGTCTATGCCTATCTGGTCGATAACCAGCAGCCCGAACAGCCATACATGTGCAAGGGCGAGAGCCGCGACGAGTTGTATTGCTGCGCCTCTGGCGAGAGCATCGAGCGCGATCAGGCGCTGGTGCAGTCCTGCGGCCTGTATTTCGCCCCGCAGCGTTTGCAGTTGGTGGCGCAGGATTGGGCGCGCTATTGGCAGGCGCATGGCGCGCCCGTATGGCTGCATGACTTGACCCGCCTTGAGCCGCAACACCAAGTGCCGGTCAGCGAATTGTTGAGTGTTTTGGCGCGCTTGCCCGCCCAGCAGCAGGCACGTGAAGTGCTTCTCGACGTTCTGCTGCAACCCTCCCAGGAAAAGACCCTCAGCGCGTTGGGGGCACGCATGCGGGTGAAGACCTGGAGTTGGCTGGCCGAGCATGACGCTCAGGCGCGCCAGGGCGGTTTTGCGGGTTGGTTGGTCGACGGTACGCCGCTCTGGGTGGGCGGTTCGGGCACCAGTCAAGATATCCTCCAGCGCTATGCCGAAGCCTTGGAGGTGGCGCTGCCGAACGGTTGGCCGAAGGATGAGGGGCGTTGCGTCGAGGTGGCGCTGTTCGCCCGCTACCCGGTGCAGGCGGTGCGTCAGCGCGATACAGGCCAGCGTGCCGTCAACGGCGTCCTGCGCGGCTCATTTGAGGTGCAGTTCGTCAATGGCAACCGCTTACCGGTCGATAGCGCCGGCGAGTTATTTTTGGCTGGCGATGTGTCTGTCCCGCAACTGACGGCGCGGCTAGCACGCGAGGAGTACGTGGCGCGGGTGCTCGATCGTGAGGCGAGTGCACAACCGGCCGAGGCGGCCAAGGCCCTGGCGGTGGCGATTCGCACCTACCTGTTGCAAAGCGCCGAGCGCCGCGGCGATTGCCTGGCGATCAGCGACAGCAGCGCCCGGCAGCGCGTAGCGCCACGCCCGGCCTCGGCCGCAGCCCGTGAAATAACCGCGTGGACCGCCGATCTGGTGCTCGCGGGTAGTGCAGTGAATTATCACGCCGACCTGCCCGGCAGTGATCGGCTTTCCTGGCAGCACGCCGTGGAACAGGCTGCGGCGGGAATGCGCTATGACAGCATTCTGCTGCGTGCCTTCCCACGTGCCAGCTTGACGCGCTGGGATAAACCCCGCGCCGCTTGCCAGCCCCTGGTCGCCGCCGAAGCCTGGTTGTTGGCGCAGCAACGCACCTGGCGCACGCGACTCGATGCTGAGCCCGGCTACAGCGAAACCCGTCAGTTTGCGGTCTGTCAGTTGCTTTCCGGGCGTCCTTACGTCGACCGCGAGCGGCGGCGTATCTTCGTCCGTGGCCTGTACTCTCTGCAGGATCGCCTCGACCTGACCCATGAGTATCTACACCTGGCCTTTGAGGCGCACCCCAATGGCCAGGACGAAGAGTACATAGAACACCTTACCCGCCACCTGCTGCTGGAATAGTCATGATCGTTCGCCGCCCCCCCATTGCTCTGTTGCTGGCCAGCCTGCTGCCATTCGGCGTTGCCGCTGAAATCCGCTTGGATACCCCGCGCGCCGGCTGGCGCGAGGGCTCGGCCGAAGGCGCGCATTTCATGCAGGCGGTCAATTACCCGGCCTCTTCGGTCAATAGTGCGGTCAATCAGGCCGAGACCGCGCGTATTCGTGGCCTTATTCAGGGCGTGTCCACGGTTGCGGAAAAGCCGGCGCGGCTGATCGTCAATGGCATCAGCATGCCGCTCAAAGTGCAGGATGACGGCCGCTTCGACCGGCCTTTCGTATTTCCATCGGGCAGCAATAATGTCGAAGTGCGCAGCCCGGATGGTCAGCAAATGCGGCGTGTGCAGTTCTACAACCAGGACAGCGGTGAGACCCCGGCCAAGCTGCGGGTGGTGCTGGCATGGGACACGGACAGCACCGACCTTGATCTGCACTTGGTTACGCCGGACGGCGGGCATGTCTGGTATGGCGAGCGGGGGCTGGCCAACGGCGCGGCGCTGGATGTTGATGTGACCACTGGCTATGGGCCGGAGATGATTGCCTCGCCGACGCCGCAAGCGGGTCAATACCTGGTGTATGTGAACTATTACGGCGGCGCAGGCGCGTCGGCACTGACCACCGCGCAGATCACCCTGATCAGTCAGGAGGGCACGATAAACGAACGGCAGGAGTCGTTTATCGTGCCAATGCGTTCGACCGGTGAGCTGACCCTGGTCAAAAGCTTCAGTTATCCCTGAGGCTTATCGCCGCCTGGGGGCATTTATGAGCGAGGCCCAGGGAACGCACTGGCCAGGCTCTACCCAGGAGGCTCAGATACGCTGCTTATGCCAGGCGCGCCCCGCGATGATCACCAGGGTCACCAGGGTTAGCGGTAGTGCATAGCCGAGCATGGCGTCGCCAAAGACCTCGGCGAACGGGCGGCCGGTCGACGACAGCACCAGGTAAACCGTGTAGGCCACGTAGTAGGCGAGGAACAGCAGGCCTTCCCAGCGGTTGATGCGGTAGCCGGCGAAGAAGATCGGCAGGCAGGCCACGGCTACGGCGATCATTACCGGGAAGTCGAAGGCCAGGGCGTTGGCGGCGACGTTGATGGCTTGCGGCGAGACCAGCGAGGCCAGGCCCAGTACGCAGAGCAGGTTGAAGATGTTACTGCCGACGATATTGCCCACGGCGATATCGCGCTCGCCCTTGATGGCGGCCATGATCGAGGTGGCCAGCTCCGGCAGCGAGGTGCCGATGGCGACTACGGTCAGGCCGATCACCAGTTCCGAGATGCCCAGTGCGCGGGCCATGGTGACGGCACTCTCGACCAGAAAGTTGGAGCCGCTGACCAGCAGCACTAGGCCGGCAATGATCAGGCCCAGATTGATTACCCAGGCATAGGGTTTGGCCGGCTCATTGAGGCCGAATTCCTTGGCAAACTCGTCATCCTCATTGCTGCTCTTGTCGCGGCGCGAGCTGATGATCAGGAAGCCGGTGTAGGCCAGTACGCCAGCAAACAGCAGGGCGCCGTCGAGGCGGCTGAGGCTGCCGTCCCAGGCCAGGGCATAGACCACCAGGCTGGCGCCGATCATGATCGGCACATCCAGGCGGATCAGCTGGCGCGAGACGATCAGCGGTGCAACCACAGCGGTCAGGCCGAGAATCAGCAGCACGTTGGCGATATTGCTGCCGATCACGTTGCCAATCGCCAGGTCGCCGCTGTTGTTGAAGGCCGCCTGCACGCTGACTGCGGTTTCCGGCGCGCTGGTGCCGAAGGCGACCACGGTCAGGCCGATGATCAGTGGCGGAATGCCGAATTGCGCTGCCAGTTTGGCCGCGCCGCGTACCAGCACTTCAGCGCCAGCCACCAGCAGCACCAGGCCGGCGATCAGATAAACAAAGGTCATCAGGGTCATTGCAAGGGGCTCCAGAAAAGTGGCGCTAGTTTAATCATCGGCTTGCGTTGCGCCAGAGGCTGATCAGGGCTGTCTAGCGCTTCTTTGTAAACAACTGTGTTCAGTCGGCCAGTTGTTCCACGCGCACCGGCACCACGCCGTCGCGCAGCATATCCAGCTGTTCGGCGGCTTTTTGCGAGAGGTCGATAATGCGCTTCTTGGCGTAAGGGCCGCGGTCATTAATGCGCACCACCACGGTTTTGTCGTTACGCAGGTTGGTCACCTGTACCCGGCTACCAAACGGCAGGCTGCGGTGTGCTGCGGTCAGGGCGTTCTGGTCGAAGCGTTCGCCGCTGGCGGTTTTATTGCCGTGGTGACGCGCGCCGTAATAGGACGCCTGGCCCTCGGCGCGGTAACCCTGCGGGTCGACCTGGCCCTGGCTGGCGCAGGCGCTGAGCAAGAGGCTGGTTAGGGCGATTAACAGAAGGCGCATGGCGGCTCCATGGTCGGGCGGCGGACAAAACAACGCCGGGCTGACCCGGCGTTGTGTGTGACGGCAAGGTTCAAGCTTCGAGCTTTTTCTTCAGCAGTTCGTTCACCTGGCCTGGGTTGGCCTTGCCTTTCGAGGCCTTCATGGCCTGGCCGACAAAGAAGCCGAACATCTTGCCGCGCTTGGCTTCATCAGCGGCGCGGTACTGTTCAACCTGCTCGGCGTTGGCTGCCAGCACTTCGTCGAGCATCGCTTCGATGGCACCGGAGTCGGTGACCTGCTTAAGGCCCTTCTTCTCGATCACTTCATCGGCGCTCGCGCCTTCGCCAGCGGCTAGGGCCTCGAAGACCATCTTGGCGATCTTGCCGCTGATGGTGTTGTCCTTGATGCGCAGGATCATCCCGCCCAGTTGCTCGGCGGAAACCGGCGATTGCTCGATCTCCAGGTTGTCTTTGTTGAGCAGGCTGGACAGTTCACCCATCACCCAGTTGGCGGCCAGCTTGGCGTCGCCACATACGGTGTTGACCGCCTCGAAATAGTTGGCCATCTCGCGGCTGGCGGCCAGCACATCGGCGTCGTAAGTGGACAGGCCGAACTCGCGCTCGAAACGGGCGCGTTTCTCGACTGGCAGCTCCGGTAGGCTGGCGCGGATTTCATCGAGGAAGCTCTGCTCGATCACCACTGGCAGCAGGTCCGGGCAGGGGAAGTAACGGTAGTCGTTGGCTTCTTCCTTGCTGCGCATGGAGCGCGTCTGGTCCTTGTTCGGGTCGTACAGGCGAGTTTCCTGCACCACTTTGCCGCCATCTTCGATCAGTTCGATTTGGCGCTGCACTTCATGGTTGATGGCTTTTTCGATAAAGCGGAACGAGTTGACGTTCTTGATCTCGGCGCGGGTGCCGAATTCGGCCTGGCCGACCGGGCGTACCGAGACGTTGCAGTCGCAGCGCAGCGAGCCTTCGGCCATATTGCCGTCGCAGATGCCCAGATAACGCACCAACGCGTGGATAGCTTTGACATAGGCCACGGCTTCCTTGGCCGAACGGATATCCGGCTCGGAAACAATTTCCAGCAGCGGCGTGCCGGCACGGTTGAGGTCGATGCCGCTCATGCCGTGGAAGTCTTCGTGCAGGCTCTTGCCGGCATCTTCTTCCAGGTGCGCGCGGGTGATGCCGATGCGCTTCTGGGTGCCGTCTTCCAGGGTGATGTCGAGGAAGCCCTTGCCAACGATGGGGTGATCCATCTGGCTGGTCTGGTAGCCCTTGGGCAGGTCCGGGTAGAAGTAGTTCTTGCGCGCAAAGATGTTGTGCGGGGCGATTTCGGCATCGATCGCCAGGCCGAATTTGCAGGCCATACGTACCGCTTCGGCGTTCAGTACCGGCAGAGTGCCGGGCATGCCGAGGTCAACCAGGCTGGCCTGGGTGTTGGGCTCGGCGCCGAAGGCGATGGCACTGGCGGAGAAAATCTTCGATTGGGTGCTGAGCTGGGCGTGAATTTCCAGCCCGATTACGGTTTCCCATTGCATGTCAGTCGTCCTCAGAATCCAGCCGGAGCTTGTGTGTGCCAGTCAGTAACCTGTTGGTACTGATGGGCGACGTTGAGCAGGCGGCCTTCCTGGAAGTAAGGGGCGAGCAGTTGCACACCGACCGGCAAACCATCGACGAAGCCAGCAGGCATCGACAGGCCGGGGATGCCGGCCAGGTTGGCAGTGATGGTGTAGATGTCTTCCAGGTAAGCGGCGACTGGATCGTTGTTCTTCTCGCCGAGCTTCCAGGCCAGGTTCGGCGTGGTAGGGCCGAGGATCACGTCGACGTCATTAAAGGCGGCAACGAAATCATTTTTGATCAGGCGGCGGATTTTCTGCGCCTTGAGGTAGTAAGCGTCGTAGTAACCGGCGGACAGCGCGTAGGTGCCGACCATAATGCGGCGCTTCACCTCGGCACCGAAGCCTTCGCCACGGGAGCGCTTGTACAGGTCTTCCAGATTAACCGGGTTCTCGCAGCGATAGCCGAAACGCACGCCGTCAAAGCGCGACAGGTTGCTGCTGGCTTCAGCTGGGGCGATCACGTAGTAGGCGGGAATCGCATGCTGCATATTTGGCAGGCTGATGTCCTTGACGGTTGCGCCGAGCTTTTTCAGCTCTTCGACAACAGCCATCACCTTCTCACCGATGCGTGCATCCAGGCCCGCGCCGAAGTATTCCTTCGGTAGGCCGATGCGCAGGCCGGTCAGCGGCTGGCTGAGGGCGGCGAGGTAATCGTCAACCGGCTGATCGACGCTGGTGCTGTCCTTGGTATCGAAACCGGCCATGGCTTGCAGCATCAGTGCACAGTCTTCTGCAGTGCGGGCCAATGGGCCGCCCTGATCGAGGCTGGAGGCGTAGGCGATCATGCCCCAGCGCGACACGCGGCCGTAGGTTGGCTTGATCCCGGTGAGGTTGGTCAGTGCTGCCGGCTGGCGAATCGAGCCGCCAGTGTCGGTGCCGGTCGCGGCCGGCAGTAGGCGGGCGGCCACTGCAGCAGCCGAGCCACCGCTGGAACCGCCCGGTACGCGGGTCAGGTCCCAGGGGTTTTTCACCGCGCCGTAGTGGCTGGATTCGTTAGCCGAGCCCATGGCGAATTCGTCCATGTTCAGCTTGCCCAGGGTCACGGCGCCGGCCGCGGCGAGTTTCTCGACCACAGTGGCGTTATACGGGGCTTTGAAGCCGGTAAGGATCTTCGAGCCGCAGCTGGTCAGCACGTCCTGGGTACAGAACAGGTCCTTGTGGCCAATCGGTGCGCCGAGTAGGGCGCCGTTCTCACCCGCCGCGCGGCGCGCGTCGGCTGCTTTGGCCAGGCTCAGGGCCAGGTCTTCGGTGACGGTGATAAAACTGTTGAGCTGCGGGTCGAGTTGGGCGATGCGCGCCAACAGGCTGCGGGTCAGTTCTTCAGCGGAAAACTGCTTGTCGGCGAGTCCGCGGGCGATCTCGGCCAGGGTAAATTGATGCATGGCTAGGCTTTTTCCCTTACTCGATGACTTTCGGAACCAGGTACAGGCCGTTTTCCACGGCCGGGGCGATGGCTTGATAGGCCTCGCGCTGGTTGCGTTCGGTGACCTGGTCGGCGCGCAGGCGCTGAGTGGCTTCCAGCGGGTGGGCCAGCGGCTCGATGCCGGCGGTATTGACCGCCTGCATCTGATCAATCAGGCCGAGAATGTTATTAAGGGTCTCGGTGGTAGTCGGGATATCGGCTTCATTCAGGCCCAGTCGGGCCAGATGAGCGATTTTCTCCACGTCGGAGCGTTCAAGCGCCATCAGGTTTCTCCCTATATAAAGCAGCGCAGTCGCTGGCCGCCTTTGGAAATGTGAACGGGTCGCCATGCACGGGTGCGCAGGGAACAGATAGTGACAGGTGGCGGTCAAAGGCCGCGATGATGGGCCTTAAAGCCCGGAAAAACCGGCAATCTAACATATTGGTGCCTTGCTCAAAATCCCTGCCGTTGTTAGAGTTTGCCGCACTTTTTAGCAGCGCCTTTACCGCGCTTCGCCTTTACCCACGCGTTGCCTAGGGTCCCTATCCCATGTTCAAAAAACTGCGTGGCATGTTTTCCAGCGATCTGTCGATTGACCTGGGCACTGCCAATACCCTGATTTATGTTCGCGAACGCGGCATTGTGCTGAACGAGCCGTCCGTGGTCGCCATCCGTACCCACGGCAACCAGAAGAGCGTGGTGGCGGTCGGAACCGAAGCCAAACGCATGCTCGGCCGTACCCCCGGCAACATTGCCGCCATCCGCCCGATGAAAGACGGTGTGATCGCCGACTTCAGCGTCTGCGAGAAGATGCTGCAGTACTTCATCAACAAAGTTCACGAAAACAGCTTCCTGCAGCCATCGCCGCGCGTGCTGATCTGCGTGCCGTGCAAATCCACCCAGGTGGAGCGCCGCGCCATCCGTGAATCGGCCCTCGGTGCCGGTGCCCGTGAAGTGTTCCTGATCGAAGAGCCTATGGCTGCTGCCATCGGTGCCGGCTTGCCGGTTGAAGAAGCCCGCGGTTCGATGGTGGTCGACATCGGTGGTGGTACCACTGAAATCGCCCTGATCTCGCTTAATGGTGTGGTTTACGCAGAGTCTGTGCGCGTCGGCGGCGACCGTTTCGACGAAGCGATCATCACCTACGTGCGCCGCAACTACGGTTCGCTGATCGGTGAATCCACCGCTGAGCGGATCAAGCAGGAAATCGGTACCGCTTACGCCGGTGGCGAACTACGTGAAGTCGACGTACGTGGCCGCAATCTGGCCGAAGGCGTACCGCGCAGCTTCACCCTGAACTCCAACGAAGTGCTCGAGGCGCTGCAGGAATCCCTGGCGACCATTGTCCAGGCGGTGAAGAGCGCGCTGGAGCAATCGCCGCCAGAGCTGGCGTCCGACATTGCTGAGCGTGGCCTGGTGCTGACCGGTGGTGGCGCACTGCTGCGTGATCTGGACAAACTGCTGTCGCAGGAAACCGGCCTGCCGGTTATCGTCGCCGAAGACCCGCTGACCTGCGTTGCACGCGGTGGCGGCAAGGCTCTGGAAATGATGGATCGCCACACCATGGACTTGCTGTCCTCGGAATAAGCGCGACCGCTCCAAGTCTTGAGCTGCAAGCCGGGTTCTGCCCGCTTGCAGCTTTTGTTTTGCTGCCTGACGCTGTGAGGAGCTGCCGATCAAACCGCTATTTGCCAAAGGTCCTTCGCTGGGTGTGCGCCTGCTGGTGTTCACCGTGCTGTCGGCTGCGCTGATGGTGGTCGACGCACGCTTCACCCTGCTGCAGCCGCTGCGCGCGCAGCTGGGCCTGATCGTCGAGCCGGTCTACTGGGTCGGTCGTCTGCCGGTACGCTTATGGGAGAGCGCGACTCAGGAGCTGAGCACGCGCAATGAGCTGACCGCCGAAAACGAAAAGCTCAAGGCTGAACAGCTGATGATGCAGCGTCGCCTGCAGAAGCTTGCCGCACTCACCGAGCAGAACGTGCGCCTGCGCGAGCTGCTCAACTCGGCCGCGCTGGTTGATGACGACGTACTGGCCACCGAGCTGATCGGTATCGATCCCAACCCCTTTACCCACCGCATCCTGATCGACAAGGGTGAGAAGGATGGCGTGTTCCTCGGTCAGCCGGTGCTGGATGCCCGTGGCCTGATGGGCCAGGTGGTCGAGGTCATGCCCTACACCTCGCGGGTACTGCTGCTGACGGACACCACCCACAGCATCCCGGTGCAGGTCAATCGCAACGGCCTGCGCGCCATCGCCAGCGGCACCGGCAACCCGGAGCGTCTGGAGCTGCGCCATGTCGCCGATACAGCGGATATCAAGGAAGGCGATCTGCTGGTCAGCTCTGGCCTTGGCCAGCGCTTCCCGGCCGGTTATCCGGTGGCCATGGTTTCCGAAGTGATCCACGACTCCGGTCAGCCCTTTGCGATTGTCCGTGCGGTGCCCACGGCTACGCTGAACCGCAGCCGCTATATGCTGCTGGTATTTACCGACCCGCGTACCCCTGAGCAGCGCGCCACCGAGTCGGCACAGGCGCAGGAAGCCCTGGATCGTGAAATTCTGCAGCAGGCGCAACCCGCAGCCGACGCACCAGCAGCGCCCGCCAATCCGCCGGAGGCAGCGCAATAATGGCCGCACGATCAAGCAATATCTGGGTGGTCTGGCTGACGTTCGCTCTGGCGCTGTTGCTTAGCGTATCGAGCATGCCCAAATTTATGGAGCTGGGTCGGCCGCTGTGGCTGGCGCTGTTTCTGACTTACTGGGTGCTGGCCTTGCCGCATCGCGTGGGCATGACCACGGCCTGGGCCATCGGTTTGTTGGCCGATGTGCTGAATGGCAGTTTGCTCGGCCAGAATGCGCTGATCCTGACCCTGATCACTTTCCTGGTGCTGACCCTGCATCAGCGCTTGCGCATGTTCCCAATGTGGCAGCAGAGCACCGTGCTGCTGGTGGTGTTCGGCCTGGCGCAGCTGGTGCAGCTGTGGCTGAACGCCCTGACCGGCAGCCGCCCGCCGACTCTGACCTTTGTCTTGCCGGCGCTGGTCAGCGCCTTGCTCTGGCCCTGGGTCTGCACCCTGCTGCGCGGGTTGCATCAGCGTCTGGGCGTCAATTAAGCAAGGCCGCTGGGCCTTGCGTTTATCCGACAGGGAGAAGTCAGCATGGCCACCCTTTATCTCGCCTCCGCGTCGCCGCGTCGCCGCGAACTTCTGACGCAAATTGCTGTGCCCTTCCTCACGCAAATCGCCCCCATCGATGAAAATGCATTGCCAGGTGAGTCGCCAATCGCCTATGTAGAGCGTCTGGCTCGCGGTAAGGCGCAGGCTGGGCTGGCGGCATTGGCCGATACTGCGGATGCCGTGGTGCTCGGCGCCGATACCGCCGTGGTGCTCGATGGGCGGATTCTTGGTAAGCCTGTAGACCGTGACGATGCGCTGGCGACCTTGAATGCTCTGTCCGGGCGCACTCATCAGGTGCTGACGGCGGTGGCGCTGGCCAGCCGCGAACGGCTGGAGTCGCGGGTGGTCACAAGCCAGGTCACCTTCCGTGCATTGAATCAGGCGGAAATCGAGGCTTACTGGGCCAGCGGCGAGCCGCAGGACAAGGCCGGGTGTTACGGTATTCAGGGCCTGGCGGCAGTATTTGTCAGCCAGTTGCAAGGCAGTTATTCGGCGGTGGTGGGTTTGCCGCTGTGTGAAACTGCCGCGTTGCTCGCAGAATTTGCTATTCCGTGCTGGCAGTCGCTGCCAGATCACAGTCAAGAGGTTGCGGGTCGCGGGTGAGTGACCGCCATTATCGGCGCAGTCCCTGGGCTTTCAGCTTTATCTCAGAAGAGATGAGCGCATGAGTGAAGAGATCCTGATCAACATCACGCCGATGGAATCGCGCGTGGCGGTGGTGGAAAACGGCGTACTGCAGGAAGTGCACGTCGAGCGCACGCAGAAGCGTGGCATCGTCGGCAATATCTACAAGGGCAAAGTGGTGCGCGTGCTGCCGGGCATGCAGGCGGCCTTTATCGATATTGGCCTGGAACGTGCGGCGTTTATTCATGCGGCGGAAATCTCCAGCCGTGAAGGCCCAGCTGTGGAAAGCATCAGCGCCCTGGTGCACGAAGGCCAGAGTCTGGTGGTGCAGGTCACCAAGGACCCGATTGGCAGCAAGGGCGCGCGGCTGACCACTCAGCTGTCGATTCCTTCGCGCTACCTGGTGTATATGCCGCGCACCGCTCACGTCGGCATCTCGCTGAAGATCGAAGACGAAGCCGAGCGTGAGCGTTTGAAGCAGGTGGTGGCCGATTGCGTGGCCGCCGAAGGCATCGAGGAAACCGGCGGTTTTATCCTGCGCACGGCGGCTGACGGTGCCGGTGCCGATGAAATCCTCGCTGACATCCGTTACCTGCGCCGCCTGTGGGAGCAGATCGCCACGCAGATGAAAGTTGGCCCGACGCCGCTGGTGATCTACGAGGATCTGTCCCTGGCGCTGCGCACCCTGCGTGACCTGGTCAACCCGAAAATCGAGAAGATCCGCGTTGACTCGCGCGAGACCTTCGGCAAGATCACCCAGTTCGTCGATGAGCTGATGCCGGAAATCGCCGACCGCCTGGAACATTACCCAGGTGAGCGGCCGATCTTCGATCTGTATGGCGTTGAGGATGAAATCCAGAAGGCGCTGGAGCGCAAGGTGCCGCTCAAGTCCGGCGGCTACCTGATCATCGATCCGGCCGAGGCGATGAGCACCATCGATGTGAACACCGGCGCCTTCGTCGGCCACCGCACGCTGGAAGAGACCATCTTCAAGACCAACCTGGAAGCCGCCACGGCGATTGCCCGCCAGCTGCGCCTGCGCAATATCGGCGGGATCATCATCATCGACTTTATCGACATGGAAGATGAGGAGCACCAGCGCCAGGTGCTGCGCACCTTGGAGAAGCAGCTGGAGCGCGACCACGCCAAGACCAATATCATCGGTATCACCGAGCTGGGCCTGGTGCAGATGACCCGCAAGCGCACCCGCGAAAGCCTTGAGCAGGTGCTGTGTGAGCCGTGCAGCTGCTGTCAGGGGCGCGGCAAACTGAAGACGGCGGAAACCACCTGCTACGAAATCTTCCGGGAAATTCTGCGCGAGGCGCGGGCTTATCAGCCGGAAGGTTATCGCGTGCTGGCTAATCAGAAAGTCGTCGACCGCCTGCTTGATGAAGAGTCGGGCAATGTCGCCGATCTTGAAGCCTTTATCGGCCGCACCATCAAGTTCCAGGTCGAGACCATGTATTCCCAGGAGCAGTACGATGTGGTGCTGCTCTGATATGCGCGTTTACCACCTGGGCGTGAACTGAATGCAGGCATTGGCGCGCTGGACAGCCCTGCTGTTGCGGACGGCGTTGGGGCTGTGCGCCCTGGCGCTGGTGTTGGCGGCGCTGTATGTCAGCCTCGGTCGCGAGCTGGTGCCGCTGGTCGCCGAATACCGTTTGGAAGCTGAAGACAAAGCCCGAGACGCGTTGGCCATGCCGGTGCAGATCGGTGCGCTGGAAGGCCTCTGGCAAGGTTTCTCGCCGGTGCTGACCGCTCACGATGTGACGGTCGGCGAGGGCGCAGGCGCCTTGCAGCTGGATCAGGTGCGCGTGGTGCCGGATGTGCTGGCCAGCCTGTTGGCGCGTCAGCTGCGCATTGCCCGGCTTGAGCTGGATGGCCTACAGCTGGTGGTGCAGCAGGCTGAAGGCGGCGGCTGGTCGCTCAAGGGCTTGCCGCAACGCAGCGACCCGGCGCCGTTGGACCTGGCTCAGGTGCTGACGCAATCGCAGGTGGTCAAGCGCCTGTCGCTGTTCAACAGCCAGATCACCGTGCAGGCCTTCGAGCAGCCGCCACGGACCCTGACCTATGTCAATCTCACCCTGCGCAACGGCAGCGTAAGCCAGCGTCTGGACGGTCGTCTGTTGTTGCCCGATGGCCAGCCGCTGGCCCTGCAGTTGCGCACGCGGATAAGCGCCAAACGCTGGCAAGACGCCTCCGCCGAGCTGTACCTGAGCCTGCCGCAGAGCGATTGGGCGGCCTGGGTGCCGGCGAGCCTATTGGCGCAATGGCGGCTTGAGCAATTGCAGCTGGGCGGTGAAGTCTGGCTGAGCTGGGCCAAGGGTGGCGTGCAGCGGGCGGTCAGTCGCCTGCATGTGCCGCAGCTCAAGGCTGGCTACGCCGAGCGCGAATCGGTGGCACTGAACAATCTGGCGCTGAATGCCTATTTCACCCGTACCGAGCTGGGTTTCAAACTGGTGTTGGATGACCTGGCCTTCAGTCGTGATGAGCAGCGCTGGGGTGAAGTGCGTGTAGCGCTGACCCAGCAGGCAGAAAGCGCAGAGGTGCAGGAGCAATGGCTGCTGAGTGCCGACCGGCTCGACCTGGCGCCGCTGCAGCCGCTGGTGGCGGGGCTTGCGCCGTTGCCGGACAAAGGCCTGGCGTTGCTTGCGCAACTCAAGCCGCATGGCGCGCTGCGCAATATCCAGCTCGACTACCGGCCGCAGCTGACCGATAGCAAGCGCCTGCAGTTCTCGGCCAATCTGCAGCGCATCGGCTTTGCCGCGTACCTCGGCTCGCCGGCTGCGGAAAACGTCAGCGGCAGCATCAGCGGTGATCTGGGGCAGGGTGAGTTGCGCGTCGACAGCGAAAACTTTTCCCTGCACCTCGACACCCTGTTCCCCAAGCCCTGGCTCTACCAGAAAGCCAATGCCCTGCTGACCTGGCAGCTTGATGAGCAAGCGTTCACCCTGCGTAGTCCCTATCTGCAGGTGCTGGGTGAGGAAGGCCCGGTCGCCGGTGATTTTCTGATTCGCCTGCGTTTCGATCCGGCGCAGGAAGACTATATGGACCTGCGCGTCGGCCTGCGTAACGGCGATGCGCGCTTTACCGAGAAATACCTGCCGAGCCGTGCGCCGGGCATGAGCGCCGATCTGGATGCCTGGCTGAAAAGTGCCATCCGTGGTGGTGCGGTCGATGAAGGCTATTTCCAGTACCAGGGCTCGCTGAACAAGGACGCGGAGAATGCCGCGCGCAGTATCAGCCTGTTCTTCGCTGTGCATGATGCCGAGCTGGCCTTTCAGCCCGGCTGGCCGGCACTGCGTGAAGGGCGTGGGCGGGTTTTGATCGAGGATAGCGGCGTGCGCGTCGAACTGGCGGAAGGGCGCATCCTCGATAGCCGAGTGAACAACGCCCAGGCGCTGATCGCGACCGCATTGCCCGGTCAGCCGCCGCGCCTGTTGCTGACCAGTGAGCTGAGCAGCAATGTTGATGACGCCCTGCATATCCTGCAGCAGACGCCCATCGGCACCGCAGAAGCCTTTGCCGGCTGGACTGGCGCAGGGGCGCTGACTGGCAAGCTCAAGCTAGATTTGCCGTTGCGCAAGGGCCTGGCTCCGGAAGTGGTGGTGGATTTCGCCACTCAAGGCGCGCAACTCAGCCTGCCCAATCCGCCGCTGCAGTTCAGCCAGCTGCAAGGCGCCTTTCGCTACAACACTGCCAGCGGCCTCAGTGCCCCGGATATTCGTGCCCAGGTGCTGGGCCATGCGATGCGCGCCAAGGCTTTGGCCGAGGGCGCGCGTGGCAAAGCGCGCAGCCGCATTGAGGCCAGCGGGCAGATCGCCGTCAGTGAGTTGAGTACCTGGCTGGGCGTGACCCAGCCGCTGCCCGTCAGCGGCAATCTGCCGTATCGCCTCAACCTGACCCTGGACGGCGCCGACAGTCAGCTGCGCGTCAGTTCCAGCCTTAAAGGCGCGACGGTGGCGCTGCCGGCGCCGTTTGGCAAAAGCGCTGCCGAGGAGCGCGCGACGCAGTGGCGTATGAGCCTGGGCGGGCGTGAGCCGCGCTATTGGCTGGATTATGCCGAGTTGCTGAGCCTGACCTTTGCTGCCAGCCCTGGCCAGTTCAGCCAGGGCCGTGGCGAGATTCGCCTGGCCGATGGCCCGGCCAGCCTACCCACCAGCCAGGGCCTGCGTGTGCGCGGGCGCGTGGCGGAGTTGGATTGGTCGGCCTGGCAGCAGGTGTTGCAGCCCTATGCCAGTGTGCCAATCGGTGATGCACAGCGGCTGTTCAAAGATGCCCAGCTACGCATTGGTCGTTTCAGCGGTTTTGGCATCAACCTGGATACGCTGGAAGTGGCGGTTAAACGCGATGCCGCCACCTGGGCAGTCAGCCTCGACAGCCCGCAGCTGAAAGGTCTGGTCGGTTTGCCGGATGCCCGTGAGTTGCCGATTGCCCTGACGCTCGATTACCTGCGCTTCCCGGCGGCAGAGAAGAAGACCGCTGGCGAGCCTGTGGTCGATGCGCCAGACCCACTGGCCAGTGTCGATCCGCGCAGCTTCCCGGCGCTGGACGTGCGTATTGCCCAGGTTTATCAAGGCATCGAGCCGCTGGGCAGCTGGTCGCTCAAGGCGCGCCCGGTCAGTACCGGGGTACATTTCGACGAGCTGGATCTCAACTTCAAGGGCTTGAAGATTGGCGGCCGGGCCAGCTGGCTAAACGCCGCAAGCGGCGTGCGCACGAGCTACAAAGGCCGCATGGATGGCGCTGATCTGGCCGATGTACTGATCGCCTGGGGCTTTGCTCCCACCGCTAGCAGCCGCGACTTTCATATGGATGTGGATGGCGACTGGCCCGGTTCGCCGGCCTGGTTCGGCATGAAGCGGTTTAGCGGCACGCTGGATGCCTCGTTGCGTAAGGGGCAGTTCTCCGAGGTGGAAGGTCCTGCTTCGGCGCTGCGGGTATTCGGCTTGCTGAATTTCAACTCGATTGGTCGGCGTCTGCGCCTGGACTTCTCCGATCTGCTTGGCAAGGGCCTGAGCTATGACCGGGTCAAGGGCCTGCTGGTGGCCGATAACGGTGTGTTCGTGACCCGCGAGCCGATCACCCTTGAAGGCCCATCGAGCAATCTGGAGCTCAATGGCACCCTGGATATGGCCAATGACCGCATCGATGCCAAGTTGTTGGTGACCCTGCCGGTGACCAACAACCTGCCTTTGGCCGCGTTGATAGTCGGTGCGCCGGCCATTGGTGGGGCGCTGTTTATCGCCGATAAGCTGCTGGGTGACCGCGTGGCGCGCTTTGCCAGCGTGCAGTACGACGTCAAGGGCTCCTGGCAGAACCCGGATATCAGTTTCGACAAACCCTTCGAGAAACCGCAGTAAACCCGCACGGCGGATATGCAGCCGTGCAGTCTGCCGGTATGGCTTGTAAGCTGAAGCCTGATACCGATAGTGAGATAAGGCAGTCATGACTTTCGCAGTCATTCAAATGGTCAGCCAGGCTGATGTCCTGGCCAATCTGGCGCAGGCTCGGCAGTTGCTCGAACAGGCCGCTGCGCAAGGTGCGCGGCTGGCGGTGCTGCCGGAAAACTTCGCGGCCATGGGCCGGCGTGACCAGGCCGCACTGGGGCGTGCCGAAGCGTTGGGCGAGGGGCCGATTCTGCCCTGGTTAGAACAGATCGCCCGCGATCTGGGCCTGTGGATTGTCGCCGGCACCTTGCCCTTGCCGCCGGATGGCCAGCCTGACGCCAAGGCTCATGCCTGCTCCCTGCTGATCGATAATCAAGGCCAGCGGGTGGCGCGTTATGACAAGCTGCACCTGTTCGATGTGGATGTCAGCGACAGCCACGGCCGCTATCGCGAGTCTGACGATTACGCCTTCGGTAGCCAGGTGGTGGTGGCCGATACTCCGGTTGGGCGTCTGGGCCTGACGGTGTGTTATGACCTGCGCTTCCCCGAACTGTATAGCGCGTTACGTGCGGCTGGCGCCGAGTTGATCAGCGTGCCGGCGGCCTTTACTGCGGTTACCGGCGCGGCGCATTGGCAAATACTCACCCGCGCGCGGGCCATCGAAACCCAGTGCTATGTGTTGGCGGCCGGGCAGGGCGGCAGCCACCCGGGCGGGCGCGAGACCTTTGGCCATTCGGCGCTGGTCGACCCTTGGGGTCGCGTGCTCGCCGAACTGCCGCAGGGGCCGGGCGTACTGCTGGCCGAGCGTGATGCGGACGAGCAGGCGGCGATCCGTCAGCGCATGCCGGTGGCGCGGCATAAACGATTTTTTGCGGCAGCCGAACCACGGCTGCCAGGTGCAACAGTCATAAACGAGATTGAGCAATGAACAATATGTTGGTGTCCGTCAGTGAACATCTGCTGGGGCCGGGCGGTTTGACCATTGAGCATCTGCCTGGAGTTTTGGCCGACCTGGCCGGGCCGGGAATCGATGCGGCCGATCTGTACTTCCAGAGCCAGGTTTCGGAAACCTGGGCGCTGGAGGATGGCATCGTCAAGGAAGGCAGTTTCAATCTCGATCAGGGCGTTGGCGTGCGCGCTCAGTCCGGCGAGAAAACTGGTTTTGCCTACAGCAATGCGATCACAGCTGACGCCCTGAGCCAGGCGGCGCGTGCGGCCCGCTCGATTGCCCGCGCCGGGCAGAGCGGCCGCGTGCAAGCGTTCAGCAGCCCGTTGGTCAAGCCGCTGTATGCCCAGGACAACCCGCTGGATGTGCTGGGCCGGGCGGAAAAGGTCGAGTTGCTCAAGCGCATCGACGTCGCCACTCGCGCCCTTGATCCGCGCATCAAGCAGGTTTCGGTCAGCCTGGCCGGGGTTTGGGATCGCATTCTGGTGGCCGCTAACGACGGCAGCCTGGGCGCGGATATTCGCCCGCTGGTGCGCTTCAATGTCAGCGTGATCGTCGAGCAGAACGGTCGCCGCGAGCGCGGCAGCCATGGTGGCGGCGGGCGTACCGATTACCGCTACTTCCTTGAGCAGACCAGCAATAACGAAGAGCGCGCCATGGGCTATGCCCGTGAGGCCCTGCGCCAGGCGCTGGTCAACCTCGAGGCGATTCCGGCACCGGCAGGCACTATGACCGTGGTGATGGGCGCAGGCTGGTCCGGTGTGCTGCTGCACGAAGCGGTCGGCCATGGCCTGGAAGGCGACTTCAATCGCAAGGGCAGTTCGGCCTACAGCGGCCGTATGGGCGAGCAGGTGGCCTCCAGCTTGTGCACCATCGTCGATGACGGCACCCTGGCCGAGCGTCGCGGCTCCCTGAGCATGGACGATGAGGGCACGCAGACCCAGTGCACCACGCTGATCGAGAACGGCGTGCTCAAGGGTTATATGCAGGACAAGCTGAATGCCCGCCTGATGGGCGTGGCCTGCACCGGCAATGGTCGCCGTGAGTCCTACGCGCACCTGCCGATGCCGCGCATGACCAACACCTACATGCTGGCCGGCGAGAGCGATCCGGAAGAAATCATCCGTTCGGTGAAGAAGGGCATCTACTGCGCCAACCTCGGCGGCGGTCAGGTGGATATCACCAGCGGCAAGTTCGTGTTTTCCACCAGCGAGGCTTACCTGATCGAGGACGGCAAGATCACCGCCCCGGTCAAAGGCGCGACTCTGATCGGCAATGGCCCGGAAGCGATGAGCAAGGTGTCGATGGTTGGTAACGATCTGGCGCTGGACAGCGGCGTCGGTACCTGCGGCAAGGACGGTCAGTCGGTGCCGGTTGGCGTGGGCCAGCCGACGCTGAAGATCGATGCGATTACGGTGGGCGGGACGGGCAGCTAACAACTGTCGATTGGGTTGCGCGTTGCACAGCCCAATCGATGTGCTGGTTTAGCGCAAGCCGCGCTGGCTTTCATCCAGCTCGCGGATGTATTTGAAGATTTTGCGTGAAGCGGCAGGCGCTTTGTTCTGCGCCAGTTCGTGCTGGCCCTGACGGATCAGCTGGCGCAGGTGCTGACGGTCGGCGTCGGGGTATTCGCCGACAAATTTTTCCAGGGTGTCGTCGTCGCCGTTGAGCAAACGGTCACGCCAGCGCTCCAGATTATGAAAGCGTTCGTTGTACTGGCGGGTGGAGGCATCCAGCTGGTCGAGCAGGGTCAGGATGGCGGGGATGTCCTGATCGCGCATCAAACGGCCGATAAACTGCACATGGCGCTTCTTCGCGGCATTGGCGGTGTGCTTGGGCGCTTCGGCCAGCGCGCGGCGCAGCTCGTCGGTCAGCGGCAGCTTGTTCAGCAGGTCGAGTTTCAGGGTAGTCAGGCGTTGCCCCAGATCTTGTAGCGCATGAAACTCGCGCTTGACCTGGGTTTTGCTCTTCTCGCCGGAGAAGTCGTCAAGGTATTCAGACATGGTGGCGGTCCAGTGGAAAACGCCGACATGATAGCAGCAAGTTTCCAGCTGTAAGCGTCTGGCCTGTGTGGCCGCGTTTGCCGCTTATCGTTCAGGAGTTCTTATGAGTGCAGTAGACATCGTCGGCCCCCAGGCTGTGCCGCAATTGCAGGCGCAGGTGGAGCAGATTATTGCCGAGGCTAAAAAACAGGGCGCGAGCGCCTGCGAGGTGGCGGTATCGGTGGAGCAGGGCTTGTCCACCACGGTGCGTCAGGGTGAAGTGGAAACAGTCGAGTTCAACCGCGACCAGGGTTTTGGCATCACCTTGTATGTCGGTCAGCGCAAAGGCTCGGCCAGCACTTCGGCGAGTGGTGAGGCAGCGATTCGCGAAACCGTCGCGGCGGCCCTGGCGATTGCCAAGCATGCCTCCGAAGACGAATGTGCCGGCCTGGCCGATGCCGCGCTGATGGCCCGCGAGCTGCCGCAGCTGGATCTGTACCACGCCTGGTCGATTACCCCCGAGCAGGCCATTGAGCAGGCCTTGAGCTGCGAGGCGGCGGCCTTTGCCGCAGACCAGCGGATCAAGAATGCCGATGGCACGACGCTCAATACCCATCAGGGGTGTCGGGTTTATGGCAACAGCCATGGCTTTATCAGCGGTTACGCCAGCACGCGGCACAGCCTGAGCTGCGTGATGATCGCCGAAGACGGCGGGCAGATGCAGCGTGACTACTGGTACGACGTTAATCGCCAGGGCGAGTTGCTGGCCGATGCCGACAGCATCGGTCGGCGTGCCGCCGAGCGTGCGGTAAGCCGTTTGGGCGCGCGCCCGGTGCCGACCTGCGAAGTGCCGGTGCTGTTCGCCGCCGAGTTGGCCACCGGTCTTTTTGGCAGCTTTCTGGCGGCCATTTCCGGGGGCAATTTGTACCGCAAGTCATCGTTTCTCGAAGGTTCCCTGGGCCAGCAGCTGTTTCCCGAGTGGCTGAAGATCGATGAGCGCCCGCATATTCCCCGTGCATTGGGCAGTGCGGCCTTCGATGGTGATGGTCTGGCGACCTATGCCAAGTCCTTTGTCGAGCGTGGCGAGCTACTGTCCTATGTGCTCGGTACCTACTCCGGGCGCAAGCTGGGCATGCCCAGCACCGCCAACTCCGGCGGCGTGCATAACCTGTTTGTCAGCCATGGCGATGAAGATCAGAAGGCGCTGCTTAAGCGTATGGGCCGTGGCCTGCTGGTGACCGAGCTGATGGGCCAAGGGCTGAATATGGTCACCGGCGACTATTCGCGTGGTGCCGGTGGTTACTGGGTGGAGAACGGCGAGATCCAGTTCCCGGTGCAGGAAGTGACCATTGCCGGCAATATGCGCGACATGTTCAAGCAGATTGTCGCAGTGGGTAATGATCTGGAGCTGCGCAGCAATATCCGCACCGGTTCGGTGCTGATCGTGCGCATGACGGTGGCGGGTAGTTGATTCTGCTTGTATGAAAAAGGGGCTGTCGCTTAAGCGTTCAGCCCCTTTTTATTGCCTGCGGTTTTACTCACCTTCATCGAAGTAGTTGTTGATCAGTTCGCTCAGGGCCTGCAGCGCCTCGGCGTCCTGCTCGCCTTCGGTGTGCAGGTGCACCGGCGTGCCTTTACCGGCCGCGAGCATCATCACCGCCATGATGCTTTTGCCATCGACCAGGCTCTCCGCGCTGCGGCCAACTTTGACCTGGCAAGGGAAACGCCCGGCGACGCCGACAAACTTGGCTGCCGCGCGGGCGTGCAGGCCAAGCTTGTTGATAATGGTGATTTCGCAGGCGGGCATCGCGGCAATTCCTTAACTGAGGTCGCGGTGGCGAGTCTGAACGTTTTTCAGGATGGGCTTGAGGGTTTCACCCAGGCGGTTGGCCAGGTACACCGAGCGGTGATGGCCGCCGGTGCAGCCAATCGCCACCGTGACGTAGGCGCGGTTGCTGGCGGCAAAGCGCGGCAGCCATTTGGTCAGGTAGGCGAGGATGTCCTGGTACATGTCTTCAACATCGGCCTGGGCCGAGAGGTAGTCGACTACCGGTTGGTCGAGCCCGGAGAAGTCGCGCAAGTCCGGCTTCCAGTACGGGTTGGGCAGGCAGCGAACATCGAATACCAGGTCGGCATCTACTGGCATGCCGCGCTTGAAGCCAAAGGACTCCAGCAGAAATGCAGTACCCGGCTCGGGCTGATTGAGCAGGCGCAGCTTGAGGCTGTCGCGCAGCTGATACAGATTGAGGTGGGTGGTGTCGATCTTCAGATCAGCCAGGTCAATGATCGGCCCGAGCAGCAGGCTTTCATCGGCGATGGCTTCGGCCAGTGAGCGACTTTCGTTGGTCAGCGGGTGGCGCCGACGGGTTTCCGAGAAGCGCTTGAGCAGGGTTTCTTCGTCGGCATCCAGGTAGATCACATCGCACTTGATATGCCGTGCGCGCACTTCTTCAAGCAGCTCGGGAAAGCGCTTGAGGTGGCTCGGCAGGTTGCGCGCATCAATCGACACTGCGACCTGTGGATGCAGCAACTCGGTATGTAGCAGAGCGCGCTCGGCCAGTTCAGGCAGCAGCCCGGCGGGCAGGTTGTCGATGCAGTAGAAGCCATTGTCCTCAAGTACATCGAGGGCGGTGCTCTTCCCGGAGCCGGAGCGACCGCTAACGATGATCAGGCGCATGCTCAGGCTCGGTTGAGTTGGCTTTGTACGTCCACGACCACCTGATACAGGGCTTCGCTGCTCTCGGCCTGGCGCAGGCTGGCGCGCACATCGCTGCGGTCGAGCATGCTGGCGATCTGCCGGAGCAGTTCCAGGTGAGCGTCGGTGGCAGCTTCGGGCACCAGCAGGACAAACAACAGGTCCACTGGCGCGCCGTCGATGGCGTCGAAGTCTACGGCAGAGTCCAGGCGCAGCAAGGCGCTGATCGGCGCGGTACAACCGGGCAGGCGACAGTGCGGAATGGCAATGCCATTACCGAAACCGGTCGAGCCGAGTTTTTCCCGGGCAATCAGGCTTTCGAAGATGTCTTGGCCATCCAGGTCAGGCAGCTCGCGCGCCACCAGGTTGGCAATCTGTTCGAGGACACGTTTTTTGCTGCCGCCCGGCACGTTCACTAGGGAACGGCCGGGGGTCAGGATAGTTTCAAGTCGGATCATAGGAGATAGACGATGTCAGCGGGCCATAGCGCCCTGTTGACGTTCGAGCTGTTTTTCCTTGTGTTTGATGAGTTGTCGGTCGAGTTTATCAGTCAGTAAATCGATGGCTGCATACATGTCTTCATGTTCGGCATTGGCGACGACTTCGCCGCCGGCAATGTGCAGGGTCGCTTCGATTTTCTGTTTGAGCTTCTCGACCTCCATGGTGACTTGCACGTTGGTAATCTTGTCGAAGTGGCGCTCCAATCGGCCGAGTTTTTCGGCGATGTAGTCGCGTAGGGCGTCGGTCACATCCAGCTGGTGTCCACTGATGTTGACTTGCATACCGCTTTCTCCTTGTTGCCGTGTGTAAGAGGCAGGCGAGAGGCCTGCCGCCGGAACACTGTGGCGTGGAAGACTCTACGGAACGAGCCTGGCACGGTCGCTGATTGCTTGTTGGCAGTATGGCTGCTTTTGCGAAAAGGCGAGGCCGGGGGTGTTCTGTATCGAGTGGTCGTCTTCCTTCTTTGTGCCGCCTTAGATCAATCGTTTGCGCTCACTGGAAGGCGCTATTCCGAGGGATTCACGGTACTTGGCGACCGTGCGGCGAGCGACTTGAATGCCCTGTGCTTCCAGTAAACCAGCGATCTTGCTGTCACTCAACGGCTTTTTCGCATTTTCCGCTGCGACCAGTTTTTTGATGATGGCGCGGATCGCGGTGGACGAGCATTCGCCGCCCTCGGAGGTGCTGACGTGGCTGGAGAAGAAGTATTTCAGCTCGTAAATGCCGCGCGGCGTATGCATGAATTTCTGCGTGGTCACCCGCGAGATGGTCGATTCGTGCATGCCTACAGCTTCGGCAATATCGTGCAGCACCAGCGGCTTCATCGCCTCGTCGCCGTAATCGAGGAAGCCGCGTTGATGCTCGACGATCTGCGTGGCGACCTTCATCAGGGTTTCGTTGCGGCTTTGCAGGCTTTTGATAAACCAGCGCGCTTCCTGCAGCTGGTTGCGCATAAAGGTGTTGTCGGCGCTGGAGTCGGCGCGCTTCACAAAACCGGCGTATTGCGCGTTGACCCGCAGGCGCGGCATGGCTTCCTGGTTCAGCTCCACCAGCCAGCGCTCGTTGTGTTTGCGCACGATCACGTCGGGCACCACGTATTCCGGCTCGCTGGATTCGATCTGCGAACCAGGGCGCGGATTGAGGCTCTGGATCAGGTCGATAACCTGGCGCAGCTCGTCTTCCTTGAGCTTCATGCGGCGCATCAGCTGGCTGTAGTCGCGGCTACCGAGCAGGTCGAGGTAGTCGCTGGCCAGGCGCTGGGCCTCGCTCAGCCAGGGGGTTTTCGCTGGCAGCTGGCGCAGTTGCAGAAGCAGGCACTCACCCAGGTTACGCGCAGCGATGCCGGTAGGCTCGAACTGCTGGATGCGGTGCAACACGGCTTCGACTTCGTCGAGTTCGATGTCCAGTTCCGGGTCGAAGGCTTCGACCACTTCTTCCAGGGTTTCTTCCAGATAGCCCTGCTGGTTGATGCAGTCGATCAGGGTGACCGCAATCAGGCGGTCCTTGTCCGACATTGGGGCAAGGTTGAGCTGCCACAGTAGGTGGCTTTGCAGGCTCTCGCCGCTGGAGGTGCGGGTGGTGAAATCCCACTCGTCGTCATCGTTGCTGCTGCTGGGCAGGCTGCTGGCGCTGGTCTGGTAGATGTCTTCCCAAGCGGTATCGACTGGCAGCTCGTTGGGAATGCGCTCGCCCCAATCGCCTTCTTCCAGGTTGTCCACGGTCTGCGTGGCTTCCTGGTAGTTGGTTTCCTGATAGGGCGCTTCGGGCTGTTCGCTGGGGCTGGCGCTTTCTGCGCCATCGGCCATAGGGTCCGAATTGTCGAAATCATCGCCATCTTCCTGGCGTTCGAGCATCGGGTTGGACTCCAAGGCCTCCTGGATCTCTTGTTGCAGATCCAGGGTAGACAGTTGGAGCAGGCGGATGGCCTGTTGCAGCTGCGGTGTCATCGTCAGCTGCTGGCCCATTCTCAGGACTAGCGATGGTTTCATTGCAGACCTTATTTACCGGCGTCTGTGCGCAATCCACTACAGGGCGTTTTCAAAAAGCGCCACTAGGAAGCAAATTATATGCCTGACTTTAAGGGTTTTGCCTAGCCTTGGCTGCAGTCAGCTTGAGAAAAGCTGTAGTTACAGCCGGAACTCATGCCCCAGGTAAACTTCTTTGACTGTCTGGTTGGCCAGAATAGCCTCGGCGTCACCTTCGGCGATCAGTTGACCATCGCTGACGATATAGGCGGTTTCGCAGATATCCAGGGTCTCGCGCACGTTGTGGTCGGTGATCAATACACCGATGCCCTTGGCTTTGAGGTGATGGATGATCTGCTTGATGTCGCCCACGGAGATCGGGTCGACACCGGCAAAGGGTTCGTCGAGCAGGATGAACTTGGGGTTGGTCGCCAGGGCGCGGGCAATTTCCACGCGGCGGCGCTCACCGCCGGACAGGCTCATGCCGAGGTTGTCGCGGATATGGCTGATATGGAATTCCTGCAGCAAACCCTCAAGCTCCTTGCGGCGTGCAGCGCCGTCGAGGTCTTTGCGGGTTTCCAGGATGGCCATGATGTTGTCGGCCACGCTGAGCTTGCGGAAGATCGAGGCTTCCTGTGGCAGGTAGCCGATGCCGGCACGGGCGCGGCCATGCATGGGTTGATGGCTGACGTCGAGATCATCAATCATCACGCGGCCCTGATCGGCCTGTACCAGGCCAACAATCATGTAGAAGCAGGTGGTCTTGCCGGCACCGTTGGGGCCGAGCAAGCCGACGATCTGCCCGCTGTCGATGCTTAGGCTGACGTCGCGCACGACCTGGCGGCCTTTGTAGCTTTTGGCCAGGTGTTGGGCTTTCAATGTGGCCATTATTACTGCGCCTGCTGGTCGGCTGGTTTGTTCTTCGGCTGGATCACCATGTCGATGCGCGGACGTGGCGCAGTGACATTGGTGCCTGTGGCGCGGCCGGCGTTGACGATCTGGCGTTGGGTGTCGTAGACGATTTTCTCGCCTTCGAAGGTGTTGCCTTCCTGAATCACCTTGGCCTGATCAATCAATACCACGCGCTCGTTGGCCATGAAGTATTGGATGGTCAGACCGTAGGCCTTGACGATCTGCTTGTCGGCTGACGGCTTTTGCTCGTAGTAGGCCGGCTTGCCAACCGAGGTAAATACCTCGACATCGCCCTGAGCATTTTGAGTAATGGTCACGGTGTCGCCGGTGACCTTCATGGTGCCCTGGGTGATGACGACGTCACCGCGATAAACCGCCACGCCTTGTTTGTCGTCCAGTTCTGCGCTGTCGGCCTGGATGCGGATCGGCTGTTCGCGGTCGGACGGCAATGCCCAGGCGCTGACACTTCCGAGTGCGGCGCTGAGGCTGAGTAGTAGGGGGAGGGTGTTAACGAGCCTCATGCTGACCTCTTACGTTGGACAGCAGGAGCATCCTGCCGTCATTCATGTACGCTTTCATTCCTTTTGCCGTGGTCACCCCATTGGCCGCGTCGATTCTAACGGCTTGCTGGGTCTGCGCATATTCCTTCTCGGGGAATACGGTCAGGCGGCTGGTGGTGAGGATGGTCGGGCGGCCTTTGGCGTCGGTGCGCTCAACGCGCACCTTGTCGATCAGTTCGACCTCAACGCCGCCCGGCGATACTTCACCGCGCTCGCTGCGGATTTTCCAGGGCAGCTCGGTACCGCGGAACAGATTCATGTTCGGGCTGGTCATCAGGGTGATGTCGCTGGCCTTGATATGTTCGACCTTGTCGGCCTGCAGCTCGTAATGCAGCTTGCCATCGGCCTGGTATTGCACGGTATAGGTATTGGTGGCGTAAAAATCGATGGCGTTGTCTGTTCCAGCGCTGCGCGCTTGCTGGTTAAAGCTTTCCGGGCTGAGGTTCCAGTAGCCAAGCGCCGCCACCAGCAGGGCGACAAAGGCGAACAGGGCGATATTGAATAACTTGCGGGGCATGGTTGGCCTATAGGTAAGCGGCTTGAGCGGCTTCAAGGGTGCCTTGGGCGTGCATGATCAGTTCGCAGAACTCGCGGGCGGCGCCTTCGCCACCACGAGCACGGGTTACGCCGTGGGCGTGTTGGCGGACAAAGCCGTCGGCGCTGGCAACTGCCATGCCCAGGCCGACACGGCGGATCACCGGCAGGTCGGGCAGGTCGTCACCCAGGTAAGCGACCTGTGCATAGTCTAGGCCCAGTTCGCCGAGCAGTTCATCGAGTACCACCAACTTGTCTTCGCGGCCCTGGTACAGGTGCTGAATCCCAAGGTTCTGCGCCCGGCGCTCAACCACCGGGGTTTTGCGGCCGCTGATAATCGCGGTGCGCACGCCAGAGTTGATCAGCATCTTGATGCCGTGGCCGTCGAGGGTGTTGAAGGTCTTGAACTCGCTGCCGTCGACCAGAAAGTACAGCTTGCCGTCGGTGAGCACGCCGTCGACGTCGAAAATGGCCAGTTTGACGGCTTTGGCGCGTTGTAGCAGGTCGGGGTTGATCATGTCAGTGGTCATTACATTACCCCGGCGCGGAGCAGGTCGTGCATGTTCAGGGCGCCAATTGGCAGGTCGTTGTCGTCGATCACCACCAGCGAGCTGATCTTGTGGTCTTCCATGATTTTCAAAGCCTCTGCCGCAAGCATTTCCGCGCGGGCGGTCTTGCCGTGGGCGGTCATTACGTCGTCGATAATGGTCTGGCGCACGTCAATGTTGCGATCCAGGGTGCGGCGCAGGTCGCCGTCGGTAAATATTCCGGCCAGGCGGCCATCGTCCTCGGTCACCACGGTCATGCCCAGACCCTTCTGGGTCATTTCCAGCAGTGCGTCGCGTAGCGAGGTGCCGCGCTTGACGCGTGGCAGGCTGTCGCCAGCGTGCATGACGTTTTCCACCTTGAGCAGCAGGCGTCGACCCAGTGCGCCGCCTGGGTGGGAGAAGGCGAAGTCTTCGGCGGTAAAGCCGCGGGCTTCCAGCAGGGCAATGGCTAGGGCGTCGCCCAGTACCAGCGATACGGTAGTGGAGGAAGTTGGGGCCAGGTTCAGCGGGCAGGCTTCCTGGGACACGCGGGCATCCAGATTGACTTCGGCGGCCTTGGCCAGCGGTGACTCCGGATTGCCGGTCATGCTGATCAGGCGGATGCCGAGGCGTTTGATCAGCGGCAGCAGGGTGACGATTTCCGCAGTAGAGCCGGAGTTGGAGAGGGCCAGCACCACGTCATCGCGGGTGATCATGCCCATGTCGCCATGGCTCGCTTCGGCAGGATGGACAAAGAATGCGGTGGTGCCGGTGCTGGCCAGGGTGGCGGCAATCTTGTTGCCGACGTGGCCGGATTTGCCCATGCCGACCACCACGACGCGGCCTTTGCTGGCGAGAATCAGCTCGCAGGCACGGACGAAATCACCGTTGATGCGCGCCAGCAGATCCTGGATGGCTTCGAGTTCCAGGCGGATGGTGCGCTGCGCTGACTGGATCAGATCGGTGGACTGGCTCATGACTTCTCTGCGGCGTACAGGCTAAAAGCTGCCGATTATAACGGTAAAGGTGCGCCTGCCCAGTGTTTCCAGTTGTCAGTTGCTGTTTGGAACTGTGCGGCGCTTATCTCTGGCAACACCTTCAGTCTTGGGCGGGGAATGCCGCGATGGTATAGTTCGCGGCCATTTTCGGTACGTTCGACGACCTGTAGTGCCCTTTGTTCGGGGCAGTGCGTCAGTCAGGCAAGCGTTGAGCAAGGAGTCCAGATGAGCGCCGGGAACCCGTATGCAGTTGAGCTGAAGAACGTCAGCTTTAAACGCGGCGAGCGGGACATTTTCAAAAACATCGATATCCAGATTCCCCGTGGCAAGGTCACCGGGATCATGGGGCCGTCTGGCTGTGGCAAAACCACGCTGCTGCGCCTGATCGCGGCCGAGCTCAAGCCGAGCCAGGGCGAAGTCTGGGTCAATGGCCTGAATTTGCCGACGCTGTCGCGCAGCGAGCTGTTCGAGATGCGCAAGCAGATGGGCGTACTGTTCCAGAGTGGTGCGTTGTTTACCGATCTGGATGTGTTCGAGAACGTCGCCTTTCCGCTGCGGGTGCATACCCAGCTGCCGGAAGAGATGATTCGAGACATCGTGCTGATGAAGTTGCAGGCGGTAGGCCTGCGCGGTGCTCTGGATTTGATGCCCGATGAATTGTCGGGCGGCATGAAGCGGCGCGTCGCGCTGGCCCGTGCGATTGCCCTGGACCCGCAAATACTGATGTATGACGAACCTTTCGTCGGCCAGGACCCGATTGCCATGGGCGTTCTGGTGCGTTTGATTCGTCTGCTCAGCGATGCGTTAGCGATCACCAGTATTGTGGTGTCCCATGACCTGGCGGAAACCGCGAGCATTGCTGACTACATCTATATCGTCGGCGACACTCAGGTGCTGGGGCAGGGTACGCCGGCCGAGTTGATGGCCTCGGACAACCCGCGCGTGCATCAGTTTATGCAGGGCATTCCCGATGGCCCGGTGCCGTTTCACTTTCCTGCGGCCAATTACCGCGACGATCTTCTGGGGGAGCGCTGATGCGCAAGACATCTGTGCTCGAGCGGGTGCGCCTGTTCGGTCGCGCCGGTATTGATGTGGTGGCTACGCTTGGGCGCTCGGGGCTGTTTCTGCTGCGCGCGCTGTTTGGCCGGGGTTCGACCGGCAACAGTTTTCAGCTGTTGGTCAAGCAGCTGTATTCGGTTGGGGTGATGTCCCTGGCCATTATCGTCGTGTCCGGCATCTTTATCGGCATGGTGCTGTCGCTGCAGGGCTTCAGCATTCTGGCCAAATACGGCTCCGAACAGGCGGTCGGGCAGATGGTTGCCCTGACTCTATTGCGCGAGTTGGGGCCGGTGGTCACCGCCTTGCTGTTTGCCGGGCGCGCCGGCTCGGCGCTGACCGCGGAAATCGGCAATATGAAGTCCACCGAGCAGCTGTCGAGCCTGGCGATGATTGGCGTTGATCCGCTCAAGTACATTGTCGCGCCGCGCTTGTGGGCCGGTTTTATCTCGATGCCGCTGCTGGCGATGATCTTCAGCGTGGTCGGTATCTGGGGCGGTGCAATGGTCGCCGTCGACTGGCTGGGGGTTTATGAAGGCTCGTTCTGGGCCAATATGCAGAGCAGTGTTTCGTTTCGTGAAGATGTGCTCAACGGTGTGATCAAGAGCGTGGTCTTTGCGTTTGTCGTGACCTGGATCGCCGTGTTCCAGGGCTATGACTGTGAGCCGACTTCGGAAGGGATTAGTCGTGCCACCACGAAAACCGTGGTGTACGCCTCGCTCGCCGTATTGGGGCTGGACTTTATTCTGACCGCTTTGATGTTTGGAGATTTCTGATGCAGAACCGCACGCTGGAAATTGGTGTCGGCTTGTTCCTGTTGGCCGGGTTGTTGGCCTTGTTGCTGCTGGCCTTGCGCGTCAGCGGCCTGACCGTCGGCAGCAGCGACAATACCTACAAGGTGTATGCGCACTTTGAGAATATCGCCGGTTTGACGGTCAGATCGAAAGTGACCATGGCCGGTGTGACCATCGGCAAGGTCACCGCGATCGATCTGGACCGCAACAGCTATATGGGGCGCGTCACCATGGTGCTGGATGATGCCGTGGATAACCTGCCGGCAGACTCCACTGCCTCGATTCTGACGGCGGGCCTGCTGGGCGAGAAGTACATTGGGATTAGCGTGGGCGGCGAAGAAGAGGTGCTGAGTGATGGCGGCACCATTCACGACACGCAGTCGTCATTGGTACTGGAAGACCTGATTGGCAAGTTTTTGCTCAATTCGGTCAACAAAGACCAGGCTAATTAATAGAGGTACTGACTATGTTCAAAGCACTGCGTAACGGTCTGTTTATCTGTCTGGCCACCCTGTCCTTGCCGTTGCTGGCGGCTCCGGCGGCCCATGAAGTGGTGCAGCAGACCACCACCACACTGCTGGCCGACCTCAAGGCCAACAAGGAGCAGTACCGCACCGATCCGGGCGCGTTTTACAACGCCCTGAACAGCATTCTCGGTCCGGTGGTGGATGTTGACGGCATTTCCCGTGGCGTGATGACCGTGCGTTACTCGCGTCAGGCCTCGCCGGAGCAGATGCAGCGCTTTCAGGAAAACTTCAAACGCAGCCTGATGCAGTTCTATGGCAATGCCCTGCTGGAATACAACAACCAGGACATCCGTGTGCTGCCGGTCAGTGGCCAGCAGGACCCGCAGCGCACTTCGGTGAATATGGAAATCAAGGACGGCAAGGGTGTGGTTTACCCACTGTCCTACACCATGGTCAGCCTCGATGGCACCTGGAAGATGCGCAACGTGATCATCAACGGCATCAACGTTGGTAAGTTGTTCCGTGACCAGTTCGCCCAGGCCATGCAGAACAATCGTAATGACCTGGACAAGGTCATCGACAACTGGACCGAGACCGTCGCCAAAGCCCGCCAAGGGACAAATGCATCGTGAGCCAGGCCAGCATCAGCGAGGCGTCCCCCGGCGTTTTTAACCTGACAGGTGTGCTCGACTACCTCAGCGCCCCGGCGCTGCGCGAGCAAGGCGCGAGCCTGCTCAAGGTCAGCCCGGCCGCTGCTTGCGTGCTCGATTGCAGCGGCGTGGATAAATCCAGCAGCGTCGGGCTGGCACTGTTGCTGGCGTTTATGCGTGACGCCAGTGCGGCCGGCAAGACCCTGAGCGTGAGCAATCTGCCCAAGGACATGCGCGAGATCGCTGGGGTTTGCGGTTTGCTTGAAATTATTCCGCTGCAGGCCTGAGCAGGGCTTCGGTCGGCTGGGAATAATGCGGGGTTCGCAGGCGGGGGGCTTTTTTGTATGATGCTCGACCCGCGAGCGTTTGCTCGGCAGTCGTTAATTCATGCAGTGATCGAGGTTGAGCATGCAGGCCTTAGAAGTAAAGAGTCTCCTTGAGGCTAAATTGCCGGATACCCAGGTGGAAGTCGAAGGCGAAGGCTGCAACTTTCAGCTGAACCTGATCAGTGATGAATTGGCCGCCCTTAGCCCGGTCAAGCGCCAGCAGCAGATCTACGCTCACCTCAATGCCTGGATCGCCGATGGCAGCATCCACGCCGTGAGTATGAAATTCTTCAGCCGTGCCGATTGGGCCGCGCGCTCCTAAACCGAGAGAATCATGGACAAACTGATTATTACCGGCGGTGTGCGCCTTGATGGCGAAATCCGCATTTCCGGGGCGAAGAACTCTGCCCTGCCGATTCTCGCCGCCACCCTGCTCGGTGACGCCCCCGTCACCATCTGCAACCTGCCGCACCTGCACGACATCACCACCATGATCGAGCTGTTCGGTCGTATGGGTATCGAGCCGATCATCGACGAGAAACTCAGCGTGGAAGTCGACGCGCGGGCGATCAAAACCCTGATCGCGCCCTATGAGCTGGTTAAAACCATGCGCGCCTCGATCCTGGTGCTCGGCCCGATGGTCGCGCGCTTTGGTTATGCCGAAGTGGCCCTGCCAGGCGGCTGCGCCATCGGTTCGCGTCCGGTTGACCTGCACATCCGTGGCCTCGAAGCCATGGGCGCGATCATCGATGTCGAAGCCGGCTACATCAAGGCCAAGGCACCGGAAGGCGGCCTGCGTGGCGCACACTTCTTCTTCGATACCGTCAGTGTGACCGGTACCGAGAACATCATGATGGCCGCCACCCTGGCCAAAGGCCGCAGCGTGCTGGAAAACGCCGCGCGCGAGCCGGAAGTGGTCGACCTGGCCAACTGCCTGATCGCCATGGGCGCGAAAATCAGCGGCGCCGGCACCGACACCATCACCATCGATGGCGTTGAACGTCTGCACGGCGCACGCTTTAGCGTGATGCCTGACCGTATTGAAACCGGCACCTACCTGGTGGCTGCGGCTGTTACCGGTGGCCGGGTCAAGGTCAAGGATACCGATCCGAGCACTCTGGAAGCCGTGCTGTCCAAGTTGCAGGAAGCCGGTGCAGAAATCACCTGCGGCAACGACTGGATCGAGCTGAACATGCATGGCAAGCGGCCAAAAGCCGTGAACCTGCGCACCGCTCCGTACCCGGCGTTCCCCACCGATATGCAGGCGCAGTTTATTGCCCTCAATGCAATTGCTGAGGGCACCGGCACGGTGATCGAAACCGTGTTCGAAAACCGCTTTATGCACGTGCATGAAATGATTCGTATGGGCGCGCAGATCCAGGTCGAAGGCAACACCGCCATCGTCACTGGCGTCGAAACCCTCAAGGGCGCGCCAGTGATGGCCACCGACCTGCGTGCGTCGGCCAGCCTGGTGATTTCGGCGCTGGTTGCCGAGGGCGACACCCTGATCGACCGCATCTACCACATCGACCGTGGTTACGAGTGCATCGAAGAGAAGCTGCAGTTGCTGGGGGCGAAGATTCGCCGCGTGCCGGGCTAAGACCATGCTGACCATTGCCCTTTCCAAAGGCCGGATTCTCGATGACACCCTGCCGCTGCTGGCCGCGGCGGGTATTGAGCCGACCGAGAACCCGGACAAAAGCCGCAAGCTGATCATTCCGACCACGCTGGACGATGTGCGCCTGCTGATCGTGCGGGCTACCGACGTGCCGACCTATGTCGAACACGGCGCCGCCGATCTTGGTGTGGCCGGTAAAGACGTGCTGATGGAATACGGCGGCCAGGGTTTGTATGAGCCGCTGGACCTGCGCATTGCCCAGTGCAAGCTGATGACCGCCGGTGCAGTCGGCGCGCCCGAGCCGAAAGGTCGGCTGCGCGTGGCCACCAAGTTCGTCAACGTGGCCAAGCGTTATTACGCCGAGCAGGGCCGTCAGGTCGACATCATCAAGCTGTACGGCTCCATGGAGCTGGCACCGCTGGTGGGGCTGGCTGACAAGATCATCGACGTGGTCGACACCGGCAACACCCTGCGTGCCAACGGCCTGGAAGCTCAGGAGTTGATCGCCATGATCAGCTCGCGGCTGATCGTCAACAAGGCGTCGATGAAGATGCAGCATGCGCGCATTCAGGCGTTGATCGACACCTTGCGCGATGCGGTTGAAGCGCGACACCCCCGCTGAGTCTGATGGCCGCCCAGTGCGGCCTAGCCTATCCGCGTTATAGCCAAAATTCTCAGGTGCCCGCGCGGAGTGGTTGTTACTCTACGGGCGCTTGAGCATTTGCCAATTTAAGAGGCCCGCTATGACCGCTCCTATCGCTATCCGCCGACTCAATGCTGCTGACCAGGACTTTGCCCAGCATCTGGATCATCTGCTGAGCTGGGAAAGTGTTTCGGATGATGCGGTCAACCATCGCGTGCTGGATATCATCAAAGCCGTGCGTGAGCGCGGTGATGCGGCATTGGTCGAGTTCACCAAGCAGTTCGATGGTCTGGATGTCGCCTCCATGGCCGACCTGATCCTGCCCCGTGAGCGCCTGGAGCTGGCCCTGACCCGCATCACCCCGGAGCAGCGCGGCGCCCTGGAGAAAGCCGCCGAGCGCGTGCGCAGCTACCACGAGCGGCAGAAACAGGATTCCTGGACCTATACCGAAGCCGACGGCACGGTGCTGGGGCAGAAGGTCACGCCGCTGGATCGCGCCGGCCTGTATGTCCCGGGCGGCAAGGCCTCGTACCCGTCCTCGGTGCTGATGAACGCGATTCCGGCCAAGGTCGCTGGTGTGCCGGAAGTGGTAATGGTCGTGCCGACCCCGCGTGGCGAAATCAATGAGCTGGTGCTGGCCGCCGCCTGCATCGCTGGCGTCGACCGGGTATTTACCATCGGTGGCGCTCAGGCCGTGGCTGCGCTGGCCTATGGCACCGAGAGCGTGCCGCCAGTGGACAAGATCGTCGGCCCTGGCAATATCTATGTCGCCACCGCCAAGCGTCATGTATTCGGCAAGGTCGGCATCGATATGATCGCCGGCCCTTCGGAGATTCTGGTGGTGTGTGACGGTCAGACCGATCCGGACTGGATCGCCATGGACCTGTTCTCCCAGGCCGAGCACGACGAAGACGCCCAGTCGATCCTGGTCAGCCCGGATGCCGCCTTCCTTGATCGCGTCGCCGAGAGCATCGCCAAACTGCTGCCGACCCTGGAGCGCGAGACGATTGCCCGCACTTCGCTGGAAGGCCGTGGTGCGTTGATTCTGGTGGACGATATGGCGCAGGCCATTGAGGTGGCCAACCGCATTGCGCCGGAGCATTTGGAGCTGTCGGTGGAAAACCCGGAAGAGTATCTGCCGCTGATCCGCCACGCTGGTGCGATCTTTATGGGCCGCTACACCGCCGAGGCTCTGGGTGATTACTGCGCCGGTCCCAACCACGTACTGCCGACCTCCGGCACCGCGCGCTATTCCTCGCCGCTGGGGGTGTACGACTTTCAGAAGCGCTCGTCGATCATCCATTGTTCGGCTGAAGGTGCGTCGGAGCTGGGCAAGGTTGCCAGCGTGCTGGCCCGTGGCGAGTCGTTGACCGCCCACGCCCGCAGCGCCGAGTACCGCATCAAGAACTGAATTTTCAGGGCGCGCCCTGCGCGCCTCACCCAGGAATCGAATTCGAGGAGAGAAGGGCAGATGAGCAAATTCTGGAGCCCCTTCGTTAAAGACCTGGTGCCTTATGTGCCGGGTGAGCAGCCGAAACTGGCCAAGCTGGTCAAGCTCAACACCAATGAAAACCCCTATGGCCCCTCGCCCAAAGCGATCGCCGCCATGCAGGCCGAGCTGAACGACAACCTGCGCCTGTATCCGGACCCCAACAGCGACCGCTTGAAGCAGGCTGTGGCCGATTATTACGGCGTACAGACCGCCCAGGTATTTGTCGGCAATGGCTCCGACGAGGTGCTGGCGCACGCTTTCCACGGCCTGTTCCAGCATGGCCAACCGCTGCTGTTTCCGGATATCAGCTACAGCTTCTATCCGGTGTACTGCGGCCTGTATGGCATCGACTCCGTGCAGGTACCGCTGGATGAGCAGTTCCAGATTCGCGTGGAAGATTACGCGCGACCTAACGGCGGCATCATTTTCCCCAATCCCAACGCACCGACCGGCAGCCCCCTAGCGCTGGAGGCCATCGAGCGCCTGCTCAAGGCCAACCCGGATACCGTGGTGCTGGTGGATGAAGCCTATATTGATTTTGGCGGCGAGACGGCGATCAGTCTGGTGGATAAATACCCCAACCTGCTGGTCAGCCAGACCCTGTCCAAGTCGCGCTCCCTGGCCGGGCTGCGGGTCGGTATCGCGGTTGGTCATCCTGATCTGATCGAAGCCCTGGAGCGGATCAAGAACAGCTTCAACTCCTACCCGCTGGACCGTATGGCAATTGCCGGCGCGGCGGCGGCGTTCGAGGACAAGGCATACTTCGAGCAGACCTGCCAGCGCGTGATCGAAAGTCGTGAGGCTGTCGTGGCCGGGCTGCAGAAGCTGGGTTTTGAGGTGTTGCCCTCAAAGGCGAACTTCGTCTTCGCTCGCCACCCAGGCAAGGATGCGGCGACCCTGGCCGCTGGCCTGCGTGAGCAGGGCGTGATCGTGCGTCACTTCAAGCAGCAGCGCATTGCCCAGTTCCTGCGTATCACCATTGGCACGCCGGAGCAGAACCAGGCGCTGCTGGATGCGCTGCAAGGTCTGTAACTGGCAGCCGTAAAAAAGCCGGAGCACTGCTCCGGCTTTTTGTTATCTGCGAGGCCTTACTCGTGGTGCGCTTCGCCGAGGAAGGTCAGCGAGGTAAACAGGCCGCGGGTCTCGATATCCTTGTCGCCTTTGACCGGTAGGCTGATGGATGCGCTGATGATATTCAGCCCTTCGTTGCGTACCAGCACCTGGGCGCGGCCGTCGGCATCGGTGGTGGCGCTGACCTGGTGCGGCGCACCACGGTAGTCACCGACCAGCTCGACCCCGGCAGCCGGCTTGCCATCCACCAGCACACGCACCGCCAGCGGCTTGCCTGGGCCGACCTTGAGCGGGTCGACTTCGGGCAGGATGACCATTTTCAGCTGATCCAGCTTCGGCAGCTTGGCGCCTTCCTGGTAAATCGCCAGGCTGTACTTGTAGGTATGCAGCGATTCGGTCGAGTTTGGCACCTGGCTGCGACCCTGGTTGATCCATTTGCCATCCGGGGTCTTCGACCAGGCGCCGTTGTCCAGCCCCACGCCCAGCACCGCTGGGGTTTTCAGGGGTTGCAGGCGGGCGTGGTCATCCAGACGCTGGACGGTGACAGGGATCATCTTGCCGGCGCTGTCATATGCCCAGGCGCCGCTGATTTTCTCGGCCTTGAAGGCGTTGTCTTCCGCACCGTGGCCGTAGATGGTTTCGATATGGCCGCGGCGTTGTTCGGTCCACAGGCCGTGGGCCTGGACTTGCCCGGCGAGCAGGGCGGCGAGCAAAGCAGTGAGCATGGCGGGTTTAGCAGTACGCATACTGGGGTTCCTTGGAGTGGCTGGGGTCAGAGATTGAGAGTCAGGCTGAGGCTGAGGTTGCGCGGCTCGCCGGGCATTACCCAGACGCTGTTGAAGGCGCGCTCGTAGTACTCGCGGTCGAACAGGTTGTTGAGGTTCAGGCCGACGCTCAGGTCCTCGCTGGCCTGGTAGCGGGCCAGCAGATCGACGGTGCTGTAGGCCGGCAACTCGAAGTTGCTGCCGGCCTGTCCCGAGCGCTCACCTACATAGTTGAACGCGGCGCCGATGTCCGAGCCGCGCAGGCGGCCGTCCTGAAACTGGTAGACCGTCAGCAGGCTACCGCTGTGGCGGGCGACGCCGAGCAGTTTGCTGCCCACCGGCAGGCTGTTGTCCTCGGTCACTTCGGCATCGATATAGGCGTAGGCGCCGATGATGCGCACGGCATCGCTGAGCTGGCCGCTGAACTGCATATCCAGGCCCTGACTGCGCGCCTTGCCAGCGGCAATGCTGTCGCCGGGGTTGGCCGGGTCGGCGGTCAGCACGTTTTCCTTGTCGATATGAAACAGCGCGATGGTCGCGCCCAGGCGGCTGTCGAGCAGGTCGAGCTTGAGCCCGGTCTCATAGCCAAGACCCTTCTCCGGTTTGAATACCGTGCCCTGGCTGCTGATGCTGTTGGGCTTGAACGAGGTGGACGCGTTGGCGAAAACCCCGACCTGCGGCGTCAGCTGGTAGAGCAGCCCCGTGCGTGCGGTGGCGACATCCTTGTTCTGCTCGTTGCTGACCCGGGTGCTGCGGTTTAGCGCGGTTTGCTCGTAGCGTTCGAAGCGCGCGCCGATCAGGCCACTCAGGCGTTCGCTGAAGCTGATCTGGTCCTGCAGGTTGAGGGCATAGCTCTCGGTGTGCTCAAAGAAATCGTTGGGGTTGACGATGGCCGGCTTGGCCTGGCCGTACTGCGGTTGGTAGATGTTCTGGCCATAGCCCAGGGTGGTTGCGCTTTGCGGGTACTTCTGGCTGTTGCGGTAGTTCTCGTACTCCAGGCCGGCGAGGGTCTGGTGCTGCCAGCTGCCCAGATTGAAGCTGCCGTGCAGCTCGGCCTGGGTGATGCTGTCGTTCCATTCGAAGCTGCGCTGGCGATAGAAGCGCGTCAGGGTGTCACCGACCAGGCGCGAGGGCTCGGAGCTGTTGCCTTGCAGGCGACCTTGGGCGTAGTGGTTGGCCAGGCGCAGCTTCCAGCTGTCATTGAGGTAATGCTCAAGGCTGACCTGCAGCATCTGGTTGTCGTTGCGGATGCTGCCGTCGTTCGGTTCGCCCATAAATCTGGAATCTTTCACCGCGCCCATGCGGTTGTTCACCGCCGGGATACCACGGTCGAATACCGACTCGGTGCGGGTGAATTCGCTCTCGATCAGCAGCAGGGTGTCGGGGTTCAGCTGCCAGCTCAGCGAAGGGCTGACGATCTGCCGCTCGCTGCCGACATGGTCGCGAAAGCTCTGGTTGTCCTCGACCGCCAGGTTGATCCGTGACAGCAGGGTGGCGTCTTCATTCAGCGGGGTGTTGACGTCCAGGCTGCTGCGGTAGCGGTCCCAGCTGCCGGCGCTGGCCTTGAGCTGGCTGAAGGCTTCGGCCTGGGGTTTCTTGCTGACGATATTGATCATGCCGCCCGGGTCGCCACGGCCATACAGGCTGGCAGCCGGGCCTTTGAGTACTTCGATGCGCTCGATGCCGGAGGCGTCCGGCGAGCTGTAGCTGCCACGGTTGATGGCGAAGCCGTTCTTGTACAGCTCGCCAGTGGTGAAGCCGCGTACGCTGTAATTGAGGAAGGTCAGGCCGCCGAAGTTGTTCTGCCTGGACACGCCGCCGGCAAAGTCCAGGGCGCGGTCGATGCGCGTGGTGCCCAGGTCATCGAGCACCTGCGCGGGCACCACGTTGATGCTCTGGGCGATCTTCTCAATCGGTGTATCGGTGCGGGTGGCGCTGGCCGAGCGGGTGGCGCGGTAGCCTTTTACGGGACCGTCCGCCTGTTCCTGGCGCGCGGTTACAGTGGTGGCAGAGAGCTCAACGGGGTTTTCTGCTGCAGCGGCAAAGGCGCTGGGAACCAGCAGGCTGGCAAGTAAGGCGTGGGCGGCGCGCAAGGGAGAGCATCCTTCAATTGATATTTAATGTAATAACATAACATTAAATCTGAGAAGAGTTATCGCTTGCGTTGCGCAATTTGCAAAAGGAGGGGAGTCAGCTGCCGTTGACGGGCGGTCGTACGCCGATTTCTGCGCTCAGTTGCAGTGGTTTTCCGTTGCGCAGGATGTCGATGCTGATCTTCTGTCCTGGCTTGGCGCGCGCCACCTGGTTCATCGAGCGGCGGCCATCGCCGGCAGCTTCGCCGTCGATGCTGAGGATCAGGTCACCTGGTTGCAGGCCGGCTTTCTGCGCCGGGCCGTCGCGGTAGATGCCGGCCACCACAATGCCGGGGCGCCCGTCCATGCCGAAGGATTCAGCCAGCTCCGGGGTCAGCGGTTGCACCTCGATGCCCAGCCAGCCGCGAATCACCTGGCCGTGCTCGATAATCGCCTGCATCACATCCATCGCCAGTTTCACCGGGATGGCAAAGCCGATGCCTTGCGAGCCGCCGGATTTGGAGAAGATCGCAGTGTTGATGCCGACCAGATTGCCGTAGGCATCCACCAGCGCGCCGCCGGAGTTGCCGGGGTTGATCGCCGCATCGGTCTGGATAAAGTCCTCGTAGGTGTTGAGGCCCAGTTGGTTGCGCCCGGTGGCGCTGATAATGCCCATGGTCACGGTCTGGCCGACGCCGAACGGGTTGCCGATGGCCAGGGTCACGTCACCAATACGGATATTGTCCGAGCGGCCGAGGATGATAAAGGGCAGGTCCTTCAGGTCGATCTTCAGCACCGCGAGGTCAGTTTCCGGGTCGCTGCCAATGATCCGCGCCAGGGTTTCGCGGCCATCTTTCAGGGCCACGACGATCTGATCGGCGCCTGCGACCACGTGGTTATTGGTCAGCAGGTAGCCTTCCGGGCTCATGATCACTGCCGAGCCCAGGCTCGACTCCATGCGCCGCTGTTTGGGCAGGTTATCGCCGAAGAACTTGCGAAACTGTGGGTCTTCGAACAGCGGATGCGCGGCTTTGTTGACGAATTTGGTGGTGTACAGGTTGGCCACGGCAGGCGATGCGGTGGTTACCGCCTCGGCATAGGACACCGGACCTTCCTGCATGCGGCTATAGAACGGCGCCTGGCGCACGTGCACGTCCTGCCCCGGCAAGCCGACCCATTGCGGGAAATACTGCATGATCAGCAGTGCTGACAGCACGCCGACCAGCAGGGGCCAGCCGAGGAAACGCAGGGCCTTGAACATCGATCCAATCCTGAGGGTTGCCGGGGGCGGGTGCGCCCCTTAAGGTGCGCCATTATAGAGAAGCCGCTGCGAATAAAGCAGCGCCTCGCAACTGTTGATAAGGAAACACGATGGCCATTGCCCTGGCGACCCTGGTGGAAGAAGCCGACCGCTACCTGAATGCCGCGCGCATCAGCGATTACTGCCCCAATGGCCTGCAGGTCGAGGGGCGGCCGCAGGTGCGGCGGATCGTCAGTGGCGTGACTGCCAGCCAGGCGCTGGTCGATGCAGCGGTCGAAGCCGAAGCCGATGTGCTGCTGGTGCACCACGGATACTTCTGGAAGGGCGAAAACCCCTGCATCACCGGGATGAAGCGCCGCCGCCTACAAACCTTACTGGCCAACGATATCAGTCTGCTGGCCTATCACCTGCCGCTCGATGTGCATGCCGAGGTCGGCAATAACGTGCAGCTGGCCGCACAGCTGGGTATTACCGTGGAAGGCCCGCTGGAGCCGGAAAATTCGCGCACCGTCGGCCTGATCGGCTCGCTGGCCGAGGCCATGAGCCCGCGCGATTTCGCCCGCCATGTGCATCAGGTGCTGGGCCGTGAGCCGCTGCTGGTCGAAGGCGAGGCGATGATTCGCCGAGTCGGTTGGTGCACTGGCGGCGGTCAGGGTTATATCGATCAGGCGATTGCCGCCGGGGTTGATCTGTACCTGACCGGTGAAGCCTCCGAGCAGACCTTCCACAGCGCCCGGGAAAACGGCATCAGCTTTATCGCCGCCGGCCACCACGCTACCGAGCGATATGGCGTGCAGGCTTTAGGTGATTATCTGGCACGGCGCTTTGCCATTGAGCATCTGTTTATCGATTGCCCCAACCCTATCTGAGGCGCAATTGCGGCCTTTCCTGCAGGTATAAAGCTAGATCGTTTCGATCTAACCTGGCTCCTGATTAGAAGAGGGTGCTGTGCTAGAGTGCGCCCTCGTCCACGGCCCGCCGGCCCAAACACATCGCATTTCGTGAGTAGCCATGCTCGATAAACTGACCCACCTGAAACAGCTGGAGGCGGAAAGTATCCACATCATTCGTGAAGTGGCCGCCGAATTCGACAACCCGGTCATGCTCTATTCCATCGGTAAAGACTCCGCCGTGATGCTGCACCTGGCACGCAAGGCGTTCTTTCCGGGCAAGCTGCCGTTCCCGGTGATGCACGTCGATACGCGCTGGAAGTTTCAGGAGATGTACAGCTTCCGCGAGAAGATGGTCAAAGAGTACGGCCTGGACCTGATCACCCACATCAACCCCGATGGTGTGGCGCAGGACATGAACCCCTTCACTTACGGCAGTGCCAAGCACACCGACGTGATGAAGACCGAGGGCCTCAAGCAGGCGCTGGACAAGTACGGTTTTGATGCCGCCTTCGGTGGCGCGCGCCGCGACGAAGAGAAGTCCCGCGCCAAGGAGCGTGTGTACTCCTTCCGCGACAGCAAGCACCGCTGGGACCCGAAGAACCAGCGTCCCGAGCTGTGGAATGTGTACAACGGCAAGGTCAAGAAGGGCGAGTCGATCCGTGTGTTCCCGCTGTCCAACTGGACCGAGCTGGACATCTGGCAGTACATCTATCTGGAACAGATCCCGATCGTGCCGCTGTATTTCGCCGCCGAGCGTGAAGTGATCGAGAAGAACGGCACGCTGATCATGATCGACGACGACCGCATCCTCGAACACCTCTCCGACGAAGAGAAAGCCCGTATCACCAAGAAGATGGTGCGTTTCCGCACCCTCGGCTGCTACCCGCTGACCGGCGCGGTGGAGTCCACGGCTACCAGCCTGACCGACATCATTCAGGAAATGCTCCTGACTCGAACGTCCGAGCGTCAGGGCCGTGTCATCGACCACGATGCTGCCGGGTCGATGGAAGAGAAAAAACGTCAGGGGTATTTTTAAGATGTCGCACCAATCCGATCTGATCAGCGAAGACATCCTCGCTTACCTGGCCCAGCACGAGCGCAAGGAACTGCTGCGCTTCCTCACCTGCGGCAACGTCGACGACGGCAAGAGCACCCTGATTGGCCGCCTGCTGCACGACTCGAAGATGATCTACGAAGACCATCTGGAAGCCATCACCCGCGATTCGAAGAAAGTCGGCACCACCGGTGAAGACATCGACTTGGCGCTGCTGGTCGACGGCCTGCAGGCCGAGCGCGAGCAGGGCATCACCATCGACGTGGCGTACCGCTATTTCAGCACCGCCAAGCGCAAGTTCATCATCGCCGACACCCCCGGCCATGAGCAGTACACCCGCAACATGGCCACCGGTGCCTCCACCTGCGACCTGGCGATCATCCTGATCGACGCGCGCTACGGTGTGCAGACCCAGACCAAGCGTCACAGCTTTATCGCCAGCCTGCTGGGTATCAAGCACATTGTTGTGGCCATCAACAAGATGGACCTCAAGGGCTTCGATCAAGGCGTATTCGAGCAGATCAAGGCCGATTACCTGAAATTCGCCGAAGGTATCGCACTCAAGCCAAGCTCGCTGCACTTCGTGCCGATGTCGGCGCTGAAAGGCGACAACGTGGTCAACAAGAGCGAGCAGTCGCCTTGGTACACCGGCCAGTCGCTGATGGAAATCCTCGAAACCGTGGAAGTGGCAGGCGATCGCAACTTCACCGACCTGCGTTTCCCGGTGCAGTACGTCAACCGTCCGAACCTGAACTTCCGTGGTTTCGCCGGCACCCTGGCTAGCGGCATCGTGCGCAAGGGTGACGAAGTCATCGCACTGCCTTCGGGCAAGGGCAGCAAGGTCAAATCCATCGTCACCTTTGAAGGTGAGCTGGAGCAGGCCGGCCCAGGCCAGGCGATTACCATCACCCTGGAAGACGAAATCGACGTTTCGCGTGGCGACATGCTGGTGCATGCCGACAACCGTCCGCAGGTGGTCGACAGCTTCGACGCCATGCTGGTGTGGATGGCTGAAGAGCCGATGCTGCCGGGCAAGAAATACGACATCAAACGCGCCACCAGCTACGTGCCGGGCTCGATTGCCAGCATCAACCACCGCGTCGATGTGAACACTCTGGAAGAGGGCGCGGCGAGCAGCCTGCAGCTCAATGAAATCGGCCAGGTGCGCATCGCCCTGGATGCCCCGATTGCCCTGGATGGCTATGCGCACAACCGCACCACCGGCTCGTTTATCGTCATCGACCGCCTGACCAATGGCACCGTCGGCGCCGGCATGATCATCGCCGAGCCAGTTGGCGCGCAGGGTTCAGGCGGCCATCACGGCAAGCTGGCGCATGTGTCTACTGACGAGCGTGCTACGCGCTTCGGCCAGCAACCGGCGACTGTGCTGTTCAGCGGCTTGTCCGGTGCTGGCAAGAGCACCCTGGCCTACGCCGTGGAGCGCAAACTGTTCGACTCCGGTCGCGCGGTGTATGTGCTGGACGGGCAGAACCTGCGCCATGACCTGAACAAGGGGCTGCCGCAGGATCGCGCCGGGCGTACCGAGAACTGGCGCCGTGCCGCGCACGTTGCGCGTCAGTTCAACGAAGCCGGGCTGCTGACTTTGGCAGCCTTCGTCGCCCCGGATGCCGAAGGCCGTGAGCAGGCCAAGGCGCTGATCGGTGCCGAGCGTCTGATCACCGTCTACGTGCAGGCGTCCCCGCAGGTTTGCGCCGAGCGTGACCCGCAAGGCCTGTACGCGGCGGGTGGTGACAATATCCCGGGCGAGTCCTTCCCGTATGATGTGCCGCTGAATGCCGATCTGGTGATCGATACGCAGTCGGTGTCGGTGGAAGAGGGCGTCAAGCAGGTGTTGGCTCTGCTGCGTGAGCGCGGCGCGATCTAAATCCGCTGCATACTAAAAAGCCCCGCCTAGTGCGGGGCTTTTTATTGCCTATCCGGTCATCGAAGTGACCGGATCAGCCACTGTTACTTGTTCTTCAAGCCGTAGCTTTCATCGAGCATGCCCGGCACATCGGCGCTTTTCGGCGCGTAGTCCTTGGGCATTTCGTGATGTATCGGTGCCTTGATACGTTCGCGCTTTTCACTGCTGTCATCGGCATGCAGGGTGGCGAGCAGGCGCTGGCGGGTCAGTTCGTCGAGTGCCAGGCGGTTGGCCCCGTCAGACAGGTGCTGTTGCACGTCCAGTTGAGTCTGGCTGAGCTTTTTCACCAGATTGGCGGTGGTGTTGAAATGAGTCACCACTTCGCTTTGGTAGGTATCGAAGCGTTCTTGAATTTCATCCAGTTGGCGCTGGGTGCGGCTAGGGGCTGCATTGGGCGCCAGGCGGGCAATCAGGAAGCCAATGGCAATGCCTGCTACCAGGGTAATGGCGGGTAGCAACCAGGCGGTAAGCGTCTGTTCCACGAGTCCTTCCTCTCTAAACGGCTTTGCTTTACGTTAACGGCTCGAACCTGTGCTGTATACCGCAATGCAATGCCGAGATGTGTGCGGCGGTATGGCTGTGTAGCAGCGCAGGCTGTCAGCTAGACGAGTCGACCCACTGCGAGGTCACGGAGTTCCCTGTTGCTCACCCGCGAAACCCCTCTGATGATTGCCGGCCCCAGCGGCCAACTCGAAGCCCTGTGGCTGGATACTCCCGACGCCCGTGGCGTGGCGCTGATCTGCCACCCCAACCCGGTGCAGGGCGGTACTATGCTCAACAAGGTGGTCTCCACCCTGCAGCGCACTGCCCGTGACAGTGGCCTGGCCACGTTGCGCTTTAATTACCGCGGTGTCGGCGCCAGTGCCGGCAGCCACGATATGGCCAGCGGTGAGGTGGATGACGCTGAAGCAGTGGCCAACTGGTTGCGTGCGCAGCACCCCGAATTACCGCTGACCTTGCTCGGTTTTTCCTTTGGCGGCTTTGTCGCCGCCGCCCTCGGCGCCCGCCTGGAAGCCCAGGGCGTGACGCTCGACAAGCTATTTATGGTGGCCCCGGCGGTGCATCGCCTGAGCGAGGAAGTGCCCCCAGCCAGCAACTGCCCGTTGATCCTGATTCAGCCCGAAGACGATGAAGTGATCGACCCGCAGGTGGTTTACCGGTGGTCGGCGGCACTCGGGCGTGCCCATGAGCTGCTGAAAGTGGCAGAATGCGGCCACTTTTTTCACGGCAAGCTTACTGATCTCAAAGATCTACTGCTGCCGCGTCTCTGATCTGATTGAGCCCCAATAAGCGAACGTTATGACCACTCGTATCCTTACCGGCATCACCACCACCGGCACGCCGCACCTGGGCAACTACGCGGGCGCGATTCGCCCGGCCATCGTTGCCAGCCGCGCCGCCGATGCGGATTCGTTCTACTTCCTGGCTGACTACCATGCGCTGATCAAATGCGACGACCCTGCGCGCATTCAGCGTTCGCGTCTGGAAATCGCCGCCACCTGGCTGGCGCTGGGTCTGGATACCGACAAGGCAACTTTCTACCGCCAGTCGGATATCCCCGAGATTCCCGAGCTGTGCTGGCTGCTCACCTGCGTCGCCGGCAAGGGCCTGCTCAACCGTGCCCACGCCTACAAGGCGTCGGTGGACAAGAACGTTGAGCAGGGCGAAGACCCGGATGCGGGCATCACCATGGGCCTGTTCAGCTACCCGGTGCTGATGGCGGCGGACATCCTGATGTTCAACGCGCACAAGGTGCCGGTCGGTCGTGACCAGATCCAGCACGTGGAAATGGCCCGCGATATCGGTCAGCGCTTCAACCACCTGTTCGGCCAAGGTAAAGAGTTGTTCACCCTGCCCGAAGCGGTGATCGAAGAAGACGTAGCGACCCTGCCAGGCCTCGACGGGCGCAAGATGAGCAAGAGCTACGACAACACCATCCCGTTGTTCGGCAGCGCCAAGCAGCTCAAGGACGCCGTTGCGCGGATTGTTACCGACTCCAAACTGCCGGGCGAGCCGAAAGACCCGGACAATTCGCACCTGTTTACCCTGTATCAGGCCTTTGCTGCACCGACCCAGCAGGCGGACTTCCGTGCTGCGCTGGAAGGCGGCATGGCCTGGGGCGAAGCCAAGCAGGCGCTGTGCAACCTGCTGGAAGCCGAGCTGGGCGAAGCGCGCGAGCGCTATCACGCACTGATCAGCAAGCCGGCTGACCTGGAAGACATCCTCCTGGCTGGTGCCGCCAAGGCGCGTAAGACCGCCACGCCGTTTCTCGGTGAGCTGCGTGAGGCCGTGGGCCTGCGCTCCTTCCGCAGCCAAGCCGTCAATACGGCGGGCGAGAAGAAGAAAGCCGGCAAGAGCGCGCGCTTTGTCAGCTTCCGCGACGACGACGGCAGCTTCCGCTTCCGTCTGCTGGATGCCGCTGGCGAGCAGCTGTTGCTGTCCAAGTCGTTTGCCGATGGCAAAGCGGCCGGCATGATCAACAAGCGTCTGCAGTCCGGCGAAGCGCTGGATATCCGCGAGCAGGACGGCGGCTTTGGCGTCTGGTTGGACGACGAGTGCGTCGCGCAAAGCCCGGCATTCGCCGACAGCAGCGCCTGTCAGGCAGCGATCCAGCGCCTGCGTGAGGCGCTAGCTCCCCAGGAGTAAGTGGTACGTAGGATGGGTTGAGCCTGCGATACCCATCACTCGGCAGCATGGGTATCGCTGCGCTCAACCCATCCTACGGCTGTTGTTATTTGGCTACCGATTGCCAATCAACGGGGGCGTCGCTAAAGTGACGCCCCCGTTTTACTTGCCCGGCCAAGAGCCTGCTCAAGGCTCGCGAGCTAGAGGCATGCAAGGCAGAAACAGGCGAGGAAGCGGAATGTACTGGTGTACATGAGCATTCCGAGGCTGTTTCTAACGCAGCAGGCCCGACGCGCAGCAGACTTTGAACAGGCTCTTACGAATTATGACGCCCTTAGAACGTTACCAGGCTGACCTTAAACGCCCTGAATTCTTCCATGACGCCGCCCAGGAAACTGCGGTGCGTCATCTGCAGCGCCTGTATGACGATCTGGTCGCCGCCGACAAGGGCAGCTCCGGTATGTTCGGCAAGCTGTTCGGCAAAAAGCCGCAGGGGCCGGTTAAGGGCCTGTACTTCTGGGGCGGCGTCGGTCGCGGCAAGACTTATCTGGTCGACACCTTCTTCGATTCGCTGCCGTTCGAGCGCAAGGTGCGCACGCACTTCCACCGCTTTATGAAGCGCGTGCACGAAGAAATGCGCACCCTCAAGGGCGAAAAGAACCCGCTGACCATTATCGGCAAGCGTTTCGCCGACGAGGCACGGGTGATCTGCTTCGATGAATTCTTCGTCAGCGACATTACTGACGCGATGATCCTCGCCACCCTGCTGGAGGAGCTGTTCAAGAACGGCGTCAGCCTGGTCGCAACCTCCAATATCGTGCCCGACGGCCTGTACAAGGACGGTCTGCAGCGTGCGCGCTTCCTGCCGGCGATTGCCCTGCTCAAGCAGCACACCGAGATCGTCAACGTCGACAGCGGCATCGACTACCGCCTGCGCGCCCTGGAACAGGCCGAGCTGTTCCACTGGCCGCTGGATGCCGCCGCCGAGGAAAGCCTGCAGAAGAGCTTTGTCAGCCTGCTGCCTGAGCACTGCGAGGTGCAGGAAAACGAGCCGCTGATGATCGAGAACCGCGCCATCGTTGCGCGCAAGGTCGGCGATGACGTCGCCTGGTTCGACTTCCGCGAGCTGTGCGATGGCCCGCGCAGCCAGAACGACTACATCGAACTGGGCAAGATCTTCCACGCTGTGCTGCTGGCCAACGTCGAGCAGATGAGCACCGCCAAGGACGATATGGCGCGGCGCTTTATCAACCTGGTGGATGAGTTCTACGACCGCAACGTCAAGCTGATCATCTCTGCCGAAGTGGAGCTGAAAGACCTCTACACCGGCGGTCGCCTGACTTTCGAGTTCCAGCGCACTCTCAGCCGTCTGCTGGAAATGCAGTCGCATGAATTTCTCGCGCGCCCGCACAAGCCTTAACTCAACACGCGTACGCTCATACCTTAAAGCCCGGATCATTCCGGGCTTTGTAGTTGATGGCCAGCTGAAGACAGCCGGGCCGTCTGCGTCCAAGCAGGATAAACTCTGCGCCATCGACTTATTTCAGCGGTTAGCCCTATGACGTTTGCCTCCCTCGGCCTGATCGAGCCTCTGCTGCGCACCCTCGACAGCCTCGACTACAAAACCCCCACCGCTGTGCAGGCCCAGGCCATTGTGCCGGTCCTGCAGGGCCGCGACCTGATGGCTGCGGCGCAGACCGGTACCGGCAAGACCGCCGGCTTTGCCTTGCCGGTGTTGCAGCGGTTGATGATGGAAGGCCCAGAGGTGGCGAGCAATTCGGTGCGCGCGCTGGTGTTGGTGCCGACCCGCGAGCTGGCCGAGCAGGTGCTGCAGAGCTTTATCACCTACGGCCAGCACCTGCCGCTGCGCAGTTATGCGGTGTATGGCGGGGTCAGCATCAACCCGCAGATGATGAAGTTGCGTAAAGGCGTGGACGTGCTGGTGGCCACCCCTGGCCGCTTGCTCGATCTGTTCCGGCAGAACGCGGTGAAGTTCAACCAGGTGCAAACCCTGGTGCTGGATGAAGCCGACCGCATGCTCGACCTGGGTTTTGCCAACGAGTTGGACAGTGTGTTCCGCGCACTGCCGAAAAAGCGCCAGACCCTGCTGTTCTCCGCGACCTTCTCCGAAGCCATCCGCAGCATGGCCGGCGAGATGCTTAATGATCCGCTGAGCATCGAGGTCAGCCCGCGTAACGCTGCCGCCAAATCGGTCAAGCAGTGGCTGATCCCAGTCGATAAAAAGCGCAAGAGCGAGCTGTTTCTGCATCTGTATCAGGCCAAACGCTGGAGCCAGGCCCTGGTATTCGTGAAAACCCGCAAAGGCGTTGATGAGCTGGAAGCCGAGCTGCAGCGCCACGGCATCAGCGCCGACTCGATCCACGGCGATAAACCCCAGGCCACCCGTCAGCGTGCGTTGCAGCGTTTCAAGGATGGCGAGGTCAAGGTGCTGGTGGCCACCGATGTGGCGGCCCGTGGCCTGGATATCGACGATATGCCGCTGGTGGTCAATTTCGACCTGCCGATTGTTGCCGAAGACTATGTACACCGCATCGGCCGTACCGGCCGTGCGGGCACCACCGGCCAGGCGGTGTCGCTGGTCTGCGCCGATGAAGTGCAGCTGCTCTCGGCCATCGAAACCCTGACCCAGCAAGTGCTGCAGCGCATCGACGAGCCGGACTTTATCCCCGACCACCGCGTACCGCAGACCCTGCCCGGTGGCCAGGTGGTGAAAAAACCGAAGAAGGCCAAGAAGCCAAAAGTGGTCGGCGGCGGCAAGGGCGGCAGCCTGGGCCGCTGGATGGAGGCGGATGAGCCGGCCGCACCGTCGGTCAAGGCCGTGCGTAAGGTGCCGAGCTTTGGCGGTAAGCCCAAAGGCGGCAGAAAGCCGTAGGGTGGACAACGCGAAGCTTGTCCACCAGATAGGCTAAATGTTCTGTGCAATCCGCCAGAGCACGCCGCTGGGGTCGATGATCACAAAATCGCGCATGCCCCAGGGCTGATCCTGGGGTGGCACCAGGCGTACGCCGAAGCGTTCGCCAAGCTGCTCATCCAGCACCTTCTGCCACCAGGCCTCGACGTCTTCCACCAGCAGGTGCATGACGAAGTTCTCCGCCTGCTCCTTGACGTAGAAGTCCTGCAGCAAAAAGGCACAGTGCTCGCCGTGGCTGAAATAAGCCAGGCCATCGCCGACCCAGCCCGGCTTGAAGCCCAAGGCACGGTAGAACGCCTGACTCAAGGCGAAATCGCGGGCCGGTACGAAGGTTTTCAGTTCAACGCTTTGCAGCATCGGATGACTCCTGCACGAGTGATGTCGAACAGGCTGATAACGGTTGCGCCGGCCCTCTAACGGGGCCTGGCGAGCAGAGATTAACGGCTGGCCTGCGCCGCTTCCAGTTGCTTCTTGTGGGTCGCGGCGGCAGTCATGTCGTAGATCACCACGCAGATATGCTCGACATCACCCTTGGCCCCGGCCAGCGGCAGTAGGGTGACGTTCTGGTACATAAAGTCTTCCTGGCCGGTGATTGGCTGGTAGTTCTTGAAGTGCATCAGGTAGGGGTGCTGCTCCCACAGGCTGAACGCGCGGGTGCCGAGCTGCACCACGGTATCGACCTTGCGCCGTAGCCAGGTTTCGTTGATCTCCGGGAACAGGCTGAACAGGGTTTTGCCGTGGACCTCGTCCGGGCCCATGCCCGAATGGTTCTCCATAAAGCTGTTCCACACCTCCACCTGGTACTGGCGGTCGAGGACGATTACCCCGACATCAATGCACTGCACGATATCGAGCAGCCAGTGCACCTCTTGAATATCTATCTGTGCGGGCATGGATGTACCGCCTAGTTCATCAGGTAGTTGATCTTGTTGGTCAGGCGTTTGATCGAGTCTTCGGTAAACAGCAGCAGCAGGTCGAAGTGGATGTTGTGCGCCTCCAGGCTGTAGCTGATTTCCACCGCCAGGGTCTTTTTCCAGCGGCGCTGATTGAGGTGAATCAGCCGCTCGATGGACGAGTGCTGGCCGAGCAGTTGCGGATGGCCCTGGGAGAAGCGCACGTCGATCTGTTCGGCAATCCCGGCCAGGCACGCGCCGATCAGGATGCTGGCCAGATCCAGAAGCATTTCCGAGGTTTCCAGGTCATCCTTCGGCTGCCAGTTGAGCAGGCGCGCCATATCGGCGACTTCCGAATCGTGGAACAGCAGCAGCGACTCGCCGGCGATGCCATCGCCAATAAAACCCTGGCATACCGCGCTCAGGCGCTCGCCGCGCATGGCATCGGTCAGGGTCATATGCAGCTCGCTGACCTCGAAGATATTCACCTGCGGCACCGGCAGTTGCACAAAGACCCCAAGCGCCTTGGCCAGCAGCGCGGCGGCGCGGCCCATGGCGACGTTGGTGACCTCGCGCAGGGCATCGCGGAAATTCACTTTCAGCTCATCAAGCACCGCCGCCTGGGCGATAGCACCGGGTGTGGCCTTGGGGTCGAACAGGCCAAGTTCGAGCAGGGTGGCGCGCAGTATCTCGGGGTCGGCAGGCTTCTTGATAAAGGCCAGAGCGCCGAGTTCCTTGACCCGGCGCAGCGCCTCCTCCTGCACGTCACCGGAAACCACCACCACCTTGCAGGCCAGGCCTTCGGCGCGCAGCGCAGCGAGGGTTTCGTAGCCATCCAGCACCGGCATGGTCAGGTCCAGCAGCATCACCTGGCCCAGCCCCTGGCGCAGCGCCGTCAGCGCTTCCTGGCCATTGGTGGCCTGGCTGATGGTCACTGGCCATTCGGGCGGCAGGGCGCGGATCAACTGCTTGCGCGCCATGTTCGAGTCGTCGCAGACCACTAGATGGATCACGGCTGGAGATTACCTGTGCGCGTTGAAGAGCACCGCTCTGAGGCGGTTTCCCTCAAGCATAGTCGTTTGAGATTGTGCGCGGCGGCTTATTCGGCCGGCTGTTGCAGCCATTCCAGCATGCCCAGAGCGGCGCGGCGGCCGCTGGAAAAGCAGGCGGTCAGCAGATAGCCGCCGGTGGGCGCTTCCCAGTCGAGCATTTCTCCGGCGCAGAAGGTGCCCGGTAGGGCCTTGAGCATCAGCTGGCCGTTCAGCTGCTCGAAGAGCACGCCGCCGGCCGTGCTGATGGCTTCATCCAGCGGCCGTGGGCGAATCAGGGTGATCGGCAGGGATTTGATCGCGCTGGCCAGTAGCGCCGGATCATTAAAGGCAGCAGCGCTGGCCAGCTCGCGCAGCAAGGCGGCTTTGACCCCGTCGATCCCGGCCTGGCGATTCAGGTGTTTGGCCATGGACTGCGAACCGCGCGCTTTGCTCAGGGCTGTCTGCAGCTTGGCCAGCGGCGTTTGCGGCAGCAGGTCGAGCTGCACGGTAGCGCTGCCATGCTGGTTGATCGCCTCGCGAATAGTCGCCGACAGGGCATACACCAGGCTGCCTTCGAGGCCGCTGGCAGTCAGCACACACTCACCCAGGCGCGGTGTTGCTCCGGGCAGGCTGAGGCTGACGTTTTTTAGCGGCGCGCCGGCGAACTTGTCCCGCAGAAACGGGCTCCAGGCGCTGACATCGAAGCCGCAGTTGCTCGCCTGCAAGGGCGCGATAGTCACACCACGCGCTTGCAACAGGCTGACCCAGGCACCGTCCGAACCCAGTCGCGCCCAGCTGCCGCCGCCCAAGGCCAGCAGGGTGGCGTCAGCTTTTATCAGGTGCTCGCCGGCGGGCGAGGTGATCCGCAGTGCGCCATCGTTCGTCCAGCCCAGCCAGCGATGGCGGGTGTGGATCTGCACGCCCAGCTCGCGCAGGCGCTTGAGCCAGGCGCGCAGCAGTGGCGCGGCTTTCATATCGCTGGGGAATACTCGACCGGAAGTGCCGACAAAGGTGTCGATGCCCAGGCCGTGAATCCAAGCGCGCAGGGTGTCGGCATCGAAGTCCTGCAGCAGTTCGGCCACTTCCGCCTGACGCTGGCCGTAGCGGGCGACAAAGGCCGGCTTGGCCTCGGAATGGGTGATATTCATCCCGCCCACCCCGGCCAAAAGGAACTTGCGCCCCACCGACGGCATGCCGTCGTAAAGATCGACCTGCACGCCGCCCTGGGCCAGTACTTCAGCCGCCATCAGCCCGGCAGGGCCGCCGCCGATAATGGCAACGCGAGGGGCGGGTGGTTGGCGGTTGTCGGTCATGGCGATATCGGGTGGGGATTAAGGGCGTGCATTCTAACCGAGGCCGCCGCGACCTTGTCATTTGCCCCGGCTTCGGGCAGGGTCGCGGGAGACTTTTCTGACTGGAGCCCCTTATGTCTGACCTCTATCCCAGCATCGACCCCGACGGCCTGATCGAATACTCGGTGGTCTACACCGACCGCTCCCTCAACCATATGTCGCAGTCGTTTCAGGGCGTGATGACGGATATTTCCAGCACCCTGAAGCAGGTCTACAACGCCCATGCCATGGCCATCGTGCCCGGTAGCGGCACCTATGGCATGGAAGCTGTGGCGCGCCAGCTGGCCACCGGGCAAAAGTGCCTGGTGCTGCGCAATGGCTGGTTCAGTTACCGCTGGACGCAGATTTTCGAGATGGGCCAGATCCCTTCTGAGTCGATTGTGCTCAAGGCCCGCCCGGTCGCCGAAGGCAGCCAGGCGGCGTTTTCCCCGCCGCGATTGGTCGATGTACTGGCAGTTATCGCCGCAGAAAAACCCCAGGTGGTGTTCGCCCCGCATGTGGAAACCTCCTCCGGGATGATCCTACCGGACGGCTACCTGCGCGCCGTGGCGGATGCCGTACATGCGGTCGGCGGCCTGTTTGTCCTCGATTGCATCGCCTCCGGCACCCTCTGGGTGGATATGCAGGCCTGCGGTATCGACGTGCTGATCAGCGCGCCGCAAAAAGGCTGGAGTGCTTCACCCTGCTGCGCCTTGGTCATGTTGAGCGAGGCTGCCCAGGCCCGCGTCGAAGCCACCCAGAGCACCAGCTTTGCCTGCGACCTGAAAAAGTGGCTGCAGATCATGCAAGCCTACGAGCAGGGCGGCCACGCTTACCACGCCACCATGCCCAGTGATGCCCTGGCGCGTTTCCGCGATGCCATGCGTGAGGCCGAAGCCATCGGTTTTGCCACCGTGCGCAACCAGCAGCAGGAGCTCGGCGAACGTGTGCGCGCACTGCTGGCCAGCAAAGGCTTTAAAAGCGTCGCCGCAGAAGGTTTCGAAGCTCCCGGTGTAGTGGTGTGCTACACCACCGACGCCAGCATCAAAAACGGCAGCAAATTCGCCGTCCAGGGCCTGCAGATCGCCGCTGGTGTGCCGCTGCAGTGCGACGAGCCGGCGGATTTTCAGACCTTCCGCCTGGGCCTGTTCGGCCTGGACAAGCTGGGCAATATCGACCGCACCGTGGCGACGTTGGAGCAGGCGCTGGATAGGGTGTTGGCGGGGTAGTTTGGTAGCAGGATTAATTACTTATGCGGGTTTTATTCTTTGGCTTTCTCTTCATCCTGAGTGCCTTTGATAAATGCCTGCATAGTGATTTTTCCTGGCTCGGCAAGGCCTTCTCGTATAAGCGTCTCGTGCCACGCGATTAAACCCTGGTGGGCTGACTCATTGGGGCCGTTTATTACTGGAACGACAAGAGTTTCCCAAAGTTCGAGCTCTCGCTCAGTTATATGCCGTTTATTTGCAAGCAACTCTGAAGTCGTTACAAGGTGCTCTGCCAATAGCTTGTCTGCTATATCGGATGGGATTGACCAATTAGTTGAGCCCAAGCAGTCCGAGTAGAAACCGATCTGTTTGATAGCATCAAGAACATTGGGGTGGTCTGAGGCTTGGTCGCAAATTGAACTCAAGCTCTCGAGGCTCCTGGCACCCTTTTCAACTAAGTCAGGAAGGATCCAGGCGACGTTCTTGCTTGTGTGGCATCGATACTCTTTCCATAGGCCTTTTAGTTCCTGTTCAGTTGCTCCGACAAAGCGTCGGAGGATTGGTACTTTGCCCGACTCCTCAATAGAGAGAATGGCAATCGAAGCCGCCGTGGGCCAGCGTTCGTGTTCGAAGAGAAGCCGCGCATCATTGGCGAGGCGGTTTGCATTTTTTATTGCTGCATTCATTCCGCATGCGATGGCGGAAATATTGAGCTTTCCTTTGTATGGGTTTAACTGGTTATTTGTACTCATACTTTGGATAACCTGGCGAATGGGTTGAGGCGTAGCCGAAGATTTTTCATTAAATATGTAGGATGGGTTGAGCATCGCGATACCCATCACTCTCCTGGCGTCGCAGCGATACCTGCCGATGGCTATCGCTGCGCTCAATGCCATCCTAGGGTTTTAGCCGACCTTGACCGCCTGCAGCGTATAGCTCAGTGGTAGCCGTTCCGGCTGGTTGTCCAGCCGCCACTCACCATCCTCGCCCAGGCTCATCTGGCCCGGCAGAGCTTCCCAGGGGATGCTGGTGTGTTCTTCCAGTGCGGTCAGGCGCATGCCGTGGCGCAGCAGCGCGGTGATGATTTCGCCCAGGCCGTGGTTCCATTCGTGGGTGATGCTGGCGGTCAGCAGGGAGTCGGTTTCGACGTAAGTGTGCTCGCTATCCCAGACGGTGGGTTGGCGGTGTTCGAAATAGGGATGGGCAATCTGCAGGGCGTCCTCGCAGTCTTCGTCGAGCGCCATCAGCACCGGATGGGCTTCACGTAAAAACAGGCGGCCGCCGGGCTTGAGCAGGGCGGCGACATTGCGCGCCCAGTCATCGATCTGCGGTAGCCAGTTCAGCGCGCCGATGCCGGTGTAGACCAGGTCGTACGATTGCGCGCCGAGCACCTTGGCGGCGTCGTAGACCGGGGCTTCGACAAATTCGATGTGCTCACCGCAGGCATTTGCCAGCTTACGGGCCTGTTCCAGTGAGGCAGATGAGAAGTCCAACCCGCTTATCTGCGCGCCCAGGCGGGCCAGCGACAGGGTGTCGGTGCCGATATGGCACTGCAGGTGCACCGCGCGCAGGCCGCGTATATCGCCAAGGCGCGGCAGATCAAAGCGCACCACCTCGGATAAGTGCGCGGGTGAGGCGATAAACAGCTGAATTTGGTAATCGGGCGAGGCCGCATGCAAGGCGGCGCGCTCGTTCCAGTTGGCTTTGTTCAGGGCAAACGAGTCATCCATGACGGGATTCCATTCAGTGTGTGGGGGAGTGTTTATCCAACGCGCTCAGTATGGCGTGGGCGGCCTTGATTCTGGCAGCGTTGGGGTAGTTCTTGTTGGCCAGCATAACCAGGCCGAGGTTCTGGCTGGGGACAAATACGGCGTAGGCGCCGAAGCCGCCGGTGGAGCCGGTTTTGTTGAACAGGCTGTCGCCCGGCTCGGTTTCCGGTGGTGCGAGGCGTGTAGCGGGTTGTGACTCCAGGGCCATGGCCGGGGAGTTGCCGGCCTGCAGGCGTTCCAGGCTGATCGGGTAGGGGTAACGCTCCCAGCCGAGGCCTTGAGTCATGTCGCCGACGCGGTAATAGCCGCTGTGGGTCATGGCGATGGCGCGCTGCAGGTCCGGGTTGAGGCCGGCAGGGCTGAGGTTGGCCTGGACAAAACGCAGCATGTCCTTGGCGTTGGTTTTCACCCCGTAGGCTTCGGCGTCGAGCATGCCTGGGGTAACCCGTAGCGGCTGGTTGTCCTTGCTGTAGCCGTAGGCATAGCGCGGCATCTGCGCAGTCGGCACCTGGATATAGCTGTGCGGCATGCCGAGTTCGGGGAACAGCGTGCCTTCCATTAGCGTGGGGAACGGCTGGCCCATGCTCTTGGCCGCGAGCATGCCGAGCAGGCCGATGCTGGGGTTTGAGTAGCGCCGATGGCTGCCGGCCGCGTATTCGGGCTGCCACTGGCGGTAATAGGCGAGCATGCTGGCCGGGTCGGTCACGCTGTCGGGGAACTGCAGCGGCAGCCCGCCGGCGGTGTAGGTGCCGAGGTTGAGCAGGCTGGCGTGTTCCAGCGGGCTGCCGCGCAGCTCGGGCCAGTGCTGGCTGGCGCTGTCGCTGAGGGTCAGCTTGCCAGTGGCCTGGGCCAGGGCGGCGAGGGTGGCGGTGAGCGGTTTACTGAGTGAGCCGATTTCAAACAGGGTGTCGCTGGTGACCGCTTGCTGGTCGTCCAGGCGCGCCACGCCATAGTTGAAGTAGTGCGCCTGGCCGTTGTGAGTGATCGCCACGGCCATGCCGGCAATATCGTGCTCCGCCATCACTGGGCGAATGCTGGCGTCCACCAGCGACTGCAGTGTGTCGTCTGCGTGTGCGGCGCTGCCGAGTGTGAGTGCGGCGAGGAGGGCCGGCAGGGTGCTGAGTTTTGCGTACATGCTGTGTGAGAGTCCTTGGGTGTGGAGATGCGCGATGTGACAGCGCGCATGCTGATTTTATCCCAGCCTGCGCGCCTGCCAGACCTTGGCGGCACTGTGATGCAGGATGCCGTGGCGCCGGGCCAAGGCCATGCGGTCCTTGTCATAGCCGCCGCCGATCAGCCCGACCACGGGAATATCGCGGCCCAGGCAATGGTTGAGCACGGCTTCGTCACGGGCGGCGATGCCGGCGTCGGTCAGCTTGAGGTAGCCGAGGGCGTCGTGCTGGTGCACGTCGACGCCAGCGTCATACAACACGATATCCGGTTGGTACAGCGGCAGCAGGTAGTTGAGGCTGTCGTTGACCACCTTGAGGTAGTCATCATCGCCCATGCCGTTGGGCAGGGGGATGTCCCAGTCGCTGAGCGCTTTGCGCGCCGGGTAATTCTTTTCGCAGTGCAGTGACACGGTGATCGCCTCTGGGGTGTTTTCCAGCAGGCGTGCGCTGCCATCGCCCTGGTGCACGTCGCAGTCGAAGATCAGCACACGCTGGGCTTTGCCGCTGGCCAGCAGGTACTGACTGATCACCGCCAGGTCGTTAAAGATGCAGAAACCGGCCGGATGATCGTAATGCGCGTGGTGGGTGCCGCCGGCCAGGTGACAGGCCAGGCCGTGTTGCAGCGCCTGCTCGGCGGCCAGCAGCGAGCCGCCCACGGCGCGAATGGTGCGCTGGGCCAGGGCGGCGCTCCAGGGCAGGCCGAGGCGGCGCTGCTCTTCGTAGGCCAGTTCGCCGCTGGCAAAGCGCTGGATATAGGCCGGGCAGTGGGCCAGGGCGAGCACGTCGGTTGGGCACAGCTCGGGGCGCAGCAACTCGGTGTCGGTGCTTAGGCCGCTCTCCACCAGGTGATCGCGCAGCAGACGAAACTTCTCCATGGGGAAGCGGTGGCTGGCCGGGAAGGGCGGGCTGTAATCGTCGTGGTAGACCAGCGGCAGGCGCATGGTGGCGGGCTCTGGCGGAAGTGGCCGAAGTATGGCGGCAGGCTCTGCTTGCGCTCAAGTCCGGCGCTCGATTGGCTAGAATGCTGCCATTATTGTCCACATCCATCTTTCAGTCGGGCCGACAAACTTCGGCGAAGTCTTTACCATCTCGCCCGCACTACCCCCATACACGGCCAGATGCGTTAACAGGAGAGCATGCATGAGTCAGGTGTTGAATGAGTTGGTCGCCCTGCTGACCCTGGAAACCATCGAAGAAAATCTATTCCGCGGGGTCAGCCAGGACCTCGGCTTTCGCCAGTTGTATGGCGGCCAGGTGCTCGGTCAGTGCGTCTCGGCGGCCAGCCAGACGGTGGATACCGCGCGCCATGTGCATTCCATGCACGGCTATTTTCTGCGCCCAGGCGATGCCACGCTGCCGGTGGTTTATCAGGTTGAGCGCGTGCGTGATGGCGGCAGCTTCAGCACGCGGCGGGTGACGGCGATCCAGAAGGGCAAGCCGATCTTTACCTGCAGCGCGTCGTTCCAGTTCGATGAAGAAGGCTTTCACCATCAGAATGTGATGCCAGAAGTGCCGGGGCCGGAAGAGCTGAAATCGGAAACCGAGCTGGCGCGTATGGTCGAGGCGATGATTCCCGAGCGTATGCGCGAGCGTGCCACCAGCGACAAACCCATCGAAATTCGCCCGGTGACGCGCATCAATCCCTTCGCGCCCAAGCCGTGCGAGCCAATCAAACATGTGTGGTTCCGCGCGGCCGGGCCGCTGCCGGACGAGCCGCAACTGCACAAGCTGCTGCTGGCCTATGCGAGTGATTTCAACCTGCTGACCACCTCGATGCAGCCCCATGGCGTGTCGGTGTTCCAGAAGTTTATGCAGGTCGCCAGCCTCGACCACTCGCTGTGGTTCCACGGCAACCTGCGTATGGACGACTGGCTGCTGTACAGCATGGACAGCCCTTGGGCCGGCAATGCCCGCGGCTTCTCTCGTGGCAGCATCTTCAATCGCCAGGGCCAGCTGGTCGCCTCGGTCGCCCAGGAGGGCCTGACCCGCGTGCGTGAGGACTGGAAATGAGTCTGAGCGCTGCTCGCCATTGGGTGTTCGATATGGACGGCACCCTGACCCTGGCGGTGCACGACTTCGAGGCAATCAAGCGGGCGCTGGATATTCCCCTGGAGGATGACATCCTCGGTCATCTGGCTGCCCTGCCCGAGGCGGTGGCTGCGGCTAAACATGCCTGGCTGCTGGAGTACGAGCGCGAACTGGCGCTGACTGCCGAGCCGGCGCCTGGGGCGATTGAGCTGGTGCGCGAGCTGCACGGCCGTGGTTGTCGCCTCGGCATTCTCACCCGCAATGCCCATGAGCTGGCGCTGCTGACCCTGCGCGCCATCGGCCTGGATGACTGCTTTGCCGTGCCGGACGTGATCGGCCGTGACGAAGCGCCGCCCAAGCCAGATCCCGGCGGCTTGCTGCATTTCGCCAGAACCTGGCAGGTCGCGCCGAGCGAGCTGGTGATGGTCGGTGATTACCGCTTTGACCTGGAATGCGCTCGCGCGGCTGGGGCGCGCAGCGTGTTGGTCAACCTGGCGGAAAACCCCTGGCCGGAGCTGGCCGATCATTTCGCCGTGGATTGCCGGGCGTTGCAGCAGCTGTTGTAGGGTGGATGGCGTTTTATCCATCCACCAATTGCCCCCTGTGGTGGATGGGTGAGGCGGCATCCACCCTACGTGTGTTTATTCAATGACGCAGCCGGACTCCAGGTCCTTAAGGATCGGGCAGTTCGAGTAGCCTGGATAAGCGCAGCGCAATCCGGGACGGCGGGCGCGCGTATCCGGCAATGCCCCGGATTTCATCCGGGCTACGGTTAATCGCAGTGTCTGTTAATGACAGCAACCAGATTCCAGATCCTTAAGGATCGGGCAGTCCGGGCGGTCGTTGCCCTGGCAGTTGTCCATCAAATCCTTGAGGGTGTCGCGCAGGCCGCTGAGTTCGCTGATCTTGCGTTCCAGTTCGCTGATATGCGCGGCAGCCAGGGCTTTCACATCGGCGCTGGCGCGTTGGCGGTCTTGCCACAGGGCCAGTAGCTGGCTGACTTCTGCCAGGGAAAAGCCTAGATCGCGTGAGCGTTTGATAAACGCCAGGCGATGCAGGTCCTGCTGGCTGTATTGGCGGTAGCCGCTGTCGGTGCGGCCTGCGGCGGGCAGCAGGTCAATGCTTTCGTAGTAGCGGATCATCTTGGCGCTAAGGCCGGTTTGCTTGGCGGCTTGGCCGATATTCATTTTTTGTCTCCCAATCTGCTTGCGTAGGATGGGTGAAACCCATCAGGCGATGATGGGTTGGCACCCATCCTACGAATCGATCATGCCAAGGCTGCTAGTGCTGATCCTTGGGTTTCCAGGTTTTTAGCAGCAAGGCATTGCTCACCACGCTAACGCTGCTAAGCGCCATGGCCGCGCCGGCGAGCATCGGGTTGAGCAGGCCGGCGGCGGCCAGGGGAATACCGATCAAGTTATAGGCGAAGGCCCAGAACAGGTTTTGGCGGATCTTGTTGTAGGTGCGTCGGCTGATATCCAGGGCGTCGGCCACCAGGCGCGGGTCGCCGCGCATCAGGGTGATGCCAGCGGCGTGCATGGCTACATCGGTACCGCTGCCCATGGCGATGCCGACATCGGCGGCGGCCAGCGCTGGCGCATCGTTGATGCCATCGCCGACCATGGCCACCACCGCGTGTTTTTTCAGCTCACTGATGATCGCCGCCTTGTCCGCTGGCAGCACTTCGGCGTGCGCAGAGCTGATGCCCAGGGCTTCGGCCACCGCTTTGACGCTGCCAGGGTTGTCGCCGCTGATCAGATGGCTGGCGATGCCTTGAGCGGTCAGCGCGGCGATGGCCTCGGCTGCGCCTGGCTTGAGCGTGTCGCCAAAGGCGAACAGGCCCAGCACCTGCGGTTGCGGCGCCAATTCCAGCAGCCAGGACAGGGTGCGGCCTTCGGCCTCCCAGGCCAGGGCGTCGGCAGCCAGTTCGTCAGGCAGCAGAAAGTGTTCTTCCAGCAAACGCTTGTTGCCCAGCGCCAGTTGTCGCTCGCCGAGCTGCCCGGCGATACCGCGCCCGGCCAGTGCCTTGCTGTTGCTGATTTCGGCGAGACTCAGTTGCTGCTCTGTGCACTGATCCAACACTGCCTTGGCCAGCGGGTGTTCGCTGCCGCGTTGCAGGGCGCCGGCCAGTTGCAGCAGCTGAGTTGTGTCGCCATCGACCGCACGCAGATGGGCGATGCGCGGGCTGCCTGCGGTCAGGGTGCCGGTTTTATCGAAGGCCACCAGGGTTACCGAATGGGCGACTTCCAGAGCTTCGGCGTCCTTGATCAAAATACCGTGGCGCGCGGCCACCCCGGTGCCGGCCATGATCGCCGTGGGCGTGGCCAGGCCGAGGGCGCAGGGGCAGGCGATTACCAGCACCGCCACGGCATTGAGCAGCGCGGTTTCCGTCGAGCTGCCCGCCAGCAGCCAGCCGAACAATGTGGCCAGAGCGATCAGCAGCACGGTTGGCACGAAGACCTGGCTGACTTTATCCACCAGCTTCTGGATCGGCGCTTTCGCCGCCTGGGCATCTTCGACCAGGCGAATGATGCGTGACAGCACGGTTTCCGCGCCGAGTGCGGTGGTCTCCACCAGCAGCCGGCCTTCGCCGTTGATCGCCCCAGCGGTGACTTTGTCCCCTGGCTGCTTGGGCTGTGGCAGGCTCTCGCCGCTGATAAGTGCTTCATCAGCATGGCTCTGGCCTTCGCGAACCAGGCCATCGACCGGGAAGCGTTCGCCAGGCTTGACCACGATGCAGTCGCCCAGCTGCAGCTCGCCCAGCGCCACCCACTGCTCGACGCCAGCCTGCAGGCGCAGGGCGCGTTCCGGACGCAGCGCTTGCAGGGCGCGGATGGCGCTGCTGGTCTGGCGTTTGGCGCGGCTTTCCAGGTACTTGCCGAGCAGGATCAGCGTGATGATCACCGCCGAGGCTTCGAAATACAGATGCGGCATGCTGCCAGTCGGGCTTGCCGCCCATTGATACAGGCTTAGGCCGTAGGCGGCGCTGGTGCCGATGGCCACCAGCTGATCCATATTCCCGGCACGGGCGCGCAGGGCGCTCCAGGCCGCGCGGTAGAAGCGCGCGCCGAAGATAAATTGCACCGGCGTGGCCAGGGCGAACTGCAGCCAGGCCGGCAGCATCCAGTGCAGGCCGAAGGGTTCGACAAGCATCGGAATAACCAACGGTAGGGTTAGCACAATCGCCAGCAGCAGGGCCCAGCGCTCGCGCTGCAGATGCCGTTCGGCGGTGGGCTGAGCCTGGGTTGCATCGTCAATCACACTGGCGCGGTAGCCGGCCTGGCTCACGGCTTGCAGCAGAAACTGGTGATCAGTGCCGCGCAGCACCTGCAGCTGCGCTCGCTCGCTGGCCAGGTTGACGCTGACTGAAAGCACGCCCGGCTGTTGCGCCAGGGCGCGTTCGATACGCCCCGCGCAGCTGGCGCAGGTCATGCCTTCGAGATTCAGCTCCAGGCGCTCGCTGGGCACCGCATAGCCGGCCGCGCTAACGGCATTGACCAGCTGTTCCAGGCTGCCAGAGGGCGCTTCGACGCGGGCCTGTTCACTGGCCAGGTTGATGCTGACGCTGACGACATCGGCCACCTTGGCCAGGGCGCGCTCGACCCGCCCGGCGCAGCTGGTGCAGGTCATGCCGCTGATTGGCAGGTTGAAGGTGGTGAGGCTGGACATGGGTGGTCCTCCATTGAGTTCCAGCACAGGATCAACCTTGCCATGCTGGTAAGGTCAAGCGTTGTTTTATGGCATGCCATCCATGGCAGCCACCCTTCGGGCCGTCGCTGCGCAACGTTAAAAATCGCTCCCGGCGATTTTTTATGGCGTTGCACCCTGGGCCGCCACCCTACGGGCCGTTGCTGCGCAACGTTAAAAATCGCTTCCGACGATTTTTTATCCCTTGACCTTACCCTTATGGCAAGGCCAACACTGCAGCTGTGCGGTTACCATGGCGGCTTATTTATTCAGGAGGTTGTTTATGCAGGTTTCTCAGGTTCACGCATTCCGGGTTGATGGCATGACTTGCCAGAATTGCGTCAAGACCATCACCGAGGCGCTGTTGGCCTGTGACCCGGCAGCTGATGTGAAAGTGAAGTTTCCCGGTGGCGAAGTGCGGGTGAGCAGCAGCGTGTCGGTGGATCAGCTGATGGTCGCCATCGTCGAGCAGGGTTACGGCGTCAGCCTGGCGTAAGCACTGCAGCATTTGGCCAGTCGCGGATCAGCCCGCGAAAGCAGGCATCAATCATCGGCGCGGCGTCGCTGAGCGGGTCGAACAGATTGGGGTCGCGCGCCCAGTCGTAGAACAGGCCGATCAGCAACGCATGCACGGTGCGTGCGGCCAGGCGCGGCGTCAGCCCGGCATGCAGGCGCAGGCGCACTGACGGCGTGTTGAACTGCTGCTCGCAGAGCGCGATAAACAGGTTGATAAAGGCCTCTTGGCGCTCTTCGGCCTCGCGCAGTTCTTCGGTGAATTCACACCTGCGCAGCAGAATGGTGAAGATGCGCTTCTTCTGCGGTTCGCGGGCCAGGTTCTCGATGGCCTCGATACACAGCTCGCGCAGGGTCATTAGTGGGTCGTGCTCGGGGCAGCCGCGCATGCGTTCGGCCAACTGCTCGGGTGGCAGGCGCACCTGGTTGAGCATGGCGTTGAACAGATCAGCCTTGTTGGCAAAGTGCCAATACACCGCGCCGCGCGTCACCCCGGCATGCCGGGCGATGTGCTCCAGGCTGGTGTGCGCCACGCCTTTTTCCAGAAACAGCGTTTCGGCGGCCTCAAGAATGGCGCAACGGGTTTTCTCGGCTTCTTCTTTGGTTCGGCGCATGGCGGCAGGCGTATTTCTGGCTAGGCTCAGCACAAAGTGTAATGAACTTAAGGGTAATGTTCTATTTACAAACACTTGTGTATGTAACTAGCATTGCCGGTCTCAAACGTTGCGCCTTGCGTTTTTTCGGAGACACCCATGCTTTTTCCCCGTCGTCTGCCGGTTACTGCCGGTTCCTTGCTGTTGGCTTTTTTGGCCGCCCCGCTGTTTGCCGCCGATGCTCCGCCAGCGCCCGAGGTGGTGGTAGAGACCGTCAAGGCCGAGGCTCTGCCGCTGGAGCTTGAATACTCCGCGCGCACTGCGGGTTTCCGTGAAGTGCAGGTGCGGGCTCAGGTCAGTGGCATTCTGCAGGAGCGCACTTATCTGGAAGGCAGCCAGGTCAAGAAAGGCCAGGTGATGTTCCGCATCGACCCGCGCACCTACCAGGCCGCATTGAGCCGCGCCAAGGGCGCGCTGGCGCAGGAACAGGCGCGCTATCGGCAGACCGAGCGTGACCTCAAGCGCATCCGCGAACTGCAGAAGAAGGGCTTTGCCAGCGAGAGCGAGCTGGACAACGCGGTCTCCAACTTCGAGCAGAGCAAGGCGAATATCCAGGCCGCCGAGGCCGAAGTGCAGTCCAAGCAGATCGACCTCGACTACACCACGGTAAAAGCGCCGATCTCCGGGATCACCAGCAAGGAAACCGTCTCCGAGGGCAGCCTGATGGTGGCCGGCGATCCAAGTGCCAGCCTGCTGAGCAATATCACCCAGCTGGACCCGATCTACGTCAACTTCGCCGCCCCGGATTCCGATGTGGAAAGCGTGCGCAGCGGCCTGCAGAACGGCAGCCTGGTGCTGCCGGAAGACGGCAAGATGAGCGTGCAGATCAAGCTTGGTGACGGCAGCGTCTACCCGCTGGAAGGCAAGGTGGACTTTACCGATAGCCTGGTGGATCGCGGCACCGGCACCGTCAGCGCTCGCGCCGTGGTGCCCAACCCGGATCAGACGCTGTTGCCGGGCCAGTTCGTCCGGGTGCAGGTCAAAGGCCTGAGCATCCCCAATGCCATGACCCTGCCGGAACGCGCGATTGCCCAGGGCCCGGCCGGAACCTTTGTGTATGTGGTGGATGAAGGCGGCGTGGCGCGCATGCGCCAGGTCACCACCGGGCACACCGCCAAAGGCCGCTGGGTGATTGTTTCCGGCATCAACGCCGGTGATCGGGTGATCGTCGAGGGCCTGCCCAAGGTGCGTCCGGACAGCCCGGTCAAAGTTGCCGCCCCAGCCGCCAGCCAATCCTAAGGAGCGTCCCCGGTGATCTCACGCTTCTTTATCGACCGTCCGGTATTTGCCGCGGTCATCTCGATCATCATCGTGCTGGCGGGCCTGATGGCCATGCGCTCGTTGCCGATCGCCCAGTACCCGCAGATCCTCCCGCCGCAGGTGTCGGTCAGCGCCAGCTACGCCGGTGCCAGCGCCCAGGTGATTGCCGAAACCGTGGCCGCGCCGCTGGAGCAGTCGATCAACGGCGTTGAGGGCATGATCTACCAGCAGTCCAACTCCGGCGGTAACGCCATGAGCCTGTCGGTGTACTTCGAGGTAGGTCGCGACCCCGATCAGGCCACCATCGACGTCAACAACCGTGTCCAGGCTGCCCTGGCCAAATTGCCGGAAGAAGTGCGCCGACAGGGCGTCAAGGTGCAGAAGAAGTCCTCGGACATTCTTCAGGTGGTGACCCTGTACTCGCCGGATGGCTCGCGCGACCCGGTGTATATCAGCAACTACGCGCTGATCAACGTGATCGACGAGCTCAAACGCCTGCCGGGCGTCGGTGATGTCAGCCAGTTCGGCTCGAAAGACTATTCCATGCGCATCTGGCTGCGTCCGGACAAGCTGGCGCAGTACAACCTGACACCGACCGATGTGGTCAATTCGATCCGTGAGCAGAACTCGCAGTTCGCCGCCGGCAGCTTTGGCCAGCAGCCGCTCAAGCAGGAGCAGGATTTCACCTACACGGTAACCACCCAGGGCCGTTTCACCGACCCGAAAGAGTTCGAAAACGTCATTCTGCGCACCGACGACACCGGCGCCAGCCTGCTGCTCAAGGATGTCGCGCGGATTGAACTGGGGGCGCAGGACTACTCGCTGATGACCTCGCTCAACGGTCAGCAGAACGCCGCTTTCGGCGTGTATCTGCAGCCCGGCGCGAACGCCCTGGATACCGCCGAGGCGGTGAGCAAGACCCTGGAGCGCCTGTCGCAAAACTTCCCCAGCGGCATGACCTACAAAGTGCCGTACGACACCACCAAATTCGTTCAGGTATCGATCAAGGAGGTGATCCACACCTTCTTCGAAGCGCTGATCCTGGTGGTGCTGGTGGTGTTTATCTTCCTGCAGAACTGGCGCGCCACGCTGATCCCGGTGCTGGCGATTCCGGTTTCGCTGGTCGGCACTTTCGCCGGTATGTACATGCTCGGCTTCTCGATCAACCTGCTGACCCTGTTCGGCATGGTGCTGGCCATTGGTATCGTGGTGGACGACGCCATTGTGGTGATCGAAAACGTCGAGCGGGTGATGGCCACCGACAAGATCGGCCCGCGTGAAGCGACCATCAAGGCCATGGAAGAAGTCACCGGGCCGATCATCGCCATCGTCCTGGTGCTCTGCGCGGTATTCGTGCCGGTGGGCTTCCTCGGCGGCCTGGCCGGGGAGATGTATAAACAGTTCGCCATCACCATTGCCGTGTCGGTGGTGATCTCCGGCATCGTCGCCCTGACCTTGAGTCCGGCGCTCTGCGCCTTGCTGCTCAAGCCTGGGCACCATGAACCGGCCGCGCCGTTCCGCGCCTTTAACCGGGTTTTCGACAAGCTGACCAACGGCTACACCTCTGGCGTGCGCTTCTTCCTCAAGCGTTCGGCGGTGGGCCTGCTGCTGTTCGGCGCGATGATTGCGCTGATGGTGGTGCTGTTCAACCGGGTGCCCAGCTCCCTGGTGCCAAACGAAGACCAGGGTTATGTGATCAACGCCTACTTCCTGCCGCCGGCCGCCTCGCTGACCCGCACCGAGAAGCTTACCGGCGACGTGACCCAGCAACTGATGGCGCACCCTGCCGTACAGGATGTGGTGACCTTTGCCGGCTTCGACGTGCTGACCTTCGGCACCCGCAGCAACGCCGGAGTGTCCTTCGTGCCGTTGAAAGACTGGAGCGAGCGCACCACGCCTGAGCTGGATGCACGCAACCTGACCGGCGAATTTATGGGCATGGGCGCCGCGCAGAAAGATGGCGTGGTACTCAGCTTCAACCCGCCACCGATCACCGGCATGAGCACCACTGGCGGTTTCGAAGGTTTTATCCAGGACCGCAGTGGCGGCACCACCGCTGAGCTGGCGGCCAAGGTGCAAGCCTTCCTCGCCGCTGCGGCCAAGCGCCCTGAGCTGGCTGGGGTACAAAGCACCTTCAGCGCCAACGTGCCGCAGTACTTTATTGACCTGGACCGCACCAAGGCGCGCGCCCTGGGCGTGGCAGTCAATGATGTATTCACCGCCATGCAGGCGACGTTCGGCAGCTACTACGTCAACGATTTCAGCCTGTATGGGCGTACCTTCCAGGTCAGCCTGCAGGCCGAAGCGGAGTTCCGCAGCAAGCCGGAAGACCTGTCCCAGGTCTATGTGCGCGCGGGCAGTGGCGAGCTGGTGTCGCTTGCCAGCCTGGTCAAGGTTGAGCGGATTCTCGGCCCGGATACCTATGCGCGCTTCAACGTCTACCCGGCGGCGAAGATCCTTGGCGGGCCGGCACCTGGCTACAGTTCCGGCCAGGCGCTGAGCGCGATTCAGCAAGTGGCGGAGGAAGTGCTCGGTAGCGATTACAGCATCGGCTGGACCGGCTCGGCCTTCCAGGAAGTGGCGTCGCAAGGTTCGGGCAGCAGTGCCTTTATCTTCGGCCTGATCATGGTGTTCCTGATTCTTGCTGCCCAGTACGAGCGCTGGACCCTGCCGCTGGCGGTGGTCACTGCGGTGCCGTTTGCGGTGTTCGGCGCGATTCTCGCGGTGTGGCTGCGCGGCATCGAAAACGACCTGTACTTCCAGGTCGGCCTGGTCACCCTGATTGGTCTGGCGGCGAAGAACGCCATTCTGATCGTCGAGTTCGCCGTGCTCTGCAGGCACCAGGGCATGGGCATTTTCGAGTCGGCGCTGGAGGCTTCGCGCCTGCGTTTCCGCCCGATCATCATGACCTCGCTGGCATTTATTCTCGGTGTTGTACCGCTGGCGATCAGCTCGGGCGCAGGCTCGGCCAGCCGTCACTCGATCGGTACCGGGGTGATCGGCGGGATGATGGCGGCGACCTTCCTGGCGATCTTCCTGATCCCGATGTTCTACCTGCTGGTGGAGTCGCTGGCAGAGAAAATCGGCAAAGGCCGGAAAAAGGCCGACACGTCGGTTTGACCAGCGCCCGCTGGTAAGGACAAGCCGTCGCCCGGATGCACGCTGGGAGCGGTTTGTCAGTCCGTTGTAGCTCGGTGTTGATCCGGGCTGCAGCGGCTCCATCGGTTATTTCATTTCTGGACACCCATGCCGTTACGTCTTCTGTTGATTCTTGGCGCGTTAAGCGCCTTTGGCCCGTTGGCCATCGATTTCTATCTGCCGAGCTTCCCAACCCTGGCACGCGCGTTCGCCACCGATGTGGAGCATGTGCAGCTGTCATTGGCCGCCTACTTTGCCGGCTTGGCTATTGGTCAGCTGGCGTACGGCCCGCTGGCCGACCGTTTCGGCCGGCGCAAACCGCTGCTGGTCGGGGTCATGTTGTTCAGCCTGGCGTCATTGGCCTGCGCCCTGGCGCCGAGCCTGGAATGGCTGATCGCCGCGCGCTTTGTCCAGGCCCTGGGTGGCTGCGCTGGGATGGTGGTGTCGCGGGCGGTGGTGCGTGATCTGTGCGACCCGATCAGCTCGGCCAAGGTGTTTTCCCAACTGATGCTGGTGATGGGCCTGGCGCCGATTCTCGCGCCGCTTGGCGGTGGGCTGCTGCTCAGCACGCTGGGTTGGCCGTCGATCTTTATTTGCCTGACGCTGTTCAGTTTTGTCTGCCTGCTGGCGGTGGCTAAGTGGCTGCCGGAAACCCTGGCCAAGGACTCGCCGCCTGCGCCTTTGCGCGGCGCCCTGGGGGAGTACAAGCGGCTGTTCGCTGACTTGCCGTTTCTCGGTTATGCGCTGACGGGCGGCTGTGCGATTGCCGGGATGTTTGCCTATATCGCCGGCTCGCCGTTCGTGTTTATCGAGCTGTATGGCATTCCCGCCGAGCACTACGGCTGGTTGTTCGGCAGCAATGCCCTGGGCTTTATTCTGGTGGCGCAGCTGAATGCCTGGCTGGTGGCGCGGCACGGGCCGGCGTACTGGCTGGGCAAGACAGTGTGGTTTTACCTGGCCTGTGGCCTGGCCCTGCTACTGGTGGCGCTGGCCAAGCCACAGGCCTTGTGGCCGCTGCTGATTCCCTTGTTCGGCTGCATTGCCAGCCTGGGCATTCTCCTGCCCAACGCTTCGGCGTGCGCCATGGCCGGGCAGGGCAGCCATGCCGGCAGTGCTTCGGCGTTGCTCGGTAGTCTGCAGTTCGTCATCGCCGCCAGTGCCGCCGCCATGGTGGGCGTGCTGCATGACGGCAGTGCCTGGCCGATTGCCGTGGTGATTTTCGGCTGCGGGGTATTGGCCGTGAGCTTTTCGCTATTTACCCGCGGGGTCGAGCGCAACGCGATTCGCGCATAGGTTTAACTTGCGGCGCGCTGCTGCTCGAATGGCAGCCTATGTGGCGCGCTGAGGCGCGCTTGCAGGGTGCTGACAAACTGATGGGCCTCGCTTTCACTGCGGAAAGTGACACTCTGCTTGCCAAAACTTACTTGCCAGCCCGGGCCTGCAGCTGTTTTTACCGGTTGGATCATGACGTTCATCGACGAGCCTCCTATGCAAGAAGGGCCAGTCTAGTCGCTCAATATGAACTTTCATTGACCTGTAACAAATCAATCACGGCTGGCGTACCGTTGGTCTGATTCGCTCACTTTGGCTGTGCTGGGGTTGGCGCTGAACTGTACGGCCAGCCCCGCCAGGCGAGTGAATTCGGTGACCAGGGCGATATCTGCGGCGCTCGGTCGGCTGGGCTGCGGGTAGTAGATGCCGAAGGTGCCCAGCACCTGGCCGCTGTCATCCTTGAACGGCAGTGACCAGCACGCGCGCAGGCCGGCGGCCAGGGCAACGCTCTGGTAGTCGCGCCAATAGGGATGCTGGCTGAGGTCCTCGGCGATCACCAGCTCGCCACTTGCCGCGGCATGCCCGCAGGAGCCAACCTCCAGCGCCGCCTCAATCCCCTCAATGGCCTGGCAATAAGCCTCTGGCAAGCTCGGTGCGGCGCCGAGATGCAGGCGCTGGTGCTCATCGAGCAGCATGATCGAAACACGCATCTGCGGTTGCAGGTTTTCCAGGCGACGGGTGATGCCGTTGAGGATGCTGTGCAGCGGGCGCAGGCCGAGCAGTTCGTCGAGCACCGCATTGCGCGCCTGCTGCAGATGCTGGGTCTGATGGCGCTCATGTACGTCATGCAGGCTGCCGTGCAGGCTGTGCTCGGGCAGGCTCAGGTTGAGGTGCAGCTCGACTCTACGCGCCTGGCCGCTGAGGGTGAGCAACTGGCATTCCAGGCGCAGGCTGCCCAGTTTGCCGCCGCGCAGTTCTTCCAGGCGCTGGCGCAGGGTGGCCTGGCCCAGTTCCGGCATAAAGCGCTGCAACGGGCTGCCCAGGCTTTCGTGGATCGGGTAACCGCTGATCTGCTCCCAGGCCGGGTTGAGGAAGCTCAGTTTGTCGTCGGTATCGGTGATAAAAACGGCATCACCCAGGTGCTCGACCAGCGAACGGTAGCGGCTTTCGCTGACCTGCAGTTCGATGTCGATTTTCTTCTGTTCGGTGAGGTCGATATCGACGCAGTACAGCTCCAGCTGGTCGAGGCTGTTGCGCAGCATCAGGTGGCTGGAATAGACCCACACCAGACTGCCGTCCTTGCGCTGCAATTGCACCTCGGCGGCAGGAATCGGCGAGCCACCGAGTTGCCACAGGTTGATCGCACTGGCCACCTTGCTGCGCGCCGGTAGCGGCACGATCAGCTCTTCCAGGCGGCGCCCCATCACCTCATGCACGGCATAGCCATAGAGCAGGGTGCTGGCCTGGTTCCAGTAAATCACCCGGCGTTCGCGGTCATAGCCTTGCACTGCAATTCGTGGGGTTTGCTCGAACAGCAGACGAAAGCGCTGCTCGCTTTCGCGCAGGGCGCTTTCATCATGTTTCTGCGCGCTGATGTTCTGCACCGTGCCGAGGATGTGGCCGTGCTCGTCGACCTCGCCGCGCAGCATCAGCCAGGTGGCTTGCTGTGGCTGGGGTTGCAGCAGACGGGCGCTCACCATCATGGGGGTGTGGCCTTCAAGCAAGGCCAGGAGGGCGCGTTGTACGGCAGCACGTTCGGCGGGGTGCAGCCAGCCGAGCAGCTGTTCGCTGGTGCACTGCTGGCTATCAGCGTCGCGGCCGAGCAGGCAGAGCGCCTCGTCACTCCAGTAGAAAGCGTTACGGTACTCCCAGCTACCGAGCCCGGCATTGCGCTGGGTGTGTTGCAGCAGGCGGCTGTTATGGGTGAGTTTTTCCAGCAGTTGGCGCTGCGCCTGCCGGTCACGCTGGCTGAGCAGGAAGATCAGCCCGGTGCTGAGCAGAATAAACAGCAGGCCTTTGCCTGTTTGCAGCTCGGTCGCCAGTTCGCTGTCCTCGACCAGGGCATGCAGCAGATAGTCACTGCCGAAAATCCACAGGGCGCTGAACAGGATATATACGCCAGCCAGGCGCAGTGGGCCTTGAAGATCGGGTCGCATCCCTTACCGCCAATGGCTAGCCAGGTCGAGAGAATTGCATGGGTGTTGCCTGACAAGAGGCAATGCACTGAGTCTAGACGGCCCCTTGTCGAATGCAGGGCGCGCGATAAAAAAGCTGCCCGGCCCACGCAGCGCGTGAGCCGGGGTGGCTAAGCGGCTTTAAAAGCCTTCGAGGACGATCTTGCCCTTGGCCGTGCCGCTCTCCAGCAGCGCATGGGCGCGGCGCAGATTGGCCGCGTTGATGCTGCCGAAGTGCTCGCCCAGGGTCGTCTGCAAGGTGCCGGCATCTACCAGCTCGGCCACCCGATTCAACAGACGATGCTGCTCGATCATGTCCGCAGTTTCGAACAGCGAGCGGGTAAACATCAGCTCCCAGTGCAGCGACAGGCTTTTGCGCTTGAGCTGCATGATGTCCAGCGCCTGCTCAGGGTCGTCGATCAGCGCCAGGTGGCCTTGCGGGGCGAGGGCTTCGACCAGTTGCGCGAAGTGCTGATCGGTCTGGGTCAGGCTGGCGACGTGGGTCACCTGATCAATGCCGATACGTTTCAGTTCTTCACTCAGCGGCTGGCGATGGTCGATCACATGGTGTGCACCCAGCTGGCGAACCCAGGCTTGGGTTTCCGGGCGAGATGCGGTGGCGATCACGGTCAGGCCGGTGAGTTGACGGGCCAGCTGCACCAGCACCGAACCGACGCCACCGGCGGCGCCGACGATCAGCAGGCTCTGGCCCAGGTCTGCGTTGCCCTGAGGGATCTGCAAGCGCTCAAACAGCAGTTCCCAGGCGGTGATCGCGGTCAGCGGCAGGGCGGCGGCTTCGGCAAACGGCAGTTTTGCCGGCATACGCCCGGCGATGCGCTCATCCACCACATGCAGTTCGCTGTTGGCCCCTGCGCGGTTGATTGCGCCGGCGTAATAGACCCGGTCGCCGGGCTGGAACAGGCTGACTTCGCTGCCCACCGCTTTGACGATACCGCTGGAGTCCCAACCGAGCACCTTGGCGGCGGCGCCTTCCGGGGCGACGTTGCGACGGATCTTGGTGTCCACCGGGTTGACCGAAATGGCCTTGACCTCGACCAGCAGATCGCGCGGGCCGGGCGTGGGTGCCGGCAGTTCGACATCCTGCAAAGCGTCAGCGTGATCGGCGGGCAGGGATTGGTAATAGGCGACAGCTTTCATAAGGGCTCCTTAGAGGATGCGTTGCATCAGTTGATGATCGACCTGTTCCAGCAAGCTGCCGCAGGTCTGTACGAAATGCAGGAAGTGCGCGGTCTGCTGGTGCGCACTGAGGGCTGCGGCGTCCTGCCATTGCTCGACCATGATGAAACGGCTGGGCTGCTCCTGATGCAGGTGCAGGTTGTATTGCAGGCAACCGGCTTCGGCCTAGCTAGGCGGCACCAGCTGGCGCAGGCCGGCCTCAACCGCCTCGGCATGGCCGGGGCGCGCGGTGATGGTGGCAATCAAAGTCAATGGCGTGGTCATGGCGGACTCCGGTTCAAGTGCTGCCATGCTCGGTTATTTGATTGACGAGAAAAACAGCCTGCTACTAGAGTCTCTTTCAATATTTTTTTGATAATGAGCCGCCATGCTGCGTTTTGATGATCTGCAGTTGTTTGTCACCACCGCTGATCTGGGCAATCTCTCGGCCGCCGCGCGGCGCCTGGATATTTCCCCGGCGGTGGCCAGCGCCGCGCTCAAGCGCCTGGAGCAGCAGCTGGAGGCGCGCCTGTTTAGCCGCTCCACCCGCAGTCTGCGCCTGACGCCGGAGGGTGAGCTGTTTCTCGGCCATGCGCGCCTGGCCTTGCAGAGTTTAGATGACGGCCGGCAGCAGCTGGCCGGCAGCAAGGTCGGCATCAGCGGGCCGTTGCAACTGTCTGCACCCTCGGACTTTGGTCGCAATACCTTGCTGCCCTGGCTGGATGAGTTTCAGCAGGCGCACCCGCAGGTGCAGCTGCGTCTGCTGCTGGGGGATCGCGTGGCCGATCTGTTCCGCGAGCCGGTGGACATTGCCCTGCGCTACGGCGCACCGGAGGACTCCAGCCTGGTCGCCTTGCCCGTGGCTGCGTCTAACCGGCGCGTGCTCTGCGCCGCACCGCAGTACCTGCGCAAGCATGGCGCGCCACAGGCGGTGGAGGAACTGGCCGAGCACAACTGCCTGCTCTATATGCTCGGCGGACGGCTGCATGACCGCTGGCGCTTCAGCGACGGCAAGCGCGAGCAGGACATCAGCGTCAAAGGTGACCGGGTCAGTGACGATGCCGACGTAGTCCGGCGCTGGGCGGTCAGCGGGGCTGGGCTGGTGTACAAATCCTGGCTGGATGTGGCCGGCGACGTGCGTGCCGGACGGCTCCAGGTGTTGTTACCTGAACTGCGCGGCGAGCCGACACCGCTCAACCTGATCTGCGCGCACCGGGCGCAGCTGAGTAAACCGGTGTTGCTGCTGCGTGAGTTCGTTCAACTTCGCTGTGCGGAGTTGTTGGCGGATGCACCGTGGCCGAACTAAGATTGCCGCCAGCGCGCTGCGGCAATCCATCGCAGTGCGGCTATGTCATATGCGCCCCGGAGCAATGCTAGAGTCGCGCCCCATGAAAATGACCCGTACTGACCGTCGCCTGCTGGCCTGGATGCTGTATTTCAGCGTTCTGTTCAGTGCGTTCGCCTGCAGTATCGGTCACGGCCAGATGGCTGGCCTGCAGCTCAGCGGCTTGAGCAGCCAGTACTGCTCGTTCGACGGAAACTTCGGCGCTGGTGCCGATCTGGATGGCTCCGGTGTGGTAGCGCCCAACCCCGCCACCGGCTCCGGCTGCTCCCTGAGTTCCACCTTCAGCGCGATTATCCTGGCGGCGTTCTTCGGTCTGCTGGGCCTGCTGGCCCCCAGCCGCGCGCCCCTGCTGACGTTCTTCTTCATTCCGCGACCTGTCCGCTACCTCTGGCCCTCGGCCAATCCTCGCGCATCCCCCGTTCTGGCTTGAGTTGCTGTTGCTGCGGCCGCATTTGCGGCCGCGCTGATCACTTGAAACCAGATAAAAATCCGCGTCTGTCGGTGCTTGAAGAGCGCCCGATGGACCGAAGTTGGGGAAGTCCATGCGTCAGATATCCGTATTCAGCCTGCTGGCTGTCAGCATCAGCCTGGCCAGTTCCGCCTATGCCGAGCATCTCAAACTAGAAGACAGCACCGTGATCGGTCAGCAGCATGGGGATGCGACTGCACCGAGCATTGCCGAGAAGCGCGCCGAATTTGCGCGGATTCCCGGTGGTGCCAGTGTTGTCGATGGCGAAACCTACAAGACCGGCCGCGCCAGTTCGCCGCAGGATGCCCTGGGCCAGGCCACTGGCGTGTATATCCAGTCGCGTTCCGGTGCCGAGGAATCGCGCCTGTCGATCCGTGGCTCGGGCCTGCAGCGCACCTTCCACCAGCGCGGCATTCTGCTGATGCAGGACGGCGCGCCGCTGAACCTGGCTGATGGCAGTGGCGACTTCCAGAGCATTGAGCCGATTGCCCTGGACCATATCGAGGTCATGCGTGGCGCCAACGCTTGGCGCTACGGCGCCGCCAACCTGGGCGGGGCGATCAACTTTGTCACGCCCACCGGCAAAACTGCGCCCAAGGTGCAGCTGCGCACCGAGGCCGGCAGTTTCGACTACCAGCGCATCTTCGGCGCGGTGGCCGAAGACTTTGGTGACTGGGATGCCTACCTGAGTTTTTCCGATTATTCCCAGGACGGTTTTCGCGATCACGCTCGCCAGGAAAACCAGCGCTATTTCGCCAATATCGGCGGGCGTATAAACGAGCGCTTGTCGACCCGCTTTTATATCAGCCACGTGGAAACCGATTCGGAAATTCCCGGCAGCCTGACCAAGGCGCAGTTGCGGCGTAACCCCGAGCAGGCGGCGCTGAGCACGGTGACCGGCGATAACAAACGCGATTTCACCCTTAACCGCATCGGCAATATCACCACTCTGCAACTGGATGGCGGACACAGCCTGGAACTGTCGAGTTTCTACAGCGAGAAATCGCTGTGGCACCCGATCTTCCAGGTGCTGGAAGTCGACAGCGAAGATGTCGGCGTACGCCTGACCCACAAGTGGCACAACAGCGACGGCTGGCGTTGGAACGCTGGCGTGGAAGCCTTGCAGGGCCGTAACCAGGCGGAAAACTACGTCAACGTCGCCGGCAAACGTGGCAACCTGGTAGACCGCCAGGTGCAGACGGCGCGCAGCCTGAATGCCTTTACCGAGCTGGAAGTGCCGCTGGCCGAGGACTGGGCGCTGATCGGCGGTCTGACCTGGCTGCACAGCGAACGCGATATCGATGACAAGCTGAAAAGCAGCTTCAACTTCGCCGGGGTGCCGACGGGTTTCCAGGATGCGTCATTCAACCGTAGCTACAGTGCCCGTATCGGCCGGATCGGTCTGCGTCATGACCTGGCCGATGGCGTACAGCTTTTTACCAACCTCAGCCAGAGCTATGAGCCGCCAACCTTTAGCGAGCTGACCGGGGGCGCCATCGTCACCGAGAACGAGGCGCAGAAGGCCACCACTCTGGAAGCCGGTATGCGTTTCAAACAGGGCAACCTAGACCTGGACCTGGCGGTTTACCGCAGCGAGATTCGCGACGAGCTGCTGGGCTACGTCAACCCGCTCAACCCGACGCAGGTGGTCACCACCAACGCCGACCGCACCGTGCATCAGGGCATCGAGTTCGGTGCTGCCTGGCAGCTGGGTGAGCTGGTGTTGCGCGGTCAGTACTTGCTCAATGACTTCCGCTTCGACAACGACCCGGCTTACGGCAACAACCGCATTGCCGGCGTGCCGAGCCAGTTCCTCAAGGGTGAGGCGTTGTGGCAGCGGGGTGGCTGGTATGCCGGCCCGACTGTCGAGTGGGTGCCGGTGCACTACGCCGCCGACCATGCCGAATCGCTGTATGCCGAAGCCTATGCAATCTGGGGCTTGAAGGGCGGTTATCGCCCACGTGAAGGCCTGGGCTTCTTTGTCGAAGGGCGCAACCTCTCGGACAAGACCTATATCGCCACCACCGGCGTAGTCGCCAATGCCCGTGGCCAGGATGCCGCGCTGTTTATGCCCGGTGACGGTCGCAGCCTGTATGTCGGCCTGGAGTGGAAGCTTTGACGGCGGCCCTGCAAGCACAAGAGCTACCGCGCCTGACCTGGCGCCAGCGCCTGCTGCGGTTGATGCCGTGGCACAAGCGCCTGGCGCTGCTGGCCTGCCTGGGCATCTTCAGCTGGGCGGGCAGCGGCATGCTGCACCCGCTGATGGGCTACCTGCAGCCGCGTCCGCAAACCATGGTCACACCGCAGCAGGTGTTGCCGCTGGATAACCTGCGCAGTCCCGCGCAGTTGCTCGGCGCGGCGGGAGTTGCCCAGGTGCAGGGCTTGCGCCTGCTGGTGCTGGCCGGTGAGCCGTATTACCAGGCGCGTTTGGCCGGCGAGCTGCAGCCGCGTTATTGGCATGCGCGCAGTGGTCAAGCTGTTGAGCTGGCCGCTGCCCATGCGGAAAGCCTGGCGCGGCATTACCTGGGCCGCGACGAGCCTCTGGCCTACGCCGGCAGCATCGAGCGGTTCACCGGTGAATACGCCTTTATCAACCGCCTGCTGCCGGTGGCGCGGGTCGACACCCAGCGTGATGACTCGTTGCGCCTGTATGTCGATCTGTTCCATGACCGCCTCGGCACCCTGGTGGACGAGCGCAAGGCCTGGTTCAGCGCGTTCTTCCAGACGATGCACAGCTTTCGCTGGCTGGATGCGGCGGGCCCGTTGCGGCCGGTGCTGATGCTGGTGCTGCTGGCCTCAATTGTCTCGGCGACGCTGTTCGGTATCACGCTATTTATTGCCCGCCGGCGTGCCCGCACTTTCAACCGCCGGCTGCATGGCTGGTGGGGGCTGGGGCTGGCAGTGGCGACGCTGAGCTTTGCCAGCAGCGGTGCCTGGCACCTGTTGCACAAGCAGGGCGCGCAGCCTTGGCCGGCACCCTTTGTAGCGAGCTTTAACGTGGCCGAGCTGGACAAGGCGCCTTCGGCCGCCTGGCTGCTGGCCGGTGAAGAGCTGTACATGCTCAGCCTGCTTGAACTCGACGGCAAGCCGATCTGGCGTGCCCAGGGGCAGCAGTTCGCCAGCATGCCCAGCCTGCACTACCTGGATGCTCATGGCCGTGAACTGGGCAATGACACGCCACGCCGTTATGCCCAGCAGCGCCTCGATCATTACGCCAAAGCCCTGGGGTTGGGAGAGGCGCAGACGCTCACGCTGCAGCACAGCTTCGACCATGAATACGGCTTCGTCTTCAAGCGTCTGCCGGTGTTCAAGGCCAGCTATGCCGATGCACACAACACCGCGCTGTTTATCGACCCTTTGGACGGTGCCCTGGCCAGTCGTGTGCAGGATGCCGACCGCACGGAAGGCTGGACCTTCGCCTACCTGCACAAGTGGGAATTTCTCGCAGGCTTAGGCAATGGCTACAAGCACCTGCTGCTGGGCATCGTTGCGTTGGCCCATGTGCTGTTGGCGCTGGTGGGCCTGAGTTTGCTGCGCCGCGGGCAGCACCGATGAACCGCTGCCGATCCATCATTATTTTTGGCCATGCCTGGAGCTGACTATGCAGAAGCCGACTACGCCGAACATCTCGTTCTACAACTTGGCCTGGCGCTGGCATTTCTATGCCGGGCTGTTTGTGATTCCGTTTCTGATCCTGCTCTCGCTCACCGGCATTATCTACCTGTTCAAGCCACAACTTGACCAGCTGATGTATGCCGAGCTGCTGCAGGTCACGCCTGCCGAGCAGGCGATCTCGGCGGATCAGCAGCTGGCGTTGGTGCGCCAAGCGTATCCCGGGGCGAGCATCAGCCAGTACCTGCCGCCGGTAAACGCCGAGCGCAGTGCGCAGTTTGTGCTGGAGGCTGAGGGTCAGAGCCTGAATGTGTTTGTTGATCCTTACAGCGCCAGGATTCTCGGCAGCCAGGATGCGCAGCTCAATCTGCAGGCCATCGCCCGCCAGCTGCATGGTGATCTGATAGTCGGCACCCTGGGCGACCGTTTGATCGAACTGGCCGCCGGTTGGGGCATCGTGCTGGTGGTCTCCGGCTTGTACCTGTGGTGGCCGCGCGGGCGTTCCGGTGCCGGTGTGCTGTGGCCAAGGCTGAGTGCCCGTGGGCGGTTGTTGTGGCGTGACTTGCATGCGGTGACGGGCTTTTGGGGCTCGCTGCTGTTGCTGTTTATGCTGCTCACCGGCATGACCTGGACCGGCTTCTGGGGCGCCCAGTTTGCCGGCGCCTGGAACCACTTCCCGGCGGCGATGTGGGACGACGTACCGCAGTCCGGCAAGCTCACCGGCAGCCTCAACACCAGCAGCCAGCAGACCGTGGCCTGGGCGGTGGAAACCACGCCGCTGCCGGCTTCCGATCCACACGCCGCTCATAACGGCCATGTCGCCAGTATTGCGCCAAGCACCGTAGCGCAGGTCAGCCTGCAACAGGTGGTCGACACCGCAGCCTTGCGCGGCGTGCAGCCGGGTTACAGCATTACCCTGCCGAAAGGTGAAACTGGGGTGTACAGCATCGCGCTGTTTGCCGACGACCCGCGTAACGACGCCACTCTGCACATCGATCAGTACAGCGGTACGGTGCTCGCCGATGTGCGCTGGAAGGATTACGGCCTGGTGGCAAAGACCGTGGAAACCGGGGTGATGCTGCATGAAGGCAAGCTGTTCGGTCTGGCCAACCAGTTGCTGATGCTTGCGGTCTGCCTGCTGGTGCTGCTCAGCGCGGTCAGCGGCCTGATCATGTGGTGGCAACGCCGGCCGAGCGGCAAGCTCGGCGTACCACCGCTGCGCCACGACCTGCCGCGTTGGAAAACCGCGATGGTGATCATGTGCCTGCTTGGTGCGGCCTTCCCGCTGGTGGGCGCATCCCTGCTGCTGATCTGGGCGTTGGACTGGCTGCTGCTCTCGCGTTTGCCTGGGCAGCGCCTGGCCAACGGCTGAGTGGATTAACCGGCGCGGGCTTGGCCCGCGCCAAGGCTTCGCGTTACAACACGTGTTATGGACAGTCAGTCCACCATCGGAGGAACACCATGTTGTTGAAAAAGACCCTGCTGATTGCCGCTCTGCTGAGCTCAAGCCTGTTTGCCAGCGCCCACGAATACAACGCTGGCGAGCTGCATATCGAACACCCCTGGTCGCGGGAAATGCCGGCCGTAGCGCCGACGGCGGCCGCTTATTTTGTGGTGCACAACAAGGGCGCCGAAGCGGATCGCCTGCTCAGCGCCAGCACCCCGGTGGCCGGCAAGGCCGAGCTGCACGAGCATATTCATGCTGATGGCCTGATGAAGATGCAGCAGGTACAGAACGTGGCCATTCCTGCTGGTGGCGAAGTGAAGTTCGAGCCGATGGGTTACCACGTCATGCTGTTCAACCTGAAGCAGCAGGCCAAGGATGGTGAGCGCTTTCCGCTGACCTTGACCTTCGAAAAAGCCGGTGCGGTCGAAGTGGAAATCGCCGTACACAAGGACGCCCCTGCCGGTGAGAAATCCCATGGCGAAGGCCACGCACACTGATCTGTACGCCCAGCCCCGCTGCGTTGCAGCGGGGCTGCTGTTGTTCGGTGATGTTCACCGTCATTGATTTGCATCAGCCGTCCTGCTTAGGCCGTTAGTCATACTCGGCGCAGGATTCTTGAGTTGTCGTGATGCCCCGCAATCGCTCCTTTACTGCCGATTACCGCGCAAGCTGGCTGGCCCTGTTGGCCATGCTGTTGCTCAGTGTCGGGCCGTTGCTGTCGCAGCTCACTGCACCGGCTGCACCGGCCTGGCTGACTGAACTGGCCTGCGGGGAGCATGCGGGTAGTCATAACGACCCGCTGGATCACGACGCGCTGTGGGCCAAGTGCGGCTATTGCACCCTGTTGCTCAACAGCCCGGCCACCGGCAGCGCCAGCCCGACCCTGGCGCTGGCCGCCGCTATACCCGCTGACCGGCATGCCGCGCCGGTGCGCAGTGGCGTTGTCCGCTCAGCTATTTTCCCTGGTTCGCGCAGCCGCGCACCCCCTGCCTATTCCTGATCGCCATTGCCCTGTTGCTGGTGCCGCGTATGCGGTGCTGGCCATTCCCTGGTTTTGTCTCGATTCTGGAATAGTCATGTCTACTCGTTCGCTTTTGATCAGCGCTGCACCTTTCCGTCTGGCGCCGCTGTGTATCGGCCTGCTGTTGGCCACTCAGGCGCATGCCGCGCAAACCACCGAACACGACCCGGAACACCACGCGCTGCAATTGCCGCCAACGGTGGTCACCGCCGTGCAGCAGAGCTCGCCACTGACTGTGGTGGCCGACCCCAAGGATCCGCGCCAGCCGGTGCCGGCCAGTGACGCCGCCGATTACCTGAAGACCATTCCCGGTTTCTCCGCGATTCGCAGCGGCGGCAGCAACAGTGATCCCGTGCTGCGCGGCATGTTCGGTTCACGGCTGTTGCTGCTCACCGACGGCGGGCAGATGCTAGGTGCCTGCCCGGGCCGGATGGATGCACCCAGCTCGTATATCTCGCCGGAAACCTTTGACCTGCTGACCGTCACCAAAGGCCCGCAAACGGTGATCTGGGGGCCGGGCGCTTCGGCCGGTGTGGTGCGTTTCGAGCATGAGCCGGAGCGTTTCGGCGAGCTGGGCGCGCGGCTGCATGCCAGCGTGCTGGCCGGCTCCAACGGCCGTTTCGACCAGACCCTCGATGGCGCTGTGGGCGGCGAGCAAGGCTACCTGCGGGTGACCGGTAACCGCTCGCATTCGGATGATTACGCCAACGGTAACGGCGACACCATCCCCTCGCGCTGGGATAAATGGAACGGCGACGTGGCCCTGGGCTGGACGCCGGATGCCGACACCCTGGTCGAACTCACCGCCGGCCGTGGCGATGGCGAGGCACGCTACGGCGGCCGTGGCATGGACGGCACCCAGTTCCAGCGTGAAAGCCTGGGCCTGCGCGTCGAGCGCAGCAACCTCGGTGGCGTGCTGGATAAGGTCGAGGCCAAGGTCTACTACAACTACGCCGACCACATCATGGACAACTTCCGCCTGCGCATGCCCGACCCGACCAGCATGATGAGCGGCCCGATGGCCGCCCAGGTTGACCGCCGCACCCTGGGGGCACGCCTGGCCGCGACCTGGGCGTGGGAGGATGTCGAGCTGATCACCGGCGTCGATGCCCAGCGCAGCGAACACCGCCAGCGCAGCTCCACCCTGAGCATGATGGGCGATTATACCGACGCCGATCGCTTCCCCTGGGACAAGGACGCGCTGATGCACAACTACGGCGCGTTCGCCGAAGCCACCTGGAGCCTGGACGAACGTGATCGACTGATTTCCGGTGCCCGTCTGGATCGTGCTTCGGCCAAGGATTACCGGCCAAACTTCAGCGACATGATGGGCATGACCACGCCCAATCCGACGGCGGGCGAAACCCGCGCTGACACCTTGCCGAGCGGCTTCGTGCGCTACGAGCATGACCTGTCCAGCTCGCCGACCACCGTCTATGCCGGCATCGGCCATGTGCAGCGTTTCCCTGACTACTGGGAGCTGTTCTCCGCCGGCCTCAATGGGCCTGCCGGTGCGGACAACGCTTTCGACGGCATCCAGCCGGAGAAGACCACCCAGCTGGATGTCGGTATCCAGTACAAGGGTTACGCCCTGCAGGCCTGGGCCTCGGCTTATGTCGGCCAGGTGCGTGACTACATTCTGTTCGACTATCGCGGTATGAGCACCCAGGCCGACAACGTCGATGCGCGCATCATGGGCGGCGAGTTGGGTGTGGCCTATGACCTGACGAGCAACTGGAAAACCGATGCCACCCTGGCTTATGCCTGGGGCAAAAACAGCAGTGACGGCGAAGCGCTGCCGCAGATGCCACCGCTGGAAGCGCGCCTGGGCCTGACCTATCAGCGCGACGACTGGAGCGTCGGCGGCCTGTGGCGGGTGGTCGATGGCCAGGGCCGCATTGCGGACGGGCGCGGCAACGTGGTGGGGCAGGATTTCAGCGACAGCGCCGGCTTCGGCGTGCTGTCTCTTAACGGTGCTTACCGTCTGACCAAGCAGGTCAAGCTCAGCGCTGGGGTGGATAACCTGCTCGACAAGCAATACGCCGAGCACCTGAATCTGGGCGGTGATGCCGGTTTCGGCTTCCCTGCCGACACCCGTATTGACGAGCCAGGCCGCACCTTGTGGCCAAGGTCGATTTCGACTTCTGATGTGTCCAGTTGTGGGAGGGGCTTTAGCCGCGACTGGCAAGGCTCCAGTCCCTCCCTGCGACTATTGGATTCGTAGCCCGGATGCAATCCGGGAGTTGCCCTGCCGACCTCCCCGGATTGCATCCGGGCTACGATTTTGCGTGCGCTAATAGAGTCTTAAGGTTCAGGCGCGACAGTAGTCCTCGCAGACACACAACTTCCCCTGCATCACGAGGACTTCACCATGCGCAAATTGCTTCTGCTGTCTCTGGTTCTGGCCAGCCCGCTGACCTTCGCCGCCACCCAATGCACCACCGCCGACAAGGCGCAGTGGCAGGACCAGGACAAATTCCAGGCTGACCTCAAAGCCCAGGGCTACGAGATCAAGAAGTTCAAAGTGACCGGCGGCAACTGCTACGAAATCTACGGCTTCAACAAAGATGGCCAGAAGGTCGAAATCTACTTCGATCCGGTCAGCGGCAAGGTCATCAAAGGCGGCGTTGAAGACTGATGAACACCGCCACCACACGCCTCTGGGACCCGCTGGTCAGGTTGTTCCATTGGTCTCTGGCGAGCGCTTTCCTGGCCAATTACTTCTTCACCGAAGAGGGCGAGAACTGGCACCGCTGGTTCGGTTACTACGCCGTGGCCTGGCTGGCGATCCGTCTGGTGTGGGGTTTTATCGGCACACCGGCAGCGCGCTGGGCGGACTTTTGGCCGACCCGTGCGCGCCTGGCCGAACACCTGCGGGCATTGCTCAGTGGGCGTGATTACCACCGCATGGGGCATTCTCCGCTGGGCGGCTTGGTGATGCTCGGCATGATGCTGTTGATGCTCGGCCTGGGCGTGACCGGCTTTCTGATGGAGGAGGTCGATTACTTCTGGGGCGCTGATTTACCGCTGGATATCCATGAATTCTGCGCCGATGGGCTGATGGCCCTGGTGGGCCTGCACATCGCGGCGGCGCTGTTTGAAAGCTACCGCCTGAAGGAAAACCTGCCGCTGTCGATGGTCACCGGCAAGCGGCGCAAGTTGGACCACTGAGTTTTTATCTGTCGCGGCTAAAGCCCCTCCCACAGCGCATTGGCTCTGTGGGAGGGGCTTTAGCCGCGACTATTTTGCTTAAACCAGCCGTGCATCCAGGCTGTTCTGCGCCAGGCGCTTGGCCTGCTCTTGGGTCATGCCCAGGCTGTCATACAGAGCGGCGAAGTTCTCGGTGACGTAGCCGCCGAAGTAGGCCGGGTCGTCCGAGTTCACCGTCACCTTCACCCCGCGTTCGAGCATCTGCAGGATGTTGTGCTGGCGCATGTCGTCGAACACGCAGAGCTTGGTATTGGACAGCGGGCAGACGGTCAGCGGGATCTGCTCGTCGATGATGCGCTGCATCAGGCGCTCGTCTTCGATGGCGCGCACGCCGTGGTCGATGCGCTCGATCTTCAGCAGGTCCAGGGCTTCCCAGATGTATTCGGGCGGGCCTTCCTCGCCCGCGTGGGCGACGGTCAGATAGCCTTCACTGCGCGCCTTGTCGAACACGCGCTGGAACTTGCTCGGCGGGTGGCCCATCTCCGAGCTGTCCAGGCCGACGGCGATAAACGCATCGCGAAACGGCCTGGCCTGCTCCAGGGTTTTAAAGGCTTCTTCTTCGGGCAGGTGGCGCAGAAAACTGAGGATCAAACCGTGGCTGATGCCCAGCTGCTTCTCGCCATCGACCAGCGCCTGCTTGATGCCGCGCAGCACCACTTCGAAGGGAATGCCGCGGTCGGTGTGGGTCTGCGGGTCGAAGAATGGCTCGGTGTGGATGACGTTCTGCGCCTTGCACTTTTGCAGGTAGGCCCAGGTCAGGTCATAGAAATCCTGCTCAGTGCGCAGCACATCGGCACCGGCGTAATACAGGTCGAGAAACTCCTGCAGGTTGTTGAACGCGTAAGCACTGCGCAGCGCTTCAACGTCGTTCCAGGGCAGGGCAATCTTGTTGCGCTCGGCCAGGGCAAACAGCAACTCGGGCTCCAGCGAGCCCTCAATGTGCAGGTGCAGTTCGGCCTTGGGCAGGGCATTGAGCCAGTCGTACATGGTCAGATCTCGTTATCAGGCGTGGTCGCGACAAAGTTTAACCGTAAGGACAGGATTTCTCCGAATCAGCCGGGCGCTAAATCGCCTTGGCCGCGCAACGCTATCGCGGCCAAGGCCGTTCCTCCGGGGCGCGGGCGGTGTTATGCGCTCGCCTGTTCTTCACGTCTGTAAGCGTAGGTGTCGGCAAAGCGCGAGAGTAGGTATTCGGCGCTGGTTACTGACGGATACTTGGGTGGGTTGCTGGCGTCCGAGCAGTTGGGCAGGCAGCTGATCTCGGTGTCCGGATGCGGTTCGGCGAAGAACGGCATGGAGTAGCGATCAACCCCCAGCGGGCTGATCACTCGGTGTGGGGTCGAGGTGTAACGGTCGTTGCTCCAGCGCGCCAGCATGTCGCCGATGTTCACCACAAAGCTGCCGGCCATCGGCGGCGCGTCGATCCACTGGCCATCGCGGGCACGCACTTGCAGACCGCCGGCGTCGTCTTGGTAGAGCAGGGTGATGCAACCGTAATCGGTGTGTTCACCCGCGCCTTGCTGTTCGGCACTGCTGGCGGTGTGGCGCGGTGGGTAGTGGATCATGCGCAGCACGCTGATCGGCTCATGAAAACGTGTGTCGAAAAAATCGCGGTCGATATTCAGGGCAATCGTCATGGCGCGCAGCAGGGTTTGCGCCAGTGCCTGCATATCGGCGTAGTGCTGTTCCATCAAGACGGCCCAGCCCGGCAGGTCCGGGTGGCGATTGGCGCCGCGCAGCGGTTTGCCGGCCAGCACTTCGGGATGATTGAGGTCCATGTGGAACCCCATATCGAAGGTTTCCTTGAGATCGCTCGGTTTGCTCGGGTCCAGCTGCTCGGTGGCAATTGCCCCATAGCCGCGGTGATGGGCGGTCTGGGTGATGTCGATCTTGAGCTTTTCTGCAGCCGGCAGGGCGAAGAAGGTCTTGGCGGCGCTCAGCAGGTCGGCGATACGCGCCGGGCTGATCGGGTGGCCGGTGATATAGAAAAAGCCCCAGTCGCGGCAGGCGCGGTCGATCTGCTCAGCCACGGCGGGCCAGGCGGATGGATCGACTGAGTAAAGCGGGGCGATGTCGATAATCGGTAGACGGTTCATAAAAAGCTCCGGGATGTTGCTGCGAGTCTTCTCGTACCCAGGGCAGCGAATAAGAGCGCCCCGTATACAGGGCACCCTTTTGATGCGGTTCTGCGGATGGTCAGCAGGGACGGCATCTAGGCGATATTTAGTGGGAGGGGCTTTAGCCGCGACAACCAAACAGCTCGCGGCTAAAGCCCCTCCCACAGTCAACCGCTTACTTCGGCAGTTCAGCCTTTACGTTTTCCACGTAGTAGTTCATCGAGGCTAGTTCGGCGTTGGTGGCGGCGACGCCGGCCGGAATTTTCTCGACGCCGCTCTGGTCCTTGATCGGCCCGGTGAACGGGTGGAAGGCGCCGCTCTTGATGTTGGCGATGATCTGCTCGGCTTCGGTTTTCACATCCGCTGGCACCAGGTCGCTGATCGGCAGCTTGATGGTGTCTTCCGCCAGGCCACCCCAGAAGTCTTCAGACTTCCAGTTGCCGTCGATCACCGCCTGGGTGGACTTGACGTAGTGCGGGCCCCAGTCGTTGACGATCGAGGTGAGCACGGCCTTCGGCCCGAAGTGCGCCATGTCCGAGGCATAGCCCACGGAATAGACACCACGACGCTCGGCGGTCTGGATCGGCGCAGGGCTGTCGGTGTGCTGGAACACCACGTCGACGCCCTGATCGATCAGCGCGTTGGCCGCATCGGATTCCTTGCCCGGATCGAACCAGGAGTTGACCCACACCACCTTGATCTCAGTGCCGGGGTTGTACTTGTCCAGCGCCAGCTGGATGGCGTTGATATCGCGGATGACTTCCGGGATCGGGAAGGAGGCGACGTAGCCGATTTTCTTGGTCTTGGTCATCTTCGCCGCGAGGAAACCGCCGACATAGCGGCCTTCATAAGAGCGCGACAGGTAGGTGCCGAGGTTCTTGTCCTGCTTGTAGCCGGTGGCGTGCTCGAAGGTCAGCTTGGGGAACTGCTTGGCGACTTTCAGCGTCGGGTTCATGTAGCCGAACGAGGTGGTGAAGATCAGGTCATAGCCGCCCTTGGCCATGTTGCGGATCACCCGCTCGGCGTCTGCGCCTTCCGGTACGTTTTCCACGTAGCTGGTCTCGACCTTGTCACCCAGCTCCTTGATCACCGCCTGGCGACCCTGCTCATGCTGGTAGGTCCAGCCGTGGTCGCCAATCGGGCCGATATAGACAAAGCCGACCTTCAGCGGGTCGGCGGCGGAAGCGCCCAACGTGGCGCTAAAGCCAAGGGCGGCAACGAGGGTGCGCAGCAGCGGTTTTTTGCTCTTCTCGAACATGGTTGGCGGAACTCCGATGTGTGTGGGTACGTTGTTGTTAAACAGCTGCCGGTTGAATTGCAAAAAGCTGACCAACTGGACAATTAGCGCTGCGCGCCGCGCTAAAACACAGAACCCCGCCGTGGCGGGGTTCTGCGTTGGTGCTGTGCTGGTGCGCAAGGGGGTTGTTGTGCTACTGGATGGTGCGCAATTGCGGGAATAGAGTTGCTGTCTGTAGGAGTTTCAGTGCCCCGGCTGCCAGGGCTTGCCCAGGGACACAGGGGCAAACAGACGGGTCTTGATTGCATCGCGAGAGAGCAATACCAGCACCAGGATGGTCGCCACATAGGGCAGCATCGCCAGCAGGTTGGAAGGGATCGACAGGCCGATGCCCTGTGCCACCAGGTGGATGATGCTGGCCAGGCCGAACAGGTAGGCACCGAGCAGTACACGGAATACCCGCCAACTGGCGAACACCACCAGCGCCAGGGCGATCCAGCCACGGCCGGCGGTCATGTTTTCGGCCCACATCGGCGTGTAGGCCAGGGACAGGTAACCGCCGGCCAGTCCAGCCATGGCCCCGCCGAACAGCACCGCCAGGGTGCGCACGCGCAGCACCGGCAGGCCCATGGCGCTGGCGGCATCGGGGTTTTCGCCGACCGCCTGGATGATCAAACCGATGCGGCTTTTCAGCAGCACCCAAGCGACTAAACCGAACAGGGCGAAGGACAGGTAGACCAGAATGTCCTGAGCAAACAGCATGCGCCCGATCAGCGGAATATCACTGAGCAGCGGAATCGCGATGGGCTCGAAACCGGCCAGCGGTTTGCCAACCCAGGCCGCACCGACAAAAGTGGAGAGGCCGACCCCGAAGATGGTCAGCGCCAGGCCGGTGGCCACCTGATTGGCGTTAAAGCTCAGGGCCACGGCGGCGAACAGCATCGACAGCAGCATGCCAGCGCTCATCGCCAGCAGCACACCGAGCCAGAGGTTGCCGGTACTCAGGGCGACGATAAAACCGATCACCGCGCCGAACAGCATCATGCCTTCCTGGCCGAGGTTGAGCACGCCGCTCTTCTCACAGATCAGTTCACCCAGCGCCACCAGCAGCAACGGCGTACCGGTGCGCACCATGGCGTAGAAAATATTGCTTAACAGGTCGAGATCCATGGGAGTTCCTTTGCATAGAGCTTTTGTAGGAGCGAGCAAGCTCGCTCCTACAGGTACGTTTCAGGCCAGTGCTTCGGCGTTGGTTGTGCGCTGCGCCCATTTCCACTTCAGTCGTGGCCGATAAAGAATCAGCACGTCGCAGGCGAGCAGAAAGAACAGCATCATTCCCTGGAACAGTTGGGTGATCGCCTGGGGCAGGTTCATGGTCATCTGCGCGTTCTCGCCGCCCAGGTACAACAGGGCCATCAGCAGGCTGGCGAACAGAATGCCAAGCGGATTCAGGCGGCCGAGAAAGGCTACGGTGATCGCCGCGTAGCCGTAACCCGGTGAGACCTGCGGCACCAGTTGGCCGATGGGGCCGGCCACTTCGCCGATACCGGCCAGCCCGGCCAGGCCGCCGCTGACCAGCAGGGCAAACCACACCAGGCGTTTCTCGCGAAAACCGACAAAACCGGCGGCGCGGCGGTCGAGGCCGAGCACCTTGATCTGAAAACCGAGAAAGCTCTTGTGCAGCAGCACCCACACCGCCACCAGGGCCAGCAGGGCGAAATACAGGCCGGCGTGTAGGCGACCGTCTTCACTCACCAGCGGCAGGCGGCTGGCATCGCCGAACATTGCCGACTCGGGGAAGTTGAAGCCGGCCGGATCTTTCAATGGGCCATGCACGAAGAACAGCAGCAGGTTCAGCGCGATGTAGTTGAGCATGATGCTGGTGAGGATTTCGTTGGCATTGAACTGCGTGCGTAACCAGGCGGTGAGGCCGCCCCAGGCTGCACCCGCTGCCACGCCGGCGAGCACCACCCAGACCAGCGCCCAGCGGCTGTCCCAATCGATGAGCTGGATCGCCATGGCGCTGCCGGCCAGCGCGCCGAGCAGCAGTTGACCTTCTGCGCCAATGTTCCAGATGCGCGCCTGATAGGCCACGGCCAGGCCGAGTGCGCAGAGCAGAATCGGCAGCGCCTTGACCAGCAGTTCGGAGACGCCATACCAGTCGGCCAGTGGCGCAATCAGCAGGGTGTGCAGGGTGTCCAGCGGGTCGTGGCCGAGCAGGGCGAACAACAGCGCGCCGCTGCACAGGGTCAGCACGGCGGCGAGCAGCGGCGATAGCCAGAGCATGGCGCGCGATTGCTGGCCGCGCGGTTCGAGGGATAACAGCATGGAAAACTCCGTCAGCTCAGGCTGGCAGCAGTGGCTGCCGGCGTGCTTGTAATAGGGGGAAGCGGTGCGAACTCGCCGGCCATCCAACGACCGACTTCAACGGCTTCGGTTTCCGCCGTGGCGGCCAGTGGCGAGAGCTTGCCGCTGCACAGCGCAGCGATGCGGTCGCTGATCTGGAGCAGCTCGTCGAGGTCTTCGGAAATCACCAGGATCGCCGCGCCGGCATCGCGCAGGGCAATCAGCGCGCGATGAATCGCCGCCGCCGCGCCCACGTCCACGCCCCAGGTCGGGTGCGCCGCCACCAGCAGCTTAGGGTTCTGCAGAATCTCGCGGCCGAGGATAAATTTTTGCAGGTTGCCGCCGGACAGGCTGCGCGCTGGCGCATCGGCATCCGGCGTCTTTACCGCAAAACGTTTGATGATCTCGTCGGCCAGGGCGCGCACCTTGCCGCGCTGAATCAGCCCCTTGCTCAGCAAACCCTGCTGGAAGGCGGTCAGTAGCGCGTTGTCGGCCAGGCTCATATCCGGCACCGCGCCGTGGCCCAGGCGTTCGGCCGGAACAAAGGCCAGGCCCAGCTTGCGCCGCGCATCCGGGTACAGGTCGGCGATGGGTTGAGTGTCCAAGCTGATGCGTTCACGCTCGCTGCGCGGCAGGCGGGTTTCGCCACTGAGCAGGGCCAGCAGCTCATCCTGACCATTGCCGGCTACTCCGGCGATGCCGACGATCTCACCGCTGCGTACTTCCAGGCGGATCTGGCTGAGGGTGCAACCGAACGGGTCGGCGTTGTGCCAGCTGAGATCATCCACGCGCAAACGCGGCAGACCGCCGTCAGCTTTCGGGTAACTGCTTTCCAGTCCCTCGGCATCGCCGACCATCAGCCGCGCCAGCTGCAGATCGCTGCATTCGGCCGGTATGCAATGCCCCGACACTTTGCCGCCGCGCAGCACCGTGGCGCTCTGGCACAGGGCACGAACCTCGCCGAGTTTGTGGCTGATAAACAGAATGCTGCAGCCCTCGGCCGCCAGACGGCGCAGGGTGACGAACAGTTCGTCGGCCTCCTGCGGGGTGAGCACCGAGGTCGGCTCATCGAGGATCAAGAGTTTGATGTCCTGCATCAGGCAGCGGACGATTTCCACCCGTTGCCGCTCGCCGATGGACAGGCTGTGCACCAGGCGGCCCGGTTCCAGGGCCATGCCGTAACGCTGGGAGACTTCGCGGATCTTCGGCTCCAGCTGCTTCGGCGCGCCGGCAGCCGCGCCCATGGCCAGGGCGATGTTCTCCGCCACCGTCAGGGTCTCGAACAGCGAGAAGTGCTGAAACACCATGCCTACGCCGAGGCTGCGAGCCATGGCCGGGTCGCGCATTTTCAGCGCTTCACCGTGCCAGCGAATTTCGCCGCTGTCGGGCTGGGTAACGCCGTAGATGATCTTCATCAGGGTGCTCTTGCCGGCACCGTTCTCGCCGAGCAACGCATGGATTTCCCCAGGGGCGATGTTCAGGTCGATACGGTCGTTGGCCAGGCAGCCGGGGTAGCGCTTGCTGATACCGCTCAGCTGCAAGCGTGGAACAGAAGGGGAACTGGACATGGGCAGTGGCTCGGGAATGACAACTGCCGTGCTAAAGCAAAAAACTGGCCAGTGGGTCAGAAAAGCCGCTGTGCAGCGTTCGCCCATCCGCTGTTTGATCAAGGCTGCCCAGTGATGGTGCGCGTGTTTGAGGCGGGGCTGTGTTGCTGCACCGAATCGAGGCTGCACGCTGGCCTAGTGGCGCAACCAGGCGCCCTGGGTCTTGCCGTATTCGGTGTCGCGGTCGTAACGCTGTTCCTGCTCGACATGCAGTTGCAACACAGCGTTTGCTTGTTGATTGGCCTGTTCTTGCAAGCGCAGGCAGCTGGGTTGTTCGGCCGTCAGTTGCAGGCGCTGATCAATCGCGCGGGCGGCGGCCTGGGCGATCTGGTAATGGCCGTTTTCGTGTTGCTGCAGGGCGCTGATGTAGGCAACAAAGTGCTGCTGGTGCGCGGGGCTGGCAGCAAGCAGGCGGGGCAGGGTGATGCTGGCGTGCAGCGTGGTTTCCGTGCGGGTAATGCGGCAGCGCCCGTCAGGTTCTTCCCACCACCAGAAGCGCCAGTTCACGCGCCAATCGGTGTAGCCATGAAACACCTTGCCGTCATGGCGAATTGGCGATGCCTGATCCAGTGCTGAGTACAGCAAGGCGTGCGCACTGGCATCGACATCGTAGTAGGTGTGCTCCAGCTGCTCACTCACCTGCGCCTGCAACGCCTGGCAGCAGAACAGGCAGAGCCATACCAGGCGCTTCATAGTGGCTGCAATGCCTCACGGCCACGGCTGATATCCGCCAGCAGCCGCTGCAGCTCGGCGACCCGTGGTGCGGGGATGGCCAGCTGCAGCTCGGCCCCTGTGGCGTCGTAATCTTCGCGCTCCAGCAGGCAGTCGAGTTCCGTTAGGCGCGCCTTGAGCAGCGGCAGTTCGGCGAACAGGCAATGGCAGCGGTACTGCTCGCGTTCCACCAACTCGATGCGCGGTGCGCTTTGCAGGCATTTACTGGCGCTGCCGCCGTAGGCGCGAGCCAGGCCACCGGTGCCGAGCTGGATGCCGCCGTAGAAGCGGATCACCAGCACCACGACCTGATCCATATCCTGGGCTTCGATGGCCGCGAGGATCGGCCGGCCAGCGGTACCGCCGGGTTCGCCGTCATCACTGAAGCGGTACTGCTGACCCACCTTCCAGGCCCAGCAGTTATGGCTGGCGCTGGCATCGCTATGTGCCGCGATAAACGCCTGCGCCTCGGCCGCGCTGCTAACCGGCGCGGCGAGGGCGATAAAGCGGCTTTTGCGAATCTCCTCGCGGTACTCGCAAGGGCCGAGCAGGGTAAAAGGCATCAGGCGTCTTTGACGGGAGGCGTCAGGCCGCAGCCCTTGAGGATGATGCGGATCAGGTTGTCCCCGGCTTCTTCATAGTCCTGCTTGGTCAGGCGCGCGCGGCCGGTAACGCGGCAAATCTGCGAGGAAAAGTCGGCGTAGTGCTGAGTGCTGCCCCACAGCAGGAAGATCAAGTGCACCGGGTCCACCGGGTCCATCTTGCCGGCTGCGCTCCAGGCGGCGAACACTGCGGCGCGGCCGCGGAACCAGGCCTGGTAATCCTGATTGAGCATCAGCGACAGGGTTTCGCCGCCGCTGATCACTTCCATCGCATAGATGCGCGAAGCCTTCGGATGGCGACGGGAGAACTCCATCTTGGCGCGGATATAGCCGGCCAGCGCGGTGGCCGGGTCGTCGTCTACGGTCAGGTTGTTGAAGGTGCTGTCCCACAGTTCGAGGATGTTCACCAGCACCGCCTGATACAGCCCCAGCTTGTTGCTGAAGTAGTAATGCAGGTTGGCTTTCGGCAGCCCAACGTTCTGCGCGATGGTGTTCATGCTGGTGCCTTTGAAGCCGTGGCGGGCGAACTCTTCCTCGGCGGCCTTGATGATCGCCTCTTCGTTCTTCTGCCGAATCCGGCCGGCAGGTTTGTTATTAGGATCGGCTCGGTGCGCAAGTACTTCAACAGTCATGGGCGGTTCCGCAGTGGTCAGGTTTTCGGACGAATGCACTGATAACCCAGAGCCGCCGAGGTGACAAGCGCGAGGGGCAGAAAAAGCTGGTTAAGCGCCATTTCTCGGGCCTCGCGCACCGTGTTTGTGCATGCCCTGGCGCGTGGTGCGCGATTTTGTTGCCGGCATCAGGCGGATTTCTGCTTGGTTGGAGTAGGCCAACGACTGCCAACCCAGCTGGCGCAATGTTCTCGGCAAAGTTGGCACAGCCTCTGCAGAGATCACCGCGAGTAGAAGCGGTTAGCGTCCGATCACCTCTGATCGGCGTGGGACATTGCTCTTGCGACCACCCCTGGTCGCACACCCGGTATCGGGTGCTTGGTCCTGGCCTTTGGGCTTAGAGCGAGAGAGAGCTGTCGGCTATGCACTATTTAAATGCCATCACACCTCTGTACGGCCTGGGTCGTGACCCAAGCGCCGCTCGCGTTTGCCCATTTTTCAGTGTTCCAGCCCCCACCGGTTTCCCTCGCAGCCAGACGCAGTTCGCCTCTGGCGCGGCTTTCAACGTGCCCTCCATTCGGGAGAGATTCGCCATGAAATCACGCATCGCATTGGGTTCCACCGCTTCCATCGTCCGCCGGCTGTTGCCGCTGGCATTGCTTGGCGCAAGCCTCACGGCCCAGGCCAACGACAAGATCGTCCTGCTCACCTCCTGGTATGCCCAGGCCGAGCATGGCGGCTTCTATCAGGCAGTGGCCGAAGGGCTGTACGCCGCTGAGGGCCTGGAGGTAAGCATTCGCATGGGCGGGCCGCAGGTCAACGGCATGCAGCTGCTGCTCAACAAACAGGCGGATGTGATCGTCAACTACGACCTGCAGGTGCTGAAAAGCGTCGAGCAAGGTTTGCCGGTGGTGGCCATCGCCGCTGCCTTTCAGGGTGATCCGCAGGGCATGCTGACCCACAGCGACGTCAGCGGCCTGGATGCACTCAAGGACAAGACCGTGCTGGTTTCCACCTCCGGGCAGACCACCTGGTGGCCGTGGCTGAAGAACCAGTACGGCCTCAGTGATGCCCAAGCGCGGCCTTACACCTTCAACCTGCAGCCGTTCTTCAACAACCCTGGTGCGGTACAGCAGGCCTACGCCAGCTCCGAGCTGTTCCAGGCCACCAAGGCAGGCAAACAGCCGAATTTCTACCTGTTTGCCGATGCTGGTTATCCGCCCTACGGCTCGACCCTGGTGACCCGCCAGGATGTGATCGAACAGCGCCCCGAGGTGCTCAAACGCTTCGTCAAAGCCTCGATGCAAGGGTGGAAGAACTACCTGGCTAACCCGGCACCAGCCAATGCGCTGATCAAGCAGGACAACCCGAGCATGGATGACGAACTGCTCGCCTGGGGCGTGGCCAAGCTTAAGGAATATCAGCTGGTCGAGGGCGGCGATGCGGCCATCCAGGGCATCGGCACCATCAGCGCCGAGCGCTGGCAGAAGACCCGCGACTTTATGGTCGAGACCAACCTGCTCAAGGCCGATACCGACTGGCGTAAGGCCTTCAATACGGATTTTGTGCGCGATCTACGCGTGCTTCCAGCTGCTCCTGTGCAGTCCGCCAACCCGTAACGCCACCCAATTTGCGGCTGCGCCCAGCCCATAAGGGCGCGCCAATCCCGTATTGCTGAGGACACTTCCATGCTGGTTACCCAACAACCCGTGCTGCGCCGTTTCTGGTACGCACTGATGCCGCTGTCGATGCTCGATAGTGGCCCACAACCCTTTACCCTGCTCGGCGAGCGTCTGGTGCTCTTCTTGGGAAAAAACGGCCCGGTGGCCCTGGCTGATCGCTGCTGTCATCGCACCGCGCAGTTGTCCAAGGGCTGGGTCGAGGACGGCACCATCGTCTGCGGTTACCACGGCTGGCGCTATGACGGCAGCGGCAGTTGCGTGTGCATTCCGCAGCAGGCCCCCGGCGCGCCGATCCCCGCGGGCGCACGCACCGATGCCTATCACTGCCAGGCGAAATACGGCTACGTCTGGGTCTGCCTCGGCGAGCCGCTGCAGGAAATCCCGACCTTCGAGGAGGACGGCGATCCGGCCTACCGGCGCATCTTCCAGTTCTACGAAGAGTGGCAGACCAGCCCACTGCGCTTTATGGAGAACAGCTTCGACAACTCGCACTTCTCCTTTGTGCACAAGGCCAACTTCGGCATGCTCGACCAGCCCAAGCCATCCAGCTACAACCTGGAGCAGACCGAGTGGGGCTTTGCTGCGGAAACCATCGTGCCGATCAACAATCCGCCGGGCGGCCACCGCGTGACCGGCACGGATACACCCACCACCATCCGTCACCTGTTCAACCGCTGGCACCTGCCGTTTGTGCGCCGTTTCGGTTGCACCTACCCGGACAGCGGCCTGCACCACATCATCTACAACTGCGCCACGCCGATCGATGACAAACGTATCCAGCTGGTGCAGTGGCTGTACCGCAACGACGACGAAGCCTCATGCAGCAGTGAGGAGTTGATCGCCTGGGACGCGCCGATCACCCGTGAGGATCAGGAGATTCTCGAAGCCACCGACTACGACGCCTGCGTCGATACCCGTCGCCGTGTGGAGTTTCATATGGAGTCGGACAAGCCCGGGTTGATCATGCGCAAGATGCTTTTCGAGCTGCTGCAGAAGCACGGCGAAGAGGAAGAGTTCCGCCCAGCCGGGGTGCCGCTATGAACGCCGCCCTGCCGATTCTTGAAGCCGAGCGCCCGGTGCTCTTGGCCAATCAGGTGGAAAAGACTTACCCCAACGGGACCCAGGCCCTGCAACGGCTGAAGCTGGAAATCGGCCGTGGCGAGTTCGTCTCGCTGCTCGGCCCGTCTGGCTGCGGCAAGAGCACGCTGCTGAAGATGTTCGCCGGCCTTGAACAACCCTCCGCCGGCCATCTGCGCTGGTGGGGCAAGGGCGCTATCAATCAGGCCGCGCAGGACCAACGCCTGGCCATGGTGTTTCAGGAGGCGACGCTGATGCCTTGGGCCAAGGTTGCCGATAACGTTCGCCTGCCGCTGGACCTGGCCAAGGTGGCGAAAGCCGAAAGCGCGCTACGGGTGCAGGCCGCGCTGGAGCTGGTTGGGCTGGGCAAGTTTGGCGGGGTTTACCCGCGTGAATTGTCCGGTGGTATGCAGATGCGCGCCTCGATTGCCCGCGCCCTGGCCACCGAACCCAATCTGCTACTGATGGATGAGCCGTTCGGCGCGCTGGATGAGTTCACCCGCAACCGCCTCGACAGCGACCTGCGTCAGCTTTGGGCAGCGCGCGACCTGACTGTGGTGTTTGTCACTCACAGCATTTACGAGGCGGTATTTCTCTCATCGCGGGTGGTGGTGATGGGCGCGCGGCCGGGGCGGGTGATCGCCGATGTGGCCATCGACGGCCCGGCCGAGCGTGATGAGGCGTTTCGCACCTCGGCGGGGTTTATCCAGCAGTGCGCGCGTTTGTCCGCATTGCTCGCCGAAGCCAACGGGGAGGGCGGGCATTGAACGCGTTGAACCAGCGGCGCACCGCGTTGCGCCCAAGCACCTCTGCAGACCCATCCGAACTCGCAGGAAGAACCGCATGAGCACTCAACCTACTCCCTGGCTGGCCAATCCGGCCATGCAGAAAATTCTCGCCCCGCTGCTGGTGGGGGCTTTTCTCTTGGGCCTTTGGCAGGCACTGTGTGTCGGCCTTGAGGTGCCGGTGTACCTGGTGCCGAGCCCGGCGGATATCGGCCGCACGTTGATCACGGACGGGCCGATGCTGCTTGGCGCGTTGTGGATGACGCTGAAGATCACCTTCCTATCCTTTGCCCTGGCGGTGGTGCTGGGCGTGGCAGCGGCGTTTCTCTTCGTGCAGAGCCGGATCATCGAGGCCAGCCTGTTTCCCTACGCGATTCTGTTGCAGGTAACCCCGGTGGTGGCCATCGCGCCGCTGATTATTATCTGGGTCAGCAACACCACCCTGGCGCTGGTGATCTGCGCGACGTTGGTGGCGATCTTTCCGGTGATCTCCAACACCGTGTTGGGCCTGCGCAGCGTCAACCCGGGGCTGCTCAACCTGTTCCGCCTGAGCCGCGCCAGCCGTTGGCAAACCCTGTTGCGTTTGCGCATCCCCAGCGCGCTGCCGTACTTCTTTGGCGGCCTGCGCATTGCCAGTGGCCTGGCGCTGATCGGTGCGGTGGTCGCCGAGTTTGTCGCCGGCACCGGCGGCACCGGCGCGGGTTTGGCCTATCAGATTCTCCAGGCCGGTTTTCAGCTGAATATTCCGCGCCTGTTCGCCGCACTGGTGCTGATCGCCGTTACCGGCGTGGGGCTGTTCAGCCTGATGGCGGCGCTGGCCAGTTACTGCCTGGGCCATTGGCATGACAGCGAACATGGCTAAAGCTCGCGGCTAAAGCCCCTCCTAGGGGGCGTGTGGCACGTGGGAGGGGCTTTAGTCGCGACAACCCCAGCGCAAAACAAGAATTTTGGAGTTGTAAACATGAACAGCACCACCAGCTGCCTGATTCGCCAGGCCAGCGCCATCATGACCGGCCTGCGCGGCGCGGATGCCCGCCAGGCTGGCCCGGATATCCGCGTGACGGATGGACGCATCGCCGCCATCGGCCGCCTCGAACCCTTGCCCGGTGAGGCGCAGATTGATGCGCGTGATTGCGTGGTTTATCCGGCCTGGGTCAACACCCACCATCACCTGTTTCAGTCGTTGCTCAAGGGCGAGCCGCAAGGCCTCAACCAGAGCCTGACGCCCTGGCTGGCGGCCACGCCGTACCGTTTTCGCGGCGCTTTTGACGAAAGCAGCTTCCGCCTGGCGGTGCGCATCGGCTTGGTTGAACTGGCGCGCTCCGGCTGCGCCACGGTGGCCGATCATCATTACCTGTATTACCCCGGCATGCCGTTCGACGGCGCGGCGATTCTATTTGAAGAGGCCGATGCCCTCGGGCTGCGCTTTGTCCTGTGTCGCGGTGGCGCGACCCAGACTCGCCAGCTGGAAGCCGACTTGCCGCAGGCGCTGCGCCCGGAAAAGCTCGACGACTACCTGGCCGATGTCGAGCGCCTGACCGCGCTGTACCACGACCCGGCCAGCGATTCGCGGCGGCGCATCGTCGTGGCACCGACCACCACCCTGCATTCCACCACGCCCGAGGAGCTGCGCGAGACGGCACGCCTGGCTCGCCGCTTGGGTTTGCGCTTGCACAGCCACCTCAGCGAAACCGTGGACTACCTGGATGCCGCCCGCGCCAAGTTTGCCATGACCCCGGTGCAGTTCTGCGCCGAACAGGAGTGGCTGGGGCCGGATGTATGGTTCGCCCACCTGGTCAAACTGCTGCCCGAGGAAATCCGCCTGCTTGGCAACAGTGGCAGCGGTATCGCCCATTGCCCGCAGAGCAACGGCCGCCTGGGCAGTGGTATCGCCGATTTGCCGGCACTGGAAGCGGCTGGCGTTACGGTATCCATCGGCGTCGATGGCGCCGCCTCCAACGAGGCCGCCGACATGCTCAGCGAAACCCACGCCGCCTGGTTGCTGCAGCGTGCGCGCAAGGGCGAACTGGCCAAGCCGCGTTATGCCGGCGGCACCTTCGAAGGCGGCGCGGATGCCGCGAGCATCGAGGATGTACTGCGCTGGGGCACCGCCGGCGGCGCGCAGGTATTGGGGCTGGATGCGATAGGCACGCTGCAGGTCGGTCAGGCTGCGGACCTGGCCATCTACAGCCTGGATGATCCGCGCTATTTCGGCCTGCATGACCCGGCTATTGGTCCGATTGCCTGCGGTGGCCGCGCCAGCGTCAAGGCGCTGCTGGTCGGTGGCCGCCGTGTGGTGGTGGATGACCGGATTCCGGGGCTGGATATGGCCGCGCTGGGCCGCGAAGCCAATGCCGCAGTGCTGGAGCTGCAACGCCGCGCCGGGGTGCGCCGATGACCTGGCTGGAACTGAAAGTGCGCGGCCTGCGCGAAGAGGCCGCAGGCATTCTCGGCATCGAGCTGTGCAGCCTGGATGCCACGCCGCTGCCGTTCGCCTGGACGGCCGGCGCGCATGTCGATGTGCAGCTCGGAGGTGGCCTGGTGCGCCAGTATTCGCTGACCAATCTGCCTGATGAAGGCTGTTTGCGTCTGGCTATCAAGCACGCCGAGGACTCACGCGGCGGCTCGCGTTGGCTGCATCAGCAACTGCGTGTGGGCACGCGACTCAAGGTCGGTGCGCCACGCAACCTGTTCCCGTTGCATCCCGGTAATACCCCGGTGCTCCTGGTCGCCGCCGGTATCGGTATCACGCCGTTGCTGGCCATGTACCGTCAGTGCAAGGTTCAACAACGCCCTGTGCGCCTGCTGTATTTCGCCCGAAGTCCAGCCCATGCAGCGTTTGTTGATGAGCTACAGGACGATTCGGCAGTGACTCTGCTCAGCGGTATATCCGCCGTGCAGATTGCCGCGCAGCTGCGCAGCCTGCTGCCGCCCTGGCAGGCCGAACAGCAGCTCTACACCTGCGGCCCGGATGGGTTTATGCAGTGCGTGCTGGCGGTTGCCACTGAGCTTGGTTGGCCCGCTGCGGCTTTGCATCAGGAGCATTTTCAGCCCGCGAATGAACCGGCTGCCAATCAGGCGAGCGGGCTGGAACTGGTGCTGGCGCGCAGCGGCAAAGCGGTGGTGGTGCAGGCAGGGGAAAGTCTGGTCAGTGCTGCCGCGCGGGTAGGGGTGACGATTGCCACCTCCTGCGGCATGGGTATGTGCGGTGCGTGCATGACGCGGGTACTTGATGGTGTGCCGGAGCATCGCGACCAGTACCTGTCGGACGCCGAGCGCAACAGCGGTAAATGGTTGATGCCCTGCGTGTCGGGCTGTAGCGGGTCACGCTTGGAGCTGGATGTTTGATAGGGGGCAGGAGTTTCTATCGAATGCTGTTTGACTTAGCGCTGGGCGACTCGCCACTTTGCTCTCTGCGCCCACCCAAATACCAGCCGAGCGCGCCCCAGGCAGCGGCGCAAATGGCGCCGGCTACAGCGGCGATCAATACGCCGTTGGCGAGCATGTCGAGCAGGGCTTTGGCCCAGGCGCTGACGGCGTCGCCGGTGCGGTAGACCACGGTGTCGATAAAATTCTTGGCCTTGTATTTACTCTCGGCGTCCAGCGGGGCGAAGAGCATTTCCCGGCCGGGGCGGACAAAGGCGTATTCACCGACCCGGCGCATAATCATCAAGGCCGCGAGCATGGCGAAGGTCGGCGCCAGGGCCAGGCCGATAAAGCCCAGGCAGACCAGCAGCGGCACCCCGGCGAGCAGGGCGCGGATGCCGAAGCGCTGGGCGATGCGCCCGGTGATAAACAGTTGCGCGAGCAGGGAGAGTGCCTGCACGCTGAAATCAATCATGCCGAATACGCGAATCTGTTCATTGCGCTCGGTAAAGGTCTCAGCCACCAGGCGCGCCTGCTCGAAGTAGAGAAAGGTGCTGGCGGTGGCCAGCAGGATAACGAAGGCGCTGATGCCCAGCAGATAGGGCGAGGCGAGCACGCGCGTCAGGCCGCTGAACGGGTTGCCGAGCACCGGCTGGTGCGGGTTTTCGCTGGGCGGTGCGCCCGGCCGACCGGCACCGCCGATGGCGCGCCAGGTCATTAGCTGCTGCTTAGCCAGGATCGCCATGCCCAGCAGCACTGCCGCCAGCAGGATCAGCCCGCCCTGCCCGAGGCGCTCAATCAGCAGCGCGCCGAGCGCCGGCCCGGCCAAGCCGCCGCAGCTGGCACCAGCGGCGATAAAGGCAAACAGGCGCTTGGCCTGGGCGCTGTCGAACACATCGGCCATCAGGCTCCAGGCCACCGAGACGACGAACAGGTTGTAGACCGAGATCCATACGTAAAACACCCGCGCCACCCAGATGTCGTCGCCGCTGCGTTGAAACAGCGCGGCGAAGGCCAGCAGGTTGAGGATAAAGAAGCCGTACACCCAATCGATATACCGCGCCCGCGCCACCGTCGAGTTAAGCCAGGCAAACAGCGGCACGGCGGCGAGCATCAGCAGAAAGGTCGCGGTAAACAGCCACTGCAGGTTTTCCACGCCGCCGCGAATGCCCATGGCCTCGCGAATCGGCCGCAGCATGAAATAGCCGCTGAACAGGCAGAAGAACAGGCCAAACCCGCACAGCACCGCCAGCAGCTCGGCCGGCCGTGCGTTGATCGCGTGGGCCAGGCGTTGCGCCGGGCTCATCGCTTAGCTTCCACGTCGCGGGCAGCCGCGTGCATATCAGCTAAACGCCTGGATGATCTTCTCGCGCAGCGCCGCATCCGGCAGGCGACCGATGCCGGCCTTGAGGTTGTCGGCCATATAACGTGGGTTGGAAGTGGCCGGGATCACCACCGTGACCGCCGGGTTGGCGAGGATAAATTTGAGCAACAGTTGTGCCCAGGAGGTGGCGTCGGTCTCCATCGCCCAGCTGGGCAGTGACTTGCCCTTGACCTGGCTCAGCAGCTGCGCGCGCTGGAACGGCCGGTTGATCAGCGTGGCGATGCCATGGTCGGCGCAGTAGGGCAGCAGGCGTTTCTCGGCGTTGCGTTCGCCCACCGAGTAGTTGAGCTGGACGAAGTCCACCGATTCTTTCTCCAGCACCTCCAGCAGGTCGTCGTGCGCCGACTCGATGTAATGGGTGATGCCGATATAGCGCACCTTGCCCTCGGATTTCAGCTCGCGCAGCAAGGCCAGCTGGGTGCGAGTGTCCTGCAGGTTGTGCACCTGCACCAGGTCGAGTTTGTCGGTTTGCAGCGCCTGCAGGCTGGCCTCGATCTGCGCCATGCCGCGTTCGCGGCCGGTGGCGGAAATCTTGGTGGCGAGAAAGGCCTTGCCCTGGGTTTTGGTGCGTTTCAGCAGCTCGCCTGTCACCGCTTCGGAGGCGCCGTAACTGGGCGCGGTGTCGATCAGCCTGGCGCCGCCGTTGATAAAGGTGCGCATCACCGAATCCAGTGGTTTCAGGCTGTCATTGCTGAGGCTGACGTCGAAGGTGCGCGAGGTGCCCAGGCCGATCACCGGCAGCATCTCGCCGCTGCTCGGGATGGCGCGTTTCAGCAGTTGGCTGGGGTCGGCGTAAGCCAGGGAAGGCAGCCACGGCGTGGCGGCGAGAGCGAGCAGGCTGGCGCTGCCCTGGATGAAGTGACGACGGCTAGGCATAGGGTCCTCCGTGGTAACACTGCACAGGTAAAGGGATCTAAGAACCTGTTCACGATCTGCTGCGCGTCGGCCCTGCTGCGTTAGAAACAGGCTCGGAATGCTCATGTACAGCTCGTACACTGCGCTTCCTCGCCTGTTTCTGTCTTGCATGGCTCTAGCTCGCGAGATCGTGAACAGGTTCTAAGCCGCGCCAGGCGTGGCTTCGACCGAGCATAAACCTGTGAGTCCGATACCCGCAGCGTGGTGCCTGAGCAGTTGTTACCTGGTGTGTCTCTATGCCTCGGCCAGCGCTTCGAGAAAACTCTCCAGCACCAGATGCGGGCGGCGGCCTTTGCGCGTCACCGAGGCCAGGCTGATGTCGTAGAAGCGGCTGGCCGGCTTCAGCACGCGCAGACGGCCCTGCTGCACCCATGCCTGGGCGTAGTGGTCTGGTAGGTAGCCGATATAGCGCCCGGTGAGAATCAGAAAGGCCATGCCTTCGCGGTCCGAGGCGCTAGCCGTGCAGTTGAGCGCCTGATAGTGGCTCTGCACCTCGGGCGGCAGGCGGAAGGTCGGGGCGATGGCTTCCTGGCTGTTCAGCCGCTCATCCTCCAGCTGCTGATCATCGACATAGAACAGCGGGTGGCCGACCGCGCAGTAGAGCAGCGAGCGCTCGTCGTACAGCGCCTGGTAGTCCAATCCGGACAGCGCGCCGGCTTGCGGCACCACGCCGATATGCAGACGGCCGTCGAGCACGCCTTGCTCGACTTCACTCGGCGGGGTCATGCGGATATGGATGTGCACGTCCGGGCCGCGTTCTTTCAGGCGCGCCAGGGCGTTGGTGATGCGCATATGCGGCACCGTCACCAGGTTGTCGGTCAGGCCGATATTCAGCTCGCCGCGCAGGTGCTGGTGCAGGCCGTTGACCTCGGTGCGAAAGCTCTCCAGCGCTGCCAACAACTGCTGGGTGCTCTGGAATACCTCGCGGCCTTCTTCGGTTAGGGCAAAACCGGCGCGGCCGCGCTGGCACAGGCGCAGGCCGAGGCGCTGTTCCAGATCGCTCATCTGCTGGCTGATCGCCGAGCGGCCTATCCCTAAGGCGCTTTCCGCAGCGGAAAAGCCGCCGCATTCCACCACGCTGCGAAACAGCTTGAGCAGGCGAATATCAAAGTCACTGACCTGAGCCAGCGGGTCGGGGCGGCGGGTGCTCATTGGTTATGGCTCATTGTTTAGTAGATGATTAACTAAAGATAAGAAGAGTCGTGTTTTCCTGACTCTAAGCCCGTGGCACCTTTGCTGGCAACTGCTTCTCCTTATAAGAACACCGCCCTTCCTTGCGAGGCCGCACCATGAACATGCCGCAGACCGCCACCCCGTCCCTGGCCAGCCAGCTCAAGCTGGATGCGCACTGGATGCCGTTTTCCGCCAACCGCAACTTCAAGCGTGACCCGCGTCTGATCGTCGGTGCCGACGGCAACTACTTTATCGACGACAAGGGCCGCCGCGTGTTCGACAGCCTGTCCGGGCTGTGGACCTGTGGCGCCGGGCACAACCGCAAGGAAATTCAGGAGGCCGTGGCCAAGCAGCTGGGCACCCTCGATTACGCGCCGGGCTTCCAGTACGGCCACCCGCTGTCCTATCAGCTGGCCGAGAAAATCACCGAGCTGACCCCAGCCGGCCTCGACCACGTGTTCTACACCGACTCCGGCTCCGAGTGCGCCGACACCTCGGTGAAGATGGCCAAGGCCTACTGGCGCCTGAAAGGCCAGCCGAGCAAAACCAAATTTATCGGCCGTGCCCGTGGCTACCACGGCGTGAACATTGCCGGTACCTCACTGGGCGGCATCGGCGGCAACCGCAAGATGTTCGGCCAGATGATGGACGCCGACCACCTGCCGCACACCCTGCAAGCGCACCTGGCCTTCACCAAGGGCATGGCCGCGACCGGCGGTGTCGAGCTGGCCAACGAGCTGCTCAAGCTGATCGAACTGCACGACGCCTCGAACATCGCCGCAGTAATCGTCGAGCCGATGTCCGGTTCCGCTGGCGTGATCGTGCCGCCAGTTGGCTACCTGCAGCGCCTGCGTGAAATCTGCACCCAGCACAACATTCTGCTGATCTTCGACGAAGTGATCACCGCCTACGGCCGCATGGGCAAATGGACCGGTGCCGAATACTTCGGCGTGGTCCCGGACCTGATGAACACCGCCAAGCAGATCACCAACGGCGCGATTCCACTGGGCGCAGTGATCGCTTCCAGCGAGATCTACAACACTTTTATGAACCAGGCGATTCCCGAGCACATGGTCGAGTTCGGCCACGGCTACACCTACTCGGGTCACCCGGTTGCCTGCGCCGCTGGCCTGGCAACCCTGGAGCTGCTCAAACGCGACAACCTGATCGAGCAATCGGCTGTCCTGGCGCCGATCTTTGAAGAGAAGCTGCACAGCCTCAAAGGCAGCAAGAACGTCGTCGACATCCGCAACTGCGGCCTGGCCGGCGCGATCCAGATCGCCCCGCGTGACGGCGACCCGGTGATCCGCCCGTTCGAGGCCGGTATCAAACTGTGGAACGCCGGCTTCTACGTGCGCTTCGGCGGCGACACCCTGCAGTTCGGGCCAACCTTCAACACCAAGCCCGAGCAGCTGGACTCCGTGTTCAACGCCGTCGGCGATGTGCTGAACAGCCTGGATTAAGCCAAACACCTATTCCGTAGGAGCGGGCCATGCCCGCGAAACGCATCGCGGCCATGGGCCGCTCCTACAAAACAAGATCCGTTATTAAGGAACTGCCATGACCCTCGTTACCCACCTGATCCACGGCGAACTGACTGCCGGCACCGGCCGCAGCGCAGACGTGTTCAACCCGTCCACCGGCGCGGCGACCAAGAAAGTCGCGCTGGCTGACCGCGCCACCATGCAACTGGCCATCGACTCGGCCAAGAGCGCCTTCCCGGCCTGGCGCAACACCCCGCCAGCCAAGCGCGCCCAGGTGATGTTCCGCTTCAAGCAGCTGCTTGAGCAGCACGAAGCGACCATCTCCAAGCTGATCAGCGAAGAGCACGGCAAAACCCTGGAAGACGCCGCCGGTGAACTCAAGCGCGGCATCGAGAACGTCGAATTCGCCTGCGCCGCCCCGGAAATCCTCAAGGGCGAGTACAGCCGCAACGTCGGCCCGAATATCGACGCCTGGAGCGACATGCAGCCAATCGGCGTAGTCGCCGGTATCACCCCGTTCAACTTTCCGGCCATGGTGCCGCTGTGGATGTACCCGCTGGCCATCGTCTGCGGCAACTGCTTTATCTTGAAGCCGTCCGAGCGTGACCCAAGCTCCACCCTGTATATCGCCCAACTGCTGCAAGAGGCTGGCTTGCCGAAAGGCGTGCTCAACGTGGTGCACGGCGACAAGGAAGCGGTGGATGCGCTGATCGAAGCGCCGGAAGTCAAAGCCCTGAGCTTTGTTGGCTCCACGCCGATTGCCGAATATATCTACAGCGAAGGCACCAAGCGCGGTAAGCGCGTCCAGGCCCTGGGCGGCGCGAAGAACCACGCCGTACTGATGCCCGATGCCGACCTGGACAACGCCGTCAGCGCACTGATGGGCGCCGCCTACGGTTCTTGCGGCGAGCGCTGCATGGCCATCTCCGTGGCCGTGTGCGTAGGCGACCAGATTGCCGATGCCCTGGTCGAGAAGATCGTGCCGCAAATCAAAGCCCTGAAAATCGGTGCCGGCACCTCATGCGGCCTGGACATGGGCCCGCTGGTTACCGGTGCAGCGCGTGACAAGGTCAAAGGCTACATCGATGCTGGTGTGGCCCAGGGCGCAAGCCTGGTGGTTGACGGTCGCGATCTGGTGGTTGCCGGCAACGAAAACGGCTTCTTCGTCGGCGGCACCCTGTTCGATAAGGTGACCCCGGAGATGACCATCTACACCGACGAAATCTTCGGCCCAGTGCTGTGCATCGTCCGCGTCGGCAGCCTGGAAGCCGCCATGCAGCTGATCAACGACCACGAATACGGCAACGGCACCTGCATCTTCACCCGTGATGGTGAAGCCGCGCGCCTGTTCTGCGACGAAATCGAAGTCGGCATGGTCGGCGTCAACGTACCGCTGCCCGTACCGGTGAGCTACCACAGCTTCGGCGGCTGGAAGCGCTCGCTGTTCGGCGACCTGCACGCCTACGGCCCGGACGGCGTGCGCTTCTACACCCGCAAAAAGGCCATCACCCAACGCTGGCCGCAGCGCGCCAGCCACGAAGCGGCGCAGTTCGCTTTCCCGAGTAATGGCTAAGTAACACAAAGGGGGCTGATCGCAGGATCAGCCCCCTTTTTTGATGCGACAAAGACTGTAGGAGGGGCTTTAGCCGCGAGCTTTCGCGACCATCGCCAAGGCATCACCCGCAGGCGCAATTATTCCGTAGGAGCGGACCATGCCCGCGATCAAGGCCACCACCGAATCGCGGGCAAGCCCGCTCCTACAAAAGCACCACCGTAGGATGGGTTGAGCGCAGCGATACCCATCAAGCAACAACAGCTTTACGCAACAAACCAGCCGCGCGGGCGCGGCGTTGGTGCAGTGACCGCAGGTTACGGCACCCCTTGGGTGAGCGGGTTCAGGGTTTCCTGACCCGCAAGCCCGCTCTCCCAAGGGCAGCCCACTTCAATTATTAATGAAGAGGACTCCTTGCAATGAGCAAACCCATGATTGGCCTTCCCCTGTGCCGTTGGCAGCTGACCAGCCGTGATATCGGCTGGTTTCACCTGGTCGGTGAGAAGTACATCCATGCCGTCACCGGCTTCGGTGCCTTCCCGCTGATGATCCCGGCCTTCGGCGATGATCTGGACATGGACACGGTGCTGGATAGCGTCAGCGGCATCATGTTCGGCGGCTCACTCTCCAACGTGCACCCCAGCTTCTACGGCGACGACCATCCTGGCCTCGGCCTGGCCGACAAACCCCGTGATGCAACCGTGTTGCGTCTGCTGCGCGCCTGTATTGATCGCGGCATTCCCTTCCTCGGCATCTGCCGTGGCATGCAGGAAATGAACGTGCTGTTTGGCGGCACCCTGCACCGTGAAGTGCATGAAGTGGCCGGCCGTCTCGATCACCGTGAGGTGAAGGACGTACCGGACGACGTGGCCTATGGCCCGATGCACAACGTGGCCCTGACCGAGGGCGGCGTGTTGCATTCGTTGTTTGGCGAGCGGCAGATCAAGGTCAACTCATTGCATGGTCAGGGTGTTGATCGTCTCGGTGAGGGCTTGCAGATTGAAGCTGTGGCCGAGGATGGGCAGATCGAGGCGGTCAGTGTGATTGGCGCCAAGGCGTTTGCCGTTGGGGTGCAGTGGCATCCTGAGTATCGCTATTGGGAGAAGGCGGATTACAACGCGCTGTTGGAGGCGTTTCATCAGGCGGCGAGGGAATATCAGGTGAAGAAATTTGAGCGTCGCAGTGAGGCTGCGTTGGTCTGAGCCGAGTGGTGATTTAAACAAAAGGCCCATCGATTGATGGGCCTTTTGTTTTGAGAGTTGATGGGTATTGCCGTGCTTAGCCCATGCTACGTGCTGTTAGTAGAAACTTATGGTTGTTTTCAGTTGATCAGCAAAATCATAGATTTCGTCGAGTGAGCTGATGGGGTGGCGCGTTTCGTTCTTTTCTTGGTCGAAAATACCGATATATTTTTGCGTGCGGTTGAAGTGTAAGCGGCATATTGGCTTGCGATTGTTATCGTCTAGCAATATTCCAAAGTAGCTTTGAGTGTCGCGTTGAATAATTCGTTTGGAGTCAACAACGGAACGCACAATAGCTTTGACGATGTGATAGCCCTCAAGCTCTTCTAAGGTGGTCAGAACCTTGTCTTCTGTAGTGTCGTCAATTTGCTCATTCGCAGGATCTGCTGGTGACGAAGTCGTGGCCGCGTAACTGGGTTGAATGGCTCCGCTCATTGCAGATTTCAGACGGTCGTTGATTTGGTCGTTCAAGAATTGCGCAACTGCCTTGCGGGTTAGTTCTGCAAATTGTTCGCGTACTTTTTGCGTGATCATCCCTTCGTAAACGCGCGATGCAAAGAATTTTACGAAGTCGTCGTCTGGCTTGGTGAATTGCAGTGCGATTTGTTTTTTTATCTGGCTTACATATTTTAGCTCGCCAGCTGCGTTGACTATTGACTCAACATCGAATGCTGATTTCGTAAGTTTTATAAGCTCTGGTACTGCATGCTCGTCTATATCTAATAAGTCGAGTTCAAGGAAAGGTTTTTCATCCATTTTGTTTGGGGCGTCAAGGTCAGTGAAGAATTTATAGACTTGACCATTAGTTAGGATGGAGATCCGGGCATTTGTCACATGGAAGTAGCGAAATAATTGCGATGCATGGTTGATGTTGAGTGGCTCACCAATTTTCTTGCATTCGATCAGTATCTGAACATCGCCATCTTTTAATATTGCGTAGTCAATTTTTTCACCCTTCTTCGTACCTACGTCGCAGACGAATTCTGGGGTTACTTCTCTGGGGTCAAACACGTCATAGCCGAGAACGGTATTTATAAATGGCATAACAAATGCGTTTTTCGTGGCTTCTTCCGTTTTAATCGCACTTGCCTGCTGACGGATTTTTGCTGAAAGGCTGCTTAGCTTCTCGAAGAACTCCATTTTTCGCTCCTTGCTACTCATGCATTATTTTTCTGTGGACCCGTAGGATGGGTTGAGCGTAGCGATACCCATCAATAATGGCTATCTGAAATCATCACTGCTGCGCTCGCCAACGGCTTCATCTATTCCTTCGCTACCCGCCCAATCTCCCGGCAATAACCCCGCTCGCACATACCGGTGAAACGACGACCACGGCCAATCGGCAACGTGCTGCACATGCCCATGCTTGCGCGGGTTGTGGTGGATGTAATCGATATGCCGGTTGAAATCCGTCTGATCGCGGATGCGATGCTCCCAATAACGGCGTTGCCAAATGCCGCGCTCGTCTTTGCGCTGCCTGCTGGCGGATATGCGCTCGCCGTAGGGCAAGGCGCGGGAAAATCCGGTTTTGATCAAGCGCCAACGTACAGCGAAATCGGCATCTCCGGTTGGCAAGGTACATAGAGCGTGCAGATGGTCTGGCAGGATCACGATGGCGTCGATTTGCCAGGGATGTTGGCGCATGACCTTGCGAAAGCTGGCGCGGAGCAGATCAATTTGTTCGGTTAGTAACGCCTGGCGGCGGTCGGCTAGGTTGAGGGTAAAGAACCAGGTGGAGCCTGGTGTGTGGTCGCGGCGGTAGTCAGTCATGACTGCAGTCCTTTGCAGAGTCGCGGTTGGCTGAGTGTAGTAGCGGTTTTATGTGGGATTGGTTGATGGGTATCGCGTTGCTCAACCCATCCTACGGATCGTTGCTTGGCGATTTATGTGTGCTCGCCGCTTCTGCGTTGCCCGGTCTAACCGTTCCGCCCTTACGGCGGCTCACTTTTGGCAAACGCCCCAAAAGTAAGCAAAAGGTCTTGCCCCTTGCATTCGGGTCTCGCTGCGCTCGACTTCCCTCGTTCCATCATTGCTCCAGGGGCCCGCCGCGAAGGGCCATCCCTGGCCCATCGCGGCTCTCGCGGCATCCATGCCGCTCAACCCCTTACGCAACGAAGAGCATGTTGTGGCCATAGATATGGATGTTTTGAACATCCCGGTGGACAAGCTTCGCGTTGTCCACCCTACGGATACCGAGCGTAGGGTGGATGACGCTTTATCCATCCACCATTGCGATAGTTGTTCGAGCTACTTGCTTTGGCCTTTTCGCTCTGCCTTCCAGAAGCCGCCTAGGCGACGGGGTCCCTGAATCCCGTCAGGAGGCCGAAACGTAGCGCCGCGGAGTAACAGTCGCAGGCTGGCCCGAAGGGTGAGCGCAGCGAATCAAGTAACTCGCCGTAAGGGCGAAACGCTTAATCCGCGTTACCGCTGCGGCGGCGGAATACCTGCGGCCCAACCAGCCGCCGATTTACCGCGACAGTCGCTTTCGCGCTGCAGCGTTGTCGTGGTGAGGCCAGCGCTGGCGCTGTCATAAGCCTTAACTATCCTCTACAAGCGCCGATAGAGCGTATTACTGGCCAGCTAGAAGGCGATGTCCCATGCGTATCAAATCCAAACTGTTGGTGAGCTTTCTGGTTGCAACCCTGATTCCGGTTCTGGTGGTGGCGTTGCTGACGATTCGCAATGTCACGCAGCAGGCCAAAGAGAACTTCCTGGTATCCAGCAGCCTGGATATGAAGCTGGTGAACAACAGCTTCGCCACCTTCTTTGATTCGGTGGGCTACACCGTTTCCGCCCTGGCGGAATATCCCGCGGTCAAGGATGCCGATAACGGTGAGCTGACCACCTATTTCGGTGAGGCGCGCAAGCCGGGCGAGGTGGCCACCGCCAATGGTGGGCGCGAGAAGCAGATTTTCGATTACTTTTCCAGCATCGGTAAGAACAACCCCACCTTCGGCTACGTCTACATGAGCGATACCAAGGGCGGCTATGTGGAGTGGCCGGGCACCGGGGATTACGGTGACTGGGACCCGCGCACGCGCGAGTGGTACCCGATTGGTCGTGACGCCAACTTCACCCTGGGCCGCCGCGACGGTTATTACTGGGAGCCGGATGATGCGGTGTATGTCTCGGTGCTCAAGGGCTTCAAGGACAACGCCGGGCAGTTCGCCGGGGTGGTGGCGGTGGATGTGTCGCTCAAGGCGCTCACCGATATGGCGCAGAAGGTGCGCTTTGGTGAAACCGGGTTTCTGATGCTGGCCGAGGGCAGCGGCACCTTGCTGGTGGATGGCCTGAAGCCGGACAACAACTTCAAGAAGGTCAGTGAGCTGCCCGGCGAGCACTTTGCGGTCATCGGCAAGACCGAGAACGGCCTGGTCGAGGTGGAGATCGACGGGGTGGCTTATATGGCCAACGTCTACACCTCGCCTGAACTGGGTTGGAAGTTTGTCGGCTTCAAACAGGCCGACGAGATCTACGCGAGCGCCCGCGAGCTGACCTGGATCACCCTGATTGTCTGCATGGTGCTGGTGCTGGTATTCGGCGCGGCTGGGGTGATTATCGCCAACCGCATCGTCAATCCGATCAATCTGGTGAAGGACGGGCTGCGCACCATCGCCCAGGGTGAAGGTGATCTGACCCGCCGGCTGGACCTGCTCAGCAAGGATGAAACCGGCGAGTTGGCCAAGTGGTTCAATCAGTTTATCGAGTCGATCCAGGGCATGATTCGGGTGATCAAGGAGAACGCCATCAGCATGGATGGGGTTTCCAGCGATACCAACAAACGCACCACGGCGATGTCCGCCACGCTGCAGCGCCAGTTGAGTTCGGTGGAGCAGATCGTCACGGCGGTGACCGAGATGTCTTCGGCGGCCAACGAGGTGGCCAAGACCTGTGTGCAAACCGCCGAGGTGTCGGAGCAGGGCCTGGTGGCCACGCGCAATGGCAAAGAGGTGATCGCGCGCAGTACGTCGGGGGTTAACAAGCTCGGGGCCAGCATCCAGAACTCCAGCAAGGTGATTCAGGAGCTGGAGAAGGAAACGGTCAATATCAACAACATCCTCTCGACTATTCAGCAGATCGCCGAACAGACCAACCTGCTGGCGTTGAACGCGGCCATCGAAGCCGCCCGCGCGGGCGAGCAGGGGCGCGGGTTTGCGGTGGTGGCCGATGAGGTGCGCAACCTGGCTAAACGCACTCAGGACTCTACCGAGCAGATCAACAGCATCCTCAACCTGCTGGTCAACCGCATCAAGGAAGTGACGGTGAGCATGGACCAAAGCCTGGTCGAATCGGGCAAGGCCATCGTGCTGTCCGAGGAGGTCATGGCCGCCTTCGAGAGTATTGAAGGCAAGGTGCAGATGATCCGTGACATGACTATGCAGATCGCTACTGCGACTGAGGAACAGCATCTGGTGACCGAGGAAATCAACCAGAACATCGTCGCCATTAATGACGCAGTGACGCAGATATCCGCGCAAGCCGCCGAGGTGGAAAGCTACGCCCAGGAGCAAAGCGGCCTAAGCAGTGAACTGAAACAACTGGTGGTGCGTTTCCGCACGGAGTGAGGCGCGGGTTAACCCCTGAAAGCCTCGCAGTTACGGCAATGCTGTTCAGTTAAGTGGGGCCGCTTTACGCCCCATAGAGCGGCGGGTTTTGAAATCTTCCTCGCTCTAAGTCTTTGGCAGTGGTTCAGGCCGTGGGATGGGTGCTAACCCATCAGCCAATTGATGGGTTAGCACCCATCCTACGGTGGTGAGCACAAAGAAATGCCGCTTCCCTGGCAAGGGCGAAGCGGCAT
>PGZH01000002.1 GCA_002840155.1 Gammaproteobacteria bacterium HGW-Gammaproteobacteria-13
ATCCTACGGTGGTGAGCACAAAGAAATGCCGCTTCCCTGGCAAGGGCGAAGCGGCATTTTTCTTATGTGAACAGCCTTACGCCAAGAGGCGGGCTTTTTCGTGCCTGAGATTCAGGCGCGTTCTGCGTTCTTGATCGACACCTGGGTGTTCAACGTCCAGAAGTCATACAGCACGCCGAGCAGGAACAAGCCGCCGGTGCACAGGTAGATGATTCCGGTAATCCACTTGCCCTGGTACATGCGGTGCACACCGAAGATGCCGAGGAAGGTCAGCAGAATCCAGGCGACGTTGTAATCAGTATCACCAGCGGTAAAGCGCAGATCGGCTTCACGGTCCATCGCCGGGATCAGAAACAGGTCGACGATCCAGCCGATAAACAGCAGGCCGAAGGTAAAGAACCAGATGGTCCCGGTTACCGGCTTGCCGTAGTAAAAACGGTGCGCGCCGAGAAAACCGAAAATCCACAGCAGATAACCGATAAGTTTGCTGTGCGTGTCCTGTCGCTGCATGTGTATGCCTCCTAAATGGCTTGATAGCGCTTTGACGCCACACTCTACGCAAGGTTCGCCGCCCGTGGAAATCTGCGACGCGATCAGCCATATGAGCGCTTGATGCCTGCCGGTGATTGCTAAATACTGTATGCATAACCAGTTTAGCGGGCAACACCATGCAACTGATCGAAAAACTCACCGTCCTCGCCGACGCCGCCAAGTACGACGCCTCCTGCGCCAGCAGCGGCGCGCCAAGCCGTAGCTCCAAGGGAAAGAGCGGAATCGGCTCGACCAATGGCATGGGCATCTGCCACAGCTTTACCCCGGACGGGCGCTGCGTGGCGCTACTGAAGATCCTACTGACCAACTTCTGCCTGTATGACTGCCAGTACTGCGTCAACCGCCGCTCCAGCGACGTGCCGCGCGCGCGCTTTACTCCGGAAGAGGTGGTGACCCTGACCCTCGACTTCTACAAGCGCAACTGCATCAGCGGGTTGTTTCTCAGCTCTGGAATCATCCGCTCGGCCGACTACACCATGGAGCAGCTGATCCGCGTGGCCAAATTGCTGCGCGAAGAGCATGAGTTTCGCGGCTATATCCACCTCAAGACTATCCCTGACGCCGACCCGCTGCTGATTGCCGAAGCCGGGCGCTACGCCGACCGCCTCAGCGTGAATATCGAACTGCCCACCGAGAGCAGCCTGATCCGCCTGGCCCCGGAGAAAAAGGTGCTCACCATCAAGCAGGCCATGCACTCGATCCATCAGGGCGAGAGCGAAGCCCGCGCAGAAAAACGCGCGCCACGCTTCGCCCCGGCCGGCCAGAGCACGCAGATGATCATCGGTGCCGACGCCACCGATGACAGCACCATCCTGCACACCGCCGCTTCGCTGTACGGCGACTACCGCCTGCGCCGGGTGTATTACTCGGCGTTCAGTCCAATCCCGCAAAGCCCGAATACCGTGCCCTTCGAAGCGCCGCCGTTGTTGCGTGAACACCGCCTGTATCAGGCTGACTTTCTGCTGCGCGGTTACGGCTTCGCGGTAGGTGAACTGCTCAGCGGCCCGGGCAACCTGGCGCTGGATATCGACCCGAAACTGGCCTGGGCACTGAACAACCGCGAGCACTTCCCGGTCGACTTGAATCGCGCCGAACCTTCGATGATCGCCCGCGTTCCCGGCATCGGCGTGCTCAGCGCGAAACGCCTGGTGGCCCTGCGCAGGCAGAAACGCATCCGCTTCGAGGATCTGACGCGCCTGCGCTGCGCACTGGAAAAGGCCAAGCCCTTTATCGTCACTCAGGACTATCGCCCTCTGCAGGCCAGCCGCGAGTCGCTGCTGTTGCGTCAGCAACTGAGCGAAACTCCGGCACAGATGGCGCTCTGGTAATGCGCCGCGCGCCATTCGACGGCAGCTTTGCCGGCTGGCGTGAAGTCGCCAGAAGCCTGTTGCAGCAAGGCGTGCCACCGCACCAGGTCACCTGGCTGGGCGATGGTGACCGCGGTGGGCTATTTGACCAGACGCCGATAAGCCCCAGCCCCGCCGCAACAACCCCTGCGCCGCGCATCCCCAAGCAGCTGCTGGAATTGCTGCAGAGCGCTGCACGCTTTCGCATTGAGGATCGCTGGAGCCTGCTCTATCGGATTCTCTGGCGTGTCGCTCAAGGTGATCGCGCCGCCATGCTGCCGGGCGATATTGACGGCAGTCAGCTGCATAAACGACTGAAAGCGGTGCGCCGCGAAGCCCACCACCTGCATGCCTTTCTACGCTTTCATCCACGCCCAGAACACGCCAAAGGGCCGCAGCTGGTGGCCTGGCACGAACCGGCCCACGACATTCTGGCCAGCGCCAGCGGGCACTTTGCCGAACGCCTGGGACGCAGTACCTGGTTGATTGCCACGCCGGATGACGGCGTGTATTGGGATGGCCAGCGCCTGCACTACCAACGGCCTTGCCCGAGTGAGTGGCAACGCCTGGCGCAAACGCCCGAGGATGAGGGGGAAGCGCTATGGCTGGCCTATTACGGCAGCACCTTCAACCCAGCGCGGTTGAATCGCAGCGCCCTGGAAACCAGCCTGCCCGTGCGCTTCTGGAAAAATCTGCCGGAAGGCCCGCTGATTCCACGACTGATGAGCCAAGCCCGCGCCGGCGCGCAACGCGATGGCCAGGCTGAGGCCGTTGCGCGCCAGGGCGGCAAACGCATTCGCCACACCCGCGCGCAACCGCCGAACGTCAGCGGAAACGCCGACCCGGATCTTCCTCGCTGACCTCCAGCGACAAGCCCTGGGCCATGCTGCTCAGATGGTCGCCATCGGTTTCCGAACCGAGCTTGATCATCAGGCGCAGGTCGTTGGCCGAGTCCGCATACAGCAGCGCGTCTTCGTAGGTGATTTCACCCTGGCTGTAGAGGTTGTACAGCGCCTGGTCGAAGGTTTGCATGCCCTGCTCGGTGGAGCGCTTCATCAGAGCCTTGAGCTCGTGCACCTCGCCCTTGCGGATCAGGTCGGCAGCCAGCGGGGTGTTGATCAACACCTCGATCACCGCGCGGCGGCCCTTGCCGTCCGGGGTCGGAATCAGTTGCTGGGCGACGATGGCCTTGAGATTGAGCGACAGGTCCATCCACACCTGGTTCTGCCGGTCCGCCGGGAAGAAGTTGATGATGCGGTCCAGCGCCTGGTTGGCGTTGTTGGCGTGCAGGGTTGCCAAGCACAGGTGGCCGGTTTCGGCGAAGGCCACGGCGTGGTCCATGGTCTCGCGGGTACGCACCTCACCAATCAGAATCACGTCTGGCGCCTGGCGCAGGGTGTTCTTCAGCGCCACTTCGAAGGATTCGGTGTCGATGCCGACTTCACGCTGGGTAACGATGCAGCTCTGGTGCTGGTGGATATATTCGATCGGGTCTTCGATGGAGATGATATGGCCACTGCTGTTCTTGTTGCGGTAGCCGATCATCGCCGCCAGGGAAGTCGACTTACCGGTACCGGTCGCACCGACAAACAGCACCAGACCACGTTTGGTCAGGGCCAGCTTCTTGAGGATTTCCGGCAGTTTCAGCTCGTCCAGCGTCGGGATATTGGTCTCGATCCGACGCAGCACCATGCCGGCCAGGTTGCGCTGATAGAAGGCGCTGACGCGGAAACGGCCAACGCCACGGGCGCTGATGGCGAAGTTGCATTCGTGATTTTCAGTAAAGTCGCGGCGCTGCTGCTCGTTCATCACCGCATGCACGGTTTCCCGGGTCTGCTCCGGCGACATGGGCGTCTTGGTGATCGGCATGATCTTGCCGTTGACCTTCATCGACGGCGGCACGCCAGCAGTAATAAACAGGTCGGAGCCGCCCTTTTCCACCATCAGGCGCAGCAGTTTTTCGAATTCCATCGTTGTTCGCCCATGTGCATCACGCGGTTATGCAAGGCCAGCGGCAGGCGCGTGGATTGCCGCTGGGCTGAACCCGACAGGCGATTGCCGGCCGGGTACTGTCGATTTAGAAATTTTCTGGCGTTTTGGCTTTCTCGCGCGCCGCTTCACGGCTGACGATGCCCTTGGTTACCAGAGTCTTCAGGCAGGAATCCAGCGTCTGCATGCCCAGCGAGCCACCGGTCTGGATCGCCGAGTACATCTGCGCCACCTTGTCCTCGCGGATCAGGTTACGGATGGCCGGGGTGCCGATCATGATTTCGTGGGCGGCCACACGACCGCCGCCGATCTTCTTCAGCAGAGTCTGCGAAATCACCGATTGCAGGGATTCGGAGAGCATGGAACGAACCATGGACTTCTCTTCGGCCGGGAATACGTCAACCACGCGGTCGATCGTCTTGGCCGCCGAGGTGGTGTGCAGGGTGCCAAACACCAGGTGACCTGTTTCTGCAGCAGTCAGGGCCAGGCGGATGGTTTCCAGGTCGCGCATCTCGCCGACCAGGATGATGTCCGGGTCTTCCCGCAGGGCCGAACGCAGGGCTTCGGAGAAGCCGAGGGTGTCGCGGTGCACCTCACGCTGGTTGATCAGGCACTTTTTCGATTCGTGCACGAATTCGATTGGGTCTTCGACCGTGAGGATGTGGTGGTACTTGTTGCTGTTTATATAGTCGAGCATCGCCGCCAAGGTGGTCGATTTGCCCGAACCGGTCGGCCCGGTCACCAGCACCAGACCACGCGGCACATCGGAAATCTTGCGGAAGATCTCGCCCATACCAAGGTCTTCCATGCTCAGCACTTTCGACGGAATGGTCCGGAATACCGCGCCAGAACCACGGTTCTGGTTGAAGGCGTTAACCCGGAAACGCGCCACGCCGGGCACTTCGAAGGAGAAGTCGGTCTCGAGGAATTCCTCGAAATCCTTGCGCTGCTTGTCGTTCATGATGTCGTAGATCAGTGCGTGCACCTGTTTATGGTCCAGCGCAGGCAAATTGATCCGGCGAACATCACCGTCGACCCGAATCATCGGAGGCAGGCCAGCGGAGAGATGCAGGTCCGATGCACCTTGCTTGGCGCTGAAGGCCAGCAATTCAGTGATATCCATGGGACTCCCTAATGACAGACAAGCAGGTAGAATGCCGCGAAACCCAGGCGGCGGGCGCAAGTAATGTCCACGATAGCAGAGAATATTGCAAAGGTCGGAGTGCGCATCCGTGAGGCGGCGCAAGCCTCGCAGCGAGATTGTGCGACGGTTGGCCTACTCGCGGTGAGCAAAACCAAACCGGCCGCGGCGATTCGCCAGGCGTTTGCCGCCGGCACCCGCGATTTTGGTGAGAACTACCTGCAGGAAGCCCTGGAAAAACAGCTCGAGCTGAGCGATCTGCCGCTGACCTGGCACTTCATTGGCCCGATCCAATCGAACAAGACCAAGCCCATCGCCGAGCACTTTGCCTGGGTGCATTCGGTGGACCGCCTGAAAATCGCCCAGCGCCTGTCTGATCAACGCCCGGCGCATTTGCCCGCGCTGAATATCTGCCTGCAGGTAAATGTCAGTGGTGAGGCCAGCAAGTCTGGCTGCAACCCGGACGAGCTGCCGGCACTGGCACAAGCGGTTACACAACTGCCCAACCTGCGCCTGCGCGGATTGATGACAATCCCCGAGCCCACCGATGACCCCGGCGAGCAACGCGCCGCCTTCGCCCGCCTGCGTGAGCTGCAGCACGGCTTGAACCTGGACCTCGACACCTTGTCCATGGGCATGAGCCATGACCTGGAAGCAGCGATTGCCGAAGGCGCGACCTGGGTGCGCATCGGTACCGCCTTGTTCGGCGCGCGCGACTACAGCAATAACTGATTGAGTTTGCCTTCAGCCTTATTAAGGAAGCCCGTTATGACCACTCCCCGCATTGCCTTTATCGGTGCCGGCAATATGGCCGCCAGCCTGATCGGCGGCCTGCGCGCCCAGGGCATCGACGCCAACGCCATTCGCGCCAGTGATCGCGGCGCCGAACAGCGCAGCAAAATCAGCGCCGAGCACGGCATCGAAACCTTTGCCAGCAACGCCGAGGCGATTCAGGGTGCGGACGTGATCGTGCTGTCGATCAAGCCGCAGGTGATGAAAGAGGTGTGCCAAGACCTCGCCGCGCATATCGGCGAGCAGCAGCTGGTGGTGTCGATTGCCGCCGGCATCAGCTGCGCCAGCCTGGAAAGCTGGCTCGGCCCGCGCGCTATTGTGCGCTGCATGCCCAACACACCCGCGCTACTACGTCAGGGCGTTAGCGGCCTGTATGGCAATGTTCAGGTTTCGCCGGCCCAGCGCCAGCAGGCCGAACAACTGCTCAGCGCCGTCGGCCTGGCCTTGTGGCTGGATCAGGAAGCGCAGATCGATGCCGTGACCGCCGTGTCCGGCAGCGGCCCGGCGTATTTCTTCCTGCTGATCGAAGCCATGACCGCCGCCGGCGAGAAACTCGGCCTGCCGCGCGAAACCGCCGCTCAATTAACCCTGCACACAGCTCTTGGCGCCGCACGCATGGCCGTGGCCAGCGATGTCGATGCCAGTGAACTGCGCCGCCGGGTAACCTCACCGGCCGGCACCACAGAAGCGGCGATCAAGACCTTCCAGGCCGACGGCTTCGAAGCCCTGGTCGAAAAAGCCCTGAACGCCGCCGCCCACCGCTCTGCCGAGCTGGCCGAACAACTCGGTCAATAAGGAACGAAAATGATCGGACTCAACACCGCCGCCGTTTATATCCTGCAGACCATTGGCAGCCTGTACCTGCTGATCGTGCTGCTGCGCTTTATCCTGCAACTGGTGCGGGCAGACTTCTACAACCCGGTCAGCCAGTTCATCGTGCGCGCCACCCATCCGCTGCTGAAACCGCTGCGCAAGATCATCCCGAGTCTGGCCGGGCTTGATCTGGCCTCGCTGGTGCTGGCCATCGTGGTACAGCTGGTGTTGATGGCGCTGACCCTGATGCTGCTCGGTTATGGCCTGGACAACCCGCTGCAGCTGCTGGTGTGGTCGATCATTGGCGTCACCGCGCTGTTCCTCAAGGTGTTCTTCTTCGCCCTGATCATCAGCGTGATCCTCTCCTGGGTCGCCCAAGGCAGTCATAACCCCACCGCCATGCTGATCAACCAGATCTGCGAACCGCTGCTGTCGCCGATCCGCCGCATCCTGCCGAGCATGGGCGGGCTGGATCTGTCGCCCATCGTCGCGTTCCTGCTGCTCAACCTGATCGACATGCTGGTGATCCGCAACCTGGCGATCATGACGGGCATGTACAAAGGCCTGAGCCTGGCGATCTGACTCCGAGCGGCGGATGAGCCACTTTCGCTGGGACGGCGCCGATCTGATTCTCGAGTGTCACCTGCAGCCCAGAGCGAGCAAAGATGAATTCGCTGGGCTGCACGGTGATCGAGTGAAAATCCGCCTCACCGCGCCGCCCGTGGATGGCAAGGCCAACGCCCAGCTGCTGGCCTTTCTCGCCAGCGTGTTTGCCGTCAGCAAAAGCCAGGTCAGCCTGGAAAGCGGCCTGCAGAGCCGGCAAAAGCGCGTGCGCATCAAACAACCGCAGCGCCTTCCAGACGAACTGGCACTGACCGCTCGGTCACTCTGACCGACCATAAGGCGGGCGCGCGACGACATGCAATTGACGCCATAGCTGCGACCCGCATAATGCCAAGCAGGTCAATCCACGAACGTCGTGGATCTGGCGTAATTCCACAGGCTTTAAAGCGTTATCTGCCGCGTCGGCTTGCTGCGCGGCACCGTTCAATGTGTGCCCGACTTAACCTGGGTGCCGTATAGCCCCAGTCGCCCCACAATGGATGCGCCAACCGGAGGAAAGCCCAGGATGAGCATGGAACGTCTCAGTCAGCAGGTCGATGCTTACGTCACCTGGAAGCGCGAGCTGATGCGCGAAATCACCCGCTATCGCAGCTGGCTGGTGACCAATCGGCTGAACTCCGAGGCCGTGGAAGCCAAGCTTGAGCGCGCGCTGAAGCTGCTGCGCACCGACCACATCACCCTGGCCTTTGTCGGCGAGTTCTCCCGCGGCAAGACCGAGCTGATCAACAGCCTGTTCTTCTCCTCCTACGGCCAGCGCATGCTGCCGTCGCAGGCTGGGCGCACCACCATGTGCCCGACCGAGCTGTTCTTCGACCCACGCTCGGAGCGCTCCTATATCCGCCTGCTGCCGATCGAGACCCGCGTGTCCGAGGCCAGCGTGGCGCAGTTCAAACGTATTCCACGGCACTGGGTCAATATCCCGCTGGACCTCAGCGACCCGGACAACATGGTCCAGGCCTTTGTCCAGGTTGCGCGGACCAAACCCATGCCGGTGGAGCAGGCCATTGCCCTGGGCTTTCACCCGGACATGCTGGAAAGCACCAATAAACCCGGTGAAGTGCTGGTGCCGGCCTGGCGTCACGCCATGGTCAACTTCGACCACCCGCTGCTGCGTCAGGGCCTGCGCATCCTCGATACCCCCGGCCTAAATGCCCTCGGCAGCGAGCCGGAACTGACCCTGTCGATGCTGCCCAGCGCCCAGGCGATCATCTTCCTGCTGTCCGCCGACACCGGCGTGACCGCCAGCGATATGGCCGTGTGGCAACAGCATATCCGCCAGCTCGACGAAGACACCCAGACCAGCCTATTCGCCGTGCTGAACAAGATCGACGTGCTGTGGGATGACCTGGCCGGCGAAGCCTTTGTGCAGAACGCCATCCGCCAGATCCAGACCAGCACCGCGCGCCAGCTTGGTATCCGCGTGGAGGACGTACTGCCGCTGTCGGCCAAGCAGGCGATGCTGGCCAAAGTGCGCAAAGATCCGGAGCTGCTGGCTCGCAGCCAGATGAGCAACCTGGAAAACCTGCTCTGCGAGCGCATCATCGCGCAGAAGGAACGCCTGCTCGAAGACCGCGTGGTCAATCAGGTGCTCGCCCTGCTGCAGAACAGTCAGCACGTGCTCAACCTGCGCCTGGAAAAGGTCAACGAACAGCAGGCGCTGCTGAGCAACCATCAGCACGACAACGGCCAGATGCTGTTCGAGCTGACCGCCAAGACCAAGGAAGACCACAGCCAGCACCACAAACGCCTGCTGGGCCTGAAAACCAACCAGCGCCTGCTCAAGCGTCAGGGCGACCTGCTGCGCCATGCCTCACGCAGCGAGCGCCTGGACGAACACCTGAACAAGGTGCGCAAGAATCTCACCGGCAGCTGGACCACTCTGGGTATCAACCAGGCCATCCTGCACTTCTTCCGCAGCGTGGAGCAGGACCTGCACAACCTGGCGCAGGAAGCCGAGATGGCCAACAAGATGGTCGCGGCCATCTACCGTCGGCACAACGAAGAGAACCCGCTGCACGGTGTGGACGCCCCGCAGTTCAACGTCAACCGCTACCTGCGCGAACTCAAGCAGCAGCAGACCAAGGCCGACCAGTTCCGCTTGCAACTGAAAACCCTGCTGACCGAGCAGCGCAGCCTGACCAAACGCTTCTTCGCCACCCTGGTGCAGGAAGTGATCGGCCTGCACCAACGCATGCGCCAGGAAGCCGAACAATGGGCCAGCGATGCGCTGATGCCTCTGATGCAGCACACCCTGGAGCACAAGCAGTTGCTGGAAACCCACATGCTGCGGCTCAAGGCCCTGGCCCAGGAAACCCAGCAGTCGCGCCAGCGCGGCCAGCAACTGGCGCGTTACAGCAGCGAATTGGAGCAGCAACTGGCGCAGGCCAACGACATGCTGCGCATCCTGCGCCGTCCCGCCCCTGTGCAACGTCAAGGCAAGGTGGTCAACCTGCCTGGGGCTGCGCGCCCGCATAGCATCGGCGAATAGTCCTCCTCATCAGCTATACCCAGCCGCCCCATGCGCTTGCCGCGTGGGGCGGTGCTTTTAGGGTCTGTTCCCGTTTCGTGCGCAGCCGCGTCGGAGCCAGTTTTTACGCGAGGCAAGGCACGAGACACGAAGTTTGTTCAGCACATCCATGTGCTTCACCCCTTCGGGGCTTGCGCGCAAAAACGCTCCCGGCGTTTTTGTGGTTGTTCCAAATGAGTGTCGAGAAACGCTGCATCGCGTAAAAACTGGCCCGGCCCTGCGGGTTGCGCGAAAAATTTCGCCATGCGGTGTTGGAGGACTTGGCAAGGGAACAACCATTACCCTCGCCCTCCGCCTAGCCTGGCGAAATTTTGCGCAGCAACGCGGCTTGCGACGAAATGGGAACAGACCCTAGACTGCGGCCTTCTTTTATTGCGAGCAGGGTCGATGTCGACTGCCTTTCCCCAAGACTCTGTTGGCCTGGTAACTCCGCAGGTGCTGCACTTTGCAGACCCTCTGGCGCTGGCCTGCGGGCGCAGCCTGGCCGACTACCAATTGATCTTCGAAACCTATGGCGAGCTGAATGCCACGGCGAGCAACGCCGTGCTGATCTGCCACGCCCTCTCCGGCCATCACCATGCCGCCGGTTATCACAGCGCCGACGACCGTAAACCGGGCTGGTGGGACAGCTGTATCGGCCCTGGTAAACCCATCGATACCAACAAATTCTTTGTCGTCAGCCTGAACAACCTTGGCGGCTGCAACGGCTCCACCGGCCCCAGCAGCATCAACCCGGCGACCGGCAAACCCTTCGGCGCCGACTTCCCGGTGATGACCGTGGAAGACTGGGTGCACAGCCAGGCGCGACTGGCCGACAACCTCGGTATCCGCCAGTGGGCCGCGGTGATCGGCGGCAGCCTCGGCGGCATGCAGGCCATGCAATGGACCATCAGTTACCCCGAGCGCGTGCGTCACTGCCTGGCGATTGCCTCGGCACCCAAGCTATCGGCACAGAACATCGCCTTCAACGAGGTGGCGCGCCAGGCGATCCTTACCGACCCGCAGTTCCATGGCGGGCACTTCCAGGAACAGGGCGTGATCCCTAAACGCGGGCTGATGCTGGCGCGCATGGTCGGCCACATCACCTACCTGTCGGACGACGCCATGGGCGAGAAATTCGGCCGTGGCCTGAAAAGCGAAAAGCTCAACTACGACTTCCACAGCGTGGAGTTCCAGGTGGAAAGCTACCTGCGCTACCAAGGCGAGGAGTTCTCCGGACGCTTCGACGCCAACACCTACCTGTTGATGACCAAAGCGCTGGACTACTTCGATCCGGCGGCGTCCTTCGATGGCGATCTGGCCAAGACCCTGGCCCACGTCAGCGCCGACTTCTGCGTGATGTCCTTCACCACCGACTGGCGCTTCTCGCCGGCGCGCTCGCGGGAAATCGTCGATGCACTGACCGCCGCGCGGAAGAACGTCTGCTACTTGGAGATCGATGCGCCTCAGGGCCACGACGCCTTCCTCATGCCGATCCCGCGCTACCTGCAGGCGTTCGACAGCTATATGAAACGGATTAAGGTGTAGCCATGCGCGCGGATCTCGAAATCATCCAAGAGTGGATTCCCGCCGGTAGCCGGGTGCTTGACCTGGGTTGCGGCAATGGCGAGCTGCTCGCCTGGCTGGCCGAACACAAGCAGGTCAGCGGCTACGGGCTGGAAATCGATGCGGACAACATCGCCCAATGCGTCAGCAAGGGCGTCAACGTGATCGAGCAGAACCTCGACAAGGGCCTCGGCAACTTCGCCAGCAACAGCTTCGACGTGGTGGTCATGACCCAGTCGCTGCAAGCCCTGCATTACCCGGACAAGGTGCTGGCGGAGATGCTGCGCGTCGGCAAGACTTGCATCATCACCTTCCCCAACTTCGGCCACTGGCACTGCCGCTGGTACCTCACCACCAAGGGCCGCATGCCGGTGTCGGATTTTCTGCCCTACACCTGGTTCAACACGCCGAACATCCACTTCTGCACCTTTGAAGACTTCGAAAAGCTGTGCCACGACCAGGGCGCGAAAGTCATGGATCGCCTGGCCGTGGACCGCGACCACCGGCACGGCTGGGCCAGTCGAATCTGGCCTAATCTGTTAGGTGAAATCGGCATTTACCGGATCAGCGGGCCTACGGCCGAAGACCTGCAGATCGCCAACTAGGTGACTGAACTGCACGATTAGCTACCAGGAGAACCTTATGCGTCGCATCGCACTACTGTTTATCGCCCTGTGCCTGAGCCTGCCGGCGCTGGCTGAACGCAAGCAAACCTTCGGCGATCTCGACGTGCACTACATCGCCTTCAATTCCGGCTTTCTACAACCGGATATCGCCGCCGCCAATGGCCTGGTACGCAGCAAGACCCAGGGCGTGGTGAACATTTCCGTGCTCAAGGCCGGTACCGCCAGCAGCGCCAGTGTCAGCGGCGAAGTGAAGGATCTGGTCGGTCGCAGCCAGCCGCTGACCTTCAAGCAGATCAACGAGGGTGCCGCCATCTATTACCTGGCGCAGTTCCCCTTTACCCAGCGCGAGATGCTGCGTTTCACCATTAATGTGCGCGCGGCCGATGGCGTGGCGCACAGCTTCAATTTCAACCAGGAATTCTTCCCAGACGAATGATGACCTTCAGCGAACTGGTACTTGCCAGCCACAACGCCGGCAAACTCAAAGAACTGCAAGCCATGCTCGGCAGCAGCGTACGCGTGCGCTCGGTCGGCGAATTTTCCATGGTCGAGCCGGAGGAAACCGGCCTGTCGTTTATCGAGAATGCCATCCTCAAGGCGCGTAACGCCGCGCGACTGTCCGGCCTGCCGGCGCTGGCTGACGACTCCGGCCTGGCGGTGGATTTTCTCGGCGGTGCGCCGGGCATCTACTCGGCGCGCTACGCCGACGGCCAGGGTGACGCGGCGAATAACGCCAAGTTGCTCGACGCCCTGAAAGATGTGCCGGATGCCGAGCGCGGCGCGCAGTTCGTCTGCTGCCTGGCGCTGGTGCGGCATGCCGACGATCCGCTGCCAATCATCTGCGAAGGCCTCTGGCATGGGCGCATCCTGCACGCCGCGCAAGGCGTGGAAGGCTTTGGTTATGACCCGCTGTTCTGGGTGCCCGAGCGCGACTGCTCCAGCGCCGAGCTGCCAGCGGCCGAGAAAAACCAGATCAGCCACCGCGCCCGCGCCATGGCCCTACTGAAACAGCGGTTGGGCCTGGCATGACCATGGCGTCCGGCGGCGGCTTCGAGCTGCCGCCACTTGCACTCTATGTGCACATCCCCTGGTGTGTGAAGAAGTGCCCGTATTGCGACTTCAACTCCCACGCCGCCGGGCCAACTCTGCCGGAAGAAGCGTACGTCGACGCCCTGTTGGTGGATCTGGATGCCGACCTGGCGCAGGCGCATAACCGCCCGCTGAGTTCGATCTTCTTTGGCGGCGGCACGCCCAGCCTGTTCTCGGCCAAAGCCCTCGGCCGCCTGCTTGAAGGCGTGGAGCGGCGTGTGCCGTTTGCCGCAGATATCGAAATCACCCTGGAAGCCAACCCCGGCACCTTCGAGCAGGCCAAGTTCAAGGACTACCGCCGCCTGGGCATCAATCGCCTGTCGATTGGCGTACAGAGTTTCCAGGCGCCCAAGCTGATCGCCCTGGGACGTATCCACGACGGCGATGAAGCCGTGCACGCAGCCGATATGGCCCGCGCCGCCGGCTTCGACAATTTCAACCTGGACCTGATGCACGGCCTGCCGGACCAGTCCATCGAGGATGCCCTCAGCGATCTGCGCACCGCCATTGCCCAGGGGCCGACGCATCTATCCTGGTACCAGCTGACGGTGGAGCCGAATACGGTGTTCTGGAACCAGCCTCCAGTGATGCCCGAGGACGATATTCTCTGGGACATTCAGGAAGCCGGGCAGGCCCTGCTGGCCGCCGAAGGCTACGCGCAGTATGAGGTCTCGGCCTACGCTCAGGCCGGCAAGGCGGCGCGGCACAACCTGAATTACTGGACCTTTGGCGACTTTCTCGGTATCGGCGCCGGCGCCCACGCCAAGCTCAGTGCGCCGGACGGGCGCATCAGCCGCAGCTGGAAAACCCGCCTACCCAAGGACTACCTCGACGTCAGCAAGCGCTTCAACGCTGGCGAGCGCGCCCTTAGCGCCGATGAATTGCCCTTCGAATTTCTGATGAATGTGCTGCGCCTCACGGACGGCGTCGCCAGCGAGCTGTTCACTCAGCGCACCGGTCTGCCGCTCAGCCAGCTCGCTGCCGCGCGCGCCGAAGCCCAGCAACGCGGCCTGCTGCACAGCGACCCGACACGCCTGAGCGCCACCCGCGAAGGCCAGCTGTTTCTCAATGATCTGCTGCAACACTTTCTACCCTGACGCATGCGCCCACCCGGCTAAGGAAACCTGATGGACCTGCTACTCGACCTGATCGTCACCCTGTCGCGCTGGAGCCGCAGCCACCTCTACGATATTTCCCTGGCGATCATGGCCACCCTGCTGGTGCTGTTCGGCCCCGGCATCAACGCCTGGGTGCAGCGTAATACCAGTAGCATGAACTTTATCTTCCGCACGCTGATCTTCGTGCTGCTCTGCGCAGTGGGCTACGGCCTGCTGATCGTCTTCGCTACGCCTTACCTGGCCAAGGGCCTGGGCTTCTTCAACAATTTCACCCTGGCCCCGGTGCTGATCCTGGTGTTCTTTATCATCGGCATCCTCGCCGACCGCAGCTAGGCTGCTGGCGAACTGATCGGGAGCCTGACCGCGGGCTCCCGCTTGCAGGCGCAACCGCCAACTGACGCCCATCACGCCCTGGCAACAAATTGCCGACCGACTGTGACGATCATCGCAGATCGCCATCACGCCTCAACAAACGCCGATTTTTTTCATTAGCCTTGCGCCCCCAACACTGCTCGCAGTGCTGGTTGCAGCCGTTTTCTCCCATTCAAACAGCGCCTCCAGCCTTTCCTTGCCCGACCTTGCGTCGGCTGCGGCAGTGCATTACGGCCACACATACTGATGCCCTAGCCATGATCACGCCTGCCCTGCGCCCACTTCTCCGCCTGCTACTGCTGCACATCGCGCTGCTGCTCGGTATCGCCAGCCAGGCCAATGCGTCGACCGAAGCGCCTGCACAGAGCGAGGACAGCTGGACCATCAATATGCAGAGCGCGGAAATTCGCGACTTTATCGAGCAGATATCCAGCATAAGTGGACAGACCTTTATCATCGACCCGCGGGTAAAAGGTCAGGTCACCGTGATTGCCCAGCAGCCGATGAATATCGCCGAGGTCTACAAACTGTTTCTCTCGGTGATGAGCACCCATGGTTTCGCCGTGATGCCCCAGGGCAATCAGCTGAGCATCATCCCCAGCAGCGAAGCCAAGACCACCGCCGGCAGCCGTGGCAACTTGGAAACCCGCGTGCTGCAAGTGCAGCATGGCGCCGCCAACGACCTGCTGCCGCTGATCCGCCCGCTGGTCGCCAACCATGGTCACCTGGCCGCCGTGCCTTCATCCAACAGCCTGATCATCAGCGATACCCCGGCCAATATCGCCCGCATCGACGAAATCATCCGCCAGCTGGACAGCCAGAATCAGGACGACTTCAGCGTCTATGACCTGCGCCATGCCTGGGTCCATGAGCTGGCGGCAGTGATCAACGGTTCCCTGAAAAACGCCCAGACCAGCGGCGCCCAGGTGATCGCCGATACCCGCGCCAACCGCCTGCTGTTGCTCGGCCCCAGCGAAGCCCGCGCGCGCCTGTTGAAATTGGCACAGAGCCTCGACACGCCCAGCTCGCGCTCGGCCAATACCCGGGTTATCCGTCTGCGGCATGGCGATGCCAAGGAGATGGCGAAGACCCTTGGCGACTTCGGCGACAACCTGAGCCAAAGCCAGGGCAGTGAAAACGCCACGCCGCTGAAACTGATGATCCGCGCCGACGAAAGCCTCAACGCCATCGTCATCATGGCTGAAGCCGATATCGTCAATATGTTCGAGGATCTGGTGCGCCAGCTGGATATACCCCGTGCCCAGGTGCTGGTGGAGGCGGCCATCGTCGAGATGTCCGGCGATATCAATGACGCCCTTGGCGTGCAGTGGGCCATCGATGGCCGCAACGGCAGCGGTGGCCTGGGTGGCGTCAACTTCAGCAACACCGGCCTGTCGGTCGGCACCCTGCTCGGCGCCATCGCCAGCGAAAACCCCGGCGAACTCGCTGCCGCACTGCCCAACGGGGCGATTATCGGGGTCGGCAACGACAACTTCGGCGCGCTGATCACCGCGCTGTCGTCGAACGGTAAAAGCAACCTGCTCTCTACCCCAACCCTGCTGACCCTGGACAACCAGGCCGCAGAGATTCTGGTCGGGCAGAACGTACCGTTCCAGACCGGCTCCTACACCACCGACGCCGCCGGTTCGGGCAACCCGTTCACCACCATCGAGCGCAAGGATATCGGCGTCACCCTCAAGGTCACCCCGCATATCAATGAAGGCGCCACCCTGCGCCTGGTGATCGAGCAGGAAATCTCCTCCATCGCCCCGAGCACCGGGCTGAATGCCCAAGCGGTGGACCTGGTGACCAACAAGCGCTCGATCAAGAGCACCGTATTGGCCGATGACGGCCAGGTGATCGTACTCGGCGGCCTGATTCAGGACGACATCACCAGCAGCGAGAGCAAGGTGCCGCTACTCGGCGATATTCCTGGAGTCGGCCGGCTGTTCCGCTCAACCCGCGAAGCCCGGCAGAAGCGCAACCTGATGGTGTTCCTGCGCCCGACCGTGGCGCGCGACGGCGTCGGCCTGGCCAACCTGAGCCTGGGCAAATACCGTGATCTGCGCCTGCTCGGCCAGGCCAACGGTTACGACCATCTACCGCAGCAGGCCCATGCCTTGTTCGACCAGGGCATTGAGGCGCCTGCGACCGACCTGCGCCAGCCGGCCAAAGCCATCCCGGCAAAACCGAGCAAGACCCTGATCGAAACACCAAAACCTGTCGACCCCGCCACCCTGGGCGATGGCCGTGGCGGCGAAAGCAAACCCAAGGTTGCAGCGCGCCGCCACACCATCCAGCTGGTTGAAGGCAGTAACCGCGAATTTATGCAGGCCCTGCTTGAGCGTCACCCCAAACAGCCGCTGCGCCTGGCCGAGCGCGAGCAGGACGGGGAAACCCGCTACGTCGTGCTCTATGGCAGCTACCCGAGCCGCGAGACAGCGCTCAAAGCCCTGGCCGCCCTGCCCGAACAGCTGCCCAAACGCGGCGCCAGCGCCCTGCCCGAGTAAGCAAAGAGGCGTTGCAGCACCACGCCGCAACGCCAAAGCCGAGCGGCGTGGAACTGTGCCCCATTCCGAGCGAGACGTGGCACACCCTGCATATGAGACCAACGTTCAAATTAAACAAGCTGGCCCTGCCCATACCCTCTGCCTGTGAACTGCATAGCGAATAACCGCCAAGGCTCTACCTAGACTGCGCGACTTCAACTTTCCAGACTAATGGAGCAGTCGCATGTCAAAACGCTGGATTACAGCCGCAGTCGCCACCGCCATTGTCGGCGGCGTCTTGGGTGTCGTGCTCTCGGCTGACCTTGAGCCAAAGCCAAGCCAAGCGGCATCGAATAACAACCCCGACAGCAAATCGCCCGCGCCCAGCGCAAGCACGGCCGCGCCCGTAAGCCCAGCAGCCAGCCAAGGCGCAAGCGGCGTCTCCACCTTGCAGGCCAAACCGCCCGCGGCCACCAGCAGCGCCGCGCAAGCCACGCTCTGGGACGCAGACTCCCTGCAGGAAACCGAGAGCAACGGCATCACCCAGCACCTGACCCAGGTCGACCCACAGCAACTCAGCAACCTTGCGGTCGGTCAGGTGGTCTCCCTGGCACTGCCGGGGCGTAGCAGCCCAACCCGCGCCACTCTCGGCGAAACCCGCAACACCGCCGGCAGCGCCGTATGGCAAGGCAGCCTGATCGATGGCGATGAAGTGGAAAGCATGACCCTGATCAAGGGCGCGCTGGAGACCCATATCACCGTCGCCACGCTCGACGGCAGCCTGTCGATCATCATCGATAACGCCACCGGCAAGACGGTGATCACCGATGAAAACCAGCTGGTACTGCGGGCAGATCCCAATGACCACCTGCACTACGACCATAAAGAACTGGCCCCGCTGCCACCGCCCGCTCAGGGCTGATCGCCTTCTTACCCACATCGCACAAGGAACGCTGATATGAAGAAAGTGCAATGGCTCTCTGCCCTCGCACTGGCCCTGACCGCCCATAGCGCCCAGGCCAACCCGCAAACCGTCGACATCATGGTGCTCTACACCAAAGACGCGCAGAGCCTGCCCAACGGCCGCGATATCGACGCACGCATCGCCAGCTATATCGAATACACCAACACGGCCTACGCCAAAAGCGGCGTGAATATCCGCCTGCGCCTGGTGCACAAGCAGCTGCTCGACTGGGCCAACTACTACGACGTGTCCAGCGCCAACCTCAACAAGTTCACCGACGACGCCCAGGTAAAGCGCCTGCGTGAGCAATACGGCGCCGACGTGGTACAGCTGATCAACCGCACCACCCAAGGCCAGGGTTATGGCGTCTGCGGTATCGCCTGGATGGGCACCGGGGCGAAGAACAGCGACCGCTTCAACAGCGGTGCCAAGGAAATGGCCTATGGCCTGACTGGCGTCGACTGCAGCCTCAGCACCTTCGCCCATGAAGCCGGCCACAATATGGGCCTGCGCCACTCCTACGAGCAGGACCAGCAGGAAGGCTACTACAACGCCAACGGCCACAACGGCACCCACGAATGGAGCCGTGGCTACGGCGTCCAGGGTCAGTTCAGCACCATCATGGCCTACCCGCAGGTCTTCAATGCTCGCCGTCAGGCGCCGGTATTTTCCAACCCACGGCTGAATGACGCCGACTGCGCCAATCAGCCCTGCGGCATGCCGGATCGCTCCGATGCGGTGCGCGCACTCAACGCCATGGCCGGGCAGATCGCCACCTTCCGCGCCACCCAGGTGCCGGTCACCACTAATCCCGGCACAGGCAACCCGACCACGCCGCCGGCCGAACTGCCCTGGTGCAGCAAACCCGCACTCAAGGGTTTGGTCAGCAACGGCGAATTCAACAGCAACGAAGGCTGGCGCGCGCTGTTCGGTCAGGCTCAGCTGAGCCTGGTCAATGTGGCCCTGAACTGCCGCGACAACGCACTGCAAATGGATGCACAGGCCTTCGACGTACTGGCCACACCGGTCACCGGCCTGACTGCCGGCGCGAAATATCGCCTGAAAGCCAAAGCCATGTTCAAGGCCCGCGACAGCCGTGAGAACGTACGCGTGGCGATCCTGCAGGAAAGCACCGATGGCCGCTTTACCTACAGCGCCGAACAGACGGTCAGCCTGTCCGTGACCGGCAACGAGTTCAGCCGCCTGGAAAAATCCTTCACCTACACAACGCCAAGCAACGTGCGCAATCTGTACGTAGCGATCTGGAGCGACAGCGGCAGCAGCCTGCTGGTCGATGAGGTCGAACTGCAGGAAGTCCAGGCCGCCGCGCCTCCTGTACCACCTGCGCCAACCCAGTTCGGCTGGAACTTCGAGAACGGCATTGGTGGCTGGTCTGGTTTCCATGGCAGCGCCCGCGCCAGCACGTTCGCCAGCGGCAGCCGCCAGGCCCTGGAAGCCTATCAACGTCAGTACGAAGGCGCCGGTGCGAGCGTCAGCCTGATCGGTAACGTCCAGGCCGGTAATCGCTATCGCGTTTCGGCCGACCTGAGCATTGGCCGTAGCAGTGCGGTCAGCGCCATCGCCTACGCCTATCTGTATGTCGAAGATGGCAATGGCCGTGGCCAGTACCTGCCGCTTGGCCAGCGCTCCACCCGTGGTGGCAGCTGGAGCAAGTTGCAGCATGAAGTGCAGCTGCCAGCCGGCACTCTGCGCCGCGTCGATCTGCTGATCCTTGGCACACAACGTAGCGAGTCGCTGTTTATCGACAACGTCAGCATCGTCAAGCTGTAAACACCCAGTAGCACCCAAGCCCATGGCTGCCTTAGCAGTCATGGGCTTTTTCATTAAGGATTTTTTATGCTGCAGCCCAATAAACCAGCCCAGTCCGTCGCCTCGGAGCATCTGATCACGGGCCTGTGCCTGCTGCTTCTGCTCGCTGGCAGCCTCAGCCTGGCCTATCAGGGCGCGGCGTTCTGGCGCTTACTGCACAGCCCAATCAACCTGGCGCCCGTGCAGCACGCCCCCGTGCAGCCGGTTATCGATCAGCAGCAACTGGCGGGACTGTTCGGCCTCCCTCTACTCGACAGCGGCGGCCCGGCTCCGGCTACATCCTTGCAACTGACCTTGATGGCCGCCTTCAATCATCCACAAAGCAGCCGCTCCAGCGCCATTATTGGCCAGGCCGGCCTGCCCCCGGCGCGCTTTATGGTCGGTGCCACCATCGCCCCAGGCGTCACTCTGGAGAGCGTACAGCGCCAGCATGTCACCCTGCTCCGTCAGGGTCGCCGCGAGAGCCTGCACTTCCCGGATAAATCCAACCAGCCGCTTACACCTGCTGCCGACCCTGTCGCGACCGGATTACTTAGTCAGGCCAGCAGCCGCGACTAAAAACCCGCAGCGGCTATCTCGATCGGCACGATCTCGAACCGATCCTGCTTGGAGATCAGCTGAAATGCCCGCAGCTTGGCCTCGCCATAGCCTTGCGCATTGGTAAAGCGGTCATGCACCAGCACGATCAGGTCCGGATAAGGAAACACCCCAGCATTGAAGTGGCCGACTGCCAGCAGCTCGCTGGTTTCGCGCCGCACCAACGGTGGCGTCAGGCGCACCAGCTGACCACGGTGATAGACCCGGTAATGGCTGCTCTTGCCCAAGGCAAAACTGCTTTGATTGAACTGGCGGATCGACCAACTGCCGGCCACCTCCTGAATGCTGCGCTCGCCCTGCGTGCTGCAACCACTCAACAACACCGCAGCCAGCAGCAGACACTGTCCCAACTTGCCCATAAGTCCTCCCTAGAGCCTCACCTGGCCGATAGAAACAGCCCGATAGCTGCCACAGCACAGGCATGCTCAGCTGCGGGCATTCGCATCACTGTAGTCGTCAGCCATAAAAAAACCGCCTGCGAAGAGGCGGTTTTTCCAATGCTAGCGAGGCTCAGTTGCCTTCGCGGCGCAGCGCCTGCGGGGTGAAATCTCGCGGGCCCAGCTTGGCGTTGAAGTTGTACATCGGCTCGTTGTTATCCAGGCCGTCGACAAAGTAGCGCTTGCCTTTGAAGTCGTAGATGGTTTCCAGGGTGCTGCCGAACATCGGTACGTCGTAGTAACTGATCGGGTGACTTTCCTGCACGCCACTCAGCTCGCCACTCTTGTCGTAAAGATCGGCGGCGAGGATCTGCCAGCTGTCTTCATCGATATAGAAGCGCCGCTTGGCATACGGATGACTAAAGCCTTTGCGCAGCTCGGCCTCGACCACCCACACACGGTGCAGTTCGTAGCGCAGCAGATCCGGGTTGACGGTGTTGCTGCGCAGGATGTTGTCGTAGGGGATGCCCTTCTGGTGCACGGCGTAGCTGTTGTACGGCACCAGCATTTCCTGCTTGCCGACCAACTGCCAGTCGTAACGATCCGGCGCACCATTGTAGGAATCGACCTGATCGGCAGTAGCCATGCCGTTGCTGTCCGGCTGCAGGGTGTCGTAGGCCAGCATCGGCAAGCGGCGCACGCGGCGCTCGCCACGGTTGAAGCGCCAGGCCTTGCGAATCGCCAGTACCTGGTCGAGGGTTTCCTGCACCACCAGCGCCGAACCGGCCAGCTTGGCCGGCGCGACCACCTTGTACTTGTAGTAGAACAGGGTGTTGTCCAGATCCTGCGGGCTGACGCCTTCGCGACCGTAGAGGAAGTAGATGTCGCGCTCCAGCTTGAGCAGGTTGTAGGCGCCGTTGCTCAGTACCGCCGCCTGGTTGGTGACAAAGCTAATCTGGTCACCGCGGTAACGCATGATGTGGTTCCAGATAACTTCCTGGCCGGTTTTCGGCAGCGGGAAGGGAATACCGGCGGCGGCACCGTCGACACCATTACCGCCGGAAATCAGCTCGGCAGTCTGCGCATTGAAGCGCGTGGCGTCATAGATACGCTGCGGCGCGGCGGCGCTGCGACGGGTCGGGAATACCCGCAGGAAGTAATCTGGGTTCTTCTCCAGCAATGCCTTGAGGCCCGCCGGCAGCTGCGCCTGGTACTGCGCCAGGTTCTGGCTGTTGACCTGATACAGCGGCGCATCGGCGCTGTAGGGGTCAGGGTGATGCATGCCCGGCTGGTAGTTGGCCGGCGGTTGCGCCAGGCCACCGTCCCAGGCCGGGATGGTGCCGGCGGCATTGCCCGCGCGCTCACCGCCCAGCGGGGTCAGGTCTTGGCCCAGACGTGCAGCCTGGGTACTGTCGACTTTGGCCTGTGCCTGTAACGCGCACGTAGCCAGCAGCAGAATTGAAAGCGTTCTCAACACAGCGATCTCCTCGCAGCCTGGCCTGAGGCAGGGCTGCTGTTTTTATGACCGGGGCAGTGCTGCCCGGGTTTATGTGCCGTCTTGGTGAGGAGCCGTCCTGGCGGGCGTCGGATTATTCCGATCTTGTACAATCGTCCTTGTGCTTATGGTCTTGCTGCGCCGATACCTCAGCGCGTGAATCAATCAATCGATGCGCTGGAACTTCAGGTCCCATACGCCATGCCCCAGACGCTCGCCGCGGCGCTCGAACTTGGTGGTCGGGCGCTCCGTCGGGCGCGGCACATACTGGCCGTCCTCGGCCTGATTCTGGTAACCGGGCGCAACATTCATTACTTCCAGCATGTACTCGGCATAAGGCTGCCAATCGGTGGCCATGTGCAGTACACCGCCAACCTTGAGCTTCTGCCGCACCAGCTCGGCAAACGCCGGCTGCACGATACGCCGCTTGTTGTGCTTGGCCTTATGCCACGGGTCTGGGAAGAATAGCAGCAGCCGATCCAGGCTGGCGTCGGCCACACAGGTGCGCAGTACGTCCAGCGCATCGCAGCTGTAGACGCGCATATTGTTGAGGTTCTGCGTCATCAGGCCGTTAAGCAGCGCGCCGACACCCGGACGGTGTACTTCCACGCCGATAAAGTCCTGCTCGGGCGATGCCGCGGCCATTTCCAGGGTGGAATGGCCCATGCCGAAACCGATTTCGAAGGTGCGCGGCGCGCTGCGACCGAACACCTGATCAAAATCACGCAGGCCGTCCTCCAGTTGCAAGCCGAACTTCGGCCAGCCCTGATCGAGGCCGCGTTGCTGACCTTCGGTCATGCGCCCGGCACGCATCACGAAACTCTTGATCGCGCGGTGCTTGGAGGTGTCTTCAGCCGGCTCAGGCTGTTGCTGCAATTCGGTCATGCTGTGCTCTTAAAGTGCTCTTACTTAATCAGGCCATCCAGCGGCGAAGAAGCGCTGGCATAGAGTTTTTTCGGCATGCGCCCGGCCAGGTAGGCCATGCGTCCGGCGATGATCGCGTGCTTCATCGCCTCGCCCATCAGAATCGGGTTCTGCGCATGGGCAATCGCGCTGTTCATCAGCACCGCCTCGCAGCCCAGTTCCATGGCGATGGTGGCATCGGACGCGGTACCGACACCGGCATCGACCAATACCGGAACGGTAGCCTCTTCGAGGATGATGCGCAGGTTATACGGGTTGCAGATGCCCAAGCCGGTGCCAATCAGACCGGCCAGCGGCATCACCGCGATGCAACCCATGGCCGCCAGTTCGCGGGCAATGATCGGGTCATCGCTGGTGTACACCATCACGTCGAAGCCGTCCTTGACCAGCACTTCGGCGGCCTTGAGGGTTTCGATCACATTGGGGAACAGGGTCTTCTGGTCGGCCAGCACTTCCAGCTTGACCAGCTTGTGGCCGTCGAGCAGCTCACGGGCCAGGCGACAGGTGCGTACGGCTTCGACAGCGTCGTAGCAGCCGGCGGTATTCGGCAGGATGGTGTACTTGTCCGGAGAGATCACATCCAGCAGGTTCGGCTCGCCCGGGTTCTGCCCGATATTGGTCCGCCGCACCGCCACGGTGACGATCTCGGCACCCGAAGCCTCAATGGCCAGGCGGGTTTCCTCAAGATCCTTGTACTTGCCGGTCCCCACCAGCAGACGCGACTGGTAAGTACGGCCGGCCAGGGTAAAGGGCTTGTCGCTGGGCGCATGGCTCATGGGTAATCCTCGTGAAGGTGGGCGGCAGTCAGAACGCGATAAACCGATGAGCGGGGATCAACCACCGCCAATGGCGTGGACCACTTCAACCTGGTCACCCTCGCGCAAGGCGGTGGTGGCGTGCTGGCTGCGCGGCACGATATCCAGATTGAGCTCAACCGCCACGCGGCGTCCGGCCAGATCCAGACGGTCGATCAACCCGGCGACGGTTGCGCCGTCAGGCAATTCGAATGCTTCACCGTTTAACTGAATATGCATGACGGGTCGGTCACAACTTGGAAAAGGGCCGGCATTCTAGCCTGATCATGGGCGTTGACCAAGGCTGAAGGCTGCCGCTCGTCCTGCTTTCTGACTTACGGGTCAGGCGTTATGACGCCCACCAAGCTTCCAGGCCGCCGTGCCCAGGCACAGCCAGCCGGCAAGAAACGCCAGGCCACCGAAAGGCGTGACCATGCCCAACGCACTGATGCCGCTCAAAGTCAGCGCATACAGACTGCCGGAGAACAGCACGACGCCCAGAGCAAACAGTGCGCCGGCGCAATTGACCAGCGACGCTGGTCGCAGCAAGGCCAGCAGGCCGACGCCGAACAGCGCCAGGGCGTGAATCAGCTGGTAGTGAGTACCGGTCTGGAATACCGCGAGATAGGCTGGCGTCAGCTGGCTCTTCAGGCCATGCGCGGCAAAGGCACCGAGGGCAACACCGGTAAAACCGGCACAGGCAGACAGCAATAACCACAGACGAGCCATGCATCACTCCAGCTATAAAGACAGGGCTGGCTATAATGGCCGGCAAAATCACCCTGGCCAAGCACGCATGTTTCGATCCATCGCCCGTCGCCTGCTCAAACTCCTGCTCTGGCTAATCCTCGGCTCGGTATTACTGGTGCTGTTGTTTCGCTGGGTACCGCCACCCGGCACAGCGCTGATGGTCGAGCGCAAGGTCGAATCCTGGCTCATTGATCAGCCCATCGACCTGCAACGCAGCTGGCGGCCGTGGAGTGAACTGCCGGACGACCTGAAGATGGCAGTGATTGCCGGCGAAGATCAGAAGTTCGCCGAACACTGGGGCTTCGATGTCGCGGCCATCCAGGCCGCCCTGGAGCACAATCAGCAAGGCGGCTCGCTACGCGGCGCCAGTACCCTCAGCCAGCAAGTCGCGAAGAACCTGTTTCTCTGGTCGGGGCGCAGCTGGCTGCGCAAAGGCATGGAAGTGTGGTTTACCGGCCTGATCGAACTGCTCTGGCCCAAGCAGCGGATTCTTGAGGTGTACCTCAACAGCGTCGAATGGGGCGATGGCGTGTTCGGCGCCGAGGCGGCAGCGCAGCATCACTTCAAGGTCGGCGCGCCCTACCTGTCGCGCCAGCAGAGCAGCCTGCTGGCCGCCGTGCTGCCCAACCCGCGCGAGTGGAGCGCCAGCCGCCCGGGTGCGCACATCAGCCGTCGGGCCAGCTGGATTCGCCAGCAGATGTGGCAACTGGGCGGCAGCCATTACCTCAACCGCCTGCAACCCAGCCGCCCCGAGTGGTGGCCGAGCTGGTTAAAGGGCGTCTAGCTCAGCGCTGTTTAAGCAGGTGCCGCGGCACGGCATAGAGGAAGTACAGCTCGTCGTCCTGCAGGTGTGCGGTCATGCCCAGCTCGGGATAGACCCAAGCCTGCCCTTCGGCCAGCTCCAGGGTCAGACGCGGTTGACCGATACTCACAGCCAGCCGCGCAGCGTCCAGCGGAGCAGGAGGTAACAGGGTCAGCGCAATAATCGGGCGATTGGCCAATGGCACCAGCAACTGGCTGCCCAGCGGCTGCTCCTTGTCCGTCGGCTTTAGCCCAGCGGCGGCCAGCAGGCTCTCGCGCTCGGCCTTATCCAGACCGACTTCCGCCTCCAACGACCAATTGCCATCAGCATCCTGCAAGTCGCCGCGATACAGCAGGCGTGCGCCCTCCAGATTGGGCTGCAGCCATAGCTCGCCATCCAGAGCGTCATGCAGATGCACCAGACTCAAGCGATCATCGGCCAGAGGCGTGAGCACTTTGGTTTGCCATTGCGCCAGCCAGGGCAGAGGCTGCGCAGCCGGCTGCGGGCGCATCAACCACGCCCCCCAGGCAAAGAACAAGGCGGCGACCACGGCAAAGATCAGCCAGTGCTGCGGGCGTATGGGCGGTAATTTCACGGGCTTTTCCTTAGGCAGAAAAAAGCCGCACCTGGGTGCGGCTTCTGACAGTAGCGCGATTAGGCGGCGATTGAGCCCTTGAGCTTGTTCATCGCGTTCTTTTCCAGCTGACGGATGCGCTCGGCCGACACGTTGTACTTGGCGGCCAGGTCATGCAGCGTGGCTTTTTCTTCGGCCAACCAGCGCTGGTAAAGAATGTCACGGCTGCGCTCGTCCAGACCTTCCAGCGCTTCGTGCAGATTGGCGGTGGAGCTGTCGCTCCAGTCGGAATCTTCCAGCTGACGTGCCGGGTCGTAGCGGTGGTCTTCCAGGTAATGCGCCGGCGACTGGAAGGCGCTTTCGTCGTCCGCCTCGGCAGCGGGATCGAAGGCCATGTCATGGCCGGTCAAACGGCTTTCCATCTCGCGCACTTCACGCGGCTCAACGCCAAGGCTTGCGGCTACGGCATGCACTTCGTCGTTATTCAGCCAGGCCAGACGCTTCTTCTGGCTGCGCAGGTTGAAGAACAGCTTGCGCTGCGCCTTGGTGGTGGCGACTTTGACGATGCGCCAGTTTTTCAGGATGAACTCGTGGATTTCGGCGCGAATCCAGTGCACGGCGAACGACACCAGGCGCACACCCATTTCCGGGTTGAAGCGTTTGACCGCTTTCATCAGGCCGACGTTGCCTTCCTGAATCAGGTCAGCCTGGGCCAGGCCATAACCGGAGTAGCTGCGGGCGATATGCACAACAAAACGCAGGTGAGCCAGCACCATTTGCCGGGCGGCTTCGAGGTCTTGTTTGTAGAAGAGACTTTCCGCCAGTTCACGCTCCTGCTCGGGGGTCAACAGCGGGATGCCGTTTACCGCATGCACGTATGCCTCCAGGTTGGCACCCGGAACCAGAGCATGAACAGGTTGCAAAGAAGTGGACATTTGAATCCTCCGACTTACGAATCGTGGAGCAGTCTAGCACTGCCCCATGGGACTTTATACCGCGGTACAAGTTCCCTTACACATAGTCAATATCAAGCAAAACAATAACTTACTACCTAGGGGCCAGTTCGCTCAAGTGCCGTGCGACCGCCAGCCAGGCGCCAATATAGCCCAACAGAACCGCGCCGAGCAGCAGGGATAGACCATCGGCTATCGGCACACCCGCCAGGGCGAAGTCGCTGCCATACAAACCGGCCAGGCGCACCACGGCGTCATTCAGCCAACCCAGGCCATAAGCCAACAGCAGCCAAGCCAGCAGGCCGGCGCCCAAACCGTACAGCGTGCCCATATAGAGGAAGGGCCGGCGCACGTAGCTGTCGGTGCCGCCGACCAGCTTGATCACCTCGATCTCGGTGCGGCGGTTCTCGATATGCAGACGAATGGTATTGCCGATCACCAACAGCAACGCCATCACCAGCAGTAGGGTCAGGCCGAAGACGAAGCGCTCACCCAGCTTGAGCATGGCGCTCAGGCGCTCGACCCAGAGCAGATCAAGCTGCGCCTGCTGCACCCGTGGCAACTCGGCCAGGCGCAACCTTAGGGCCTCCAAAGCAACTTTATCGACCTGCTGCGGCGTCACCACGATCACCCCAGGCAACGGGTTATCCGGTAGCTCCTTAAGCGCTTCGCCGAGGCCGGACTGCTGCTGGAACTCGGCCAAGGCCTGTTCGCGGCTGATCCACTCAGCCTCTTCCACATCGTCCATCTCGGCGATCTGCTCACGCAGCGCCTGGCCCTGAGCATCCGTGGCGTCGATCTGCAAAAACAGGGAAATCTGCGCCGCGCGCTGCCAGGACACACCCAGGCGCTCGACGTTATCCAGCAGCAGCGCCAGGCCCATGGGCAGACTGAGGGCCACGGCCATCACCAGGCAGGTAAAGAAGCTGCCAATCGGCTGTTTACCCAGGCGGCGCAGGCTGTCGACCAGGCTGGCACGGTGATTCTCCAGCCAGGCATGCAGCTGGTGAGTAAAACTCGGGCCATCATCGCCCGGCGTCGGCGATTCGGATTTCTTCGGCGCGGCACCGACGCGTTGCGCGGGCTGCGGAGGCGGCATGCGGGTAGCGCTCATGCGGCCTCCCCGTCGCCGATCAGGCGGCCACGCTGCAGGGTCAGCATGCGGTGGCGCATGCGCGCGATCAGGGCCAGGTCGTGGCTGGCGATCAGCACGGTGGTGCCCAGACGGTTGATGTCTTCAAACACGCCCATGATCTCGGCCGCCAGGCGCGGGTCGAGGTTACCGGTGGGCTCATCCGCCAATAGCAGCGCCGGGCGATGCACGACGGCGCGGGCAATGCCGACGCGCTGCTGCTGACCGGTAGACAGGTCGCCAGGGGACTGCTCGGCCTTGTCGGCCAGGGACACGCGCTCCAGCGCGGTGCGCACGCGGGTGCCGATCTCATCCTTGGACAGGCCGAGAATCTGCAGCGGCAGCGCCACATTGTCGAACACGCTGCGGTCGAACAGCAGCTGATGGTTCTGGAATACCACGCCGATCTGCCGGCGCAAGTAGGGAATCTGTGCATTGGTGATCTGCGACAGGTCCTGCCCGGCCAGCAACAGCTTGCCGCTGGTCGGCCGCTCCATCGCCAGCAGCAGGCGTAACAGCGTGCTCTTGCCGGCCCCGGAATGCCCGGTGACGAACAAAAACTCGCCGCGGCGCACGCGGAAGCTCAGCTCATGCAGCCCGATATGCCCGTTGGCATAGCGTTTACCGACCTGCTCGAATTTGATCATCCTATTTCTCCGCGAACAGCGCCTGAACAAACGCCTCGGCCTCGAACGTACGCAGGTCGTCGATGCCCTCACCCACGCCGATATAGCGAATCGGCAGGGCGAACTGCTTGGCCAAGGCGAAGATAACCCCGCCCTTGGCAGTGCCGTCCAGCTTGGTCAGCGCCAGACCGGTGAGATTCACCGTCTGGTTGAATTGCTTGGCCTGGTTGATGGCGTTCTGCCCGGTGCCGGCATCCAGCACCAGCAGCACTTCGTGCGGCGCGGTGTCATCCAGCTTGCCAATCACCCGACGGACCTTCTTCAACTCTTCCATTAGGTTGTCTTTAGTGTGCAGACGCCCGGCGGTGTCGGCGATCAGCACGTCCATACCGCGCGCCTTGGCGGCCTGCACCGCATCGAAGATCACCGAGGCCGAATCGGCGCCGGTGTGCTGGGCGATGACCGCAATCTGGTTGCGCTCGCCCCACACCTGCAACTGCTCAACAGCGGCGGCGCGGAAGGTGTCACCGGCGGCGAGCATGACTTTCTTACCATCCTGCTGCAGTTTTTTCGCCAGCTTGCCGATGGTGGTGGTCTTGCCTGCACCGTTTACGCCGACTACCAGAATCACGTAGGGCTGCTTGCTGCTGTCGACTTTCAGCGGCTGCTCGACCGGCTTGAGCAGCGCCACCAGCTCATCCTGCAGCGCCTTGTACAACGCGCCACTGTCGGCCAGCTCCTTGCGCGCCACCCGCCTGGTCAGGTTACCGATGATCGCCGTGGTGGCCTCTACGCCAACGTCAGCAGTCAGCAGACGGGTTTCCAGGTCTTCCAGCAGATCGTCGTCGATGGCCTTCTTGCCGAGAAACAGGCTGGCCATGCCCTCACCAAGGCTGGCGCTGGTCTTGGACAGGCCTTGCTTGAGGCGCTCGAGAAAACCGGCGCGGGTTTCCTCGGCGCTTTTAACCGGGGCAGCGACGGGTTGTACGACTGCAGGCTCGGCCACGGCTGGCTCGACGACCGGCTCAACCACCGCAGGCTGTTCAATATGGGCATGCAGCACTTCGCTGCCGACATTAATACGGAAACGCGACGGCCGTGGCAGCTGGTTGGCTGCGCTGGTTTCAGGCAGCGCGGGAGCGACAGCAACAGTCTGCTCAACCGGAACAACTGGCGCAGCCTGCGGTTCGACAGCGACCTCAGCGGTAATAACCGGCTCTACGACTGGCGCAGCGACTTCGCTTACCGGCGCAACGGGCGCAGGTGCGGGCTCGGCGACAGTCGGAGCAGTCGGAGCAGTCGGAGCAGTCGGAGCAGTCGGAGCAACAGGCTGCTCGCTGACAGAAGTCTGTTGCGGCTCAGGGCTAGTCGGCGCTTGCGGCTTTTTGCGCAACCAGCCGAACAGGTCTTTCTTCTCTGCAGGTTTCTCGGCAGCGGCTGGCGTTACCGGTGCGGGGGTCTTCTTGTCGTCGTTGGAACCAAACATGGAGGACGGCTATCTCGAAAGGTGCGACTCGCCAGCGGGCGCACCCAGACCTTCGCCGCGCAGCTGAACAAAGCTGAAGAGAGTGCGCAGTACGATCCAGATGCCAGGGCCGGCAAGGCCGCCAGGAAAACGGATGCGTATCCTAGCACCTCCGCGCCCGCCGACGCTAAGACCAAGCGGGCCCGTCCGGCAGCTGGCCCCAGTGCTTAGAAGGTCTTGCTGGCGCTGGCGACCAGGGTCGGCCCGCACAGGTCGTCGTAGCCGTTGAAGTTCAAGCACTCGGCTTTCGACTGGTCGGTGTCGATATAGCTCAGGCCCCAGGTCACGCCAATCAGGTCGCGAGTCAGGTCGACCTGCCAGTAGTCATAGCTCTGCCGCGATTTGCTGAAGTCTTCGTTCCAGAGCACGTCGTCCTTGTAGTCGACGTTGCCGTAGCGGGCATCCAGGGCTACGTCCAACGGCAGCAGGGTGCGGTAGCCGATATATGAGTTGAGCTTGTCTTCGTCAGTATCGACCGAATACTTACCACCGATATAGGCGCCGTAGGCCTCGAGGGTGACGATGATGTCGCTGCTGTTGAACTGGCTTTCGCCTGGGTAGGTGTACTTGCTGTACATCGTGTCCAGGCTGATGTTGTCGTTGATCTGCCAGTAGTAGCCGGCGTAGTAGTCAACTTCCTGGCGGGTGCCGTAATTGTCGTCATTTTCCCAGTCGTAGCCAAAGTTGACATGGCTGGTCCAGGCACCGAGGTAAGCACCGCTGACATGGCTGAGCATCACGTCGAGCTGTGCGGCCGGGTCGCCGAGGGTTTGCGAGACGCCGTCGGAGCGGTAGTCGCTGACGACAGCCGGGGTAACGATCAGGGAAAACTGATCGTTCAGCTCCACTGCCTGGCTGCAGAGGGGCAGCAGCGTCAGGCTGGCGAGGGTGAGGATGGGTAATGCGCGCATTGGCTATTCCTTATTGTTATGGGTCTGTTGTGACTGCTGGGCAAGGCTCCGCCCGCCCCGCCCCATGCGGGGAGCAGTGCCGATACGGCGGAGCGGGCGGAGTCGGGGTCAGGAGGCCGGGGCGTAAACCTGCTTGCCGGCGAAGAAGGTGCGCAGCACCTGGGTGTCGAACAGCTCTTCATCGCTGACCTTGAACACATCGCGGTCGAGGACGATCAGGTCAGCCTGCTTGCCGGGTGCCAGGGAGCCGATCTGGCTGTCCAGGCGCAGGGCCTTGGCGGCATTCAGGGTGTAGGCCTGGAACATGCTTTCACGGTCGATGCTTTCCTTGGCATTCAGCACGCCCATCGGGCCCTTACGGGTGCTGGCTTGGGCGATGGCATTCCACGGATTGGGGCTGGATACCGGCCAATCGCTAGCCCCGGCGATGGTCGCGCCGGCCTGGTGCAGCGAACGTGCCGGATACTGGTACTGATAGGCGGCGGCGCTGACGTAGGGTTTGACCAGCTCCTCGGTGTAGGTCTCGGCGGTGGCCCAGAGCAGTTGCATCGAGGCGATCACGCCGAGCTGCTTGAAGCGCGCAAACTCCTTCGGGTTGACCAGCTGCAGGTGGCTGATGCTGTGCGGCACAACCGCCGGGTTGAGCGAGCGGGCGTACTCGAAGCCGTTCAGCGCTTCACGCACCGCGCGGTCGCCGACCGCATGCACATGCATGATCCAGCCGCGCTGCTCCGCCGCCACTGCCAATTTGCCGAAGCTCTTCGGGTCGATCAGCAACTCGCCGCGCTTGAGGCTGTTCTTGAACGGGTCGATCACCGCAGCGGTCTGCCCGGGGAACTCCATCACGCCGTCGGCAAAGATCTTGATCCCTGGGAACGTCAGATTCGGCACGCCCTGGAATTGCTGCATAACCTTGCCCAACACTTCGAGGTCGGCCGGCTGGCTTTGCGGATGAGTGATCAGCAATGCGGCGACGTGGGCGCTCAGCTCGCCGCTCTCGGCCAACTTGCGGTATAGCGGCAGTACGCCGACATCCTGCTCGGTGGGGCGCAGCTCGAACAGCGAATCGCCGCTGCCGGCATTGGCCGCCGCGTCCATCCAGGCGGTAACGCCGACCTGGTTGTTGACCTTCACCGCCTCACGCGCGGCATTCAGCATCACCGCCTCGGTGGGCGCAGGCAGTTGGCTGCGCACGCGATCCCAGCCGTTTTCCGCCAGGTAGCCGCTGGGGGTGAAGTCGGCGGCGTGGCCGATGTAGTTGCGCTCCTTCTCCGACAGGCTCTTCACCAGCGCGGCGTCGATTTTCACCCGCCCCAGCATGGCGTTGTTGGCCCAGCCGGTATGGCCGTCGATGCCATTCAGCACCACCGGCTGCTCGGCCCAGCGGCCCTGGTTGAAGATATTGCCCAGCCCCGCGCTCTGCTCCCAATAGCCCGAACTAGCGCCGGAGATGACGATGATATCGCCCACCCGCGCCACGCCTGCCTGATCCTGGGCAATGATCCACTGCTCCAGTTCGGCCAGCGGCTTCACTTCGTCATACAGGTTGGAGCCCATGCTGTCGTAGGCGGCTACCACCGGGTGGCTGTGGGTGTCGATCATGCCCGGCATCAGCACCTTGCCGGCCAGGTCGATCAGCTGTGTATCGGCATCGGCCAGGGCCTTGATCTCGGCATTGCTGCCCACCTTGAGGATCTTGCCATCGGCCACCGCGACCGCTTGCGCCAGAGGCTGGCCGGGTTCAGCGGTGTACACCTTGCCGTTAAATAGCAGCAGGTCGGCAGCAGCCATGGCTTCCATCGAGGAAAAAGCCATGGCGACGGCCAACAGGCTTGGAATAAATCGTTGCATTGCCTTAGCCTCTTGTTCTTATTGGTTTCGCCGCGAGACTAGCGCCTGGCGCAGCGGTGCAGAACCGCAGCGCTAAGCAAAACGCTTTTGCCAAACAGGAAAAACTCTATGGACAAGCTCAGCGCCCTGAGCATGTTTGTCGCCACCGCCGAGCACGGCAGCTTTAGCCGTGCGGCCGAGCAGCTGGGCAAAACGCCCTCAGCCTTGACCAAAGCGGTCAGCCATCTGGAAGCCGAGCTGGGCGCGCAGCTGTTCGAGCGCAGCACCCGCCGCACTGCGCTGACCGAAGCCGGGCGGCTCTATCTGGATACCGCGCGCCAGGTGCTGCAACGCCTGCACGATGCAGGTGAGGAGATCGGTCAGCTCAAGCACGGCCTGCACGGCAACCTGCGCCTGACCGCGCCGCTGGCCTTTGGCCGGGCCTTTCTCGATGAGGCGTGTGGTGGTTTTCTCGCCGCCAATCCGCAGATCCGCCTGCGGGTGGATTTATGCGACGCCTTTGTCGATCTGGTCGAAGGCGGCTATGACCTGGCCCTGCGCGAGGGCCGCAGTGACCTGCCGGGGCTGATCGCCAAGCCCCTGGGGCATAACCGCATCGTGCTGTGCGCCAGCCCGATCTACCTAGCCGCCAACCCGACGCCGGTGCGCCCGGAACACTTCGCCCAGCACCAGTGGCTGCTCTACCGCCACCCAGCGCTGGACCAGCATTTCTGGTGGCTGGCGCAAAACGGCGTGCGCCTGCGCGTCCCGGTGCCTAATGCCCGCCTGGAAAGCGACAACTACGACCTGCTGCTGGCCAATACCCTGAGCGGCGCCGGCCTGTATGGCTGCCCGACCTGGAGCGTGCAGCCCTATCTGGACAGCGGCCAACTGGTGCAGGTGATGAGCGAATACGACTTCGACCCGGATGCCTTCGGCCCGTTGATCCTCGCCGTATACCCCAGCCATCGGCGCGCCACGCGCAAGGTGCAGGCCTTTATCGATTACCTGGCGGCGTTTCTCGACGCCCGTGGGCTGGGCCTCAATTGCGCCACCGAGGCCTGAGCATTATCGGCGACGCAGGTGGAACCGGCCCACAGCGGCAAGGTCTCACGGTTCTGTTGCACGCCGCTTGCCGTTAGAATCCGCCTCAGCCTGGCGCGCGGCAAAACAGCTGCTGTGGTTTGACTGCCGCAACACGCGATACTCTGCCGCAGGTTTTGCCCAACACCTTATACCTGCGCTTCACAGCGTGCCGAGTCGCCCTCCGCGCCCCGGCAACCTGCCATTTACGGTGAACAGACTCCCATGCCAACGCTTGCCCATCGTGTCGCCGCCCTCTGCTTCGGCGTACTCTCCTGCCCGCTGCTGGCCCTGGCCGCCGAGCCGCAACCCACCCACGAATTCAGCCTAGACAACGGCCTCAAGGTCATCGTGCGCGAAGACCATCGCGCGCCGGTGGTGGTCAGCCAGCTCTGGTACAAGGTTGGCTCCAGCTACGAGACGCCCGGCCAAACCGGCCTGTCCCACGCCCTCGAACACATGATGTTCAAGGGCAGCCGCAAGCTCGGCCCCGGTGAAGCCTCGCGCATCCTGCGTGAACTGGGCGCCGAGGAAAACGCCTTCACCAGTGACGATTACACCGCCTACTACCAGGTGCTGGCCCGCGACCGCCTGGCCATCGCCCTGGAGCTGGAAGCCGACCGTCTGGCCAGCCTTAAGTTGCCGGCCGATGAATTCGCCAAGGAAATCGAAGTGATCAAGGAGGAGCGCCGCCTGCGCACCGACGACAAACCGTCGAGCCTGGCCTACGAGCGCTTCAAGGCCATGGCCTACCCCGCCAGCGGTTACCACACGCCGACCATCGGCTGGATGGCCGACCTCGAGCGCATGACCGTCGAGGAGCTGCGCGCCTGGTATGAAGCCTGGTACGCGCCGAATAACGCCACCCTGGTGGTGGTCGGTGACGTCAGCGTCGCCGAGGTGAAGATCCTCGCCGAGCGCTATTTCGGCGCCATCCCCAAGCGCACGGTGCCAACGGCGAAAGCGCCGCGTGAGCTGGCCGCACCGGGCGAGCGACGCCTCACCCTGCACCTGAAAACCCAGCTGCCGAGCCTGATGATGGGCTTTAACGTGCCTGGCCTGGCCACCGCCGAACAGCCGCGCCAGGTGCACGCCCTGCGCCTGGCCGCCGCCCTGCTCGATGGCGGCTACAGCGCCCGCCTGCCGACCCGCCTGGAGCGCGGCGAGGAGCTGGTATCCGGCGCCTCTGCCTGGTACGACGGCTTCTCCCGTGGCGACAGCCTGTTCATTCTTTCCGCTACGCCCAACGTGCAGACCGGCAAAACCCTGGAGCAGGTCGAAGCCGGCCTGTGGCGTGAGCTGGAAGACTTGAAAAACACCCCGCCAAGCGCTGAAGAACTGGCCCGCGTGCGTGCGCAAGTAATCGCCGGCTTGGTCTACGAGCGTGACTCGATCACTAGCCAGGCCACCGCCATCGGCCAACTGGAAACCGTCGGCCTGTCGTGGAAGCTGATTGATCAGGAACTGGCCGAACTGGAAGCCGTGACCCCGGCCGATATCCAGCAGGCCGCCAGCACCTTCTTTACCCGCGACCGCCTGAGCGTCGCCCATGTTCTGCCTGAGGAGAAGCGCAATGAGTGAGCGCAATGGCCTGCGCTACGGCCTGCTCGGCCTGGCGCTACTGATATTGCTGGCGCTGCTGGCCCTGGTGATCAACCGCCCGGATAGCAGCCAAACCCTGGCTGCGGCCGCCGAATCAACCCAAATCGAATCCCTGGCCGCCCTTGGCGATCAGCCACCCAGCCGCCGCGATCTGAATATCCAGACCTGGCAAACCGCCGAAGGCGCCAAGGTACTGTTCGTCGAAGCCCGCGAGCTGCCGATGTTCGATCTGCAACTGACCTTTGCCGCCGGCAGCAGCCATGACGACGGCACCGCCGGCCTGGCCATGCTGACCAACGCCATGCTCAATGAAGGCGTACCGGGCAAGGATGTCGGCGCGATTGCCGCCGGCTTCGAAAACCTCGGCGCCAACTTCGGTAACGGCGCGTTCCGCGACATGGCCATCGCCAGCCTGCGCAGCCTCAGCACTGCGGACAAACGCGAGCCGGCCATGCAGCTGTTCAATCAGGTGCTCGGCCAGCCTACCTTCCCGGACGACGCCCTGGCGCGGATCAAGAACCAGCTGCTGGCCGGCTTTGAATACCAGAAGCAGAACCCCGGCAAGCTGGCCAGCCTGGCGCTGTTCGAGCGCCTGTACGGCACGCATCCCTACGCACACCCAAGCGACGGCAACGCCGAGTCGATCCCGAGCATCAGCCGTGAGCAGCTGCAGGCCTTCCACGCCAAGGCCTACACCGCCAATAACGCGATTATTGCGCTGGTCGGCGACCTCTCGCGCAGCGACGCCGAAGCCCTGGCCAGCCAGGTGTCCGCCGCCCTGCCGCAAGGCCCGGCGCTGCCGCGTATCGCCCAGCCGGAAGAGCCCAAGCCAGGCCTGCAACATATCGAGTTCCCTTCGAACCAGACCCACCTGATGATTGCCCAGCTCGGCATCGACCGCCGCGACCCGGACTACGCCGCGCTCTACCTGGGCAACCAGGTATTCGGCGGCGGTGGCTTCGGCACCCGCCTGATGACCGAAGTGCGCGAGAAGCGCGGTCTGACCTATGGCGTCTACTCCGGCTTTAGCGCCATGCAGGCGCGCGGCCCCTTTATGATCAACCTGCAGACCCGCGCCGAACTCAGCGACGGCACCCTGCAACTGGTCAAAAGCATGCTCGCCGACTTCATCGCCAACGGCCCGACCACTGATGAGCTGAACAACGCCAAGCGCGAGCTGGCCGGCAGCTTCCCGCTGTCCACCGCGAGCAACGCCGCGATCGTCGGCCAGCTGGGCTCCATGGGTTTCTATGACCTGCCGCTGAGCTATCTGGAAGACTTTATGCGCGACGTCGACGCGCTGAGTGTCGAGCAGGTCAAGGCCGCCATGGCCAAGCACCTAAACCCCGACGCCCTGGTGATCGTCACCGCCGGCCCGAGCGTGGCGCAGAAAGAACTGCCGCCACCCACCGACAACCCAGCCGCGCAACCCACTGGCGTCCCGGAGCACTGATGAGCAAGCGACCTAAGCCGCCGAAAGCCAACCCCGCCCATAGCGGCGATGGCCAACTGCGGATCATCGGCGGGCAATGGCGCTCGCGCCAGTTCAACTTCCCCATGGCCGCTGGCCTGCGGCCGACGCCGAACCGCGTGCGCGAGACCCTGTTCAACTGGCTGGCGCCCTATGTCGAGGGCGCCAAGGTGCTCGACCTGTTCGCTGGCAGCGGCGCGCTGTTTCTCGAAGCGCTGTCACGCGGCGCCGGCAGCGCCCTGGCCCTGGACCTCAATCCAGCCGCCATCGCCAGCCTGCGCGGCCACCTGCAAACGCTGAACTGCGACAACGGCCAGCTGCAGCAGACCGACGCCCTGCTCTTTCTGCAAAACCCGGCCGCCACGCCGTTCGATCTGGTGTTTCTCGACCCGCCGTTCAACCAGAACCTGCTGCTGCCGGCCTGCACCCTGCTCGAGCAGAACGGCTGGCTGGCGGCCGACTCCTGGATCTACACCGAAAGCGAAAACCCGCCCTCCAGCCTCGGCATGCCCGGCAACTGGCGCCTGCACCGCGAACAGAAGGCGGGGCAGGTGTATTACGCACTTTGGCAGCGTGGATGAAAGACTTTACCTACACCCACCTGCCCTACCTACTGCTGATCGCGCTGGCGCTTCCAGTACTGTTCAGCCAGCAAGAAATTGCGCTCAGCCTGAATCGCGCAATACCGCACAACCCCAATGCCGGCATCGTCATCGGGCTGACCAACCAACGCATCGTAGCTCTACTCGTTTTGGCCTGGTGTGCCTGGCGCATAATGCGCAAGCGCCGCCGCTGAAGATGCCAGCATTGCGGCGAACCTGAAGGGGCGAGCACAATCCGCGGATATTGGCCTGGGCCATAACTCTTAACTTGCAGATACGGCCTATGCCCGCAAAATTTCAACCCGCCTGGTGGCTACCCGGCCCCCATCTGCAAACTCTGTGGAACCCGATGTGTCGCCAACCGGCGAAGCTTGAGCGCGCGCGCGAACGGCTGTGGCTGGAGGATGGCGACTTTCTTGATCTGGACTGGCACGGCCCGCATCAGGCCGATGCACCACTGGTTCTGGTGCTACACGGCCTGACAGGCTCATCCAGCTCGCTGTATGTGCTGGGTTTGCAGCAAAAATTGGCGGCCCAGAGCTGGGCCAGCGTGGCGCTGAACTGGCGCGGCTGCTCGGGCGAGCCGAACCTGCTGGCAAGGGGGTATCACTCCGGCGCCAGCGAGGACCTAGCGGAAACCGTGCGCCACCTGCGCGCTCAGCGACCGATGGCGCCGCTGTATGCCGTGGGTTATTCCCTGGGCGGCAATGTGCTGCTCAAGTACCTGGGGGAAAGCGGCGCAGAGAGTCAGTTGCAGGGCGCTGCGGCGGTGTCGGTGCCGTTTCGTCTGGATCAGTGCGCCGACCGCATCGGCATGGGCTTTTCCAGGGTCTACCAGAGCCACTTTATGCGCGAGATGGTGGCCTACGTGAAGGACAAACAGCGCTTGTTTGCTCACCAGGGCATGGCCGACCGCCTGTCCACCCTGGAGAAACTCGGCCCGCTGGACAATATGCGTACCTTCTGGGATTTCGACGGGCGCATCACCGCGCCGCTGCATGGCTATGCCGATGCCGAGGACTACTACCGCCGCGCCTCCAGCCGCTACTTCCTCGGCCAGATCGAGACGCCGACGCTGATTATCCAGGCCGCCGACGACCCCTTCGTGTTTCCCCACAGCCTGCCCGAAGCCAGCGAGCTATCACCCAGCATCGACTTCGAACTGCACGCCCACGGCGGCCATGTCGGCTTTGTCGAAGGCAGCCTGAGCAAACCGGGTTATTACCTAGAGCGGCGTATTCCGCAGTGGCTGGAACAGCAATTCAGCCATATGCCCGGCGCAGGAGACTGAACAGCTCACTCGCTCAGCAGTGCGTTCACGTCACGTATATCCGCCTCACCTAACGAGCCAGCCGCAGCCTTCAGGCGCAATAAGGACAGCATCGTGTCGTAACGCGCTCGGGATAGCTGCTGCTGGGTATCACTGAGCTGACTCTGCACCTCTAGAACATCAATGCTAATGCGCACACCGACCTTGTAGCCAAGGCGATTGGAATCAACAGCAGACTGCGCCGAGCGCATAGCTGCCTCCAATGCCTGAATCTGCGCAATACCACCAACAACACCTAACCAGGCCTCGCGGGCAGCCAACGCAGCAGCACGCCTGGAGTCTTCCAATTCAGCTTCGGCCTGAATCTTTAGCGACTGGGCCTCACGAGCATACGAGCTGGTGCGCCCACCGCTATATAACGGCATGCTCAAGCGCAATCCCACACTGGATGATTCACTCCGCTCGGTTCCCAAGTTGGGGCGCTCGTGCATATTCTGGCTCGCCACCAAATCAAGCGTCGGCAGATGTTCGGCTTGGCGATTACGCACTTCATTACCGGCGATATACAGCGAAAGCTCCTGAGCTTGTACGCTGAAATTACGCTGTGTAGCAGCCTCAACCCAATCCTCAACCCTATTAGGCTGCGGTACCTCAAGAGCAATTCCGGGACGCAGCCTCAGCAAATACTCAGGTTGTCGCCCCATTACACGGGCCAGGGCATACCTAGCCAGCTCCAGGTCACTTTGGGCCTTGATGGTTTGCGCCTGCACTCTGTCAAAACTCGCCTGAGCCTCATGCACATCAGCGATGCTGACATTGCCAATCTCGAAGTTCTTACGCGCACTGGCAAGTTGTTCTGCATCGGCGGTGCGCAACTGCATAACAGCGCTCAATACATCCTCAGCATTCAGTACGTTGAAGTAGGCCTCGGCAACCCGTAATACCAACTCCTGATAGGCGATGCTTTGCCGGCTGGCGGCCAGTGCTGTCAGCTGCCGGCCCTGCTGGTACTGCACCCAGTTTTGCCAGCGAAAAAGTGGCTGAACGAGCTGGATGCTATACGTGCGGTTCTGCTGTCGGTACTCAACATCCCCGCTCGCGACTTCATATTGAGTCTGATTCCACGTGTTCTGCGCATCCACCGACAACTGCGGCAAAAGCCCTGCGCGACGCTGTATATGCTGTTCAATACCGGCCTGGTACTGCGCCTGGGCTGCAGCAAATTGCGCATCATGCTCTAAAGCCTCGCGGTAAGCCTGCATCAAATCGGCAGCCTGTAACCGCATGCCAAAAGCACAACACAACACAGCCCCTCCCAACCATCGCAACCGCTTTATGCTCGACATCAGGCACTTGCCTGCTGCTGATCAAGGCGCACGTCCTCGACTATTGAACCCTTGTCCAGGCAGATCAGGCGCTTGGCAAAGGCGATGGTTTCTCGTCGATGGGCAATAGTGATACGGGTCATGGGAAGGTGATGCATGGCACCGACCACATGCTGCTCGCTGTGCAGATCAAGATTGCTGGTGGCCTCATCAAGCGCCAGGATCTTCGGCTGCTTGTACAGCGCACGTGCCAGCAACACACGTTGCCTCTGGCCACCGGAAAGACCGCTACCCATTTCCGCGACCAAGGTCTGATATCCCATAGGCATACGCCCGATAGCTTTATGGATATGCGCCTTGCGTGCGGCATCCTCTACTCGCTCCTGACACGCCTGAGGGTCGAAACAGGCAATGTTTTCAGCAAGCGAGCCAGCCAATAGCTGATCCTCCTGCATGACCGCACCGACCAGGCCACGCAATGCCTCAGGTCCAAGCTGCCTGATGGGAATGCCCCCAACGCGGATCTCCCCTTCCGTGGGCTCCAACAGCCCCAGCATCAACTTGAATAGGGTGGACTTGCCACAACCCGAGCGACCGACAATGGCCACCGCATCGCCCGGCTCAATGTTCAACGACAGGTTACGCAGTATCCAGGGTTCACCCTCGGCATAGCGAAAAGACACATCCTTCAACTCGATACGCGGCTCAATACGCTCCAGATCTGTCTCCATACCACCTTGCGGCTCGACGGGTTCCAAAGCGATATCGGCCAGACGCTCAGCATGTAGCGAAAGCATTCTGATCTCGATGCCCAGGTCGATCAATTTGCTTGCGCGGCCAGTGAACTGGCTCTTGTAGGCGATAAAGGCCAGCAACATGCCAAGCGACAGAGCCCCCTCCAGCACCGCCATGCCACCGACATACAGCAGCAACATGCCCTCAAGGCCGAAAATTAGGGTATTGAAGCTGGCGAAGACCAACAGCATCTTCTGCGTGGCCACGTCACGGTTTTGCACATCGGCCATCAGGTTCTGCCAGGTCGCTAAACGCAGGGGCGTGGCGTTGAACAGCTTGAGCGGCAATACCGCGCGGATGGTTTCCAGGAAATAAGAGTTTTCCTTGGCTGCCAGAACAATGCGTTCCTCCGAGGCATTACGCAGCGGCTGGTAGAACACCAAACGCAACAGACCGTAAAGCGCCAAAGCAACCAGCACAATGCCAGTCAACGCCTTGCTGTAGAGCAACATCATGCCCAGAGTGATCAGGGTCACCAGACCATCCAGCACCACGGTAATGGCACCGTTGGTCAATACATTTCGAATGGCCCCCAAGGACTGGAAGCGCGCAGTGATATCGCCCAGGTGACGCTTCTCAAAATAGGGAAACGGCAAGCGCAGCAGATGGCTGAACAGATTACCCGACCACTGCAAGGCCAGCTGCTGGTTCAGCCGCAGGTTCATCCAACCACGAGCCATACGCAGCACAAAGTCGATCAACATCAGCAGGCAGCCGCCAAGCACCGCCAGCAAAAGCAGGTGATGATCCGCCGACACCAACGCACCGTCCACCACCCACTGGGTAACCTGGGGCGATAGCAGCGCCACCACCTCCAACGCCAAAGCCAGCACAAGAATATTGCCTAGCGCACGCTTGAGCCCCAGCACCCTGCCAGTCAGATCACGCAGGCGCAAACGAGGTTTCTCTTGCGCCGGGCGAAAGGTCGCATTGGGCGTCAGCTCCAATGCCACACCTGTGAAATGCCGAGACGCTTCATCCAGCGCGATCACTTTGCGCCCCGTGGCTGGGTCGAGAATCACCAGCCGGTCACCGCGTACCTTTTCCAGCACCACAAAGTGGTTGAGGTTCCAGTGCAGGATGCAGGGCGTGCGCAGCTTGCACAACTCATCCAGTTCCAGACGCAACGGCCTGCAGGAAAACTCCAATACCTGCGCATAGCGCATCAACTGCGCCAGGTTGGTGCCTTTAATTGAAATGGAAAAGCGCCGGCGCAGAGTGGCCAAATCCAGATGCAAACCGTGGGCGGCAGCCACCATTACCAGGCAGGCCAAACCGCACTCCTGGCTTTCCGCTTGGAGCGTTACTCTCATTGAGGATTATTCGATTAGGTAAACGAGGGTTGGGTATTCAGTGACGGAGCGCTTCAAGAACGTCCTGCCGGCACAGCTCATGCACCAATACCCGCAGCTTGTCCGCATCGATATCGGCCAGCCTGCCGACCAACTCGCCCAGACTGATTGCGGGAGACTCCGCGATACAGCGGATCAACCGCACACCAGTTTCGTCCAGATTCAGTTTGGTGCCATTGGCGATCAGGTAATTATCGGCAAGACCATGTGGCTTATTGGCGCTCAGGCGAATACGGGTACTGTCCGGAATAGTTCCCGTTTTGGGATTACCAAACAGTTCGACAGCCAAGGGCGACTCGACACGGGTTGCGCCAATAAACTCATCCATAAAGCGCCGGTAATTTTCAGGGTCATTGATAAACTCATCGATATACCAGCCCACGGCTGCAAGATTTTCCTTATCCGCCTCCCAAGCACTTAGCGACTTTCTTGCCCCGACAAAACTCGGCAACTGACGAAATGCCCACTCCATATAATCAGTGGTATAGGCCGGGAACGTCCCCACAGCCAGATGAAAAGTCTCCTCACCAATCGGCAACGGGTTATGCCACCAGCCACGCGGCAGATAGAAGACATCGCCAGCTTCCAGAATAAAGTCCATATAGGGCTCTTTCGGACAAGGGTAGTGCTGCTCGACATCCTTGCTCTGCTGCATATACAGCGGCGACTCAAACGATGGCTCATAGACGATCCAGCGTTTACGACCAATCAACTGGATAACGAATACATCGCGAGTATCCCAATGGGCACGGAATGAATCCCGCTCGCCAAAGGCAGCATAGGCACTGGTTACCGTCTGCCGCCCGGTAAGCTCAGCAATCTGCCTGGCCAATTCATCCACCTTTGGCTCATTGACGAGCTTATTGGCGATTAGTGTGGCACCCTTTTTCAAGTAGTCGTAGACCACCGGCTTGATCAGGCGATGGCGTAGAGTACCGATATCCAGATAGCTTTCGACATATTCGTGTTTGGACCGAACACCATCAAGCGACAACTTGAAATCGTTGGAGGTAACATCGGCGCGGGTAAATATCTCGTTGGCATCGCGCCAAGAGAAGTCCCCTTTAGACATAGCCCCCTTGAGTAGTAGCGGCTTTTTCTCTTCATAAGCCGCCACAAAATAATCGTTGGGAAAACTGAACAGAATAGACACTGGGAAATTAACCTAAGCGGCCTGACAGGAAATATCAGGCCACTAAATTTATTAGTTATAGTTGGTACCTGACGGATCAGGTAGGGCATTCGAAATCCAGCTCTGGATCGGAGTATTTTCGTTAAGCCATGTACCAATGGCAAAACCACCCACCCCAGCTGCAGCTAGACCAGCGCCTGCCGCCGCACCCAGGCCTGCAAGACCGAGCGCACCACTACCAGATGCACCGATGCTCATACCATAAGAGATACCTGCCGCGCCTCCTATAGCACCTCCAACTGCCGCGCCATTTGCGGTATCTCCAAGCCCTGCAGCCCCACCAATCAAACTCAACTCATTAATTGACAAATTACGCATCAGGTTTCCCTCCTTTTTTGCTGTTTTGTATTCCAAATAGAATTTTCAAAAGAATCCCAATTCTCGGTTCTTTTGAGTAATTTTCAATTAAAGCCTTATTTCGATAAAAAAATACTAGCACAGCAGTAGAGCCCAAGAAAATCAGCACTCCCACAAAGACAATCCACTCAACCAACAACCAGTTCGCTTCCCTAGTAATAAAAGCCAACACACCTAGATAAATCGCAACAAAGACCAGTGAAAATCTAAAGTAAGGCACCCACCCTCCTGCTATTATTCGAATAAATTTACTTTGAAAGCAAATTCATAAAACACACACTTAAAAAACCATTCACTATTCGGAATAGTTTAAATCACAGCCGCCGAAGCCAACACACTTTCCACTGAATTACTGAATTACTGAATTACTGAATTACTGAATTACTGAATTACTGAATTTTGCTATTTTTCAAAACTAAGCGTAACCACTACAAATGTAGTGGCTCACCAAAAGGCCAAAGCCACCAAGTCCGCATTTCTGTATACGGCGATTCCGCGCTGTTACTTAACCTTGCCATCAATTTCCGCTAACACTTCAACAAAGTTATCCAAACTAAAAAAGCGCCGCATCACTGCATTAACCTGCTCGACAGTTACTGCAGCAAATGCATTGTTACGCTCCACCCAATGCTGCATCGTGACGCCCTCATATAGCTGGCGCGGCAGCCATGAAAGAACGCTCTGCTCCTGGGCAAAAGCCAGCTGCCGCTCATGCAGGATGGCCTGTTTGGCATAGTGCAGCTCCTGCTCGGTAATGCCGTTTTCGATCAACCTTTGCAGCTCTTCTTTGACTATATCGGCAAGCCTTGGGCCATCGCCCAATGGGTAACTGGCCTGAATCATCAGCCAACTGGCGTCATCGAAGGTGGCGATCTTCATTGAGGATTGGATGCTGTAGGTAAGCCCCTCCTGCTCGCGCACTCGCTTGCTCAAACGAGAGACCATCTGATTACGCCCCAGCAAGTGCTCGGCGATATACAGGGCGGCGCTATCGGCATTCTTGCTATTGGCCTGATAGTGCAACTGACCGACGTAGATACCGGTCTGCTCGGCATTGGCCTTGCCGTGAATACGCGCCGCGCGGATGTCCTGGTACGGCTGGCTCGGCCGGGCATAGCCGGCCTTGCTGTTCCACTCACCAAAGAGTTCGCGCAGCTGCTCGCGTACTTGCTGCGGCTCGAAGTCACCCGACAAGGCAAATTCGCCATGGTTGGCCCCATAGAACTCCTGGTGAAAGCGCACCACGTCGTCACGACTGATCGCCGCTAGCTCGGCCAGCTTCTCCGCCGGCTCGGCTTGCCGGCGGATGTCGCCCACCGGATACCGCTCGTTGTGACGATTGAGCAACTGACTCGCCACCGCAGCCGGCTGGGTAATGGGCTGTTGCAGAGCCTGCAGCTGATGGCGTTTGACCAATTCAAACTCGGACTGCTTGAACGCCGGACGCTTGAGGATATCGGCCAACAGATTAAGCAAACTCGGCAAACGCTCGGGCGGGCTGCTGAACTGCACATTCAGCACATCCCCCTCCGGCATGATCGACAGACTGGCACCGATACGCCTCGCCTGATCCACCACCTGCTGATAGCTGCGGTTATAGGTGCCGCGTAGCAGCACCGTGCCTGTAAGTTCAGTCAATGCGCGCTTGCCAGCCAGGCTTTGCTCATCACCGAAGCGCAGGGTCATGCGCCCCTGCACGGGAGCAGCCCCCCCAGGCAAAGGTCGCAGGGCGACCTTCAAACCATTGCCCAGAGAAAAGCGCTGAATGCCGCGCTCCACCTCGACAATTTGCTGATTGAAGGCAGCCAGATCGACAGACTGCGCGGGCGCCTCTTCCTGGGCGGCCCGCTGCATGGCCACTGGTTGCTTGCCTGACACAGCGCGGGAGGCCTTGTTAGCCGAGGCAGAAGCCTGATCAGCCACCAGCAACTGGCCGACCACACGGCGGCTTGCGACGAAATGCAGCTCCGCTTGACGCTGCACATCGGCCGCGCTGAGCTGAGCGAACTGTGCTTGCCGACGCAAGAGCAGCTGCCAGTCGCCTACCGCAACCGATTCGGACAACACGTCGGAGAGCACGCCGTGATTCGCCAGAACCTGCGCCCTGGCATGCTGGACACTGGCCTGGAAACGCTGAAGCTCTTGCGGACCAAGCGGATTACGCGCAATACCCTCCACCTGCTCAAGCAGCGCCTTTTGCAGTTGATCGCGCGACTGCCCTGGCGCTAGCGATACGGCAAACAGCATATAACCACCCCGGCTAAAAGCCTGCTGCAAGGCTGCCACGCCGCTCGCCTGCCCTGGCACAACCAGCGCTTGATACAGCCGACCGTGGGGTTCGCCAGCCAGCATGTCAGGCAGTGCTGCCAGCGCAATGTTGGCCAGGTCAGAGGCAGCTGGCAGCGGATATGCAAGAGCCAACCACTCATTGTCGCCGCGCTTAAGCTGAGCGGTTACCGGCTTCTCCAGCACGGGAACAGCAGGTGGCTGTTTTTTCGCGGTGTCAGCCAGTATTGCCAGAGGCGCAAAATGCTGCTCGATAGCGGCCAACGTTGACTTGATATCGAATTTCCCGGTAATCACGATGGCTGCGTTATCGGGCCGGTAGTGATCCCGGTAGAACGCGCGCAACTGTTTCACGCTGATATTCTTCAGCTCCTCGCGTGAACCCAGCACGTGCCGACCAAAGCCCTGCCCTGGCGTGGCGGCGGCAAACATCTGCTGCCCCAGCGCGCTAAGCGGATTGTCCTGAGCCAGCTCCATCTCACGCAGTACCACTTCGATTTCAGCCTGCAAATCCGCTTGATCGAACCGTGCGTTGAACATGCGATCAGCCTCAAGCGCCAACAGATGGCTCAGCTTGTCGGCATCGGCGGCCAGAAAGGCCATATAGCGGGTGCGATCAAAACTGGTAGTAGCGTTGAACTTGATACCACGCTTGCTAAGTCCTTCGGTCAGCTGCGCTCCCGGCACCGTCGCTGTGCCCTTGAATAGCAGGTGCTCAAGCAGATGCGCGGTACCACCTTGGCCTTGCGGGTCTGCCAGGGAGCCGGTGAGGTAAATCATGTTGAAGGCAATAGCCGTGCTCTTGGCATCAGGCGCCAGAATCGCACGCAAACCGTTGGCCAGACGATATTCGCTCACGCCCTCTAGCTCGCTAACTCGCTCGAGCGCCTGGTTATCCGCCATAAGCGGCGTAACTGCGCAGCACAGCAGCCCACACACCAGCATTAAATAGCGCGTCTTCAACATATATGACCTATAGAAATCCAGCTGGCCGCGGCTGACTGGATAAATATCAAGTAGAGCTGGCCTATACCAAGCGACGCGCATACTAGTTGCGCATGTGATATCCGAGAACCCGACAGATGTAGGGGGCAGCTATACCTCCCCAAGTTGCTGGGCCTGCATGGCAATCAGCTGCATGCGGCTAGTGACGCCCTGCTTGCGCAGCAGCGAGGAGACATGATCGCGCACGGTAAAATCACTGATATTCAGCTCGAGCGCGATTTGTTTGTTGGTTTTCCCCATGGCCAACAGATGCAGAACTTCCCGTTCTCGCTTCGTCATGCTTACACCACTCCATTCTTTCTTCTAGTTATCTGCTTCACATGTATTGACCTGGAGAGAACCCTTCACTCCTGCATTTTCCCCGTGACGGAATACAGCGGTTCCAACGCCCACTCGTAGAGCCTGCGCTTATCCTGGACGACATCTGCCTCCAACAGCATGCCGGCCTGCAGTAGCTGTGCATGGCCATAGACATCAATGCTTGGCGAGTCGAGCGCGACCGTGACGCGATAGAACAGCTCGCTGGGTGCCCCACCACCCTGAATGGCGCTGGCGATATGTGCAGGCAACTCCTGCGCCGCATAAGGGCTTTTCGCTACATCGACCACCCGACCACGGGCCATGCCGAACTTCTGGTAGGGGTAGGCTGCGTAGCGCATCAGAACAGGCTGTCCTGGCTCAATAAAACCCGCTTGACGTGGTGCGGCATAGAGATGGGCAGTCAAGGTAACGCCTTGCGGAATCAAACTGGCCAGCAATGCACCTGCCGTCACCTGCTGACCAGGCTGAACACTCAGCCCGGTCAGCGTTCCAGCAAAGGGGGCGACACTGACCAACTCAGCACGCACATCGCTTTCCGCCTGTTCCTGCCTGATCAGAGCAATGCCGTTGTCGATTTCACTCATTTCGCTGCGGTGGCGCAACTCGGCATCCTGGCGTTGAGCCATCAGCTCAGTACGCTCTCGCTGTATGCTGGCACGGGCACGCTGAATACTTTGCTGTTGACCTTGTAGGGTAAGCAGCTCAGCCTCAGCTTGTTGCAGTTGAGCGACAGAGATAAACCCCGCATCGACCAGCTCCTGTTGCCTCCCCAGATGGGTATTGGCCAGTTCCCCACGGCGCTCGAGCAGACGCACTTCTTCGCGGAACTGAGACAGTTCACTAGCGATGGTTGCCAGACGGCTATCGAACATGCGCAACTGCCCAGCCAGACGCTCATCCGCCAATGAGCGATTGCGCTCCAGCAAAAGCAGACGCTGGCTCAGTTGCTGCGAAATCAGCTTCTGGGTTCCCCCTGCTGCGGAAAGCCGCTCGCCAGAAAGAACGAACAACGCCTCCCCAGCCTCGACCGACTGCCCCTCGACAACCCGCACATCGCTAAGAATGCCAGGGCCGGGAGCGGTCAAACGCAGCATACCCCTCTCTGGCATGAGCAGACCGTTGATCGTGGCTTTGCGGGTGTAGGTACCGAAAAAAGCGAACGCCACGACCAGCAGGATCAGCGCACCCGCCAGAATGGCGGCTAGCCCATAGCCCCAGGGTTGGTGAATAAGGACATTACCGAAACGCTGCGCACTCTTGGCAGCAAGTGCCTCAGCACGAAATAGGGGGGCTTCATCCGTTGAAGACGTAGGCATTGGCACAGACTTTTTGTGAATTATCGTTATTGGAGCGTCTACGACGCGGCGCGCACGATAATGCATCTCAAAAACCAATGGCATTGATTTATATCTTTAGGCTTGATGGAGTGATTACAAAATATGTAAAGAAAGTGTCATTCCATCACGCCCAATGCCGGCAGTTCTCAGTACTAGCTAGATCACCTGCTCCAGCGGCACATGCAGCTTGGCGTACAGCGCCTCCACGGCCTCGCGTGCTTGCGGGGCGATATAGCCGCCTTCCAGCGTCAGCACCTGGTAGATGCCACGACGCAGCATCTCCTGGCTAAGGTCGCCGGGGTTGCCGCGGGTGGTGCAGAGAAAGCGCACCCAGGAGGTCATGATGATCCAGCTGTTGAGGGTCAACGCCTCGATCTGCGCCGGGCTCATCAACAGAATGCCGGCCTCGACAAAGCCCTGATAAATCTCCTGTGCACGCTGCAGACAGCGCTGCGAGAACAGCTTGTAGCGCTCGGCCAGCTCGGCGTCGCTATCGAGCAGGTGTTCCAGATCGCGGTGCAGAAAGCGGTAATGCCACATGGCGGCGAGCAGTGCTTCCAGATAGAAAGTCTTGTCCTGCACCGTCAGCGCGCGGCCTTCGGGGCGGCGCAGAAAGGTATCCACCTGGCTTTCGTAGAGGGCAAACAGCTCGGCGATGATCGCCTGCTTGTTACGGAAGTGGTAGTACAGGTTGCCCGGTGAAATCCCCAGGTGCGCGGCGATATGGTTGGTGGTGACGCTGCGCTCGCCCTGGGCGTTAAACAGCGCCAGGCTCTCCTGAATGATGCGTTCGCGGGTTTTCAGTGGGGCTGACATAACGACTCGATCTCGACTCAAAAGCCCGGCAAAGGTACAGGCAGAACCATCAGAAGTGTTACCGGAAAAAGCCGCGGAAACATGCGCTAACTTTTCGTTGGGCTGCGTCCGTCGGCTGACAGCACCATGCTATTTGACAGATTAGAGCAATTGCTCTAAAAATCCAGCACACCTTTTCTGCAGCGGCCTCAGCTCATCTGACGCACTGCATTGCTGGAATGCCGAGGAGCAACACCATGGTCGCCGACGTCGCTTATCTAGAACAAAGCCTGCAACGCAGCCAACAGCAGCTCAGCCAGTTGGAGAGCAGCTTTGCCCGTCAGCGCCAGGCGTTCAAGGCCAACCCCATGCCTTCGGCCGAGCAGCGTATCCAGTGGCTCAATGTGTTGCGTGATCTGCTCAGCAACCAGCGTGAGGCGCTGATCAGCGCCATCTCCCAGGATTTCAGCAACCGCAGCGCCGACGAGACCCTGCTCGCCGAGCTGATGCCGAGCCTGCATGGCATTCACTACGCGACCAAGCGCATCAAGAAATGGATGAAGCCTTCACGGCGTAGCGTTGGCATGCAGTTTATGCCGGCTTCGGCCAAGGTCATCTACCAGCCGCTGGGCGTGGTTGGGGTGATCGTGCCGTGGAACTATCCGCTGTTTCTCGCCATCGGCCCGCTGGTCGGCGCCCTGGCAGCCGGCAACCGGGTGATGATCAAGATGAGCGAGTCGACCCCGGCCACCTCGCAACTGATCAAGGACCTGCTGGCCAAGGTGTTCCCCGAGGACCTGGTGACGGTGGTGCTGGGCGAGGCGGAAGTCGGCATGGCCTTCTCCAAACTGCCGTTCGACCATCTGCTGTTCACCGGCGCCACCAGCATCGGCAAACACGTGATGCGCGCCGCGGCCGAGAACCTGACCCCGGTCACCCTGGAGCTGGGCGGCAAGTCACCGGCCATCGTCTCGGCATCCGTACCGCTGAGCGACGCTGCCGAGCGCATCGCCTTCGGCAAGACCATGAACGCTGGCCAGACCTGCGTCGCACCGGATTACGTGCTGGTGCCGAAAGACCGCGTGGAGGGTTTTGTCGAGGCTTACCGCAATGCGGTGCAGAGCTTCTACCCGCAACTCAAGGACAACCCGGACTACACCGCAATCATCAACGAGCGTCAGCAGCAGCGCCTCAATGGCTACCTGCAGGACGCCGAGAGCAAGGGCGCGACCATCGTCCCGCTGTACCCCGAAGCTCAGGGCCGGCGCATGCCGCAAGCCGTGCTGCTGAACGTGACGGATGAGATGAAGGTGATGCAGGACGAGATTTTCGGCCCGCTGCTGCCGATCATCCCCTACGACAAGCTGGAAGATGCCTTCGCCTTTATCAACGAGCGCGACCGGCCGCTGGCGCTGTACTACTTCGGCTACGACAAGGGCGAGCAACAGCGCGTGCTGCACGAGACCCACTCCGGCGGCGTGTGCCTCAACGACACCCTGCTGCACGTGGCCCAGGACGACATGCCATTCGGCGGCGTCGGCCCGTCCGGCATGGGGCATTACCACGGCCATGAAGGTTTCCTCACCTTCAGCAAGGCCAAGGGCGTGTTTATCAAACAGCGCTTCAACGCCGCCAAGCTGATCTACCCGCCCTACGGCAAAGCCCTGCAGAAGCTGGTGTACAAGCTGTTCGTTCGCTAACCCAAAATGGCCTGATTCGGTGATAACAATAAATGCACAACACCATGCTTGAAGCGCCAGCCCTTACTCGGCGCAACCTGCTCAAGGTAGGTTTGATGGGCTCGGCCTTTCTCGCCACTGCCGGGCTGACTGCCAGCCTCAGCGGCTGTTCGGCGAGTACGCCGAAAGCCGGTTTTGCGGTAATCCGCGAGTCCGATCTGGCCTTTCTAAATGCCTTGATTCCGGTGATGCTGGCCGGCGCAGTAACGGCCGAGAAGATGCCTGCTGCCGTCAGCGCCACTATCGAAAATCTGGACTACAGCCTTAATCACCTCTCGCCGGAACTGCTCAAGCTAACCGTGCAGCTGTTCGACGTGCTCGCCATGCCGATCACCCGCGGCCCGCTGACCGGCGTCTGGGGCAGCTGGGAAAATGCATCGCCCGCCGATGTGCAGGCGTTTCTCGACCGCTGGCAGAACAGCTCCATCGGCCTGCTGAAAATGGGCTACGCCTCGCTGCTGCAGCTGGTGATGATGAGCTGGTATAGCCGAGAAGAATCCTGGGCACACTGCGGCTACCCCGGCCCTCCGACTGTTTGACCACGATCTGCTGCGCGTCGGCCATGCCGCGTTAAAAATGGCCTCGGAGTGCTCATGTACAAAAGTACATTCCGCCTCCTCGGACATTTTTGCCTTGCCTGGCTCTAGCTCGCGAGATCGTCAATTAGCGGAACCACTGAACTCTAATAAGAATTCGCCTGAGAGCACCCTAAATGCCTGTACCGGATAGTTTCAAAGAAGGCCTGGCCCGTGGCTGGAAGACCTATGACGGCTCACGCCTGGACAGCGATCTGACCCTGGAAGCCGACGTGGCCATCGTCGGCAGCGGCGCGGGTGGTGGTACCACCGCCGAAATTCTCAGCGCAGCCGGCTTCAAGGTGCTGTTGATCGAGGAAGGCCCGCTAAAGACCAGCGACGACTTCAAGATGCTCGAAGACAAGGCCTACGCCAGCCTCTATCAGGAAGGCATCGGTCGCATGAGCAAGGATGGCGCAATCACCATCATGCAAGGCCGCGCGGTCGGCGGTACTACGCTGATCAACTGGACCTCAAGCTTTCGCACGCCCGCACCAACCCTGGAGCACTGGGCCAAGGAGCATGGCGTAAAAGGCCACAGCCCCGAGGAAATGGCGCCCTGGTTCGAGCAGATGGAACAGCGCCTGGGCGTCGCGCCCTGGGTCGTGCCGCCGAATGCCAACAACGCAGTGATCAGCAGCGGCTGCGACAAGCTCGGCTACGAGTGGCAGACGATTCCGCGCAACGTGCGCGGCTGCTGGAACCTCGGCTACTGCGGCATGGGCTGCCCGACCAACGCCAAGCAGTCGATGCTGGTCACCACCATCCCGGCGACCCTGGATAAAGGCGGCGAGCTGCTCTATCTGGCCCGCGCCGAACGCCTGCTAATCGAGGGTGACCAGGTCACGGGCATCGAATGCCTCGGCATGGACGAACGCAGCGTCGCCCCCAATGGCCGCAAGATCACGGTCAAGGCCAATCATTACGTACTCTCCGGTGGCGGCATCAATACCCCGGGGATTCTCCTGCGCTCGAATGCGCCGGACCCGCACCAGCGCACCGGCAAGCGCACCTTCCTGCACTTGGTGAACTTCTCCGCGGCCTTGTTCGATCAGGTGATCAACCCTTTCTACGGCGCGCCGCAGTCGATCTACTCCGACCATTTCCAATGGGATGACGGCACCGCCGGGCGCCTGTCCTACAAGCTCGAAGTCCCGCCGCTGCAGCCGGCACTGACCGCCACCCTGCTCGGCCGCTTCGGCATCGACAACGCCATGCGCATGGAGCAACTGCCCAATACCAACGTGATGCTGGCCCTGCTGCGCGACGGTTTCCACCCGGACAGCGCCGAAGGCACAGTGGAACTGCGCGGCGACGGCAGCCCGGTGCTCGATTACCAGATGACCGACTACACCTGGGACGGCGTACGCCGCGCCTTCCATACCATGGCCGAGATCCAGTTCGCCGCTGGGGCCAAAGCCGTGCTGCCGCTGCACGCCGACGCCGGCTATGTGAAGACCCTGGCCGAGGCGAAAAGCCTGATCGACAACCTCAGCCTGGAGCTGTACCGCACCCGCCTCGGCAGTGCCCACGTCATGGGCGGTTGCGCCATGGGTGAAGACCCGCAGCAGGCCGTCACCGACAGCCTCGGTCGTCACCATCAACTGAGCAATCTGTCGATCCATGACGGCTCGCTGTTCCCCACCAGCATCGGCGCCAATCCGCAGCTGTCGATCTACGGGCTAACCGCCAAACTCGCGACCAAGCTCGCCGAGCGCCTCAAGCACGCCTGATGGCGCGGTATTCACGGGCCGTTCTGCGCCCGTGAATCTGCTCGATAACCGGCGGCCGACTTGGCCGCAGGGATACGCTGCGCTACCATCCGACTCCCCAACGGACCCGCCAGGACGTCACGATGAATCGAGTGTTATACCCAGGCACCTTCGACCCCATCACCAAGGGGCACGGCGACCTGGTCGAGCGTGCCGCACGGCTGTTCGACAGCGTGATCATTGCGGTCGCCGCCAGCCCGAAGAAGAACCCGCTGTTCAGCCTGGAACAACGCGTCGAGCTGGCCCGGGAAGTCACCCAGCACCTGCCCAACGTTGAAGTGGTGGGGTTTTCCACCCTGCTGGCGCACTTTGCCAAAGAGCAAGGCGCAAATGTATTTCTGCGCGGCCTGCGCGCGGTATCAGACTTCGAATACGAATTCCAGCTGGCCAATATGAACCGCCAACTGGCCCCGGATGTGGAAAGCCTGTTCCTCACCCCGTCGGAAAAGTACTCGTTTATCTCCTCGACCCTGGTCCGCGAAATCGCCGCACTGGGCGGTGATATCTCCAACTTCGTGCACCCGGCCGTGGCTGCCGCGCTGACCGAACGCTTCAAGCGCTAAGCCATTACCGCATGGCCGCGTGCATGCGCGGCCCCGATGCGGCACAATTTGCGCATTGCTTCCCCAAGTTTTATGGCTGTACCCAAGAGGGCGCAGCAGGAGTGCGTAATGTCCCTGATCATCACCGACGATTGCATCAACTGCGACGTCTGCGAACCCGAATGCCCGAACGCTGCGATCTCCCAGGGCGAAGAGATCTACGAGATCGACCCCAACCTGTGCACCGAATGCGTCGGCCACTATGACGAGCCGCAGTGCCAGCAGGTTTGTCCGGTCGATTGCATCCCGCTCGATGAGAACAATGTCGAGAGCAAGGATGAGTTAATGCAGAAGTATCTAATCATTACCGGTAAAGCCTGACAGGCCCATGGAAAGCTACTGCACTTGGCCATGCCGCGTTGAAATCAGGCTCGGCCTGCTCATGTACAACTCGTACACTCCGCGGCCTCGCCTGATTTCGCCTTGCCTGGCCTTCGCTCGCGACGCTTTCCAAGGGCCTGCAAAACAATGGGACGCCTGATCCGCGGCCACCTCCTCTGGCGCTCCCTGCTCGGAGCGCTTGCTCTACTCTGCGCCCTTGAGCTGCATGCCGCAGCCCAGCCTGAACGCATCGCCATTGCCAGCGCACACCCAGCCGCCACCGTGGCCGGTCAGGAAACCCTGGCCCTGGGCGGCAACGCCTTTGATGCGGCAGTGGCTATCAGCGCAGCGCTTGCGGTGGTCGAACCCTACGGCTCCGGGCTGGGCGGTGGCGGTTTCTTTCTACTGCGCGAAGCCGGCGAACAGCCGACCTACCGCTTTCTTGATGCCCGCGAACGCGCGCCCCAGGCGGCGCATGCCGATCTGTATCGGGTCGATGGCGAAATCCGTAAAGACCTTTCGCTAAATGGCGCACTGGCCTCGGCTATTCCTGGCCTGCCCGCTGCACTGGTAGAACTCGCCGAGCGCTTCGGCCGCCTGCCGCTGCACGACTCGCTGGCGCCGGCCATTCGCCTGGCGCGCAGCGGCGTCAGCATCGACCGGGTTTACCGTGAACGCGCTGGCTGGCGTCTCGAGGCCATGCGCCAGAATGCGGAAACCGCGCGGATTTTCCTCGACAAAGGCGAAATACCCGAAGAGTTTGGCCTGCTGCGTCAGCCGGAGTTGGCCCGCACCCTGGAACAGCTGGGCACAAAGGGCCTTCAGGGCTTCTACGCCGGAACGGTGGCAGAGCAGTTGGTCAAGGCAGTGCGTGATGCCGGCGGCATCTGGACCCTCAAGGACCTGGCCGACTACCGCATCGTTGAACGCCAGCCGCTGCGCGCTGCGCTGGATCAGGGCCGCGAGCTGATTAGCGCACCACCGCCGTCCGCCGGCGGTATCGCTTTGGGACAAAGCCTGCTGATGCTGCAACAACTGCCCTGGCAACAGGCTGATAGCGTGCAGCGCACTCACCTGGTCGTGGAGACCCTACGCCGCGCCTATCGGGATCGCGGCCTGCTGGGCGACCCGGACTTTGTCCGCAACCCGGCGCAGCAACTACTGGCCCCGGCTTACCTGAAACAGCTGGCCAGCAGCATCGACCCACAACGCGCCACGCCGAGCGACAGCCTGCCACCCAGCAAAACCTGGCAGGAAGGCGACCACACCACCCACTTCTCGGTACTCGACACCGAGGGCAATGCGGTGGCGGCGACGCTGTCGATCAACCTGCCGTTCGGCGCAGCCTTTACCGCACCCGGCACCGGGGTGTTGCTTAACAATGAAATGGATGACTTTGCCGCCGATGTTCAGGGTTCTAATACTTACGGCCTGACTGGTAGTAAGGCCAACAGCATCGCTGCCGGCAAACGGCCGCTGTCGAGCATGAGCCCAAGCTTTATCGAAAGCGCTGAGGACTTCGCCTGCTTCGGCACGCCGGGCGGCAGCCGGATTCCCAGCATGGTGCTGCTGGCGATGCTGCAGTACCTGGATCAGCAACCGATTGAGCACTGGCCCAGCGTCGCGCGCTACCATCACCAGTTCCGTCCGGATCTGATCGAGCATGAGCCGGACACATTTAGCCCAGCTGAAATCACGGAGCTAGAGGCGCTCGGGCATCAATTGAAGTCGACAGGCAGGCAATACGGCAATCAGCAAGTGCTGCTGTGGGACAAGCAGGGCGGGAAAGTTGCAGCGGCAAGCGATCCGCGCGGGATCGGTACTGCGGTGGTCACTCCAGCTGTACCGCAGTAATGCGGATCACTGACACCTGATGAGAACGTCTCAGGGCTGCCAAAGCAAACAGCGCGGCAACCCGGAAACAGAGGATGCAATCAGTTCTTCTTGTAGCCGCTAGTGGTGCAGCCCAGGCAACGCACAAAAGCTTCCTTGCCTGGTTCAACGACCAGTGCATGACCAGCTTCGCCAATGCTACCCGACGCGGCTGAAAACGGCAGCGTTACTACAAATACGCCTGCACCAATAACAGTCGCCGCAATTAAAAACGGTCGAGCAATCACAACGTCGGCAATCATTGAATACGCTTTAGGCGCTTCGACTGTATAGAAGGGGTCGCCGCTAGTGTTCTGCTGCGCTACGTCAGCATAAGCCGGCAGCGCCAGCAGGCCAGTGGTCAGCGCCAGAGCAGCAGCGGTTGAGCGGAACAGTTTCATGGGGCGATCCTTCAGCTATTAGGAGGCGGTGAGACTAACTATAACAGCGCATTGGTAATTGTCAGCGTGACGGCCGTCAATCGCCATAAAAGGCGTATTCAGGTTTTTTCGGAATAAAGGGCCGGTAAAACGCCAGAATCTCCTTGAGATCGGCCGTTTCATCCCCCGTAGGCATAAAGGTCGGGCCGATAAAAACCCGCTTGTTCTGATAGTCCAACGCACCCAGCACAATAGGTACGCCTGCGCCGAGGGCGATATGATAGAAGCCCATCTTCCAGCGCTCGACTTTCTTGCGCGTGCCTTCCGGCGAGAGGATCAGCATAAACTGCTGATGTTCGCTAAAGGCCCGCACTGCCTGCTCAACCGTATTGCCCTGACGTTCGCGGCGAATGGCGATACCACCCCACAGCCGCATCAGCGCACCAAAGGGCCAGCGGAAGATCGTGTGCTTGCCAAACCAGCGGGCATTTAGACGCAGCACGAATTTCACTGCGATAAAAATCACAAAGTCCCAGTTGGAGGTGTGGTGCGCGCCGATCACCACAAACTTGTCGAGCTTCGGCAGCTGGCCTTCGATACGCCAGCCCATCAGTTTCAGCGCCACACGGCCGACCCACTCAGCCAGAGGGTTGCGGGGCAGATAGTTACCGGACATCAAAAAACCTCGGTCTTTCTTATTGTTGTGTAATCGGTTCGGGCAGACAGGCCAAATCTAGCCCGACGAAAAATCCCTAGCGTTGGCAGCGCGGACAATAAACGCTGGCGCGCTGGCCCAGTTTGACCTCGCGCAGGGTGCTGCCGCAGTGCTTGCAGAATTCACCGCCGCGCCCGTAGACGAACAGTTCCTGCTGGAAATACCCAGGCTGGCCATCGCCGCCGACAAAGTCACGCAGGGTGGTGCCGCCGCGCTCGATGGCGTGGGCGAGGATACGTTTGATCTCATCCGCCAGCGTCAGATAACGCGCCCGCGACACCGAGCCCGCCTCACGGCGCGGATCGATGCCAGCAGCAAACAGCGCCTCGCTCGCGTAGATATTGCCGACCCCAACGACCACGGCGTTATCCATGATAAAGGGCTTGATCGCCATGGTTCGACCACGGGACAGCTGGAACAATCGCTCGCCATCGAACAACGCGGTCAACGGCTCGGGGCCCAGTTTGCTGAGCAGCACATGGCTCAACGGATCACTGCTCCATAGCAACGCACCAAAACGCCGCGGATCGGTGTAGCGCAGGGCCAGACCGGACTCCAGCTCGATATCCACATGCTCATGCTTGGCCGCTGGCAAACCTGCCTCGACCAGACGCAGGCTACCGGACATGCCCAGATGACTGATCAAACTGCCGGTTTCGGCCTTGATCAGCAAGTACTTGGCGCGCCGTTCAACGCACTCGATACGCTGCCCGGACAGCTGAATATCCAGGTCTTCGGGGATCGGCCAACGCAGGCGCCGCTCACGCACGATTACCCGGCTGACGCGCTGACCTTCAAGGAATGGCGCGATGCCACGGCGAGTGGTTTCTACTTCAGGAAGTTCTGGCATAACGAGTGATCAGCTGAGCAATCCGAGCGGGCGCCTACCTTAGCAGGATCGCCCCGCAGCGACGAGGCAGCCTGCTAGTTCGCCCCAAGGTCGCGAATGCTCTCGCGCAGGTTTTCGAAGTCATATTCGGACAGGCCGACATACTCCAGCACCAGCTGCTCGATGCTTTGCCATTCATGGTCGTCCGGCTGATTGCCCAGCACCAGATGGCTTTCACAGATGTGCTCGGCCATTTTCAGAATCGCCAGCAGAGTTTTCAGCTGCGCATCGCGGCTAGCGTCCTCGGTGAAAATCGCCAGGGCATTGTGGTGGCTGGCAATCGCCTCGCACAGGTGCAGCGGCAGGTTCCAGGACTTGGCGGTGAAGTAGCCGACCACCGCGTGGTTGGTGTTGAGTAAGCGGTTTTCAGTATCCACCACGCGGCGCTCGCCGGTGGCGCTGGCGTAGGCCTCCTCCAGCACCGCCATGTAATTGGGGAAGCGCTTGATCATCAGCGGGATGCCGCAGTTGTGGAACAGGCCGAGGGTGTAAGCCTCATCCGGCGAGTGGTAGCCGATGCGCTTGGCCAGGGTCAGGCAGGTCATGGCCACATCCTGGGCGGTGTCCCAGAAACGGTTGAGGGTGACGATGGCCTCATCAGTCAGTTCGCCACGGATCGACTGCGCATTGATCAGATTGATCACCGTGTTGCAGCCCAGCAGGTTGACCGCCTGCTGGATCGAGGCGATGCGGTTGGTCAGACCGAAAAACGGCGAATTCACCAGTTTCAGCAACGCGCCGGACAGGCCCGGGTCCTGGCCGATCAACTTGGCGATGGCGCGCAGGTCCGGGCTTGGCATCACCTGTTCCATCTGCAAATCCACCATGATCTGCGGCTGCGGCGGCACGCTGATGCCCTGCAGCACTTGCTGGATATATTCGGCGGAAAGCTCTTGGGACATGACGGGGACAACCGGAATGAGAAGTGAGCCACAGTCTAGCTAAACCCTCGGCACTTCCACAGGCGACTTTTGTAACCGCCGTAAGACCAGCGAACCCGCTATAATTCCGCTCTTTTTTCGGAGTCCCCAGCATGTCCCTGCCCAGCCTGCGCCTGAAAGCCAACGCCGATCGACGCCTGCGCGCCGGCCATCTGTGGGTCTACAGCAACGAAATCGACGTGGCCGCCACCCCGCTCAGCGGCTTTGCTGCCGGTGACCAGGCGATCCTTGAGGCGACCGGCGGTAAGCCGCTGGGCGTCGTCGCGATGAGCCCGAACAACCTGATCTGCGCGCGCCTGCTGTCGCGTGATGTCAAACACGTGCTGGACAAATCCCTGCTGGTGCACCGCATCAATGTGGCCCTGTCGCTGCGTGAGCGGCTGTTCGACAAGCCTTGCTACCGCCTGGTGTACGGCGACTCCGACCTGCTGCCGGGCCTGGTGGTCGACCGCTTCTTCGACATTCTGGTGGTGCAACTGGCTTCCGCCACCATGGAACGCCACAAGGACGACGTGCTCGCCGCGCTGATCCAAGTGTGCAAACCCAGCGGCATCCTGCTCAAGAACGACTCCGCCGCCCGCGATGCCGAAGGCCTGGCGCGTTATGTGGAAACTCCCTTCGGCGTGGTGCCGGAGTGGGTCGCCCTGGAAGAGAACGGCGTGAAGTTCGAAGCGCCAGTGATCGAAGGGCAGAAAACCGGCTGGTTCTACGACCACCGCATGAACCGCGCACGCCTGGCGCCTTACGTCAAAGGCAAACGCGTACTTGACCTGTTCAGCTATATCGGCGGCTGGGGCGTGCAGGCTGCAGCCTTCGGTGCCAGCGACGTGATGTGCGTGGATGCTTCTGGTTTTGCCCTCGACGGCGTGGAGCGCAACGCCGCGCTGAACGGTTTGACCGACCAGGTCGCCTGCGTAGAGGGTGATGTGTTCGAGGCGTTGAAACAGCTGAAATCCGCGGAAGAACGCTTCGACGTGATCGTCGCCGACCCACCCGCCTTTATCAAACGCAAGAAAGACCAGAAGAACGGTGAAGGCGCCTACCGCCGCCTTAATGAACAGGCCATGCGCCTGCTCAACAAGGACGGCATCCTGATCAGCGCCAGCTGCTCCATGCACCTGGAAGAAGACAACCTGCAGAACATCCTGCTGACCAGCGCGCGCCATCTGGACCGCAATATCCAGCTGCTCGAACGCGGCGCCCAGGGCCCGGATCATCCGGTACACCCGGCCATCAACGAGACCCGCTATATCAAGAGCCTGACCGTGCGCCTGCTGCCCAATAGCTGAGCACCTGCACCTGCCGAGTGCGTCTTGGCAGGTGCTTCTTTCTCTCCCGCGTTGTTACCACTCCCCACACCCGCCTGGCGCAACCCCGCGCCTGGACTAGGCTTAGACCCCAGCACCGCAGCGCTCGCGATGTGCCGCAGCTGCCTGGCACAGTGCTTGCGTAACTTGAACATTCAAACAAGTACCCGTTACAGCATAGAAACGGGCGCGCGGATTCAAGCATTCAGATAACGGCCACAAGCTGCTGTCTGTTCAGAGCACATTTGGGGAGGGGTATGGCTGACCTGGCTGGGGACAAACCGTTCCTGCAATTCACCAACGTCAAGAAGACTTACGACCACAAAAATCTAGTGGTCAAGGATTTCAACCTGGATGTGGCCAAGGGCGAATTTATCACCCTACTCGGCCCTTCCGGCTCGGGTAAAACCACCTGCCTGATGATGCTCGCCGGGTTCGAGGACGTGACCAGCGGCGAGATTCTGATCAACGGCCGCTCGGTCACCAGCATCGCACCCTACCAGCGCAATATCGGCATGGTGTTCCAGCAGTACGCGCTGTTCCCGCATATGACCCTGCGCGAAAACCTCGCCTACCCGCTGAAGATCCGCAAGCAACCCAAAGAAGTGATTCGTGCCAAGGTTGATGAGTACCTGTCGCTGGTCGAGCTGCTGGATTTCGGCAACCGCTTCCCCGGTCAGCTCTCAGGCGGCCAGCGTCAGCGTGTGGCCCTGGCCCGCGCACTGATCTTCGCCCCCGATATCGTATTGATGGATGAACCCCTCGGCGCCCTGGACAAGAAGCTGCGCGAACAGATGCAGTTCGAGATCAAGCGCCTGCACGAACAGCTCGGCTTCACCGTGATCTACGTGACCCACGACCAGACCGAAGCCCTGACCATGAGCGACCGCATCGCCGTGTTCAATAACGGCATCGTCCAGCAGTGCGCGCCGCCCCATGTGCTCTACGAGCGCCCGGCCAACCTGTTCGTCGCTGACTTTATCGGCGAGAGCAACAAGCTTAAGGGCGTGATCGAATCGGTCGGAACCGAGACCGTCGAAGTGCGCCTGGACGACGGCGCCATGGTCAGTTCGCTGAAGGCCAACTGCACGGAAGTCGGCCTGCCCACCACGGTGTCGATACGCCCAGAAAAACTCACCTTTACCGACCGCCTCGGCGCCGCCGGCAACCAAGTCATGGCGCGTTTCGTCACCCGCCACTATGTCGGCGAATACATCCGCTACCACTTCGAAACCGCCGATGGCACCGAGCTGGTGGTGAAGAACATGAATGACAGCAGCGCCCCGCAACTCAGTGCCAAGGAAGAAGTCGCCCTGGCCTGGCTGCCGCAAGACAGCCAGGCCCTGGATCGCCCCGTAACAACCCCCTGACCTATAAGAAGCAATGGAGCACAGCAATGGCTAGAACACTGACCACCCGCTTTTCCACCTTCGCTTTAGCTGCCGCGCTAGGCACGGCAAGTTTCGCCGCCAGCGCGCAGGAAACTCTCACCGTGGTGTCATGGGGCGGTGCCTACGGCGCGGCCCAGCAGAAACACGTTATCGACCCGTTTATGAAAGACACCGGCAACAAGGTGCTGTTCGAGGACTACACCGGCGGTGTGGCCGAGATCAAAGCCCAGGTCGAGTCCGGCAATATCCAGTGGGACGTGGTCGACTTCGAGGTAATCGACCTTGAGCGCGCCTGCTCCGAAGGCCTGCTAGAAAGCATCCCGCGTGACATCCTGCCACCAGGCGTGGACGGCGTACCGGCCGAGAAGGACTTTATCCCCGAAGCCCTGGCCAGTGAGTGCGCGGTCGGCAATATCGTCTGGTCGGTGGTGTTCGCCTACAACGAGAAAACCATCGGCGGCACCAAGGCCGCGAGCATCAGCGACTTCTTCGACACCAGCAAAATTGCCGGCAAACGTGCCCTGCGCAAACGCCCACAGGTGAACATGGAATGGGCGCTGCTGGCTGACGGTGTGCCACCGGCCGAAGTCTATGACGTGCTGTCCACCCCGCAAGGCCAGGCCCGCGCCTTCGCCAAGCTGGACACCATCAAGAAGGACATCGTCTGGTTCGACTCCTGGTCGCAGGCCCCACAACTGCTCAACGATGGCGGCGCAGTGCTGGTGCAATCGGCCAACGGCCGCTTCTATGACGCCATCCGCCAGGAAAACAAACCCTTCGTTATTGTCTGGGACGGCCACGTCTACGACCTCGACGCCTGGGCCATCGTCAAAGGCTCGCCGAAAAAGGACCTGGCACTGAAGTTTATTGCCTACGCCACTGGCTCCACCCCACTGGCAGGCATGCCGGACGTGGCCTACGGCCCGACCCGCAAATCCTCCATGCCGCTGGCCGACCAGAGCGCCGCACCGCACCTGCCGACCGCTCACCTGAGCAAAGGCATCCAGGCCGGTTCGGACTTCTGGGCTGACTATGGCGAATCCCTCGGTGAGAAATTCAACGAGTGGCTGTTGAAGTAACCCGCTATGACCCCTCTCCTGCCGGAGAGGGGTCAGGATTTTCGGAGTAACGCCTTGTCCTCCCTCACGTCTACCGAAGCCAGCCAAGCCTCCAGCGCTCGCAACAAGAAACGCCTCACCGCCTTTCTGTTCGTCGTGCCGCTGCTGGTGTTTATCCTGCTGACCTTCGTCGCACCGATTGCCAGCATGCTCTGGCGCAGCGTCCATCACCCGACGGTGGCCGCCCTGATTCCGCTGACCCTGCACGAGCTACAACGCTGGGACGGCAAAGCCACACCCGATCAACAGACCCTGAGCGTGTTCGCCCAGGAGCTGCACAGCCTGGCCAAAGAGCGTCAGTCCGGCAAACTGGCCGAAGAGTTCAACCGCGCCTCGGCGGGCATGTCCAGCGTGGTCAAAGCCAGCGCGCGCAAGCTCAGCCGACTGCAAGACGAGCAACTGCAGCAAGAGGGCGCAGACATCCTGCTCAAGTCACACCGCAACTGGAACAAGCCGGAAATCTGGTACGCCATCCAGCGCGCGGGCAAACCCTACACCTATGACTACTACCTGACCGCCCTCGACCTGGAACTGCACCCCGAGCAGGGCATTCAGGTACGCGAAGACACGCAGATCTACCTGCAGCTGTACAGCAAGACCCTGAGCATGGCGCTGGTCATCACCATCTTCTGTGCGCTGCTCGGCTACCCACTGGCCTACTACCTGGCCGGCCTGCCGGAAAACCGCGCCAACCTGCTACTGGTGCTGGTGCTGCTGCCGTTCTGGACCTCACTGCTGGTGCGTACCACCGCCTGGATCGCCCTGCTGCAGACCAACGGGGTGATCAACTCCTTCCTGCTCGGCATCGGCGTGATCGGCCAACCCATCGAAATGCTCTACACCTCGTTCGCCACCGTGGTGGCGATGACTCATATCCTGCTGCCGTTTATGATTCTGCCGCTGTACAGCGTGATGCGCGGCATCGACCCCAGCTACCTGCGCGCTGCGCTGTCGCTGGGCGCGCGGCCGATTCCGGCGTTCTTGCGCATCTATTTCCCGATGACCCTGCCGGGCCTGAGCGCCGGGGCGCTGCTGGTATTCATCATCTCGGTTGGCTACTACATCACCCCGGCACTGGTCGGCGGCACCGATGGGCAGATGATCAGCAACATCATCGCCTTCCATATGCAGCGCTCGAACAACTGGGAACTGGCCGCCGCGCTAGGCTCCCTGCTACTCGGCCTGATCCTGCTGCTGTACTGGCTGTACGACCGTTTTGTCGGCGCCAGCAATATCAAACTGGGCTAAGGAACAGACAATGAAGATTCCCGCCTACTACGGCTTCTGGCACCACCTCGGCGCCTGGTTCTTGAAGACCAGCTCCTGGTTGGTGCTGTTGTTTCTGATCCTGCCGATCCTGGTAATCATCCCGCTGTCGTTCAACGTTGAGCCGTTCTTCAGCTTTACCGAAGGCATGCTCACCCTGCAACCCGAGGCCTATTCGCTGCGCTGGTACACGGCCATCTTCAACGATGACAAATGGCTGCTGGCGATCAAGAACAGCTTTCTGATCGGCATCTTCGCCACCCTGATCGCTACCGTGCTAGGCACCTGTGCGGCAGTGGGGCTGGCTCGCGACGACATGCCGATGCGCCGGCTGATCACCGCGCTGCTGCTGTCACCGATGATCGTGCCGTTGATCATCACCGCCGCCGGGATGTTCTTCTTCTATTCGGATCTCGGCCTGGCCGGCAACTACCTCGGGGTGATCATCGCCCACGCCGCATTGGGTACACCGTTCGTGATCATCACCGTCACCGCCACCCTCACCGGCTTCGACTACAGCCTGGCGCGCGCCGCGCTGAATCTGGGTGCCACGCCATTGCGGGTATTCTTCGACATCATCATGCCGCTGATCCGCCCCGGGGTGATTTCCGGCGCGCTGTTCGCCTTTATCACCTCGTTCGACGAAGTGGTGGTGATTCTGTTTATGGCCGGTCCGCAACAACGCACCATCCCCCGGCAGATGTTCTCGGGCCTGCGCGAGCAGATCAACCCGAGCATCCTGGCCATCGCCACCCTGCTGATTCTGGTGTCCATCGCCCTGCTGGTGACCATCGAGCTGCTGCGCCGCCGCGCCGAGCGCATGCGCGGAATCGAGCTGATCGAATAGCCCCTGCCCCGCATCGTTCAGGCTTGCTGAACCAGGCCTGAACGACTGCGGCAAAGCCTCTGCAACCGGTTGACCTGTCACCCCTCGCTGCCTACCATCGCGCCGCCGCATAAGCGGTATCAGAGATCAGACCTTAATGGACCTTCCCAGTTATTGCCCCTTAGTGGCTACAACTTGGCAACCGGCGTACCCGTCAGCGGCACGCCTGCAGGCCCGTATCAGCACGTTCTGATCACGGCTCTCCAGGCGCCCGTGGCGCGTGCCCAGGAGAGCAACAATGAATGTCTTCACCCTTGCGCAAAACCTGCGCGTCGCCCTGCAACAGAACGACCCAGGCAACGCCCTGGCAGCCGTGCACAGCCTGCGCCCGGCCGACCTCGCCGAGACCCTCGACCTGCTGGAAACCCACCTGGCCTGGCAGGTACTCAAGCAATTGCCCGGCAAACGCCGCGCCGAAGTCTTCGGCTACTGCGCCACACCCCAACAACTGGCGCTTAGTCATCACCTGCAACGCACAGAGCTGGTGGAGCTGGTCGCCGCCATGTCGGCGGACGAGCGCGCTGACCTGTTCAACCAGATGGATAGCGAACTGCGCGCCACCCTGCTGCCCGCCCTGGCCCAGGCCGAACGCGAGGACCTGTGCAAGCTGGCCGAATACCCCGAAGGCTGCGCCGGCGCACTGATGACATCGGCCTACGCCACTCTGGCAGTCGGTCTGAACGCCGCACAGGCCATCGACAGCCTGCGCCATGCCGCCCCGGACGCCGAAACCCTGTACCAGAGCTATGTGGTGGATGAACAGCGACGCCTGCTCGGCACCGTGTCACTGCGCCAACTGATCCTGGCACCGGCCGACACGCCGATCAGCCAGCTGATGGTGCGCGAGGTGATCAGCGCCCAGGTCGACACGCCTCAGGAGCAGGTGGCCAAACTGATCGAGCGCTATGACCTGCTGGCCTTGCCGATCACCAATGGCGGCGCACGACTGGTGGGCATCGTCACCTACGACGACGCCATGGATGTGGTAACCGCAGAAGCCACGGTGGACTTCCACAAAGGCGCGGGCGTCAGCACCCTGATCGGCAACCTGAAGGATGCCAGCATCAGCCTGCTCTACCGCAAGCGGGTGTTCTGGCTGGTGCTGCTGGTATTCGGCAATCTGTTTTCCGGGGCCGGCATCGCCGCCTTCGAGGACGTGATCGCGGCCAATATTGCCCTGGTGTTCTTCCTCCCGCTGCTGGTCGACAGCGGCGGCAACGCCGGCTCGCAATCGGCCACCCTGATGGTCCGCGCCCTGGCCACTGGCGAGGTGGTGCTGCGTGACTGGCTCGGCTTGCTGCGCCGCGAATGCCTGGTAGCCCTGGCGCTGGGCATCACCATGGCTGCTGCCGTGTCCCTGCTCGGCCTGCTGCGCGGCGGCCCGGAGATCGCCCTGGTGGTTGCCAGCAGCATGGTGGTGATAGTCATAGTCGGCAGCCTGATCGGCATGAGCCTGCCCTTCGTGCTGCACCGCCTGGGCCTCGACCCGGCCACCGCCAGCGCCCCGCTGATCACCTCAATCGCCGACGCCTCCGGCGTACTGGTGTACTTCGCCATCGCCAGCCAGGTGCTGAGCCTGAACTGAGCCCACACCGCTGGGCATACCGGCCTTCCTTGCGAGCGCGCCGAAGGATTAGAATCGGCGCTCTCCTGCCCTATCCAGGCGGACCTTGTAGCCCAGCCACGCCAGCGCCCACCCCGCGCCAGGCAGCGCCCCGGCCCGGTAAATGCGCACTTGCGTTTGCCTTGGGCCTGATCCCGGCTCAACATACGCAGCAACAGCCCGTTGCCCGCACAGCGTTATTGCCTGTGCACGCGTGACCTGAATAGCCTTTGCAGGATTTATCGCCATGCCTGATTACCGCTCGAAGACCTCCACCCACGGCCGCAATATGGCCGGCGCTCGCGCCCTGTGGCGTGCCACCGGGATGAAGGACGAAGACTTCAAGAAGCCGATTATCGCCATCGCCAACTCCTTCACCCAGTTCGTGCCAGGCCACGTGCACCTGAAGGACATGGGCCAGCTGGTCGCCCGCGAGATCGAGAAACACGGCGGCGTCGCCAAGGAATTCAACACCATCGCGGTCGATGACGGCATCGCCATGGGACACGACGGCATGCTCTATTCGCTGCCATCGCGCGAAATCATCGCCGACTCCGTGGAGTACATGGTCAACGCCCACTGTGCCGACGCCATCGTCTGCATCAGTAACTGCGACAAGATCACCCCCGGCATGTTGCTGGCATCCTTGCGCCTGAATATCCCGGTGATCTTCGTTTCCGGCGGGCCGATGGAAGCGGGCAAGACCAAGCTGGCCAGCCACGGCCTGGACCTGGTCGACGCCATGGTCATCGCCGCCGACGATTCGGCCAGTGACGAAAAAGTCGCCGAATACGAGCGCAGCGCCTGCCCGACCTGCGGCAGCTGCTCCGGCATGTTTACCGCCAACTCGATGAACTGCCTGATGGAAGCCCTGGGCCTGGCCCTGCCGGGCAACGGCTCCACTCTGGCCACCCACAGCGACCGCGAGCAGCTGTTCCTGCAAGCTGGTCGCACCGCCGTCGAGCTGTGCAAACGCTACTACGGTGAAGGCGACGAGTCGGTGCTGCCGCGCAACATCGCCAACTTCAAAGCGTTCGAGAACGCCATGACCCTGGACATCGCCATGGGTGGTTCGACCAACACCATCCTGCACCTGCTGGCCGCCGCCCAGGAAGGCGAAGTCGATTTCGACCTGCGCGACATCGACCGTCTGTCGCGCAAAGTGCCGCAGCTGTGCAAAGTCGCACCGAACATCCAGAAGTACCATATGGAAGACGTACACCGCGCCGGCGGCATCTTCTCCATCCTTGGCTCGCTGGCCCGTGGCGGCCTGCTGCACACCGATCTGCCGACCGTCCACAGCAAGTCTATGGCTGAAGCCATCGCCAAATGGGACATCACCCAGACCGACGATGAAGCCGTGCACACCTTCTTCCGCGCCGGCCCGGCCGGTATCCCGACGCAGACCGCATTCAGCCAAAGCACCCGCTGGGACACCGTGGATGACGACCGTGAAAACGGCTGCATCCGCAGCGTCGAGCATGCGTACTCGCAAGAAGGCGGCCTGGCCGTGCTCTACGGCAACATCGCCCTCGACGGTTGCGTGGTGAAAACCGCCGGTGTGGATGAGTCGATCCATATCTTCGAAGGCAACGCGAAAATCTTCGAAAGCCAGGACAGCGCCGTACGCGGCATCCTCGCCGACGAAGTGCAGGCCGGCGATATCGTCATCATCCGCTACGAAGGCCCGAAAGGCGGCCCGGGCATGCAGGAAATGCTCTACCCGACTTCGTACCTGAAATCCAAGGGCCTGGGCAAAGCCTGCGCCCTGCTCACCGACGGCCGCTTCTCCGGCGGCACCTCGGGCCTGTCCATAGGCCACGCCTCGCCGGAAGCCGCAGCTGGCGGCGCCATCGGCCTGGTGCGCGAAGGCGACAAGATTCTGATCAATATCCACGAGCGCTCGATCAACCTGCTGATCAGCGATGAAGAGCTGGCTGCACGCCGCGTGGAACAGGACAAGAAAGGCTGGAAACCGGTGGAAGTGCGCCCACGCAAAGTCACCACAGCGCTCAAGGCCTACGCCCTGCTCGCCACCAGCGCCGACAAGGGCGCGGTGCGTGACAAAGCGCTGCTGGACAAGTTGGTGCCGTAAGTCAGTCGCTGTAAACAAAACCCGGCTCAATGCCGGGTTTTTGCTTTCAACTGACGCCCATATAGCGCCCGGCACGGTGGTTGATCGCCAGCACCATATTCAGCGCCAGCGCGCCGAGGATCGACAGCGCCACTTTGTCCAGCGGTACGACCATGATCGCACCCAGCACGATCAGCACATCGATGGCCATCTGCACCTTGCCGGCGCGTAGGCCGAAGCGCTCCTGCAGGTACAGTGCAAGGATATTCACCCCACCGAGGCTGGCGCGGTGACGGAACAGCATCAGTAAGCCCAGGCCCATGGCGAAACCACCGAACAGCGCGGCATACACCACGTTCAGGTGGGTGAAGCCAATCCACTGCGGCGTCAATTCGGCCAACAGCGAAACCATCCCCACCGCGCAGAAGGTGCGCAGGGTGAACGGCCAGCCCATGCGCCAGATGGCCAGGGCGTAGAACGGCAGGTTGATCAGAAAGAACACCAGACCGAACGGCCAGCCGAGCAGGTACTTCATCAGAAAGGCCAAGCCAACGGTGCCGCCCGTCAGCAGACCTGCCTGGCTGTAGAGGGTGATCCCCAACGCCACCATGGCCGTACCCAGCAGCAGCGCCAGGCCATCTTCCCAGAGTGGGTGGCGAATAAAGATCGCGGCAATACGATCCGGCTCGGCGTGATCGGCATCAGCGTCATGCATGGGGAACAACCTGTAGAGGGCAAACGGCAATAGACAGCGTAGCGGCCAGCAAGGCATGTGTTAGCGCTACGCAACACGAGCCAAAGGGTGGCACGCCCTACCGGCGCCCACCCTGGCGGAAATCAATGCAGCGCGGAAAAACTCAGCCCGAACGAGCTATTTGCGATCCCACACCTCAAACACATAGCCGGGGGTTTCCAGGCCTTCCATGTGTTCGATGGCGGAAGACAGGTGCCAGTCAGCCTCGGCCACTTCGGGGAAGTAGGCATCACCCTGGGGGCTGATGCCTACGCGAGTCAGGTACAGGCGTTCGGCCTGGGCCAGGCCCAGCTCGTAGAGTTGCGCGCCGCCGATCAGCATCAGCTCCTCGGCATCTTCCTCGCGCGCCCAGGCCTCGGCACGTTCGAGCGCGGCGTCGAGGCTGGCGAACACTTCCGCGCCCTCCAGCTGCAGCCCAGGTTGACGGCTGACCACCAGATTGAGCCGACCCGGCAAGGGCCGGCCGAGGGAATCCCAGGTCTTGCGACCCATGATGATCGGCTTGCCCAGAGTCAGCGCCTTGAAGTGCTTGAGATCCGCCGGCAAATGCCAGGGCAGTTGGTTATCGCGGCCGATCACGCGGTTTTCCGCGAGGGCGGCGATCATGCAGAGAGGCAGGGAATTTTTCATAGCCGCGAGAATACCGTCTGCGTGGCGATCATTGAAGCCTTGCCTCAGAACCGGCTCAGTGCGTTTAACCATCTTGGCGCTTACCCACCACACGGTTGCGTCCCTGCTCCTTGGCCAGGTAGAGCGCGACATCCGCCAGGCGCAGGGCATCGCCCAGGCTCTGATGCGGCTGTGGCGTGAGGTAGGCCATGCCGATGCTCAGCGTAACCACGCCGGCGGCATCCGAGTGAGCATGCGTCAGACCCAGACCTTCGATGGCGCTGCGGATGTCCTGCAGAATCGCCAGCAGTTGCGCTTCATCCAGGCCATACCAGACGCCGACAAATTCCTCACCACCATAACGCGCCGCGCAATCCAACGGCCGCCGGGCAAACTCGCCGATCACCCGGGCGACCTGGCGCAACGCCTCGTCGCCGGCCGCGTGGCCATAGTGGTCGTTGTAACGCTTGAAGAAGTCCACATCCATCATCACCACGCCCAGGGCCTGCTTTTCCCGCTGCGCCTGGCGCCAGCTGCGTTCGGCACGCTCGCTAAAGGCACGACGATTGAGCAGCCCGGTGAGGAAATCCTTCTCGGCCAGGTCCTGCAGCAGGCCATGGGCAAGGAAATTCTGCCGCGTGGCATATTCCAGGGAATAGCAGCCCACCGAGCCGATGACATTGGCCAGGGCGAGAAACAAGGCATTGTTCAGCAGCGCCTCGCCCGCCAAGCCGATGCTCAACTCCACCGCCAGATATGCCACGAAGGTCCCCCAGCCGCACAGCACGGCGGTGGCAAAACGCAGACCGGTGAGAAAGTAGAAGAACACCGTAACCAGGATGATGCCCTCATAGGGCAAGGCAAAGCTGTGATAACGGGCCAAGCCGATGATGCCCGCCACCGCGAGGCCGGAGAGCAGCGCCACAATGCCGCCGATCAGCTGCAAGTGATCACGCAAGCCCGGTCGATAGGTGGCCAGCCAGGCCAACAGCAGCAGCGGCTGAATTACCCCCAGGCGCAGAGCGAGTATCCGGCCGCGCAGTGGGTCCGGCAGATTGATCGCATCCAGCAGCACAAACAGCAGCGCCAGCAGCGTGGCCACCAGCAATGACCAGCGCATACGCCGCAGGAACACGTTGGCGTGATAGCGCTTGAACGCCTGCTCCAGTTCATCGTCAAAACTCAGCGCGCGAAAGCCCTGCTGATGCTGACGCAGGTACGGCGAATCCTGATTGACCCACTCCAGATGCGGTAACTTCACGATGGCACTCGCTTTTATTGTTATGTGTTCAGCGGCTGCTGACCGAGACACCCGGTCGCCCACTACCAGCAGCCTAGCCGGACTGACCACAAGAGTACACGCGCGCAGCGCTGTGCCATGTGCCGGCCGCTGCGGTTATGCTCTGCTTTCCACTCGCTTATGGAACACCGCGTGAGCCCACTCGACCACCCCACGCCCAACCGCCTGCAACGCCTCTGGCTCAGTGAAAGCATCCGCCTGCGCGAGGAGCATGCTGGCCCGCTGGAGGACAGCGAAGCCAACCGCCGCGCCCAGGCCCAAGGCGGCGCACTCGACGAACGCATCCAGACCCGCGCCTGGTGGCTGGGCGAGCGCGACGGTCAGGTGCAAGCGCTGCAGCATTGGCTACAGGGCGCACGCCTGGCCGGGTTGCTGCTGGTACTGCTGGCCATCCTTAGCGGCAGCGGCCTGGCGGTAGCGGCATTGGGCGATGGCCTGCGCCCGGTCAATGTGTTCTGGGCCCTGGGCAGCCTGCTCGGGCTGAACCTGCTTCTGCTGCTGGGTTGGGCACTGGGCCTGCTGCTGAGCCGCGACAGCGCGGGCGTCCTCGGCCATCTGTGGCTATGGCTGAGCGCCAAACTTGCCCGCGATGCCCAGGCAGCACAGCTGGCCCCCGCCCTGCTGCTGATGCTGCAGCGCCAGCGCCTCAGTCGCTGGGGCCTGGGCGTACTGGTGCAGGGCTTCTGGCTGCTGACCTTAATCACCGCACTGCTGACCCTTCTGGCCCTGTTGGCCACCCGCCGTTACGGCTTTGTCTGGGAAAGCACCCTGCTCGGCGGCGACAGTTTTATCGCCATGACTCAGGCCATCGGCAGCTTGCCGGCTTTGCTGGGTTTCAGCCTGCCGGATGCTGAACTGATCCGCGCCAGCGGCGACAGCGCCCTGGCCAACGAAAGCGCGCGGCTGAGCTGGGCCGGCTGGCTGGTCGGCGTATTGGTGGTCTACGGCATATTGCCGCGCCTGGCTCTCCTACTGCTCTGCCTATGGCGCTGGCGCCGCGGTTGCGCGGCGCTAAGCCTGGACCTCAGCCTGCCGGGCTACAGCCTGCTGCGCGAACGTCTGCAACCGAGCAGCGAACGCCTCGGCGTGTGCGATGCCGCGCCAGCGCAGCTGCATCAACCCCAAGCCGGTAACCACAGCGAAGGCAGCCAGGGCGCGTTATTGGTAGCAATCGAACTAGACCCGCAGCGCAGCTGGCCTCCCGTTTTGCCCAAGGGCATCGGCGATGCCGGGGTGATCGACAGCCGCGAGCAGCGCAATCAACTGCTTGATCAACTCAACCGCTTCCCGCCGGCACGCCTGCTGATTGCCTGCGACCCCCGCCGCTCCCCAGACCGTGGCAGCCTGGCGCTGCTCGGTGAACTGGCGCGCAGCGCAGCCGCCACACGGATCTGGTTGCTGCCACCACCGCCCGGCGAAGCACTGGACAGCGCCCGTTTGGGTGACTGGCATCGCGCCCTGGAGCAATTGCAGCTGAGCTACAGCGACAGTGCGCCGTTCAGCTGGCTGGAGCATGGCCATGACTAAAGCACTCAAACTCGCCGTGGTCGGCCACACCAATGTCGGCAAGACCTCGCTGCTGCGCACCCTGACCCGCGATGTCGGCTTCGGCGAGGTGTCCCATCGCCCCAGCACTACCCGCCACGTCGAAGGCGCGCGGCTGTCGGTGGACGGCGAGGCGCTGCTGGAGCTGTACGACACACCCGGCCTGGAAGACGCCATCGCCCTGCTGGATTATCTGGAGCGCCTGGATCGCCCCGGTGAGCGTCTGGATGGCCCGGCGCGGCTGGCGCGCTTTCTCGACGGCAGCGAAGCGCGCCAGCGTTTCGAGCAGGAAGCCAAGGTGCTGCGCCAGCTGCTGGCCTCGGACGCCGGCCTCTATGTAATCGACGCACGCGAGCCGGTGCTGGCCAAATACCGTGATGAGCTGGCCGTGCTGAGCATGTGCGGCCGGCCCTTGCTGCCGGTGCTGAACTTCGTCAGTAGCAGCCAGCACCGCGAGCAGGACTGGCGCGACGCCCTGGCCCGCCTCGGCCTGCATGCCCTGGTGTGTTTCGACAGCGTGGCACCGCCGCTGGATGGCGAACGCCGCCTATACGACAGCCTGGCGCTGCTGCAGGAAAAAGCCCGCCCGCAACTGCAACGCTTGATTGACGATCACCTGGCGCAACGCCAATTACGCAAAAGCAGCGGCGCGCGGCTGATCGCCGAACTGCTGCTGGACTGCGCCGCCTGCCGCCGTAGCGTGGCCGCGCAAGCGGTGCTGGAACAAGGCGCCATCCGCGAACTGCATCAGACAATCCGGCAACGCGAGCAGCGCTGCGTGGAAGCCCTGCTGCGTCTGTATGCCTTCCGCCAGGACGACGCCAAGGCCGGCGACCTGCCCTTGCTCGACGGCCGCTGGGGCGACGACCTGTTCAACCCGGAAACCCTTAAGCAGCTGGGCATCAATATCGGCGGCGGTATGGCGGCAGGCGCGGCCACCGGAGTCGGCGTCGATCTGTTGGTCGGCGGCATTACCCTCGGCGCGGCGGCACTGATCGGCGCCGTGCTCGGCGGCAGCGCGCAGACCCTGCGCGGCTACGGCGCGCGGCTGAAAGGCAAACTCAAGGGCCAGCGCGAGCTGACCGTGGACGACGCCGTATTGCGCCTGCTCGCCCTGCGTCAGCAACTGCTGCTGCAAGCACTGGAAGCCCGCGGCCATGCCGCGGTTGAGGCCATCAGCCTGAACACGCCACAGGACGCCAGCTGGCGCGAAGGCAAACTGCCGGAGGCCCTGCACAAAGCCCGCGCGCATCCCGAATGGTCGTCGCTGAATCCCGGCGCACAGCTGGAAGATGGCGAGCGCCAGGAACAGGTGCAGCAGTTGGCGGCGGAGTTGCTCTAGCTTTCAGACATCGCGGCCATGGGCCGCTCCTACGAGCTAGCATGTAGGAGCGGCCCATGGCCGCGATTAACGATCAGACCGCGACAGGCGCGCTGATATGCGGATGGGCTTGGTAACCAACCAGTTCGAAGTCTTCGAACTTGAACGCCAGCAGGTCCTTAACCTCGGGATTGAGCTTCATCACCGGCAGCGGCAGCGGCTCGCGGCTCAGTTGCAGGTCGGTCTGCTCGATATGGTTGGCGTACAGGTGGCAGTCGCCGCCGGTCCAGATAAAGTCGCCCGGTTGCAGCCCACACACCTGCGCCACCATCAGGGTCAGCAGCGCATAGCTGGCGATATTGAATGGCACGCCCAAAAAAATGTCCGCCGAGCGCTGGTACAGCTGGCAGCTCAGCTTGCCGTCAGCCACGTAGAACTGGAACAGCGCGTGGCATGGCGGCAGAGCCATCTGCTCGACCAGCGCCGGGTTCCAGGCGGAGACGATCAAGCGGCGCGAATCCGGGTTCTGCTTGATCATCTCGATCAGCTTGCTGATCTGGTCAATCGACTCGCCATTGGGCGCCGGCCAGCTGCGCCACTGGTAGCCGTACACCGGGCCGAGGTCGCCGTTCTCGTCGGCCCACTCGTCCCAGATGCGTACGCCGTTGTCCTTCAGGTACTTGATGTTGGTGTCGCCCGCAAGAAACCACAGCAGCTCGTGAATGATCGATTTCAGGTGGCACTTCTTGGTGGTCACCAGCGGGAAGCCGTCGGCCAAGTTGAAGCGCATCTGGTGGGCAAAAATGCTGTAGGTGCCGGTGCCAGTGCGGTCACTCTTGAAGGTGCCGGTCTCGCGCACCAGGCGCATCAGGTCGAGGTACTGTTTCATTGCACGGCCTCCTGCGCCGCCTGGCGTTTGTAGGCGTAGGCGATCAGACCCAGGCCGCCGAGGATCATCGGCACACAGAGGATCTGGCCCATGGTCAGCCAGCCGCCGGCCAGGTAACCGAGCTGGGCATCCGGCACGCGGACGAACTCAACGATAAAGCGGAAGATCCCGTAGCACATGGCAAACATGCCGGACACGGCCATGGTCGGGCGCGGTTTACGCGAGTAGAACCAGAGGATGGTGAACAGCGCCACGCCTTCCAGGGCGAACTGATACAGCTGCGAGGGATGGCGCGCCAGCTGCTCGGGGTCGGTGGGGAAGATCATCGCCCACGGCACGTCGGTGGCCTTGCCCCACAGCTCGGCATTGATAAAGTTGCCTATGCGCCCGGCGCCCAGACCGATCGGCACCAGCGGCGCGATAAAGTCCATCAGCTCGAAGAAGCTCTTGTTGTTGCGCTTGCCGAACCACCAGGTGGCCAGCATTACGCCGATCAACCCGCCGTGGAACGACATGCCGCCTTCCCAGATACGCAGCATGCGCACCGGCTCGGCGATATAGGCGGCCAGATCGTAAAACAGCACATAACCCAGACGGCCACCGAGGATCACCCCCATGGCCACCCAGAACACCAGGTCAGAGAGCTTCTCCTTGTTCCAGGTCGGCGCGAAGGCGTTGACCCGGCGCGAGGCCAGCCACCAGGCGCCGCCGATGCCGATCAGGTACATCAGGCCGTACCAATGGATTTTCAGCGGGCCAAGGGCCAGTGCAACTGGGTCGATCTGCGGGTAAGGCAGCATCAAAAACTCCTTAAACGAGGAAACTCAGGCCCACGCTAAACAGCAGCAGGGCAAACAGACGCTTGAGCAGGCGCGGCGACAACTTGTGCGCCAGGCGTGCGCCGACACGAGCAAAGTACATGCTGGGGATCGCAATACCGACCAAAGCCGGCAGGTAGACAAAGCCCAGGCTCCACTCCGGCAGCGCGGGTTTATCCCAGCCCAGCCAGATAAAACTCAGGGCACTAGCTATGGCAATCGGCAGGCCGCAAGCCGAAGAAGTAGCCACCGCCTGCTGCATCGCTACGCTGCGCCAGGTCAGGAACGGCACGGTCAGCGAACCGCCGCCAATCCCGAAAATCGCCGAGGCCCAGCCAATCACGCCACCGGCCAGGGTCAGTGCCGGCTTGCCTGGGACAGTGCGGCTGGCTTTGGGTTTCAGTTCCAGGGCCATTTGCACGGCAATAATGATCGCGAACACGCCGATGATCTTCTGCAACAGCGGCCCTTGAATCGCCGCTGCAGTCATTGCGCCAAGCCCGGCGCCGAGCAGAATTCCCAGGGTCATCCAGGCAAATACCGGCCACAGCACGGCGCCTTTACGCTGATGTTCGAGCACCGAGTTGATCGAGGTGAAGATGATGGTCGCCAGCGAGGTGCCTACCGCCAGATGCGTCAAAATCATCGGATCAAAGCCCTGCGCAGCAAAACTCAGCACCAGCACCGGCACGATGATAATGCCGCCGCCCACGCCAAATAACCCGGCAAGCGTTCCAGCTGCAGCCCCCAGGATCAAATACAGCAGCAGTTCCATCAGCACCCCCGCAAACAATCCGGCATGGTAACGGATGCACAGGGCCGGACTCTACTTTGGGCGATGGATGTCCGCTCAGGCTTTGCGTAAAGTGCCAGCATCGCCTGTGGAATAGACCAGCATGCGCCCGACCCTGTACCTGAAGCTGAGCTGTAACCAGATGCACCTGACGCACCTGCAAAGTGGCCGCGCGCTGCACCTGCAGGCCGACCCGGCGTTCAGCAATCAGCGCTTGCTGGTGGCGGACTTTGCCGCGGCGCAGCAACTGCTCCAGCGCGGCGTCGAGGAAATCCTGCCCAAGCGTTTTCTGCGCCTAAGCCGACCGCCGCAGCTGCTGATTCAACCGCTGGAGCGCCTGGAAGGCGGCCTGTCGCAGGTCGAGGAGCGCATTCTGCTGGAACTCGGCCTCGGCTGCGGCGCGCGCAAGGTACGCCTGCACCTGGGCAACGAACTGGACAACGCCGGCGTGCTGGCCAAGTTAAGGAGCTAACTCATGTGCCTGATCGTCCTGGCCTGGCGACCGGGCCATGCCCAGCCGCTGTTACTGGCCGCCAACCGCGATGAATTCTACGAACGCCCCAGCCAGCCACTGGCTGAATGGCCCGATGTGCCGGGAGTAATTGCCGGTCGCGACCTGCAGGCCGGCGGCACCTGGCTAGGCGTCGGCCCTGACGGACGTTTTGCCGCCCTGACCAATATTCGTGACCCCGGCCAGGCTCAAGGCAGCCGCTCACGGGGCGAGCTGCCAGTGGCCTTTCTCGCCGGTAGCCATAGCATCGAAGATTTTCTGCATGACCTGCATGAGCGGCGCCGCCACTACAGCGGCTTTAACCTGCTACTCGGTGACAGCCAGCAGCTCTGGCACTTCAACTCCCTGACCGGGCGCGCCACACCATTGGCGGAAGGCGTGCACGGCCTGTCGAATGCCGACCTGGACACGCCCTGGCCCAAGCTGCAACGGGCCAAGCAGGCACTGCACAACGGCATGCATGAGCCACAGCCGCAGATGCTGCTCAAGCTGCTGGCCGACCGCACCCGCGCGACGGATGCTGAGCTGCCGCAAACCGGCATCGGCCTGACCGGCGAACGCCTGCTCTCCAGTGTGTTTATTGCCAGCGTCACCTATGGCACGCGCGCCAGTACTGCGTTGATCGTCAATGCCGACGGCAGCCGCGTGCTGGCCGAGCGCACGTTCGGCAGCAATGGCAGCTGTTTAGGTGAGGTGGTTGTGCACTGCTGAGGCCGCTTAGCAGGCTGTTGAAAACGTTGGCGAGGCAGCCAGTGCAAGGCAAAAACAGGCGAAAAAGCGGAGTTTACGAGCTGTAAATGAGCATTTTGAGCCTGTTTCTAACGCCGCAATGGCAACGCAGGTGGTTTTTCAACGGCCTGCTAGTTGCTGTGGGCAGGTTCGCTGAATTTATCAAGGGTAAACAGCGGCGAGGCAATCGTCGGATCGTCGGCATCGGCCACCAGCAGCGGCCGACCATCGGCCTGGAAAGCCAGCCCCTCGATCTTTACCACCGGCGCCAGGCGGCTCAACTCGACGATGCTCAGCTGCGCATCCAGTCGCCCAAGCACGCTGCCGACGCAGGCACCGTCCAGGTAGCTGGAGTCGGTAGCCTCCGCCGTCGCGGTGAAATACAGCGCGCCACTGGGCGCCACGCTGAGGTCGGTCAGGCTCAAGGGTACGCCATCCAGCTCAGGCAATTGCAGCGGCACAATCCGCTGCAGCGCGGCGGCGCTCAGTTGCCCATCCTGCAGATCGCGCAGCACCTGGGGTAAATCGAGCAGCACCAGGGCATTCTCCCGACCACGACCGTTGCCACGTTGCGCCAGCAGCAACTGCTCGCGATAGACCACGCTGCCTTCGATATTCAGGTCCTGAAAGTGCTCGGCGAGCGCGTGGTACAAAGGGCTGAGGTCGATAACGCGCACGCTGCCGGCCTCAACCAGACAGCCGCGGCAGCGGCGCTTGGTCGAACCCGAACCGAGCGCCAGCAGGCAGTCGCCTGGTAATGACAGCAACGCTTCGAAGTCAGGTTTAAGACGTTTGCGCTGCTTGGCATCCTCGGGCAACTCGCCGGGCAGCAGGGTCAACTCGGCCTGCCAGTCGCCACTCAGGCTGTAGCGTTGCAGCACCAGCGCATCGTCGGCCAGCACCCACAGGCTCTGGCCCTGACGCACCAGCGCGCTGGCCGCCGACAGGCGCAGGGTGGCCAGTTGGCGCAGCACCAGGAGCTTATCTGCAGGGTTCAGCACGAGCGGCGGGCGCTCACGCCTGGATATCCGACGCTGGATTGATCATGCGGCCCAGGCCGAGGTTGCGCAGGGCCAGTTGCAGGGTGCTGTGGATTACCTGCGGGTTGTCGATGCTCATCACCTGGCCGAGCAACTCCTGGGCCTTGCCCATGCTGATCTGGCGTAGCAGCCATTTCACCTTGGGCAGGTTGGTGGCGTTCATCGACAAGCCATCGAAGCCCATGGCCATCAGCAACACGGCGCACGCCGGGTCACCGGCCATCTCACCGCAGATGCTCACCGGTTTGCCTTCGGCATGGGCACCGGCCACCACCAGGCGCAGCGCCTGCAGCACCGCCGGATGGAGGAAGTCGTAGAGGTCAGCGACCCGCGGGTTGTTACGGTCCACGGCCAACAGGTATTGGGTCAGGTCATTCGAGCCGACCGAGAGGAAGTCGACTTGGCGTGCCAGCTCGCGCACCTGATAGACCGCCGCCGGAATCTCGATCATCACGCCAACCGGTGGCAGCGGCACGTCGGTGCCTTCGTCGCGCACCTCACCCCAGGCGCGGTGAATCAGGTGCAGCGCCTCTTCCAGCTCCTGAATGCCGGAAATCATCGGCAGCAGGATGCGCAGGTTGTTCAACCCTTCGCTGGCCTTGAGCATGGCGCGGGTCTGCACCAGGAAGATTTCCGGGTGGTCGAGGGTGACGCGGATACCGCGCCAGCCGAGGAAGGGGTTGTCTTCCTTGATCGGGAAATAGCTCAGCGCCTTGTCGCCGCCGATATCCAGGCTGCGCATGGTCACCGGCAGCGGGTGGAAGGCGGCCAGTTGCTCGCGATAGATCGCCAGCTGCTCCTTCTCGCTGGGGAAGCGCTCCTTGATCATAAACGGCACTTCGGTGCGGTACAGGCCAACACCTTCGGCGCCGCGCTCCTGAGCGCGCTTTACATCGGCAAGCAGGCCGGTGTTGACCCACAGCGGCATACGATGGCCGTCGAGGGTTTCGCACGGCAAGGCGCGTAGCGCGTCGAGGCCCTGGGCCAGCTGGCGCTCTTCCTCAACCACTTCGGCGTATTGCTTGCGCAACACTTCGCTGGGGTTGGTGAACACCTCACCGTGGTAACCGTCGACGATCAGCTGAATGCCGTCGATTTTCGAATACGGCAGGTCAACCACGCCCATGACCGTGGGGATACCCATGGCGCGGGCGAAGATCGCCACATGGGAGTTGCCCGAACCCTGCACCGACACCAAGCCGACCAGCTTGCCTTCCGGCACCTCGCCAAGCATCGCCGGCGACAGTTCTTCGCTGACCAGAATGCAATTGTCCGGATAGACCAGGGTCTGCTGACGCGCCTGCTGCAGATAGGCAAGCAGACGCCGGCCAAGGTCTTTGACGTCGCTGGCACGCTCGCGCAGGTAGGCGTCGTCCATCAGTTCGAAACGGTTGATGTGTTCGCCAATCACCTGACGCAGTGCGCCCTGCGCCCACTGGCCGGTGCGGATGACCTTGACCACCTCGTTACCTAGGGCGGCGTCTTCCAGCATCATCAGATAGACATCGAACAGCGCACGCTCTTCGGGGCGCAACTGGGTGGCCATCTTCGCCGACAGCGCGCGCATGTCGCTGCGCACACCTTCCAGGGCGTTATTGAACAGGGTCAGCTCAGCGGCGATGTCATCGACAGTTTTATCCGGCACAACCTCCAGATCGGCCGGCGGCAATACCACCACCGCCGTACCCACCGCCGCGCCAGGCGAGCCTGGCACGCCGACGAATTTGGCTTCCTGAATGCCCTTGCCCTGCCGACCCAGGCCGCGGATCGAGCCCGTGGCCTCGGCGTGGGCGATAACCCCAGCGAGCTGCGCGCTCATGGTGACCAGGAAGGCCTCTTCACCCTCGTCGAACTGGCGCTGTTCTTTCTGCTGGATGACCAATACGCCCATCACCTTGCGGTGGTGAATGATCGGTGCACCAAGGAAGGAGGCGTAACGCTCCTCGCCGGTCTCGGCAAAGTAGCGATAGCGCGGGTGTTCGGAGGCGTGTTCGAGGTTGAGCGGCTCTTCGCGGGTACCGACCAGGCCGACCAGACCCTCGTTGGGCGCCATGCTGACCTTGCCGATGGCTTTCTTGTTCAAGCCCTCGGTGGCCATCAGCACAAAGCGGTTGGTTTCCGGGTCAAGCAGGTAGACCGAGCAGACCTGGCTGCCCATGGCCTCGCGCACTCGCTGCACGATAATGCCCAGCGCCGCCTTGAGGTCCTTGGCGGCATTTACTTCCTGGACAATCTTGCGCAGCGTATTGAGCATGCTTGGCTCTAGCCTGTGTCAGTCCCGCGCCAAAAGGCGCGGAGCGAGTTCCTTGAGGGCGCGACGGTAAACCTCGCGCTTGAATGTCACCACCTGGCCCAGCGGGTACCAGTAACTGACCCAGCGCCAGCCGTCGAATTCCGGCTTGCCAGTCAGGTCCATGCGCACCCGGTCTTCTGCGCCCGTTAGACGCAGCAGGAACCACTTCTGTTTCTGCCCGATGCACAGCGGTTGGCTGTGCGTGCGCACCAAACGCTGAGGCAGACGATAACGCAACCAGCCCCGGGTGCAGGCGAGAATTTTCACATCCTGCTGTTCCAGGCCGACTTCTTCATTCAATTCACGGTACAGCGCTTCTTCCGGCGACTCATGGTCATTGATCCCGCCCTGCGGGAACTGCCAAGCGTCCTGGTTTATCCGACGCGCCCACAGCACCTGGCCGACATCATTGGTCAGAATGATGCCGACATTCGGGCGAAAACCATCGGAATCGATCACGGCACACAACCTCGTAAACGCCTGAATTTAAGACATGGGGCATTGTTCCACAAAGGCCGCGGCAGCAGCAACGCGAGCGGCCCGTGTAATAGGAAAGCCTTATAAAAGCCGTTATTCTGGCCGCCTTTCGTGGCTGGCAATCAAAGGTGCTCCCGTGCGTTTGGCTTTATTCGATCTCGACAACACCCTGCTCGGCGGCGACAGCGACCACGCCTGGGGCGATTACCTGTGTGAGCGCGGCATCCTCGACGGCATCGCCTACAAGGCGCGCAACGATGCGTTCTATCAGGACTACCTGGCCGGCAACCTGAATATCACCGACTACCTGAATTTCAGCCTGGAGATTCTCGGTCGCACGGAAATGGCCCAGCTGCAGCAGTGGCATCGCGAATTTATGCGCGACTGCGTCGAGCCGATCATCCTCGCCAAAGGTGAAGCACTGCTCGCCGAGCACCGCGAGGCGGGCGACAAGTTGCTGATCATCACCGCGACCAACCGCTTCGTCACCGCGCCGATTGCCGCGCGCTTGGGTGTCGACACCTTGCTGGCCACCGAATGCGAAATGGCGGACGGCCGCTACACCGGGCGCACCACCGAAGTGCCGTGCTTCAAGGAGGGCAAGGTCACTCGCCTCAACCGCTGGTTGACGGAAAGCGGCCTTAACCTCAACGACAGCTACTTCTACAGTGACTCAATGAACGACCTGCCCCTGCTGGAGCAAGTCACTCATCCTTTCGCCGTCGATCCCGACCCAAACCTGCGCGCCGAAGCAGAGAAGCGCGGCTGGCCGGTTATCTCGCTGCGCTGAGATTGATGGGTATCACTGCTCTCAACCTGCGCGGCCCGGCCCATTCTATGGCGTTTTCCGTGAACACTCGGGCATAGACCCGTAGCCCGGATAAGCTCCGGCGCAATCCGGGGATAGGTTGTGCAGCCGACATTGTTTCCCCGGATTGCATCCGGGCTACGAGGCTGACAGCCATCCAATAAAAACGCCGCCTGATCAGGCGGCGTTTTTATGTGCGCGCATATCAGGCCGGTTTGGCGCCCATCAGGCCCATGATGATCAGCAACAGCAACATAATCAGCCCGGCATAGGTCGCGCAGAAACCCAGCAGACGCTTGGGTGCAGGTGCGCCATTCAGGGCTTGCCAGGCGCCCAGACGGCCCGCCAACAAAAGTCCGATCAGCATCAACACAGCGAACAGCACACTGCTGAACAGCAACCAGGTCTGACTCAGCGGCCAACCGATGAGGTCAACCAGCAACCAACCGGTGACCGGCAGGCTCAGAGCCAGCAGACCGAGCACCGGCAGGCTGATCAGGCGGGTGCGCTTGAGCTTGCGCTGCAGAACAGCGGAATCGCCACTGCGCGAGGCCTTCCAGAGCATAAACAGGTGCACGGGCACCCCAACCAGCAAGAGGATGCCGGGCAGCATGTGCAGCATTTTCAGCAATGGGTAATGTTCCATTGTTTCAGTCCTACCGGGTTTCCGGCTTATCCAAGAAAGAGTTTGTACGCCGGGTTATCGCTCTCATCCCAGTAGGGATAGCCGATGGCTTCCAGCGCCGCCGGCACCAGATGACGCTCCGCGTGCGGCACCTGAAGGCCCGCGACCACGCGACCATCGGCAGCGCCGTGGTTACGGTAGTGGAACATCGAGATATTCCAGCGCCCACCCAATTTCTGTAAGAAATTAAACAGCGCGCCCGGCCGCTCGGGAAACTCGAAGCGGTACACGCACTCATCCGGCACCGCTGCCGCATGGCCGCCGACCATATGACGGATATGCAGTTTGGCCAGTTCGTTGTCGGTCAGGTCCAGCACCGGGAAGCCCTGCTCGCGCAGGCCCTGCACCAGCGCCGCACGCGGATCGCTTTCCGGGTGGGTCTGCACGCCGACAAAGATGTGTGCCTCTTTATCTTCGTGATAGCGATAGTTGAACTCGGTGATCTGCCGCTTGCCGATGGCCTCGCAGAACGCCTTGAAGCTGCCAGGCTGCTCGGGGATGGTCACGGCGATGATCGCTTCGCGCTTCTCACCCAACTCGGCGCGCTCGGCGACATGACGCAGGCGATCAAAGTTGACGTTGGCCCCCGAGTCGATACCCACCAGCACCTGACCGCTGCAGCCTTCGCGCTCCACGTACTTCTTGATCCCAGCCACGCTCAGCGCACCGGCCGGCTCGGTGATCGAACGGGTGTCGTCGTAGATATCCTTGATCGCCGCACAGATCTCATCGGTGCTGACGGTGATCACCTCATCGACATGATCTTTGCACACATCAAAAGTGTGCTGACCGATCTGCGCCACCGCCACGCCATCGGCAAACAGCCCAACCTGCGGCAACACCACGCGCTCGCCGGCCGCCATGGCGGCCTGCAGGCAGTTGGAGTCGTCCGGCTCGACACCGATGATCTTGATTTCCGGGCGCAGGTATTTCACATAAGCGGCGATTCCCGCGATCAGGCCGCCACCGCCCACCGGCACGAAGATCGCATCGAGCTGGCCCGGCTGCTGGCGGAGGATTTCCATGGCAACGGTGCCCTGGCCGGCGATAGTGTGCGGGTCATCGTAGGGATGGATATAGATGTAGCCTTTCTCATCCACCAGTTTCAGCGAATAGGCCAGCGCCTCGGGAAAGCTGTCGCCATGCAACACCACCTTGCCACCACGGGAGCGCACGCCCTGCACCTTGATCTCCGGGGTGGTCTTGGGCATCACGATGGTGGCTTTGACCCCCAGCACCTTGGCCGCCAGCGCCAGGCCCTGGGCATGGTTGCCAGCCGAGGCAGTAACTACTCCGCGCGCCTGCTCTTCAACGGAGAGCTGCGCCAGCTTGTTGTAAGCGCCACGAATCTTGAACGAGTACACCGGCTGCAGGTCTTCGCGCTTGAGCAGAATCTGGTTACCCAGGCGCTCGGAAAGCTGGTTGGCGGCTTGCAGCGGGGTTTCCACCGCCACGTCATAGACGCGCGAGGTGAGGATCTTCTTGACGTACTGTTCGAGCATGGCGGGCATCGCAGGCGGCTTTTCAGGGAGTCCGCGAGTCTACCCCAGCGTTGCGCCGAACGACCATACAAGCCACGGGGTTTTCCCCGACCTACGTCCGTTGGCCGCCCAGCCGCGCTATAATTCGCGCCTTTCCTCACTCCCACGCCAGGCCCCCTACGATGAACCAGGATCAACTCAAGCAAGCCGTCGCCCAGGCTGCTGTCGACTTTATTCTTCCCAAACTCGACGCCAAGAGTGTGATCGGGGTCGGCACCGGCTCCACCGCCAACTGCTTTATCGATGCCCTGGCCAAGCACAAGATGGAATTCGACGGTGCCGTCGCCAGCTCCGAAGCCACCGCCGCACGCCTCAAGGGCCATGGCATTCCGGTGTATGAGCTGAACACCGTTAGCGACCTGGAGTTCTACGTCGACGGCGCCGATGAGAGCGATGAACACCTCAACCTGATCAAGGGCGGCGGTGCGGCCCTGACCCGCGAGAAGATCGTTGCCGCCGTGGCGCAGACATTTATCTGCATCGCCGACGCCAGCAAGCTGGTGCCGGTACTCGGTGCCTTCCCACTGCCGGTGGAAGTGATCCCGATGGCGCGCAGCCATGTAGCGCGCCAGCTGGTCAAACTCGGCGGTGATCCGGTGTACCGCGAAGGCGTGGTGACCGACAACGGCAATATCATCCTCGACGTGTTCAACATGAGCATCACCGACCCGGTGACCCTCGAGCGCGAGATCAACGCCATCGTCGGCGTAGTCACCAACGGCCTGTTCGCTGCCCGTCCGGCCGACCTGCTGCTGCTTGGTACCGCTGAAGGCGTGAAAACGCTCAAGCGCGCCTGACGCCCAGAGCGGCAATAGCTGGCGGCTGTGCAAAAATGGATCAAGTCGGCAGACAGCTCGCGCCCTTGGCGTCATGCTGCTGAGATTGCTTAGCAGGTCGTTAAAACGTAATCAGGATCGTCAGGGAGTTTTATGTCCGCATTCGTCTCGTCCGCCCATGATCGCCAGTTGGAGCTCGCCGATCTGCTGCGTGAGCTGGTCGCCCAGGGTCGGACCAATCAGGACAATGCCGAGCAATGCCTGGCGATCCGCCGCAGCGCCGTCAGCAACCAGCAACACCCCCTGGAATTTCTCGCGGCCCAGCAACTCGACGACCTGAAAAACCCGGGCAAGAAGCTTGAGCTGGAAGGACTGACCAGCTGGCTGGCGGAGCAATGCGGTCAGCCGTTTCTGCGCATCGATCCGCTGAAAATCAATGTTGCCGCCATCACCCCGCTGATGTCCTACGCCTTCGCCCAGCGCCACAAAATTCTTGCCGTGGCGGTGGACAACGACAGCGTAACCATCGCCAGCAGTCAGCCGCTGGTCAACAGCTGGGAAGCCAACCTGATCCATGTGCTTAAGCGCCCGATCAAGCGCGTGGTAGCCAGCCCGACGGATATCCAGCGCTTTACCGTGGAGTTCTACCGCCTGGCCAAATCGGTCAGCGGCGCCTCGGCCGGCGACACGAAGATCAGCAGCATGGGCAACTTCGAGCAACTGCTCAATCTCGGCTCCCAGGATCAGGAGCCCGACGCCAACGACGCGCATATCGTCAATATCGTCGACTGGCTGTTCCAGTACGCCTTTACCCAACGCGCCAGCGATATTCATATCGAGCCACGCCGCGAGCAGGGCAGCGTGCGCTTTCGCATCGACGGCGTGCTGCACACCGTCTACCAATTCCCGCCCCAGGTGACCATGGCCATCGTCAGCCGCCTGAAAAGCCTCGGACGGATGAACGTTGCAGAAAAGCGCAAACCGCAGGACGGCCGGGTCAAGACCAAGACCCCGGACGGCGGCGAGGTGGAACTGCGCCTGTCGACCCTGCCCACCGCGTTTGGCGAAAAGATGGTGATGCGGATTTTCGACCCGGAAGTACTGCTGAAAAGCTTCGACCAGCTGGGTTTCTCCGCCGATGACCTGAAACGCTGGCAGAGCATGACCAGCCAGCCCAACGGCATCATTCTGGTCACCGGCCCTACCGGCTCGGGCAAGACCACCACGCTGTACACCACGCTCAAGCAACTGGCCACGCCTGAGGTCAACCTCTGCACCATCGAAGACCCGATCGAGATGGTCGAGCCGGCCTTCAACCAGATGCAGGTGCAACACAATATCGACCTGACCTTCGCCAGCGGCGTACGCGCACTGATGCGCCAGGACCCGGACATCATCATGGTCGGCGAAATCCGCGACCTGGAAACGGCCGAGATGGCGATTCAGGCGGCGCTGACCGGCCACCTGGTGCTCTCGACCCTGCACACCAACGATGCCCCCAGCGCCATCACCCGCCTGCTAGAACTTGGCGTGCCGCACTACCTGCTCAAGTCCACCCTACTTGGTGTGATGGCGCAGCGCCTGGTGCGCACCCTGTGCCCGCACTGCAAGGCGCCGCAGACCCTGGACGAAGACGGCTGGCAGAGCCTGACCAAACCCTGGAGTGCGCCGCTGCCGACTCAGGCCTGCAGTGCCGTCGGGTGCCTGGAGTGCCGCGACACCGGCTACCGCGGCCGCGCGGGGGTGTATGAAATCATGCTGATCAATGATGCGATGAAGCCCTTGATCACCGCCGACACCGACCTTGTTGCCCTGCGTCGGCATGCCTTCAAGGAAGGCATGCGCAGCCTGCGCCTGTCCGGCGCGCAGAAGGTCGCCGCTGGCCTGACCACCATTGAGGAAGTGCTGCGGGTGACTCCGCAGAGCGAGCAGAAATAGCCTTAATGATCTGCTGCGCGTCGGCCCTACTGCGTTGAAAACAGGCTCGGAATGCTCATTTACATCAGTAAACTCCGCTTCCTCGCCTGTTTTCGCCTTGTATGGCTCTAGCTCGCGAGATCATGAGCAGGCTCTCAGCCTTCACCGACACGACTCAGCGCCGCCACCCGCTGCGGCTTGCAGTCCAGGTAGGCGGAGGCTTTCAGCCAGCGCTGATTGGAATGCCAGGCGAAGAGAAACTGCCCGCCCTTGAGCTGATCGACCACCATCCGCGCCACTTCCGGTCGCACCGCCGGGCAACCCAGGCTGCGACCGATACGGCCATGCTTCTGCACCCAGCCGGGGTTCACATAACCGGCGCCATGGATCACGATGGCGCGCTCGCGGGCCAGGTCATTCAGGCCGGGTTCCAGACCATCCATACGCAGGGAATAACCATGCTTGCCGCTGTAGCTTTCAGCGGTGCGGAATAACCCCAGACTGCTTTGATGGCTGCCCAACCGATTGGAGAACGCCTCGGCGAAGTTCTCCCCGGACTTGCGCCCGTGAGCGACAAAATCACGTAACAGCAAACGCTTGCGCTGCAGATCGAAGATCCACAACCGCCGCTCGGTGGAAGGCCGCGAATAATCGATCACCGCCAGTCGGCGCGCAGGCTCAGCACCATGATTGACCGCGCACTGCATGGCCGCCAGCGCATGCTGCAACGCCTGTTGATTAAGCCCAGGGGCAATCCGCACCAAATCCCTGAGCAGCCCATCCTGCTCCACGGCGGTTGCCGACAAGGGCATCCACGAAAGCCATAAGCCAATCAGACAGAACCTGCCAAGACGTCCAAACATTGCGCAAATACCTCTAGTACCTTCGGACGTCCTGTCACAAGATCCAACCATCGCCCGCCTATACTGGCTGCGGCCAAGTTGTTCTTAGCCCATGGAATGGAGCAGTAGATTGTTCAAAAAACGCACACTCTACCTGAGCGCCGCTCTGCTCACCCTGCCATTGGTCGCCAATGCCGCCGACGCGCCCTTTGCCACCAGCGCCGATCTGCGCCCATTGCTGGCCCAGCTAACGCAGCACTGCAGCCCATTACCGACAAGCCTAGACGAGAATGCTCAGCGCCTGCTGCAGGCTTTTTATGCACAACGCGACGGCCAACCGGCCTGGCAGAGCAGCGAACAGCTGCTGCAATTGCGCGAACAGCTGGCGCAATTGGCCGATGACGGTCTGCAGCCCAACGACTATCTGCTGCCCAGCCTGATTGCGGAAAGCTTCGCCGAGCAGCGCGACTGCGCCGAACTGCTGACCAGCCACAGCTACCTGCAGGCCCTGCTGCACCTGCGTCGCGGCCGTTTGCTGCAACAGCGCCTGGAACCACTGTGGCAGGCGCCTGGGCAGACCAACCCGGACCCGCAACTGGCGACCCTGTCGCTGGCCCTGCTGCATCTGCATACACCGGCCCTGGCCTTTACCAGTGCGCGGCCGGCCACCGTGCACTACCAGCGGCTGCGTAGCGCCTACGCGCAACAACGCCTGCTGCCACTGCGGGAGTGGACGACATTGGCCAGCGGTACGCTGCTCAAGCCCGGCGGCAAGGATGTGCGACTGCCAGCATTGCGCGCACGCCTGATCGCCCAAGACTACCTGGTTGCACCGTTGGAAGAGCTGGGCAGCACCTACGACCTGGCCACGCAAAGTGCCCTGGAGAATTTTCAGCGCGACCACGGCCTTAACCCGGATGGCATTCTCGGCCCCGCCAGCCTCACCGAGCTGAATATCAGCGCACAGATGCGTCGCGAGCAGCTGCGCGCCAACCTTGAGCGCCTGCGCTGGCTGGCCGACTCAATGGGCGATGCCGAAATACTGATCAATGTCGCGGCCGCCGAAATCCAGGTGCAGCGCGATAACCAGCTGCTTTGGCGCAGCCCTACCCAGGTCGGCCGCGCCGAACGGCAAACGCCGCTGCTCGCCTCAAGCATTGTGCGGCTGACCCTCAACCCAACCTGGACCGTGCCGCCGACCATCCTGCGCGAAGACAAATTGCCGGCCATTCGCGACGACATCAGCTACCTGGAACGCCAGCAGATGAGCGTGCTCGACCGCGACGGCAACCTGCTCGACCCGCACAGCATCGACTGGGACAACCCCGGACCGATTCGCCTGCGCCAGTCCGCCGGCAGCCATAACCCACTCGGCCGCGTTGCCGTGCGCTTCGACAATCCGTTTGCGGTTTATTTACACGACACTCCCAGCCAGCAGCTGTTCAGCAAGGCGCCGCGCGCCTTCAGCTCGGGCTGCGTGCGGGTCGAAGCCGTCGACACCCTGCTCGCCTGGTTGCTCACCCCGGATGAGCTGAGCAGCGTGCAGACGCGCATCGCCAGCGGCGACACGCAGCAGTACCGCCTGCAACACCCGGCGCCGCTGCTGATTGCCTACTGGACCGCCGAAGCCACAAAAGGCGGAACCCTGCGCTACTACCCGGATATCTATGCGCGTGACGCCCGCCTGATCAACGCCCTGGCGCCAAGCGTGCGCTGATTCGCACGCATGACCGTTGATCGGCGCACCTTGCAACACCATCGACAGCTGCGCCAACGCCAACTGTGCTTAGATACCTGAACCGCTAATTAGCAGACCTCACTCGCCAAGGAGCTACATCACATGGAAATCGGCAGCGTCATTTTTCTTTTTGTCGGCCTCGCCGTCGCCATCGTCTTTATGGGCTTCAAGGTTGTGCCGCAGGGCTACGAATGGACAGTGGAGCGCTTCGGCCGCTACACCAACACCCTCAAGCCGGGCCTGAACATCATCGTGCCGATCATGGACAAGGTCGGCCGCAAGCTCAACGTGATGGAAAACGTGCTGGATATTCCGCCGCAGGAAGTGATCACCGCCGATAACGCCACGGTGCAGATCGACGCCATCTGCTTCTTCCAGATCATCAACTCGGCCCAGGCGGCCTACGAGGTGAACAACCTCGAACACGCCATCCGCAACCTGGTGATGACCAATATCCGTACTGTGCTCGGCTCCATGGAGCTGGATGCCATGCTCGGCCAACGCGACGCAATCAACGAGAAGCTGCTACGCACCGTTGATGAAGCCACCGCGCCCTGGGGCATCAAGATCACCCGTATCGAGATCAAGGACATCAGCCCACCCGCCGACCTGATGGCCGCCATGTCCGGGCAGATGAAAGCCGAACGGATCAAGCGCGCACAGATTCTCGAAGCCGAAGGCCTGCGCGCCGCCGCCATCCTCACCGCCGAAGGGCAGAAGCAGGGCGACATCCTCAAGGCCGAAGGCCAGCGCCAAGCCGCCTTCCTCGAAGCCGAAGCACGCGAACGCGCCGCCCAGGCAGAAGCCGAAGCCACGCGCATGGTTTCCGAAGCCATCGCCCAGGGCAACGTGCAGGCGGTCAACTACTTCGTCGCGCAGAAATACATCGAAGCCCTCGGCCAGCTGGCCAGCGCCAACAACAGCAAAGTCATCCTCATGCCGCTGGAAGCCAGCCAGGTAATCGGCGCCGTCGGCGGCATCAGCGAAATTGTCAAAGCCACCTTCGGTGAGAAGAAGGGTTAAGCCATGTGGGACTTTTTACAGCACCTGTCGTACTGGAACTGGCTGGCGTTCGGCACGCTGCTGCTGATTCTCGAAGTGTTCGGTGCCGGTGGCTACCTGCTGTGGATCGGCCTGGCCGCCGCCAGCGTCGGCCTGCTGACCTTTATCTTCCCGGGCCTGCCCTGGGCTGCGCAGTTCATCCTGTTCGGCCTGCTGTCGATACTCACGGCGGTGTTCTGGTGGCAGCGCCAACGCAGCGCAGCCAAGCCTTCCGACCAGCCGGGGCTGAACCAGCGCGGCAGTGAGTTCGTCGGCCGTACCTTTGTCCTGCATGAAGCCATCCACGGTGGCCGCGGCAAGATCAAGGCCGGCGACAGCCTGTGGCTGGTGATCGGCGCCGACCTACCGGCCGGCACGCCAGTGCGCGTAGTCGGCCAGGATGGCGTGCTGCTGAAAGTTGAAGCCGCATAGTGCGGTCGAGCACATCCTGTATAGCCGGTTGGCCCCGGCCATACAGAGGTTAATGCTCTTATCGGCTGCTACCTGGGCAACGCGTAAACCTTGAACAGCACCTTGACCATCTCACCCGGCTCACCCAGGTGGCGGCGGTAGATGTTCTCCAGTTCGCCGGAGCGGTAGCTTTCACTCAGGGCGGTGTCTACCAACAGGCGCAGGTCCTCATCAGCACGGGCCAGGGCCATGGCCACCGGGGCGAACTCGTAGATGCGCTCCAGCACCCTCATCTCGCTGGCATCCTTGTTCTTGGCCAGGTAGTTCTGCAGCAGAATGCGCTCGGAAAAGAACGCATCAGCCTTGCCCTCCGCCACCAGTTGCACGCCCTGCTCTGGGTTAGCGACGGTCACCAGGGTGGCGACCACCCCCAGCTGGTTCTGCTGCTGACGCACCCAGGCCTCGGTTGCACCGCCCTCGGTGACCGCATAGGTGTGGTTGGCCAGGCCGCGGTTGATGGTGGCCCGCCAGGTCGGGCCGCTATGCGCCACCTTGCCGTTAAGCACATTGACCAGCGCAGGCGAGGCATCCTCACGTACCAGCGCGGCAAGGCCGGCGGTGTAGATCGGCAGCGAAAAGCTCACAGCTTTGCGCTCTGTCAGCGTTTCCAGGGTCGGCGAGCAGAGAATGTCGATGCTGCCCGAGCTGACCGCAGCGATGCTCTCGGCCTCCTCCACCGCCTGGTAACGCACCTGCAGATCGGCCAGGCCCAGCTCGGTTTTAATATGCGCAGCCACCTGCTCGCACAGTTCGATGGCATAGCCGCTGGGCTGGCCGTCCTGCTGGCTGCTGAAGGGCGCAATATCCGGCAGGTAACCAAGAGTCAGGCTGTTGCTGCTGCGCACGCGCTCCAGCGTACTGGCGCTGGCCAGCAGCGGCAGGGCGAGCAGGCAGGCCAGCAGCAGGTTGATGGGTTTTAGCAGTTGTCCGTTCATGTCCATATCCCCAGATTCAGATGGCTTGGCAGTCCGCATGCACACTCACGCCTGACCAGGCGCGGGCGGCTCAGCGACAAAACGCTTGGCGATAAAGCCGTACAGCAGATAACCCAGCGCCAGCACCAGCATCGCGCCGAACACCGCATCCTTGCCCGAGGCATACAGGGCGTAGAAGCAATAAACCATCGCCACCAGCAGCACCACCACGTTGCGGGTATAGATCGCCGCGCTGACGCGGGCCTTGTACATGATCACCAGCAAGCCGGAGAGCGCCGTGACATAGGGGATCAGGTTGGTCACCGCGGCCAGGTTCACCAGCTTGCTGAACTGCGCGCTGGCATTCGGCGAGATGGTCGACAGCGCCAGCAGGGTTTGCAGCACCCCGCACACGATCATGCCGATTACCGGCGCATTGGCCGCAGTGACCTTGCCGAACAGTTTGAGGAACATGCCCTGATCCGCCGTGACCTTGGCCGTTTGCGCCAAAGTGAACTGCCAGCCCAGCAGCGAGCCGATGCAGGCCATGACGGCCAGGCCCATGATGATGTTTCCAATAAAGGGGTTGAACATCTGCGCGTAGACGAAGGCGAACGGCGCGGTGGAGTTAGCCAACTCGGCATTCGGCACAATGCCCTGAATCACCGTGGTCGACAGTACATACACCACTGCCGCGCCGAGGGTGCCGAACAGGCATGCCAGCGGCACATTGCGCTCGGGATTTTCCACCGCATCGGAGTTCTGCGCCGCCGATTCCATGCCGAGGAAGGCCCACAGGGTCAGCGGAATACTCTGCGCAATGGCATCGCTGATCTTCAGGCTGTGTGGGTTCCAGGCCTCCTTCAACACCGCAGGGTCAAACCAGAACCAGCCGATCAGACTGAGCCCCGCCACCGGAATGATCACGCCCCAGACAGTGATCGCGCCAATTCTGCCGGTGATACGCGGGCCGCCGAAGTTGGCCACCGTGGTCAGCCAGATCAGCCCGACCGTGCCGACAAACAGCGGAATCGCGCCGCTGCCGAGCCAGGGGAAAAACGGCGTGAGATAACCCACCGCAGAAATGCCGATGGCCACGTTACCGATGGCCAGCGAAAGGAAATACAGAAACGAACAGAGAAAGAACGCCGACTTACCGTGCGCCTCCTCGGTATAGGCCGACATACCGCCCGAGCGGTGGCAGTAGATGCCGCACTGGGCGAAACAGTAGGCAATGGCCATGGAGCCGACTGCAGTGATGACCCACGAGAGCAGCGAAACCGCGCCCAACTGGGCCATGCTCGACGGCAACATGATGATGCCCGAGCCCATCATATTGACCGCCACCAGGGTGGTGAGCCCCACCAGGCTCATCTTCTTGCTTGACTCAGCCATCGACCTCTCCTTGTTCTGTGCATGGCACTGGCCGCGTCCAGCAGCCAAGGCTGCCGGACGGGAGTGGCTAAGCGTTACTGTTTGACCACATAGACCCTGTACGTCAGACCACCCTGGCCATCGCGCTCAATCTCGACGCCATGGTTGTCGTGCTCGAAACCGGGGAAATGGCTGTCGAACAGCTCCATCGCCAGCAGGTAATCGATGATCGCTTGCTTGTCCGCGCCAGCCTTCTCACCCGGCATCATCAGCGGGATACCCGGTGGATAGGGCACGACCTGCACGGCCACGGTGCGGCCTTGCATGTCACGCACGGCGATCTGCTCGATCTGGCCTTTGACCAGCTTGGCGTAGGTCGCCCGCGGCGATGAAACAACGTCGGGCAACAGGCTGAAGGCGGCGTCCATGTTGTGCAGCAGCTTGGAGGTGAGCATGTCCTGGTGCATGGCGTCGGCCAGATCCTTGAGGCCCATGCCGGCGTAACGCTCGCCATGGCTGGCGACCAGCTCAGGCATCACCAATTCCAGCGAGGCGTTGCTGTCGTAGTGCTTCTTGAACTCCATCAGCCCGGCGACCAGCGAGCCCCACTTGCCCTTGGTTACGCCCAGGCTGAACAGCAGCAGAATCGAATACGGCTCGGTCTTTTCCACCACGATGCCGCGGCTGGCGAGGAACGACGACACCAGCGGCGCCGGAATACCGCTGGCCTCCATCTGCCCTTCCAGGGTCTGCCCTGGGGTCAGCACGGTGACCTTGATCGGGTCGAGCATGCAGTAATCACGGCCCAGGTCGCCAAAGCCATGCCAGCTGGCGCTCGGCTTGAGCACCCAGGCATCGCCCTGGCGCAAGGTCTGCGGATCGAGGTCGGCAAAGGGCACGCCGTTGACCTCATCCGGTTGCCACACGCCAAACCACCAATCCTGTGGTTTGCGCTTACGCACCTCATTACCCAGGCGCACCATGGCCTGACGAAAGGCGATGGCTTCGCCGATGGACTCACCGGTGAGGTACTCGCCGGCATCGTCCATCATCTTCGCCGACACATCGGTGGAGGCGATGATGCTGTACTGCGGCGAGGTCGAGGTGTGCATCATAAAGGCCTCGTTGAACAGCGCCGGCTTGACCGACACCTTGCCCGAACGGATATGGATCATCGAGGCCTGCGACAGCGCCGCCAGCAGTTTGTGGGTCGAGTGGGTGACGGTCACCGTGGCGTCATCGGCATGTCGCTCGCCACGGTGCATGCCGTAGCGGCCTTCATACAGCGGATTGAAGCGCGCATAGGCATACCAGGCTTCGTCGTAGTGAATCCGCTCGACGCTGCGGCTCAGTTCGCGGGTGGTGGTCTGCACGTTGTAGCAGAGGCCGTCGTAGGTCGAGTTGGTCAGCACCGCCAGTACCGGACGGGCCTGCTTGTCGGTCATCAGCGGACTTTCGGCGATTTTCTGCGCCACCGCCTCGGGCGTCAGCTCGCTGCGCGGCACCGGGCCGATCAGCCCGCGTGCATTACGTCGTGGGCGCAGGTACAGCGGCACCGCGCCGGACATATTCAGCGCGTAGTTCAGCGATTTGTGGCAATTGCGATCGACCAGCACCGCATCGCCATCGGTGACCGCCGAGTGCAGGACGATCTCGTTGCTGGCTGAACTGCCACCGACCGAGAAGAAGGTGTAATCGGCGCCAAACACCCGCGCGGCATTCTTTTCCGCCTCGGCAATCGGCCCGGAGTGATCATTCAGCGAACCCAGCTCACCCACCGACACGCTGAGGTCGGAGCGCAGCATCTGCTCGCCGTAAAAATCGAGAAAACTGCGGCCCACTGCGGTCTTCATAAAGGCCGTGCCGCCGGTATGCCCCGGGGTGTGCCAGGAGTATTCGTGGGTGTCGGCGAAGTTCACCAAAGCGCCAAAAAATGGCGGCAGGATGCTGTCCAGGTAGCGCCGGGCAGCGGCTTCGATGCGACCGGCGACAAACGCCGGGCTGTCTTCCGGCTGCCAGATAAAGCCGTCGATATTTTCGACAAACTCCAGCGGCACCCGGCTCTGATGCGCCTGGCTCATGCCGAGCATGATCGGCAGCTGTGCGGTGCGCTGGCGGATCAGCTGAATCAGGTGCAGCGCTAACGGCAAGTTCTCCTCGCACAAGCCCCAGCCGAGGATGACGCAGCAATAGGCTGGGTCGGCGCGAAAGGCGATTTCCGCGTCATCCAGCGAGCTGACTCGCTCAACCTCCAGGCCATGTTGCTGCAAGGCCCGACCCACCTCCTCGGCGCTGCGCAGCACGATGCTGTCCGGGTGCTCCAGGGTGTTGAGCACAATCAGCACCGGGTAACGCTGGGCGAGGGATGCCGGCAACGGCACTTTCGCATGACTCATGATGAACTCCTTGTATTAGACCTGATGGGTGCCAGCCCTTAGCGCTTGAGGCACCAGAAGTGGTAACCGCCGTCCTGGTGCACGGCGCCTTCTACCTCTTTCTCGAAACCGGGGAAGTGCTTGCCCCAATCCTGCAGGGCCTGGATGTAACGAATCCATGGGCCATCTAGCGGACCAAGATTCTCGCCGGGCATAACAATCGGGATGCCCGGTGGATAGGGCATGATGCCGACCCCGGTAACCCTTCCTGCCGCCTGTTGCAGCGGCAGCAGTTCGACCTCGCCGGTTTGCAGCGCCTGGAATGCAGCACGCGGGGTTGTTTCGATCAGCGGCAGGTTGCCGAAGGCTTCGGCCTGCAGGGCGTCCATGCGGCTGCTGCGCATGTACTCGAACATCTCGTTGCTGAGGTCACGCAGGCCCATCCCGCGGTAGCGCTCAGGCGCCTGGGCGAGCAAATCAGGCAACACCCGCTCCAACGCCACGTTGCCGTCGTAGTGGCGCTTGAAGGCCAGCAGCACGTTGATTAGCGTGCCCCACTTGCCCTTGGTTACGCCGATGCTGAACAGGCACAGCACCATAAAATCGGTGATGCGCGACGGCACAATGTTGTTGCGGTAGAGGAAGGCACCGAGGATTGGCGCGGGGATGCCATCCGCCAACAGCTGGCCGTCGGCACCCATGCCCGGCACCATGACGCCGACCTTGATCGGGTCGAGCATGCACCAGCCTTTTTCCAGGCCAGCGAAACCATGCCATTCCGCGCCTGGTTCCAGCTCCCAGCAGGCAGGATCGCTGGCCAGTTGCTCGGCATCGGCGTCGGCGAAATCAACCGTCTTGCCGGTTTTGCGATCGCAGACCTGCGGCGCGTTCCACGGCTGGAAGAACCAGTCGCCGCGGCTGGCAAACTCGCGGTGGGTACGCGCCAGCGCCTGGCGGAAATCCACCGCCTCACGCAGCGAATCCTGGGTCAGGCTATAGCCGCCGTTGCCGTCCATCATCGCCGCGCCCACCTCGTTGGAGGCGAACAGTGCATACAACGGCGAGGTACTGGCCTGAATCACGAAGGATTCATTGAAGCGGCTGTGCTCGACCGGGTTGCGGCCGTTGCGGATATGGATAAACGAGGACTGCGACAGCGCCGCCAGCAGCTTGTGAGTGGAGTGGGTGGCAAACACCGTGGGGCCGTCGGCCGGGTGGCTGGCGGGGTCGCCACGCATGGCGTAACGCCCCTGGTACAACGGATTGAAGCGCGCGTAGCCGTACCAGGCCTCATCGAAGTGAATACGCTCACTGCTCTGCGCGAGCATACCCTCGGCGCGTTCGGCGTGCAGGCACATGCCGTCGTAGGTGCAATTGGTGACCACGGCATACACGGGCTTGCTGCCCTTGGCCTGGGCACGCAGCGGGTGGTTGGCGATGGCGGCCTGGATGCGCTGCGCATCGAACTGCGCGGGCAGCAGTGGGCCGATAATCCCGTAGCGGTTGCGTGTCGGCGTCATATACAGCGGCAGGCCGCCAGTCAGCACCAGGCCCTGCTCGATGGATTTGTGGCAATTGCGGTCGCACAGGGCGAACTGGTTTTCACCGACGCAGGCCATAAAGATCGCGCGATTAGAGCCGGAGGTGCCATTAAGCACCGAGTAAGTCACATGGGAGCCGAAGATCCGCGCCACATAGGCCTCGGAATCGCCGACCGGGCCGCTATGGTCGAGTACCGAGCCGAGGTTGCCGCGTTCGATACCGCTGTCGGTACGAAACAGGTTCTCGCCGAAGAAGTCGAAAAACACTCGGCCTACCGGCGACTTGGTAAAGGCAACACCGCCCTGATGCCCCGGCGCAGCCCAGGAGTGCTCGTCCTTCATGCTGTAGCGCAGCAGCGCATCGGTAAAAGGTGGCAACAACTGCTGCAGGTAGCGCTCAACTGCCGCAATCACTCGCCCGGCAATAAAGGGCGCAGTGTCTTCCAGCATCCAGACAAATTCATCGGCCAGCTCCATGGCTTCCACCGTAATGCTGCGCTTGGCATTACGGTCAGCCATCAGAAATACCGGGACGTTTTCGTTGCGCTGGCGAATGCTGCGCAGCAACTCCAGCGCCTGGGCGTGGGAGCTGTCGTCATTCTTGCCCAGGGTCCAATCGACGCAGATGCAATGCAGCGCTGCATCGGACATTACCGCCGCCAAGCCATCCTCGTAGGAGGTGGCCTTGATCAGCTCGGCATTGCGGCTGGCAAATTCATCGACCAGTTCGTTGAGCACGCGCCCACGCATGCTGGCGGGGCTGCCGAGATCGTCGTCGACCATCAGTACGCGCATTTTCAGGGGTTTGTTGGTTCGTCCAATCATCAACCTGCCTCCATCGTCCTTTTTGCGCAAACGCAGTCGCACTGTTCATACCCTGGCACCCAATAACCGTGCAGGGGTTAGTGCATAGAAACCGGGGAATTGCTGCATGCCCGATCACCCCACTATGCGCCGAGTGGGGAAACATCTTGTGACATGGATCAACAGCCTAGTCAGCATCGCGGGCCGCGCAAACTTTCTGACCGAACAAACAGCTGGGCGCGACGAATAGCCGTGCTAGAGCGGCACAGTGCCATTACGCGAGACAAATAAAGGCCCAGAAACAACCAAGCCCCGCGAGGCGGGGCTTGGTTGTGCAGCTAAGCGGGCGGCTTAAGCGTCGCTGTCGGCGCTGGCCTTGTACGCGGCCGCATCCAGCAGCTTGTCCAGCTCGCTGGCATCACTCGGCTTGAGCTTGAAGAACCAGCTGCCGTACGGATCGCTGTTGACGCTTTCCGGGCTGTCGGCCAGGCCGTCGTTGATGGCGATTACTTCACCGGAGACCGGTGCGTAGATGTCGGAGGCGGCCTTGACCGATTCCACCACCCCGGCTTCCTGACCGGCATTCAAGCTCTTGCCGACTTCCGGCAGCTCGATGAATACCACATCACCCAGGGCTTCCTGAGCGTGATCGGAAATGCCTACGGTAACGCTGCCATCGGCTTCCAGGCGCGCCCACTCGTGGCTGGCGGCGTAACGCAGATCGGCGGGGATATTGCTCATGTGTCGTTCCTCATCTGACATGACGGCGACCACGCCGTCATGGAAATTTAGCAGGCCTTGGCCATACCGAAAGAAAGTCTTTAAAAACCTAGCGAGCCGCTCCAAAACGGGCGCTCTCGACCATCCATGGCCAACTCAACACTCAGATCAGGGCCTTGCCGTTACGTACAAACGTCGGTTTGACCACGCGCACCGGGTACCACTTGCCGCGGATTTCCACCTCGGCACGTTCGTTGGTCGCTGCCGGCACACGGGCCAGGGCGATGGATTTACCTAGGGTCGGCGAGAAGCTGCCGCTGGTGATCTCACCTTCGCCCACCCCTTCAACCCGCACCACCTGATGCGCACGCAGCACGCCGCGTTCTTCCAGCACCAGGCCAACCAGCTTGGAGGCAACGCCTTCGGCCTTTTGCTTCTGCAGCGCGGCGCGGCCAACGAAACCACGGCTGGCCGGTTCCCAGGCGATGGTCCAGGCCATGTTGGCGGCCAGCGGGGTGACACTTTCGTCCATGTCCTGGCCGTACAGGTTCATCCCGGCTTCCAGGCGCAGGGTGTCACGCGCGCCCAGGCCAATCGGGGAAATCCCGGCACCGACCAGCTCATTGAGAAAGGCCACCACTTCGCTGGCGGGCAGCATGATTTCCAGGCCGTCTTCGCCGGTGTAGCCGGTGCGGGCGATAAACCACTCGCCATCGGGCTGGCCTTCGAACGGCTTGAGGCTCTGAATCAGGTTGGCGCGCGATTGGCTGACCAGCTCAGCGGTCTTGCTGCGCGCCTGCGGGCCTTGAATGGCCAGCATCGCCAGCTCGGCGCGTTCTTGCAGCTGCACGTCAAAGTCGACGCTCTGCAGGCGCATCCAAGCCAGGTCCTTGTCGCGGGTCGAGGCATTCACCACCACGCGGTAACCAAAGTCGGTGAGGTAGACGATCAGGTCATCCACCACCCCGCCCTGCTCATTGAGCATGCCGCTGTAGAGGGCTTTACCGATACTTTGCAGGCGCTCGATGTCGTTGGCCAGCAGGTGTTGCAGATAGGCCTTGGCCTGGCTGCCACTGACATCCACCACGGTCATGTGCGACACATCGAACACCCCGCAGTCGCGACGCACCTGGTGGTGCTCCTCGACCTGCGAGCCATAGTGCAACGGCATGTCCCAACCGCCGAAGTCGACCATCTTTGCACCCAGAGCGAGGTGCAGGTCATAGAGTGGTGTGCGCTGTCCCATAAGTGTCTCCTTGCGGGCTGGGCAGTGCAGCGGCAACCTGGCTGAGCCCAGACAATCGGGCACTGGCACGGGCTATCAAGATGATCGGCCGCTGCGAATGGCGCGCATTGTAGCCGCAACACCGGGGGCGGTCATCTTGGTCTTGGCTGTACTGAAGGAGCCTGGCGGGTTACGCCGCTACGCGGCTAACCCACCCTACCCGTGACGCCGCGCCGAACGGCGGATAAGCAAAATCACCGGCAGCAGACCGACCAGTACCAGGGTCAGGGCCGGCAGCGCAGCGCGCGCCCACTCGCCTTCACTGGTCATTTCAAACACCCGCACCGACAACGTGTCCCAGCCGAAGGGGCGCATCAGCAGGGTGGCGGGCATTTCCTTGAGCACATCGACGAACACCAGCAGCGCCGCCGACAGCGCACCCGGCACCAGCAGGGGCAGATATACCTTGAAGAACAGCCCGACGCCGCCAACACCGAGGCTGCGCGACGCTTCCGGCAAGGACGGGCGGATGCGCGCCAGACTGTTTTCCAGTGGCCCGTAGGCCACCGCCATAAAGCGGATCATATAGGCCAGCAACAGCGCCGACAGGCTGCCGAGCAGAATCGGCTTGCCCGCACCGCCTAGCCAGCTAGACAGCGGAATCACCAGCTCGCGGTCCAGGTAACTGAACGCCAGCATGATCGCTACCGCCAGCATCGAGCCCGGCAGGGCATAGCCGAGGTTGGCCACGCCGACGGTGGAGCGCATCAGCCGGGTCGGCGCCATACGCCGGGCGAAGGCCAGCAACAAGGCCACGCTGACGGTGATCAGCGCCGCCATCGCCCCCAGGTACAAGGTGTGCAGGATCAAGGCGCTGTAGCGTTCATCCAGATCAAAACGGCCGCGCTGCCAGAACCAGACAATCAACTGCAGCACCGGAATGACAAAACCGCAGGCGAACACCAGGCCGCACCAGGCGCTGGCGGCCAGGGCCTGGCCGCCCTTGAGGTGATACAGCGCCTTGCCGCGGGGGCGCTCATTTACCGGGCGCACCGCACCGCGGGCGCGGCGTTCGCCGTAGAGCACCAGCATCACCGCCAGCAGCAGCAGGCTGGCCAGTTGGGTGGCGCTGGTCAGGCTGTAGAAGCTGTACCAGGTCTTGTAGATGGCAGTGGTAAAGGTGTCGAAGTTGAACACCGAGACCGCGCCGAAATCCGCCAGGGTTTCCATGATCGCCAGGGCCAGGCCGGCGCCAATCGCCGGGCGCGCCATTGGCAGGGCTACGCGCCAGAACGCCCGCCAGGGGCTCAGACCAAGCACCCGCGCCGCTTCCATCAACCCCTTGCCCTGGGCCAGAAAGGCATTGCGCGCGAGCAGGTAGACGTAGGGGTAGAACACCAGCACCAGCACGATGATCACCCCGCCGGTGGAACGCACCCGAGGAAAGCGCACGTCACTGCCGAACCACTCGCGCAGCAGCGTCTGCAGCGGGCCGGCGAAATCCAGCAGGCCGACAAACACGAACGCCAGCACATAGGCGGGAATGGCAAATGGCAGCATCAGCGCCCAGTCCAGCCAGCGCCTGCCGGGGAACTCACAGAGGCTGGTGAGCCAGGCCAGGCTGACGCCAAGCAGCGTCACACCCACGCCAACGCCGAGGACCAACACCAGGGTATTGCCGAGCAGACGCGGCAACTGGGTTTGCCACAGGTGCGCCCAGATCTGCTGGTCGACCTCGTGCCAGCTAAACATCAGCACGCTCAGCGGCAGCAGCACCAGCAAGGCAACGGCAAAGGCGATGGGGTACCAGCGGCGCTGGGCAGGATGGGCCACGCAGAGTCCTCTACAGCGGAAAAGACAACGCCCCGCAAGTGCGGGGCGTCGGCAGTATAAAGCCAGCGCGTTGCAGCGTGGAAAACCGTGACGGCTTTTCCACCTGCCGGCTTAGCCCTGGCTTAGTTCCAGCCAGCGCGATCCATCAGCATGGTCGCTTCGGCCTGGCGCTTACCGGCCACTTCGGTGGCGATCGAGTCAGCCTTGAAGGTGCCCCACGCGGCGACTTCCTTGGACGGTGCGACGGCCGGGTTGGCCGGGAACTCCTGGTTAACGCCGGCGAAGATGGTCTGCGCTTCTTCGGTGGTCATCCACTCCAGCAGCTTGCGGGCGGCTTCGGCGTTTGGCGCGTACTTGGTCACACCGGCACCGGCCAGGTTGACGTGCACGCCACGGTCGTTCTGGTTCGGCCAGTACGGCTTCACTTTCAGGTCAGGCTGCTGCTGGTGCAGGCGGCCGTAGTAGTAGGTGTTGGTGATGCCCACGTCGCACTGGCCGGCGTCGATGGCTTGCAGCAGCGCGGTGTCATCGGCGAATACGTCAGTCGCCAGGTTGTTGACCCAACCCTTGACGATTTCTTCAGTTTTGGCCGCGCCATGGGTTTCGATCAGGGTGGCGGTCAGCGACTGGTTGTAGACCTTCTTGCTAGTGCGCAGGCACAGGCGGCCTTCCCAGTTCTTGTCAGCCAGGGCTTCGTAGGTGCTCAGCTCGCTCGGTTTAACCCGCTCGGTGGAGTAGAAAATGGTCCGCGCGCGCAGCGACAGGCCGGTCCAGCTGTCGGTGCTGGAGCGGTACTGGGCCGGGATATTGGCGTTGATGAGCTCAGATTTGTTCGGCTGCAGCACGCCTTCCTGCTCGGCTTGCCAGAGGTTGCCGGCGTCTACGGTGATCAGCAGGTCAGCCGGGGTGTTGGCACCTTCAGCCTTCAGACGCGCGATCAGCGGCGCTTCCTTGTCAGTGATGAACTTGACCTTAACCCCGGTTTTAGCGGTGTAGGCATCGAACACCGGCTTGATCAGCTCGTCGATACGCGAGGAATACACCACCACTTCATCGGCGGCCTGCGCAGTGCTGGCGAGCGCAGTGAGGGAGAGTGCGGCGAACAAGCCTTTGCTTACCTGCATGGTGTAATGCCTCTTGGTATAGACGAGTTAAGGTGCCAAATAGTAGTGAATGACATTTAGGTTCTCAACTCGTTATCTATTTAAACCTGTAACAAGTGCCTTCAATACTCCTTATGCCACCGCCTGTTGTGCGGCCAACTGTTTGGCCTGCTCACGCAGGACAAACTTCTGTACCTTGCCGGTGCTGGTTTTCGGCAGGCTGGTAAACACCACACAGCCCGGCACCTTGAAGCGCGCCATGCGCTGCTGACAGAAGGCGATTACTTCCTCGGCCGTCAGCTCTGCGCCCGGTTTTGGGGTGACAAAGGCGCACGGCGTTTCGCCCCATTTGGCGTGGGCCATGGCCACCACGGCGGCTTCGAGGATCAGCGGATGGCGATACAGCACGTCCTCCACCTCGATGGAGGAGATGTTCTCGCCGCCGGAAATGATGATGTCCTTGCTGCGATCCTTGATCTCCACATAGCCGTCGGCGTGCCAGACCGCCAGGTCGCCAGAGTGGAACCAGCCACCGGCAAAGGCCTCGGCGGTGGCTGATGGATTTTTCAGATAGCCCTTCATCACCACATTGCCGCGCATCATGATTTCGCCGATGGTCTGACCGTCTTTTAGCACCGGTTGCAGGGTGTCGGGGTCAGCCACCATCAGGCCGTCGAGCAGCGGCGCACGCACGCCCTGGCGGGATTTCAGGCGCGCGCGCTGCTCCGGGCTTTCGCTGTCCCACTCGCTTTTCCATTCGCAGGCCACGCTGGGGCCGTAGGTTTCGGTCAGGCCGTAAACGTGGGTAACGCGAAACTCCAGGGCTTCCATGGCTTCGATCACCGCGGCGGGTGGTGCGGCGCCAGCGGTAAGCACTTTTACCGGCTGGGTTTTCAGGGCTTTCAGCGCCTCATCGGCGTTGGCCAGCATATTCAGCACGATCGGCGCACCGCAGAAATGGTCGACGCCATGCTCGGCGATGGCCGGGTAAATCGCCTCGGCGCGCACATGGCGCAGGCACACATTGACGCCGATGTAGGCCGCCAGCGCCCAGGGGAAACACCAGCCGTTGCAGTGGAACATCGGCAGCGTCCACAGGTACACCGGGAAGCGGCTCATGTCCCAACACATGGCGTTGGACAGCGCATTCAGGTGCGCGCCGCGATGGTGATAAACCACGCCCTTGGGGTTACCGGTGGTGCCGGAGGTGTAGTTGAGGGAGATCGCCTGCCACTCGTCGGCCGGCAACTGCCAGGCATAGTCCGGGTCGCCTTCGGCCAGCAGCGCTTCGTAATCCAGCTGACCGATCAGCAGACCCTCGGCATATTCCGTATCGTCGATGCCAATTACCAGCGGCGGTTGCGGCAAATGGCCGACCACGCGCTGAGCCAGCTCGCCGAATTCCTTGTCCACCAGCAGCACCTTGGCTTCGCCGTGCTGCAGGATAAAAGCGATGGCTTCGGCATCCAGGCGGGTGTTGATGGCATTGAGCACCGCGCCACACATCGGCACGCCAAAGTGCGCTTCGAACATCGCCGGGCCGTTGGGCGCGATCACCGCCACTGTGTCGCCCAGGCCGATGCCCCGCTGCGCCAGGGCCGAGGCCAGACGAATACTGCGGCTGTAGGTTTCGCCCCAGGTCTGGCGCAGGCTGCCATTGACCAGCGCCAGGCGCTGCGGATAGACGCTGGCAGCACGCTCGAGAAAGCTCAGCGGGCTGAGCGCCTGAAAATTCGCCGCATCGCGGGGCATGCCGTATTCGTAGGGATTGACGCTGTGCATTGTTGTTCTCCAGCTAGGCGTTGTGCGCAGAGACCATAGCAGCCGTAAGGTTTTAGCGATGCGCGACCTTGGTCGAAACCGTGACTTGCAAGTCAGCAATCACGTCAGCATAGGCATCCGAACAGCCATGCTGGGCGCTTGAGCGCGGTGTAATAACCGCCGCAGCGCGCTCTAGACTGCGTGACAGGCCTCCATAGTTTTATCTCGGCTTGTCTGGCGCCCTCTTTTCAAGGAGTTATCGAGTGACTTCACGCTTACCTGTGATCGTTGGTTTTGGTGGCTATAACGCAGCTGGGCGCAGCTCCTTCCACCATGGTTTCCGCCGCACCGTGATCGAATCGATGGACACGCCCGCGCGCCAGCAGACCCTCGCCGGCCTGGCGGTGATGATGAAGCTGGTCAAGGTGGTTGATGGCGGCTATCAGGATGACGCCGACAATGCCCTGAGCCTGGCCGAGATCGACGCCCGCTTCGCCGAGCAGATTCTCGCCTCGACCCTGGTGCGCCGCATCGAGAAACAGCACCTGGATGTCGACGCGGCGCACTGGCAGAAGACCATCGACATCAGCGCCACCGCCGGTCAGCCGCTGAGCTTTATCACCCTGCGCAAGCACCTGCCCGAACCGCTGCCGAGCGACTGGACGGTGGACGAGCTGAACGCCAGCGAAGTGCTGGTGACCCTGCATGACAACTGTGAATTCAAGGTCGACAGCTACCGCGCCCTGCCGGTGAAATCAGCAGGGCAGCTGCCCAGCGGTTTCGAGCCGAGCGAGCTGTACAACGCACGTTTCCACCCGCGCGGCCTGGCCATGACCATCGTCGGCGTCACCGACGCCCTGCGCGCCACCGGCATCGAGTGGCAGACCATCATGCAGCACGTGGCCCCCGACGAAGTCGCGGTGTTCGCCGGTAGCATCATGAGCCAGCTCGACGAGAACGGCTTCGGCGGCCTGATGCAGTCGCGCCTCAAGGGCGGTCGCGTCACCGCCAAGCAGCTGGCCCTGGGCCTCAACACCATGCCGGCGGACTTTATCAACGCCTATGTGCTGGGCAGCGTCGGCACCACAGGCAGCGTCACTGGCGCCTGCGCGACCTTCCTCTATAACCTGCAGAAAGGTATCGAGCTGATCAGTTCGGGCAAGGCGCGGGTGGCCATCGTCGGCAACAGCGAAGCGCCGATCAATCAGGAATGCATCGAGGGTTACGGCGCCATGGGCGCGTTGGCCACTGAAGACGGCCTACGCCAGATCGAAGGCAATGAACAGGTCGACTTCCGCCGCGCCAGCCGCCCATTTGGCGAGAACTGCGGCTTTACCCTCGCTGAAGCCTGCCAGTTCATCGTGCTGATGGACGACGCCCTGGCCCTGGAGCTGGGCGCGGATATCCACGGCGCGGTGCCGGATGTGTTTATCAATGCCGACGGCTTCAAGAAATCCATTTCCGCCCCCGGCCCTGGCAACTACCTGACCGTGGCCAAGGCCGTCGCCAGCGCCGTGCAACTGCTGGGCATCGACGCGGTGCGCGAGCGCAGCTTTGTGCATGCCCACGGCTCCAGCACCCCAGCCAACCGGGTGACCGAATCGGAAATCCTCGACCGCGTGGCCAGTGCCTTCGCCATCGAGCAGTGGCCGGTCACGGCAGTGAAAGCCTTTGTCGGCCACTCCCTGGCCACCGCCAGCGGCGATCAGGTGATCTCCGCCCTGGGCAGCTTCAAGTACGGCATCATCCCGGGGATCAAGACCATCGACGCGGTGGCCGAAGACGTGCACCAGCAGCACCTGAGCTTCGCCACCGCCGACCGCTCACGCGCCCCCGAGCAGCTGGATCTGTGTGTAATCAACTCCAAGGGTTTTGGCGGCAACAACGCCAGCGCCCTGCTGCTGGCCCCGCATGTGGCCGAACGTATGCTGCGTAAGCGTCATGGCGAAGCGGCCTTTGCCGCCTACCTGCAGCGCCGCGAAGCCACCCGCAGCAAGGCGCAGGCCTACGACGCGCAAGCGCTGCTGGGTGATCTGGGGATTATCTATAACTTCGGCAACGACCTGATCGATGACCAGCAGATCGAGATCAGTCCCGCGCAGATCAAGGTGCCGGGCTTTGCCCAGCCGCTGGTGTTCAAGAAGGACGAACGCTACGGCGATATGCTCGACTGAGCGTCAGTGATGGGTTACGCCTGCGGCTAACCCATCCTACTGCCTTGGCTTAATCCAGCGCACGGGCCAGCTGAATCAGCTCGGCACGCCAGGCGGCAGCAGCCGGTAGCGCCAGAAAGTACGGATTAAGCAGCGACTCGCGCGCCTCATAGGTCAGCGCCTCGCCCTTGAGCGTCAGCACCTCGCCACCCGCCCCTTCCAGCACGCCCTGCGCCGCTGCGGTGTCCCACTGCGAGGTCGGTGCCAAACGCGGGTAGCAATCGGCATTGCCCTCGGCCAGCAGGCAGAACTTCAGCGAACTGCCGACACTGGCCAGTTGCAGATCACCAAAACGCTCACTCAAACCGGTCAACAACGCTTCCTGCGCTGGGCTGGAATGACGGCGGCTGGCCACCAGAGTAAAGGCCTCTGGCGGAGCCAGGCGCACACTGATTTTCTCGCTGACACCCGCCGCATCGGCGCGCCAGGCGCCCAGCCCAGCGCCGCCGTAATAGCACTGTCCGGTGGCCGGAATGCCCACCACGCCAAACACTACGCGGCCCTGCTCGATCAGCGCGACGTTAACGGTGAACTCCTCGGAGCCGGCGATAAATTCCTTGGTGCCATCCAGCGGATCGACCAGCCACCAGCGGCTCCACTTCCCACGCTCGCTCAGGGCAATATCCGCCGCCTCTTCAGACAGCACCGGAATATCTGGAGCAAGGTCCAACAGGCCATCGTTAAGAATATGGTGGGCGGCCAGATCAGCGGCGGTCACCGGCGAGGCGTCGGCTTTTTGATTCACCGTCACGTCGGCGCGCCAGAAAGGGAGAGTTGCCGCGCCGGCTTCGCGGACCAGTTCGATGACTGCAGGAATCAGCGGATGGCTCATGGTTTGGCTCATACCTTGAAAATCCCACGCTGAGTCAGCACATCGCGGGCCAAATACAGCGCCGCCAGGGCGCGGCCTTCGGTAAATTGCGGATGCTGGATCAGGCTCGACAGCTCGCGCAGGCTGGTCTGGTCGACGCGCATCGGCTCCGGCTCATCGCCCGGCAGGCGTTCTTCATACAGCCCCGAGGCCAGCACCACCTGAATCTTCTGGCTCATATAACCCGGCGACAGGCTTAGCTCGGCCAGCAGCTCCAGGTGCTTCGCGCCAAACCCAGCTTCTTCTTTTAGCTCGCGGTTGGCCGCTTCCAGCACGTCCTCGCCCGGTTCGATCAGGCCCTTGGGTAGCGACAGCTGGTAGTCATCGGTGCCGCCGCAATACTCCTCGACCAGCAACGCGTGCTCGTCATCGACCATCGCCACCACCATCACCGCGCCATAACCTGCGCCCTTGCCCACCAGTCGCTCATAGGTGCGTTCCACGCCGTTGCTGAAGCGCAGCTGCAGCTCCTCGACACGGAACAGGCGGCTGCTGGCGACAATTTCGCGAGCGAGTACGGTGGGTTTCTGACGCATGGGGCGGCTCCTGGGCAGGACATAGCGGGTTATCATAACGCGGCTTTTCCTATTATCTGCGTAGGAGATTGCGCGATCACGACGCCGATGGCGCAAATCGCGACTCCCTGCGCATCAGCCCGAAGAACTGCGCATGCCCTCCTTGCCCTGGAACGCCATCGACACCGTCCTGCTGGATATGGACGGCACCCTGCTCGACCTGCACTTCGACAACCACTTCTGGTTGCAGCACCTGCCGCAGCGCTATGCCGAGCATCACGGCGTCAGCCGCGCGCTGGCCGAGGCCGAGCTGCTGCCGCTGTTTCGCGAACACGCCGGCACGCTCAACTGGTACTGCACGGACTTCTGGAGCCGCGAGCTGAAGTTGTCGATCCGCGACCTCAAACGCGAAGTGGCGCATCTGATCGCCCTGCGCCCGGACGCCGACACCTTTATCCAGGCGCTGCGCCAAGCCGGCAAACAGGTGGTGCTGATCACCAACGCGCACCGCGATTCACTGTCGCTAAAGCTGGAACGCATCGAGCTGGCGCCCTATTTCGACCGGCTGATCAGCTCCCACGACTATGGCTTCCCCAAGGAAGACCAGCAGTTCTGGCACGCCCTGCAGCAGGACATCAGCTTCGAACCTGAGCGCAGTTTGTTTATCGACGACAGCCTGCCGATCCTGCGCAGCGCCGGCCGTTATGGCGTCGGCCACCTGCTCGCCGTGCGTCAGCCCGATAGCCAGGCGGCGCCGAAGGACACCGAGGAGTTTGCCGCAGTGGAGGATTATCGGGAGTTGTTGCAAGGGCTATAAACGCAGCGGGCGGCCATTGCAGCCGCCCGACACGCAAGTCGTTTATTCCTCGGGAATACGCAGCACCTGGCCCGGATAGATCTTGTCCGGATGGCTGAGCATCGGTTTGTTGGCTTCAAAGATTTTCGGGTAGGCATTGGCGTTGCCGTATTCGGCCTTGGCAATCGCGCTCAGGGTGTCGCCTTTCTTCACCGTGACAAAACGCGCCGCCGGGGCCGGCGTGGTCACGCTGATATGGTCCTCCACTGACGCCACACCGGCGACGTTACCGAGGGCCAGCAGGATTTTCTCCTTCTCTTCCTGGCTGGCCACCTCGCCACGGGCGATGACTTTCTCGCCCTCGACGCTGACCTGGATATTCGGATTCCCCAAGCCCACCTTGGCCACATGCGCGGTCAATGATTCGGCCGCCTGGGCCTCCTGACCGACCAGCGACTCCCAGAGTTTGGTTCCGGCTTCTTTGACAAAGGCAAACAGACTCATAAACGCTTCCTCTTGATTCCTTGGAAAGTGGCCAGGCACGAAGCCCGGAGCCAGAAGTCTAGACCCTGATTCGTGACAAAGGTGCCAGGCCCGGCGCTGTCGCTGCAGGCCGCGCCATGGGCCGCATCCAGCGCCAGGCAGTACTCAACTGCCTGCTAGAATCGGCAAAACTCAGGCGTTGAAGGATTCATCGTGGATATCAAACAGCTGAAGTTCCTCATCGCCCTGGATGAAACCCGCCACTTCGGTCAGGCCGCCGCGCGTTGCCATATCACCCAGCCGACCCTTTCGATGCGCCTGCGTCAGCTGGAAGACGAGCTGGGCCTGGAACTGGTGCGCCGTGGTCAGCGCTTTGAGGGTTTCAGTGCCGAGGGTGAGCGCATTCTGGCCTGGGCGCGCAGCCTGATGGCCGCACATGATGGCCTGTATGCAGAGGCTGCCGCCTGCCGTGGCCAGCTGGTCGGCACCCTGCGTCTGGGTGTGGTGCCGCTGGCCGGCTTCGACCCAATGCGCCTGGTGCAGTTTTTCGCCGAGCAACACCCTGGGCTGCGCTTTCAGCTGTTCGCCCTGAGCAGCGAGGAAATTCTCGAACGCCTCGGGCGTAATCAGCTCGACCTTGGCCTGTCCTACCTCGACCGCCTTAACCCTGAGAATTTCGATAGCCTGGAACTGGCGGAAACGCGCATGGGCCTGCTGTATGACCGCCGGCATTTCCAGTTCACCCGCCCGGCGCTGCGCTGGGAAAGCCTGATCGACCTGCCGCTGGGCCTGCTCTCGGCCGGCATGCATTTTCGCCAGTCGATCGACCACAGCTTCCGCTCCCGTGGCCTAACGCCCAGCCCACGGTTGGAAACAGATGCCGTGCATCAGCTGCTGCAAGCGGTCAGCGCGGGGCTGTGTTGCGCGATCATGCCGCTCAACGGTGGCCTGGCCGAATTCACCGAACACCTGGCGCTGACGCCCATCGAAGACGCCCATACCCTCGCCCCACTGGGCCTGATCCTGCGCCGCAGCGCGCCGCGCTCAGCCCTGGCCGAAGCCTGCTTTGCCGAAGCGCACAAGCTGCTACCCGCTGCTGCGAACTGAAAGGCCCAGATGTGAAGCCTTGATAGACAGCGCCGATCACAAGATCAGTAACAGCGATTAGACGCACCCGGCACAGCGGCCTAGGCTGGCGCTATCACCTCGTCGCCGGGAAGCCTGCCCATGCCACGCCACGTCCCGTCTATCGCCCAAGATGCTGCCCCGGTGCTGCTGCCAGCGCCCACCTACAGCTATGTCGAACTGGCAGAGGCACAGCGGGACGGCGCCGCCGCGCTGGCCAACGAGACGGCGCTGGCGATCAGCTACAACGGCATCAGCCACAGCGTGATGATGGTGTCGCCCAGCGACCTGGAAGACTTTATCTACGGTTTCAGCCTGAGCGCCGGCCTGATCGAGCGCTTCGATGAGATCTACGATATCCGCTTTCAGCAACAGGCCAGCGCCATCAGCGCCGAGGTGCAGGTCAGCAACCGCGCCTTCTGGGCGCTCAAGCAGCAGCGCCGCACCCTGGCCGGTAATAGCGGCTGCGGCCTGTGCGGGGTAGAGGCGCTGGAACAAGCCCTGCCGCAGCTACCAAGCCTGGCGCCGTGCCCGCTACCGGCGGCAGCGCACCTGCAGGGCCTGCGCCAGCGAATTCAGAGCGTACAGACCATGGCCCGCCATAGCGGCGCGGTGCATGCCGCGCTGTTTGTCGATGGTCAAGGGCAGATCCGCCTGTGCCGCGAAGATATCGGCCGGCATAACGCCCTCGACAAGCTGCTCGGCGCCCTGCATCGCGAAGGGGAAAGCCCGCACCAGGGCTTTGCCGTGGTCACCAGCCGCTGCAGCCTTGAGCTAATCCACAAAGCGTTGCGCGCCGGCATCGGCACCCTGGTCAGCCTGTCCGCACCGACCACCCTCAGCGTGCAGTGGGCGCGCCAGCACAACCTCAACCTGATCCACCTGCCCCAGCAAAGCGCGCCACGGGTGTACAGCCCGGCCGCGCCCGGAGTCGCCCAGCCATGAGCCTGCAACCGATCAATCCGCGTTATCAGCCCTACAACGGGCCGGCTGCCGGCTGGGGCGCGCTGCGCAGCGTGACGCGTTTCTGGCTGGACAGTAAGCAGCCGTTCAAGAACCTGCGTGCCCTGCTCAAGACCAACCAGCACGGCGGCTTCGACTGCCCCGGCTGCGCCTGGGGTGATTCGCCGGAAGACGGGCGCATCAAGTTCTGCGAGAACGGCGCCAAGGCGGTCAACTGGGAAGCCACCAAACGCCGCGTGGATGCCGCCTTTTTCGCCCGTTACAGCGTCAGCCAGCTGCGCGAGCAAAGCGATTACTGGCTCGAATACCAGGGTCGCCTGACTGAGCCGATGCGTTATGACGCGACCAGCGATCACTACCAACCGATCAGCTGGGACGCCGCCTTCGCCCTGATCGCCGAGCATCTAAGCGCGCTGGAAAGCCCTAACCAGGCCGAGTTCTACACTTCCGGCCGCGCCAGCAACGAGGCGGCCTACCTGTATCAACTGTTCGTCCGCGCCTTTGGCAGCAACAACTTTCCCGACTGTTCAAACATGTGCCATGAAGCCAGCGGCGTGGCCCTCGGGCAAAGCGTGGGCGTCGGCAAGGGCAGTGTGACCTTCGCCGATTTCGAGCACAGCGATGCGATCTTCGTGCTCGGGCAGAACCCCGGCACCAACCACCCGCGCATGCTCGAACCGCTGCGCGAGGCGGTTAAACGCGGCGCCCAAGTGGTGTGCTTCAACCCGCTAAAGGAGCGCGGCCTGGAGCGCTTTCAGCATCCGCAACATGCCCTGGAAATGCTCAGCAATGGCTCCGAGCCACTCAACACCGCGTTCTTCCGCCCGGCTTTGGGTGGCGATCTAGCGGCCCTGCGCGGCATGGCCAAATTCCTCCTGCAATGGCACCGCGAAGCACTGGCCCAGGGCGAACCGGCGGTGTTCGACCTGGCGTTTATTGCTGAACACACCAACGGCGTGGATGACTATTTAGCGCTGCTGGATGCCAGCAGCTGGGATTCGCTGGTCGAGCAATCCGGCCTGAGCCTGGACGAACTGAAGCATGCCGCCCTGCTTTACCGCCGCGCCGAGCGGGTGATCATCTGCTGGGCCATGGGCATCACCCAGCACCACAACTCGGTGGCGACCATTCAGGAAATCGTCAACCTGCAGCTGCTGCGCGGCAACCTCGGCCGCCCCGGTGCAGGCCTGTGCCCGGTACGCGGCCACAGCAACGTGCAGGGCGACCGCACCATGGGCATCAATGAGCGCCCATCGGCAGTTTTTCTCGATGCGCTGGAGCAGCGCTTTAAATTCCAGGTGCCGCGCGCCCAGGGCCACAACACGGTCGAGGCGATCAACGCCATGCTCGACGGTCAGGCCAAGGTGTTTATCGGTCTGGGCGGCAACTTTGCCCAAGCCACCCCGGACAGCCCGCGCAGCCACGCCGCGCTGAGCCGCTGCGCGCTGACCGTACAGATCAGCACCAAGCTCAACCGTAGCCACCTGACCACCGGCACCGACGCGCTAATCCTGCCGTGCCTGGGCCGCACCGACATCGACCACCAGGCCGACGGCCCGCAGGCGGTGACCGTGGAAGACTCATTCAGCATGATCCACGCCTCCTATGGCCAACTCGAACCGCTGTCGCCGCAAATGCGCTCGGAGCCGGCGATCATCGCCGGTATCGCCAAGGCCACCCTGGGTAATCATCCGGTGGACTGGGACGCGTTGATTGCCGATTACCGGCGCATCCGCGAACTGATTGCCGAGACCATTCCCGGCTTCAACGACTTCAACCAGCGCCTGCAACACCCCGGCGGCTTCTACCTGGGTAACGCCGCCGCCGAACGGCGCTGGCTCACCCCAAGCCACAAGGCCAACTTCAAGGCCAACCCGCTGCCCGCCGACCTGCTGCCGCCGCAAGTGCGCCACACCGGGCAAACGCCGGATCTGATCCTGCAGACGCTGCGTTCCCACGATCAGTACAACACCACCATCTATGGCCTGGATGACCGCTACCGTGGGGTCAAGGGCCAGCGTCAGGTGCTATTCGTCAATGAGGCGGACATCCTGCGTCTAGGCTTTCAGCCTGGGCAGCAGGTCGATATCCAGTCCATCTGGGATGACGGCATCAAACGCAAGGTAATGGGTTTTACCCTGCTGGCCTTCGACATACCTGCAGGCCAAGCCGCCGCCTACTACCCGGAGGCCAACCCCCTGGTGCCGCTGCAGAGTTTTGGCGCGGGCAGCTTTACCCCGACCTCGAAGTACGTGGCGATTCGCCTGCAGGCGCATCAGGCTAAAGCGCGCATCCTTTGATGCGTATCTGTGGCAACGATCACAATGGCGACCAGCGGCAGGGAATTTTTCGGCGAAACGCCCTCTAAGACTGTGTGTGGATCATTCGTCCTTTAAAAACAAAGGCCTAGGTTCGCACACCCATTTAGTCGAGAAGGTCTGCCGTATGCGTACATTATTTTCTGCGCTGCTATTCAGCGCCCTGGCCTCCCCCCTCGCCTTCGCCGGCGATACCGGCAAAGTCGCCATTGGTGGCGGTGTGGGTGGCGCCCTGGGCAATGTGATCGGTCAACAGGTCGGTGGCAGCACCGGCGCGGCGATTGGCGCGGGCCTGGGTGGCGCAGCCGGCGGCGTGATTACCGCACGCGACGGCAACAAGACCGAAGCTGCACTGGGCGGTGGCCTGGGCGCAGCCGGTGGCTCGGTACTGGGCAACAAGGTCGGCGGCAGCACCGGTTCGACCATCGGTGCCGGCCTGGGCGGTGCAGCCGGTGGCGCACTGGCCAATGAATACGCCGGCGGCAGCGAACGTGATCGCGGCCACGACAAAGGCAAGAAACACAAGAAGCATAAAAAGCACAAACATCACTAAGTGCCGAGTGCTGAGAGCAAAAAGCCGCCTAACAGCGGCTTTTTGCGTATGGCACAGAACCTAGGGTGGGGCCGCCTAGGTGATAACCCATCAGCCAGTTGATGGGTTATCACCCATCCTACTCAGCTATGTCGCTGGCTCCATCAGCAGCACCGTCAGCGCTGCGCGCAGATTCTCGGGAATGCTGACCGGGCGGTTGCTGTTGCGGTCGACGAAGACATGCACAAAGCGCCCGGCCGCACAGGCTTCGTCTTCATCCGCCTTGAATACCGCCAACTCATACTGCACCGAACTATTGCCCAGCTTGCCGACCCGCAGGCCGATCTCGATGCGCTCGGGGAAGGCGATAGAGGCAAAGTAATCGCAGCTGGAGCTGACCACAAAACCCACCACCTCACCGTTATGGATATCCAGGCCGCCAACCTCGATCAGATAGGTGTTCACCGCGCTGTCGAAGAAGCTGTAGTAGGTGACATTGTTGACGTGACCGTAGACATCGTTGTCATGCCAGCGCGTGGTGATCGGCTGGAAGTGCCGGTAATCGCTGCGCAAGTGTTGGGGTTGGCTCATCGGAAGTCCTTGAGGTTGGCGAGGCGGCTTAATAGGCCACCTGGTAGATGGCCAGGGCATGGGCCTCGGTCATTTCCCGCGGGTTGTTCACCAGCAGGCGCTGTTGCTGCATGGCGTCGCGGGCCAGGGTCGGCAGCATATCTTGCGGCACACCGACATCACGCAGGCGCGTGGGCAGGCCGCTACGTACGCTGAAGTCGGCCAGTGCGCCGATCAACTGCTCGGTCTGTTGCAACGTGCTGCCGGCGCGCAGCTGATCGCCCAGCACCAGCGGCGCCAACTCGGCATACAACGGCGCGGCCGCATTGGCGTTGAAGCCCAACACATGCGGCAAAACAAGGGCATTCGACAGGCCATGGGGAATATGGAAATGCCCGCCCAGCGGATAGGCCAGCGCATGCACCGCCGCCACCGGCGCGTTGGCAAACGCCTGGCCGGCCAGGCAGGAGCCCAGCAGCATGGCCTGACGCGCCTCGCGGTTGCCGCCGTTGTGCACCACTTCATCCAGATTGGCCGCCAGCAGGCGCAACGCTTCGCGGGCCAGCAGGTCGGACAGCGGATTCTTTTTCAGCGCGCTGGTGTAGGCCTCGATGGCGTGGACCATGGCGTCGATACCAGTGGCGGCGGTGACCGCCGGCGGAAGGCCGAGTGTCAGCTCAGCATCGAGCAGCGCCAGGTCCGGCAGCAGCAACGGCGAGACCACGCCCATCTTGGTGGTTTCGCCGGTGGTGATGATGGAAATCTGCGTGACTTCCGAACCGGTGCCGGCGGTGGTCGGCACCAGAATCAGCGGCAGGCGCTGACCCCGGGCATTGCCAACACCGTAAATCTGCGCCAGTTCCTGGCCGCACTCGGGATGGGCCAGCAGTGCCACCAGCTTGGCCACGTCCATCGAACTGCCGCCACCAAAGCCGACGATCAGCTGCGCTTTGAGCGCCTTAGCCTGTTCAACCGCCGCCAACAGAATCGCCTCGGGCGGGTCGGCGACCACCTGATCGAATACCTCGACGGTCAGCTCAGTGCGGGCAAAGCCTGGCAGCACCTCCGCCAGTAAGCCGAGCTTGCTGATGCCTGGATCGGTGACGATCAGCACCCGTTGCACGCCGCGCTCGCGGCACAGCTCGGCCAGACGTCTGGATGCGCCGATCTCACACAGAATCTGCGCGGTGGTGGCAAAGCTAAAGGGCAGCATGTTTGTTCCTCTTGTTCGTGGCCCAAGCCGTCAGCATGACAAGCGCAGTTGCAAGGTGCGACCGCTCCCGGATTGCATCCGGGCTACCCGAGACAATCCGGCACGTAGCCCGGATGGAATCCGGGGAAAATCGCCTCAAAAAGCGAAACTCGCCTCATCCATCGCCATCAGGCAGTCTGCACCACCCAGCAGGGACTCGCGATGGGCGCTGGCCCGTGGCAACACCCGCCGCAGGTAGAAGTCGGCGGACTGCAATTTGGCCTGGTAGAACGCGGCCTCGCCGCTGCCCGCCTCCAGGGCATCCTGCGCACGTGCCGCCGCCTGCAGCCAGAAACCGGCCAGCAGCACATAAGCCGAATACTGGAGGAAATCCACCGAAACCGCGCCGATCTCCTGCACATCGCGCTGACTGGCGGCGATCACTGCGCTGCTCAGCTCGCGCCACTCGCCCAGGCGCGCCTGCACGCTCTTGGCCAACTCGGCCAATGCCGGACGGTCAACCTGAGCGTCGCACAGCTCGCTGAATTCAGCCTGCAACGCCGACAGTTCCGCACCGCCGTCAGCGAGCACCTTGCGGCGGATATAGTCCAGCGCCTGGATGCCGTTGGTGCCTTCATACAACTGGGTAATGCGGCTATCGCGCATCAACTGCTCGATGCCCCACTCGCGGATAAAACCGTGGCCGCCATACACCTGCACCGCATGGCTGGCGACTTCCTGGCCCATGTCGGTAAAGAATGCTTTGACGATCGGGATCAGCAGCGCCGCACGCTTACCGGCGGCCTTGCGCGCGGCGGCGTCCGGATGACCATGCTCAAGGTCGAGCTGGCGCGCGCAGTTGACAGCGAGCATGCGGCTGCCTTCGACCAGGCTCTTCTGCGTCAGCAGCATGCGCCGCACATCGGGATGGACAATGATCGGATCAGCCACCTTGCCCGGCTCAGCCGGCCCGCTCAGCGCGCGCGACTGCAGGCGCTCGCGGGCATAGCGCAGCGCGCCCTGGAAGGCCGCTTCGCCAATGCCCAGTCCCTGCAAACCGACCTGAAAGCGCGCGTCGTTCATCATGGTGAACATGCAGGCCAGGCCCTGGTTGGCTTCACCGATCAGCCAGCCAGTGGCGCCGTCGAAGTTCATCACGCAGGTGGACGCCCCTTTGATGCCCATCTTGTGCTCGATGGCACCGCAGGACAGCGCATTACGCTCGCCGGGCATGCCGTCGGCAGCAGCGATAAATTTCGGCACCAACAGCAGGCTGATGCCCTTCACTCCAGCCGGTGCATCCGGCAAACGCGCCAGCACGAGATGAATGATGTTCTCCGACAGGTCCTGCTCGCCTCCGCTGATAAAGATCTTGCTGCCGCTGACCTTGTAGCTGCCATCCGCCTGCGGTTCGGCCTTGGTGCGCAGCAGGGCCAGATCGGTGCCGGCCTGCGGCTCGGTCAGGCACATGGTGCCGGTCCATTGGCCGCTGACCAGTTTGTGCAGGTAGCTGTCTTTCAGCGTTTCGCTGCCGTGCTTGTACAGCGCCAGCACCGCGCCCTCGGTCAGCCCGGAATACACGCGGAACGACAACGAAGCGCCCATCAGCATCTCGTGGAAGTTGCACGCCAGCATCTGCGGCAGCGCCTGACCACCGTACGCGCTCGGCCCGGTCATGCTCGCCCAGCCGTTATCGACATATTGCTGATAGGCCTCGGCAAAACCGTCCGGCGTGCTCACCTGGCCGTCATTCAGCTGGCAGCCCTGCTCATCACTGTTGCGATTGAGCGGCGCGACCACCTCGGCGGCGTAACGCGCGCCCTCTTCCAGCACGCCGTCGATCAGCTCACGGTCGAGGCCGTTACCGAGCAGCTCACAGTGGCTGCTGACATCGAACAGCTCGTGCAGCACAAAGCGCATATCGCGCAGCGGAGCCTGATAACTCATACCCGGCCCTCCTGTACATCAACGAAGCGCTGGCCGCTGTTGGCCAATTTTTCAATCAGGCGTGCCGGTAGCCAGTGCTCACCGAACGCCGCCTGCAGCGCCTTCAAGCGGTCATAAATCGCCGCCACACCCTGGCTATCCGCCCAGCCCATCGGCCCGCCCTTGTCAGCCGGGAAGCCGTAGCCATTGAGGTAGACCAGATCGATGTCGTGGCTGTTGGCGGCGATGTTCTCTTCGAGGATTTTCGCACCCTCGTTGACCAGCGCCAGCAGACAGCGCTCGAGGATTTCCGAGGGGTCGATGTCGCGGCGCGTGAAACCCAGCTGCTCGGACACCTGCAGCACCAGCGCATCCACCTCGGGATCATACTCGGCCTGACGGCTGCCTTCGGCGTAGCGGTAGTAACCCATGCGCACCTTTTGGCCAAACCGACCGAGGCCGCACAGACGATTATCCACCTGCACCGCCGGATCATCCTGGCCCTTACCGGCCAGCTCTCGGGCGCGCCATTCCAGGTCAATGCCGACTACGTCATACATGCGGAACGGGCCCATGGCGAAACCAAAGCCCTGCAACGCGGCATCGACCTGATGCGGATAGGCACCTTCGAGCAGCAGCATGCGCGCCTCGCGCACATAGGTGTGCAGCATGCGGTTGCCGATAAAACCGTCGCAGTTACCCGCCACCACGCTGACCTTGCCGATACGCTGACCCAGGGCCAGCGCCGCATCCAATACCGCCGGCGCAGTCTTGGCGCCACGGACGATTTCCAGCAATTTCATGATGTGCGCCGGGCTGAAGAAGTGCAGACCGAGCACGTCTTGCGGGCGTTTGGTCACGGCGGCAATGGCGTCGATATCCAGCGCCGAGGTGTTGCTGGCGAGGATCGCGCCGGGCTTCAGGGTGGCGTCGAGCGTACGGAAGATCTGCTGCTTGAGTTCAAGGTTCTCGTACACCGCTTCGATCACCAGATCGGCATCGGCCAGCGCGGCGTAGTCGCCCACCGGGGTGACGCAAGCCAGTCGCGCGCCCGACTGCTCGGCACTGATGCGCCCCAGCTTGAGGTTATGAGCATTAGTCTCGGCCACCACCTTCATGGCCTGTTCGAGCATCTGCGGGTTGTTGTCCAGCCACAGCACCTGAATGCCGGCGTTGGCCAGGCTCATGACGATACCGCGACCCATAGTGCCCGCGCCGATCACAGCGGCCTGCTGAACCTCGAATGCCTTGCTCATGCCCACCCCTCTGCCAGTTGCCTAAAGAAATTCGCCAACCACCATAAGCAAGGCGTTACTATTTTTGAAATTTAGTCTTGTGATAAGTCGTATTCAGCCAATGAATATCTCAACCTTCGACCTCAACCTGCTGCGCGTGTTCGATGCACTGATGCGCGAGCAGAATGTCTCCCGCGCTGCCGAACGCCTGTCGCTCAGTCAGCCGGCGGTGAGCAATGCCCTGAATCGCCTGCGCGAACTGCTCGACGACCCGCTGCTGGTAAGGGTGGGTCGCAGCATGCAGCCGACGCCGCGCGCCCAGGCGCTGGAAACGCCGATCCGCGCTGCGCTGCAGCAGATCGAGCAGAGCCTTAGCGCTGGTGAAGTGTTTGACCCGGCCAGCAGCCGTCAGCACTTCAGCATCGCCGTCACCGACTATGTCGAGCTGATCTGCATGCCGCGCCTGCTCAAGCAGCTCAGCCAGCAGGCCCCCGGCATGCGTATCGACATCCGTCACCTAAGCCCCAGCCTGCCGGCCGAGGCGCTGGACAAGGGCGAGTTGGACCTGGTGCTGGGGCGCTTCGAGGACATCCCCGCGCGTTTTGCCCGCCAGCACTGGATGAGCGAAACCCTGCAACTGGCGCTGCGTCGTGATCATCCTCTGGGCAACCACCCCATGGACCTGCCGACCTTTCTGCAGCTGCGCCATTTGTGGGTTCACGGCGGTCAGACGCGTGGCATGGTCGACCAGTGGCTGGGTGAACAGGGCCTGTGTCGGGAGATTCTCTACACCACGCCCAACTACCTGCAGGCCGCGCATATTGTCGCCAGCAGCGAGCTGGCGGCCGTGCTGCCAACCCAACTGGCGCGCCACTTCGCCAGCCTGCTGCCGCTGCAACTGTTCGAGTTGCCGTTCGCCCTCGGCCCGTTTCACCTGGAAATCGTCAGCCTGGCCCAGCGCCAGCGCGACCCGGCGCTGCACTGGCTGATTGAACAGATCCAGCAGATCGCCCAGCGCTGATCACCCGGCAGCCGCACAAAGCCTTCCTATACTGACGGCTACTGTCGTGCAGTCTTGGGGAATCGATCATGCTGAAATCGGCGTTGGCACTGCTGTTGATGCTGCTGGGCACCCTGGCGCAAGCCCAAACGCTAGAGATCGTGCTACTCGACAACCAGGGCAAACCGCTCAGTGACGCAGTGCTGTGGATTGAGCCAGGGCCGGCGCAGAGCCAGCCCGCCACAGCGTTGATGGACCAGCAGAAGCGCCAGTTCAGCCCCTATATCCTGCCGGTGCAGGTCGGCACCACGGTGAGCTTCCCCAACTCCGACCCGATCAACCACCACGTCTATTCCTTCTCCCCGGCCAAACGCTTCGAACTGCGCCTGCACCAACAGAAGGCCGCACCGCAGGAGATGCGCTTCGACCAGCCCGGCCTGGTCACCCTGGGCTGCAATATCCACGACTGGATGCTCGGTTTTATTCTGGTGCTCGACACCCCCTGGTTCGCCCAGACCGACAAGCAGGGCAAGGCCCGCCTGCAATTCGATGCTGCCGCTGGGCAAACCCTGCAGCTCTGGCACCCGCGCATCGCCGACCCGCAGGAAGCCCTGAGCCGCGCCGTACCCAGCGACGGCGCACTGACCTGGCAGCTGACTGGCGCACTAAAACGAGACCCACGACCGAAAGCACCCGCCATGCGCCCACAAGGGAAAGGCGGCTACGTGCCTTGATTTCGGATCAACAGCGCCACGCGCGGCTCTGCTTGTTCTGGCTAAGGTTTGGCAGCCTGCTTGGCGTCCTTCACCGCGCGCGCATAAAGGGCGTGGAGTTGCGCCACTTCCTTATCACCAGGGGATTGCTTCTCCATCCGCACCAGCGTCTGTTGCAACAGATCAAACTCACGCAATTCGAAATACCCGGCCAACAGGTATAACTCCGGCGCTCGATCTGTCGCCGTTGCCGTTTCACGCAGCTGCGCATAATTTTTTTCCAGCGACTCCAGGGTGCCTCCACTCGGCATGCTGCGTAGCCGCACCATCCCGGCCTTGACCTGGCCATCCGGGGCCGGAGTCTTGGCCAGTTGCTTGACCAATAACTTCGGCAGCTGCCGTACCTGCGGCTGTAATGCCGCATCCTGAGCAGAGATGCCACTGCGGTGCACCTGCAATTCGCCCGGCCCTTGCCAGACCTGCTCTTCGCCGCTGTGGAAGAGCACCAGTTGTAAATTGGCATTCTCCGGCAGGCTCAGTTGATCGCCTTCATGCAGTTTGCTGAACACCTGCAGCGTTCTGCTCTCCGTCTGCGCCGGCACATTCAAGGCAACCGTGCCGCTCAGGCCAGTGACCAAGCCGACCTCAAGCGCCAACGCCAGACCGGGCAGCCACAGCAAAGAACACAGTCCCAAGCGACACCACTGTCTAAGCATTTTCATGGTCTCCCTGATGTAGCCCGATGACCTCAAAGACGCGAATCGGTGCTTCGCGGCCCTTGACCCGAATCACCTCGCTGCGCCCGCAACGCACAGACTCACCCGCCTCGGCAATGCACTCGGCACTGGCCAGAATGGCGCAGCCAAGCTCCTTGGTCATGCCTTCCAGGCGCGAAGCCAGGTTCACCGTGTCGCCGATGGCAGTGAACTCCATGCGCACCGGTGAGCCGATATTGCCCAGCACCACCTCACCACTGTGTAACCCGATGCCTACGGCAAAGGCCGGCAGGTCGCGGCCGGGAAAGCGCTGCTGCATCCAGCCAGCAAATTCCTCGGAGACTTTCTTCAAGGCTAGCGCAGCGCGAATGGCCCGTTGCGCGTGGTCGCCCAACGGTACCGGGGAGCCGAACTCGACCATCACCGCATCGCCAATAAACTTATCGATACTGCCTCCCTCGGCCAGCAAGGGTTCACAGGCGCGGGCGAAATAGGCATTGAGCATCTCCACCACCTCTTTCGCCGTGAGCCGTTCGCTGATACTGGTGAAGTTGCGGATATCGGAAAACAGCACAGTGACTCGCTGCGCCTGACCGCCCAACTCCGGCCGCTCACCAGAGCTGAGCAGGGCTTCGACCACCTGCTCCGAGACATAGCGGCCGAACATCTGCCGCAGGCGATTGCGTTCACGCTCTTCGCCAGTCAGACGCAGCCCCAGCACACCCAAAAAGCTCAGCGACAGAACCAGCCCCGCCGCACTCTGCGGCAACAACCAGCCCAAGCGGAACAACCACTGGCCCAGCGCCAGCAACAGCGCCAGCCCCAGCAACCAGGACAGCAGGGTTGCCCATACCGGCAGACGCAGCACACAACACACCACCAGCAAGCTCAGAGCCAGCAGGCCGACGACTCGCCAAACAGTTTCAGGGCTACGCAACTGACGGCCGTCGAGCAATGCCTGCAGCACATTGGCATGCACCTCAACTCCACTCATCAACAGGCTGCGCCCACCCAGCCAGTCGCTGCTGAACGGGGTGAAATGGGCATCGTTAAGCCCAGCGGCCGTGGCCCCGAGCAGCACCAGTTTGCCGCGCAAGGCCTGTACCTCGGGATCATTCAGGGCGTCGTCCGCCAGCAGCTGATACAGGGGCAAGCTGTGAAAGGTGCCGGGCGGCCCCAGGTAAGGAATGACCGCTGCCGGCTGATCCAGCTGTACGGCGCGTCCGCCCAATTGCCAAGCGGTGCCACGCACATCCTGCCCCGCAGCGCGTACCGCCAGCAGCGCCGGCAGGCTCAGGTGCGGCAATTCATCCTGCAACTGCGCCCGCTGCGCCGCATCCACTGGAGCCAGACGAAAGCGCCGCACCAGACCATCGCCTTCGACCAGCAGATCGGCCAGGCCAACATGTGCCTGCAGATCATAATCAGGCAGCGCCAGCAAATAATCAGGGCTCGGCAGCAGGTAGTCGCTCACCGCCGCCCCGCTACCGGAACGACTGGCCACCAGCAGCAATTGACCGCTGGCCAGCTGCTCGCGGAAGGCCCGGTCATAGTCTCTGGCGCCCGGAAACTGACCATCGCCCAGCGTGCTCAGCCAGCGTTCGGGGCTGATGCTGTAGAGCATATCCAGCCCCACCAGCGGCACCCCGACCTGACGCAGGCGCTCGACCGCCACGGCGAGCCGGTCGGTCCAGAACAGCATGGGATCATCCGGGTAGCGAGCCAGGCTATCTTCGTCGATAGCCACGATGGCCACCTGCTGCGGTGCATCACGCGGACCCTGCAGCTGAAATTGCAGATCCAGCAAGCGCCGCTCGCTGCCGTCGAGCAGGCCGGCGCGCGCCAGCCATTCGACCAACGCGACGCTGAGCAACACCAGCGCCAGCAGCTTCAAGGGCATGCGCCATGCCCGCGCTATTCGCATCCACGCCCCCTTGTGCGTACCAGGTGCTGCGCCCGCCCGAGGTTTTTCTATACTCGAAGCATTTCGCCATCGGCGAGCCGACTATCCACAAGCCCGATTACCCACAAGCATAGGCACACGCCATGACCCTGCGCGGCAAGATTCTCGGCTTCTTTCTGCTGCTGTTGCTGGCGGTGATGGTGCTGCTACTGGCGCTGGTCTATCGCTCCACCTATCAGCACACCCTGAGCCAGGTGGCGGGGCAGCTGAACTTCGCCCACGCGGTGTTGAGCAACGAGCTGCAGAGCCGGCGGCAGGCGCAAAGCGCCATGGCCGATCTGATCGCCAAGGACTTCACCCTGCTCGGTGAAATCGCCGACCTGATTGCCAGCCCGCAGCAGGAGGCGCAGTCGCTGTCTGCTGCGCTGGAATCCTTCGCCTCGCGCAGCCAGGCCAGCTTTGCCCTGGTCAGCGCGCCCGAGGGGCTGATTCTCGCGGGAACAAGCGGCGAGCTGCTGCCCGGCGCCCCACTGCCGTGGGATGACCTGTTAGATGCAGACGACCCGCAAAGCGCCGACCGCCTGGTGGTTTTTGGTGAGCGGGTGCTGCATATCAATGCCACGCCGATCTTCGCGCCACGACCCAACCTGATGGGTTGGCTGCTGATGGCCTTCGAACTGGATGACCAGGCCACCGCGCACCTGGCCCGCCTCAGTGGCGCGGACGTGGCGCTGCTCGACGGCAGCCCCGGCCAATACCGGGTGCTCGCCAGCAATCTGCAGGCACTGCCACGGGCCGAGTTGGCCGGCCAGTTGTTGCCGAATTCCGAGGGGGTATTCCGCTTTGAATTACAGGGCCTGGAACAGGTGGCCCTGCGTGCACCGCTGATCGGCACCAGCAGCGAATTACAGGTGCTGCTGATGCGCTCACTGTCCGCCGAATTGGCCGATTACCAGCCGCTGCAATGGCAACTGGCAGCCATCTTCGCCATCGCTCTGCTACTGGCCGGCCTCGGCGCCCTGTGGATCGCCAATACCGTCAGCCGGCCACTAAGCCAGATGGTCGATAACGTGCGGCGTATCGCCAGCGGCGACTATCAGGTACCAATGTCCACCCAGGCCAGCGGCGAAGTCGGCTTGCTGGCCCGCGAATTCGTCGCCATGCAGCAAGGCATTGCCGAACGCGAAACCACCATCAGCTTGCTCGCTTACCGCGACCCGTTGACCGAACTGGCCAACCGCAACCGTTTCGTCGCCGAGCTGCAACAAGCTTTGGCGCACTGCGCACCGGGTGAAAGCGTAGCAGTGCTGCTGATGGACCTGGACAACTTCAAGGACCTTAACGACACCCTCGGCCACGATGCCGGTGACCACTTGCTCTGCCAGCTCGCCGCACGTCTGCAGACGCTGCTGCGCCCGGGCGAGCAGCTGGCGCGCCTCGGCGGTGACGAGTTTGCCCTACTGATCAGCCCCTGCCAGCCCGGTTGGCTGATCCCCGCCGCCGAGCATTACCGCGCGGCCCTGCACGAGCCGTTTGCCGTGCGCGGCATCAGCATGACCCTCAATGCCACGATTGGCATCGCCCTGTATCCGGATCACGGTGAAAGCGCCGGCAGCCTGCTGCAACATGCCGAAGTGGCGATGTACCTAGGCAAGCAGCAGCGCTCGCCCTACGCCCTCTACCGCCCGGAACTGGACCGCCACAGTCTGTTGCGCCTGGCGTTGATGAGCGAACTGAAAGGCGCGGTGGAAGGCGGCCAGCTCAGCCTGTACTTCCAACCGAAACTGAATATCCGCGCACGCAGCCTGTATGGCGTGGAATGCCTGGTGCGCTGGATTCACCCGGTGCACGGGTTTATTCCGCCGGACGAATTTATTCCCCTGGCCGAACAGACCGGCAACGTCTGCGCCCTGACCCGCTGGGTGGTGCGCACCGCCGTGGCGCAGAGCCGCGCCTGGCAGGAACAGGGCCTGGCGCTGAAGACCGCGATCAATATCTCCGCACTGGACCTGGCCGACCCCGGCTTTGCTGGCTTTATCGCCGCGCAACTGGCCGAACATGGCGTGCCGCCATCCAGCCTGATCGTGGAAATCACCGAAAGCGCGGTGATGGCCGACCCGGAACTGGCCATGGGCCAACTGCAGCAGCTGTGCGAATTGGGCGTGCAGCTGTCGATCGACGACTACGGCACCGGCTATTCGAGCATGGCCCAGCTCAAACGCCTGCCGGTGCATGAGCTGAAGATCGACAAGTCCTTCGTGCTGGACCTGCTGAGCAACCCTGATGACGACATCATCGTCCGCTCGACCATCGAACTGGGGCACAACATGGGCCTGAAGATCGTCGCCGAAGGGGTGGAAACCGAGGCCATTCTCGACCGCCTGGATCAGCTCGGCTGCGATATCGCCCAAGGCTACTTGCTGAGCAAACCGCTGCCGCCCGCCGCGTTTGCCAGCTGGCTGGAGAACTGCCAGTGGCACTTGCCCGCCACACCTACTGAAGGCGCTGCTCGCCAACCGCTACCACCGGGCAATTAACAATAATCCCACTGGCTCTCACACTGACCAAACCTTGCTCCTGCGCTTGCAACACGGCATCAGCCGAACGCAACGGGCTGCCTGGCGTACCACTCAACCAGCGCACCTCATAAACATGCCACAACGGGCTGTAGGCCGGGTCCTGGTTATCCCCACCTAACGGCAGCGGGATAGACGGGAACACACTGGCCTGGCTGTCATCAACAAATTTGTAGACCCGATCATAAGTCGCCAACGGGTGCGGTCCAGGCATGTCGGGAAACGCATTGGCCAGTCGCGGGACGTAGTTGGCCTGCATAACTGTCGCCATCTGCGCATCCGAAATATCGGTGGTCAGGTAGTAAACCTGCTCACCGTTGTACCAACCCGGCAACACCGGCAGGCTCATATGAGTGAAATGCGAACCGCCACAACCACTCAACAACAGGGTTAACAACCAAAAACCAAGCAAAGCACGCATGCACAGCTCCCTTAGACGTTGCTAGTGGTTAAGCCAGTAGAGTCTGATTGCCCGGCGTTATTACAGATTCAGGCATAGCTGTCGCCAATAAGCGCCTGAAAAACTCAACACGCACAAAAAAGGCCGCTGCCGATCATCTTGATCAGCAGCGGCCCGGGAAAACGGTGGGACGCAGGTTAAAACGCGTTATCGCCAATCAACATGCCGTGCACAACCATATAAGTCTTGCGCCCGGACTGCAGGGTCAGCGGGCTGCGCTCGGCGATCACCCAGCCTTTGGCCAGCAGCTTGTCGATGTGCGCCCGCAGTTCTGGCAGGTAGCGTTGCTCTTGCTGAAGCGATTCCATTCTGCTCATCCTCTAGAGGACTCCTTTGTGACAGCAGCCAGGTATACCGGCCCGTTCATCCGTGAAAGCTGTCACAAAAGCATAGTGGCCCTGTGCCTGCTTCTAAAGCGGCAAATGGCCACATCTCTGTAGGCATAACGCGCCAAGCGGCTATAGCGTTTGGCTTACATTGTTTTGCAGTTTAGACCGCTGTAGCCGTGGCGGCGGATTCGCCGACATGCGGTGAGCTGAACTCCAGGTAGCCGTCCTCAACCTTGCCGTAGCGCAGCAGCGCCAGGTCCAGCAGGTAGTTCTGATAGAGCTTCCACGGCGCACGATCACCCTGGCTGGGGATCTTGTCGGCGGCGCGCTTGATATAGCCGGAAGCCAGGTCGAGGAAGGGTGCGTTTTTAACCTGCCGCGCTGTGTCACGCGGGGTGCATTGGCGCATGCCGGTGGCGTCCATATGGTTGATCAGCCGGCAGAAGTACTCGCTGGAAAGGTCCGCCTTGAGCGTCCAGCTGGCGTTGGTGTAGCCCAACACCACGGCGGCGTTAGGCAGGTCGCGCAGCATGATGCCGCGATAGCCCATGCTCTTGGACGCGTCGAACGGCTGCCCGTCGACCGCCACCTGCATACCGCCAAACAGCTGCAATTCCAGACCGGTGGCGCTGATGATCACATCCGCCGGCAACTCCTGACCGGACTTCAGGCGAATGCCCTTGGCGGTAAAGCCATCGATATGCTCCGTCACCACCGAGGCCTTGCCCTGGCGCAGCACCTTGAACAGATCGCCGTTGGGTACCGCGCACACCCGTTCATCCCAGGGTTTGTAGCGCGGGCTGAAGTGGCGCATATCGAAGTCCTTGCCCAACTGATGCCGGGCCATACCGAGCAACGCCTTGCGCACCAGGTTGGGGAACGCCTTGGCAAGCTTGTAGAAGCCCAGCTGTATGGCCACCTGGCGGGTGCGCGCCAGACGATAGACCCAGGTTTCCGGCAGAAAACGGCGCAGGAAGGCAGAAATCGGATCACCCTGCGGCAGGCTCACCACATAGGTCGGCGAGCGTTGCAGCATGGTCACGTGCTTGGCCTTGTCGGTCATCGCCGGCACCAGGGTGACCGCCGTGGCGCCGCTGCCAATCACCACCACGTTCTTGCCGCTGTAATCGAAATTTTCCGGCCACAACTGCGGGTGAATAAATTCGCCCTGGAATTGCTCGCGGCCTTTGAATTCTGGGGTGTAGCCTGCTTCGTAGCGGTAATAGCCGGTGCACATCAGCAGGTGCTGGCAACTCAACTTGATCGGTTCGGGCTCATCACCGCGCTGCACCTGCAGGGTCCAGGTGGCGCGCTCGCTGCACCAGTCGGCCTTGAGCACCTTGTGCTGAAAGCGGATGGTTTCCTGAATGCCATTTTCCTGCGCGGTTTCTTCGATATAACTGCGGATCGACGGGCCGTCGGCAATCGCCAGCGGGTTGGTCCAGGGTTTGAAGTTGTAGCCGAGGGTGAACATATCCGAGTCGGAGCGAATGCCCGGATAGCGGAACAGGTCCCAGGTGCCGCCGAGGGCCGCACGGCCTTCGAGGATGGCGAAGCGTTTGCCAGGGCAGTGCTTCATCAGGTGATAGGCCGCACCGATGCCGGACAGGCCGGCACCAATGATCAAGACGTCCAGATGTTCGGCAGACATGGGGGCTCCTCAGGCTTCTTGTTATGGCTGCAGGGCAATGTGTAGCGCCCGTGTGCCCGCCAGATTCACCCCCAACAACGCGTTTGTCATCCAACCTTTAGTGGTGTGATCAGGCGCAGGCTGACCACAGTTATGACTGAAGAATGACAAAAGCGCTCAGCAACCTGCTCAGCGATCAGAAGCGATTACGCAACACCACTTCGTTGTACGGCAGTTTGCCGATGCGCGGCTTGGGCTCGATGGTCTTCTTGCCGACGGCGACCATCAGGGCAATCACATGGTTTTCAGGCAGGTTGATCAACTTGGCCACCGCATCGAAGTCGAAGCCGTCCATCGGGCAGGAATCCAGACCCTTGCCGCGTGCGGCGAGCATCAAGGTCTGTGCCATCAGGCCGCAGCTGCGCATGGTTTCGTCGCGCTGCACCTGCGGTTTGTCGCGGTAATAGGTGTCGATGGCGCCGGCCATATAGGCCTGCACTTCCGCGGGCGCGCCGTCCCAGACGCGGCCGACATCCTCCTGCCAGCTGTCGAGCTTGGCGCACACCACCACCAGCATCGACGCATCGGTCACCTGCGCCTGGCCCCAAGCCACGTCACGCAGTTGCTGGCGCAGTGCGGGATCGCTGACTTCAACCAAACGCACGTGCTGCAGGTTGAACGCCGATGGCGCGAGCAGCGCCAGCTGCAGCAGTTCATCCTTCTCGGCATCACTCAGAGTAAATACCGGGTCATAACCTTTGACGGCGCGGCGGCTACGGATGGCTTCGTCGATGTGCATGGGCATTCCTTCTATTTAGGTGTGAAAGCAGGGCGTGAAAGAGGGCAATGCTAGGCACTTGCCGGGCGTAACGCCAAACGCCTTTACCGATAACAATGATCGACACAGACGATTCTAGGCGGTCGCCTGTTAAAATCGCCGCCTAGCCAAATCGACCACAGACCATGACCCCAACCGCCCTCGCTACCCTGCAGCAACACCTGCTCACCGCCCTGACTAGCGCGCCGAGTGAAACCCGTCGCCTGTTTCACGGCCGTGGCCGCTGCTGGCCGGGGCTGGAACAGATCACCGTGGATTGGCTGCAAGGCGTGTTGCTGGTGGCGCTGTTCAAGCCGGTGAGCGATGCCGAACTGGCCGCGCTGCAGCAGATGCTGCTCGATCTCAGCCAATCCGCTGCCTGGCAGCAGAGCGGCGCGCACAGCCTGTTGCTGCAGCAGCGCTACCTGCCCGAAAGCCTGACACAGTGGCTGCTCGGCGAGCCGGTGGAGCATTGGGATATCTGCGAGCACGCTCTGCACTACCGCCTAGACCTGGGTAAAAAGCAGAACAGCGGGCTGTTCCTCGATATGCGCTATGGCCGCCAATGGGTGCAGGCCCAGGCGGCGGGCAAGCGCGTGCTCAACCTGTTTGCCTACACCTGCGGCTTCTCGGTGGCGGCGCTGGCCGGCGGCGCGCGTCAGGTGGTCAATCTGGATATGGCCAGGGCCGCGCTCAGCCGGGGGCGCGATAATCATCGGCTGAACCAGCACGATCTCAGCCAGGTGGTATTTCTCGGCCACGACCTGTTCAAGTCCTGGGGCAAGGTCGGCAAGTACGGCCCCTATGACCTGATCATCATCGACCCGCCGTCCTTCCAGCGCGGCAGCTTTGTGCTGAGCAAGGACTACCCCAAGGTGCTGCGCCGCCTGCCCGAACTCTTAAGCGCGGACGGGGTGGTGCTGGCCTGCAGCAATGAGCCGGAAATCGGCCCGGACTACCTGATCCAGGCCATGGCCGATGCAGCACCAAGCCTGCGCTTTAGCGAGCGTCTGGCCAACCCGCCGGAATTCCCCGACAGCCAGCCGGACAGCGCCCTCAAGGCGCTGGTGTTTCGCCGCGAACAAGGCTCGCACATACCGTTCTAGAGGGCTCTCCAGGGCAGAGCATTGCCTATTACAAACTGGTCTACAGTTAGGCAACCACCCCTCGCGAGATCACCGCAATGACGCTGAAAACCCTTGGTTTGGCCCTGCTCGCCACCCTGATACTGGCCGCCTGCGCCAGCAACACCACGCAACCCTCGCAGTATTCCGGCTTTCTCAGTGATTACTCGCAGCTGCAGCCGGCGCAGTCAGCCAGCGGCGCGCCGGTAATGCGCTGGGTATCAGCGGATTTCAAACCGGAAAACTACCGCTCGGTGTTGGTGGAAAGGCCGGTGTTTTACCCCGCGCCAACCCCGAATGCGCAAGTTAGCCAGCAGACCCTGGACGAAATCGCCCTCTATCTGCAGCAGGCCATGCGCCTGGAACTGGCCGGACGGCTAAAGGTTGTCGAATATGCCGATCGCGACACCCTGGTGCTGCGCTCGGCGATCACTGCGGTCAACCTGTCGCCAGAAGGGCTGAAAGTCTATGAAGTGGTGCCGATTGCCCTGGTAGCCGCAGCCGCCAGCACCGCCGCCGGCACCCGCGACCTCAACAGCAGTATTTATGTCGAGCTGGAAGCCATCGACGGCCGCACCAGCCAGCCGATGACCCGCGTGGTGCGCAAGGGCCACGGCCTGCAACTGGAGAACGACAGCGCCCAGTTACGCCTCAAGGACATCAAGCCGGCGCTGGATGAATGGGCCAAGGATGCGCGTAACTTCAAGCCCTAGGGCCTGATCGTTCAGGCAAAGACAAAGTATTTACGCACGGTCTCGACCACCTCCCAGGTGCCCTTCATCCCGGGTTCGACGATAAAAATATCGCCGGCGCGCAGGTGAATCGGCGCCTGGCCCTCTGGGGTGATGATGCAGTAGCCCTCCTGAAAGTGGCAGTACTCCCATTTTTCATAGGCCACCTGCCATTTGCCGGGTGTGCAAATCCAGGTGCCCATGATCTTGCTGCCGTCCGCCGAGGTGTAGGCGTTGAGGTTGACGGTGTGCGGCTCGCCGGCGATGCGCGTCCATTTGCAGGCATCCAGCAGCGGAATCGGCTGGGTATCACGCAGTACGGTAATCGGTGACATGGGTGGCTCCTGAGGTCGGTAGAACAACAGACGCCAGCCTAGGGCCGCCATCCTGTCGCGACTGTCCTGAGGTCGACCTGCAACTGCCTGGAAGCGCAGCCCCTTCGCCCAGGCTGATGCGCAAACCGCGTGCTACCTTGAAGGGGGCCTGTTGGTTTATTCCCGCCGCTTGCCCGATCCGGAGATGCTTTATGTCCAGTCTTTACCGCTTGGTCACCCGCAGTGATTTTGACGGCCTGGTATGCGCCGCCCTGCTCAAACACCTCAACCTGATCGACGACATCCTCTTCGTCCACCCCAAGGACATGCAGGACGGCAAAGTGGCGATCACCAGCAACGACATCACCACCAACCTGCCCTACGTGCCCGGCTGTTACCTGGCCTTTGACCACCACCTCAGCGAGACCATCCGCAACCAGCCGGCGAGCAATCACCTGATTGATGCCGATGCGCCGTCTGCAGCCAGGGTGGTGTGGAAGCACTACGGCGGCCACGACGCCTTCCCACGGGACTGGGATGAAATGATGGAGGCCGTGGACAAGGCCGATGCCGCACAATTCAGCCGCGACGACATCCTCGACCCGCAGGGCTGGGAACTGCTGAGCTTTATCATGGATGCACGCACCGGCCTCGGGCGCTTCCGCGACTTCCGCATTTCCAACTACCAACTGATGATGCAGCTGATCGACTTCTGCCAGACCCACGGCATTGCGGAAATCCTCGAACTGCCGGATGTCGATGAGCGCGTAGCGCTGTATCTGGAGCACCAGCGCGAAGCCAAGGCGCAGATCCAGCGCTGCGCCACGGTCTACCACAACCTGGTGGTGCTGGATCTGCGTAACGAGGAGACGATCTACGCGGTCAACCGCTTCGTCATCTATGCGCTGTATCCGCAGTGCAATATCTCCATCCACGTGATGTGGGGCGTCAAACAGCAGAACACCGTGTTCGCCATCGGCAAATCGATCCTCGACCGCAGTTCCAATACCAATGTCGGCGAGCTGTGCCTGAGCTACAACGGCGGCGGCCATGCCAATGCCGGCACCTGCCAGGTGGCCAACGAGGATGCCGAGGCGGCACTGCGTGAGCTGATCGCTGAAATCACTGCTGACGGTTAAACCCCGCAGTAGGCTGGGCGTAGCCTCAAGCAGGTGGTTTAAAAACGTCGGCGAGGCCGCCGAGACAAGGCAAAAACAGGCGAAAAAGCGGAGCGTACGAGCTGTACATGAGCATTTGATTCGCTTCGCTCACCCCTTCGGGGCCGCGCTAGACGTGTTCAGCCTTCGGCTGTGAGCCTGTTTTTAACGCCGTATCGGCAACGTAGATAGTTTTTAAACCGTCTGCCAGAGGGTTAAGCTGTGGCCCATGAGCACAGCCCCATTTATTACGCCGCTTGAATCCAGCCGCACGGATGCGCCTTCTGGCTTGCGCATCGGCGGCGACTGGACGCTGCCTCACTACGCCAGCCTGGAAACCGAGGTACTGGCACTGCGCGGCACGCTGAACAGCGCCGCCAGTATTGACCTGCAAGACCTTGGCGCGCTGGACACCGCCGGCGCCGCGCTGTTGGTGGAGTTGCTCGGCAGCCAGCGCCTGGCGCAACTGGCCAGCGATGCCCCGGGCCTGGCCAGCGAGCGCCGCGCGTTGTTGCAGGCGGTAGGTAACGCCATCGCCGATGCCGGTGACGCGCTGCCAACCAAGCGTATCCCCGCCTGGCGCGAGTTTTTCGGGCAAATTGGCCAGGCCGTGGAAGAACTCTGGCAGCAAGGTGTGGCGCTGCTCGGCTTTATCGGCATGACCCTGGCGGCGATGTTCGCCATCCTCCTGCGCCCCGGCCGTTGGCGCATCACCTCGCTGATCGCCCATCTGCAACAAAGCGGCTTGAACGCCGTGCCCATCGTCGCCCTGCTGACCTTTCTGGTCGGCGCGGTAGTGGCCTTTCTCGGCGCCACGGTGCTCGCCGACTTTGGCGCGAGCATCTATACGGTCGACCTGGTGGCGTTCTCCTTTCTGCGGGAGTTCGGCGTGCTGCTCACCGCCATTCTGATGGCCGGACGCACCGCCAGCGCCTTTACCGCGCAGATCGGCTCGATGAAGGCCAACGAGGAAATCGACGCCATCCGTACCCTGGGCCTGAGCCCCATGGAGCTGCTGGTGCTGCCACGGGTGTTCGCCCTGCTGATCGCCCTGCCGATCCTCACCTTTATCGCCATGCTCAGCGGCATCCTCGGCGGCGCGGTGGTCTGCGCCCTGAGTCTGGACATCTCGCCGACCATGTACCTGGCCATGCTGCAGGAAAATATCGCCCTCAAGCACTTTGTCGTGGGCATGGCCAAGGCGCCGCTGTTTGCCTTCCTGATCGCCGTGATCGGCTGCCTGGAAGGCTTCAAAGTCACCGGCAGCGCGCAATCGGTGGGTGAGCGCACCACCTCCAGCGTGGTCCAGTCGATTTTCGTGGTGATCGTGCTCGATGCCCTGGCCGCGCTGTTTCTGATGGAGATGGGCTGGTGACGGGCGAAGCGATTATCGAGGTACGCAACCTGGTCAACCGCTTCGGCGCGCAGACCGTGCACCAGGACCTGGCACTGGACCTGTACCGCGGCGAAGTGCTCGGCGTGGTCGGCGGCTCGGGCACCGGCAAGTCGGTGCTGCTGCGCAGTATTCTCGGCCTGCGCCGCGCCAACGCCGGCACCGTGCGGGTATTTGGCGAGGAGTTGCTGAGCCTGCCGCCCGAGCAGCGCTCGCAGCTGGAGCGGCGTTTCGGCGTGCTGTATCAACGCGGCGCGCTGTTTTCTTCGTTGACGGTGACCGAAAACATCGCCCTGCCGCTGCTCGAACATGCCGGCCTCACCCGCGCTGCCGCCGAACGCCTGGCCCAGGTCAAACTGGCGCTGGTCGGTCTACCGCGTGAAGCCGGCAACAAATACCCGACCGAGTTGTCCGGCGGCATGATCAAACGCGCAGCGCTGGGGCGGGCACTGGCCCTGGAGCCGGACATCCTGTTTCTCGACGAACCCACCGCCGGGCTCGACCCGATTGGCGCGGCGGCCTTCGATCAACTGATCCTGACCCTGCGCGATGCCCTCGGGCTTAGCGTGTTTCTGGTCACCCATGACCTGGACACCCTCTATACCATCTGCGACCGAGTGGCCGTGCTCGCAGAAAAACGCGTGCTGGTGGCCGACCGTCTGGATGTCGTAGCCGCCACCGACAACCCTTGGATTCACGAGTATTTTCACGGCCCGCGCGGACGCGCAGCCGAACAGGCCGCCAACAGCGCGCCAGGGAGAAATTGAATGGAACCACGCGCCCACCACGTCTTGATTGGCCTGTTTACCGTGCTGATGGTCGCCGCCGCACTGGGCTTTGCCCTGTGGCTGAGCAAAGCCAGCTCGGACCAGGAAATCAACGACTACGATGTGATCTTCACCGAGGCCGTCAGCGGCCTGTCCCAGGGCAGCGCCGTGCAATACAGCGGAATCAAGGTCGGCGATGTGATCAGCCTGCGCCTCGACCCGAATGACCCGCGCAAAGTGCGCGCGCATATCCGCGTCAACGCCAACACGCCGATCAAAGAAGACACCCGCGCCCGTCTGTCGATCACCGGGATCACCGGCGCCTCGCTGATCCAGCTGCACAGCGGCTCGCCGGAAAGCCCCATGCTGGTCAGCAAGGGCGATCAACGAGCGGAAATCATCGCCGATCCTTCGCCGCTGTCACGCCTGATGTCCAATGGCGAAGACCTGGTGCTCAGCGTCACGCGCCTGCTCAACCGCGCCAATCAGCTGTTCTCCCGCGACAATATCGGGCGCATCTCGCGCACCCTGGAAAACATCGAACAGACCAGCGCCAGCGTCGCCGAGCAGCGCGACGAGCTGCGTACCGCCCTGCAACAGATGAGCACGGCCAGCCAGGAAGCCGCCGACCTGATGCGCAACGCCAACCAACTGCTCAGCGGCCAGGGCCGCGAAGCGCTGGACAGCGCCAGCCGCCTGATGGCCTCACTGGAGCGCAGCAGCAACAACGTCGAGCGCCTGCTCAGCGACAACCGCGCCGCCCTCGACGGCGGCATGCAGGGCATCGGCGAGCTGGGCCCAACCATTATCGAACTGCGCGAAACCCTCAGCGCCCTGCGCTCCTTCGCCCGCCGCCTGGAGGAAGACCCGGCCGGCTACCTGCTGCGCAGCGACACCATCAAGGAGTTTCAACCATGAGTCGTCTTCGCCTGCTCACCGCCCTGCTGCTGATCGGCAGCCTGGCCGCCTGCTCGGTCTTGCCGAAAAGCCAGGTGCTGAGCATCTACCGCCTGCCGGCCAGCAGCCTGCCCAGCCATGACGCCAGCGCCGATTGGGCGCTGCGGGTGAACAAGCCCTACAGCAGCCAGCTGCTCGACAGCACACGGATTGCCGTGTTGCCGCCCGGCGACCAGATCAGCGCCTACCAGGGCGTACGCTGGAGCGACCGCGCGCCGCTACTGCTGCGTGACCGGCTGATCGATGCCTTCCTCGACGACGGCCGCCTCAAGGCCGTCAGCAGCGATGAAAGCCGCCTGCAGGCCGATCTGGAACTAGACGGCGACCTACGCGCCTTCCACAGCGAATACCAGAACGGCCGCCCGGCCGCGCGCATCCTGTTCGAGGCGCGCCTGGTGCAGAGCGGCAGCCTGCGCATCCTCGCCAGCCGGCGTTTCGAAGTCAGCCAGGCGGCCAGCGACACCTCGGTGCCCGCAGTGGTCAACGCCTTCGGCCAAGCCAGCGACCAACTGGCCCGCGAGGTGCTGGAATGGACCCTGAACCAGGGGCAGAGCGCGCAGCAAAAATAAACTGAGTTGTTCCAGCGAGGGGCGAACCATGGACAAATTTATGCAAGCGGCCATCGATGAAGCCCGCCAGGGCCTGGCCGAAGGCGGCATCCCGATCGGCTCGGTGCTGGTGCACAACGGCCAGATCATTGGTCGCGGCCACAACCGCCGCGTACAACAGGGCAGCGCCATCCGTCATGGTGAAATGGACGCCCTGGAAAATGCCGGCCGACAGAGCGCGCAGACCTACCGCGAGTCGGTGCTTTACACCACCCTCTCACCCTGCGCGATGTGCAGCGGGGCGATCCTGCTGTACGGCATCCCCAAGGTGATCATCGGCGAAAACCAGACCTTCCTCGGCGAAGAAGCGCTGCTGCGCGAGCGTGGCGTGCAGCTCGATGTGCTGCACAACAGCGAATGCCTGCACCTGATGCAGGACTTTATCGCCGCCCAGCCGACGCTGTGGAACGAGGATATCGGCGAGTAGCGGCTATCCCTGCTGCCCCGCCAACCAACTGCGCACCTCGGCGTAGGGATAATCTTCCAACGCGGCAAACCCGCCAAGCTGGCGCGCCTTGAGCTTGGTAAACAGCGGCACGCTGATACCGCAGAGAAAGCGCGTCAGGCACTCGGCGCTTGGCGCGCTGCCTTTGAGCTCCTGATGCTTGCGCACAAAGCCGTCGCATAGCCCGTGCACATCCTGCTCCGCCAGCGGCGGCAAGGCCGGTGGCGCAGGTAACTGAGCCACTTGCCCACGGCATACCGAACAATGCCCACACTGCTGCGGCGCGTTGGCGTCGCCGAAATAGGCGGCCAAGCGCTGGCTCAGGCACAGCTCGCTGGCAAACAGCGCGAGCATGGCGTGAATCCGGCGGATTTCGCTGGCTTCCTGCTGGCTGAAATAGCCGTGTAATTCCGCGCTCAGGGCCGCCGGATCGAAGCCTGGGTCAAGCAGCGCGTAGACCTCGGTCATCTGCTTGCTTTCCAGCTCAATCCAGCCCTTTTCCTGGAAGTAATCCAGCGCCTTGATCACCCGGCCGCGCTCGGCCTGGTGCTGCTGGTAGAGCTGATCGAAGTCCACCGTGCACCAGGTGCGTGCGCGCTGCGAGGTAGCGACCAGCGCCTCGACAAACTGCCGCCGCTCACCATCGAATTTCTCCAGCAGCGCCTCGGGCTCCAAAAGGAACTTGAAGCGATATTCGGCGAAATAGGCGTAACGCGGGGCGATGATGCCGCGTAGCTCCAGCTGCACCAGCAGGGTTTTCAGCGGCAACTGGCGAATATTGCTCTGCTCGGAGAGCTGGTTAAGCATCAGCTCCCATTCGCCGCTGCCATTTTTTCCAGGTGCAGTGCTGCCCAGCAACTCATCCAGTACACAACGAATGCCGTCCAGCTCCGGCGTGTCGCCGTAAACGAAGTTTTCCAGCACGTTGAGGCTGTCGCGGTTGGCCAGCACAAGGCAATCGGAGGGCTGACCATCGCGGCCGGCGCGGCCGATTTCCTGGCTGTAATTCTCGATGGATTTCGGCAGGTCGAAGTGCAGCACATTGCGGATATCGGCCTTATCGATGCCCATGCCAAAGGCGATGGTGGCGACGATGCAGTTGATCTGCCCAGCCATAAACTGGCGCTGAATCGCCTCGCGGGACTCATGCGGCATACCGGCGTGGTAGGCACTGGCAGCAATGCCGCGCTGGCTCAGGCGCGCAGCCACCTGCTCGGCGGTCTTCTGCTGGGTCACGTAGACAATACTCGGCTGCCCGGCCTTGGCTCCTAGCCACTGCTCCAGGCGGCGCTGTTTGTCAGCACCACTGACCGGCTCGACCAACAGGTTAAGGTTGGCGCGGTAGAAGCCGGTGGTGACCACATCATCGGCGGCGATGGCGAACTTCTGCTGCATATCGGCAATCACCGGCGGCGTGGCCGTGGCGGTGAGCAGCAGCACCTGCGGGATGCCGAACTGGCGCTGGTAATCCGGCAGCTTGAGGTAATCCGGGCGGAAGTTATGGCCCCACTCGGAGATGCAGTGAGCCTCGTCGATCACCAGCAAGGAGATCGGCACCTGGGCGATAAAGTTGCGAAAGCGCTCATTCTTCAGGCGCTCGACCGAGATCATCAGAATCTTCAACTCGCCGGATTTCGCCCGCGTCATCACCGCACTAGCATCCTCGCGGCTTTGCGCCGAATCGATACTGGCGGCGCTGATGCCACGGCTATGCAGAAACGCCAGCTGATCCTGCATCAGCGCCAGCAAGGGCGAGACCACCAGCGTCAGGTGCGGCAGATGCAGCGCCGGCAGCTGGTAGCACAAGGACTTGCCCGAACCTGTAGGAAAGATCGCCGCAGCCGAACGGCCCGCCAGCACGGCCGTCACCACGCGCTCCTGACCGGGCCGCAATTGTTGAAAGCCAAACACACGCTCAAGGGTACTCATAGCTGTCACTCCATTGACCGCACTGGCGGCAAACAATGATTAATTCCTACAAGCCGCGCTGCTATTGCCAATCCAACTAACACCACGGGCCACACAGGCGTACATTCAAACCATGCAAATAAAAAAGGAGATGAGTATGCAGGTATCTGGTTTCAGCGGCAGCTTGCCGGTTACCCACTAGATCGCTCACCACCCAGGCCAGATGGCCGCGCAGCATAGACCCCGGAAGAACCGGAGTAGCTGATGCGAACCACAGGCCGATGCGCAGTCTGGCGGGACAACTCAGGTTCGCCGTGAGTTATGCCAAACCATAGACCTAACGCCGCCACACAACTCGAAAGCGCCAGCGGCCACCCGCGACATATCGACACCTACCTGGCACTTGCCAGTCATGCTGAAGTCGACAGCCGCAGACAATGGCCCTGGAAATCGCCTGAGTTGCCAACCCCGTTAGCGCTGTGGCCCGAGACAGCCATACAGCAACAGCCAGGCCGTGCAGAGCGGCCACCTGAGCAAGAGTGCAACGCGCAACACTCGCAAACGTGCCTGATCTGTTAGCAGATACGCACCCAAAGCCGCCTCCGGGCGGCTTTTCCGTTTCTTATCGCACATGCAAAGCACCGTGGGAGGGGCTTTAGCCGCGATAACTTATTAAAAGCTCGCCGCTAAAGCGCCTCCCACCGGTTATCGCTGTGATTTCCCGTGCATAAAAAAACCGCCGATTAAGGCGGTTTTTTCAGTACGGCGCTTACAACTTAGAGTTGCGGACCGGCATTCTTGATGGCGTCGCTGACATCGAACTTTTTGAAGTTCTCGATGAACAGACCGGCCAGGCCTTTGGCGGCTTCGTCGTAGGCGTTCTTGTCTTCCCAGGTGTTGCGCGGGTTGAGCAGGTTGGTTTCCACGCCCGGTACCGACTTCGGCACGCTCAGGTTGATGATCGGCAGCAGCTCGGTTTCGGTACCGATCAGCGCGCCGCTCTGGATCGCTGCAATCACGCCACGGGTGGTCGGGATATTGAAGCGCTTGCCAACACCGTAACCGCCGCCGGTCCAGCCGGTATTGACCAGGTAGACCTTAGAACCGAAGCCGCGGATACGCTTGATCAGCAGTTCAGCGTACTCGCCAGCCGGACGCGGGAAGAACGGCGCGCCGAAGCAGGTGGAGAAGGTCGACTTGATGCCGCCGCCGCTGCCCATTTCGGTGGAGCCAACCAGCGCGGTGTAGCCGGAGAGGAAGTGGTAAGCCGCTTGCTCTTCGTTGAGGATCGATACCGGCGGCAGTACGCCAGTCAGGTCGCAGGTCAGGAAGATTACGGCGTTCGGCTCGCCGCCGAGGTTCTTCTCACTGCGCTTCTCAACCAGCTCCAGCGGGTAAGCCGCACGGCTGTTCTGGGTCAGGCTGTCGTCGGCGTAGTTCGGTACGCGGTTTTCGTCGAGCACCACGTTTTCCAGCACGGCGCCGAACTGGATGGCTTTCCAGATGACTGGCTCGTTCTTCTCGGAGAGGTCGATGCACTTGGCATAGCAACCGCCTTCGATGTTGAACACCACGCCCACGCCCCAGCCGTGCTCGTCGTCGCCGATCAGGTAGCGGCTTTCGTCGGCCGACAGGGTGGTCTTGCCGGTGCCGGACAGACCGAAGAACAGGGTCACGTCACCTTCTTCACCGATGTTGGCCGCGCAGTGCATCGGCAGCACGTCGGCGTCCGGCAGCAGGAAGTTCTGCACGCTGAACATGGCTTTCTTCATTTCACCGGCGTAACGCATGCCGGCGATCAGGACTTTCTTGGCGGCAAAGTTGAGGATCACGCAGCCATCGGAATTGGTGCCGTCACGCTCCGGTACGCACTCGAAGTTGGCGACGTTGAGCACTTGCCACTCGCCTTTGCCAGCCGGGTTGTACTGCTCCGGGTTGATAAACAGGCAACGGCCGAACAGGTTCTGCCAGGCGGTGGCGGTAGTCATCTTGACCGGCAGGTAGTGCGCGTCGGCAGAACCTACATGAACGTAGGAAACGAAGCTGTCCTGGGCGTCGGAGAACGCCTGCACGCGGTCCCACAGGGCATCGAACTTGTCAGCCGGGAACGGACGGTTGATCGCGCCCCAGGCGATTTTTGCCTCGGTGCTCGGCTCTTGCACGATGAAGCGATCAGCCGGCGAACGACCCGTGCGATGGCCTGTGCGTACAACCAGGGAGCCGTTGGCGGCCAGCTCGCCTTCACCGCGACGAAGGGCTTCTTCGACCAGTTGGGCAGCGCTGATGTCGGTGTACACGGCGTTGTTGGCTTGCGTCATGTGGGTCCCCGTCGGCCACGTGGCCGAGTCTTCCGAACGTTTTGTAGTAGAAAATCAAGCACTACTACAGCGAAAAAAGTGCGCCGGATTATGCCAGAAAAAGCCAGCTGCGGGTGCAGCCTCTGATCAGATCATGCCGGTGCGATTTGCGGCTATTTGCCACAGAACCTGCTTAGGATTTAGTGGCGCGTATCCGATGGTGCTTCGATGCTGCCATCGATAAACAGTTGCAGTACATCCGCCGCATCGAACAGGTAGCGCTCGTTGCAGAACTGGCAATCGATTTCCACGCTGCCGCCATGCTCCTGCACCAGCGCCTCGGCGTCGGCCTGGCCGAGGCTGATCAGCGCGCGGCTGGAGCGCTCACGCGAGCAGCTGCAACGGAACTGCAGGGCGCGCGGGTCAAACAGCCGCAGCGCTTCCTGGTGATACAGACGGTGCAGCAGGGTTTCGTTATCCAAACCCAGCAGCTCCTCGGCCTTCAGCGTATCGGCCAGGGCCATGGCGTGCTGCCAGCTGGCTTCACGCTCATCGGCTTCCTTCAAACGGTCGGCCGGCAGCTGCTGCAACAGCAGGCCGCGGGCACGTTGGCCATCGGCACTGAGCCAGAAACGCGTCGGCAACTGCTCGGAGGTGGCGAAGTAATTGGTCAGGCAATCGGCCAGGGTTTCCCCTTCCAGATCGACAATGCCCTGATAACGCTGCCCGGATTTCGGGTCGACGGTCATGGCCAGCACGCCATCGGGCATCAGCTCACGCAGGTTGGCATCGGCAGTGATCTGCTCGGCGTGATAGCGGGCGATACCGCGCAGCTCACCTTCGCTGGAGCATTCGACCATCAGCAGCGGGACAGCACCGGAGGAACGCGCCTGGAGAATCAGCAGGCCTTCAAATTTCAGGGTGCCAATCAGCAAGGAGGCAGCGGCCAGCAGTTCACCCAGCAGTTGGGCGACCGGTTGCGGGTAGGTGTGCTTGGCCAGCACATGGCTGTAGCTGTCGGTCAGGCCGACCAGTTCGCCACGGATATCGCTGTCGTCGAACAAGAAGCGTTGGGAAAAATCAGACATGCCAACTTCACTGAATGTGACTCGGCCCGCGATTTTAGGCGCAAACGCCCGTCCGACCAAGCGCCTCTTATCTATCAGCGCTGCGGGCGGAAGCTATCGATAGCCACCAGCATCACAGTTAGCGGCAAAAGGCAGGACGAAACTTTGCATTCTTGTGACCAACTCCCTAGCATGCGCGCCGCCTTAAAGCCCTTACAGATGACAAGGATGCCACTGCATGAACCCTTCTTTTATTAACGACCAGTGGCGTATCCGCCCGCTGGTTGCCTGCCATATCGTCGCCCTGCTGCTGCTCGCCAGCTGGCTGTGGGCACCCAGCCGCGCGCTGTGGGACCAGTTCGATCTGCAGCTGTTTGCCCTGCTTAACGAACCCGTGCATAGCGCCGGCTTGTGGGCACAGACCTGGGCAATCGGCAGCATGCGCCCGGTGGATCTGGGTGTTGGCGTGCTGATGCTGGCGGTGATGCTCAAGGCTGACCTGGTGTTCAGCGGCGCCCAGGTGCGCAAAGCGCTGTATGCCTTTCTCGCGGCGCTGATCGTGATGCTGCTGTTTCGCGTCGGCTTCGCCGAGCTGGTCAAGCTGATGGACTGGCAACGACCAAGTGCATCGCTGGTGGTGGAAGGCGCCGCGCGGCTGACTGAGATGTTCCCGACCTGGGAAGAGCGCTGGGATATGAAGGACAGCGCCACCCGTAGCTTCCCCGGTGATCACGCCTCGGTGCTGCTGATCTGGGCGATGTTTATGAGCTTCTTCGCGCGCAATTGGCGCCTGCTGCTGGTCTGGACGATGGCGGTGACTTTTATGCTGCCGCGCCTGGTAGCCGGCGCACATTGGGGCTCGGACGCCCTGGTTGGCGGCGTATTCCTCGCCCTGCTGGCGCTGGCCTGGGGCTGCTTTACGCCGTTTGCCTACAAAACCAGCGAATGGCTGGAATACGTCACCCAGCCGCTGCTCAAGAGCCTGGCCAAGCTGCCACTGCTGGGCCGCCTGAGCGTCATCAGCGGGCGCTAAATATAAGACGCCATGCCCCTAGGCTTCTTCGTCAGCCCAGGGATGGCGCAGGCCGCCGTCTTGCCGATCATTGAAGTCGTGCATCTGCCGACGCTGTTTCTTGCTCGGCCGGCCATCGGTCTGCATACCCAGCGCCCCTGCCTTGCGCTGCGCCGCCGCTTGCTCGCGGCGCTCGATGCTTTCTGCCGTTTCGGCATACAACGCCTGCGCCTCGGGCGCGCCACGGCGCACTACTGAAAGCGCCTGCACCACCACGCTGCGCTCCTCGAAGCCGGTACGGATCACGTAGACATCACCGACTCTCGGCTCCTTGCCCGGTTTGCAGCGCTCACCGCGATGGTGCACCTTGCCGCCCTCGATAGCCGCCTTGGCCAGGGCGCGGGTTTTATAAAAGCGCGCGGCCCACAGCCATTTATCCAGGCGTACCTTGTCGTCGTCTTTATCGCTCATCTGATCCCCACTGATGCCCACTGTGCAGGCGGACATTTTGCCTGATGCAGTTGTCATAAGGGCCAACTAGAATGCCCGCAAATACCATGGATCGCCCTTTGAAGACTTTCGACCAACTTGGCGTAATCGGCCTGCGTGAATGGATCAACCTGCCGGAACTGGGCATGGTCGGCCTGCGTGCCAAGATTGATACCGGCGCCAGCACCTCCAGCCTGCACGCCAGCGAGATCCAGCCGTTCGACCGCGATGGCGAACCCTGGGTACGCTTTACCGCGCACCTCGGCACCCTGGTGCAGCGCCGTCATCGCTGCGAAGCGCAGCTGGTTTCTGTGAAAACCATCAAAAGCTCAAATGGCCACACACAGTCGCGTTATGTGATCCGCACCAACCTGACCCTGGGCGAGCGCGAATGGCCGGTGGAGTTCACCCTAACCTGCCGCAAAACCATGCGCTACCGCGTGTTGCTTGGCTCCAAGGCGCTGATTGCCGGGCAGTTGCTGGTCAACCCGGCGCTGACCTACGTACAGAACAAACCCACCCTCGCTGACTCCCCTGGTGCCCAATGAAGATCGCTGTGCTGTCGCGCAACCCGCGCCTGTATTCCACCCGCCGCCTGGTCGAAGCCGGGCAGCTGCGGGGCCACGAGATGGTGGTGATCGACACCCTGCGGGCCTATATGAACATCGCCAGCCACAAGCCGCAGATCCACTACCGTGGCAAGCCGCTGGAAGGCTTCGATGCGGTGATCCCACGAATTGGCGCGTCGGTGACCTTTTATGGCTGCGCGGTGCTGCGCCAGTTCGAGATGATGGGCGTATTCCCGCTCAACGAATCGGTGGCCATCGCCCGCTCGCGGGACAAACTGCGCTCGCTGCAACTCTTGTCCCGTCGTGGTATCGGCCTGCCGGTGACCGGTTTTGCCCACTCCCCGGATGACATCGCCGACCTGATCGACATGGTCAACGGCGCGCCGCTGGTGATCAAGGTGCTGGAAGGCACCCAGGGCATCGGCGTGGTGCTGTGTGAAACAGCCACTGCCGCCGAGTCGGTGATCGAGGCCTTTATGGGCCTCAAGCAGGACATCATGGTGCAGGAATACATCAAGGAAGCCGGCGGCGCGGACATCCGCTGCTTTGTGGTCGGCGACAAGGTGATTGCCGCAATGAAGCGCCAGGCCAAGCCCGGCGAATTCCGCTCCAACCTGCACCGTGGCGGCAGCGCCAGCCTGATCAAGATCACCCCGGAAGAACGCATGACCGCCATCCGCGCCGCCAAGGTCATGGGTCTGTCGGTGGCCGGCGTGGATATTCTGCGCTCCAACCACGGCCCGCTGGTGATGGAAGTGAACTCATCGCCAGGCCTGGAAGGCATTGAAACCACCACCGGCAAGGACGTTGCCAGCCTGGTGATTCAGCATCTGGAGAAGAACAGCGGCCCGAACCTGACGCGCACCAAGGGTAAGGGGTGAGCCGGATATAGGCGAAGCCCGGTCAAAAATTGCGAAACGCTGCAGGCTGTAGGGTGGATGACGCTCTTTTCATCCACCATGAGACAGCCGCTGGTGGATGGGTGAAACGTCATCCACCCTACACCTGAACCTTGTCTCGACCGCGCCTAACCGTGATGAGCCGCCATCCAAGCCTGGAAGTCCGCCTCTTTTAGCGGCCGGCTAAAGTAATACCCCTGCCCCAGCGAACAGCCATGCTGACGCAAACAGTCGAGCTGCCACTGGCTTTCGATGCCTTCGGCCACGCATTCCAGGCCCAGGTTGCGGGCAATCACCAGAATGGTCTGCACCAGCATCAGGCCGCTGCCGTCTTCACCGTCCATGTCCCAGGTAAAGCTGCGGTCGATCTTCAGACGATCCAGCGGCAGACGCTTGAGGTAAGTCAGCGAGGAGTAGCCGGTGCCGAAATCATCGATGGCGAAACGCACGCCCAGCGCCTTGAGCGCCTGCATATTGCTGATGCACTGCTCGACCTCCTCCAGCAGCACGCCCTCAGTGATTTCCAGCTCCAACGCCGTGGCCGGCACCTGATGGCGCTGCAGGCACTCGCTGATGCGCGCCACACAACTGCGTTGGCGCAGCTCGCGCGGGCTGAGGTTGACCGCCAGCACCAGCTGCGGCCACTGCGGTAACCAACGCGCTAATGCCGCACACGCCTGCTCCAGCACCCAGGCACCGAGCTCCTCAATCAAGCCGGTTTCTTCAGCCAGCGGGATAAAGTCGCCGGGCATCACTTCGCCGCGCTCTGGATGCACCCAGCGCAGCAGCACTTCCGCGCCGGCAATGCGCTCGGTGGCCAGCGCCAGTTGCGGCTGAAACACCAGATACAGCTGGTTGCGCTGCACCGCCTGACGCAGCTCGCTCTGCATCTGCAGCCGCTGGTCGATAGCCGCCTGCATCTCTGGGGCGAAGAAGTGCAAGGCGTTGCGCCCGCCCTGCTTGGCCCGGTACATGGCGGTGTCCGCCTGTTTCAGCACGTCGGCGGCCACCTGACTGCCGAAAGGGTGCAGGGCGATGCCGATGCTGGCGCTGATCGACAGCTCATGGCCATCGATCCAGCAGGTGCCCACCAGGCTTTTCAGCAGTTTTTCCGCCGTAACGGCCGCCGCTTCCGCCGCCAGTTGCGGGTTGCTGTCGAGCCCTTCGAGCAGCACCACAAACTCGTCGCCACCCATTCGCGCCAGGGTGTCTTCGGCGCGCAAGCCGCTGGCCAGGCGCGCCGTAACCTCACGCAGGAGGCCATCGCCGACCAGATGGCCGAGGCTGTCGTTGACCGTTTTGAAGTGATCGAGGTCGATAAACAGCAGCGCGCCCAGGGTATTTTCGCGCTGCTCGCGGTCCATCGCGTGCTGCAGACGGTCGAGCAGCAAACGCCGATTGGGCAGGCCGGTGAGTTCATCACTGAAGGCCAGCCGCTCGATTTCGCGCTGATAACGCTGACGCTCGGAAATATCGGTGACGCTGCCGCGAATCAGCACTGGCTCACCGGGCATGCGCACCAGGCGCACCTCGCAAGGAATCTGCCGGCCCTTGCTGTCGCGGTGCAGCCAGTCGAATACCGGCGCCTCGCCGGACATCGCCCGTTGCAGGTAGACCTGGCCCAGCTCGGCGGTCAGCTGGCCGTCCGCCTGCTTGCTCGGGCTTAGATCAAACACGCGCTTGCTGGCGATTTCTTCACGGCTGTAACGCAGCAGGCGCAAGGCGTTGTCATTGCACTCGACCAACGTGCCGTGCAGATCGAACAGCATGATCGCCTCGGGCGCATTCTCGACGATGGTGCGGTAGCGCGCCTCGGCCTGCAGGCGCTCGCTGATGTCTTCCACCAGCAGCAGGAACATGCGCACCCGGCCAGTGCTGTGGCGCACCGCGCGCAGGCTGACGCGGGTATGCACCAGGCTGTCGTCGGCGCGGCGAAAGCGTTTTTCCAGCTCAAAACCTTCACGGCGGCCGCTGAGCACCTGGTCGAGTAGCGGCAGCTCGTTGTGCAGGTCGTCTTCCAGCGACAGCTCTTCCCAGCTCGACGCCAGCAGCTGTTCGCGCGAACGCCCGAGAATGCTGCAGAGCTTGTGGTTGACCTCCTCCCAGGCAAAGTTCGGGCTGGTCAGGGCCATGCCGATCAGCGGCGCCTCGAAGAACAGGCGCAGGCGCTCATCCCGTTCGCGCAGTTGCTGCTCGGCGTACTTACGCGCGCTGACATCCTGCAACGCGCCATACACGCGCACCAACTCGGTGCCGTCGCGCTCGGTAATGCCACGGATACGCAGCCAGCGCGTTTTACCCTTGGCGGTGAGCAGGCGCACCTCGATATCGAATTGCTCCAGCCCATCGATCAGCTGCTGCAACACCTGTTCGGCCAGCACGCGGCCGCTGGCATCCAGGTAACTCAGGGCGCCATTGAGGTTAGGCGTGCCGTTTTTCGGGTCCAGCTCGTAGATACGAAAGCAGCCGGCGCTCCAGTCCATATCCTGCTCTGGCAGGTTCAGCACCCAGCCGCCAAGGTTGGCGATGTGCTCGGTCTGGCTGAACAGATAGCTCTGTTTGAGCAGCTCGTCGCTCTGTGAGCGCACCTGGGTGGCCAGTTGCTCGCGGGCGGTGACATCGCTCTGCAGGGCGACAAAATGGCTGATGCCCTGGTCATCGCGCATCGGCGCCAGGGTAAATTCGTTCCAGAATTGCTGGCCGTTCTTGCGGTAGTTACGCAGCACCACGTCGCAGCCAATGCCCTCGCGCACCGCCTGCTGCAAGCGGCTCAAGCCCTGTTGCTGCTGATCATCGCGCAGCAGGAAGTTCCAGTTGTTGCCCAGGGCCTCCTCGCGGCTGTAGCCGGTAATCTGCTCGAAGGCCGGGTTGCAGTAGATCAGCGGCAACGCCGGCTGGCGCGCATCAGCAATGATCACCCCCAGAGGGCTGGCCTCCAGCGCCAGGTTGGCCAGGGCCAGCTGCTGCTGCATCTGCGCACTGCGCGCCAGCGCCTGGCGCAGGTCGCTCAGGCTACGCCCCACCAGCAGGGTGGCGAGCATAAATAGCAGCACGCTGAAGTGCAGCTCCATGCGTTGCGGGTCAAGCCAGGCCGCGCTATTCACCAGGCCGCGCAGCAGCGGCAGGATCAGCACCATCAATACGCTGAGCACCGCACCACAGAGGCCGCCGGCAAAACCCCAGACCAACGCCAGGCCCAGTAGCATCACGCCAATCAGCGGCAGATTGAGGGTCAGTGGCAACACCCCGAGGAGCCAGGGCATGCCGATCAACAGCAGCACCAGCAGAGGCCAGGGCGGCAACTGGCGCAACACCTCGGGCACCTGCTCACAGCCGCTGCGCACGGGCCCAGCCAACCAGCCGTGACGCCGCAGTAAGGGGGTCAGATACACCAGCAAGGGGATGGCGATGGCCAGGGCGGTAAGGCTATCGGCCAGCCACAGGGTCATGCTGCCCGAGGGCAACTCCTCCAGCGGCGCATGACCAAACAACCAGAGATTGCCCTGCACCCCCAGCGACATGGGCACAATCGGCAGCAGCACGCCAAGCAGCATAAAACGCAGCAAATGACTGAGATCGGGCAACGCCGGATCAAACGGCCGCTGCCGCAGCAACAGCCAGGCCAGCGCTACACCGAGGGTTTCCGGCAGGGCATAGAGCGGCGCCCACTGCCATTCCAGGCCCCACAACGGGATCGACAACGCGGCATTGAGGTACACCGCAAGCAGTACGCGCGGCCCCCACCACAGGGCAAACACCAGCGCCAGGGCAAACGGTGGGTACCACAGCGCCGCCCCATCGGTGAACTGGGTCGCCAGGGAAAGCCAGGTGGCCAGATGGAGCAATGGCAGCGGCAGCAACCAGGTCCATGGTGAGAGGCGGTGGGGAACTGCAGGCATGCTGACCTCATGTCATCGCGCTGATAAAGCATAGTTCAGCGCAGTGATGACAGTATGCCAGTGCCCTCTAGACCGCGTCGCGCGGCAACAGCAGCCCCAACGGCAGGCAAACCCGAGCTTCCAGGCCACCGCCGGAGCGGTTACGCAATTCGACGCTGCCGCCGTGCAAGGCGGCGATGCGCTTGACGATGGCCAAGCCCAACCCGGCGCCCTGGCCGCCACGGGCGCGGTCGCCACGGATAAAGGGGTTGAAGATGCTGCCCAACTCGGCCGGATCAATGCCCGCGCCACGGTCCAGCACACTCAGCACCACATACGGCGCGCTGTGGTCGCCAGACAGGGACACCGCCACTTCCACCGCATTGCCGCCGTAACGCAGGGCATTTTCGATCAGGTTGACCAGTAGCCGCTTGAGCGACACCCGGCGCAACGGGAAAGCCGGCACCGGCTCCATGCACAGGCGCACCATTTCCTGCTTCTGGTTGTAGGGCGCGACCACTTCGCTGATCAGCTCGCGCAGGTCGAGCTGCTCCAACGGCTCGTCACGGCCGTCGCGGATAAAGGCGAGGAACTGGTCGAGGATTGCATCCATGTCCTCGATATCACGGACCATGTCCTCAGTCAGCTCCGAGTCGGTGTGGAGAAACTCCATGGACAGGCGCAGGCGAGTCAGTGGCGTACGCAGATCGTGCGACACCCCGGCGAGCATCAGTTCACGCTCGCGCGCTGCCTGTTCGACGTCTTCGGCCATCTGGTTGAAGGCGCGGTACACCTCGGCCATCTCGTTCGGTGTATCGCCCACTGGCAGGCGCACGCTGCGGCCCTTACCGATCTGCCGGGCGGCAAACACCAGGCGATTCAAGGGCGCGCTGAGCTGACGAACGAAAATCCACGCCGCCGCCGTCGACAGCAGACCAATCGCCAGGAACCAGCCCAGCACACTCCAGATCTTCTGCCCACGCAGTGGATGCGGATACAGCGGCACTCGCAGCCAGTCCTCACCCAGCGCCGGCGCATGCACCCAGAGCGCCGGCGGGCTCTTGGCGCGTACCCGCACTTCGGTGTCCGGGCCCAGTTCGGTCTGCATCTGCCGGGCGAAAATCTCGCTATACGGCCAATGTTGCTCGGTGGCCGGCACCTGCTCGTGCGGCACGCGCTTGAGCCCAGCGGCCTCGGCGATGGTGGCGCGGTCTTCCGGGTCCGCCGCCCAATAAGCGCGCAGGGTCAGCGCGGCGCCGTGGCTGTACTGGCGATCGACCAGCACGTCCTCGTTCATCATCAGATAAACCAAGGTCAGCGCCTTGGAGAACAGCACCACGATCAGCACCAGCCACAGCGTGCGGGCGAAGAAACTTTGCGGGAACCAGAGAGGGGTTTTCATAGGCACTTACAGGGTTTTGTAGGAGCGGGCCATGCCCGCGAATGGATTGCGGATCGCGGGCATGGCCCGCTCCTACGATGGATCATTGCGCCGGGGTCACTTATTGCCGTCCGGCACAAACACATAACCCACGCCCCAGACCGTCTGGATATAGCGCGGCTTGGACGGGTCCGGCTCGATCAGCCGGCGTAGACGGGAAATCTGTACGTCGATGGAACGTTCCAGGGCGTCCCACTCGCGGCCACGGGCCAGGTTCATCAGCTTGTCACGGGTCAGCGGCTCGCGGGCGTGCTGCACCAGCGCCTTGAGCACGGCGAACTCGCCGGTGGTGAGCATATGCACCTCATCACCCTTCTTCAGCTCGCGGGTGGCCAGGCTCAGTTCGTACTCGCCGAAACTCACGCTTTCGTCTTCGCTACCCGGCGCGCCCGGTACTACCGGGGCCTGGCGGCGCAATACGGCCTTGATCCGCGCCAGCAGCTCGCGTGGGTTGAACGGCTTGGCCAGGTAATCGTCGGCGCCCAGCTCCAGGCCCTGAATGCGGCTGGCCTCATCGCCCTTGGCGGTGAGCATGATGATCGGCACCTGATTGTTCGCCTCACGCAGGCGGCGGCAGGCGGACAGGCCGTCCTCGCCCGGCAGCATCAGGTCGAGCACCACCAGATTGAACAGCTCGCGGGCCAGCAGACGGTCCATCTGCTCGACGTTTTCCACCGCGCGCACACGGTAGCCCTGCTCGTCAAAGAAGCGCTCAAGCAGGCGACGCAGGCGGGCGTCGTCATCGACGATAAGGATTTTTTCGCCTTCAGCGGGAAGTGCAGTGCTGCTCATTCAGGGCTCCTTGTCCGGGCATCCGCCGGGCGCGGACGCGCTGGCAGTGTGCAATGGCCGGCATTATGGCTCAGGAGCCGCAGCCGACGTGCAGCCCATTGTTAGCAGATTTTTCCCCGACTGGTTCCCGGTGCGCTGCCGGGCAGTGTTTATAATGCGCGGCCGTATCGACGTGGCAGTCGCGTAGCGACACGCTTATCTGCCCTTCTCCCTCAGGGAGAAGGTGGCGCGAAGCGCCGGATGAGGGCCGAACACGCCGATTCAAATGATTCCGCGCGTCATGCCGCAGGCATGGCCGCCCTGTGGATAGCTTTTTATATGCTCAGCATCAACAACCGCATCGCCGAAGAACTGGGCGTACGCCCGCAACAGGTCGCCGCCGCCGTGGCGCTGCTCGATGAAGGCTCCACCGTGCCGTTTATCGCGCGCTACCGCAAAGAGGTCACCGGCAGCCTCGACGACACCCAACTGCGCAACCTGGAAGAGCGCCTGCGCTACCTGCGCGAACTCGACGAGCGCCGCGCCAGCATCCTCGCCAGCATCGAGGAGCAGGGCAAGCTGACCCCGGAGCTGACCCGCGAGATCAACCTGGCTGAAACCAAGACCCGCCTGGAAGACTTGTACCTGCCGTTCAAACAGAAGCGCCGCACCAAGGGCCAAATCGCCCTGGAAGCCGGCCTCGGCGAACTGGCCGACGCACTGTTTAACGACCCCGAGCTGAACCCCGAGAGCGAAGCCGAGCGTTTTATCGATGCCGAAAAAGGCTTTGCCGACGTCAAGGCCGTGCTCGAAGGCGCCAAATACATCCTGATGGAGCGCTTCGCCGAGGACGCCAACCTGCTGGCCAGCCTGCGCAGCTACCTCAAGGACAACGCCATCCTCAGCGCCCGCGTAGTCGCCGGTAAAGAGAACGAAGGCGCCAAGTTCCGTGATTACTTCGAACACGACGAAAAGCTCAAAGGCGCACCGTCGCACCGTGCCCTGGCGATTTTCCGTGGCCGTAACGAAGGCATCCTCAGCGCCAGCCTGAAAGTCGGCGAGGAAATCCCAGGAGCCATGCATCCGTGCGAAGGCATGATCGGCGAGCGCTTCGGCATCAGTGCCCGTGGCCGCGCCGCCGACAAATGGCTGGGCGAAGTGGTGCGCTGGACCTGGAAGGTCAAGCTCTACACCCACCTGGAAACCGACCTGTTTGGCGAACTGCGCGAAGCCGCCGAGGACGAGGCGATCAACGTGTTTGCCCGTAACCTGCACGACCTGCTGCTGGCCGCGCCAGCTGGCCCGCGCGCTACCCTGGCCCTCGATCCGGGCCTGCGCACCGGCTGCAAGGTGGCGGTGGTGGATGCCACCGGCAAGGTGCTGGAAACCTCCACGGTTTATCCGCATGCGCCGCGCAACGACTGGGACGGCACATTGGCGATCCTCGCCAAACTCTGCGCCAAGCACGCGGTCGACCTGATCTCCATCGGCAACGGCACCGCCAGCCGTGAGACCGACAAGCTGGCTGCCGACCTGATCAAGAAGTTGCCGGGCCTAAATCTGACCAAGGTCATGGTCAGTGAAGCCGGCGCCTCGGTGTATTCCGCCTCGGAACTCGCGGCCAAGGAATTCCCGGACATGGACGTGTCGCTGCGTGGCGCGGTGTCCATCGCCCGCCGCCTGCAGGACCCGCTGGCCGAGCTGGTGAAGATCGACCCGAAATCCATCGGTGTTGGCCAGTACCAGCACGACGTGTCGCAGCTGAAGCTGGCGCGCTCGCTGGATGCGGTGGTCGAAGACTGCGTAAACGCCGTCGGCGTCGATGTAAACACCGCCTCCGCCGCGCTGCTGGCGCGCATCTCCGGGTTGAACACCACCCTGGCACAGAACATCGTCGCTTTCCGCGATGCCAACGGTGCATTCAACAGCCGCGCCGATCTGCTCAAGGTGCCGCGCCTGGGCGACAAGACCTTTGAGCAAGCCGCCGGTTTCCTGCGTGTAATGAACGGCAGCAACCCGCTGGACGCCTCCGCCGTGCACCCGGAAACCTACCCGCTGGTGCAACGCATCGCCGCCGACACCGGCCGCGATATTCGCTCGCTGATTGGCGATTCGGGCTTCCTCAAGCGCCTCGATCCGAAGCAGTTCACCGACGACAAATTCGGCCTGGTGACCATCGGCGATATCTTGAGCGAGCTGGAAAAACCCGGCCGCGACCCGCGCCCCGAGTTCAAGACCGCCGAGTTCCAGGAAGGCGTGGAAACCCTCAACGACCTCAAGCTGGGCATGATGCTCGAAGGCGTGGTGACCAACGTGACCAACTTCGGCGCCTTCGTCGATATCGGCGTGCACCAGGACGGTCTGGTGCATATCTCGGCGCTGTCGGAGAAGTTCATCAAAGACCCACACGAGGCGGTCAAGGCCGGCGATGTGGTCAAGGTCAAGGTCATGGAAGTCGACATCCCGCGTAACCGCATCGCCCTGTCGATGCGCATGGGCGACACGCCCGGCGAGAAGATCGAAGGGACGCGCGGCGGGCAATCCCGTGGCGGCAAGCCGGCCGGCAATGCACCGCGCAGCGAACGCCACTCCAGCCAAGACAAACCGGCACCGGCCAACGGCGGCATGGCGGCGCTGTTTGCCAATGCCAAGCAGCTGAAGAAATAAGCCAACGCCCACGGACATAGGCGCTATGTCCGTGGGCCGCGCGCCCGCCCCTGCCGCGTCGCCCTGACGCAAATGCACTGCGCCCAGCTATAACCTTCTTCACCCGCCTCGGGTTATAAAGCGCTATCGACCGGAAAAACCGGTTTTCTCGCCCCCTTGTAGAGCATGCGTGTCGTCCCCATATTGAGGCGACCGATGCGTGAAGGAATGCAATCTTGAGCGACCTGTTACCCCGCCGCCTGGCCCAGCTTGGCGAGCGCACCAACCTCTCCCTGCTTTCCCAATGCCTGCACGGTATCGAGCGCGAATGCCTGCGCGTCGACGGCGATGGCCAATTGGCCCTCACGCCGCACCCAGCCGCCCTCGGCGCGGCGCTGACCCATACGCAGATCACCACCGACTACTCAGAATCGCTGCTGGAATTTATCACTCCGGCCGAGCCTGATCCGGCGGCGACCCTGGCTGACCTGGAGCAGATCCACCGCTTCGCCTACAGCAAGCTGGATGGCGAATACCTGTGGAGCCCGTCGATGCCCTGCGCCCTGCCGGACGAAGAGACGATCCCGATCGCCCGTTACGGCAGCTCACATATCGGCGAACTCAAGTACGTCTACCGCAAGGGCCTGGCCCTGCGTTACGGCAAGACCATGCAATGCATCGCCGGCATCCACTACAACTTCTCCCTGCCCGACGCGCTGTGGCAACTGCAGCAGCAGGCTGAAGGCGACACGCGCAGCGCGCGGGATTACCAGTCGGCGCGCTATATCGCGTTGATCCGCAACTTCCGCCGTTACAGCTGGCTGCTGATGTACCTGTTCGGCGCCTCACCCGCGCTGCACAAAGGCTTTATGCGCGGCCGCCCGCACCAGCTGCAGGAGCTGGATGGCGAAACCCTTTACCTGCCTTATGCCACCAGCCTGCGCATGAGCGACCTGGGTTACCAGAGCACCGCCCAATCCGGCCTGACGCCTTGTTACAACGACCTGGCCAGCTACACCGACAGCCTGCGCCAAGCGGTCGGCACGCCCTACCCGCCCTATGTGGACATCGGCGCGAAGAAGGATGGCGAGTGGCTGCAGCTGAACACCAACATCCTGCAGATCGAAAACGAGTACTACTCGAATATCCGCCCCAAGCGGGTGACCTACAGCGGCGAGCGGCCGATCCAGGCGCTGATGGCCCGTGGCGTGCAGTACGTCGAAGTGCGCTGCCTGGACATCAACCCGTTCCTGCCGCTGGGCATCGACCTGACCGAGTCGCGCTTCCTCGACGCCTTCCTGCTGTTCTGCGCGCTGGCCGACAGCCCGCTGCTGGAAAACCGCGAATGCCATGCCTGCACCGACAACTTCCTGACCGTGGTCAAGGAAGGTCGCCGGCCGGGGCTGCAGCTGCAACGCAATGGCCAAGACGTGGCGCTGCAGACCTGGGCCGATGAGTTGCTCGAACAAATCCGTCCGCTGGCCGAACTGCTCGACCAGAACCAGGGCGACAATGCCCACAGCCTGGCCTTGCAGGCGCAACAGGCCAAGGTCGCCGATACCAGCCTGACGCCGTCCGCCCAGGTGCTGGCGCAACTGCAACAGGGCCTGAGCTTTACCGAGTTCGCCCTGCGCCAGAGCAAGCTGCACGCCGAATACTTCCGCAGCCAACCGTTAAGCGCCGAGCAGCAGGCAGCCTTTGAGGCCAGCGCGGCCCAGTCGCTGCAGGAGCAGGCCGAACTGGAAGCCCAGGAAGAAGGCGACTTCGACAGCTTTGCCGCGGCCTATCAGGCCAGCATTCTGGCGTTAGCTGTTTAACTGCGAAGCATGCCGGCTCGCGCGCAGCCGGCATTTCGCCAACTGCATCACATAAACCGCCAGCGGTGGCAAAAGCGGGATCAGCGGCGCAGCCCTGCCCAGACGATGCGGCTAGCATTGCACGGGTAAATCCACTGCGAGCTGCCGCCATGGCCTGCGCCGACCTCAACACGGAAGATGACCAGCACTGGAGCCTGGAAAGCCTCAACAAGGCTTACCAACAAGGCTACATGGCAGGGCTGACCGGACAAGCCAACACCCCGCGCGGGCTCGCCGCCGATGTGCTGATCGCCGCCTGGGAAGCCGGCTGGGACGACGGCCACGAGCAATTCGAGCTGCACAAACGCTACAGCGCCTGACCCCTCGCTCTACCCAACCCTCATCTGCCCACACCGTTAACGCCCGCAGCACTTCAATCTGCGCGGCGGCGTATCGCCTTGCCTTTGATCGGCACTCGCTTTATCGCAGCGCATTAATTCGATTTTTATTCGATATAAATCGATAAAAACTCGATAAAAGCTTTATATTTTGCTTTTAAAGCCGATTTTTATCGGATATAAATAGCCCGTCCACTGCCATGACTCACCCGCGAGGCATGGCACAGTCGCCGGCCTCTGCTAGTGTCAGATGACCGCCCCAACTGCTCTTGAGGTGCCAAACCATGCCCCGTATCGTTACCGTCGCCGCCACCCAGATGGCCTGCTCCTGGGACACCGCTGCGAATCTCGCCAACGCCGAGCGCTTGGTGCGTCAGGCCGCCGGCAAGGGCGCGCAGATCATCCTGCTGCAAGAGCTGTTCGAGGCGCCGTACTTCTGCCAGAAGCCCAACCCGGACTATCTGCAACTGGCCACCCCGGCCGAGAGCAACCCGGCGATCCTGCACTTCCAGAAAATCGCCAAAGAGCTGCAAGTGGTCCTGCCGATCAGCTTCTACGAACTGGCCGGCCGCGCGCGTTTCAACAGCATCGCAATCATCGACGCCGACGGCAGCAACCTCGGGATTTATCGGAAAAGCCATATCCCGGACGGCCCGGGCTACCACGAGAAGTACTACTTCAACCCTGGCGATACCGGCTTCAAGGTGTGGAATACCCGCTACGCCAAGATCGGCGTGGGCATCTGCTGGGACCAGTGGTTCCCCGAGTGCGCGCGCAGCATGGCGCTGCTCGGTGCCGAAATTCTGTTCTACCCGACCGCCATCGGCAGCGAGCCGCATGACCCAAGCATCAGCTCGCGCGACCATTGGCAGCGCGTGCAGCAGGGCCACGCCGGCGCCAACCTGATGCCGCTGATCGCCAGCAACCGCATTGGCCGTGAAGACCAGGGCGACTACCACATCAACTTCTATGGCTCGTCGTTTATTGCCGACCAGTTCGGCGCCAAGGTGCAGGAAGCCAACGAAACCGACGAAGCGGTGCTGATGCACAGCTTCGATCTGGATCAGCTGGAGCATATCCGCAGCGCCTGGGGCAGCTTCCGTGACCGCCGCCCGAACCTCTACGGCCCGCTAAAAACCCTCGACGGCCACCTGGCCTCCGAGTAACAACGCCCCTATAAGATGGGTTGCGACGCGCAGCGTTGATACCCATCCGTCCCCGCTCAATGCTTTGGTGAATTTATGACAACCCTGACGACTACCCCACGCGCCGACGGCTTCCGCATGCCCGCCGAGTGGGAAAGCCATAGCCAAACCTGGATGGTCTGGCCCGAGCGCCCGGACAACTGGCGCTTGGGCGGCAAGCCCGCGCAAGCCGCGTTTACCGCCGTGGCCAGGGCGATTGCCGAATTTGAGCCAGTGACCGTGTGCGTGTCCGCCGGCCAGTATGAAAACGCCTGCGAGCGCCTGGCCCACGCCAATATCCGCGTGGTGGAAATCACCACCGACGACGCCTGGGTGCGCGACACCGGGCCGACCTTCGTCACCAATAACAGTGGCGAAGTGCGCGGCGTGGACTGGGCGTTCAACGCCTGGGGTGGTCTGAATGGCGGGCTGTACGCCAACTGGGTGCGTGACGATCAGGTGGCGCGCAAGATTCTGCAGATCGAAGGCTGCGCGCGTTATCGCACCGACGATCTGATCCTCGAAGGCGGCTCGCTCCATGTCGACGGCGAAGGCACCCTGATCACCTCCGAAGAATGCCTGCTCAACCCCAATCGCAACCCGCACCTAAGCCGCGAGCAGATCGAGCAGTACCTGGCCGATCACCTGGCCATCGACACAGTGATCTGGTTACCGGACGGCCTGTTCAATGACGAAACCGACGGCCACGTCGACAACTTCTGCTGCTACGTGCGCCCCGGTGAAGTGCTGCTGGCCTGGACCGACGACGCCACCGACCCCAACTACCCGCGCTGCCAGGCCGCCATGCGCGTGCTGGAAAGCGTGCGGGATGCCAAAGGCCGTCAGTTGATCGTGCACAAAATGCCGATTCCCGGCCCGCTGTATGCCAGCGATGAAGAGTGTGCCGGCGTCGATCTGGTGGCCGGTACTCAGGAGCGCGATCCGTCGATCCGTCTGGCGGGCTCCTACGTCAACTTCCTGATCGTCAACGGCGGCATCATCGCGCCCAAGTTCGACGACCCCAAGGATGCCGAAGCCGAAGCGATCCTGCGTCGCCTGTTCCCGCAGCATCGCGTGGTAATGGTGCCGGGCCGGGAGATTCTGCTGGGCGGCGGCAATATCCACTGCATCACCCAGCAGCAACCTGCGCCGCAACAGCGCTGATAACTGACGCCTGACCAGTTAGCGGCTGGGCGTTAGACAGAACCTGTTTGCGATCTCGCGAGCTAGAGCCAGACAAGGCAAAAATAGCCGAGGAAGCGGAGTGTACTTTTGTACATGAGCATTCCGAGGCTGTTTTTAACGCCGGATGGCCGACGCGCAGCAGATCGTAAACAGGTTCTTAGTCCTGCATGGCCTGGGTAAACTGCCCAATAGCATCCACCACACGCTGCGCTTCATCGCGGATTTCCAGCATCACCTCGCCCGCCTTGTTGGCTAACAGCACGCCCTGTTCTGTTTTCTGCTTGCTGCCATCCATGCCACTGACCGCCTTCAGCGCCAGGTCATGGTTAAGACGCACAACGTCGTTAATCTCGACCGTCGCCTGGCTGGTACGCGCGGCCAGATTGCGCACCTCGTCCGCTACCACGGCAAAACCGCGCCCTTGCTCGCCGGCACGCGCCGCTTCAATGGCCGCATTAAGGGCCAGCAAATTGGTCTGCTCGGCGATACCGCGAATAACTTGGACAATGCTGCTAATACGCTCGGACTGGGTGCTCAAAGCGCCAATATTCTCGGAAACATGCGCCAGCTCAGCGGCAATGCCGCGCACCACCTGCACAGTCTCCTCGACCGTTTCAGCGCCCTTGATCGCGCTCTCATCGGTTTCCCGAGCGATATCAAAAGCCAGCTGCGCGGCAGCCGATTCGGCCTCGCGGTGCTCCACTTGGTTGGTGATATCACTGGCGAACTTGACCACCCCATACAGACGGCCGGCAGCGTCATACAGCGGGTTATAGGTAGCGCGTAGCCACACCAGGCGACCGCCTTTGGCCACGCGCTTGAAGCGGTCGGCAATAAACTCGCCCTGGTTCAGGCGCTGCCAGAACCGCCGATATTCATCACTCGCCGCATCCTCATGGGTGCAGAACTGGCGGTGATGCACGCCACGCACCTCCTCAATGCGATAGCCCATGGTGCTGAGGAAATTTTCATTGGCCTCCTGCACCTCGCCGCCCAGGTTGAATTCGATCACCGCCGTGGAGCGGTTGATCGCCTGCAGGTAGCTGCCGTGCTGATGCTCGGCATGCATACGCTCGGTGATGTCAGCGGCCAGCTTGATGACCGTGATGACCTTGCCCTGGGCATCACGCACCGGCAGGTAGCTGGCCTCCAGCCAGATCTCGCGGCCGCCCTTGGCAATGCGCATATAGCGGTCACTGAAACTCTCACCATCGGCCAGGCGCCGCCAGAACTGCGCATAAGCCGGGCTCGCCACCTGCTCTTTGCTGCAGAACATACGGTGGTGCTGGCCGCGGATCTCTTCCAGGCGATAGCCCATGGTGGCGAGAAATGGTGGGTTGGCATCGAGAATCTCGCCCTGGGCGGTGAACTCGATCATGGCGAAGGTTTGTCGGATGGCCCCGATAACCTGCTGACTGGTTGCCAGTTGCACCAGGCACTGCTGCAACTCACTGCGAAGCTGTGATCCGAACATATGAAGCGCCTCAAGAAGGGCAATATTTGCTCAGGGCACACGGCACGTTAGTTCATCCCTGATCCAACCAGCGTATCGACACGCGGTGGTTAACATTTAGTCCAGTTTCACTGCGAGCGCATGGCCCGCGCTGTACTTTCTGCATCGAGGGTATGCAAAGCCTGGTACTGGCTGACAAATACCTGCCCACCGAAGCGCTGCAGAAAATCCGCGCGCAGCAGCCGATCCATCACCGGGCCCTTCACTTCCGCCAGATGCAGCTGCACGCCGGCGCTGTGCAGACGCTCGCTGATGGCCTCCAGGGTATCCAGGGCGCTGGCGTCGATCTGATTAACCCCGGAGCACATCAGCACCAGATGACGCACGCCAGGACGCTTGGCGATCAGCGCAGCAATGCGCTCTTCCAGGTAGCGCGCATTGGGGAAGTACAGACTTTCATCGACGCGCAGCGACAGCACGCTGGGGCTTTCCACCACCTGATAGCGCTCGACATTGCGAAAGTGCTCGCTGCCGGGCAGCTGTCCGACCACCGCCATATGCGGCCGGCTGGTACGCCAGAGAAATAACAGTATCGACAGACTTACCCCAAGCAGAATGCCAGCCTCGACACCGTACAGCAGCACGCCGAGCAGCGTTGCCAGCTGCGCCATTCCTTCCTGCGGTGAGTAGCGCCAAGTGCGCCGCAGACCAGCGAAATCGATCAGCCCGACTACGGCGACGATAATGCTCGCGGCCAGCACCGCCTGCGGCAGGTGCTGCAGCAACGGCGCCAGGCCGAGCACCGCCGCCAGCATCAGCCCCGCAGCAAACACGCCAACCAGCGGTGTGGCGACATTGCTTTGCAGCGCCAACGCCGAGCGAGAAAAACTCGCCGCCACCGGCATGCCGCCACTGCAGGCGGCAGCGATATTGGCCGCACCCTGGCCGAGTAGTTCCTGATCAGGATTGATCGACTGACGCTTGCGCATCGCCAGGCTCTGGGCGATGGACACCGACTCGACAAAGCCCACCAGGGCAATCAGCACGGCCGCCGGCAGCAACTCGCGCAACAAGCCCAACTCCAGACTCGGCAGCGCCAATGGCGGCAAACCCGCGGCCACCGTACCGACCACGCGCACGCCATAGGCTTCCAGCTGCAGCACAGCGCCCAGGGCCATCGCCAACAGCATTAACAACAATGCACTCAGCTGCCTGATGCGCAGCGCCAGGGTTTCAGGCAAACCGAACAGGCCGAGATTACGCAGCAGCATCAGCAACGCCAGGCTACCCAGGCCCAGCAGCAGCGTCGGCAGGTGCAACGCCGGCACCTGCGCATACAACGTGGGCAACACCTGCAACAGCGTCAGCCCGTCGGCGCGCACGCCCAATAGATGCTTGAACTGGCTGACCGCAATCAGCAATGCCGAGCCGCTGACAAAACCGGAAATCACCGGATGACTAAGAAAATTGGCGACAAAGCCCATCCGCAACAGGCCCATCAACAGCAGTAATACGCCGACCAGCAGGGTCAGGGTGGTGGCCGCCACCAGATAAGCCGCGCTGCCGGCGGCAGCCACTGGGGCCAAGGCCGCTGCAGTCATCAACGACAGCACCGCTACCGGGCCGAACGACAGCGCCACCCCAGGGCTGGCGCCGATCAAGGCATAAACCACCAGCGGCAGAATGCTCGCGTACAAGCCCACCACCGCTGGCAAACCGGCCAGCTGCGCATAGGCCAACGCTTGCGGCACCAACAGCAGACAGACCAGGCACGCAGCCAGCAGATCGCGACCGGCCTGGTCGCGGTCGTAATGGCGCAAGGTATTCAGCAGCGGCCATCTAGAGAACATTCAACGGCACCTTGAGGTAACGCACGCCATTGTCTTCAGCGGGCGGCAGATGGCCGGCGCGCATATTCACCTGTACCGCCGGCAGCATCAGCGCCGGCATGCCCAGGCTGGCATCACGAGCTTGGCGCATAGCAACAAAGGCGTCTTCATCAATGCCCTGGTGCACATGCACGTTATGCGCGCGCTGCTCGGCCACTGTGGTCTGGCAGCAATGCTGCTCGCGCCCCGGCGCCAGGTAATCGTGGCACATAAACAGCCGAGTGCTGTCTGGCAGGGCAAACAGCCGGGCAATCGAACGGTACAGCGCACGCGCGTCGCCGCCGGGAAAGTCGCAGCGCGCGGTGCCGTAATCCGGCATAAACAGGGTGTCGCCAACAAACGCGGCGTCACCAATCAGGTAGGTCATACAGGCCGGGGTGTGCCCTGGCGTGTGCAGGGCACGGGCGTTGAGCGAACCGATCTGAAACCCCTGCTCATCGCGGAACAGCTGATCGAACTGCCGACCATCGACAGCAAACTCGCTGCCGGCATTGAACAGCTTGCCGAAGGTGTTTTGCACCACGCGAATCTGCTCGCCGATTGCCAGCTGCCCGCCTAGAGCAGCCTTGAGATAGGGCGCAGCGGAAAGGTGATCAGCATGTACATGGGTTTCCAGCAGCCACTGCACGCTCAGCTTCTGCTCGCGCACATAGGCGATCAAGCGGTCGGCACTGTCGTGGGCGGTGCGCCCGGCGGCCGCGTCGTAATCCAGCACCGAATCGATAATGGCGCACTGCGCGGTGGCCGGGTCGCTGACCACATAGCTGTAGGTCGAGCTGGCAGGGTCGAAAAAAGCCTGAATTAGCGGGGACATGGCAGCTCCAGCCGACCGGCCAAAGGGCCGCTCGGCACTCCAGCGTTAGGTCTTGGTTTTGCAGGTGCTGATACCCAGCAGCGGGTACAGCGGACAGAAGCGAAACAGGCCGGTGGCCAGCGGCACGATGCCAATCAGGCCCCATAGGCCGATCACCCCGCTCAGGCTCAAGCCAATCAGAATCAGACCCGCGGCAATGCGCAGGCTACGGTCGAGGGTGCCAACATTTGCTTGCATAGTGATCTCCCGATCATCAATTAGCCGCGCCGGCGTTCCAGCGCAGCAAACACCACCATTCCCACCAGCATGGCCGCCACAAACAGCAGCACCTGCCAGCGCCCGGTAAGCAGAATCGCCACGGCTGGCCCCGGACAAATACCGGCAATCCCCCAGCCGACACCGAACAACAGGCTGCCGCCGATCAACCGGCGATCCAGCTCACGCTTGGCCGGCAACTGCATCGGGGCACCGAGCAGACTGCTGCGCTGCGCGCGCGCCCAACTGAACGGCAGAAACGCCACGCCAATCGCCGCCACCATCACCAGGGCCAGCGATGGGTCCCAGGCGCCGGCCAGGTCGAGAAACGCCAGCACCTTGGCCGGGTTGGCCATACCCGCGATCAGTAGGCCGATGCCAAAAATCAGCCCGGCAAGAAACGCCATCAGCTTGCGCATGTTCAAGCCCCCAGCAGATGACGCAGGACAAACACCGTGACGAAACCGGCGACCATAAAGCTCAAGGTGGCGGCCAGAGAGCGCGGTGACAGCCGCGACAAACCGCAGACGCCATGCCCGCTGGTGCAGCCCGCGCCATAGCGGGTGCCGACCCCGACCAGCAGACCGGCAACGATCAGCGCCAGCCAGCCGCTGTCGATGTGAATCTCGGGCAGACGAGTAAACAGCTGCCAGAACAGCGGCGCGAGCAACACGCCGAGCAGAAACAGGCCCTTCTCGCCCCAGCCTTCACCACGCTCCAGCAAACTGCCGAGCAGACCGCTGATACCGGCCACCCGACCATTCATTACGGCGAACAAGCTGGCGGCCAGACCAATCAGCGCGCCGCCGGCCAGGGCACTCCAGGGCGTGAAGTTGTACCAATCGATACTCATCAATGCTCACCGGCGCAGAACAGCTGATACAGGGTATTGATCACGGCCAGCGCGGCCGGGCTGCTGATGCAGTAATAAATCTGCTTGCCCTCACGACGGGTCGCCACCAGCCCTTCGCGACGCAACACCGCCAGTTGCTGCGACAGGGTCGGCTGTTGAATACCCAGCAGGGTTTCCAGCTCGCTGACATTGCGTTCGCCCTGGGACAGCTGGCACAGCAACAACAGGCGATCCGGATTGCCCAGGGCCTTGAGCAACTGCCCCGCCGCAGCGGCATTGGCGCGCAGTTGCTGGATATCGAGTGGCGGATGCTCAGGTGTCATGGCAGGCAACTCAGTTAAGATAAAAACAATCTATTCTTTTATATATTGAATAACAAGCCCTGTCCGCCACACCGCCCAGCGGTAAATCGCAGGCGATAAAAAACCCGGAACAGAGTCCGGGTTTCTTGTGTTGCTCAGGCCAAGCTGGATGCAACAGCCCAGCCTGAAACCGCCACAATCAGAGCAGTGGCAGGGTGTAGCTGACGATCAGACGGTTTTCGTCGATGTCGTTGGCGAAGTTGGAACGCACGGTGGCGTTACGCAGGCGTACGCCCAGGTTCTTCAGTGCGCCTTCCTGGAATACGTACATCAGCTCGCTGTTGCGTTCCCATTCCTTACCTTCGGAACGGTTGGCAGCCAGCTCAACGTTGTCACCGGTCAGGTAACGGGTCATGAAGGTCAGACCCGGAATGCCGATGCTGGCGAAGTTGAAGTCATAACGTGCCTGCCAGGATTTTTCGTCCTTGTTGGCAAAATCACCGATCTGCACATAGTTGACCAGGAACGGGTCGGTGCCGTTGATGTAGGCAAAACCGGTGTCGCCGCTCATCTTCTGGTAGCCCAGACCGAAGCTGTGGCCTTCAATGCCGTAGGTAACCATAGCGCCCAGGGCTTTGTTATCGATGTTGCTGCGGCTGCCGTCGGTGGAGCGGGCATAACGCAGATCGGTCTTCAGGCTCTGCTTGTCCGCCAGTGGCAGTACGTGCACCAGGCTGAACGAGTTCTGCTTGTACATATCCTCCAGTTTGGAGTGGTAGTAGCCGGCAGTCAGATCCTTGGTGATCTTGTAGTTACCGCCGAAGAAGCTGAACGAGTCAGTGGTAGCGCCGCCGGTAGTAGTGATGCCGCGACGGCCGCCGGTGGTCAGGGCGATATCTTCATAGTCATTGGAGTTACGGCCGTTGACTTCACGTACATGACCCATGTCTAGGGTCAGACCATCGATTTCCTGGGAGACCAGATGACCGGCCTGGAAAACCTGCGGCAGCAAACGGCTGTCGCTGGAGGCAATAGCCTGGTTCTTGAACTGCATACCGCCGACACGCAGGGTGCTTTTGGAAATCTTGGCTTTGGCTGCAACGGCCAGACCAGAGTAATTGTCCTGCGAACCGCCGGACGAACGATCCGGAACCAGCAGGCCGCTACCAGCGGTACCGTCACCGGAATCCAGCTTGAAGCCGAACATGCCGATGGCGTCAGCACCAAAACCTACAGTGCCTTCGGTAAAGCCCGACTCAGCGCGCAGGATAAAGCCCTGCGCCCACTCTTCTTGCTTGTGCTGAGCAGCGCCTTCCTGACGGAAATCACGGTTGAAGTAGAAGTTACGCGCTTCGACGGTAGCTTTGCTGTCGCCAATAAAATCGGCAAATGCCACTTGGCTCAGGGACAAGCCCAGGGTGCTGGCAGCGACGGCCAGGGCCAGGGAGGTCTTTCTCATTATGTGTTCTCCAGTTGTGTGTGGTTGCACATCGGCGCGGGTACTGTCTTCAGCCAGTGAAGCGGCAGGCGCGCACCGAATTCGGGGGTTATTGCAAGGCCGGGCGCCGGGCAGGCGAATAGCTGCCGCAGCCAGAGGCGAGCGTGCAATAAGCGAAATCAGGTGAGCGCGTGAAGGCAGTCAGCGCGAGCTGGGGAATGAGGACATAGCAGCGGACAGGTAAAAATCATGGCGCAGGTCTCTTCATTTTTATTCTCGGCCAATAACCCTGGCCGTTATGTGCTGAGCCCTACGCAGATACTGTGCCAGCTGCCAAAAACAGCCCGCTAAAGCCTCTATTACAAGGCTTTCCGGGTTTACCTGAGGTTTTCTGCAGGCCTGCTGAAGAGGTAATAAGCGGTTTTTTGCCTATGGCAAAAAGCAAAAAGGCGGGTTATCGCCAACGGGCGACGCTAACGGCGTGCCTGTGCGCCTGGTCAGTCCAGCACAATCTGATTCTTGCCCTGGCGTTTGGCCCGGTACATCGCGGCATCGGCGCGCGCGTACAGGGCATCCAGGCTGGCATCGTCAGGGCGCAGGCTGGTCAGGCCCTGACTCAGGGTCACACCGAAGGTTGTGCCTTCGTGGTTAAAACTCAAGCGGCGCACCTCGCGCTGCAGGCGCTCGGCAATCTGCTCGGCCAACTCCGGCTCGCAGCGTGGAAACAGCGCGGCAAACTCTTCACCACCGATACGCCCGAACAGATCACCCCGGCGTAACGTGGTGGCGCCGCTGTAGGCCAGGCGCTGCAGCACCTGATCACCCATCTGGTGGCCGTAACGGTCGTTGATCTGTTTGAAGTCGTCGAGGTCGAGCAGCAGAAAGGCCAGCGGGCTGCCGTATTCACGGGCCTGCTCGAACTCACGCTGAGCGCACTCGAAGAAGTGCCGACGGTTGCTGCTCTGGGTCAGCACATCGGTGGTGGCCAGGCGGTGCAGTTCGCCTTCCAGCTGCTTCTTCTCGGTGATGTCTTCGGCGATGCCGACGATGATATGTGGCTTGCCGGGCGAGCTTTCACGGCTGACAAAACACTTGTCGCTGAGCCAGCGAACCTGACCATCACCACGAATAATGCGGTACTCGCGGGCCTCGACCGCACCAGTTTCCAGCACCTGGGCGAAGCTTTCGGCGGCGTAATCCAGATCATCCGGGTAGATGTTGTTGCGCCACTCTTCGTAGCCGGCCAGCAGCAGCGCGGCGGAGCGGCCGAAGATCCGCTCGTAGGCGGGGCTGACGTAGATCACCCGCTGGGCATCCCAGTCAAACGCCCAGAGCACCGCATTGACGCTACCCAGCAGGGTGCTGAACAACTGCTCTCGCTCCTGCAGGCGCGCCACCTCGGCGCGGGTGTGCAACAGCGCCAGGGTCAACTCTTCCTGTTCAAGCTGCTGTCTGCTGACTTCATCCATAAACACCGCCGCTGCGCTCAGATAACGGGGATATGACAGCAGCATACGCCAGAAATTAAAAAGCCCGCCAATAGGCGGGCTTCCTTGGTGCTGCAGACCGTCAGGCGGTTGCCGGACGCAGCGAATAGGTTTTCAGCTGCTCGGCAAACTCGCGCAGCGACTGAATACCGCTGGCTTCGGCATCACTAACCCAGTGCTTGATGGCTTCAAGCATGTCGTGGCCATTGGCGCTGGTTTTTACCCAGATCTGCTGCAGGGCAAGGCGCTTCTCGTAGATCACCTTGAGCGCCTGGCTTTGCTCCAGCATGCGCTGGATACGCGCCTGGTGGGTTTCATCAAGCAGGCTCGGCTCACGCGAAAGCAGACGCTTGGCGCGGTGGAAGTGATGGCGAACCGAGGCATCGGCCTTGGCCAGCTCCTGCTGCACCAGCGGCGCGATCACCAGCTTGCGGTACTGCGCCATGATCTGAAAACGGTTGTTGAGGATGGCCATGGCGGTGTCCATGTCCAGGCTGCGCTTGCCTTCCACCCGGTGGGCAATCGGCGCGACGCGCTGCACCTGGGCCAGGCCGAGCAGGCTGAACAGCTTGATCCAGAACCAGCCCATGTCGAATTCCCACTTCTTCACCGACAGCTTGGCGCTGTTGGGGTAGGTATGGTGGTTGTTATGCAGTTCTTCGCCGCCGATAAGAATGCCCCAGGGCACCAGATTGGTCGCAGCATCGCGGCATTCGAAGTTGCGGTAGCCCACGGCATGGCCGAGGCCGTTAATCACGCCCGCCGCCCACACCGGAATCCACATCATCTGGATCGCCCAGATGGTGATACCGGCGGCACCAAACAGCGCCAGGTCGATGGCGCCCATCAAGGCCACACCGCCAACCGGGAAGCGCGAATAGAGGTTGCGCTCGATCCAGTCTTCCGGGCAGTTCTTGCCGTAAATACGCAGGGTTTCCGGGTTCTTCGCCTCTTCGCGGTACAGCTCGGCACCGGTACGCAACACGGTGCTCAGGCCCTTGATCACCGGGCTGTGCGGGTCATCTACGGTTTCGCATTTGGCGTGGTGCTTACGGTGGATCGCGGTCCACTCGCGGGTGTTCTGCGCCGTGGTCAGCCACAGCCAGAAACGGAAGAAGTGCTTCAGCGCCGGGTGCAATTCGAGCGCGCGATGCGCCGAGTAGCGATGCAGATAAACCGTGACGCTGACGATGGTCACATGCGTCATCAGCAGGGTGACTGCGATCAACTGCCAGACCGACAAGTCAAGAAAACCGTTGTACCACATGGATCACGTGCCTCATGGAAAAGGAAAGACATGGCCGCTTTTTAGCGCACATCTGTACACATTATCCCTGACCCGGATCAGAAAACCAGTTGGTCTTTTGCATAAGAATGCCGCGCCCTTATCAACATCTATACTGCCGGTCTTAGGCAAAGGACTGACTTTTATCCCATGAATGCTCCACAAGGCGCTTGGCGCCTGACTCTCGGCTATATGCTCGCCGCCGCCCTTTGGGTGCTGTTCAGCGACGGTCTGCTGATCGCCCTAGGGCTATCGCTGGCGCAACTGGAACGTGCGCAACTGCTCAAGGGGCTGGGCTTTGTACTGCTTACCGCAGGTTTGCTGTATGCCGTGCTGCGCACTCATTGGCAGCAGCACAGCCAGGCCCATCAGGCCCTGCAACGTAACGAAAAGCGCCTGCGCCAGGCCGCTGCGGTATTCGATGCCACCCAGGAAGGCGTGCTGGTCACCGATGCGCAGCAGCATATCGTCCACTGCAACCCGGCCTTTAGCCGCATCACCGGCTACAGCCAGGCGGAAATCCTCGGCCAGTCACCGAGCATGCTGAAATCCGGACGGCACGACAAAAGCTTCTATGACAGCCTCTGGAGTGCTCTGCAAAACCGCGGCGCATGGAGCGGCGAGGTGTGGAACCGGCGCAAGAGCGGCGAGATTTACCCGCAGTGGCAATGCATCCGGGTGATTCACGATGAACTGGGCGAGATCAGCCATTACGTCGCGGTGTTCTCCGATATCAGCGCACTGAAACGCTCGCAACGTGAGCTGGATTACCTGGCGCACCACGACCCGCTGAGCAACCTGCCCAACCGTCTGCTGTTTACCGAACGCGTCGAGCGAGCCCTCGAACGCGCAAAAAACGATGAGCAAGGCGGCGCGGTGCTGTTGATCGACCTCGACCATTTCAAGAACATCAACGAAAGCCTCGGTCACAACATTGGTGACCTGCTGCTCAAGGACGTCGGCGAGCGTCTCGGCCAACAACTCGGTAAGCGCATGACCCTGGCGCGCCTGGGCGGTGACGAGTTCGGCCTGCTCGATGAAAGCTGCAGCAGCGCCGAACAGGCGGCAGTGATTGCGCAGCGTCTGCAGGCGTGCCTGACCCAGGCCTTCAGCATCAATCAGCAGGAGCTGTTTATCACTGCCAGCATCGGCATCAGCCTCTATCCCAGCGAAGCCGGCGATGTTGGCCAGGTGCTGCGCAACGCCGACTCGGCGCTGTTCAAGGCCAAGAACAGCGGCCGTGAGAGCTATGCCTTCTACAGCCAGGAACTGACCGAACATGCGCACCAGCGCGTCGAGCTGGCCAGCGCCCTGCGCCATGCCCTGGATCATCAGGAGCTGCGCGTCTATTACCAGCCGCTGATCTGCCTGCGCAGCCAGGAGATGATCGGCGTCGAAGCCCTGGTGCGCTGGCAGCATCCGCAACGCGGGCTGGTGGCGCCCGGTGAATTTATCCCGATTGCCGAAGAAACCGGATTGATCGGCGCCATCGACGCCTGGGTGCTGGAACAGAGTTGCCGGCAGATGGTTGCCTGGCAAATCGCCGGATCTAAGCTGAGGTTTGTCGCGGTAAATGTCTCCAGTCGCCTGTTCAGCCGTGGCGAGCTCGACCTGCGGGTGGCCGAAGTGCTGCGCGATAGCGGCCTCGCCCCGGCGCACCTGGAGCTGGAAGTCACCGAAAGCGCGGTGATGGAAAACCCCGACGCAGCCCTGGCCTTGCTCGAACGCCTGCGCGCCCTCGGCATTCGCCTGGCGATTGATGACTTCGGCACCGGCTACAGCTCGCTGGCGCGCCTCAAGCGTCTGCCGGTACACAAACTCAAACTTGACCAGAGCTTTGTCAGCGGCCTGCCACATGATCAGGATGATGTAGCCATCACCCGCGCGGTGATCGCCCTCGGCCACAGCATGGGGCTCAAGGTGCTGGCAGAAGGGATTGAGCAGCCCGAACAGGTCGAACTGCTCCAGCAACTCGGCTGCGACCACGCCCAGGGCTATTATTTCGGCCGTCCGCAACCTGCAGAGCAGCTGGCCACACACTTGGCGCTTAGCGCCGCAACGACGAACTAAGGCACCACGTATGCGGGTCATGATTCTGGAAGACGACAGCTGGATCGCCGATCTACTCAAGCAGATCGTCCTCAGCCTGCGTCCCTGCAGCCAGGTGGTGTGCCTGGACAGCGTCAGCGCGGCCCTGCGCGAATGGCAGCAGCGCCCAGCGCAGATGGTCATCTGCGACTGGAACCTGCCGGACGGCCCCGGTACCCGCCTGCTTGAGCAGGTGCGCCGCGACAACAGCAGCACGCCGCTGGTGGTGATCACCGGCCGCTCCGACCGAGCCAGCGTACTGGCCGTGCGCGCCCTGAAAATCAACGCCTTTATCAGCAAACCCTTCCAGGCCGCGCATGTCGCCGCCAGCCTGGCAACCCTATTGCCCGCAGACAACGACGAGCAGCCGTACCAGGCCAGCAACACGCAGCACGACCTGCTCGACCACCTGCGTAGCCTGCCCAGCAGCGCCTTGCAATTACCGCTCAAGGCGCATGTGCGTGATCGATTGCTGCAAAGCTTCAAGGGCGAGCAGATCGACCTGCGCGAGCTGGCCAACGAGTGGCAGCACGACCCAGCACTTAGCGCGCGCCTGCTCGCCGTGGCCAACAGCAGTGCCTACACCCAGGCCGGTAAATCCTGCACCAATCTTCTTGAGGCGCTGCACAAGCTCGGCGCGATCAACAGCCTCAACCTGGCGCTGGGCCTGGCCCTGCGCCAATGCAGCGCGCTGGATAACGCCCTGCTGCACCTGTTTGCCCAGGCGCACCTGGACAGCACCGAGCAACTGATCGAACGCAGCACCTACCTTGCGCGCCAGTGCGCCATGGACCCTGCGCCCTTCCATACCGCCGCCCTGTTGCACCGCATGGGCGAGCTCTGTGTGCTGTATCTGGCGCAGGCGTGGCAGGACAGCGGGCAAAGCTTCAGCGAAGCCCAGGTGATGCAGGCACTCGATCAGTTCAGCAGCCCCTTTGCCATCAGCATCAAGGCGCAGTGGCACTTGCCGATGCACTTGCGCGAGCTGATAGGGGCGTCCTACAACCTGCCGGCCAACAACGTCAAACGCGAGAATATCCTCATGCGCCTGGCCGCCTGCGAACTCACCAGCGCAGCTGATGACCCTGAGCTAGCGCGCCTGCGCCGACTGGCGGGGCTGAGCTGAATGACACTCCTTGTGCATGCACACGTGATGAGGCGGATGGATGCTTAAGCCGTTCAAACCCAACGCCATCCACTGGATCGTCGGTCTCGGCAGCCTGGGCCTGGCGATCTTCTTCAGCGTGCTCGGCGGTTTTGCCCTGAATGAGCGGGAAACCCTGTGGAACCTGCAAATCGCCAAGCAGCACGAGCTGCAAAGCCTGACCCTGCGCAACAGCCAGCAGGAGCTGCAGCAACAGGCGCAGCTGCTGGCCGAAACCATCGCTGCCGACGCCTGGCTGGTCGAGCTGGTGCGCCAGGCCCATGCGCTGCAAAGCAATGAACCAACCGAGGCACACAGCCTGAGTGCCATCCGCAACCAGCTGTACACCCGCCTCGCCCCGCGCTGGCGCAACCTGCAAGGCATCCGCCCGTTTGCCCTGTATATCCACCTGGCGCCTAGTGCCCAAGTGCTGCTGCGGGTGCATGAGCCGCAGTGGTTTGCCGACTTCCCGGCCGCACAGCGGCCCATGCTGCTCGACAGCCTGGGCCAGGGCTCGGCAACCGCCGGCCTGGCGGCCAATGGCGACAGCCTGAGCATGCGCGCCATCGTGCCACTGCAGGTGGAAAGCCCCGCGGGCCTGCTTAATGTCGGCGCGCTGGAGGTCAGCCTGGATGTGCTGAGCAACCTGCAACAGCTGGACCGCGAACTGGATGCCGGGGTGGCCCTGTTGCTCAAGCGCCAGCTACAAACGCCAGGCAGCAGCGGCGAAATGCTACGCACCCCGACTACAGAACCCGAATACTGGCACCTGGCCGGGTTTTCCCAGGTGCAGGTGCAACACTGGCAGGCACAACATCGTTTGCCTGCACCAGAGGCGGGCAACACCTTCAAACTGCTCGACGATCAAGGCCAGACCTATCTGCTCAATCAGGTGAATTTGAACGGCTACCAGGCCGACCCGGCCAGCACCGGCAATCCGCTGCTGGCACTGACCTGGCGCGATATCACAGCGCTGTACAACCTGCACCAACGCGACAAACGCTGGCTGGTGGTCAAATGGCTACTGGCCTGGCTTGCCGCCGAAATGCTCTTGCTGTTGCTGCTGCAAGCCACCCGGCACAGCAGCCAGCAGGTTATGCGTCGTCACCACGCCGAGCTGCAGAGCAAACACCAGCAAAGCGAAGAGTCGCGCCAGTTGCTGGCGTTGATCACCCAGACCCAAGCGGCCTATATCAACGCGGATAACCAGCGCGAGGCCTTCGAGACCCTGCTCGGGCGGATTCTCGAGGTCAGCGCCAGCCAGTTCGGCTTTGTCGGGGAAATCCGCCATGACCAAGCCGGCGCGCCCTTTCTGCGCACCTTCGCCATCAGCAATATCGCCTGGGATGCACCAAGCCGTGCGTTCTATGCCGAGCATGCGCCACAGGGCCTGGAATTCCGCAACCTCGACACCCTGTTCGGCCAGGTGATCCGCAGCGGTCAGCCACTGATCAGCAACGACCCGAGCAATCATCCACACAGCGCCGGCCTGCCGCCGGGGCATCCGCCCTTGCTGGCGTTTGCCGGCTTGCCCATTCACGCCAACGGCGAGCTGCGCGGTATGCTTGGCCTGGCCAACCGTGCAGGTGGCTACGACGAGCAGTTCGCCGCCCGACTGCAACCACTGCTGACCACCCTCGGCCAGTTGCTCGAAGCCCTGCGCCGCGATACCCAGCGCGCGCAAACCCAGCAACATATGCAACGCCAGCAAGCCGCCTTACGCGCACTCAACGAGATTGCCGCGCTACCCAAGCTGCGCAGCCACGAACAACTGCGCCAGGCCCTGCAACTGGGCGCCGAGTTCTATGGCATGCCCATCGGCATCATCAGCCAGATCGATGCAGACAGTTACCAGGTCAGGGTGCAGGTGTCGCCGCCCGACACCCTGCAGGACGGCCAGTGCTTCAGCCTCGGCGACACTTACTGCAGCATCACTCTGCGCAGCAACGATGTGCTGGCCATTGCCGCCATGGGCCAGAGCGAACATGCCGCGCACCCCTGCTACCCCTTGTTCGCCCTGGAAAGTTATATCGGCACCAGCATCTGGGTCGCCGGCCAGCGCTTCGGCACTCTGTGCTTCGCCTCAAGCGCGGCGCGCGATAGGCCATTCGATGATGCCGACGAAGAATTTATGCGCCTGTTCGCCCGCTGGGTCGGCGCCACCCTGGAGCGCATGCGCCATGAAGAGCAGACCCGCGAGGCACGGCGCTTTCTGCAGGCGGTACTCGACTCCGCCACTGGTGTAGCGATCATCACCGCCGATCGCGATGGCCTGATCACCCTGTTCAACTCCGGCGCCGAGCGCCTGCTGGGTTATCGCAGCGCAGAGGTCATCGGCCAGCACAGCCCCGCACTGTTCCACCTGAGCGAAGAAATAGAGGCGCGTGGCCGCCAGCTCAGCCGCCAACTTGGCAGTGAGGTCAGCGGTTTTGCAGTGTTTACCCGCCTCCCCGACCTGGGCGAGCCGGAAACCCGCCAGTGGACCTACCGGCGCAAAAACGGCGAGCAGCGCATCGTCAACCTCACGGTCAGCGCCATGCGCGACACCCAGGGGGTGATCACTGGTTACCTGGGTATCGCCAGCGATATCAACGACCTGCACCAGACCACCCGTGCCCTGCAAAAAAGCGAAAGCCGTTTCCGCGGCCTGGTCAGCAGTTTGCCGGGCGCGGTGTACCGCTGCCGCAACGATGAAAGCTGGTCGATGAGCTACCTCAGTGAAGAAATCCAGGCACTCAGCGGCTACCCAGCCAGCGACTTTATCAACAACCGCGTACGCAGCTTTTCCAACGTGGTGCACCCCGACGATCTGCCGATCACCTTCCGCGCGGTGGCCGCCATCGAGCGTCAGGAGTCCTTCGAGCTGACCTACCGCCTGCAGCACGCCGATGGCCACAGCGTCTGGGTACGGGAAAAAGGCCGCGGCGAATACGACAGCCACGGCGAGCTGCAGTGGATTTCCGGTTTCATCTGGGACATCAGCGACCGCAAGGCCGTGGAAGACCAGCTGCGCCTCAGCCAGCAGCGTTTCAGCAGCGCCTTCAGCACGGCGCCGCAGGGCATGGCCCTGGTGTCGCTGCAAGGGCAGTGGTTGGAGGTCAACGAAGTGCTCTGCGAGATGCTCGGCTACAGCCGCGAGCAACTACTGTGCAGCGACTTCCAGCAGATCACCCACCCCGACGATCTGGAGACCGACCTGCAGAACGTCGAGGAGCTGCTGGCCGGCGAGATCAGCTCCTACCAGATGGAGAAACGCTACCTGGACAGCCAGGGGCGGATCATCTGGGTGCTGCTGAGCGTGTCGCTGGTGCGCGACAGCGACGATAAGCCAGTGCACTTTGTGGTGCAGATTCAGGACTTCAACGAGCGTATCGCCTCAGAAATGGCCATCAGGGAGCGCGAGGATTATCTGCGAACCCTGCTCGACAACGTGCTCGACGCGATCATCACCATCGATCAGCAGGGCTATATCGAAACCTTCAACCACGCCGCCGAGCGCATCTTCGGCTACAGCCACCTGGAGGTTTCCGGGCACCGCGCGACCCTGCTGCTGCCCGAACCGCAGCGTTCGATGCGCGCGCGCTACCTCAGCCACTTCCTGAAAACCGGTATCCAGCAGATGCTCGGCAAGGAAATCGAGCTGACCGCCATGCGCAGCAACGGCGAGACCTTCACCATCGAGCTGGCCATCTCGCAGATCAGCCACCAGGGTGAGCGGCGCTTTATTGCGGTGATCCGCGATATCGAAGAGCGCAAACGCATTGAGCGGATGAAAAACGAATTCGTCTCCACCGTCAGCCATGAACTGCGTACACCGCTGACCGCGATTGCCGGCTCCCTCGGCCTGGTCAATGGCGGCGCCCTCGGCGCGGTGCCGGCGAGCATGCAGCAGATGCTGCAGATCGCTCAGGACAACAGCCAGCGCCTCAACCTGCTGATCAACGACCTGCTCGACATGGACAAACTGGTGGCCGGCAAGATGCTCTTCGAGCTGCACGACGAAGCGCTGCAACCACTATTGGAACAGGCCATCGAAGAAAACCAGCCGTACGCCGAGCACTACCAGGTGCACCTGCAGCTGCAAGGCCCGGCGACCCCAGCGCGGGTGCGCGTCGACAAGCTGCGCCTGGCCCAGGTACTGGCCAACCTGCTGTCCAACGCGGCGAAGTTCTCACCCCAGGGCCAGACCGTGGCAGTGCGTGTAGAGCAGCACGACGCGCTTGTCCGCGTCAGCGTGACCGACCACGGCCCCGGTGTGCCGGAAAACTTCCAGGCGCGGATTTTCAGCAAATTCTCCCAGGCCGACGCCACCGACACCCGGCAGAAAGGCGGTACCGGCCTGGGCCTGGCGATCAGCAAGGAAATCATCGAACGCATGGGCGGGCAGATCGGTTTCCACTCCAGCCCCGGCCACGGCGCGACTTTCTGGTTCGAACTGACTACCCTGGCCCTAGAGGCGACGCCAGAATCGCCCGCCAGCCCCGAGGAAAACCGGCATGTCTGAGCTGCAACGTATTCTGCACGTGGAAGACGATCCATCGATCCAGGCCGTGGCCAAGCTGGCGCTGGAAGCGGTGGGTGGCTTTCAGGTGCTCAGCTGCTCATCCGGCCGCGACGCCCTGGATCAACTGCTGGGCTTTGCCCCGGACTTTATTCTGCTGGACGTAATGATGCCGGACATGGACGGCCCGCAAACCCTGGCGCAGATCGCCCGGCTGATCGACATCAGCCAGGTGCCGGTGGCCTTTATGACCGCCAAGGTGCAACCGGCGGAAATCGCCCATTACCGCAGCCTCGGCGCCCGCGATGTGATCATCAAACCCTTCGACCCCATGCAGCTGGCCGCGCAGGTGCGCAAGATCTGGAGCCTGGCCCATGAGTAACGGCAAGAGCGCCACCGATGAGCTGCAGCAACACCTGCAGCAGTTGAGCAATGCCTTCGCCGTGCGCCTGCAGGTGGAACTGCCGGCCCTCGCGCAGAACGCCGAACGCCTGCTGCACGCTGCCGACCCGCAGGAGCAGTTGCAGCACCTGCACAGCCTGCGCGACCAGCTGCACAAGCTGGCTGGCGCCGCCGGCACCTTCGGTTTCAGCAGCCTTGGCCAGCGCGCCCGCGAGCTGGAGCAGGAAGCCGATCAATGGCTGGAAACCCTGCAGAAGGAACAGCAGAGCCTGCAGGACTTCAGCCGCAGCCTGCAGCAACTGGCGCGCCAGCAGTTCCACGCCGAACGTAACCAGGAACCCGCCACCCGCGCGGTCAAGCCGCCACGGCCGAACAGCAGCGCACGGCGCATCTATATCCTCGAAGACCAGTTGTCGATTGGCGAGAACATGCGCCTGACGCTGAACAACTTCGGCTACCACGCCGAACACTTCAGCCGCATCAGCGAACTCGACGCCGCCTTGCAGCAACAACTGCCCGATGCGCTGATTGTCGACGTCAACCTGCCCGACGAGAGCCTCACCGGCCTGGAATATGCCGCCAGCCTGCAGCAACGCCTGGACGAGCCGCTGCCGCTGCTGGTGATCACCACCCAGGATGATTTCGCCACCTACCTGGAGGCCGTGCGCGTCGGCGCCATGGGCTTTTTCACCAAGCCGGTGGACATCCCGCAGCTGGAAAACCGCCTGGAGCGCTGCTTCGCCCAGCAACAGGGCGAGCCGTACCGAGTGCTGATCATCGACGACGACCGCGAGCTGGCCAGCCGCTTCAGCCTGATTCTGCGCGGCGCCAATATGCTGGTGGAGATGCTGCACGAGCCGGCGGAGATCTTCGCCCGTATGCGCGGCTTCAACCCCGAGGTGGTACTGCTGGACGTGAGCATGCCCAACTGCACCGGCCCGGAGCTGGCGCAGATCATCCGCATGAACGACGACTGGCTGCGCGTGCCCATCGTCTACCTGTCGGCGGAAACCGACATCAACCGGCAGATGAACGCGCTGATCAAGGCAGGTGATGACTTCGTCACCAAACCGATTTCCGACAACGCCCTGGTCGCCGCCGTGTTCTCCCGCGCCCAGCGCGCGCGCCTGCTGAGCAATGCACTGTCGCGCGACAGCCTCACCGGACTGCTCAAACATGCCGATATCAAGGAACAGGCGGCGGTCGAGTTGGAGCGCGCGCAGCGCAGCGGCAAACCGGCCAGCGTGGCGATGCTGGATATCGACTTCTTCAAGAAGGTCAACGACAGCTATGGCCATGCCGCTGGCGACAACGTGATCCGCGCCCTGGCCAACCTGTTGCGCCAACGCCTGCGGCGCATCGACAGCCTGGGCCGTTATGGCGGCGAGGAATTCCTCGTGGTCTTGCCGGACTGCCCGTCGGATCAGGCCTTGCGCATCCTCGATGAAATTCGCCAGCGCTTTGCCGAGCTGCACTTTATTGCGGGTGGCCAGCAGTTCTCGGTCACCCTAAGCGCCGGCATCGCCTCCACCGAAGACACCCCGGCGAGTGCCGACGACCTGCTGGATAAGGCCGACCGCGCGCTGTACGCGGCCAAGCACAACGGGCGCAATCAGGTGCGCTGAAGCTGACCATGAGCCTGGATATTCGCGCCTGCAACGCCGCGCAGCTGCCCATGGACCTGCTGCTGGAAGCCGATCCGCATCTGCCGTATGTGCAAGCCTACCTGGCGGACGGGCACTGCTACCTCGCCGAGCGCGATGGCGTGGTCGTCGGCCTCTATGTATTGCAGGCGCGCAGCCCTGGCACCCTGGAGTTGATGAATATCGCCGTCGCGCCGCACTGCCAGGCCCAAGGCATTGGCACGCAACTGCTGCAGCATGCCCTGTACAGCGCCAAGCAGCTGGGCGCCACGCGCCTGGAAGTGGCCACCGGCAGCTTCGGCCACCAGCTGACCTTCTACCAGCGCGCCGGCCTGCGGGTGTACGCCGTCGAGCCGGATTACTTCCTTCAGCACTACCCCGAGCCGCTGCTCGAGCAGGGTTTGCAGCATAAGGATCGCCTGCGTCTGGCCATTGATCTCTAGAGCCCAGAAGTCTTCGCGCTTGGCTTTGTGAAATTTATAGCGTAAATTTTCATGAAATTATTTAAATAGAATTTCATGAGGCGCGCCATGTTCAAACAATCCGCCCAACATATCGGCACTTACTACGCCGGCACCTACCCAGGTGCTATCCCCCTGCGCCCGCGCCTGCAGGAAGCGTTGCAGTGTGATGTGCTGATTATCGGCGGCGGTTTCAGTGGCCTGCACAGCGCGCTGCGCCTGGCACTCGCAGGCAAGAAGGTGGTGCTGCTGGAAGCCAGCCGCCTGGCCTGGGCCGCCTCCGGGCGTAACGGTGGTCAGGCGCTGCCGGGCTGGTCCTGCGACATGCCGCCGTTCGAGAAGGCCCTCGGCCTGGAACGCGCACGCCGCCTGTGGGACAGCATGGTCTGGGCCGCCGAGGAAATGCGCGAGCTGCCCGAGCGACACAACTTCGATATCGATTACCGCACCGGCGCGATCTACACCGCCGTGCTGCCGCGCCGTGTGCGCCAGTTGCAGGGCAGCCTGGAAGAAGCCGAGCAGAAATACGGCTATACGCAGCTGAGCTTTATCCCCAAGGAACAACTGTCCGAGTGGATTGCCAGCCCACGCTACCTGGCGGCCCTGCATGACAGCGGCGCCGCGCACCTCAACCCACTGAAACTAGCCCAGGGCCTGGCCGATGCCACCGAGAAGGCTGGCGGCAAAATCTTCGAGCAGAGCAAAGCACTCGAATACCGCGAAACGGCAGAGGGCTATATAGCGCGCACCGAGCAGGGCGAGGTGCGCAGCGATGTGCTGGTACTGGCCTGCAACGCCTATATCGACAAGCTCGATGCACAGCTGTCGAAACGCCTGCTGCCGGTCGGCTCCTACCAGGTCGCCACTGCGCCACTGGACCCAGAGCTGGCGCGCTCGCTATTTCCGCGCGGCACCTGCGCCATCGACAACCAGTTCGTCCCCGACTATTTCCGCGTCACCCCAGACAACCGCCTGCTGTTCGGCGGCGGCTGCACCTACCTGGGCGGCATCCCGGCGGACGTGCCAGCAGCCACCCGGCCCTATCTGGAGCGGGTGTTCCCGCAACTGCGCGGCGTGCAGATCGACTACGGCTGGGGCGGGCATATCGACTGCACCATGCACCGTACCCCGGATGTTGGCCGCAGCGGGCAGAAATACTGGCTGCAAGGCTTCTCCGGCCACGGCATCCTGCCGACCCTGGCGGCCGCCCGCGCGGTCAGCGATGCGATCCTCGGTGACGCCGACCTGCTTGAGCTGTACCAGGGCCTGAGCAACCCGCGCTTCCCCGGCGGTGACCTGCTGGCGGCGCCCATCGAGGCCGTCGGCAAGGCTTGGTATCGCCTGCGCGACGTAATTTGAACCCGTAGCCCGGATGTAATCCGGGACCACCCTCCCCGGATTACATCCGGGCTACGCCATAAGGACACCCCATGGATATGCAGGAAGAAGTCGAAGGTCTGGCGATCCTGATCCGCGACCTGCGCAAGCACAAGAACCTCACCCTGGGTGAGTTGGCCGCGCGTATCGACCGTTCGGTGGGCTTCCTGTCCCAGGTCGAGCGCGGCCTGTCGCGCCCGACCGTGGCCGACCTCACCGCGATCAGCGAAACCCTCGGCGTACCGACCACCTATTTCTACAGCCTGAGCAAACCCCGCGGCGTGCCCTGGGTCACCCGCCCCGGCGAACGCCGCACCCTGTATTACGCCGGCGGCATCACCGACGTGCTGGCCTCGCCAACCATGTCTGGCGGCTTCTCCATGCTCGAAAGCCGTTTGGACCCGGGCGCCACCAGCGGCGACGGGCATTTGAACGACAGTTCCGAGCAAGGCGGCTTCGTCCTCGAAGGCGAGCTGACGATTTGGTACGGCGACGCCGCCGAGCCAGTCACCCTCGGCCCGAACGACAGCTTCCAGCTGCCGCCACACGCACAGTTCCGCTACGCCAACCTTTCCGATTCCCCCACACGAGTGCTCTGGGTCTTCACCTGACCCGCGCAGATAGCCGCCATGACAATAACAACAGCATTTCCCGACCTGCTCAGCGAAGTCCGTGCCTTCCGTAACGCCCACCCCGAGGTGCGCTATGTCGACCTGATCAGCCTGGATATTCCCGGGCACTTCTACGGCAAGCGCTACCCCATCGACATGCTGGAAAAGGTCGCCGCCGGCAGCCCGCTGAAAATCCCGCAGAACTGCGTGCTGCTTGGCGTGCAGGGCGGCCTGCACCCGATTGGCGATTACTGCTTCAACGACGGCGACCCGGACGCGCCGCGCCGGCTGATCCCCGGCACGCTCAAACCGGTGCGCTGGGAAAGCCAGCCGCTGGGGCAGATGCTGATCAGCTCCGACGGCACCGAAGCACCGATCGAGTTCGAACCGCGCGAAGTGCTCGCCCGTGTGCTCAAGCGCCTGGCCGCACGCGGTATCCGCCCAGTGGTGGCGTTCGAGCTGGAGTTCTATCTGTTCGACCGCAAGCTGCAAGACGGCCTGCCGCAGTTCCCCCGCGACCCGCTGTGCGACGATGCCGATGACCAACCGAATATGCATATCGAACGCCTGTCGCGCTTTGCCGATGTACTGCACGAGATCGTCGACGCCGCCAATGAGCAGGGCGTGGACGCCAACGTGATCACCGCCGAACTCGGCCCTGGCCAGTTCGAGATCAACTTCGGCCATTGCGACGACGGCCTGCGCGCCGCCGACTGGGCCGCCCTGTTCTGTCGCAGCACCCGTGGCGTGGCGCTCAAGCACGGCCAGCGTGCCAGCTTTATGAGCAAGCCCTACCTGCAAGCGCCGGGCAGCGGCATGCATGTGCACGTCAGCCTGTATGACGCGGCCGGCAACAACCTGCTCGCGGCCGATGAGCAGCGCCCGCTGCGCCATGCAGTGGCCGGCTGCCTGGAGCTGCTGCCGCATTGCATGCCGATCTTCGCCGCCAACCACAACGCTTTCCGCCGCTACGGCGCCATGGTCAACGCCGCCAGCCGCGCCAGCTGGGGCTTTGAGGACCGCGATGCGTGCATCCGCATCCCCGAATCGGACGGCAAGAACCTGCGCATCGAACACCGCCTGGCCGGCGCCGACGCCAACCCCTATCTGGTGCTGGCAGCGATCCTCACCGGCATGGAGCACGGCCTGGACGCTGGCAAAGAGCCAATTGCCCCGCTCAACGAAAACCGCCAGAGCGGCATCGACTTCCCCCAGGACATGCTCGGCGCGGTCAGCGCCATGCGCGACCACCCGGTGGTCAACCAGGGCCTGGGCAGTGAATTCGTGATGGTCTATTGCGAGAACAAGCGCCAGGACCACCTGGCCTTTATGCAGGAAGTGAGTGCGCGGGAGTACCGCTGGTTTCTCTAGCCATCACACGGCCATCGCGTAGCCCGGATAAGCCCTGGCGCAATCCGGGAACTCTCCCCGGATTGCGCTGGAGCTTATCCAGGCTACAGGCTGTAACCCGTAGGATGGGTGATAACCCATCAATTGCCGCGATGGGTTATCACCCATCCTACGCCCCCACCTAGCTTGCGGCCTCAGCGCAACAGATGCACCGCCAGCCCGGCCAACGCCGACACCAGCAGCACCTCCATCACCCCGCGTTTGAAGCGCAGCAGCGCCAGCGCCGCGCCCACGGCCAGCAGCGCCGACGGCCAGTCGAAGCTGCCGGCAAAACCCTGCGGCCAGAGCACGTGGTAGGCAAAGAACAGCGCCAGATTAAGGATCACCCCGACCACCGCAGCAGTAATCGCGGTCAGCGGTGCGGTGAATTTCAGCTCGCCGTGGGTCGATTCCACCAGCGGCCCGCCGGCGAGGATGAACAGAAAGGACGGCAGAAAGGTAAACCAGGTGACCAGCGCCGCCGCCAGTGCGCCGCTGACAAAACCCGAATCGCTGCCGAACACCGGCTGCAGATAAGCCCCGACAAAGGCCACAAACGCCACCACCATGATCAGCGGCCCCGGCGTGGTTTCGCCCAGGGCCAGGCCGTCGATCATCTGCGTCGGAGTCAGCCAGCCGTAATGGCCGATGGCGCCCTGGTAGACATAGGGCAGCACCGCATAGGCGCCGCCAAAGGTCAGCAGCGCCGCCTTGGTAAAGAACCAGGCCATCTGCGTCAGCGTGCCGTCCCAGCCATACAGCCAGGTCAGCAGGCCCATCGGCAGCAACCAAAGCAGCGCACCCACCGCCAGCAACAGCGCCAGGCGTGACGCGCGAAAGCGCGTGTGCGCAGCTGGCGGGCTGTCATCATCGATCAGCGCCGGACCGTAGGAGTGACTAGCCGCCGCATGCCCGCCACCCAGGCTGAACTGTTGCGGCAACAGGCGACCACCGAGATAACCGAGTAGCGCTGCGCCAATCACGATCAACGGAAACGGCAGATTGAAGGCAAAGATGGCGACAAACGACGCCCCGGCAATGCCCCACAGCCAGTTGTTCTTCAGCGCCCGTGAACCTATGCGCCAAGCCGCCTGCATGACGATGGCGGTGACCGCCGGCTTGATCCCGTAGAAGATTCCCGCCACCAGCGGCACATCACCATAGGCGATATACAGCCAGGACAGGCCGATCAGGATAAACAGCGACGGCAGCACAAACAGCACCCCGGCAATCACCCCGCCCCAGGTGCGGTGTAGCAGCCAGCCGATATAGGTGGCCAACTGCTGCGCCTCCGGTCCCGGCAGCAACATGCAGTAGTTCAGCGCATGCAGAAAACGCCGCTCGGACAGCCAGCGGCGCTTTTCCACCAACTCCTGATGCATGATCGCGATCTGCCCGGCCGGCCCGCCGAAACTGATCAGGCCCAGTTTCAACCAGAACCAGAAGGCTTCGCCCAGGCTGACCGCGGGCGGTGCAGTGGATACTGATGACTCGGACATGGGGCAACTCACGGCGATAAAAACGGTCGCACTATAGCGCGAGTGCATGCCGATTTAAGCCAGCATGGCTCAAGCCCCGGCACGGATTTCCGTATACTTGGCAGCGCTATACCCTCCTTCAACCTGCCCGTGAAGCTCTCTGTGAAAATCCGCCATTCGATAGTAAGCCTGCTGCTGATCTGCAGCTGCGTTGTAGTTGCATCGAACACCCAGGCCGCCCCCGCCAAACAACAGGACCTGGCCGCCGGCAGCGCCCTGCTGGTCGACCTGCAGACCAATCAGGTGCTCTACGAGCGCAATGCCGACAGCGTGGTGCCGATTGCCTCGGTGACCAAGCTGATGACCGCCATGGTCACCCTCGACGCCAAGCTGCCGCTGGATCAGCAGCTGCCGATCATGATTCGCGACACCCATGAGATGCGCGGCGTGTTCTCCCGCGTGCGCGTGGGCAGCGAACTGAGCCGTCGCGACATGCTGCTGCTGGCCCTGATGGCCTCGGAAAACCGCGCGGCCGCTAGCCTGGCGCACCACTATCCGGGCGGCCACGCGGCCTTTGTTGCGGCGATGAATGCCAAGGCCCGCGCCCTGGGTATGAAGCATTCGCGTTTCGTTGAGCCCACCGGCCTGTCGGAGCACAACGTGTCGAGCGCCCGCGACCTGGTGCTGATGCTCAAGGCCGCGCGCCAGTACCCGCTGATCAGCCAGTTCAGCACCACCTCGGAAAAGACCCAGGCGTTCCGCAAACCCAATTACACCCTGGGTTTTCGTAACACCAACAACCTGGTTCGCAAACCGGGTTGGAGCGTGCAGCTGAGCAAGACCGGCTACACCGGCGAAGCCGGCCGCTGCCTGGTGATGAACACCGTGATGAATAACCGTCCAGTGGCCTTCGTGGTGCTGGACGCCTTCGGCAAATACACCCATATGGCCGACGCCAACCGCCTCAAGCGCTGGCTGGAAACAGGCAAGGTCACCGCCGTGCCGCCAGCGGCCATCAGCTACCGCCAGCAGAAACTGGCGCAGCGCCAGGCCAAGGCTGTGCAGTAGCGAACAGATAAGCAGCCGGATCAGCACGACGCTCCGTCGTGCCGCCCTCCACAGATAGAAAAGCCTCAACCTAACAACCGAGGCGTTACTGGAAGCGTCCGACCTCCTGGCGCAGATCTTCGGCCAGCTGATCCAGTTCGCGGGCAGTTTGTGCCAAATTGGCCACCACTTCGCGCTGTTCGCTGTTGGCCAGCGCAATGCTTTGCAGGTTACTGCTGAGCAACGTCGCGGTACTGCTCTGCTCGCTGGTGGCGGTAGTAATGGCGGTGAATTGCTCACCCGCCGCATTGCTCTGCTCGGCAATCTGGTCCAGTGCAGCAGCAACCTTAGCGTTACGCTGCAGCCCATCCTGCATCAGCAGCTTGCCCTGCTCCATGGTGCTGATCGCACTGTTGGTCTCGCCCTGAATACTGCCGATCATTGCGGAGATTTCGTTGGTCGCCTCGCGGGTGCGCGAAGCCAGACTGCGCACCTCATCGGCGACTACGGCAAAACCACGGCCCTGCTCGCCAGCGCGGGCGGCCTCGATGGCCGCGTTGAGCGCAAGCAGGTTAGTCTGATCAGCAATCGAGGTGATCACGCTGACAATTCCACCGATCTCCTGCGAGCGCTGGCCCAGGGTATTGACCACTACGGACGTGTCATTCAGTGAGCTGGCAATCTGCTCCAGAGCGCTCGAAGCCTCGGTCATCGAACTGCGGCCAATGCGCGTCTGCTGGGCATTGTCGCTGGCCAGGCGTTCGGTATTGCGCATGTTGTCGGCAATGTTCAGCGACGTGGCGCTGAACTCCTCCACAGCACCTGCCATGCTGCTGATCTCACCGGACTGCTGCTCGATACCCTCATAAGCACCGCTGGCCAAGCCGGACAAGGCCTGAGCACGGCTACTGACGTTGTGCGCGGCGCCGCGAATGCGCGCCACCATGGTCGACAACGCTTCACCCATCTGGTTGAAGTTGCGCGCCAGCTCACCGATCTCATCCTGACTGGTGACGTTAAGACGCGCGCTCAGATCGCCGGCGCCCAATGCCTGCGCCTGTTGCACAAGATCACCCAGCGGGCGCAGTTTGCGCCGCAACAACCAGATCACTGCCGCGACCGCCAGCAGCAATGTCACCAGGCTGCCGATTGCCAACTGGCTGCCCACGCGCCAGGTCACCGCCTGGATTTCTTCACGCGGCATACTCGCCAGCACCTGCCAGGGCCCGCCGGAAAACGGCATGGCTACGCTGAAGAACTCCTCGACACCGTCACTCCAGAACGCTCCATGGCCTGGCTCAGCCAATACATCAGCGAGCTTGCCGGCGATTTGTTCAGGCTCCCGTGCACCGGCCGGGGCGACCAGCCACTTGCCCTGATCGTCGAGTAACGCCAGCGATCCCGTGGCGCCGATGCGGAAGCGCTTGAGATTCTCAAACTGCGCGTTCTGCCCATCGGTGTAGTCGAAGCCGACAAACAGCACCGCGATTACCCGACCGCTGGCGTCACGCACCGGGGTGTATTGCGTCATATAGAAGCGCTCAAACAGCAACGCCCGCCCCACATAGCCATCACCAGCAAGCAGACGTTTATATGCGGGATGCAGATGGTCGAGCACCGTGCCGATGGCCCGGGTGCCATCAGGCTTGGTCAGCGAGGTGCTGATGCGCACAAACTCATCACCATCACGTACGAACACCGTGGCCACGCCTGCAGTCAGCTGATGAAACTCATCGACTTCAGTGAAATCGTTGTTCAACAGGCTGGTGCCCAGGTACAGCGCCGGGGTTTGCACGCCGGCCACAGCTACTCGCTCAGCCCCCTGCACACTCAAACCGCCACTGAAACGCCGCTCAAACAGACCGGCAAGACGCTGAGTGCTCTCACGCAGGCTGTCATGAAAAGTGCTCAGCTGATCGGCCAGCAGACGCGCCTCGCTGCCCAGATGCTCCTGCCGCGTAATCAGGTTGGCCTGGTTCAACGAGCGCAGGGCGAATACGGTGCTGGCACTAATCAGTAGAACCAGCACCAAGGCCAATGCAGTGGCCAACTGCCAAGCAATCCGAGAACGTGGGGAGGTCATGCATGCCTCCAAAGGCATAAAGCGGCAGTTATAGGGTAATAAAAGGCGTAATCGCCTTTATTTACTCGGCGACCGCACAGAATACTTGAGCGGAGTACTAAGAATATAGCCAAGCAAAATTGATCGGCTTTCGCTTGCCGATAGAGGGCTGCACCAGGCAAACATGCCTATTTCGCCACTAAGGATTAGCGGCGGTCTGAAATTTCCGGAGTGAGGGTCTACAGGCGCTTCAGGCTACCCCGCAGGCCTGACCCAGGCGATGCCTAGTTGCTCAGCCCGAGCAACGGCTGACGCATACCAAACACCAGAAAGCGTGCCAGCTCGTTGAGCGGCAAGGCCTTGCTGATCAGGTAGCCCTGCACCTGATCGCAGCCGTATTGGCGCAGCAGCGCCAGTTGTTCGGCGTTTTCCACGCCCTCGCCCACCACCTGCAGGTTGAGGTTGTGCGCCAGGTTGATCATCGCCCGCACCAGCTGGCGATTTTCCGCGCGCTCGCTCATGCCGCCGACAAAGCTCTTGTCGATTTTCAGCAGGGTGATCGGCAGGTTGTTCAGGTGCACGAAGGAGGAGAAGCCGGTGCCGAAGTCGTCCAGCGAGAAGCGCACGCCGAGGCGACCGAGGGCCAGCATGGTTTGCTGCACCTGATCGCTGCGGCGCATCACCGCGGTTTCGGTCAGCTCGAACTCCAGCCACTGCGCATCGACGCCGCGCTCTTCGATCAGGCGGCTGAGGGTTGGCAGCAGCTGGCTGTCCTGAAACTGGCGGAACGACAGATTGACCGCCATATGCAGCGCCGGCAGGCCCCGCCCGCGTAACCACTGCATATCGCGTAGCGCGCGGCTGATCACCCAGTAGCCGAGCGGCACAATCAGCCCACTTTCCTCGGCCAGCGGTACAAATTCATTCGGCGCCAGCAGGCCATGCACGCTGTGGCGCCAGCGCACCAACGCTTCCAGGCCGACTATGCGTCCGGTCTGCAGGCACAGGCGCGGCTGGTAATGCAGTTCCAGTTCGTCGCGACGCAGGGCGCGGCGCAGCTCGCTTTCCAGGTCGGCCTGGTTGCGTGCGCTGCGGTTGATCCGCTCGTCATAGATATGAAAGGTGCAGCCCTGCTGACTCTTGGCCTGCTGCATGGCGATATGCGCATGCCACATCAGCGGGTCGGCGCTGCCCTCGGCGCGGGAATGGGCCAGGCCAAGGCTGCAACCGATCAGCAGGCTTTCGCCGTCAATCCAGTAAGGCTCACCTAGAGCTTCGGTAATCTGTGCGGCCAGGCGCTCGGCGCGTTGCGGGTCGCGGCGGCTGTCGAGCAGCAAGGCAAACTCATCGCTGCCCAGGCGCGCCACCTGGTCACCAGCCTGCAACTGCGCCTTGATCCGCGCCACCACCTGCAGAATCAGGCTATCGCCGCCCTGGTAGCCGAGGGCATCGTTGGCGTGGCGGAAGTTGTCCAGGTCGAGGTGGCCGAGGGTCAGGCCGCGTCCCTCATATTCAGCCAAACGCGCGGCCAGCAGGGTCTGGAAGCCCTGGCGATTGGCGATGCCGGTGAGGGCGTCCTGTTCGGCCAGGCGGTGCAAGGTGTCGTTGAGGCTGCCGCGCTCACGCGCATAGCGCAGGCAACGGCGCAGCACCTCGGCGCTGAGCTGGTCGCGCACCAGCCAGTCGCACACGCCCTCAGGCTCGGCTTCAGGCTCGGCATCCAGAAGCAGGACAATGGGTAGGGAACAGCGCCCGGAGGCAGGCAGGTATTTGGCGGTGGTCAGGAGCAGGGCGTTGCTGGGTTTATCGAACAGCGCGCTGGCCGCTTCCCAGGACGGTGCAGTGATCAGTGCATAGCCACTGCCAAGCGCACTCAGGCGCTCGCGCAGCAACTGCGCCCAACCCGGCGTTTCCGCCAGCAAAAGCAACCGTAATGGTTCGACGAACGCGGACAAACAACTTCCCCCACTGCACAAATAAAGAGCATTGAACCCGCTCGGATGCGTCGTAATCGACGTCTAATCACGCACATCCTTGTGTCAGTGGCGCGCCCTGCGGCATGGCAAGGACCCGAAAGTGGCACCAGAGTACTGGATTAGGAAAATTAACCAAGCCTGGCGGTTTGCCATTATGTGCGCTACGACACACTTCCAGATGGTCACGGCAGAAACCGCCAGGCCTGTTAAAATGCGCGCCCATTCCCCCCTGACGATTGACTCCATGTCCCGACTGAACCCCCGGCAGCAGGAAGCCGTGAACTATGTCGGCGGCCCACTTTTGGTGCTCGCCGGCGCAGGCTCCGGCAAAACCAGCGTGATTACCCGCAAGATCGCCCACCTGGTGCAGAACTGCGGTATCCAGGCCCGCCATATCGTCGCCATGACCTTTACCAACAAGGCCGCGCGCGAGATGAAAGAACGTGTCGGCACCCTGCTCAAGGGCCCCGAAGCCCGCGGCCTGACGGTGTCGACCTTCCACAACCTGGGCATGAACATCATCCGCAAGGAATACGCCGCGCTGGGCTACAAGCCGGGCTTCTCGATCTTCGACGAGGGCGATATCAAGGCGCTGCTGTCGGACATCATGCAGAAGGAATACTCCGGCGACGACGGCGCGGACGAGATCAAGAACTACATCGGCAGCTGGAAAAACGATCTGATCCTGCCCGAGCAGGCCCTGGCCGAGTCGCGCAACCCTAAGGAGCAGACCGCCGCCATCGTCTACCTGCACTATCAGCGCACGCTCAAGGCGTACAACGCGGTGGACTTCGACGACCTGATCCTGATGCCGGTGAAGCTGTTCCAGGACAACCCCGACATTCTGGAAAAGTGGCAGAACCGCATCCGCTACCTGCTGGTCGACGAATACCAGGACACCAACGCCAGCCAGTACCTGCTGGTGAAGCTGCTGGTGGGCATGCGCAACCAGTTCACCGTGGTCGGCGACGATGACCAGTCGATCTATGCCTGGCGCGGCGCGCGCCCGGAAAACCTGATGCTGCTGAAAGAGGATTACCCCTCGTTGAAAGTGGTGATGCTGGAGCAGAACTACCGCTCCACCAGCCGCATCTTGAAATGCGCCAACATCCTCATCGCCAACAACCCGCATGCCTTCGAGAAACAGCTGTGGAGCGAGATGGGCATGGGCGACGAGATCCGCGTGATCCGCTGCAAGAACGAAGACGCCGAATGCGAGCGGGTGGCCCTGGAAATCCTCACCGAGCACCTGCGCACCGAGCGCCCTTACAGCGACTACGCCATCCTCTATCGCGGCAACTACCAGGCCAAGCTGATGGAGCTGAAACTGCAGCACCACCAGATTCCCTATCGCCTCAGTGGCGGCACCAGCTTCTTCGCCCGCCAGGAGGTGAAGGATTTGATGAGTTACTTCCGCCTGCTGGTCAACCCGGACGACGACAACGCCTTTCTGCGGGTGATTAACGTGCCGCGCCGCGAGATCGGCTCCACGACCTTGGAAAAGCTCGGCAACTACGCCACCAGCCGCAAGATCAGCATGTACGCCGCCGCCGGCGAAATCGGCCTGGGCGAGCAACTGGATGCGCGCTATACCGAACGCCTGGCACGCTTTACCAAGTGGATGGACCGGGTTCGCCAGGAATGCGCGCAGAATGACCCGATTGCGGCGATCCGCAGCATGGTGATGGACATCGACTACGAGAACTGGCTGCGGCAGAACGCCTCCAACGACAAAGTTGCCGACGCGCGCATGGGCAACGTCTGGTTCCTGGTCGAAGCGCTGAAGAACACCCTGGAGCGCGACGAAGATGGCGACATGACCATCGAGGACGCCATCGGCAAGCTGGTATTGCGCGACATGCTCGAGCGCCAGCAGGAAGAAGAGGAAGGCGCCGAAGGCGTGCAGATGATGACCCTGCACGCCTCCAAGGGCCTGGAATATCCGTCGGTGTATATCCTCGGCGTGGAGGAGGAAATCCTCCCGCACCGCTCCAGCATCGAGGCCGATACTGTTGAAGAAGAGCGGCGCCTGGCCTACGTCGGCATCACCCGCGCTAAACGCAACCTGACCATGACCTTCGCTGCCAAACGCAAACAGTACGGCGAAATTATCGACTGCTCACCGAGCCGTTTTCTCGATGAACTGCCGCCCGAGGATCTAGTCTGGGAAGGCCTGGACGACGCACCGCCCGAGGTCAAGGCCGCCACCGGTAACTCGGCCCTGGCCAATATGCGCGCCATGCTGAAGAAATAGCCGGCTACAACGTCGGTTAGCGCTGGGCGCAGACCGTAGGATGGGTGATAACCCATCAACCGCAGCGATGGGTTATCACCCATCCTAGGCAAAACACTAGAACAACGAGGGTAACCGCGTGGAAGCGCTAAAACAGAAGATTCGCGATGAAGGCACCGTGCTCTCGGAGCAGGTGCTCAAGGTCGATGCCTTTCTCAATCACCAGATTGACCCGGCGCTAATGCAGCAGATCGGCCATGAGTTTGCCCAGCGCTTCGCCGGACAGAACATCACCAAGATCGTCACCATCGAAGCCTCGGGCATTGCCCCGGCGGTGATGGCCGGCCTGGAGCTGGGCGTACCGGTGATCTTCGCGCGCAAGTACCAGTCACTGACGCTCAAGGACGACCTGTATATCTCCAAGGTGTTTTCCTTCACCAAGCAGACCGAAAGCACCCTGGCCATTTCGGCCAAGCACCTGAACGCCAAGGATCACGTGCTGCTGATCGACGACTTCCTGGCCAACGGCCATGCCGCCCGCGCGCTGATCGACCTGATCGGCCAGGCCGGCGCGAGCATCGCCGGCATTGGCGTGGTGATCGAGAAATCCTTCCAGCGCGGCCGCGCCGAACTGGATGCCCAGGGCTACCGGGTCGAGTCGCTGGCGCGCATTGATTCACTCAAGGATGGTCAGGTCAGTTTTATTGATTAGATGAGGCACACACATGGATCGTGGTTACCAAAAGTCGATTAAGCACGTGCGCAAGCATGCTGCCAAGACCCTCGACAAGATGCCTTGGATTGCCGGCGCCTTGCTCGGCCTGCTGGCGGTGAGCCTGGCGACGGCCCCGCCCTCACTGCCTCTGCTAGGCGCTAACGCGGTGCTGGGCGGCCTGTTTCTGGCGACCTATGCATTCAGCCTGAAACACCCTGAGTGGCAGTGGCTGACAGGCATGCTAGCCCCAATATGCATGTCACTTACCTCTGTCATGCTCAGCGAGAAACTCGGCTCCAGCGCCTGGTATTTGTTGCAAGGGCCGCTGGCGTTATTCGCTACGTTTAGCCTGCTGGCACTGCTGATGCGTCCGTACCTGCGCAAACTGGCTGGAATACCGATAAAACGCCGGCACAAAAAAGCCGCCTAAATAGGCGGCTTTTTTACAGCAGAGTCAGACGTATTACAGGCCGGACATCTTCTGGATCGCTTCACGCAGCTCGTCGTCCGAGCAATCCGCGCAGGTGCCTTTTGGCGGCATGGCGTTGATACCGGAAATCGCCTTGGCCAGGATGCCGTCAAGGCCGCCCTGGTGGTCTGCGCGCTCTTTCCAGGCTGCAGTGTCGCCAATTTTCGGCGCACCCAGGATGCCTGGGGTGTGGCAGGCACTGCAGTGCTTGGCAATGATGTCATCGGCAGTACGCGCACCGCCGCCAGTTGTGGCTGCTACAGCACCCACGCCCTTGCATTCTTCACCCATCACACAGACTTGGCCGACCGGCTTCAGTCGCTCGGCAATGGCATCGTCGGTCGTGGCCTGAGCAGTCACTGCCCACAGAGCCAAAACGGTAGCCGGTGCTACCAGGAGCTTTTTAATCAGGTTCACGGTACACCCTCTTCGTGGCTAGTCACGCTCGCGGCCACGGTTTCGCGAGCGGGCGACAGTATAACGGCAAGCCGCTGCCGCCGAAACAACCCATATTGTCGCAGGGTTATTTAGAAATTGGCCGGCGTAGTTGCGCTAATCAGCCGTGCTGGCTGCTCGAACGGATTACGGAAACGGTGCGGCTTGCTGCTCTCGAAGTAGTAGCTGTCGCCCGGTTCGAGGATAAACACCTCATCACCGACGGTCAGCTCCAGCTTGCCTTCAACCAGCATGCCGGCCTCTTCACCTTCGTGGGCGTACATTTCGTCGCCGGTGTCGGTACCGCTGGGGTAAGTTTCATCAAGGAAGGAAATGGCTCGGCTCGGATGCGCCTTGCCCACCAGCTTCATGGTAATGGCCCCGCTGCAGATATCGGTGAGTTCGGCGGCGCGATAGACCACCTGAGCCTGGCTATCCTGCTCCACATCCAGGGAGAAGAACTCCACCAGTGACATGGGGATACCCGCCAACACCTTTTTCAACGAGCTGATCGAAGGGCTTACGCTGTTCTTCTCGATCATCGAAATGGTGCTGTTGGTGACGCCCGCCCGCTTGGCGAGTTCACGCTGGGAAAGGCCTTTGAGTTTGCGAATGGATTGCAGGCGTACACCGACGTCCAATGCTGGAGTCCCCCTTGGGATAGATACAGAAAAGTCGCCGTATCATGGCATAGCGTTCGGAATTTACAACACTCGCGTTCAAACTCGTCTACAGCGTGCGTGTTAGAGCCTATTCAAGGGCTCTCGAGCTAGAGCCATGCAAGGCGCTACGTCAGTAACAGCCTCCGGCTGATCAAAACAGGCGAGGAACGGTCGGAGTCGCGGGCGACTTTACGGGTTGTAAATGAGCAGTCCGAGCCTGTTTTTAACGCAGCAGGGCCGACGCGCAGCAGCCTTTGAACAGGCTCTAAGCCCCGAGGTAGAGCAGCGGCGCCCTGCGCAGGTTGCAGAAAAGCTGATAGGGAATGCTGCCGGCCTGGGCGGCCACATCGCTGGCCAGCACCTGTTTGCCCCAGAGTTCGACCCGGCTACCCAGGCCCGCTTGCGGCAGATCGGTCAAATCGACGGTGAGCATGTCCATCGACACGCGGCCGATCAGGCGGGTCAGTTGGCCGTCCACCGCCACTGGCGTGCCGGTCGGCGCGTGACGCGGATAGCCGTCGGCATAACCCATGGCGACCACGCCGACGCGGGTTGGCCGCTCGCTGACAAAGCGCGCGCCATAGCCCACCGGCTCACCGGCCGGCAGTTCGCGCACGCTGATAATCTTCGATTCCAGAGTCATTACCGGCTGCAGACGCGCGGCCACGGCCTGTGCCTGTTCGAACGGGGTGGCACCGTAGAGCATGATGCCGGGGCGCACCCAGTCACTGGGTACGCTAGGCCAACCCAATACGGCTGGCGAATTGCGCAGGCTGACCTCGGCGACTATGCCCTGACGCGCCTGCTGGAACACGGCCAACTGCTCATCGCTGCGCGGACAGTCCAGCTCGTCGGCGCGGGCGAAGTGGCTCATCAGCACAATCTTCGCCACCTTGCCGCTGGCCAACAGACGCTGGTAAGCCGCCTGGTAGTCGGCCGGGTGCAGGCCGACGCGGTGCATGCCGCTGTCCATCTTCAGCCAGACGGTCAGCGGGCCGCGCACAGCGCTGCGCTCAATCGCCTCCAACTGCCACATCGAATGCACCACGCACCACAGCTCGTGCTGCTCGATCAGCGGCAATTCGTCGGCCTCAAAAAAGCCCTCTAGCAACAAAATCGGCCCGCGAATACCGGCCTCGCGCAGCTGCAGCGCTTCCTCGATACAGGCCACGGCAAAACCATCGGCCTGCTCCTGCAACGCCTGCGCACAACGCACCGCGCCATGGCCGTAGGCATCCGCCTTGATCACCGCCAGGGCGCGCGCGCCGCTGACTTCACGGGCCAGTTGGTAGTTGTGACGCAGGGCTTGCAGGTCGATCAGGGCACGGGCAGGACGCATGACGTTCTCGGCTATCAGCAGTTTTCACAGTTAAAAAAGCCCGGTGTGATAGCCGGGCAAACACTTATCGCAAACGGGATGGGCCGATTTACAGGGCGGCCACAATCATCATTTCCACCAGCACTTCTGGCTTGTACATCTTTGCCTCGACGCAGGCTCGCGCTGGCGCCGCGCCTGGCGCAACCCAAGCGTCCCAGACCTGATTAAGGCCGGCGTAATCACGCTCCATGTCCTTCAGGTAGATGGTCACGGAGAGGATCTTCGACTTGTCGCTGCCGGCCTCGGCCAGCATGCGGTCGGTGTTGGCCAGGGTTTCGCGGGTTTGCTGCACGATATCGCCGCTGTAGTCATCCGCCAGTTGCCCGGCCAGGTAGACCGTGCCGTTGTGGATAACGATTTCGCTGTAACGACTTTCAGTGTGCAGGCGCTGTACTGACATGCTTGTGACTCTCCTGGGAACGGCTGTAACGGGAAATATCCAGACCTTCGGCGCTGATCTGCGGACGCTTTTTCGCCATCAGATCGGCAAGCAGGCGGCCGGAGCCGCAGGCCATGGTCCAGCCCAGTGTGCCGTGACCGGTGTTGAGGAACAAATTGCGCAAGCCGGTGGCGCCGACAATCGGCGTGCCGTCCGGAGTGGCCGGACGCAGGCCGGTCCAGAATTCGGCCTGGCGCAGATCGCCGCCCTGCGGGTAGAGATCGGCGGTGATCATTTCCAGGGTGGCGCGGCGACGCGGGTTGAGGCTCAGGTCGAAACCGGCGATCTCGGCCATACCGCCAACGCGGATGCGGTTATCAAAACGGGTGATCGCCACCTTGTAGGTTTCATCAAGGATGGTCGAGGTCGGCGCCATCGCGGCATTGGTGATCGGCACAGTCAGCGAATAGCCCTTGAGCGGATACACCGGCGCCTTGATGCCCAGCGGTTTGAGCAGTTGCGGGCTGAAGCTACCGAGCGCCAGCACGTAGCGGTCGGCGGTTTCCAGCTTGCCATCGATCCACACGCCATTGACCCGGTCGCCCACGGCGTCGATGCGCTGGATGTTCTGGCCGAAGCGGAATTCCACCCCCAGCGCCTTGGCCATCTCGGCCAGTTTGCTGGTGAACAGCTGGCAATCGCCGGTCTGGTCATTTGGCAGACGCAAGGCGCCAGCCAGTTTGTCTGTGACCGCAGCCAGGGCCGGCTCAACGCGGGCGATGCCGGCGCGGTCGAGCAGCTCATAAGGCACGCCGGACTGTTTGAGTACCGCGATGTCCTTGGCGGCGTTGTCCAGTTGCGCCTGGGTGCGGAACAGCTGGGTGGTGCCCAGGCTGCGGCCTTCATAGGCGATGCCGGTCTCCGCACGCAGCTCGTCGAGGCAGTCGCGGCTGTACTCGGACAGGCGCACCATGCGCTCCTTGTTCACCGCGTAACGGCTGGCGGTGCAGTTGCGCAGCATCTGCGCCATCCACAGGTATTGGTCGATATCGGCGGTGGCCTTGATTGCCAGCGGCGCGTGCTTTTGCAGCAGCCACTTGATCGCTTTCAGCGGCACACCCGGCGCCGCCCACGGTGAGGCGTAGCCCGGCGACACCTGGCCGGCGTTGGCGAAGCTGGTTTCCATGGCCGGGGCGTGCTGCCGGTCGACCACCACCACTTCAAAGCCCTGACGCGCCAGGTAATACGCACTGGCTGTACCAATCACACCGCTACCGAGAACCAGAACCCGCATGCCGCTCTCCTCGCCGCGACAATGCGCGACGGATAATTCTTGAGATCACAATTGAGCGCAGTATAGGAAGAGATCAGCAGTGCTTTTCACTATATAAATAGCTATATTTGGCGACAATTCTTGGCAATATCGCCTTCTGTAGAGGGGTATCCACCATGCGCACCCAGCATCAAAGCCGCCGCGAACTGGACAAGATCGACCGCAACATCCTGCGCATCCTGCAGGAAGACGGCCGTATCAGCTTTACCGAGTTGGGCGAGCGGGTCGGCCTGTCGACCACCCCCTGCACCGAGCGCGTACGCCGCCTGGAGCGCGAAGGGATCATCATGGGCTACCACGCGCGGCTCAATCCGCAGCAGCTCAAGGCCAGCCTGTTGGTATTTGTCGAGATCAGCCTGGACTACAAGTCCGGCGATACCTTCGAGGAGTTCCGCCGCGCGGTACTGAAACTGCCGCACGTACTCGAATGCCACTTGGTGTCTGGCGACTTCGACTACCTGGTGAAGGCGCGGATCAACGAAATGGCCAGCTACCGCAAGCTGCTCGGCGACATCCTGCTCAAGCTGCCACACGTGCGCGAGTCGAAGAGCTATATCGTCATGGAAGAAGTGAAAGAGAGCCTGAGTCTGCCGATTGCCGACTAGACCAGTACCTGGCGCGTGGTAGCAATCAGCTGATGCACCTGCTTTTCCACTGCAGGCTCGATCATCTGCTCCGGCCCCTGACCGCGCGGGCAGGGCAAGCTTGGCGTGGTGCCAAACAGGCGGCAGATCAGCGGGCGCTGCTCATACACCGTGCACCCTTGTGGCCCTAGGTGTACGCAGTTGTACTCGGCTAGCGCCGCGTCATGCTCGGCATCGCTTTTCACCGGCAGCCGCGACATCTCCTCGGATGAAGCCGTGACCGGGCCACAGCAATCGTGGCAGCCCGGCACGCAGGCGAAACTGGGAATCTGCAAACGCAGCTGGTCGATCTTGCGGCTGGTGCAACTCATGGGCGTGATCCTGAAACACAGGCCGGCATAGTAACCGCGCAGCGGGCTGGATCGCGGTGGTTGCGCGAGCCAGCCGACGAAAATCCGCTTATTTCGCGATTGCCTCTTGGCGTTTGGCAAATCCCACGCTTATGCTTCGTAAAATTTTCCAAACACAATAATCAGGATTCCACACATGAACGCCCGCGTTCACCAGCCGGTTCACAACAGCCAGCACGCCAACTCCTATTACGCCGCCAGCGCCAATCGCCAGCTCGACTACCCCGCCCTGGGCGGTGAGTTGCGCACCGATGTGTGTATCGTCGGCGGCGGCTTTTCCGGCCTTAACACCGCCATCGAACTGGCGCAGAAAGGCCTTTCGGTGGTGCTGCTGGAAGCGCACAAGATCGGCTGGGGCGCCAGCGGGCGCAACGGCGGCCAGCTGATTCGCGGCGTCGGCCATGGCGTGGAGCAGTTCGAATCGGTGATTGGCGCGCAAGGCGTGCGCGAGCTGAAACTGATGGGCTTGGAAGCGGTGGAAATCGTCCGCCAGCGTATCGAGCAGTTCAATATCGACTGCGACCTGACCTGGGGCTACTGCGACCTGGCCAACAAGCCCAGTCACCTCGCCGACTTCGCCGAAGACATGGCCGAGCTCAAGCAGCTGGGTTACCGCCATGAAATGCGCCTGCTGCAACCGGAGCAGATGCATGAAGTGGTCGGCTCCAACCGCTATGTCGGCGGCATGATCGACATGGGTTCCGGCCACCTGCACCCGCTCAACCTGGCCCTCGGCGAGGCTGCCGCGGCGCAGAGCCTGGGCGTGCAGCTGTTCGAGAACTCGGCAGTGACGCGCATCGACTACGGCAGCGAGGTCAAGGTGCACACCGCTCAAGGCGTGGTGCGCGCGACCACCCTGGTGCTCGGCTGCAACGCTTATCTGAATGGCCTGAACAGCAACCTGGGCGGCAAGGTGTTGCCCGCCGGCAGCTATGTGATCGCCACCGAGCCGCTGTCCGAAGCCGAAGCGCGGGCGATCATTCCGCAGAATATGGCGCTGTGCGACCAGCGCGTGGCCCTGGATTATTACCGCCTGTCTGCCGATCGACGTCTGTTGTTCGGCGGTGCCTGCCACTATTCAGGTCGCGATCCTGCAGACATCGCCGGCTATATGCGGCCGAAAATGCTGGAAGTCTTCCCGCACCTGAAAGACGTGAAGATCGACTACCAGTGGGGCGGCATGATCGGCATCGGCGCCAACCGCCTGCCGCAGATCGGCCGCCTCAAGGAACAGCCCAACGTGTATTACGCCCAGGCCTACTCGGGCCACGGCGTCAACGCCACGCACCTGGCCGGCAAGCTGCTCGGCGAGGCCATCGCCGGCCAGGCCAGCAGCGGTTTCGACCTGTTCGCCAAGGTGCCGCACATGACCTTCCCCGGCGGCAAACACCTGCGCTCGCCGCTGCTCGCCCTGGGCATGCTGTGGCATCGGATGAAAGAGCTGGTCTGAGAACCTGCTTATGATCTGCTGCGCGTCGGTCCTACTGCGTTAAAAACAGGCTCGGAAAGCCGCTTGCGGCTAACGTGCTTCAGCGCGACCCGAAGGGCGAGTGATACGAGTAATGCTCATGTACAGCTCGTACACTCCGCTTGATTCGCTGCGCTCACCCTGCGGGCCAGCCGTTGGCTGTTACTCCGCTGCGCTGCGTTTCTCGCCTGTTTTTGCCTTGCAGGACTCTAGCTCGCGAGATCCTAAGCAGATTCTGAACGTTTTGCGCACGCCCTCACAGCTTCCAGAACGGCAGAAACACCTCGCGCCGGGCCTGTTCGCGGCTCAGGCCAATATCCTTGAGCTGCTCATCGGTCAGCGTCAGCAACGCCCGGCGGGTTGTCAGGCGCAGCCAGAATGCGCTCCTGCGGCGTACAGCTGGTTTAACCGCACCCGGACGAGCATACAGATGCCCGACAGCGGACTCCTGCTGCAATTCGTCTGCTTTCATGCTCAGCCTGACATCACTTAAACCGTTCATCGCCTGCTCCTGCCCGTAAGCCTGATGGGAGATCATGATGAGCGAGACGGAAAAAGCATGACAGATGCAAAAATGCACTTTTAAATACATACAGATTTCAGAGAATAAGCTCTGAATGGTGGATTTATCGTCGATCTGTACTGGCTTTGCGCACCACACAGAGCAATTGCGAGGCAACTGTTATGACGCTCTATATCAATCTGGCCGAACTGCTCGGCACCCGCATCGAGCAGGGCCTGTATCGTCCCGGTGATCGCCTACCCTCCGTGCGCGCCCTCAGCCTGGAACATGGCGTCAGCTTGAGCACGGTGCAGCAAGCCTATCGCCACCTGGAAGACCAGGGCCTGGCCACACCCAAGCCCAAGTCCGGCTACTTTGTGCCCCAGGCGCGCCGCCAGCCGGCGCTGCCGATGGTCAGCCGCATGGCCCAGCGCCCGGTGGATGTCTCGCAGTGGGATCAGGTGCTGGAACTGATCAGCCGACCGCCGGGGCAGGAAGGCCTGCTGCAACTCGGCCGTGGCCGACCGGATATCGACAGCCCGACGCTGAAACCGCTGCTACGTTCACTATCACGCCTGAGCCGCCGCCAGGACGCCAGCAGCCTGACCTACGGCTGCATTTACGGCCACCTGGGCATGCGTGAGCAGATTTCGCGGCTGATGCTCGACTCCGGCTGCAGCCTATCGCCCGAGGAAATCATCGTCACCACCGGTTGCCACGAGGCGCTGTCGGCGGCGATTCGTGCAGTATGCGAGCCGGGCGATATCGTTGCAGTCGACTCACCCAGCTTTCACGGCGTGATGCAGGCGCTCAAAGGCTTCGGCATGAAAGCCCTGGAGCTGCCCACCGACCCGATTACCGGGATCAGCCTGGAAGCCCTGGAGCTGGCCCTCGAGCAATGGCCGATCAAGGCCATTCAGCTGACCCCGACCTGCAACAACCCGCAGGGCTACATCATGCCCGAGGCCAACAAGCGCGCCCTCCTCGCCCTGGCGCAGCGCTATGACGTGGCGATTATCGAAGATGACGTTTACGGCGACCTGGCCTACAGCTACCCACGCCCACGCAGCATCAAATCCTACGACGAGGATGGCCGCGTGCTGCTCTGCAGTTCGTTTTCCAAGACCCTGGCGCCCGGCCTGCGCATCGGCTGGATAGCCCCCGGCCGCTACCTGGATCGCGTGCTGCACATGAAATACATGGGCACCGGCAGCACGGCCCAACTGCCCCAATTGGCCATAACCGAATACCTAGAAGCCGGCCACTACGAGCCGCATCTACGGCGCATGCGCGCGCAGTACCAGCGCGGACGCGACCTGATGATCGATTGGGTCAGCCGCTATTTCCCCGCCGGCACGCGGGTCAGCCGGCCGCAGGGCAGCTTTATGCTGTGGATTGAACTGCCGACAGGCTTCGACAGCCAGCGCCTGAACCGCGAGCTGCTGCAACACGCGATCCAGATAGCCCCCGGCAGCATCTTTTCCGCAGCTGGCAAATACCGCAATTGCCTGCGCATCAACTACGCCGGCAAACCCACCCCGGAGCTTGAGCAGGCGATTCGCCAGACCGGCGAATGCGTGGCCGCACTACTGGCTGAGCAGCAACTAGCGCCTGGAGAGAACTGAGCACGCTATTCAGGCAGCTCAACCAACTCGACCCGACGATTAAGCGCACGACCCTCCTCGCTGCGATTGCTGGCCAACGGCGCCGCCATGCCTACGCCCACGGCCGTCAGGCGTTCGCCAGCAATACCATGCTGCTCGGCCAGCGCCTTGACGATGGACTGCGCGCGCCGCTGCGACAGCTCGCGGTTGTAGTCCAGCGCGCCCTTGGCGTCGCTGTGACCGACCACCAGCACCTTGAGCGCCGGACTGGCCTTGAGCAGTTTGGCGATTTCCTCCAGCTGCACGGCGGAATCGGCGCGCATGCTGGCCTGATCGAAATCAAAGAAGATCCCGTACAAGGCCACTTTGCCCTTGACGTCGATATCCGCCTGCATGGCCGGCGCCTCGACCACTACCATGCGCTGCTCCATGGCTTGTAGCTCGAGCACCTCGAGCTGGACCATGCTGCGGCCCTTGTTAGGCCCGCCACCCGCCTGGTTCAGCACCACATAGAGCGCGGCGTAAACATCGCCTTGCGGGCGCGCCAGCTTGGCAAACAGGTAGCGCTGCTGCTGATGGTATTCACGAAAGGGCGCAGTGGTGGTCACCGCATGGTTGAAATTGCGCCCGCCGCATTGCTCTCGCTCACAGGCGAACAGCAGCTCGAATCCAGCGTCCTGCAGGGCTTGCTGGTAGTTGCGCTGCACCTCCAGAGGCGTGCGCTCTGCAGGCGCGCGGTAGGTCAACTGGGTCAGCTTGCCCTCCAGCACCAGGGTCGCCTCGGCATTTTTCGCCAGGCCGCCATAGACCTTGGCCGGAGCACGCAAAAAGGCCTTATCGGTAAACGCCTGGGTGGCATAACTGATGATCTCCGCGCCCTCATAGCGCGGAATCAGTGGGTGATCGCCGCTGCCGGGCAGGTCAGCGGCCTGCACACTCAGGGCCCAGACCACGCTCAGGCACAAACCGATAACACTGCGCATAACCTGCCTCCTGCCCTGGCGCAGGCCACCGGCGGCCGCTCCTGCCAGCAACGCTAGCCGGCAATTGCCGGCTGCGCCACGGGCCCTGCCGAACGGCTCTCAGGCCTTGACCGTCGCTTCCTCAGTGAACGCACCACGCTGAAACGCCAACCAGACGAACACCGCGGCGCCAATCGCCATCAGTATTGGCAAAGCATGGCCGCTGACCCACTGACTGGCGGCGCCGGTCGACAGCGGCCCGAGCAAACAACCTGCTCCCCAGAGCAGGGCGATATGCGAATTGGCGCGCACCAGCGCATCGTCGCGGTAACGCTGGCCCACCAGAATCAGCGACAGGGTGTACAGGCCGCCCGCACTGGCGCCGAACAACACCAGCACCGCCCAGATCAGCGGCGTGTGCAGCAATGACGGAATGCTCAGGCTCGACAGCAGCAGCACCACCCCGCAGCAGCGGAATAGCGTTTGCCGCGGCACACGGTCGGCCATCCAGCCAATCGGCAGCTGCAGCGCAGCATCGCCAACCACCACCGCACTGACCATGATCAAGGCCATCTGCTGGGCAAAGCCCTCACGCACCAGGTACACCGGCAACAGCGTCAGCACCATCGCCTCGAACGCAGCAAAGAGCACCACCGCCCAGGCAATTGCCGGCGAAGTGCGGCAGAACGCCAGAATGCCGCGCCCAGACGCACTCTGCGCATTGACCTTAGGCGCTCCATCGCGACCCAACAACAGCAGGCTACCGCCCACCAGCAGCGCGGCAGAGAACCAGAAGCCGCGGTCACTTTCCGTACCCAACAGGGTCAGCAGCAGCGGCCCACACAGCTGACTGAGCGCAAAACCGGTGCCGTACAACGCCACCAGACGACCACGCAGACGGTCCTCGACCAGCTGATTGATCCAGCTTTCGCCGAGCACAAACACCACCGTCAAGGAGATGCCAATCAGTAAGCGCAGCAGCAGCCACAGCGGATAACTCGGCATCACGCTCAGCAGCGCAACCGACGCAGCACTGGCCAGTAGGCACAGACGCAGGGTCTGCGGTGTGCCGAACCAGCCAGCCAAGTGCCCGGTCAGCCGCGCGCCGAGCAGCACGCCAACGGCCGGCATGCCCGCCATCACGCCAATGGCAAAGGGGCCATAACCCCAGGACTCAAGGCGAAACGACACCAGCGGCAACGTCACACCCAGCGCCAAGCCAACGATCACCACCGCCGCGCTGACGGCGAAATAGGTCATCCAGTTCATTTTTCTCACTCCATTCCCTGGCTCGCTCGACACCCGCTACGCAGATGCAAAACGGCCGGGCTCCATAGGAACCCGGCCGCAGGTGTGGCCCTTTTCGAGCCGGCCCCGGAGGGCGGACCTTTATCGCAATTCTACCCAGCCTTGCCTCGACCGGATTGCGCCCCGGAAAAGATCTTCTGGGCTAAGGCGAGACAAGGCGCCCCGCAGCTTTTAAGCGCAGCGTACTGCAGTACGTGAGCATTAAAAGCGAGGACGCAACGCCGTATGGCCGACGACCAGAAGATCGTCCTGCGTACTTACAGCTTGATCCAAGTGGCTTTGATCTCGGTGTACTTGTCGAAGGCATGCAGCGACTTATCGCGGCCGTTACCGGACTGCTTAAAGCCACCGAACGGCGCGGTCATGTCGCCGCCGTCATACTGGTTGACCCACATGCTGCCAACGCGCAGGGCCTTGGCTGCCAGGTGCGCCTTGGACAGGTTGCTGGTCCAGATGGCTGCAGCCAGGCCGTAGATGCTGTCGTTGGCGATCTGAATCGCTTCTTCGGTGCTGTCGAAAGCAATAACCGTCAGCACTGGGCCGAAGATCTCTTCCTGAGCAATGCGCATGGCGTTGTGCGCGTCATCGAAGATGGTCGGCTCAACGTACTGGCCGCCGGTTTCTTCCAGGGTGCGCTTGCCACCGCAGAGCAGCTTGGCCTGATCCTTGTGGCCAGCGTCGATATAGCCGAGCACCGCATTCAGGTGGCCAGCGTCGACCAGTGCGCCGACCTTGGTGTCAGGGTCCAGGGCGTGGCCGGCTTTCCAGTCCTGCATGGCTTCCAGGACCATGGGCATGAAGGTGTCTTTGATCGAACGCTCCACCAGCAGGCGCGAGCCGGCGGTGCACATCTCGCCCTGGTTGAAGCAGATCGCGGCCGCAGCAGCCTCGGCCGCTGCCTTGAGGTCAGGCGCATCGGCGAAGACGATATTCGCGCTCTTGCCGCCCGCTTCCAGCCAGACGCGCTTCATGTTGGATTCGCCGGCATAGATCATCAGCTGCTTGGCAATCTTGGTCGAACCGGTGAACACCAGGGTGTCGACATCCATATGCAGCGCCAGCGCCTTGCCGACGGTATGACCGTAGCCTGGCAGCACGTTGAGCACGCCAGCCGGGATGCCGGCGTCCAGCGCCAGCTGCGCCATGCGCAAAGCAGTCAGCGGCGATTTCTCGGACGGTTTGACGATCACCGAGTTGCCGGTGGCCAGGGCCGGGCCGAGCTTCCAGGCGGTCATGATCATCGGGAAGTTCCACGGCACAATGGCCGCAACCACGCCAACCGGCTCGCGGGTAACCAGGCCCAGCTCGTCGTGCGGGGTGGCGGCCACTTCGTCATAGATTTTGTCGACCGCTTCGCCGCTCCAGCGAATCGCCCGCGAGGCACCCGGCACGTCGACACCCAGGGCGTCGCTGATTGGTTTGCCCATGTCGAGGGTTTCCAGCAGTGCCAGCTCTTCAGCATGCTGATCCATCAGGTCGGCAAAGCGAATCATCACGCGCTTGCGCTGCGCCGGGGCCATGCGCGACCAGACGCCGGATTCGAAGGTGGCGCGGGCATCCGCCACAGCCAGCTCGGCATCGGCCAGATCACAGCTGGCCACCAGGCCGAGCAAGCGACCGTCAACCGGGCTGATGCACTCGAAAGTGGCCCCGGAGACAGCGGCGCGGTACTCGCCATGAACAAAGGCACGGCCTTCGATCTTCAGGTTGTTGGCGCGCTGCTCCCAGTCGGCACGAGTCAGGCTAGTCATTGCTACATCCTCTATCGCTAGTAAAGCGCCGCTGATGGTCGCTGCGCTGTCAATTATTCTGCATGGGGGGCCGCAAGAACCTGCTCACCCAATCCTGCCGGCAACACTAAACCAGAGGCCTGCACACTTCCAATATTTTTTACAAAAACTGGCAAACCCGCCTTGTTATGTGTGCTTTATTAAACATAGACTGCCGAAATCGCCACCCAACCGACAACAAGTCTGGCCTTAACAGGCGCTCAATCCCTACCGGACATGCTTATGAATATCGAAAAGATCGTCGACTTCGCCACCGCCACTACCGCGCCCGAACATTACCGTCCGGCTGCAGAGAAAGTGCTCAAGGGCGACCCCGAGCAAAGTGTGCGCAACCACTACGGTAGCCCGTGCGGTCAATTCAATACGGGAATCTGGGAAGGCGGCGTCGGCCACTGGACCATCAACTACACCGAACACGAGTACTGCGAGATTCTGCAAGGCGTCTCGGTGCTGCGCGACAAGGACGGCAATGCCAAGACCCTGCGCGCGGGCGACCGTTTCGTCATCCCAGCCGGCTTCTCCGGCACCTGGGAAGTGCTGGAGCCGTGCCGCAAGGTCTATGTGATCTTCGAGCAAGCCAGCAACTGATAGCTATTCATGCGTCACCCCTTCGCCCGCCTTGCGCGGGCTTTTTATTGCCTGCCATCCCTGGCGGCCACCCTACGGGCCGTTGCTACGCACCGTTAAAAATGGCTCCCGGCCATTTTTTATCGCCCAGGGTTTACCACGCCAAATCGCAGGCAAGAAAAAGCCCGCTATAAAAGCGGGCTTTTTCGGCAAGGAGACAGATCAATTACTTGATCTTGCCTTCCTTGTACATCACGTGCTTACGCACAACCGGATCGAATTTTTTAATTTCGATTTTGTCCGGAGTGGTGCGCTTGTTTTTGTCGGTAGTGTAGAAGTGACCAGTACCGGCACTCGAGATCAAACGGATCAATTCACGCATGACTTTCTCCTTAAACCTTTTCGCCGCGAGCGCGCAGCTCGGACAGAACGACGTCAATACCACGCTTGTCGATGCAACGCATGCCTTTGGCGGAAACGCGCAGACGCACGAAACGGTTCTCAGACTCGACCCAGAAGCGGTGATGCTGCAGGTTCGGCAGGAAACGACGACGGGTTTTGTTGTTTGCGTGGGAAATGTTATTCCCGGTTACCGGACCCTTACCGGTAACTTGACAGACTCTCGACATGCCTCAGCCCTCTAAAACCACATGCCCAACCCGGCATGGGTTGGCCGCTAATATTCAATCTTGGCGCGCAGCGCCGCGTATCTCGAGGGTCTTACCGGCCGTACCTGAAAGCGCAAGAACCGGGCCCCTACAAAAGAGCGCTGCTTTATACCAGAAAGACCCCAGTGCAACAAGGTTAAACGTACTTTACCAGGCAAAGACCAACCCGCAATTCCGGCGCCCAGGCCAGCCCGCAACGGCAACAGCGCAGATCGACCGCTCGTCGCCAAGACTGATTGCCCTGCCGCCGGATAATGGCCTAGGGTAAGACCCTCGCCCGCGCGCCTACCTTTTCAGGAGTTTGCCATGCGCCTTGCCACCCTACCGCTGCTGCTCGCCCCGCTACTGGCTCCCGCCCTGGTCCAGGCCAGCACGCTCAGCGTCTGCACGGAGGCCAGCCCGGATGGTTTCGACGTGGTGCAGTACAACTCGCTGACCACTACCAACGCGTCGGCCGACGTACTGATGAACCGCCTGGTGGATTTTGATGCGCTCAGCGGCACGCTAAAGCCAAGCCTGGCGCAGGCCTGGAAGGTCAGCCCGGACGGCCTAAGTTACAGCTTCACCCTGCGCGCGGATGTGAGCTTTCACCAAACCGAGTATTTCACCCCCAGCCGCCCGCTGAATGCCGATGACGTGCTGTTCAGCTTTCAGCGCATGCTCGATCCGGCGCACCCGTGGCACAAGGTCGCCCCCAGTGGTTATCCACACGCCCAGTCGATGCAGCTGCCCAGCCTGATCAAAAGCATCGACAAGACCGGCGAACACAGCCTGCGCTTTAGCCTTAACCGCCCGGATGCGACCTTCCTCGCCACCCTGAGCATGGGCTTCGCTTCTATTTATTCCGCCGAATACGCCGCGCAACTGCTGACGGCCGGCACTCCGGAAGCGCTCAACAGCCAGCCGATTGGCAGCGGGCCATTTGTCTTCAAGCGCTTCCAGAAAGACGCCAGCGTGCGTTACAGCGCCAACCCAAGCTATTTCGCCGGCAAGCCTGCGGTGGACAACCTGGTGTTCGCCATCACCCCCGACGCCAACGTGCGCCTGCAGAAACTGCGCCGCGGCGAGTGCCATATCGCCCTGTCACCGAAACCGCAGGACGTGCAGTCCATCAGCGGCGATAGCAATCTACAGAGCGCGCATACCGCTGCCTTTATGACCGCCTTCGTCGGCATCAACAGTCAGCACCCGCCGCTGGACCAGCCTGTCGTACGCCAGGCGATCAACCTGGCTTTTGACAAGGCCAGCTACCTCAAGGCGGTGTTCGAAAACAGCGCTGAAGCCGCCAATGGCCCCTACCCGCCGAATACCTGGAGCTACGCCAGCGAACTGCCCGGCTACCCGCATAACCCGCAGAAAGCCCGCGAATTGCTCAAACAGGCCGGCCTGGCCGATGGCTTCAGCACAACCATCTGGACCCGCCCTACCGGCAGCGTGCTCAACCCCAACCCGAGCCTGGGCGCACAGCTCCTGCAGGCGGACCTCGCCAAGGTCGGCATCAAGGCGGAAATCCGCGTAATCGAATGGGGTGAGCTGATTCGCCGCGCCAAAGCCGGCGAGCACGACCTGCTGTTTATGGGCTGGGCCGGCGACAACGGCGATCCGGACAACTTCCTCACTCCGCAATTTGCCTGCGCCTCGCTCGAGTCCGGGCTGAACTTCGCCCGCTATTGCGACCCGACGCTGGACAAGCTGATCGCCGATGGTAAAAGCACCGGCGACCAGACTCAGCGCAGCCAGATATATAAAGAGGCACAGCAGATCATCCAGCAGCAGGCGCTCTGGCTACCACTGGCCCACCCGACCGCCTATGCGTTGACGCGCAAACAGGTCGAGGGTTATCAGGTCAGCCCGTTCGGTCGCCAGGACTTTTCCAAAGTGCGACTGGCGCCTTAGAGCCAACCGTACTCGGCCATAGACAGCGGCTCACCGTCGCCGACGATAAAGTGGTCGAGTACGCGCACATCCACCAGCTCCAGCGCCTCTTTCAGGCGACGGGTCAGCACCCGATCCGCCTGACTGGGCTCGACGACGCCGGATGGATGGGGGGTCAGAATCAGCGCCGCCGCGTTATGTGCAAGCGCGCGCTTGACCACCTGCCTGGGATAAACGCTGGCACTGTCGATGGAGCCGTGAAACAGCGCCTCAAACGCCAGCACACGGTGTTTGGCATCGAGAAACAGGCAGCCAAACACCTCATGCGGCTCGTGGCGTAGCAGCGCTTTCAGGTAATCGCGCACGGCCTGCGGGCTTTCCAGCGCTGAATCGCGGCGCAATTGCTCGGCCAGATGCCGCCGCGCCATCTCCAGCACCGCCTGCAGCTGGGCAAACTTGGCCGGCCCCAGGCCTAAACGCTGACTGAACGACGGCAAATCCGCCTGCAGCAAGGCCCGCAGACTGCCGAAGTCGCCCAATAGATGGCGCGCCAGGTCCACCGCACTCTGCCCGGCTACACCTGTACGCAGAAAAATCGCCAGCAACTCTGCATCAGTCAGAGTGCCTGCACCCTGCGCCAGCAGCTTTTCCCGCGGACGCTCTGCCGCAGGCCAATCACGAATACTCATCACACCTCCTTGTGTGTTACCAGGCGCGGCAAACCGCCGCGCCCGAGTGCCGCAAAGCCAAGCCTGGCAAGCGCTTGGCAGTGCTACTCCGCTGCAGGCTCTGTGCTATCGTAGCCCAACTTTTGCGCGGCGCCTGGCCTGGGGAGGTGTCGGCGTCGCGGTGTATATCCATCTTTATCAAAGGCAGGCCTATGCAGCGGCTGTATCGGAAACGCATCATTGTTGGCGTGGGCGGCGGTATTGCCGCGTATAAAAGTGCCGAGCTGATTCGCCGACTCAAGGACCAGGACGCCGACGTGCGCGTGGTCATGACCAAAGGCGGTCGTGAATTCATCACCCCGCTGACCCTGCAAGCGCTCTCCGGACATCCGGTACACCTTGATCTGCTCGACCCCGAAGCCGAAGCCGCCATGGGCCATATCGAACTGGCGCGCTGGGCCGATCTGGTATTGATTGCCCCGGCCACTGCCGACCTGATGGCGCGTCTGGCCCAGGGCGTAGCCGATGACCTGCTGACTACACTGGTGCTGGCCACCGACGCCACCGTCGCTCTCGCACCGGCAATGAACCAGGCAATGTGGCGCGACCCGGCCACTCAGGCCAATGCCCAGCTGCTGACCCAACGCGGCCTTCATCTGTTCGGCCCAGCCGCCGGCAGCCAGGCCTGCGGCGATGTCGGCCTGGGCCGCATGCTCGAAGCCGAACAGCTGGTGCAATGCGCCGCCGACTGCTTCCAGCACCAGGCGCTGACTGGCAAACATGTGCTGATTACCGCAGGGCCGACCCAGGAAAACATCGACCCGGTGCGTTACATCACCAACCACAGCTCCGGCAAGATGGGCTTTGCCCTCGCCGAAGCGGCCGCCGAAGCCGGCGCCAAGGTCACACTGATCAGCGGCCCGGTGCACCTGCCCACGCCCGAGCGCGTCACCCGCATCAACGTCACCAGCGCCCGCGATATGCTCGCCGCCTGTGAGGCCGCGATGCCCTGCGACCTGCTGATCGCCGCCGCCGCGGTGGCCGATTACCGCCCGGAAGTGGTCGCCCAGCACAAATTGAAAAAAGATCCCACCAGCGGCGACGGCCTGCTCCTGCAAATGGTCCGTAACCCGGATATTCTCGCCACCCTGGCGGGGCGCAGTGATCGGCCGTTCAGCGTCGGCTTTGCTGCCGAGACGGAGAATCTGCTGGAGTACGCATCGCGCAAACTGCGCGACAAGAATCTCGACCTGATTGTCGCCAATGACGTGGCCAACCCCAGCATCGGCTTCAACAGCGAAGAGAACGCCATCACCATCATCGACCGTGAGCTTCAGCAGAGCAGCTTTGCCCAGACCAGCAAAAGCAAGATTGCCCGCCAACTGGTGAGCTTTATTGCCGACCGCCTGGCCCGCAGCTGATGCCCTCACTTATTGAGCAAAGAGCCTGATATGCACGCCTTACAAGCCAAGATCCTCGACCCGCGCCTGGGCAGCGAATTCCCCCTGCCGCATTACGCCACCCCAGGCTCCGCCGGCCTCGACCTGCGCGCCATGCTGAAACAGGAGCTGGTGCTGGAACCCGGGCAAACCGTGCTGATCCCCACCGGTCTGTCGATCTACATCGGCGACCCTGGCCTCGCCGCGATGATCCTGCCGCGCTCAGGCCTGGGCCATAAACATGGCATCGTCCTCGGCAATCTGGTTGGCCTGATCGACTCGGACTACCAGGGCGAGTTGATGGTGTCCTGCTGGAACCGTGGGCAGACGCCGTTCACCATCGCCATCGGTGAACGTATCGCGCAACTGATTCTGGTACCGGTGGTTCAGGCCCATTTCGAGCTGGTCGAACAGTTCGATGAGAGCCAGCGCGGCGCAGGCGGCTTCGGCCACTCCGGTAGCCATTGATCGCCGTAACTTAATTCCAGGATGAATTGCCGAGGAGGCGCTGCATGAAACTCTTCAAGCGCACTGCCAAGGACGCTGACGGGGTAACCCCCAGCGCCCAGCTGACCAGTACCCCCGCCGAACCCAAAGCGGCCAAGAACAGCCTCAACACCCTGTTGCCCGGGGTGCTGGCGGCTGTTGTCGGCATCATTCTGGCCGGCGCACTGCTCTGGTTCGGCCCGCTCAACAGCGCCCACCAACAACAGCTGCGGCAACTCAGCCAAGCCTGGGGCGGCGGTCAGGCGACCGTGCTGCAGAAAGCCCTGCAACAACTGAGCGCCGACACCCAGGCAGCCGCGCGCAACCCGCAGCTGCTGCAGGCCCTGCAAAGCCAGGACATCAACCAGATCCGCGCCGCCGAGCGCAACCTCAGCTACTGGCATGCAGTGGTCGACGTGCACCTCAACGCTCGTGCCCAGGCTGTACAGGACATGGGCCGCGCCGCGCCGATGAACTTTGCCGCGCTGGACATGCTGCGCCGCGCAGAAAACGGCCAGACGCCGGCACCGGAGGCCTACAAAGTGGGCCAACGCTGGCTGGTCTACAGCGCAGCACCGCTGCGTCTGAGCGAAGGCGAACCGCTGCATGGCACCCTGCTGCTGGTCGTCGACCTTGAGCGCCTGCTGGCCACCCTGCCGGTGATGCCCGCAGAGATCGGCCAGATCCAGCTGATCCAGCAGTTCAACAACACCGCCGCCCAGGTACTTGCCCAACGCGGCCAGGCTGAAGGCACCGCACAGGCATTCAGCACCGGCAATCCCAACTGGACCGTCAGCTTCACCCCCGGCCCGTCGCTGACCAACTCGGTGTTCTCGCCGCTGCTGCTGGCCATCGCCGGGTTGCTGGCCCTGGCTGGCGCCATTACCGGTCTCTATCTGGTGCAGAGCAGCCTGCAACGCCATCTGCGCGCCGACGTGCTGCAGCTGGGGCAGATGCTCAAGGAACTGTCCGCCGGCAAGGCCGTCAAAGCCTTCAGCTTGACTCTGCCGGCCTTGGATATCCTCGCGCAGAACCTCGCACGCATGCCGCGCCGCGCGACTGAACCTGCTGTCGCGCTAGCCGCTGGCACAGGTACAACCAATCCAGGACCCGCCGCCATGCAAAAGCCCACCAGCGCTATGGTCGACCCGCTATTCCAGGACACCGATATCCTCGACATCGATATTCTCGACGAAGACCAGGACCTGCTCGGCCTCGATGAGCCAGCGCCGGCACCCGTGCAGGCGAAACCGCCCAAGCTGCCAGCGGATATCTTCCGCGCCTACGATATTCGCGGCGTAGTCGGTCGCACCCTAAATGGCGAAACTGCCTACTGGATCGGCCGCGCCATCGGCTCACAGAGCCTGGCCCAGGGTGAACCGAATATTGCAGTCGGCCGTGACGGCCGTCTGTCCGGCCCGGAGCTGGCGCAACAACTGATCCAGGGCCTGCTCGATTGCGGCTGTAGCGTCAGTGATGTCGGCATGGTGCCGACGCCCGTGGTGTATTACGCCGGGCATATCCTCACCGGTAAATCCGCGGTAATGCTCACCGGCAGCCACAACCCGAAGGACTACAACGGCTTCAAGATCGTTATCGCTGGCGATACCCTGGCCAACGAACAGATCCAGGCGCTGAAAGCGCGCATCGACAACAACGACTTGGCCAGCGGCGTCGGTACGGTTGAGCAGGTCGATGTGCTGGAGCGCTATTTCAAGCAGATCCGCGATGACATCGCCATGGCCAAGCCCATGCGCGTGGTGGTCGATTGCGGCAACGGCGTGGCCGGGGTAATCGCCCCGCAACTGATCGAAGCCCTGGGCTGCTCGGTGATTCCGCTGTACTGCGAAGTCGACGGCAACTTCCCTAATCACCACCCCGACCCCGGCAAGCCGGAAAACCTGGTGGACCTGATCGCCAAGGTAAAAAGCGAGAAAGCCGATATCGGCCTGGCCTTCGACGGTGACGGCGACCGCGTCGGCGTGGTGACCAATACCGGCGCCATCGTCTACCCGGACCGTTTGCTGATGCTGTTCGCCAAGGACGTGGTATCGCGCAACCCTGGTGCCGATATCATCTTCGACGTCAAATGCACCCGGCGCCTGACCCCACTGATCAGCGGCTACGGCGGTCGCCCGGTGATGTGGAAAACCGGCCACTCGCTGATCAAGAAGAAGATGAAGGAAACCGGCGCGCTGCTGGCTGGCGAAATGAGCGGGCATATCTTCTTCAAGGAGCGCTGGTTCGGCTTCGACGACGGCATCTATGCCGCCGCGCGCCTGCTGGAAATCCTCAGCCAGGATCGCCGCGACGCCGACCACGTGTTCAACGCCTTCCCGAACGATATCTCCACCCCGGAAATCAATATCCAGGTCACTGAGCAGAGCAAGTTCAGCATCATCGAACGACTGCAACGCGACGGCGTATGGGGCGAAGGCAATATCACCAACCTCGATGGCGTGCGCGTCGACTACCCCAAAGGCTGGGGCCTGGTGCGCGCCTCCAATACCACACCGGTGCTGGTGCTGCGCTTCGAGGCGGAAACCGAACAGGAACTCGAACGAATCAAGGAAGTGTTTCGCGCCCAGCTCTACAGCGCGGTACCTGACCTCGACCTGCCGTTCTGATTGATTAGCGAATTTTCTACTGGAGCCCTGCATGACCCTCGAACGTGATGCCGCCACCAACGTCGCCAAGGTACTGTCCGAAGCGCTGCCGTATATCCGCCGGTTTGTCGGCAAGACGCTGGTGATCAAATACGGCGGCAACGCCATGGAAAGCGAAGAGCTCAAGCAAGGCTTCGCCCGCGACATCGTGTTGATGAAAGCGGTCGGCATCAACCCGGTAGTCGTCCACGGCGGCGGTCCGCAGATCGGTGATCTGCTCAAGCGCCTAAGCATCGAAAGCCACTTCGTCGATGGCATGCGCGTCACCGATACCGCGACCATGGACGTCGTGGAAATGGTTCTCGGCGGCCAGGTCAACAAGAGCATCGTCAACCTGATCAACCAGCACGGCGGCAGCGCCATTGGCCTGACCGGCAAAGACGCTCAGCTGATCCGCGCCAAGAAACTTCAGGTCACCCGCCAGACCCCGGAAATGACCCAGCCAGAAATCATCGATATCGGCCACGTCGGCGAAGTCACCGGGGTCAACACCGACCTGCTGAATATGCTGGTCAAGGGCGACTTTATTCCGGTAATCGCGCCAATTGGCGTCGGCCCAGATGGCGAGTCCTACAACATCAACGCCGATCTGGTGGCCGGCAAGGTGGCTGAAGCACTGAAAGCCGAAAAGCTGATGCTGCTGACCAATATCGCCGGTCTGATGGACAAGCAAGGCCAGGTGCTCACTGGCCTGACCACCGAACAGGTCGACAGCCTGATCGCCGACGGCACCATCTACGGCGGCATGCTGCCGAAGATCCGCTGCGCTCTGGAAGCGGTGCAAGGCGGCGTCACCAGCGCGCATATCATCGACGGCCGCGTGCCGAATGCGGTGCTGCTGGAAATCTTCACCGACAGCGGTGTCGGTACCCTGATCTGCAACCGCAAGCGCCACTAAGCTCCTGCCTGCAAGGCGAACCAGCCAGGTAATCCTGGCTGATTCAGCCGCCTGATAGCCTGCTGCAACCCTTGCAGCAGGTCGCCGCAACACCGAAGCTCAGTGATCCCACTGCCAGCCAGAGGTGTACCGCATGCCAACCGCGCCTTCCCGCGAAACCTTCAGCTTTTTCCACACCCTGCGTGTGCGCTGGGCCGAGGTCGACCCGCAGAGCATCGTGTTCAACGGTCACTACCTGACCTATGCCGATGTCGCCATCACCGAATACTTCCGCGCCCTGGGCATTCGCTACCCTGATGACCTGAGCCGCGACGGCGGTGATTTCTTCGCGATCAAGACCGTACTGGAATACCTAGCACCCGCGCGCTTCGATGATCAGTTGCAGATCGGCATTCGCGTCGCCCGCCTGGGCCGCTCCAGCCTGAGCTTTGCCATAGGCATCTGGTGCGGCGAGCAGGCGCTGACCACCGGCGAAGTGATTTACGTGCACGCGGACAGCACAAGCCGCAGCAGCAGTCCGCTACCGGCATGGTTGAGGGAGAAAATTCTGGCCTTTGAACGCTGCGCGCCCGAGCAATAAGGCTACTGGTTGCGGCCCAGCAGCTCCTTGAGCCGATCGCGGTCGGCATTGAAGCTGCTGTCAGCTTCTTTGCGCGCGGCCTGATAACGCTGGATATCGCCCTTGAGGCGCACTTGTTCGGCTTTCTGGTTATCGATCTGCGCCAGCAGATGCGCTGGCACTGCACGCCCGGCGCGCTCGTGGTCGGCGGCCTGGCTCTGCAGATTGGCCTGCTGCGTGCGCACCGACTGCAAGTTGCCGCGCGCCACACCAATCAGACCATCCAGTTCGGCCAGCTTGCGCTCGCGCGCCCGCTCCACGTCTTCCGGCGTGCTGTACAGCCGCAGCAACTGTGCATCCGAGCTGGCGCGGGCCTTGTCGGCGAGAATGCGCTTCATCTCCTCCGGGCTGGGAGCCGGCGGAATCACCTGGATCACTCGCCCCTGGTCATTCAGCACTTCATAACCCTTGCTGATGTGCTCCGGCGGCACGCCCTGACGGCTGAGCACCGTGGTGCCCTTGTCATCGACGTAGCGGTAGAGCTCAGCCGCACCCGCCACAACCGGCAGCAGTAGGCCTAGCAACAGCGAACAGCAGGTCAGGGCAGGTCTATGCATCGATGCAGCACCTTATCGACAGGTTAGATTCCGTATTCCGCGCGGTAGGCTTCTACCGCTGGCAGATACTGCTTGAGTTCAGCATCCTCTGCCAGATATTCCAGTACCTGTTCGAGTGACACAATGCTCACCACCGGCATGCCGTAGTCGCGCTCGACCTCCTGAATCGCCGACAGCTCTCCCTTACCGCGCTCCTGGCGGTTCAGCGCGATCAGCACACCGGCCGCTTGTGCGCCCTGCGCCTGAATGATCTGCATCACTTCCCGAATCGCCGTACCGGCGGTGATCACGTCATCGATGATCAGCACCCGACCGGCCAGCGCTGCGCCGACCAGGGTGCCGCCTTCGCCGTGATCCTTGGCTTCCTTGCGGTTGAAGCACCAGGGCATATCGCGCTGATGATGCTCGGCCAGCGCCACTGCGGTGGTCGCCGCCAGCGGAATACCTTTGTAGGCCGGGCCGAACAACACATCGAAGTCGATACCGCTGTCCACCACGGCCGCAGCATAGAAACGCCCGAGCTGAGCCAGGGCCAAACCGCTGTCAAACAGCCCGGCATTGAAGAAATAAGGACTGATACGTCCGGATTTGAGGGTGAACTGACCAAAGCGCAGAACCCCACGCTCGATGGTAAAACGGATGAAATCGCGTTGATACGCTTGCATTAAAAAGCCCCGGACAGCACGGATTTACTAGGTAATTTAGCTAATAGAGGTGAGCTCGGGTATCATACACGCACGTGATTTTGGGGGCCATTTATGCGGATCATCAGTGTGAACGTGAATGGTATTCATGCGGCAGTCGAGCGCGGTTTGCTCAGTTGGCTGCAAGCACAGAATGCCGACGTCATCTGCCTGCAGGACACCCGCGCCTCCGCCTTTGAACTGGACGACCAAGCCCTCCAACTGGATGGCTATTTCCTCTATGCCTGCGATGCAGAAGTGCCCAGCCAAGGTGGCGTGGCGCTGTATTCGCGGTTGCAACCCAAGGCGGTAATCAGCGGCCTCGGCTTTGAAATGGCCGATCGCTATGGGCGCTACCTGCAGGCCGATTTCGACAAAGTAAGTATTGCCACCATGCTGATGCCTTCGGGGCAGCAGGGTGATGAAAGCTTGAATCAGAAATTCAAGTTTATGGACGACTTCACCCATTATTTGGACAAGCAGCGCCGCAAGCGCCGCGAGTACATCTATTGCGGCTCGTTCTACGTGGCGCATCAGAAGCTCGACGTGAAGAACTGGCGCGACTGCCAGCAATCGCCCGGTTTTCTAGCGCCAGAACGTGCCTGGCTGGATGAAGTGATTGGAACCATGGGCTATGTCGATGCGCTGCGCGAAGTCAGCCGTGAAGGCGACCAGTTCAGCTGGTGGCCGGACAGCGAACAGGCTGAACTGCTCAACCTCGGCTATCGCTTCGACTATCAGCTGCTCACCCCCGGTATGCGTCGCAGCATCCGCAGTGCGCGCCTGCCGCGTCAGCCGCGCTTCTCACAGCACGCGCCGTTGATCGTCGATTACGACTGGATGCTCAGCATCTAGCCTGATCAGCAGATACAAAAAAACCGGCTATTCGCCGGTTTTCTTGTATCTGCACAACGCTTATTTCACCAAGCGCCAGGCAAAGGGATAACGGTAAGCCTGGCCTTCATTGGCCTTGATCCCGGCAATAACCGTCAGCACCAGCGCCGCGATGCTGACCAGCACCAGCAGCGGAAAGCCGATCACCACCACCATCAGCAGGAAACACAGCAGCGCGGCCAGGGCCACGCTGATCTGGAAGTTCAGCGCTTCCTTGCCCTGAGCATCGACGAACGGATCAAGGTCCTTCTTGATCTGCCAGACAATCAACGGCCCAAGCAGGTTGCCAAAAGGAATCACCAGCCCGAGAAAGGCCGCGAAGTGGCAAAACATGGCCCACTGACGGGCTTCAGGACCGGGAATCGGTTGTGGCGCTTGGGACTCGTCGCTCATGGTGCTTCTCCTTGCGTGATGGGCTTGTAGTACAGCTCAATCAGTCAGCCAGAGCCGCTTGCTGCAGCTCGAACAGCTCAGTCATGCCTTTCTGCGCCAACGCCAACATGGCGTTCAGCTCAGCCGGCTGGAACGGTGCGCCTTCGGCGGTGCCCTGCACTTCGATAAAGCCGCCGGTGCTGGTCATCACCACGTTGAGGTCGGTTTCGGCAGCGGAATCTTCCAGGTAGTCCAGATCCAGCACCGGCTCGCCCTGATACATGCCTACCGATACGGCGGCAATCATCTGCTTGAGCGGATCGCCGCCTTTCAGGCCGCCACGTTTCTTGATCACTTTCAGCGCATCGACCAGGGCCACCATGGCACCGGTAATAGACGCGGTGCGTGTGCCGCCGTCAGCCTGGATCACGTCGCAGTCGACGTACAGGGTGTTCTCGCCCAGCTTCGACATATCCAGCGCGGCGCGCAGCGAACGGCCGATCAAACGCTGGATTTCCAGGGTACGGCCGCCCTGCTTGCCACGGCTGGCTTCACGCTGGTTACGGTCGCCAGTGGCGCGCGGCAGCATGCCGTACTCGGCGGTCAGCCAACCCTGGCCCTGGCCCTTGAGAAAGCGCGGAACTCCCGACTCGACACTGACCGTGCAAATCACTTTGGTATCGCCAAATTCCACCAGCACCGAACCCTCGGCATGCTTGGTGTAGTTGCGGGTGATGCGAATCGAGCGCAACTGATCGGCGGCGCGGCCACTAGGACGTTTCATCTAGGAATTCCTGCTCTGAATAAAAAATCTGCTCGGCATTATAGGGCCGTAAGCCCGTAGCGGGTGTGCCGAATTGGGAGCGCCCGACGCACTGCGCTACAATCCTGCGCCTTTCGTTCCAACTTTTCGCGAGGTTCACCCATGATCCACAGCATGACAGCCTTCGCCCGCGCCGAGCAGGCCGGTGCCAACGGCACCCTGAGCTGGGAGCTGCGCTCGGTCAACCATCGCTACCTGGAACCCCATCTGCGCTTGCCGGAAAGCTTCCGCGACCTCGAAGGCGCGGTACGCGAAGCGCTGCGTAACGGCCTGTCGCGAGGCAAAGTCGAATGCACCCTGCGCTTTAGCGACGATAATGCCGGCAAAGCCCTGCAAGTCGACCTGGAACGCGCTGCACAGCTAATCGCCGCCGCCGAAAGCGTGGCTGGCCTGATCAAGCAGCCGGCCGCACTCAACCCATTGGAAGTACTTGGCTGGCCAGGCGTACTGGTGGCCGATGCAGCCGACCCGCAAGCATTGAATCAGAGCGCCCTGAGCCTGTTCACCGAGGCGTTGACCGAACTGAAGAACGGCCGCGAACGCGAAGGCAGCGAGCTGGCCAAGCTGCTCAATGAGCGCCTGGACAGCATCCTCGAGCAGGTAGTCGCCCTGCGCGAACTGGTACCGCAGATGCTCGCCGGACAACGCCAGAAGATTCTCGACCGCTGTGCCGAGATGCAGGCCGAGCTGGACCCACAGCGCCTGGAACAAGAGCTAGTGATCCTGGCGCAGAAAAGTGATGTCGCCGAAGAGCTGGATCGCCTCAGCACCCACGTCAGTGAAGTGCGCCGCGTGCTGAAAACCGGCGGGCAAGCCGGCCGGCGCCTGGACTTCCTCATGCAGGAACTCAACCGCGAAGCCAATACCCTCGGCTCCAAGGCCTTCGACACCCGCAGCACCCAGGCGGCGGTAAACCTGAAAGTGCTGATCGAGCAGATGCGCGAACAAGTGCAGAACATCGAATAAGCCCGACCGCCACTGCTACTCTCTGAACAACGCGTTCCAGGATTGATCCATGAGCATAACCACCGGCACCCTCTACATCATTTCCGCCCCGTCCGGCGCGGGCAAGACCAGCCTGGTCAAGGCGCTGATCGACAGCGAGGCGCAGATTCGTGTGTCCGTCTCGCACACCACCCGCGCCATGCGTCCTGGCGAAGTGGACGGGGTGAACTACCACTTCGCCAGCCGCGAGCAGTTTCACGCCATGCTCGACAAGACCGAGTTCCTCGAGCACGCGGAAGTCTTCGGCAACCTCTATGGCACCTCGCAGGAATGGGTCAAGCAGACCCTGCGCGAAGGCTTCGACCTGATTCTGGAGATCGACTGGCAAGGCGCGCAGCAGGTACGCCGGCTGATGCCTGAAGCCAAATCCATCTTTATTCTGCCGCCGACCCAGGAAGCGCTGCGCCACCGCCTGACCAATCGCGGCCAGGATAGCGGCGAGATCATTGAGCGCCGCATGCGTGAAGCCGTCAGCGAGATGAGCCACTACGTCGAATATGACTACCTGCTGATCAACGATGACTTCGCCCACGCCTTAAGCGATCTGAAGGCGATTTTCCGCGCCAATCAGCTGCTGCAAGGCCCGCAACAGCAACGCCACAGCGGCCTGCTCAGCGAGTTACTGGTCTGACTTATCGCGCTGCGGCAAATCAAAGCTTCCCTTAATGCTGGTGATTTTTTAGACTATCCAGTCCGCTCGCCCATTTGGGCCCAGCTCTATTACGCATTTGCTACGAGGAACACCATGGCCCGCGTTACCGTCGAAGATTGCCTGGATCACGTTGATAACCGCTTCGAGCTGGTCATGCTCGCTACCAAGCGCTCGCGCCAACTGGCTACCGGTGGCAAAGAGCCGAAGCTGGCTTGGGAAAATGACAAGCCGACCGTAGTCGCGCTGCGCGAAATCGCCGCTGGCCTGATGAGCTACGACGTCATCGCCCAAGACGACATCGTCGAAGAAGAACCACTGTTTGCTGCATTCGAGGAAGAGGCTAACGAGCCTCTGTAAGCCTATGCCGGGTCGACGTCGTCAGGCGCAGGGTCATCTGAATCGGCAAGGGGAACGCCCATGCCGAGCATAGACGCCCTCGCCGACAGACTTTCGACCTATCTCGACGGCGACCAGGTCAACCTGGTTCGCCGCGCTTATTTCTACGCCGAACAAGCCCACGACGGTCAACGCCGCCGCAGCGGCGAAGCTTACGTCACCCACCCCCTAGCGGTGGCGAGCATCCTGGCTGACATGCACATGGACCATCAGAGCCTGATGGCCGCGATGCTGCATGACGTGATCGAAGACACCGGTATCGCCAAGGAAGCCCTGGACGCGCAGTTCGGCGAATCCGTGGCGGAACTGGTCGATGGGGTCAGCAAACTGACCCAGATGAACTTCGAGACCAAAGCCGAGGCCCAGGCCGAGAATTTCCAGAAGATGGCCATGGCCATGGCCCGCGATATCCGAGTGATTCTGGTCAAACTGGCCGATCGTCTGCACAACATGCGCACCCTGGAAGTGCTGTCCGGCGAAAAACGCCGACGCATCGCCAAGGAAACCCTGGAAATCTACGCACCGATTGCCAACCGCCTGGGCATGCACAGCATGCGCATCGAGTTCGAAGACCTGGGCTTCAAGGCCATGCATCCGATGCGCTCCGAGCGCATCCGCACAGCGGTCAAGCGTGCTCGGGGCAACCGCAAGGAAATCGTCAACAAGATCGAAGAGTCGATCACCCACTGCCTGGCCCGCGAAGGCATGGAAGGCGAGGTGATGGGCCGCGAGAAGCACCTCTACGGCATCTACCAGAAGATGCGCGGCAAGCGCCGGGCGTTCAACGAAATCATGGACGTCTACGCCTTCCGCATCGTCGTCGACAAGGTCGACACCTGCTACCGCGTGCTCGGTGCCGTGCATAACCTGTACAAACCGCTGCCCGGCCGCTTCAAGGATTACATCGCAATCCCCAAAGCCAACGGCTACCAGTCGCTGCACACCACGTTGTTTGGCATGCATGGCGTACCGATCGAGATTCAGATCCGCACCCGTGAGATGGAAGAGCTGGCCAACAACGGCATTGCCGCACACTGGCTGTACAAATCCAACGAGGAAGACCAGCCCAAGGGCAGCCACGCCCGCGCGCGGCAGTGGGTCAAGGGCGTGCTGGAGATGCAGCAACGCGCCGGCAACTCGCTGGAATTTATCGAGAGCGTGAAGATCGACCTGTTCCCCGACGAGGTCTACGTGTTCACGCCCAAGGGCCGCATCATGGAGCTGCCAAAAGGCTCCACGGCGGTCGACTTCGCTTACGCCGTGCACACCGATGTCGGCAACACCTGCATTGCTTGCCGTATCAACCGCCGTCTGGCGCCGCTGTCGCAAGCCTTGGAAAGCGGCTCGACAGTGGAAATCGTCACTGCGCCTGGTGCACGACCAAACCCGGCCTGGCTGAGCTTCGTGGTCACCGGCAAGGCCCGCACGCATATTCGCCATGCGCTGAAACTGCAGCGCCGCTCGGAGTCCATCAGCCTTGGCGAACGCCTGCTGAACAAAGTCCTCGCCGGCTTCGACAGCCGCGTCGACAAGCTCTCGCCCGAGCGGGTGCAGGCGGTGCTCGCCGAATACCATCAGGACGTCATCGAAGACCTGCTGGAAGACATCGGCCTAGGCAACCGCATGGCCTATGTAGTGGCGCGCCGCCTGCTGAGTGACAGCAACGAAGCGCTGCCGAGCAGCGAAGGGCCACTGGCGATCCGTGGCACCGAGGGCCTGGTGCTGAGCTACGCCAAGTGCTGCACGCCGATTCCGGGCGACCCAATTGTCGGCCACCTGTCCGCAGGCAAAGGCATGGTGGTGCACCTGGACAGCTGCAAGAACATCGGCGAGATCCGCCACAACCCGGAAAAATGCATCCAGCTGTCCTGGGCCAAGGACGTTACCGGCGAGTTCAATGTCGAACTGCGCGTCGAGCTTGAGCACCAGCGCGGCCTGATCGCCCTGCTGGCCGGCAGCGTGAATGCTGCCGACGGCAATATCGAGAAGATCAGCATGGACGAGCGCGATGGCCGCATCAGCGTCGTGCAGCTGGTGGTCAGCGTGCATGACCGCGTGCATCTGGCCCGCGTGATCAAGAAGCTGCGCGCCCTGACCGGGGTAATCCGCATCACCCGTGCGCGCGCCTGATCCGCCAATAGCAAAATTGCACAGCGCAATCCGCCGCCAGCTGTACTTTGACAGCCGCTGTGGCTTTCACCCAACCTAGGCAATCTAACTGGCAGTGCGCCATGCGCGCCGCAGTGTTCTTCCACCTCACCTTTGCAGGAGTTCCCATGAGCAAGAGCGTTATCACCAGCGACAAGGCCCCGGCCGCTATCGGCACCTACTCCCAGGCGATCAAGGCGGGCAACACCGTGTACATGTCCGGGCAGATCCCGTTGGACCCGAAAACCATGGAGCTGGTGGAAGGCTTCGAAGCCCAGACCGTGCAGGTATTCGAGAACCTCAAAGCCGTGGCCGAAGCTGCTGGCGGTTCGTTCAAGGACATCGTCAAGCTGAACATCTTCCTCACCGACCTGTCGCACTTCGCCAAGGTCAATGAAGTCATGGGCCGTTACTTCGAGCAGCCCTACCCGGCCCGCGCCGCCATCGGCGTAGCCGCCCTGCCGCGTGGCTCGCAGGTGGAAATGGACGCTATTCTGGTTCTCGAATAAGTCTCTCGGCGGGGCGCTACCCCGCCCTTCCCTCTTGAGGACGCCGCATGCGCTGCCTGTTTGTTGCTTTGCTCTCCGGCGTCCTGCTCAGCGGTTGCGCCAGCCCTTCGCATGACCCCAGCGGCACCTGGATCAACCAAACAGCCATTGAAGCTGCCGTCGAAAGCGGCAACCTGCGCGAAGCCCTGCTGGCCTACGGCCCCAATCTGGAATGGCAACTCGACAACCAGCGCCAGCTGGCCAGCTTCAGCAATGGTTTCGAACGCGGCGAAGGCAGCTTCGAGCGCCAGGCCGACGGCCAGCTGCGCGTACAGTTCTACGGTGATTTTCAGGAAAGCCTGAGGCTCAACAACGATGAGCTGGTTCAGGCGCAAAGCGATACCTGGCCGGAGCAGCGTTTTGTCCGCGCACCTGCCGCGCCGGGCCCGCTTGCGCCACCGGGAAGTAGCTTCGAGCAGGCGTTATACAGCGCTTACCTGGGCGGCACCTGGTTGATCAAGGAAGGCCTGGGCGAAGGCGGCCTGGTGCTGTTCCAGGCCGATGGCAGCTTACAGGGCCTGCCAGGCGCCGAGCGTTATGCGTTGTGTCTCGCAGGTGATTGCGCGGCTATGAGCGGCGAGTTCGACAGCCTCTGGCTGCAACTGGGCGACCAGGGGCAGAGCTGGCTGTTCGAGCGTGAAGGCGATCAGTTGCGCGTCTTCGAGGCACTCAATCGCTCACAGATCGATGAAATGCCCAACTACTACAAAGGCCAGCAGCGCTGGCTGCTGGTCAAACGTTAGGCCGAACCGAACGCTACAACTGCTGCAGAATCGCCCGGTAACCCTCGCGATAGCTCGGGTACTGCGGCGTCCAACCCAGGGCGCGGGCGCGGGCATTGCTGCAACGCTTGCTGCCGGAGCGGCGTACCGTCGACTGCTCGGACCAATGGCTGACCTCCAACTGCTCGCGCAACCAGGCCACCACCTCGTGCAGCGGCGCCGGCTGATCGTCGACGCCGATATAGCAGTCATCCAGCGCCACACCACGGGCATCGGCCTGCAGCAAATAGGCCAGTAGCCCAGCCGCGTCATCGACATGGATGCGATTGCCGTACAGCGGCGGCTCGCTGACTACCCGATAACCCTGACGCACCTGCTTGAGCAACCATTCGCGGCCTGGACCGTAGATGCCAGTGAGGCGTACCAGACTGGCGGGCAGGCCGCTATGCAAAGCCAGCTGCTCGGCCTCACGCATGATCCGTCCGGAGTAGCTATCGGCCTCAGCAGGCGAGTTTTCATCCACCCACTCGCCGAGCTGTTGGCCATACACGCCGCTGCTGGAGACAAACAGTAGGCGTTTGGGCCGTTGGCCCTGCTGCGCCAACCAACCGAGCACGCGGCGCAGGCCATCGACATAGGCGGCGCGGTAGCCGGCCTCGTCGTGTTCGGTGGCAGCCGCGCAATACACCAGGTAATCCAGCGGTTCGCTCGGCCAGGCGGCCGGGCAGGCATCGGCATGCAGATCACCGGCAACCGGGCGAATGCCCTGTGGCAGCAGCGCCACGCTGCGGCGCAGGCCGTACACCGTCCAGCCTGCAGCGTTCAGCTGCTGGCCCAGACGGCTGCCGACATCACCACAGCCGGCGATCATCAGTGTCTTACTCATCGTTGCGTATTCCTTAGGCTCTATTGCTTATCAGGGCAACAGTGCCACCAAGCCGGCCTGTTGCACCAGCTCCAACAGCGGCTGCGGATACACCCCGAGGAAGAACGCTAGCACGGCGACGAACAGCAGCATCATGCCGCCAGCACGCTGCGCCCAGTTGAACGGCGCATCGTGCCGGCGCAGGTTCGGCTCGAGCATAAACAGGGTGACCATCACCCGCAGGTAATAGAACACGCCAATGGCGCTGCCGATTACCAAAGCGGCGAGCAGCCACCATTGCTGTGATTGCACGCCCGCGGCGACCACATAGAACTTGCCGATAAACCCAGCCGTCAGCGGAATACCAGCCAGTGACAGCATCATCACGGTGAGCACCGCCGTCAGGTACGGACGGCGCCAGAACAGCCCACGGTATTCGTAGAGGGCATCGGCATCACGGCCGTTGTAGGGCGTCGACATCAGGGTGATCACGCCGAACGCACCCAGGCTGGTCAGCACGTAGGTGGCCAGATACACGCCCACCGCTTCCACGGCCAAACCCTTGCTGGCGATCAGCGCCACCAGCAGGTAGCCAAAGTGGGCAATGGAGGAATAACCGAGCAGACGTTTGAGGTTGTTCTGCAACAGCGCCAGCAGGTTGCCGAAGATGATCGAGGCGATGGCGATCAGCGTCAGCAGGTCATTCAACCAGCCGCCTGCGGTGGCCGGCGACATCTGATACAGACGCAGCAGCACGGCAAACACCGCGACCTTACTGGCGGTGGCGAGGAAGGCTGCCACCGGAGCCGGCGCGCCCTCGTAAACGTCCGGCGTCCACAAGTGGAACGGCACCAGCGACAGCTTGAAGGACAGACCGATCAGCATCATGCCCACACCCAACTGCGCGAGCATGCTCGGCAGGCCATCGGCAGCCAACTTGGCGCCGATACCGGCGAAGGTCAGGTTGCCCGACTCGGCGTACAGCAGCGCCATGCCGAACAGCAGAAACGCCGAACCAGCTGCGGACAGCACCATGTACTTGATGCCGGCTTCCAGCGAACGCTTGTTGAAGAAGGCATAGGCGATCATGCCGTAGATCGGCACCGAGAGCAGTTCCAGGCCAATAAACAGGCCCGCCAGATGCTGCGCACTGACCAGCACCAGACCGCCAGCGGCAGACAGCAGCATCAGCAGGTACAACTCTTCGCGGTTGCCCGGGTAACCCTTGCCGGACTCACCGCCCAGGTAGGCGTGAGTCAACGTCACACAGGCCAGGGTCGCGGCCAGCACCAGGGCCATGTAGTAGCAGGCGAATTTATCCACCAGCAGCAGCGGCGTGACCTCGATGGGCGTTACGCCCAGGGTCGGCAGCAGTGACAGCAGCGCCAGGTTGAGGCCCAGCACCGACAGGCCGAAGGTCATGGTGTGGTTGCGCTTCCAGGCGATGGCCAGCATCACCAGCACCACCGTGGCACTGGTGATCAGCAGCGGCAGCAGCGCGATAAAGTGTTGAGTCGTGAATTCCATACGCTACTTACCGGGCCGGAACAGGTTGATTGAGGGCACTACCCAGCCACTGCTGCACGCCTTGCATGCTGGCGGCGGAGGTGTCGAGCACCGGCTGCGGGTAAACACCAAGCAGGATCAGCAGCACAGCGAGGCCGAGCACCATGCTCAGTTCGCGCAGCTGCAGGCCAGGCAAAGCGGTTTCCGCCTTGGCCGGGCCAAAGTAGGCGCGGTGAATCATGATCAGCGAGTAGACCGAACCGAACACCAGGCCGGTGGCGGCCACCACGGTGACCCAAGGCGCACTCTGGAAGCTGCCGACCAGAATCAGGAACTCACCGACGAAGTTGCCAGTGCCCGGCAAGCCCAGCGCCGCAGCGGCAAAGAACAGGCTAAGCGCCGGCAGCCAGGGCATACGCGCCCAGATGCCGCCCATCTCGCGCATATCACGAGTATGCAGGCGCTCGTACAGCTGACCGCAGAGGATAAACAGCGCCGCAGCGGACAGGCCATGCGCGAGCATCTGCACCACCGCGCCCTGCAGGGCGATCTCGCTGGCGGAATAGATGGCGATCAGCACAAAACCCATGTGCGACACGCTGGAATAAGCCACCAGGCGCTTGATGTCGGTCTGTGCGAACGACAGCAGCGCGCCGTAGATGATGGCAAACACGCCAAGCCACTGGGCAATCGGTGCAAACTCTGCCGAGGCATTGGGGAACAGCGGCAGGGCAAAACGCATCAGGCCGTAGGCGGCGGTTTTCAGCAGAATACCGGCCAGGTCCACGGAGCCAGCAGTTGGCGCCTGAGCGTGGGCGTCCGGCAGCCAGGAGTGGAACGGCACCACCGGGAATTTCACCGCAAAGGCGATAAAGAAGCCGAGCATCAGGATGAACTCGGTGCCGGCCGCCATCTTGGTGTTGAGCAGATCGGCGTAGTTGAAGGTCAGCACGCCGGTTTGGTCGAAGTGCACAAACACCAGGCCGAGAATCGCCAGCAACATGATCAGGCCGCTGGCCTGGGTGAAGATAAAGAACTTGGTGGCGGCGGTGATGCGGGTCTTGCCGTCGCTGCCGCTATGACCCCAGAGCGCGATGAGGAAATACATCGGCACCAACATCATTTCCCAGAAGAAGAAGAACAGGAACAGGTCGACGGCGAGGAACACGCCGACCACACCGCCGAGAATCCACATCAGGTTGAGGTGGAAGAAGCCGACGCGGTTCTGGATCTCGTTCCACGAGCACAGTACCGAGAGCACACCGAGCAGGCCGGTGAGGCTGATCATCAGCACCGACAGGCCATCCAGCGCCAGGTGCACGCTGATGCCGAAGCGCTCGATCCATGGCACTTGGAACTCGGCCGCCCACTGCGGCGCAGCACCCGGCGCAGGCGCCAAGCTGAAGTCGCCAGTGGCCCACAGCCACAGACTCAGACCGAACAGCAAGGCCATGGTCAGCAGGGCGATCCAGCGCGGCAGGATGTTGCCGAAGCGCTCGCACTGCCAGCACAGCAGGCCGCCGATAAAGGGGATCAGGATTAGCCAGGGCAGAATCATAACGGGCTATTTTCCTTAATTCAGAAACAGGAGAACGGCGAGCACCAGCACGGCGCCCCCGGCTATCGATGTGGCGTACCAGCGCACCTGACCAGTCTCGCTGCTGGCCAGCAAGGCGTTGCCGCCTCGCGCCAGACGCGGAATCAGGCCAATGCTGCGGTCGATCGGGTCGTGCCCGAGCAACCGGCAAAGCAACAGGTACGGTCGCACAAACAGCTTGTCGTAGAGCCAGTCGAAGCCCCAGGCGGCGAACCACCAGGCCGAGAGGAAACGCCCCGGCGCACTCTGCGCCACCGCGGTGGCGAAACTGCGTTTGCCGAGGAACAGCAGTGCGGCCAGAACGATGCCAATGATCGCGATGGCCCCCGAGGCGATTTCCAGGCTGTGCTTGGCGTCACCGCCGGCATGACCGACGCTTTGCGGCAACACGCCCGCCAAGGGTGGGCTGATCAGCGCGCCAATAAAGGTCGACAGCACAATCAGGGTTACCAGTGGCAGCCAGTGAGCGACGCCATGGCCGGCATGGGCTTCAGTCTTCTGCTCGCCATGGAAGGCGATAAAGATCAGGCGGAAGGTGTAGAGCGACGTCAGGAAGGCTCCGGCCAGCCCGGCATACAGCAACCACTGATGACCGCTGGCAAAGGCTTCCCAGAGGATTTCGTCCTTGGAGTAGAAGCCAGCGGTGATCAGAGGCAACGCCGCCAGAGCCGCGCCACCGACGATAAAGCTGGCGTAGGCCAACGGCAGTTTCTTCCACAGACCGCCCATCTTGAAGATGTTCTGCTCGTGGTGGCAGGCGTTGATCACCGCACCGGAAGCGAGGAACAGCAGGGCCTTGAAGAAGGCGTGGGTCATCAGGTGGAAGATCGCCGCATCCCAGGCCCCTACACCCAAGGCGAGGAACATATAGCCGATCTGGCTCATGGTCGAGTAGGCGAGGATGCGCTTAATATCGGTCTGCACCAGCGCGGCGAAGCCGGCCAGCACCAGGGTCACGCCGCCGACGATGCCAACCAATTCGAGAATTTCCGGAGTCAGCAGGAACAGGCCGTGGGTACGGGCGATCAGGTACACGCCGGCGGTAACCATGGTCGCGGCGTGGATCAACGCAGAAACCGGGGTCGGGCCGGCCATCGCATCGGCCAACCAGGTTTGCAGCGGCAGCTGCGCGGATTTACCCACTGCGCCGCCGAGCAGCATCAGGGTGGCAATCCACAGCCAGCTATCGCCTTCCACATACTTCTGCGGCGCCAGCGCCATCAGCTCCTGAATATTCAGGGTGCCCAAGTGGAGGAACAGGATAAACAGGCCGATGGCCATAAACACGTCGCCGATACGGGTGACGATAAAGGCCTTGAGCGCCGCGTTGCCGTTGGCGGTGTGCTTGAAGTAGAAGCCGATCAGCAGGTAGGAGCACAGCCCCACGCCTTCCCAGCCGAAGTACAACACCAGCAGGTTATCGCCGAGCACCAGCAACAGCATGCTGAAGATAAACAGGTTGGTGTAGGCGAAGAAGCGCGAGTAGCCCTCTTCACCGCGCATATACCAACTGGCAAACAGGTGGATCAGGAAACCCACACCGGTAACCACGCCAAGCATGGTCAACGACAGGCCATCCAGGTACAGGGTGAAGCTCGGTGCAAAACCGGCCACGCTCATCCACTGCCACAGCACCTGGGTAAACACGCCGTTTGGCGGCGGATTGAGGTTGAACTGCACGATCACCCAGGCCGCCGTCAGGGCGGACAGGCCCACCGAACCGACGCCGATCAGCGCCGAGAGGTTCTCGGAGAAACGCCCGCGCGAGAAGGCCAGCAGGAACCAGCCCAGCAACGGGAACACACAGGTCAGGAATAGAAGGTTCATCCGCGCATCTCGCTGGCAGCGTCGACATCGAGGGTGTTGAAGCGGCGATACAGCTGCAACAGGATCGCCAAGCCAATACTGGCTTCGGCGGCGGCCAGAGTGATCACCAGGATAAACATCACCTGGCCGTCAGGTTGGGCCCAACGGCTGCCCGCCACCACAAAGGCCAGGGCGGTGGCATTCATCATCACTTCCAGGCTCATCAGCACAAACAGGATGTTGCGCCGCACCATCAGGCCGATCAGACCGAGGCTGAACAGCACGCCGGCCAGCGCCAGGCCGTGCTCCAGGGGAATCGCATTCATGCCGTGGGCTCCTTGGCATCGTGACGGCCGAGGTGATAGGCCGCGACCAACGCAGCAAGCAGCAGCATCGAAGCCAACTCCACCGCCAGCAGGTATGGCCCGTAAAGGGCGATACCGACGGCTTTGGCATCAATGGTCTGCAAACCGAGAGCCGCGCCACTGGGCGACTGGAACAGCACATAGAGCAATTGCCCCAGCAACAACGCCGAGAGAATCGCCGGGCCGGTCCAGATACCAGGCGTCAACCACTGGCGTTCCTGCTCGACCGCCGCCGGGCCGAGGTTGAGCATCATCACCACGAAGACGAACAGCACCATAATCGCGCCGGCGTAGACGATGATCTCCAGCGCGCCGGCAAAGGGGGCGCCGAGGGCGAAGAAGGTCATCGCCACGGCCAGCAGCGAGAGAATCAGATACAACAGGGCATGCACCGGATTGCTCGCGGTGATCACCCTGAATGTGGCCGCCACGGCAACGCCGGCGGCGAGGTAGAAAGCGAATTCCATATCCCCTCCTTAGGGCAGTAGGCCTTTGACGTTGATCGGTTCGGCTTCATTCTGCGCAGCACCTTTCGGCTTGCCGGCAATGGCCATACCGGCGACGCGGTAGAAGTTGTAGTCCGGGTTCTTGCCCGGGCCGCTGATCAGCAGGTCTTCCTTCTCGTACACCAGGTCCTGGCGCTTGAACTCGCCCATCTCGAAATCCGGGGTGAGCTGGATCGCCGTGGTCGGGCAGGCTTCTTCGCACAGGCCGCAGAAGATGCAGCGCGAGAAGTTGATGCGGAAGAAATCCGGGTACCAGCGACCATCCGGGGTTTCCGCCTTCTGCAGCGAGATGCAACCCACCGGGCAGGCCACCGCACACAGGTTGCAGGCTACGCAGCGCTCTTCGCCGTCGGGGTCGCGGGTCAGGACGATGCGCCCGCGATAGCGCGGCGGCAGGTACACCGCCTCTTCCGGGTATTGCAGGGTGTCGCGCTTGCGAAAGCCATGGCTGAAGACCATGACCATGCTGCGCAGTTGGGTGTAGGTGCCGTGCACCACATCCCGTATGTATTTGAACATTCTGTGGTTCTCCTTACTGGGCCGCGGCCAGCACGAATGCGCCGGTCACCAGCAGGTTGATCAGGGTCAGCGGCAGGCAGAACTTCCAGCTGAAGGCCATGACCTGGTCATACCGTGGGCGCGGAATCGAGGCGCGCAGCAGGATGAAGATCATGATGAAGAAGCAGGTTTTCAGGGCGAACCAGAAAAACGGAATCTGCGGCAGGATGCCAAACGGCCCGTGCCAACCGCCGAAGAACAGGGTTACCAGTAGTGCCGAGATGGTGATGATGCCGATGTATTCACCGACGAAGAACATGCCCCACTTCATCCCGGCATATTCGATGTGATAACCGTCGGCCAGCTCTTGCTCGGCTTCTGGCTGGTCGAAGGGGTGACGGTGAGTCACCGCCACGCCGGCGATAAAGAAGGTACAGAAGCCGAAGAACTGCGGAATGATGAACCAGAGGTTTTCCGCCTGGTAATCGACGATATCGCGCATGTTGAACGAGCCAACCTGAGCGACGATACCCATCAGCGCCAGCGCCAGGAACACCTCGTAGGACACTGTCTGCGCCGAGGCGCGCAGCGCGCCGAGCAGGGCAAACTTGTTGTTACTCGCCCAGCCGGCGAACAGCACGGCATACACCGACAGACCGGCCATGGCGAAGAAGAACAGGATGCCGATATTCAGGTCCGCCACGCCCCAGTTCGGGGTGATCGGGATAATCGCAAAGGCCAGCAGCATGGCGGCGAAGGCGATCATCGGCGCCAGGATAAAGATGAACTTGTCGGCGAACGGCGGCGTCCAGTCCTCCTTGAAGAACATCTTGATCATGTCCGCGGCGATCTGAAACATGCCGAACGGCCCGACCCTATTAGGGCCGTAGCGGTCCTGCCACCAGCCCAGCAGTCGCCGTTCGACAAAGCTCAGCAGCGCGCCGCAAACCACCACCACCAGCAGAATCACGATGGCCTTGAGTACGGCGATCAGCACGTCCAGCACTTCAGGGGTCAGCCAACTCATTGCGCGGCCTCCTCAATGCGAGTGACCACGCTACCGGCGATCAGCGCCGGCATGCCCGGCAAACCGACTGGCAGGCCGACCACACCGATGGCCAGCTCTTCGGTGATCTGCAGCGGCAGGCGCAGGGTCTGCCCCGCCACTGTCAGGCTGAGCAGCGCGCCGTCATTCACCCCCAGGCGATCCGCTTCGGCCTTGGCCAGCAGCGCGTAAGGTGCGGGAATGCGCTCTTGCAGCGGCGCGGCGCCGGCGGAGGTTTCCTCACTGCCGAACAGGTGATGCAGCGCCACGGCCTGCAAGGTGCCCGGTGCCGGGTTAAAGGCGGCCGGGACACTGAACCAGGGCAGCACTGCGCCTTTGGCTTCCAGCAAACGCACACCGGGATCACCGGCACGCAGATGGCCGCCGACTTCGTCCTGGAACTTGTTCCAGGCCTGCGGCGAGTTCCAGCCCGGCGACCAGGCGAATGGAATCTGCTGACGATCTTCCTTGCTGCCGGAATAGCCTTCCATGGAGAAGGCAAACGCCGAATCCTGATCCTGCGGCTGACGCGGCTCGTGCACGCTGATATTGGCGCGCATGGCGGTGCGACCGCTATAACGGTGCGGCTCACGGGCCAGCTTGAGGCCCTTGATGCGGAAGGTGGCGTTGGGCGCGGCTTCACCGATGCGTGCCAGCAAGCTGTTGCTGGCCGCTACGGCAGCGGTCACCGCATCCAGCTGAGTCCAGTCGAGCGGCTTGCCCTGCAGGGTGCTGTGCAGCGCATGCAGCCAGCGCCAGCCTTCGCGAATCAGGATATTGGCGTCGTAGTAGCTCGGTTCGAACACCTGGAAGAAACGCTGGGCGCGGCCTTCGAAGCTGACCAGGGTGCCATCGCCTTCGGCGAAGCTGGCCACCGGCAGCAGCAGGTGGGCTTTTTCGCTGGTGGCGGTGTGCTGATGGTCAGCGACAATCACCAGCTTGGCCGCCGTCAAAGCGGCATCGACCTTGGCTGCATCGGCGCGACGATAGAGGTCGTTTTCCAGCACGATCACGGCATCGGCCTGGCCGGACGTCAGCGCCTGCAGCGCCGCATCAACGGACTCGCCACCCAGCAGAGCCAGGCCCATGCTGTTGGCTTCCGGCACTACCAGGCTGATGGAGGCGTTCTTCTCGCGATTCTTTAGCGCACTGGCGATATTCGCCGCAGCCTCGATCAGGCTCTTCTCACCGAGAGAGGCGCCAGAGATGATCAGCGGACGCTTGGCTTCTAGCAGCGCTTCGGCAATCAACTCCACCAGCTCACCGACATCCGCATCCAGGCCGTTAACCGCCGGTGCGCTCGGGTCGATGGCGTGAGCCACGGCGAAACCGATACGCGCCAGGTCTGCCGGCGCGGCGTGCACGCAGGCTTCGGCGATGTCATCCAGGCGTGTAGCGGTGACGCTGGCGATAAATAGCGGATGCAGCGCGTCCTGAGCGACGTTCTGCACGGCAGCCATGTGCCAGTCCTGAATCTTCATTGACGCGGCGATTTCAGTGGCCTTGCCCTTGACCGCCTGACGCAGGGCCAGGGCCATGCGTGCGGCGGTTTGGGTGAGGTCTTCACCAAGGATAAACACCGCGTCGTGCAGCTCGACTTCACGCAGGGTCGGCACCGGCAGCGGGCCGTTCTGCAAGATGTCGCGGATCAGGCGGATATTTTCCAGCTCGCCCGCGGCGATACCGGAGTAGTAGTTGGCCTCGCCGACCAGCTCGCGCAGGGCGAAGTTGCTTTCCAGGCTGGCGCGCGGCGAACCGATGCCGATTACGCGTTTGCCTTTGAGCAGCTCGGCGGCCTTGTCCAGCGCGGCGTCGATGCCGAGCTTTTCGCCACCGTCTTTATTCACCAGTAGCGGCTGGCGCGGACGGTCGCTGCGGTTGACGTAGCCGTAACCGAAACGACCACGGTCGCAGAGGAAATACTGGTTCACATCACCGTTGAAGCGGTTTTCGATGCGTCGGAGTTCGCCGTAGCGCTCGCCGGGACTGGTGTTGCAGCCGCTGGCGCAGCCATGGCAGATGCTCGGGGCGAACTGCATGTCCCACTTGCGGTTGTAGCGCTCGGAGTGGGTCTTGTCGGTGAACACGCCGGTCGGGCAGACCTCGACCAGGTTGCCGGAGAACTCGCTTTCCAGTACGCCGTCTTCGACCCGACCGAAGTACACGTTGTCGTGCGCGCCATACACACCAAGGTCAGTGCCGCCGGCGTAATCCTTGTAGTAACGCACGCAGCGGTAGCAGGCGATGCAGCGGTTCATCTCATGGGAAATAAACGGGCCGAGCTGCTGGTTCTGGTGGGTGCGCTTGCTGAAGCGATAACGGCGCTGGTTGTGGCCCGTCATCACCGTCATGTCCTGCAGGTGGCAATGGCCGCCCTCCTCGCACACCGGGCAATCGTGCGGGTGGTTGGTCATCAGCCATTCAACGACGCTGGCGCGGAACGCCTTGGATTCTTCATCGTCGATGCTGATCCAGGTGTTGTCGGTCGCCGGCGTCATGCACGACATGACGATGCGCCCGCGCGTATCGTTTTCATCGCTGTACTGCTTGACCGCGCACTGGCGGCAGGCGCCGACGCTACCGAGCGCCGGGTGCCAGCAGAAGTAAGGGATATCGAGACCGAGGGACAGGCAGGCCTGCAGCAGGTTGTCCGCCCCATCGACTTCGAAATCTTTGCCGTCTACGTGGATAGTGGCCATGGTTCAGGTTTCTTCTTTGCCCACCGAAGCGAGCTTGGCTAATGGAATCACGTTGTGCTGCGGGGCCAGGTCAGTGGCCGCCAGAGCGCCATTTTTACGCGGGGACGAATTGCCCCGTCGTCGCCGGAGCCGCCGGGCTGGCAACGCCAGCCTCGAACTCCGAGCGGAAATACTTGATCGCACTGCCCAACGGCTCAACCGCACCCGGTGCATGGGCGCAGAAGGTCTTGCCCGGGCCAAGGAAGTTGACCAGACCGAGTAGCGTGTCGATGTCCTGCTGAGTGCCTTGCTTGCGCTCCAGGGCGCGCAGAATCTTCACGCTCCAGGGCAGACCATCGCGACACGGGGTACACCAGCCGCAGGACTCGCGAGCGAAGAACTCTTCCATATTGCGCAGCAGCGAGACCATGCTGATGCTGTCGTCAACCGCCAGTGCCAGACCGGTGCCCATGCGCGTGCCGACCTTGCCAATTCCGCCGGCATACATCAGCGCATCCAGGTGCTCGGGCAGCAGGAAGCCGGTGCCGGCACCGCCGGGTTGCCAGCACTTAAGGGTGTAGCCATCGCGCATGCCGCCGGCGTAATCCTCGAACAGCTCGCGAGCGCTGACGCCGAAGGGCAGCTCCCACAAGCCGGGGTTCTTCACCTTGCCGGAGAAGCCCATCAGCTTGGTGCCGTGGTCTTCACTCTCCGGGCGGGCCAGGCTCTTGTACCAATCCACACCGTTACCGACGATGGCCGGCACGTTACACAGGGTCTCGACGTTGTTCACGCAGGTCGGCTTGCCCCACACGCCAACGGCGGCAGGGAACGGCGGCTTGGCGCGCGGGTTGGCGCGGCGACCTTCGAGGGAGTTGATCAGTGCGGTTTCTTCACCGCAGATATAGCGGCCGGCACCTGTGTGCACGAACAGCTCGAAATCGAAACCGCTGCCGAGGATGTTTTTGCCCAGCAGGCCGGCTGCTTTGGCTTCCTCAATGGCGCGGTTGAGGTTGGCGGCCGCATCGACGTATTCGCCGCGCAGGAAGATATAACCGCGATAGGCCTTGAGCGCCCGGGCGGAAATCAGCATGCCTTCCACCAGCAGGTGCGGCAGCTGCTCCATCAGCATGCGGTCTTTCCAGGTATTCGGTTCCATCTCATCCGCGTTGCACAGCAGGTAGCGGATGTTCATGGATTCGTCGGCGGGCATCAGGCCCCACTTCACCCCGGTGGGGAAGCCGGCACCACCACGGCCCTTGAGGCCGGAGTCTTTCACCGTTTGCACGATATCGGCCTGGGCCATTTCGCTCAGGGCTTTGCGGGCGGCGGCGTAGCCGTTCTTCGCCTGGTATTCCTCCAGCCATACGGGCTGGGCGTCGTCACGCAGGCGCCAGGTCAGCGGGTGGGTCTCTTCGCTGCGAGTGATGCGGTTGGCCGGGCCAATGGAGGTCAGCGTTTTCATACCACTCATTGGTAGGCCTCCAGCAGTTGAGACACGCCACCAGGTTGCACGTCGCCAAAGGTGTCGTCGTCGATCATCAGCGCCGGGGCCTTGTCGCAGTTGCCCAGACAGCACACCGGCAGCAGGGTAAAGCGGTTGTCGCTGGTGGTCTGACCGAGGCCGATACCGAGCTGTTTCTGCATCTCACTGACCACCGACTCATGACCACCGACATAGCAGGTCATGCTGTCGCATACGCGGATGATGTGGCGGCCCACCGGCTGACGGAAAATCTGACTATAGAAGGTGGCCACGCCTTCGACGTCGCTGGCAGGAATACCGAGAATTTCGCCAATCGCATCGGCGGCGCCATCCGGCACCCAGCCGCGGGCTTTCTGCACGATTTTCAGGGCTTCGATCGACGCCGCGCGCGGGTCTTCATAGTGGTGCATTTCGTGTTCGATGGCCGCATGTTCGGCTTCGCTGAGGATGAAACGATCAGTCTGGATTAGCGTGCTCATAATCAGCGGTCCACGTCAGCCATAACGAAGTCGATACTGCCCAGGTACGCAATCAGGTCGGCGACCATGCTGCCGCGAATCACCGAAGGGATCTGCTGCAGGTGCGGGAAGCTCGGCGTGCGAATACGCGTGCGGTAGCTCATGGTGCTGCCGTCGCTGGTCAGGTAGTAGCTGTTGATGCCCTTGGTCGCCTCGATCATCTGCAAGCTCTCGTTGGCCGGCATCACTGGGCCCCAGGAAACCTGCAGGAAGTGGGTGATCAGGGTTTCAATATGCTGCAACGTGCGCTCTTTCGGCGGCGGCGTGGTCAGCGGGTGATCGGCCTTGTATGGGCCTTCCGGCATATTGCGCAGGCACTGATCGATGATCTTGATGCTCTGACGCATCTCTTCCACGCGCACCATGCAGCGGTCATAGGCATCGCCATTGGCGGCCAGCGGCACTTCAAACTCGAAGTTCTCGTAGCCGGAATACGGCCGCGCCTTGCGCAGGTCGAAGTCGCAGCCGGTGGCGCGCAGGCCGGCACCGGTAGTGCCCCACTCCAGCGCTTCCTTGGTGTTGTACTGCGCCACACCGATGGTCCGCGCCTTGAGGATGCTGTTCTGCAGCGCGGCTTTCTCGTACTCGTCGAGGCGCTTGGGCAGCCAGTCGACGAACTCCTTGACCAGACGATCCCAACCACGCGGCAGGTCGTGGGCGACACCACCGATGCGGTACCAGGCCGGATGCAGACGGAAGCCGGTGATGGCTTCGATCACCTTGTAGGCGCGCTGACGGTCGGTGAAGGTGAAGAACACCGGGGTCATCGCGCCGACGTCCTGGATATAGGTGCCGAGGAACAGCAGATGGCTGGTGATGCGGAAGAACTCGGCCAGCATGATACGAATCACATCGACCCGTTGCGGCACAGTGATGCCCGCAAGTTTTTCCACGGCCAGCACGTACGGCAGGTTGTTCATCACCCCGCCGAGGTAGTCGATGCGGTCGGTGTAGGGAATAAAGCTGTGCCAGCTCTGCCGTTCAGCCATCTTCTCGGCGCCGCGGTGGTGGTAACCGACTTCGGGCACGCAATCGACGATCTCTTCACCGTCGAGCTGCAGAATGATGCGGAACGCACCGTGGGCCGACGGGTGATTGGGGCCGAGGTTGAGGAACATATAGTCCTCATGCTCGCCGCCCCGCTTCATGCCCCAGTCTTCCGGTTTGAAGCGCGCGGCTTCTTCTTCCAGCTGCTGCTTGGCCAGGGTCAGGCTAAACGGGTCAAACTCGGTGGCGCGCGCCGGGTAATCCTTGCGCAGCGGGTGACCTTCCCAGGTCGGCGGCATCATGATCCGCGTCAGGTGCGGGTGGCCGCTGAAATGAATGCCGTAGAGGTCCCATACTTCGCGCTCGTACCAGTTGGCATTGGGCCAGATGCTGGTGACGCTGGGCACATTGAGGTCGCGCTCGCTCAGGGCGACCTTGATCATCACGTCGCTGTTCCGCTCCAGCGACATCAGGTGATAGAACACGGTGAAATCCGCACCCGGCAGACCACGACGCTGGGTGCGCAGGCGTTCGTCGACGCCATGCAAGTCATACAGCATCACGTAGGGGCGCGGCAGGTTGCGCAGAAAGGTCAGGATCTCGACCAGCCGCTCACGGGCCACCCACAGCACCGGCATGCCGGTACGGGTGCTCTGTGCGGTAAAGGCGTCAGCGCCAAAACGGGAATTCAGTTCGACGACCACATCTTGGTCGTCAGCCTTGTACGGCGGTATGGACAGAATGCTGTCTGCAGTCATGGTCTCGGTCGCTATCGGTCAACGGCGTCAGTAGGCGGGCTCAGTCGAGCCCAGGCTCACACTTCGTCGGGGCTGCGCAGATTGGTCACGGCGATGCGCTCGGCGCGCCGCTGTTCTTTCTGCGAAGGCATGTCGGCACGGTAAACACCCTGATCACCGACCACCCAGGACAACGGCCGGCGCTCCTGACCGATGGATTCCTGCAGCAGCATCAATCCCTGCAGAAATGCCTCGGGACGCGGCGGACAACCGGGAATATAGACGTCGACCGGCAGGAACTTATCGACCCCCTGGACCACGGAATAGATGTCGTACATGCCGCCAGAGTTGGCGCAGGAGCCCATCGAGATCACCCACTTGGGTTCCAGCATCTGTTCGTACAGGCGCTGGATGACCGGAGCCATCTTGATAAAGCAGGTGCCAGCGATGACCATGAAGTCCGCCTGGCGTGGGGAGGCTCGAATCACTTCCGCACCAAACCGGGCCACGTCGTGCGGCGCGGTAAAGGCGGTGGTCATTTCCACATAGCAGCAGGACAGGCCGAAGTTATACGGCCACAGGGAGTTCTTGCGCCCCCAGTTCACTGCGCCATTCAGCACATCGGCAAGTTTGCCCATGTAGATGTTCTTGTGGACTTGATCATCTAGCAGCGGGTCGGAAACGGTCTCCCGCTCGCCGACCGGATAGCGCTCATTGGGCGCATCCGGATCGATCCGAGTAAGTTTGTAGTGCATCGCCAAAGCCTCATTGTTTTAGCTTCGCCTGCCGCTCGCGACGGCCCTGAGGTGCCCAATCGAGCGCCCCGATCCGCCAAAGGTAGACAAGACCTGCCAACAGAATTGCTATAAAGACTGTAGCTTCGATCAGCCCAGCCCAGCCGCTTTCGCGCACTGAAACTGCCCAAGCGAAGAGAAAGAGGGCTTCAACGTCGAAGATCACGAAGAGCATCGCGACCAGATAGAATTTGGCTGACAGGCGCAGACGCGCACTGCCGACGGGCAACATGCCGGATTCAAAGGGCTCGTTCTTGCTGCGACCCCAGGCCTTGCTACCCAGCAGGCTGGACAGGCCAAGCATAAAGCCGATAAGCCCGAAAACTCCGAGCAGAAACACAGCAAAAGCCCAGTTATGGGACATGGTCGTTACCGCATCAGGCATGCCGGTACTCCTTGGGTAAAAGGAACGGCTTGTATAATTTTATTGTGGCGAGCGCGAACCCCAAGCTGGGTCGCCCGCAAAGTATGGTCGCAATTCTATTCGCACAACGTTTTAGTAACTAATTATTTTCTGTTCACAAAGCGACATAAATGCGTAGCCAATCGCCAAAACCCGTCCAACACATCAAGCACGGGCGCTGAAGCGCATCAGCAGTTGGTTCCATTGAATACAGCCGCTATGCTTGGCTGCATCTCAATGGATAAAGACTATGACCCTCACCGAACTGCGCTACATAGTCACCCTCGCTCAGGAACAGCACTTCGGCCGCGCCGCCGAGCGTTGTCACGTCAGCCAGCCGACGCTGTCGGTGGGGGTAAAGAAGCTCGAAGATGAGCTGGGTGTGCTGATCTTCGAACGCAGCAAGAGCGCAGTGCGCCTGACCCCGGTCGGTGAAGGCATCGTCACCCAGGCGCAGAAAGTGCTGGAGCAGGCCCAGGGCATCCGCGAGCTGGCCCAGGCCGGCAAGAACCAGATGGCCGCGCCACTGAAAATCGGCGCGATCTACACCGTCGGCCCCTACCTGTTCCCCCATCTGATTCCGCAACTGCACCGCGTCGCCCCGCAGATGCCGCTGTATATCGAAGAAAACTTCACCCACGTGCTGCGCGACAAACTGCGCAATGGCGAGCTGGACGCGATTATCATCGCCCTGCCGTTCCATGAAGCCGATGTGCTGACCAAGCCGCTGTATGACGAGCCGTTCTACGCCCTGCTGCCCGCCGGCCATCCCTGGGCCGCGATGAAAACCATCGACAGCAAACTGCTGAACGACAAGAGCCTGCTGCTGCTCGGTGAAGGCCACTGCTTCCGCGATCAGGTGCTGGAAGCCTGCCCGACCCTGCGCAAGGGCGGCGAAGACAGCGCCAAGCACACCACGGTGGAATCCAGCTCGCTGGAAACCATCCGCCATATGGTCGCCTCGGGCCTCGGCGTGTCGATCCTGCCGTTCTCCGCGGTCGACAGTCACCACTACGCCCCCGGCGTGATTGAAGTGCGCCCACTCAGCCCGCCCGCGCCGTTCCGCACCGTGGCCATCGCCTGGCGCGCCAGCTTCCCACGGCCGAATGCCATCGAAGTGCTGACCGACTCGATCCGCCTGTGCTCGGTGGCCAAACCACTGCCCAAGAGCAGCTAAGACAGGCCATGACCGAGCTGGCCGCGGTTTCTGTCACCGCGCTGAAAGGCGTGGGTGCAGCCCTGGCCGAAAAACTCGCCAAGGTCGGCCTGGAAACCCTGCAGGACGTGCTGTTCCACCTGCCGCTGCGTTATCAGGACCGCACCCGCATCGTACCGATTGGCGCGCTGCGCCCCGGACAGGACGCGGTGGTTGAAGGCATAGTCGCCGGCGCCGATGTGGTCATGGGTCGACGCCGTAGCCTGCTGGTACGCCTGCAGGACGGCAGCGGCACCCTCTCCTTGCGCTTCTACCACTTCAGCCAGGCGCAGAAAGAAGGTCTCAAACGCGGCACCCAGGTGCGCTGCTACGGCGAAGTGCGCCCTGGTTCATCGGGGCTGGAAATCTATCACCCGGAATACCGCGCGCTGTCCGGCAGCGAGCCGATTGCCGTGGAACAGACCCTGACGCCGATCTACCCGACCACCGAAGGCCTGACCCAGCAACGCCTGCGCCAGCTCAGCGAACAGGCCCTGGCGCGCCTGGGCCCGCATAGCCTGCCGGATTGGTTGCCGCGTGAACTGGCTGACGACTACCAGCTCAGCCCGCTCGACCAGGCGATTCGCTACCTGCACCGGCCGCCGCCGGATGCCGATCTGCAAGAACTCGCCGAAGGCCGTCACTGGGCCCAGCACCGCCTGGCCTTCGAGGAGTTGCTCACCCATCAACTGTCGCTGCAGCGTCTGCGCGAAAGCGTGCGCGCGCAGCAGGCTCCAGCGCTGCCGCTGGCGAAACGCCTGCCGCAGCAATACCTGGCCAACCTGGGTTTTACCCCCACCGGCGCGCAACAGCGGGTCGGCGCGGAAATCGCCTACGACCTCAGCCAGAGCGAGCCGATGCTGCGCCTGGTGCAGGGCGATGTCGGCGCCGGCAAGACCGTGGTCGCCGCCTTTGCCGCACTGCAAGCGCTGGAAGCTGGTTATCAGGTGGCGCTGATGGCGCCTACCGAGATTCTTGCCGAGCAGCATTTCATCAATTTCAGCAAATGGCTCGCCCCACTGGGTCTGGAGGTCGCCTGGCTGGCTGGCAAGCTCAAGGGCAAGGCCCGCGCCAGTGCCCTGGAACATATCGCCGCCGGCGCACCCATGGTGGTCGGCACCCACGCGCTGTTTCAGGATGAAGTGCGCTTTGCCAAACTGGCCCTGGTGATCATCGATGAACAGCACCGCTTCGGCGTGCAGCAGCGCCTGGCCCTGCGGCAGAAAGGCATCGGCGGGCGCATGTGCCCGCACCAGTTGATCATGACAGCGACGCCAATCCCACGAACCCTGGCGATGAGCGCCTACGCCGACCTCGACACCTCCATCCTCGACGAGCTGCCGCCGGGCCGCACCCCAGTGAATACCCTGGTGATAGCCGACAGCCGCCGCCTGGAAGTGGTCGAGCGCGTGCGCCTGGCCTGTAATGAAGGGCGCCAGGCCTACTGGGTGTGCACGCTGATCGAAGAATCCGAAGAGCTGACCTGCCAGGCCGCGGAAACCACCTTCGAGGATTTATCCGCAGCGCTCGGCGGGCTGAATGTCGGGCTGATTCACGGGCGCATGAAGCCTGCAGAAAAAGCTGCGGTGATGGAGCAATTCAAACAGGGCCAACTGCAGTTGCTGGTGGCCACCACGGTGATCGAAGTAGGCGTCGACGTGCCCAATGCCAGCCTGATGATCATCGAGAACCCCGAACGCCTGGGCCTGGCCCAGCTGCACCAGCTGCGCGGCCGGGTCGGTCGTGGCAGCGCCGCCAGCCATTGCCTGCTGCTCTATCACCCGCCCTTGTCGCAGCTGGGCCGCGAGCGCCTTGGCATCATGCGCGAGACCTGCGATGGTTTCGTGATTGCTGAAAAGGACCTGGAACTGCGCGGCCCCGGCGAGATGCTTGGCACCCGCCAGACTGGCCTACTGCAGTTCAAGGTCGCCGATCTGATGCGCGATGCCGACCTGCTGCCGGCGGTACGCGACGCCGCACAGGCGCTACTGGAACATTGGCCACAGCATGTCAGCCCGCTACTTGAACGCTGGTTGCGGCATGGCCAACAATACGGGCAAGTGTGAACCCGCGCACAGGACAACCGTCGCCTGCGCCGCATTTTACTCATCCCGCTGTTTATACTCGGGGTATTGCTACTTCTGCTGGATACCGTCATGACCGAACTTGCCCTAGCTACCGACACCGCTCCGCGCCCGCCAGCGGTGATTCTGCAATTGCTGGAAAAGCTCGGCCTGCCCTACCAAATCTGCAGTGATGTGCCCGGTCTGCCGGTCGCACAGCGTCTACAGGCGGTTTTGCTGGATGACGCCGTCGGCGCGTTGCTGGTGCTCTATCCGCAGAGTCAGCTGCTCGACCTCAATCGCCTGACCGAACTGACCGGCCGCCAGCTGACCGCAGTCAAACCAGAGCGCCTGGAGCGCATGCTCGGCAAGCACAGCCTAAAAGTGCTGCCCGGCCTGCCGCCGCTGACCAGCTCGCCCTGCCTGTATGACGAGCGTCTGCTGCAGGTGCCCAGCCTGTATATCGAGTCCGGCCAGCGCGGTGTGCTGCTGGAGCTGAGCACCGAGGCCTTCAAAAGCCTGCTAAGCAAGGCCAGCGCCGCACGTTTCGGCGAACCCCTGAGCAATATCCGCCTGAACCTGGATCGCCCGGACGACGACCGCGCCGAGATCACCCTGGCGGTGCAGGCCTTTACCGCGCGGCGCATCCAGCAACGCCTGGAAGAAACCATCGAGATTCCGCCACTGCCGGAAACCGCGCAGAAGATCATCAAGCTACGCGTCGACCCGGACGCCACGGTGGATGACATCACCGGCGTGGTCGAAACCGACCCGGCGCTGGCCGCTCAGGTGGTCAGCTGGGCCGCCTCGCCCTACTACGCCGCGCCGGGCAAGATCCGTTCGGTGGAAGACGCCATCGTCCGCGTGCTGGGCTTTGATCTGGTGATCAATCTGGCCCTTGGCCTGGCCCTGGGTAAAACCCTGAGCCTGCCCAAAGATCATCCGCAACAGGCCACACCCTACTGGCAACAGGCGATCTACAGCGCTGCGGTGATCGAGGGTCTGACCCGCGCCATCCCGCGCGCACAGCGTCCGGAAGCCGGCCTGACCTACCTTGCCGGCCTGTTGCACAACTTCGGTTATCTGGTGCTGGCGCACGTGTTTCCGCCGCACTTCTCGCTGATCTGCCGCCACCTGGAGGTCAATCCGCACCTATCGCACAGCTACATCGAGCAGCATCTGCTCGGCATCAGCCGCGAACAGATCGGTGCCTGGCTGATGCGCTACTGGGATATGCCGGAAGAACTGGCCAGCGCCCTGCGCTTCCAGCACGACCCGGAATATACCGGCCCCCACGCCACCTACCCGAACCTGGTGTGCCTGTCGGTCAGCCTGCTGCGCAATCGCGGCATCGGCGCCGGCCCGCAGAGCGAGATTCCGCAAAGCCTGTTCGACAACCTCGGCATCAGCCGGGACAAGGCCGAAGAAGCCGTAAGCAAGGTGCTGGCCGCCGAAGTCGCGCTGCGCGAGCTGGCGGCGCAATTCCACCCGGCACACTAAAACGCAGAAACACAAAGGGGCCTACGGGCCCCTTTGTCGTTGCAGTCGACTAACTACTTCTTCAGCTGCGCGCGCCGTGCGGCAAACAGCTCCGGCAGCACCTGCACGCTGCCATCGAGCAACTGGGCCACGGCTGGCTGCTCATACAAGGAGGCATATTCGGCCAGTTTTTCACTGGGCATCTGCCGATAGGCGTAGAGCATAAAAGACTCCACCGCCTCGGAACTGGAGGCCCGCAGCGCGTCTTCCTGCGCCTTGGTCTGAGTGCTCAGGGCTTTCTCGTCGATGCTTTCACCACGGCCTTGCAAGGCCAGAAACGCCTGGGTCTTGCCGACTTCATAACGCAACAGGGTGGCTAGCGTAGTGGTGTGTGCGGCGGCATCCAGACGCCGCACTAGAGCCAGTCGCTCCTCACGCGGCGGGCGCTCGCCCAGTTGTTTGCGATAGGCCGCCAAGCCTTCTGCGCCGCCCTCACCGACCGAACGCTCGGCGGCAGTAAAGCTCTGCGCCAGGGGGCTTTCCAGCAGGCTCTTGGCCTGTTCCAACTGGGCTTGATCGAGCTTGCCGGTCAGCTTCTTGGCCAAGTCCAGGCACAGGCCATCGGCGGCAAACACCTTGGCCAACTGCGCTTGCTGTTTATCGCTCAACCCGCGCTGCACAAGCGGCGCACTCTGTTCGCAGAGCAAACGGATACCGGCCAGCTCGAATAACGGCGCAAAGGCTTCGGCTTTGGGAGGTGCAGCATGGGCAAGGGCGGTGGTAAACAGCAGGACACTTAGCAGCAGACGCATGGGCAAACTCTCACTAGGGCTATGCCCAGCCTAGCGAAAGCAGCGCGCGCCGGCCAGCCCTGGCGCGCGGCGGTGAGGCTCAGGCGGCCTTTTTGGCGGCGTCTTTCTTTTTCGGCATCAGGTATTTGGTCAGACCCTGGAACCAGATCACCAATGCCGGGTTGCCCTGGATTTGGATGTCCTTGTTCTGGATGCCCTGCATAAACGCCAGCTGCTTGTTCTTCGCGCTCATGGTGGCGAAACCGTAGGCGGCATCCTTGAAGCCAAGGGCGAAGGCAGGCTCAGTAGCCGGACCGCGCTTGCTGGTGATGCGCTGGTCTTTGACGATGAAGTGACGGGCAACTTTGCCGTCCAGGGTGTGCAGCTGAAAGACCATATCGCGGTCGACCAATTGTTGCTGGAATGCCGGGTTTTCACGGCTGGCCTTGGCCATCAGACGGCCCAGCATCCACAGAAGAAAACGGAATTTCATGCGCGAGGCCTCGCAAAGGGTAGGGAAAAGGCGGCGCATTGTAGCGGTTTGCGGCGGGGACTACATCCGGCTGAAAGAAGGGCGTGAATACGCTGGCCGGGGTGGTGCAGCCCGGAGCCAAAGGCCCCGGGCCTGAGGACTTAGCAGGCCGTTGAAAAACTACCTACGTTGGCAATACTGCGTTAAAAACAGACTCGGAATGCTCATGTACAAAAGTACACTCCGCTTCCTCGCCTGTTTTTGCCTTGTCTTGCCTGCCTCGCCTACGTTTTTCAACGGCCTGTTAGTTGACCGCATCTTTCAATAACCCGTAGGAAACCGTTTCAAAATTCACGTTTTGCAATTTATTTCTTTATAATCATGTACTTGCAATGTATAAATCTATGATATTACACCAATCGTTTCAATTCAACCCCTCAGCCCCCTAGATTCGTTGCGGAGGGATCAGGATCACCGTGATTTTGAAACAGCGACCGCTCGGTGACTCCCCCAACACGATCTATGAGCTGCCAGAAAATGATACGTTTTGATAAATCGGTGCCACCCAAGCTGCTTGTAATACACGAACATCCCGTCCTCCGCGCCCAGGCTCGCAAGCATCTGGAGTCATCCGGATACACGGTGGTTGAAGCAGGTAGCTGTAAAGAGGCTATCGCAATCATGCATACCTGCACCTTCGCAGGAATAATTGTCGATAACGAGATGGCTGATTATGAGGCTGCATCTCCACTTTCCGCTCGGAGTACTACTGGAAACTCTAATATCCCGTGCATAATACTTGCAACAAATCGGGTCATTCGAAAGCCGGAAAAAGATTTCAACACAGCCTTAGATGATTATTTGTATAAACCTTTCAGACCTAGTGCCCTAGCCAAGCATGTACATGAAGTAATAAAGACCGCTGTTGGGAGCGCGCATTTAAGGCTTGTATGTCCAGCAGTCTACGCTTTGACAGGGACAACAGGAATTAACCTCACAAAATTCAACCTTCCTTCTAAACAGATGATTTTGCTTCATACTCTTGTCAGCAACTCACCTCGCGCTGTGAGCAAAGCATGTTTCGTAGATGTTCTATATTCACACAAGAGCCCGCCAATAAATCCTTATAATGCAGTAGAGTCCTTAGTTTTTCATTTACGCAAAAGACTACGCGCCGAAGAATCAAATGTGAGTATAAAATCTGTTCGAGGCGTTGGGTATAGAGCTTCTATTAACCATAGACAGAACCCTATAATAACAAATGTTGATTTTCTGGAGCTCTAGAAACCCAGCCTCTACGAAATATCGGGATTGAAAGCCGCGTCTTTAGCGAATTTATTTTCTCAAATTAACCGTTTAAAATATCCTAGTACGCCTATCACCGACTATGGGTGTCGGACTTGGTGCTTCAAGGTATTTCTTCGACTTTAACGATGATTTGTTCGTTACTTAATACGCTGAGGACAGGAAGTGCTTAGACAGTGCTTCTGACCGGGATGCCCTTCTCAATGAGGTGAACACTGTCAAACTGCCCATGATCGTTATGAGCATTGACGACCCTAACGGCCGGATGTGTCCGTATTGTCTGGGTGAGCGCGCCCGGCCAAGAAGCCAGCAGGCTCATTTTCCCGTCCTTTAGTCGCAGCGACGCGGAACATACTGTGCTGCCACTCTGACGTGGGTGTCATCAAGCGTGCCGCTTCGTGTGAGAACTTAGCTATCAAGGCATACTTGCGGGTCTTTCTTTTTTGCATCAAGTTAATCCTCGGCATATATGCGCGCGCAAACATCTATCAAGCTTCGCAATCGGCACACGCACCCGATCGAAGTAGCACGCGTAAAAGCGCTGCAACCGTCGAAGCCCCAGTCATCAGCCATGCCTCAACGTGTGAGTCATAATCTCCATGCCCACACCCACTAATTTCTTAGTCAATGACACTGCCAACCCTATACATTCGCAACTCGCGTTACTCCAGATTCATTAGGCGTCAACACATCAAAAACAAGCTAACAACTGCTGCCTGTAATGCTGGGAAAAACTCACCTGATAACTTGGCTCGACTGAAAAGCCCTCTAGTGAAATGATGCTCGTAGTTCCAGCCTCAATAGCCTGCTCTTTGCCACACCCAATACTGTTATCCAGATTATTGATAATGTCTGTAGCCTCGGCCGAACTAGGCGTTGAGCCTGAAGCGGAAGCTGGCATCTGTACCTCGTTCAGTACCGCCAAGTCCTCCGGCAAATCATCCGCAATTCTCTCAGCCAAACACTGCAGCGTCGGCTCCGCCAACATGTACAGCCAAGCTTGATCATCGGACTCACCTGTACGCCGAAGCACTCGCCCAAGCACCTGCCGGTAATGCAACTCGGTGCGGATGCGACTGAGGTAGCAGCACACCTGAAGACGAGGGATGTCCGTTCCTTCGCTGATCATTCCGACGGCCACAATCCAGCGAGAGGCGCTCTGCCTAAACGCATTGATTACTTGCTGCGCATCCGGCGTTTTGTTGGTCACAATGCAGCACTCCCCACCCCTGGATTCCAGAGCTTGAGCAATTTGATGGGCGTGCTCAATGTCAGTTGCAACAACTAAACCAGCAGCATTCGGCTTGATTTGGCGAAGCTCATTGAGCTTGCTACATCCAAGATCGAGTAGCTGATTGATCACGTCGTCATGGCGTAGCAATTCTTCGTAAGTGACAGGTGACTCCCCCAAGAGCTTGGCAATACTGGGGAACATTCTGACTGTACTCTCAGGACCCATTTCCTCGGTCAGTTTTACCTTCTGATTGTCGAGCAAGACAATACGAGGAGAACGGCATACCGCATCGGCAATGGCCTCTTTCAGTCCGTATCGGTAGTCACAGATTAAGTGCCCTTCTGGCGTCGAGTATCGGGCCAAGACAATAGCCCGGTCATCTGAGCGCCACGGCGTACCGGAGAGAGCCAAGGTGAAGGCTGCGCGATCTTGTATCCGATGCAATATCTGCTGCCCCCAGGCGTTGCTGAGGAGCGGATCATGGCCAGCGCAATGGTGAATTTCGTCGAAGACCACGAGCACACGGTAATCATCAAGAAGCTGCCAGAATCCCTCATCTCGGTACTCCATGGCCTGGTAAGTAAACGCCGTTCCCACAGCGCCTATCTGGCCATCCAGTCGCCTGCCAAGTACCTCTGCAAAGGTTGAGCGGAAGCCATCGACAACCTGGCAGGATGGCGCGAAGCACATCACCAGATCGATTCTGTCCTGCTTAAGCAATCTGCTGGCTAGCTCTGCCGCCATGCGTGTCTTCCCGGCTCCCGGCGTGGCCTGGCAGAAGAAGTGCGGTGTGCTGGTAAAGTGCTCCAACGCCGTGTCTATGCAGCTGAGTTGCCAGTCCCGCAGCGATGTGGTCATCGTGAAGAGGCAAGCGTCTTGAGGGTCTTTTCGATGGCGCGAAGATGCCCTAGCAGACGTGAACTGCGATCTCTGGCCTCCAGGTACTCGTCCTCAACTTTGTCCCGCAAATGCGGCATATCTTCTAGGAGCAGTTTGAACCGCTCCGCCTCACCCATCGAAGACAAGAAGTCCAAGCGGATTTCTTTGTGGAGCGCTTCCAAATGCTGATCTGCAATGGCTGACGATTCGAGCGGGACAGCCTCAATGTCATGCGCTGCAGATTCCCGCTCGGGCTCACAAGCAGTCTTGAGGCTGCTCTCAAACCCGTTGTCGATCAGCTGCAATTTCAGATGTACCGGAATCGGCTTTAGGTGGTAGACCTGCCCACGCGGACGACGCTCTTCATCTAGCACAAGCCAGCCCATGCGCAGTAATCGTCGAATCTGCTCATACACATAACGGCGTAAATCGGCGACACGGAAAGTCATGCCATCTAGGCGCTTGGCATAGGCATCACGCAGTTCACGGGTCGTGAATCTTGTGTTCCCTTCTTCCTGAAGCAGCTCATACAGACGCCTGTCGAAGATAAACGAGGCCGATTTCATTGAGGCACCAGAAGAGTTAACGCGGAAAAATGCGGATTATAGTCCGTGGCTCCAGCGTCCGCAAACGCACGATAGTGCCGCCTCAGAGGAATTGAGACGGTCATGGATAAATTGGCGAAAGTGTTAGGGGAACGCATCCGAACACAAAGGAAGGTTTGCCACATGTCTCAGGATGTACTGGCGCTGGCCTGCAGTATCGATCGCAGCTATATGGGTCGGATTGAGCGCGGCGAAGTAAACATCACCGTCGAGAAGCTATATCGCATCGCAGGCGAGCTGGCCTGCGAACCCTCCTGCCTTTTGCCTCAGATGTCAGAGCTACAATGCACCTGACTCATACCGCCGACGCCTGACGTTTTCTCCTGACTGCTCGGATTTGTTTTTCGGCTCCAAGGTGCCGTCCTGCACCAGCTCGCGCATGAACTTTTACACCCGCATGCTTTCTGGGTTATTCGGGTTGAGGGAACGTGCCGCAAGCTTGGCGGAAGTGGAGACGCCCTCCATAATGAAATCAGAGCGAGGCTTTCTAACCCAAAGTCTGTGGTTCCTTGCTTCATACGAGCAACCCGCCATTGCTCGTCCCACCAAATCCCGACGCATCAAGGTCCATACTGCGAGGACTGGTTCATGGAGCAAGCTCTTTCCGCCCGGATTGATCAAGAACAAGACCGCCATTCCCTGACCCTTGACGCGTTGGCCGAGGTGGATGCAGGCCGTGTGATTAACCACAAAGCAGTCCAAGATTGGGCTGACAGTCTCAGTGACGGAGATCCTACCCAGCGCCTTCTGCGCTGATACGCCCTCAAGTAATAGCGCTAGGCAGACTACTGCCTGCCCAAAAACTGCAATTGAACTAAGGGTATCTATGTTTGACTACAGTGATCCGCAGTACAAAGAACTATTTGCACTAGCCACAGAAGTTCTTGGCAGTAGCGAAATGGCTGTTGCATGGATGAATGGACCTGCTTTAGGCCTAAATGGCTCTCGTCCGATCGACCTTATTTTCGGCCCAAATAGTGCGGAGGACGTGAAAGCTCTATTAGATCGTATGCACTATGGGATTTATCATTAGCAAAACTATGGCAGCGGCTCGCGATTGCACGCTTGAATAATTGCTTCCGTTCTTTTCACGAACAATTCTAAGCTTTACCTCTAAATGGTTCGGCCAACTGATCTATATATCCGGTGGGGTAGCGCCGATCACGCAGGCCGACATCATTACTACCAGGTTGCTTGGCACTGTCGTAGAAGGTTTTGAATAGCAGATCCCACACCAACAGAAACTCGCCGAAATTAACTTGGGCATCCTCAAAATCACGTTTGTGATGCCAACGATGTGTTTCAGCTACGCCGATAATGCGCCGCAACCATCCAATCGAATAATCTAAGTTGGAGTGCTGAAAAGCCAGATGCACCGTGAGTATTCCAAACCAGGTGGCCACCAGCGAAGACGGTGTTCCCAGCGCGAACAGCAACAACAATCCAGGTCCTGCCATGATGGCCGCATGCAGGGGATGACGCCGCTCTCCGTTCATCCAGTAGAGCCGCTCAGCGCTGTGATGGGGCTCGTGTAGGTGCCACAACCAGGGGATGTGATGGCTGAGGCGGTGCATGGAATACAAACTCAGGTCTAAGATAGCTGCCACGATGAGCAGTTGTAGCCAGAGAGGCAGCTCGGTAGGAAACCCACTCAGCTCAGCAGGCACAAGGTCCCCCACACGAGATAGAACAGCGGCAGTGAACTGGATGACCGACAAATTCACGACTAGGTGAATAAGGTCCGTTAGAGTGTCATCGTGATCGTTGAGCCAGTCCTGCCGGAAAGGCTGGAGTCGCTCCATACCAGCTACACAGCCGACTCCCACGGCCGCCAGGATTGCTGTGCTTGGCCAGTAAGGGATGCCTTGATAAAGCAGCCAGATCATCGCTGCCGATATACCACCGAAAATCGCCGGATAACTAAACCAGCGAAGCAAAAACCTCGACGCGCTGCCCATTGTGAACCCTCCATGCAGTTGGTTTCACTTTGAACTGTTCGCCCGCTATACGCTTGAACGAAGGAGCTAATAACTCGGGCTGTGGATACGCAAACAGCATCGGTAGAAGTATCCCGGTTGAAGTAAATGTCAGCTTTGTAGCCTCACATGACCGAGCGCTGAAGAGGGGTCGAGTCCGAACAGCGCACGAAAAGAACGTGAAAAATGGGCTGCGTCGGCAAATCCAGCGGCATGAGCGGCCGCTGTTAGATTATGTCCGATAGATACGAACTGCAGCGCCACAACCAGCCGACTCCATTTGCGATAGCTACGCAGCTGAAGTCCGGTTTGCTCGACAAACCAATGAGAGAACCGGGTGGGCGACAGATGCACAAGCGCGGCCAGTCGCACCCGATCATCTTGTCGCTCTTCCAGCGCCTGAAGCACAGCCCGCATACGCGGATCAGCCGCCTGCGGTGTTTTCAGGCCTAGTAGTCGCCTGACCTCCTCACGAACCAGCTGAGCAGATACCTCCGGCGTTTCAAGTAGCTGCTCGATGGCAGCCGTATTGTCTGCCGGGATCGAGACCAACTGGGCGGCCGATATACAGCTCATGGCACGGGCCTCTTCCGACAGCGCATCAAGGTAGATCGAAAGCACTTCAGTGCCTTCAATCTGGTGCAGTGTGCCAGCCTTTATGCAGATGGCCGGAGCAGTAAGCACCTGATTCAGACCTCGCACCGTCACTTGACCGCAAAGGCCAATGGTCACTTGGTGCGCCATATGGCTGTGCAGATCATGGCTGCCAGCATGCCCCAAGAAGATCCCCAGCCCTGGCGATACCCAGGCTTTTCCACGCCAGCAGACGCCCTCGGAAATGGCCATTTAAGCGCCTCAGGCCTTTGTGTCGTGCTGCTGTTCGATTTTGCGAATTTCGGCCTGAAAAGCCTCATCTAACAAGCTCGGCTTCTTGCGCCAAGGCTGGCGGTCAGGCTTGCGCTGGGCGGCGTACAACACAACTTCAGCTCCCGTGGTAGCGACAAAGCTTTGTGCTTGTCGCTCAAGTTCGGCCCTCAACTCGTCTTTGGTCATAGCGCTCCTAGGATGGTTGCTGGGGGAAATTCCATGTGAAAGGCGGTGATGCCATTGCTGGAAGTGCACCAGATCTTGCCATTGTGGGCCGCCACAATGGATCGAGTAATGGCCAAGCCAAGCCCGGCATTGCTCGGGCTGCCTTCACGGCGAGCCGGGTCTACTCGATAGAAACGGTCGAAGAGCTTATCCAGGTGCTCCGGCTTGATGGTTTCGCCTGGGTTCTCGACAATTAGAGTAACGGCACTTGCGGTCGACTTGATCGTTACCAATATCGTCTTCCCGGCAGTTGTATAGCGCAACGCATTGGACAACAGGTTCGAGATCGCCCGATCCAGCATCAGCTTGTCACCCAGCACGCTGCCAGAGCCGGTCACAACCAACTGGATGCCTTGCTCGTCCGCTAATAGGTGGTAGTACTCAATCAGCTTGGTGGCTACCTCGCTGAGCTCAATGCGCGATTGCTCGGGAATGATCAGGCCGTTGTCCGACTTAGCCAGGAACAGCATGTCATCGATCATTCGCGACATGCGTTTCAGATCGTCTAGGTTCGAGTAAAGATTCTCTTCATAGGCTTCGAGGTTACGTTTTTGGGTGAGTACCACCTCGGTGTGCGTCATCAGATTACTGAGTGGTGTGCGTAACTCATGGGCGATATCGGCAGAAAAATTTGAGAGCCGAACAAATGCATCGTCGAGCCTGGCAAGCATCGCATTGAACGAAGTCACCAACTGCTGAAGCTCAAGAGGGACGGGCTCCAGTGGAATGCGCTCCTTCAGTGACCGCGCAGACATCGACGTCGCGACATGGGTCACCTGTCGCAGGGGTCTCAACCCACTACGCGCGACCACCCAGCCCAACGCAGCGCTGACCAGTGCGCTAATCACCAAGCCAATCCAGAACCACCGCTGCAACGTTTCAAAGAAATGCACATGGTTGGTCACATCAAGGATCAGCAAAGCCGTTAGAAACGCAGGTTGGTCAGGGGTTGATACCTGCGCGGTCATCCCTCGATACATGTGTCCATTTTCCTCCCACGCCCACATGCCGTGGTCAGGATTGAGGCGGTATTTCTCGGGAATATTGAAAGGCAGTGGCTCGGCAAAAAGCACGGTACCGTCGTTTGCAAGGATGATCGCCGCTAAATCGTGGTGAGCCCCTAACAGCGCTTTCAGCTGAGGCAGCACCTCTTCAAGGTCTGCATGGCTACGCGTATTACTCAGGATTTGCTGAGTCGATTCTAGCTTCTCGTCCAGCGTCTGCTGGTCAAGCATCATGAAGTGATGCCGGCTGAGCTCGTTGAAACTCAGGCCGGCCACCGTTAGGACTGCAATCACCGCAAACATGAACATCAAACTCATACGCGCGGTCAGTGACAGGTGCTTCATTCAGACTCCGGCGCATCAAGCATGTAGCCCATACCACGAGCGGTATGAATCAGTTTTAGCTCGAAATCATCGTCAATTTTCGCCCGCAAGCGTCGGATAGCCACTTCAATCACATTGGTGTCGCTGTCGAAATTCATGTCCCAGACCTGGGACGCGATCAACGACTTGGGAAGAACTTCGCCACGCCGACGCAGCAGTAATTCGAGCAGCGAGAACTCCTTTGCAGTCAGATCAATCCGCTTACCACTGCGCACGGCACGACGCTTAAGCAGATCAACTTCAAGATCGGCTATTTTCATTGTGGTCTGCGTCGGCGAACTATTGCCGCGGCGGAGCAATGTCCTGACGCGGGCTAACAACTCAGAAAAAGCGAAGGGCTTGACCAGGTAGTCGTCCGCCCCCAGCTCTAGACCTTTCACACGATCCTCGACACCGTCCCGCGCCGTCAGAAATAACACCGGGACATCCTTACCTGCAGCCCGAATCATCCGCAGCACTTCCCAGCCATCCAGGCCCGGCATCATCACGTCCAGAATCAACAGATCATAGGCCTCGCTCAGCGCATGCTGGAGTGCATCCGTTCCCGTCATAACGCGGTCGACGTTGAAGCCAGCCTCAGTGAGACCTTGTTGCAGGTAAGTGCCTGTTTTTGGCTCGTCTTCAGCGACCAGAAGTTTCATGCGGGCGGTTCCCAAATTTTGAGTGGCCTGAGTGTGCAGTCAAATCCCCCTCCCAACCAGAAGCTTACGAAAATGTAATCCTAGCTTCAGGCCTCTGTCAGGCGGCCCTGTCTAGGGTGCAAGCATGAGCACTAGGTTGTGCTCTTGGCCCTCTAATGAATAACAACAGAGGTGCCGGTCACTGCTTCAATTGAGGAGACTGCCCTATGAAACTGCTTAAACCTTTATTTCTGGTTGGTTCGCTCCTGCTTGCTTCAGCCGTTTGGGCAGAGGGCGGGAGTGACCGCGTCTTCGAGCGCATCGAGAGCATGCGAGACAAAGCCGAAGCGGTACTAATTCAGGCGGAAAAGGCTCCCGCCAGCGAGCGCCATGTGCATATGAAAGAGCACATGAAAATGCTCGACGAGATGATGAACCAGCTTCACAGCGAGCATCCTGCTCCCGGCATATCTACGGAAGAACATCTTGCGTGGATGGAGCGACACGACAAATTGGTCGACGACGTACTTGCGCAGATGATGCGTGAGCACAAGCTGATGATGGCCGATAAAGAGTGTCACCCATAAGAATTCCCATCTTCAAGGCCTTCATGATTGCTCCTTTGGCCTAGCGGCACCTCGACGGTGCCGCGTTTTTTTCAAGCTGACTAATTTGTAGTTTTGGGGTCAGCCCCCCGGCAGGAAACGGGGAATAGCATGAGATTTCCAACCACCTCAGTGAGGTCTCATCATGAAACGTTCACGCCCCCAGTTGTTGATCACGGCGCTGCTGTTCGCAGCTGCAACTCAGGCCTCGGCACAAACGCTTGGCCTTGAAAGCAACATTGGTCAGCCGGCCAAAGCAACCCCCGCTACACGTACAGTTTTCGTGAAAATGGATGACATCAGCTACGGCCAGAAGTCTATCGATGTGAAGCCTGGCGAAACCGTCCGCTTCGTGTTGAAGAACGAAGGGGCACTGATGCACGAATTCAATATCGGTAAAGCCGTATCGCAACTGGATCATCAACGCAAAATGGCTGCTTTGGTCAAGGACGGCACACTGACGCCAACAGGCAAAGCGAAGTCAATCGTCTGGCATGAACGGTCGGGCCTTGGAGACTCCAATCCACCTGGCATTCCTGAAGTCGTTGAAGCAATACATGATGACCCAAACGCCATCCTTGTTGAGCCCGGAACTACCAAGGAGTTTGTCTGGACCTTCAGCGACTCGGCCAACCTCAACTTCGCCTGCACCCTCCCTGGACATTATCAGGCCGGGATGGTCGGTGAATTCGTAATGCGCTGAGACAACAATCAGGTGCCCCCGGCCAATGCCGGGCCGCACCTGATTTCAGTGCATCTTTCAGATATGTAGTTTTCGCGTAAGCCAGCTGACAGCACCGCCTGATTAGCATTGATGTTGTTCCTAACAACTCCATTTTCCGAGATGCATTATGAAAGCCAAACTAACTTCATTTTTTCTCGCCACAACCCTGGTTTTCTCCGCCTCTGCTGCCATGGCTAACCCGAGCCATAGTAAAAGCGATATAGGCCAACCAGGAGACGCCAAGCAAGCTGATCGCATCATCGAAATCAAGATGGGCGATATCTATTTCGAGCCGAAGAGCATTGATATCAAAGCAGGAGAAACCGTCCGCTTCGTACTCAAGAATGAGGGCTCGCTACTGCATGAATTCAACCTGGGCATGGCAGCCGCACATGCAGCACATCAAAAAGAAATGGCCGCAATGTTTCAGAACGGCACGCTGTCTCCAACGGGCGCACAGGACATGAGCAACATGGATCATGCTATGGGCGGGATGAAGATGGTCGGCATGAAACACGACGATCCAAACAGCGTCTTGATCGAGCCGGGAGCCACTGAAGAACTGGTATGGACCTTTACTAAGGCAACGGGGCTTGAGTTCGCCTGCAACATCCCAGGCCATTACCAATCGGGGATGGTTGGTAAAGTGAACGTACGCTAATCATTGAGTTCGGATTGATATACGTCAATTGCTGGGACGCAGTAGAGACTATTGTCATTTGCTGTCCCACCAATACTGCCTCAACTCAAACGAGGATCGAGCTATGGACCACTCCCACCACCCAGGCTCTGAATTGCCATTCTGGAAAAGCAAAACTGGCATTGCACTGATCATGTTGGCTGTCATCGCCGTTTTTTATGTGGCCCGCGAGCATTTTGGCCACATCTCCCAGGCACTGCCTTACTTGATTCTGCTGTTGTGCCCGCTGATGCACATGTTCGGCCACAACCATGGTGGGCATTCCCATCAGGATGGTGCTGATACTCCCAAGGACGACAACCGGAAGTAAGCCCTATGCACACCACATCGCGCCAACTTGACCATGAGCATTCCAAGCATCAGGAAGACCAGCATGGGAGTCAGCACGATCCGGTGTGCGGCATGGCCGTCAAGCCAGACAGCCCATTCAGTGAGAGCCACGAAGGTCAGACATACCGTTTCTGCAGCGCGAAATGCCAGGAGAAGTTCCGGGCAGCACCTACCAGCTATTCGAACCCGCCCAAGAGTACGGAACACCAGCATCATGAAGCTGCGCCTCCCTCATCAGGGGCCGCAGGGACGGCGGAGTACACCTGTCCTATGCATCCAGAAATACGCCAGCCAAAACCTGGCAATTGCCCCATCTGTGGCATGACCTTGGAGGCAGTGATTCCGGAGCTGGAGGAAGAGGAGAATTCAGAACTTAAAGATTTCTCCCGGCGATTCTGGTGGACACTCCCACTCACGATTATCGTGACGGTCTTGGCTATGGCCGGCCACTCATTAACGCTATTTCATGGCGCAACGCAGAACTGGGTAGAGCTTGCCTTGGCGACGCCTGTGACACTCTGGGGCGGCTGGGTATTCTTTGCCCGAGGCATCGACTCAGTCCGTCATCGCAGCCCAAATATGTGGACACTGATTGGCCTGGGTACAGCGGCAGCCTACCTCTACAGCGTTGCCGCGACCCTGGCCCCACAGCTGTTCCCCCAAGCCTTTTTCCAGGACGGGCGCATTGGTGTCTACTTCGAAGCTGCGGCGGTAATTATCTCGCTGACGTTATTGGGCCAGATGCTCGAACTCAAGGCTCGCTCACAAACCTCAGCTGCCATCAAATCGCTATTGGGCCTGGCACCCAAAACCGCGCGACGCATCAAACCCGACGGCTTGGAAGAAGATATTCCGTTGACCCATGTGCACCTGGGCGACCATCTGCGAGTACGTCCCGGCGAGAAAGTTCCGGTGGACGGCACAGTTCTCGAAGGCGAAAGCGCCGTCGATGAAGCCATGCTGACCGGCGAACCGCTACCGGTGACCAAGCGCGTTGGCGATACGCTGATTGGCGCGACCATGAATACCCACGGTAGCCTGGTCATGCAGGCGCAGAAGGTGGGAGCCGACACCATGTTGTCCCAAATAGTGCAGATGGTCGCCAGAGCACAGCGCTCCAAGGCACCCATGCAGCGTATGGCTGATGCCGTAGCGGGCTACTTCGTGCTTGGCGTGATCGCCATCGCGATCCTCACGTTCTTCGGCTGGGGCTTGTTCGGTCCGGAGTCGGGCTGGGTATTTGGTCTGATCAACGCGGTTGCCGTACTGATCATCGCCTGTCCCTGTGCACTGGGTCTGGCGACCCCTATGTCGGTGATGGTTTCGACTGGCAAGGCTGCAACCAGTGGTGTCTTGTTCCGCGATGCCAGTGCCATTGAGAACCTGTGCAAGATCGATACGCTGATCGTCGACAAAACCGGCACGCTGACCGAGGGACGGCCTGTATTCCATAGCGCAGAGGGTGCCGGCCCATTCGAACCGAACGAGGTGCTGCGATTGGCTGCAAGCCTTGATCAAGGCAGTGAGCATCCGCTGGCCCATGCGATCGTTGATTACGCCCGCACCCAGGGTATTGAGTTGGCCAAGCCGGACTCTTTCGAGTCGGGCTCCGGCATCGGCGTGCGCGGCCAAGTGGAAGGTCGGCAGCTGCAATTGGGTAATACAGCATTGATGGCAGACGCCGGAGTAGATGCCACCCCTCTGAGTAACCGGGCAGAGCAGCTCCGCCTAGAGGGCATTAGCATTGTCTTCTTGGCGGTGGATGGCGTTCTGGCAGGACTTCTGGCTGTCTCCGATCCGATCAAACCGACCTCCAAACAAGCAGTTACCAGGCTTCAAGAGGTCGATGTGAAAGTCATCATGGCCACTGGCGATGGGCTTACTACCGCAAGGGCGGTAGCCAGGGAGTTGGGTATTGAAGAAGTCCATGGCGAGGTTAAACCTCAGGACAAGGAAAAGTTGGTTGCCGACCTGCAGAGCTATGGCCGCCGAGTAGCCATGGCTGGCGATGGCATCAACGACGCACCTGCGCTGGCTCGTGCCGATGTGGGTATTGCGATGGGAACCGGTACAGATGTGGCGATGAACAGTGCTCAGGTGACCTTGGTCAAAGGTGATCTGATGGGCATCTTACGGGCAAGAACACTGTCCGTGGCCACGGTAAAAAACATGCGGCAGAACCTAGCCTTTGCCTTCATCTATAACGCCATGGGAATTCCACTCGCTGCAGGGGTGCTTTATCCCCTGACTGGCCACTTGCTGTCGCCCATGATTGCGGCATTGGCTATGAGCGTCAGTTCAGCATCGGTTGTATTCAACGCATTGAGACTGCGGAAAATCCGCATCGACTGAAATGAACGTGAATCTAAAGCCAGTCGACAGGTATCAGTAATTGCATCAACTCCGAAAAGACATCTACCAGCGCTAAAAAACAAGCTTGACCTTGCCATCGTGTCAAGGTCGATGCTCAGGTTACGGCATCTATGCCGCCTAACCAACGAGGTGATTTATGTTTGTTCTACAGGTATCAGGAATGGGTTGTGGCAGTTGCGTCAGCAAAATCACAAAGGCAATTCAGGCGGTAGATGAAACCGCAAAAGTGGAGATTGACCGTGCTGCAGGTAAGGTATCGGTAGACAGCCAAGAACCCGCAGAATCTATCCGCAAGGTGATTCAGGACCTGGGCTATACCGCGCAGGTCAGCGCGTTAGAACCGGCTGAGTTGTGATCGACTCCATTTGACACCATCAACTCGAACTTTTGCGAGCGATGAGGTCATGGCTTCAGGGCCATGACCTCATTTGAAACCCGTGATATCAGACCAGTACCGCTGTCTGTGCCTCGATCAGAGTTTCCACTGCCGCATAGAGGTCAACGTCCGTTTGCTGAGTTTTGATCGAGACCACCAGGCTGTACCTTACGGTGTCGTCATATCGCTGCTGCTTAACAAGCGTTTTCCACCACCCCAGTGCGGGATAGATACCAAGCATTCCCCGTCCTGCCAGTTCAGCTGCAGTGCCTCGCCAGATGTCCGAGTGGAGAGAGCCTCGATGTCTTGTCTGGGTACCGAGCAGCCAGTTCGGATCTGAGCCGCCACCCTGGTAACCACCTTCCTCTTCATCCCGTGCACGCTTGTTGATGCGCTGGCGGAACTGGTCACGATCTTCGTTTGGACGGCTGACATCGAAGCGCAAGCCATGCGACTCGTAGCGATAGCGCCCCTTGATACCGCGTTCGGCTATGCCGGGGTTTGGCTCTACGAAGTAGGAAAGTGTCACCCGCATTTCCACCTCGATGTTGCCTAGGTTGAGCAGTTCCTGCTGCGGCCATGGAAGCAGATGAAGATGCATATCCCGCGCGGTGGGCGGCTTGGTGCCCTGCCTCATGAACGGCCTAAGATGGTCCTCGACAATCATGGTCAAGGAGTCGCCGGCACTCCACAGGGCGCGACTTAGATCTGGTACGCCAAATCCGCAGTGCTTGACCAGATTCTCGTAGCCTGCCTTGGTGCCAGCAGCAAGGAAATCCTGCCTCATACGATCAGGCCACTCAGCTGAGTGCACGATTAGAGCTCGTACAGTCTCGGGCCAGAACTGTGGGTAGTTCGTCGATACTTGTGCGGCCATGCGAGCTGCTAGCGCGGATGCTGCGCTGGTGGCGCTGGTCGTCGTCAAAAGCCGTTGTTCTGGTTCGTGTGCCGTGGTGACAAGGGAAAGACAGGGCTCGGTGTATGCTTGTTGCCCGTCTGTAGCCAGGTTACCTCCTTCGAACACTACATCGGGTTTCAAGGGCCAAGCCGAGTTGCTCCAGGTCCCCGAAGTCGTGCTGTATGGGCTGAGGCTGCCTGCGGCAGCGATCGGGCGCAATCCAGGGTTGGGAGGGTCGATAGTGACCTTCTGGGTGTAAGCGCCTACGCACAGTGCGTTCCAGGCCTGGGCCGGATCATGGATTCCGTCAGTGGTGGTGTTATGCGGGTAGTGGGTGGCCTGGTTCTTGTCCGCATTGCCGGCGGACACGACGATCAGCCGAGGGTTAGCCCTCTCTCCCAATACGTCGGATGCGAGCTCATCAACTGCTGCTGACCATGCGGAAGGGCGGCCACGATCCCGGTAATCGAGACTGGTGATCGCCATGCTGTAGACCCGGCGCACTTCTGGCTTGGCAGTATCCGGTTGGGTTACAGCGTCGATCATCAGCGCGCCGTAGGGCTCCTTCTGATTTCCTTGGGCAGCGGGAAGCAGTTTCACCGACTCAAGGCGGTGCTCGATCGAAATGGGGCTTTGTCCACTAAGAGGGTCAAACAGATCACCATAAAGTGCGATTCCAGCTAGCTCTGTGCCATGACCCGTAGTGTCCGCGAGCCCCCAGTTGGCATCGACGGTATAGAGGTCATTCGCGTCAATGTGCTGAGCCAAGAGTGGGTGGCCCCGATTGACTCCGGTATCTAGGAGGCAGACGCGGATACTGTCGTCCCCTGCGGGGGTGGTTCGCTCAAGCAGGTTCTCGACCCATTCTCTTTGTTCTAGCGGCGCAAGGGCATCAAAAAACTCGGCGGTGTCCTTGGCTCTACGAATCTCGGCGACTTCGTTGAGCAGCAAGAGTGACCGAGTGATGGCCGCTCGCGAGGCGAAAACGTTGAGGACTGTCCGCTCAGGAAACTTCAGCACTTTTTCGGATGTATGAAAGCCACATGCTTCGGCAACCGACTTAAAGCGGTTCAGCACTGCTTCACGGCCTTCCCTGATAGGCAGCCAGAATTCCCACCAAATGGTTTCGTTTTCATCTGGCGGCAACACTGCGGGATCATCAGTCCACAGGGCGTTGAAAGCTGCGACTCGGATTTCTTGGATTGGATTCAGGAGCGGAGCGTTGCGCGGACTCCCCTTGGAGGTCTCCACCTCCAGGTATTGCCTGACGAGGTTCTCAAAGGCTTTGAGCTGACCATCTGGAACGAATACCGTGGCGAAGTCAGTATTCGTGGCGGGGTCATGACGCAGGTTCATGAGCTCAATGCGCTGAGCGCCTCGGGCAAGGCCTTCGAATGCAAGCGCGTAACCCGGCTCACTCCGAAATTCGATTTGCAGGCCGTACCCACCTTCGGGCCTGTCTCCTTGTCGCATTTGCCTTTCAGATGCTTCGCGCTGCAGCTGAACTGCAGAGGCCATCTGACCGCTTACATGTTGGAGTTGAGCGAGTAGCTTTCCGCCATGAGCCCCTCGATTTGGCGTGGGGTAGCGAGGGTCTCGTGTTGCTGATGCTGTGGATCGGAACCGTTCGGGTAGTCCCTGTCCCTGGAGATGAAAGTGAGGCCGTTGTCCGTTGATCGATTCCGTCATCTAAATGCTCAACTACGTTAGGAGTGCCGTCTCCCGTGGAAAGTCTTCCGTTCTTCAAGGTGCCTTTCCACGTCCTTGACCGCCATCTCGGTACGGTCATGAATGATCGTGTCCTTGATCGCGTCGTCTGCCGCCCTCGCAAGTTCTGCATGGCTGAGCCCCTCTGCGACCTTGCAGAGTTTGTCCCAGCTGCGAATCGACTTGGAAAAGTTCGCTAGTCGATTCTTGAGCACAGCCTTGGTCTGTTCCTGATTGGGCAGTCCGTATTCGATAACATCATCGAAGCGTCGGAACAAGGCGTAGTCAAGAATTTCAGGGTGATTGGTGGCAGCGATGATCAGGCTGTTGGATTGGTCCTGCTCGATCATCTGCAGAAAGCTGTTCAGGACGCGACGGATTTCGCCCACGTCGTTGGCAAGACCACGCTGGGAACCGATGGCATCGAACTCGTCGAAGAAATAAATGCCGCGAGTATCGCGAATGGCATCAAAAATCTGACGCAGCTTGGCTGCGGTTTCACCCATGTACTTGGTGATGAGGCTATCAAGGCGGACGATGTACAGCGGAATACCGAGCTCGCCGGCAAGCGCCGAGGCGGTCATGGTCTTGCCGGTACCAGGTGGCCCAACCAAAAGCAGCTTGCGGCGAGGGGAGAGGCCGTGTGCACGAATCTTCTCGAAGTTGCGCTGCTCATTGATGATTCTTCCAAGACGGGCATGAGTGGCCTCGTCCAGAATCATTTCCGAGAAGCGGGTCTTTGGAAGAGCTACTGACAGTAGGTTACTCAGCTCGCCGCGAGGCTGGCCGATGGGCACCGGCTGCCCGGAAGGCAGACGATTTTTCTTGGCCGAATCAATTATGGCCCGCAAATCCTCTGCAAGCTTCCCGTGACCCTGCTTAGCCTCATGGGCCGCCATCTGCATAGCAACGGCAAGGAAATGCGTGTCATCTCCCTTGATATGCGAGCGCAGAAGCGCTTTCAGTTGTTCGCCGCTAGCCATGGTTTCTACCTTCCCGTAGGGGTTAGTTTAATCGTTAAGACCCGCTTCTGACCTTGAATACGTCAACTTTTATTCACACAAGCAATCAGTGTCTGGCCTGAGTTCAACGCAATTCATTTAACACCGCGGCCCTGCCAAGGGCGGTGGCCATCCAGCTGGGAAGGCTCGCACGGACCGAACCTAGGCTTTCCCACTCCACCTTCGCTAAGTGCCGCCGAAGTTTCTGGGCCGAATTTTCAGCCTGATCTTCACCCACCCAGGCCATCGCCCTGAGCGCATCCCCAGCTGGCGTCGCCCCCAAGGAGAACAGCCAGTAGGGTGCGTGCTGGAAGTAAATTGTCCGTGAGCCGACTACCAACCGCTTACTGCGTCCTGTGGTGAGGTACACCTCTTTACTCGAAGCAACTCGCGTCAACCCCATTGATTTCGCGGCCTGTGCGCCATCGAGCGAGATGCACTGCTTGCCCTGAGCGGCGATTGATTTCACCAATGACTCTGCCGACGGGGCTCTGGCCTGGTCTTTTTCACGCACCGGCGCAACGTAAATACCGCGCGCTATTCGCATCAGTTGCCCGGCTTTAGCCAAGCGACAAAACGCCTGATCAACCGCCGCACGACTACCAAGGTGAAGAAATTCCTTGGGCGCAAGAACTCCACCCTCGCTTAGGGATTGGCTGCGCTCCAAGATCGCTTGCGGGATCGATCGCATATGAAAGCTCGGCTCATATCAATGTCAGATATTTAATTATATTTCTGACATTTGAGCAACAGCCGTTCATCTTCTATCCCCAGGGTTGGGCTAACCGGCTCTTTCTCATTGAGCTACTGGTGTTCCAGGCCGCGCTGAACGTCACAACGGTGCGACGGCTAAAGCGGCACAGCTGCTCGCGCATGTGGAACAGGCGCGAGCAGCTGTCACCCAAAAGTTCTTAGCGTGCGGGCTCAGCCCAGAGGCTGATACGGGTTGCGACAGTGCCGGCGGCAGTTCGAACTGGAGCGTCGTGAAATAAATCGCCCACAGGCCTTGACCTTCCCACACAGGGAAGCTTGAAACTTCTCTTCAACAGAAACATTCAAGGGATATTTCAATGGCTTCCGTTGCCCAACAAGACGTCAATCCATCCATGTCCTCAGTCACTCGCCTGAGCCTGCCCGTCGAAGGCATGACGTGTGCTTCGTGTGTCGGCCGCGTCGAACGCGCGCTGAAAGAGGTCACCGGCGTGCAGATGGCCTCGGTCAATCTGGCCACCGAGCGCGCCGACATCACTTTCACGGGGTTGGCCGACCCGCAGGCGGCTGTACACGCCATCGAGAGCGCCGGCTACACCGTTCGCGAAGAGACCACCGAGCTCGCGATCGAGGACATGACCTGCGCATCATGTGTGGGCCGGGTTGAGAAGGCGCTCGCAAAAGTCCCTGGCGTGCTTGAGGCCACTGTCAACCTGGCGACAGAGCGCGCGCGGGTGCGCCACCTTGCCGGTGTCGCCTCCACGGCCGACCTTGAAGCAGCGGTCGAACAGGCGGGTTACAAGTCCCGACGCTTGTCCGCCGAAACGCCGACTGCGGGCGATCAGGACGCCGAGCGTCGCGAGAGTGAGGCTCGGGCGCTGCGGCGCGATCTGCTTGTTGCATCCATCCTCACCCTGCCAGTCTTCATCCTTGAGATGGGCTCTCACCTCATTCCCGCCCTGCACCATTGGGTGATGGGGGTCCTGGGTCAGCAGGCGAGCTGGTATATCCAGTTCGCTCTTGCCACCCTGGTCCTGTTCGGTCCAGGCCTGCGCTTCTTCCGCAAGGGCGTACCGGCGTTGCTGCGCATTGCACCCGACATGAACTCGCTGGTCTCGCTCGGCACTGCGGCTGCTTACGGCTATTCGGTGGTCGCGACCTTTATCCCCAAAGTACTCCCGCAAGGTACCGCCAACGTTTATTTCGAAGCTGCCGTGGTCATCGTGACCTTGATCCTGCTCGGACGAACGCTGGAGGCGCGCGCCAAGGGGCGAACGTCGCAGGCGATCAAGCGGCTAATCGGACTTCAGGCCAAGACCGCGCGCGTCGAGCGCAACGGCGAGACGATCGAAATAGCGCTCGATCAAGTGGCGACAGGTGACGTCGTGCTCGTTCGTCCGGGCGAGAAGATTCCAGTCGACGGCGAGGTCGTCGAGGGCACCTCTTATGTTGACGAGAGCATGATCACCGGCGAGCCGGTGCCCGTGTCGAAGGGCGCTGGGGCTGAGGTCGTCGGTGGCACGATCAACAAGACGGGCGCTTTCAGTTTCCGCGTAACCAAGGTCGGCGCGAACACGATGCTCGCGCAGATCATCCGCCTCGTCGAAGAAGCGCAGGGTTCCAAGTTGCCGATACAGGCGCTGGTCGACAAGGTGACCATGTGGTTCGTCCCGGCGGTGATGGCTGCGGCCGCGCTGACCTTCCTGGTCTGGCTGATCTTCGGCCCAGACCCGGCGCTGACTTTCGCGCTTGTGAATGCGGTCGCGGTTCTCATCATCGCCTGCCCTTGCGCCATGGGGCTGGCCACGCCGACCTCGATCATGGTCGGTACTGGCCGCGCGGCCGAATTCGGCATTCTCTTCCGCAAGGGCGAAGCCTTGCAGTCGCTGCGCGATGTGAGCGTGGTCGCACTCGACAAGACCGGCACACTGACCAAAGGACGCCCCGAACTGACCGACCTCGTCCCCGCCGAGGGCTTCGAATACAATGAGGTCTTGGCTCTCGTTGCTGCGGTCGAAACCCGCTCCGAGCACCCAATCGCAGAAGCGATCGTCGCAGCCGCAAAACAGCGGGACATCACGCTCGCACCCGTCGATGACTTCGATGCAACACCGGGCTTCGGCGTGTCGGCCAAGGTCGCTGGTCGGACCGTCGCTGTCGGCGCGGACCGGTTCATGACGCAGCTCGGTCTTGATGTATCGAGCTTCCTGCCAACTGCCAAGCGTCTTGGCGAGCAAGGCAAGAGTCCGCTCTATGCCGCGATCGACGGCCGCTTGGCGGCGGTTATCGCAGTCGCCGACCCGATCAAGGAAACGACGCCCGCGGCGATCAAGGCGCTGCACGCGCTCGGGCTCAAAGTCGCAATGATCACCGGTGACAACGCAGCTACAGCCGCGGCGATTGCCAAGCAGCTCGGCATCGATGAAGTCGCTGCCGAGGTCTTGCCCGACGGCAAGGTCGCAGCACTGAAGAAGTTCCGGATCAATGGCGCGCGTGTCGCCTTCGTGGGCGACGGTATCAACGACGCACCGGCACTCGCAGAAGCGGACGTTGGGCTAGCGATCGGAACGGGAACCGATGTGGCGATCGAGGCAGCTGACGTAGTACTGATGTCGGGCGACCTGCGTGGCGTGCCGAACGCCATCGCGATCAGCCAGGCAACGATCCGCAACATCAAGCAGAACCTGTTCTGGGCCTTCGCATACAACGCCGTGCTGATTCCGGTCGCAGCGGGCGCGCTCTACCCGGTGAACGGCACGCTGCTTTCACCGATCTTCGCTGCTGCAGCGATGGCCTTCTCCAGTGTCTTCGTGCTCGGGAATGCACTCCGGCTCAAGCAATTCCGGGCCCCCATGACCGTCGAAACTCGTACCGAGACGCCGATTAGCAGTACGACATCGAACAAACCGCGCCTGGTGAATAGTCGTTAATCCCAGGGATCAGAAGCTATGACTGACGAATAAGGAAGTTAACTGGCCGCCACAGATGAAAGGCGGCCAGCCGCTACTGGCAAATGCTTAATGGCAGTGGTAATCGCCCGTTTTGTGGTTGCGGTGACAGCCTTTGGAATCCGTACCGCCGCTGTGGGCAAGGGCTGCCACGGAGGTTAAAGCGAGAACAGCAGCAATCAGGACAGCAGAAAACTTCTTCATGAGGAACTCCTTTTCAGCTTCTTGTTGTGTGTGACTCAAGTCACGCTTGCAAGGTATGGCAAAAAGCCTGCATTGAGCAAGAAGGCTGCGAAGAGGGAAGCCCTATCTAGCCGAGCGAGCGAATCAGGTGCAGTGCAGCCAGATGCCCAGGGTAGAACCAATAGCCCCAGCGCTTGACCGGCCAGATTTTGAAATGGCCCGGTCGGCGCAGCAGCCATAGCCCAAGCAGTGGAGCGGCGAAGGCGACGGCTACTATCAGCAGGGTAAAGGGCTGCAACTCCCACTCCGCGAGCCAGCGGTTGCGACTGTTGGCCATTACGCAAAGTGCGGCGGGCAATAGCCACACAAGACCAGGCCATTGAATAGCCAGCAGCAATGCCGCCGGCAGCAGCGTTCCGAAAACGCCGTACATCAGGCGCTCCTGAATCAGCACAGCCACAGCCGCGCCAGTCAGAGCCAGAACAAAACCGTCGCGCCCACGATGATGCGCGCCCCAGGCGATAAGCAGGCCCAGCAGCAGTGAGGGCATCACGTTGAGCGTGCTGCTGTCGCTAGAAAGCAGGCGATAGGGCAACTCCGAGATCACTGCAAACGCAGTCATCCAGCCCAGGTAGCGAACGTTGTTATCGGTATACAACTCGCCGGGGTGCGAGCGTGCGACATTGGCGGCGATACCCAGGCAGAACAGTGGAAAGGCTAAGCGCCCGACGATGAACAGCCATTCGGTGTCAGGCCAGATGTAGCGCAGGTGATCCAGCAGCATGGTCAGCATCGCCAGCCACTTGATCAGATCCAGGTTGTTGTCGCGCGTATGCAGGCTCACCCGAGCCACCCAAGCGTCAAGGCAGCTAGCACCAGATAGCGAGTGGCCTTGGCCAGCGTCACGATCAACAGAAAGCTCCAGAACGGTTCGCGCATAACACCGGCTACCACGGTAAGCGGATCACCAATGATCGGCATCCAACTGAGCAGCAGCGACCAGCGACCGAAGCGGTGATAAGCCTGCTGGGCCTTTTCCAGTTTTCCTTCGCTGACGGGAAACCAGCGCTTGTGCCGGTAGTGCTCGATAGAGCGACCCAGCAGCCAGTTCAGCACCGAGCCCAGCACATTACCCGTGGTGGCCACCGCCAGCAGCGACCAGGCCGCATAGCGGTCAGTCAGCAGCAACCCGACCAGTACCGCTTCCGACTGCATGGGCAGCAGCGTGGCGGCACCAAAGGCGGCGAGGAATAGGCCGAAATAACCGGATAACTCCCACATCGGCTAGGTGTTCAGGCCGACCCAGCCGTGGAAGCCGACGTAAATCCCCACACCAATGATCAGTACGCTGGATAGGTAAGGGGCGCGACGCGCCACAGCACCCAGCCAGGGCCAACGATTGGATGCCTGGCGAGCGCCGATAGCGGCGGCAGCGCCAACTGTGACCAAAGTGATGGCCAGACCAATGCTGAAGCACAACACCAGCACGGCTCCCAGCGCGACTTCCTTCACTTGTAGGCAGAGCAGCAGCACGGTGATCGCTGCCGGGCAGGGAATCAGCCCGCCCGTTAGGCCGAACATGATGATCTGGCCAGTGGTCACATTGCGGTTGCTGAAGCGCTTGCGGATGTCATTGGCGTGCGCCCGTTCATGGGCATCCTGATAGCCCTCCAGCGACAGCTCCAGTTTCTCCAGCTCGGCATGCTCATGACCGTGGCTGTGTTCGCGGAACTCCAGGTCATAGTCGTGAGAATGACCGGCATGACCCAGGCTCAAGCGCACAGTGAAGTCATGGGGCTCAGGGATCTCGACCAGTGACTCCAGGTGGTCACCTCGGTCTACGAACCAGAATTGCTCGGTTCGTCCATCGGGCCGGGTCGCAAGCAGGCTTACTTCAATAGCCTGCCAGGTATGGCCACTCAAAGTCTTCAGTCGCCAGCGCGGAGGAACGCCTTCTTCGAAGATCGACAGTTCGATACGCCCGTGCCCGGTATCGATGCTGTGCGTTTCATCGTGGTGGTGATGGTCGTATTGATGATCGTCACCTTCCTCTAAGCGCCACATCTGCTCGCCACGCCAGGTGCGCCAAAGCATCCACAGGGCGATGGTGATAATGATGGCGGCCGAGGCGAGCTGGAAATACGGCTCGGTGGTTTCGGCATTCAGGTTCTGCCCCAGGTACATGCCGGCCATGGCCACCAGCCAGACCACGGCCGTGTGCGAAAGCGTTGCCGCAAGCCCCAGCAGAACGGCCTGCTTCACCGTGCCACGAATGGCCACGATAAACGCCGCCATCATGGTCTTCGAGTGCCCAGGCTCCAGGCCGTGCAAGGCACCCAGCAGAATGGCGCTGGGGAAGTACAGCCAGGCCTGCGAGGCCCCCTTTTGCAGCAATTCGGCGAAACTCGACATGGGAGGGGCCTAGAGGTACTTGGTGATTTGCTTGAAGTCTTCGAGTGAAGCGCGCTCGCCTACCGCAAGTGC
>PGZH01000021.1 GCA_002840155.1 Gammaproteobacteria bacterium HGW-Gammaproteobacteria-13
GTCCCTTCGGTGAACCCGGATTCGTAGCGCAGCAGGAAGCCCTGGGCCCATTCTTCCTGCTTTGATTGGCTGGCTGAGTCTTGGCGGAAGTCGCGATTGAAATAGAAGTTACGCGCTTCCAGCCCGGCTTTGCTGTCTGCGAAAAACTCAGCTGCGGCTGGCTGGCTAAGACTGAGTACCCCAGTACTCACCGCGACTGCCAAGAGGGTCTTCTTCATTGTTGTTTATCCATGTTCAGGGGGGTGGCATATCGGGGAGCCGTCGCTGTATGCCGTGCTCTCCGAATAGGGGCGGGTTCCTCTGCGGCCAATCTTCGGCTGGTCGTTATGCCTGTACGCCTGCAGGTCTAGGTCGAGGAACCATTGCGGACTTTGGGGAAGATCAAACGGAATACGGTGAAGCTGCCTGGCAGGCTACTGACCTCGACCGTGCCCTGATGCAGGCTCATGATCGAGCGAACAATTGCCAGGCCCAGCCCTGTCCCACCTTCGGCACGAGAGCGGCTGGTATCGACGCGGTAGAAGCGTTCGAACAAATGAGGGATGTGCTGTGCGGGGATGCCAATCCCCGGGTTTCCCACCGAGAACGACACGGTTTCGCTGTGCTTCTCGATCAGCAGCGAGATGTTTGCGCCAATGGGGCTGTGCCGAATCGCATTGGACAAGAGGTTTGAAATGGCGCGCTGTACCATCAGCCGATCACCGAAGGTTCGGCCGGCCCCGGAAATGCTCAGGCTGATCTGTTTCTCTTCAGCGGAGATGCTGAACAGATCCACAACGCGTCTTGCCTCGTCCTCCAGTGCAATCTTCTCGAAGGGAACCAGGGATGCGGGGTGGCTGACTTGAGCGAGAAACAGCATGTCGGACACGATTCGGGTGACGCGCTCCAGCTCTTCTGTGCAGCATTCCAGTACGGCTTTGTACTCCTCAGGTGGACGCTGTCTTGAGAGCGTTACCTGCGCTTTACCCATCAGGTTGGTGATAGGTGAGCGCAACTCATGGGCCAGGTCATCAGAGAACTGCGATAGCTGCTGAACGCCACCATCAAGACGATGCAGCATGAAGTTGATGCCGTGGGCCAGCGCGCTGAGTTCTTGTGGAAGTTTGTCGACGGAAATCCGATGGGTCAGATCCTGCGTGGATATCAGCGATGCAACCTGGCGAAATTGCCGGAGCGGAGAAAGGCCCCGTTGTACAATCCACCATGCGCCCATGCCAATTAGCGCCAGAAGAAGAGGGAGCGCGATCAACGTTGACTTGAGGTAGGCACTGAGCAGTGCTTCGTCGGCAGATCGATCAATTGAGAGTAAGACCCTGACGTGGTCGCCGTCGTTGAGCAGCATCACCTTGGATGCGGTCAGGAAGTTGTTTCCCTCAGCATCCGACCAGCTTTGGTAAATAGGGGTATCGCCTGCTGGTATGTTGGCAAGAATGGGCTCCCTGGATTTCTCACCCAGATTCAGGAGTAATTTGGTGCCTGACTTTTTCCCGTAGATCG
>PGZH01000022.1 GCA_002840155.1 Gammaproteobacteria bacterium HGW-Gammaproteobacteria-13
AACGTCGATCGTGGCACCCATCAGCTGGCGGTGGCTGTCGTGGATGAACAGGAGCGCGTGCTGCAACGCACCGCGAATCAACCCTTTCACCTGATCCGCACCTCGCTGGCCCAGCGGCGCATGGTCAATCCTTGCCAGAAGGCCGATTACGGCGTTCGCCCGGAATGCCCGCTAAAGGACAAGCCGGTGGAAAAACGCGACATTCCCTTCGTGCCCTTTCTATGATCATGGGGTGCACCTGTTTGGTGCGCCCATCAGGTGAGCGGATCGCTCGTCACCAATTTGGGTCACCGGACAGCCCGTAGGGCTGCAGCATCACGCCGATCCGCGCCGCAATGGCGCGCTTGGTTTGGTTCTTGCATTTCCTGCCTGAACTTCCGAACGCAGACCAGCCATGATCAACGAAGCCCTGCAACGCCTGCTGATCGAGAATCTGACTACCGCGACGCTGTTGCTCAACTCGCGCCTGCGCCTGGAGTACATGAACCCGGCTGCCGAAATGCTGCTGGCCGTCAGTGGCCAACGCAGCCACGGACAGTTCATCAGCGAGCTGTTCACCGAGTCGCCGGAAGCCTTGGCGGCCCTGCGCCAGGCGGTTGAAGAAGCCCATCCGTTCACCAAGCGCGAAGCCACCCTGACCTCCGCCACCGGCCAGACACTGACCGTGGACTATGCGGTGACCCCGGTACTGACCCGGCAGGAAACCATGCTGCTGCTGGAAGTGCTGCCGCGCGACCGCCTGCTGCGCATCACCAAGGAAGAGGCCCAGCTGTCCAAGCAGGAAACCACCAAGATGCTGGTGCGCGGCCTGGCCCACGAGATCAAGAATCCGCTGGGCGGCATTCGCGGTGCGGCACAACTGCTGGCCCGCGAGCTGCCCGAAGAACACCTGAAGGACTACACCGAAGTCATCATCGAGGAGGCCGACCGCCTGCGTAATCTGGTCGACCGCATGCTCGGCTCTAACAAGCTGCCGTCGCTGTCGATGACCAACATTCATGAAGTGCTCGAACATGTCGCCAGCCTGATCGAGGCGGAATGCCAGGGAAGCATCATTTTGGTGCGCGATTACGATCCAAGCATTCCCGAAGTCCTGATGGACCGCGAACAGATGATCCAGGCCGTGCTCAATATCATGCGCAACGCCATGCAGGCACTGGCCGGGCAGAACGAGCTGGGCCTCGGCCGTCTCACCCTGCGCACCCGCACACTGCGGCAGTTCACTATCGGCCATATTCGTCATCGCCTGGTGACACGCATCGAGATCATCGACAACGGCCCGGGGATTCCCGCCGAACTGCAGAACACGCTCTTCTACCCGATGGTCAGCGGCCGCCCGGACGGAACCGGCCTGGGCCTTGCCATCACCCAGAACATCATCAGTCAGCACCAGGGTCTGATCGAATGCGAGAGCCATCCTGGCCACACCGTGTTCTCGATCTTCCTACCGCTGGAACAA
>PGZH01000015.1 GCA_002840155.1 Gammaproteobacteria bacterium HGW-Gammaproteobacteria-13
ACATGGCCCTGAAAAACAAAACGCCCGATGCTGTGCATCGGGCGTTTTGAGGTCTATTGACCTACCTGGAAAGGTGTAAACCTATTTCAGGACTAGACATGCATCTCTGCAAATCACACTTTCAGCACTTACTGTCCGGCATCCTCGGCCTTGGCTTGCGCCGCTTTGGCCGCACGCTGCTTGCGTACTTCTTTCGGGTCGGCAATCAGCGGCCGGTAGATTTCCACCCGCTCACCGTCTTCCAGCACACGCTCATCGGGCTTGCTCACTGCCTTGCCGAAAATACCCAGCGGGCTGTTGTGCAAATCCAGATCGGCAAAGTGCGCCTGCATCCCGGACTGCACCGCCGCCTGCCGCACCGTGGTGCCGTAAGGCAGACTCAGACGCAGCAGCTTCTGCTTATCAGCCAGGGCATAGACCACCTCGACCACGATATTCGGCTTATCCATAGAGTTGCTTGGCCCTTTGGCAGAATGCATCGACCAGGGTATTGGTAGCCTGATTGAACAGTGGCCCGAGGGTCGCCCGCACCAGCGGCCCGGCGTAGTCAAAGGTTAGATCCAGACTGATCTTGCAGGCCTTGTCGCCCAGCGCCTTGAACTCCCAGTGCCCATAAAGCTGAGTAAACGGCCCCTCGACCAGGGTCAGCTTGATCATCTCGCCCGGCACTAGCGTGTTGGCGGTGACAAAGCGCTGGCTCAAACCGCCTTTAGCCACCGCAAGGCTGGCGCGCATATGCGTATCGCTTGACTCAAGCACTTCGCTGGCCGAACACCAAGGCAGGAATTGCGGGTAACTGGCCACATCATTGACCAGATCAAACAGCGCCCGCGCCGGGTAAGGCAACAGCGCCGAACGCTGAATATGAGTACTCATAACGCAACCACTTGGCTAAACAGGAGGCAGGCGATCATTTGCTCAGCTCTGCGATAAACACGATCAGCACGCCAATCGGCGCGACCACACGAATCAACCAGTACACCACGTTGAACAGCAGCGGGTTTTTCATCGCCAGCTCTTCACGCACCGCCTCACGCTTAAGCACCCAACCGGCGAATATGGCGAATGCCAGGCCGCCGAACGGCAACAGAATGCGACTGGTCAGGTAATCGATGGTGTCGAAGAAATTCCGCCCACCCTCTGCGCCCCACTGAAACAGGTGGAAACCATCCTCGCCGAAGACAAAAAACTTCGCCTCAGCCCCCACATTAAAGGACAGCACCGTGCCCATGCCGACCGCCCAGCAGAGGAACGCCAGCACGCTGGTCACCAGCACCCGGCTGCGTTTGCTGCGCTCGACCAGGTAGGCCACCGCCGGCTCCAGCATGGAGATCGACGAGGTCCAGGCCGCGATCAGCACCAGGATAAAGAACAGCGTGCCCATCACCTGGCCAAAGGCGATATTGCCGAACGCCACCGGCAGGGTGACAAACATCAGCCCCGGCCCTGCGCCAGGCTCCAGACCACCGGCGAAGACAATCGGAAACAACGCCATGCCAGCGGTAAGGGCTACCAGGGTATCGAGAATGCCGACAGTGAGAATGGTGCCACCAATCGAGGCGTTCTTCGGCATGTAAGAGCCGTAGACCATGATCGCGCCCACACCGACGCTCAGGGTAAAGAAGGCATGACCCATGGCCGCCAGCACGCCATCGAGCACGCGATCTGGCTGGAAATCGAAGAGAAAATGGAAGCCCTGCATAAAGTGCCCAGTGGTCATGCTGTAACCCAGCAGCACCAGCAGCAGCACGAACAGCAGCGGCATCATGATGCGCAGGCTGCGCTCAAGGCCGGCCACCACACCACGGGCGATGACAAAGCCAGTCAGCAGCATAAACAGCGTATGCCACAGGGTCAGCCGCCAGGGATCAGCCGTCAGCGCACCAAACGCTGCGCCAGCGCCCTCGGCACTCACACCCGCAAACTGCCCGCCGCCCATGCTGAGGATGTAATCCAGCGACCAGCCGGCCACCACGCTGTAAAACGACAGAATCAGCAGCGCGGCAACCATCCCCACCAGCGCGGCCCAGGACCATTTCGATGAAGCGCCCGACTCGATAGCCAGGGTCTTGAGGGTATTCACCGGGCTCTGCCGGCCGCGCCGACCGATCAGGGTTTCGGCGAGCATGATCGGCAAGCCGACCATAAAGATGCACACCAGGTACATCATCACGAAAGCCCCGCCGCCGTACATGCCGGTCATATAGGGGAACTTCCAGATATTGCCCAGCCCGACGGCCGAACCGGTCGCCGCCAGAATAAACACCCAACGACTGGCCCAGGCGCCGTGTATCGAAACCTTATCGTTCGCCATGCTCGGCTAGCCTGCTCTATTGAAAAAGATCGCGCATTGTCGGGGATTCGCCAGGGCGGCTCAAGCGCAGCCGACGCCGCGCAGCACCAGGCGCCTGGCAAAGCTGATTTTGCCTTGCTGCACACATAGCGCCCGCGCCAGTGACTCCCTATAATGCGCGCCCTATGGCTAAACAAAAGAAACACCCGCAAGGCACCATCGCGCAAAACAAGAAGGCGATGCACGACTACTTCGTCGAATCCAGGTTCGAGGCAGGCTTGGTCCTGGCCGGCTGGGAAGTGAAAAGTCTGCGCGCCGGCAAGGCCCAGTTGGTCGACAGCTATGTGCTGCTGAAGAACGACGAGGCCTGGCTGATGGGCTGCCACATCACCCCACTGACGGCGGCCAGCACCCATGTGATCGCTGACCCGACGCGCACCCGCAAACTGCTGCTGAATAAACGCGAGCTGGACAAGCTGTTCGGCGCCGTACAGCAGAAAGGCTATGCCTGTGTGGCCATGTCGATTTACTGGAAGGCGCACCTGATCAAGTGCGAGATTGCCCTGGCCAAGGGTAAGAAGGACTTCGACAAACGCCACACCGAGAAAGAACGCGACGCCGACCGCGAAGTGCAGCGCGCTATGCGCAGCAAAGGCAAAGACGAGTAAGAACCTGTTTTCAATCTGCTACGCGTCGGCCCTGCGGCGTTAAAAACAGGCTCGGAATGCTCATGTACGACAGTACACTCCGCTTCCTCGCCTGTTTTTGCCTTGCAGGACTCTAGCTCGCGAGATCGAAAATAGGTTCTAAGCACTGCCTCCAAACAAAACGCCCCGCAATGCGGGGCGTTTTTGTTACTGCGCTCGACTCAGCGCAACTCGCTAAACGCCAGCTTAACGCCCAAGCCCACCAGCACCGCGCCCATCAAGCGATCAAACCAGTGCCCCATGCGCGCAAAGCCGGCACGCACCCGCTGGTGGCTGAACAGCTGCGCGACCATGCAGAACCACAGCGCCGTGGCCACCGCCAGATAAACGCCGTAGCCCGCCTGCACTGGCAGCGGCGTATGCGGATTGATCACCACGGTAAACAGCGACAGGAAAAACAGCGTGGCCTTGGGGTTCAGACCATTGGTCACAAAGCCTGCGACAAAGGCCGCACGCGGTGTGCGCTCACCCTCACCCAGGCTCAACTCGGCGTCGCTCGGGCTGGCCGGCTTGGCACGCAGCGCACGAATGCCGATATACAGCAGATAGCCCGCCGCGAGCCACTTCAGAGCGTTGAACAGCACAATCGACTGCGACACGATCAAGCCGATTCCCAGCAGCGAATAGGCCACATGGATAAAAATCCCGCAGCCCACACCAATCGCACTGAAGATGCCAGCACGCCGCCCGTGCGCCACACTCTCGCGCACCACAATCGCGAAATCCGGGCCAGGGCTGGCCACAGCTAGCAAGTGGATCAGGGCCACAGCTAAAAACTCGGTCCAGTACATGGGGCGGCTCCGCGACGTCGAAATGATTCTGTTAGGCTCGCCACCTTACTCCCCGCCCAAACCCGCAGGATAGATACAGCTGATGAGTAACAGTCACCGCGCCGTCTTTCTCGACCACAGCTCACTCGACCTGGGCGACCTCGACCTGTCCAGCCTGAGCGCCTGCTTTGCCGACCTGCAGCTGTATCCACACAGCACCCAGGCGCAAACCATCGAACGCCTGCAGGGCGTGCAGGTGGCGATCAGCAACAAAGCGCCGCTGAATGCCGAGGTGTTCGCCGCCTGCCCGGAGCTGAAGCTGGTACTGGTGGCCGCCACCGGAACCAACCCGATTGATCTCAGCGCAGCCCGTACCCACGGCGTGATTGTCAGCAACTGCCAGGGTTACGGCACGCCTTCGGTGGCGCAACACACCCTAATGTTGCTTCTTGCCCTGGCCACACGCCTACCCGACTACCAGCGCGACGTTCGCGCCGGCCACTGGCAACAGGCCCAGCAGTTCTGCCTGCTCGATTACCCGATCGTCGAACTGCACGGCAAAACCCTCGGCCTGCTCGGTCATGGTGAACTGGGCGGCGCAGTCGCCAAACTCGCCGAAGCTTTTGGCATGCGTGTGCTGCTCGGCCAGCTGCCCGGCCGCCCTGCCCGTGCCGACCGCCTGCCACTGGATGAACTGCTACCCCAGGTCGATGCACTGACCCTGCATTGCCCGCTGAACAGCGACACCCTGAACATGATTGATGCCCGCGAACTCAGCCTGATGAAGCCCAGCGCCTTTCTGATCAATACCGCCCGCGGTGGCCTGATCAACGAACAGGCTCTGGCTGATGCACTGCGCGCCGGCCACCTGGGCGGCGCTGCAACCGACGTGCTGACACAGGAGCCGCCAAAAGACGGCAACCCCTTGCTCGCTGCCGATATTCCAAGACTGATCATCACCCCGCACAGCGCCTGGGGCAGCCGCGAGGCGCGGCAACGCATCGTCGGCCAGCTCAGTGAAAACGCTTTGGCATTCTTCAACGGCGCGCCTATGCGCGTTGTCAGCTAAGCTACGCGACTTTTTTCGAGGAGCGCTTATGGACCCGCGAAGCGAAGTACTGCTGCGCCAAGCCGATCTATTCAACGGCCCACTGCTGCTTGCCGGTTTGCCGGCGGATGACCTGCTCGGTCGACTCCCTGAAGCCCACGGCTGGAGCTGGCATGCCGGTGAGCACGGGCTGCTGGACGCCCGTTTCAGCAATCGCTGCCACTTTGGCACCCAGCCTGGCGAGCGCGACTTCCAGGCAGCTGTGCTGTTTCTGCCGAAATCCCGCGAGCTGACTGAATACCTGCTCAATGCTCTGGCGGCGCGCCTCGGCGGGCGCGAGCTGTTTCTGGTCGGAGAGAAACGCGCCGGTATTGAACGCGCAGCCAAGCAGCTGGCGAGCTTCGGCCATGCACGCAAGCTCGACAGCGCACGGCACTGTCAACTCTGGCAGGTACGGGTTGAGCACAGCCCCGCCACGCCGGATCTACACAGCCTGGCGCAACGCTACGAACTGGCTCTGGCCGACGGTCCACTGCAGGTACTCAGCCTGCCCGGCGTATTCAGCCATGGCCGCCTGGACGTTGGCAGCGCCCTGCTGCTTGAGCACCTCGATGGTTTGCCCAGCGGACATATCCTGGATTTCGGCTGCGGGGCCGGTGTACTCGGCGCGGCGCTGAAGCGCCGCTACCCGGACAGCCAGATCACCCTGCTGGACGTGGACGCCTTTGCCGTCGAAAGCAGCCGCCTGACCCTGACGGCCAATGGCTTGCAGGCTGACGTGATCAATGGCGACGGCATTGATGCCGCGCCCACCGGGCTGAGCGCGATCCTCAGCAACCCGCCCTTTCACCAGGGCGTACATACCCACTACCAGGCCACCGAGCACCTGCTGCGCCAAGCCAGCCAGCACTTGGCCAGCAAAGGTGAACTGCGCCTGGTCGCCAACAGCTTTCTCAAATACCCGCCGCTGATCGAACAGCACCTCGGCGCCTGCCAGACCCTGGCCGACGCCAAAGGCTTTCGCATCTACCGCGCCCGCAAAGGCTAAACGGGACTTGCCCTATCACGGATGCGCGGGCAGAATGCGCGCGTCCTAGGGGAGTAGTCTCCCGCAAGCGCCAGCTCGCACGGCACGCGTCAACATACTTGCTCAACAGAGCATGGCGCGTGCGACCCAAGGCCCTCTCAGAGAGGCCTGCGGTTTGACAAGACCTATGACACGCACACCTTACCCGGGGCGGGAAGGCTGTACGTGTCATAGCCATGTCGACCCGCCCCTTTAGGAAAGCCTGATGCTCGAATCCCTGTTTGTCCCCACCTTTATCGTTGCCTTGGCCGAAATCGGCGACAAGACGCAGCTGCTCGCGCTATTGCTGGCTGCACGCTTTCGCAAACCCTGGCCGATCATCTGCGGCATTGTGGTCGCCACCCTGGCCAACCACTTCGCCGCCGGCGCGATTGGCAACTGGGTTGCCAGCTTCTTCTCCCCCGCCACCTTGAGCTGGACGCTCGCCGCCAGCTTTGTTGCCGTAGCGCTGTGGACGTTGATCCCCGACAAACTGGATGACGATGAAAGCTCCAAGCTCAAGCGCTACGGGCCGTTCCTGACGACCTTGATTGCCTTCTTCCTTGCAGAAATGGGCGACAAGACCCAGGTCGCTACGGTGATGCTGGCCGCGCAATACCCGCACTTTATCCTGGTGGTGATCGGCACCACTCTGGGCATGCTGATCGCCAACGTACCAGTGGTTCTGGCGGGTAATTTTGCGGCTGAACGCCTGCCACTGACGCTGATTCGCCGTCTGGCCGCCTGCGCCTTTGCCGCACTGGCCGTGTATGCGGGATACCAAGCACTGAAGTTCAGCGGGCTGATTTGACATCAAGTTGACGCCAGGACACTGGCGTTTCGGCCAATACACCGACTTCCAGACGGCTGCTACAGTGCGCAACATCCTGCCCACTCAGCCGTCAGGGAGACACCTATGTCACTGGATGATCGGAAAAAGCTGGTACGCCACCATATCGACCTGTCGTGGAACAAAGGCCGCACAGCCCTTGCCGAGCAGCTGCATAGCAAAGACTTTCTCTACAAGAGCTCGTTTATCGGCAGGCCGCTGACCAGCCCGGCATTTGCCCAGATGGTGCAGGACATCCGCCACGCCATGCCGGACCTGCAGGTGGTGGTCGAAGAATGCATCGCTGAGGGCAACAAGGTCGTCACCTGGAGCACCCTGATCGGCACCATCCAGAAGCCCGCGCTCGGCTATCCGCCCAGCGACAAGGTACTGAGCATTTCGGCCATGGCCTTCTGGACCATTACCCCAAGCAATGAAATTCAGGAAATCTGCACCATGTTCGACATGGAAAGCTTCCGCTCGCAACTGGGCCTGGCCACCCAGCCCTTTGCTGCCAAGGCATTGCCCTGAACAAATCACACGCTCAACAAAAAGCCCCCAATCGGGGGCTTTTTGTTTACCGCGGTTTAACGCGCCTGTTCATACAACGGCATCACCTTGGGAATCGCCGCCTGCAGAGAAGCGATTCGGCTGCTCGACGAGGGGTGCGTGCTCATAAACTCAGGCGGTGCACCTTCGCTAGCGGCGGCCATTTTCTGCCACAGGCTGACTGCGGCATTAGGGTTGTAGCCGCCACGGGCGGCCAGTTCCAAGCCGATCAGATCAGCCTCGTTCTCATTGCCGCGGCTGTTCGGCAGCATCATGCCGTACTGCACGGCTGCATCGGCCAGCGCCAAGCTGTCGGAGCCCAGACCGAGCAAAGCACCCGCGCCTTGCTTCGCCAGCTCGACACCATAGGCCTTGGACATCGCCTCACGGCTGTGCTCGCGCAGGGCGTGGGCCATTTCGTGGCCCATGATCGCGGCGATCTCATCGTCGGTGAGCTTGAGCTTTTCGATAATCCCGCTGTAGAAAATGATCTTGCCGCCTGGGCCGCAGTTGGCGTTCAGCTCAGGGCTCTTGATCAGGTTGACCTCCCACTGCCACTGCGCCGAATCCGGACGAAATAGCGGGGCATGCTTGATCAGGCGATCGGCAATGGTGCGCAGGCGTTTGGCGTTATTGCTGGTTTTATCCAGCACGCCTTTGCTAGACGCCTCGCCAAGGGTCTGCTGATAAGACTGCGCATACATCTGATTGACCTCTTGGGTCGAGAGCATGCTGAACATGTACTGCTTGCGCTCAACACCTACGGCGCCGCCGCTGGTGGTGTTCACCGCCTGGCATCCCGCCAGCAACAGGGCCGTGCTCAACGCGGCGAGGGGTAACAATTTGGCCATGTTAATACTCCTTATGAAAACTGCGACATCCTAGGCGGCTGAGCAGCGACGGACAACTACAAGCTTGCTCAATGCCCGTAAGCAATCTTTAGTTAGACAGGCGATTAAGGATTTTCTCCCCGGCGGCCGATAAGCAGTCACGGCAACTCTTTCCTGTGTGGAGCTTCCATGAAATTTCGCTCGATCCAGACCACCATTGCCACTCTCGCTGGGGCCAGCATCCTGGCCATCGTCGTAGCCCTGATTCTCTATGCACTGTACGCCAGCGGCCGCAGCCAGGAACTGACCCAGGCGCGCACCCAAGGCCTGCTTGAGCAGGTGATCAAACAACGCCTGAGCGCTCTGGCGTACACACAGACGCTGCAGATCCAGGCCGAGTTGGAATACCCGTTGATGATCACCGCCGAGCTGGCCAACACCAGCCGTCTGCTTGGCCTGAAGAGTGAGGACGGCAGTGCCATGCTCTCCATGAGCCGCGAAGAGCTCAACAACCTGGCCCGCGAAATCCTGGTGCAACACCCTAAATTGCTTGGCTCCTATATCGGCTGGGCCGTCAACGGCCTGGATGACAGCGACGCCATCTACGCTGGCATCGGCAATCCGGCGGTTAACGAAAGCGGCCGCTTTATTCCCTGGTGGTACCGCAACGATGACGGCAGCCTGGCCCAGGAGCTACTGACCGACCTGGAGAACGAGAAGCCGCTACCCACCGGAGTGCGCGCTGGCGAGTATTACCTATGCCCACGCGATGCGAAGAAGGCCTGCGTGATCGACCCGGCGCCTTATGAAATGGGCGGCAAGATGGTGATGCTGGCGTCGTTCGTCAGCCCAATTCTTATCGACGGCACCTTCAAGGGCATGGTCGGCGCCGATCTGGGCGTCAACTTTATCCAGGACCTGCTGGTCAACGCAGACAATCAGCTGTACGACGGCGCAGGTGAAATGGCGCTGATCTCAAGCCACGGCCGCCTGGTGGCATCCACCCAGGCGCCAGACAAGCTGGGCAGCCCTGCCACCGAACTGCTGGATGCCAACGAGCTGGAAAACCTCAAGCAGTTGCAACCTGGGCAGATCATCTACGACATCCACCACGAGGCTAATCCAGCCGAGAGCCATATCGAGCTGTTCCTCTCCTTCGGCATAGGTGACACCGACGCGCGCTGGACCCTGATGCTGGTCTTGCCGCTCGACACCGTAATGGCCGAATTGCAGCAATTGCATGGTGACCTCACCAATCAGCGGCAAGCTGACACCCTGAATATGACCCTGGTCGGCCTGCTGATTGCCGCGCTAGGCCTACTGGTGATCTGGCTGGTCAGCCGCGGTATCGCCAAGCCACTGAAGCAGATGGTGAGCATGCTTGACGACATCGCTCAGGGCGAGGGTGATCTGACCCGCCGCCTGGAGGTAAACCGCAGCGACGAACTTGGCGATATCGCCAAGGGCTTCAATACCTTCCTCGGCAAACTGCAAAGCATGATTACCCAGGTGGTCAGCTCGGTGCAGAAGGTCAGCGACTCCTCCGAGCACACCGCTGACATCGCCATCCGCACCAACACCGGTGTGCAGAAACAGCTGGCGGAGATCGAACTGGTCGCCACCGCCGTGCATGAAATGACCGCCACCGCTCAGGACGTGGCACGCAACGCCACCCATGCCGCCGAGGCCGCCAACCATGCGGATCGCGCGGCCAATCAGGGCAAGCAGACGGTGCAGCACACCGCCGAGGCGATTGCCGCCCTGGCGCAGGAAATTGGTCGCGCGGTCACCGTGGTGCAAACCCTGGCCAAGGACAGCGAGAACATCAATGCCATCCTGGTAGCCATTCGCGGGATTGCCGAGCAAACCAACCTGCTCGCGCTCAACGCTGCCATCGAGGCCGCCCGCGCTGGGGAACAGGGCCGTGGTTTTGCCGTGGTGGCCGACGAGGTGCGCAACCTGGCGCAGAAAACCCAGAAGGCCACCGAAGAAATCCAGACCATGATCCAGCAGCTGCAACAGGGCACGCGCGACGTGGTCAAGGTGATGGAGGACAGTCAGGGCAAGACCGAGGTCAGCGTGCAACAGGCCAGCCAAGCCGCCGAGGCGCTGGAATCGATCACTCAGGCGGTATCGGTGATCAACGACATGAACACGCAGATCGCCAGCGCCGCCGAAGAACAAAGCGCGGTGGCCGAAGACATCAACCGCAACGTCACCAATATCGGCCAGGTGGCCAATGAAGTGGCCGGCGGCGCCGACGAAGCCAGCCAGGCCAGTGCCGAACTGACCAAGCTGGCCGAACAGCAGCGTCGGCTGATCAACCAGTTCAGGGTCTGATCTAGCTGCAACAAAAAGGGCGGACTGCCATAACAGTCCGCCCTTTTTCTTGCGCCCTGTTAATGGCCTAGGCCGGCGTCAGGCACTCAGGGGCATCGAGCTTGGGATCATTGATCAGGTTGGCCAGCACCCGCTCGCGCAACGCCGGTTGCGGGCTCGCCAACAAGGCCTGCAACTCGGCCGCCGGAGTATCGGCAGCCAACCAGGCGGCCTGCCCGGCTTCATCGAGAATCAGCGGGCGGCGCTGGCTGGCCGCCGCCTGAGTCACCACCGCCGCGCTCAGGTAAACACAACCCTCTACCGGATAAGCCTCCCACAAGGCGGCGAAATACAGCGGTGTCGTCTCACCGGTGAGCCAATACGGGCGCTTGCGCGCGGTGCCGCGCCATTCATAAAAGCCGTTAGCAGGCAGCAGGCCGCGACGCAGGCGAAACGCCTCCCGAAACATCGGCTGCTCGGCCAGGGTTTCCGCCCGCGCTTGGGCCGGGGTCTTGGTCAGGTCAGTCAACCAGGGCGGGGTCAGCCCCCAACGCGCACGCGTCAGCTGACGCTCGCCCTCGACGTTGCGCAGCAGCAGCACCTGGCTATTGGGCGAAATGCTCCAGTGCGGTAACTGATCAGCGGGAAAACCGGGAATCGCCGCAAATGCAGGCGTCCAACGGAACAGGGCATAACGTCCACACATGGAAAACTCGATAGCGTTCAGCAGTAAATGCACCGACCAGGCGGCCAGCAAGCAGTAAGTCAGGTGCGCCGCCAGACTAGATTTAACAGAGCAGCGAGCCTTGAAAGCTTTCAGGCTCATCCGTCGGCAGCGGCAGCGCGGCATTGTACGCGGCGATCAGCTGTTGTGCGCTGTGCGCCTGGTCATCCTCAACCATCACGCCGAGCAAGCCGCAGGCGGGCAACTCGCCCACAGCGCCAGCCAGGTGCTGCCCGGTGAGGTAGGCGTCGATCCCCTCACTGGCCAACATCCCCAGCAACAGCTCGCCTTCCATCAGGTCCTGCGGCTCGTAGATTCGCTGCATCAGTCATTCTCCCCGCGCACGTCCAGACTCCAATCCTCACCATCGGTCTGCAGCGAAAACACGATCGGCCGGCAGCACACCGGACAGTCTTCGATGTACTGCTGATCGCCAGCCGAAAGATCAAGCAGCGCCTCAACCTGCTCACCACAATAGGGGCATTGGTAGTCCTGGCTTTCCAGCATCGCTGTCTCCTTGTGACTTGGGCGTATAATCGCCGGTCTATAGCTGGCCCTGCAGTCGCGCACTATCCATTGTCACGCGCAACGACCAGCGCAGTGAGCATCTCCACAGCCAACCACAACAAGAGAGCATGATGGGCGAATTCGATGCCATCCGACCTTACGCCGACGCCGAAGTCCCTGCCGTGCTGGCGCGCCTGCTGGCCGACGATGCGTTTCTCGGCATCCTCACCCAGTTCCGCTTCCCGCGCCTGGCGGCACCTTTAGGCTGGCTGCTTAAACCACTTATAGCCTATCGCCTGCGTCTTGAGTTTCGCGACGTGAGTTCAGTGGCGCAATTGCAGACGCGTATCGAGAACTATGTCGACCGCAGCATTGAGCAGGCCACCGATGGCGTGAGCTATTCCGGTATCGAGCACCTGCAGGCCGGTAACGCCTATCTGTTCCTCGCCAACCACCGCGATATCGTCATGGACCCAGCGTTCGTCAATTACGCGGTGTACCACGCCGGCCTGCCGACGCCACGCATCGCCATCGGCGACAACCTGCTGCAGAAGCCGTTTGTCAGCGACCTAATGCGCCTGAACAAGAGCTTTATCGTGCACCGATCGATCAGCGGACGGCGCGAGAAGCTGGCGGCCTATCAGCTGCTGTCGGCCTATATCAACCATTCGATCCGCAATGATGGCGAGTCGATCTGGATCGCCCAGGCCGAGGGCCGCGCCAAGGATGGTGATGACCGCACCGATTCGGCGATCCTCAAGATGTTCCATATGAGCCGCAAGGCTGAGCCGTTTGCCGAGGTGATCAGTGCCCTGCGCCTGACCCCGGTATCGATCAGCTACGAGTACGACCCCTGCGACCAGGCCAAGGCCCGTGAGCTGTTTATCCGCGCCAGCAGTGGCAGCTACACCAAGGCTGCAGGCGAGGATGACCAGAGCATCGCCCTCGGCATCACCGGTTACAAAGGCCGCGTGCATGTGCACTTCGGCGCGCCGGTCAGCCAGGGGCTGGAGGACAGCAAGCTGCTGGCGGCGGAAATGGACCGGCAGATTCTCACGGGTTATCGGCTGTTTCCCGTGCACTACCTGGCCTATGCCATGTGGGCTGACCGCGACCCGGAGCTGGCCGTGCCCAGCGCTGCAGAACTGTTCCCCGCAGCAGAGCTCAGTGCGGCGCAGAGCGAATGGCAACAGCGCCTGGCCAACTGCCCGAGTGAGCAGCAGCCCTACCTGATCCTGCAATACGCCAACCCGGTGCGTAACCAGTACCGGATCAAGGCCGGTCTGCCGCTGTAGGCAAAACGTAGCCCAAAAAAACGGCAGCCATTGGCTGCCGTTTTTTATTGCCGGATAAACCGAGTTACAGCTGTGTGCTAAGCCAGGACAGCAGCAAGGCCGAGGCCAAGCAGGCATAGCCAAAACGGTAGAAAAACTGGTTCAGCCGCAGTGTCGGCTCATCGAAGGCATAGGCCTCATCCGCCAGTTCATTCAGTTGATTACCCGCTAGCAAGCGGGCCTGCGCACGCTGCTCACGCATGCGGGTAGCCAGTAGCAACCAGGCGCCGGCCAGGGCAAAAAACAGCGCCAGGCCATTAAGCCACTGCCCAGGCCGACCTTCGATCAGCAACCAGAGCGCTTGCAACGACATGCTCAACCTCTACGTCTATAAGGCATGCGGTTAACACCGCGCCTGAATTAGCAGCACGCCCGATACAGTTTCGGGCAGTCCAAATACGGCCGCGGAGTCTACCGAAGGTTGCCGCACTCGCGGCTCGATTCCGACGAATCGCAGCTGCTATGACCAAGCGGTCTAAACACTGTCATCTACGTGAGCTATGGTCTAACACTCGTCCCAACGCCTTGGCCAAAAAGGCTTCAAGCACGGTGACAGGTCTTAATCATCCATGGAGGAACGCACCATGCTGCACGCCCAACCGCAAGACCGCGACTACCTGATCGATTCGCTGGATGACGTGGAAGCCGTCATCGACGGGCTGTCTTTCAATGTGCAAGACGACCACTGGCTGGTCTACTGCGCCATGGGCGGCCACGAACATTACGCCCTGCCTGATGTCGATACGCTGACCGGCATGAGCATGCCCGAGTTCTACAGCGAAGCTGCCTGAACGGCCGCAAAATGCAGATGTAAAAAAGCCCGGAATAGTCCGGGCTTTTTCATAACTGCGCCGAGGTTTACTGCGCGAGCATTTGGCCGATGGTCGGGTCCTTGAAGGCGCGGGTCAGGGCATCGCTCAACACATCGCTGATCAGCTTGGTGTTGGTCGCCTGATTCGGCGCCATGCCAAAGCGCTGGTTCAGTGACGCGCCGTAACGGCCGCTGTAGCGACGGCTGCTGTTCTGCACATCAACGCGGAAGGTCGCGGTCATGTCAGCCTCGGTCACATACAGGCCTTCTTTCGGCGACTGGTACTTCAGCTCGGCCAGGGTCAGGGTCAGCTGCGGCGCGTTGTAGGCGTTGGCGCTTGGGGTAAAGCCGAGCAGACGTACGGCCGCTTCAGCCTGGGCCTGCAGCTTGGGCAGAACGTCCTGGCCGGTCACGCTGATAGCGCTGGTTTCCGGGTAAAGACCACCACGGGTGCCCAGCACGGGCGAAGGACGACCATCGGCCACCCGCACCACCACCGGCTGGCCCTGGCCAACGGCGGTCAGCGGGCTATTGAGTTTGGGTTGTGGGCTGAGTTGTTGCGGGCTGTGGGCACAACCCACCAGAGTAAGGCTGGCAACAGCCACCAGACCAAACAGCAGACGATGCAGCATGCTCAACTCTCCATAAATTAGGGGTAGAAGTGGCGCGCAGTATAACCAGCGCAGTAAATGCCTGACAGCGCTAGGACGTTTATCGCGCCAACAGGTTCCCGTAACGCCCTTGTCATGCGCATCAGGCATAAGACTTTAGTCTTCCCTGTTAGTGAGTGACCCGCCATGTTTTCACTGCGCAGCCTGCTCGCCCCACGTCGTCCGATGCGTTCATTTGCCCTGGTCGATGCACAAGGCATCTGCCGCGCCCTGCGCCAGTCAGCCCAGGCGCCACAAGGCTCTGGCTGGATTGAGGTGCAACACAGCTGCATGAGCTGGCTCAATCGGCCGCTGCCAGCCGGCGCCAGAACCGTCCAGGTCACGCCATGCCTGCGCGTGCGGCAAACGCTGGCGGCCTGACCAGCGGAAGAAGAAAAGTCACACCAGGCGATCAATTTTCCTGCTTTGCCCTTATAATCGCGCCCCGATTATAAGGACGCCTCCTGTTCGGGCCCTGCCGTCACGCTGATGCACCATTCATCGGCCGCGCCCCAGAGAGTCGCCCACTTCGCGCTGCCTTCCGGCTGCCGCTTTTTCCCACTGTGAAATGCCATGCAGTTGCTGCAATGGTCGCTTCACGTCGTGGAAAAAGTTGGCCCAGGCTGACGCGTTTTGAGGTTCACGACTCCAAAAGAGCGTGAAAAAACGGTTTGGAAAACTTCACAAGAGTGTGGCGAAAATGAACGATCTCGCGGTTGGCATCTGCACCCAGAAGCCTGCTTCCTTCAACCCTGAGCGTCTCGCCGACTGCTGATTGGCTGTGTGCATACATAAGCTGACTAACGTCTATTGAGTGCTGGTTTGCGGAGAAGTGGTAATGGCGCAAAACGATTACGAAACAATGGATGTGGTGCTGGTTGGTGCCGGCATCATGAGTGCGACCCTGGCCGTACTGCTGAAGGAACTCGACCCGGCGATCAAGCTGGAAGTGCTCGAGATGATGACCTCCGGAGCGATTGAAAGCTCCAACCCGTGGAACAACGCGGGCACCGGCCACGCTGGCCTGTGCGAGTTGAACTACACGCCGGAGTCGGCGGACGGTTCGATCGACATCAAGAAGTCGGTGACCATCAACACCCAGTTCGAAGAATCCAAGCAGTTCTGGGCCTATCTGGTCGAGAAAGGCCGCTTCGGTTCGCCGAAGTCGTTTATCAACCCGGTTCCACACCTGAGCTTCGTTCGCGGGCAGAAAGGTATCGACTACCTGAAGAAGCGCTTTGACGCGCTGACCGTGCACCACGCCTTCGCCGAGATGGAATACACCGAAGACCGCGCCACCATGGCCGAGTGGATGCCGTTGATGCTGCCGGGTCGCGACCCGAACGAGCCGATTGCCGCCACCCGCGTCATGGCCGGTACCGACGTCAACTTCGGCACCCTGACCAAACATCTGCTCGACCACCTCGGCCAGCAGGCAGACGCCAAAGTCACCTGCAGTCAGAAAGTTGTCGGCCTCAAGCGTAATGCCGATGGCTGGCGCGTCAGCGTCAAAGATCAGCAGAACGGCAGCAGCCGTGAGATCCAGGCCAAGTTCGTCTTCCTCGGCGCCGGTGGCGCGGCCCTGCCGCTGCTGCAGATGTCCGGTATTCCGGAAGGTAAAGGCTTTGGCGGCTTCCCGGTCAGCGGCCAGTGGCTGCGTTGCGACAACCCGGAAGTGGTCAAACAGCACCAGGCCAAGGTCTACAGCCAGGCCGCAGTCGGCTCGCCGCCGATGTCGGTCCCGCATCTGGATACCCGCGTGGTGGATGGCAAGACCTCGCTGCTGTTCGGCCCTTACGCCGGTTTCTCGACCAAGTTCCTGCGTCACGGCTCCTTCCTCGACCTGCCGCTGTCGGTACGCCCGAACAACATCGGCCCGATGCTGGCAGTGGCGCGCGACAACTTCGACCTGACCCGCTACCTGGTCAAGGAAGTGCTGCAGTCCGAAGAACAGCGCCTGGAAACCCTGCGCGGCTTCTACCCGGAAGCCAAAGCCGAAGACTGGCGCCTGGAGATGGCTGGCCAACGCGTGCAGATCATCAAGAAGGACGCGAAGAACGGCGGCATCCTACAGTTCGGCACCGAACTGGTGGCGGCCCAAGACGGCTCCATCGCTGCCCTGCTCGGCGCATCGCCAGGTGCATCGGTTACCGTGTCGATCATGCTTGATCTGATCCAGCGTTGCTTTGGCGCGCAGGTCAAATCAGAGCAGTGGAGCAGCAAGCTGAACGAGATCTTCCCAGCCATGGGCGCCGTTATCGCCAGCGACGCCGAGCGCTACCGCGAAGTGCAATCGCGCTCCGACGCGTTGCTGCAGCTGGAGCAAACCGTCAGCGCCTAAAGCGTACGGCAATTAAAAAACCGCCTCTCGGGGCGGTTTTTTATTTCCGGCTAAACGCAGCTAGGTCAGGCCGATGCAGCCATAGGGCGGAAGCTGAAGTAATGGCGCAGCGCATCGACCATCTCGACATAGTCACCGGGCGGAGCGACCAGGGCGAAGCCGGAGTCATAGCAGCCAGGGCTGACATCCTCGCGGGACCACTGGCAAGTGGCGGAGAAATCGATGTAGTGCGGCGCATCGTGCCCGGGGATCTTCAGGCGCATGTCAAAACGCGCGCCCACCAGCAGCGGCAGCTGGCTGATCAGCATCAGCCCGTCCAGGGAGACGTTACCGATATAGCCCATGGGCTTGTCGGTGATGCGGTTGAACACCTTCAGGTAGTAGGGCAACTGATGGCGTTCGATGCTGCGCTGAATATGCTTCTGCATAGTGGCAAATCGCTATAGATGGCCATTGAGTATGGCCTCACTACTGCGCTTAAACCAGTTTCAGGAACAGCGTTCAGACACCCGGCTCTGCAGTTGCTGACGAGCGGTATCGACCTGTTCATCACTGTAATAACTACGCTGCCCATCCGCCTCGGTGCGGTAATAGCTGCGTCCTTCGGGAATCGAGGCCAGTTTCCTGCGCAACTCGCGACACTCCTCGGCACGCTTGGCCTGGTTTTCCGCAGCGACCGCCGAAGCCTGCGCCTGCTCCTCGCGGCGTGCGTCGTAGAAGCGATTGGTGCGTTCTTCGCGCTCACGGGTCAGTTGGTCACGCTCAACCACCTGCGGTTTGACTTCGACCTTTTCGGCCCCTGCCGCCGCAGGGCGCTGGCCGAAATGCACCTGGCCGTTGGCATCGGTCCAGCGATAGATTTCCGCAGCCGCCAACCCCGGCAATAACAACAGGCACAACAAAACGCGCATGGATTCCCTCCCGTAAAGTCTCAGCTTACTGCCGAGTAGAGCCTTCTATGGCCTGTAACGACCAGCGGTCAGGGCTTGACCGGATTGACCTTGACCGCCACATCGACGCTGTCATGCCCCAACTGACGCAGGGTATCCATACGCGCGCGAGCGCGGTAGGCGTATTCGCTGGCCGGGTAATGGGTGGTGATGAACTGATAGGTTTGCATGGCATCGACGAACAGCGCCTGACGCTCCAGGCACTGGCCACGCAGCAGGGAAATTTCCGGCTGCATATTACGCCGCGAGCGGCTGTTGCGTTCGGCCTTGGACAGCGACAGGATCGCCGCCTCACACTCACCACGGTCATAGGCCTCATAGGCACTATTGAGGTGGTGATCAAACGAATAACGGTTGCAACCCGCCACACCCAGCACCAGCAGAACAATAAACAGTATGCGCATAAGCCTCTCCTCCGATGAGCAGTGTATCGACTGCTGGGGAAAATTCTGCAGCAACATATCCTCTGATGGGTAATGCCGCCAGCCACTTGGCCTGCGCCCGCACGCCTGACTAGACTGGCGCGCAACGGCCATTGCGCCCAGGAGCTGTCATGTCGTCGTCCTCTCGCCTGCTAGTGCTGCTGTGTACCGCCCTCTTGAGCGCCTGCTCGCCCACCACGCCACTGTTTATTGCGCAGATCACCACCAATGAAGTGGTCGAATACAAGACCCTGAAAAACAACCGCATGCTCGCCGCCATCGAGGATGAAGGCGACCTGCTGACCTACAGCGCTCAGGCCATCCGCGATGCCAAGAGTGAACAGGCCGAGCTGCTGTATCTCACTGGCTACCGCGATGAGAAGCTCAGCGATGAGGTGCGCGCCATCTCGCTGTACCAGATCGGTTTGCTCTATATGAACCGCTTCAACGAGCAGCGCGACGACAACAAAGCGCTCAACTACTTCTATCAGGTGCTCAACCAGTTCCCCGCCAGCCGCGCAGCCGAGCGGGCCGAGGCGCGAATTGTGATGATCCGCGAGCGCGCAGACGAGCCCGTGCACAAAACCTCACGCGAACTGCTCGCGCACTGGAAGCCCAACCAGCAACTTGATCTGTACAAACCCAGCCTCGACCCGGATATGACCCTGCTGTCACGCCGCGCCGTGCTGAAGAATCGCGTCGCTGAAGCCGAAGAGCTGTACCTGCTAGCCCTGAGCGACCCCGGCATCCCCGCCGATATCAAGGAAAAAGCCCTGTACCAGCTCGGTCTGATGTACCTGGCCCCGGATAACCCCCAGGCCAGCCGCGACAAGGCCATCACCTACCTGCGGCGCCTGCTGGTGCAATACCCCGGCAGCGAGCTAAACAACAAGGCCGCCCGCCATCTGGATCAGGCGCTTAATCGCTAGCAGGCCGGGCAAGGTAGTACAGAGGAACAATGACTACAGCGTTGCGGCATAGTAGCCTCGTGCTCAGATGCAACTCAGGAGTCTGTGCATGACCTTTCGCCGCACCAAAATCGTCGCCACCCTCGGCCCATCCAGCAACAGCCCCGAAGTGCTTGAACAGCTGATCATCGCTGGCCTGGATGTCGCCCGCCTGAACTTCTCCCACGGCTCGCCCGATGAGCACAAAGCCCGCGCCAAGCTGGTGCGTGAGCTGGCCGCCAAGCATGGCCGCCATGTTGCCCTGCTCGGCGACCTGCAAGGCCCGAAAATCCGCATCGCCAAATTCGCCAACAAGCGCATCGAACTGAAACTCGGTGACCGCTTCACCTTCTCCACCAGCCACCCGCTGACTGCCGGTACGCAGGACATCGTCGGTATCGACTACCCGGATCTGGTCAAGGATTGCGGCGTCGGTGACGAGCTGTTGCTCGACGATGGCCGTGTGGTGATGCGCGTCGTCAGCGCCACCAGCGATGCCCTGCACTGTGAGGTGATCATCGGCGGCCCGCTGTCCGACCATAAAGGCATCAACCGCCGTGGCGGCGGCCTGACTGCGCCAGCGCTGACCGAGAAAGACAAAGCAGACATCAAATTGGCTGCCGAGATGGAGCTGGATTACCTGGCCGTGTCCTTCCCGCGCGATGCCGCCGACATGCATTACGCGCGCAAACTGCGTGATGAAGCCGGCGGCACCGCCTGGCTGGTGGCCAAGATCGAACGCGCCGAAGCCGTGGCCGACGACGAAACCCTCGACGGCCTGATCCGCGCCAGTGATGCGGTGATGGTCGCCCGTGGCGACCTGGGTGTGGAGATCGGCGACGCCGAACTGTGCGGTATCCAGAAGAAAATCATTCTGCACGCGCGCCGCCACAACAAGGCGGTGATCACGGCGACGCAGATGATGGAATCGATGATCCAGAACCCGATGCCAACCCGTGCGGAAGTCTCCGACGTGGCCAACGCAGTGCTCGACTACACCGACGCGGTGATGCTCTCGGCGGAAAGCGCCGCCGGCGCCTACCCGCTGGAAGCGGTGCAGGCCATGGCGCGCATTTGCCTGGGCGCGGAAAAGCACCCAACCAGCAAAAAATCCAGCCACCGCATGGGCACCGAGTTCGAACGCTGCGACGAAAGCATCGCCCTGGCGGCCATGTACACGGCCAACCACTTCCCGGGGGTGAAAGCGATCATCGCCCTCACCGAAAGTGGCTACACGCCGCTGATCATGTCGCGCATCCGTTCTTCGGTGCCGATCTTCGCCTTCTCTCCACACCGCGAAACCCAGGCCCGCGCGGCCATGTTCCGCGGCGTCTACACCGTGCCGTTCGACCCAGCCGCCCTGCAACCGGCGGAAGTCAGCCAGGCTGCGGTGGACGAGCTGCTCAAGCGCGGCGTGGTGCAGGCCGGTGACTGGGTGATCCTGACCAAGGGCGACAGCTACCACACCATCGGCGGCACCAACACCATGAAGCTGCTGCATGTAGGCGAAGCCTTGGTGTAAACCGCTAGCAACGCAAAAGGCCGCTCAATCGAGCGGCCTTTTTGTTGGCTATTTGCCAGTTATCTATTGAGCCGCCCCGAACAGCTATGCAGCGTATGAACAGCTGTAATACGTAGGGTGGGTTAGGCGCGAGCTGGGATTATGCAAACACCACCGACTTGCAACGCGCCGTAACCCACCATTGCGGTCGACCGGCAAACCGCAATGGTGGGTTACGCGGCGCCCGAATAGGGTGGTACCGCCCACAACTAACCCCCGCGCCACTAACCCACCCTACAAAAGCGACATGCAAAACAGTCCTGCTACAGAGCCTTTTCGTTTGTTTCAGAGCATCAGGTGAACTTGCTGAAATCCGGCGTGCGCCGCTGCATAAAGGCTGTCAGCGCCTCAATAGCTTCCGGCGAGCGCAGGCGTTGGCCGAACAGCGCGCCCTCCTCTTCGATTACCCGGCGCAGTTGCTCGCGATCCGGTGCACGCATCAGGCGTTTGCTGTCGGCCACTGCAGCCGGTGCCAATTGCTGGAAGCGCAGGGCCATTTCGCGGGCCTTGGCCAGGGTTGCCGCGCCGCTGTCCAGCGCCTGATTGGCGATGCCCCAGTTTGCAGCCTGCTCACCGGTAAAGCTCTGCCCAAGCAGCAACAGCTCGGCAGCACGGGCGTGGCCGAGCAGGCGCGGCAGGATCAGGCTGGAACCGTATTCAGGACACAGGCCAAGGTTGACGAAGGGCATCTTCAGCGTGGCATCACGACTGACATACACTAGGTCGCAGTGCAGCAGCATGGTCGTGCCAATGCCCACTGCCGGGCCGTTGACTGCGGCCACCACCGGTTTGCTGAACTCGAACAGCGCCAGCATAAACTGGAACACTTCGCTGCCCAGGCCGGTGGGCGGCGCCTGGATAAAGTCGGCGACATCGTTACCGCTGGTAAAGCAGCTGTCGCCGCCAGTGATCAGCACGGCGCGTACGCTTTTATCCTGATCGGCCTGCACCAGCACTTCGGCCATGCCGCTGTACATGGCGCGGGTCAGGGCATTTTTCTTGTCGGGGCGGTGCATGCGCAGGGTCAGCAACCCTTGCTCACGCTCAACCAGCAGATGCTCGCTCATCATCAATCCTCACGGCAGGCCACCCGCGCGCTGAAAACCTGAACGGCTAGCGCGCGTGGGGCAAAAAGACGTCAGCGAAAACCTGGCTACGCGGTAAACCCGCCAGATACAGGCGGCGCGCAAAGGTTTCGACGCTGTCGGGGTGGCCGCAGAGTAAGGCGATGGTTTGCCGCGATACAAGGCGTAGTTCGGCCAAAGCAGCCGGCAACTCGGCCGCGACAAGCAGCTCGACCTGCACCTGCGGATGGCTGGCCGCCAACGCCCGCAAGGGCTCAGCCAGGTAATGCGCGGACGCATCATGGGCTAGGTGAATAACCCGGACCGCGCCCTGATGCTCCTGGCGTAGCGCTTCACGCAGCACCCCGTACAGCGGCGCCAGCCCGGTGCCGGCGGCCATCAGCCAGAGCGGGCGGGCTTGCCAGTCCGGGTCATAGTGCAAGGCCGCACCGCGCAATTCGCCCAGACGCAAGCTGTCGCCGGGCTGAAAAGCACGCGCCGCCGTGGCAAACGCGCCGCCCTGACGGCAATCGATATGAAACTCCAGCCAAGGATCATCGCCCGGCACACTGGCCAAGGAATAGGGTCGGGCAATACCGCTGGGCGTCCAGAGTTGCAGGTGCTGGCCGGCGCTGTAGCGCAGCGGCCGCTGTGGAGCCAGACGCAAGCGCAGCACATCGCTGCTGAGCCAATCACAACTGTGAATAACGGCAGGGGCCGCATCGCGCAGCGGATCAAACACCTCGACCTGCACATCCTCGACTACACGACACTGGCAGGCCAGGCGCCAGCCCTGCTCACGCTGCGCATCGTCCAGGGCTTCCGGTTTGCCATCGAGCAACTCGCCGCCCACGCAACGCACCAGGCAGGCATGGCAACTGCCGGCGCGGCAGCTGTAGGGCACGGCGATGCCGGCAGCCAACAGACTGTCCAGCAGATTACTGGCGGGGGCGACCTCAAGGCAGCGATCAGCGGCCCGTAACTCAGGCATCCACATCCTCCCAGGTCGCCGCGCAACGGTTACGGCCGTCGCGTTTGGCCTGGTACAGCGCCTGATCGGCACGTTGCAGGGCTTCGTCGAGATCATCGTGCACGGTCAGCAGCGTCATGCCGATGGACACGCTCAGGCTGGCTACTTTCACACCCAGCGGCTCGGCGCGGCTGAAAGCCTCACGCAGGCGCTCGCAGCAGGCGGTGAACTGATCGGCTTCGGTATTGGGTAACAACAACACAAATTCCTCACCGCCGTAGCGGGCTACCACATCGCCGTCGCGCAGGCAGGCGCGGGCGACAGCGGCGAACGTCTGCAGAACGCGATCCCCGGCGGCGTGGCCATGGATATCATTGATCCGCTTGAAATGATCCAGATCGAGCAACGCCAGGCCATGTTGGCGCCCATTGCGCAGCCCTTCCAGCTCACGGCTGGCCAGGCGCAGGAAGTGCCGACGATTGCACAGGCCGGTCAACTCATCGGTGGCAGCTAGGTCTTCGAGCTGACGCATCATGCCACGCAGCGTGTCCTGATGCGCCTGCAAGGCAAAGCGCCGTTGGCGCATACGCTGGCGCATGGCCTGGGCGTAACTGGCAAACAGGCACAACCAGACCAGCACCACCGCCAATACGCACGCCTGCATCAGCGCCACACGCGGCTCACTCAACTGCAGGGTATAGGCTTCATAAAGGTTCAGGCCGGCAAAGCCGAAGAAGGCAAACAGCGCGCAACGAGCGAAGACCCGCGGCGGCAACTGGAACACGCCGAACAGCAGAATCAGCAGATAGATCACCAGCATGCTGCCGCGCCCTTCGCTGAACAGCGACAACAGCACGGTCAGCCAAGCCAACGCCACCAGCACCTGGGGTTCAGTCAGGCTGGGGTCGGCTAAACGCAGATTAAAGTGGGACAAAAACAGCCCGAGAAACACCAGCTGGCTCAGAGCGGCCAAGGCGGTGATGGTAAGAGCGGTCAAGGGCGAGGCATGAAACAGCCCGGCAAAAACGCCGATCCAGCACAACAGCCCGGTCAGGGCATAGGTTGCCACTGCCATGCCGAAACGCTTCAGCAGCAGGCTTTGCAGAGATCGCTGGGTTACCCGCTGGCTACTTAGGCTCATGGGTTTATGGGCTCCGTCCCATGCTGGCATCTAGCCGCCACTGTACCCCTGTGATCACAGAATGCCTAGGCCGCTGCCGCGTCATTAGTCGGCTCAAACGGCCGACCAGCGACCATGGTCTGGGGCCTTACAGGTGTCCGCCTAACAGCGTGCGCGTTATACTGCCGCGCCTTTTTATCTTGTGCTTTGGCCTTGTCCTTTGACCTTGCCCATTGACCTTGACAGCCCTGCGCCGGGCCGTGACCCAGCGCGGTTCGAAGTTCCTGCCCTACTCCTACCTTTACAAAAAGGAGCGCCAAGCATGACCGTGATCAAGCAAGACGACCTGATCCAGAGCGTCGCCGACGCCCTGCAGTTCATCTCCTATTACCACCCCGTGGATTTTATCCAGGCCATGCATGAGGCCTACCTGCGCGAAGAGTCCCCCGCCGCGCGCGACTCCATGGCGCAGATCCTGATCAACTCGCGCATGTGCGCCACCGGTCATCGGCCGATCTGCCAGGACACCGGCATCGTCACCGTGTTTATCCGCGTCGGCATGGACGTGCAATGGACCGGCGCCACCATGAGCGTCGACGACATGATCAACGAGGGCGTGCGTCGCGCTTACAACCTGCCGGAGAACGTCCTGCGCGCCTCGATCCTGGCCGACCCGGCCGGCGCGCGCAAGAACACCAAGGACAACACCCCGGCGGTAATCCACTACTCCATCGTCCCCGGCGACAAGGTGGAAGTGGACGTCGCAGCCAAAGGCGGCGGCTCCGAGAACAAATCGAAGATGGCCATGCTCAACCCGTCCGACTCGATCGTCGACTGGGTGCTCAAGACCGTGCCGGAAATGGGCGCTGGCTGGTGCCCGCCGGGCATGCTCGGCATTGGCATCGGCGGCACCGCCGAAAAAGCTGCAGTCATGGCCAAGGAAGTGCTGATGGAGCACATCGACATCCATGAGCTGAAAGCCCGCGGCCCGTCGAACAAGATCGAAGAAATGCGCCTGGAGCTGTTCGACAAGGTCAACCAGCTGGGCATCGGCGCCCAGGGCCTGGGCGGCCTGACCACCGTGCTCGACGTGAAGATCATGGATTACCCGACACACGCCGCTTCACTGCCGGTGTGCATGATCCCCAACTGCGCAGCCACCCGTCACGCCCACTTTGTGCTCGACGGCACTGGCCCGGCCGAGCTGGAAGCGCCGGATTTGTCCGCCTACCCGGAAATCGTCTGGGAAGCCGGCCCGAGCGCGCGCCGCGTCAACCTCGACACCCTGACCCCGGAAGACGTGCAGAGCTGGAAGCCGGGCGAGACCGTACTGCTCAACGGCAAGATGCTCACCGGCCGCGACGCCGCGCACAAGCGCATGGTCGACATGCTGAACAAGGGCGAAGAGCTGCCGGTAGACCTCAAGGGCCGCTTTATCTACTACGTCGGCCCGGTCGATCCAGTGCGTGAAGAAGTAGTCGGCCCAGCCGGCCCGACCACCGCTACGCGGATGGACAAGTTCACCCGGCAGATTCTGGAAAGCACTGGCCTGCTCGGCATGATCGGTAAATCCGAGCGCGGCCCGATTGCCATCGAAGCGATCAAGGACAACAAAGCCGTGTACCTGATGGCCGTTGGCGGCGCTGCTTACCTGGTCGCCCAGGCGATCAAGAAGTCGCGCGTGGTGGCCTTCGCCGAACTGGGTATGGAAGCCATCTACGAGTTCGACGTAAAAGACATGCCCGTCACCGTGGCGGTCGACACCAAGGGCGAGTCGGTGCATATCACCGGTCCAGCGATCTGGAACAAAAAGATCCACGACAGCCTGGCCGTCGAGATCAAGTAAGCCCTGCTGCAACCCCAACAAACCCGGCCACGTGCCGGGTTTGTTGTTTTTAGCGCTCGCGAACGCAGCGTCAGATTGAGCGGCGAGCCAGGCTGTGAACCACCCGGCAAGCTACGCAGAAAGACCAACCATCCATCCCGCAACCCGCCGCCGAGTGAACTCCCCGCGCTCGCCAAGTGTCTGTCTGCTGTCGGCCCGCCGGGTGGATTGTATGGCCATTTGCCCAGCGAGCAGCTGCAAGCGCTACTCCATCCCGATCGCCTAACTGCTCATGGCAATGCGCCTGGCCGGCCTTTATCGCACCCGCCTGAGGGTTTCGTTCAATCGCAATGTGAAGATTGCCCCATGTCCCTATATCGCCATCTCTCATCCAGTTTTAGCCCTTTGCACAACCTCGCCTTCGCTACCTGCCTGTTGGCAGGCGTGAGCGCTCAAGCCGAAGAAAATGCCAGCAGCAACCGCTGGGTCAGCGACAGCCTGAACACTTATGTACGCAGCGGCCCAACCGATGGCTACCGGATCGTCGGCACCCTGGTTTCCGGGCAAAAGGTCACCCTGCTGCAAACCTCCGGCGATTACAGCCAGGTGCGTGGCGAAAACGGCAGCGCCGTATGGATCGCCAACCGCGACCTGCAGGACGTTCCTGGCCAGGCAGAGCGCCTGCCGCAGCTGGAACAGCAAGTGGCGCAACTGAGCAGCGAACTGGAAGGCATCAACGACACCTGGAAAACCCGCGTGCAGGGCATGCAGGAAACCCTCGACTCACGCAAAACCCTGATCGACGAACTGCAAACCGCCCGCTCTTCGCTGGATATCGAACTGAGCCGAGCCAACTCTGAGTTGCGCGAACTGCAAGCGCAGCTAGGCGAGGAAAACCAACAGATACTGATGCGCTATATGGCCTACGGCGGCGGCATCGCCGGTGGCGGACTGCTCGCCGGGCTGATTCTGCCGACCATGCTGCGGGTACGGCGTAAGCGCAATGATCAGTGGGTTTGAAGCGTTGAATTCCGCCTGCCCTGGCAGGCGGGCGATCTAATTGTGATCGTCTAAATTAAGGCTGAATCGGCAGACCAATACACTTCTCGAAAACTTGCTCCATGAGCCCGAGGTTGCAGTTGTAAGCAGCAATATTCGCGCAAATCCACTCGTCTTCCTCGATTCCCCACCAACTGATTTCAAACCCAGCGTTCATGATGAGGTGCTCAAAAAGAATCCGCTGCGTGCGGCCATTGCCTTCACGAAAGGGGTGTACCACGTTGAGATCGGAGTAAGCCTCTGCGACTGCGACTATCAGATCCGCCCGCCCTTTCCCTTCAAACCAATTTGCCGCCTCCATGACCTTGAAGATCTTATCGGCCTCTCTCTCCATGTATTCCGGCTGGCAAAAGCGTGTGTTTTGCTTCGATATTCCAACTGTCCGCAGTTCCCCAGCCCACTCATATAAATCCGAGAACAGGGTGCGATGAATACTCTGGAGATAAGCCAAGTTGTATGGGGGAAGACTGAAATCGACGTTATCTGCCGCAATGGCAGAAAGTTGGCGCTCAACTTCGCTCAGGGTTACATCGTCATGGATATCGAGTTTGTTACGGAGGACAGTAGAACCCGGATAGCAGTAGGAGTCTTGGCCGACTCCATATTTGTCAGACATTACGCGCTGGGCTTAATAAAAGCTTTCAAGATTTCTTCACGGGAAGGCAGCTTGCGTTCACTGTCTGAGAGGGTCGTCTTGAAGCCTTCTAGACGCAGGCTGGCCAAATAGTTTGATTTGCGCGTCCGGGCCGCGTAGGCCTTCTTGGCCTCAAGGCTGATGGTACTCATTGGGTTGAACCTCACATTGCGTTGGCCAGTGGAGTGTAGCCGATCTCCTTAAAGTGGCCTATTCCCCATCCTATTCAGTGACGGCATTGCTCGAAAGCAGCGACCTCGCCTCAATCATCCCGCGTCAGCACTTCCAGCAGCTCGATCTCAAAGATCAGATTGGAGTGCGGCTTGATATGCGCGCCGAACTTGCGCTCGCCATAGCCCAGGTGCGACGGTACAAAAAGTTTACGTTTGCCGCCGACCTTCATGCCCATCAGCCCCTGGTCCCAGCCTTTGATCACCCGGCCGGTGCCGATCACGCACTGGAAGGCTTTGCCGCGATCATAGGAAGAGTCGAACTTGCTGCCATCTTCGAGAAATCCGTTGTACTGGGTGGTGATCAGCGCACCTTTGACCACTTCCTTGCCGTCACCCAGCTGAATATCTTCGATCACTAATTCGTTGTTCATCATGCACCTCGTCTAACAGGCCTGCTCACGGCCTGATTTGCAGAAAACTCACTCGCCAGTCGGCTCCAGCACTGCCAGCAGTTCGGATAGCCGCGCTTCCAGTTGCGCCAGCTCGTTGGCGGCAATCGGCGCCAGCAGCCGCGCTTCATTCGCCACATGCGCGGTTACCGCGCGGTCGATCAGTTCCAGCCCAGCCGGGGTCAACTGCACCAGCATGCTGCGCGCATCGCTGGGGTTGGCTATACGACTGACCAGGCAGGAGGCCTCCAGCTGCTGCAACTGCCGAGTCATGGTGCCGGAGGTGACCATCAGGGTCGAGAACAGCGTCGTCGGGGCCAGGCGGTAGGGCTCGCCGGAGCGGCGCAAGGTGGCCAGCACGTCAAATTCCCAAGAGGTCAGGCCAAAGCTGCTGAACAGTTTGTCCAGCTCACGCCGCAGCAGCGCTGCACAGCGCCCCAGCCGGCCGATCACGCCCATGGGGCTGACATCCAGGTCCGGCCGCTCGCGATGCCACTGCTGGAGAATTGCATCGACCGCATCCATCTGTCGCTGGACTGCCATTGGCTTACCCCTGGAAATTTATCTTGAACTCAAGACAAGTTGCTAATAGCCTCGCATTTTATCTTGAATGCGAGACAAATGCATGGACCGCTCAGCATCGCGTAGCACCTGGCTGGATGTGCTGATCACGGCTTTGGCACCGGCCATCTGGGGCTCGACCTATATTGTCACCACCGAAATCCTGCCGCCGGAACGGCCGTTTACCGCCGCACTGCTACGCGCCCTGCCCGCCGGCCTGCTGTTAGTGCTGTACAGCCGCTACCTGCCCAGACGCAGCGAATGGCCGCGTTTGCTGGTGTTGGCGGCGCTGAATATCGGCTTCTTCCAGGCGCTGCTGTTTGTCGCCGCGTACCGCTTGCCGGGCGGTTTGGCGGCGGTGGTTGGGGCGATTCAACCACTGCTGGTGATGGGCCTGGTGTGGTCAATGGATCAGCAGAGGCCGGCCTCTGTGGCGGTTGCCGCCAGTGTGGTGGGTATCGCCGGCATGGCCGCACTGTTGCTGGCGCCTGGAGCGAGCTGGGACCCGATCGGGATTGCCGCCGCCTTTATCGGCACCGCCTGCATGGCCAGCGGCACGTACCTGACGCGGCGTTGGCGGCCGACTGTGCCGCTGCTGGCGTTTACCGGCTGGCAGTTGCTGATTGGCGGCCTGTTCCTGCTGCCGGTGGCCTGGCTGATCGACCCGCCGCTGCCGCAGCTAAGCCCGTTGCAGTGGCTGGGCTACGCCTATCTGTCGCTGTTCGGCGCGCTGCTGGCCTATGTGCTGTGGTTTCGCGGTATTGCTCGCCTAGCACCAGTGGCGGTGTCGTCGCTGGGGTTGCTTAGCCCGCTGGTGGCGGTGCTGCTGGGCTGGGCATTGCTCGGGCAGAGCATCACCGGCGTGGCGCTGCTGGGGTTGATCGCGGTACTCGGCAGCATCCTGGCGGTGCAATGGGCCGCAGCGGCGAAGCCGGCTGTTGCCGCGCCGCATGTTAAAGTCGCGCGCTGCGTAACCACGACGACCCAAGGCGACAACTAGCGACCATGCAAACCCCGGCATTTACTGGCGAACTGGAAGACTGGAACACCCTGAACAACAGCATCGGCTTCCCCGAGCTGCTGATCGGCAATGGCGCGAGCCTGGCGGTATGGCGCAAGTTCGCCTACTTCTCGCTGTTCGACGAAGCGCAGACCACGCGCAATCGGCCGCTTAGCGCGACCGAGCTCAGCGTGTTCCGCGCCCTGGATACCAGCAACTTCGAACAGGTGCTCAGCGCGCTGAAGAACAGCATCCGGGTCAATGCCGCGCTGACCATCAACTCGTCCTCACCGCGCCATCGCTACTTCGCCATCAAGGAAGCGCTGATCCACGCCGTGCGCGCGGTGCATATTCCCTGGAGCCAGATGCAGGCTGATAGCCTGGCACGGATCAACACTGCGCTTAGCCAATTCCAGACGGTGTATTCCGGCAATTACGACCTGCTCAACTACTGGGCCGTTATGCAGGCCCCGGAAGCGTTTGAAGATATGTTCAGAGGCGTGGATTCAACCTTCGCCCCCGGCGACTGCCAGCGCCAGGGCAACGCCACACGCATGCTCTACCTGCACGGCGGCATGCACCTGGTAAAGAACATCGACGGCAGCACGCGCATTCTCAATTCATCGGAAAGCACCTTGCTGGCCAGTTTCGCCATCAACCAGCTGGGCGATATTCCGCTGTTCGTCAACGAAGGCAGCAGCGCAGACAAGCTCAAGGCCATCCGCAGTTCCGACTATCTGTCGTTCTGCTACAGCCAGCTGGCGCAAGCCAAGGACAGCCTATGCATCTTCGGCCACAGCCTGGCGGCGCAGGACCAGCACCTTATCCAGGCCTTGCAGCAGGCCGGATTGAAAACCCTGGCGATCTCGATCTACCCGCACAACCCGCTGTTTATCGCGCAGCAGAAGCAGCACTACGCCAGCCTGTTCGCCGAGCAGAATGTCGAGCTGCACTTCTTCGATGCGCTAAGCCATCCGCTGGGTGATCCGGCACTGCGCATCTCAGCTAGCGCTTAGGACTGGATCGCCCGTACCAAGGCCAGCTCAGTCGGAACACGGCGCTGGCTAAGGTAGCGGGTGCAACTGACGCGCAGAAACGAGGCGAAATTCACCACCTCACCGCGATAGTCCATCACCTCGTCATACAGCTTGGTGATCAGCTGATTGGTGGTCATGCCGTCGACTTCGGCGATTTCGCGCAGGATGTCCCAGAACTGGTTTTCCAGGCGCAGGGTGGTGACCACGCCACGTATACGCAGCGAGCGGGCACGGGATTCGTAGAGAATCGGATCGGCTTTGACATACAGCTCGCACATGGCGACTCCTCGACGACAGAGGCCTGCAAGCAGGCCCTCATACATGCGTAGCCCGGATGCAATCCGGGACCCTCACTGCAGGCGCTCCCCGGATTTCATCCGGGCTACGGGCTTACCCAGATACTTATAGCGTGATCTGCGTACCGAGCACGCCGAGGAATGCCGCCAGCCAGTTGGGATGCGCCGGCCAGGCCGGAGCGGTGACCAGATTGCCCTGCACATGGGCCTGGTCCACGGCGATATCGATATAGCGCCCGCCTGCAAGGGTGACTTCCGGGCCACAGGCCGGGTAAGCACTGCACTCGCGGCCTTTAAGCACGCCAGCAGCAGCGAGCAATTGCGCGCCATGGCAGACCGCTGCAATCGGTTTGCCGGCCTTATCGAAGGCCTGCACCAGCGCCAGCACCTGAGCGTTCAGGCGCAGGTACTCCGGGGCGCGGCCACCGGGGATCAACAGGGCGTCGTAGTTTTCAGCGTTGACCTGGGCGAAATCGAAGTTGAGGGCAAAGTTGTGCCCGGGCTTCTCGCTGTAGGTCTGCTCACCTTCAAAATCGTGGATGGCGGTGCGCACACTCTGCCCAGCGGTCTTGTCAGGGCACACAGCGTGCACCTGGTGACCGACCATCAACAGTGCCTGAAACGGCACCATCACTTCGTAGTCTTCGACGTAGTCGCCGACCAGCATGAGAATCTTCTTCGCTGCCATGTGCCTGCTCCCTTTCTGAATTGAGAAGCACAGAGTGTTATCCCGATCCGCCCAGCGCGGGTAATAACCCGGTACTACAGGGCAGATGGCGGGCTAGTAGCGGCTCTTGAACGACTCAGAGATGATGAAAGGCTCGAATATCGGCCCCGAACGAATATGGTTCATCAGATCCCAATAACAGGCCTGAGATAACGGGTCTTTTAATCCATCAGGGTACTGGTATGCATAGCGATAGTACTCAGTCTGGTCATGAGTATAACTACGCCGAAACTCAGGCAGCAGGTAGGTCTGGATGCCCCAAAGAATATTATTCAGGTGCTCGGCAATAGCGCTCGAATGGTAGAGGCCAACATCATTATGAAAGTGCTCATAAATGTCGTTCTGCACTAGGATCACATCGTGCATTTCAACAGGGGCATCAGCTTTGGCAAGAAGCTCCTTGAGATCCATTGCAATGCCGACGGAACGCAGAAAATTGTGCTTGGATAAATTCCCAGCAATGCAGTGCAAAGACCACCGAGTTAATCGAAGCACAACCTGCTTGTTTATTGATGGAAGCCAGACATCCACTTCCATCTCAGTTTCGAGCCAACTCGCAAAGCTTTCAGCTGCCAGTTTCAGATCATTCACTGAACCATTTACGTCAAAGCTCGGTTGAGTCGAAATATCTCTGACGGCCCGAAGAAAGGCCTTTGGCTGTACTGGAGCCTCCACTTTGCCGTCGGTTTTGGAGAGGAAATCCACTAATGCAATTGCAAAGAACCGATGATGGGTCATGGTTCGAAATAAGATGTTTTGGTGGCATTGAGTCCCCAAAACGTCAAACATTTCCCGATTAACCATGGACTTGATGAGATCCACTACGGCTAGCAGGTAGATAACTTCATGCTCAATGTTGCTTTTCATGAGTCCATACCTGTCTTTCAGAATCTTAGACGCACTAGCTTGTAACACCCCATCTCAAGGGCTTTATTGGGTACTTAGCCCAAAGCAGATGGTTATCCAATAACCTGCTGGCTGGGCTTCGGCAAGAAGCCCAGCACGGTGGCTGGATTATTCCAGCACCTCTTCATCACGCAGCAGCACATAGGTGCAGCCGCTGTCGTCTTCCAGGTAGTCGTGCACATAGAACATCACGACTTCACCTAGGCCGGGCTGGGCGGCCACGTAGTCTCCGATGTCCACAGCGAAATGGCCCTTGGAGCCTGGCTTGGCTTCGCATTCGATGCGCGCATTGACGAACAGCTCAGGCGCGCTGTCGCCGAAATAATCTTCACGCTCTGCTGCATCCCAGTCGGCCGGAGCCTCGAACGGGCCACAGAACAGCACCTTGGCATCACCCAGATCCACTTCCTCAGCTTCCGGGTCCTGATCATCGGCGCGGTAGACCGTGCAGTCCTGCGCTTCAGGGTTTTCCAGAATGGCCAGACGGGCCGCCAGTTGTTGCTCAGTATCCATAGGGGGCATAGCTATCTCCGAGCGTTTTGGCGTTTATGAGGGCATCTACAAACTACTGCGCTCGGCCATGCTGCGTTGAAATCAGCCTCAAAATGCTCATGTACAACTCGTACACTGCGCTTTTTCGGCTGATTTCGCCTTGCCTGGCCTTCGCTCGCTACGTTTGTAACCACCCTCTAAGGTCAGGGCAAATCAAACCTGCAGTCATCCTGCAAGTAGGACTTCGCAGGCTATGGGCTGATGCGGTTGCAGCGCAAGCAATGAAATGCCGGCAGCTCCCTCGCACAGAATATTTCGCGACTTAATTTGCCGTTAAGCCTGGACACCGAAACTCACACCCAAGTTCTCAGAAGAGGTTCCTGTTATGGAGCTGCCTTGGGTGTATCACGACACTGCACTTGCACAAATTGGCCGCGAGCAGCCGCTCAGTCTCTATCTGGCCAACGCCGCCAGCCCGCGCCGAGCGGGGATTGAAGCCTTTATCGGCGAGCGCTTCGCCGCTCAGCATCAGGCGCGCATCCGCCATTTCATGCCCTGCCTGCTCAGCCTGGAAGACCACGACGGGCAACTGCTCGGCGCGGTGGGCCTGCGCAGCGCCGCCAGTGGCCCGCTGTTCCTTGAGCGCTACCTGCAACAACCAGCCGAACAGGTGATTGGCGCGCAGCAGGTCGTCAATGCGCCACAGCGCACGCAACTGGTGGAGGTCGGCAATCTGGCCGCCGGCAGCCCTGGCGCAGCACGCCTGCTGATCGTTGCGCTGACCGATCTGCTAGTGGCCCTGGGTTATCGCTGGGTGTGCTTCACCGGCACCCTGGCCCTGCTCAACAGCTTTCAGCGCCTGGGCCTGACGCCTTTGCCGCTGGGCCCGGCAAACCCAGATTGCCTGGGCGATGAACTGGCGGACTGGGGCAGCTACTACGCCAACCAACCGCAGGTGATGGCTGGCGACATCTACGCCGGCCATCAGCGTCTGCTGCAGTTGGGCGCTTACCCACGCCTGGCTCATCAAGCCTTTTATGCCCTGGAGGACATGCCTGATGTGGCCTGCCGCTGAATCATTGTTCAACCGTCTGGCCGCCCTCGGCGATGCCATTGCCCTGCGCGAAGGCGAGCGAGAACTGAGCTACGCCCAACTACTGAGCGAGGTCGCACAACGCAGCACGCAACTGCAGCAACTCGGCGCCCGGCGGGTTGCCCTGGCCCTGGATAATGGTATTGACTGGGTGCTCTGGGACCTGGCCGCCCTGCATGCCGGGCTGGTCTGCGTGCCGCTGCCGGGGTTCTTCTCCAGCAGTCAGCAGGTGCATGTGCTGGACAGCGCCGGTATCGACTGCCTGATCAGCGCCCAGCCCCACGCCGGCTTCGCCCAGGCTGTGCCCGGCGTGCACCTGCGATCTGTAGTGCAGGCTGCTGATCTGCATGCCGGCACCTGCAAGATCACCTACACCTCTGGCACCACCGGCCAACCCAAGGGCGTGTGCCTGGATATCGCCACGCAACTGGCGGTGGCGCAGAGCCTGGTGCAGGCCAGCGCCAGCTGCAAGGTCGAACGCCACCTGTGCGTACTGCCGCTGGCCACCCTGCTAGAGAATATCGCCGGGGTTTATGCACCCCTGCTGGCCGGGGCGCAGATCGAGTTGATGCCCATGGCGCAGATCGGCCTGCTGGGTGCCAGCCAGTTCGACCTGCCGCGCTTTCTCGGCGCCCTGGCCCAGGCACAGCCCAATAGCCTGATCCTGCTGCCGCAATTGCTGCTGGCCCTGGTCAGCGCCGCCGAACGCGGCCTGCAGGTGCCGGGTTGCTTGCGCTTTATCGCCGTCGGTGGTGGCCGCGTCGCCAACCAGTTGCTGCAACGCGCCGACGCCCTGGGGCTGCAGGTGTTCGAGGGCTACGGCCTGTCCGAGTGCGCCTCGGTGGTGTGCCTGAACACCCCGGAAAACCGCCGTATCGGCACCGTCGGCCAACCGTTGCCGCACCTGCAGGTGCGCTTGGGCACGGACGGCGAAGTGCAGGTCAAAGGCCCACGCCTGCTCGGTTACTTGGGCGAGCAAAGCCCATCAGAAGAATGGCTGAGTACCGGCGATCTGGGCCATTTCGACGGCAAATACCTTGTGCTGCACGGGCGCAAAAAGCACCAGTTCATCACCGCCTTCGGCCGCAACGTCAACCCGGAATGGGTCGAGGCCGAGCTGGTACAACAGCTGCCGATTGCCCAGGCCTGGCTGCACGGCGAAGCCCTGCCCGGCAACGTTGCCGTGCTGGTGCCGCGCTTCCCGACTACCAGCGACAGCCAACTGGCCGAAGCCGTGGCCAGCGCCAACCAGGCCCTGCCCGACTACGCCCGCGTGCACCACTGGCTGCGCGCCGCACAGCCTTTCAGCAGCGCCAACCAGCTGGCCACCAACAATGGCCGCCTGCGCCGTAACGCCCTGCTCAACCATTACCAAAGTGCCATCGCGCAACTGATGGCCACTGAATCCTGCTACGGAGATGCCTGATGAGCTTCTACGAATCCCTGCTTGAACACACCAGCGTTGAGCGCAATTACCTGCTCAGTGCGCCGATCATTGCCCAGGCCATGGCCGGCACCGTCAGCCTTCACAGCTACGTGGCTTTTCTCACCGAGGCCTATCACCACGTTAAACACACCGTGCCGCTGCTGATGGCCTGCGGCGCGCGCCTGCCGGAACGCCTGGAGTGGCTGCGCGAGGCCATTGCCGAATATATCGACGAAGAAAAGGGCCACCAGGAATGGGTGCTCAATGACATTGCCGCCTGCGGTGCGGACAAGGAGGCCGTGCGCAACGGCACGCCAAAACTGCCGACCGAGCTGATGGTCAGCTACGTCTACGACCGCATCGCCCGTCACAACCCGGTGAGTTTCTTCGGCATGGTCAATGTGCTGGAAGGCACCAGCATCGCCCTCGCCACCCAGGTTGCCGGGGTGATTCAGGACAAGCTGCAACTGCCGAACAAGGCCTTCAGCTACCTGAGTTCCCACGGCAGCCTGGACCTGGAACACATCGAATTCTTCAAAAAACTGATGAATCAGCTCGACAACGACGACGACAAAGCTGCCGTGGTGCACACCGCCAAAGTGGTCTACCGCCTATATGGCGACATGTTCCGCAGCCTGCCGCTGAGTGCCTGAGGAAAGCCCATGAAAATTTCCGAATGCCGCGCCGTAATCACCGGCGCCAGTGGCGGAATCGGCCAGGCACTGGTCGCCGCCCTGCTCAACGAAGGTGCGCAACTGCTGCTGGTCAGCCGCCAGCCCGATGCCTTGCAGGCACTGGCCCAGGCCCACGCGGGCAAGGTCACGGTGGTGGCTGCCGATATCTGCCAACGCAGCGGCCGTGAGGCGGTGGTCGCTGTCGCGCAGCGCTTCGGCGGGATCAATACGCTGATCAATGCCGCCGGGGTCAATCACTTCGGCCTGCTGGAGCAGCATGACGAAAGCGCCATCGCCGAGCTGATCGCACTCAACGTCACCGCCACCCTGCAACTGACTCACCGCCTGCTGCCGCTGCTGCGGCAACAGGGTCGGGCGCTGGTGGTCAACCTCGGCTCGACCTTCGGCTCCATCGGCTACCCCGGTTTCAGCGCCTACTGCGCCAGTAAATTCGCCCTGCGCGGCTTCTCCGAGGCGCTGCGCCGCGAGTTGGCCGACACCCAGGTCAAGGTTCTCTACTTCGCTCCACGCGCCACCCAGACCAGCATGAACGCCGCCAATGTGGTGGCCATGAATGACGAACTCAAGGTGGCCATGGACGATCCGCACAGCGTCGCCCTGCAGCTGCTGGCGGCCATTCGCCGCGAAGAGGAAGAGCGCTACCTGGGCTGGCCGGAACAACTTTTCGTGCGCCTTAACAGCCTGCTGCCGCGCCTGGTCGACCAGGCGCTGCGCAAACAACTACCGATTATCCAGCGCTTTGCCCGCAGCAAACCCTAAGAGGACACCCCGATGAAGCTTATCCGTACCGCCGCCTGCGCCCTGCTCTGCCTAACCAGCCTGCCCAGCTTTGCCCTTAGCGAACAGGGCCAGGCGCAACTGCAAAACCTGCAGGACCGCTGGGCCGAGATCAATTACCAGCTGCCCAAGGAACAACGCGAAAAAGCCTTCGCCAGCCTCAGTGAACAGGCGCAAAAAGCCGTCGCCGCCGAGCCGAACGCCGCCGAACTGCAGATCTGGAACGGCATCATCCTCAGCACCTACGCCAGCGCCAAAGGCGGCCTGGGTGCCCTCGGTTTGGTCAAGGAGGCCAAGGCCAGCCTGGAGCAGGGCCTGGCCCTGGACCCCAAGGCGCTGTCCGGCTCGGCCTACACCAGCCTCGGCAGTCTCTATTACCAGGTACCCGGCTGGCCGGTCGGTTTTGGCGATGACGAGAAGGCCGAGGCGATGCTCAAGCAGGCGCTGGCGATCAACCCGGATGGCATCGACCCCAACTACTTCTATGGCGACTACCTGGCCCGCGCCAAACGCTTCGCAGAAGCCAAGGCCGCATTGGAGAAAGCCCTGCAGGCACCACCACGGCCTGATCGTCTGTCCGCTGACGCCGGCCGCAAAGAGGAAATCGCAGCATTGCTGGCCAAGGTCAAAGCCGAGCTGGACTAATCTCGCCTACGCGAGCTTGAATAGGAAAACTTGGGAATCTCTGCATGCGCATTCTGCTGGTCGAAGACGACAAAGCCCTTGGCGAAGGTATTCGCACCGCTCTCAAACCCGAGGGTTATACCGTCGACTGGGTGCAGGATGGCAGCAGTGCGCTGCACGCTCTGAGCAGCGAGAGTTTCGAGCTGGCAATTCTCGACCTCGGCCTGCCGCGCATGGACGGCCTGCAGGTGCTCAAGCACCTGCGCGCCGCCGCCAACCCGGTGCCGGTGCTGGTGCTGACGGCCCGCGACTCCACCATCGACCGTATCGCCGGGCTGGATGCCGGGGCCGATGATTACCTGATCAAACCCTTCGATGTCGCCGAACTCAAAGCCCGTATGCGCGCCCTGCTGCGGCGCAGCTTCAACCGCCCGCAACCGGCGCTGGAATACCGCGGCATCAGCCTCGACCCCGCCAGCCAGGCCGTCAGTTATCAAGGCCAGGCGGTCAATCTGCCGCGCAAGGAATTTCTCCTGCTGCACGAACTGCTCGCCCAGCCGGGCCGGGTGATGACCCGCGACAAGTTGCAACAGGCGCTCTATGGCTGGGACGAAGAGCTGGAAAGCAACGCCCTGGAAGTGCATGTGCACCATCTGCGCAAAAAATTCTTTCCCGAGCTGATCCGCACCGTGCGCGGCGTCGGCTACCTGGTGGATAAATAACATGCCGAAGTTGTTGCGCTCGATCCGCGCGCGTTTGCTGGTATTGCTGCTGACTTTATTGAGCGTTTCCCTGGGGCTGATCAGCCACAAGATTTACCGCGATGCCAGCCATGAAGTGGAAGAGCTGTTCGACGCCCAGCTGGCGCAGACCTCGCGCATGCTCATGGGCCTGGTACGTCACGAGCTGTCCGCCGATTCGCGCCGCGATTTGCAGGCGGCACTGGACGAAGCCCTGCTGCTGAAAAACAGCCCGCGCAACCTCGATGGCCTGCTGGGACACGATTACGAGAGCAAGCTGGCCTTCCAGATGCTCGATGACAACGGCGAGCTGGTATTCCAGTCCGCCAGCGCGCCCAAGGGGCTGCTGATGGAGATGATTGCCCAGCTCGGCCTTAACCTGCCGGCCGGCGAGCAACCGCTGAGCGAACGCCTCAACCGCCTGGCCAAATACCTTAGCGGTTACCACACCCTGACCTTGGGCACGCACCGCTGGCGGGTATTTGTGCTGCACGACAACGTCGACCATCACTGGGTACTGGTGGGTGAGCGCGAAGACGTGCGCGGCGAGCTGTCCGGCAAGATTGCCCGGCGCACCCTGCAACCGCTGCTGATCGGCCTGCCGCTTCTGGCCCTGCTGCTCTGGCTGGCCGTGGGTTTTGGTTTGCGCCCGCTGCAGCGCATGGCCGAATCAATCAAGGCGCGCGCACCGGACAACCTCGCGCCGCTGACCTTCGGCCCGCTGCCGCAGGAACTGGAGCCCATGGGCGCCTCGCTCAACCGCCTGCTGATGCAGGTCAACCAGTTGCTGGATCAGGAAAAGCGCTTTATTGCCGACGCCGCCCATGAACTGCGCACGCCGCTGGCGGTGCTGCGCATCCACGCACAGAACGCCCTGGAAGCCCCCGACCCACAGGACCGCAACGATGCCCTGCGTCAGCTGGGCAGCGGGGTCGAACGCGCCACTCGGGTGGTGGCGCAACTGCTAACCCTGGCGCGACTGGAACCCAACGTGGTGCAACTGGCGATGGGCGAACTGGACCTGCTCGGGTTTGTGCGCAACGAGTTAGCGGAGCTGATTCCGCTGGCCCTGGAGCGTCATCAGGAACTCAATCTGGAGGCCGTTGAACCGGCGGACTATCGGCTGCTGGCCGATGGCCCGAGCCTCGGCACCTTGCTGCAGAACCTGATCAGCAATGCCGTGCAATACACCCCCGACGGCGGACGCATTCAAGTGCAGCTGGAGGCTCAGGCGGATGCCATCGTGCTGCGTGTGCAGGACAGCGGCCCGGGCGTGGATGAAGCATTGCGGGAAAAACTCTTCGAGCGTTTCTATCGGCTTGGCGACGGTCAGGGCGCTGGTCTTGGGCTGTCCATCGTGTTGCGTGTGGTCGAACTGCACCGCGCCAGCATCAGCCTGGGCGATTCGCCCCTCGGCGGTCTGGAAGTCGCGGTGCGCCTGCCCAGACAACGCTAGCGGGTAATGCCTCGGCGTTGTGCCCGCTCTTCACGGCGCGCCTGCTGCTGCACTTCGGCCAGCACTTCCTGCACGTAGTCGATATGCCGATTGGACAGCGCACGGGCGTCCTCGGCGCGGCCTTCGATAATCGCCTGGAACAAGGCGCGGTGCTGCTCGATCAGCATGTCGCGGGTTTCATCACGCTGGGCATACATGCCGCCGATATTGGTCACCACATTGCGCTTGAGCAGGTCGAACAGCCCGCGAATGGTGTGCAGCAGCACGGCGTTGTGGCTGGCCTCGGCAATCGCCAGGTGGAAGTTGGCATCGGCTGCGCCTTCTTCGGCGCGGGTCACCTTGCCGCTGCGGCTGTAGCAATCCTGCAACGCGGCAAAGGCATCGCCCAGGCGCTGGCGATCCAGTTCGGTGGCACGCTGAGCGGCGTAAAACGCGCAGGAGCCTTCCAGGGTGTGGCGAAATTCCAGCAGGTCGCGCTGGGCTTCAGGGTTACTTTCCAGCAGGTGCAGCAGCGGGTCACTGAAAGTCGAGCCGAGGGTTTCCGCCACATAGTTGCCACCGCCATGGCGGCTGACCAACAGGCCCTTGGCTGCCAGCTTCTGGATCGCTTCACGCAGCGATGGCCGCGAGACGCCGAACTGCTCAGACAATACGCGTTCCGCCGGCAAGCGTTCGCCGGCCTTGAGCGTGCCTTCGAGGATCATGGTTTCCAGTTGGCTGACGATATCGTCCGACAAACGGCGTTGGCGCACCGATCCCACTTCCATAGCCCGCACTCCATTGGTTTGACCACCTACCACGGGCCTTTGCGGCCCTCTTCCAGCAAGCCTATCGCCGCCGCCCCGGCCTAGCAAGACAAGCCCTTACGACCAAAGTCGTAAGGCAGCTAATTGACAGGCTAGAGGCCGCACTTTTACCCTGACCGCGCAGTCTTGTAAATTGGTATTACCAATTAACCACACTAAAACAATTCCAAAAATCCAACGAGGTCTCCCCATGCCGGCTCTATTGCTTATATCCGCCGCAGCGCTACAGCCCGATGCGCACCCGCATTCACCCATGCGCATCGCGCAGCGTTAAGGAGAGACCAGCATGTCGACAGGTCTTCTTGCCCTACTGGCGTTCTCGCCCATCCTGCTCGCCGCCGTGCTGCTGATCGGTCTGCGCTGGCCGGCCAAACATGCAATGCCCCTGGTTTACCTGCTCACCGCAGGCGTGGCGCTGTTTGCCTGGGACATGAGCTTTAACCGCGTGCTAGCTTCCACCGTGCAAGGCTTGCTGATTACCCTTGGGCTGCTGTGGATCATCTTCGGCGCGATCCTGCTGCTTAACACCCTCAAGCACTCCGGCGGCATCACCGCGATTCGCGCCGGCTTTGCCACCATCAGCCCAGACCGACGCATCCAGGCGATCATCATTGCCTGGCTGTTCGGCTGCTTTATCGAAGGCGCGTCCGGCTTCGGTACACCTGCTGCCATCGCCGCACCATTGCTGGTGGCCATCGGCTTCCCGGCCATGGCCGCAGTAATGCTCGGCATGCTGGTGCAAAGCACGCCGGTGTCCTTCGGCGCGGTGGGCACACCGATCATCGTCGGGGTCAATACCGGCCTGGACTCGGCCACCATCGGCGCGCAGCTGGTTGCACAGGGTTCGTCCTGGGCGCAGTTTCTGCAGCTGATCACCAGCGAAGTGGCGATCATCCATGCGATTGTCGGCACCGTGATGCCGCTGATTATGGTACTGATGCTGACGCGTTTCTTCGGCACCGAGAAAAGCTGGAAAGCCGGTTTTGCCGTGCTGCCGTTCGCCATCTTCGCCGGCCTGGCGTTCACCATCCCTTACGCCTTGACCGGGATATTCCTCGGCCCTGAGTTCCCATCACTGGGCGGCGGTTTAATTGGTTTGGCGATTGTCACCAGCGCCGCGCGCATGGGCTTTCTGCTGCCAAAAACCACCTGGGATTTCGCCCCGGCGGACAAATGGCCAGCCGAGTGGCTGGGCACCGTGGAAATGAAGCTCGACCAACTCACCGCCAAGCCAATGAGCGCCCTGCGCGCCTGGCTGCCCTATGTACTGGTGGGCGCGCTGCTGGTGATCAGCCGGGTATTCCCCGAGGTCAGCACCGCGTTGAAAGCCGTCATGCTGAACTTCCCTGACCTGCTCGGTGAAACCGGCATCAGCGCCAACTTCCAGCCGCTGTACCTGCCGGGCGGGATTCTGGTCACCGTGGTCATCGCCACCTTCTTCTTCCACGGCATGAAACTGCGCGAGCTGGGCAGTGCGGTGAAGGAGTCGTCGGGCGTACTGCTCAGCGCCGGCTTCGTGCTGCTGTTTACCGTGCCGATGGTGCGCATCCTGATCAACTCCGGGGTCAACGCCGCCGAGCTGTCGAGCATGCCGATCCTGATGGCGCGCTGGGTGGCCGATAGCGTGGGCGGCATCTATCCGTTGCTGGCGCCAAGCGTCGGGGCCCTGGGCGCCTTTATTGCCGGCTCTAATACCGTCAGCAACATGATGTTCAGCCAGTTCCAGTTCGGCGTGGCCAGCAGCCTGGGCATCTCCAGCGCGCTGATTGTCGCGGTGCAGGCGATTGGCGCCGCCGCCGGCAATATGGTGGCGATCCACAACGTCGTCGCCGCCTCGGCCACGGTTGGCCTACTGGGCCGCGAAGGCAGCATCCTGCGCAAAACCATCTGGCCTACCCTGTACTACGTGCTGTTTACGGGCCTGATCGCGCTGTTCGCGGTGTACGTGCTGGGCATTAGCGACCCGCTAATGGCGAGCTGATACACGCCACACTGCGTGCCGCTCGGGCGGCGCGCATTGGCGTTTTGCTGCAAACCCTTTTTCCTGCTTGGGTGACTCCATGATCATTTCTGCCTCCACCGACTACCGCGCCGCCGCCCAACGCCGGCTGCCGCCGTTTCTGTTTCACTACATCGACGGCGGCGCCTATGCCGAGCACACCCTCAAGCGCAATGTCGCTGACCTGGCGGACATTGCCCTGCGCCAGCGCGTGCTGCGCAATATGTCGGAACTGAGCCTGGAAACCCGCCTGTTCAACGAAACCCTGAGCATGCCGGTGGCCCTGGCCCCGGTCGGCCTGACCGGCATGTACGCTCGCCGTGGTGAAGTGCAGGCCGCCAAAGCCGCCGCCGCCAAAGGCATCCCCTTTACCCTGTCCACCGTTTCTGTGTGCCCAATTGAAGAAGTCGCGCCGGCCATCGACCGGCCGATGTGGTTTCAGCTGTATGTGCTGAAAGACCGCGGCTTTATGAAAAACGCCCTCGAACGCGCCAAGGCTGCTGGCGTCACCACCCTGGTATTTACCGTGGATATGCCAGTACCCGGCGCACGCTACCGCGATGCCCACTCCGGCATGAGCGGCCCGAACGCGCCGCTGCGGCGCATGCTGCAAGCCATGACCCACCCGCGCTGGGCCTGGGATGTCGGCCTGCTCGGCAAACCCCATGATCTGGGCAATATCTCCGCTTACCGGGGCAACCCCACGGGCCTGGCCGACTATATCGGCTGGCTGGGTAACAACTTCGATCCCTCGATCAGTTGGAAGGACCTGGAATGGATTCGTGAATTCTGGGACGGCCCGATGGTCATCAAGGGCATCCTCGATCCGCAGGATGCCAAGGACGCCGTGAGCTTCGGTGCCGACGGCATCGTTGTGTCCAACCACGGCGGCCGTCAGCTCGATGGCGTGATGTCCAGCGCCCGCGCCCTGCCGGCGATTGCCGATGCCGTGAAGGGGGAGCTGGCAATTCTCGCCGACTCCGGCATCCGCACCGGTCTGGACGTGGTGCGCATGATCGCCCTGGGTGCGGACACTGTGATGCTCGGCCGCGCCTTTATCTACGCCCTGGCTGCCGATGGCGGCGCGGGGGTAAGCAACCTGCTGGATTTGATCGAGAAGGAAATGCGCGTGGCCATGGTGCTGACCGGGGCCAAATCGATCAGCGAGATCAATGCCGACTCATTGGTGCGCGAACTGGGCCGCTAACTGACAGCTGCCCCGCTTTTGTAGGAGCTAGCTTGCTGGCGATCAATTCGCTGAAACAGCATCGCCAGCAAGCTGGCTCCTACAGATACAAGATCAATCGCTGTACCCCGGAGTACCTATGAGCCTGCCTGCCACCTTTCTCACCGCCGTAGAGCGCCTGATCCCTGCCGAGCGGCGTTTCGACGACCCGTTGTCGACCCTGGCCTTTGGCACCGATGCCAGCTTCTACCGGCTGATTCCCAAGCTGGTGGTGCGCGTTGAAGCAGAATTAGAGGTGGTCGACCTGCTCAAGCTGGCCAGCGCCCATCAGGTGTCGGTGACCTTCCGCGCCGCCGGCACCAGCCTGTCCGGCCAGGCCATCAGCGACTCGGTATTGATTGTGCTGGGCGATAACTGGAACGGCCGGGAAGTCCGAGGCCAGGGCAGCCAGATCCGCCTGCAACCTGGGGTTATCGGCGCGGCGGCCAACGCCGTGCTGGCGCCGTTCCTGCGCAAGATCGGCCCCGATCCGGCCTCGATCAACGCCTGCAAGATCGGCGGCATCGTCGCCAACAACGCCAGCGGCATGTGCTGCGGCACGGCGCAGAACAGCTATCACACCCTCGCAGGCATCCGCCTGGTGCTGGCAGATGGCACGGTGCTGGACAGCGAAGACCCGCTTAGCGTCACGCGCTTCTTTTCCACCCACGCCGACCTGCTGGCGCAACTCAACGAGCTGGGCAAACAGACCCGCGCCAATAGCGCCCTAGCGGCGAAGATCCGCCATAAATACCGACTGAAAAACACCACCGGCCTGTCGCTCAACGCCCTGGTGGATTTCGACCAGCCGCTGGATATCCTCAGCCACCTGCTGGTGGGCTCCGAAGGCACCCTCGGTTTTATCAGCGCGGTGACCTACAACACCGTACCCGACCACCCGCACAAGGCCAGCGCTCTGTTGGTGTTCCCCGATGTGGAGAGTTGCTGCCGTGCGGTAACCCTACTCAAACAGCAGCCAGTGTCCGCCGTGGAACTGCTCGACCGCCGCAGCCTGCGCTCGGTACAGGACAAACCCGGCATGCCGGAGTGGGTCAAGGGTTTGTCCGCGAGCGCTTGCGCGTTATTGATTGAATCGCGCGCCGCCAGCCAGAGCCTGCTACACGAGCAGCTGCAACTGATCATGGCGTCCATCGCCGACTTCCCGCTGGAAAAGCAGGTAGATTTCAGCGAAGACCCGGCCGTCTATAACCTGCTGTGGAAGATCCGCAAGGACACCTTCCCCGCCGTCGGTGCGGTGCGCCAGACCGGCACCACGGTGATCATCGAGGACGTGACATTTCCCATCGAACAGCTGGCCGAGGGCGTCAACCGTCTGCTCGCGCTGTTCGACAAACACGGCTATGACGAGGCGATCATTTTCGGCCATGCCCTGGAAGGCAACCTGCATTTCGTGTTTACCCAGGCCTTCGAAACGCCTGAGCAGATCGCTCGCTACTCGGCCTTTATGGACGACGTGGCGCAGCTGGTGGCGGTGGAGTTTGGCGGCTCACTCAAGGCCGAGCACGGCACCGGGCGCAATATGGCGCCCTTTGTCGAGCTGGAATGGGGCGCGGACGCCTACCAGCTGATGTGGCAGATCAAGCGCCTGCTCGACCCCCAGGGCATCCTTAACCCCGACGTGATCCTCTCCGAGGATCGCGATATCCACCTGAAAAACCTTAAGCCGCTGCCGGCCGCCGACGAGATCGTCGACAAGTGCATCGAGTGCGGTTTTTGCGAGCCGGTCTGTCCGTCCAAGGGGCTGACCCTGAGCCCACGCCAGCGCATCGTGATCTGGCGTGATATCCAGGCGAAAAAACGCGCTGGCATCGACACCTTTGATCTGGAAGCGGCCTATCAGTACCAGGGCATCGACACCTGCGCAGCCACCGGCCTATGTGCCCAGCGCTGCCCGGTAGGCATTAACACCGGCGATCTGGTGCGCCAGCTGCGCGGCCGCGACGCCAACAGCCAGCGCAGCGCCGACTGGCTGGCCAACAATTTCCGCCGCGCCATGCAGGGCGCGCGGGTGATGCTGCATGTGGCCAACGGCGCACGCATGCTGATGGGCGCGCCACTGCTGAGCCGTACTTCGGCGGCGCTTAGCAAAGCCAGCCAGGGCAAACTGCCGCAATGGACGCCGGCCATACCGCAACCGCTGCAGCGCTTGCACCTACCCAAGGCCAATGACGATGCACGGCCACGAGTGGTCTATCTGGCCGCCTGCGTGTCCCGCGCCATGGGCCCGGCAGCTGGCGATAGCGAGCAAATGCCGCTGCTCGACAAGACCCGCGCCCTGCTGGAAAAAGGCGGCTTTCAGGTGGTGTTCCCGAATGAGCTGGACAACCTCTGCTGCGGCCAGCCATTTGCCTCCAAAGGCTACAGCGAGCAGGCCGAACGCAAGAAGCAGGAACTGATCGACGCGCTGCTCAAGGCCAGCCGTGGCGGCCTTGATCCGATCTACTGCGACACTAGCCCCTGCACCCTACGGCTAATGCAGGACGGCCTGGACGCACGGCTGAAACTGCACGACCCGGTGAAATTTATCCGCGAGCAGTTGCTCGACCGCCTGCACATCACCCCACAGAACAAACCGGTGGCGGTGCACGTGACCTGCAGCACCCAGCATCTGGGCGAAGCCCAGGGCCTGATCGATATCGTGCGGCGCTGCACCTCGGAGGTGGTGATTCCCGAAGGCATCCACTGCTGCGGCTTTGCCGGCGACAAGGGCTTTACCACCCCCGAACTGAACGGCCACGCCCTGCGCAGCCTGAAGTCCGCCGTGCAGTATTGCGAGGAAGGCATCAGCACCAGCCGCACCTGCGAAATAGGCCTGAGCCAGCATGGCGGCATCGATTATCACGGGCTGGTCTATCTGGTTGACCGAGTCAGCAGCGCCAGGCCTTGAGTGACCAACGGCCCAGCCACCGAGTGAGGGCTTTCTATACTGAAAGCCCTACCCCACCGCTGGAGCCATGCCATGCGCCGCCTTGCCACTTTCCTTGCAACCGCACTCCTCAGCACTTCGCTCTGGGCCATGCACTGCCCGGCGGATATGGCCAAGATCGATGGCCTGCTGAAAACCGACCCGCCGAGCGATGCCACGGTACTCGCACAAGTGCAGCAGCTACGCGCCGAAGGCGAAGCCCTGCACAAGGCCGGCAACCACAGCGAATCAGTCAAGGTTCTGGGCGAAGCGTTGCAACTACTCGAAGCCAGCGAATAGCCCGAACAGACGGCAGGGAAGGCGCGGGTTAAAGCGCCTGCCCTAACAGGCTGAGCGCAACGCGGCGCACCTGAGCCAGGTCAATCGGTTTGGCCAGGCAAGCCTGGGCGCCGCGCCGACGCGCTTCGGCAAACACCGCTTCATCCGCCGCCGCACTGATCACCAACACCGGCACCATCTGCAGCCGTGGATTAAGGCGCATGGCATCCAGCACCTGCATACCGTCGCCATCGGGTAGATCCAGATCGAGCAACAGCAGGGTCGGCGTGCATTGCTCCAGCTCAGCCAGTGCCCGCTGCACCGAGCCGGCGCCACGCACCTCGGCAAATTCACGCAGGGCTTCCTGAACCACCTTCAGGCAGGCCGGGTGATCTTCCACGCACAGCACCTCGGCCAGCTGCTTGGGTTGCGCTGACACCGACTGCACATCAGCAACAGCCTGCGCTGCCGGTGCCGCAGCGCCAGGCAGGTCGATCCAGAAACGGCTGCCCGTGCCGGCACTGCTGCTAAAGCCCATCTCGCCAGCCATCAAGGTGGCCAGCTCACGGCACAGCACCAGGCCGATCCCGGTACCAGGAATGCTGGAGTTTTCCCGACCCAGGCGCTGGAACGGCTGAAACAGATTGGCCTGCTGCTCGGCCGTCAGCCCTGCGCCGTTGTCCTCAACCCACAAGCGCACGCAGTTGGAGCGCACCTCATAGCCCATGCGAATCAGGCCCTGCGGGCTGTTGTACTTGATCGCGTTGGACAGCAGGTTGAGTACCACCTGGCGCACCCGGCGCATATCCGCCTGCACATACAGGCCGGCGTCTGCGTCAGCCAGCACCTGCAGCTGCAACTGGCGTTGCTGCACTTCCGGTTGTACCAGCTCGGCGCAGCCATGCAGCAGCGCGCCGACTTCCACCGGCTGCAACTTGAGCTGCTGACGGCGGCTCTCGATGCTCGACAGGTCGAGAATGTCGTCCACCAGTGAGGTCAGATGGCGGCTTGCGTTGACGATTTCGCGGGCGTAATCGGCCTCCAGCTTGGCCTCGGGCTTGTCCTGCACCTCCATCTCGATCAACTGACCAAAGCCGTAGATCGCATTAAGCGGCGTGCGCAGTTCGTGGCTCATGCTCGATAGAAAGCGGCTCTTGGCCTGGCTGGCGGCCTGGGCATCCAGGCTGGCGCGGCGCAGGTCTTCCTGCACCTGCTTGAGCCGGGTGATATCCACATGGGTGCCGGCCACGCGCAGGGCGCGGCCTTCGCTATCACGCTCCAGCACCTTGCCGCGACTGAGCAACCAGACGTAGTCGCCCAGAGCATCGGCGTAGCGGTACTCCGCCTCGAAACGGTCCTCGCCGCTGCTGGCAAACAGCTGACGCAGATGGCGAATGCGCTCCAGATCATTGGGGTGCACACGCTGATTGAACTCGCTGAAACTCATGTTCGGATGAGTCAGGCCGAAGCGCCGGAGGAAACGCTCGCTGAGGGTGATGCTCATCGTCTCAGCCTCGACCTCCCAGAGGCTTTCCGTGGTGCTTTCCAGCACCAGCTGGAGAATCCGCTGCGCCTCCACCCGCTGCACTTCACTGGCCTGCAACTGCTCGCCGGTGTGCTGCACCGCCTCCGCCATGCTCACCAGTTCACGGATCTGGCTGCTCGGCGCAGTGGGCTGATAGTTGCCCTGGCCCAGCTCACGCATCATCCCGACAATCCCATCAATCGGCCGCACCAGCTGCTCGCTCAGGCGCCGCGAACGCAGCCACATCAGGGCAAAGAACAGCAGATAGAACAGCGCCAGGCCGACGATCAGCAGGTAGCCGATATGCAGATAGCGCTCGGCCAGGCGATTGGTCTCGCTGAAGATATGCTCTTCATCCACCACCAGCAGCAGTTGCCAGCCGGTCTGCGGGATCTCGCTCCAGGCAATCAGTTGCTTACGCCCGCCAAGATCAACCTCCTGCACATTGCCCTGCCCCGCAGCCATGGCCTGCAACAGCGGCTGCATCTCCGCGCGCTTGGCCAAGTTGAAATCCTCGGGCTTGAGCACCTCGCGGCGCACCGCCTCGGCATAGGAGTATTCAGTCAGCTCGCGCAGGCCGAAATCCTCTTCACCGGCACTCGGCAGGGCCATGATGTTGTGATCGCGGCTGACCAGCATCGCATAGCCCTGCCAGGGCACATCCAGCTCGCCAATCTCACCGAGCATCTGCCCGACCGTGATATCCAGCCCCACCACACCTTCGAGGAAATCACCGCGATACACCGGCGCCACCGCCGACATCATCCAGCCCATGCCTGCCGGGTCGAGGTAAACATCGGTCCAGGCCACCTTGCGCTCGGGGTTGTGCTTGGCGTCCGCCAGGTAATAGAAGTTGTAATCGGGTATCACCATGTCATGGGGATACTGCTCGGGCGTCATAAAGAAGGGGTAGATGCGGTTGTAACTGTCCCAGGTATTGAAATAGGCCGCTGCTACGCGTGGGTTGGCGGCCTGGATCGAGCGCATCAACGGGTCGAGCTGCGACAAGCGCAGAGCCTTGGCGTGGTCCTGCTGGGCCAGCGGCGTGCTGTTGGCATAAAAGGACGCCGCCCGGCCATCATTACTGCGGCTGTAGAACACGCCGTTTTCAGTCAGCGCATGGCGCTGGCGCTCCAGCGCATCGGGCTCAAACCTACGGTTATCCAAAGCATTGAGCGCCGCATCACGGAAGATCTGTACCTGCGCCTCCACCGAACGCAGGCGGCCATCAATCACCTGGCCTTCACGCGCCACCGCCGCAGACAGGTCATCCAGAGCGCTTTGCTGCAAATGCTCGATCTGCGCATCGCGAATCGCTGCGTTGCTCAGCAGATACACCGTGATCAACACCGACTCGACCAGAATCAGCGGAATCAGGGCACTCTGCACAAAAGCGCGCCAGATCCACTGACGCAAAGGGTAACGCGACGCGCGCGGCATACGAGGGTCTCATCCAAAAGACATAGCGAATGTGCAGGATGCAATCATAGCCGGCAAGCCCCATTAGCGTCCGCCAGGCAATTGCCGGGTCGACGCTGTGGAACCTTTGGCGTAAACTCGCGTCCCAGTACCAGCAACAAAAGTTTCGGGGCCGATTAGGATTCGACGCCGGTAGCGAAGCTCTAGGTGCATGCCGACTTGGTAACAGAAGTCGTAAATCCACTGTTGCAACTTTCTATAGTTGCCAATGACGAAAACTACGAGGGCTACGCTCTCGCTGCGTAAGCGGCGCGACTAGTCCTTCTGGTAGCTTCGGCTCCAACTCGTCCAAAGCACCCTGCCCGTCGGGCGGCTGCGGATTAACTCAATAGACACGGCTAAGCATGTAGTACCGAAAGTGGAGAACTGGCGGACGGGGGTTCAAATCCCCCCGGCTCCACCAAATATACATCTAAGGGCGTCCACGGACGTCCTTTTTTGTGCCTGAAATCCAGTAAATACGGGGCCTTCAGCGCCACCAGCGTCCAAGGACATCCACCAACAGCCACGCGAATCTGTATTCCAAATTGTATTCCAAGCATTCAGGTGCTAATTTTTGGAATACAGAATTTCTTCTTGGAATACCAATGGGCGCCAAAGCTACCACCCTCTCTGAACTCAAAGTCAAAGCCGCCAAGCCTAAGGACAAGGATTACGTTTTGAGCGATGGCAACGGCCTGCAGATGCGAGTGAGAACCAATAGCTCAAAGCTATGGAATTTCAACTATCACCACCCCATAACGAAGAAACGCATCAATATGGGGCTTGGCACTTATCCTGAGCTCTCTCTGGCACAGGCTAGGAAACTTGCAGTTGAAGCGAGGGAATTGCTTGCATTGGGCACAGATCCGAAAGAGCAGAGAGACTTCATCGAGCAAAAGAGAAAAGCAGTTATTGAACACACTTTCGAGAATGTGGCCACTGCTTGGTATGAACTTAAAAAAGACTCGGTGACGCCAGCTTATGCTGAGGACATCTGGCGCTCACTTACTCTGCACGTTTTCCCCGATTTGGGTACCACACCAATCTCAGCCATTAGTGCACCGCAAGCAATTAACCTGCTCCGTCCACTCGAAACCAAAGGCAGCCTTGAAACCGTTAAACGGTTGTCACAGCGGCTCAACGAGATCATGACTTATGGGGTTAACTCGGGACTGATTCACGCAAATCCACTCAGTGGGATTCGCTCCATCTTCAAGAAACCGAAAAAGAAGAACATGGCGGCACTGGCTCCCGATGAGCTGAAAGAGCTCATGGTGGCAATTGCCAATGCCAGCATAAAAAGAACGACGCGCTGCCTAATTGAATGGCAGCTGAACACAATGACTCGCCCAGCAGAAGCAGCTACCACCCGCTGGGTCGACATCGATTTCGACAAGCGTATCTGGACGATTCCTGCTGAACGCATGAAGAAACGACGCACACACATCGTGCCGCTCACGGATCAAGCATTGGCACTTTTGGAGGCGATCAAACCCTACAGCGGACACCGAGAATACGTGTTCCCAGCAGATCGTAATCCTCGCACCCACTGCAACAGCCAGACCGCCAACATGGCGTTAAAGCGTATGGGTTTCGAAGGTCGCTTGGTCAGCCATGGCATGCGCTCAATGGCAAGTACGATCCTCAACGAACACGGCTGGGATGCTGAGATGATAGAAGTCGCGCTCGCCCACGTCGACAAAGATGGAACTCGTAGCTCCTACAACCGGGCGGACTATATAGAGCGCAGACGCCCGATGATGGCCTGGTGGAGCGAGCACATTCAGGAAGCATCTACGGGCAGCTTGTCAGTCTCGGCCATTCAAGGAACCAGAGGTCTGAAAGTCGTATCGATGCGCTAGTGAGGCAATACTCACTGCTCCGGCAACGTGCCAGGTCGAAACATGTTTGAGGCGTATGCCGAGTAGTCGACTGCTTATCAGGGCTGCCTTGGACTGAAGTCCTCTTAGCGAAAGCTCATCCCGCCGCTCAAGGGGGTGAGCAACTCGTCTTCTTCGTCAGCGGACCTTTCCACATCCGGCAACAACAAAACTCCGAGCGTGTAGCAGTAATCCTTCCCTTCGATGACGAACGCGTGCTCCTCAATCATCATGCCGTCAGGCTCTTTAGAGAACCAGGCGCTAGCCCTTATTGACCCTGTCTGACCACCCGAAGTCCATACGGCGCTATTCAAAAGTGATCCTTCCGGCACCTCGACAGTATCTCTCTTCGTGGCGAAATATGCCCCAGAGCGATAAGCCGCATTGTTCGAGCATGACCAATCCAGAAATCCATCCTTGGCCGCAACCACGATCACTCTGCCGTTAGAAATATCACGCCATTTCAAAGCCGCAGCAGTCAGGCTAACTCCATAACGATTTGTGCAATGCATCAGGAGGTCGATGGAGAACTTCTGCCCATCGACTTGGTGCCGAAAGTCATCGATTGGCATGAGCAGAAAGGAAGCAAAAGTATCGGCCTCTGCTTCGATCGCACGCTCCAAAGAGTCCCAGGCATGCATGTCTTCCTGAGTGCATTTGAACTGCTCACGCAAGCTACGGTGCATCAGATAATGGCCGAACTCATGCGCCAAAGTGAACCTGATACGACCGTCTGACTCCAGCTTGTCGTTGTACGCGATCATCCACTTCGTACCTGCTTGGTTTCTAGCAAGCATGCCTTCAAAGCCTGGCAGAGGACAGGCTGTAATCTCCGTAATGGGGTCGGAGAACTTGGCCTTTGAGATTTCCAGCGCAACCCTTTTTACATCAACTGGAAAGTGCTCCTCTTCGGGGAGGGCGAGCCGAAGAACTTTCCAGACTTCATTGGCTTGGAGCTTCGGCTTGTTATCCATGCTCAGCTCTCTTTGCTGAAGACATCAAGAAGCATTTCCAGCTTAGCTTTGTCGGCATCCTTCAGTTGCCTGTATTTTCGGAAGAACGCTTCATCCTTCACAGCTTGATCTGGAGAGCCTATCTCCTCATCCATGAGGTATTGCGCAGTCACCCCAAGCACCGCGGCAATTTTCGAAACCTTATCAGCGGACGGATTGGGCTTATCACGGTTCTCCAACTCCCATAGGTAGCTCTTGCTGGACTCAGTTTCAGCCGCAAGACGCTCCAATGACATGCCTAGCTCACGCCTTCTCTCGTTGATTTTTTGACCTAAGGGGGATGCCACGAGCGTCTCCTCTAATAGCGGGCCCATCAATATACCTGCACACCGAACGTTTTTGTACCTGTTGACAAGGCAAAAAAGGTGGTGCAGAGTTTTCCTGACGTTCGGTGTACCGACCGAACGAATACCATTATGGAGAACTATAGCAATGAATACCGACAACACTGCCAATGCTCCAGAGCTGGCCAGCGATGGAAATATTGTAACAGCCCACCCAACCGTCAAGGTCAACGGAGAGCTCTTGCGCCTGCCCGATTGGAGCCCTACTAGCCGTCAAATTTTGGCCGCAGCCGATCTGCAACCGACTACAGAATACGCCCTCTTACATTGGCCAGAACACGGGCCGACACAAGAGCTAGGGCTCGAAGAGGTCATGGAGCTACCGCGGCATGGGGTGGTTGGGGAATTTTTTGGTATCAGGGCGGACGGGGTCCTCTATTTCGTCTTAGACGACGAACGCTATGCTTGGGCGGGTTGTCTCACTGAAACGGAAATCCGCAGGGTAGGACGGGTAGCCGCAGACAGAGAGTTATGGCTTGAGCGTCGTGATGAACCCGACCTGCAGCTTGAGCCCGGCGCGATAGTTGATCTCTCGTCTCGCGGTGTCGAGCGTCTCTACACAGCTCTGGGAGAGTGCCCCGTCTGGCAGCTAGACGTACATGGCGTGGTCATCTCGTCCCACGAACCTACCATCAACGTACGCATGGCCCTGGAACAAGCGGGGATCGACCCAGATCTGGGCTGGAACATTCGACTGAAAGTGCAGGGACAACCCAAGCGCCCAGTCGAGCTTACCGATAATATCGACCTGACCACGCCTGGCATCGAGCGGCTGAAGCTTATCCCCAAGAACATCAACAACGGGGAAAACGCTCAACAGATCCGCCGACAATTCGCCTTACTAGCGAAGGATGAAGCCTACCTGGCCGGCCTCGGTCTCTTCTGGGAAACCATCGACGATGGTCGGCGCTGGCTGCTGATTACTGGTTACGCGCTGCCGGCTGGCTATCAGCAGGTGTCCTGTTCTGTCGCCATCGAAATTCCGCAGAACTATCCCACGGCAGAGCTCGACATGTTTTATTGCGACCCGCCACTTACCCGTATTAGCGGCACTCAGATCCCGCAAACTGAGCACCATCAAATTATTGATGGGCGCACTTTCCAGCGCTGGTCCCGTCACCGCTCTGCTGGCGACTGGTCGCCTCAGCGTGACTCAGTTCTGTCCCATATGGGGATGGTGGAGGAGTCGATCGCCAAGGAGGTCGAGCAATGAGAGTCGGCCCGACACTTGTACTTACTGACGCTTTGCATAAGCGCCTCCAAGCACACCTCCTTCCAGGTGACGGGCTGGAGGCCGCCGCCATATTACTCTGTACCAGAATGGACGTCGGGCAGCTCAAACTGCTATGTAAGGACGCGGTACTTGTCCCTCACGACAAGTGCAATCGTGTAGAGGACTACCTCGATTGGCCCGGAGACTACCTTGAGGAGGCTCTGGATCGAGCCGAAGATGAGGACCTATCCCTGATCCTGATTCACTCCCACCCAGGCGGTTTCTACGAGTTTTCTCGGACCGACAATGATTCCGACCAAAAAGTAATTCCATCTCTCTTTAAGAATCGCGAGCCTCGTCATCCAGGTAGTACTGTTCATGGCAGCGCGATCATCATCCCCGGCGGAGCCATCAAGGCAAGACTCTATAACGAGAGCATGAGACCCTTTGCGGTAGAACTCGTCGCGATCTACGGCGACGACTTTCACCTCTACTGGCACGACATCGATCAGCCTACGCACCGCCCGATGGCATTCACCGCAGGCATGCGCCAGGAACTCGGTCGACTGACGGCTGCGGTGATCGGCTACTCCGGCACAGGTAGCCTGACCGCCGAGCAGATCACCCGCATGGGAATCGGCAACCTCATCGTTGTTGATTTCGACCGAGTGGAAGACCGCAATCTCAATCGGATCCTGAACTCAACCACTGCCGACGCACAGGCAGCCAGTCTGAAGGTCGATGTGTTCCAGCGTGCAGCAGCAGCCTATCGACTGGACTTGGAGGCGCACTGCATTCCGCAAACTATCGCATCTCGTGAGGCCGTCCTGGCCGTGGCGCGCGCTGACATTCTCTTCTGCTGCGTGGATAGCCACGAAGGCCGATTCATCTGCGACGCTATGGCGGCCGCATTCATGCAGCCCCTATTCGATGTCGGCGTCGTCATTCCTGTCCGCACTACCGAATTCGGTCAATCTGTCATCATGGACATCAACGGCAGAGTCGATTACGTCCAGCCTGGCGGCACGACGCTTTTCGAGCGTGGGGTCTACACACCGGCTTCGTTGAGAGCGGAAGAGTTGGCCAAACGAGACCCGGCGGCCTATGCCGAACAAGTTAAAGCAGGCTACATGCCGGGCTCGGTCGAGGAAGCGCCCTCGGTCATCTCCGTGAACATGCTCGCCGCGAGCACTTGCATGCAGGAATTCATTGCCAGGCTTTACAGGTACCGCCTAGTGAGCAACCGCGAGCACGCGCGCACTGTGTTCAGCCTCGGAGACAACGAGTACGACTACTTCCCCGACAATGCTTTTGCCCACGAAGAATCTGCACTGCTGGCGTCTGGTCTGAGGGAGCCTCTACTGGGTATTCCATTTCTCGGAGCTGTCCGATGAAACAGCTCCGAGACCTATGGATATTAATCTGGGCCTGGATCCACGAATGGTTCAAGCCCTGCCTCCAAGTGATTCAGATCGAGGGCGACACCCTCCCCAAGAAGTTTGGCCCACACCAACTAATCCAACTCATTGATGACGGGGACAGTTGGTCCGCAGGTTTCTACTGCCCATGCGGCTGTGGCGACGTGCTGGAGATAGCGCTGCTATACGGAGTCAAGCCGCGCTGGGAGCTCACTATTGATCACAAAGGCCGCCCGACACTTTACCCCTCGGTATGGCGAAACACCGGCTGCCGATCGCACTTCTGGATCCGGCAAGGACGAATCCAGTGGTGCGGGGCGGGGTGACTACGTTGCTGATTATGTTTGAGGGCCAGATTGGCCGGTACTCATTGGTTATGCATACTTTTCTATTGAGGGAGACGTACCTTGTCGAGTGATAATTACGGTTCGCTGTCAGGAGACGGCAGCATCAACGTTGGAGTGGGTGATTTTCGGGGTGCCAATGTCAGAGTTGGAGGCAGTGGTGGCGAGCCACCGACGTTCACTCCTGAGGAGTTGCATATTGTTCGTCACCCCGCCCTGGGCGGCCGAAGCATTCAGAGTGAGCGGCTTAGTGCATTCAGCATCATCACGGGGATATGTAGCCTAGTAGGACTGTACTTCACCCTGTTCCAGGCGTTCCCCAGACCACAACACGCGTCGTTGGGCAGTCTGTTTCTCTTCACCTTCGGGCTTTCGGTCAGCTTCTACGTAATTTCAGCTGTACTGAAACGACGCCGGTTCGAGCATTTGCTCTTTCGCAAGTACTACATCGAAGCGGGTAGCCAGGGACGCCTTCACCTGAGCAGCTTCACGGCGCAATGCCCTTGGTGTCAGTCTAGGATGCATCTGCGAAATGTAGGACCGAAGAACGGTCCGCGCCAGGATGTCTTCCTGTGCGAACGCAACCCTCGGCAACACACCATTGCACTGGACCCAACCGCACTCGACGAAATCAATGAGTAACACTGGGGCTGGGTAACCGGCGAGACTGTAGAGAGTCCGAGGCGGTTGACCTCGGATATCCAGCCGTCCGCATGCTGCCGGTTGCGAATACCCGACACCTGACCCGAAGTGGACAGATCCCACTGGGAGTGATCGGCTATAAGCGAACTTCACTGGCCCCCATCAACCGCTACCTTCCGTTTTTGGCCTTAGGCGACATAAGCATGCTTAGGCCGCAGCCAACCTCGGACGGCCATTGAAAACTCGCCAATATCTGCCAAAAGTGAAATTAGGAGCGGGCTACCAGTCTAACGAAGCGCCTCCTCAGTGAAGATAACGTCGTTTGGAAATATGTTGGACGCTCTAACTTGCTGCTCAGCCGCACCTGGGGCAGTCGAAAAATATATAACGACAAGGTCTTTTAGGGCCCGCGTACAGCAAACGTAGAAAAGTCGACGAGTCCTGTCGACGGCCGTTTCCTTTCCGTCTCGCATGTTCTCCAAGTCGCGCGTCGACAATTCCTTCACTCCGAAATACTTGTCGTAAGAGAACTGGACATGAGTACCCTCATCGTCGTCTAGGACGACGAGCACACGCTCAAATTCGGCCCCCTTGATGCCTTGCTGCGTGGAAAATGGGGATTGCTGCTGAATGTAGCGGCGAAATCCTCGAAACTGCTCAGCAGGGCACCTCAGGAACGCTTCCATCGCAGAAATCTCACGCGAATCTTCTTCGTCACCATTTTCTTCCTCAACCTGATCAGGAGGCACCTCTTCGAGGTAGGTCAGGATACGTGGATCGAGGGTGACTAGTTGCTGATCACGCAGCAGGACGAGCACATCACGATTGCTAGCTCCACTCCCCTCGGCCATCAGCTCAACAAGACGGTGGGTTGCTGCCCTCAAACGGCCAAGCAGTTCTGAGACGCTCTTCCCGAGTAGGGTTTCTTTGGCAAGACACGGACAGTACTTCCGCAGAAGCGCCATAGCCTCGAATTCGTGGCCCGCTTCAATCGCCTCGACTATGGGCAGGACGAACGTCTCGAAAGGCCGAAGCGGCCAGGCGCTGGCATCCAGAAAACCTTCGCTAAATTTGCTCGGAGCCCTGTCATTCATTGACGCGTAAAGCTCACCAAACCCAAGACGTATTGCTGCCATCCGATGCACGATAACGAGAAGTTTTACCTCTGCCTCGGGCCCCTCCCGCCAAGCAGGATCATCATTTGACTGAGCAACGAATTCGCGGACAGCTGTCATATACTCATTGCGGCGGCCGTCCGCTGGCAGGATAAAGATGCGCGCAGTGCCTTCAACAGGTACACGCTCTCCATCAACCTCTTCGGTCCTGCCCCCGATTTGGACCAGATCGTCTCCACTACGGCGGATCGCATTTGCGACTGCAAGGACTGCTGTTGGACAGCGAAAGTTTTCTTCCTTCTCTATCGAGATCCAATTGTCTTCCGAATTAATGCGACCGACCCCGGTTGGGAAAATCCGCTGCATCGGGTCACCGAAGAATCCGAGACTGAAGTTTGCACCAGCCTGAATTGCAACAGCCTTAAGCGCCTCGACAACGATGTCCTGTGTGTCTTGCCCCTCATCGACGAATACAAAGGGGAACTGTTGTGCCAGCAGCGTCCGGAACAGTGGTCGCTCACGCAGGAAATCAGTCGCCATTCGAATTATATCGTCGTGCCCCAGCACTCCCCTTGGATAATTGGGCCCTGTGCCGTATGTAAAGCTGCTAACGCTCTGAACGACTACTTTCGACTCCTCATAGCGGGCGACATCTCGGCGGTTCTTGTCTCGAGTTCGCTGGTGGACCCGAGGGCCGAAAGCCGCTGCGGTTGCTTCGAGTTCAGCAATCCTCTCATCAATTCTGCGGCCAACCCATACACGGATATCATTCTGAAATGACCGTGTGATCATCCAAAGGAAACTATGGATAGTTGAAACGTGAACGAGCGGGTTGCTTCCAACGTCCGCCCAGATTTCTCCCGCAGCAACCTCGGTATAGGTAATGCAGGCGACTCGTTGGCGATTAAGCTTCAGTGCCGCGCCATGGGCTGAAATAATTGTCGCGAGCCCCTTCACAAGTGACGTGGTCTTACCGGAGCCTGCCCCGGCGATCATAGTGAAGCTAACTTTCACGGGCGATATCAGACAATTCCGAAGTTGAATGTCCGCAGGCGTATCAGGTTTGTTGGCGCGGCTACCACTCATTCAATTCCGCCCTCAGTCTCAAGTACAGCCTCGGCAATAGCCTCCGCCTCTTGCTCCACTTCCAGATTGACCTGCTCTCTAAGCCAAACCAGCCCCTGCTTAATGTAAAGCGGAACGGTCCATGCACCTTTGTCGCAGGCGAGCACCTGTAGCGCGAACCTCGTCTTGTCAAAGCTCTTACTGGTCACCCGCTTATGTAGACCACCCGCAAGTGCTAATGGATTTGCGGGGACAGTCTTGAGCTTCAGCCCGATAGGGCGCTGTTCAGCGGCCTGGCACCAGTAGGCATTCTCAAGACCGAAGGCCTCCTCGAGTGTTCGACCACATAAGGTGGAGGTTGAGGCTGCCCACGTCACATCCGTAGCCACTTGGTAGGCGACACGAACCTTTGATGGCTCCGAACCGACCAAATTCTCCACTTTCGCAAGAGCATCCGCAGCAAGGAGATCTTCAATGGCTCGCATACGTGGGAGCCACTGGATAAGGGTCTGGTTTGAAGTCACTGCTCCAGCCACTCCCGGTAAACATGTCTTGCCGTAACGTTTGACCGGCGGTGCCTCGGGCTCATCGCTCGGGATCTCAAACTCGACTTCTTCATCCTCATCTTCAACATCAGCGCTTGGTGCTGCAGCATCTGTGACGCTGTCGATGTCAGTGATAATGAGTGTGGTGATGCCAAGAAACTCTATCAGCTCCTTGAAACGGTGGCCGAATGCCCCCCCGACTTCGAGGATGCAAAGTGCAGTTGACCGAAGCGAGCTCGCTTCCTTTTCAATCATCAGCGGCATCAGCAGCCGTTCGACGTTGCCCTCGACGAGAATGACCGCATCCGCGAAGAACAAATCGCAATGTGTAAGCTTCAGGTAGCGCTGAAGAAAGTCTCGATCTTTCGGAGCGTCACCAGCTTGAAAACTCGATAGGTTGAGAACCTGCGTGCTCTGCTCGCCACCTACAACATGGCGCCGGAAATAACGGATTGGACCAAAGCCCCGCTCATAGATGACATGAGGGGAGTGGGTTGTGACAACGACCTGGCTCGTGAATGCGCCGCCGGTTTCCCCGGCGATTTCTAACAAGCTTAGGACGTTACGAACGAACACCTGCTGAAGCTGGGCGTGTAGATGCGCCTCCGGTTCTTCAATGAAGATCAGATGGAGCGGCGGGCGGCCGTCTTCATCGAGCCACTTGGCCTGAAGGTCAAGGATCTCTACAACCATGTAAATCAGATTCTTGAAGCCGAGACCGTTATAGCTGTCAGGCAGGCGAACCGCACCTTCACCGTCGCCCAGAACATAGTGGATGCGAGCATCCTGGCTCATTACGGTCGCGGGGTTCAGCGCCGATTTTATCTCCAGCCGAGGGTTGTTGAGGCCGGGGTAGCCAAGCTGTGCGATACGATTCAGCGTCGGTTCGAAAACATCCATTAGATGCTTGTTCAACCCTACTTCGGAATCGAATAGAGCCTTGAGCGCGCTATGGTCATCATCTCGTTGCTCAAGGTTACGCTGGTAGAAACGGCTCAGACGCCGGGAAAGGTCTTCAGACCTGCCACCGCCTCCTTGAGTATTGGAAGATGGATCCGTGAGGTGTCGCTGTGCGTTGAGGCAGTCAACCCTAACTAATGATTTTAGAATGGCTCCTCCGCTCAACTCACCGGCGAGAGGGGCAGGTTCATATTCGTCGAGGGCGACAAGCTCCTCATTAAACTGCGCTCGATCCAACACGAAGTAGTGCAGATCGAACTCACTCTGGAGTTCTTTCTCAAGATAATCCGTTAAGGATCTTGGCCATGGGACGTAGTTACCCGCCCCTCCAGGCAATTCGGCGACTCGCTTAAGAGCCTCCTGCTTTTTTTCACGGTAACGTTGGAGCAACTCGACTGCGCTTCGTGGTGCAAACTCGACCCGCAGACCAACCTGGCTACCGGCCCAGTCGCTACTAGGGAGTATTGGAATAACTAGATGGAGGTCTGCTTCGTCAACGTGGAACCATAGATCCAACGCAATGACAGGAATACTTGCATCTGCGTCGTGAGCTGGATCCGCCTCGCCAAGCTCGTTGAGTTCTTTCCAAGTATGCGAGCTAAAGTCGAAAAGCGAAAAGCGATTCTTTGCCCCGCTCAAGAACATCACAATCGCTTCTGTCGCCGAGGTCTTACCGCTGTTGTTGGCACCGACGAAAATTGAGATATCCGAGGCAAGCTCAACTCGAGCGTCTCGGAGGCGTCGATAATTTTTCAGTCGATACGAATGCAGATGCATGTAAACCAGTCCTCCTATGACAACACGCTGCAAGAGTGAGCATCCCCGCATCACTCTTGAGCCAGATCAATCCGTACGTTCGTCGTCACGCTATCGGAAGGCCATTTTGGTGTCTACCCCCGATCTTGGCCGGTTCCAACCTATCAGGCGCATTCGAATCAAAAAAATCTCAGCCCTATATCACTGCAATGAACCTACCCACCATGGAGCTCAAACCATGTCATTGCAGTGTCCTTGTTGCCTTTCCAGGCGGATCGCTTCACTTAGAACAGCCATGAAGGTTGGCGCCACTGTAGGCACAGTTGGCGGTGCGGCACGCGGCATTAGTGGAGCTCTGGCCGGCGGCCAGCTCGGCGCGTCTGCCGGGATGATTGCAGGCCCCGTAGGCTTAACCCTCGGCGCTATTTCCGGCGCGGTGTTGGGTGGCCTAGCTGGCGGTGTCGGCGGCTGCGCGCTCGGCGCTCAGCTAGGTGAACGACTCGACCGCTACTTCCTCGCCAACAACCTCTGCATCGACTGCGGTCACCGCTTCAATCAACGCTACGTCCCGGCCTGATCAGGCCTTACTTCCCTCGTATCTCAAACACTCCTAGATCGCTGCGCAGTCGCGCGGCGCTTATGCCTGCTAGCTCAAAAAGGAATCACTCATGGCTCATCAAATCGAACAAATGGCTTACGTTGGTGCAACGCCCTGGCATGGCCTGGGCAATCAACTCACACAGAAACAGCCCATCGACGTCTGGCAACGCGAAGCCGGTATGGACTGGCAAATCCAAGAGTCACCCGTTCACTTTAAGGCCGACACTATCGGCTCACTTGGCACTATCCACTCATTCCCCGAGCAGAAAGTGCTGTTCCGCTCGGACACCAAAGCACCACTGTCGGTGGTTTCCCAGCGCTACCACACCGTGCAGCCGCGCGAGGTGCTGGAGTTCTATCGTGATCTAACGGAGGTCTCTGGCTACGAGCTGGAAACGGCCGGAGTGCTCAAGGGTGGACGCAAGTTCTGGGCGCTGGCCCGCACCGGGCAGTCCACTTCGCTGAAAGGTAACGACCAGGTGAACGGCTACCTGCTGCTAGCCACCTCGTGTGACGGCACCCTGGCTACTACCGCAACACCGACCACCGTCCGCGTGGTCTGCAACAACACCCTGACCATCGCCTTGGATGGCACCAGCCGAGCGATCAAAGTGCCGCACAACACCCGCTTCAATCCGCAGGCAGTGAAAAAGCAGCTGGGTATCGCTGTCTCGCAATGGGACGACTTCATGTACCGCATGCGGGCGCTGGCCGAGCGCAAGGTGCAGTGGCACGAAGCCTTGGGCTTTTTCATGAACGTGCTGTGTGACACCAGTCCGAACAGCCAGCTACCGGAAGTGCTGCCCAACGAGCGCGCCCTGCGCAAGGTGCAAAGCCTGTACGAAGGCCAGGGTCGTGGAGCCACGCTGGAATCGGCCAACGGCACCGCCTGGGGCCTGCTCAATGCAGTCACCGAGTACGTCGATCACGAACGCCGTGCTCGCAGCACTGAGTACCGCATGGACTCGGCCTGGTTCGGCCAGGGCGCACAGATCAAACAGCGCGCCCTTGATACGGCGCTACGGATGGTCGCTTAACGCAGCAATCCCCTACCCCAATGACGCCCGGTCAGCCTTGTGCTGGTCGGGCGTTTTCTTTTCTGGAAGGAACAGATCATGGCAACTCAACTCACCCGCAATACCCCACACAAACCCCGGCCAGCGCTACGCTTGGTCACCACCAAGGCTATGCCTCGCGAAGAGTGGTTGGACGTGCGTAAACGCGGTATTGGGAGCTCAGATGCCGCCGCAGCTGTGGGACTCAATCCCTACAAATCGCAGCTGGAACTGTGGATGGAGAAAACCGGCCGGGATGGCGCGCTACCCAAAATCGATCCTCAGGATGAGGAGAGCCCGGCGTACTGGGGCAACATCCTCGAACCCATAGTGGCTTCGCACTACAGCAAGCGCACCGGCAAACGTGTACGCCGCATCAATGCCGTACTACAGCACCCAGATCCAAGCCTGTCGTGGATGCTCGCCAACATCGACCGTGAAGTGATCGGTGCAGATGACGTAAAAATTTTAGAGTGCAAAACGTGCGGCATAAATGGCGCACGCCTGTGGAAAGAGGGCGTGCCCGAGTATGTGCAGCTGCAAGTCATGCACCAGCTGGCCGTAACCGGCAAACAGGCAGCGGATGTCGCCGTGTTGATCGGTGGCCAGCACCTGGAGATCCACCGCATTGAGCGTGACGAGCAGATGATTGCTCGCCTGGTCGAATTGGAGCGGCGCTTCTGGCAATACGTGACCACCGACACGCCACCGCCAGCGGATGGCTCGGATTCGGCTGATCAAGCCCTGCGCTGCCTCTACCCCGAGGACAGTGGCAAGGTGGTGGACTTCAGCCACAACCCGGCGCTGTCGGTGGCCTATGTGGAGCTCAAGGTCGTGCGACAGAACATCTCCCAGCAAGAAAAACGCGAGGCTCAGCTCAAGCAGGCGCTGCAGCAGGCCATGGGCGATGCCACCAAGGCGAAGTTCGCCAACGGCCAGATCACCTGGAAGAAGGCTAGGGACAGTACTGCGCTGGATGTGGCCACGCTGCTAAAAGATAAACCTTACCTGCAAGGCCGTTACACCGTGATCAAGGAAGGCAGCCGCCGTTTCCTGATCACCTAATCCAGGCTGTCTTGTGCAACTTCATGCTGGTTGGCACCATCGAACAATCCACGTCTGCATATGGCAAACATCAACTCCATCCCAAGGACGAAAGTCATGCTCATACTTACCCGCAACTCTGGCGAAACCCTGTGCATCGGTGACGACATTACCGTCACCGTTTTGGCAGTCAACGGCAACCAAGTCAGGATCGGTATCGACGCTCCCAAAAACGTCGCAGTACACCGTGAAGAGGTCTATCAGCGCATCCAGGCTGATCAGGCGAACAACGTTACGGAGTGATTGCTGACCCCCTCTATGGTCGCCTGACGTCAAGTGGCCAGCCTCTCTATCAGCTCTAGCCTGGACTGAAGCGCAACACCCCTCACAGGCCCACACGACACGCCCTCGTCAGCCCACTGAATACTTTTTCAATCCCCTCCAGTTGGGCGCGTTCGCGTGCCTGATAGGTTCTGGGCGACTTCATTTTAAGGAGAACCACCATGCTCAAAGGTCTCGCCATCACCCCGCCTGTGCTGGGGCGAATTTCCATCGGCAAGGTTGTCGAGAAGAACGGCAAACGCCTACCGGAGAAGGACGACCAATTCACCATCACCTCGCAGGTACAAGGCCGGGACGGCTGGCTGCTGCACCCGCTGAATGACGAGCTGCGTAAAGCACCGGAAGAGAAGCTGCGCAGCATCCCGATTCGCCTGCTATTCAATGAGCCTGATCTGAACTTTCGGGCTGAGTACAGCTTGTTTGATCGACAAACTGGACGGCCGACCTGTGTAGGCAACGGTGAGACCTGCAAGCGTCAGACTGCAGAAGGCATTCAATCGCTGCCCTGCCCCTCACCTGATGCCTGCACGCTGGCCAAAGGCGGTGCCTGCAAACCCTACGGCCGCCTCAACGTCGTAATTGGCGACGAGGATCTCCTAGGTAGCTTTGTGTTCCGTACCACCGGCTTCAACAGCATCCGCACCCTAGCGGCACGCCTGCAGTACTTCCAGGCCATCTCCGGTAATCGGTTGGCGTGCCTGCCGTTGGAGCTGCGTCTACGCGGGAAGTCGACGCGGCAGAGTCACAGCACGCCAATCTTCTATGCCGACATCACCGTGCGCAACGGCATCAACATGGAGGAGGCATTGCTGGCTGCTCGGCAACTGGATGAGTTTCGTCAATCGGCGGGATTCGATCAGGTAGCGCTGGACTGTGCCGCGCGGCAAGGGCTGGGCAATGGGGCCTTTGAAGACAACGAGGAAGACAGCGGGGCCATTGTCGAGGAGTTCTTTCCTGCTGGGGAGCCCGAACGCACAGCACCAACTGCTAATCCAACAGCCCGTCCATCATTGGCGGATCAGCTGGAGGCACGAGTAGCGCAGCCATGACCCTGCTGCGCTGCATGGCCTGTCTGTTCATTTTCCTTGGGGTTTTGACAGGCACCAGCACCGTTGTGCTGGTGCTCGTTGTGCTGCTGCGCTTTCCCTTGCTGCTTTTCGTGCTGGTCTTAGCCTGCTGGGTATTCACCCGCGTGCTTCAACACCTTTCCAAATGAAAGCAGAGCAGCCGGGGGGCTCTATAGCCCCGCATCAACGAGCAAATCCGAAGGCTTGCATTCCAGAGCCTTCGCAATCCGCGCAATGTTCAGGAAGGTCACGTTGCGCTCCCCTCGCTCGATCTTGCCCATATGGGATCGATCAATTTCCGCTGCGTCAGCCAGCGTCTCTTGGGAATAGTTCATCTGCGTGCGACGAGCGCGTACTGCCGCCCCCAGGCGAACCAGGCTTTGGTTTTTATCTTGGCTTACGGAGACTCTTGGCATGCCGCCAATCGTTTCGTTATGCTGCCTTAACGACCACGGTATTTACGACCCATTTCTAAAAAATGAGCCGTTCCGCAAGACCAGTTCTAAACCCTCTAACGCCACGAAAGGAATCACCATGACGAAGATTCAATACGAAGACATCAACACCGAAGCAGTAACGGCACTCATCAACAACAAAGAGTCCTTCGAAGTGGTAGGCCTCAGTGGAAGGATGAGCAGCGCCGTTACTCGGATTGAAAACAAGATCGAGTCGAACGGCATGAAATGCCGCATATACACCTTCGGCAGGGTTGCAGCTGCAGGCGGCAGCTTCTTTGGCGGGATTACCGGCGTAATTGGCCTTGCCTCTGCTGCAGGCATTGCCGCCCACAACCTAGTCACGTTCAACCCGGACTACGAAATTGCCAAGTACCCAATCGATAACCGCATCGTCGTTAAGTACAAGAAATAGACGACCGAACAAACATACGGAGCATGAACATAATGATTCGCTATCTAGTAGCTGTAGCCGCAACGGTCCTAGCGATGTCGGCTTGGGCTGAAGACGACGTTTATCCATGCGTCAAGATGTATCAGGGCGTACCAGGGCAACTCACCTACTATTTCGTCTGTGGTGACGTGGCGCATAGCCGTGATCCTAAGCAGATCAATTCGGCTTTGACTGCCAAAGTTCGTCAGACATACGTCAACGTCAATGGACAGACGATGGTCGGTACGTTTCCGAAATACCTCCGTCACAACTGCAAGGATGGTATGTGCGTAGAAACAGTAGGGTCATCTAACGATGGTCAGTTCTCTGGCAATGCTCCAGACGGTAGCTACTACGTTCAAGTGGATTACTACCTGAGTCCTGCTGCCAATGGTGAAGCTGCAGCGTACCGCACGGGCACAGGGCCGCTATTTGGTGGTGCCGCAACCGCGCCAGCAAATAGCGGCCTTACCGGCAAAGCCTGCTACGAGCAAAAGCTTGCCGCGTTCCACCAGGAAAACGGCGAAGAAGCGATGGTGATCATGGACCAAATCAACGAGTGGCAAGAACAGTGCGGTCTACCGCCCTCGTACTAAGCAATTTGCCTGATCACCATTTTAAAGAAGGGCCATAACCTCACTCAGGGGTTGTGGCCCTTTTGCTATTGCATCTTTTTTTGTATCCATCAGCGGGCAATCAACCTGAATCACCTACGTTTCAACAGGCAGACTTGAGCATCTGTTGCCCCCGCCCAGACAGGCATCCACTTATGTTTCTGTCTGGGATCTGCCATTAACGGCTGGTTGAATCAAAAACCAAAGGCAGATGCCAACTGCTAAGCGGTAATGATCAGAATCATCGGCACAGCCTACTGGTGGAGTAAGCTAGCTGACTTTCACGCCGAGTAGGCATTCTTTCCTTGCAGGACGCACATCTGTCATGACCGCTCTATGTAAAGCTCCTCTTCAGCAATTTGTTCAATGGTGCGCCGCACACATCATCGGCGACGAAAAGGGTGAAGCCCAGATTTTCTTGGACCAGCTTTTTCGAGCCTTCGGTCATGCAGGTTTCAAGGAGGCCGGTGCCACATGTGAAATGCGTGTGAAGAAGGCCGACAAGGGCACCAGCTTTGCGGATTTGGTGTGGAAGCCAGTGGTGCTGGTGGAGATGAAGAAGCGCGGCGAAGACCTCTCCAAACACTACTCTCAAGCCTTTACTTATTGGACGCGCCTGGTTCCTAACCGCCCGAACTATGTCGTGCTTTGCAACTTTGATGAGTTCTGGATCTACGACTTCAATAGTCAGATGGACAGCCCCGTAGATAAGGTACGCCTGAATGAACTGCCGGAGCGATTCGGCCCCCTAGCATTTCTGTTCGCCGAGACCACTCTGCCTGTTTTCGGCAACCATCAGGAAAGTGTCACGCGGCAAGCCGCTGACCAGTTAGTGATGCTGTTCCGCTCGCTGATCAAGCGAAATATTGATCGTGATCTAGCCCAGCGTTTCACACTTCAGGCGTTGATGTCTTTATTCGCCGAAGACATCGGTCTGCTTGAAAAATACTTTCTCACCCGCCTGCTGGACGATTGCACCACTCCAGCGCTGGCCTACGACCTAATCGGACAGCTATTCGTCGAGATGAACACCCCCGGCAAAACTCTGGGAGGGCGCTTCAAGGGTGTTCCTTACTTCAATGGTGGTTTATTCGCCAACCCCGCCCGTATCGAACTCAGTGTGGACGAGATCAAAATGCTCAAGGATGCGGCCAAGTTCGACTGGTCGAAGGTACGCCCGGAGATATTCGGCGCCATCTTTGAGCACAGCATGGACTCCGACGAGCGGCGCGCCTACGGTGCCCACTACACCAGCCCGGTGGACATCATGAAGGTGGTCGGGCCAACCATCGTCGAGCCTTGGCAGCAACGTATCGACAGCGCGAAAACATTGACGGAACTGGAGAACCTTCTGATGCGCATCGAGAGCTTCCGTGTTCTCGATCCAGCCTGCGGCTCTGGTAACTTCCTCTACATTGCCTACCGCGAGATCAAGCGCTTAGAAGCACGTATCTACGAGCGTATGGGCGAATATAAGAGCATCGATGCTTCGCAGCGGCCAATGGGTTTTGTCTCCACACGCAACTTCTTCGGCATGGACATCAATCCATTTGCGGTCGAACTTGCCAAGGTAACGATGATGCTGGCGCACAAACTGGCCATCGACGAGCTGCATGTTCAGGAGCAGGCGCTTCCGCTGGACAATCTCGACGCCAATTTCAACATCGGGGACGCCCTGATGCTTGATGACGGCAGTCGTACCCCATGGCCCGAAGTCGATGTGATCATCGGCAATCCGCCATTTCTAGGCGCCAAGCTACTTAAACCCAAGCATGGCGCGGACTACGTTAAGCGTTTGCGCAATGCCTATCCCGAAGTGCCGGGCATGGCCGACTTCTGCGTTTACTGGTTCCGACGTGCCGAAGCGCATCTAGCCGAATGTACCGTAAACGACTGGCCCTCTGGACGCGCGGGCTTGGTTGGTACGCAAAACATCCGCAACAATGCCAGCCGCATCGGTGGCTTAGACTCCATCTGTGCAAGCGGGACCGTGATTGAGGCCGTGGATAATCAACCTTGGTCCGGTGAGGCCAACGTACATGTCTCCATCGCCAATTGGGTCAAGACTCAGGATGCCGTCCTGCTGCCGAAGAGCCGCAGGTTGTGGTTCAAGATTGAGCAGGCTCCCAAGGGCCGCAAGGCTCGTGGCAGTGGACACGCCAGCAAGGATTATGAGCTGGATATGCGCGTAGTCGCCCATATCAACGCCTCGCTGTCGGACAAGGTGGATGTGGGGGCTGCTGAAAAGCTGACCTGCAACAGTCAAGTCGTTACTTGCCAGGGCATTACTCCCGGTCACTCTGGATTTTTGCTGGACAATGCGGCTACAGCCGCGATGCCTACAAATGAGCAGACCGTCATTCACCCATATCTCGTTGGCGATGATTTGCTCAGTGGTCGCCAGCTTTGTCGCAACATCATCGACTTGGGTGATATGGACATCCTTCAAGCCAAACGTTTCAAAGCGGCCTTTGCTCACCTGGAAACACACGTACTACCAGACATTCAGGCAAAGTCCGATACTTCTGAGCGAGCGGCATCAATTGACTATTGGTGGCAGCATTGGCGCCGGCGCAAGGAGCTGATTGATGCGATCAAGGAAATCCCGCGCTATCTCACCTGTTCGCGAGTCACCAAGCGTCCGATCTTCACTTTCATCGATGCGGCCATACGTCCTGGTGACGCGCTTCAAGTCTTCGCCCTAGCCGATGACTACAGCTTCGGCATCCTACAATCGGCAGCGCACTACCGATGGTTCCATGCCAAATGCTCCAACATGAAGTCGGACCCGCGCTATACCTCGGAATCAGTATTCGACACCTTCCCCTGGCCACAGGATGCTAGCACAGCCCAGATCGATGCAGTGGCCAAAGCAGGACGCCATCTACGCCAGGTACGCGATCAAGCCTTACAACATCTCGACGGCGGCCTTCGCGCACTCTACCGCACCCTTGACCTTCCCGGAAAAAACCCACTCAAGGAAGCTCATGCAGCCCTCGACTCTGCAGTGCTCAAGGTCTATAGCTTTACCGCCAAGCAAGATTTGCTTGAGGAGTTGCTCAAGCTAAATCAGGCAGTAGCAACGCAGATCTCCGCTGGAACACCGGTTAACGGACCTGGAGTACCTGGTATCTATCCTCAACCGGAAAACTTAGTTACTGATGATGCATTTGGCTCACAAAGCTAGACCCTGACTCCTATCTACTCTGAGATCTTAACAACGAGCAGATTTAATATCTGTGTAATTCAACGTCTGCAGGACACGGAATGTTCACCTACGAGTACGCTGAACCCACCGACCAGATGCTACTGACCGAGATACTGGATCTCGACACTGGCATACCGATCGAACCTCGCACATTTCTCAGCCGAGACCTTGCTGTTGTCATGCAAGACCGCAATGAAATGGCTGGCCGCTTCGCACGCAATCCACAGCAGCCCTGGTTGGTTTGTCAGTTATGCGGTGGTGCCGTCATGCTGGTGCGCACAAAGGATCGTCGGTTCCACTTTCGTCACCATACCGACGAAGAGGGCACGCTAGGATGCCCGATCTCGACTCGCGGTGAGTTCAGCGCCGATCAGATCAACAAGATGAAATACAACGCCGCCAAGGAAAGTCTGGCCCATCTTCGATTGAAGGGAATCATTCGGGACAGCCTGATTGCCGATAGCACTTGCGGTGAACCACAGGTCGAGAAGGCATGGCGTGGAATGCCCGTCGCCGAGCGTGCAACCTGGCGCAAACCGGACGTACAGGTCGAGCGTGTAGGCCAGCGCCTAGCCTTTGAGGTTCAGCTCTCCACCACATTTCTGACTGAGATTGTTGGACGGCGAGAGTTCTATCGCGCTAATGGCGGGGCGATTATCTGGGTGTTCGAAGGCTTCGATCCGGCCCAAACACGCACAGCAGAAGAGGACATTTTCTACCTCAACAACCTCAATGCGTTTGTGGTGAATGACGATACGTTGCAGCGGTCGATCGACGCGAAGCGCATGGCGCTGGATTGCTGGTATGCGACACCTCATCGCAAGGGAAAGATGATTGCGAATGAGTGGGTTATGGAGAAGGTCTTCCTCGACCAGCTCACGATCGATCCTGATAGGCAATTGGTGTACTTCCATGACTACCAGTCATACCGGGCCAGGCTAGAAGAAGAGCTTGACGTGAATAACCTGCGCCAGGCCTTCCACGACTTTTGGATCGAGTACGGGGCGAGTGACACTCCCGACGCAAAGGTCGCTTGGACGAGTATCTGCAACAGAATGAAAGAGGTGCTACCAGATGTGCGACTGCCCGAGTCGTACTTCTGGGAAGATCCTTTTCATGGAGTCGTGTCGATCATATTGAGCGCCCGCTATGGCCGACCAATAGGCTATCGGCTCCAGCGCCTGATCGAAGTAACTAACGTAGTGTTCAACTCGTACAAAGCGTACCTGCTGCCGTTCGGCTGGACATTAGATGCATTCGATCACAATGCTGCTCTAAAGGAGCAGGACAGGAAGGGGACATGGGCAAATCGGCGAAAGCAGATCCGCCATGGCATAGAGAGTCGCGACGAAGCGTACCGTTGGGACCAGCAGTACGATCGGCTTTTCGCTTTTCTAGTGCCCGAGATCAGCGAAAAGCTTGCTCGGATTAGAGAATGGTGATTGCTGGCTAGTTGGCCAAGCAATGGCCGCCGCGGGCCTCTCCGTTCGTTACATCTGATGGTCGTATCGAGCCATCTTCAACATGCCATAAACAAACCACGGACGCGTGCATCATTCAAGATGTTGCTATCTGGGTCGAAAAAGTTGGGGCTAATGCGGCACGCCTAACCAGCGGCCTCGAAGCCTGCCTCCTCAGCCAGCTGGACTACCATGCCCCTTGATTTACTGAGTGGCACACGATAATCCAGCACAACCGATTTTCGGTTTTCAGATTCGACTGCAACCGAAGCCATGAAAACCCTCTCCATACTTTTTAGTGTCTGCCTTGCAAAGGTAACTGGTGCGGTAAAAGACATCTGAAAGCCCAGCTTCGTCGCCTCGATCCAGGAAGTAGGTTGCCTTCTCGGGAATCTCAACCAGACCATCCGCCACCGCCAGGTTAATCTGCAACGCTCGACACCAAGCCGTCTCGATGCGCTTGAAAAGGTTCTCTTGATTGGAGTTGAAGCTACCAAGGGTGTTGTAGGCGTCACGATTGAGTAACAACAAGACATGGAAGTGGGGACGACCGTCCTTGGCCAAGGACCCGACCTCACGAGCCCAGACGTAACGAACGCTGGAACCATGGGCAGTGCCATTGCGCTTCGCTGCCCTGTTGCGGTCGTGTTTAATTATTTCCTTTAGGTGCACGAAGAAGTTGCTGATGACGCTGTTGCTGAAGTCAGCGTCGCCAGGAACGATCCATTTCGGGAAATGCAGATCGAAACGCACAACGAGTGTCCGTGGGTGCTCGTCCAGAGCACGCTGGATCGTCAGGTACGCTCTACTTAGGTAGGGCTCGACTAATGGCCCTTTAGTCACCTGGACTGGCAGATTCAGGAAGGTCGGTTCATTGTGAAGAGGCAGGTTGTGGTTACCAGGATGGCGCTTCATGTTGGTTACTCTGTTCTTGAGGGTAGGGGTTGCTTCATACCCTCAAGCCCACTGAGTATTTTTTACCCAACAGGACTGCTCTGAGGCAGTCCAATAGCACCCAGTGATTCAGGTTTCCCTGATCACATACTTGAGGTAGTTCTTAGGTAGCTTTCTGATACTCCCAAGCTACCGAAAGCAATCAGGCTGCTCACCCAGTAAAATCCTCGACGGAAACCGTCAAAAGTAGCGCCTCAGCCTAGATCGCTAACCCCGACAAAAAAGTACCGTGCTCGGACGATCCGAGCACGGTGCTTTGGGAGTCACGTCAAGCAGCAGCCTGCCCCTCGTCACGCTCTTCTATTCGAGCAAGAACCCAGTCATGTACCTCACTTTCAAGCCAGCCAACGCAACGATCACCCAGCGATACGGGCTTCGGGAAGAAACCCTCACTGATGTATTTGTAGATGGTCGAACGGGCAAGGCCTGTGGTGTCGATGACGTCTTTCAAGCGGATGATTTTCATGGTGCAACACCTCTGAGTATTAGTTCAGAGGATTCGCAGCAGCGGTAGAAAATAATCGACTGCCAAAAATGGGCCAGCTAGCTAACCGTCACTGACTTCGGCTCGGTGAGCAGCCCGTAAAAATACCGCTCCCCTAGAGCAAGCTCTTCGTCACTGAGGAGAGCATGATCTACGCCCAAGTGCGCATCGTGCACTCGACATCCATACGGCAGCGCATCCAAGCTCGTCTTCACTAACAAAGCCCAAGCCATGGTCTCCCTCCTCCCACGCCAGGAGTGATCGCGCTTAGACGCAGGCAACAGCCAGTACTTGAATTCCCCTTGGTCAGGCAGGCCATTAACGGTACTGATTGCGGCCTTGATATCACGCGCCCACTCAACTGATTGAGAGCACAGCAGATGCACTATGTCCACCTGCATGGTGGCAGTAGTGCCTTCGCCTCTAACGATATCCGGCAGAATAAAGTCCTGGCGTATGCGAGCCCTAAGCTCACTAAACAAAGCAATATCCTCGTCAAGCACCTCAGACTGCTCGGACAAGAGATAGGACGCATACCGATCGATACTGGCCTGCAAGATCGGTGTGAGGTGCAGCAAATTGCCAGAACCGAAGAACTTACCGATGTCGTAACGCTCATGACCAATCTGAACGAGCTGTTGCCCCCCGCATTTCATTATGGCGTTCAGAATCTGTCGTGCAGGGTACTCATCAATGTGACGGCAGAGCTTTGTTCTGACTACCAGCAAGCCAGGGGCCTGCCCCACGCACAGGAAGGGATGGGCCAGGTTCAGGATGTACTCACTTTTGGCCTTCTTAAAGAGGGCAATACCTGTCACCCCTGGGATAACGGATCGCAGGTATCCCTGCTCCAGCAACCACCCCAAACGCTGCCTAAGCACCTCCCGCCGCAAGCCTGTCCGCTCGGCAAGATCTCGCCACCCAAGTTTCCGCACCACCCCGAACTCATCTGCTTGAGCCACAAGCACAGCCAACAGAAGTCGATTGGCATACATCAATCGCTGCTCTTTCTGCTCACTTGCTCCGCCCAGAAGCTTGGCCACCCTCGACTCTTGCTCTGGATTGTCCACGGTTGAGCCCAAAAATTTCTCAACTGCCAAAGTGGAGCAACTGTATTCGCTCGAGGGCCGACCTAACTGCCGAAGCTTGGACTGCTTCGTTAATAGCCCCAACGAAACCAGCTGCTCAATGGCTGCGCCAGCCACCTTAGGGGTAACCCCAATCCGCTTTGCGATCGTCCTTACGTTTAAAGCTGCCAACGTGTCGACCTGCTTCTTCTGCTCCTCCTGGAGGAACCGAAGCAGGAAGAATTTCGCCTCAGGTGATAGCCCAATAGACCTATGACGCAGCAAGCGAATAAGCATCCTATTTCCCGTAGCAATGGCAGAAGGTCACTTAGTATAGCTATGAAAATACAGTCTATATTTATTAGAATAACTACTCCGTAACGTTATTCAGTACCACACTACATAACGTGACTTAGTATCAAACTCCATAACAGTGCTAAATTAAACCCATGGCAGTGGGAGAGCGTGATGACTAAGACGATTACTAGCGATGCATTAAAATGGCTGGACTGGCAGAGCGATAAACAGATGAAGTGGGCATTGCAGCACTTCTCAAAAAAGGGCTTTCTTCATATCGCAACCTGGTCGCCCGAGACCGCCCCCCTACATCTGAAGAGGTGGCTGGAAGAAAAGCCCATTAGCGCCGATACAGAACTATTGTTGGATAAAGCCAAAAATGCGTGGCGGCAGCAGAAACACCGGAAGCAAAACTCTGGGCACAAGGGCTACAACTTCGTCCTACCAACCGGTGTACAGGCGACCCTGAAACAGCTCGCCAGCAAGCGCGGCACAAACATGACCGAGGCATTGAAGGAGCTAATTGGAGAGGCTCTGGAAGCGGAGAAGCACCACCAGAAGGAACTGAAGGGCCTTCAGAATGGACACAAGCAGGCCTTGGAAAATCTAAAACGGGAACAGAGTGAAGCTCAAAAGCGGCTAATACAGCAGAAGAAAAATGCCGAACAGCAGATCAATACCTACGCGAAAGGCCTGGCCGACCTCGACCACGCAACCAAAGAGCTTGCTGAGGAGATTAGGGAGCTTCTGTGGCACAAGGTAGAAAATGAAATAGGGATTAGCAGGCAGTTAGCATCGCAGGATGAGTACGCCACCCTAGCTGAACTGCACGCCGAAGAGCTTGAAAAGCTCAATAGCCGCCTTAGGATGCAGGGCGTGGTCGATGCATTCACCAACAGGCCACGCCAGCGGCCAATCCAAAACCGCACCCCTAGTTCCGACTCGTCCCAAAATCCGAAGACGAACAAGCTGTAGAAACCACGACCGAAGCGTGGTAGAACTCTGGGGAAGGGTACAAAAATCACGTAATTCGAAAATATCCCTTAAGACCAAGGCCTCCAGACAATACTTCCAGCCTAACGCCTATCGCGCCGTCGTGAGACTAACGCTGCAAGGCTCTTACCTAAGAATCAGGCCTCTCCGAACGCAGCTTTGATACCCAAGCTCAAATCAGCCCACTCAATCAGTATTCCAAACGGTATTCCAAGCAACAATTTAAACCGGGTCTTTACTATATAAATCAAACAGTTAAATAGCCTGTTCAGATTACCCCGGCCCACCAATTAGAAACACCTTAAACCCCTGATTTTCCTAGAGAAATTCAGGGGTTTTTGCTTTCGACACTTGTCGACTGTCCCGAAAGTGTCACTCTTCAATCAAGAGCTGCTGATTGAACGATCACCAGTGAGTGAGCAGGACGCGATGCCAGGAGGCGATTATTTATGTTCAGTGTTCTGATTCTCGGCTTTTTCTTCCTGCTGCTAGGCATCGGTGTTGGCATTTCCGCCTTTCTGGATATATCAAGCGGCTCCGTCCATATCCCCGGACACCGCGGCTCACCTTCGGCTTGGTACACCGCGGAGCACAATCCCGAAGAGTTTGCATCAGCTATCCAGCTCAGCATTGGATTCGCCAGTGTTTCGGCCATCATTGGTCTGGTGCTGATCGCGGTCGCGGTCAGAATGGCATTCCCTAAGCGCAAGCAGTACCGCGGACTGATTTGACCATCGCAAGGAGGCACAACATGGAATACCTAAAGTTCAGCCGCGTACTTTCTTTGGGCTGCCTTATGGCGGCGCAAGGCCCGGCGCTCGCAAGCTTTGAACAAGGCAACCGAGCAGTGGCCTACAACGGCGGCATATTTCTCGCTCAGTTTGTTGGTGCGTTCGTTCTGCTGACAGTCATTGGTGCGATATGCATGATTGTTCGAGACATACGAAACTGGCTTTGCCGGCGTCGGGAACGAAAGGCTCAGTCAATTTCAGAGACTTCTGCAAAAGGCCAGAAGTAGTCCTGAATGAAGGGCTGCTTTGGGCTGATTCTGTTGAAAAAGTAGCGGCCTCCCCATGCCGTTGGCAAAATTGCTTTGTCAGCTAGCGTGGGGGCGAACAGCATGATGGGACAGTTACCGGGAGGACAGCAGCGCCTGTTCTACTCGTTCAATCTGGAAGATCACGTCCCGGCCCAACATCTCCTGCGCAGCATCGACCAGTGCCTGGATCTCAGTGATCTGCGTGCCTACCTGGCGGATTTCTATAGCCCCATAGGGCGTCCCTCGATTGACCCGGAGTTGATGGTGCGCATGCTTGTCGTCGGCTACTGCTATGGGATCCGTTCCGAGCGGCGATTGTGCGAAGAGGTGCACCTGAACCTGGCCTATCGTTGGTTCTGCCGGCTGGGTCTGGAAGACGAAGTCCCCAATCACTCGACCTTCTCGAAGAATCGCCATGGGCGTTTTCGTGACAGCGATCTATTCCGCTGGTTGTTCAATGAGGTGCTGCGGCGCTGCATGGCAGCCGGCCTAGTCAAGGGTGAAGGTTTCGCCGTCGACGCCAGCATCATCAAGGCGGATGCCAGCCGGCAACGTGGGGTAGCGGGAGATGAGGTCGATTGGAACGATCCAAAGCTCAGCAGCCGCGCAGTGCGCGAGTACCTCGAAGCCCTTGATGAAGAGGCGCTGGCTGAGGCTCTTCCCAAGAAAATTTCGCTCACAGATCCTCAGTCCCGTTGGACAGCAGCGCCAGGTGGGCCGGCCTTTTTTGCCTATTCCACGAATTACCTGATCGACACTGAGCACGGTGTGATCATGGACGTGGAAGCTACCCCGGCGCACCGTACCGCCGAAGTCGATTCGACTAGGACGATGGTCGAGCGTGTCGAAGCTCAGTTCGATCTCATACCGGAACGCCTTATCGGCGATACCGCTTATGGCACCGCCCCGATGCTGGCCTGGATGGTCGAAGAAAAGGACATCGAACCGCATGTGCCGGTGTGGGACAAGACCGAGCGCAAGGACGACAGCCTCTCCAGTAACGACTTTCACTGGAGTCAGGACGCCAATGAATATCGCTGCCCAGCCGGCAAACCGCTACGCAGTGAATGGCGCGCCTTCACCCAGCAAAGATCGCGGGTAACCAAGGCCAACACCATCATTTACCGCTCCAGCCAAACCGAATGCGCAGCCTGCCCGTTGAAAGCGAAATGCTGCCCCAACACGCCGAATCGGAAGATCGTCCGCAGCATCCATGAGGCTGCCCGCGATGTGGCCAGGCGCATCGCCAAGACACCGGAGTACCTCGTCTCTCGCTGCGAACGAAAGAAGGTGGAGATGCTGTTCGCCCACCTCAAACGGATCATGAAACTCGACCGTTTACGACTGCGTGGCCTGACAGGTGCCACTGACGAATTCACTTTGGCGGCCTGCTGCGAGCAGAAACCCTCAAATTAACCCTCAAACCTGAGCAAGGACGCTCAGTGAAATGTTGTGGCTCAATGATTCTGGACACCCCGATAGGGCGTTAAGCTTCGCCCAGCAATGAGGTGTTTACGTGACCAGAAGATCTTTCAGTACAGATTTCAAACTCGAAGCATGCAAGTCAATAGGTGTAGGCCCGACGGCATTGCGCCGATGGGTAGAGCAACTGCGCAGTGAGCGTGGTGGCACAACCCCGCCGCGCAGCAAGGCCATGACTCCCGAGCAGAGACGCATACAAGACCTTGAGGCCCAGGTTCGGCGTTTGGAGCGGGAGAAAGAAATCCTAAAAAAGGCTACCGCTCTCTTAATGTCGGACTCCCTCGATCAGTAAGCCTGATTGAGGCATTGGGCGAGCGATATCCACGAGCCGAGCTGTGCCGCGTGTTTGGCGTAAATCGCAGCAGTGTCTACGACGCCTGCACGCGACGCCGTCGAATAGATCATCGGCGGATTGCACTGCGCCAGATGGCCACTGAGCTTCACCTGCAGAGTCGCGGCTCCGCTGGGGCCAGAACATTGTCAGCGGCGCTGCGGATACAGGGTGTCGCGGTGGGTCGTTTCCTGGCCGGCCGCCTTATGAAAGAGGCCCGACTGTTCAGCTCACAATGCCGCAAGCATTGTTACCGCAAAGCTGATGGTGAAAATGCTATCGCGGCGAATGAGCTGGATCGGCGGTTCACGGTGAATGGCCCCAATCAAGTGTGGTGCGGCGACGTGACCTACATCTGGGCGGGTAATCGTTGGATCTACCTGGCGGCGGTTATGGATCTGTATGCGCGCCGCATCGTCGGTTGGGCCCTCTCCAATCGACCGGACTCGCAGCTCACAACGCGCGCTTTGCGCGTGGCCTTCGAGTCCCGTGGTTGTCCGCAGCAGCTGACGTTTCACTCTGACCAAGGCAGCCATTACACCAGCATCGAGTTTCGACAAATGTTGTGGCGCTACCGGATCAAACAGAGCATGAGCCGCCGTGGCAACTGCTGGGATAACGCACCGATGGAGCGCTTTTTCAGAAGCCTGAAAACGGAATGGATGCCAGAGCATGGCTATACCAGCCAAGGGCAGGCCGAGGCCGACGTGCTGCGCTATCTGACGGGTTACTACAACCATCAACGGCCACACAGCTACAACGGATACAGAACGCCAGTGGAAGCCGAATCACTGGCCGGATGAACCTAAACCAGTGTCCAGAATTCGTTGACCACAACAAAACGCCGGAAGGCAACTTGAAGTGGCTTGCAGCCACTTCGGCAGCAGGCACACCTGATCTGCTGGCTGCCGCCGAAACCTACTTTTTCAACAGAATCGGTCGTTCGCTGACAACCCGGGTAGAACCCGGATGATTCTTGGGTTAGCGCTGTTGAGCAGCAGCGGCAGCAGCCGTTTGATCAGCACAATGGTCGAGGTGATGTTACAGCTGATGATTTCCTGCAGCTGGCTATCCTGGTCGGCGAGAAAGTCATACGCCGGATCAAAGGCCAATTCTTCCCAGATGCCCAGGTTGTAGATCAGGGTATCCAGCCCTTCCCCCGCCACAGCCTGCTCGATAATCTGCGCAGCCTTTAGCGACTCGCCAAGATTGGCCTCCACCCAGCGCAGCTCAGCACCGGCCTGGTTTACCAGGCTGTCAGGGCGGTAGCGAGAAACACCAATTAACTGATCCCCAGGCTGCCCCAAGCCCTCAATCAGTGCCCTACCCAAGCCTTTGCTTGCGCCTACCACCATAACTTTCATCGACTGTCTCCTTGGCCTGCATGCTAACTGCGGGTAGCTATGCAAACAGACCAGGCAGCGCTTAGCAATTGAGCGGAGATTGCCGGTGAGGGCAACACGACCAGTCGTTTAAGGTCAGTAGCGGCCGCGGGTCAGTTATCGCACCGCTGCGCTCAGGCCCCTCTATCGCTGGATGATCGGCGCATGCTGCACCATGAGTTCGGCAACCCATTCAATAAACACGCGCAGCTTGATGCTGATATGCCGGTTCGGCGGAAACGCCACGTACAGCGGCATGGGATCGAGGCGCCATTCCTCAAATAGCGGCAGCAACTCACCCTGCGCCACATGCGGGGCGGACATATAGGCCGGCAGCCACAGAACCCCCATGCCAGCCAGCCCCGCCGCCAGGTAGGCGTTACCATCGTCGACCGCCAGCACGTAGCGACCCTGGATATGAATACTCTCCCCGGTGCGGTGCATGGCATACGGCAGGGCTTTACCGGTGCGTGCCCAGAGAAAGCCGACGATACGGTGCTGCGAATCTTCCAGCTCGCGCGGGTGCGCAGGCGTGCCGAGGCGTTGCAGGTAGCTGGGCGCTGCATAAACACCCAGTTGCAGATCGCCAACCCGGCGCGCCATCAGCGATTGATCGGTCAGCTCGCCGCCGCGCACCACGCAGTCAACCTTCTCGCCAATCAGATCGACGATGCGGTCGCTGACGCCCATATCGATCTGGATCTCCGGGTAGCGCGCATGAAACGCTGGCAAGGCAGGCATAAGGATCATTCTGGCCAGCGGGCTGGGCACATCCACCCGCAGTCGGCCGCGGGGCACCGCCGAGGCGCCGGACAGGCTGGTCTCGGCCTCGGCCAGGTCGTCCAGCAGCCTTAACACGCGCTCGTAATAGAGCGCGCCGTCGGCCGTGAGGTTGACCTTGCGCGTGGTGCGGTTGAGCAGCTTGACCCGCAAGCGCGCCTCCAGCTGCTGCACCAGTTGGGTCACGCTGGTTTTGCTTATGTGCAGGGTTTCGGCCGCCTTGGTAAAGCTGCCCGACTCCACCACCCGAGCAAATGCCTGCATCGCAGCGAAACGGTCCATGTCCTATCCCAATATCGGCTGAATTATTTGGATTCTACAAACAGTGTTAGCCAGAGTTGCTGGTTTATCGGCCCAACGCAACGTCCTACAGTCGCTTCACCGTGAATAAACCGGGGCGCTACCGCCCCATGATGGAGGTACGTATGAACCAGCGTGACGTGGTATTCCCGCCTGGCCGCCAGGCGCTTTATGAGATCAATCGCTATTCACCGGCGATCCGCAGCAACGGCTTTTTGTTTGTCTCTGGGCAAGTCGGTAGTCGTGAAGACGGCTCTCCCGAACCCGAGTTGGAGGCGCAGGTACGCACCGCATTCACCAACCTGAATGCGATTCTGCACGCTGCCGGCGGCAGCTTTGACGATGTGGTCGACGTGACCGTGTTTATGGTCGACCCGCAGGCGACGTTCGAAAGGATCTGGAAGGTTGTCCCAGAGTTCTGGGGTAACGCGCCGTACCCGACCATAACTGCCGTCGGCGTGACCTGGTTGTATGGCTTCCAGTTCGAGATCAAGGTAATCGCCAAGCTGCCAGAAGCCAGCAACGACTAATGGCAGCGCGGGGCTGGGTGGTGACACTCAGCCTTGGCGATTAGCCTTGCGCTCAGTCAGGTAGGCGATGACCGCCGCCTGGTCACCAGCAAACTCGATACGCGCCGCTTTGCTCTCGCGCTGGTAGGCGTACATCGGGTCGTAGTATTCGCGCAGCAGCCCGGCAATCCAGTCGCGGTGCAGCGCAACCGTACCACTGCGCTGCTCGTCCAGCGCCGTCTGCATGATGGCCAGCAGACGCTGGTAGCGCTCGCCGCCCAGGCGCTTCTGGATATTGCTCAGGCTTTGCAGCAGGCGCTCGGCGTAGAGCCGAAAGCCCTCTTCCTCACCGTGCAGGGCGATAAATTCGCCGCACAGGTTGACCACGTAATCGCGCAGGATGCGCTCGACACGGTCCTCGAAGGCATCCTCCAGCCACACCAGCGGGTACTGCTGCATGCCCTGGTACAGCTCCAGCGGCACGGTGCAGCTGCCGACCATGCGTCCTTCGTCTTCCAGCACAAACTGCTCGGTGCCACGGGCGCGCTGCTTGAGCAGGTCAATGGCCAGGCGGTTTTCGAAGTCGATCTGTGCCGGCTGGCCGCTGGCGCGCTTGCCGAAGCTGGAGCCACGGTGATTGGCATGACCTTCCAGATCCAGGCTGTTGTTCAGCTGCACCAGCACGTCGGTTTTACCGGTACCGGTCAGACCCCCGAGGATGACGAAATCGCACTCGGCCACGGCTTGCTGGGTGGTTTCCAGCAGGAAGCTGCGCATCGCCTTGTAGCCACCGATTACCCGTGGGTAGTCGATACCGGCTTCCGCCAGCCATTGCTGGGTGATCTGCGAGCGCAGGCCGCCGCGAAAACAGTACAAGTAGCCGTGCGGATTGGCCTTGGCGAAGGCCGCCCAGGCCGCGACCCGCTCGGCTTTGACCTGACCGCTGACCAGTTGGTGGCCGAGCGCGATAGCGGCGTCCTGGCCATGCTGCTTGTAGCAGGTGCCGACCCGCTGACGCTCGCTGTCATCCATCAGCGGCAGGTTGAGCACACCGGGGAAGGCGCCCTTGCTGAACTCGACCGGGGCGCGGGCGTCCATCATCGGCAGATCATTGAGGAAGATGTCGCGGTAGTTGCTGCTGTTGTCGCGCATCACAGCACCTCTACCGCGTAACGCTGTCGCTCAACCAGACGGCCGATTGGCGCCAGGTTCAGACCCAGCTCGGCGGCCACGGCAAGGAACTCTGCTTCGCCTTCAGGCGTTACGGCGATCAACAGACCGCCGCTGGTTTGCGGGTCGCACAGCAGGTCGCGCTGTTCGTCGGTGATGGGCGCGATCTTCTCGCCATAGCTGTCGAAGTTACGCAGGGTGCCGCCCGGCACGCAGCCCTCGGCCAGGTAGTAGTCGACCCCCGGCAGACGCGGCACAGCGGCGTAATCGAGCTGGGCGGTGAGATTGGCACCATCAGCCATCTCGACCAAATGACCGAGCAGGCCGAAGCCGGTGACGTCGGTCATCGCGGCAACCCCGGCCAGCTTGCCGAAACGCGAGCCGGGCTTGTTCAGGGTGCACATCCAGTCGCGCGCCAGGCCAACGTCCTCGGGACGCAGCTTGGCCTTCTTCTCGGCGGTGGTGAGGATGCCGATGCCCAGCGGCTTGGAGAGGTACAGCTGGCAGCCGGCCGTGGCGGTATCGTTGCGTTTCATATGGCGCTTGAGCACCACGCCGGTGACGGCCAGGCCGAAGATCGGCTCCGGTGCGTCGATGGAATGCCCGCCAGCCAGCGGAATGCCCGCTTCATCACACACCGCGCGGCCGCCGCGAATCACTTCGCGGGCCACTTCCGGCGGCAACAGGTTGACCGGCCAGCCGAGGATGGCGATGGCCATCAGCGGGTCGCCACCCATGGCATAGATGTCGCTGATCGCGTTGGTGGCGGCGATGCGACCGAAGTCATAGGGATCATCGACAATCGGCATAAAGAAGTCGGTGGTCGACACCACCCCACGCTCATCATCCAGGGCATACACCGCCGCATCATCACGCGAGGCATTGCCGACCCACAGCTTGGGGTCGAGGTTCTGCGCGCCGCTGCCGGCGAGAATCACCTCCAGCACCTTGGGAGAAATCTTGCAGCCGCAGCCGGCCCCGTGGCTGTACTGGGTCAAACGGATCGGCTCGCTCATCGGTCAGGCTCTCGGCAAATCGGAAACAGGCGCGGATTCTAGCAAAGCTGGCCTTTAACACAGCGCTCCATATAATCGCGCCACGTCGACTACCCTGACTACTCGCAGCCCACCTATTCGCGGGCCTGCCATTTAGATCCTTTTCCGCTATTGAACCGGAGAATCTTCATGCTCAAACGTACCCTGGCGCTCGCCGCTGGTTTTGCCCTGTGCCTGTCCGCCAACCTCACTCTGGCTACCGAAACCCTGCGCGTTAGCGCCATTCCGGATGAAGCGCCGACCGAACTGCTGCGCAAATTCAAACCGCTGGGCGCCTACCTGGAACAGCAACTGGGCATGAAGGTCGAGTTCACCCCGGTCGCCGACTACCCAGCCGTGGTCGAGGCCCTGGCCACCGATCGCCTGGACCTGGCCTGGCTCGGCGGTTTCACCTTCGTGCAGGTGCGCCTGAAGACCGGCAACGCCATTCCGCTGGTACAGCGCGAGCAGGATGCGCAGTTCACCAGCAAGTTCATCACCGCCAACCCGGACGTGACCTCCCTGGCCGACCTCAAGGGCAAGACCTTTGCCTTCGGCTCGGTGTCGTCCACCTCCGGCAGCCTGATGCCGCGCTATTTCATGCTGCAGGACGGTATCAAGCCGGAAAGCCACTTCAGCCGCGTTGGCTACTCCGGTGCACATGACGCCACCGCCGCCTGGGTGCAGGCCGGCAAGGTCGATGGCGGCGTGCTCAACGCCAGCGTGTGGGACAAGCTGGTTGCCAGCGGCAAGGTCGATAGCAACAAGGTCAAGGTATTCGCCACCACCCCGACTTACTTCGACTACAACTGGACCGTACGCGGCACCCTCGACCCGGCCCTGGCCGAGAAGATCAAAGCTGCCTTCCTCGCCCTCGACCCGGCCAACCCGGAGCATAAGGCGATCCTCGACCTGCAGGCCGCCAGCCGCTTTATCGAAACTTCGCCTGAGAACTACAAGGGCATCGAGGACGCTGCGCGCGCCGCTGACCTGCTGAAATGACCCTGCGCCTCTGCGGCGCCAGCCTCAGCCACGGCAACGGAGTCCACGCCCTGCGCGGCGTGGATTTGCATATCGCCGCCGGTGAGCGCGTCGCCATCATCGGCCCCTCCGGGGCCGGCAAGTCGAGCCTGCTCAACCTGCTGGCCACTGCCCTGCAACCGAGCAGCGGCGAGATTCAGCTGCTCGGTGAGCAGCCCTGGCAGCTTTCCAGCCGTCAGCGCCAACGCCTGCGTGCGCGCATCGGCCTGGTGCATCAGGCGCCGCCTCTGCCGGCGCGGCAACGGGTGGTTACCACCGTGCTGGCCGGCAAGCTCGGCCAATGGGGCCTGGGCAAGAGCCTGCTGAATCTGCTGCATCCGCTGGATATCCCCGGCGCTCGCCGTGAGCTGGCCAAGCTGGACCTGGCCGACAAGCTTTTCGCCCAGTGCCAGCAACTCTCCGGTGGTCAGTTGCAGCGCGTCGGCATCGCCCGCGTGCTGTACCAGGCGCCGGAACTGCTGCTGGCCGATGAGCCGGTATCAGCCATGGACCCGGTGCTGGCCGAGCACACGCTGAACGTGTTGTGTCGGCATGCCGAGCAGCATGGCGTCACCCTGGTCGCCAGCCTGCATGCGGTGGAACTGGCCCTGGCGCACTTCCCGCGGATTATCGGCCTGCGCGATGGGCAGATCCTGTTCGACCGCCCCGCCGGCGAAGTCGATCAGGCGCAACTCGACGCGCTGTATGCCAATGAGCAACTGCTCTCGCCGCCCGCGCCCAGCGTGACCTTGAGCCTGCAGATTCCGCGATGCTAAGCCGCGACACCCGCGACCCGGCTTCCCTGCCCCGCCTGCTGCTCACGCTGCTGGCACTGGCCCTGCTGTGGCCGGGCATCCAGCTCAGCGAGCTGGACCTGGGCGTGTTGCTGCAAGCCGACAGCCAGAGCGAGATGGGCCGCTTCGTCGCGGCCTTCTGGCCGCCGACCCATGACGCGGAGTTCCTCGACCTGTTGCTGCAGGCCACCCTGCAAACCCTGGCCATCGCCACCGCTGGCATGGCCCTGGCCCTGCTGCTGGCGATTCCAGCCAGTCTGTTGGCCAGCCGCGCGCTGTCGCTGTCCGCCGCATCCCGTGGCGGTCGACCCAAACCGCTGGCGCAGTTGCTGCGCTGGCCGGTACGCGGCCTGCTGATCTTCCTGCGCAGCGTGCCAGAAATCGTCTGGGCGCTGCTGTTCGTCCGCGCGGTCGGCCTCGGCCCCACCGCCGGGGTGTTGGCCATCGCCATCACTTACAGCGGCATGCTCGGCAAGGTCTATGCGGAAATCTTCGAGTCGGTCGACCAGCGCCCGGCCCACGCCCTGCTTCAGGCCGGCAGCGGCCGGCTGGCGGCCTTTGTCTACGGCATTCTGCCGAATGCTGCGGCAGAACTGACTTCCTACACGGTGTACCGCTGGGAATGCGCGATCCGCGCCTCGGTGGTGATGGGCTTTGTCGGCGCCGGCGGCCTGGGCCAGCAGATCGATCTGTCGATGCGCATGTTCGCTGGCGGCGAAGTAGCCAGCATGCTGCTGACCTTTCTGCTGCTGGTGTTGCTGGCCGACCAGCTCAGCCGCGTGCTGCGCGGGAGGTTGGCATGAACCGGCTGATCAATCTGTTGTTGCTGCTCGGCATCGGCGCGGCGGTGATCGCTTCGTTCGTTTACCTGGGTATCGATCTGGGCGCACTGACCAGCGGCGACAGCCTGGGCCAGATGGCTGGCTACGTGCAGCGCTTTCTTAAGCCCGACCTGAGCGCCGAGCACCTAACGGCCATCAGCCATGGCGCAATGGAAACCCTGGCCATGTCGGCCCTCGGCACCTTGCTGGCGGCGGTATTCGGCCTGTTGCTGGCCTTGCCCGCCGCCGGGCGCTTTGGCTGGCCGCTGCAGAGCGCCGCACGTTTGCTGCTGAATGCCCTGCGGGCGATTCCCGAACTGGTCTGGGCCGCGCTGATGGTGCTGGCCGCAGGCCTTGGCCCGAACGCCGGCACCCTGGCCCTGGCCCTGCACACCGCTGGTGTGCTCGGCCGGCTGTTTGCCGAGGCGCTGGAAAACACCCCGACCGCACCGGCCGAGGCAGTTCGTTTGCAGGGCGGCAGCCAGGTCGCGGCGTTCTGCTACGGCACCCTGCCCAACCTGTGGCCACAGCTATTGACCTACAGCCTGTACCGCTGGGAAAACAATATCCGCATGGCCAGCGTGCTGGGTTTCGTCGGTGCCGGCGGCCTAGGGCAGATGCTCTACGTCAGCCTTAGCCTGTTTCAGGAGGCACAGGCCAGTACAGTGATCCTGGCCATGCTGGTGCTGGTGTTCGGCGTCGATGCATTGAGTAGCTGGACGCGGCAGCGCTGGGTCAGGGCTTAAAGACTCGCCAGCCAAGACCCGCCGTTGAACCAGGGGGAAATGCTGCGCTGTTTTCTACCCCACGCGGGCTTGCAGGTATCGTAGGGTGGATAACGCTCTGCTTATCCACCATTGCTCGGCTGCAACCAACCTGAAAGGCCACTGTCCAACCCCCGCACGGTAATGCTGCAGGCGGAGCCGGCCGGCTTTTATTGTTTCGGGAGACGCCCTTGCCTGCTGTTTTTTCACGTCACACCTTTCGCCTGACGGCCCTGCTCGGTGGACTCAGCCTGGCCGCCTCAGTGCTGGCCTGCCCGAGTGGGCAGCAGCAGGTCTGCACAGTGGTGTGCTTCTGTGCGCCGTTCAGCCAGGCGGACATCGGGGTGCTCTACGAGGACGTCAGCCAGATGGCCGCCTCGGGCTTGGAGCAATGGCTGCTGCAATCACGCGAGACGGTGGCTGCCAGCGGCACCCATCCGATTCCTCTGCATATCCGCGCCCAGTTGGAGCCCTACTACGGCATCGATGTACTCGATGCGGCGCGCTACAAGGTGGGTGACAACGAAACCCTTAGCGCCGCCAATACCCTGCTGCAGAACCCCGATGTACAGGCAGTGACGCTGATCGACATCATCGTCTTCCGCAATGCCGCGGACGCGCAGGACAATGTCGCGCTCTGGGCCCACGAACTGCTACATGTGCAGCAATACCAGCAATGGGGCGTGCACGAATTCGCCCGGCGCTACACGCGCGACCACAACGCCATCGAAGCGCCTGCTTACAAGCTGCAGATTGAGGTCGAACGCGCCCTGCGCAATCAGCTGATTAGCAACACCAAACAGCGCTAGAGCAGCGCTCTCAAAACGATTCAGCATCGGGCAGCCACGCGCACAATAAAGCCGCACACGGGCCATGGCCAAGCAATCAGCCAATGGCTGCCTAAGGGATACGCGCAGGTGGCCGATGTGGAACGGAGCGGGTAGCTCCGTTCCTGCGCCGCCGGGTAGGCGGACGCAGTGCATCGAAATGCCAGAGGGGAAGAAACGCATCGTACCGGGTGGGTAACCCTCCGTTGCCGGATGTACGACGGGCGCTGCAGAGCAGCATCAGGCACCTGGGCAAGGTGCCTGGGGGTGGCGGTAAGCCGGTGTTGCCAACCACCCCGGCCGGCGAGCCGGTCGGGGTGGGATGCTCGTAGTACCGTTTAACCGATGGTCATCAGGCTGGCGTTGCCACCGGCCGCTGCGGTGTTGATGCTCAGTGCATGCTCGATCAGCAGGCGCTCCAGCGGGATATCCGTCTCGCCTTTGTGCAGCCCATGCACACCGATAATCGCGCCAGGGCGCTGAGCGGCCAACTGGCAGACTTCGCGCAGCTGATCGGAGTCACCGTGATGAATGATGGCGTCGAACGTAGTGTCGCTTTCGCGCCACTGGCTGAGCACTGTGATGCGTTGCTGCACGGCCTTGGGCAGTGCCGCAAACAGCTCGCGGGTCAGCTCGCCTTCCTGCCACAGTACCTGGCAACCCACGGCCAAGGCCGCTGCCAGCTGCACCAGCAGGTCGCTGCGCTCATCCGCCAGGCACAGCACATGCTCACGCGGCAGCAGGCTGTAGCTGTTGCGCTCACCGGTTGGGCCGTTGAGCATCTGCACAGTGCCGCTCTGCGCCAGCTCAACATACTGCGCGCTCAGGGCACTCAGGCTCGGCTCATGCTTGGCCGCCCAGTCCTGCAGCGCCTCAATCACCTTGGCCTGCTCCGCAGGACGCTGGATTTCACCATTTTCCTGCTGCAGCTGCTTGGCCACCGCGTCCTGCGGACGGGTCGCCAGCAGGCGGTACATATACAGCGGGCCACCGGCTTTCGGGCCAGTACCGGACAGGCCTTCGCCGCCGAACGGCTGCACGCCGACTACAGCGCCAACCATGTTGCGGTTCACATACAGGTTGCCGACCTTGGCGGTGTTGACCACCTGGGCGATGGTTTCATCGATACGCGTGTGCACACCGAGGGTCAGACCATAGCCGCTGTCGTTGATCTGCTGCAGCAACTTGCCCAGATCAGCACGCTGGTAGCGCACTACGTGCAATACCGGACCGAATATCTCGCGCTGCATCTCGTCGAAACTGTCCAGCTCGATCAGCGTCGGCAGCACGAAGGTGCCGCGCTTGATGTCGTCACCCACGGCGCGGGCGGTCTGGAATACCTTGCGGCCCTTCTCGCGCATCTTCTCGATGTGCTGGTCGATATTGCCCTTGGCTTCAGCGTCGATCACCGGGCCGATATCAGTGCTCAGGCGCTCCGGGTTGCCCAGGCTGTATTCGGCCATAGCGCCCTTGAGCATGTTGATCACTCGATCCGCCACGTCTTCCTGCACACACAGCACGCGCAGTGCCGAGCAACGCTGGCCGGCGCTGTCGAAGGCCGAGGCCACGACGTCGACCACCACCTGTTCAGTGAGCGCCGAGGAGTCGACGATCATACTGTTGAGGCCGCCGGTTTCGGCGATCAGCGGAATGGTGCGGCCCTGGGCATCCAGGCGACCGGCGAGGTTGCGCTGAATGATCCCGGCCACTTCGGTGGAGCCGGTAAACATCACGCCACGCACCCGCTCGTTGCCGATCAGGCCGGCACCGACGGTTTCGCCACGGCCCGGCAGCAGTTGCACGGCGCCGCTCGGCACACCGGCGTCGAGCAGGATGCGCACGGCTTGCGCGGCAATCAGCGGGGTTTGCTCGGCCGGCTTGGCCAGCACGGTGTTACCGGCAGCCAGAGCGGCGGCAACCTGACCGCTGAAAATCGCCAGCGGGAAGTTCCACGGGCTGATGCACACCACCGGGCCCAGCGGGCGGTGGCTGTCATTGCTGAAGTGATTACGTGCCTGCGCCGCGTAGTAACGCAGGAAATCCACCGCCTCGCGCACTTCGGCGATGGCGTTGGCGAAGGTCTTGCCGGACTCACGCACCAGCAGGCCCATCAGCTGCTGCATTTCCGCTTCCATCTGGTCGGCGGCACGATCCAGCACGGCGGCGCGCTCGGCCGGCAGGGTCGACTGCCAGATCTGCCCGCTGGACACGGCGCAGAGCACGGCGTTGCGCACATCCTGCTCGCTGGCCTCATGCACATGGCCGACGATGTCGCGGTGGTCCGCTGGGTTGCGTACCGGCTGCGCTTCGCTCAGCTCAGGGGCTTCGCAACCAAGCAGCGGCATGGCCTTGTAGGCGTTGTTGGTGCTGCTCAGCAGCGCCGAGGACAGCGAACCGAGGCGGTGTTCGTTGGCCAGGTCGATGCCTTCGGAGTTCAAGCGGGCGTCGCCATACAGCGCACGCGGCAGAGCAATACGCGGGTGCGGCAGGCCAAGGCCGCCTTCCTGCGTGGCCATCTGCTCGACCTGCTGCACCGGGTCGAGTACCAGTTCCTTGATCGAGATGCTGTGGTCGGCGATGCGGTTGACGAACGAGGTGTTCGCGCCGTTTTCCAGCAGGCGACGCACCAGGTAAGCCAACAGGGTTTCATGGCTGCCCACCGGTGCGTAGATGCGGCACGGACGGTTCAGCTTGCCATCGGCCACCTTGCCCACCACCTGCTCGTACAGCGGCTCGCCCATGCCGTGCAGGCACTGGAATTCGTACTGACCGGGGTAGTAGTTCTGCCCGGCGAGCTGGTAGATGGCCGACAGTGAGTGGGCGTTGTGGGTTGCGAATTGCGGGTAAATGGCTTCCGGCACAGCCAGCAGCTTGCGCGCGCAGGCGATGTAGGAAATATCGGTGTACGGCTTGCGGGTGTACACCGGGTAGCCTTCCAGGCCCTCGACCTGGGCGCGCTTGATCTCGCTGTCCCAGTACGCGCCTTTTACCAGGCGGATCATCAGGCGGTGGCGGCTGCGCTTGGCCAGGTCGATGACGTAGTCGATCACGTACGGGCAACGCTTCTGGTAGGCCTGGATAACGAAGCCGATACCGTTCCAGCCGGTCAGAGCCGGGTCGAAGCACAGGCGCTCCAGCAGATCGAGGGAGATTTCCAGGCGGTCGGCTTCTTCGGCGTCGATGTTCAGGCCGATGTCGTAGTGCTTGGCCAGCTTGGTCAGGCCCAGCAGGATCGGGTACAGCTCGTCCATCACCCGCTCGTACTGCGCGCGGCTGTAACGCGGGTGCAGCGCCGAGAGCTTGATCGAAATGCCCGGACCTTCGTAGATGCCACGGCCGTGAGAGGCCTTGCCGATGGCATGGATGGCCTGCTCGTAGGACGCCAGGTAGCGCTTGGCGTCTTCATCGGTCAGCGCGGCTTCACCGAGCATGTCGTAGGAATAACGGAAGCCTTTGCTTTCCATGTTGGTGGCGTTGGCCAGGGCTTCGGCGATGGTTTCACCGGTCACGAACTGCTCGCCCATCAGACGCATGGACATGTCCACGCCCTTGCGGATCAGAGGCTCGCCGCCTTTACCGATGATGCGGTTGAGCGAAGTTACCAGGCCGGCTTCGTTGTGCGTGGCCACCAGTTTGCCGGTGATCAGCAAGCCCCAGGAGGCAGCGTTGACGAACATCGACGGGCTGTTACCCAGGTGCTGGCTCCAGTTGCCGTTGCTGATCTTGTCGCGGATCAGCGCGTCACGAGTGGCCTTGTCCGGGATACGCAGCAGCGCTTCGGCCAGGCACATCAGCGCCACACCTTCCTGCGACGACAGCGAGAATTCCTGCAGCAAGCCCTGCACCAGGCCCTGGCGGCCACCGGCGTTCTTCTGGTTGCGCAGCTTCTCGGCAATGCCCATGGCCAACTTGTTGCTCGCCTCGGCCATGTCCTTGGGCAGACGCGCCTGCTCCAGCAGCATCGGCACGGCTTCGGTTTCCGGACGGCGATAAGCACCGGTAATTGCCGCGCGCAGTACCGACTGCGGCAGGATGCTTTCGGCGAAATCGAGGAACACCTGCAAGCCCTGCTCGGTCAGGCTGTCGACCGACTCTTCACCGGCAACTGCCGCCAGGCCGGAATGCTCGGCCGGGGTCAGACCACCCTCGATCTGCTCGAGATAATTGAAGATCGCCTGCTTGATCAGCCAATGCGGCGTGCGGTCAATCGACTGCGCAGCCTGCTTGAGGCGATCACGGGTTGCATCATCGAGCTTTACGCCAAGGGTAGTGGTAGCCATTGGTTTGTCCTGTATGAGCTGGAGCACGGCAAATAATCGCCGGGAGCAGTTTTGGACGTCGCCCCGCGACGGCCCCAAGGGGTGGCCGCCATGGGTGGCGGGTCACAAAAAATCTGGCGAGAGATTAAACCTCAGAAGGCGCAAGGTGCAACTAGGTGCAACCAAACAAAATCAAGGTTTCCCAAAGCACTCAGCAACTCTCTGCCTCGCAGTTTTCTGGCGCAAACCCAGTGCTGGCAAGGCTCTAGCGAAAATCGCCTGGTGTACAAGGAAAACGCCCGTTTTAAAAAACCGCACAGCTTCCGACGACAGGTACAACCCAAACGCCAACGAGGTTGCACTACGGCTTTTATTCACGCCTGATCTGAGCAAAGCACAACCGGGCAATATCCGCGCAGTGGCCGACGGACGCGCAACAAAGGGTATGCACAAGCCCGGCGGTAGGACTCAGGCGATGGAGCGGATAGCCGGGCGACACAATGTCGCGCTAAGCTCAGGGCGGGATTCACAAGGAGATGACCATGACTGCCAAGGAAGCGCAATTGACCGAGTTGCTCAGCCTGTCCACGCGCACCCTCACCCACCTGACTGCCGCCATTACCGCAATGTCGTTTGAACTGCTCAACACCCAGGACGGCGCCGTAAACGCCACCGCGCACAAGATGATTGAGCGCATGCTGGCGATCAACAACGAACTGGATCAACAGTGGCAATTGCTCGGCCAACTGGCCGGCACGCAGCCAGAGCCCGGCAATGCACTGGAACAGGTGGTGCTACAGAGCCTGGAAACAACCGAAGACGAGCGCTGATTCACGCCCGTTTAGATATCAGCCAAGCAGGCAACTAACCGCCGGGGTTAAGAAGTTGCCATCACCAGGCCACGCAAGCGCGCCTCATTGCTGCGCCACCAGGCCAGCAGCGCGTCACCCGGCATCGGCTTGGCGACAAAGTAGCCCTGCACTTCACCACAACCCAGATCACGCAGCAGCTGCCAGTCCTGCAGGGTTTCCACGCCCTCGGCGACCACGCCCAGGCCCAGTTTGCTGGCGATATCCAGGGCGCTTTCCAGCAGGATGCGCAAATGCAGACTCTCACTGGCACCATTGACGAAGGCGCGGTCAACCTTCAGCTCGGTGCAGGGCACGCGGGACAGCTGCAACATGCAGGAAAACCCGGTGCCGTAATCGTCAACCGACAAGCCAAAGCCTTTCAGGCGCAGGCGCGCCAGGGTGCCGAGGGTAATGCTGAGGTCGGTCATGATCGCGCTTTCGGTGATTTCCAGAATCACGTACTGCGGCTCGATACCACTGGCCGCCACCCGCGCAATGATCTCGTCGGCCAGCTTGGAATCCGCCAGCGAGCGCGCCGACACGTTGAAGGAAAAACTCAACGGTAGACCGGCGTCATGCCACTGCCGGCAGTGCGCCAGGGACATGTCGAGCATCTGCAGGGTCATGTCCGAGATGTAATGGCTGCGCTCGATCATATCGACGAACAGCCCCGGTGCCAGCAGGCCATGCACCGGATGCTGCCAACGCACCAATGCCTCCACGCCTTTCAGGCGGCCATTGGCCAGGTTGACCTTGGGTTGGAAGTAGGCAACGAACTCATGCTCACGCAGCGCGCGCTGCACATCCGCTTCAGTCAGCTGCGGCCACAGCGCGCGCGGCGCAGCAAATTGCTCGGCCTGCACCGCCTGCACCGCGAAGCGGCTCAGGCTGGCGGCCAGTTGCTCATGGCTGATGGGTTTCTGCAGCACGCCAAGCAGGTGCAGGCCCAGGCTACGGCCCATGCTCTCGACCACATTGAGCAGCACGCTCTCACGCGCACTGGCCACCACCACCGAGTGGTTGAGTTCCAGGCGGGCCATTTCGTGCAGCACCTGCACACCGTCCATGCCGGGCATTTCCAGATCCAGCACGATCACCTGGATCTGTGGGTTGGTTTTCATCTGGGCTATCGCGTCGAAGCCATCCACGGCCTGCAGGATGTCCTCGATACCCATTTCACTGCACAGCTCAGCGGTAAACTGGCGTTGCAATTCGCTGTCATCAATCACCAGCACATGCTGGGGAAATCTGTTGACTGCTTCTTCCACCGGCTACCTCCAGCTCATCAGTACGTTCGGGATGTCATCCAGCGCGACCACCTGATCGACACCTCCCAATTTGATTGCTTCTTTCGGCATGCCGAACACCACGCAACTGGCCTCATCCTGGGCGTAGGTTCTGGCCCCCGCCTCGTGTAGCTCTTTCAAGCCACGGGCGCCATCGTCGCCCATGCCGGTCATGATCACGGCCAACACATTGCGCCCGGCCTGCACAGCGGCCGAGCGGAACAACACATCAACAGAAGGACGGTGACGACTGACCAGCGGACCATCCTTGACCTCAACCTGATACTGGCCACCACTGCGTTTAACCAACATATGCTTGCCGCCCGGCGCAATCAGCGCCAGGCCCGGCAGTAGCCGGTCGCCGTTCTGCGCCTCACGCACCTCAATGGCACACAGCGAATCCAGGCGTTCGGCAAAGCTGCGGGTGAACTTCTCCGGCATGTGCTGAACGATGGCAATCGCTGGCGCGCTACGCGGCAACTGGCTCAGCACCTGCTCCAGCGCCTGGGTGCCGCCGGTCGAGGTGCCCAACACGACAATCCGCTCACTGGTGCGCTGATTGTGCAGCCCGGCACTCGGCGCACTGACGACTGCATCAACACTGGCTTTCTCCAGTGTAGGCACTGCTGCACCACGCACCCGAGCTTTTGCCGCCGTGCGGATGGCGGCGAGCATTTCCTGGGCGCTGCCCTGGAGAAAATCCCGCAGGCCCATGGTCGGCTTGGTGATCACCTCCACCGCGCCGGCCGACAGCGCCTGCAGGGTAATGTCCGCGCCCTTCTCGGTCAGGGTCGAGCAGATCACCACCGGGGTTGGCCGGGTGGCCATGATCTGGCGCAGGAAGGTGATGCCATCCATGCGCGGCATTTCCACATCGAGCAGGATCACGTCAGGCCACACGGTTTTCATCTTCTGCAGGGCCAGCAGCGGGTCCATCGCTGCGCCAACCACTTCGATGTCCTTATGCGGCGCCAGCAGCTGCTGCATGACCTCACGCATCACCGCCGAGTCATCAACAATCATCACCTTGATAGCCATTACTGCAGCGCCTCAAGCGGTTCAATACTCAATGCCGCGCCACGGCGCACCCAGACTTCACCACTGGCCAGCTCGAAGCGCAGAAAACGGCAACCCTCGCCGCCCAGGTCACGCCCGGCCACCTGCACACCCAGCTCATCCATCAGCGTCTCGACAAAGGCAATGTTCTGCGCACCGATATCGGTGCGCAGGTTGGAGCCAGGCTTGCTCAGGCTACGCGCCCCGCCAAACAGCTTGACCTGGGCCTGCTCCAGGCGCAGCGCATGTACGCGCATCTGCTGCTTCAGCCAAACCCAGGCATCGACCCCGTAGCGCCCGTCCAGATCCCGCGCGTGCTCGCTGACGCGGCGCAGGCCGGGCAACTGGAAATGACACATACCGCCCTTGGCGGCCTCGGGGAACCACAGCACGATGGAAACGCAGGGCCCCAATAGGGTTTCTACGCGCACATCACCACCGCCGAAATACAGCTCGCCGGGTTTTAGAAAGCAGCTGCGGCTCATACCGCCACCTTGCGGTAGATTGACGAGGCGACCATCTCAATCGGCAAGCCGGTGTCATGCAGCGCTTCAGAGTGACCGACCATCAACCAGCCGCCGGGTTTGAGGCGTTGCACCACGTTGTGCAGCACCCGCTGCTTGGTGTCCTGATCGAAATAGATCAGCACGTTGCGCAGCATGATCAGCTCGAATAGCCCCAGCTCAGGCGCCGGCAGGTTGAGATTGCCCTGACGAAACTCGACCCGCTCACGCAGCCCGCGTTCAACCAGAAAGTAACCCTTGTACTGATCCTTGCCCTTGAGGCAGTAGCGCTTGAGGTAATGCGCGGGAATCTTGCTGCCGCGCTCCATCAGGTACAGGCCACGCTCGGCGCTCTGCACCACCTGACGGCTGATATCGGTGCCGAGCACGCTCCAGCCCAGGTGCGGACGCGCCTCGTGCAGCAGCATCGCCAGGGTATAAGCCTCCTCACCGGTGGAGCTGGCTGCACTCCAGGCGCGGAAATCCGCCTGACCGGCATAGGCCGGCAGAATCTTCTGCTGGAGGAAATCGAAGTGCTTGGGCTCGCGGAAGAAATAGGTTTCGTGGGTGGTGATCAGATCAATCGCGATCTCCAGCTCGGCCGTGCCCTGCGCCGAAATCAGGTACTGGTAATAGCGCTGATAGCTGCTCAGCCCCAGCGCCGTCAGGCGTTTGGACAGGCGCCCGCAGATCAGCGGCTTCTTTACCGGTGGCAGCTGAATGCCGACCCGCTCATAGAACAGCGCCTGCAGCTGACGAAACTCTGGCTCGCTCAGCGCAACCTGTGTGCCTGCATTCATTGCCCACCCGCCATCAGCCATAACGCCTCACACTTCGCTCTGTTCAAGGCCGCCCACCAGCTCGGCGAGCTCATCGAGTGACAGCACCTGGGGAATATCCAGCACCACCACAAACTGCTCGTGGTGCTTGAGGATGCCGGCAATAAAATCCGCGCGAATGCGCGCGCCAAAGGCCGGGCGGCTTTCCAGTTGATGGCCTTCCACGGCCAATACTTCATTCACCGCATCGACGATGATGCCGAGCAGCTGCATGCTGTCGCCCTGCTCGACCTCGACGATCACGATGCAGGTGCGCTTGGCAATCGGCGTGCGCTCACGACCGAAACGTACCGCCAGATCGATCACCGGCACCACCGCGCCGCGCAGGTTGATCACCCCACGCAGGAAGCTCGGCATCAGTGGAATTTCAGTCAGTCCGCCGAACTCAATAATTTCGCGAATATGCTCAATCGGCAGGGCGAACAACTCCTGACCCAGGGTCAGGGTCAGAAACTGCTGAGTCAGCGGCGTTTCCACCGGGGCCGCCGCGCGGCCCTGGATATGGGCTGGCAAGGTACTCATGGCAGCCTCCTAGAAGCGGGTAAACGCCGACTCATCGATCTGATCATCGTGCAGATGACGGCGTACCGGCTGCGTCGGCTTACTCATGGCCGTCGGCCGGTTTCTGCCGGTCGGCGTGCCGGGCATCTGCCGCGCCGCCACTTCGGCCAGCTGGAAGAACTGAATCATTTCCTGCAGCTGTACGGCCTGGCCGCTCATCTCCTCGGAGGTCGAGGACAGCTCTTCGGAAGCCGAAGCATTCACCTGAGTGATCTGCGCCAACTGGCCAACCGCCAGGTTGATCTGCTCCAAGCCGGTGTTCTGCTCACGCGAGGCGGCGGAGATTTCCTGCACCAGATCGGCCGTCTTGCGGATCGACGGCACCATCTGCTCCAGCAGTTGCCCGGCGCGCTCGGCCAGGGTCACGCTGTCGCTGGCCACCGAGCCGATTTCCTGCGCAGCCACCTGGCTGCGCTCGGCCAGTTTGCGCACTTCGGCGGCCACCACGGCAAAGCCTTTGCCATGATCACCAGCGCGCGCGGCTTCAATCGCCGCGTTAAGCGCCAACAGGTTGGTCTGGTAGGCGATGTCATCGATGATGCCAATCTTGCCGGCGATCTGGCGCATGGCGTTAACCATCTCGCGCACCGCTGCGCCGCCTTCCACCGCATCCTTGGACGACTGGCTGGCCATGCCGTCGGTGACCTTGGCGTTCTCGCTGTTCTGCGCCACGGTGGCGGCAATTTCTTCCACCGAAGCGCTGGTTTCCTCAACGCTGGCGGCTTGCTCGGAGGCGTTCTGGCTCAGCGCCTGGGCCGAAGCCGCGACCTGCTCGGAGGCCGAAGCCAGCGAGTCGGCGGTCATGCGCACATCGCCCATGATCGAGCGCAGCTTGAGCACCATCTGCTGCAGGCTGTAGAGCATGCTGCTCTGGTCGCCATCTTTCAGGCGGATATCCACGGTCAGGTCACCGGCCGCAACACGCTGCAGCGATTCCATCGCCGCATACGGCTCGCCGCCGAGCTGGCGCAGCAGGCTGCGGGTAATCATTACGCCCAACAACACAGCCAGCAGCAGGCTCAGCACGATGCACGCAACGGCAACCGCAAACACCAGGTTGTAACGGTCATGGGCCAGGTCGTACTCGCTCTTGGCCACGGTCAACTGCACATCAACCAGCTGGCCAAAACGGTCGGAGACCGGATCGATCTTCTGGTACAGCTCGCTGCTGATAAATTGCTCCAGGGCCAGTTGGTCGCGCCCTTCAAGAATACGCAGCAACTTGGCGTTGGCTTCGTCGGCCTCCTTCAGCAGCGGTTTCAGCTCATCAACCAGCACCTGCTCCTCACCCACCAATCGGGTCGAGGTGAAGCTGGTCCAGCTCTGCTGAATCGCCTCTTCGGCCTTGTTCACGCTGCGCAGCGCTTCCTGCCAGCTGAGCGCGCCGATGCGGACCTTGTGCGTGGTATCGACGATGCTTACCGCGTAGTTGTCGGAAATCACCTTCAGATCACGCAGGGGTACAACCCGGTCGTTGTAAACCGTTTCCATGCCGGCGTTGGATTCGCGCATGCCGAAAATTCCCAGCACACCGATCAACAGCAGAAACAGGATAAGCACCCCTGCGAGCAGGAGCAGGCGGGTCGCCACCGTCATTTTGTCGAACATTTTCTTCTCCCGGCTTTTTATTGAGTCCGTGCCACGGCGGCAGAGCCATCTGCGCGTCGGAGGTTGGCACTGACTGAGTTTTCAGCGGCTGCACTGGCACGCTGAATCAAATGGGCGACATCAAGAATCAGCGCCACACTCCCGTCACCGAGAATGGTGGAGCCACTGAGCACCTTGTTTTGCGCAAAAATCTGTCCCAGGGGTTTGATCACCGCCTGCAGTTCACCGACCAGCTGATCGACCACCACACCCGCGCGGTTACTACCGAACTGCAGCACTACCAGGCTCTCGCGCGCGCCAGCGCTCGGCGGCAGGCCGAACAGGCTGCGCAGGCGCACATAAGGCAGCGGCTCACCGCGCAGGTTGAGCAGGTCATGCAGTTCGACCTGAGGGCCGAGATCGACACACTCGACCACCTGATCCAGCGGCAGCACGAAGGCCTCATCGGCAACCCGCACCTGGAAGCCGTCGATAATGGCCAGGGTCAGCGGCAAGCGGATGCGCACCGTGGTGCCCTGGCCGAATACGCTGAGCACCTCGACTTCGCCACGCAGTTTTTCGATATTGCTGCGCACCACATCCATGCCCACACCGCGCCCGGACAGGTTGGTCACCGTCTCGGCGGTGGAGAAGCCAGCCTCGAAAATCAGGCGGAACACTTCACTGTCGCTAAGCACCTGATCGGGCTGTACCAAACCCTTTTCCAGCGCCTTGGCGAGGATGCGTGGACGATCCAGGCCACGGCCGTCGTCGGTGACTTCAATCACAATGCTGCCGGACTCGTGATAGGCATTCAGGCGCAGTGCGCCGCGCTGCGTCTTGCCGGCGGCCAGGCGGTCGGCCGAGCGTTCGATACCGTGGTCCATGGCGTTGCGCACGATATGCATCAGCGGATCGGCGAGTTTTTCCACCATCGATTTGTCCAGCTCGGTGTCCGCACCGGTAATCAGCAGCTCGATGTCCTTATCCAGCTCCTTGCTGATATCGCGCACCACCCGTGGGAAACGCTGGAACACTTCACCGATGGCCACCATGCGCAGCGACAGCGAGGCATCGCGGATATGTTCGACCAGGGTCGCCACCGCTTCATTGGCTTCGCCCATGGCCGCCGGACAGCCCTGGCGCAGTGACAGGCTGGCCGCCGCACCGGCAATCACCAGCTCGCCCACCAGGTTGATCAGCTCATCCAGCTTGCCGACCTCGACCTTGATAAACACCTGCTCATGCACGCGCTTGTCGTCGGCTTGCTTCTGCTTGCTCAACGCCGCCGACACCAGCGGCGGCGCCACCAATTGTTCTTCCACCAGCAAGGTGCCCAGCGGCGGTGCCGGCTGTGGCGCGGCGGACTGCAGGGCGAGCACGCGTTGCAGTTCGTGGGCAGTCAGCGCGCCGCTCTTGAGCAGGATTTCGCCGAGTTTGCGCGGCGACTCAGGCAGGCTGACGATCAGGTTGAGGTAGGCCTCGATCTTGCTGTGCGGCGGCAGGATCAGCAGCTGGCTGTCCTCGCGAATAAACTCGAAGGCATCCTCGACTTCCTGCTTGCTGGCCTGGGATTCGAACTCGATCTCGAAGCCCAGGTAATTGCTCTCGGCGTCGAAGGCTTCAGCCAGCGGCAGGGTATCGGTCAGGGTGTGCAGGTAGACGATGCGCCCCAGCTTGCTCAGGTAACGCAGAAACGACAGCGGGTCCATGCCATTGCGCAGCACATCGCTGTTGGGCCGCAGCGAGATATGCCAGAGGTCGCTGCCAACTTCTTCACCGGTCAACACATCGACCTTGCCGCTTGGCACCTGCGACAGTTGCGTTTGCTCGGGAAGCGGCGCCGCGGCGACGGGCTCGACGCCTTGCTCCAGGTATTCATTGAGCTGACTGATCAGATGCGCGCGCAGCTCGGGGTTGGGGTCGATGGCTTCGCTGCGGTCTTCGACGGCGGTAATCAGGCTGCCGATGTAGTCGCCGCAGGTCAGCAGCAGCGAGAGCATGCTGCCATCTAGGGATTTTTCGCCGTTGCGCACCTGATCGAGCAGGCTTTCCACCACATGGGTGAAGTTGATCAGCGACTCCAGGCCAAATAGCCCGGCCGAGCCTTTGATGGTGTGCGCAGCGCGGAAGATGGCGTTGACCCGCTCGGCGTTGTAGCCGTCGCTTTCGATTTCCAGCAGCGCATCTTCCATGTCCACCAGCAGTTCGCGGGCCTCCTGAACCAATGCACCACGGGCCTGATCAAGGTTCATGGGCGACCTCCGCGAGCATCCAGCGGAATCACCATGGGGTCGCCGAGTTCGGCCACCAGATTGAGCAGATCGAGCACTTCGCGCACCGCCGGCGAGTGCTGGATAAAAGCCAGGCTGCGGCCCTGGCGCTGCGCCTCGCGTTTGAGCAGCAGGAGGATCTGCACCCCGGTGCTGTCGAAATCCTCGACCGCACCCAAGTCAATCTCCAGCTGTTTATGGCTGCCCAGCAGGCCGAGCAGTTCATCCTTGAGCTGGACAGCGCTGTAGATATTGAATTCGCCTGCTATTTCGAAGATGTACCGTCCAGTTTCTTCACGACTGTTTATTACGGTCACGGGGACGTCCTCAGGGCAGAATCAGTTTCGACACTGCATCGAGCAGCACCGGCGGCTGAAAGGGCTTGACCACCCAGGCGCGCACGCCGGCGGCCTTGCCTTCGGCCTTCTTCGCCTCACCGGCTTCGGTGGTGAGCATGATCACCGGGGTGAACTTGTAGGCCGGCAACTGCTTGGCCGATTTGACGAAGGTGATGCCGTCCATGTTCGGCATGTTCACGTCCGAGACAATCAGGTTGATCTTGCGACCATCCAACTTGCTCAGTGCGTCCTTGCCATCACAGGCCTCCAGCACGTCGTAGCCGGCGCCCTTGAGCGCAATGCCGACGACTTGCCGAAAACTGGTCGAGTCATCCACTACCAAGACCGTCTTTCCCATTACTGTGCGTCCCGTGGTTCTGAAGTTGCGTTAAAAGAAGGTGACCGAAGATTGCTCGACGCTGGCGGCGCGCTGACCGCTGTGCACACGCTGCTGCTCCAGGGTGGTGTAGCTCGACTCCAGGCGGCGCAGCCAATCGCGGCTGGCCGGCACCACCGGCTCGCCCAGGCTGTCGCGCAGGCGCTGCATGTCCTCGCTGATATGCGAAATGATCTGGCTGACACGGTCCTGGAACTGCAGGTCAACCAATACCGCGTTGACCGTCTGCTCGACCTCACGACTGTTGCCCTGGAGCATCTGCAGGCGCTGCTCCAGCTGCGCCACACCATCGCCCAGCTCGCCGAGCACCTTGCCGACAATGCGTTCGGCGGCCTCGATGCCGTCATGGCTGTTGCTGTCCATCTGCTCGGCCCGCGCCACCATGGATTCCATGGAGCGGCCCATGATCTGCACCTTCTCGGTGATCTTGGTGCCGGTTTCGCCGGACATCGACGACAGCTTGCGTACCTCATCGGCCACCACCGAGAAACCGCGCCCGGCCTCGCCGGCCCGCGCCGCTTCGATGGCGGCGTTGAGCGCCAGCAGGTTGGTCTGCGAGGCGATCTTGGCGACATCCTCGGCCATGCCGTGCAGCTCGGTGACAAAGCGGCTGAGTTCGCGAATCTCCACCAGAAAGCGCTCGCGCTCGCCCTGGGTGTCGTCGAGCATCTTCACCGCCTGCGGCAGTTCGACCTGGGCGCTGCGCAGCACCTCGAACACCCCACCACCGTCTTCGCCGGCGCCGAGGTCCAGGGCCTGGCTGATCTGCTGGCTCATGCTGATAAATTTCTCGGTCAGGCCACCAGCTGCGCTGGACGTCTGGCCGTTGACCAGTTCGATATGGCGCATCCACAACGGCAGCACCGCATCGAGCAGTTCGCGCAGGGCCGTCAGACTGCTTTGCACCTCGCCCAGCGCCTGCGCCGACACCTGTGGTTCAAGCGCCGCTTGCTCCAGCGCCGGGCTGGCGACCAGCAACCACAACCACAGCAGCAGCAAAGCGGCGGCCAACAGGCCGTGCCACCAGACGTCAGCCAGCACCAGACAGGCTGCCGGTAACAGCAACACACCAGCCATCAGCCAGGGACGCGAAACGTAAGCAAACAGTCGTGGATGCTTGATCATGGGGATTCTCGGTACTGACGAGGGAGGTTAGCGCTACCCGTGTTACAGCACGACGCTACAGCGCCGCGCTGGAAAAACTATAGGTCAGGCTCAGAGCATCAGCGAACCGACTACGCACTTAACGGCGACAAGCCACCTGATGGCTTACTGCCATCTGCTGCGGTGAGCTTATAAAATTGACGCCAAAAGGCTTATCAGTGATTTACCGGTGGGCACAGGTAAATCTACCTAGGCAGAAAACGCGGTTTTAGTCGTCCAGCTTGATAATCCCGCGGCGCAGGGCATACATCACCAGGCCGGCGAGGTCGCGAATGGCCAGGCGCTCCATGATCTGCGCACGATGGGTATCCACAGTTTTCACGCTGAGATTGAGGATAAACGCCACTTCCTTGTTGCTCTTGCCCTTGGCCAGCCAGTACAGCACCTCCTGCTGACGGCTGGTGAGCAGTTCCAGCGGGTCTTCACCGCCGCGCCCGGAGGCCGCATCAATCACCTGCCCGGCCACTCGCGGGCTGAGGTAACGGTGGCCGCCCAGCACCGATTGCAGGGCCAGTTGCAGTTCGATCACTGCGGCATCCTTGAGCAGATAACCGCTGGCGCCCATCTGCATGGCCTTGAGCACATAGTCGCGGGTGTCATGCATGGACAGCAGAATCACCGGCAGCTGCGGCCAGCGTGAGCGCACCATGGTCAGCGCTTCCAGCCCCGAACAGCGGCGCATGGTCAGGTCGAGCAGCAGCACATCGGGCTGATGACTTTCGACCAGCGCCTCGACCTGGTCACCATCACTGCCCTCGGCCACCACCTGATAGCCTGCCTCGATCAGCAGCGAGCGAATGCCCGCACGGACCAGTTCGTGATCATCGACCAATACAACCCGCGCAGACATTTACAGACTCCTCAGACGGGGCATACCCCGGTACAACTGGCAGACACCGCTCCCTGGCTTGGCATAGTTATCGTGCAACGCCTGGTAGCCGGCTGACCAGCCCCAAACGCGCGGCGCATTCTGCGTGAGGGCCAACAGCCGAACAATCAGCCAGTTACTGAGGCGAAATGTAGGGCAGATGCGCGCATCGTGCAGGAAACCTTGCCCACAGAACTGAAATAGCAAAGCCACTTCCTAACAGAAAGTGGCTTCGCTCAGTGGCCGCCGCCAGCAAAAGCCGGCGGGCCGCAGTTCGCTTAGTTAGGACGGAAATCCATCAGCAAACGCAGGTAGGAAAGCATGTTCTTGCCGCCAACGGTGCCCTGGTAACCGTGGCTATCGAACTGGCTGCTTTTGAACAGATCGACGCGAAAGCGCGGGTTGGTTTCATAAGTACGCCCCAGAGTCGTGGTCACGCGGCTGTCGAACAGATCGGCGCTGACTTTGACGAACTCGCGCGGTTTGCGCCGGCCAGCGCTGGTGCTGTTGTTCGGGCTGCTGAAAATATCGGTGGAGGCGGTCATCGCCGAGCTGTAGCGCTCGCGGCCGCGCAAGCTGGTCTTGCCGCTGGCGATGACGAACTGGCCGGTTACCGGGCGATAGCGATCACCCGCCGTCAGGTAGCTACCCAGCACGTCATACAAGGCGTAGCTGCTGCCGGTGCCGCGTTCCTTGTTGCGCAGATCGAAAATAAACACGCCGTTTTCACCAACAACCTCCATTTCCACCTGCCCCAAGGTTGCGTTGTTCTGCACCAGCAACGCGGTGTTTTCATCGACGCCGAAGGCAAACGGCACCTGGGTGTGATCTGCCAGGCGCACGATGCGGCCCTGACGGCCGCGCTCGCTGAAGTGGGTATCGAGCAAACCGTAATTGAAGAAGCCAAAACCGCCCTGCATGTCGTAGGACAGGTCATCGCCACCCGGCGAGGTGTACACGCCATAACGCAGGCCGTTATAACTTTCGCCGCCGGTGACCATCGGCCCCTGCACCATGATCGCAGTGCCGGCGCTGGTACCCGCCAATACCGCGCCAGCGTTATGCCGCGCACGAATCGCCGCCAAGGCTGGGCTGTCGGCACGGGTCGCGGTTTGCAGGGTCTGGGTCAGGCGCGACTGGTCGCCGCCACCAAAAAAGAACCCGGTCATGCTGTTGATCTGCGCGACCACCTGCGGGTTACTGTTATTGCTTATTTTGTCCAGATCAATGGGAATCCACTGCGCATCGACAGCGCCGTAGGTCTTCAGCAACTGGGCATAGAACGCACCATTGGCTTTGGAGTTGGCGGCATTGGCCGTACCCGCTGCCGGGTCGGCACTTTCCGGGATCGAAGCAGCGGTAATAACGCCGATTCGCGCCTGGCCACTGCCACCAGCCAGCTGGATCAGGCGCTGATAGATGGCCGCGTTGTCATCCTTGAGGCCGCCGCCAATCAATATCAGCGGGCCGGCGCTGTAACCGGTGATGGGTAGTAGGGCGAGCAGTAAAGCACTGCAACGCAAAAATGATCTGATCATGGGTATGAGTTCTCCGATGTGCGCTCGGCGCACGCTTGTTGTGAGAGTTGTAAAACGGGAACTGCTGCAGATAACGCCGCGTGGCTCTCTGGGTGGCTGACTCCTTCGGCTAATACACCGTGAATTGTTTGAAGTACTGCTTCTCGATGCGCTTGTAGACGCCGTTGCTGAGAATCACGCTGAGCGCTCTATCCAGCCGCTCACGCAATAGGTGATCGCCCTTGCGCACGGCGATGCCCTGGCCTTTGCCAAAGTGTTTGGGGGCGACCACCTTGTTGCCGACCTGCTCAAAACCCTGGCCCTGGGCCGTGTCGAGAAAGCCGAAATAGCCGGACACCGCGTCATCCAGCACCAGGTCGACGTGCCCTGCGCCGAGCGCCTGGTACATGCCCTCGGCGGAATCGAAGCGCAGCAGCTCGGTGTGCTGCTGGTATTTGTCAGTGAGGAAGCGGTCATAGGTGGTGTCGCGCTGCACACCCAGGCGTTTACCGGCAATGCGCCTTGGGGTGATGATCACCTGATTGACCAGGCCCTTGCGGGCGAAGAAGAACGCCGGGGTTTGCGCATATTTGGCGGTGAAATCGACCAGCTCGGCGCGTTGTGCAGTAATCGACATGGACGCCAGAATCAGGTCCGCACGCTGCTCATTGAGTGCCGGAATCAAATCGTCCCAGGCAAACCTGACCAGCTGACAATCGGCCACCATGGCCTGACACAGGGCCTGGGCGATATCGACATTGAAGCCGCGCAATTGACCGCTCGCATCGATTTGCTCAAAGGGCGGAAACTGCCCTTCCATGGCGATACGCAGGGGCTGCGCCTGAACGCTGTTCAGCAGCATCAAGCCCAGCATAAATAGGGTTGCTCGTAGCATTTCGGTGCCCCTTGCAAGCGCTGTCAAAGCGACAGCCTGGGGTCAGAGGCCAGGCTCCAAGCCGAGAAAAGAGGCGCCGCACAGGGCGCCTTAAGGCCAAAGGAGCAATGGGAGCTGACCTTGAATAACCAACCGGCCGCTTCACCAGCATGAGCGGCCGGCGACTGCCTTACAGAATGCTCAGCGGGTACTCGACGATCAGGCGTACTTCGTCGAGGTCGCTGTCAAATGCGGTGGAGCGATGGGTGGCCTGACGCAGGCGCAGGGACAGGTCCTTGGCGGCACCGGACTGCACCACGTACTTGGCTTCCAGGTCGCGCTCCCAATGTTTCTCGTCATCACCCGCCCAGCCGGCGAAGGAGCCATTTGCATCGGCCTTGGTGCCGTCGATGTCATCACCCTTGATATAACGCGCCATAAAGCTCAGGCCCGGTACGCCGAAAGTCGCCATGTTCAGGTCGTAACGCACCTGCACGGAACGCTCGTTGGGGGCGTTGAAGTCGGAGTACTGCACGGAGTTGGCCAGCCAGATCGAGTCGCCGCCGATGTAGTCGAAGAACTCGTCGCCATTGACCTTCTGGTACGCCAGGCTGAGCTTGTGCGCGCCAAAGCTGTAGGCGGCTTTCAGCGAGTAGGTCAGGGTGTCCAGCTCACCGGCCAGGGCATCACCCTGGTCATCGGTCTTGTAGGCCACCAGGTCGAAGTTCAGCGCCTGATCGTCAGCCAGCGGAATGGTGTAGTAGACGTTGGCGAAGTACTGACGCCAGATGTCTTCGGCTTCGCTGCCGTAGAGCGCCACACTGAGGTTGTCGGTGAAGTTGTAGGTGCCGCCGACGAAATCGACACTGCGCGCTTCGACTTCCGCGTATTCACTGGTCAACTCGCCATCGGAGTTGCTCGAGTTGCGGCGATTGATCGCGGTGAAATGACCCGCTTCGAGGGAAAGTGCATCGAACTCACTGCTCGACAGCTGGAAACCGGTTGCGGTTTCCGGCAGCAGGCGCGAGTCGCCGGTGGCGAAAACCGGTGCGGTGGGACGCTGCTCACCGAACTTCAATACAGTGGAGGAAACCCGCAGCTTGACCGCGCCACCCAGCTCGCCGGTGTTGTCTTCGATGCGGCCATCGCCGTCCACCGGCATGATGCCGTTGCCAACGCTGCCGCGCCCGCCATCGAGCTTGATGCCGCCATAACCATGGGCATCGACACCGAAGCCGACGGTGCCCTGGGTAAAGCCGGACACGTAATGCGCCTGAATGCCGTGGGCCCACTCATCGCGAATATTGCGTGTGGAGTTACGGTAATCGCGGTGCATCCAGAAATTGCGATTGAGCAGGTTCAGCGTGCTGTCGGCAATAAAGCCCTTGGACTCTTGCTGCTCGCCGGCGACTGCCAGTTGCGAGCTGGCCGCGGCAACTGCCAGGGCGATCAGGCTCAGTTTTACAACGTTCATGGCTTACTCCATTGGTTTTTTATTGAACATCTTGAAAATCCGTCGCCGGGCAGCGACGCATTCCTTCCAGCACTGCCGCTAGGCAAACTGCTCCAGCGACAGCTCGGGCGGACACACGCCCTTGCTGATCACCGCCTCCAGGCACAGGGTCGCTGACGACTCCGCCCAGCAAACGAAATAACCCTTGGCTTTCAGGCGCTTGAGCTTGAACGGCCACTCCAGTTCGTGGTTCTGCGGCAACGCCGCGATGCCGGCCGGCAGCTGGATAATCGAGTAGAAGCCGGCGCTGGTTTGCACACGCTGCAAGACCTGCAGCGCTGGCTGCACGGCCGCCAACTCGGCGCATTGCGCCGGCTGCAGGAGTTTTTCCAGGGCGAAGGATTCCAGCCTGCTCAGTTGCATACAGGGACTCACGCTCTTCATCGGTGATTGAGGCGCCGCGGATAAGCGCGGCGCTTGGCGGTTTATCTCAGAGCTTGAGCAAGCCACTGACCTTGGCCAGGGCCTGCGCCACTTCGGCTCGGGTCACTGGAGCATCCGGGTTGAAGCGACCCTTCTCGGCCTGCAACCAGCCCTCGCCCACCGTCAGACTGGCAGCGTCGGCAAAGGCTTTATCGACGCCAGCGAGGTCCGTCAGCGCAGCGGTTTTCGCCAGGCTGATGCCTTGATAACGCTCGACCAGTGACTTGCAGGCCAGCGCCCATTCCTTGCGGGTGACCGGCTGGTTACCGGCGAACGCCTCAGCATTGGTCATCCAGCCATTGGAAAGCACCGCATTAAGCTGATCGCGCATCGGATCATCCGCACCGATATCTGTGAGCGTGGGCAGCGCATCCAGCTTGGGCTCGGCGGCCAGGGTCATCTGTAGGGCGTTGGCCAGTTCCAGGCGACTGATCGGCCGTTGCGGCTCGAAGGCGTTCTGACCATTGAGGGTCATCAGGCCGCGGAAGCTCACTGCGCGAATCGCATCGCCCGCTGCGCCGTTGCCAGCATCTTGCGGGGCGCTGCTCGCCGGGTCGCCGAGGTTGGCGTTGACCGGGCGAATATCCAGGCGCACACCGTTGACGCTGTAGTTGGTCAGCGAATCGTAGAACTGGCTATGGGCACTGAAGTCAGCGGTTTTACTGAACTCGAAACGGTAACCGTAGTGGTAGCCGTTGAGCGGGTTGTAGCGGGTCATCAGGCCGACCTGTCGCATCGCAGTGTTGTCCGCCAGGCCATAGAGCACCGCCCGGCCAATTGCCGAAACGGCCGACAGATCGGTGATCAGCTGGTTGCCCACCAGGTATTCGTTGCCGGCCTCAATGGCGGCTTTGCCTTCGGCGGGCTGCACCTTGCCGCTGGCCAGGTCATAACGGTCGCCGTTGCCGAGCATGGCCAGGCGCACGTTGCTCAACTGGGTGCCGTAGACACCGAATGTCTTCTCGGCCTGGCTGGCGTCCATCACCGTCAGGTAACCCTCGCCCAGCACCTGCACCTGACCATCGGGCTGCACCCACATGGCGGTGTTGGTATCCAGGCCGAAGCCGCGTGTGGACTTCTGCTCGGCGAGGTAGGCAGCCATGCGCGCGGCGCGGCCGGTGCTGGTTTCCTCGATCTGGTCGAGGTGCTGATCGATGATACCGCCGCTGAACAGGCCCGAGCCTTTCAGCACCGCAGCGCCGCGCTGGTCGGCCTTGCTGGCCACGCCGAAGTCCAGGGTATCCATGACCACGCCATAAGCGGTGGGCATCTGCGCGCCGAGGATGCTGGCACCCGCGCTGGTACCGGCGACCACGCCGCCCTTGTCATACAGCTTGCGGACTTCCTGCATCAGCAGCGACGGGCTGCCATCGGCATTAAACAATGCACGGGCGATACGCGCCTGATCGCCTCCGACAAACCACACCGCGCTGGCCTCGCCCAGTGGCTTGACCACGGCCGCATCGTTCATGGTTGTCTGGTAGTTGCTCTTGTCGATGCCGACGATGCTGATGCGTTCGGCCGGGATGCCGAGGGCCACCAGCTCGCTCATAAAGCGCTTGCTCGAACCCTGGCTACCGCTGGCGGTTGGCATGATCACGATGCGCGCATCTTTCTGGCCACCGGCCAGTTCGATGAACTTGGCGTACACCGGCGAGTTGCTCGCACGCAACATGCCGCCGACGGCCAGTAAATGACCTTCAGCCAGGGCTGCAGAGCTTGCACAGGAAAGGATCAGGGCGGCCACCGCCACGCGCTTGTTCAGCTGCTTTTTCATTCTTATTGCTCTTGTTATGAGAACTCGTGCGAGCCGGTGTTCCGGTCCCGTCAGCGCCTCCCTGCAGCAGGTAAAACACCGCGCCAGTCCTGGCTTTCAGCTGTGAATTTAAATTTTCACAATCTCGCTTTATGAAATTTTATATACCAACAGGAAAACCCGATCAAGCCTTTAGCACCGACAGCTTGTCGCTCCAACAGCGCCAAAAAAATCTTCATCAGCTGCTATCCGCCGCACTAGAGCGGCTTGAGCCATTTATCCGACAGAACGCATTTGACACAAATATTTCTAATAAGTAGCTTTATGAAAATAAACATGTCACATCTACTCGCACTCAAACCCCAGGCCAGGCCTACTTAGCCCGGCCGAAACGAACAGAAGCCCACAAGGCTTCAGGTTGTAAGCCGCGCCATCTGGCGAGGCCATTGCTGCAGGCAGTACCTGCTGATCACAGGCGAAGGCATGACGATCAGCGCAAACCCAAACGCCCCATCAAGGAGTCAATAAGATGAACAAGATCGCACTTCTCGGCGCTCTGGCGCTCAGCGCCGTCAGCACATTCAGTGTCGCCAGCCAGGACAACCTGCGCATCGGTATCGAGGCGGCCTACCCGCCCTTCGCCTTCAAAACCCCGGACGGCAAAATCAGCGGTTTCGACTACGACATCGGCAACGCCCTGTGTGCGGAAATGAAGGTGAAATGTGAGTGGGTCGAACAGGAATTCGACGGCCTGATTCCGTCGCTGAAAGTACGCAAGGTCGACGCTGTGCTGTCGTCCATGTCGATCACCGAGGACCGCCTGAAGTCGGTGGATTTCAGCAAAAAGTACTACCACACCCCCGGCAAGCTGGCGATGAAGGCCGGTAGCGAAATCAAGGACCCGCTGGTCGATCTCAAAGGCAAGAAAGTCGGCGTGCAGCGCGCCTCCACCTACGATCGTTTTGCCTCGGACCAGTTCGAAGCCGCCGGCATTGAAGTAGTGCGCTACGCATCGCAGAACGAAGCCTTCCTCGACCTGGCTTCCGGTCGCTTGGACGCCACCCTGGCGGACATCATCAACATCGATGAAGGCTTTATCAAAACCCCAGCCGGCAAGGGTTTCGCCCTGGTCGGCCCGGACTTCAACGACCCGAAATACTTCGGTAACGGTGCCGGCATCGCGGTACGCAAAGGCGACAGCGAAAACGCCGCACGCATCAGCGCCGCCATCGACGCCATTCGCGCCAACGGCACATATCAGGACGTGCAGGCCAAGTACTTCGAGTTCGATATCTACGGCAAGTAAGTACCGCTAACGCGCACGGTGCCTCCATTGCGAGGCACCTTTTTCTCGTTGTAGCGCAGGCCATTCGGCCTCTGCGTGAGGAACCCCATCATGCTCCACGGCTACGGCTCGACCATTCTCGAGGGCGCCTGGCTGACCCTCAGTCTGGCCCTGACTTCCATGACCCTGGCAATCGCCCTGGGCCTGGTTGGCGCAGCGTTTCGCCTGTCACCGCTGAAATGGCTGGCACTGCTCGGCGAAGGCTACGCCACGGTTATTCGCGGCATCCCTGATCTGGTGCTGATTCTGCTGATTTTCTACGGCGGTCAGGACCTGGTAAACCGCGTGGCTCCGCTGCTCGGCCATGATCAGTACATCGACATCAACCCCTTTATCGCTGGGGTCTGCACCATGGGCTTTATCTTCGGGGCCTACCTCTCGGAAACCTTTCGTGGCGCCTTTATGGCCATCGCCAAAGGTCAGGCCGAAGCCGGTGCGGCCTACGGCATGAGCGGCATGCAGGTGTTCTGGCGGATTCTGGTGCCGCAGATGATTCGCTTCGCCATTCCCGGCTTTACCAACAACTGGCTGGTGCTGACCAAGGCCACCGCGCTGATTTCCGTGGTGGGCCTGCAGGACATGATGTTCAAGGCCAAGAACGCCGCCGACGCCACCCGCGAACCCTTCACTTTTTTCCTCGCGGTTGCCGCGCTATACCTGTTGCTCACCACGGTGTCCCTGCTGGCTCTGCGCCTGCTGGAAAAGCGCTATTCCGTGGGCGCCCGCCTGGCCGAACTCTAAGCGAGACCTTCTACCGTGCTCGATTTCCAACTGATTGCCGACAGCCTGCCGCTCTATGGCAGTGGCGTACTGGTGACCTTCAAACTGCTGCTTATCGCCCTCGCGCTGGGTCTGGCGCTGGCCATCCCATTGGCGCTGCTGCGCGTGTCGCGCGCGCCATGGCTCAACGGCCCGGCCTGGCTCTACACCTATGTAATCCGCGGTACGCCAATGCTGGTGCAGCTATTTCTCATCTATTACGGCCTGGCGCAGTTCGAGGCGGTTCGTGAGAGCGTGCTGTGGCCGTATTTCTCCAGCGCCACCTTCTGCGCCTGCCTGGCGTTTGCCATCAACACCAGCGCCTACAGCGCGGAGATCCTGGCGGGCAGCCTTAAGGCCACGCCCCATGGCGAGATCGAAGCCGCTAGAGCCGTAGGCATGTCGCGCTTCACCCTGTACCGCCGCATCCTCCTGCCGTCGGCCCTACGCAGGGCGCTGCCGCAGTACAGCAATGAAGTGATCATGATGCTGCACACCACGTCGCTGGCCTCGATCGTCACCCTGATCGATATCACCGGTGCGGCGCGCACCGTCAGCTCGCGCTACTACATGCCGTTCGAGGCCTTTATCACCGCCGGGCTGTTCTACCTGGTGCTGACTTTTATCCTGGTGCGCCTGTTCAAGCTGGCCGAAGGCCGCTGGCTGGCCCACCTGGCCCCGCGCAAGAACTAAGGGAACCCCATGGAACATATTCAGCACCGGTTGCCCTGGAGCACGGCGGGCACGGAACGCCGGCTTTCGCTGTTTCGTTTTGGCAGCGGCCCGCACAAAGCCTATATCCAGGCCTCCCTGCATGCCGATGAGCTACCCGGTATGCGCGCGGCGGTGGAGCTCAAACAACGTCTACTCGAACTGGAACAACAGGGCCGCTTGAACGGCGTAATCGAACTGGTGCCGGTGGCCAACCCGATTGGCCTGGGGCAGATGTTTCAGGCTACCCACCAGGGCCGCTTCGACCTGGCCAGCGGGCAGAACTTCAACCGCGACTTTCCTGCGCTGGCCGAGCTAATCGCGCCGCAACTGGAAGGCCGCCTGGGTGACGACGGGCAAGCCAACGTGAGGCTGATTCGCCACCTTATGATTGAGGCCATTGCCGAGCTGCCGCCGCCCAGATCAGAGCTGGACGGCTTGCGCCGCCTACTGCTGCAACAAGCCTGTGACGCTGATGTGGTACTCGACCTGCACTGTGATTTCGAGTCAATCATGCTGCTCTATGCCTTGCCGCAGCACTGGCCAAGCCTGCAGCAATTGGCCGCCCGCCTGCGCGCCGGCGCGGTGTTGCTGGCCGAAGACAGCGGCGGCAACTCCTTCGATGAAGCCTGCGCTGTACCCTGGCTGCGCCTGGCCGAGCGTTACCCGCAGGCCCCTATTCCGCTGGCCTGTATGGCTACCACCATCGAGCTGCGCGGCATGGCCGACACCGATCGCACTCAGGCCCAGCACAGTGCCGACGACATTCTCGGTTTTCTCGCAGGCCAAGGTCTGATCAGCGGCGACTGGCCTGCCGCGCCTTTCACCTGCTGTGAAGCCACGCCCTTTGCCGGCGCGCAGTACGCCTACGCGCCGCATCCCGGCGTGGTGAGTTTTCTGCAGCCGCTGGGCGCGCGGGTAAAGCTCGGCGACCCGCTGTTCGAGGTGATCGACCCGCTGAGCGATCAACACTCAGTGGTGTATGCCACCACCTCAGGAATCCTCTATGCCCGCGAGCGCCTGCGCTATGCCCAGCCCGGACTGTGGTTGGCCAAGGTCGCAGGCCAGCACCCGATTCGCCAGGGCCGCCTGCTTACCGACTAACAACAAGAGAATCCGCTGCCATGTACACCTTGCAAATCGACAACCTGCACAAACGCTATGGCACCCATGAAGTGCTCAAGGGCGTATCCCTGACCGCCAAGGCCGGCGATGTCACCAGCATCATCGGCTCCAGCGGCTCGGGTAAGAGCACCTTCCTGCGCTGCATCAACCTGCTGGAGCAACCGCACAGCGGGCGCATCCTGCTCAATAACGAAGAGCTGAAACTGCAACCGAGCCGAGCAACCGGCGCACTCAAGGCCAGCGATAGCAAGCAGCTACAGCGCATGCGCTCACGCCTGGCCATGGTCTTCCAGCACTTCAACCTGTGGTCGCATATGAGCGCCCTGGATAACGTGATGGAAGCGCCGGTGCATGTACTGGGTATGAGCAAAAAAGACGCCCGCGAGAAAGCCGAACACTACCTGGCGAAAGTCGGCGTCGCCCATCGCAAGGACGCCTACCCCGCGCATATGAGCGGTGGTGAGCAGCAGCGCGTGGCCATCGCCCGCGCCCTGGCCATGGAACCTGAGGTGATGTTGTTTGATGAGCCAACCTCGGCGCTGGACCCGGAGCTGGTCGGCGAGGTGCTCAAGGTCATGCGCGACCTGGCCGAGGAAGGCCGCACCATGGTGGTGGTCACCCACGAAATGGGCTTTGCCCGCGAAGTGTCCAACCAGTTGCTGTTCCTTCATCAAGGCCGCGTCGAAGAAAGCGGCTGCCCGCGCGAGGTGCTGGCCCAGCCCAAGTCCGAGCGCTTGCAGCAGTTTCTCACCGGCAGCTTGAAATAGACGGAGCCTGTAGGCCGACCGCGCGCAATGCCACAGCCGCGGCCGGCTTCGGATACACTTCAGCCGCAACGACCCAGGCCTGCCCCGACCCGGCGCACACGCCCAACCCTTCAACGTGCTGAAAGCCCATCCATGCCGACTTCTGCCAAGAACGTAACTGTCTACGCCGCCCCGGTGATGCGCAAACTGGCGGAAATCGCCCCGCACCTGCAGCCCTCTCTGCGCAAGGTGGCCGACTTTATCCTGCGCCACCCGCTGAAAGCCGCAACCCTGACCATTGAGGAAATGGCGGTGGAAACCGCCACCTCGGCGGCCGCCGTCAACCGCCTGGCCAAGGCCATCGACCTGGGCGGCTATACCGGGCTGAAAGCCGAGCTGGTCAGCACCCTGCAGCAGATGGTGTCGCCGGTGGACAAGCTGCGCAACGAACTGGCCCATCGCCCGGACGGTGCCTTCGGCCTGCACGAGCAGGTGCAGATCGCCAGCAGCAACCTGGCCACCGCCGGCGCCAATAACAGCGCGGACACCTTCGAAGCTTTTGTAAGCTGCCTGATCCAGGCCCGCAAGATCTACATCCTCGGCTTCGGCAACAGCGCCTATATGGCCGGCCTGGCAGCCGCCAACCTGGTGCCGTTCTGCGCCGATGCCACGGCCGTGAGCATGGAAGGCGGTAACGAAAACGCCGCGTATCGCCTGGCGGCCATCACCGAACAGGACGTGCTGCTGTCGATCTCCCTGCCGCGCTACTCACTCGATACCCTGCAGCTGTCGCGCTTTGCCAGCGAACGCGGCGCGACCGTGCTGGCGATCACCGATTCGCCCGCCTCGCCGCTGACCACCATCGCCAAACACGCGCTGTTTGCCCCAGCCGATCACCCGGTGCTGATCAGTTCCAACACCTCGGTGCTGGCGCTGATCGAAGGCCTGGTCGCCGGCGTGATGGCACGCAACAAGGAAGCGGTGCAGCTGGCCGCCGAACTGACCGAAAGCGTGATGTCCTACCTGCACGTAGCGGGCAACGACAAGCCGGTGCGCAAGCCGATCAAACGCCGCACCAGCACCACGCCGCGGCAGAGCTAACCGCCAACACTCGGGCAGGCGCACCAACTTAACGCCGAAACTGTCCAGCCGGTCAGTTATCAGTGCATACAGCGTATTTAAATTCCCCTGGAAACCACTAGAGTGCGCGCCCGCAGCGCTCTAGTGGAGGTGCCGCCGATAAACTCAGGACTTGGCCTTGTTCTTGCTCAAGCTCCGACAGCCTGACCACTCAGACAGGTTTAAAACGATAATTCAGCACTTTGGGGAGCACCACTCGATGAACCGTACTCTTTCCTCTCTGGTCCTGGCGGGCGGGCTGCTGGCGGGCGGCCAGGCCATAGCGGGTGACCTGCTGCACTGGCAGAACAACAGCCTGACCTACCTGTATGGCCAGGATTACAAGATCGACCCGGAAATCCAGCAGACCATCACCTTCGAGCACGCCAGTGGCTGGGCTATCGGCGACCTGTTCTTCTTCGTCGACACCATCAAGTACAACACCGACGCCACCAATGGCGCAGGCGACGGCCACACCTTCTACGGCGAGTTCTCACCACGCCTGTCGTTCGGCAAGCTGTTCAACAGCAAGCTGGAGTTCGGCCCGATCAAGGATGTGCTGCTGGCCACCACCTACGAATTTGGTGAAGACGATGTCGAGTCCTACCTGATCGGCCCAGGCTTTGACCTGGCGATCCCCGGCTTCGACTACTTCTCGCTGAACTTCTACAACCGCACGACCGATGGCAAGCGCGACGGCGATAACGTCTGGCAGATCACCCCGGTGTGGAGCTACACCATCCCGGTGGGCAAATCCGACATCGTCATCGACGGCTTTATGGACTGGGTGGTGGATAACGACAAGAGCTACCACGCCAACCTGCACTTCAACCCGCAGATCAAATACGACCTGGGTAAAGCCATGAGCTGGGGCGAGAAGCAGCTGTATGTCGGTATCGAATACGACTACTGGAAGGACAAGTACGGCATCAAGGACAGCGGTTTTGTCAGCGACAACTTCGTCGGTGCGACCGATCAGAACACCGCCAGCCTGCTGGTAAAAGCGCACTTCTGATACGCCGCGGCAAACCCGCCAGCACCTGTGACTGCAGGCTGGCGGGCATCCCCCGCAACAACCTTTCTCGCGCTAATTTGCCCAGCTGCGGCGTAATCGCCGCAGTATCAGGGTCTTCTACTCTGTGATTACTCAGCAGTGGAAACCCAGCATGCCCAACGCCCTTCACCGCACACTCGCCCGCGCCCTGCTTGTCAGCCTGCTGCTCACCCTCGCTGCGTGCAGCACCCTGGCCCCGCGCGACCCATTGCGCATCGAGCTGGTGGGTATCGAACCGCTGCCCGGCGAAGGCCTGGAAGCACGCTTCGCGATCAAACTGCGAGTGCAGAACCCCAATGACCGGGCCATCGATTTTGACGGCGTAGACCTGGAGCTGAAGGTCAACCAGCAACCACTGCTCAGTGGCGTCAGTGACCAGCGCGGGCAAGTGCCCCGTTACGGCGAAAGCATCCTGCGTATTCCGGTCAGCCTTTCCGCCTACGCCGCACTGCGCCAGGCCTGGGGCATGGCTGGCTATCAGGACGGCCAGGGCCTGCCCTATGAGCTGCGCGGCAAACTGGCCAACGGCCTGTTCGGCACCTGGCGTTTCAATGACCGTGGCACGCTGAACTGGCCGCAATTGCCCGCGCCCGGCGCAGCGCGATAAAACCCTATACAATATGCGGCCTTTTCTTATCGACCCACCAAGGACCCGCCGTGAGCACGTTGCCGCCCTGCCCCAAATGCAACTCCGAATACACCTACGAAGACGGCGCCCAGCTGGTCTGCCCGGAGTGTGCCCACGAATGGTCGGCCACTGGCGCGAGCGACGCGGCAGATGACGCCAAGGTGATCAAGGATTCGGTGGGCAACGTGCTGCAGGACGGCGACACCGTCACCGTGATAAAGGACCTGAAAGTCAAAGGTTCATCCCTGGTGGTCAAGGTCGGCACCAAGGTCAAGGGCATCCGCCTGTGCGACGGCGACCACGACATCGACTGCAAGATCGACGGCATCGGCGCGATGAAGCTGAAATCCGAGTTCGTGCGCAAAGTCTGAGCACAGCACCTGCCAGAAAGAAGCCCCGGCCAACTGCTGGGGCTTTTTTATGCGCGCGAGACACACCAGTAAAACTACCTAGCAATGCACTACAGGCTATTACTGACAACCTAGTCGAACTACCCGCTTTGCAATCCTGGGCTACCCTTCTGGCTACACTAGCGAGCCGGCAAAGCCCACGCACAGGGCATTGCGCGAGGTGTCGCGCGCTACAACGACTTAAACCTTGAACGTGTAACTTCAACAATTAAACAGTGGTGCTATAGCCCAAGGCAGATTCGACAATGAGTGTGCGGTCCATTATTCAACATATCGCTATCACCACCCTGCTCTCGCTGCTTTATTCGATTAGCGCCAGTGCGACTCAAGGCCCGGAACCCACCCGCAGTAAAACCCTGTTGGCCCTGCACTGGGTCGATGATCAGGGCGTGCCACGGCAAACCCGCCTCAAGCTTGAAGATTTGGACGCCATGCCGCAAAGCACCCTGACCCTTGAGCTGCCGGAAACCTTAGGCATTCAGGGCAGCCACAGCTGGCAAGGCATCAGCCTGCAGGAGCTGCTCAAGCTGAGTGACAGCAGCGGCCAATCGATTCGCCTGCAGGCGCTGAACGGCTATTACGCGACCCTGCCGATCAGCGATGCTGAACAATTCAATCCAGTCCTGGCTTATCGGCGCGACGGGCAGAATTTAACCATCCGCGAAAAGGGCCCGTTTATCCTGATCTATCCATTCAATAAATTTAAGCAACTTGGCCAACAAGTTTATATAAACCGCTCCGTCTGGCAGATCAATGAAATCCATATTGAATAAGACTTATCTGGGCGGATTATTCAAACGACCGACACGTGGCAGTTGGCTGACTGAAGCATTACTGTTGGCCGTTATTCTGATGGCTGCAGCCACACTCTTTGCACTGCGCATTACCCAACTGGAAATGCACACCCTGGCCAAACCCCAGCAGAACCATGACCTGTGGTACGTCACCAATACCGCGCTGGAACTGCACAACCTCGGCCGAGTGGCCCGTAAAGCCTACACAACCCAAACGCTGCATGAGGCGCGGGACGAACTGGAGGTGCGCCTGGATGTATTGGCCAGCCTGCTCAAACCCGCCGAATTCGCGCCGAAAGTAGCGAAAAGCATCCTGCACACCCTGCCGCAGGCCCAGCAAACCCTGAATACGCTCAGCGAGCGCATTGAGTCCTGGAGTTATCGCCTGGCCAATAGCGCCGACCCATCGCAGGTCACCCAGGAGATTGCCAACCAGGTCGACACCCTCTCAGAAAGCCTGCGCCATGTGGTACTCGCCGTGCATATCGCCAGCACCAACGCGCAGGACCAGGCACGCATCAAGCACTACGAAAAGTTCGTGCTACTCGCCTGGATTCTGCTGGCCCTGCTGATCGGCATTACCCTGCTGGTGATCAAGCTGATCAGGGACCGGCAAATCATGAAACGCCTGTCCAGCCACCTCGAGTCACTGAACAAACGCCTGGAAATGCGCGTCAACCGCCGCACCCGCCAACTGGCCGAGAGCAAGGCGCTGCTGATGTTTATTCTCGATGCCAGCCCCAGCGAGGCGGCGCTGGTAAATGCCGAATCCGGCGATGTGCTGTTTATCAATAAGACCCTGCTCGACAAGCTGGAACTCAGCTCGCCGCCACCGCAGCTGTTCCTGAAAAGTCTGCTGGTCGCCCCAGAGCAAGGTGAGGCGTTTATCGACGAGCTTGATCAGTACGGTCGCGTCGATAACTGGGAAGCCCAGGTCATGCCGCACAAGCCGTACTGGAGTTCGTTGTCGGCCAAGCTGGTGGAGATCGAAGGCAAGCTCGCCCACCTGCTCTGGGGCTTCGATGTCAGCGAGCACCGCAGCCTGCTCAACCTGCTGGAAACCCAGGCCAACACCGACTCACTGACCAAGCTCTACAACCGGCGCGCGTTTTACAAACTCGGCGAACAGGTGCTGGACGGCTGCAAACGCTATGAACATCCGTGCAGCGTGCTGATGATCGACATCGACCACTTCAAGCAGATCAACGACACCCACGGCCACGCGGTTGGCGATGAGGCCATCTGCAGCCTGAGCCAGACCTTGCGCGACACCCTGCGTGATGCCGATATCATTGGCCGCATGGGCGGCGAAGAGTTTGCCGTGCTGTTGCCGCACACCGACCGGCAACAGGCCCTGGACAGCGCCGAGCGGCTGCGCCAGGCCGTCGCAGCCACCCCGATAAACAACACCAGTGGCACCCTGCATATGACCATTTCAATAGGAGCGGCCGTATTCAACGCGCAACAGAACGCGACCCTGGAGCAGATGTTGATCACAGCTGACAAAGCGCTTTATCAGGCCAAAACCACTGGCCGCAATCGTGTGGAGATTTGATACCGCCATGACAAAGAACTTTTTGATCGTTGATGACAGCATGGTCTCGCGCATGATGACCAAGAGCATCCTCGCCAGCCTGCAACCCGGCTGGACGGTGTTTGAAGCCGCCAGCGGCCAGGCGGCGATCGAAACCTGCCGCGAGCACCCCATCGACCTGATCAGCATGGACCTGAACATGCCGGGCATCAGCGGCCTGGAAGCCGCGACGGTGATCCGCCAGGAGCACCCCGGCATCAAAATTGTCATGCTCACGGCCAATATCCAGTCGGCCATCCAGGAGCAGATCCAAGCCCTTGGCCTGCCCTTTCTGGCCAAACCGATAACCGCCGACAAGGGGCCAGCGCTCTTGCAAGCGCTGGGACAGTGACATGCTCAAACTATCAAGCCTGCAAACGGATGTGCTCTGCGAGATGTTCAACATCGGCATAGGCCGCGCCGCAGCCGCCATGAGCGAAATGCTCCAGGATGAAGTGCTGCTGTGCGTGCCCGAGCTGCACTTTGTCACGGTCAGCGAAGTGACCGAACACCTCGGCAAGAAAAGCGCCTCGATGTACTGCATCCGCCAACCATTCCAGGGCATGTTCTCCGGCAACGCGCTGCTGATCTTCCCCGAGGACAAGAGCCTGGAGATGGTCAAGATGCTGATCGGCGACGTACCACCCGGCACCGAACTGCTGCAGATCCAACGCGACGCCCTGCTGGAAGTCGGCAACGTGGTGCTCAACGCCTGCCTGGCCTCGCTGGCGGAAATGACCAGCACGCCATTTGAATGCAGCATGCCCTCGGTCGACTCCGGCGACACCCGCAAAGTGCTCGGCACCCGCGTGCAGAACCATGTGGTGATGCTGATCCATATCCGCTTTGAGCTGAAAAAACAGGATATCGAAGGCTTCGTGGTCTTCGTGATGAACTCGACCTCCTACGAAGACCTGCTGCAGGCGGTAAACCGCTTTATTGCGACCCTTGGTTAACAGCCAGACGGCTACATAAAGATCCTTAAAACAGCCCATCGCCAGCAACATCTGCCGCGTAATTGGCTAGCATCAATACAGAGCAAATCGCTCGTTCGAGGCATCCGCCTGGAGGACCTCATGCGTATTGTTACGCTGTGCCTGACGCTGCTACTGCCATGGGCTGTGCAGGCTGAACCATGGAAGGTGGTGGGCGATGAGCAGTTTGCGCCCTACAGCTTTGTCACCATCGAGGATGACCAGCCGCGCGGGCTGGATGTCGAGTTGGTGGAGGCGGTCATGCAGGAGGCCAAGATTCCCTACAGCCTGCGCTTGTACCCTTGGGAGCGGGTCAAACGCATGATTGATCGCAGCGAAGTGGCCATGGCCTTCCAGTTCGCCGGCACCCCTGAACGGATGCAGCAATACGAGCTGGTCGGGCCGATTCGCACCGGTTCCACGGTGTTTATGACCTCGCGCAAAACCACCCTCAACGACTGGGCCGAACTTGACGATCTGTCGCCCTATACCATTGGCCAGGTACGCGGTTATGCCTATCAGTCGGACTTCGACAAGGCCGAGCTGTCGCGCGATACCAGCGCGCAGAACCCACGGCAGCTGGTGTCGATGCTGCTGGCCGGGCGCATTGATGTGATAGTTGGGGATCGGGTGCAATTGATGTACTTCGTGCGCGAGCAGCGCGCTGAGCAAAACGTACGCATTCTGCCCAAACCGCTGGTGGAAATGCCCCGCTATGTGGCCTTCGCCAAGGGTGATAGCGCCCGTGCCAAACAGTTCTCGGCAGCGCTGGAGCGTTTAAGACAGGCTGGCACCCTGGATAGCATCCACAAGCGCTGGCACTAAGCCGCGCCTTTTATACCTTTGCCCAGGAGCCATCATGCGCGTCGCCCTTGCGTTATTACTGCTATCAACCACCCTCGCCCTGAGCGCCTGCGGCCTCGGTGAAACAGCGGCAACCGCCAGCTTGCAAGCCGAGCAGGCGGCGCAACTGCAGCAGCAGACCGAACAACTGAAACAGCAGATCGAAGCGGCCAATGCGCAGAGCAATAAACGCTTGGAAGAGGGCTACTGAAGGGTTTATTGCACAGGGAGAAAGTTCATAAAGAGCAAACCCTGGGCATAACTCACGCCCATACGCCGGTAGCGCTCATCCAGCACATCGGTGAGCAGATCCAGCCGCGCGACTATCTTGCCGAACTCCACGGCATAGCTGAGGTTATGCCCCTCGGCGGAAATCTCGTTAGACAGCAGCCAGGGCTTGCCGCCGGCATCCGTGCGCTGGGCAAGCATCCAGCTGGCCTTCTCGAAATTACGCGCGGCGTTATGGATAAACTGCGGGTCCAGCGTGTCACTCAGGTAGTACTCGGTGCGCCCGCCGTGGGCGGTAATCAGCATGCTCGCCAATGAATAGATAAACGCCCCCACACGGTCACCCTGGTACTCGGCGCTCAGGGCATAGCTCAGCGCCGCCACATCGGTGCGCCCGCCCAATTGCGGCAGCGGCTGATCGAGCTCAATGGCGCGGTGTACCGCACGCTTGGCGGATTCCACATCAGCCAGGCCAGTTTTGCGCCATTCGCGCGGGTTGCGCAGGTACAGCTTGTCCATCAGACGGTAGAGGCTATTGAGGTTATTGCGCATGCCCAGGGTAGCCATGCGGTCGGCATGACTCTGGAAGAACTCGGTGGGCTTGATCGGGCTGCGGTTGCTGATGATGGTCTGATGGTCTTGCCGGCTCGAACAACCCGCGATGGCCATTAGCGCCGCCAACAGAGTCGCCAACTGCGCCCAACGGCGGACTGCCACAGCACTGCCGCCCGACCAGGCGGGGCCCATTTTTAGCCATTGCCAACGCTGCACAGTACTCATCAGAGGAGATCGTCCACTGCGGTGTGATGGGGTAACGCTAGCAACAAAATCCAGATTGGCCAGTTTTCCTCCTGAATACATGACTTTCAGCACAATCAAGCACCTAGCCGCATAAGCTCAGGTGGACTGCCAACAGACCGCCTTACAGGCAAAAGGTTGGCGACCACTGATCAGGGCACCTTCAAAAGGCCCGTCGCAGAGCGCTTTAATCGGTATGATCCGCAGCTTTTTGGCTGCGAGTGCCCCATGCTGCGTCTGCTTGTGCTGTTTTGCCTGTTAACCACCCTGCCCGCTTTTGCCGATGCCCCGAAAACCTTCAGCGCCGCGAAGAAAATCGCCTGGCAGTTGTATGCCGAGCGACCCAACACCTTCTATTGCCAATGCGCCTACAGCGGTAACCGGGTCGACCTCGGCAGCTGTGGTTACACAGTGCGCAAGCAGCAGCGACGCGCCGCCCGAGTGGAATGGGAACATGTGGTGCCGGCCTGGGTGATTGGCCATCAGCGTCAGTGCTGGCAGAACGGCGGCCGCAAGAACTGCGCACGCAACGACACCAGCTTCAAGGCCGCCGAAGCCGACCTGCACAACCTGGTGCCGAGCATCGGCGAGGTAAACGGCGACCGTTCCAACTACGCCCTCGGCATGCTCAGCGACAAACCCACCCAGTACGGCGCCTGCCCGATGGTGGTCAACTTCAAGGCGAAAACCGCCATGCCGCCAGCCCACGCGCGCGGGGCCGCAGCGCGCATCTATCTGTATATGGCCGAGCGTTACCAGCTGCGCCTGTCCAAGCTCGACCGGCGCACCTACGAAGCCTGGAACCGCCAATACCCGATCAGCGAATGGGAGCGCTGGCGCAACCAGCAGGTCGGCTGCGTGATGGGCCACGGCAACCCTTATGTCGGCACCATCGACCTCAGCCGCTGCAGCCCGCTACGCCGCGCCGGCAACCCGCAACGCAACAGCGGCTAAGCACAGACAATTGCCGAGAGAACTCTGCGCGCCGCTATTGACGCTAAACTTCACGCCACGCCAGCCCGAGTATTGCCCTATGCCCAGCACCGCCACCCCGAGCGCCGCCCACGCCATTGCCGAAACCCGCGCCTGGGTTGATCGCGCCGTGATCGGCCTGAACCTCTGCCCGTTCGCCAAGGCCGTGCAGGTCAAAGGGCAAGTGCGCTATATGGTGTGCGCCAGCGCCGAGCCGGAAGAACTGCTCGCCATACTGATCGATGAGCTGCACCACCTGGCCAACTGCGAGCCAAGCGAAACCGACACCACCCTGCTGATCCACCCCGCAGCGCTTACCGACTTTCTCGATTTCAATGATTTTCTCGCCGTGGTCGACGATGCCCTCGACGAGCTCGGCTATGCCGGCATCCTGCAAGTGGCCAGCTTCCACCCGCAGTTCCAGTTTGCCGACACCGACGTCAATGATGTCAGCAACGCCACCAACCGCTCGCCCTACCCGACCCTGCATATCCTCCGTGAGGCCAGCATCGACCGCGCCGTGGCCGCCTTTCCCGACCCGGAGGCGATCTTCGAAGCCAATATCCAGACCCTGGAAGATCTCGGTGCCGAAGGCTGGGCCGCCCTGCAGGCGCAATGCCGCAAAGATGCGCAAAACAGCTAAACCGTAAACGCGTGGCGGCCAGAAACACCTGACCGCGCAACAGCCGCACCTATCCCACTCAGCACCCACGCCTATTCAAACGGGCGTGCGGACGCTGTGCGCCCGACGAATGGACGCTATTGCCACCGAGAACCTTGAGAGATTTGCAAGCTGATCAACACAATTAATCGGCGCGACTCAATAAAATCCCACCTCTTTCGAAACTGCCAATACTGGCCGAGTTGATTGCTGAGTAGGGTCACCTCTGCGGCCGGGACGGCAACAACTTTCAAGACCCTCTCGCTGGTCGAGAAACAGATAACACAAGGGATAACGCTATGGCTCGGGTTCGTAAACTGGTGCTGGCAATTGCAGCGGCTTCGGCGCTGTCATCCGGCATGGCGCACGCGCTAGGGCTGGGTGAAGTGACGCTGCAGTCAGAACTCAATCAACCCTTGGTGGCTGAGATCGAGTTGCTGGAAAGCCGTGGCCTGGACGCCAACGAAGTGATCCCGACCCTGGCATCCCCAGAAGCCTTCAATAAGGCCGGGATTGATCGCCAGTTCTTCCTGACTGACCTGAAGTTCACCCCGCTGATCAAAGCCAATGGCAAGAGCGTTATCCGGGTGACCTCGAATAAGCCAATGCGCGAGCCTTACCTGAACTTCCTGGTGCAGGTGCTCTGGCCAAATGGCCGTTTGCAGCGTGAATACACCCTGCTGCTGGACCCGCCGCTCTACACCGCGCAAAACGTGATCCCTGCCGCCATCCAACAGCCGCTAACCGCAGTGTCTTCTGCACCACGCACACAATCATCTGCAGCGCGCCCAGCGGTTACTGCAACTCAGCCAGCATCCCCCGGCGCTACTGCCACACCATTGGCAGGCAATGAGTACAAGACCACCGCCAACGACAACCTCTGGGACATTGCCAACCGTGTGCGGGCTGACGGTAGCGTGCAGCAGGCCATGCTAGCGATCCAGGAGCTGAATCCGCAGGCCTTTATCGATAACAACATCAACCGCATGAAAAGCGGCCAGGTGCTGCGCCTACCCGATGCCCAACAAATCAACAGCCGCACGCAAAGCGCCGCCATCGCGCAGGTTAACCAGCAAACCGCAGCCTGGCGTGAGGCGCGCAGTGTTGCCGCCAGCGCCCGTCAGCTGGATGCCAGCAAGCGCAACACCGCAGCCGCTACGCCGGCCACAATTGAACGCCGCGATAACCTGAAACTGGTTGCAGACGGCAGCGATAAGGCGGGCGCCGGCAGTGACAAAGGCAGCGCAGGCAACAAGGCCCTGCTTGATCAGTTGGCGATAACTCAGGAAAGCCTCGATTCGACCAATCGTGAAAACGCTGAACTGAGAAGCCGTATTACCGACCTGCAGAGCCAACTCGACAAACTGCAGCGCCTGATCCAATTGAAAAACGATCAGATGGCCAAACTACAGGCTTACCTGGCCGCGCAAAATCAGGCTCCAGCGGTAACGCCTGACGTGTCAGCCGCTACCACTGGCAATCAAACACCGGCTATTCCTTAAGCCCTAAGCGCTCAAAGCCCACAGCTGTGGGCTTTGAGTGTGGCACTTAGCTACTCGCCGGGGTGCACTTGGCCTGAGCGGCCTCGGGAGTCAGGTTGCGCACCGAGGTGTAGAACAGCTCGCAGGTTTGCAGCTTGTCAGTGACCTGCCATTTCTCGCTGCAGCTGCTCAGCACTGGGCTCGCGTCCTGGTTGGGCTGTTCGCCCATCCGTGCCTGCCAGCAAGCCGCACTGAGATCCTGCCCCATGACTTTTAGGCCGGCAGCATCGGCTTTCTGCTGATCGCCGTCGTAGTTTTCCGGGTCAGCGGCATACCAGATGTAGCTGGGGTGGTTGGCGCCGAGCACGGCCACTTGCTGCCCGGCGGCAGGGCTGATCTGCGCCAGACCAAGGACATCGACAGAAACCCCGTACTGCTGCTTAACCCAGCTGCGCACCGGGCTGCCAAAGGCCACCATTGGCAGCGTTTGGCCGCCTTCGCCGGCGGTCAACTGCATAACCATCTGCGTCTGGTAGGCGTTGAAATAGCTGTAAACCCCTTCAAGCGCGCTACCGGCGTTAGCAGGCGCGGCAATCGGGGCAATATCGATGATGGTCTGGAAGGCCGGTGTCTGCGCGGCATTGATGCCATTCTGGGTCAGCAGATCGGCCCAACGGTTTGTGGTGCTCGACTCCAGATAGTCCTGCGCCTGGGTCAGCGAGTAATCCGGCGGGAAGTGCAGCAGTTCAACGCTCTTGCGGTTATCCAGCGCCATGCCCAGCGGCAGAAACAACGACCAGTTGTATTGCCACTTGCCATCTTTATTAAGCAGTTTGGCGCCCGCGTAGGCCAGCTCCCCAGTCTTCAGCAGTTGTTCGAGCGGTTTACCGTAGCCTTCAGGCACCTCGGTGAATTTGGCGTAGAGGTCTTGCTGCTCGCGGTGCACGCTGACCTTGGCGGTGGCATAACCATCACGCTGCAAGCTCTGACGCAGGTAGTGCTCGGCGGTCTGCTCCAGCGTCCAGTCGCGATAGCAGATCACATTGCAGTTATTGGGATAGGCAAACAAACGGGTGACGCGTTCCGCGCTGCCCAGCTTGACCGTGACATCCGCGGCCTGAACGTGGCAGGCCAGCAACCCAGCGGCTGCGACAAGCAATAATCCTTTGCGGCTCAACATAAGCGACTCCTTAAATGGGGGCTTCAGCGCTTCCGGCTCCAGGCCAAAGGCTGAAGTGCGGAAGCGAAGGCGGCGGGTTGAATTGTTTTTGCTCCGCCAGCACGCCAATACTGCCAAACATCAGCGTCTCGAACACACCTGATCAGCTTTACGCGGCCGTGCTGTTTTACACAGGCTTTACATTGCGTCCTGCAATGCCGCGCAACAGCCAGTGTCGAAACTACAAGCCGGGAAAGACCGGTTTGCAGAGGAGTTTCGATCATGCTGTCGCGTATCCCCCTTATCACCGGCCTGCTGGCCAGCCTGGCGCTGTTTGCCCAGGCCCCAGCGCAGGCCTCCAACCGTGACGCAGCGATTGCCGGAGCCGTGGTGGGCGCGGTGATTGGCGGCGTTATCGTCAGCCAAAGCCGCCCCGTACAGGTCTACGCCCCGCCACCGCGCGAGTACTACCCGCCGCCACCGGCCTATTACCCACCACAACGGGTGTACTACGAACGCCAGCCGGTTTATTACCAACCGGCCCCCGTGTATTACGTGCAGGAACGGCCGCGCCATAAACGCTGGCATGGCCATAAGCACCGCCGGCACGACGGCCATGGCTATCGCTGGTAAACAAAAAGCCCCGCAGTTGCGTAAGGCTGTTCACATAAGAAAAATGCCGCTTCGCCCTTGCCAGGGAAGCGGCATTTCTTTGTGCTCACCACCGTAGGATGGGTGCTAACCCATCAA
>PGZH01000003.1 GCA_002840155.1 Gammaproteobacteria bacterium HGW-Gammaproteobacteria-13
ACATGGCCCTGAAAAACAAAACGCCCGATGCTGTGCATCGGGCGTTTTGAGGTCTATTGACCTACCTGGAAAGGTGTAAACCTATTTCAGGACTAGACACCGGATGCAATCCGGGACCGATCTTGAACCCGACCAGCCGAGCCCCTGGATTTCATCCAGGCTACGTACTGTTATTCCGGCAACGGCCCGATAGGGAAAAACTCTCCACTGCTCCACACACCCAGCCAGGTTTTGCCATCGATCTCGCGCGGCACCGCCAGCTCGACCAGCTGATAAAACACATTGCGATGGATCAGCGCCTCGAGATTAGTCCGCACATGCACGTAGGGCGCCGGCTCCTCGGTCAGGGCGTCCAGCTCAACCCGTAGCGGATGCTCGCTACCGGCCACCACCTCATCCTCAACATTGGTGACAAAGCGCAGCACCTGCGCCTCGCCCTCACCCTCCACCTGCAAGGTGACCGCCACGAACGGCGCATCATCGACCTGGATGCCGAGCATCTCCACCGGCGTCACCAGCACGTATTTATCGCCATCGCGGCGAATAATGGTGGAGAACAGTTTAACCATCGGCTTGCGGCCAATCGGCGTACCCAGGTAGTACCAGGTGCCGTCGCGGGCGATGCGCATGTCGATATCACCGCAGAACTCCGGGTTCCACAGGTGCACAGGCGGCAAGCCTTTGCCCTCACCTTTGGGTATCTGCGCCAGCAGGTCGCCGGCTTTGCCTGTATCAGTCATCAATCAACGCCCCAAGCCCAATAAACGCCGCGCGTAATCCTGCAGCGCCGGACCGATCAGGTCCTCAGGCTTGGCATCATAAAGCGTGAGGAAGCCTCCGCGACTACGAATGCGCGTGGTATCGACCAAATAACGAGTATTGGTCTCGATCAGCATCAACTGAATCACCCCGCGATCGGTACCCAGACGATCCAGCGCCTCCTGATCCTCCCATTCCTCCACCGTACCGATCCGGTCATCGGCATAGGCAAAGCGGCTGTACAGCAGGTAATGCGCACCGGCCTCGCGGGCCTCGGCGAGCGACTCTTCCAGGCCCAATGGCGCCTTGGCGCGACGCACCATGGGGAAATACTCGATAAAGCCCTTGTAGGCCTCCTCCGCCACCACATTGGGCCGTGGATAGGCTGAGCCCGGCGGCACAAAATGACCTTGAGCGATATAAATGAACGAATCGGCCTGCAAGCGCCAAGGGCTGGCGCGGCGTGTCTGGCTATGGTCAAGCACGCCGACATCGCGCAATTGATAAATCGCCTCATCTGCCAGATCACTGGCCTTCATGCAGCCGCCCAGCAGCAACACACTCATTATCAGCAACAGACTACGCATCATGCCTCTCCCGCAGCCGGTGACAAAAAACCGGCGGATAGCGCCTAGATGCAGATTTCACGCCACCTGCTGCGCATCAAAGGCCGCGCTGCCACTCCTGACGTAACCGCGCCTGTTGCGGCTGCTCGATAGCCTGCCGCACCTGCGCCAGCAAACGCTGCTTGTCAGCACCGAGAGTGCCCTTAAGCACCAGATAATTGGAGGCATGATCACTGCGAAACACCGTATCGCGCAGCTCGAGGCCACTTAGCAAACGCTCCACCTCGACAAATAACTGCTGCTGATTGAGCGCCTGAAAGTCAGCAAAACCCTGGCGAAACCGCGCTTCACCCTGGGGAAAACTCACCACCAGGGTCGAGAGAAATTCCGGCTGCGCCTCATTCATCAGGCGCGCCGAGTTATCCGCGTGCTGCTCACTCAGGGTTGTGCCGCCCAGGCCATTGAGGATCATTACCGAGCGAGTGATGCCGGCCTGACCAAGCTTATCCAGCGCACTCAGGCTGGACTCGTAAGTCTCGCCTTTATTGACCCGTGCCAGTACCTCGTCATCACCCGACTCGCAGCCGACATACGCCATACGCAGGCCGGCATCGGCCAGCTCCTTGAGCTCATCTACAGACTTCTTGCGCAGGTTGCGCGGCAGACAATAACTCGACACCCGCTCGACTTCCGGCATGTGCTCGCGAATAGCCTGCAGAATGGTCAACAGACGCCGCGTCGGCAGCACCAGGGCATCACCGTCAGCCAGAAACACCCGCTGCACGATCATCCGCTCGCCGGTCAGGCGAATCTCTTCAAGCACCTGCGCCTCATCACGGGCGCGGAATTTCTTCTGTTCCTGAGTGTACATTCGCAGAACGTGCACTTATTCCAGGAGCAGCCATTGGTCACCGGCAGAATCAGCGAATGGGCTTCACTGGGTGGGCGGAACACCGGTTCGATATAGCTAATGGGGAAATCTTGCATGCTCTTCACTCAAGGCAAACGGCGGTCTTAGCCGCCAATAATCTTCATCACGGTCGCGCCACCGGAGAACGCTACAGCCTGCTTATCGCCCAGCGCCTTGACCAACAGGCCCTGCAGCGCAGGTAATGCCTGATGGCGCGGCTTGTCGAGCAGGTCGCCGATGTAGTGGCGATTGCTTGAGGACAGGCAACCATGCAGCCAGCCGGTCGAGGACAGGCGCAGGCGCGAACAGGTGCGGCAGAACGGCACGCTTTCATTGGCGATCACGCCGAAATGGCCAACACCGGGGATGGCGTAACGCAGCGCGGTGGCGTCCAGTGCAGCATGGGCCTGGACATAGTCGTAGCGGCTGCCGATCAGCGCCAACAGCTCGGGCATACCGATAAACTGACGCTGAAAACCGTTGCCGTCGCGGGCTAGGTGGCCCATGCGCATCAGCTCGATAAAGCGCAGCTCGAAGCCATTGGCCAGGCAGTAGTCGAGCAGCGGCAGCACCTGATCAAGGTTCTGCCCGCGCAACGGCACCATATTGACCTTGATCTGCATCCCCGCCGCCCGCGCCTGCTGCAGGCCATCGAGCACCGTCGCCAGATCGCCGCCACGGGCAATCGTGCGGAATGCCGCCGCGTCGAGGGTATCCAAGGAAATATTCAAACGGCGGATGCCGCACTCGAGCAACAACGGCAGTTTGCGCGTCAACAACTGACCGTTGCTGGTCAGGCTGATATCGACCAAGCCGAGCTGGCTGACGCCGCGCAGAAAAACCTCGAGCTTGGGGCTGACCAGCGGCTCACCACCAGTGATGCGCAACCGTTCGATGCCAGCGGCTTCGATCAGATAGGCCACGCCGCGCAGCATGGCCTCGGCGGATAACTCATCCTGCGCAGCCACCAGACGTTTGCCGTCCGGCACACAGTAGGTGCAGGCATAGTTGCAAGCGGCGGTCAGGCTGACGCGCAGATTGCGAAAGCGCCGGCCCTGGCGGTCAACGATCATGCACGTCTCCAGCAAAGGTAGGCGCCGAGTATAGGGGCGCCACCAACGCAGCAGATTGCTTATCCACGCGCTGAATACCTCAGCTGGCCGGGGTGTCACCCTCACGCTTGCGTTTGTTGCCCATGCGCACGCCGATATCCATGAGGAACTGGAAGAAGCCTTCCTGATCTTCCAGCACGTTGCTCCAGAACGGCGAGTGGTACAGCGCCACAGCGCCGTGCACCAATGCCCAGGCAGCGCAGTAATGGAAGTACGGCGGCACGTCTTCCAGCTTGCCTTCGGCGATGCGACCCTTGATCAGTTGGGTCAGACGCTCGAAGTTGGAGGCGCGGATCTTGTGCAGCTGCTCGACCATCTCCGGCACTTGATTGCCCTTGACCACCTTCTCTTCCAGGCGGTCAAACAGGCGGTAGCGCTGCGGGTCGCGCATGCGGAACTCGAAGTAGGCGCGCGACAGCGCTTCCTTGTCCCGGTCGACATCGGCCGAGTGCAGCAACTCGTTGAGATCGCGCTCGTAGTCGAGCATCAGGCGCAGGTAGATTTCCGCCTTGGATTTGAAGTGTTTGTAGATGGTGCCTTTGCCAATACCAACCGTGTCGGCAATCATCTCCACAGTCACGCTGTCTTCACCCTGGTCGAGGAAGAGTTTCAGTGCTGTGTCGAGAATTTCCTGTTCGCGGCGGCGAAACTCACGGACCTTGCGGGGTTCTTTATGCATAAAAGGACTACGGGGTCAAAAAAACGAAGGCGCGTATTATGCCTAACTAACGGCAAATTGCACGGATCATCCGACCATGTACGCAGTTCATGACGAGTTTCCGCAACTTCCCGGCCTGCGTTATCTGAACCACGCAGCCGTTTCCCCCTGGCCACAACGGGCCGTCGATGCAGTCAGCCGCTTTGCCATCGAAAACGCACAAACCGGTGCGCGCGACTACCCAGCCTGGTTGCGGGTCGAGCGGCGTCTGCGCGAGCGCCTGCAGCGTTTGCTCAACGCGCCTTCCCATAGCGATATCGCCCTGGTGAAAAACACCTCTGAAGCCTTGTCCTTCGTCGCCTTCGGCCTGGATTGGCGGCCAGACGATCAAGTGGTGATCAGCGATGAAGAATTCCCCTCCAACCGAATTGTCTGGGAAGCGCTCGCCCCGCAGGGCGTCGAGGTGGTGCAGGTCAATCTGCACCAGGGCGATGCCGAAACAGCTCTGCTTGCCGCCTGCGGGCCGCGCACCCGGCTAATGGCGATCAGCGCCGTACAGTACGCCAGCGGCCTGCGCTTGAATCTGCCGCGCCTAGGCCAGGGCTGCCAGGCGCGCGGCGTGCTGCTGTGCATCGATGCGATCCAGCAGCTCGGTGCCCTGCCCTTCGACGTGCAGGCCAGCCAGTGCGCCTTTGCCATGGCCGATGGGCACAAATGGTTGCTCGGCCCGGAAGGGCTAGGGGTGTTCTACTGCCGCAGCGATCTGCGTGCACAACTCAAGTTGCATGAATACGGCTGGCATATGCTCGAGCATGCCGGCGACTACCAGCGCACCAGCTGGGAGCCCGCCCGCAGCGCCCGGCGTTTTGAATGCGGCAGCCCGAACATGCTCGGCGCCATGGCCCTGGAGGCCAGCCTGTCGCTGCTGGAAGAAGTGGGTATGACTGCGGTCGAAAGTGCCCTGCAGGAGCGCGTGCAGTGGCTGCTCGATGGGCTGGGGAAAATCCCTGGCGCGCACCTGCACAGCGCTGTGGAGCGTCAGCAGCGCGCCGGCATCCTGACTTTCAGCTTGGATGGTTGGGACAACTCGGCCTTGTTCAGTCAGCTGAAACAGCAGCAAGTGATCTGCGCGCAGCGCGGTGCAGGCATCCGCCTGTCGCCGCACTTCTACAGCGAACCCAGCGTTATTGAAGAGACGCTGGCGCTGCTGCGGCAGCTGGCGACTGCTTGAGGACTCAGCAGCGCACTCTGTATTCCAAATCCGTTTAAGAATGCTGGTAAACGGCCTGGACGTTCGCCAATCTTCACCAATACTGAGCAGTACTGGTGTGCGGCGTATCCCCCAAGCGCCCCGCCAGGCAAGGTACCGTGGACCGCGTACCTTGATTTACTCCTAATGGTCTTAACCCGGTCTCATCCCCCAGAGCCCGGGTTTTTTTTGTGTTCAACTTTTCAGGAAAGCTTGATCAAGCCACCCGAGCCAGCGGGAATAGGCGTTTGAAATTGGCGGTGGTCTGTTCGGCCAATTGCTCGAAGCTCACACCGCGCAACACCGCCAGGTATTCGGCCACATCACGTACGTACTCGGGCAGGTTCGGCTTGCCGCGATGCGGGATGGGCGCCAGGTAAGGCGAGTCGGTTTCCACCAGCAAGCGATCAGCTGGCACCTGGCGCGCCACTTCACGCAGCGCGTCGGCATTGCGGAAGGTAACAATGCCGGACAGCGAGATATAAAAGCCGATATCCAGCGCGGCCTTGGCCATTTCCCAGTCTTCGGTAAAGCAGTGCAGCACGCCGGCCTGCGGCAACGCCGCTTCACGCAGCAGCGCCAGGGTGTCGGCACGCGCCTCGCGGGTATGCACGATCACCGGTTTGCCGGTAATCCGCGCCGCATCCAGGTGCAAACGGAAGGATGCCTGCTGCAGTTCCGCAGACTCCGGCTCGTAGTGATAATCCAGGCCGGTTTCGCCGATGGCCACCACCTGCGGGTGATTCAGCTCACCGAGCAGCCAGTCCAGCGCTGGAGCCGCGCCCGGCTCAAGGTCCAGCGGGTGCACACCGACCGAGCAATCGACATCGGCATAGCGCTCAGCCAGACCTTTGACCGCGGCGGCATTGTCGGCACTGACGCCGATGCACAGAAAATGACCAACGCCGCGCGCGCGCGCAGCATCCAGCGCCGCGTCGAGCGATCCGCCATGGGCGGCCAAATCGAGGCGGTCAAGATGACAGTGGGAATCAACCAACATGAGGAACAATCACTTGAGAATCGGTGCCGCAGAGCGGGCACCGTAGTACGGAGGAAAAACCACTTACATGGTGTGCGTCGGGCGATCCGAAGTCAGCGCACCGGCCAGGTAGGTTTCAATCTTGTTGCGCGCGGTGTTGTCGCCATCATTGAACTGCACGCCTACGCCAGCGGCGCGGTTGCCCTGAGCGCCCTTGGGGGTGATCCAGACAACCTTGCCGGCGACTGGAATCTTTTCCGGCTCATCCATCAGGTTGAGCAGCATGAACACTTCATCGCCGAGCTTGTAGCTCTTGTTGGTTGGAATAAACAGGCCGCCGTTCTTGATAAAGGGCATGTAAGCGGCATAAAGCACGGATTTGTCCTTGATCGTCAGCGACAAAATTCCGTTACGCGGGCCCAAGTTAGGAGGCAGACTCATGCGGCATTCCTGATTTTATTCACTTAATGGCCGATTCTAGCCCGGTCCGGGCAAGCTTGCCCACTGCACCAGCAAGGCTTCGAGAAGCAAGACACGGTTAAGGTTAGCCTTGCCGAGGACTTTCTGACGCTGCGCCAGCAACCAATCCTGCATGTTCAGCACTTTCGGCTGAGGGGTTTTCTCCGCCAGGTACTGCACCACCTTGCGCATATCGGCTTGCCCGAGGCCGTTTTCATCGCGGGTCAGTTGGTAGCGCAGCATCAGCTGCGACCACTGACAGAACCAGTCGAACAGCAACTGCAGGGACACCGCATTCCAGCTTTCGGCCAGCTGGCTGGGCGCAATCTGCTGTTTGAGCAGCTTCTTCACCCCCTCAACCACCTGCGCACGCTGGGCGATAACGCCCTGCTCATGCATCTTCACCGCCGCCAACGGCGAGCCGGCGGCAAGAAACAGCAACTCGTTATGTTCTTCGGCGCTACAGCCTGGCAAGGCCTGCGCCAGCCATGCCAGGCTTATGGCCTCGCTTGGCAGCGGACAGGCCTGCTGCACGCAGCGGCTTTTCACCGTCGGCAACAGGCGACTGGGCTGGTGGCTGATCAACAGCAACACGGTATTGCCGGACGGCTCTTCCAGGCTTTTCAGCAGGGCGTTGGCGGCGTTGACGTTCATCGACTCGGTCGGCTCGACCAGTACCACCTTGCGCCCGGCCAGTTGCGCAGTCTGCACCACAAAACTGACCAGCTCACGCACCTGGTCGACCTTGATCGCCTTATCGGCCTCTTCCGGCTCCAGAATGTAGTTATCCGGATGGGTGCCGGCCGCCAGCAGATGACAGGACTTGCACTGGCCACAGGCATCCAGGCCAGCGGGCTGCTGACACAGCAGGCGCGCCATCAGCCGCTCAGCCAGCGCGCGCTTGCCGATGCCGGCGGGGCCGTGCAGCAGGTAAGCGTGAGCATGCTGGCTACGGCCAGCCAGTTGTTGCCAAAGCGAATCCTGCCAGGGGTAAGCGTCAGCCACGCTGCAGCTCCAGCAGTTGTGGCAGCAGCTGATCCAATGCCTGCTGCACCTCGCTCAAGGATTGCGCGGCATCCAGAATGCGGTAGCGCTGCGGCTGCTCGGCGGCGCGGCGCAGATAGGTCTGACGTACGGCGTCGAAGAACTGCCGGCCTTCCCGCTCGAAGCGATCCAGCCGACCGCGCGCCGCAGCGCGGGCCAGCCCCACTTCGACCGGCAAGTCGAATATCAGGGTCAGATCCGGGCGTAACGCCCCCTGCACGAACTCTTCCAACAAGGCGATACGCACCTCGGAGAGCCCCCGACCGCCGCCCTGGTAGGCATAAGTTGCATCGGTAAAGCGATCACAGAGCACAACAGCGCCGCGCGCCAGGGCCGGACGAATCACCTGCGCCAAGTGCTGGGCACGCGCGGCAAACACCAGCAGCAGCTCGGTATCAGCCGCCATCGGCTCATCACTGGGCGCCAACAGCAGTTCGCGCACCCGCTCAGCCAACGGCGTGCCGCCCGGCTCACGGGTCAGCAGCACATCGATACCCTGCTCGCGCAAGCGCTCGGCCAGGTAGTCTCGGTTGGTGCTCTTGCCTGCGCCTTCTGGGCCTTCCAGGGTGATAAACAAACCGCTCACAGGCTGTCCTTACTGATTATTGGGCGCGACTGGGGCCGGGCTCGAACGATAGTCCGCGCGGCGCTTGAGCTGATACTCACGCACGGCGCGATTGTGCTGTTCCAGGGTGTTGGAAAATACGTGACTGCCATCGCCACGGGCGACGAAATACAGGCTGCTGCCGGCCACCGGGTTGAGCGCCGCATGAATCGCCTCACGACCGACCAGGGCGATGGGCGTCGGCGGCATGCCATCGATGGTGTAGGTGTTGTAGGGCGTCGGCTCGCGCAGGTCGTTGCGAGTGATGCGGCCGTTGTAGCGTTCGCCCATGCCGTAGATCACCGTTGGGTCAGTCTGCAGACGCATACCGATGCGCAGACGCCGCACAAATACCCCGGCAATCTCGCCACGCTCTTGCGGCACGCCAGTTTCCTTCTCAATCATCGAAGCCATGATCAGCGCGTCATAAGGCTCTTTGTAAGGCAAGTCCTTGGCGCGCTGCGCCCATTCTTCAGCCAGCACCTGCTCCAGTCGTGCATGGGCCTGCTTGAGCAAATCAAGATCGCTCATGCCACGCACAAAACTGTAGGTATCGGGGAAGAAACGCCCTTCCGGGTTCAGGCCCGGCAGACCAAGCGCCTTCATCAGTTCGGCATCGCTCAGCTCGCTCAGGGTCAGCTCAAGGCGTGTTTCACGCGCCAACGCCGCGCGCACCTGGCGGAAATTCCAGCCTTCAACCAGCGTCAGGTTGTATTGCAGCACTTCACCGCGTCGCCATTGGCCGAGCATATCCAGCGCTGTAGCACCGGGAGTCAGGCGATACTCGCCACTGTGCAGCGGTTGATTACGCAGATTGAAGCGCCAGTAAAGGCGCAGCCAGAAGGCCTGATCGAGGATGCCATCGGCCTCAAGGCGATTGAGCACACCACCCGGCGTCGCGCCTGCCGGCACATCCACCAGGTACTCTTCAGTCAGGTTCAGCGGCTGATGCAGCGCCGTGTGTTGTTGCCAGGCGACAAACGCAACCAGCAGGCCAGCCAGCAACACACCGCCTTCCAGCAGCAGCAAAATTTTGCGTATCACGAATCAGCAGTCCAGTAGATCGCGGGCAATGGCCTGCAGTTTACGGGTGAGCGGGCCGACCGGCCAGTCGTGTGCGAGCAAAGCGCGAACTGGCCACACGCCATAGACGCTGTTGCACAGCATGACTTCGTCCGCCGCCAGCAACTCGGCGTAACTGATATCGCGTACCTGACACTCAATCCCAAGCGCGGCCGCCTGGGCCAGCAACTCAGCGCGCATCACACCAGCCACCCCACAACGCGACAGGTCAGCGGTAATCAGCACGCCGCCACTGACCAGCAACAGGTTGCTGTAAACGCCCTCGATCACCCGACCGCTGGCATCCAGCATCAGGCCCTCGGCATGTTCGGCGTCCTGCCACTCGCTACGTGCCAGCACCTGCTCCAGTCGATTGAGATGCTTCAGGCCCGCCAGCAGCGGCTGCTCGGCCAAACGCGTAGCGCAGGCAAACAGGCGTACTCCTTGCTCGGCATAGGCTGCGGGATAAATCGGTTTTGCAGCCGCCTGCAGTATCACGAGGGGCTGGGCGGCCTGGGACGGCGCATAACCACGCTGCCCGTCGCCCCGAGTGAGGATGAGTTTGGCCACCCCGTCACCCAGCTGCTGACTAAAGGCCAGCAACTGGGCACGCACGACGGCTAGATCGAAAGGAATTTTCAGCCGTACACAGCCTTCGGCCAACCGGGTCAGATGGCGTTCCAGCAGAACCGGCTGCCCGGCATTTACGGCGATGGTCTCAAATAACCCATCGCCGTAGGCCAGGCCGCGATCCTTGATGGACAGCAGCTCGGCCGGCTGACCATCAACCCAGCTCAGCATCAACCGGCGAACCGGCGGAACACCAGCGAGCCGTTGGTGCCACCAAAGCCAAAGGAGTTGGACAGCACTACGTCCAGTGCCATGGCCTTGGCCTGATGCGCAACGAAGTCCAGATCACAGCCTTCGTCCGGGTTATCCAGGTTGATGGTGGGCGGCGCCACCTGATCACGCAGCGCTAGGATGCTGAAGATCGCCTCCACCGCACCGGCCGCGCCAAGCAGGTGGCCGGTCATGGATTTGGTCGAGCTGACCGCCAGCTTGTAAGCGTGCTCGCCGAATACCGACTTCACCGCCGCCACTTCGGCTTTGTCACCGGCCGAGGTCGAGGTGCCATGGGCGTTGATGTACTGCATCTGATCAGGATTCACGCCAGCATCGCGCAGGGCATTGGTCATGCAGCGCGCAGCGCCTGCGCCATCTTCCGGTGGCGAGGTCATGTGGTAAGCATCGCCGCTCATACCAAAGCCGATCAACTCGGCATGGATGGTCGCGCCACGCGCCTTGGCGTGCTCCAATTCTTCCAGCACCAGCGCGCCAGCGCCATCGGAGAGCACGAAGCCATCGCGATCTTTGTCCCACGGACGGCTGGCCCTGGCCGGCTCGTCATTGCGGGTCGACAGCGCACGGGCAGCACCGAAGCCGCCCATACCCAGACCGCAGGCGGCCATTTCGGCGCCGCCTGCAACCATTACATCGGCCTCGCCGTACATGATGTTGCGCGCAGCCATGCCGATGCAATGCGTGCCGGTGGTACAGGCCGTGGCGATAGCGTAGTTAGGCCCCTGCAGCCCCAGATGGATCGACAGAAAGCCGGAAATCATATTGATGATCGAGCCAGGCACGAAGAACGGCGAGATGCGCCGCGGCCCTTGCTCATGCAGCGATTTGCAGTTGTTTTCGATATTGGTCAGGCCGCCGATACCGGAGCCCATGGCCACACCGATACGTTCACGGTTAGCGTCGGTGACTTCCAGGCCAGAGCTGCGCACCGCCTGAAAGCTGGCAGCGAGGCCGTACTGGATAAACAGATCGAGCTTGCGCGCCTCTTTGGCGGACAAGTATTCCTCGACGTTGAAGCCCTTTACCGCGCCACCAAAACGCGTGGAAAAAGCGGAAAGATCCATGTGCTCAAGCAGGCCAATGCCACTGCGGCCAGCCAAAATGCCCTGCCAGCTACTCGGCACATCGTTACCCAATGGCGACAGCATGCCCATACCGGTAACCACGACGCGTCTACGCGACACAGCAATCTCCTTTTCTAGTTATCAACGCCTGGAAAGCGCTTAAAGAAAAGCCGCACGCCTGATGAAGGGAGTGCGGCTTTTCCGAGTCGGGATCCGACGATTACGTTTTACGCGTGAGCGGTAACGTAGTCGATCGCTTCCTGAACGGTGGTGATCTTCTCGGCTTGTTCGTCCGGGATCTCGGTCTCGAATTCTTCCTCGAGAGCCATCACCAGCTCAACGGTGTCAAGAGAGTCGGCACCCAGGTCTTCAACGAAGGAAGCGCTGCTTGACGCGTTCTTCGATGGTGCTCATACGTTGTTCTCACTCCTAATGGGACAAATCTTGGCCACTGTTCTGCGGCCAAGTGTATAGAAAGGGTTTTTAGCATTTCAAGCTGAATGCCGGGGTGCCCCACAAACACTTCAACGACCTGCCTACAAACCTGTTGCAGCTTTATAACGGATTTTAGACAGCATCTATGACAGTTTTCTGAAGCCATCCGTCACATTCAGCTCATGTACATCCCGCCGTTCACAGGGATAGTAGCGCCTGTGACGTAAGCCGCGCCATCAGAAGCGAGGAAAGCGACCACTTTTGCGATCTCTTCGGCCTGCCCCAAACGGCCCAACGGAATCTGAGTCAGCAGCGCATCACGCTGCGCTTCCGGCAATTCACGGGTCATATCAGTGTCGATAAAGCCCGGTGCCACGGCGTTCACGGTAATCGCCCGCGAACCCACTTCACGCGCCAATGCACGACCAAAACCTTCAAGACCAGCCTTGGCAGCTGCGTAGTTGACCTGCCCAGCGTTGCCCATGGCACCCACTACCGAACCGATATTAATGATGCGCCCGTAGCGCGCCTTGGTCATGCCGCGCAGCACCGCCTTGGTCAGACGGTACAGGCTGCTCAGGTTGGTGTTGATGACATCGAACCACTCGTCATCCTTCATCCGCAGCATCAGGTTATCGCGGGTGATGCCGGCGTTATTGACCAGAATCAACGGCTGACCAAGATGTTGCTGGATATGTTCAAGGGTGCTGGCGACCGACTCGCTGTCGCTGACATCCAGCACCAGGCCCGCCCCTTCAATGCCATTGGCTTTCAGAGTTTCCGCGATACGCTCAGCGCCCGAAGCGGACGTGGCGGTACCGATAACCACCGCACCCTGACGCCCCAGCTCCAGGGCAATCGCCTGGCCAATGCCACGGCTCGCGCCGGTAACCAATGCAACTTTACCTTGCAGGCTCATAACGTTTCTCCTTAATCAGACCAGGGCCGCGTTCGCAGCAGCGAAAGCGTCCGGGGTGTCCAGGTTATGGGTATTGATGCCTTTGACGCAGCGCTTGTTCAAACCAGACAACACCTTGCCCGGACCGCACTCGACCAGATCCGTCACGCCTTGCGCAGACAGGCAGACGATCGACTCGACCCAACGCACCGGGCTGTACAGCTGAGCCAGCAGGTCACGCTTGAGCCCTTCCAGATCGGTCACTGCCGCAGCGCTGACGTTCTGTACCAAAGCGATTTGCGGAGCCTGCCAGTCAATTGCCGCTACTGCTTCGGCAAAGCGCTCAGCCGCAGGGCGCATCAGCGCGCAATGCGACGGCACGCTAACCGGCAGCGGCATCGCACGCTTGGCACCACGCGCCTTGCACGCCTCAATCGCGCGCTCGACGGCAGCCGCACCGCCGGCGATCACCACCTGGCCCGGCGCATTGAAATTCACCGCACTGACCACTTCACCCTGCGCAGCTTCGGCACAGGCAGCCAATACATCAGCATCTTCCAGGCCGAGAATCGCCGCCATGCCGCCCTGCCCGGCTGGAACCGCCTGCTGCATCAGCTGACCGCGATGCTCCACCAGCTTGACCGCAGCAGCCAGCGACAAGCTGCCCGCCGCTACCAACGCCGAGTATTCACCCAGGCTGTGGCCAGCAACAAAAGCCGGTCGCGCGGCGCTCTCGGCAAGCCAGGCGCGCCACAACGCAACAGAGGCAGTGAGAATCGCCGGCTGGGTTTTGTCAGTTTGGTTGAGTTGCTCTTCAGGACCTTGCTGGGTCAGCGCCCAGAGGTCATAACCAAGGGCTTCGGAAGCCTCGGCGAAGGTTTCGAGAATCAGCGGTCGTTGTGCACCATGCTCGGCGAGCATGCTCAGCGACTGGGAACCCTGACCCGGAAAGACGAATGCGAGAGATGCAGACATGGAAACCTGTTCCTAATGATCGTGATCGTCGGTATTACGCGCTCAGCCTAGCCAAGCGCAAGAAACTGACAGTTGGATGACAGGCTGTTCGCTGCGGTCACATTCTAAAGCAGGTGTTCACCCAGGCGACCATGCAAACGCTGCGGCAGATTTTCTTCAATCTCCCGCAATGCTCGGCGAATAGCGCTTTTAAAACCATCAGGCCCGGCCGCACCATGGCTTTTCACCACAATGCCCTGCAGCCCGACAAAACTCGCACCATTGTGCTGTGCCGGGGCCAACTCACCCTGCAAGCGCCGCAACAGCGGTAACGCCAAAGTACCCACCAGACGCGCAGCCAGGCTGGATTTGAACAGCGCCTCAATCCGCCCGGCAATCATTGCCGCCAGGCCTTCGCTGGACTTGAGCAGGATATTGCCGACAAACCCGTCGCACACCACCACATCGGCCTCACCGCGATACAACCCATCACCCTCGACAAAGCCGATGTAGTTCAAGCCTTCCGCCTGCTGCAGCAGACTGGCCGCCAACTTGACCTGCTGGTTGCCCTTGATGTCTTCAGTACCCACGTTCAGCAGCGCCACGCGCGGACGCACCGTACCCAACGCCTCAGCGGTAACCGAGCCCATCACGGCAAACTGGTAAAGGTGCTCGGCACTGCAATCGACATTGGCACCCAGATCGAGCAGATGACAAAAGCCCGCCTGCGTCGGAATGGCCGTGACCATGGCCGGACGATCAATGCCGGGCAGAGTTTTCAGTACGTAGCGCGACAGCGCCATCAGCGCGCCGGTATTACCAGCACTGACGCAGGCCTGCGCCGCACCACTGCGCAGCAATTCAAGACTGATACGCATCGACGAATCTGGCTTGCCACGCAGCGCCTGCGCTGGCCGTTCGTCCATGGTGATAATTTCGCCAGCATGCTCAACGCGCAGACGTGCACGATCAACGCCGGGATAGCGAGCAATCAGGGATTCAAGCAGAGAGGATTGGCCGACGAGGACCAGGTGCAACGAAGGGTATTCAGCCAGGCAAGAGATGCAGGCTGGAACAATGCAGTGGGGACCGAAGTCCCCACCCATTGCATCAATCGCGATGATCGGAGCGGACAAGATTTACTCGTCAGCGCCCTTGTCGATCACTTTACGACCACGGTAAACGCCTTCTGGCGATACGTGGTGACGCAGGTGGATTTCACCGGTGGTTTTCTCGACCGACAGAGTGCTGGCCTCGAGAGCATCGTGCGAACGACGCATGTCACGGGCGGAACGGGATTTTTTGTTCTGCTGAACAGCCATAACTAATTAACTCCTAAACGTTTGGGTCACGCTTTAACTGCGCCAATACACTGAACGGGTTGGACCGCGTTACCTCGTCCTCGCTCGACTCGGGCTCTTCGAGGCCGGTCGGCTGCTGGCAATCTTTAGGGTCATGAGCCGGGACAATGGGCAAGGCAAGCAGAAGCTCCTCCTCAACCAGCGCCAGCAGATCCAATGGGTCTTCACCCAACTCAATCACGTCATAGCCTTGCGGCACTGACTGGGTATTCGCACCCTCTTTCACCACAGCATAATCACACGCGCTATGGATCGGCAAAGTGACCAGCTCCAGACAACGCTGGCAAACCATCTTGACTTCAACCTCAAGCTCGCTGTGAAAAACTACAGCATTGCGCTCGTCGCGCTCGAAGAAGAACTTCGTACGCACCATGCCTTGGTTATCGGCAAGCGGGCCGCAGAGTCGCTGCAAATCTGACAGTTGCAGCTCACCTTCAAGGGTGGCACTGCGATCGGCTAATTTGCGCGGATCAACGTGAGGTGGAATCGGGCCATTTGACATAGGCGGCGCATTTTAGGGATGCAACCCGCCGCTGTCAAAGGAAATTCGGCCTGTCCAGCATATGGGCCGACAGCTAGAATCGCCCATCCTCTGCAAACTCCTATATAGAAGGAAATCGCCGTGCTGCCTCTGGTGCTCGCCTCCAGCTCACCCTACCGCCGCGAACTGCTCACCCGCCTGCGCCTGCCCTTTACCTGGAGCGCCCCGCACATCGATGAAACACGGCGCCCCGATGAGGACGCAGACACCTTGGTGCGCCGCCTGTCATTGGAAAAAGCCCAGGCACTCAGCGCAACCCACTCCCAGCACCTGATCATCGGCTCAGACCAGGTCGCGGTACTCGGCACGCAGATCCTCGGCAAACCACACACCCTTGAGCGCGCCCGCGAACAATTACTGGCCGCCAGCGGCAATAGCGTGACCTTTCTAACCGGCCTCACCCTACTTAACAGCGCCACCGGCCAGCAGCAAACCGACTGCATCCCCTTCACGGTGAATTTCCGCCCACTCAGCGAAGCGCAAATCATGCGCTACCTGACCACCGAACAACCCTTCGACTGCGCCGGCAGCTTCAAGGCCGAAGGCCTGGGCATCAGCCTGTTTCGCAGCACCGAAGGCAGTGACAGCAACAGCCTGATCGGCCTACCACTGATTCGCCTAGTAGACATGCTACTGGCCAGCGGTATCGACATCCCCTAAAAGCAACAAACCCGATCAATGACCGGGCTCGCCTTCAGCAGACTCAAGCGCTAGCGCAGCGCCGGGCCCTGAAAGCCCATCCACAGGGCAATACGCTCAGCCATGCTGGCGCCCAGGGTTTTCGCGAAACGATCAAATGGCGACTCCTTCACGGTGAAGTCAACAATGTTTTTCTCACCAACCACTTCCCGCGCCACATAGCTGGTATTGCCCAGCGCATCGATCAAACCCAACTGCAAGGCCTGCTCGCCCGACCAGACCAAGCCCGAGAACAACTCAGGATGCTCGGCATCCTTCAAGCGCTCACCACGACCCTGCTTGACGCTGGCAATAAACTGGCGATGAGTGGTTTCCAGCACACCCTGCCAGAACTTGGTTTCTTCAGCCTTTTGTGGCTGGAACGGGTCGAGAAATGCCTTGTGCTCACCAGAGGTATACACACGGCGATCCACACCCAGCTTCTCCATCACCCCAACAAAGCCGAAGGTGGCCGCCGTTACACCGATGGAGCCAACCAGACTGGCCTTGTCGGCATAGATCTCATCAGCCGCACTGGCGATGTAATAAGCACCCGAAGCCCCCAGATCAGTAATCACCGCATACAGCTTGATCGCGGGATATTCGGTGCGCAGACGCCGAATTTCGTCATAGATGTAGCCCGACTGCACCGGACTGCCGCCCGGGCTATTGATGCGCAGAATCACACCCTTGGTATTGGTATCCTCAAACGCCGCACGCAGACTGCTGACGATATTGTCGGCACTGGCCGACTCCTGATCAGCAATCATCCCGCGCACTTCGATCACTGCAGTATGACTACCGGTGGTCGCGCCCTTTTTCATCGCCAGCATGGGCGAGAACAACGCCAGCGCGCCGAAGATATAAATGAAGGTCAGCAGCTTGAAGAAAATCCCCCAGCGACGCGCGCGCCGCTGCTCCTGCACACCGGCCAGCAGGGTTTTTTCCAGCAGCTGCCAGCTTTTTCCGTCACTATCAGCCGCTGCCGACGCTTTCCATTCATCTGCCATGCAAAACCACCTCAAACTGACTGATTAGACGCACGCCGACCCAGCCAGGCGCGCAACTCGGTAAAACATTCTATTGCCAGTGTTGGCTGACACGCACGCAGCGCCTGCAACGGCTGCGCGCCATAACCGACCGCCACACAATCCATGCCAGCGCGTTGTGCCATCAACAGATCGAAGGACGAGTCGCCGACCATCAGCGCCTGACTGGCTGCAACACCGCTCTGCGCAAGAATTTCATGCAGCATCAGCGGGTCCGGCTTGCTCGCCGTTTCGTCAGCGCAGCGGCTGTAGTCGAAATAATCCAGCCAGCCGCGATCTGCCAACACCCGCTGCAAACCATGCCGACCTTTACCTGTCGCCACCGCCAGACGATAGCCCTCGGCACGAAATGCCTCCAAACCTTCAGCTACGCCATGGAACAGCGCCGACGGCTCGGATTCCAGAGCCAGGTAGTTTTCGCTGTAGCTTTGCCGCAAACGTTGCGCGCGAAGCGCATTGTGCATATCCGGATATAGGCAACGAATCGCCTCAGGCAAACCCAATCCGATAATGCCGCGCACCTGATCATCGGTGCAGCGCGGCAACTCACAGGCATCGGCAGCCAGGTGCATCGCCGCAACGATCCGACCGATGGAATCGACCAAGGTGCCGTCCCAATCGAAGATCAGTAGCTGGTAGCCACGCTCCTGACAATCACGCATCTGAGAATCAGGCACCGAGACGCTCCATGGTTCGCGCCCACATTTCATCGACCGGCGCGGCAAACTTGAGCTGACCACCCTCAGGCAGCGGCACAACCAACTCATAGGCATGCAGAAACAGGCGCTTGCCGCCCAGATCGCGAATTTCCTTGGTGAAGTCGTCATCGCCGTACTTGCTGTCACCGGCAATGCAGTGCCCGGCATGCTGCGCATGTACACGAATCTGGTGGGTACGCCCGGTCACCGGCTTGGCCTCAACCAGGGTGGCGAACTCGCCGAAGCGGCGCAGCACGCGGAAGATGGTCAAAGCCTCCTTACCTTCAGGGTTGACCTCAACCATGCGCTCACCGGAACGCAGATTGCTCTTAAGCAGCGGCGCATTGACCTGTTTTTTCGCCGTCGCCCAGTGGCCGCGCACCAGCGCCATATAACGCTTGTCCACACCATCGCCACGCAAGGCTTCATGCAGGTGACGTAGCATGCTGCGTTTCTTGGCAATCATCAGCAGGCCCGAGGTGTCACGATCCAGGCGATGCACCAGCTCCAGATCCTTGGCATCCGGGCGCAGCTGACGGAAGGCTTCGATAACCCCGTAATTCAGACCGCTACCGCCATGCACAGCAATGCCGGCCGGCTTGTTCAGCACGATCAGCGCCTTGTCTTCATAGACAATCGCTGCCTCAAGGCGCTGCAAAAGACCTTGAGCTAGCGGCTCGGGCTCATCGCGCTCAGCCAGGCGCAGTGGCGGCACACGAATGATGTCGCCGGCCTGCAGCTTATATTCGGGCTTGATCCGACCTTTATTCACACGCACTTCGCCTTTACGCAAAATCCGGTAAATCAAAGTCTTGGGCACGCCTTTAAGCTGGGTGCGGAGAAAGTTATCGATGCGTTGGCCGGCAAGTTCCGGCGCAACCTCGAGCAGCTGGACGCCGGAGGTTGGAGGGGAAGGATTTGTCATCACGCAATCATAACAATTTTTTATGGAATTGAAGCACTTAATCATTGCTGCTATAGTCGGGAACGCCGCCAAAAGCGGCCTGGTTTGCGGATGATCGCCAAAACTGCCATCCCCAACCAACGCAACCCATTTGGGACGTGAGGCCGTCCGACGGGTTATTCAATGAAAGAAAAGCCTCCAAGGCTGTGAATAACTCGGAAATAAAGCCTTTAAGCCATGATGCGCAACCTGCCCCTTTGGACGGTTGCGGTAATAGTTAACCCGCTGCGGATGTTCGCGAGCGGCACCCGAGTTTCAGCGATACGTGTAGGGTGGAGATGTACAACTGTTGGTCCGCGTAGCAGCTCGCTTTACCAAGACGCCTCATCTCGTCCGCTACCAACAGCTGATTCCTCCTCCTGACTTAGTGCTTTCTGTTATCACAGCGAGCAGGAGACGTCCGTCGCGGCCCAGCACAATTGGCTGACCGCCGCTAGACACTGGAACGCTTTACGACCGTTCCTGACGCACCTGACACCGACCCCTGAAGTCGTGTGTGCCGAACGCCGCTTCCGCCAGCACCGGAAACCGACGGTACTACATGAAAAGAATGCTGATTAACGCAACTCAGCCCGAAGAGTTGCGTGTTGCCCTGGTAGATGGGCAGAAACTCTACGACCTGGACATCGAGTCCGGCGCCCGTGAGCAGAAAAAATCCAACATCTACAAGGGTAAAATCACCCGCGTAGAACCCAGCCTCGAAGCCGCTTTCGTCGACTTTGGCTCTGAGCGCCACGGCTTTCTCCCGCTTAAAGAAATCTCCCGCGAATACTTCAGCAAGGCTCCAGAAGGCCGCGTCAATATCAAAGACGTGCTCAAGGAAGGCCAGGAAGTTATCGTTCAGGTCGAGAAGGAAGAGCGTGGCAACAAGGGCGCAGCCCTGACCACCTTTATCAGCCTCGCCGGCCGTTACCTGGTGCTGATGCCGAATAACCCGCGTGCCGGCGGCATCTCGCGCCGTATCGAAGGCGAAGAGCGTAATGAACTGCGTGAAGCACTGAATGGCCTGGTCGCTCCAAGCGACATGGGTTTGATCGTGCGCACTGCAGGCCTGGGCCGCTCCAGCGAAGAAATGCAGTGGGACCTCGATTACCTGCTGCAACTCTGGACCGCCATCAAAGAAGCCTCACTGGACCGCGCTGCGCCCTTCCTGATCTACCAGGAAAGCAACGTGATCATCCGCGCCATCCGCGACTACCTGCGCCAGGACATCGGCGAAGTACTGGTCGACAGCATTGAAGCGCAGCAGGAAGCCCTGAGTTTCATCAATCAGGTGATGCCGCAGTACGCCAGCAAGATCAAGCTGTACGAAGACAGCGTGCCACTGTTCAACCGCTTCCAGATCGAAAGCCAGATCGAAACCGCCTTCCAGCGCGAAGTGAAACTGCCATCCGGTGGCTCCATCGTCATCGACCCGACCGAAGCCCTGGTGTCCATCGACATCAACTCGGCCCGTGCGACCAAAGGCAGCGATATCGAAGAAACTGCCCTGCAGACCAACCTGGAAGCGGCTGAAGAAATCGCCCGCCAGCTGCGTCTGCGTGACATCGGCGGCCTGATCGTCATCGACTTTATCGACATGACCCCGGCGAAGAACCAACGCGCCGTGGAAGAGAAAGTCCGTGAAAGCCTGGAAGCCGACCGTGCCCGCGTACAAGTGGGTCGCATCTCGCGCTTCGGCCTGCTGGAAATGTCGCGCCAGCGCCTGCGTCCGTCCCTGGGCGAAAGCAGCGGTATCGTCTGCCCACGCTGCAATGGTCAAGGCATCATCCGTGACGTTGAATCGCTGTCGCTGGCCATTCTGCGCCTGATCGAAGAAGAAGCCCTGAAAGACCGCACTGCCGAAGTTCGCGCACAAGTGCCGATTCCAGTTGCTGCCTTCCTGCTCAACGAAAAACGCAACTCGATCACCAAGACCGAACTGCGTACCCGTGCGCGCATCGTCATCGTGCCGAACGATCACCTGGAAACCCCACACTTCGAAGTCACCCGCATCCGTGACGACAGCCCGGAAGCTCAGTCCACTCAATCCAGCTATGAAATGGCGACCATTGAAGTGGAAGAAGAGAAACAGGCCGCCGCAACGCGCACCCTGGTTCGCCAAGAAGCCGCAATCAAGACCGCGCCGCAGCGCACTGCACCAACCCCGGTTGAAGCAGTAGCCGCGCAGCCAGTTGCCGCCGCCGAGCCAAGCCTGTTCAAGGGCCTGGTCAAGTCGCTGGTCAGCCTGTTCGCCAGCAAGGAAGAAGAAAAGCCTGCTGTCGTCGAGAAGAAAACCAGCGAACGCCCACAGCGCAGCGATGAGCGCCGCAACGGTCGCCAGCAGAACCGCAGCCGCGGTGGTCGCAATAACGAAGAGCGCAAGCCGCGCGAAGACCGTGGTCCACGCGAAGAACGCGCACCGCGTGAAGAGCGTCAGCCACGTGCTGCCCGCGAAGAGCGTGCTCCACGTGAAGAACGCGCCCCGCGCGAAGAGCGTGCGCCCCGCGAGGACCGCGCACCGCGCGAAGAACGCAGCCCACGTGACGTTGTAGAAGTTCGTGAGCCGCAGGAAGTGCGTCAGTCGCGCCCACCGCGCGAAGAGCGCCAGCCACGCGACCGCAAGCCACGTGAAGAGCGCCAGCCGCGCGAACTGCGTGAGCCACTGGATGCCGCACCGGGTGATAGCGCAACGGTCAGCGAAGAAGTCCGTGCCGAACGCCCACAACGCGAACCGCGCCAGCCGCGCCCACCGCGTGAAGAGCGCCAGCCACGTACCGAACAGGCTGCAGCCACCAGCGACGAAGAAGCACTGAATGCTGAAGAAGCACTGCAGGACGATGAGCAGGAAGGCAGCGAAGGTGGCGATCGTCCACGTCGCCGCTCCCGTGGTCAGCGTCGTCGCAGCAATCGTCGCGAGCGCCAGAACGATGCCAACGGCAACCCGATTGAAGGCAGCGAAGAAGGCGCAGAAGCCCCAGCCGATGCCGACAACGCAGTAGTTGTAGCAGCAGTGACCGCCGCCGTTATCACTGGCGCGGGCGAAGCAACCCAAGCGACCGCCGAAGCAGCACCGGTAGTTGTCGAGCAGGAGCAGCCACGCGAAATCGCTGCCACTGAAGCGCCACAAGCCGTTGTTGAGACCGTAGCTGTTGAAGCTGTAAGCAGCCCAGCTGTCGAAGTCCGCGAAGCGCCTGTATATGCCGCCGAAGCGGCACCTGCTGTTGTAGAAGCGCCAGCCCCGGTTGCAGAGGTTGTTGAAGCACCAGCCGTGGTTGCCGCTCCCGAGCCGGTTGCCGAAGTTGCAGTGGCTGAAGATGTGGCAGTTGAAGCCGCCCCTGCGGTAGCGGTCAGCAGCACCGGTCGCGCACCTAACGATCCGCGCGAAGTGCGTCGTCGTCAGCGTGAAGCCGAGCGTCTGGCCCGTGAAGCTGCCGAAGCACCAGCTGCCTCCGTACAGGCTGAAGCTGCTGCACCGGTAGCTGAAGAGCCGGCTGCAGAAGTGGTTGCCGAAGCCGTAGTTGAAACTGCAGCCGAAGCACCTGCAAGCATCGAAGCAATCGAGCCCAAGGCTAAAGCCGAAGTGCAAGCAGACGCAGAAGTAAACCAGGAGCCGCAAAGCTCGCTGTTTACTGAAGTAGAAGCTGACGAGCAGGATAAAGAAGCGGTCAAACCGCAGGTCTGATCCGCTAGGCAATAAAAAAGGGGATGCTTCGGCATCCCCTTTTGCGTTGTAGCTTTTATTACAGTGCGATCAATCGCTGTCGCCTAGCTTCCGCCAAACGCCTTACAGCACGTTCGGCTCGATCTCCAGCTCCACCGCAAAACGCTGGGCGATATCCGACTGGATACGCTGCGCCAGTGCCAACAACTGCGCACCAGTGGCGGCGCCGTAATTCACCAACACCAACGCCTGTAGACGATGTACACCTGCATCACCCTCACGAAAGCCCTTCCAGCCCGCCCGCTCGATCAACCAGCCGGCGGCCAGCTTGACCTGTCCGTCCGCCTGGCCATTCACCACCTGGGGATAGGCCACCAGATCGGCATGCTCAGCGCGCAAGCGTTGCGCCAGCTCACTCGATACCAACGGGTTCTTGAAGAAGCTGCCGGCATTGCCTAGCTCAGCCGGGTCAGGCAATTTTTCGCTGCGAATGGCGCAGATAGCCTGGCTGACATCCAGCGCAGTCGGGGCACTGATGCCCTGCTCTTCCAAACGCTGACGCACCGGCCCGTAGTCCAGATGCAGCGCAGCAGCGCGGCTCAAGGTAAAGCGCACCCGGAGGATGACCCAGCGCCCGCTTTCGCGCTTGAACAGGCTATCGCGGTAGGCAAAGGCGCAGTCCTGCAGAGAAAACTCACGCAGCTCGCCACTCTGTCGATCCAAGGCCGTCAACCCAGCAAACAGATCCTTCAGCTCAACGCCGTACGCACCGATATTCTGCACCGGCGCCGCACCCACGGTGCCTGGGATCAGGCTAAGGTTTTCCAGGCCGGCAAAGCCCTGCGCCAGCGTCCACTGCACAAATGGATGCCAGGGTTCGCCCGCCTCCGCCTCGATCACAACACGCTCGCCGTCATCGCTGAGCACACGAATACCGCGACTGGCCATACGCAGCACCAGCGCATCGACATCACGCGTCAGCAACAGATTGCTGCCGCCACCGAGCAACAACAGCGGCAACTGCTGCGTTCGCGCATAACTCAGCGCTTCGCGCACCTGCTGATCGCTCTCGGCTTCGGCAAAATGGCTGGCCTGGGCCTCGACCGCAAAGCTGTTATAGGGCTTCAGCGATACCTGAGTACACACCTGCAGGCTCATAAGCGCCCCTTGAGTTCGATAACCAGGGCATCACAGGCCTGTTCGAGCAAATCCAGCACCTGGGCAAAGCCAGCCTCGCCACCGTAATAGGGGTCTGGCACTTCATCCAGTTCCAGCTGATAACGCCGCAGAAATAGGTCCAGCTCGGCCGCATCATTGCCCGGACGCAGCTGTTGCAGGTCGTGCAGGTTGCTGTTATCCATCGCCAGAATCAGGTCGAAGGCATGAAAATCCGCCGCCTTGACCTGCCGACCGCGCAATGCAGACAGGTCATAGCCACGCTGCTGCGCGGCCTGACGCGTGCGGATGTCCGCCGCCTTTCCCACATGCCAGTCGCCAGTGCCCGCCGAATCGACCTCGACGCGCCCTTCCAGCCCCGCCTCACGCAGCTTGTGGCGCAACACACCTTCAGCCGTAGGTGAGCGGCAGATATTGCCCAGACAGACGAACAGAACGCGCATCAGGCCCCCAGCAGGCGACGAACCCGCTCCAGGTCTTCCGGTGTGTCGACGCCCGCAGGTGGCGCTTGCAGGGCATCGGCGACATGGATACGCACGCCATGCCAGAGCGCGCGCAGCTGCTCCAGGCACTCGGTGTCTTCCAGCCAGCACGGGCCCCAGGCGACGAAGTCATGTAGAAACTGCGCACGGTAGGCGTAGATGCCGATGTGCCGGCGGTACGGCACGCCTGATGGCAGCTCGTCACGGTTCTTGGCGAAGGCATCCCGCGCCCAGGCCAGCGGCGCACGGCTGAAGGTCAAAGCCAGGCCAGTCTTGTCGCTGACCACCTTGACCACATTGGGGTTGAACAGCGCCTGCACATCCTCAATGGGCTCAGCCAAGGTGGCAATCGCCGCCTGTGGATTGGCCGCCAGGTTGGCCGCTACCTGATCAATGATCGCTGGCGGAATCAGCGGCTCGTCGCCCTGCACGTTGACCACGATGGCGTCAGCAGCCAGGCCCAGCGCCGTGGCCACTTCAGCCAGGCGGTCGGTGCCAGAGTTGTGGTCTACGCGGGTCAACACCACCTGCGCGCCAAAGCTGTGGCAGGCCTCAACGATGCGTGCGTCGTCGGTGGCTACTACTACCTGCTGGGCGCTGCTTTTGCACGCTTGTTCCCAGACATGCTGAATCATCGGTTTGCCGGCAATGTCCTGCAGCGGCTTGCCCGGCAGGCGACTGGAAGCGAAACGCGCCGGAATCACAACGGTAAAGGCAGTGCTCATTTACTTGTCCAGGCGCTCGTCGACGTTGAGGGTGCGGGCTTCGGTTTCCAGCATCACCGGGATGCCATCGCGAACCGGAAAAGCCAGCGCGTCGGCCTTGCAGATCAGCTCGCTCTTGTCAGCGGCGAGCTTCAGCGGGCCCTTGCACAGTGGGCAAGCGAGAATATCGAGCAGTTTCGGGTCCATGGGAGATCCTTGATAGGAAGCAGCAACTGGGGCGGACGAGGCCGCCGAATAATCAGAACAGTCAGGCGCGCGGCACAAGGCGCTGCAATTGCTGATCAAACCAGGCGACAAACGCGGCCGAAGGCTCGGCATCCACCGCCAGGTACCACCAATCGTCAGCCGCAAAGGCACGGCACTTGACCGCATCCTTTTCCGTCATCAGCACCGGCAGCGCCGGGCTGAAATTCAGCAGCTCGGCGCTATACGGCGCATGGTCGGCAAAGGCATGCGCGACAGGCCGCCAGTGTAGCCCTTCGAGGGTGTTGAAGAAACGCTGCGGGTTGCCAATACCGGCAACTGCATGCAGGGCCTGACCGGCCGGGAAGTAACTCAGCGGGTGCTGCTCGCCGCTGCGCAAATTGACCAAAGTGCGCGGCTGCAGGGTAAAGCCATAACCCTCCTGCGGATCGCTGAACGCGCCGTTATACAGCAGCGCATCGACACTCTGCAGACGCTCGACCGGCTCACGTAGCGGGCCGGCTGGCAGGCAATGGCGATTGCCCAGGCCGCGCGCGGCATCGATCAGCACCAGCTCGAGATCTCGGGCCAGGCGGTAGTGTTGCAAGCCGTCATCACTAAGGATCAGGTCCAGCGATTCGGCCGCCAGCAAGGCCGCTACGGCGCGGCCACGATCAGGATCAATCATCAGCGGCACGCCACTGCGTTGCACGATCAGCAGCGGTTCATCACCGGCCACACTGGCGGCCTGATCGGCCTGCACGCGCCAGGGCAGTTGCGGCGGCTGCGCGCCATAACCGCGACTGACCACACCGACGCGCAGCCCTTGGCGGCGGCAATGCTCGATCAGCCAGAGAATCATCGGGGTCTTGCCGGTGCCGCCGACGGTGATATTACCGACCACAATCACCGGCACAGGAGCACGGTAGATCTCGCCCTCACCTGCCAGAAAACGCGCACGCTTGCGCTGCACCACGGTGCGATACAGCCACTCCAGCGGACGCAGCAGGCCCAGCGCCGGATGACCGGCGTACCAGGCAGCAGTGAGTCGTGCGGACAGGCTCATCGGCGGGCAAGCCTCAAGGCGCGGCTTGCGCCTCAATGGTGGTCATGCGCAAGTGAGCAAAACCCAGTTTGCCGGCCGCATCCATGGCGGTAATCACCGCCTGATGCTGCGCCTTGGCATCGGCGCTGATGATCAGCGGCAGACTGTTATCGCCCTCCGATTCTTTCTGCAGCGCCGCCATCAGGCTTTCCAGGTCACTTTTCAGCAACTGCTTGGCATTTAGCGAGTAGCTGCCATCAGCGGCAATCAGGATTTCCAGCTGCTTCAGTTCAGTCTGCTCCGGCGGCGTGCCCGTGGCAGCCTCCGGCAGATCGACCTTGAGCTGGGTCTCACGGGTAAAGGTGGTGGTGACCACAAAAAACAGCAGCAGGATAAACACCACGTCGATCAACGAGGCCAGGTTGATCTCGACGTTCTCCCGCGGTTTGCGCCGGAATTTCACGCCTTGTCCTCGCCCATGTCGACATCACGGTCGCCCTGCACCACTTCCACCAGGCGAATCGCCTCCTGCTCCATGCCAACCACCAGCTCATCGATCCGGCGTTGCAGGTAACGGTGGAAGAACAGTGCTGGAATGGCCACCATCAGACCCGCCGCCGTAGTGATCAGCGCCTTGGAAATACCGCCAGCGAGCAAGGACGCATTGGCCATGCCCGAGCCCATAAAGGAGCTGAAGATTTCGATCATGCCCAGCACCGTGCCGAGCAAACCCAGCAGCGGCGCGATACCGGCAATGGTGCCCAGGGCATTCAGGTAGCGTTCCAGGTCGTGGATTACCCGGGCGGCAGCTTCCTGAATGCACTCTTTCATGATCTCGCGACCATGTTTGGAGTTGGCCAGGCCAGCGGCGAGGATCTGCCCCAATGGCGAGTTGGCGCGCAGCTCCTTGAGCTTCTGGTTATTGAGTTTTTTATCCTTGATCCACTTCCACACCTGACCGAGCAGGTTGGGTGGCGTAATGCGGCTCGGCCGCAGCGTCCACAGGCGTTCGGCAATAATGCCGGCCGCAGCGATAGAACACAGAATGATTGGCAGCATCATCCAGCCGCCAGCTTTAACCAGTTCCCACACGGTGGCAGATCCCCTTCACAAAAGTGGCGCCACTCTAGCATAGGGTCGCGGCCTCGCCGACCGCTGCCGTTCTCATTTTTCCCGCCAAAAACGTGCGTGGTCGCGCAAACTCTGCGCCTGCTCGAATGCGCCCAGGCGAATCCGTACCGCACCGTGCTGAGCCGTGTCATAGGGCTGCGCCGCCACCGCGCGATAACGTGCCATAACCTCGGCATGTGGATGACCAAAGCTGTTGTGCGCGCCACGGGAGATCAACACAGCAGCCGGTTTAACCTTTGCCAGCAACGCCGCCGATGACGAGCTGCGGCTGCCGTGATGGGGCGCCAGTAGCCATTGTGCGGGCATCGCTAGGGCGCTGTTGAGCAAGGCCCGCTCAGCCTGGCTATCGATATCACCGGTCAACCACAGCCGCTCACCATTGGCCTCGATACGCAGCACGCAGGACGCCTGATTGCCATCGGTCGCATCCGTCCAGCGCCAGGTACTGAATTGCACGCCATCCCACTGCCAGTGCTGGCCACTGACGCAGGCTTCGGCCTGTAGTGAGGGCGCGAGCTTATCCGGTTCGCCACTGAGCACCTGCCTGACCGGCAGACCGCGCTTGATCGCTGCGGCGCCACCGGCGTGATCGTTATCGGCATGGCTGATCAGCAGCAGATCGAGCCCACGCACATCCAATGCACGCAACGATGGCAGCACCACCCGCTCGCCAGTATCGAACTCGCCAAAGCGCGGCCCGGCGTCATACAGCAGATCATGCTCCTGAGTGCGTACCAGCACCGCCAGGCCCTGGCCGACATCCAGCATCCACACTTCGGCCATGCCCTGCTCAGGCCGCTGCTGTGCAGTAAACAGCAACGGCAGCAGCAATAACGCGCCCAAACTGCGCATCGGCAAGGCGGCAGGCAGTAGCAACACCAGCGCGCCAAGCGCCACCAGCAGCCAGGCCCAAAATGGCAAGGCGCTGGGCAACCAGGCTGGCAGCCATAAGGCCAATTGAATAAGCAGAGAGAACAGCAGGTCTAACACCCAGCCTGCCACCCAAAGCAGCGCAGCCCCCACTCCAGGCAAGGGCAGCAATAGCGTACCGAGCAATGCCAGCGGCACCACCAGTAACCCCACCACTGGCACAGCCACCAGATTAGCCAAGGGGCCACTGGCACTCACCGGCAGACCGAGCGCCAGCAACAACGGCAGCAAACCAATGGCCATAGCCCATTGCGCGCGCAACAAGGTGCCCCACCAGGGCCAAGCGCCGAGTCGACCGCTGAAGATCAGGACCAACAGAATCACCGCACCAAAGGACAACCAGAAACCCGGCTGCAAGCTGGCCAACGGCTCACCCAGCAACACCGCAAGCAGTGCCAGCAACAGCGGTAACCACACGCCCAGATGGCGAAAGCGCCAGCGCCACAGCAGCACCAGGCCGACCATCACACAGGCGCGCTGCACAGGCACATCAAAGCCGGCCAACAACCCATAAGCCAATGCCCCGGCAAAGCCCAACGCACAGGCGCAGGGCAACCAAGGCCAGCTGCGTGGCCAAAGCCCCAGGCGCGCCAAGCCGGCAACCAGACCATATAACAGCGCTGCCAGCAGACCGATATGCTGGCCGGAAATCACCATCAGGTGCACCGTGCCGGTGTTCTGCAACACCTGCCAATCTGCCGTCGACAGCCCCGAATCATCCCCCAACACCAGCGCCGCCAAGGCGCCTTCGCGGCCATGCGCGGGGGTTGCCAAGAGCTGCTGACGCAAGCGATCACGCCAGGCTCCAGCGCCGCTGGCAGGGGCGATTAGCTCGCCGCTTTTTACTGTGCCCGTGGCACCGATGCGCTGCGCCAGCAGCCAGGCTTCGTAATCGAATGCTTGAGGATTGACCAGACCATGGGGGCGCTTTAGCCGAACTGCCAGGCGCCAGGTTTCACCGGCGCGCACGGCAGGCCCGCCATACCAGGCCAGACGCAAACGCGCGGGGAGTTTGCCGCGACGGGAAACCGCCTGCTCCAGCTGAAAGCGCACCACACCCTCGCCCACCTCGGGCAGGCCGACCACCTGCCCTTGCAGCCACAAGGTACGCGCATCCAGCTGCCGCGCCAGGCGATCATCCAGCGCCCACTGCGCCGATACGCACGCCCAGGTGAAGCCAAATAGAAACAAGGCGATGGGATAACTGCGAAATGGCAACAGCATCAAACCGGCGACCGGCAAAACAGCCAGCAACAAGAACGGTGGCAAAACCGGAAGGAAGCGCAACACCAGCAGCCCGGCCACCAGTGCAAAAATCCCTGTGCGCATAGACTCGCTCCGTGAGTCGAATACTGCATTTAACCCATCGATCAGCTTTTGCTTATTTGCTGTCACAAAGTGTGAAAGCAGGCTGTCATCAAAGGGTGCATAATGTCGGCGCTTTTACCCGTCAGAGAGCCTTCATGCCGCGTCGTTTATTCAAGCGCTACATGCCCCACCCAGACCGCATCAAGGGCAATAAATCCCTGCGCTTTCTGGGCAGCCTGATCCACGATCCCAACCTCTGGCACCTCAACCGCCATTCTGTGTCACGCGCCATGGCCATTGGCCTGTTCTGGGCGATGATTCCCATGCCCATGCAAATGTTAGCCGCTGCCGCCATTGCCGTACCGGCGCGGGGCAATCTGCCCATCTCGGTCGGGCTGGTCTGGCTGACCAACCCCATCACCATGCCCGCCGTGTTTTACTGCAACTACAAGGTAGGGGCCTGGCTAATGGGCACCCCAGCGATGCACATGCCAGATAACATCAGCCTGGCCTGGGTTGGGCAAATGCTGCAAACCCACTGGCAGCCGCTTTATCTCGGCTCTCTGGCGTTAGCTATTCTGCTTGCGCTCGTGGGCTATTTCGGCACCAACGCTTACTGGCGCTGGTGGGTGAGGCACAACTGGCGCAAACGCCAGGAGAAACGCCGGCAGCGCGACGCGCAACACTGAAACAAAAAAGCCGTTACTGAGTAACGGCTTTTTTGTTTCTGCCAGCGTAGCTTATTCGTAACGCAGCGCATCGGCCGGCTGAATCTTCGCGGCCCGCCAAGACGGGTAGACGGTGGCCAGAAAGCTCAGACTGAACGCCGCGCCACAGATCAGCAGCACATCAGACAGCAGCAACTCCGACGGCAGGTTGCTGATGAAGTACACATCCGAACTCATCACCTGCTGGCCGCTCAAGCGCTCGATCCAGCCCACCAGCTGACTGACATTCAGCGCCGCGAGAATACCCAGCACCGCGCCGATCAGCGTACCGATCACGCCGATCACCGTGCCTTGAACCATAAAGATGCCCATGATCTGCCCCGGCGTCGCGCCCAGGGTACGCAGGATGGCGATATCCGCGCCCTTGTCTGCCACCACCATGATCAACGTGGCGATGATATTGAAGGCCGCCACGGCGACGATCAGCAGCAGCAGCAGACCGATCATGGTCTTTTCCATTTTCATCGCGCTGAACAGGCTGCCCTGAGTCAGGGTCCAGTCTGCAGAGCTGTAACCCGCGCCCAGCTCGCCGACAATCTGTGCGGCCACTTGCGGCGCCTGATAGAGGTCTTTCAGCTTCAGGCGCACGCTCTGCACCTGACCCGGCTGCATACGCTGGATATGCGCGGCATCGGCAACGTGAATCAGCGCCAGCGAGCTGTCCAGCTCGGCGCCAACCTTGAAGATACCGACCACGTTAAGGCGCTGCATACGCGGGCTGATACCCCCCGGCACACTGCTCAGCTCCGGCACGATCAACGCCAGCTTATCGCCCACCCGCAGCTGGAAGCGCCGCGCGGTGATCTCACCGAGCACCACACCAAACTCGCCTTCACGCAAATCGCTCAGACGGCCTTGCTGCATATGCTGGTCGATGATCGACACCTGCGGCTCCAGCGCCGGATCGATGCCGTGCAGCTGCACCGGCTGCATCGCCCCGCGTACCGAGAGCATGCCTTCCAGCTCGGCAAACGGCACTGCGGCAACCACCTGCGGATTGTTCTTCGCGGCAGCAGCAACCTGCTGCCAGTCATCCAGCGGCTGGCTGCCGGCAATGCTGGCATGCGGCACCATACCGAGGATGCGCGTGCTCATTTCCTTCTGGAAACCGTTCATCACCGACAGCACCATGATCATCGCCAGAACGCCCAGGGCCAGGCCAATCATCGAGGTCATCGAGATAAAGGAAATAAAGTGGTTGCGCCGCTTGGCCCCGGTATAGCGGATACCGATAAAGATACTCAGCGGACGAAACATCAGGCGGCCACCAACTTGCCGTCTTCCAGACGCAGGATGCGGTCCATCTGCTGGGCCAGCGCCATGTCGTGGGTCACCACCAGAAAGGCAGTCTGCGACGAGCTGCTCAGCTCCTTCATCAAGTCCTGAATGCCTTGCGCGGTGTGGTGATCAAGGTTACCGGTGGGCTCATCGAGCAGCACCAAACCGGGCTGATTGACCAGCGCACGGGCAATCGCTACACGCTGGCGCTCGCCGCCGGACAACTCCGAGGGCTTGTGCGCCAGGCGATGGCCCAGGCCAACCCGCTCCAGCAACGCGGTGGCACGCTGACGCGCTTCGCTGATCGGCGTACGGCCAATCAGCAGCGGCATGCAGACGTTCTCCAGGGCAGTGAACTCGGGCAGCAGGTGGTGGAACTGGTAAACGAAACCCAGGGCGCGGTTACGCAGCAGACCGCGCTGCTTTTCATTCAGCGCCGACAACTCCTCGCCGGCCAGCCAGACGCTGCCGGTGCTCGGCGTATCCAGGCCGCCAAGCATATTCAGCAAGGTGCTCTTGCCCGAGCCAGAACTGCCGACAATCGCCACGCGCTCACCGGGGTGCAGCTCCAGCTGCAAGTCCTGCAGCACCACCACCGATTGCGGGCCCTCGTCGTAGCTTTTACCGAGGTTGCGACAACTCAACACTGCACGATCTTGCATAACCGAATCACTCATAACCTGATCACTCATAACGTAGCGCCTCCGCGGGCTGGGTACGCGCCGCGCGCCAGGCCGGATACAGGGTGGCGAAGAAACTTAGAATCAACGCCGCGCCGCAGACCAGCAGCACGTCCGCCAGCATCAGCTGCGAGGGCAGGTAGTCGATGAAATACACGTCGGCATTGAGGAACTTGATCCCCAGCAGCCCTTCCAGCGCGGCAATCGCACTGCTGATATTCAATGCGGCAAGGCAGCCCAGCACCGCGCCAATGGCGGTGCCGAACACGCCGATCACCGTGCCCTGGACCATAAAGATCGCCATGATCTGCCGTGGCGTGGCGCCCAAGGTGCGCAAGATGGCGATATCGCCCTTCTTGTCGGTGACCACCATGACCAGGGTGGAAATGATGTTGAACGCGGCGACCGCAACGATCAGCAGCAGCAGCAGGCCAATCATCGCCTTCTCCATGCGGATCGCCTGGTACAGATTGCCGTGGGTTCGGGTCCAGTCGCGGGCGTAGTAATCACCCTCGCCCAACGTCTGCGCCAGCGCCCAGGCGGTGCGTGGAGCTTCGAACAGATCAGCGAATTTCAGGCGAATACCCTGTACCTGATCCGCCTGCCAGCGCTGCAAGCGCGCCAGATCCTGCACATGGGTCAGGGCCAGGTGGCCGTCAATCTCGCCGGCGCCAACATGGAAAATCCCGACCACGGTAAAGCGCTTGAGACGCGGAAACATGCCGGCCGGAGTGACGGTTACTTCCGGGGCGACAAAGGTGACCTTGTCACCCAGGCCGACGCCGAGTTTGGCGGCGGCCTTGTCGCCCAGCACCATGCCAAACTCGCCGGGCTGCAGTGCCTCCAAGCGGCCCTGCTTGAAGAAGTTACCGATGATCGAGACCTTGGCTTCTTCAAGCGGATCGACCGCATTGATCAGCACTTTCTGCACCTTGCCGTCGCTGGTCAGCAGGCCCTGCATCTGGCTGAACGGCGCAACCGCCAGCACCTGCGGGTTGCTCTGCGCCCGCTCGGCCAGGCTGCGCCAGTCCTTGATTGGTGTGGCGCTCTCGACCGTGGCGTGCGGCACCATGCCGAGCACGCGGGTGCGCATTTCATAGTCGAAGCCATTCATCACCGACAGCACCAGAATCATCACCAGCACGCCAAGTGCCAGCCCGATCATCGAGGTCAGGGAAATAAAGGATACGAAGTGGTTGCGACGCTTGGCCCGCGTGTAGCGCGTGCCGATAAATACGAACAGAGGTCTGAACATGTCGGGGCTGATTCGAGGGAAAAAGAAACGTCCTTGTGGGGGCTTGGCGAGCAGCCTTACACTCTAAACCAGGGTAAAGTCTGCTGCGCGTCGGACCTGCTACGTTGAAAACTGTCTCGGAATGCTCATTTACATTCGTAAACTGCGCTTCCTCACCACTTTTCGCCTTGCATGCCGCTAGCTCGCAAGACTTTGAACAGGTTCTTCGACCACTACTGCTGCCATGGGTTCGCCATGCCGACTCAAGATGAAGATGATCGCCGCGAATACTATCGTATCGACGATACGATCGCACTGGAATTCACCCTGCTCTCGGGCGCAGAAGCCCTGGCCAGTGAAGAGCTTCACGACAGCTCGCCGTTGTTCAACCTGCTCAGTGATCTGCACCTGATGGACTTCGAGTCGCAGCATCTGCTGCGGCATATCACCGAGCGCGACCGCACCCTGGCCAATTACCTCAAGGTCATGAACAAGCGCATCGACCTGCTCGGTCAGGCCGTGGCGCAGAGCTTGTTGCGCGACATCGGTACGCCGCGCAAGGTCAGCCTGTCTGAGGGCGGCGTCAGCTTCAACAACCCTCAACCCGTGGCAGCCGGCGCGCACCTGGCAGTAAAGATGGTGCTGATGCCACAGGCCTTGGGATTGCTGCTACGAGCCAAGGTGGTGCATTGCCAACCACTGCCCTCGCAGCAATTTGAGATTGGCGCGGAATTCGAAGCTGTGAGCGATGCCCAACGCCAGTTGCTTGCCCGGCATATCCTGCAACGCCAGGCCCTGGAACGTCGCCAGGCCCGCGAGCAACCCCTGCAATCCTGATAGCGAGCCACCATGCCCCGCCTGTTTCTGCTTCTCGCCCTGCTCCTGCCTCTCGGCGCTGTCGCCGATACCCTGCAAATCCCCATCGGCCAGCAAGGTGCCGGCGAATTGCGCCTGCCGCAATTCGGCGAATCCCAGCGCGCGGTACTGGAGCGTTTCGGCCTGGCGGATGAAGAGCACCCCAGCATTGGCAACCCGCCGATCACCCGCTGGGATTACCGTGAGTTCAGCGTCTACTTCGAGCATAAACACGTGATCAACAGCGTGCGCCATCACCAGCCCGGCGCCGCCCTGCCCGACAAGGAGCAACAGTGACAGTCATCTATGGACATCGCGGCGCCAAAGGCGAGGTGCCGGAAAACACCCTGGCCAGCTTCCAGCAATGCCTCAAGCACGGCGTGCGCCGCTGCGAGCTGGATCTGCACCTGTCGCGCGATGGCGAGCTGATGGTGATTCACGACCCAACGCTCAAGCGCACCACCGGCCATCGTGGCAAGGTCGTCGAGCATGACGCCGCCGAACTGGTGACCTATGACGCCCGTAAAGGCGGCCCTGGCGCCGTCACGCCCTGCCCGATCCCACGGCTGGAAGAGCTGTTCCAGCACTGCGATTTCGAGCACTGGCAGCTGGAAGTCAAAAGCGCCTCGAAGGTTCGCTCGGCGCGGATGGTCAAGGCGATTGCCGAACTGGCCGAGCGCTACCAGCTGACCGACAAGGTCACCGTAACCTCCAGCTCACGCGAGGTGCTCGGCGCCCTGCAGCGCCTGACGCCGCACCTGCAGCGCGGCCTGGTCGCCGAATATGCCTGGCTTGATCCGCTGAAAGTCGCCAAGCATTACGGCTGCCACCTGCTCGCCCTGAACTGGACGCTGTGCACCCCGGAGCGCCTGCTCAAAGCGCAGAAAGCCGGCCTGCATGTCTCGGTGTGGACGGTCAACGAACCGGCGCTGATGCGCCGCCTGGCAGACTTCGGTGTGGACAGCATCATCACCGACTTTCCCGGCCTGGCCGTGGCAACCCTGGAATAACCATCCCGAATGGCTCCAGCTACAGAAACGAAAAACCGGCCACAAGGGCCGGTTTTTCGTTAAGCCTGATCAGAAACTTTCGCGATTAGGCCAACGCCAGTCGCAGGAGTCGCTGAACGGGTTCTCCCCGGCCGGCTCAGGCCACCGGCCGGAGCCGCTCAAAAAAGCCGGTTGAGGCCGTCGAACGCCGCCACCCGATAGGCTTCCGCCATGGTCGGGTAGTTGAAGGTGGTGTTGACGAAATACTTGATGCTGTTGGCCTCCCCCTTCTGGTTCATGATCGCCTGGCCGATATGCACGATCTCCGAGGCCTGGTAGCCGAAGCAGTGCACGCCCAGCACTTCAAGAGTTTCGCGGTGGAACAGCAGCTTGAGCATGCCCACCGGCTCGTGGGAAATCTGCGCGCGGGCCATGCCTTTGAAGAACGCCTTACCGACTTCGTAAGGGATCTTGGCCTGGGTCAGCTCGCGCTCGTTCTTACCAATCGAGCTGATTTCCGGAATGGTGTAGATGCCGGTCGGCACGTCATCGACGAAGCGCCAGCTGCCATTGTCAACGATGCTGCCGGCAGCCGAACGGCCCTGGTCGGCGGCGGCACTGGCCAGGCTCGGCCAGCCAATCACATCGCCCGCCGCATAGATGTTCGACACCTGGGTGCGGTAGCTCTGGTCAACCTCGATCTGCCCACGGCTATTGACCTTGATGCCGATGTTTTCCAGGCCCAGCTGATCGGTATTACCGGTACGACCGTTGCACCAGAGGAAGGCGTCCGCTTTGATCTTCTTGCCGGACTTGAGGTGCAGGACCACCCCGTTCTCCACCCCTTCAACACTTTCGTACTCTTCGTTATGACGAATCAGCACGTTGTTGTTGCGCAGGTGATAGCTCAAGGCATCGGAAATTTCCGCATCGAGGAAGCTCAGCAACTGGTCACGGTTGTCGATCAGGTCGACCAGCACGCCCAGGCCGCTGAAGATCGAGGCGTACTCGGAGCCGATTACCCCTGCCCCGTAAATAATGATGCGGCGCGGGGTATGACCGAGGCTGAGGATGGTATCGCTGTCGTAGATGCGCGGGTGGTGGAAGTCCACGTCCACCGGGCGGTAAGGCCGCGAACCGGTAGCAATGACGATCTGCTTGGCCACCAGTTTTTCCACCACGCCATTGGCGCAAACCACTTCGACGGTGTGCTCATCGGCAAAACTGCCGGTGCCGAAAAACACATCGATGCGGTTACGCGCGTAGTAGCCGGTACGCGAACTCACCTGCTTGGCGATTACACGTTCGGCGCTTTTCAGCACGTCAGGGAAGGAGAACCAGCGCGGCTCGCCGATCTGGCGGAACATCGGGTTGGTGTTGAACTGCATGATCTGCCGCACCGAATGGCGCAGCGCCTTGGACGGAATAGTGCCCAGGTGAGTGCAGTTGCCGCCGACTTCACGGCGGCTATCGACCACTGCCACCTTGCGCCCGGCCTTGGCCGCGTTCATTGCCGCGCCTTCACCCGCAGGGCCGGAACCCAGCACCACTACGTCGTAGTTGTAGACCGCCATGTTTACTCCTTCAGATCACACCGGAGCACTTGTACCGTGCTCTCGGCAGGGCCAGCACTGCGCACGCAGCCTGACAATCAATACGTTCACTGCAAGCCTAGCCGTTGGCTGGCCGCAGGACGATTAGCGTTTGGTCGCGTCGTAGGCCAGGGCTGCGGTCTTGCCTTGCGGGTCGCTGTTGATTTCCTCGCACTTCTCGCGACTGCCACCACAGATCGAGCATTCCTTCTCGATACCCAGGTTGGCGATACCGCCGCACGAACCGGCGATGGGCTTGCGCCCCATCATCACGCCTACCGCCATCATGCCCACTACCAGCAGCATGGTCAGAAACACCACTAAAAACGTCATTGCTCGTCTCCTGCAGCGAATAGCTGCTCGAAAGCCTGAGTTGTCTGTGTGACGAAGGCGTCACCTTCACGGGTCACGAAAAACGCCGCAATACCCATACGCTCAGCAAATGCCAGGCCACGCTCAGTGCCCATCACCATTAGCACTGTAGACAAGCCATCGGCGCGTAAGGTCGACTTATCCACCACGGTTACCGCAGCCAGCGTGTGGGTGATCGGTGCGCCGGTCAACGGATCGAGGGTATGCGAATAGCGCTGCCCATCCTCCTCGAAGTAATTGCGGTAATCACCCGAGGTAGAAATGCCGTAGCCATCCACCGCCAGTACGCGCTGGGCAACACGCTGGCCGTCCTGCGGCGCCTCCAGGCCGATACGCCAAGGCTGGCCGTCAGGCTTTTTGCCTGCGGCCTTGAGTTCACCGGTGGCCTCGACCATGTAACTGGTCACACCCAGCTCAGTGAAGCGCTGCACGATCTTGTCCACCGCATAGCCGGCGGCAATGCTGTTGAAGTCGACCTGCACATCAACATCCTTGCACAGCTGCTCACCTTCACTGCGCAGGTGTTGCATGCCCACTTGCGCACGCGCGGCGGCGAGTTGCTCAGCGGTCGGCACCTTTTCGGCGCGCGCCTTGGGGCCAAAGCCCCACAGATTGAGCAACGGTTCCAAAGTCAGATCGAACGCGCCGGCACTTTGCTCATGCAACACGCGCCCTGCCTCGACCAACTCCAGCACCCCGGCAGGCATCGCCTGACAGGTACCCGCCGGAGCCTGGTTGAATTGTTCGATAGCGGAATCATCGCGATAGGTCGACATCTGTTGGTCAACCTCAGCCAGGATGGCATCGGTCTCGCGCTTGAGTAACTCAAGGCTCGGCGAATCCTTGCTGCGCACATATTTGACGGTGTAGGTGCTGCCCATGGTCGGGCCGCCAAATTCTTCTACCCGCTCTGAAAACCAACAGCCCGTTAGGGCTGTCAGCAAGCTGACAGCGATAACGGGCCGCAGTAGCACATGGCTCATGCTTAACCGCCGAAGTCGTCGAGCAGGATGTTCTCCTCCTCCACACCCAGGTCGATCAGCATCTTGATCACGGCAGCGTTCATCATGGGCGGGCCGCACATGTAGAACTCACACTCTTCCGGAGCCGGATGGTCCTTGAGGTAGTTCTCGTACAGCACATTGTGGATAAAGCCCTTGAGACCGGTCCAGTTGTCTTCCGGCAACGGATCGGACAAGGCCAGGTGCCACTTGAAGTTGGGGTTCTCGGCCTGCAGCTGATCGTATTCTTCAACGTAGAAGGCTTCACGCATGGAGCGCGCGCCGTACCAGAAGCTGATCTTGCGGGTCGACTTCAAGCGCTTGAGCTGGTCGAAGATGTGCGAACGCATCGGCGCCATACCAGCGCCACCACCGATAAACACCATCTCGGCGTCGGTTTCCTTGGCGAAGAACTCACCAAACGGGCCGTACACATCGATCTTGTCGCCCGGCTTGAGGCTGAACACGTAGGAACTCATCTTGCCCGGTGGCAGATCGTCCTTGCCCGGTGGTGGCGACGCAATACGGATATTGAACTTCACCAGGCCCACTTCTTCCGGGTAGTTGGCCATGGAGTAGGCACGGATCACGGTCTCTTCGACCTTGGACACGTACTTCCACTGGTTAAACTTGTCCCAGTCGCCGCGGTACTCTTCCTGAATATCGAAGTCCTTGTAATGCACTTCGTGCGGCGGGCACTCCAGCTGCACATAGCCACCAGCGCGGAAGTCGACGCTTTCGCCTTCCGGCAGTTTCAGCGTCAGTTCCTTGATAAAGGTGGCCACGTTGGGGTTGGACTCAACGGTGCATTCCCACTTCTTCACGCCAAAGACTTCTTCCGGCACTTCGATCTTCATGTCCTGCTTGACCGGAGTCTGGCAGGACAGGCGCCAGCCAGCCTTGGCTTCGCGACGGGTGAAGGCAGCTTCTTCGGTCGGCAGCATTTCGCCGCCGCCATGCTCGACCACGCACTTGCACTGGGCGCAGGTACCGCCGCCACCGCAGGCCGAAGACAGGAAGATATTGTTGGCCGCCAGGGTCTGCAGCAACTTGCCGCCAGCTGGTACCACAATGGTTTTTTCGCCGTTGATCTCGATGCTTACGTCACCGCTGGAAACCAGCTTGGCGCGCGCCGCGATAATGATCAGCACCAACGCCAGCACAATGCCGGTGAACATGCCGATGGCGATGAAAATCTCGAAATTGATCATCTATTCATCCCTTCCTTACAACTGCACGCCGGAGAAGGACATGAAGCCCAGAGACATCAGACCGATGGTGATAAAGGTGATGCCCAGTCCCTGCAGACCCTCAGGTACATCGCTGTACTTGAGTTTCTCGCGAATCCCCGCCAGAGCGGCAATCGCCAGGGCCCAGGAAACACCTGCGCCGACACCGTACACGGTGCTTTCCGCCAGGTTGTAGTCACGCTCGACCATAAACAGCGAGCCACCCATGATGGCGCAGTTCACCGTGATCAACGGCAGGAACACGCCGAGGGCGTTGTACAGCGAGGGCACGTACTTATCCAGGGTCATCTCGAGGATCTGTACGATCGCCGCGATCACGCCGATAAAGGTCAGCAGGCCGAGGAAGCTCAGATCGACTTGCGGGTAACCGGCCCAGGCCAATGCACCGTCCTTGAGCAGGTTGGTGTAGATCAGGTTGTTCACCGGCATGGTGATACCCAGCACCACCACTACGGCGATACCGAGACCAATGGCGGTTTCGACCTTTTTCGAGATGGCAATAAAGGTGCACATGCCGAGGAAGAACGCCAGGGCCATGTTCTCAACGAACACCGCACGGACGAACAGGCTGATGTAGTGCTCCATTAGTAGGCCTCCTTATTGGATACCTGAGGCGCCATCTTGAAGCTCGGCTTCTCGACCTGGTCTTTTTTCCAGACGCGAATACCCCAGATAAACAGACCGATCAGGAAGAACGCCGAAGGCGGCAGCAGCAGCATGCCGTTAGGCTGGTACCAGCCACCGTCGTTGATCACCGGAATGATCTCGTAACCCATCAGTTTGCCCGCGCCAAACAGCTCACGAATAATGCCCAGAACGATCAGAAAGGCGCTGTAGCCCAGACCGTTACCAATACCGTCGAAGAACGACAGCACCGGCGGGTTCTGCATGGCAAAGGCTTCGGCGCGGCCCATCACGATGCAGTTGGTGATGATCAGTCCGACAAACACCGAGAGCTGCTTGGACAGGCTAAAGGCAAAGGCCTTGAGCACCTGATCCACCACGATCACCAGCGAGGCAATGATCACCATCTGCACGATCATGCGGATCGAGCCTGGGATCTGGCTGCGAATCATCGAGATAAACAGGTTGGAGAACCCGGTTACCAGGGTCAGCGCGGCAGACATCACCAGCGCGGTTTTCAGGTTCGAGGTCACCGCCAGGGCGGAACAGATACCGAGAATCTGCAAGCCAATCGGGTTGTTGTTGAAAATCGGGTTAAGCAGGACTTCTTTAATAGTCGGCTGCGACATGATCAAGCCTCCCCTGCGCGCAGGTTCGCGATAAACGGACCGAAGCCATTCTGGCCAAGCCAGAACTTCAGCAGGTTGTCCACACCAACGCTGGTCAGCGTAGCGCCTGCCAGGCCATCAACCTGATGCACGGCCTTGGGGCTCTGTGCATCGACACCACCCTTGACGATTTGCACGGCCAGTTTGCCGTCCTCATCGAACAGGGTTTTGCCTGGCCATTGGCCTTTCCACTTCGGATTGTCGACTTCGCCACCCAGGCCCGGCGTTTCGCCGTGCTGGTAGAAGCCCATGCCAACCACGGTATTCAGGTCGCCCTTGACTGCGATAAAGCCATGCAGGGTCGACCACAGCCCGTAGCCACGCACCGGCAGAATCAGGGTTTCAACCTGACCATCCTTCTCCACCACATACACGGTGCTGAAGCGCTCCTGACGCTTGATCCCAGCGATGTCATCGCTGCCCTTGAGCACCGAGGACAGTTTCGGGTCCTTGGAAGCCTTCAACGGGTCGAAGGTGACCGGGTCCTGAGCATCGGAGAACTTGCCAGTTTCCAGGTCCACCAGCTTGGCGCTGATGGTGCCTTTGAACATGTCCTTAACCTGGGCGCTGGACATGCTGGCATCGCCCAGACCGGCGATCGCCAGAATGCTGCGCTGCTTGTCCAACAGACGGTTGTCCACCTGGGTCGGCTTCAGCGCCACGGCTGCACCGGCAACAAACACCGAGCACACCAGGCACACCAACAGGGCCACCACCAGCGTACGGACGGTGGATTCTTTTTGACTAGACATTGCGCGCCAGCCTCCGCTTGATATTGGCTTGAACGACGAAGTGGTCGATCAGCGGTGCGAACAGGTTGGCGAACAGAATCGCCAGCATCATGCCTTCCGGGAAGGCCGGGTTGACCACACGGATCAACACCACCATCACACCGATCAGGGCACCGAAAATCCACTTGCCGGTATTGGTCATGGACGCCGACACCGGGTCGGTGGCCATAAAGAACATACCGAACGCAAAACCGCCCACCACCAGGTGCCAGTACCAAGGCATGGCAAACATCGGGTTGGTGGTCGAACCGAGGGCGTTGAACAGCAGGCTCAGGCCAACCATGCCCAGCATCACACCGGCGACGATGCGCCAGGCGGCAATCTTGGTGATCAGCAACACCAAACCGCCGATGGCGATGGCCAGGGTGCTGGTTTCACCAAGCGAGCCATGAATGGTGCCGACAAAGGCGTCCATCCAGGTAATGCCGTTGTTGATCACGTTGTCGATGCCGCCGGAAGCCGCCAGGCTCAGCGAAGTGGCACCGGCAAAGCCGTCCACCGCAGTCCATACCGCATCACCGGACATCTGCGCCGGGTAGGCGAAGAACAGGAAAGCACGACCGGTCAGCGCCGGGTTGAGGAAGTTCTTGCCAGTACCGCCAAATACTTCCTTGCCGATCACCACGCCGAAGCTGATACCCAGGGCGACCTGCCACAGCGGAATGCTCGGCGGCAGAATCAGGGCAAAGAGTACCGAGGTGACGAAGAAACCTTCGTTGACCTCATGCTTGCGGATCGAAGCGAACAGCACTTCCCAGAAGCCACCGACGATAAACGCCGTTGCATACACCGGCAGGAAGTACGCCGCGCCCTGGATAAAGTTATCCCACAGGCTGTTCGGGTCAAACCCGGCCAGCGAGCCTATCAGCGCAAAGCGCCAGCCTTCCTGTGCCGCCAGCAGCTCAGGGCTGTTAGCGAAGATCAGGTTGGCCTGATAACCGGTGTTCCACATGCCGAAAAACATCATCGGGAAGGTACACAACCACACGGTGATCATCATGCGCTTGAGGTCGATGCCGTCACGCACGTGGGCGGTGGTCTTGGTTACGCTGCCAGGGCGGTAGAAGAAGGTGTCGACAGCCTCATAGAGGGCGTACCACTTCTCGTACTTGCCGCCTTTTTCGAAGTTGTGCTCGACTTTATCGAGGAATGCACGAATACCCATGACTTAACCCTCCTTCTCAATACGGGCGAGGTTATCGCGCAGGATCGGGCCGTACTCATACTTGCCGGCACAGACATAGGTGCACAGCGCCAGGTCTTCTTCATCGAGTTCCAGGCAGCCCAGTTTCTGAGCCATCTCGGTGTCACCGACGATCAGGTAGCGCAGCAGTTGCGTCGGCAGGATATCCAGCGGCATCACAGCTTCGTAGTTACCCACCGGCACCATGGCGCGCGGGCTGCCATTGGTGGTGGTAGAGAAGGCGAACTTCTTCGCAGCATTGAGCTTGGAAACAAAGATGTTCATCACCGAGTGCTTGTTAACCCCGGCACGCAGGTAATGCATCAACTCACGCTCGTGCCCTTCAACCAGGCAGGACACCTGCAGGTGATAGCGACCGAGGAAGGCGAAAGCGCCCTGCGCGGTACGACCACCCAGTACCGAACCGGAAATAACCCGGTTGAAACCAGGCTGCAGCTGACCTGCAGTCAGCTCGCTGAGGCTCGCGCCCAGGCGGGTGCGCAGCAGGCGCGGCTGCTCAACCACGGGACCGGCCAGCGCGACAACGCGCTCAGTCCAGAGCTGCCCGGTGGTGAACAGTTTGCCGACGGCAATCACGTCCTGATAATTGATCGACCAGACGCTCTTGCTGGCGCTGACCGGATCGAGGAAGTGAATGTGCGTACCCGGCAAGCCCGCAGGGTGCGGGCCGGCGAAGGCCTCGGTATGCACCTTGCTCAGCTGTTCGCCAGGCAAGCTGGCACCTTCAGCCTTGCACAGAAATACCTTGGCCAGATTGCTCAGCACCTGCAGACCGTTTGCAAAGTCGGCGGCGTACTCGGCAATCACCACAGCCGGATCGGCTGCCAGCGGGTGGGTATCAATGGCAGTGACGAAAATCGAGCTAGGCTGCGCGTCAGCAGCCGGCACCTTGCTGAACGGACGAGCCCGCAGCGCGGTCCACAGGCCCGATTGCAGCAGTACTTCACGCACTTTGGCATCGCCGACAGTCGCCAGCTGGTCAACTGCTACGTGATCAAAGGTGATTTGCTCATCGCCCTCGACATCGATTACCACCGATTGCAGCACCCGCTTCTCACCGCGATGGATGGCGCTGATCACGCCTGCGGCTGGAGCAGTGTATTGCACGCCTGGCGACTTCTTGTCCGAGAACAGCACCTGGCCAAGCTTGACCCGGTCACCGACCTGAACCTCCATCGAAGGCTTCATACCGTGATAATCGAAGCCTATGACGGCGACGCTACGCACCGGCCTTGCAGCCTCAATGCGCTGCGCCGGCACGCCTGTTATGGGCAAATCAAGCCCATGTTTTATTTTGATCATAGGTTTGCCTAACCACTGATTTATAAGCTTTTTTAGAATACGGACGACACCAACGCAGAAAAATGCGGCGCAACGCCAAAAACACGTCAGGCGCTGGGCAGGATGTCGGTCGCGGGAAAAAATCTGGCCGATTATAAGTCGCACCTTCGGCCACTGACCACCCAAGCGCTTGCTTTTATCCGGTTTAACGTAACAGAAGGCAACAGATGGCCGCTTGACTGCCAAGCCGCCGCGCGCGACATAAGACTAATAGACCAACTGGAGCCCTGCCATGCGCCTGTTACTCGCGCTTACCACCCTACTGCTGCTGAGCGGCGAGTTATTCGCCAACAACCGCGAACGCCTGCAAGAAGCCAACTTCGCCGCCACCCACCAGTTCGAACAGAGCAGCCTGGAGCGCAAGAACCAGAGCGTGCTGACCTACCTGTGGGCCGACGTCTACGCCGCCGCCTTCTACGCCCCCAGCGAGGCCAGCGCCAGCCAGGCAGTCGCCAAGCCACTCACGCAACGCCTGGAGCTTTACTACTTCCGCAACATCGACAGCCAAGACGTGATCAAGGCTGCCTGGGTCACGCTCGAACGCCAGCACGACGCCGCTACATTGCAGCGCCTGCGCCCCGAGGTAGATGCCCTGCACGCCACGTTCAGGGATATTCGCCCAGGCGACCGCTACGCCCTGAACTTCAACCAAGACAGCGGCCTAACCCTGGAGGTGAATGGCAAAGTCGCCTACACCAGCCATGACCCAGCCCTGGCCAGGGCCTACCTGGGCATCTGGCTGTCGCCCAACGGCCTGTCGGATAAGTTGCGCACTAGCTTGCTGGCTGATTAATTCCAGCAATTTCAGGCAACAAAAACGGGAGCCGAAGCTCCCGTTTTTTATGCATCGCCTGCGCTTAGCGCGGGAAAGCTGGCGGGTTGACCCCGGCCATGTCTTCCATCACGCGAACCACCTGGCAGCTGTAACCGAACTCGTTGTCGTACCACACGTACAGCACAACGCGGTTGTCGTTGCAGATGGTGGCTTCGGCATCGACTACACCGGCGTGACGCGAGCCAACGAAGTCAGTGGAAACCACTTCCTGCGACTGAACGAAGTCGATCTGCTTCTGCAGGTCCGAGTGCATGGCCATCTGGCGCAGGTACTCGTTGACTTCTTCACGGGTGGTGGCTTTCTCAAGGTTGAGGTTGAGAATGGCCATCGACACGTTCGGCGTCGGTACGCGAATAGCGTTGCCGGTCAGCTTGCCCTTCAGCACTGGCAGCGCCTTGGCAGCAGCAGTGGCGGCACCGGTTTCGGTGATCACCATATTCAGCGGCGCGCTGCGGCCACGGCGGTCGCCCTTGTGGAAGTTGTCGATCAGGTTCTGGTCGTTGGTATACGAGTGAACGGTTTCGACGTGACCATTAACGATGCCGTACTGATCATTGATCGCTTTGAGCACCGGCACGATGGCGTTGGTGGTGCAGGAAGCAGCCGAGATGATCTTGTCTTCTGGGGTGATTTCACCGTGGTTGATGCCGTGCACGATGTTCTTCAGCGCGCCCTTGCCCGGCGCGGTGAGCACTACGCGATCGACACCCGGGCAGGCCAGGTGCTGGCCCAGGCCGTCGGCGTCACGCCATACACCGGTGTTGTCCACCAGCAGCGCGTTCTTGATGCCGTACTGGGTGTAATCAACTTCGGCTGGCGACTTGGCGTAGATCACCTGAATCAGGTTGCCGTTGGCGGTCAGGGTGCTGTTTTCTTCGTCGATGGTGATGGTGCCATCGAACTTGCCATGCACCGAGTCGCGGCGCAGCAGGCTGGCGCGCTTGACCAGGTCATTGGTTGCGCCTTTGCGCACAACAATGGCGCGCAGACGCAGGCCGTCGCCACCACCGGTTTTCTCGATCAGGATGCGTGCCAGCAGGCGACCGATACGACCGAAACCGTAGAGCACCACGTCGGTGCCTTCGCGGGCTTCGCTGTTCTGCTTGCCAACCACTTCAATCAGCTCGTCCTTGACGAACTGCTCGATGCTGCGGCCCTGGCCTTCGGCCTTGAACTTGCTGACCATCTTGCCCAAGTCCACCGAAGCGGCGCCCAGCTTGAGCTCGCTCATGGCCTTGAGCACCAGGAAGGTATCGTGCACCGACAGTTCGCTGTCGCCGGTCAGGCGGTGACGCGCGAAGCGGTGGGCCTTGAGAATGTCGATCACCGAGCGGTTGATCAAACCACGGCCGTAGATCGAGGTGACCACGTTGTTGTTACGGTAGAGTTGGCCAATCATCGGAATCATCGCTTCCGCAAGGGCTTCTCGATCGATCCACTCACCGAGACACTGGTCGGGCTTCTGAGTCACGGGCAGTACCTTCCACATGTAGGGGCTGAAAAAAGGGGCTACATTATGACGGCGCAAGCAAGCATGAGCAATGCACGACTGTCGTAACTGACACCGCACATAAACGCCCGCTACAATCGCCGACCTTGTGCCATGACCGTGAGCCGCCCGTGCCTGTACTGCGTCTACCGTCCCTACCGGCCACTGCCGGCAAACAACACTGGGGCAACCTGCCCGGTGCCGCGCTGAGCCTGGCGATTGCCGAAGCCGCCAGCAATGCCAAACGCTTCACCCTGCTGCTGACTGCCGACAGCCAGAGTGCCGAGCGCCTGCAAGAGGAGCTGAGCTTTTTCGCTCCGGATTTGCCGGTGCTGCATTTCCCTGACTGGGAAACCCTGCCCTACGACCTGTTTTCGCCGCACCAGGACATCATTTCCCAGCGCATCGCCGCGCTTTATCGCCTGCCCGAGCTGAAACACGGCGTATTGGTAGTCCCGATCACCACAGCCCTACACCGCCTGGCGCCCAAGCGCTTTCTGCTTGGCAGCAGCCTGGTCATGCAGGTCGGCCAGCAACTCGACGTCAACCAGATGCGCGGCAATCTGGAAGCCGCCGGCTATCGCTGTGTGGATACGGTGTATGAACATGGTGAGTTCGCCGTGCGCGGCGCGCTGATCGACCTGTTCCCGATGGGCAGCAGCCAGCCATACCGCATCGACCTGTTCGATGACGAAATCGAAACCCTGCGCACCTTTGATCCGGAAAACCAGCGCTCCATCGACAAGGTCGAGTCGATCAAGCTGCTGCCGGCGCGCGAATTCCCGCTGGAAAAGAAAGCCGTTACCGATTTTCGCGGGCGCTTTCGCGAGCGTTTCGACGTGGACTTCCGCCGCTGCCCGATCTATCAGGACCTCAGCACCGGCATCACCCCGGCCGGCATCGAGTACTACCTGCCGCTGTTCTTCGAAGAAACCGCCACCCTCTTCGACTATTTGCCCGCCGACACCCAGGTGTTTTCCCTGCCGGGCATCGAAAAAGCCGCCGAGCAGTTCTGGGTGGATGCGCGCAGCCGTTATGAGGATCGCCGCGTCGACCCGGAACGCCCGCTGCTGCCGCCTGCCGACATATTCCTACCGGTAGAAGACTGTTTCGCCCGCCTGAAAAACTGGCCGCGCGTGGTGGTCAGCCAGGACGATATCGAAGAAGGCGTCGGCCGTCTGCGTTTCAACGCCAAACCGCTGCCCGACCTGGCGATCCAGGCCAAGGCCGGCGAACCGCTGGCCGCATTGCGGCGTTTTATCGAGGAATACCCTGGCCGCGTGCTGTTCTGCGCCGAGTCCGCCGGGCGGCGCGAAGTGCTGCTGGAGCTGCTCGCGCGCCTAAAACTCAAGCCCAACGAATTTGAAAGCTGGCCGGCCTTCACTGCCAGCAAACAGCGCTTAGGCATTTGCATCGCACCGCTGGATGATGGCCTGCTGCTCGAAGACCTGGCCTTGGTGGCGGAAAGCCCGCTGTTCGGCCAGCGCGTGATGCAACGCCGGCGCCGCGAGAAATCCCGCGATGGCGGCGACAACGTCATCAAGAACCTTACCGAGCTGCGCGAAGGCGCGCCGGTGGTGCATATCGACCACGGTGTCGGCCGCTACCTGGGCCTGGTAACCATGGAGTTCGACGGCCAGGCCGCTGAATTCCTCGCCCTGATGTACGCCGAGGAAGCCAAACTCTACGTGCCGGTGGCCAGCCTGCACCTGATCGCCCGTTACACCGGCAGCGACGACGCCCTCGCCCCACTGCACCGCCTGGGTTCGGAAATCTGGCAGAAGGCCAAGCGCAAGGCCGCCGAACAGGTGCGCGATGTCGCCGCCGAACTGCTCGACATCTATGCGCGCCGCGCTGCTCGCGAAGGCTATGCCTTTGCCGACCCGAAGGCCGATTACGCCACCTTCAGCGCCGGTTTCCCCTTCGAGGAAACCCCGGACCAGCAAGCCGCCATCGACGCGGTGCATGACGACATGCTCGCGCCCAAGCCGATGGACCGCCTGGTCTGCGGCGATGTCGGCTTCGGCAAAACCGAAGTGGCGATGCGCGCCGCCTTTATCGCCGTGCATGGCGGCAAGCAGGTGGCGGTGCTGGTACCGACCACCCTGCTCGCCCAGCAGCACTACAACAGCTTCCGCGACCGCTTCGCCGACTGGCCGGTAAAAGTCGAGGTGATGAGCCGCTTCAAAAGCGCCAAGGAGGTCAGCGACGCCGTGCAGCAGCTGGCCGAGGGCAAGGTCGACATCGTTATCGGCACCCACAAGTTGCTGCAGGAAGACGTCAAGTTCAGCAACCTGGGCCTGGTAATCATCGACGAAGAGCACCGCTTCGGCGTGCGCCAGAAAGAGCAGCTCAAGGCCCTGCGCAGCGAAGTCGACATCCTCACCCTCACCGCCACACCAATTCCACGCACCCTGAATATGGCCGTGGCCGGCATGCGCGACCTGTCGATCATCGCCACGCCACCGGCGCGCCGGCTGTCGGTGCGCACCTTTGTCATGGAACAGAACAACCCGACGATCAAGGAAGCGCTGCTGCGCGAACTGCTGCGCGGCGGCCAGGTGTACTACCTGCATAACGATGTGAAAACCATCGAGAAATGCGCCGCCGATCTGGCCGAACTGGTGCCGGAAGCACGCATCGGCATCGGCCACGGGCAGATGCGCGAGCGCGAGCTGGAACAGGTGATGGGCGACTTCTACCACAAGCGCTTCAACGTGCTGATCGCCTCAACCATCATCGAAACCGGCATCGACGTACCGAGCGCCAACACCATCATCATCGAGCGCGCCGACAAGTTCGGTCTGGCTCAGCTACACCAGTTGCGCGGCCGCGTCGGCCGTAGCCACCACCAGGCCTACGCCTACCTGCTGACACCGCCGCGCAAGCAGATGACCGATGATGCGCAGAAGCGCCTGGAAGCCATTTCCGGTGCCCAGGACCTCGGCGCCGGCTTCTTGCTAGCCACCCATGACCTAGAAATCCGCGGCGCCGGCGAGCTGCTCGGCGACGGCCAGAGCGGGCAGATTCAGGCAGTCGGTTTCACCCTGTATATGGAAATGCTTGAGCGCGCGGTGAAATCCATCCGCAAGGGCGAGCAGCCTAACCTCGATCAGCCGCTTGGCGGCGGCCCGGAGATCAACCTGCGCGTGCCGGCGCTGATCCCCGAGGATTACCTGCCCGACGTGCATGCGCGGCTGATCCTCTACAAACGCATCGCCAACGCTGCCGACGAGGATGGCCTGAAAGAGCTGCAAGTGGAGATGATCGACCGCTTCGGCCTGCTGCCAGATGCAAGCAAGAACCTGATACGCATCACCCTGATGAAATTGCAGGCGGAAAAGCTCGGGATCAAGAAGGTCGATGCCGGCCCGCAAGGTGGACGGATCGAATTCGCCGCCGACACCTGCGTCGATCCGCTGACCCTGATCAAGCTGATCCAGAGCGCGCCGAACCGTTACAAGTTCGAAGGCGCGACGATGTTTAAGATCCAGGTGCCCATGGAGCGCCCGGAAGAACGTTTCAATACCTTAGAGGCGCTGTTCGAGCGCCTGACTCCCTCTACCTAAAGGACTGACCCATGCGCGCACTCCGCACCCTGGCCCTGTTGCCGCTTATCTTGCTGGGCCTGCTCAGCAGCACTGCCGCCCTGGCTGACAGCCTGTACCAGGTTGAAGTCATCGTCTTCCGCCAGGCCGCCACACCGATTTCCGCCGGTCAGCTGCCGCCGGACAACTGGGCGCAGAACGCGCTGCCGGTGGATGGCAGCAACAGTCGCAGCACCGCGCTGAACACCGAAGCCGGCAAGCTCAGCCCTTCTAATGGTTATCAGGTATTGCTGCACAAGGCCTGGTCCCAGAGCCTGGGCGAATCGAGCAGCCGCGTCGCCATCAGCACCGGCAACGAGCAGTTCGGCCACTACCCCGTCGAAGGCACCATCAGCCTCAAGTCCGGTCGCGTGATCGAGCTGGACAGCGACATCTGGGTCAACCAGCTCGACGCCAGTGGCATTCTCAATGACAGTGAGCGCATCAAGCAGAGCAGCCGCCTGAAAAGCGGCGAGCTGACCTTTGTTGATAATGGCAGTCTGGGAATGCTGATTCGCGTCAGCCCGCTGTAAAAACACCGCCACAAAAAAGGGCCGCATTACGCGGCCCTTTTTTATTGCAACACGACTCAATCAGCTGGCCAGCACGCGCGCCAATACGGCCTTGACCGTGCCCATGCCTTCTTCCAGGGCGCGTTCGATTTCCGCCATGGTGATCAGCGCGCGGGACTTGCCGGCGGCTGGGTTTACCACCAGCGCCAGACAGGCATAGGGCAAAGCCAGTTCACGGGCCAGTACCGCTTCCGGCATACCGGTCATACCAACGATGTCACAGCCATCACGCTCCATCCGCGCGATCTCGGCAACGGTTTCCAGCCGCGGCCCCTGGGTGCAGCCATACAGGCCGTGATTGCTGAACGCACAGTGCTCGGCAGTCAGGGCATTGGCCAGTTTGGTACGCAACCCTGCGTCGTAGGGATGGCTGAAATCGACATGGGTGACATGTTCCAGCTCGCCCTCGAAATAGGTGTGCTCGCGCCCCGAGGTGTAATCGATGATCTGGTGCGGCAGGCAGAAATGCCCGGTGCCCATGGCCGGATGAATACCGCCCACCGAGTTGACCGCGATAATCGCCTTGGCCCCCGCCTCACGCAGCGCCCAGAGGTTGGCGCGGTAGTTGACCTGATGCGGCGGGATGCGGTGCGGATGCCCGTGGCGGGCAAGGAACAGCACTTCACGGCCGGCATAGTCACCCTTGAGCACCGCCGCAGAGGGCGCGCCATAGGGCGTATCGATATGCAGCGCGGCCTTGATGGTCAAACCGTCCAGCTTGGTTAGGCCAGTACCACCGATAATCGCGTAAACCGTCATCCATTACTCCTCAGTCGATTAATTGCGCATCGCGCAGGCTGCCAAGTGCCGCCAGCCAACGCGGGCTCTGCCGATACTCAATACCCGGAAAGGCCTGCCGACGCATCCGCGCCAGACCTTGCGGCGGTTCCACCTTGAGGCGCTGCAAGGCGCTCAGGGCCAGCTCTGCCGCTGCCCGATCATTACACACCAGGCCCATGTCACAACCTGCCAGCAGCGCTGCCTCGATACGGCAAGCCGCATCGCCGACCACATGGGCACCGGCCATGGACAGATCGTCGCTGAAAATCACCCCATCAAAAGCCAGCTCGCCACGCAGAATGTCCTGCAGCCAGCGCCGGGAAAAACCGGCCGGCTGACTGTCCACCTGAGGGTAGATCACATGGGCGGGCATCACCGCAGCCAACTGCCGACTCAATTGCGCAAAAGGCTGTAAATCGACAGCGCGAATCTGTTCCAGACTGCGCTCATCCACCGGGATGGCCACATGGGAATCCGCCTCAGCCCAGCCGTGACCGGGGAAATGCTTACCAGTGGCGGCCATGCCCGCAGCGTTCATCCCACGGATAAACGCGCCGGCCAGTAAAGTGGCGCGCTGCGCATCACCCTCAAAAGCGCGGCTGCCAACCACCGCGCTGCGCTGATGGTCGAGATCCAGCACCGGGGCAAAACTCAGGTCCAACCCGGCAGCCAGCACTTCGGTGGCCATAACCCAGCCGCACTGCTCAGCCAGATGCTCGGCATTGGCGTTATCGGCCAACGCACGCATCGCCGGCAAGCGCACAAAACCCTGACGCAGACGCTGTACCCGGCCGCCTTCCTGATCCACTGCCAACAACAGATCCGGGCGCACCGCGCGAATGGCCGCAGACAGCTCGCGCACCTGGCGCGGGTCTTCGATATTGCGCGCGAACAGAATCAGCCCGGCCACCTGCGGCTGGCGCAGGATCTGGCGATCTTCAGCCGTCAGCCAGGTGCCGGCGATATCCAGCATCAATGAACCTTGCATGGGTGCACTCACAACTCTTCCTTAATTAAGCGGCGCAACCGCCCACTCAGGGCAGGCGGCCTCGTCAATCTGTACCGCACAGTGAACCGGGACACGCGCAAAGAGTTCCAGCAGATCGCTGTTGCGCAGACGCACGCAGCCATGGGACAGCGCTACGCCCATGGGCTCGCTGTCCGGCGTACCGTGTATGTAGATATAGCGGCGAAAGGTATCGACAGCGCCCAGACGATTGCGGCCGGGCTCACAACCACTCAGCCAGAGAATGCGCGTAAGAATCCAGTCACGGCCGGGAAATTGCGCGTGCAATTCAGGCGACCAGACCTCGCCGGTCCAGCGTCGCCCACGCAGCACAGCGGCATTTGGCAAACCCTCGCCAATCTTCGCCCGCACCTGGTGCAAGCCACGCGGCGTACAGCCGGAACCATTGCGCTCACCAGCGCCATTCAGCGCAGTGGAAACACTCAGGCGCAGCTGCAGCTGCCCGTTAGCGAAGCCGTACAGGCACTGATCAGCGAGGGAAATATGCAGAAAATCGAGAGCAACCATGGGCGGCTAGCTTAGCGGATAGCATCCACCAAGCCCACCCGCCGAGGTCAAACTTTGCTGGGAACGGCTGGAGTTTTGGTGCGCGGCTTGAGCTGAGCGCTGGCCAGGGCTTCATCGGTCAGACCGGTTTCCGAACGCATACCGGCAGCCAGAAACGGCACCATCAGGCGCATCACCTGCTCAATCGAGGTATTAACGCCGAAATCGGTTTCCGACATGGCCCGCAGGGCCTTGATCCCGGACATGCTGAACGCTGCGGCGCCGAGCATAAAGTGCACACGCCAGAACAGTTCCAGTGGAGGAATGCGTGGAGCGGCTTCATGTACCAGCTGCATATAGCGGCGGAACACCTTGCCGTACACCTCTTCGAGGTACTTGCGCAGGTGCCCCTGGCTCTGGCTGAAGGCCAGGCCCAGCAAGCGCATAAAGATTGAAAGATCATTACCACTGCGCGGCTTCACTGCCAGCGCCTGCTCGACCAGCAACTCAAGCAGCTCTTCCAGGCTGACCTTGGTTTCCGGCTTGGCCTGACGGCGATCCAGTTCACGCTCCAGGCTTACGCAGAAAGGCCCGAGAAAGCGCGAGAACACTGCCTGAATCAAGGCCTTCTTCGAGCCGAAGTGGTAATTCACCGCAGCCAGGTTTACCCCTGCCTTGCTGGTGATCAAACGCAGAGAGGTTTCTGCGAAACCTTTCTCCGCAAAAAGCTGTTCTGCCGCATCGAGAATGCGTTCAACGGTTTCCGACTGGGCCATGACTCTTTTCATCTGAACAAACACTTGTTTGAAACATACGTTTCAGCCGCCCGCATTGTCAAGCCGGGCAAACCATCTTGTGGCCGGGTGGTCACAGACATCCGCTAAAGGTACAGACTAACCCTAGCTAGACGCCCCGTGAGAGACCCGAGTAACAGTGCGCTGCAACAGACGACATAAAGGTCAATTGAGTAGAGATCAGAACACAAGGATTGCCAACCGCTGATCACTGTATATAATCCCAGTCACTGTACAAAAAAACAGAGCCGACCATGCTAAAACTGACGCCGCGCCAAGCTGAAATTCTTGCCTTCATTAAGCAGTGCCTTGAAGACAACGGCTACCCGCCTACCCGAGCGGAGATCGCCTTGAAACTGGGGTTCAAATCACCCAACGCAGCGGAAGAGCACCTCAAGGCCCTGGCTCGCAAGGGTGCCATCGAAATGACCCCTGGCGCTTCACGCGGCATCCGCATTCCTGGCTTCGAGCCTAATGCCGAGGAAGACGAAGGCCTACCTGTGATTGGCCGCGTCGCCGCCGGTGCGCCGATCCTGGCGCAGCAGCATGTCGAAGAGTCCTGCAAGATCAATCCAGACTTCTTCCACCCCAAGGCCGACTACCTGCTGCGCGTACGCGGCATGAGCATGAAAGACATCGGCATTTTCGATGGCGACCTGATGGCCGTTCACACCACTCGCGAAGCCCGTAACGGGCAAGTAGTAGTGGCGCGCCTCGACGATGAAGTGACCGTCAAACGTTTCAAGCGTGAAGGCAACAAAGTCTGGCTGATTGCGGAAAACCCGGAGTTCGCGCCGATCGAAGTAAACCTGGAAGAACAGGATTTGATTATTGAAGGCTTGAGCGTCGGCGTTATCCGCCGCTAGCAGGCCGTTGAAAACGTAGGCGACGACTGCATGGATGCAGGAGTTAGAGCGAAGCAGGAAGCCCGAGCCGAGGCAGGCGAGACAAGGAAAAAATGGCCGAGGAACGCAGCGCAGCGAAGTAACAGCCAACGGCTGGCCCGTAGGGTGAACGCAGCGAATCAAGCGGACTGCACTCGCTGGCGAGTTTACGACTGTAAATGAGCATTACTCGTTCCACTCGCCCTTCGGGCCGCGCTGAAGCGCGTTAACCGCAAGCGGTTTGCCGAGGGCATTTTTAACGCAGTATCGACAACGCAGGTAGTTTTCAACCACCTGCTAGTGGAGGATCTATGCAGTTCCCACATTCACTGAACCGTACACAACTGCCTTTGTTCGATGCGTTCCTGGCATCGACGGTAACGCCATTACTTGCCGATAGCGCTGAGCTGCCCTGGCAGGATGATGGGACAGAGGCGTTCAGTGAACTGTCGCTGCGTGGCGCAGCCGGGCACTGCCTGAACCTTCTCGCGCCGATTCTGCGTGAGCTTAGCGACAACCACGACGCACGCTGGTTAACCCTGATCGCGCCACCCTCAAGCCTTACCCAGGCTTGGCTGCGCGAAGCAGGCCTGAACCGCGAACGCATTCTGCTGCTGCACCCGCGCGGCGAACAGAGCGCGTTGGAGTTGGCGCAACAGGCGTTGACGCTGGGACGCAGCCACACGGTTGTCAGCTGGCTGCACCCTCTAGAACGCAAGGCGCGGCAACAGCTTGAGCTGGCCGCACGTCTGGGCAAGGCACAAAGCCTGAATATCAGTTTGGGATAGATGGCCAGAGGTCACGCACAAGGAATGTGCGTATCAGCCAGTAGAAACCTGATGCAAGAAACAGCCAATGCGAGCAGAACGCTCTAGCTCAGAGCCCGGAAGAGTTCTGCAATCAATGCAGAACTCGCGGCCCTTCTTCCTGCTGGAAATTATTTTCGGCCAAGCGCCCTGCCATCTGCACACCGACATTGAGCATGGCCTTGGCCACCTCGACGTGCTGCCCCTGTAGAAAGGCTTTGGCATCAGCAGAGAAATCCAGCACCACCAGCGACTCTTCATCCTCTGCACGACGCAGGGCAATGCGCCCGTCGGGCAATTCAACAATTTCCAGGAATGATGTAGGCATTGGCTTAGCTCTCCACGAAAGGCCGACAGTGTAACAGCCGACCCGGGCTCGCCCTAGTCCGCCGGTCCAATCAGCCTCTTACCATTCGCTCAGGGTTTGCCGAAAGCGCTGTGCCAGAGCCTTCAACTGCTGACGCCAGGCTTCAAGCGTTTCCTGCGCCAAGGGTGCAGCTTCTTCGTCCAGACTAACCGCCGTGATCAATGGCGTAGCGGGATCAACCTTGGCCTTCTTACCCGCCTGCGGCGGCTGAAACAGCTCGGCATAGGCCTTGAGCAGCTGAGCAACCCAGCTGTCAGCGGACTGTGCCAGCTCGACCAGCTCACCCAACTCCTGGCTTGGCGCCGCCTGTAACACTGCCTCAGTAAGGAAGCGCTCGGCCTGCGGCGCGGCGCTGTCCGGCAAGCGGTAGTAACCGGCAATCTCATGACACAGGCCGAGCAAGGCACCGTACAGATGAAATAACGCAGCCTCGCGCTCGGCCTGGATCAAGGCTAGAGCATTCATGCTCTGGCCTTGTTCAGCCTTGCGCCAGGACTCCAGCGCCAGGCCGGCATAGAAAATTTTCTGGTTGGTGCGGGTATAGAGTTCATTGGCCATTGCGGCGCCCTCCATAACGGATTGGATAAGCATACGCGCGCCGGCCAGCGGCAGACGCGCGTTGTGCTAAATCAGCTGTTGATCAGCTCTTGTCTTCGACTTTCCACTTGCCGCCATCAAAGAACGCACGCCAGCCAGTCGGCTTGCCGTCGACCTCGGTCTGCACGTACTGCTCCTTGGTCTTGCGGCTGTAGCGGATCACCGCTGCACGACCTTGCGGGTCTTTCTTTGGTGCGTCGCAGAGGAAGTGATACTTGGGATCGATCTCATCGCGATGCGGGATCAACTCGAGCACCAATGGCGCGCGGGTTTCGCGGTTTTTCGGGAACTGGCTGGCAGCCAGGAACAGACCCGAAGCGCCGTCGCGAAGGATATAAGTGTCGTTGACCTTCTCGCACTTGAGCTCCGGCATCTTCACCGGGTCCATTTTCGGCGGCGCCGCTTCACCGCTTTTCAGCAGTTTGCGGGTGTTCTTGCACTCGCTGTTGGTGCAACCGAAGAACTTGCCGAAACGGCCGGTCTTGAGCTGCATCTGGCTGCCGCACTTGTCGCAATCCAGACTCGGGCCTTCGTAGCCCTTGATGCGGTACTGGCCCTGCTCCACTTCATAGCCGCTGCAATCGGGGTTATTGCCGCAGATATGCAACTTGCGGGTTTCATCGAGCAGGTAGGCGTCCATCGCGGTCGAGCAGATCGGACAACGGTGCTTACCGAGCAGCACGCGCGACTCCGACTCACCCTCGTCATCGGCGGCAATTTCGTCACCCGGCACCAGGTTGACGGTGGCCTTGCAGCGCTCTTTCGGCGGCAGTGCATAACCGGAACAACCGAGGAATACGCCGGTTGATGCGGTACGAATGGTCATCGGTCGGCCACAATCGCGGCAAGCGATATCGGTCAGCGTCGGCTGGTTGGCACGCATGCCGCCCTCGCCCGCTTCAGCCACTTCAAGCTTCTTCTTGAAGTCACCGTAGAACTCGTCGAGCACATGCTTCCACTCACGTTCGCCCTGGGCCACATCGTCCAGGTGCTCTTCCATGCCGGCGGTGAAGCCGTAGTCCATCAGATTGGAGAAGCTTTCCGCCAGACGCTCGGTGACAATGTCACCCATCTTCTCGGAGTAGAAGCGACGGTTGTGCAACGCCACATAGCCGCGGTCCTGAATGGTGCCGATAATCGCCGCATAGGTCGACGGACGACCGATACCGCGCTTCTCCATCTCCTTAACCAGGCTGGCTTCCGAGTAGCGCGCCGGCGGCTTGGTGAAGTGTTGGCTAGGGTCGAGCTTGACCAGTTTGAGCACTTCGCCCTGATTCATTTCCGGCAATACATCGTCGTCGCCCGGCTTGCTCAGCTGCGGCAACACGCGGGTATAACCGTCGAACTTGAGGATACGGCCCTTGGCACGCAGCTCGAACTGCGCCGCCGTCACGGTAACTGTGGTCGACAGGTATTCAGCCGGCGGCATCTGGCAGGCGACGAATTGGCGCCAGATCAGCTCATACAGCCGCTCGGCATCACGCTCCATGCCTGACAGCTGAGTCGGCTTGAGGTTGACGTCGGAAGGACGGATCGCTTCGTGCGCTTCCTGGGCGCCTTCCTTGCTGCTGTAGGCAATCGGGTTGGCGGGCAGGTACTTCTTGCCGAACTCGCCTTCGATAAAGTCACGCACCATGCTCACGGCATCAGCCGAGAGATTGGTCGAGTCGGTACGCATATAAGTGATGTAACCGGCCTCATACAGACGCTGGGCCATCATCATGGTTTTCTTCACCCCAAAGCCCAGGCGGTTGCTGGCGGCCTGCTGCAGGGTGGAGGTAATAAACGGCGCCGAAGGCTTGCTGCTGGTCGGCTTGTCTTCGCGCTTGCTGATGCTGTAGCTGGAAGCTTTCAGCGTGGCCAGGGCCGCCATGGCCTGGGCCTCGTTCAGCGGTTTGAAGGCAGCGCCGTTCTCACGTGCTACTTCAAAGCGCACATTGGCACCTTTGGCAGTGCCCAGATCAGCGTGCACTTCCCAGTATTCTTCAGGGACGAAAGCGCGGATCTCTTTCTCACGCTCGACCACCAGCTTCACTGCTACCGACTGCACACGGCCGGCAGACAGGCCACGGGCGATTTTGGCCCATAGCAACGGCGAAACCATATAACCCACTACACGGTCGAGGAAGCGCCGCGCCTGCTGGGCATTGACTCGATTGATATCCAGCTCACCAGGCTTGGAAAACGCTTCCTGGATCGCCTTCTTGGTGATTTCGTTGAACACCACGCGTTTGTAACGGCTGTCGTCGCCACCGATGGATTCGCGCAGGTGCCAGGCAATGGCTTCCCCCTCGCGGTCCAAGTCGGTTGCGAGATAGATGGTGTCAGCATCCTTGGCCAAACGGCGCAATTCCTCGACCACCTTCTCCTTGCCTGGAAGGATCTCGTACTTGGCTTTCCAGCCGTGTTCGGGATCAACCCCCATGCGCGCAAACAGCTGACGCTTGGCTTTTTCCTTGGGCGACAACGCCGGTACTTCACCTGCAGCGGCTTTACCACGCTTGACCGGCTCTTTGGCGGTACTCGCCGAACCACTGGTGGGTAGGTCACGGATGTGGCCGATGCTCGACTTCACCACGTACTCGTTGCCCAAGTACTTGTTGATGGTCTTGGCCTTGGCCGGGGATTCCACGATGACCAGCGATTTGCCCATGGATTGGAAAATTCCTGAAATTCGGTAAATAAATGCGGGAGGCGCTGTACTGCCTGCTAGCGCGGCACCGCTATATATAGTGGTGGTCCGGCCGAGGTCAAGCGCAGCAGTGGCCCGATGTCAGCTCAAGGCCGAGTGAACAGTGCGGTTTCAGCCTGAATCAAAGCAAAGCGTGGAACCGTCTCGCCGTCCACCTCAACGCTTTCACAGAACATCTCCAGCGGCCTCACCCACAGACCAAACTCGCCGTACAGCGCCTGATAGACCACCATCGCCTGTTCCGTTTCGGAATGCTGGGCTACACCAAACACACGGTATTCAGGGCCTTTGTAGTGGCGGTAGAGGCCGGGCTGTAGCTGCATGGGTGAATTCCTTGAAGATTTTCTGCTGATAAACAAAAACCGGGGCACTGGGCCCCGGTTTTTTCCATCTCTTACACCGGTGAAGCTTAGAGGCGTTCGAAGACGGTGGTGATGCCTTGGCCGAGACCTACGCACATGGTCGACACACCGAAGGTGCCGCCATTCTGCTTCATCACGTTCAGCAGGGTACCGGAGATACGCGCACCGGAACAACCGAACGGGTGACCCAGGGCGATCGCGCCGCCGTGCAGGTTGACCTTCTCTTCCATCTTATCGAGCACTTTCAGGTCCTTCAGCACAGGCAGAGCCTGGGCAGCGAAGGCTTCGTTGAGCTCGAAGAAATCGATGTCGTTGATGGTCAGGCCAGCACGCTTGAGGGCTTTCTGAGTCGAAGGTACTGGACCGTAACCCATGATCGCAGGATCAACACCAGCAACGGCCATGGCGCGAACCACGGCCATTGGCTGAATGCCGAGGTCTTGGGCGCGCTGGGCGCTCATGACGATCATGCAGGAAGCGCCGTCAGTGATCTGCGAGGACGTACCTGCAGTCACGGTGCCACCTTTCGGGTTGAACGCAGGCTTCAGTGCAGCCAGGCTTGCCAAGGTAGTTTCCGGACGAATGGTTTCGTCGTAGTCGAACACCTTGAGGAAGCCGTTCTCGTCGTAGCCTTGCATCGGGATGATTTCATCCTTGAACTTGCCTTCGACGGTAGCTTTGTGGGCCAAACGGTGCGAACGCTCACCGAATGCGTCCTGCTGCTCACGGCTGATGCCATGCATCTTGCCGAGCATTTCAGCGGTCAGACCCATCATGCCCGAGGCCTTGGCCGCGTACAGCGACAGGTGCGGGTTTGGATCAACGCCGTGCATCATGCCTACGTGGCCCATGTGCTCCACACCGCCGATGACGAACACGTCACCGTTGCCGGTCTGGATCGCCTGCACAGCAGTGTGCAGAGCGCTCATGGACGAACCGCATAGGCGGCTTACAGTCTGGCCAGCAGCGGTGTGCGGGATCTGGGTCATCAGCGACGCCATGCGCGCGATGTTCCAGCCCTGCTCCAGGGTCTGGTTAACGCAGCCCCAGATCACGTCTTCCACTTCAGCTGGGTCCAGCTTGGTGTTACGTGCCAGCACGCCGCTGATCAGGTTGGCCGACATGGTCTCGGCACGGGTGTTGCGATGCATGCCGCCCTTGGAACGACCCATCGGGGTACGACCGAAGTCGACGATGACTGCATCTCTAGGATTCAGGCTCATAAATTCACTCTCGCTCTAGTCTGTCCGCGATTAACCGAAAAACTTCTGGCCGTTAGCGGCCATTTCGCGAAGCTTGGCAGTCGGGGTGTACAGCGCGCCCAGCTCGGCGTATTTGTCGGCCAGGGCAACGAACTCGGCTACACCGACGGTATCGATGTAACGCAGCGCACCACCGCGGAACGGCGGGAAGCCGATGCCGTAGATCAGGCCCATATCGGCCTCAGCTGCGGTATCAACAATGCCGTCTTCCAGACAACGCACGGTTTCCATGCACAGAGGAATCATCATGAAGTTGATGATGTCTTCATCAGTCACTTCACGCTGCTCGGTCACGATGGACTTCAGCAGGTCGTAAGCCACTGGGTCAGAGACCTTCTTCGGCTTGCCGCGCTTGTCCATTTCGTAGGAGTAGAAGCCTTTGCCGTTCTTCTGGCCCAGGCGATCTGCTTCATACATCACGTCAACCGCAGTACGGCCTTCAACAGCCATGCGATCCGGGAAGCCTTCAGCCATTACGTCACGGCCGTGGTGACCGGTGTCGATACCGACTACGTCGGACAGGTACGCCGGGCCCATTGGCCAGCCGAACTTCTCCATGACTTTGTCGATACGCACGAAGTCCACACCGAAACCGAGCAGCTTGGAGAAGCCACCGAAGTACGGGAACAGCACGCGGTTAACCAGGAAGCCTGGGCAGTCGTTGACCACAACCGGGGTCTTGCCCATTTTCTTGGCGTAAGCAACGGTGGTAGCCACGGCTACGTCGCTGGACTTCTCGCCACGAATCACTTCAACCAGCGGCATCATGTGCACAGGGTTGAAGAAGTGCATGCCGACGAAGTTTTCCGGACGCTTGAGGGCCTTGGCCAGCAAGTTGATGGAAATGGTCGAGGTGTTCGACGCGAGGATGGCGTCTTCTTTAACCACGCCTTCCACTTCAGCCAGCACGATCTGCTTGACCTTGGGGTTCTCGACCACAGCTTCGACAACGATGTCGACAGCGCCGAAGTCACCGTAGGACATGGTCGGACGAATCGCGGTGAGGGCTTCAGCCATCTTCGCCGGGGTCATACGACCTTTGGCAACGCGACCGCCGAGCAGCTTGGACGCCTCGGCCAGACCCATCTGGATACCCTCTTCACGGATATCCTTCATCAGGATCGGGGTGCCCTTGGAAGCGGACTGGTAGGCGATACCGCCACCCATGATGCCAGCGCCGAGTACGGCAGCCAGTTTCACGTCTTTGGCGATTTCGTCGTACTGTTTGGCTTTCTTCTTCAGGTCCTGATCGTTCAGGAACAGGCCGATCAGGCTGGCAGCAACCGGGGTTTTAGCCAGTTTGACGAAGCCAGCAGCTTCCACTTCCAGCGCTTTATCGCGACCGAAGTTGGCGGCTTTCTGAATGGTTTTGATCGCTTCAACCGGCGCCGGATAGTTCGGGCCGGCCTGACCTGCAACGAAACCTTTGGCGGTTTCAAAGCACATCATCTGCTCAATCGCATTGAGCTTGAGCTTTTCCAGCTTCGGCTGACGCTTGGCCTTGTAGTCCAGCTCGCCAGAGATGGCGCGCTTGATCAGGTCCAGGGCAGCGGCTTGCAGCTTGTCAGCGGCAACCACGGCATCCACGGCACCCATTTTCAAGGCGTCAGCCGCTTTGTTCTCTTTACCACCGGCAATCCACTCAACGGCGTTATCGGTACCGATAACACGCGGCAGACGTACGGTGCCGCCGAAGCCTGGGTAGATGCCCAGTTTGACTTCTGGCAGGCCAACTTTGGCGCTTTCGGCCATGACGCGGTAATCCGCGGCCAGGCACATCTCAAAACCACCGCCCAGGGCGATGCCGTTGATCGCGACAACAGTCGGAACATTGAGGTCTTCAAAATCACTGAAGATCTTGTTGGCTTCGAGGTTGCCAGCCACCAGTTCTTCGTCCGGCAACTTGAAGTTGTCGACGAACTCGGTGATGTCGGCGCCGACGATAAATACGTCTTTGCCACTGGTGACAATCACGCCCTTGATCGAACCATCGGCCTTGATCGCATCAACGGATTGACGCAGTTCATTGAGGGTAAGACGGTTGAATTTGTTGACGGATTCACCCTTGAGGTCGAATTTCAATTCGACGATGCCACTCTCAAGAGCCTTAACCGTGATGGCTTTACCTTCGTAAATCATCAACTGATCTCCACGGTATGGAAGCTGAACAGTACACATCGGAGCCAACCAGCAAGCTACTCCACGGCATAGCCGTCTCAGAGTAGCCCCAATCAGCCTGGCACACCCACCGACGCGATAATCGGGCTGTAAAGGCGGTGCCTTTGAAGGCAAACGCTCAATTCATACGCCCGTTTGATTTGGGTGTGCACACCTTCAAGGAAAAGCCCCTACTTGTCAATTGGCCTGTAGTGACTGCAAAGGCGTACAAAAAATTACGTTCAGGCTTACAGCAGCGCGCCAGTGACTCTGCAGCGAACAGGCGGCCATCCGCAGCGATATACGATTACTTCGCCAACTCTGTAGACAGAAGTGTGATCCAGCGCATACCTAGCCAAATGATTTGGCTGCAGGTACAGTCGTCTCAATACGGCCGTTTTAGACCGCCCGTAGCCAAAACAAAAACAATTAGAGCCCAATCAAGGGCGCACGGAGTTTCCCCCATGTCGAGCCGCATGCTTGCCATTGTTTTGAGCACCCTGCTCGCGATCACCCTCCCCCTGTTCAGCGCCGCGACCCAGGCTGCAGATGCCGCCACCAGCTTGCTGAAGCTGCACCAGCTACGCCTCGCTGCACAAAAGTCCCTGGGTGACTTCTATATGTTCAACGGCATGGAAGGTGATCAACGCTATGCGCGGATGATCAACGACTCGCTGAGTGAGGTGAATAGCCACCTGACGGCGCTGACGGACATGCCCGGCGAGGGCGCAAAAGCGCTGCGCTCGCAGCTTGATCAGCAATGGAAGGGGTATCAGATCGACCTCAATAACCTGATCAATGCCCTGAAGAGCCAGGGCTTTACCGACCTGCAACCGGTAGCCGACCTGGCTGCGCGCAACCAGCAGTTGATGACCCTGAGCCAGGAGCTGTACACCAAAATCCAGCAGGAAGGCAGCTACAGCGTACCGACGCTGACCCAGCGCAGCCGCGAACAGAGCCTGCTGATGCAAGGCATTGCCGTGGATTACGCCTCGCGCAGCGCCTCGGTAGGCGCCACCTTTATGGGCGGCGGCGATGCGCGACCGATTGAAGAGCTGATCAGCGAGTTCGCCAGCAAGATGGCGGCACTGGAGAAAGACCCGAAGAACACGCCACAACTCAAGCAATCCTGGGAAGGGGTCGCCACCAAATGGCGCTATATTGAAAAGTCGCTGATCAACTACAACGAGAACAGCGTGCCATTTCTGGTCAACAAGTATTCCAACACCATCATCCAGGGCATTGAACAGATTTCCGGCCAGTACGCAGCCGCCAACCTCTGAGCGCGACCGCTGCCATCCGCATTCGCTTTACCGGCCTGCCTGGCCGTACTCCGGCCCAGTGCTTGCACTGGGCCTTCTTTTTATGGCCTGCCATCCATGGCGGCCACCCTTCGGGCCGTCGCTACGCGACGTTTAAAATTGCTCCAGACAATTTTTGCTCAGGCTTTGGCCTGCAGAAACGCGACAATTGCCTCCAGCGCCTCCCCAGCGCCTCGCTCACCCCAGCAGACCGACAGCATCTGATCAGTCGCCTCGACCTTGAATGCATCCGCCGGCAGCGCCTGCAGTTGCGTCAACAAGGCCTGATCAGCGCAGGGCTCGCGCCATTTATTCACCCACTGCCCCGGTTCCAGCTGCCAATAGCACCAGCTATCGACCTGACCGCGACGGCGTGCACGGTGGTATTGCGGGCAGGCATGCGGCGGCTGACGCAGCAGCCAATGCGGCCATTCCTGGCGCGACAACTGCATCGCCACCCCCATACGCCGTGCCTGCAAGCGCACATCCATCTGCCCGCGCTGATGGCGCGAGGGTACCAGCCAGGCCAGCGGGCTGAGCAAAAAGGCCAGGAGCAAAAGCAGAAACCAGGGACTCATATCGTTATCTCACCGGCAAAAGCCTGTCATCAGCGCTCAGGACGGCCATACTAAAACCATTGATCCACTTGCAAGGAGAGTTACCCCATGCCCTACCAGCACATTCTGGTCGCCGTCGACCTTACCGAGGAATGCGACCCGGTTATGCACCGCGCGCAGAAACTGGCCGCCAGCAGCGGGGCCAAGTTGTCTGTGGTGCATATCGTCGAGCCCATGGCCATGGCCTTTGGCGGCGACGTACCGATGGACCTGTCGATGCTGCAACAGCAGCAGTTCGACCAGGCCCGCGAGCGCCTGGACAAGTTTTCCGGCAAGTACCCCGACCTTAGCGCCGAGCATCGTCACCTGGCCTACGGCCAACCACGCCAGGAAATTCATCGCCTGGCCGAAGAGCAGCAGTGTGACCTAATCGTCGTCGGCAGCCACGGCCGCCACGGCCTGGCGCTACTGCTGGGCTCAACGGCCAACGACGTGCTGCACGGCGCACCCTGCGATGTGTTGGCCGTGCGCCTGAAAAAAGCCGAATAACGCGAGCTGCGGGTGAATAACGCTGCGGCGTTATTCACCGCTATCGGGTGAGCTCATGACCAGCGGGCGAATCTTCTGCAGCTGGGTTTCCAGCGAATAGGTCATGCTCGACGCCATGGAGAAGAAGGTCAGGAACGCCTTGAGGTTGGAGTCACCCTCACAGGTCGCGTGAATCCGCTGCCAGAACGCCTGATTAACCAGCTGCAACTGCTGGAACATACGCACCAGGCCCTTCAGCTCCCAGTCCGCAGTGCGCCCCTCGCGCAAGTTGAAGTACTGCTGCGTCAGGTACAACGACACCGTACGCAAGATGAATTCCTGGCTATTGGCAAACGGCAGATGATGCTGCGCCATGGGCTTGAGCTTACCCAGCACAGGACAGGCACTGGTGGCCATGATCACCCCGAGCAGCGCACGCAGCCCCTCTTCCAGGCCCACTTGCTTGTTGTACTCGCGCTCAGGCGTACGCACCCACACAGCCACCTTCTTGAATGCCGGCAGGCCCTGGAAATCCTCGATTACCCGGTGCAGATCGACAGCCGCCGGGCAATGACTGAAGTTGTCCTTGCTCAGCGGACAATTGCTGCACTGCTGGTATTCAAGACGCGTCCAGGCCGGCGCGCTCTGCGCAGCCTCTGCCTCATACACCCGGTCCAGCTCGATCCTGTAGCTGAACTGATGATTGTCGTCGAGAGTGATGCGGTACTCGATGGCCATGTCTGTCTCCGCCAGAAGTCTCAAAATCCTGTTTGAGCGCGTTACCTACTTAACACATCGGGTTTAGCCTTCCAGCTCGGCCCAACGCTCGACCAATTGCTCCAGTTCATGCTGTACGGCCTGCAGTTTCGCCAGCACCTCAGCGGTCTTTTCCGCAGGCTGCTGATAGAAACTCGACGAGCCGATCTGCTCCTGCAAGCTGGCAACCTGCCCCTCCAGCGCATCGATCTGCCCTGGAATGGCTTCCAGCTCGCGCTGCAGCTTGTAACTGAGCTTTTTCTTGCTCACCACCGCTGCAACGGCCGCCACGGGCTCAGCCGCAACCGGCGTCGGGACCACTGCTGAGGCTAGTTCAGGCTTGCCGGCTTTGCTTTCGCCCACCCCGAGCAGGCGCGGCGAACCGCCCTGACGTAGCCAATCCTGATAACCGCCGACGTATTCGCGCACGCGCCCTTCGCCTTCGAAGACCAGAGTGCTGGTCACCACGTTGTCGAGGAATGCCCGGTCGTGGCTGACCATCAGCACGGTGCCCGGGAAGGTCAGCAGCACTTCTTCCAGCAATTCCAGGGTTTCCACGTCGAGGTCGTTGGTCGGCTCGTCCAGCACCAGCAGGTTGGCCGGCTTGCTGAACAGCTTGGCGAGCAAGAGACGTGCCCGCTCACCACCCGACAGCGCCTTGACCGGGGTACGCGCACGCTGTGGGCTGAACAGGAAGTCGCCGAGGTAGCTCAGTACATGGCGGTTCTGCCCGTCGATCTCGATAAAGTCGCGGCCTTCGGCGACGTTGTCGATCACGGTCTTTTCCAGATCGAGCTGGTGACGCAATTGGTCAAAATAAGCCACATCGATGCGCGTGCCTTCGGCCACTTCACCGCTGGTGGGCTGCAAACCACCAAGCATCAGCTTGAGCAGAGTGGTTTTGCCGGTGCCGTTGGCACCGAGCAGGCCGATGCGGTCGCCGCGCTGCAGCACCATGGAGAAGTCCTTGATCAGGAACGGCCCACCTGGATGCGCAAAACTGACGTTTTCCAGCACCATCACCTGCTTGCCGGATTTCTCTGCAGTTTCCAGCTGAATATTGGCCTTGCCGGTGCGTTCACGGCGCTCGCTGCGCTCAACGCGCAAGGCTTTGAGGGCGCGTACACGGCCTTCGTTACGGGTGCGGCGAGCCTTGATGCCCTGGCGAATCCACACTTCTTCCTGGGCCAGACGTTTGTCGAACAGCGCGTTGGCGGTTTCTTCGGCGGCCAGGGTGGCTTCCTTGTGCACCAGGAAGCTGGCGTAGTCGCCATTCCAGTCGATCAGGCCGCCACGGTCCAGCTCAAGGATGCGCGTGGCCAGGTTCTGCAGGAAGGAACGGTCGTGGGTAATAAACAGCACCGCACCCTGAAAATCGGTCAAAGCCTCTTCCAACCAGGCAATCGCGCCGATATCCAGGTGGTTGGTGGGCTCGTCGAGCAGCAGCAGATCCGGCTCGGACACCAGCGCCTGGGCCAGCAACACGCGGCGACGCCAGCCACCAGAGAGCTCAGCCAGGGTCTTGTCGGCCGGCAGTTGCAGGCGGCTCAGAGTGCTGTCGACCAGTTGCTGCAAGCGCCAGCCGTCACGGGCTTCGAGGTCTTGCTGGACATGCATCAGCTTGTCCAGATCGGCTTCGGTGACACAGTTCTGCGCCAAGTGGTGGTACTGCGCGAGCAGTTCACCCACACCGTCCAGACCCTGGGCGACCACATCGAACACGGTGCGATCATCAGCCTGGGGCAATTCCTGCGGCAATTCGCCGATCTTCAGGCCAGGTGCGCGCCAGACGGCGCCGTCATCGGCCTTCTGGTCGCCCTTGACCAGCTTCATCATGCTCGACTTGCCGGTGCCGTTGCGGCCAATGATGCACACCCGCTCGCCACGGGCGATCTGCCAAGACACCTTGTCCAAGAGCGGCATTGCGCCGTAGGCCAGGGAAATATCGGTGAACTTGAGCAGGGTCATGGCACGCCTCAACAAAAAACGACGGGTGAAAGCCGGTAAAACCGCGGCTGAGCAACGGGCTTCGTTGCATCCAGTGCACAGCGGCAACCTGAAACACCCAGAAAATCATCTGCAGCTGCCCAAGGCACCCGCAAAACAGGGCGCGCATTCTAACCGAGAAGCGCACAGACCAAGCAGGCAATTTCAGCGCTTGGCACGCTAAATTCTGCCCTGGCCACCGGCTGCCCAGGCGGCAAGCGCTCTAGCACGCTTGCCAAGGCTCAAGCGTCGATTAGTGCCGACAATTACGCGTTGAAACGCTTTGCGCCTTCACCGCCCATAGGCAAACGACTAAGCTAGGGCCATACGCACTATTTGCCTGGAAGTGTCATGCGCGGTCCCCTGTTCAGCCTGCTGTCCTGCCTGTTGGTTTCCTCCCTGAGCGTCTCTGCGGCCCAGGCCGCCACCCTGACGCAACAACGTCAATATTACGACCAAGCCAAAGCCGCACTGGCCAAGGGCGACAAAGGCCCTTACCAGCGCTACGCCAGTGCCCTGCGTGACTATCCGCTGGAGCCGTACCTGGCGTATGACGAGCTGACCGCCCGACTGAAATGGGCGAGCAATGACGAAATCGAGAAATTCCTCGCCGAACATGGCGACCTGCCGCAGATCAGCTGGATGAAGCTGCGCTGGCTGCGCTGGCTGGCCGAGCGCGGCGAGTGGAAAACCTTTATCAATTACTACGACCCGGCGCTGAACTTCACCGAGCTCGACTGCTTGTATGGCCAATACCAGCTGAGCCATGGCATGCGCGCCGAAGGCAGTGCCACTGCCGAGAAACTCTGGCTGGTGGGTAAATCCCAGCCCAACGCCTGCGACCCGCTATTCGCACTGTGGGCCGCTGAAGGCCAGCTCACCGAACAGAAGCGCTGGCAGCGCGCCAAACTGGCGGCCGAAGCCCGCAACTATGGCCTGGTCACTCACCTGATCAAGACCATGCCGACCCTGGGTAATCACGGCAAAAGCCTGCTGGAAGTGGCGCAAAAACCTGAACTGTTGAAACAGACCACCCGTTTTACCCAGACCGACCCGGCCATGGCCGATGTGGTAGGCCTTGGCCTGCGCCGCCTGGCCCGCCAGGACCCGGAAAGTGCGCTGAAACTGCTCGATGGCTATGCCCAGCGCATGAAGTTTTCCAGCGAGGAACAGGTCGCCATCGCCCGCGAAATCGGCCTGACCCTGGCCAAGCGCTTCGATGCCCGCGCCCTGCAAGTCATGGCCAAGTACGACCCTGAGCTGCGTGACAACACCGTCAGCGAATGGCGTGCCCGCCTGCTGCTGCGCCTGGGCCGCTGGGATGAAGCCAACCAGCTGACCCGGAAAATGCCGGCCGAGCTGGGTAACACCAACCGCTGGCGCTACTGGCAGGCGCGCAGCCTGCAATTGGCGCAGCCCAATAGTCAGGAACCGAAAGCGCTGTACCAGGAACTGGCCAAGGAGCGTGACTTCTACGGCTTTATGGCCGCCGACCAGGTGCAAGCACCCTATCAGCTGAACAACAAGCCACTGGCGCTGAGCCCGCAGACCATCCAGAAGGTGCGTAACTCGGCAGCAATTCGCCGTGCCCTGGAGTTCCACGCCCGGGGCCAGGTCGCCGATGGCCGCCGTGAGTGGTACAACGTCAGCCGTCTGTTTAGCCGCGATGAAATGGTTGCCCAGGCCCGCCTGGCTTATGAGATGGGCTGGTACTTCCCGGCCATCCGCACCATCAGCCAGGCGCAGTACTGGGACGATCTGGATGTGCGCTTCCCGATGGCCCATCGCGAACACCTGGTGCGCGAAGCGAAGAACCGCGACATTCACTCCAGCTGGGTGTTTGCCGTCACCCGTCAGGAAAGCGCCTTTATGGCCGATGCCAAATCCCACGTCGGCGCCATGGGTCTGATGCAGCTGATGCCGGCCACCGCCAAGGAAACCGCCAAGCGCTTTGGCATTCCGCTGTCATCACCACAGCTGGCGTATCGCCCGGACATCAATATCCAGCTGGGCGCGGCCTACCTGAGCCAGATCTACGGCCAGTTCAACGGTAACCGTGTGCTCGCCTCCGCCGCCTACAACGCCGGCCCAGGCCGTGTACGGCAGTGGCTGCGCGGTGCGGACCACCTGTCGTATGACGTGTGGATCGAGAACATCCCGTTTGATGAAACCCGCCAGTACGTGCAGAACGTGCTGTCCTACTCGGTGATCTACGGCGAGAAGCTCAACGCGCCGCAGCCACTGGTGGCCTGGCATGAGCGTTACTTCGACCAGTAACAGCTAAACAGGCACGCTCAACTGCAACAGTTGAGCGTGCATTGCCCGCCTATTCCAGCACCTGCACCGGCATATCCAGACGCAATTGCCCTTCGCCACAGGCGATCAGGTTCTGCCCGAAATACACCTCGCCTTCACGCTCACGGTAGGTTTTCAGGGTGGTCAGCGGTTCGCGATCCGCACTGCGCTCGCCTGTTTGCGGGTCGAGGGTGGTCATGATGCAGCGCGAGCAACCCTTGACCACACGAAACTCCAGCTCACCGATACGAATACGCTTCCAGCTGTCTTCGGCATACGCCTCGCTGCCACTAACCACCAGGTTAGGGCGGAAACGCAGCATCGGCAGCGGCCGGCCGACCCGCGCCGACAGATCATCCAGCGACGCCTGGCCAATCAGCAGCAAAGGGAAGCCATCGGCAAACGCCACCTTGTCGCCCGCCTCGGCATAGGCCGTATCGACCTGCCGCGCACGCGACTCCGATACCTGCACCAGGCGACAGGTACGGCCGAGAAACTGGCTCAGCCACTGCGCGGCCTGATCACCGGCATCCGGCACTTGCAGGCTGTCGCGCCAGATGGTCACGCCACGCAGCGGGGCCTGCTCATCCGGCAGCGCCACCTGCAGATCAGCCATACCCGGCGCACTCAGCTGCAGGTGCGTGCTGCCCAACCAGCGCGCCTGCAGCTGAGTCATCTGCGCCAGCAAGCGTTGCGTAAGGAAGCGCCCGCTTTCGGCATCGACTACCATCCAGCGACGATCACCCTGCACGCCCAAGGCGTCCAGCGCCGTTTCGCGCAAGGCCTCACCTGCCGCCGACTTCAGTGGATAACGGTACAACCCGGAGAGATGCAACATGAGCCCAGCTTCCGTTTGGCAAAACGCACTTATACGAGCAACCCGCCGTACCTACAAGCCCGCTTTGGCCCTGCCGCTGCTGGTGCTGCTAAGCGCCTGCAGCGGCACCGCGCCAGATAACCTGGGCATCCATAACGGCCAACTGAGCGCCTGCCCGGATTCACCCAACTGCGTAAACAGCCAGGCCAGCGATGCGCGACATGCCATTGCGCCGCTGCCGCTGAAAGGCTCTGTTGAAGAAACCCAGGCACGCCTCAAGGCACTACTCAGTGAAGAGCCGCGCGTGACGCTGGTCGAGGAAGCGCCGGGTTATCTGCGCGCAGAATTCAGCAGCAAGCTGATGCGCTTTGTCGATGATGTGGAATTTATGATCGGCGCGGCCGGAGTAGATGTGCGCTCGGCGTCGCGCCTGGGCTATGCGGATTTTGACGTCAACCGCGAGCGCATCGAGCGGCTGCGCCAGCGCCTTGGCGAGTAGCGCAGCCCTGACCAGCGCTACTCCTGCGGGTGGATCAGCGCCAAGCGCTCGTGCACCACATCCACCAGTTTGTCCGGCTGAAATTTGGAGAGGAAGTTGTCGCAGCCGACCTTCTTCACCATGGCTTCGTTGAAGCTGCCGGACAGCGAGGTGTGCAGCACCACATACAAATCCTTAAGGCGCGAGTCGTTGCGGATTTCGGTGGTCAGGCGGTAGCCGTCCATCTCCGGCATTTCCGCATCAGTGATCACCATCAGCAGCTTCTCGTGCACATCAACCCCGGCGTCGGCCCAGCTTTTCAGCAGGTTCAGCGCGCGCAGGCCATCACTGGCGGCGTGGCAACGAATATCCAGTTGCGCCATGGTGCCCTTGAGCTGACTCATGGCCACGTTGGAATCGTCCACCAGCAGCACTTCGCGGCCCTTGGCGTATTCCAGCAGCGGATCGGCGAGTTTTTCCGGGGAAACCTTGGTGCTCATCGGGCTGATTTCCGCCAGCACCTTTTCCACGTCGATGACTTCGACGATCTGGTCTTCAACCTTGGTGATGGCAGTCAGGTAATGCTGGCGTCCGGCGCCACCGGGCGGCGGCAGGATGGACTCCCAGTTGAGGTTGAGGATGCGCTCGACCCCACCGACCAGGAAGGCCTGCACGGAACGGTTGTACTCAGTGACAATGATGGTGCTGCGCTCATCCGGCACGATGGGGCGCATGCCGATGGCCTGGGACAGGTCGATCACCGGTAGCGTTTGCCCGCGCAGATTGACCACGCCGCAGACAAACCGGTGCCGCTGCGGCATCAGGGTCAGCTTGGGCATCTGCAGGACTTCCTGCACCTTGAACACGTTGATCGCAAACAGCTGCCGCCCCGTCAGGCGGAACATGAGAATTTCCAGGCGGTTCTCACCCACCAGTTGGGTGCGTTGGTTCACTGAGTCGAGAATGCCGGCCATCATGCGCTCCTGTTCACTTATCGATCTAGCCTAGCTCAAATAGCCATGCCCTGGTGTATCGGCCATCTGCCGCGCATCTGAAGGCAGATGGCGCAGCGCCATCATGCGACAAGCGCAGCGGCTAGACCAGCCAGGCAGCAGGAACCGTTTGGCTTACTCCACCAGCAACGGCGAATTTTCCGGCAAATGCACGCGCAGCGCGTTCGGCATTGCCGCAAAACGCAGTTTGCGACTTTCCATCGGCTCACCATCCAGATTGAGATCCAGGCCTTGCGGTGCCTCGACCTCCAGCCAAGGCAACCGCGCGCTCAGGGCCACGCTCTGCAAACCGTTGATACCGCCAGACAGCAACGTGCCCAGGGTGCCGACCACATCGGCCGCCGCCGGAACAATGCAGATATCCAGCAAACCATCGTTGACCCGCGCCTGCGGGCACAGCACATGCCCGCCGCCGGCCTGACGACCATTGCCGATGCCGAGGGCAAGAAACTCGCCTTCCCATTGAAAATCCGGCCCGGTAAAGCGGCCGAACGACGACTGCACTTCGGCAAAACGGCTCAGTCCGGTCAGAAAGTAAGCCGCGCCGCCGAGCACGCGCTTGAGGTCTTCCGGTGTGTTGGCGGTAACGTTGGAACCAAAACCGCCAGTGGCCATATTGAGAAACACCTGACCGTCGACTTCGCCCAGATCAATTGGCTGCGCCGGCATATCCAACAAGGCCAACGCAGCCAGAGGCTCAAGCGGCACGCCAGCGGCACGGGCAAAATCATTGGCCGTACCCAGTGGCAACAGCGCCAGGCTGGCCTGGGTTTTGGCCAGCGCCATGGCTTCGGCCACTTCGCGCAGGGTGCCATCGCCACCGCCGGCAATCAGGGTCGGGTAACCGGCCTGCAGCGCTTCATTGACCAGACGCTGCGCATCGCCGCCCTCCCAGGTAACGCGCACATCCAGTTGCCAGCCCTCTTCACGACGCGCCTGCACGGCAGCACGCACCTCGGCATTGAGGGCTTGCTTGCCATGCAGAATCAGCAGCGCTTTACGTTCTTGCATTCCCGGCATCCTTTTCACGCTCTAGGTAAAGACTCGGCGACACGGCTTGAGGTTGCGCTCGTCTATAAGACGCGCACAAAAACATCAAATAAGTAGATTATTAGGCTCAATATTTACGCATTTTTAATCGCATTGATTTATTGGATCATCTGTTCATCGCCACTGAACACCGCTGCTGAAAGCCGGTGTTCCTCAATGAGGATACGCAGATGATCGAAGTACGCCCCTTCGCCGAGCTCGGCGGTGCCCATCATGGCTGGCTGAATGCCCGTCATCACTTTTCCTTTGCTGAGTACTATGACCCGGCGCGCATGAGCTGGGGCCCGCTGCGGGTCTGGAACGATGATGAGATCGCGCCGCACACGGGCTTTCCAACCCACCCGCACCGCGATATGGAAATCATCACCTATGTACGCCAAGGGGCCATCACCCACAAGGACAACCTGGGTAACCACGGTCGTACCGAAGCCGGTGATGTGCAGGTAATGAGCGCCGGCACCGGGATTGCCCACAGCGAATACAACCTGGAAGACACCACCACCAAGATTTTCCAGATCTGGATTCAGCCCAACCAGTCGGGCCTGCCGCCGTCCTGGGGCGCCAAGCCGTTCCCTAAAGGTGAGCGCGCCGGCACCTTCGTCACCCTGGCCAGCGGCTTTGCCGAAGACCAGGACGCCCTGTCGATCCGCACCAATGCACGGATGGCCGCCGCCACCCTGCAAGCCGGGCAGAGCACCGAGTACCCGATTGGCGCGGCGCGCCGGGCTTATCTGGTGGCCGCTAGCGGCAGCATCGAGGTCAACGGCGTCAGCGCCCAAGCCCGCGATGGTGTCGCGGTTAGCGATGTAGACGTGATCCGGGTGACGGCTATCGAAGACAGCGAAATCATCTTGGTGGATGTGGCTTGATGCGTAGCCCGTAGGATGGGTTAGCCGAAGGCGCCATCGATATGCCGATGGGTATCGCTTTGCTCACCCATCCTACGCCGGGTAGCCGGTAATTTTGCGGATGGTCTGGTACAGCGGTTTAAGTTGTTTGTACATGCGCTGATAAACCTGCGTGTACAGCTGCTGATAGGTGCGCTGCGCCTCAGGATTGGGCGTGAACACATCACCGACCCGGGTCATGGCTTTGATCGCAGTCGGGTAATCCGGATGCAACCCCAGGCCCACCGCGCAGTTGATCGCCGCGCCCAGGCCACTGGTTTCATACAGGTGCGGACGCTCGGCAGGCAGGCCAAAGATATCGGCCGTCAGCTGCATCGCCGCATCGCTCTGCGAGCCGCCACCGGAAACGCGCAGGCGGGTAATTTTCGTGCCCGAACGCTTCTCGATTTTCTCCTTGCCCTGGCGCAAGGCATAGGCCAGCCCTTCCAGAATCGCCCGGTAGATATGCGCGCGGGTGTGCACGTCGCCAAAGCCGATGATCGAACCCTTGGCCTCCAACCCCGGCTCACGAATACCCGGCGACCAGTACGGCTGCAGCATCAGGCCCATGGAGCCGGCCGGTACGCTGTTGACCAGCTCATCAAACAGCGCCTCAGGCTCGACGCCCAGTTCCTTGGCCCGTTGCATTTCGCGCAGACCAAACTCCTGCTTGAACCAGCTGACCATCCAGAAGCCGCGATAGATCATCACCTCGGTATTGAAGTGATCGGGAATCGCCGAGGGGTAAGGCGGGATCAGCGGAATGGTTTCCAGGTACTTGCTGCGCGTGGTGTTGATAGTTGCCGTGGTGCCGTAGGACAGACAGGCCGTGCTCGCCTCGACACCGCCAGCACCAAGCACCTCACAGGCCTTGTCGGCGCCGGCGGCAATCAACGGCAGGCCTTCGGGAATCCCGGTATGCCGGCTCGCCGCCGCGCTGATATGGCCGAGTAGCTCACCTGGCTTGCACAGCTCCGGCAACTGCTCGCGGCGCACCGGCATCGCTTGCCATTTCCAGTCACCGGGTTTGGCCCACTGCAGGCGTTTGTAGTCAAACGGCAGGTAGGCCACACAGCTGGTCAGCGAATCGACAAACTTGCCGCACAGCCGGTGAGTAAGAAAGCCGGAAAGCAGCAGCACCTTGTGCGTATTGGCCCAGATGTCCGGCTGGTTCTGCGCGATCCAGTTGACCTCGGCCTGGGCGCGAAAGTAATCCACCGTGGCCTGCAGACCCGCGAGTTTGAACAACCAGCCCCAGGGCCCGGTGATCCGCCCTTCGACCTTGGCCTGGCGCTGATCGAGCCAGAGCATCGCCGGGCGCAACGGCTGACCTTGCTGATCGACATTGATCAGGGTGCCGCGCTGGGTAGTCAGCGACACGCCCTTGATCAGACTGCGGTCGATATCCACCTGCTGCCACAACTGCGAACAGGCCTGGCCCAGACTGGCCCAGTAATACTCGGGGTCCTGCTCGGCCCAGCCGGGCTGTTTGGAGTAGTAGGCCTCAAGCTCCACCTTGCCCTTGCCGAGCAGGTTGCCCTGAAGATCAAACAGCAGCGCCCGGATGCTCTGGGTGCCGTTGTCGATGGCCAGCAGGTAGTTTTTATCGCTCAAGGCACAACCCTTTCTGTAAATACACAACGTAGCCCGGATGTAATCCGGGAGGCCGCACCCGGATTGCATCCGGGCTACCCATCAGGCATTTGTTGGCAGGCTGTAGCAGCGCTGCCACAACGCCAAATAATCCGTTTGTTCTTGCTGCCAGCGCGCATCACTCCAACCCAGACGGGCCTGACACAGGGTGCGGATACGCGGCAGTTCGCCAGCCGCTCCGCGTGCCAGCAGCAGGCCCAAACGGGTGCGGCGCAGCAGCAGATCATCCAGGTGCAGCACCAGCTCCTGCTCGGCCGCCCAGGCCAGTTCGGCCCACAGGGTGTCCGTGTCGGCCACCTGTTCGACACCCAACTCATAGATCAACGCCAGCAGCTGCGGCAGCGCCCGGCCATAACGGCCGATCAGGCGTTTCTGTTGGGCAGGGCTCAAATGCGGCATAGGCTGAACGGGTACGGCTGCAAAGGTCGCCGCGCCCTGATCATCCACAGTACGCCCGACCATCGGCGCACAGGCCTGCAACACCTCCAGCGCCAGCAGGCGGAAGGTGGTGAGTTTGCCGCCAGCCAAGGTCACGCAGCCGGGCTCAATCCAGAGTGCATGCTCGCGTTTCTCATCCGAAGGTTTGCGCCCTTCACTGCCATCCGTAACCACCGGGCGCACCCCGGCCCAGGTCGACAGCACATCCGCCGCCTTGATCTGCGCCGCAGGAAACTGCTGAGTGCAGGCGGCCAGCAGATACTCCACTTCATCTGGGCTGATTCGCGCTTCTTCGGCCAATGGCGCCGGGTGATCCAGATCGGTGGTGCCGATTACCGTCGCGCCTTCCCAGGGGAAGACAAACACCGGACGCTTATCTGCCGCGTGCATAAAGCTAAAGGCATGGGCCACCGGCAAACGCCAGGCTGGCAGCAACAGGTGGCTGCCACGCAGCGGGCGGATATGTTCCAGCCCGGTTTTCCAGCGCAGCTGATCGGCCCAGGCACCGGTGGCCTGCGCCACGGCGCGAGTCTTGAAGCGATACTGCAGGCCGCTTTCAACATCTTCGGCAAGCAGGCCGGTGACCCGCCCATCCTCGCGCAGCAACTCGACCACACGTATGCCATTGAGCGCTTCGCCGCCTTCGGCACGGGCCTCACCCAGTACGCGCTGCACCAGGCGCGCATCGTCGGTCACCGCATCGAAAAACCGCGTACCGCCCAGCAGCCCGTCTTCCTTCAGGCCCGGGGCCAGGTAGCGCAGTTGCTGCAAGGGGTAGTACAGATGGTTGCGCTTGCCAGCCAGGGCGTCATACACCGCCAGCAAGCTGCCGAACACTATGGGACCAGGGAAGCTGCCCTGGTAATGGGCCATGATAAAACTCAAGGGGTCGACCAGCCCTGGCGCTTCATGCAGCAAGCGCTGGCGCTCGCGTACCGAGTCGCGAGTCAGGCCAAACTGGCCCTTGGCGATATAGCGAAGCCCGCCGTGGACCATCTTCGAGGAGCGGCTGGAAGTGCCCCAGGCAAAATCACGCTGTTCCAGCAACAGGCATTTCCAACCGCGCCGCGCTGCTTCACGCAGAATCCCGGCACCGCTGATACCGCCGCCGACCACGATCAGATCCCAGTCGCGCGCGGCCAATTCAGGCAGTGCCTGCTCGCGCCAGGCGGCGTTCCACTGAGTCATCATCAGTCCTGAATCAGCACGCCAGGGGCCAGGCGCTGTTCGGGATCAAAATGCCCGGCCAACGCCTTAAGCGTGGCCATGCCCAGCTCACCCTTCTCCACCGGCAAATAAGGCGCGTGATCGCGGCCGACGCCGTGTTGATGGCTGATGGTGCCGCGGTTCTCGGCGATGGTCAGGCTGGCGGCGTGCTTGAGCTTCTGCCAGCGCGCCATGGCCTCGGCGTAGCTGCTACCTGGGCGGAACACATAGGTGGTGTAGATGCTTGAGCCTTCGTTGTAGACGTGGGACAGGTGAGTAAACACATGCACCTGCTCACCCTCCTCGCTCAGGCCGGTGCGCAGGCTGGTTTCGACCTTGTTCAGCAGGCTGTCGACGTTGCTCCAGTCGGTGGCGGTTTCCAGGGTGTCCACCGCGTAGCCGGCGGCCCACAGGCCGTGGCGCAGATAAGGGAAACGGAAGCGGTTCTCTGCCCACTTCTTGCCCAGCAGGGTGCCGGTAAATACACCACCAAAACCTTTCAGCAACTTCTTCGCCTGTTTCAGCGAAGCGGCGTTCTGTGTGCGGCTGCCGGTGACGCCAAAGGTCAGCATGCACTTGCCCTCGCGGGCGCCGCGCAGGGCCAGGTATTTCTCCAGCCAGGCGATCTGCTGCGGATGGCCGGCCAGGGCCAGCTGGGTTTTGGTTTCGATGGCGTTGGACAGGCGCAGCATCGACAGCGGCACTCGCGCCTGGGCCAGGCTGCGAATGGCGTTCAGCGCCTGCTGCCAGTTGGGCAGGAACACCGCATAGAAATTCTCCTGCTCGGCCAGACGAGTGATGCGCACCTTGACCTCGGAAATGATGCCAAAGCGCCCTTCCGAGCCCATCAGCACTTCGCGCAAGTCGGGGCCAGCGGCAGAGGCCGGAAAGGTCGGAATCTCCAGGGTGCCGGCAAAGGTCTCGACCTTGCCGCCAGCGAACAGCTGCTCGATGCGCCCATAGCGCAGCGACTGCTGGCCGCTGGAACGACTGGCGACCCAACCGCCGAGGGTCGACAGTTCCCAGGACTGCGGGAAATGGCCGAGGGTGTAGCCCTGGGCCCGCAGCTGGCTTTCCACCTGCGGACCAGTGGCACCGGGGCCGAAGGTAGCAATCAGGCTGTCGTGATCGATCTCGATCAGCTTGCCCATGCGCTCAAGCGACAGGGTCAGCACTGGCTTGCTGCCGGCCTGCGGGTTGATATGCCCAGCCACCGAGGTGCCGCCGCCATAGGGGATCACGATCAGATCTTGCTGGCTGGCCCAGGCCAAAAGCTCGCGAATCTGCGCGGCACTTTCCGGGTAGGCCACGCCATCGGGAAACACACCGAAATCACCGGAGCGCATCGCCAGCCAGTCCGGCAGGCTCTGGCCACGGGCGTGACGCACGCGGTCTTCAGCATTCAGACAGATCAGCGGATGAGCCTGCAGACGCGAAGCCGGCACCTGGGCCAGCACCTGCTCCAGGCTGGCATCGACAAGCAGCTGGCCAGGGCCGACCAGTTCGGCGAGAAAAGCCTCGCCATGGGCCGGCAGTTCCACCACTGTTGCGTCATCACCCCAGCCGTTCCAACGTCGCATCTGTATCTCCCGGATATTTCAGTCACCCTCGATGGCTGCCTATACTAGCTGGCCGTTTCAAAGCGTCACTGTCGTATCGAGCCAGGCGATATCGCCAATCAAGACATTCAGAATAAGAACAGTTCATGGAAAACCTCGGTTATACCTCTGTCCCTTCCCTGCTCAAGTACCTGCGCCACGCCGAGCAATTGGGCCTGGATATCGACCAGGCGTTGGCGGCCGCCGGCATCAAAACCGAGGACCTGGCCGACAACAGCAAACGCATCCCCAGTGAAACCCATGAGCGCCTGCTCGATCACTTGCTCAAGGTGTCGGCTGACCCGCTGTTTGGCCTGCACTGCGCGCGCTTTGTGCAGCCGGGTTCGTGGAGCGTGCTGGGCTATATCACCATGAACTGTGCAACCCTCGGTGAGGCCATGAGCCGCATCGTGCCTTACGAGAAACTGGTGGGTGATATGGGTGTCAGCCGGGTCGAGGCGGCCAACGACCATGTTCGCCTGATCTGGACCTGCCGCCATCAGGCCCAACCGATCCGCCGGCATATGGTGGAGAACGTACTGGCCTCGTGGTTGCTGTATGCGCGCTGGATCTCCGATTCGGACAGTTCGCCGCGGGAGGTGTGGTTCGAGCACGCCCTGCCTGAGGGCGTCGATATTGCCGAGTACCAGGCGATTTTCGGCTGCCCGATCCGCTTCGAGCAAAGCTGCAATGCGCTGATCGTGCCGCTGGAGTACCTCACCGTGTCGCTGCGCCAGGCCGACGCCAACCTGCTGCGCACCCTGGAAGAACACGCCCTGACCCTGATGGCAGGGCTGGACGACAACGAGCCGCTGCCGCAACGGGTGAAGAACGCCCTGCGCCTGCTGCTCAAGGATGGTTTGCCGCGCAAGGAACGCGTGGCGGAGAAGTTCAATATGACGGTGCGCACCCTGCAGCGTCATCTGCAACTGGCCGGCACCAGCTACCAACAGATACTCGATGAGCTGCGCCAGGAGCTGGCCGAGCACTACCTGCTGCGCAGCGACCTGGCGATACAGGATATCGCCAGCTACCTGGGCTTTACCGAATCGCGCTCGTTCCATCGCAGCTTTAAGAGCTGGACCGGACAGACGCCTGGGGAATTTCGCGAAAGCCGGCGCAATAGCTGACCCCCTTGGTGGATGGGTGAAGCGCCATCCACCCTACTCCCTGGCACACGCCACGCCATCGACCGTAGGGTGGATGACGCTGTTTTCATCCACCATAAAGCCAGCCAGGTCCTACCCAAGAATCTCGCTAAGCGGAATAAACCTCAGACTATCGCCCTCGGCCAGCGTGGTGTTTTCCAAGACTTCAGCAAAACCCTCGGCCCAGACGGCGCTGCGTAGCACCCCGGAGCTCTGGTTCGGGTAAGGCACCACACGGCCATTTTCCAGACGCGCGCGCAGGTATTCGCGGCGATTGCCCGGCTTGCTCCAGGTGAAACCGGCCGGCATCGGAAAGCCCAACGGCTCGACCCGCTGCACGCCCAAGCGGCGCAGCAGATAAGGCCGTGCCAGCAAACCGAAGGTCACCAACGTCGAGGCCGGATTACCCGGCAGGCCGATCACCGGCACCCCGCGAAACTGCCCGCAGGTCAGCGGCTTGCCCGGTTTGATCGCCAGCTTCCACAGCGCCAGTTCGCCCTCTTCACGCAAGGCCATGCCGAGGAAGTCCGCCTCGCCCACCGACACACCGCCGGTGGAGAGGATCAGGTCAACCTCGCTCAGCGCACCCAGCGCCGCGCGGGTCAGCTCCAGGTCATCGAGCAGAATGCCGCCGTCCACCACCTCGCAGCCCAGACGCTGCAGCCAGGCGATCAGTAAACGGCGGTTGCTGTTGTAGATCTGCCCGGGGCCCAGCGGCTGGCCCGGTTCGACCAGCTCATCGCCGGTCGATAAAACGGCCACGCGCGGCCGGCGGCGCACGGTCAATTCGGCGCAACCCAGGGACGCAGCCAGCCCCAGCTCAATCGGGCCTAAACGCGTGCCGGCCGGCAATACCGACTCGCCAACACGGGTTTCCTGACCCTGGGCGCGCACGTTCTGCCCAAGCTTAAGCGGCTCGCTAAAAGCGACGCGGCCGTCTTCGCCGAGCACGGCGTTTTCCTGCATTTCCACGCTATCGGCGCCGGCCGGCAATGGCGCGCCGGTAAAGATCCGCGCACAGGTGCCAGGCTGTAATGGCTGCGGCGCGTTACCGGCCTGGATACGCTGACTGACGACCAGCGGCTCGCCATTCCAATCGGCCAGGCGCAAGGCGTAGCCATCCATGGCGCTGTTGTCCCAGGGCGGCAGATCAAGCTCGGCAAGCAGCGGCTCGGCCAATACCCGGCCAGCGGCGTCGCTCAAGGCAACCTGTTCGATCTCAACAATCGCGCTAGCCTCGGCCTGCGCCAGCAAGCGCGCCAACGCTGTCTCAACGGGCATCAGCCCGGGTTTGTCACAGCAGCTCATCCACGGCTCTCGCAGGCGGCCACCGATTTCAGATGCGGGACGAAATTGCACGGGCGATGACGGTTATCCAGCTGCTCAGCGAGGATGCCATCCCAGGCGGTGCGACAAGCGTTGGTCGAACCCGGCAGGCAGCACACCAGGGTGCCGTTGGCCAGGCCGGCCAGAGCGCGGGATTGAATGGTCGAGGTGCCGATATCAGGTACGGAAATCTGCCGGAACAGCTCACCAAAACCATCGACCTGTTTATCCAGCAAACAGCTCACCGCTTCCGGCGTGCTGTCACGACCGGTAAAGCCAGTGCCGCCAGTAATCAGCACCACCTGCACCTGATCTTCGGCAATCCAGGTGGCGACCTGGGCGCGAATCTTGTACAGATCGTCCTTCAGCAAAACCCGGGCGGCGAGCTGATGGCCGGCGGCCTGCAGGCGGTCAACAAACAGCTGGCCGGAGGTGTCGGTTTCCAGGCTGCGGGTGTCGCTGACGGTCAACACCGCGATATTCAAGGGCACGAAATGTGCCTCGGCCTTGTGGTTCATGGCAGGCTTCCAGTTATGGGCGATAATGCCCGCCGTTATATCACAGGCCCGCTTTTGGAGACTGCGCATGCCCGCTTCCGCCACCCTGCCCCGCTGTTCTGTTTTGCTGCTTTCTGGCGGCCGTGGGCAGCGTATGGGCGGCGCCGACAAGGGCCTGCTCGACTGGCAAGGCCGTCCGCTGATCGCCTGGTTGCACGAGCTGGTGCGGCCGCTGACCGACGACCTGATCATCTCCTGCAACCGCAACGCCGAGCGCTATGCGCCCTACGCGGATCGTTTGGTAAGTGATGATGCGGCGGACTTCCAGGGACCGCTGGCGGGCATTCGCGCCGGCCTACGCATCGCGCGCCAGGCGAATCTGTTGATCCTGCCGTGCGATGCGCCGCAGCTCGACAGGCCACTGCTGGAAGCTCTACTGAACCTGGCCGGTGAGCGTGCAGTTGTAGTGCGTCAGGGCGAGTTTCTCGAACCGCTGTTCAGTGTTATTCCCCGTGCACTGCATGCTGACCTGGAGCAGGCCTGGCAAGCTGGCGAACGCAGCCCGCAACGCTGGTTGCGCAGCCTTAATCAATTGACAGTGGAGTGCCCACTCGGTGACCCTCGCCTGGCCAACTTCAACACGCCCGACTTGCTGACGACACGCAGATAAACACCGGCAAGGGAACTTGACCGACAAAGTTTCGTCACAAGCAGGGTAAAAACCTCTATCCAATCAAGGAGAAACCCATGTCTCAGCGGATTATTCCAGCATTGCTGCTTACCTTGGGCCTGGTCGCGCTGACTGGTTGCGCATCCCCATCGGTAATCACGCTCAATGATGGCCGCGAAATCCAGACCATCGACGAGCCGGATTTTGACGAAAGCTCAGGCTTCTACGAGTTCGAACAACTCGATGGCAAACGCGCCAAGGTCAACAAGGATCAAGTGCGTACCGTCAAAGAGCTGTAAGAAGGTGACCCAGGCGTGCCAGGTACTTTTTTGCCCGGCGCCTGGGTTCTGAGCGATACATTCAAAGCGCTTGGCTAATAGAAAAAATTAAAAGCTAAACCCTTGTGCGGCAATACTTTCTCAGTAAAATCTTGACCCATTCGGAGTGTAGCGCAGCTTGGTAGCGCGTCTCGTTCGGGACGAGAAGGTCGCAGGTTCGAATCCTGTCTCTCCGACCAGATCACATAAAAAAGCCCGCTTAATCGCGGGCTTTTTTATGGCTGTGAGAAAGGCTATTGCAAGCTTTCGAATGCGTGCACCAAGGCCTTGCTCAGGTCTATGGTGGAGAACTTGGTCAGCACGTCATTGGCACCCACTGCCTTGGCTTTTTCGGTGTTCATGGTGCTGTCGAGCGAGGTGTGCAGCAGCACATAGATCTGCCCGATATCCGCTTTCTTGCGCAGCGTGCGCACCAGGTCGTAGCCGTCCATTTCCGGCATTTCGATATCCGACACCAGTACTTCGATGGGTTCTCCGGCATCAAATTGCTTCTGCAGTAATTCAAGCGCGTCGGCGGCGCTGCGTACCATCTGACAATCCAGCTCCAGCTTGCGCAGGGTAATCATGGTCTGATGCAACGCGACGTGGGAGTCATCCACCACCAGCACGCGACGGCCCCTGAGCAGCGCACGCTCGCGCTCTGATAGCAGCTGCTCATCCAGCTCCTCGACAATCATCGGCGCGAGTTCGTGCAAGACTTTTTCGATATCGAGAATCTGCACGATCTTGCCGTCGATCTGCGTCACTCCGGTGATAAAGGCTTTGCTGCCGGAACCTGCCGGTGGCGGACGGACATCACGGGTGTAGCACTGCACGATGCGCTCCACGCTTTGTACATGCAGGCCTTGGCGCGAGCGACTGAGTTCGGTGACGATCAGGCAGCCGTCGTTGTTGCCAGGCACACCCTGCTCACCGATGGCCTTGGCCAGATCGATCACCGTCAGCGCCGAACCGCGCAGAGTGGCGACGCCACGCACATGCGGATGGCGACTGGGTAGTTTGGTCAGCGCCGGGCAGGGAATGATTTCCTGAACCTTGAGCAGGTTGATCCCCAACAAGCGACCGCTGTGCAAACGAAATAGCAGCAGCGACAAGGCGTCTCCAAGCACCATGCTCATTGATCTTCTTCCTTCACTAAATCATTGACCGCCGCGCGCCCATCGAGCATCAGGCGCTACGCAGAAATTCGACAATCTGTTCGGCTTCGAATGGCCAGTTCAACTCGGCGCCGGTATCGCTGCGACGCAGCACCGGAATGCGCAGAGCATAGTCTTCGACCCAGTGTTCATGCTCGGCAATATCGACCAGTTCGACCAGCAGGCCGTGCTCGACAAAAGGCATCAGCAACGCTTCGGCCACCTCGCACAGGTGGCAGCCGAGCGTACCGAACAATTGACATTCCGGGAGCATCTGCGCACCTCCACTGACTACTGGAGGTGCAGTTTAGCACTGCCCCGGGCTCAGGCGTCCGTGGACTTGCTGCTGTCTAGGGCGGGGTTGAGCAGGTTCTGCAGGCCATCAAGCAGACGGCTGTTGAGCTGCTCGGCCTTATCCAGGCGACCACTGTCGAAACGCTCATCCAGCGAGAAGCCGCCTTTGAGCAGATCCAGCAGGCTGGTTTTGCCTGTGCCTTCTTCGGCCACTTGATTGGCGCTGCGCAGTGCTTCGAGCAGGCCCTGGGCGTAGTCGATCAACGAGTTGTTGACTGCGCTGGCAGCCTGACCGCCATCTTGCGCCACAGCGCTGTAGGCATCGGTCGCCTGGCGCACAGTGGTCTGGGTCAACCGCAGGGACATGGACGCCAACTGCTCGCCGTCCATTTCCAGTGCCATGGCACGATCAAAGGCGCCGGACAGATCGCCGGCGTAGAACTTGTTGGACAGCTCCTGCACCTGGCCGAAGAGTTTTTCCAGGGCGGCGCGCTCCTTATCATCCAGCTCGCCTTCGACGCTGACCTGCCAGGCGCCAATCTGCAAACTGCCGGACTGGCTACTGGCAACTACCGAACTGCCGTTGCCATTGCTACTAGCGACAACGCCACTCTGCGACCAGTTGGCCGAAGCCTGGGCAATGGAAATACGCAAGCGATCACCATCACGGGTGGTCACTTCCATTTCAAAGGTTTCGGCTTTGGCGGCAAAGCGTTCGCTGTAGGCAGCGATCTTGGTCGAGCCCTCAACCAGCGCCGCGTCCGGATTAAAGCGCTTGTTCAGGTCGCTGAAACCGTCCTGAATCTTCTGGTAGGTGTCGTCGATATCGCTCGCCACCTTGCCTTGCAAAACGCCCATACCGTCGAGAATCTTGCGCGCTTCGGCAAAGCCCTTTTCCACGCCGCTGCGGGCCTGGTCGAGAAGTTTTTGCAGCTTGCCGGTATCGGCACCGGCGGCTTGCTCGCTTTGCAGACGCTGCTCGATAAAGCTGAGGATGCGCCCGGCGACTTTCTCCGGGGTGTAGTCATTGGCCTTACCAGCCAACGCACCCGGCTCCAGCCCAAGGCGTTCAGCCAGGCGGTTGGCCAGCGTCGCCTGCGCATCAGCAGCATTGCGTACAACCGGCTGAGCGGTAACGGAAGTGGGGCGTGAAGCGGAGGATAAATTTGAGGCCAGGGGGTTCATGGCAAAGTACCTAGGCGGTGTATCTGACTGGTTGGCGGCCGTGTGGGATAAAACTTTAGCCTGATTAGGGACAACCCGATCAACGGTGCGCGATGCATGCTAGAGCGATTGCGGCAGCAACCGCTGCACGCCGAGCCGGCACAGACCTTGCCCGAGCAGACCAAAGTCTAAAAGCCAAGCATAAGCCCCCATGCTTTATTGCGCCTCGCTGTAACAGATCGGCCACAAGCCGACCCGCACACACGAGGAGCTAACAATAATGACTCAATCTCCCCTCGCCCGCGCTGTGGCACTCGCCACACTGGGCACCTGCCTCACCCTGCCATCGCTGGCCCAGGCAGAGTTTATCAAGGACAGCAAAGCCACCCTTGAGCTACGCAATTTCTATATGAACCGCGACCTGCGTAACAGCACCGCAGCGCAGCAATCCAAACGCGAAGAATGGGCCCAGGGCTTTATCCTAAAAGCCGAGTCGGGCTTTACCGAAGGCACCGTGGGTTTTGGTCTGGATGCCTACGCAGGCCTGGGCCTGAAACTCGACTCGTCCGATGAGCGCGCAGGCACCGCCTTGCTGCCAAACAGCTTTGGTAATGAGGGGCCGGGGGAGTATTCCGAAGCCACAGCAGCAGCCAAAGTGCGTATCTCCAAGACCGTTGGCAAAGCCGGCGGCCTGATGCCTAAGTTGCCTATCGTGGCGTCCGGTGATTCGCGCCTGCTGCCACAGGTGTTTAACGGCGCGATGATCACCTCCCAGGAAATCGACGGCCTGACCCTCAACGGCGGCCAGTTACGCGAAGTGAACTTCCGCAGCTCCACCGACAGCCAGGACATCACCGCCAGCAACGTCGGCGGCGTGAGTGACCGTTACAACTTCGCCGGTGGCGACTACAAATTCAACGCCGGCAACACCACTGTCGGCCTGTGGTACGGCGAGCTGGAAGATATCTACGACCAGAAGCTGTACAACCTGATCCACGTACAACCCATCGGCGACTGGAAGCTGGGGGCCAACCTGGCCTACTTCGATTCCCAGGACAACGGCAGCAAACGCGGCGGCAAGCTGGACAACGACCTGACATCGGTCAACCTCTGGGCTGGCACAGGCGCACACACCTTCCGCCTGGGTTATCAGAAGGTCGGCGGCGACAACGCCTTCCCATTCCTCACCGAAACCGATCCTTACATCGTCAACTACCTGCAAATTCTCGATTTCACCCGCAAGGACGAGAAATCCTGGCAGGCACGCTATGACATCAACTTCGCCACCTACGGCGTGCCCGGTCTGAATGCCTTTGTGCGTTACGTCACCGGCGATGGCTTCGATGGCGCTGGTGGCCGTGATGGCAAGGAATGGGAACGCGACTTCGATGTCAGCTACACCATTCAGGAAGGCACCTTCAAGAACCTGGCATTCCGCTGGCGGAATGCGATGGTGCGCAGCAACGCCGCAGCAACCGGCGGCGACCTCGACGAGAACCGCCTGATCGTCAGCTACACCCTGCCGCTGTTCTAAGCCTCACACTTAAGCAGTTGCAATAAAAAGGCCCGGACACTGTCCGGGCCTTTTGCATTAGCACGTAGCCATCAATCCTGGCTGACGGCGCCAATCTTGTGTACCGAGAGGTCGGCACCGTAGTACTCCTCCTCCTGGCTCAGGCGGATACCCACAGTGGCTTTCAGCACACCGTACACCAGAACGCCGCCAAGCAAGGCCACCACCACGCCCAGCGCGGTGCCGACAAACTGGCTGGCCAGGCTAACGCCGCCCAGACCGCCCAGCGCCTCTTGGCCGAAGATGCCGCAAGCGATACCGCCCCACACGCCGCACAGGCCGTGCAGCGGCCAAACGCCGAGCACGTCGTCGATCTTCCACTTCACCTGGGTTGCGGTAAATGCCCAGACAAACAGCGCACCGGCAATCGCGCCAGTCACCAGCGCACCGACCGGATGCATCAGGTCGGAACCGGCGCACACCGCCACCAGGCCAGCCAGCGGGCCGTTGTGCAGAAAGCCTGGGTCATTGCGCCCAACAACCAAGGCCGCCACCGTACCGCCGACCATCGCCATCAGGGTGTTGACCGCCACCAGGCCGCTGACGCTACCCAGGGTCTGGGCGCTCATCACGTTAAAGCCGAACCAGCCGATGATCAGAATCCACGAGCCCAGTGCCAGGAATGGAATATTCGACGGGGCAAAGGCCACCAGACGGCCATCGCGGTACCGCCCATTGCGACGCCCCAGCAGAATCACCGCGCCAAAGGCCAGCCAGCCGCCCATCGCATGCACCACCACCGAGCCGGCAAAGTCGTGGAAGGCTGCGCCAAACTGCGCTTCCAGCCAGGCCTGTACGCCGTAATTGCCGTTCCAGATCATCCCCTCGAAGAAGGGGTAGATAAAGGCCACGATCAGCACCGTGGCACACAGCTGCGGGCCGAACTTGGCGCGCTCGGCGATACCACCGGAAATAATCGCCGGAATGGCCGCAGCAAAGGTCAGCAGAAAGAAGAACTTCACCAGCGCATAGCCGTGGCCTTCAGTCAGCACACTGGCCGGTTCAAGGAAGGTCACGCCATAAGCGATCCAGTAGCCGACAAAGAAATAGGCCAGGGCCGATACGGCAAAGTCGGAGATGATCTTCGACAAGGCGTTGACCTGATTCTTCTGCCGCACCGTGCCCACTTCAAGAAAGGCAAAGCCGGCGTGCATGGCCAGCACCATCACGGCGCCGAGCAGGATAAACAGGGTATTGGAGCCGTGAATCAGGGTTTCCACAGCACTGTTGATGTTTTCCATCTGCGAAGAAAACTCCGTCGCGGGGAAAAAGCACCAAAGCGGATCACAAACCAATAAATACGCACCATATGGCAGCATTTATCACGAACCACCTTGCCGAAGCAGGGTCTGTGCAGCACCAAGCCGGTGCTGAGCAAACCTTGCATCGAAGTACTTATTCCATAGTTATTAATAAGTTATTGATGCACCACGGCGTCCTGGCCAGAACCCTTGCAGCCCCATAAAAGAGCGTATTGGCAAGAGCGCGCACCAGCGCAATGCAAGCGCTGTACCAGCCGATCAGCCGGCAGCATCCGCCGCGCACCAAAGAAAAAAGGAACCACTGCCCCGCAGGGGACTCGAACCCCCTACACTGCCCCGTCACAAGGAGAGACACCATGGCTCGTAAGACCCCCGTATCGTCCAGCTCGGATCAGTTACTCGACGAATTCCAGGCGCTGGTACGCGACACCGAAAGCTTGTTGCAGCACTCCGCCAGCCTCGCCGGCGAGCAAGCCGAAGAGCTGCGCGAGCAGATCCGCAGCAGCTTGGGCCGCGCGCGCAGCACCTTGCACAACGCCGAAGACGCCCTGCATGCACGCGGCAAGGCGGCTATTGAGGCCACCGAAGGCTATGTGCAGACTCATCCGTGGCAAACCCTCGGCATTGCAGCCGCCATTGGCCTGCTGCTGGGCATGCTGATTACCCGGCGCTAAAGAGAAACCTTAATGGATGCAACACCGCCCACCCCGCCAAGTCGCGGCAGTTCGCCACGGCGATTTGCCAGCGCCTTGCTGGGGTTATTGCAGGGCCATATCGCGCTGTTTGGCGAAGAGCTCAAAGAACAGCAAAGCCATACCCTCAGCCTGTTGGTACTCACCAGCCTGAGCCTGCTGTTCGGCCTGCTGCTGGTTATCGGGTTGTCCGCCGCGCTGCTGATTGCCTTCTGGGAAACGCACCGCCTGCTGGTTATCAGCGCCCTGTGCGCCTTCTATGCATTGGCCCTGCTGGGCGCCCTGATCACGCTGTTGCAGCGTGTACGTAATGCCCCTGCGCCTTTCAGCGCCAGCCTTGAAGAACTGGCCCGCGACCGTGAGCAACTGCTGCCATGAATATGCCCGAGCTACCCGCCAAGGCCTCGCGCCGCGAACTGCGCAAAACCTTGCTGCGCATGCGCCTGGAAATGCACCGTCAGGAACTGCGCCACGAAACCCTGGTCATGCTGCAGCCACTGCGGCAAGCGCAATACTGGCGCAACCACTGGCGTGAGGAATTGGGCAATAGCAATGCACCACTTTGGGTCGCCGGCGGCGCACTGCTGTTGGCCACCGTAGGTATCCGCCGTGGCCAGTGGCGACGCTGGCTGCGCATCGCGCTGATCGCCTTCCCGCTGCTGCGGCGCAACCCGCCGCGACGCCCGGAGCCATTTGCCGACACGACTAAAGATACCCGCGCAGGGGATTAAGCTGGCCACGATCTTGCTTAGTCACCTGGCTACGCCGCCCACCGGGGCGTCTTGCCTGGCTAAGGAACTGCGCAGTGTTCAACGGTCAACCGCTTGCTGTTTTCCAACCTTTTATCGATACCGCCACCGGACGTATTGCCGGTGTCGAGGCATTGGCGCGCCTGCGCAGCGCCGATGGCCGACTGCACTCGGCAGGCCCGTTGTTCAGTGACCCGAAAACCCCGCCGACCGCTCTGCGCCGCCTTGACCGCGAGGTGCGCGAGCAAGCCTTGAGGCGCTTTCATGAAGCCCCGCAGGACTGGTTCCTCAGCCTGAATATCTCGCCACGCTGGATCAGCCGGCTGCGCCCCGAGCAAGCCTTACCCAGCCTCAAACAGCTACAACGCAGCGGCATCGACCCAGCGCGCATCGTCTTTGAAATCACCGAACTGGGCGGCGCCAGCGCGCGCCTGCCGGGCGTGGTGGAGCGCTATCGCGAAGCCGGTGCACGCATTGCCATCGACGATTTTGGCGCCGGCTACTCACAGCTCGACCGCGTGCTGGCCCTGCAACCGGACATCCTCAAGCTGGACATGCGCCTGTTTCAGCAGGCCGCCCGTGGCGGACCGAGCAGCGAAGTGGTCAAGGCCCTGGCACAGATGGCGGAAAAGACCGGCTGCTGGATCATTGCCGAAGGCGTGGAAACCGAAGCCGAGCTGGACTTTGCCCTGGAGTGCGGCGCGCGCTATGTGCAGGGCTACCTGTTTGCCAAACCCGAAGAAACCTTCTTCAGCAGCAGCGCCTTCGTCAAACGCTTCGCCCAGCTGCGCGACCACTATGTGCAGCAAAAACTCGCCGAGCGCGCACGGCTGATGACCCTGCGCCAGCAGCTTGGCGAGCTGATGAACAGCTTCAAGGCCTGGAGCGAAGGCGGCTCACAGCCCGAACAACTGCCGCAACCGCACGCTTACCCCTGGCTGCTGCGCATCTATCAATGCGACCGCCACGGCACCCAACTGACCGCCAACCTGGAATGGCGCGAGCATGCCTGGCACAGCGATGCGCGTTACGTCGGGCATAACTGGTCGTGGCGGCCGTACTTCTACCAGTTGCTGGCCGAAGGCTGGGAGGAACGCCGGCTGATTCTCTCCAGCACCTACCGTGATGCCACCACCAATCAGTACTGCCTGACCGCCGGGCAATTTATCGACAACGGCAAGCGCCTGCTGCTGATCGATATCGACGCGGCCGGTTTCTAGGGCGGGCGCAGATCCCCCAGAGCATTGACGAATGCCCTGAGGTGGCCACAATCAAAGAAGGACATGCAACGCAGAGTGCAGCCCATTGAGGCTGCCGGGTGTTCCACCGCCCACGGCGACTCAGCATCATGCAAGCGGCCATCCGCAGCTTACTGCTTGTACTCTTACTCCTGCCCCAGACGCTCAAGGCCGAGGGGCCATCCGCTCTGCGCCTGTGCTACCAGCTGCAGGATCATCCGCCGTTCACCCTCCCCGCGAACAACGCACAAGCGCCTGGTCCCGGCATTCTGCTGGAACTGATCCAGGCTGCCGCGACCCAGGCCGGGATAACTATCAACTGGCAACGCCAGCCCTGGAAACGCTGCATCCTGGCCCTGCAGAGGGGCGACGTGGATGGCATCTTCCCGACCATCTGGCAGGCAGAGCGCGACACCTGGGGCCAGTTCCCCGGCCGCGATCCGCAAGCTGGCCAGCCAGTACAGCGGCAGTATCGGCTCTGGCAAGTCGACTACCCGATTGCCACTCGCCGCGACACCCACCTGAGCTGGGATGGCCAGCGTTTCGCCAACCTCAGGTACGGCCTGAGCTCGCCCCTGGGTTATCTCACCCACCAGCGCCTCGCCGAACTGGGCGCCCTGGCCAGCGTTTCACTGCAACCCGACAAAGCCCTGCAGCTGGTAGCCAGCGGCCGCCTGGATGGCTTTGTCATCGAACGCAATATCAGCCTGGCGCTGATCGCCCAACTACACCTGCAGGAACAGTTGCAGTTGCTCCCGCAGCCCTTGTTGCAAGCGGACTGGCACCTGCCCCTGTCGCACACGTTCTACCAACGCCACCCACAGCTAGCCGTGCGCTTCTGGCAGGCCCTTGGTCAACAACGCGAAGCGCGTGAAGCCGAATTGCGCCAGTGTTATATGCCTTAGGTAACGACAGCAAAAGAGCGGCCGTGATCAGGGTATAAATCGCTCAACTGCCTGCCGCACGCCTTGCATCAGCGGCTTAGAACCCCGAAGCTAGCTGGCAAAAGCCCGGTAACGGCGAGGATCTACCTTGGATTGGCAAACCCTGCTCAACCGTGAACGACTCGGCAAGCCGACGCACAGCGTCGCCGAACTGGGCCGCACCCCGTTTCATAAAGACCATGACCGCATCATCTTCTCCGGCGCGTTCCGCCGCCTGGGGCGCAAGACCCAGGTGCACCCGGTGTCGAGCAACGACCATATCCACACGCGCCTGACCCACTCGCTGGAAGTCAGCTGCGTCGGCCGCTCCCTGGGTATGCGCGTTGGCGAGATGATCCGCGATGCCCTGCCGGCCTGGTGCGAGCCAAGTGACCTGGGCATGGTCGTGCAGTCCGCTTGCCTGGCCCACGACATCGGCAACCCGCCCTTTGGCCACTCTGGTGAAGACGCCATCCGCCACTGGTTCCAGCAGGCCGCCGGGCGCGGCTGGCTGGACTCGATGAGCGCGGCCGAGCGTGGCGACTTTCTCAGTTTCGAGGGCAATGCCCAGGGTTTTCGCGTACTCACCCAGCTGGAGTACCACCAGTTCGACGGCGGCACCCGGCTGACCTACGCAACCCTCGGCACCTACCTCAAGTACCCCTGGACCGCGCGTCACGCCGAAGCCCTGGGCTACAAGAAGCACAAGTTCGGTTGCTACCAGAGCGAGCTGCCACTGCTTGAGCAGATCGCCAGCAAACTCGGCCTGCCGCAACTGGAAGAACAACGCTGGGCACGTCACCCGCTGGTCTATCTGATGGAGGCGGCCGATGACATCTGCTACGGCCTGATCGACCTGGAAGACGGCCTAGAAATGGAGCTGCTCGATTACAGCGAAGTCGAGGCGCTGTTGCTCGACCTGGTCGGCGATGACCTGCCGGAAACCTACCGTCAGCTCGGCCCGGACGACTCCCGGCGGCGCAAACTGGCGATCCTGCGCGGTAAAGCCATCGAACACCTGACCAATGCCGCCGCCGAGGCCTTTGTCGAGCAGCAGGACGCCTTGCTTGCCGGCACCTTGCAGGGCGATCTGGTCGAGCATATGCACGGCACCGCCAAGCGTTGTGTGCAGAGCGCCAAGGATATGGCCCGGCAGAAGATCTTCCAGGACAAGCGCAAGACGCTGCATGAGATCGGCGCCTACACCACCCTGGAAATTCTGCTCAATGCCTTCTGCGGCGCGGCGCTGGAGCAGCATGGCGGACGCACGCCGTCGTTCAAGAACCGGCGCATCCTCGACCTGCTCGGCAATAACGCACCCGACCCCAACTGGCCGCTGTACCGCTCCTTCCTGCGCATGATCGATTTTATCGCCGGCATGACTGACAGCTACGCTACTGAAATGGCCCGCGAGATGACGGGCCGTTCAAGCCCGGTATAAGCCATGAATAGCCTACTGCGACAAACCTTCAGCTGGCATGCCGGCCCGCCCGCCTGGGGCCCGGCGATGGTTGCCGGCTTCGGCTGCGCGCTGCCGCTGCTGCTCGGGCTGTTCAGCGCTCACCCGGGGTTTCTCTGGGCCTCGGCCGGGGCCTTCCAGGCGGCCCAGGCCAACCCGCTGCACCGTCTGGGCATGCTGCGTATGTTGATGCTCTGCGGCCTGGGCGCCTGCAGCGCCGGGTTGGGCTTCTGGTCGGCCAGCCATCCTTATGCCAGTTTGTTGGTCTTCGCCCTGTTTGGTTTCCTGCTCGCCTGGTTGCAACGCTTTGGCAGCGAAGCCGGCAAGCTGGGCATCGGTTTGGCCATCTGCCTGTGCCTGGGCCAAGGCCAGCAAGGCCTGGGCTCGCTGAACAATCCCTATGCCATCGCCATGCTGTTTATCCTCGGTGGGCTGTGGGTGATGCTGCTGGCCTTCGGCCTGCGCGGTATGCATGGCCTGCGCATGTGGCCATACATGCCGCGCTTTATCAGCATTTTCAAGGTACTGAAACGTCACGCCAAACGCCTGCCACAACAGAAGTGGCGCCTGCATGCGCTGGGCTGCACCCTGGCGTTTGCCCTTTCCGGCTTGATCGTCAACCTGGCCGAGCTGCACCGCGGCTACTGGCTGACGCTGACCGTGGTCACCACCTTGCAGCTGGATTTTCAAGGCAGCCTGGTGCGTGCCGTGCAATCGATCGTCGCCAGTCTGGGCGCAGCCGGGTTGCTAATTCTGCTCGGCCATAGCATGCAGAACCCGGCGCTGATGGTCGCCATATTGCTACCGCTGATCGCCCTTAGTCGTGCCCTGCAAGCCAACCATTACGGCCTGTTTGTGCTGCAGACCACGGTGTGTTTCGTGTTGCTGGCCGAAAGCCTGGCGCATGACTGGCAACTGCCGCAGGTGCGTCTGTTCAACAGCCTGATTGGCGTAGCCCTGGCCTTGCTGGTCGCGCTGCTGGTGTATGGCCTGGAACGCTGGCTGGAACATCGAAACAATCTGCAAAAAATCAAGCGCAGCACAGGCCCAATCTAGAGCTGTTGCAGCGTAAAAAACCTGCAGCCGCGCAACGGCAAAGCGCGAAAGGCTCCACTATGCTTGGCGCTTAGCCAAGGCATACAAGGGCATGCGCGGATGCAGCAGACAGTAAAGTCCCAAGCAAGGTCTAAGGAACGACGTTTTCCGCTGCATATCCATATCAGCGTGCTGTTCACCCTGCTGCTGCTGGGCTCAGGGGTGGTGCTGGGGTATTTCAACTACCAGCAAACCAGCAACATCATCCTCAGCAGCAGCGACCAGCTGTTCAGCCAGATGCGCAAGGAAGTCCAGGCGGATCTGCGCAATACCTACCAACCGATTCGCTACATGATCAACCTGCTGGCGCGTAACGAGCAGATCAACGGCCGTGACCGCCATGAACGCATGATCATGCTGCCGATTTTCAGCCAGGCGCTGCGCGACAACCCCAAGCTGGCGTCAATTTATGTCGGCTATGGCGATGGCAGTTTCTTTATGGTGCGGCCGCTGCGCAGCGAAAAACTGCGGCAGATTTTCTTTGCCCCCGAAAGTGCCGAATATCAGGTGTGGAGCATCGACCGCATCAGCGAACAACGTCTGGATTCCGAATACCTGTTCTTCGATGCGCAGCTGCAGCCCATCAGTCGCCGGCAGAACCTCAAGGAAACCTACGACCCGCGCAGCCGCCCCTGGTACAACAGCGCACTGCAAAGCCAGGAGCACTTCACCACCGCGCCCTATGCCTTCTTCTCCACCCAGGAAATCGGCACCACCATTGCCCGCAAGAGCAGCGAAACCACGGTGGTGGGCGCTGACCTGACCCTCGACGATCTGTCCGCTACCCTGGCCGAACACCGTCTGACACCCTCCACCGAAGTGGTGCTGTACAGCCCCGATGGCAGCGCAGTCGCCTACCCGGACAGCACACGCCTGGTAATACCCGGGGAAAAGCTGCAACTGGCTCAGGTCAAGGATCTCAGCCCGGTGCTCGCCGATTTTCTCAGCCTCGGCCTGAATGAGGATCGTCAGGGTGCCGTGCGCCTGAACAAACAACGCTGGCAAATCTCCTACAGCCAGTTCAGTGAAGGTGGCCCGCAGGGGCTGCGCCTGGCTTTGCTAGCCCCGGAAAGTGAGCTGCTGGCCGATGCTTACCGTATCCGCTGGCAAGGCGCGATATTGACCCTGGGCATCCTGCTGCTGTGCATCCCGATTGGCTGGTTGCTCTCCAATATTCTGGTCAAACCGCTGCGCCTGCTGGTGGGTGAAGCCGAAGCCATCCGCAGCTTCAACTTTGATTACCCGGCCAGCGGCCGCTCCTTCGTCAAGGAAGTCGACCAACTGGCGGTGTCGATGGGCCGGATGAAGGAGACCATCTCCAGCTTCCTCGATATTGCCGCCACACTCTCTGCGGAAACCCGCTTCGATGCCCTGCTGCGCCGGGTGCTACGCGAAACCGTCGACCTCAGCGAAGCCAGCGGCGGCCTGCTCTATCTGCGCGACAGCAGCAGCGGTCGCCTGGAGCCGCACGGTTTGTTTATCGACGAGCAGCAGCACAACCTGGAAGAACACCGCATCCCGAGCTTCGACCCAAACGATCCGGCCCTGCCCAGCTGGCTCGCGCAGACGGCAACCGGCGGCTCCAGCGTCACCGTGGCACTCGGTTTCGAGCATGCGCAGGGTTTCCAGAGCCTGTTGCACACCCTCGACAGCCCGCGTGCGCACCTGGTCTGCACCGGCCTGCATAACCGCCAGGGCCAAACGTTGGGCGTGCTGCTGCTGCTGCACCGCGACACCGGAGATGAAGCCGACCTGGCCATGCTACGCCCCGAGCGCATCGCCTATGTCGAGGCGGTTTCCGGCGTGGCGGCGTTGTGCATCGAGAGCCAGCGCCTGCTCGATCAACAGAAGAAACTGCTCGACGCCTTTATCCAGCTGATTGCTGGCGCCATCGACGCCAAAAGCCCCTACACCGGCGGTCACTGCCAGCGCGTACCGGAAATTACCCTGATGCTCGCCCGCGCCGCTGCCGCCAGCGAGGACGCCGCGTTCAGCGACTACCAACCCACTGACGAAGAATGGGAAGCCCTGCATATCGCCGCCTGGCTGCACGACTGCGGCAAGGTCACAGTGCCTGAGTACGTGGTGGACAAGGCCACTAAGCTGGAAACCATCTGCGACCGCATCCATGAAGTGCGCATGCGTTTCGAGGTACTCAAGCGCGATGCCTGGATCAGTTACTGGGAAAACCTCAGCCAGGGCGGCGAAGCGGCCAGCCTGGCTCAGGTGCGCGATGAATTGCTCGCCACCCTGGATGATGAATTCGCCTTTATCGCCCGCTGCAACCTGGGCGGCGAAGCGATGGCCGAAGCTGACCTGCAGCGCCTGCGCAGCATCGCCGCGCGCACCTGGACGCGGACATTGGATGATCGCCTAGGGGTGTCCTGGGAAGAGAACCTGCGCCAGTCGCGCACCCCGGCGCAGCCGCTACCGGTGCAGGAAACGCTGCTCAGCGACAAAGCCGAACACCTGATCGAGCGCCCCGAAAGCGAGCTGATCGCCGAGGACAACCCCTGGGGCTTCAAGCTAGAAGTGCCGCATTACAAACACAACCGCGGCGAGGTCTATAACCTCAGCATCGGTCGCGGCACCCTGACCAACGAAGAGCGCTTTATCATCAATGGTCATATGGTGCAGACCATCCGCATGCTCAACCACCTGCCCTTCCCGCCGCACCTGGCCAACGTCGCCGAAATTGCCGGCGGCCACCATGAAAAGATGGACGGCACCGGTTACCCAAAACGCCTGAAACGCGAGGACATGAGCCTGCCGGCACGGATGATGGCGATTGCCGATATTTTCGAAGCACTGACCGCGGTGGATCGCCCCTACAAAAAGGGCAAGCTGCTGTCCGAGTCACTCAACATCATGGCGGGTATGTGCAAAGGCGCGCACATCGACCCCGAGCTGTTCGGGCTGTTTGTGCGGGAAAAGATCTACCTCAGCTACGCCGAACGCTTTCTACGTCGTGAGCAGATTGATCAGGTCGATAACGCTGCGCTGCTGGCCAAGGCTGGCCTGAGCGACTAACGAGGAAGTACAGGAGGGAAAAGCAACAGGGCATGCGCGATGCATGCCCTGCTTACAGGTAAAGAGCCGATTCACGATCTCGCGAGCTAGAGTCAGGCAAGGCGAGAATGGCCGAGGGAGCTGAGTTTACGTGGGGTAAATGAGCATCCCGAGGCCATTTTCAACGCAGCCTGGCCGACGCGCAGCAGATCGTGAGCGGGTCTTAGGCCTGATTGATCGCGTTGTCTGGATACCAGACATCGATCAGCGGGCTGGCGGTGAAGTCCACCAGCTCATCACGGCCTTTCAGCCAGGCTTCAACGGCAGCGCGCTGCTCTTCGTTGACCGAGCCACGCTTGGACAGGCACACCAGACCGAAGTCATCGCCGCCGACATAGCCCAGGCCGTTAACGGTCATGGCGTCACGCAGGAACTGCTCAAGAAAGCTGTCGATGGCCTCATCAGCCAGGTCTTGCTTGAAGTTCAGGTTCAGCTCAAAACCCAGCTCCTGGAATTCATCCACGCAGAGTTTTTTGCGCAGACGGCGGGAACGGTTAGTAGCCATGGAACAATCCTCAAAAGTGATAACGCGCGGCACTCTAGCAGTTTCGCGGCCTGCGCGCCCGTTTGGAAGACGACAGGTCGGCCGATAGCCCGTAGAAAAGCCCGGCCGATGGCATTTACTGCCACTCAGCAGGCCCCGTATTGGGGCATAATTGCCAACATTATCCCAACCCGCGACGGAACCTCTTTACATGCCTCGCGTCACCTTTGTCCCTCAGCTGGAGGGTAGCCGCCCATGATCAAAACCCTACGCCAACTGGCCATCGCCGGCCTGCTGCTGCCTGTTTGCCTGCCGCTGGCGGCCGCCACGAGCGGTATTTCCAACAAGGTTCAGCAATCGCTGAAAGCCAACAAGATCAGCAGCCAGTCGCTGTCCGTGGCCACCGTGCCGCTCAACGGTCCTGGCAACAGCAATTTCTTCAATGCCGATATTTCCGTAAATCCAGCCTCCACCATGAAGCTGGTCACCACCTATGCAGCGCTTGAGCTGCTCGGTCCAACCCACCAGTGGAAAACCGAATTCTTCACCGACGGCCAACTGAAGAACGGCGTGCTCAACGGCAACCTCTACCTCAAGGGCGGCGGCGACCCCAAGCTGAACATGGAAAAGCTCTGGCTGATGATGCGCGACCTGCGCGCCAACGGCGTGCTGCAGGTGACGGGCGACCTGGTGCTCGACCGCAGCCACTTCGTGCAGCCGCAGCTACCAAGCTTCAATGACGACGGCGGCGACGCCAACAAGCCGTTCCTGGTGGCCCCAGACTCGCTGCTGGTCAACCTCAAGGCGCTGCGTTTTATCGCCCGTACCGAGGGCGGCAAGGTGTATATCGCCGCCGAGCCGCCGATTGCCAATATCCGTATCGACAACCGCGTCAAAGCCCTGCCTGCAGCCAAATGCCCAGGCTGGCCGGATGTACGCTACAACCCGGTGACCGAATTCGACGGCACCACGGTGATTGTCAGCGGCCAACTGGCCGAAGGCTGCAGCTCGCAGACCTACCTGTCGCTGCTCGACCACCCGAGCTACGCCGCCGGCGCCATCCGCGCCATCTGGCAGGAACTGGGCGGCAGCATCATGGGCAAGGACCGCCTCGCCCCGGTGCCGGAGAAAGCCCGCCTGCTGGCCCGCGCCTACTCGCCGGACCTGACCGAGATCATCCGCGACATCAACAAATACAGTAACAACACCATGGCCCGGCAGCTGTTCCTCAGCCTCGGCGCGCAGTTTCGCAACTCCGCCGATCAGGACGACAGCAAGGCCGCACAGCGGGTAATCCGCAGCTGGCTGGCGCGTAAAGGCATCACCGCGCCGCACCTGGTGATGGAAAACGGCTCCGGGTTGTCACGCGCCGAGCGAGTCAGCGCGCGGGAAATGGCCACCCTGCTGCAGGCCGCCTGGAAGAGCCCTTATGCGGCCGAATTTATGGCCTCGCTGCCGCTGGTGGCGATGGACGGCACCATGCGCAAACGCCTGCACCGCACCCCGCTGGTGGGCGAGGCGCGAATCAAGACTGGTACGTTGAACAACGTGCGTGCCATCGCCGGTTTTAGCCGCGACAGCAATGGCAATAGCTGGGCCGTGGTGGCCATTCTCAACGACCCACGCCCGTGGGGCGCCTCGTCGATTCTCGATCAGGTACTGATCGATCTGTACAAGCAGCCCAAGCTCAGCGCCCAGCGCTAAGCCCTCGCTCAACCCCGCGCCTTCCCGGGCGCGGCGGCTCTACTCCATCTCTCCACACAGCTGCGCCGCGCGTAACAACGCGGCGGTCAGGCTGTGGCGCTCCCACTCCTGCAGCCCGGCAAAACGCTCGACAAACTCCGGCGGCAGCAGGCTCGGCGCCTGTTGCAGCAGGGTGCGGCCCTGCTCGCTAAGCAGCAGCCACTGGCGGCGCCGGTCCTGATCGTCGCGCTGGCGTTGCAGCAGGCCGCGCTCCTCCAGCCGATCAAGCATGCCGGACAAGGTCGCAGCCGTGAGGCTGACCCGACCACTCAAGTCACTGGCCGTCAGCCGTGTCTCCCCCGCCAGCACCTGCAGAATCAGCAGCTGCATCGGCGTCAGCCCACCAAAGCGGCCGAGGCGTTTGGCATGCACTTCACCGGCCTGCTGCAAACGCCGCAACGCCTGAAACAGCGGCAGTTCGAAGGCCGAAACAGATGACAAATCTATTTCAGTAGAAACCTTTTTATCAGCCATATACGCCTTTTAATTCGATATAAAACTTTGACATGAAATCATTATTTTGTTTTGGTGTAAAAGGTTCGGCAGCCCCGAATCACTCCCCAACGGCAATACCGGTAAGGAATTATGTGCGCAATCGCTGGAGAATTACGTTTTGATCAACGACCGGCCGACCTGGCTGCAGTCGAGCGAATCACCCACCACATGGCCGCCCGCGGCCCCGATGCCCACGGCTTCTTCAGCCAGGGCCCGCTAGCCCTCGGCCACCGCCGCCTGAAAATCATGGACCTGGCCGAAGCCTCCGGCCAGCCGATGATCGACAGCGAGCTGGGCCTGACGATGGTATTCAACGGTGCCATCTACAACTACCCGGAACTGCGCGAAGAGCTGAAGGCCCTCGGCTATCGCTTCTTCTCCGCCGGCGACACTGAAGTACTGCTCAAGGGCTACCACGCCTGGGGCACCGACCTGCTGCCCAAGCTCAATGGCATGTTCGCCTTCGCCATCTGGGAACGTGACAGCCAACAACTGTTCATCGCTCGCGACCGCCTCGGCGTCAAGCCGCTGTACTTGTCACGCACGGGTGAACGCCTGCGCTTTGCATCCAGCTTGCCGGCGCTGCTGGCTGGCGGTGATATCGGCAAAACCCTCGATCCCGTCGCTCTCAACCACTACCTGAACTTCCACGCCGTGGTGCCCGCGCCGCGTACCCTGCTGGCCGGCGTGGAGAAACTGCCGCCAGCCAGCTGGATGCGCATCGACGCCCAGGGCAACTGTGAACAGCAGACCTGGTGGAACCTGACCTTCGGCCCGCAGCGCGATGAAATCGCCTTCGGCCTGGAGGAATGGCAAGAACGCGTGCTCGACGGCATGCGCGAGGCGGTAGCGATCCGTCAGCGCGCCGCCGTGGACGTTGGCGTGCTGCTTTCCGGCGGCGTCGACTCAAGCATGCTGGTCGGTCTGTTGCGTGAAGCCGGGGTGGACAACCTGTCGACCTTCTCCATCGGCTTTCAGGATGCCGGCGGCGAACGCGGCGACGAGTTCCAGTATTCCGACCTGATCGCCGAGCACTTCGCCACCCGCCACCATCAGCTGCGTATTGGCGAGCACGAGATTCTCGAGCAGTTGCCGGCGGCATTCCGAGCCATGAGCGAGCCGATGGTCAGCCACGACTGCATCGCCTTCTACCTGCTGTCACGCGAGGTGGCCAAGCACTGCAAGGTGGTGCAGAGCGGCCAGGGCGCCGATGAGCTGTTCGCCGGCTACCACTGGTACCCGCAGGTGGACGCCGCCGAGGATGCCTTCGGTGCTTACCGCGCGGCGTTCTTCGACCGTGACTACGACGAATACGCCGCCTGCGTGCAGCCTGAGTGGTTGACCGGCGACATGGCCGGCGACTTCGTCCGTGAGCATTTCGCCCAGCCCGGCGCCGTGGCCGCCGTGGACAAGGCGCTGCGCCTGGACAGCACCGTGATGCTGGTCGATGACCCGGTCAAACGGGTCGACAACATGACCATGGCCTGGGGCCTGGAGGCGCGCACGCCGTTCCTCGACTATCGCCTGGCCGAGCTTTCAGCGCGTATTCCAGGGCGCTTCAAGCTGCCCGATGGCGGCAAGCATGTACTCAAGGAAGCCGCGCGCCAGGTCATTCCCAGCGCGGTGATCGACCGGCCCAAGGGCTATTTTCCGGTGCCTGGTCTTAAGCACTTGGAAGGCGCCACCCTCGGCTGGGTACGTGACCTGTTGCTTGACCCCAGCCAGGATCGCGGCCTGTTCAACCCGGCCATGCTGGATCGTTTGCTGAGTGACCCGCACGGTCAGCTAACCCCTCTGCGCGGCTCCAAGCTGTGGCAGTTGGCGGCGCTGAATCTCTGGTTGAACGAACACGGTCTGTAGACCTCGGCAACACCGCCGTAGCCCGGATGCAATCCGGGGGTGTTGCGGCTCAAACCCACAACCTGGCTCAGCCCAGGCCAAGCGAATGAGCAAAGGACTCCCCAATGCGTGCCACTGCCTTTAATCAACGCCTGCTGCGCGGCCAAGCGCCCTCCTACGAGCGCCTGCAGGCGCGCCTGGCCGAGGATCACACCGCCCCACCCAGCGAACCGCACGCCGTGCACTGCGGCTGGGGCCGCCTGCTACTCGGCCACACCTACCCGGATGCCGCCGCCCTGGCCAGCGACCTGCTGACCGAGCAGCCCGGCGAGCGCGATATCGCCCTGTATGTCGCCGCACCGCACCAGGTGCTGGCGCAAGCGCCGCAGCAACTGTTTCTCGACCCATCCGACACCCTGCGCCTGTGGTTTACCGACTACCGCCCGGCACGCCGGGGCTTTCGCGGTTACCGCGTACGCCGCGCGCAGAATGCCGAGGACTGGCAGTCAATCAATCAGCTGTATCAACTGCGCGGCATGCTGCCGATCGAACCCGGCAAGCTCACCCCACGCCACCTCGGCGGGCCGGTGTATTGGCTGGCCGAAGATGAAGACAGCGGCGCGGTGATCGGCAGCGTTATGGGCCTCAATCACCACAAGGCCTGCCAGGACCCGGAGCACGGCAGCAGCCTGTGGTGCCTGGCGGTCGACCCACGCTGCAGCCGACCCGGTGTCGGCGAGGTGCTGGTGCGCCACCTGATCGAACACTTTATGAGCCGCGGCCTGAGCTACCTGGACCTGTCCGTACTGCATGACAACGAACAAGCCAAGGGGCTGTACGCCAAGCTGGGCTTTCGTGAGCTGCAGACCTTCAGCATCAAGCGCAAAAACGGCATCAACGAAGCACTGTTCCTCGGCCCCGGCCCACACACACCGATGAATCCTTATGCGCGGATCATCGTCGATGAAGCGCTGCGCCGCGGTATCGAAGTACAGGTCGACGATGCCGACGCCGGCTTGTTTACCTTGAGCCATGGCGGCCGGCGCATCCGCTGCCGGGAATCGCTGAGCGACCTGACCAGCGCCGTCAGCATGACCCTGTGCCAGGACAAGCGCCTGACCCATCGCGCCCTGGCCCGCGCCGGCTTGCACCTGCCGGCCCAGCGTCTGGCCGGCAGTGCCGAAGAAAACGCCGCGTTTCTCGCCGAGCACGGCAGCCTGGTGGTCAAGCCGGTTGATGGCGAACAGGGCCAGGGCGTAGCGGTGGACCTGCGCACGCCGCTGGATGTGCAGGACGCCATCGAGCGCGCCAGCAGCTTCGACAGCCGCGTCTTGCTGGAAAGCTTTCACCCAGGCTGCGACCTGCGCATTCTGGTGATCGGCTTTGCCGTGGTCGCCGCCGCCATTCGCCGTCCGGCCGAGGTAATCGGCGATGGCCAGCACAGCATTGGCGAACTGATCGATGCGCAGAGCCGCCGCCGGCAAGCCGCCACCGAAGGCGAAAGCCGCATTCCCAAGGACGCTGAAACCCTGCGCACCCTGCATGCCGCAGGGGTCGACTACGACAGCGTGCTACCCGCCGGCCAGCGCCTGGCCGTGCGCAAAACCGCCAACCTGCACACCGGCGGCAGCCTGGAAGACGTCACAGAGATCCTCCACCCGGTGCTGGCCGATGCCGCAGTCAAAGCCGCCCGTGCCCTGGATATCCCGGTGGTCGGCCTTGACCTGCTGGTGCCTGCGGCCGATCAACCCGACTACGTGTTTATCGAGGCCAATGAACGCGCTGGCCTGGCCAATCACCAGCCACAACCCACCGCCGAGCGCTTTATCGACCTGCTGTTTCCGCTTAGCCAGGTGGATTGAACCAGCGCCGCGCTGCCTGTTCCCGGATTGCGCCAAGGCTTATCCGGGCTACAGCGCATCGTAGCCCGGACAAGCGCAGCGCAGTCCGGGAAGCAAGAACCGCATAGCTAGCCGACCAGGTGGCCATTCAGACACTTTTCGCAAGGAGACACCATGCAACAACTCCCCGAACCCGACCTCGTCTATCTGCAGAAAGTACTGCTGGAAATGCTCGCCATTCCCAGCCCCACCGGTTTTACCGACACCATCGTGCGTTACGTCGCCGAGCGCCTGGAGGAGATCGGCATCCCCTTCGAGATGACCCGCCGCGGCACCATTCGCGGCACCCTCAAAGGCAAGCAGAGCAGCCCGGACCGTGCGGTTTCGGCGCACCTGGACACTATTGGCGCGATCGTCCGCGAGCTGCAGGACAACGGCCGTCTTGGCCTGGCCGCCGTTGGCTGTTGGTCGAGCCGCTTCGCCGAAGGTAGCCGCGTCAGCGTGTTTACCGACCAGGGCGTGATTCGTGGCAGCGTGCTGCCGCTGATGGCCTCGGGGCACGCGTTCAACACCGCCGTGGACCAATTGCCGATCAGCTGGGATCACGTCGAACTGCGCCTGGACGCCTACTGCAGCACCCGCGCCGACTGCGAGTCGCTGGGCATCTCGGTGGGTGACTTCGTCGCCTTCGATCCGCTGCCAGAATTTACCGAGAGCGGCCATATCAGCGCCCGCCATCTGGATGACAAGGCCGGCGTCGCCGCCCTGCTCACCGCCCTCAAGGCCATCCAGGAAAGCGGCCTGGAACCGGAAATCGACTGCCACCCGCTGTTTACCATCACCGAGGAAGTCGGCTCGGGCGCGGCCGCGGCCCTGCCCTGGGATGTCAGCGAATTTGTCGGCATCGATATCGCCCCGGTTGCGCCGGGCCAGCAATCGAGCGAACACACCGTCAGCGTGGCCATGCAGGACTCCGGCGGGCCTTACGACTATCACTTGTCGCGCCAACTGCTGCGCCTGGCCAGCGAGAATGAAATCCCGGTGCGCCGCGACCTGTTTCGCTACTACCACAGCGATGCACAGTCGGCAGTCACCGCCGGCCACGACATCCGCACCGCCCTGCTGGCCTTCGGCTGCGATGCCACCCACGGCTATGAACGCACGCATATCGACAGCCTCAAAGCACTTAGCCGCCTGCTCGCCGCCTACCTGCTCAGCCCACCGGTATTTGCCAGTGACGCCCAGCCGGCGCAGGGCTCGCTAGAGCGCTTCAGCCATCAACTGGAACACGATGCGCAGATGGAAAGTGATACCCGTGTGCCCACTGTCGACAGCCTGTTACGCCCCCGCGATCAGGACGCTTGAAGGGCTGCGCGCATCCGGGCAAAGTGACGGCATGACGCGGGGCCGGATCAGGCCTCAAATAATAATATTGAGGTCGGTGAATGCCTCGGATATGGCTGGCGGTGGTGCTGTTCTGGCTGTGCGGATCGGCGTGGGCGCTGCAGCCTGCAACACTGGACAACGCCGACCTGCGCCTGTCACTCGGCCCGTCCATGGCCTACCTGGAAGACCCGCAGGGTGACCTGAGCATTGAGCAGGTCGGCGCCCTGAGCGATGAGCGCTTTACCCCAGTGAAGGGCGAGCACGCCAACCTCGGCAAGAATGATTCGGTCTGGTGGTTCAAGGTACGCCTGAACAACAGCCTGGCGCAGAACCTGGCCGGCTATTTGGAGGTCAACTACCCGCTGCTCGACCACCTGCAGGTGTTTCTGGCCGGCGCCGATGGCCAGTGGCAGATGCAGGAAAGCGGCGACCGCTATGCCTTCTCCCAGCGCCCGGTGCAGGTGCGCAACTTCTGGTTTCCACTTGAACTGACACCCGGCGAAAGCACCCTGCTGGTGCGGGTCGAGACTACCAGCACGATCTTTATGCCGCTGTTCTTCAGCACCTATCAAGCCAGTGCCGCCGCCCAGGAAAACCTTATGGGCTTCAACGGCGCTTTCTACGGCGTGCTGTTTGCGATGTTCTGCTACAACCTGTTCCTATTTATCTCGCTGCGCGAATCTGCCTACCTCTGGTACCTGGCCTACAACCTCAACGTCGGTCTGCTGGCCGCCTGCTTCGATGGCATGCTGTTCAAGCTGCTGCCCGAGCATGTGGCATTCCAGTCGGTGAGCATCTACATCCTGATGTACCTGCACTGCCTGACGGCCATCCAGTTCAGCCGCCACTTCCTGCATGCGCCGCAGTACTTCCCACGCTTGGACACTGGCCTACGCCTATTGATGCTGGCCTGTGCCGGCTGCCTGCTGTCGGTGCCGCTGATCGGCTTCGCGGCCTGGAATATTCTGGCCAGCGTCACCGTCTCGCTGGTTTCACTGATCCTGCTTCTCACCGGCCTCTATGTGTGGCGGCGCGGCGTACGTTACGGCTCCTATTACACCCTGGCTTGGGCCATTCTGCTGTTCGCCTTTATCCAGGCCACCACCGGCTCGTTGGGCCTGGAAGTGCTGGGTGTGTTCGGCGCCACGGTGGTGAAGATCGGCGTGACCATCGAACTGATCACCCTGTCGATTGGCCTGGCCGACCGCATCAACCTGCTCAAGGAAGAAGGCTTCCAGTCGCGCCGCGCCGCCGAGCAGGCAGAAATCGAGAACCAGGCCAAGAGCCGCTTTCTGGCCAAGATGAGTCACGAAATCCGCACCCCACTCAACGGCGTGCTGGGCATGCTGCAGCTGCTCAAGGAAACCCCGCTGGACCGCAGCCAGCGCTTCTACGTCGACACCATTTCCAGCTCCGGCAGTTCGCTGATGGCGGTGATCAACGACATCCTCGACTACGCCCGTATCGAATCCGGCAAGCTCAGCCTGGAACATATCGAGTTCGATCTGGAAGAGCTGATTTCCGACACCCTCAGCCTGTTCACCGGCCAGGCCCTGGACAAGCGCCTGCGCCTCTACGTCAGCCTGGAAAATGGCGTGCCGCGCCGCGCCCAGGGCGACCCGACGCGGCTCAAGCAGGTGCTGATGAACCTGCTCAGCAATGCCCTGAAATTCACCGCCGAAGGCCACGTGGCGCTGAACGTCTGCCGACGCAATGACTCGCAGGGCAAACCGCACCTGGTGTTCGCCATCAGCGACAGCGGTATCGGCATCAGTGACAAGGCCCTGACCCAGCTGTTTGAATCCTTCGCCCAAGGCGACTCCAGCACCACCCGTCGTTACGGCGGCAGCGGTCTGGGCCTGGCGATCAGCAAGGAGCTGGTGGAAATGATGGGCGGGCGTATTGAAGTGCAGAGCACCCCTGGCCAGGGCACACGCTTCGCCTTTGATATTCCGCAAGGGGATGACGCTCTGCCCGTCGACCCGCTGCACGAACTGCTCAAGGGCCGCACCGCGCTGCTCACCTCCCTCGATGGCCTCGGCCTTGATGCCCTGAGCCGCTTACTCGGCCGCTGGGGTATGCGCACCGAACGCTGCCAGAACCCGGAAACCCTGCTCGGTTATTTGGAAGATTTCGCCGCCCCGCCGCTGCTGGTGCTGATGGCGCCATGGCCGGGCAGCATTCAGCACTGGTTGGACTCACTGCGCCCGCTGCTGCAGCCAGGGCAACGCGTGCTGTTGCTCTGCGCGCCAGAGCAATGCCAGCAACTGCCCAGCTCTGGCGGCCTGCGCCTGCTCGGCCTGCCGCAACCGCTGGCAATCAATGCCCTGCGCAGTGCGCTGTTGGAACTCTACGAGGAACCGCGCGCGGCGGAAATCAAACCGCTGCCAAAAACCTACCACGACACCGGCAGCACGCCGTGCATCCTGGTGGCCGAAGACAACCCGGTGAATCAGCTGGTGGTGCAGGGCTTTCTGAAAAAGCGCGGCTACAACGTGCGTCTGGTGACCAACGGCCTGGCCGCCCTCAATGAATACCAGCGCGACCCGAGCGCCACGCAACTGATCCTGATGGACTGCGAAATGCCGGAGATGGACGGCTTCGAAGCCACCCGACAGATCCGCCGCCTGGAACGTCAACACAACCTGCCGGCTGTGCCGATCATTGCCCTGACCGCGCATATTCTCGATGAGCACCGCCAGCACGGGGTCGAATCCGGGATGAATGACTTCCTCGGCAAACCGCTGGACAGCGCCAAGCTGTACAGCACCCTGGAAATCTACCTGCAGCCTGCGGAACCGCCCGCCCAGTGAAGCAGGCATGGTCAGTCAGGGCCGTGCGCGTTAGCATCCGCGCTGCGCTCTGGAGGCCTTACCGTGCTGATTCCTTACCACCTGCTCGAAGCTGACACCCTGACCCGCCTGATCGAAGATTTCGTCACCCGCGACGGCACCGACAACGGCGACGAAACCCCACTGGATACGCGTATTGAACGGGTACGCCACGCGCTGAGCAAAGGCCAGGCGGTGATTGTGTTTGATGCGGAGAGCCAGCAATGCCAGCTGGCACTGAAACGCGATGTGCCGAAAGAGTGGTTGGATGCGCTTGAGGAATAAACGCCGCAGGGTAACCTCATCCTCGTAGGTTGGTGCTGAGCGCAGCGAAGCCCAACAAGGCGACATGTTCGTTGGGCTTCGCTGCGCGCCTCAACCCAACCTACCCGCGTAGGCCGCCTTCACGCTCCCAGGCGCAGCGCACGCGCAACTCACCTTCCTGCGGACTGTGAAAGCCGTTATCCGACTCCCAGCGAAAGGTGTGCGTGCCGTTCAGCTCGGTTTCCAGATGCACCACCGCGCTGGCCCAGTACAAGCGCTTAAGCAGCGCCTCGAACTGCTTGATCCACAGGCTCCACTCATACTCCACCGTGCGGTAGCTGGCGCCGAAGTGGATCACCTGGGTCTGGTACAGGCCGTCACCCGGCTGCTCGCAACAGGCAAACATCTCCCGCCCAAGAAAACTCCAGGCATCGCCTGCCGGTAGCTCATCGAGCACCTGCCGATTGATTTCACGACGCAAACGGCTTTCCGCCGGACTGTCCGACGGCCAGTCACGGATGCAACCATAAACGATGGATTCGGACTCCACGCAGGCACTCCAGCAAATCAAGGCTGCCTTCTATCACAGCCGCCCAGGCCAAGGAAGGAACTGCTGCCAAATAAGCGTCAGCACAGCGCCGCAACGACGCCTGACCGGCGTCAGTTATGGGCGCGCTTCGGGCCGCGGCGCATCATCCAGGCCAGCAGCGTCATCAGCACCGCAAGCCCGGTGAGCACCATAAAGGGCAACTGGTAGTTACCCGCAAGATCGCGCGCCAGACCGGTCAACACCGGGGTCAGACAGGCAATGCTGTAACCCATGCACAGCATCATCGCCGTCCAGCGGCTGACTGCCAGGGGCGAGCCCGCCTCGTACAACGGCAGCACCAACGACAAGGCAAATGAGCCGCCCAGGCCAAAGCCGATGGTCACCGCCCACAATTCGGGTAGCACGGAAGGCTGGAAGGTGATCATCGCCAGACTGATCGACGACAACAGCCCGCAGCCCACCAACAGCAGGTAACGGTTCTTGAAACGCTGCGCCAACCAGGGCAGCAAAAATGCGCTGGGCAGGCCCATCAGCATCGACACACTGAACAGGCTGTTGCTGTGCATCAGGCTCAGGCCCGCCTCGTGATAACGCGCTACAGCCCAGGTGGCGAGGGCATAAAACAAACCGGCCTGAATGGCAAAAAATGCGCTGATCAACCAGGCACGCGGCTGCCGCCAGGGCAGCCCCATGCCGCCCTCCTCACTCTCGCTTTCGACCCGGTTCGGCAGGCACAACCAAAGCACTAGCCCGACTACAGCCGGCAGTGCCCAGATGGCCAGACCATAGGTCCAGTCATTACCCAGCCACTGCGTCGCCGGGATGGTGAGCACCGCACCACCGGCACCACCAATCGCCATGCTCAGCGAATACCAGCCCACCACGCTGCCCATACGCCCGGCAAAGTGCCGCTTGATAAAGCCCGACAGTAAAGGCCCGGCAACCGCGATGGCCGCGCCCAGCAGCACCGCACTGCCAATCAGAATCGTACTGGCATGCCCCACCGCACGCAGCAGCAGCGCCACTGCGATCACCGCCATGCACAGGGCGATGGTGCGTTCGAGACCTAGACGCACGGCCAAACGCGGCGCAAAAGGTGCCAACAAGCCCATGCACAACACGGGCAATGCAGTAGTGAGGCTGATCAGGCTGCGGCTCAAGGCCAGTTCTTCGGCAATCCGCTCGATCAGCGGTGCCAGGGAGGTGATACCGGGCCGCAAGTTGATTGCGGCCAGGATCAGGGCCAGCAACAGCATGGCCCGCGGGAAAGGTTTCACAGTAAATCCATCAGTTTCGCGGCCATGCCGACATGACCGCAAACCTTAGAACGCAAGCTCATCGCAGACAACCCCGAACGGCGATTAAGTTGACCTTTAAATCAACTAACTCACATCACCACTGCCTGTCACTTGGCGCGCGGCGCACGCATCTTGTCGGCCATGCTGGTCATTTCGTTGTACAGCAACTGCGGGTTCTTCTGCTTCAACGCCCAGGCCATACGGCCCTGCTCGTGGGGCAGAATCATAAATTCGCCTTTGCCGATCTCCTGGTAGATGTAGTCGGCAATATCCGCCGCACTGATCGGCGAGCTTTCCAGCAGCTTACCAACCTGCGCCTTCATCGTCGGCGTCGGACCGCGGAATGAGTCCAGTAGATTGGTCTGGAAGAACGATGGGCACACCACATGCACGCTGACTTCATGCAGCTTCAACTCGATCAACAGACTTTCCGACAACGCCACAACACCGGCCTTGGCCACGTTGTAGTTGCTCATCGCTGGGCCCTGCATCAAAGCCGCCATGGAGGCGATATTGACGATCTTGCCTTTGCTCTTTTCCAGCAGCGGCAGGAAGGCCTTGCAGCCCTTGACCACGCCCATCAGGTTGATCGCGATTTGCCAATCCCAATCCTCCAGCGACAGTTCGCTGAAGAAACCGCCGGAGGCCACGCCAGCGTTGTTGACGATCACATCGATACCGCCAAGTTTCTCCTCACAGGCCTGGGCAAACGCGGTCAGCTGGCTGTAATCACGCACGTCGCAGCGCTGGGTGAAACCATCACCACCCGCCTCACGCACCATCTGCAGGGTTTCCACCAAGCCCGGCTCGTTGACATCCGACAGCGCCAACTGCCAGCCCTCACGCGCCCAACGCAGGGCAATCTCACGCCCCAAACCCGAACCCGCGCCGGTGATCATCATGCGATTTTGCATAGGAAAGCTGCCTTGTAATGCGGTGATTGATGGGGCCAGTGTAGCCGGGGAAATTATCTTGCCTGCACACCATCATCCATCTGAATAAGGCGGCCTAAGCTCAACTCACGGCCGCCGCCAGCGCTGCCACAGCAACAGACCATATATCAGCGTATTGAGCAGCAGGACGAACAGCCCCAAGCCAATCTGAATCTGCGGCGTCAACCCAGCCGGGTAAATGATCGGCAGCAGATAGTGCTCAACGAAACCACCGCTATACCCCGCCTGCCCCGCAGCCAGACGCAGTCTGTGCTCCAGCGGTGTCAGCGGACAGGGCCAATGCATCAACTCCACCAATACACCCCACAAGGCCGCCGGCACATGCAACCAGACCAACCCGCGCCAACGCCACACCAGCAACCCGCCCAACACCGCAAATAGAATAAACAGCAGATGCACAACTACCACGCCATCTGCCGCCACAGTCGCCCAGAACATAAACGTCCTCATCCCGACTACTTGGCCTATTGCTACTGCACAGCGTGCAAGAGGGATTAAAAACACAATACGCAGAAAGCAAAAAGGCCGGTTAATAACCGGCCTTAATTAAAACAACTGAACGCGTCAGTTAATACTCAACTTGTCGCGATTCTTCTCCAGCGTTGCCTCGCCAATACCCTTGACCTCCAGCAACTCATCCACCGAAGCAAAGTCGCCGTGCTCATCACGATAAGCAACAATTGCCTGCGCCTTGACCTCACCAATCCCCAACAACTCACGTTGCAGAGTGGCAGCATCAGCCGTATTGAGATTGACCTTACCGACCGGAGCCACTTCAGCTGTTTTAACAGCAGGAACTGGCTGGACCTGCGTTTCAACAGCAGAAACCGCCAGGGACATGGAAGCAAGAACAGCGAACAGCAGAGAAGACAGTTTGGCTTTTAGCATACGAGAATCCTTTCGTTAGATTTTTTCAGAGCGTGGGACTTCCTTCTCCACGCTTTTGAAAACTAGCTGCTGCCATGCGCTTGTCAAATAACTGAGTGAGTCTTCGATTGGGACAACCTTAACCAACACGCCTTTACGGGATAACGCTATGGCTCCAGACGGCGTTTGATATGTATCCAGTCAACGATCTCGCCTTCCGGCTTATAGCCACTAACCGTCTCACGCAACAACTGGCGCACACGATCATAGTCATCACGAGCCACCGCAGCTAACAGTTCGCTTAACACCGCCTTGAAGGCTTCCCACGAAAGGTGCTCTTCATTCGCCCGCATGATCATAGGATGTTCAGTCGGGCTAACGTTATCGCCAATCAGCAACTCCTCGTAGAGCTTCTCGCCAGGCCGCAGACCAGTAAACTCAATGGAGATATCGCCGTGAGGGCTCTTGGCGGAGCGTAAGCTCAGGCCACTGAGATGGACCATTTTCTCAGCCAGTTCGGCAATTTTGACCGGTTCGCCCATGTCCAGCACGAATACATCCCCGCCCTTGCCCATGGCACCAGCCTGGATCACCAACTGCGCCGCCTCTGGGATGGTCATAAAGTAACGAGTGATATTCGGATGAGTGACCGTAACCGGGCCGCCTTTGCGAATCTGCTCATGGAACAGCGGAATAACTGAGCCGGATGAGCCCAGCACATTGCCAAAGCGCACCATGGTAAAACGCGTTTTGTTCAGTTGGCGCAGCGCCTTGCCATCCTCGAACAAAACTGGCGCTGACTCGCGACTAAGAGCCTGGAGCACCATCTCTGCCAGCCGCTTGGTACTACCCATTACATTGGTAGGACGCACGGCCTTATCGGTGGAGATCAGTACAAAATTACTCACGCCGGCCCTGATTGCAGCTTGCGCAGTATTCAGCGTGCCCACTACGTTATTCAGCACCCCTTCGGCAATATTGTGCTCCACCATCGGTACATGCTTATAGGCTGCAGCGTGATAAACCGTGTCCACTTTCCATGCTTGCATCACGTCCAACAACCTATCGGCATTACGGATCGAACCTAGAATAGGCACAAGGCGAAGCGGGAGCGATTCACGCTTGATACGCGCCTCCAGTTCACTGTGAATGCTGTAAAGATTGAACTCACTGTGTTCGAACAACAATAGCGTTGCAGGTTGGTTGAGCAGAATTTGCCGGCACAACTCGGCGCCAATGGAGCCACCGGCGCCGGTTACCATTACCACCTGATTGCGGATACAGCGCTCAAACAGTACCTGCTGCGGCGGCACTGAATCACGCCCTAGCAAGTCGGCTATATCTACTTCCTGAACATCCTCGACCTTCACCCTACCGCTGGCCAAGTCCATAAAGCCGGGAATACTACGTACATGCAGTGGAAAATTTTCCAGCTCTCCAAGAATTTGCCGCCGCCTCCCCCGCGAAGCTGAAGGCATGGCCAAGAGAATTTCATCAGCACCGGTTTCATCAATCATTTGCTGGATATGCTTAGAGGTGTATACCCGCAAGCCCGCAATCATGCGATTAGCAATGCCCGAATCGTCATCAATAAAGGCTACCGGGCGCATAGCGCGTCCCAACCTAAGCGCAGCAACCAACTGGTTACCCGCCGCACCTGCACCATATATAGCGACTTTGGGCAAACCGCTTTCACGACCTTGTAACCTAGTTGGCTGGTCGGCAGAGAACCAGTCCCCCATAAAATACTGGCGCATCATCAAGCGCAGCCCACCGACCAATACCAGACTCAACCACCAGTAGTTGAAGACCATTGAGCGCGGGATAAGCTTGGGCGCCGCCTGATGCCAATAAACAGCCAACGCCAGTAATAACGCCGAAAGTGTGACAGCCTTGCCGATAGCCAGCAGCGCATCGTTGCCGAAATAGCGCATAACGGCACGGTACATACCAAACCGAATAAACAGCGGAATGGCGATAATCGGCGCCAGAGCGAACAACCAAGCATGCCCACCGAGGGGCTCGATAGACTGACTATCGCCCAAGCGCACAACAAACGCCAACCAAAGCGCACTCCAGACAAGCACCACATCCATGGTTACCTGAATAAATCGCTTCTGACGTCGTGACATGCTGACCAGACGGCTGCGCAACTTTTCAGCAAGTCTTAGCACAACGACTCCTCAATCCTTTAGAAAATGAAACCCGACCTAACAGGCTTCCCGCATTACTTCGACCAGAACATCACAGGTCTTATTAATTTCTGCGTCTGTAAGCGTCGGGTGAACCAGGAACATCAAACTAGTCTCGCCTAGATATCTGGCAATAGCCAAAGGCTCTACAGGACGCATGCCTGTGCCGTCAAAGGCCTTTTCTAAATACACTTCCGAACAAGAACCAGAGAAGCAAGGCACTCCTCGGATGGTTATTTCATTGAGAATGCGATCACGATTCCAGCCAGGTAACAAAGCATTAGGCTCGACAAAAACATAACATTTGTAAGCAGCGTGTGTGATGTCAGCAGACGGCAAAGGCACACGTAAACCAGGGAACACACGTGCAGTCGACCAGATACGTTGAGCATTGGCCAAGCGTTGCGCGTGCCAACTTTTCATACGCTGCAATTGAATACGACCAATAACAGCCTGAACTTCCATCATCCGCCAATTAGTACCGAAGCTTTCATGCAGCCAACGGAAACCCGGCGCATGTTGACGCTCATAAACAGCTTCCCAAGATTTGCCGTGATCCTTGATCGACCACATACGCGACCACAGGGCACGATCATTTGTGGTGACCATCCCGCCCTCACCGCCAGTGGTCATGATCTTGTCCTGACAGAATGACCAAGCAGCAACATCGCCAATCGAGCCAACCGGACGACCTTTGTAGTGCGCGCCATGGGCCTGGGCGCAATCCTCGATAACTTTCAGACCCTGCTCGACGGCTAGTGCCATGATCGGATCCATATCGCAGGGCCAGCCGGCCAGATGCACACAAATGATCGCCCGAGTACGCGGTGTAAGCACAGCGCGGATAGTTTCGGCGGTGATATTCTGCGACTTGCTGTCGACGTCAGCGAAAACCGGTATCGCACCGGCATTGACTATGCTCGATACCGACGCAAGGAAGGTGCGCGGCGTGACAACCACCTCATCACCAGCACCAATACCTAATGCCTGCAGAGCCAAATCCAGTGCAACAGTGCCATTAGCCAAGGCGATGGCATGTTCGCTACCGGTCCATTCTGCAAATTCCTTCTCGAACTCACGACATTCCTGCCCAGTCCAGTAGTTGACCTTGTTGGACAGAATTACATCGCGCACAGCATTGGCCTCTTCCTCCGTGAAGGACGGCCAGGGGGAGAAGGGGGTATTCAGCACTTAAAGACACTCTTAGCAATTCAAAGAAAATAGGTTAAGCCACTAGAGCGGCTTCAGGCCAACTTAGAGTGATTCCCGTCAGGTTCAAGTATGGGGTCGAGCAGGAACACCCACCACCTCCAACCCATCGGCCACATCAGAAACCACCGCAGCACCGGCGCCCACCATCACGCGACTGCCGATGCACACCAATTGACGCACGCTAGCGCCGATGCCGATCCAACTTAAATCACCAACCCGCACCCCACCCGCCAGCCGGGCACCAGGGCTGATATGCACCGCATCGCCAAGCATACAATCATGATCGACGCTGCAGCCCGTGTTGAGAATGGCACCTTGACCGATCTGCGAATCTGCATTCACTACAGCGCCGGCAAACACCACTGAGCCGATGCCCAAACACGCATGGCGGCTGACATAGGAGGCGGGATGAATCAGGTTAAACAGCCGAGCACCGGCAGCTTGCAGCTCGATCAGTTTAAGCTGTCGGATGCGGTTGTTTCCCATCGCCACCAGTACGCCGTCATAACGCGTCAGGCTGGCCAACAGAGCGGTCGTATCACCAATTACCGGCCAGGCACCATTGTTCTGCCGCTTAGGCCACGCGTCATCATAAAACTCGACCACCTGCCAGCTACAGCACTCGGCAGTATCTGCAACGACCTTGCCATGGCCGCCGGCCCCAAGAATCGCCAGTCGCTTCAAGTGCGAGGGCCTGTGAACTTACTCATCGTCGCCTCGCCTTCAGCGCTAATTCCATCGCGCAGCAAAACCTTCTTAATGGTCAGGAAGAGTATCTTTAGGTCGAGCCAGAACGATCGGTGGTCCACGTACCAGACATCTAGCTTGAACTTCTCCTCCCAGCTCAGAGCATTGCGACCATTGATCTGAGCCCAACCAGTAACACCAGGCCGTACCTCATGCCGACGGTACTGCTCCGGGCTATACAGCGGTAGATACTCCATCAACAGTGGCCGTGGCCCCACCAGGCTCATATCCCCCCGAAGTACGTTCCAAAGCTCCGGTAGTTCATCCAGGCTGCTCGAGCGCAAAAAATTGCCAAAAGGCACCATTCGCTCTACGTCCGGTAACAAATTACCTTCCACATCTATAGCGTCACGCATAGTGCGAAACTTGACCATTTCAAAAGGTTTGCCATCAAGCCCAGGACGTATCTGACGAAAAAGCACTGGCGCCCCCAACTTATTGCGAATTTTCCACGCCACCATCAGCATTACGGGAGTAAATAAGATCAGCGCAGCAAGGCAAGCAACGATATCAAAAAGACGTTTCATGCATGCCGTCCTCAGCCAACAAAAACGCCATCAAACGCGCATTTACCTTCTGCACATCAAACCGCTCTTGCGCCATCAGCAAACTTTTTTCACCCATGCTCGTAATTAACTCCGGCTGCTCAATAAAGCGGAACATGGCTTCAGCCAGTGCCTGAGGGCAGCGTGGAGGAACCAGAAACCCATTCACATTATCCACCACAGTTTGCCGGCAACCAGGTACATCTGTCGTGATAACCGCCCTGCCAGCGGCCATCGCTTCCTGCGTACTTACCGGCACGCCTTCACGATAGGACGGCAAAACATAAACACTGGCAAGCTCCATCCAGGGCTGCACAGGCACATGGCCATGCCATTCAAGAATCCCCTCAGCAACCCAAGCCCGCACATCCGCTTCGGTTAACGCGCCGGGGTTATCGTCCAGTCCACCTAGTAAAACAAAGCGTGCATTCGGATGGCGCTGTTTGACGATACACGCCGCCGAGGCATAATCCTCGATACCTTTTTCCCGTAACAGACGCGCCACCAATAAAAAGGTGACGGGTTCAATAGGTGAAGGGATAAGCCGCCAGCGCTCAAGCTCTACACCAATCCCCCCCAACAAAAATGCCTTTTCCTTCCGTAAAGTCCCTGCCGCCAGCAACTCGTCACGGTCATCCGGGTTAAGAAAAATCGCTTTGTGGGCACAGAGTAAACCCGCCCTATACAAGGCCAATACCAAATACTTCAGCAATCTTCGCTTAAATGAAAGCGCCTTTCCTGTCGGAGTAAAGACAAAGCCAAGACCTTCCACCATGGCAATACGCAGAGGAACACCTGCCAAAAATGCAGCAATAGAACCAAAAATAACCGGCTTGACAAAATAGCCCAGCGTTACATCCGGCTGAAGCCGACGCAACAAAAGCAACATGCGCCATGTATTAAGAGCGTCACGCAGAGGATTCATTCCAGTTCGATCCATAGGGCAATCAACGGGACTAGCCCCCATGGCTAACACTGCTGCACGGCTCCCCTCATCAAAGTTGGGAGCCAAAGCCAAAACATGAATACCCCTAGCCACCAGAGCACGAATTAGTGGTGCGCGGAAATTGAGCAACGATGGCGCGTGAGACGTAATTAATGCAAAGCTCTTCATATAAAAATCTCAGACGCCAGGTTTATCATCAAGCCCTGCAGCACAAGTTTTCCCAGACAAACCTACAGCAATAACTGCGCCAAGAAACAACCAAAATATACGCTGATATAGCATCTCATGAAACATAGCCATTGCCCCAAATGACAACAGCAACAAAATAACTGCGTTATTTCTAACACCCCGTTTAGCCGAGAAAAATACAAACCCCACAAGTGATATAAAAAATGCCGAGAATATTAAAAACCCAAACAAACCCATCTCAGACAAAACCCACAATACACTGTTGTGCTGTACGATTGAAAATCCATATACCGCTTCACTACTAGTGTAAAACGCACCCAGTCCAGCGCCGAAAAAAGGGTTCTCAAGCCACATAGCGAAAGAATCTTTCAGTAACTGGCCACGCAGCATATCACTTTCAACCGAGGATATAGCCATAACAACCTTTCCTCTCCCTTCGCTATTCTGCCCCCCCATAGAAAGCAAATCGTTAAAAAAGTAAAAAAAATCAGGGAAGTAGAAAATCAATACACTTATAATCACACCGCCCGACATCGACCAAAACAGAAATTTCCAGCCTGTCATTTTCATAAAAAAAGCAGCGAGATACAAAAGCAACATAGTTGCAATACCTGAGCGCGACGAGGTTAAAAACATACTACAAACAAGAACAATCGCGGAAAATAACAAGAAGTTTTGATTCAGTCTTAAATTCCTCAAGTACAAAGGCTGAAACGCCAACACTAACGACAAAACAGCAAGGATTTGAAAAGCCAACGCATTGCGGTTACCTGAAAGAGCTGTCAGATAACTGAGATGCACTGTACCGCTAGAAATACCTTTAACTATTTCCAAAAACAACATGAAATCACTCAGCAAAAGCATACCAACAAAAAATATAAGCAACAGATTAAAGAACCTGAAAAAAGCAAAGAACCCCAACCTATTAACTAGCATTGCCGAAGCGTACAGATACCCCAAAATAACAATCCAACCAATTGCCTTGGTAGTTGCCCAAGAAATCGAATAATCAGAAAGCAAAGCAGTCAGCCAGCCCGAAGCCAATGCTAAACAGGTTAGCAGCGCAAATATGTTGAAATTTTTTACCTTCCAGCGAACAGGAGTCTTGGTGTAGAAAAAACCCAGGAGCAAAGTTGACAAAACCAGCATGACAAAAAAATCTGCAAGATTTATGTTTATAGCAAAATCAAATAGAACAACGTGAAATTGAACCAACACAAACAGAAAAATAAAAAAAGAAAACAGCCAAACTAACAAGTTTTCCCGACTAGTGATGCCAATATTCATTTACCACCCTCCCTGCCGACAAGCAAAATCGGATAACACATCAAAACAACGGCCATAGAGATCAGGCCAATGAATAAAGAAGCAGCAAGCCCAGCCTCCGCAGCTCCACCAAGGTAAGCCACAAAAAACATAGATGAAACTTCTCTAAGCCCCCATCCGCCGAAGCTTACCGGCAATGAGGCCAGAAAAGAGACAATGAAAGCAACCGAAACTATTTCAAGATAATCAGCCTTCGGCAATGCCACGCTAAACATTAGCGCAAAGCACATCATCATCAACACCATACCCAGCGCTACGATCAATCCAACTCGAAACAGCAAGAAAATGTTTCGCCAACTTGAATAAACTTTAATAGCTCTCTTTTCAACATCCAAAATTATCAGCCGGTAAAATAAAGCAAGAGCAACAATAGCTGCAATCACAAATATTATAAAATTAACTAGCCCCGCCCCCTCAACAACTTTCCAGTCATAAAGGTAGAAAAATCCAATAGCAGCAAAAGTAGCGCTGACAGCACCAGCCACCACACGCTCATATCCTGAGGCGGCTGAATTTTCTATCGCTGACACGCCCAGCTTACTCAAATAAAACTGTCGCCCAGCAATTTGCCCGAATACAGGTATAAAAAAAAGTGCACCAATATTTCCGGCGACACATGCTTTAGCCACCCCCATAAAGCTCAGCTGATGACCAAAATCGCGAAGGATTATCCAGATTCGTAAAAAAGAAAGTAGCACCGTCATCAGAAACAATAGCGCAACAACAGCAATACGCTGAAATTCAAACAAAGGAAGCACTTCAGAAAAAGCGCTAAAATCCCCCATAGACCAAAAGGCTACGCCGAGCAATAACAGCGAAAAAAACATCAGCGCTGTTTTTTTATTTATCTTTATCACTTAACATCCTTAGCAAACGAAAAATACCTTTTGTGCTGCAACAGCAACTTTCTGCCATATTTCCAAGTGGGATCATGCGCTAGGAGCACCGCCAATTATTTTCCACTGGCATCAGTGCCTCTCGAATGAAGCCTAATCTCACCACCGTGAACGGCCTGCCTTGTAAGTCGGGACGTATCCCCCCCCCCGAAAATCCCCACCTAACCGCACAAATAACAATAGGATCAGCTTAATTGGCGCAGCGTGATATCAACAAATGACTTCAATTGTTCTTACCTTGAAATAATATCGACAGATAGTCGCTGGCCAGTTTCGAATAGTTGCGATTCTGCAACAACCATTCACGCCCGAGCGAGCCCATCAAGGAACGCTCCTCTTCGCTTCTCGATTTCATGTCGAGGACAGCGGTGACCACCGCACCAACGTCATTCGCGGGCACGAACACGCCGCACCCTGATTCGTTGATCATAGAGGGGTAACCATTGTAGGAAGCCACAACAGGTTTGGCCGCCAGCATGTAGTCAATAACCTTATTCAGCGACTGCCCATAATCCCAGACCTTCGAGTCGTGAACCGAAAAATACAGGAGATCTCCTTGCGCAAGCACTGCCTGCACCATGTTTCGCGGAACTTTTGGCGCGAAAATAAGGTTGGGAAGGTCACCCCACTGCTTTTCGTAGATATGCTTCAGCGCACCGTCGCCGACGATGACGAACTCGATATCCACATGCTCCCGCATGGCTTCGGCTGTTGCAAAAAACACATCCAAGGCGTTGGTGATGCCAATGGTGCCCGCATGCACGACCTTGAACTTGTTACTGGACAGGTAACGTGCGCTATATTCTGCGGGAAGCGCTGCCACATCGCTAAGATGCTCCTGGCTCACCCCCATCGGAACGCAGTAAACCGGACGCTCGTGACCAAGTTCACGCCTCACATGCTCGGCGAGATTTGGCATGGTTCCGACGATTGCATCCGCTTTCCTGTAGGCGAGTCGCTCCAGCCACGACAACCCTTTGATAAACAAATTGTTGTTGCTGAACCCTCCCTCCTCGACGATGGTGAGCGGCCATATGTCGCGAACTTCGAATACCAAGCGACACTTGTATTTGAGGCGCAGCAACAATCCATTGATGATGGTCAACAGCGACAGACTGGAAACGATCACGACGTCAGGGCGTTTCAAATTGCTCTTGTCGAGCCAAAACAGATTCCACTCGAAATGAAACCAGCTCAGAATCCTGCGCAAGGACTTGGCAACCGAGTATTTCATCGTTTTTAGCCAGACGATTTTTACACCATCGGCGTCCTGCAGCGTTACGCGCTCCTTCAGTACTGGTAGATCCACTAGGTTGTTGGAGTCCGAGCTGATCACAACGACTTGGTAGCCGGCACGCTGCATCTCGTCCACCAGAAACCAGCCTCGTCCTCCGGGGCTACTCGTGGTCTTGGGTGAAAAATACTTCGTGACGTACCAGATGGTCTTGTTCATTGTGCCAACCGGCCTGTCAATCTTTGTACAACCGTGGAATTGCATTGATGACCTTGATTACCTCGGTGAAATCCATTCCCAGCGCATCAAGGTACCAGCGAATGTTTTGATAACGCGGACGGTTTTCCTCACGCACCAACTCGAGCGCACGTTCGCGAGTGATCTCACCCTCACGCACCTGGTTGCTGCGGAAAGTATCGTGCTCGGAGAAGCCAGCAACTAGATAATAAATATAGTTGTACAGTCCCGCAGTACCGTCGCCGATACGCCAAGTGGTGCTGGTATCGACAGCAAGCTCCCAACCATAGTCGTTGATCAGCGTGTCATCGATGGCCTGCTCGTCCCAGCGCCAGTAATCGAAGATGTGATAGTAGTCCTTCTTCTCCGTGAAACTCCGGTAGTACTCGCCAGAGAGGGTGTCCCAGAGAGAGCTATTGAAATAGCCTGGACTCTTGAGCATCGCTTTAAAACGCAAACTCTGGTATTCCATCTGCTTTTGCCAGCCGTGCATATACACGCGCTTTTCTTCAAAGTCCGGTGGTACACCAAGGAAGCCGGCTTTGAAGTGAGTAACCTCTAGGGGGTTAACCCCCCAGAGGTTCAGACTCACGCCAGTCTGCTTCTTAACCGTCTCAATATGACGGAAGAAGTGCTTGTCACCCGCAGTTAGAATACTGATCATGCCAAGATGCGGGGCCTTCAACCAAGCGTTGAGGTTGATCGCAATATTCCTACGCTTCTTGGCGATATCGTCGGCAACGATAATGTTCTCCACACCCAGTTCGGCGCTCATCCGGCTGATATTGCGCCGACCAAGATCGGTCACCATACCCCAGTCGTAGGTATAGGTAACCGCGTTCATCTTTAGCTCTTTGACAATCAAATGCAGCCCGTAGCAGCTATCACGGCCGCCGGAGAACGGTACGATGCAGTCGGTAACACCTGCGCGTCGATAGCCCTCTACAAGATTGAAGAGTTCTTCCTTGGGCTTAGGTACATTGCGTGGGGTGTAAGTGTGACAGTAGTTGCACACACCGTCCGCATCAAAGGCAATGTACGGCATCGTTTCTGGAAGAATGCAACGCGTACAACGACGCAAGTTAGGCTGAGGATAAAGCAATTGCTTTTCTTCAGACGAAATGAATTGGAAAGGTGGAATCAGGTTGTGAACACGTTGATTATCGTCGGAAACACTGATCTCCGTGGAAGCAGGTAAATCCAAGATAACGGCGTCTTGCTTGACCTGCTTGATATCCGAACAGCCAATCTGACTGAGCGGGAACATTTCCGAAGAAAAGCAGACACCTTCCTGAGCAGTGCCAACATACAGGCTGCCATTATTGGAAAACAGTAGCGCCTTACCCATACGTGGGATAACGATGGCGCATGCAACGACCCCAACACACAACCCCAGCACCTTGTGCGCTAGTCCGTCGAGATCATCGCCCGACTCATCCAGGTGTTGCTCGGCAATGGCGGCGATCACCTCACTATCGATTTCGAGACCACGGGTGGGTTTGATGTGATTCCACACCTCACCATCATTCACGATGATGCCGTTGTGGATAACGCAAATACCGCCACGAACAACCGGCTGGTTGTCGGAAAGACCGTTAGTGATCAAACGGCTATGACCAAAGACAAAAGCAGAGTCAAACGGCTTAACCCGCGAGATCAGTTTTTTGATGTCGTAGTCGGCTCGTTTAACTTGATAACCCGAACGATCCGCATAGATCAGACCACTGGAATCACGCCCACGCTGCCTCGCATGCAGAGCCAACGTCATCAAGCTTTGTTGGTTAACTTTTTCCCTGGCGATAAAACCAAAAATTCCACACATAACACAGCCCGTATCAATTAGGTTTTCCCGCTACCGACACAGCGGGTCGTAGTCTTGGCGGAACACCAGCCTTGCTAAGGGGCTACTGGACACCACCGAATCTTTACATCAGAGCGCCAGCCCCGCCCCAAATTTGCATAGACCCGCATGGGCATAACGCAAAATTAGCATGCCCCAGAAATTTCAGTGGTTAGTCGTCGATAGGCCCTGCTGGTACAGCTCAACCAACTTTTTTTCCTGCGCCTGCCAGCTCAACGGCGCCAGGTTCGCGAACTTGAATGTTGATTGCGAACGCTCAAGCCTCAAGATGGCATCGCGGACATCGAGGGCACGCAGTTTACAGCATTCGCCTACGTCATACTCCGTAAGCAAAGCACGAATATCGGGAAAATCTGATGCAAGAACCGGAACACCTGCGAAGCAATATTCGAATAGTTTGTTCGGCAAGCAGTAGTAGTCACTGAGCGAGACATCTTCGACTAGGCAAAGGCCGAAGTCTGCAGATTGCGCAATAGGCACAACCTGGGAATGAGGTACAGCACCATGCACATGCATGTTCGGATGCTGGGCGGCAAGACGCTTGAGCTCCTCGCTCAAATCGCCATAACCGAGGAACACCACATGCGAGGAAACCTGAGGATCCTTGAAAGCCTCGGCCAGCAGATCAATGCCTCGACCATGGCCGAGGATGCCCACATAAATGAATATCTTGCTCTCGACCGGTATGGAAAACATCTTACGCAGATAATCTTCATCTTGGTGTCGCGCTTCAAAAAATAAGGGCGAATTTAAAATCACCGCCGAGCGTTTTGGGCCAATGTTCTCCTGGTACCAACGCTCAATGGATGGACTAACCACGATTAAAGCATCGACAAAACGCCAAAGGAGTTTTTCCACGCGCAACGTCAAAATACCTTGTAGCTTAGTTAGCCCGTTGCGATTGGACTCTAGCTCGTGAGCGTCGTAGACCAGCTTGGCACCGGTCAGAAATTTGACTATGCAACCAAGCGGAAGCACCAAGGTGTCGTGACAGTGAATGACATCGGGGCGCTCGCGAACCGCTCGCGGCAGCATCTTGCCGACCAGTTCGAACAGGGTGACGACGTGCCGCAAGGTTCGGGGCAAGAAATTTAGCTTACGCGAGCGTAGATTGAGTGCCGTGATGTCAGCCGCAAAGGGAACGGCTGTCTTCTGCGCCCCCTCATCCAGGACGACACCAATACCACTGACTGTGTACCCCGCGGTGACCAATGCACCCATTTCTTTGAGAATTCGAGAGTCGAACTCAATATCCGTATGGGTTAAATGTAGATTTTTCATGTGGTATCAGATTTTCACATTTATAATTTATCAAAATTTTCAGAAAACTAATTCCTGAAACTGCGTATAGGCTCTTCTACTGCTCCAAGCGCAGCCAACATACAACCAAATACAGACCGACAATCGAAATACGGCACCTACCGATATAAGAGCGTACGGAAACGCCAGCAAAAACAAGGCTATAGAAAAAGCTCCCTACCCTTTAGCACTCTCAAAAGTAGCCAAACAAAAAACTTAATCTTCACCTTGACGAACAAGACACAACCAATGATCCACTTTTCTGACATGAGCAGCACCAAAAGCGCAGCCAGTAGAGTAAACGGTATCAATATTGAAAAAAACAGCACGCATATGTTTATCCGCGATGAACGAAGAACAAGATAAGAAAAAACGCAACAGCTAAATCTTTACCAACTACCCAGCGAACGGCGTATAGCTAAAAGTAGCGCAGCTGCATGCAAAGCTAACAAAAAACCATCGTCAGAATTGACTATAAAATTCTTTTAATCCCCCTCCGGAAAAATAGAAAAAAACAGCGACACCGCACAAATACAACCTAGCATCAAGAAAAAACCCTTTCATAAAGGGTGTACCCTACACCATAAAAACCATTAATCGAGACAACCCAGTGTCCTAACATAACGAAAGCCATAAGAACCTTCGCTCATACCGAGCTTTCAAAATAAATATTCACAGATTAGTCCCCATTATCAAACCCCATAACCAAGGCCCAAGGTGTATTGGAAATTTCCCAAGGCGAGGTGGCCCTATAGTAGCGTTCTAGCACAGAAATTTTTATCTGCGGAATTCTTCCATGATCTAACATTGATCGAGCCGCAAACGGATAAACGCTTCCATACTTAACCGCATCAAAACCACTATCTAGCAACTGTTTCTTGTCAAGATCAGCCATAAAATCAATAGCCGCTAATACTGACATGAAGTCAATGGTTCTAAAGGAGATCCACGCTAACCCATGGTCCCCTACGTATTCCGGCATATTGCATGATAATTCATCATCCCTAGTCCACCCATCATAGGCATGACCGTACCAGTAGTACCATTTATCTGTAGACGGAAATCCTTTTCTATCCCCCAACCTCTCCATAAAAAATTCAATTATATTTCGCTGATTATTTAGGCTAGACACATCAGAAACCTGCCCTCTGACCCGGGCCGCATTAAACAACGAATAGGCCCATTCATTCTGATGGTTAAATGGAACGGCCAAACCATCGAAGTAAAATGCACTACACTTAGGCCAGCGCAAATGCGCCCCTCCCAACTTCATCCATGCTTCAGGCTCCCCTTTATAGGCCAGCTCTTCTATATGCCCATCCAAATCGGCGACCATTTTATATAGTTTATCTATATTCCTAAGTGGTTCAGCATCAGGAAACTCTTCAGCATATCGATCAAACAAAAGTAGAAGACGACTGGTTTGAACGGCAAAAAGAGCAGGCGACCTATCATAAGTAAAACCTTTAGTATGAAAACCATCAACCCTGTCCAACAAATCATCTAAAGACTCAATTTCAATCCTAACTCTCTGCGCAACATCATCTAACGCATCATTAAATATCGAGCGTGCGTTTTTGTTAACGCCTGCAAGCAAGAGCACGTCCATCAGCCCATTAAGATAATATATCTGCGACCAAGGAATTCGACCTTCGATGTTATTTATACCAAACTCAAGCACACCACCCTGTTGATTACTGCTTAAGTCCCAAAGAAACATCTCCAAAATCTCTTCTGGTGATTTAGCGCGATTTACCGATATTGCTTCACTTTCTGGCGAATATATCAACTGCCAAGGAGCCCCTTCGGCCATATCAAAATACTCTTTACGCCCCTTACCAATAAAATTTAGAAAATAAGGACTAACTGCACCCTCTATGGCTCGACAAAGTACAACGGGGCCATCAGATGTAAATTGAACTTCGATAGCTACTTCACAGCCTGCCAGCCTACGCCCTGTAACCTTATCACCATCAACTGTTGCATATAAGGCACCGGCTATTAGCTGAAAACCGTTATTTCCGTTTTCAGCAAGGAAAACTGGCGGTTCCATTTCATAGGTTCCGCCAGCTGGTGGATAAAACGTAGGTAACTCTACCAACAACCCAGAAGGCTCTTGGAAGCGGTCAACATCAATCAAGTAATTTTTCCGTCTTTTGTTATCATAGACAACCCAGTACGAACCATCATCACTCTTGAGCGAGGCGCGAAAAATAGGAAAATCAATACCATCAAAATCAATAGCCTGCTGTTTTAAAAGCAAACCATTAGCATCATAAGTCAAACGAAAAAGCTCACCGCTGAATATTTTCCTGAAAGCAAACTCATATCGACCATCCGTAACAATTAAATCGACAGGAACCCCAGGAAATGGAAATGAAATTTCAAGACTAGAACTAACGAACTTGGACTGATATTTATCATTTACATACAAACCACCATCAATTTTTGAACTGCTGCCGCGCCCTATTGACGTAAAGGGGAGCTTGACAAATTCACTACCCCGCCCCCCTGACCGCTAACGAAGCGGTGGGCTTATAACCTTTATGTAGAGAGGTATCCCAAGAATATACCTTACTTAAGGCTCCACTGGGACGCTGAAAACCCCAATCAAAAAAAGTTCCGGTAAAAAATATCGCCAAAGCGCTTAATATCAGAACTAATGAAACCGCTAAGATTTTACTGCGCATAGTTACGCTCGTTAATTCCGCATGACATAAGGGCCCTATAGAGGTAAGACTCGTACTCTGCGACCTGCCTATTTTCCTTAACTGTTCGCGGATATTTTAAATACCCCCCCGCAGGCTTAGCATACTGCCCCACAACGCCAAGAAAAAGATCCGCCGCAGCACGATCCTTGAATCTACACATTAACTGGGCAGCAATACTTAGATCGTAGAGCCGCGGCGGAGTTTTAATCTCTGGACGGAATATAGGCCAGCCACGCAACGACCCATCAACATCAAAAAAATCCATCAAGTGATTAAAAATTTTACCCTTATCAAACGCTTGCGATAATCGGCCATTATTCTCTACATAGGTCAAAACACCTTCGACTATGTAGCCTGCGTGAGGCAAATCATTCGGGTTATTTTCCTGAATTGAATAGTTCCAGTACCAAGAACCAGACTCAGAAAAAACTTTCTTACTATTGAGAAGCGCTAGCATAGTGCTATCAGCAGCAGCAGCCAGAGATTCTTTTAATTCAGCATCTTGAACAATATTGCTATAACGCTGCATTTGCCCTGCAAGATAGACTGCGGAATTGAAGGTGTCATATTTTCTATCATGAACAAGAAGAGAGTAAGGAAGTAAACCTGCCGGAGTACGCATACTTTCGGAAAGATAAGGCTTTAAGGCCTTGTCAACCAAAGCTAAAATATTTAGCTTCTTGTCACTATCAACGTACTCGACCCAACCAAGCAAAGCATCCACTACTATTGCCGTTGATATTGAATACTCTGTATTTTCCGGATTGACTGACCCATCACCATAAGCGTCCCATGCAACAGGAACCCCCCACCCAATAATGCCATTATTATTGGCGTCAGAATTTTCGATTAACCAATTACCAGCCTTTACCCCAAAATCATTGATGCGACCTAGCTTTTTGCTTCGAGCTTCAGCTTCAGCCCCTAGCAAAATCATCGCGTAACTTTTTGGAACATCCACAGGACTATCAGAAGGATAATCAGCAAGCCCTCGACCAGGATGTTCAGGATCAATAGTAGCGAGTACACTTCCCAAAATATCACTTCCTTCCACAGGCGCTGGTATCAATCGTGGAGCGTCTTCTGAGAAGCAGCCGGACAGCATAAAAACACAGAAGAAGAATAAAATAATATTTTTCATAGCACTCTAGTTTTATTAATTTAAAAGCATGTCGAAAAACCCAACCCGGGGTTATTCATTTATAATTTATCTATCATTGCCACGTGCAGCCCGGTATTGAAAGTAGGAATGCAACAAATACAGACATGAAAACGCCGCCACATGCGCACCGATAGCGACGTTGTAACCCACTTCTGCATAATCACTTATATAAAAAACCAGCCCTGCAGTACACAGTCGCGCAAACTGCCACACGAAGTCCAAGTACAGCCACCCTGGCAATAATACTGTGCTACTCAACGGGGAAGATAATGTTTGAAAGAATACCAAAATAGATAACAGTGATGCTATTTCACCTGCCGCACGCCAAGCATCACCAAAAATAAAAGCAAAAAGCCAGGGGCCAAATAACAGAACCGGTAGTATTGGAAAAAAAGCAAACATGACTAAACGCTTGAACGAACCAATAAAAACATCTAGGCATTCGCCCCTACTGGCATACTGGCCCGCCGCCTGCTGGCGATATACATCACCGACGGCGCTTGCAACTAGGCTCAATGGCGCGGCCATAATGCGCTGCGCCAGCGAGTAGAAGCCTGCGACCCCCGCACCAAAGAACACAGTCAGCAACAGCAGTGGCATCTCTGTAGCCCCTACGCTCATAGCTTGTCCCGGCACCATGAACTTCGGATAACCAATATGCCTGCATGCCACGCACCTCATGCGTTTGAGGGTGACACGCCGAAACAAGTTGCGTTCGTCGCGCGGCAGCGATGTGGCCAGGTACAGGGTAGATACAACCTGCCCGAGTAACTGCCCAAGGATCAAACCAAACAGCCCGCCCCTAGAAAGCCCGACAGCCAGTTGCATGGCGCTGCCGACCCCGCTCTGCACCACTCGACTTATCGCCATATTTTTGTAGCGAGAGCGCCTATTAACCCAGAAATTCAGCGTGTAATAGCAACCGAGAATCAAGGTGCTAAAGGGAATAAGGTAGAGCCAAGACTGAACTTCTAGATGCCCCAGAAACCCAGCGATCATCTCACCCCAAACTACAACAACACCCAACAAGATCAGGCTGACAACCATACTCAGCATAACAGTAACCGCGACCAAATTGATCGCCTCGCCGTCGTGCCTAGGAACGATAATCGCCAGCTCATATTTGCCAGTCACAAGCACTGCCAGGATTGCGCAGATAGATCCATATAAGGCGAACACACCAAACTCTTCCGGCGTGTAAAGCCTTGTGAGTATCGGCGACAACATGATCGGTAGCATCTGTGCAAGGCCAGTACCTGTCATCAGCGTCATCACGCTTTTGCCAAAGTTGCTACGGGGGAGAAGCCGCCTGAATATCCCGCGAAGAGTGCTTATTATCATCGGGCGATGGTTGCCACGATTTTTTCCTGGTCAGTGATAACCAAATAAGGATGCATAGGCAAACTCATAACGCGCCGAGCAATTGCATCACCAATTGGTAACTGTGCTTGATAGTCCGCTACAGCTGGCTGTTTATTCAAAGGAATGGGGTAATGCACAGCTGTTGGTATACCGGCAGCCTTTAGCGTTTCCTGAACGATATCACGCTCATCTACCTGCACCGTAAATTGCGCCCAGGCACTGACGTTATTCGCTTCCACATAAGGCGCCGCAATACCAGCCGCATCAAGCAAACTCTGGTATTGCTGCGCCACTTGCTGTCGCTGCTCCAGCTCGCGCGGGAATATCTCCAGCTTAGGTAGCAGGATGGCGGCCTGCAGGGTATCCAAGCGACTATTAACGCCGACACGAATGTGGTGGTAGCGGCGGTCCTGACCATGGCGGGCGATCTGACGCAATACTTTGGCCAGCTCTTCATCGCTAGTGAAGATGGCGCCGCCGTCGCCATAGCAGCCCAACGGCTTACTCGGGAAGAAGCTTGTGCAGGCGATGGTCGTCAGGTTGCAGGAGCGCTTGCCTTTATAAGTTGCACCGAAGCTCTGTGCAGCGTCCTCGATGACCGGGACGCCGTGCCTAGCGGCGATTGCATTTATGGCATCAAAATCAGCGCACTGCCCGTAGAGTGAGACAGGGATGATCGCCTTGGTACGCGGGGTAATGGCAGCCTCAAGCAATTGCGGATTGAGGTTGTAGGTGCGCGGGTCGACATCCACGTACACCGGCTTGGCGCCCAGTAGCGCAACAGTTTCGGCAGTAGCTATATAAGTGAAGCCGGGAGTGATGACCTCATCGCCTGGGCCGATGCCCAGAGCCATCAGAGCGATCTGCAGAGCATCGGTACCGTTGGCGACACTGATGCAGTACTTAGCTCCTACAAAGGCAGCGAGCTTTTCTTCCAATTCGCTCACTTCCGGACCGAGGATGTACTGACCGTGTGAAAGAACACGCTGAATGCCGGCATCGATCTTGTCTTTGATCAACGCCTGCTGCGCCTTGAGGTCGATGAACTCGATCACACCACGCTCTCCTTATTTAGTACGTTGCCACGGAGCACGTAACGCGCATCTGTATGAATGCAGGGGGCACTGCCTTCGCCCTCCAACGGCAACGAAAGCTGCTCGCCGAATTCGCTCATCCAGCCGATCTGCCGCGCCGGTACGCCAACTACCAAGGCATAAGCGGGAATGTCCTTGTTGATCACCGCGCCGGCGCCGACGAAAGCGAATTCGCCGATGGTCACGCCGCAAATGATGGTGCAGTTAGCGCCGAGTGTGGCTCCCTTCTTCACCAGGGTGTCGCGGTATTCGCTCTTACGTTCGATCAGCGAGCGCGGGTTGTAGACGTTGGTGAAGACCATGCTTGGGCCACAGAACACACCCTCTTCCAGGGTGACGCCGTCATAGACGGAGACGTTGTTCTGGATCTTGCAGTTGTCACCGATGACGACCTTGTTGCCGACGAAGACGTTTTGCCCCAAGGACACGCCCTGCCCGATGCGCGCGCCGCTACAGACGTGCACGAAGTGCCAGACGCGCGAGCCTTCGCCAATCTGCGCGCCCTCATCGACGATGGCGCTAGGGTGCTGGTAATGGCTCATGGTTCAACCCAGACGTGCAAGGAACGGATGGCCTTCGCCATCCTGGGCGCGGCTCGGCGCCAGGGTGCGGATGGTCTCTACGGTTTCCACGCAGTGCCGCGCATCCTCAATACCGTAACCCTTGCCATCAAGAATGGCCTGGTAGCTGATGGTGTGCAGATCGGTGAACCCCTCAGAAAACTCAATCTCGGCACCGTCGCAGGTGATTGAACGATAGGTCGGCTTCTTGCCCTTGACCGAGTCCGGCAGGTCGTTGGCGTCGATGGAGAGGAACCAGCGCACACGAGCGTTCTCATACTCCAGGTAGCCTGCTGCCTTGTACTCGTTGACGTAGTGCACAACATTGCGCTGCAGCTTGCCGAAGATAAAGTGCAACATGTCGTAGAAATGCACACCGATATTGGTGGCCACACCGAAGGATTTGCGTGGGTCGCCCTTCCAGCTTTCCATGTACCACTTGCCGCGGCTGGTGATGTAGGTCAACTCGACTTCGTGCTTGTGGTCCTGCTTTCCTGCCTCGACCTGCTGTTTCAGATCGATGATCGCCTGGTGATGGCGCAACTGTAGGATGTTGTACAGACGGCGACCGGTTTCCTTCTCGGTGAGAAGTAGGTCATCAAGCATGGCCGCGCTCGGCACCAGGGGCTTTTCGCAGATCACGTCACAGCCCAGGCGCAGGCCGGCGTTGATATGCGCATGGTGCAGGTAGTTGGGCGAGCAGATCGAAACGATATCGAGAGCAGACGCCGGATCACGCTTCAGGCGCCAGGCGTGGTCATAGAATCGCTCGAACTCAGTGTAGAACTCGCTCTGCGGCGAAAGGCTGTCGATAATGCCGACCGAATCATTGATGTCGTAGGCGCAGGCGATCTCGTTGCCGGTTTCCTTGATGGCACGCATATGGCGCGGGGCGATGTAGCCGGCGGCACCGATAAGGGCAAATCGTTTCATACTGTCTCTCGTGAACGGGTGAGGCACATCGCACTGGGCAATCTGCCCGCCCAGAACGCTGTGCGCAAAAACAATTAAGCTTTAATGACGTTCGCCTGCGGCGCCCGGTATTTACCGCGACTATCAATAACCAGGCGCGAATGGGTCTGAATCAGTGCGTAGTCGAATTTGTCATGATCCGTAGCAAGTACCACAGCGTCGAAACTGGCCAAGCTCTCGGCAGTGAGCGTCTCGCTCGACAGGTCGAAATGGTGTTCGCGCATCTTCGGAAACACAGGTACGTGCGGATCGCTGTAGGCAACGATCCCACCCTTGGCCTCGATAAGCTCCATGATTTCCACGGAAGGTGACTCGCGCATATCGTCGACGTTCTTTTTGTAGGCAATACCGAGCACTAGCACCCGGCTGCCTTTGAGAGCTCGCCCCAGATCATTGAGGCCGTCCATCAATTTACCCAGCACATACTCAGGCATCGCTTGATTGATCTCACCAGAAAGCTCAATAAAGCGCGTGTGCACCCCATACTCGCGGGCTTTCCAAGTTAGGTAGAAGGGGTCAATTGGGATGCAGTGCCCACCAAGACCGGGGCCAGGGTAATAGGCGGTAAAACCGAAGGGCTTAGTCGCCGCCGCATCCACAACTTCGAAGATGTCGATCCCCATACGATCAGCGACAATCTTCATCTCGTTGACCAGACCGATATTCACCGCACGATGGATATTTTCCAATAGCTTGGTCATCTCCGCAGCCTTGGTCGAGCTAACCGGCACGATCTGATCTATCGCCTGCTCATAGAGCGCGATACCGACTTGCAGGCAGCTGGCAGTATGCCCGCCGATGACCTTAGGAATGGTACGCGTCTCGAAATCCGGATTGCCCGGGTCTTCTCGTTCTGGCGAATAGACTAGGTAGATACTTTCACCCACCGCCAGACCGCTTTCCTGCACACGCGGCAGCAACTCTTCCTCGGTAGTACCCGGATAAGTAGTGCTTTCAAGCGACACGATCTGACCAGCACGCAGGTGGGGTTTAATGGCGTTCGTGGTATCAATCACGAAGCTCATGTCTGGCTCGCGATACTTGTTCAGTGGCGTCGGCACACAGAGAATGAGCGCATCGCACTCGCTGGCACGACGGAAATCGCAAGTCGCTTCGAAGCCAGAGTTACGCGCCTTGGCAACATGCTCACAGGCTATATGCTCGATATAGCTACGGCCCGCGTTGAGCGTCTCGACCTTGCTAGTATCAATGTCGATACCCAGCACGCGAAAGCCAATCGCGTTGTAACGCAGCATCAAAGGCAGGCCAACATAACCGAGACCAACGATCCCAATAACTGCATCTCTACTTTTGAATTTATCGATACACGCCTGCAGCGAGTCAGCCTTCACAATCACTCTCCATTTTCAACACTTTAAGGAATCACTATCTCAACAACGGCTATGCTGTCGCTGCAACGCTTACGCAGAACACCTGCTAATTGCTGTTTGACCGCAGGATCACTGTGGACAAAACAAATTTCGACTGACCCTTTCACACCCCTACCATAAACGCCACCAACACCATCTGTTCGGTATGGGCCGTGTAACCGCCTATGATATGCACTTGAGCACGAATGACATAGCGCAACCCGTCAATTTCTCATATCCACCCCGCGAGCCAAAGCGCTGGATTTTCCGGAAAATGATGCCTTCGGCCTGGTTAACCCATGAGTAGCAAACCATGGTGCTCATCAGCGAACACGCCCCAAAACCAATGCAATCAAGAGCGAATTCGATAGCGAGTTGTCCTGCGCCAACCGCCCCCTTACCTCGGGCGAAAATTATGTACTGAAATCGACAATCGCCTCACAAACTGCTAACAGAACTTATAAGCGGTGATGGCAGATAAAAGCCCGCCTGACACGGCACCATGATGAAAGAAACTAAGGGAGGGAGAAATACATCGGCTAATCCATTAACTCAGAGCGGCAACGTCCATGACCGAACGATAGAAAGCAGCAGACATGAACTGCCATAAGCACGCGAGGGGGAATATTATGCCATGACACAGACTTGGAATCAGTCCACTCTGGCAAAAATTGGCGCTAGAAAAATGGCAGTATTAAGGACAATAAAAACCGCACTGTGGCGACTCAGGCTTCGCTACTCATCCTCATTAACCCGATCCCGCAACTCCTTCCCCGGCTTGAAATGCGGCACAAACTTACCATCGAGCCTAACCGAGTCACCGGTCTTCGGGTTACGCCCTACACGCGGCGCACGGTAGTGCAGCGAGAAACTGCCGAAGCCGCGAATCTCGATACGGTCACCGGTCGACAGCGCCTGCGACATCTGCTCAAGCATGGTCTTGATCGCCAACTCAACATCCTTGGACGAGAGCTGTCCCTGATGGGTAACGATGCGCTCGATCAACTCCGACTTGGTCATGGTTTTCCCTTCTTTTTCAAGCGGCTAGATCACTAGATAGAAAGGTTTTAGCACGCCTCGCCAGATTTGAACAGCCTATAAAACAACACCTTAGCGATTTTCAGGCACAAAAAAGGGCGACCGAAGTCGCCCTTTTTCTCTGGATTAACCGAACTTAGTTCTGTTTTTCCATTTGCGCACGGAGCAGATCACCAAGGGTGGTCGGACCAGCAGTTTCAACTTCCTGCTTGCGCATTTCTTTGATGGCTTCTTTTTCGTCTTCAACGTCTTTCGACTTGACCGACAAGCTGATTACGCGGCTCTTACGGTCAACGCTGATGATCTTGGCTTCGACTTCTTCGCCTTCTTTCAGCACGTTGCGCGCGTCTTCAACGCGGTCACGGCTGATTTCGGAGGCTTTCAGAGTGGCTTCGATGCCTTCGGCCAGAGTGATGATGGCGCCTTTGGCGTCAACTTCTTTAACGATACCGCGCACGATGGTGCCTTTATCGTTAACAGCAACGTAGTCGGAGAACGGATCTTCTTCCAGCTGCTTGATGCCGAGGGAAATGCGCTCACGCTCCGGATCAACGGAAAGGATAACGGTTTCCAGCTCGTCGCCTTTCTTGAAGCGGCGTACAGCTTCTTCGCCTACTTCGTTCCAGGAGATGTCGGACAGGTGAACGAGGCCGTCGATGCCGCCATCCAGACCAATGAAGATACCGAAATCGGTGATCGACTTGATGGTGCCGGAGATTTTGTCGCCCTTGTTGAACTGACCGGAGAAATCTTCCCACGGGTTAGTTTTGCACTGCTTGATACCCAGGGAGATACGACGACGTTCTTCGTCGATATCCAGAACCATAACTTCCACTTCGTCGCCGACGTTAACGACTTTCGAAGGATGGATGTTTTTGTTGGTCCAATCCATTTCGGATACGTGCACCAGGCCTTCCACGCCTTCTTCCAGCTCTGCGAAGCAGCCGTAGTCGGTCAGGTTGGTTACTCGCGCAGTAACACGGGTGTCCTGCGGGTAACGCGCCTTGATGGCAACCCATGGATCTTCGCCCAGCTGCTTGAGGCCGAGGGAAACACGGTTGCGCTCGCGATCGTACTTGAGGATCTTGACATCGATCTCATCGCCAACGTTGACGATTTCTGACGGATGCTTGATACGCTTCCAAGCCATGTCGGTGATGTGCAGCAGGCCGTCGACGCCACCCAGGTCCACGAACGCGCCGTAGTCGGTGAGGTTCTTGACGATACCTTTGACTTGCTGACCTTCCTGCAGGGATTCCAGCAGAGCTTCGCGCTCGGCGCTGTTCTCGGCTTCCAGCACGCTGCGGCGGGAAACGACAACGTTGTTGCGCTTCTGGTCCAGCTTGATGACTTTGAATTCGAGCTCTTTGCCTTCCAGGTGGGTGGTATCACGCACCGGACGGACATCGACCAAGGAACCTGGGAGGAACGCACGGATGCCGTTAACGTCGACAGTGAAGCCGCCCTTAACCTTACCGTTGATAACGCCCGTAACCACTTCCTCAGCGGCGAAAGCTGCTTCCAGAACGATCCAGCACTCGGCACGCTTGGCTTTTTCGCGGGACAGCTTGGTTTCACCAAAGCCATCTTCAACCGCGTCCAGGGCAACGTGAACTTCGTCACCGACCTTGATGGTCAGCTCGCCAGCGTCGTTGTGGAACTGTTCCAGCGGGATGAGGCCTTCAGACTTCAAACCAGCGTGAACGGTTACCCAACCAGCTTGGTAATCGATGTCGACGATGATAGCGGTGATGATCGAGCCAGCCTGAAGATTCAGGGTTTTTAGGCTTTCTTCAAACAGTTCAGCAAAGCTTTCGCTCATTTTAATTCCTGTTGATTCAGGGCAGGGAATCCGCCCAAACCACACTCCAGACAATGTGGGTACGTTCATATAAAAAGAGGCAAACGGGACTAGGACTGGGTTCCCGTACGCCTCCTTGCGAGCCGGTCAGCTTATAGCAGCTGTGGCTCTTATCATCCGGCGAGATCGCGATTGGCGACTTCACTCAGAATTCGTTCAAGCACTTGTTCGATGGAGAGTTCAGTGGAATCCAGCTGGATCGCATCGGCTGCCGGCTTGAGCGGAGCCACTGCACGCTGGGTATCGCGCTCATCGCGCGCCTGAATCTCATCAAGAAGACTCGCGAGATTAACATCATCGCCCTTGGCCTTCAACTGCAAGTAGCGGCGGCGGGCACGCTCCTCGGCGCTGGCGGTGAGGAAAATCTTCAGCGGGGCATCGGGAAACACCACCGTACCCATGTCGCGACCATCGGCGACCAGGCCCGGCATTTCCTGAAATGCCTGCTGACGCTGCAGCAGAGCCTCACGCACGGCGGACAGAGAAGCGACCTGCGAAGCACCAGCGCCGACCTGCTCGTTACGAATCAGATCCGTCACCTCTTCCCCTTCGAGAATGATGCGCTGGCCATGACCGTCACCGGCTGCGATGAATTGCACATCAAGGTGAGCGGCAAGCAGCTTCATTGCCTCTTCATTGGTCAGATCAACGCCGTGATTACCGGCGGCAAAGGCCAGCAGGCGATACAGCGCACCCGAGTCCAACAGATTCCAGCCCAGTTGTTTGGCCAGCAGGCCGGCAATAGTGCCCTTGCCCGAGCCGCTCGGCCCGTCGATGGTGATAACCGGTGCGACGATCATGCCTTGCCCTCCTCGGCCACACGAATGCCAACCTGAGCCGACAGCGCGAGGAAGTTGGGGAACGAAGTGGCGACGTTGGCGCAATCATGGATACGGATCGGCGCAGTGGCGCGCAGCGAGGCGACGCTGAATGACATGGCGATACGGTGATCACCGTGCGCCCAGACTTCGCCACCACCGATGCTGCCACCTTCGATAATGATGCCATCCGGCGTTGGCTCGGCCTTGACGCCTAGCGCGATCAGGCCGTCAGCCATTACCTGAATCCGGTCGGACTCCTTGACCCGCAGCTCTTCGGCGCCGCGCAGAACGGTGCGGCCTTCAGCCACCGAGGCAGCGACGAACAGCACCGGAAACTCGTCGATAGCCAGCGGCACCAGATCTTCGGGGATATCGATGCCTTTGAGCTTGGCGCTGCGCACGCGAATATCGGCCACGGTTTCGCCGCCCACTTCACGCTGGTTTTCCAGAGTGATGTCGCCGCCCATCAGCTTGAGGATATCGATGACGCCGGTACGGGTCGGGTTGATGCCAACATGCTCCAGCACCAGTTCCGAGTCTTCGGCAATGCTACCGGCCACCAGGAAGAACGCGGCCGAGGAAATATCCGCTGGTACTTCGATATGGGTCGCCGTCAGCTTGTGACCCGACTCGACGCTCGCCGTGCTGCCATCCACCGTTACCGGATAGCCGAAGCCGCGCAGCATGCGCTCAGTGTGGTCACGGGTTGGCGCAGGCTCGGTCACCGAGGTGCAGCCTGCAGCATAGAGACCCGCCAGCAGCAAGCAGGATTTAACCTGAGCACTGGCCATGGGCATTTCGTAGTCCATGCCAGTCAGGCGCTGGCCGCCCTTGATCATCAGCGGCGGACGACCTTCCGGAGCGGTTTCGATCACGGCGCCCATCTCGCGCAGCGGTTTGGCGACGCGGTTCATCGGTCGTTTGGACAGCGAAGCATCACCAGTCAGCGTGGTGTCGAACGGTTGCGCTGCCAGCAGACCAGAGAGTAAGCGCATCGAGGTACCGGAGTTGCCCATATACAGCGGGCCAGCCGGCGCCTTCAGGCCATGCAGACCAACCCCGTGAATGGTCACGCGACCATGATGCGGGCCTTCGATGACCACACCCATGTCGCGAAATGCCTGCAGCGTTGCCAAGGCGTCTTCACCCTCCAGGAAGCCTTCAACATGCGTGGTGCCTTCAGCCAACGAGCCGAGCATGATCGAGCGGTGGGAGATGGACTTGTCGCCCGGAACGCGAATACGCCCGGAGAGTTTGCCGCCAGGGTTAGCCAGAAAAACCAGATCGTTCGAGTGCATAGCGTCCACATAGGCCCTGCGGGCCAGAATTTTGCCGAAATGCTCACGGGCCACGCGGGCGCGGGTGAATACGCCCAGCAATTGATGCCCATCCCCTGCGTCAACCGCGTCGCGCAAGGCGTCGAGGTCGTCGCGAAATACGTCCAGCGTGCGCAACACCGCCTCGCGATTGGCGAGAAAGATGTCATGCCACATGACCGGATCACTGCCGGCAATTCGCGTGAAGTCGCGAAAACCGCCGGCGGCGTAACGAAAGATCTCCAGGTTCTCACTGCGCTTGGCCAGCGAGTCAACCAGAGTAAAGGCCAGCAAATGCGGCAGGTGACTGGTCGCAGCCAGCACCTGATCGTGATGCTCGACCTCCATATGCTCAACATCCGCACCCAGCTCGCGCCACAGCGCATCGACCAGCGCCAGAGCTGCGTCATCACTCTGTTCACAGGGCGTGAGGATGACCTTATGGCGGCGGAACAGCTGCGCGTTGGAGGCCTCCACCCCGCTCTGTTCGGAGCCGGCAATCGGGTGCCCGGGCACAAAGCGCACCGCCTTACCGGTAAAGGCCAGGCGCGCCGCGCGCACCACATTGCCTTTGGCGCTGCCCACATCGGTCAACACCGCCGTACCCAGATCAAGCTTGGCCAGCTCGGCCAGCAGCTTCTCCATGGCCAGGATAGGCACCGCCAGCTGGATCACATCAGCACCCTGACAAGCGGCAGCCAAGTCGGACTCACAACGATCAACCACCCCCAGCTCAACCGCCAACCGCCGCGACTCAGGGTCGAGATCGACACCTATCACTTCGCGAAACAGGCCGCGCTCACGCAAGCCCTTGGCGAACGAGCCGCCAATCAAACCCAGACCGATAACCACCAGGCGGCCGAGCTTAGGGGCAACAGATTGCACCTGAGTGACAGCAGATTTGGCTTCACTCACGCGCTCAACACCTTGGCCAGGGCCTCAAGGAAGCGCGCATTCTCAGCCGGCAGACCAATCGATACGCGCAGGAAGTTCGGCATGCCGTAACCGGCCACCGGCCGCACGATCACCCCAGCACGCAGCAGCGCCTGGTTGATCGCAGCGGTATCACGGCCAAAATCCACGGCAATAAAGTTGCCTTTCGACGGTATCCAGCTCAGACCCAACTCGCGCAGACCAGCTTCTAGCTGCGCCATGCCGGCATCATTGAGCTGACGGCTTTGCGCCAGGTAATCGGCATCATCCAGCGCCGCGCACGCCGCCGCCAGGGCCAGGCTGTTAACGTTGAACGGCTGGCGTACACGGTTGAGCACATCGGCGATCTGCGCCGAGCTGAGCGCATAACCAACGCGCAGCGCCGCCAGGCCATAGGCCTTGGAGAAGGTGCGCGAGACCAGCAGGTTGTCATAGCGCGCCAGGTACTTGAGGCCGTCCGGCAGCTCATCACCTTCGGCGAACTCGATATAAGCCTCATCCAGTACCACCAGCACATTGCCGGGTACGCGCGCGAGAAAGCGCTCCAGCGCGTCAGGGCCGAACCAGGTGCCAGTCGGGTTGTTCGGGTTGGCGATAAACACCACGCGGGTGTTGGCGTCGATGGCCGCGAGCATGGCTTCCAGGTCGTGGCCATGGTCCTGCGCCGGCACCACTTTGCCCTGGGCCCCCACGGCCTGGGTCGAAATGGGGTAAACGGCAAAGGCGTACTGGCTGAACACCGCATTAAGGCCTGGGGCCAGATAGGCACGAGCGACCAGATCGAGAATGTCGTTGGAACCGTTGCCTAGGGTGACCTGATTGATCTGCACGCCGCAGCGCGCAGCCAGGCGACTTTTCAGCTCGAAACCATTGCCATCGGGGTAACGGGTCAGCTCGGCCAGTTCGCCGCGAATCGCTTCCAGCGCCTTGGGGCTTGGACCCAGCGGATTCTCGTTGCTGGCCAGCTTGACGATGCTGGCCGGGTCAAGATCCAGCTCGCGGGCCAGCTCATCCACCGGCTTACCCGGCACATAGGGCGACAGCTGCTGTACGCCTGGCTGGGCCAGGGCGAGGAAATCGGTCATAGCAAAGCCTCACGCTTAAAGCCGCAAGCCCCAAGTACAGCCCGGCGTCGATGCGCGTGTAGCTTCAGACCTGAGGCGTGCCGCAGCAGTTTTAAAGTACCGCTTTCGGGTAGGAGCCCAGCACCTTGAGCGCCACGGCTTCCTGATTGATCTTTTCCAGCACGTCCTTGATCAGCGGGTCGCGGTGGTGGCCGACGAAGTCGATAAAGAACACATAGGTCCACTTGCCGCTGCGCGACGGGCGGGTTTCGATGCGGGTCAGGTCGATGCCGTTGTTGTGGAACGGCACCAGCAGCTCGTGCAGTGCACCCGGCTTGTTGCGCATGGAGACGATGACCGAAGTCTTGTCGTCGCCGGTCGGCGGTACTTCCTGGCTGCCAATAATCAAGAAGCGCGTGGAGTTGTCCGGACGGTCTTCGATCTTCTCCGCCAGCTTGGTCAGGCCATACAGGCTGGCTGCCATGTCGCCGGCAATCGCCGCACTGTTCCACTCGCTTTTCACCCGTTTGGCTGCATCGGCGTTGCTCGACACCGCCACGCGCTCGACGTTGGGGTAATGCGCGTCCAGCCACTTGCGGCACTGGGCCAGGGACTGAGCATGGGAGTAGATGCGGGTGATCTTGTCGGTCTTGGTGGTTTCACCGACCAGCAGATGGTGGTGAATGCGCAGCTCGACTTCGCCACAGATGACCATGTCGTGCTCGAGGAAGCTGTCCAGGGTGTGATTAATCGCGCCTTCGGTGGAGTTCTCCACCGGCACCACACCGAAGTTCACCGCACCGGCGGCCACTTCACGGAACACTTCATCGATAGCCGCCATCGGCACGCTGATCACCGCGTGACCGAAATGCTTCATCGCCGCAGCCTGGGAGAACGTACCCTCTGGGCCGAGGTAAGCCACCTTGAGCGGGTTTTCCAGGGCCAGACAGGAGGACATGATTTCGCGGAACAGCCGCGCCATTTCCTCGTTGCCCAGCGGCCCCTGGTTGCGCTCCATGATGCGTTTAAGCACCTGGGCTTCGCGCTCGGGGCGATAGAACACCGGCTTCTCGCCTTCCGGCAGAGCCTTCATCTTCACCCGCGCGACTTCTTCGGCGCAGCTGGCGCGATCACTGATCAGCGCGAGAATCTTCTCATCGAGGTTGTCGATGCGCAGGCGTAGGGCCTGCAGTTCCTGCTCGGAAATTGGATCGGTCATCAGCCGTGCTCCTTCTCGAACTCGGCCATATAGGCCACCAGCGCTTCAACGGCATCCAGGCCCACGGCGTTATAGATGGAGGCACGCATGCCGCCGACCGAACGGTGGCCCTTGAGGTTGAGCAGGCCGCGCGCATCGGCACCGGCGAGGAACGGTTTGTCCAGCTTCTCATCGGCCAGGCGGAACGGCACGTTCATCCAGGAGCGGGCGTTATGGGCAATCGGGTTGCTGTAGAAATCGCTGGTATCGATGGCCTTGTACAGCAGGTCTTTCTTGGCGCGGTTGATCCGCTCCATGGCGGCCACCCCACCCTGCTCTTTCAGCCACTCGAACACCAGGCCGGACAGGTACCAGGAGAAGGTCGCCGGGGTGTTGTACATCGAGCCGTTATCGGCCGCGATCTTGTAGTTGAGCATGGTCGGGCAGACGCTGCGGGCGCGGCCGAGCAGGTCTTCGCGGACGATAGTCACCACCAGGCCGCTGGGGCCGATGTTTTTCTGCGCACCGGCGTAGATCAGGCCGAACTTCGACACATCGATTGGGCGCGAAAGGATATCGGAAGACATATCCGCCACCAGCGGCACGTCACCGACTTCGGGAATCCAGTCGAACTGCAGGCCACCGATAGTTTCATTGCTGGCGTAGTGCAGGTAGGCGGCGTCTTTCGACAGCTGCCACTCGTTCTGCCCTGGAATGGCGAAATAGTCATAGGCCTTGGCGCTGGCGGCGACATTGATATTGCCGTAGCGGCTGGCTTCTTCGATGCTCTTCTTCGACCAGATACCGGTGTCGATATAGTCGGCAACGCCGTCTTCGGGCAGCAGGTTGAGCGGGATTTCAGCGAACTGCTGGCTGGCCCCGCCCTGCAGAAACAGCACCTTGTAGTCGGACGGAATTTCCATCAGGTCGCGCAGGTCCTGCTCGGCCTTCTCGGCGATGGCGGTGTATTCGTCGCTACGGTGGCTCATCTCCATCACCGACAGGCCTTTACCCTGCCAATCAAGGAGCTCCGCCTGGGCGCGTTGCAGAACAGCTTCAGGAAGCGCGGCCGGGCCGGCGCAGAAGTTAAAGGCTCGCTTGCTCACATCCACTCTCGCTCAAAATAGTGGGCGGGCTGGTGCGTGCCAGCAGCCGCCAAATCCTACGCCGTCAGGGGCGAGCGCACTCGCCCCGACAGATCACTCTTCGCTGATCGGGCTTTCGTCAGCGGCAGCTTCGGGTGCATCACCTGCATCCTCAACTGCGCCTTCAACACCCTCTTCGCCTTCCAGCAGCTCTTCGTCGTCTTCCGCCGAAGGCTCTTGCACGCGCTCAAGACCGACCAGGGTTTCATCCTTGGCCAGCTTGATCAGGGTCACTCCCTGGGTGTTACGACCGAGGCTGGAGACTTCGCTGACGCGGGTACGCACCAGGGTGCCCTGGTCGGAAATCAGCATGATTTCTTCGCCTTCGAGCACCTGCACGGCGCCGACCAGCTTGCCGTTACGCTCGTTGCTGACCATGGCGATTACGCCCTGGCCGCCACGACCGCGACGCGGGAACTCGGCCATCGCCGTGCGCTTGCCGTAGCCACGCTCGGAAGCGGTGAGAATCTGCGCGTCGGCTTCAGGAATCAGCATGGAGATGATTTCCTGCCCTTCCGGCAGACGCATGCCACGCACACCGCGAGCGGTACGGCCCATGGTGCGCACTTTGCTTTCCTTGAAGCGGATCACCTTGCCGCCATCGGAGAACATCATCACTTCGCGGGCGCCGTCGGTTACGGCAGCGGAGATCAGGGTGTCATCTTCGTCCAGCTTGAGGGCGATCAGGCCCGAGCTACGCGGACGACTGAATTGCACCAGCGGAGTTTTCTTCACCGTGCCTTTGGCCGTGGCCATAAAGATGTAGGCACCGGTCGGTTCATCCGGGGTTTCGTCGTCGGCGTCATCGCCTTCGGCCAGGTCTTCGACTTCTTCAGCCTCAACCACGACGCCTTCGATATCGTCCTGCTCGTCGCCTTCCGGAGCCTGCTGACGCAGGGCTTCCAGGTCGACCTGAAGCATGGCGGTAATGCGCTCACCTTCGTCCAGCGGCAACAGGTTGACCAGCGGACGACCACGGGCGGCGCGCGAGGCTTCCGGAATTTCGTAGGTCTTCAGCCAGTACACCTTGCCCTTGCTGGAGAACAGCAGCAGCGTGGCATGACTGTTAGCGACTAGCAGGTGCTCGATGTAATCCTCATCCTTCACGCCGGTGGCCGACTTGCCCTTACCGCCGCGACGCTGCGCCTGATAGGCATGCAGCGGCTGGCTCTTGGCATAACCACTGTGAGAGATGGTGACCACACGCTCTTCTTCGGTGATCAGGTCAGCCAGGCTGAGGTCCAGACGGTTGTCGAGAATCTCGGTACGACGCTTGTCGCCGAACTCGGCCTTGACCGCTTCCAGCTCTTCGCGAATCACTTCCATCAGGCGCGTGGCGCTGGTGAGGATGCGGATCAGCTCGCCGATCTGAGTGAGGATTTCCTGGTATTCGGCCAGCAGTTTTTCATGCTCAAGACCGGTCAAACGGTGCAGACGCAGCTCGAGGATGGCCTGGGCCTGCTCCGGCGAGAGGAAATACTTGCCGTCGCGAAGACCGTATTGCGGATCGAGATCGTCCGGACGGCAGGCGTCGGCACCGGCGCGCTCGACCATGGTTTCCACCGCACTGGATTCCCAGGGCGTGGCAATCAGCGCCAGCTTGGCTTCGGCCGGGGTCGGCGAGGCTTTGATCAGAGCGATGACCGGGTCGATGTTGGACAGGGCAACCGCCTGGCCTTCAAGGATATGGCCACGCTCACGGGCCTTACGTAGCTCAAATACGGTACGGCGGGTGACCACTTCACGGCGATGCAGGATAAAGGCTTCGAGCATGTCCTTGAGGTTAAGGACCTTCGGCTGGCCGTCGATCAGCGCCACCACGTTGATGCCGAACACGCACTGCATCTGGGTCTGGGCGTAGAGGTTGTTGAGTACCACTTCCGGCACTTCGCCACGACGCAGCTCGATCACGATACGCATACCGTCCTTGTCGGACTCATCGCGCAGCTCGGTGATGCCTTCGAGCTTCTTCTCTTTAACCAGCTCGGCGATCTTCTCGATCAGACGGGCCTTGTTCAGCTGATACGGCAGCTCGCTGACGATGATCTGCTGACGGCCACCGACCTTGTCGATGTCTTCGATAATCGCCCGGGCTCGCATATAGATGCGGCCACGGCCGGTGCGGTAGGCCTCGATGATGCCGGCGCGACCGTTGATGATCGCCGCAGTCGGGAAGTCCGGACCGGGGATGTATTGCATCAGCTCATCGACAGTCAGCTCGCCGTTGTCGATCAGCGCCAGACAACCGTTGATCACTTCCGTGAGGTTGTGTGGCGGAATATTGGTGGCCATGCCCACGGCGATACCGCTGGAGCCGTTGACCAACAGGTTGGGGATCTTGGTCGGCATAACCGCCGGGATCATTTCGGTGCCGTCGTAGTTCGGCACCCAATCCACGGTTTCTTTGTGCAGGTCAGCCAGCAGCTCATGGGCCAGCTTGGTCATGCGCACTTCGGTGTAGCGCATGGCCGCGGCGTTATCGCCGTCCACCGAACCGAAGTTACCCTGGCCGTCGACCAGCAGGTAACGCAGCGAGAATGGCTGCGCCATGCGGACGATGGTGTCGTATACCGCGGTATCACCGTGTGGGTGGTACTTACCGATGACGTCACCGACCACACGGGCGGACTTCTTGTATGCCTTGTTCCAGTCGTTGCCCAACTCACTCATGGCAAACAGCACACGGCGGTGCACGGGCTTCAAGCCATCACGTGCATCCGGCAGCGCTCGCCCAACAATTACGCTCATCGCGTAATCGAGATAGGACTGCTTGAGTTCGTCTTCAATATTGACCGGGAGGATTTCTTTGGCCAGTTCGCCCATGAGTAGCCTTGTTCCTTTTTCTGGTGAAACTCCGCGCCGCTCGTCCTGAGTGGTGTGGAGCCTGTCGCCGTGCCTTGAGGCTCATAGCGACTCACGACAAATCAATAAGTTATGCCATGTATCTGCGCAGGTAAGAGGCCCATAACGGGCACCCCCGAAAACCGCCGGAGTTTACCACAATCACCGCGGCGCACCTATCCCCAGCGCCACCCTACCGACCAGGACGGCGTACCCGTAGAAAAACTCAGTGCAGGCGCTTGCGGCACATCAATTGCGCCATTTTCTCGGCATCCGGACGATCAACCACGCCCTTTTCGGTGACGATAAAGTCGATCAGGTCCGCCGGGGTCACATCGAATACCGGATTGAGCGCTTCGATCCCGCCGGCGATGCGCGTGCCACCCAGCTCCAGCAGCTCGTTGGCATCGCGCTCTTCCAACACGATGTCGTCACCGTGCTCCATGGCCATGTCGATGGTCGAGCTGGGGGCGACCACCATAAAGCGCACGCCGTGGTGCATGGCATTCACCGCCAGCTGATAGGTGCCGACCTTGTTGGCCACATCGCCATTGGCGGCGATACGGTCCGCCCCGACTATGACCCAGGTAATGCCACGGGTTTTCATCAGGTGCGCGGCAGCCGAGTCGACATTCACCGTGACCGGGATGCCGTCAGCCGCCAGCTCCCAAGCAGTCAGGCGCGAGCCCTGCAGCCAGGGACGGGTTTCGTCGGCGTATACCCGCTCAAGCAAACCCTCATGAAAAGCGGCGCGAATCACCCCCAGCGCCGTACCGAAGCCGCCTGTGGCCAGGGCGCCGGCATTACAATGGGTCAGCAGGTTCTGCTGATTGCCCTGGTGCTTGCGGATCAAATCGACGCCCAGCTGGGCCATAGTCAGATTAGCTTCACGATCACTTTGATGAATGCCGATGGCTTCAGCCTCCAGCAGCGCCAGCGGGTCGTCATGGCTTTTCAGCCGACCCAGCCGCTCACGCATGCGCTCAAGCGCCCAGAACAGATTGACCGCCGTCGGACGCGATGCCGCCAGCAGGTCGAAATCCGCCTGCAGCGCCACGCGCCAGTCACCGCCTTCCTGCAGACGAGCCCTTACAGCCAGGACAATCGCATAGGCCGCACTGATGCCGATGGCCGGCGCGCCGCGCACCACCATGCTACGGATCGCCTCGGCGACATCTGCCGCTGAGTGATAGCTCAGCCAGGTTTCCTCGAAAGGCAGCGCGCGCTGATCCAGCAAGTGCAGAGCGCCGTCACGCCACTCGATGGCCCTGACCTTCTCTGCCGCTAGCAGTTGCTCGCGCATGACACACCTCCGCCGGAAAAAGCCGGCCATTATACGCACAGCACTGCGCACATCGCGCCAGATCAGCTGCATGCAGCTTCAAGCCTAGGGCGTTCCCCTATAAACTCGCCACTCTACTGACTGCCGGAAGCCTTCCCATGCCCCAAGCTCCGCTCGATTTGCTGCTGCTGCCCACCTGGCTGGTCCCGGTCGAGCCAGCTGGCGTGGTGCTGCTGGAGCACGGCCTGGGCATCCGCGACGGGCGCATCGCACTGATCGCCCCACGCGCTGAAGCGCTTAAACACGCAGCCCTGCAGGTGCTTGAGTTGCCCGGACGACTGCTCACGCCAGGCCTGGTCAACGCCCATGGGCATGCGGCAATGACTCTATTCCGCGGCCTGGCCGATGATCTGCCGCTGATGACCTGGCTGGAGAAGCACATCTGGCCGGCCGAGGCAAAATGGGTCAACGAGCAATTTGTGCAGGATGGCACTGAGCTGGCCATCGCCGAACAGCTCAAGGGCGGCATTACCTGCTTCTCCGACATGTATTTCTTCCCGGAAACCGCCAGCCAGCTGGTGCACAGCAGCGGCATCCGCGGACAGATCACCATTCCGGTACTGGATTTTCCGATTCCCGGCGCCCGCGACGCTGACGAAGCGCTGCGCAAAGGCCTGAATCTGTTCGACGACCTTAAGCACCACCCGCGCCTGAGCGTCGCCTTCGGCCCGCATGCGCCCTACACGGTGAGTGACGACAAGCTAGAAAACATCCGCATGCTCGCCGAAGAGCTGGACGCCGGCATTCATATGCACGTGCACGAAACCGCCTTCGAAGTGCAGCAGAGCCTGGAGCAGCGCGGCGAGCGGCCACTGGCGCGCCTGGCGCGCCTCGACCTGCTCGGCCCGCGCTTCCAGGCCGTGCACATGACCCAGATTAATGATGAAGACCTGGCCCTCCTGGTGGAAAGTAACAGCAGCGTGATCCATTGCCCGGAGTCCAACCTCAAGCTGGCCAGCGGCTTTTGCCCGGTGGAAAAACTCTGGCAAGCCGGGGTCAATGTGGCCATCGGCACCGATGGCGCAGCCAGCAACAATGATCTCGACCTGCTCGGCGAAACCCGAACCGCAGCCCTGCTGGCCAAGGCCGTGGCCGGCTCGGCAACGGCTCTTAACGCCCATAGCGCGCTACGCATGGCCACCCTGAACGGCGCACGCGCCCTGGGTCTGGACGAGCAGATCGGTTCATTGGAGCTGGGCAAGGCTGCAGACATAGCGGCGTTCAACCTCTCCGGCCTTGCCCAGCAACCGGTCTACGACCCGGTATCGCAGCTGCTTTATGCCGGTGGCCGCGCCTGCGTCGAACACCTGTGGGTCGGCGGCAAACAATTGCTCGACGGCGGCCAACTGACGCGCCTGGACGAACAACGGATCATCGCCAATGCCCGCGCCTGGGGCGCGAAGATCGCCGGTAAGTGACAGCCAGCCCAGAGAATTCGGGCACTGCGACAAACTGACATACATTGGACGCATAACAGGCGTCCAATCCACCCGGCGAAACTGGCAACATGAGTCTCCCGCCGCCGCCTGATTCAGGGATTTATATGAGCAACGTCGACCGCGCCGAAATCGCCAAATTTGAAGCCCTTGCCCACCGCTGGTGGGACCGTGAAAGCGAATTCAAACCGCTGCATGACATCAACCCGCTGCGCGTCAACTGGATCGACGAACGCGTCGGCCTGGCCGGCAAGAAGGTGCTCGACGTTGGCTGCGGCGGTGGCATTCTCAGCGAATCCATGGCCCAGCGCGGCGCCAGCGTGACCGGCATCGACATGGGCGAAGCACCGCTGGCAGTAGCCCAGCTGCACCAGCTGGAGTCCGGCGTCAGCGTCGAATACCGGCAGATCACTGCCGAAGCCCTGGCTGAAGAAATGCCGGAACAGTTCGACGTGGTCACCTGCCTGGAAATGCTTGAGCACGTGCCCGACCCGGCGTCGGTGATCCGCGCCTGCTACCGCATGGTCAAGCCTGGCGGCCAGGTGTTCTTCTCCACCATCAACCGCAACCCCAAGGCCTACCTGTTCGCCATCATCGGCGCTGAGTACGTGATGCGCCTGCTGCCGCGCGGCACTCATGACTTCAAGAAATTTATCCGTCCGTCCGAGCTGGGCTCTTGGAGCCGCGAGGCGGGCCTTGAGGTCAAGGACATCATCGGCCTGACCTACAACCCGCTGAGCAAACGCTACAAGTTGGAAGCCGATGTCGACGTCAACTACATGATCCAGACTCTCAAGGAGGCGTAGGGCGTGCCATCCGTTATTTCCCTGCAGCGTTGCCGCCAGAAAGCCGGCCAGGCTAGGCGCTGGCCGCAGGCAATGGTTGTTCCATTGCCAAGGACAGCAACAACGCATGGCCGGCTTTCTGGCGTAACCCGCAGGGCCGGGTCTGTTTTGGCGCGATGCTGCGTTTCTCGCCACTCATTTGGAATAACCAAACTTCACGGCTCGTGCCTGGCCTCGCGCCAAAACATACTCCGGCGCAGCAAGGGAAATAACCAATGACACGCCCAATGCGCTTGCGCGCGGTTTTATTCGATATGGACGGCACCCTGCTCGACAGTGCGCCGGACTTTATCGCCATCAGCCAGGCCATGCGTGCCGAACGCGGCTTGCCACCGATTGCCGATAAGCTGATCCGCGACCAGGTGTCCGGCGGCGCGCGCGCCATGGTCGCTGCCAACTTTGCTATGGACCCCGAGGCCGAAGGCTTCGAAGCCCTGCGCCTGGAGTTTCTCGACCGCTATCAGGCGCATTGCGCGGTACTGACGCGACCGTTTGACGGCATGGATGAGCTGCTCAATGACATCGAACAGGCCAAGCTGATCTGGGGCGTGGCAACCAACAAGCCGGTGCGCTACGCCGAACCGATCATGCAGCAACTCGGTCTGGCGCAGCGCTCGGCCGTGCTGGTTTGCCCGGATCATGTCAGCCGCAGCAAGCCCGACCCCGAGATGATCCTGCTGGCCTGCGCAAAGATGGGCGTAGAACCTGCCGCCACCCTGTTCGTGGGTGATGACGAGCGCGACATCGAAGCCGGTCGCGCGGCAGGCTGCAAGACCGCCGCTGTCACCTACGGCTATATCCACCCGCAGGACAACCCACGCAACTGGGGCGCCGACGCGGTGGTGGACCACCCACTGGAACTTCGCACCGTGCTCGAACAATCCCTGTGTAGCTGTTGAAGACGGTTTACCGGACGCGCATCACGTGCCACCCGCTTTTGAATTAATGAGGCTTTACCCATGCATGACTATTCCGCCCGCCCCGACCTGCTCAAGGGCCGCGTGATTCTGGTGACCGGTGCTGGCCGTGGCATTGGTGCAACCGCCGCCAAGACCTTCGCCGCCTACGGCGCAACGGTGCTGCTGCTGGGCAAGACCGAAGACAACCTCAGCCGCGTCTATGACGCCATCGAAGCCGCAGGCCACCCGCAAGCGGCAGTGATCCCGTTCAACCTGGAAACCGCCCTGCCGCATCAGTACGACGAACTGGCAGCGATGATCGAAGCCGAATTCGGCAAACTCGACGGCGTGCTGCACAACGCCTCGATCATTGGCCCGCGAACACCGCTGGAACAGTTGTCCGGCGACAACTTCATGCGCGTGATGCAGGTCAACGTCAACGCCATGTTTATGCTCACCAGCACCCTGCTGCCGCTGCTCAAGTTGTCGGCAGACGCCTCGGTGGTATTCACCTCGAGCAGTGTCGGGCGCAAAGGTCGTGCTTACTGGGGGGCCTATGCCGTATCGAAGTTCGCCACCGAGGGCCTGATGCAGGTACTCGCCGATGAAATCGACGGTATCGCCAGCGTGCGCGCCAACAGCGTCAACCCAGGCGCCACCCGCACCGATATGCGTGCCCAGGCCTACCCCGGGGAAAACCCGCAGAACAACCCGCTGCCTGAAGCCATCATGCCGGTCTACCTGTACCTGATGGGGCCGGACAGTACGGGCGTCAACGGTCAGGCATTTGACGCGCAATAAGCCACGGCCAGCTGCGCGTCGATCCTGCGGCGTTAAAAACCGACTCGGAAGCCGCTTGCGGCTAACGCGCTTTAGCGCGACCCGAAGGGCGAGTGAAACGAGTCATGCTCATGTACAAAAGTACATGAGCATGCGAGCCCAGCCCGCTTCCTCGCCGACTTGACCAGCCGAAGGCTGTTACTAACGTAGCGCCTTGCAGGACTCTAGCTCGCAAGACCTTAAATAGCCCTTTAAGGATTCCGCCGGTTTTCCGGCGGCAGCCAGATCACCTGGCATCAAATTGCCAGCAGCCCCGTCAGTTAACCGGCAAAGCCTTGCCGCACAACTGCCCACCGAAACAGTAAACCAATGAATTAAAAGCACTTTTTAAGTGATTTTGAGATTGGCACGGAATTCGCTCTAGCCCAGTTATCGTCGCGTACTGCGCTAGAGGTAGAGCTTCATGGCCCCGCACAACCAGTCCAACACCATCGATTTCGACGCTGCCAAACTGCAGCGTCTCGGCTATGCCGGTCGTCTGCAGAAAAATCTCAAGCCGGTCAGCCTGGCACAACTGCGCCAGCAACTGAGCCTGCGCCTGCAAACTTCGCTGGAAGCCGAACGCATTCTTGAGCTGTTCTACAGCGAAGTGCAGCGCCTGGTGCCACTCAGTGCCCTCAGCTACCAACTGGCCTCCTGCGATCTGCGCCTGGAGCTGGGCGAGCGCGGCAACCACTCGGCCGGCTACCGCTTGAATCACGATGGTGAATTCCTCGGTGAGCTGACCTTCCGCCGTAACCAGCGCTTCAGTGAGGATGAGCTGGGCCAGCTCGAATCACTGCTCGCCAGCCTGCTGTTTCCGCTGCGCAACGCCCTGCTCTATCGCGCAGCCGTACAAAGCGCACTGCGCGACCCGCTGACCGAAACCGGCAACCGCATCGCCATGCAGCAAACGCTCAAGCGCGAAGTGGATATTGCCCGGCGCACCCTGCAGCCACTGTCGGTGCTGATGGTCGACATTGATCACTTCAAGCGCATCAACGATACCCATGGCCACCTGATCGGCGACCAGGCACTGAAAGCCGTTGCTACAGCGCTGAAAGACAGCCTGCGCAACGTCGACATGGTGTTCCGCTTCGGCGGTGAAGAATTCATGGTGCTGCTCTCCAACACCAACCGCGAAGCCGCGTCCATGGTTGGCGAGCGCTTGCGCATGGCGGTTCTCGGCATCCAGTACCTGGTGGAAAACCGCGCCATTGAGCTGTCGGTCAGTCTCGGCTGCGCCACCCTGCTGCCGGGCGAATCGATGGAAAGCTTGCTGCGCCGCGCCGACAACGCGCTGTACGTATCCAAGCGCGATGGTCGCAATCGGCTGTCGATGGCCGGGTAAAACGTCCGACCATAAAAAATGGCCGGGAGCCATTTTTAACGTCGCGCAGCGATGGCCCTCAGGGTGGCCGCCATGGATGGCAGGACATAAAAAAGGCGACCCGAGGGTCGCCTTTTTCACATCTGCCGAAATGCTTTACTCCGGCTTAGGACCGCGACCGAAGCCCGGACGCTGACCTTCGCGGGTCGGCTGGCTGCGACGCTTGACCGGCGCACCGGCCGGCTTACGCGACGGACGATCAGTCAACTCAACGCCTGGGCGCTGCGCACCTGGCTTGGCCGGACGCTTCTTGTTGACGTCACGCGGACGCTCAGCAACCGGCGTGCCCTTGCTCTGATCGGCACGCGGTGCACGTGGGGTGCGTACTGGACGCTCGCCACGCTCATCACCTTCGCTACGGGCAGGACGCGAACGGCCCTGATCACCCGCCGCTGCCGGGCCGCCGCCATGGGCCGGACGCAGGGTCCGCTCCGGACGGGCGGCACGACCTACCGGCTTGGCCGATTTGCGTTGCAGACGGTCGATCTTGTCGCGGGCTTTTTCCTTCATATCCGGCAAGGCCACCGGCTTGAGGCCAACTTCTTCGCTGAGGATATCCACTTCGCGCTGGCTCATTTCGCGCCAGCGGCCCATGGTCAGATCCGAGGTGATAAACACCGGGCCGAAACGCACACGCTTCAGACGGCTGACCACCAGGCCCTGGGATTCCCACAACCGGCGCACTTCGCGGTTACGGCCTTCCATCACCACGCAGTGATACCAGTGGTTGAAGCCGACGCCGCCTGGCGCGACCTTGATGTCGGTGAACTTGGCCGGGCCGTCTTCGAGCATTACGCCGGCTTTCAGGCGCTCGATCATCTCTTCGTCGACTTCACCACGCACACGCACGGCGTACTCGCGGTCCATCTGGAAGGACGGGTGCATCAGGCGGTTGGCCAGCTCACCGTCGGTGGTGAACATCAGCAAACCGGTGGTGTTGATGTCGAGGCGACCGATATTGATCCAGCGGCCATCTTTCGGCCGTGGCAGACGGTCAAACACGGTCGGACGGCCTTCCGGGTCGTCACGGGTGCAGATCTCGCCTTCGGGTTTGTTGTAGATGATCACGCGGCGCACGCTTTCGGCGGCTTCTTCGCGGCGGATCACCTTGCCATCGACGGCAATCGCGTCGTGCAGGTCGACGCGTACGCCGAGGCTGGCGACAGCGCCGTTGACCTTGACGCGGCCAGCGGTAATCCAGGCTTCGATTTCACGGCGTGAAGCCAGGCCCATGCGCGCCATGACTTTCTGCAGTTTTTCGCCTGCGGGGCTGTATTCTTCGATTTCTTCACTCATCTGGGCACCTCCCGGTGTTTTCTTTAGTGATTGGACGACTCGAGTCGTCGAAGGGCCGCGGAGCATACGCGAAACGCGGCGCTTACGCACGGATTGAGGCTAGCTGGCAGACGAGCAGTCGTCGGTCTTTGCGACAATCGGCGCCTATGGCTAGCCCGCTACCGTAGCTCGGATGAAATCCGGGGAGCTGCCATCCCGGATTGCGCCAAGGCTTATCCGGGCTACCACTGATCGATGGCCCCACCCATCCTACGGCCCTCAGTCAGAGAGCTGCTCTTTATCCAGGGTTTCGTGAAACTCACCGGCATCGTCAAGCTCATCATCCTTCTCAGGTAAGTCGTCGAAGTCGGTTTTCAGCCCCTGCTCCATCGAGTCGAGTTCAGCCAGCAGGCTGCTGAAGCTGGTTTCTTCACCCGCCTCCACCGCAGGCTCATCGGCCAGGGCAAGATCGGCCCGCGCCTGCAGGCTTTGCGGCGCTTCCAGATCATCCTCGAAGGCCAGCGCCGGCTCGGGTTCCAACTCGCGCAGGGCGGCCAGTGGTGGTAATTCATCGAGGCTTTTCAGGTTGAAGTGATCGAGAAAAGCCTTAGTAGTGGCGAACATCGCCGGTTTGCCCGGCACATCACGGTAGCCCACCACGCGAATCCACTCGCGCTCCAGCAGGGTTTTGACGATATGGCTGTTGACCGCCACACCGCGCACATCCTCGATCTCGCCACGGGTAATCGGCTGGCGGTAGGCAATCAGCGCCAGGGTTTCCAGCATGGCGCGCGAATAGCGCTGCGGGCGCTCCTCCCACAGCCGACCGACCCAAGGAGCGAAACGCTCACGCACTTGCAGGCGGTAACCGGAGGCCACTTCGATAAGCTCGAAGGCGCGCCCTTCGCAGGACTTGCCCAGGTGCGTCAGGGCCTTCTTGAAGACCGCCGGCTCCGGCCGCTCGGCCTCTTCAAAGAGTTCGTACAGACGCTCCAGCGATTGCGGCTTGCCGGACGCCAGCAGAAAGGCTTCGAGCAGGCTGGCCAGCTCACGAGGTTCGTTAAGGTTCATGCTTATTCAGCCCGCGCACGCACATGGATTGGCCCGAAAGCCTCATTTTGCACCAGTTCGACCAGGGATTCCTTGATCAACTCGAGCACCGCCATAAAGGTCACCACCACCCCGAGCTTGCCCTCTTCGGCGCTGAACAGGCTGACAAAGGGCACAAACGCGCCGCCCTTGAGGCGTTCGAGCACTTCGCTCATGCGCTCGCGGGTCGACAGCGCTTCACGGGTGACCTGGTGGCTTTCAAACATATCGGCGCGGCGCAGCACCTCAGCCATCGACAGCAGCACCTCTTCCAGGCTGACATCCGGCAGCAGCTTGCGCGCCCGTGCTTCGGGGGCATCCAGACGCGGCACGGTGATGTCACGGCCGACCCGGCTAAGGCCATCGATACCTTCCGCTGCGGCTTTGTAACGCTCGTACTCCTGCAGACGGCGGATCAGCTCGGCGCGCGGATCGTCTTCCTCGGTTTCAACCTCACTGGAGCGCGGCAACAACATGCGCGACTTGATCTCGGCGAGCATGGCTGCCATCACCAGATACTCGGCGGCAAGCTCCAAGCGGACCGACTGCATCAGCTCGACATAACCCATGTACTGGCGGGTGATTTCCGCCACCGGGATATCCAGCACATCGATGTTCTGTTTGCGGATCAGGTACAGCAGCAGGTCCAGCGGCCCCTCGAAGGCTTCGAGAAACACCTCCAGGGCATCCGGCGGGATATACAGATCGAGCGGCATTTCAGTGACCGCCTGGCCATATACCAGGGCAAATGGCAGCTCCTGCTGGGCATTGGCCTGATCCTGGGGATGGCTGTCGGGATGTTCCTGGGCTGGCACGCTGGACATGGTCACTCTCGAAATTAGATTCAGCGTTAGGTTCAGCGGTAATTCAGGCCGAGGGCCAGGCGCACTTCACTCAGGGTTTCCCGCGCCTCAGAGCGCGCTCGCTCGGCGCCATCGGCGAGAATCTGCCGCACCAGATCAGGGTTGTCCTGATAATCCGCAGCACGCGCTTGCAACGGCTGCAGTTCCTGCTGCAGCGCCTCGACCAAGGGTGCCTTGCACTCCAGACAACCGATGCCGGCGCTGCGACAGCCTTGCTGTGCCCAATCGCAGGTTTCATTGCTGGAATACAGCTGATGCAGCGACCACACCGGGCAATTCGCCGGACTACCGGGGTCATCACGATGCACCCGCGCCGGATCAGTCGGCATACGGCGGACCTTTTCTTCGATCACCGCAGCGCTGTCACGCAGGAAAATCGCATTGTTGTTGGATTTGGACATCTTGCTGCCGTCGAGCCCAAGCAGCTTGGGCGATTCGCCCAACATGGCCTGCGGTTCGATCAGCAGAATCTTGCCGCCCCCTTCCAGATAACCATAGAGGCGCTCTTTATCACCCAAGGTGATGCTCTGCTGATCCTTGAGCAGCGCCCGTGCGGTTTCCAGCGCCTCGGCGTCGCCCTGCTGCTGATAGGCCTTGCGCAGATTGTTGTACAGCGTCGCGGTTTTCTTGCCCAGCTTGATGATCGCCGCCTCGGCCTTCTCCTCAAAGCCAGGCTCGCGGCCATACAAATGGTTGAAACGCCGCGCCACATCGCGGGCAAATTCGATATGCGCCAACTGATCACTGCCCACCGGCACCACGCCGGCGCGGTACAGCAGAATGTCCGCCGCCTGCAGCAAGGGGTAACCGAGAAAGCCGAAGGTGCTCAGGTCCTTGCCGTGCAGCTGCTCCTGCTGCTCTTTATAGGACGGTACGCGCTCCAGCCAGCTGAGCGGGCAGATCATCGACAGCAGCAGGTGCAATTCGGCGTGTTCAGGAACTTGCGACTGGATAAATAGCGTCGCCGAACTGGGGCTGACGCCGGCCGCCAGCCAGTCCACAGCCATGTCCATAACGCGCTGGGACAGTGGGCCGACATCGTCGTAATCAGTGGTCAGCGCGTGTAGATCAACGATGCAGAAGAAGCATTCATAGGTGTGTTGCAGCTTCACCCAGTTCTTCAGCACGCCCTGATAATGTCCCAGGTGCAGCAGACCACTCGGGCGCATGCCAGACAGCACGCGGCGTTCAGCGTCAACAAGACTCAAAACGGATTACCTGAAAACTCAAAGGAAAACGATTATAGCCAGGATCAGATGTCATTCGTAAAAGGCGACGGATCACCGCAACCCACTCGAAACACCTCGGGCTCATCGTTAAGCAGGCTGACCACGGTGGAGGCTTCCAGCCCGCCAAAACCACCATCGATGATCAGATCGACCTGATGCTCAAGCATCTGACGCATCTCGTAAGGGTCGCTCATCGGCAGCGTGTCACCCGGCAGAATCAAGGTCACGCTCATCAACGGCTCATCCAGCTCGGCCAGCAAGGCCATGGCAATCGGATGGTTGGGCACGCGCAGGCCGATGGTGCGGCGCTTGGCATGCAGCAGCATGCGCGGCACCTCACGGGTGGCATTGAGGATAAAGGTGTAAGGCCCCGGGGTATGACTCTTGAGCAGGCGGAAGGCGGCGGTATCGACCTTGGCGAAGGTGCTGAGCTGCGACAGGTCGCGGCATACCAGGGTGAAGTTGTGTTTATCGTCCAGCTGACGCAGGCGGCGGATGCGCTCCACCGCGCTCTTGTCGCCGATATGGCAGCCGACGGCGTAGGAGGAATCGGTCGGATAGATCACCACCCCGCCGCTACGGATAATCTCCACGGCCTGTTTGATCAGGCGCGCTTGCGGGTTTTCCGGATGAATCTGGAAGAATTGGCTCACGCTCGGTTCCTGGTCAAATTGCAGTAGGCTGCTGGACATGCTGAAACCGTGCCCACAAGGGCGGTAAATCCTCGGGCACCGGGCGATAGACGCCCAGCTCAGACCACTGGCCTGGCGCGTGGAAATCACTGCCTGCGGTGACAAACATGCCGAACTCCCTCGCCAGAATCGCCAGACTGCCAACCTGCTCGGCCGGCTGCATACCGTTGACCACCTCAAGTGAATGCCCGCCGGCACCGACAAAATCGGCGATCAATTTGCGTCGTTTACTCCGAGTAAAGTCGTACTGCCAAGGATGCGCCAGACTGACCCAGGCATTGGCACGGCGCAGGGTATCCACTGCCTGAGCCAACTCTGGCCAGTGCTGTTTGACATCGCCCAGCTTGCCCGAGCCCAACCACTTGCGAAACGCTTCAGCGCGGTCCTTGACGTAGCCGCTGCGCACCAGAAAGTCGGCAAAGTGCGGGCGCGCCGGGGCGTTGCCGCTGTCGCCCAATTCCTGCTGCATGGCCCGCGCGCCTTCCAGCGCACCTGGCATACCCTTGGCTTCCAGGCGTTTGCTGATTTCCGCAGCGCGCAACCAGCGCCCCTCATGCAATTCGGCAATCGCCTGCTGCAAGGCCGGCGCATCGCGGTTGAAGGCGTAGCCCAACACGTGAATGGTCGCACCACCCCAGGTGCAGGACAGCTCGATGCCATTGACCAGCTGCATACCCAAGGCTTGCGCTGCAGCGCCGGCTTCATCAAGGCCATCGAGAGTGTCGTGATCGGTCAACGCCAGCAAACGCACACCGCGCTCAAACGCCCGCGCCACCACCACAGCCGGCGCAAGGGCGCCATCTGAAGCGGTGCTGTGGCAATGCAAATCAACATCCATAAGGGGCGCTTTCCGAGTCATTTATGTTTGTTATTATGCCGCCAGATGTGGATTCTTGCTGGCTTGCGCCAATATTTCCTCGACTTTGCCTGACCAGGCTGCTTTTCTCCCCAGGCAGCGGCCTACGCCGACGACCTTATTAAGGATTGAAATGCTCTACGCGATCATTGCCACCGATGTGGAAAACTCCCTGGAAAACCGCCTGAATGCCCGCCCAGCGCACCTGGCGCGCCTGGAGCAACTGAAGACTGAAGGCCGTTTGATCCTCGCCGGCCCACACCCGGCCGTCGACAGCAATGACCCAGGCCCAGCGGGTTTTTCCGGCAGCCTGATCGTCGCCGAGTTCGAATCGCTACTGGCCGCACAACAATGGGCCGATGCCGACCCTTACCGCGCCGCCGGGGTATATGCCTCGGTGCTGGTAAAACCCTTCAAGCTGGTCTTGCCTTGAAGCCATCCCTTCGCTGAACAACCCATAACAACAATTACAAAGATAGGAGTTCCGATGCGTACAGGCCCGCTGTTTCTACTCTTGACCCTGTGCTTGCCGGCCGTCACCCAGGCCGAGGAAAGCCCGCCGCAGCCATTGGCAGAAGCCACTTCGGCGCAGACGCAGATCGATGAACTGGAGCAGCGCCTGGCGCTTAGCGAAGAACAGCGCGCAGCCCTCAGCGCTGAACTGCAGAACAGCAGCAACGAACGTGACACCGTACAACTGCAGCGCCTGCGCCAGGAAAACCAACGCCTCAAGCTGCAGCTGAAGAAAGCCCAGGCCAGTGCCCCGCAGCCGCTGATCAGCGAACAGCAAATGTGGTTCGCCACAGGCGCCGGCGCCGGCTTGCTCGGGGTGATCATCGGGGCGTTCCTGCGCCGTGGTCGCCGCTCACGTAGCGAGTGGCTCAACTGACCCATGAGTGATCTGCTGTTAATCGACGACGACGTCGAACTCTGCGAACTGCTGACCAGCTGGCTGACCCAGGAAGGCTTTCAGGTCAGCGCCTGCCATGACGGCCACAGCGCGCGCAACGCCCTCGCCCAGCACAGCCCGGATGCCGTGGTGCTGGATGTGATGCTGCCCGACGGCAGCGGCCTGGAACTGCTCAAGCAGTTGCGCAGCGACCACCCGGAACTGCCGGTACTGATGCTTTCAGCGCGCGGCGAACCACTGGACCGGATTCTCGGCCTGGAGTTGGGCGCCGACGATTACCTGGCCAAACCCTGTGACCCCCGCGAACTCACCGCACGCCTGCGCGCCGTCTTGCGCCGCAGCTTGCCGGCCACGCCCAGCAGCCCACTCGACCTCGGTGACCTGCATTACAGCCAGGCCCGCGGCACCGTAACCCTGGGCGAACAGGAAGTGCTGCTGACCCTCTCGGAAAGCCGCATCCTCGAAGCCCTGCTGCAACAGCCGGGCGAGCCGGTGGATAAACAGGAACTGGCGCAACTGGCCCTCGGCCGCAAGCTGACCCTGTATGACCGCAGTCTGGATATGCACGTCAGTAACCTGCGCAAAAAACTCGGCCCACATGCCGACGGCCGCCAGCGCATTCTGGCCCTGCGTAGCCGCGGCTACTACTACAGCGTCTGAGCCGTGGTTGTGTAAATCCGCAGCGCCGCGCTCTTTACCTAAGCTTTACCTTGCCCTGACGGCCCTTGACCTTGACCGCCCTAGACTGGGCTCATCCGGTGTTTACCGGTTTCAGACAAGGAGACACACCATGCGCAAGACCCTTACCGCAGTAATGCTCGCCCTGACCCTGCCGACCCTGGCCATGGCCATGCCCGAAGGCGGCTCACGGCACGGCGGCGGCGAGCACGGCTCCCGCATGTTCAAAGAACTCGACCTGAGCAAAGAGCAGCACCGCGAAATCCGTAAGCTGATGGGCGAGCAGATGAAAGGCCGCCACGACATCACCAAACGCTACCTGGACAAGCTGCCGGCAGCCGAACAGAAAGCCATGCAAGACGAATTGCAGGCCGCCAAGGACAAACAGCACAGCGCCATCCGCGCCCTGCTCAAGCCTGAGCAGCAGAAGGCCTTCGACGAGCATCAGAAGAAAATGCAAGAGCGCCGCGCGGAACGTCAGGCTTTCAAAGCCTGGCAGGCCGAGCAGGCGAAAAAGAACTAACCCGGGCACTGTTGCCTTTACGCCCATCAGGCTGCAAAGCCTGATGGGCGTATGCATTTCCACCACAGCTACTACTAAGGAGCCGCCGTGCGGTCACTGTTCTGGCGCATCTTTGCCAGCTTCTGGCTGGCTATTGCCCTGGTTGCCGGGCTGTCCATGCTGCTTGGGCGCATGCTCAATCAGGACGCCTGGTTGCTCAGCCAGCACCCCGGCATGGATGACCTTGCCGAAAAGTGGACGCAACGCTACGAAAAGAAAGGCCCAAGCGCCGCCCAAGACCTGCTCGAACAACGTAAACGCAAATTCCGTATTGATGTGCAGGTGCTTGATGACAGCGGCCAAGCCGTAGTCAAAGGCACCTTCCCCCCCCGCGCGGCGGCCTTTGAAGCCCGCCACCGCAATGAGAAACGCCTGCCCTGGCGCCGCCTGAGTGTCGACTACACCAGCCCGTACAGCGGTGAAACCTACCTGTTTATCTACCGCATTCCGAACCCCGAGGTCGCCGCCTGGCAGCGCGAAAGCCTGCTCTGGCCGCTGAGCGCACTGGGTATCGCGATGCTGGTGCTGACCCTGTTCAGTCTTTGGCTGACGCTGTCCATCACCCGTCCGCTGAATCGCCTGCGCGGCGCCGTGCATGACCTGGGGCAAACCGCTTATCAGCAGAACAGCCTGGCCAAACTGGCCGAACGACGCGATGAACTCGGCGTGCTGGCGGCCGACTTCAACCGCATGGGCGAACGCGTACAAGGCCTGATCAGCAGCCAGCGCCAGCTGCTGCGCGACGTGTCCCATGAGCTGCGCTCACCACTGGCGCGCCTGCGTATCGCCCTGGCGCTGACCGAGCGCGCCGATGCTGCCGAACGGGAAAAATACTGGCCGCGCCTGAGTCAGGAGTGCGACCGCCTGGAGGCGCTGATCAGTGAAATCCTCGCCCTAGCCCGTCTCGACGCCGAACCGGGCGCGGCACAACCGATCAATCTCGAAGAATTGCTACACAAATTGCAAGACGACGCACGGCTGGACGCACCGGAGCAACAGATCAAGATTCAGCTGGAAAGCGGCCTGCAGTTCAACGGCTGGCCGGACATGCTGCAACGCGCGCTGGATAACCTGCTGCGCAACGCCCTGCGTTTCAACCCGGCTGGCCGGGCCATCGAACTGACGACCAGGACAGACGCCGAGCAACTATGCCTGAGCGTGCGTGACCACGGCCCGGGCGTTGCGCCTGAGCTGCTGGCGCGCCTTGGCGAGCCCTTCTACCGCGCGCCCGGCCAGACCAGCAGCGGTCACGGCCTGGGCTTGGCCATTGCCCGCCGCGCCGCCGAACGGCATGGCGGCCAACTGGAGCTGAGCAACCATGCGCAAGGCGGCTTTGTCGCCACCCTGCGCCTGCCGCTTACTCCGCCGAATCAGGCGCAGGCCAAGCCCTGACAAAGTCACTGACCTGTACCTGCGGCACCGCGCGCAATTCGCGCTCTGGGGTGCCTAGGTAGAGGTAGGCAATAACCTGCTCATCTGCGCTCAGCCCCAAGCCGGCAGCGACCTGCGCGTTGTAGGCCATATCGCCGGTGCGCCAGACCGCGCCAATACCCTGGGCATGGGCAGCCAACAGAATCCCGTGAGCGGCGCAGCCGGCAGCCAGCACCTGCTCCTGCGCCGGTACTTTCGGGCTGGCCTGCACGCGAGCAATCACCACCACCAGCAACGGCGCACGCAGCGGCATGGCGCGCGCCTTGGTCAAAGCTTCGGGGCTGGCATCGGCAGGCAGTGCTCGGGCAAACAGCTCGCCCAGCTGCGCCAGCGCAGCACCTTCGACGGTGAGAAAACGCCAGGGCCGCAGCTGGCCATGGTCAGGTGCGCGCAAGGCCGCACGAAACAACAGCTCGCGCTGCGCAGCATCGGGGGCCGGCGCCATCAGGCGCGGCGCGGAAACACGGTTTAGCAACGCATCAAGAGCGTCCATCAGCCACCTCGGCAATTGAAACAGACGGCCATTCTAGTGCTTGAGCGCAGCGGAGGGGCAATCCGCACAGTTCTCAGGCTACCCGCTCAGGCGAAACACTCGGCAATACCGGCGGCATCAACGGCGGCAAGCCGTGTGCACTGCGCGCCGCATCGCAATGCGGGTTGTGCTCACCGTTGACCCAGGAGGCCTCGAACTCGCGGCAGGTGCTGGAGCGTTGTTCATACAGCGTGCAGCGCACGCCTTGGCCGACTTCACCGAGCAGGGCCGTGCAGCGCACGGGCTTTTGCTCCGTGCCGCGCATGGCGACTCGGTGTGGGGTGATCAGCACCACCTGATCATCGGGCACCACACCGCCCGCCGATTGGCACTCACCCCAGAAAAATGACACACGAAAATGCGCGCAGCAGGCGCCACAGCTTAGACAAGGATTGCTATCGGACATGATTTGGCGGGCTCAGAAACCGGCAAGGGCCGGCACCTGGCGGCTATTCTATGCAGCGCCAAGCGCTTGTAAAGCGCGCATTACGGCGGCTGTACAGCGGCTGCAGCGCGCGTAGAATAACGCCCCTTTGCCCCACAGAGCCTGAGCCGAATCCATGTCATTGCCGACACTGCGCATCATTGCTTTTATTCTCGGCATCTTCCTGATCACTCTGGCCGTCAGCATGCTGATCCCGATGCTGACGCTGCTGCTGTATTCGCGCACCGACGATCTCAATGCCTTTCTCTGGTCCAGCCTGGTAACCGCCGCTGCGGGCATTGCCATGGTCATCCCCGGACGGCCCAAGGATGCGCAGCTGCGCCCGCGCGACATGTACCTGCTGACCACCGGCAGCTGGCTGGTGGTGTGCATCTTCGCCGCCCTGCCGATGGTGCTGATTCACCATATCAGCTACACCGACGCCTTCTTCGAGACCATGTCCGGCGTGACCACCACCGGTTCAACCGTGCTCTCGGGCCTGGACCAAGCCTCCCCCGGTCTGCTGATCTGGCGCTCGATGCTGCAGTGGCTGGGCGGTATCGGCTTTATCGGCATGGCGGTGGCGATTCTGCCGCTGCTGCGGGTCGGCGGTATGCGCCTGTTCCAGACCGAATCCTCCGACTGGGGCGAGAAGGTCATGCCGCGCTCGCATATGGCGGCCAAGTACATCCTGTTTATCTACCTGAGCCTGACCCTGAGCGGCTTTCTCGGCTTCTGGCTGGCCGGCATGACGCCTTTCGATGCGATCAACCATGCAATGACTTCGATCTCCACCGGCGGCTACTCGACCTCGGACGCCTCCCTGGCCAACTGGAGCCAACCGGCCGTGCACTGGGTCGCTGTGGTGCTGATGATCTTCGGTGGCCTGCCCTTTACCCTGTATGTCGCCACCCTGCGCGGCAACCGTAAAGCGCTATCCAAGGACCATCAGGTACGCGGTTTTCTCGGTTTTCTGCTGGCCACCTGGTTGGTATTCGGCACCTGGCTGTGGCTGCACTCGGACAACAGCTGGCTGGATGCCTTTCGCATCGTCGCGGTGAACGTTACTTCGGTGGTCACCACCACCGGTTATGCCCTCGGCGATTACACCACCTGGGGCAGTTTCGCCGTGCTGCTGTTTTTCTACCTGACCTTTGTCGGCGGCTGCTCGGGCTCCACCTCCGGCGGGCTGAAGATCTTTCGCTTTCAGGTGGCCTATGTGCTGCTCAAAGCCAACCTGCAGCAGCTTGTACATCCGAGGGCGGTGATCAAGCAGCACTACAACAAGCACAACCTCGATGAAGAGATTGTCCGCTCGCTGATCACCTTCTCGTTTTTCTTCACCATCACCATCGGCGTAATTGCCCTGGGCCTGACCCTGCTTGGCCTGGACTGGGTAACCGCGCTGACCGGCGCGGCGACGGCGGTATGTAACGTAGGCCCCGGTTTGGGCCCGATCATCGGCCCGGCGGGTAATTTCTCCAGCCTGCCGGATGCCGCAAAGTGGCTGCTGACCATCGGCATGCTGCTCGGCCGCCTGGAAATTCTCACCGTACTGGTACTGGTGACTCGGGCATTCTGGCGCCATTGAGTGAAATCGGCCGGGCGATCTGCCCGCCCGATAACCTAGACTCCCGCTACTTATGCAATGGAACCGCTTAAATGGCTTGGCCGACCTTACGGATCATCGCGTTTATCAATGGCATCTTTCTTCTGACCCTGGCGATCAGCATGGCCGTGCCCATGCTGACCCTGGTGCTGTTTGCGCGGCCTGACGAACTCAACGCGTTTCTCTGGTCCAGCCTGATCACCTTTATCGCCGGCATCGCGATGATCGCCCAGGGCCGACCCAAGGATGTGCAGCTGCGCCCGCGCGACATGTACCTGCTGACGGTATCCAGCTGGGTGCTGGTGGGCCTGTTTGCCGCCCTGCCCTTTATGTTCTCCCAGCACCTGGGCATCACCGACGCGGTGTTTGAAAGCATGTCGGGCATCACCGCCACTGGCGCCACGGTACTGACCGGGCTGGACAGCATGTCGCCGGGGATTCTGATCTGGCGCTCGCTGCTGCACTGGCTCGGCGGCATCGGTTTTATCGCCATGGCCGTGGCGATTCTGCCGATGTTGCGCATCGGGGGTATGCGCCTGTTCCAGACCGAGTCCTCGGACCGTTCCGAGAAGATCATGCCGCGCTCGCACATGGTCGCCAAGTACATGATCGTGGCCTACCTGGGCATCAGCCTGCTCGGCTGCCTGGCCCTGTGGACGGCCGGCATGGGCGGATTCGATGCAATCAACCACACCATGTCAGCCATCGCCACTGGCGGTTTTTCCACCTCGGATCAATCGCTGGGCAAATGGAGCGAGCCGGCCGTGCACTGGGTCACCATCGTGCTGATGATTCTCGGCAGCGTGCCGTTTGTGCTGTTTGCCTCGATGCTGCGCGGCAACTACAAGGCCCTGATCCGCGACCAGCAGGTACGCGGTTTTCTCGGCATTCTGCTGAGCACCTGGCTGCTGCTCGGCACCTGGTATTTCATCAGCACCGACCTGCACTGGCTGGAAGCCATTCGCCACGTCGCGTTCAACACCACCTCGATCATGACCACCACCGGTTTTGCCCTAGGCGATTACACGCTGTGGGGCGGCTTTGCCGGCATGCTGTTCTTCTACCTGGGGTTTATCGGTGGCTGCTCGGGCTCGACGGCAGGTGGCTTGAAGATTTTCCGCTTCCAGGTGGCCTACGTGCTGCTCAGGGCCAACCTGATGCAGCTGATTCATCCGCGCGCGGTGATCAAGCAGCAATACAACCGCCACCACCTGGATGAAGATATCGTCCGCTCGATTCTGACCTTCTCGTTCTTCTTCACCATCACCATCGCCGTGCTGGCCCTGGGCCTGACGCTTTGCGGCCTGGACTGGATCACCGCACTCAGCGGCGCAGCCAGCACCGTATCCGGCGTCGGACCCGGCATGGGCCCGATCATCGGCCCAGCGGGCAACTTCTCCAGCCTGCCGGACACCGCCAAATGGCTGCTGACCTTCGGCATGCTGCTGGGGCGCTTGGAAATTCTTACCGTGCTGGTGCTTATGCTGCCGGCGTTCTGGCGACACTAAGCGCGCCGCTACAAGCGCGCGCGGTACTCACCCGGTGTGCTGTCAAACCAGCGGCGGAAGGCGCGAAAGAAGTTGCTCGGGTCGGAAAACCCAAGCAGGTAGGAGATTTCCAGCAAGGTCAGGTTGGCCTGGCCCAGGTACTGGCCGGCCAGTTCGCGGCGCGTGTCATCCAGCAGGTGCTGGTAGCTGGTGCCTTCATCCTGCAAACGCCGCTGCAAGGTGCGCTCGGACAGTAGCAACGCCTGCGCCACGGTTTCCCGCTTGGGCTCGCCCTGGGGCAGCAGGCGGCATAACACCTGGCGCACCTGATGGGTCACCCGCGTGCCAGTAAAGCGCGCCAGGTAATCGCCGGCAAACCGATCATGCAGCTGCGCCAGCGCCTCGTTGGCCGATGGCAGCGGAGCATCCAAATCGGCCCGTTCAAACAGCAGCGCATAGTGCTCGGCATTGAATTTCAGCGGGCACTGGAACACCTCGTTATAGGGCGTCAGGTCTTCTGGCGCCGGCCCCATCAGGCTGACCAGCTGCGGGCGCAGTGGTTTGCCAGTCAGCCAGCGGCAGAATGCCAATGAATGTGCCAGCGAGGCTTCAGCGCTCTGCCGGGCCGACGGCAGCCGGTCACCGTGAATCGCCAGGAGCATTTCATAGCCTTCCGGGGTGGGATGAAAACTGAGGTCGGCGCCCTCGCCAATAATCCGCTGATAGCGCACCAGGCGGGCAAAACCTTCCTGCAGGTTGCGGCTGCTCATCACCGCATAGCCAACCACGTTGAAGGACGATGGCCGCAGAATCTTCGCCATATTCAGGCCAATGGCCGGGTTGCCGCTGGCTTCCACGGCCATGTGCCACAGCCGGGTCATGCCGTCCTGGGCAAAGCGCGCATCAGGGTCGCTCAAGGCGGCATAGTCGAGGCCCAGCTGGGCAAACAGGCTGCGGCAATCAACCCCGCCAAGCTCCAGGGCCGCGACAATGCCCGAGGCCCAGCTGGATGAAGTGGTACGTTCGCTCATGGCGTTTTCTTATTTTGAGTCAGCAAAAAGGGCGACAGAAGGATACTAAACTGGCACCTAATGTCAGTGGCCCAGCGCGTCAGTCGACCTAGACTGCAAGTAAGCCGCCATAGCCGCAAGCGTGGTGGCACTCAAAAGAATAAGAGGAGGCCCCTGATGAGCACTGAAACCCACGAACGCTACAACAGCTTCGCCGAGTTCTACCCCTATTACCTGCAGGAGCACAGCAACGCCACCTGCCGTCGCCTGCACTACGTCGGCAGCCTGCTGGTGCTCTGCGTGCTGGGCTATACCCTGGTCACTCAGCAGTGGCTGTGGCTGCTGGCCATACCGCTGATTGGTTACGGCTTTGCCTGGGTCGGCCACTTTGTCTTCGAAAAGAATCGCCCCGCCACCTTCGACTACCCGCTCTACTCGCTGATGGGCGACTGGGTGATGCTCAAGGATGCCTTTACCGGGCGCATCAAGTTTTAACCGCCCGCCCCGGCGACCGCTGACACAGGCGGCACTGCCGTTCGGCTGCCGCGCTTGGCGGTTGCGGTGGGCTTGGTTATGATCCCTGGCTTATTTTGCGCAGCCGGCACGGTGCGCCACCCAGGTGCCCAGCAGAGGTGCCAGACGAGCAGCAGGGATTGTCCCATCGGATGAATGTCAAAAGCGCCCCCCGAATTTCCGCACTGCCGGCTCCGCCGCTGCGTGAGTACTACTCCCGCGTTTTGGCCTATATCGCCATCGCCGCCAGTATTGCCGCCGGCACCTACACCCAGCATTTCGGCTACGACATTCTCTGGATGGTGCCTTACGCCCTGCTCTATCCGCATCTTGCACACCATCTAAGCCTGCGCTTCAAACGCGAGCATCCGCAACGCACCACCCTCAGCCTGCTGTTTATTGACGCTGTGCATGCCGGCGGCGCGCTGGCCCTGCTTGGTTTCTCGGTGGTTCCCAGCCTGATGTCGCTGCTGATTTTGCTGTTCAGCGCGCTGGTCATCGGTGGCGTACGTCACCTCGCCCTGGCATCGCTGATTGCTCTGAGCGGCGCGGTGTTCTGTGCGGCGCTGTTCCAGGTCAAGCTGAACATCAACACCCCACCGCTGGTGGCACTGGTCAGCATCTTTTTCACCACCCTGTATATCTGCATCACCGCCTACTTTGTGCACCAACAAGGCCTGCGCCTGGCGCAGGTGCGCAGCGAAATTACCCGCGAACAGGAAAAGGCCGCACGCCTGGCGCGCAATCTGGCCAAGTACCTGTCACCGCAGGTGTGGGAATCGATCTTCACCGGCAAGAAGAGCGTGCGCCTGGAAACCCAGCGCAAGAAGCTCACGGTGTTTTTCTCCGACATCAAGGGCTTTACCGAGCTGTCCGAAGAACTGGAAGCCGAAGCCCTGACTGATCTGCTCAACACCTACCTCAATGAAATGTCGAAGATCTGCCTGAAATACGGCGGCACCATCGACAAATTCATCGGCGACTGCGTGATGGTGTTCTTTGGCGACCCCAGCAGCAAAGGCGCGAAGAAGGATGCGGTGAATGCTGTGTCCATGGCCATCGCCATGCGCAAGCATATGAAGGTGCTACGCCAGCAGTGGCGGGCTCAGGGCATCACCAAGCCGCTGGAAATTCGCATGGGGCTGAACACCGGTTATTGCACGGTGGGCAACTTCGGCGCCGATACGCGCATGGATTACACCATCATCGGCCGCGACGTGAACCTCGCCAGCCGCCTGGAAAGCGCCGCCGAAGCCGGTGAAATTCTGATCTCCCACGAGACCTACTCACTGATCAAGGACGTGATCATGTGCCGCGATAAGGGCCAGATCAACGTCAAGGGCTTTACCCGCCCAGTGCAGATCTATCAGGTGGTGGATTTCCGCCGCGACCTGGGCGCCACCTCCAGCTATGTCGAGCACGAACTACCTGGCTTTTCCATGTACCTGGATACCAACGGCATCCAGAACTTCGACAAGGAAAAGGTTATCCAGGCCCTCAGTCAGGCAGCCGATAAGCTGCGTGACAAGGTGATCATGTAAGCGCCTGCTCACGCCCTGCTGTGTGCGAGTCCTGCACCACCGCTACGCATAGCTCACCATCGAGCAGCGGCTGCTGCGCCAGAAACTCCAGTGCCGAAGCCCGCCAGGATTGCCGCGCCGCCAACTCGGCGCAACGCGCGCGATCCAGGCTCAAGGCCGCCACACAGGCCGCCCCCAAGTCCTCATGCATGACCCCGCTGACACCCGCCTGCAGCACATCCAGCGGCCCGGCCACAGGAAACGCCGCCACCGGTGTGCCACACGCCAGGGCTTCGAGCATCACCAAACCATAGGTATCGGTGCGCGAGGGAAACACCAGCACGCTGGCGTTCTGAAACGCCTCGGCCAATGCCTGGCCATGCTGATAGCCGAGAAAGCGCACCTGCGGATAAGCCGCCTGCAATGCCTCACGCTGCGGCCCATCGCCGACCACCTGCTTCTGCCCCGGTAGATCGAGGGCGAGAAACGCTTCGATATTCTTCTCTGGGGCAATTCGCCCGACATACAGAAACACTGGTTCAGCCAGGCTTGACGGCGTTACGGCTGGGCGAAACAGCCGCGTATCAACACCCTTGCGCCACAGCACCAAGCGTTTGAAGCCCCAGCCGGCAAACTCCTCGCGCATGCGCTCGGTGGTCACCAGCACCGCTTGGCTGGGCCGATGAAATGCGCGCAGAAAGGCATACCCCCAGCGCAGCGGCACCCAGGGCCAGCGGGTGTGTACATATTCGGGAAAACGCGTATGGATGGCGCTGGAGAACGCCAGACCGCGTTTGCTCAGCCAGCGCCGCGCCGCCCAGCCCAATGGGCCTTCGGTGGCCAGGTGTACGCAATCGGGCTGAAATGCACGGATCGCCGGACCAACCCGCCAGAGGTTCCATACCAGGGGAATTTCCGGGTAACTGGGGCATGGCAGCGCACGAAAATCCGCTGGCGACAGCAGCTTGACCTGATGACCGAGGCCGCGCAGCTCGCTGATCAACGCCTGCAGGCTGGTCACCACACCATTGATCTGCGGTGACCAGGCGTCAGAGACGATCAGAATCCTCACAGGGCCGGCTCGGCAGCCACAACCGGGGCAGCCTGCAGCTGACGCGCCTGATCATCGGCCAGTCGATACAACTCGATGCTGCCATCCAGGTGCTCGATCAGCGCCGTGCAGGACTCCACCCAATCGCCGCAATTCATGTACTCGACCTCACCCATCGGGCGGATTTCAGCGTGGTGGATATGCCCGCAGACCACGCCGTTGAAGCCGCGTTTGGCACACTCGTGGACAATGGCTTCTTCAAAGTCGCTGATAAAGTTCACCGCCGTCTTAACCTTGTGCTTGAGGTACGCCGACAGCGACCAATAGCCATAGCCATAGCGGCTACGCCAGTAATTCAGCCAGCGATTGAGGGTCAGGGTGAACTCGTAGGCCGAGTCGCCGAGAAAGGCCAGCCAGCGGTGATAGCGGGTGATCACGTCGAACTGGTCGCCATGAATCACCAGCAGGCGGCGGCCATCAGCGGTAAGGTGCTCGGCCTCGTCGACCAGCTGGATATTGCCGAGCATCAGGCTGGAATAGCGCCGCAGAAATTCGTCATGGTTGCCGGTGACGTAGATCACCTCGGTGCCGCGCTTGCTCATGGTCAGCAGGCGGCGGATCACGTTGCTGTGCGACTGCGGCCAATACACCCCACTGCGCAGCTTCCAGCCGTCGATGATGTCACCGACCAGGTAGATCTTGTCGGTCTGGTAGCGTTTGAGAAACGCCGCCAGGTGTTCGGCCTGGCAATCCCGGGTGCCCAGGTGCACATCGGAAATCCACAGGATACGGACACGTTGCTTGCGGCTGGGCTTGGCGAGCTGGGCGCTGGTCATGGACGACCTCCGGCTGGGTTTGCTCGAGTCTGCGCAGGCGTAGTGAAAGGTGCATGACAGCGTCGTGGCAATTCGGTGACATGCCCCAAAGGGTATAAACTGGCTGGCCGAACAAGGAGCCCACCATGTCCTCGCTGCTCTCGCTGCGTCACTACCGCCATGAACTGCTCAGCCACAGCCATGACCACGCGCAGCTGGTGTTTGGCCTGAGCGGCCTGCTGGAGTTCGAAGTGGCCGGCCAAGGTAGCCAGGTAAAGCGCCAGACCCTGGCCGTGGTGCCTAGCGATGCGCAGCACGCCTGCGGCAGCAAAGATGGCAGCCACTGCCTGGTGCTCGACGTACCTTGCGAAGGCTGGCTGCAACAACAGTTGGGCCGGCATCTGGATGCCACCCGCCGCCTGCTGGAAAAACCCGCCGCCGTCAGCCTGAATCCCGCACAGAGCCAATTGGTCAGCTGGCTGGCCGCCAGCCCGATCAATGACCCGGTGATTGCCCAGCAAGGCGCCGCACTGCTGTTGGCCAGCCTGGCCAATGGCGAATTGCCCGCCCATACAACCAATAGCCTGCCGCTAACGGCGCTGGATGCGCACATCGATCAACATGCCGCACACCCGCTGCAGGTGGCCGACCTGGCGCGCCTGGCCGGGCTGTCGGCAGCGCGCTTTCACGCACGCTTTCTCGCGGAGACCGGGCAAACGCCGATGGACTATGTGCGCAGCCGTCGCCTGCAGCTGGCGCGGCAACTGCTGCAAGGCAGCAACCTGGCAATTGGCGAGATCGCCGCACGGGTTGGCTACAGCTCACAAAGTGCCTTTAGCGCCGCACTGTTGCGGCATCTCGGCGTTACACCTCGACAACTGCGCCGCACTGATTGATTCGCCGGCGCTTACCGACGAGAGCCTGGCGACAAAACCCGCGACTCCTGAGACAGACAAGGCCGCAGGCAGACACCTAGACTGCCCGGCAGAATCGAGGAGTCGCCTATGCACAACATCGAATGGCAGGATTTCGTCAAACCACTACCCAACGGCGCGCGCCTGGCATGAATCAACGTAATGCCCTCTGGGCCATCCACCTGGGCGCCCTGCTGTTCGGCTTGTCCGGCATCTTCGGCAAGCTGGCCAACACCACCCCGCAGATGATCTCCGCCGGCCGCGCCATCTTCGCCGTAGCGGCCTTGTTGCTGTTCGCTAAGCTGATCAGCAACGCGCGCCTGGTCCGCCTCGGCTTACGCCAGACCAGCCTGCTGGCCCTCGGCGGTTTGCTGCTGGGCGGACACTGGTGGAGCTTTTTCGAATCCGTGCATATCTCTGGCGTGGCCATCGCCACCCTCGGCTTTGCCAGTTTCCCGGCCTTTACCGTGCTGCTGGAGGGCCTGCTGTTCAAAGAGCGCACCCGGCCGATCGAGTACGCCATGGTGGTACTGGTATGCCTGGGCCTGGTGCTGGTTACCCCGCATTTCGACCTGAGCAGCCAGGCCACCAGTGGCCTGCTCTGGGCGGTGCTGTCTGGCCTGCTGTTCGCCCTGCTGTCACTGCTCAACCGCGCCAGCACCCGTGGCATCGAGCCGGTGCAGGCGGCGCTGTACCAGAACCTCACCGTGCTGCTGGTATTCCTGCCGCTGGCCTGGCCGACGCTGCCCAGCGTGCAGGCACAGGACTGGTTGTGGATGGCCATGCTCGGGATCTTCTGCACGGGCCTGGCGCACAGCCTGTTCGTCGCCAGCCTGCGGGTACTCAAGGCGCGCACCACGGCGGTGATTTTCGCCCTGGAGCCGATCTACGGAATTGCCTTCGCCTGGCTGCTGTTCAGCGAAGTGCCGACCTTGCGCATGCTGGCCGGCGGCCTGCTGATTGTCAGTGCGATCTTTCTTTCGGCGCGGATGGCCAAGTGATCAATGGCTACGGTCGTTGTGACCCAGATCCCGCGCCGGGTCGATCTGATCGCGCAAGCGCTGCTTGAGCACCTTGGCCTCGGGAAAACCGCCATCGGCCTTGCGCTCCCAGATCTGCACACCATCACAGGTAATGCGAAACACCCCGCCAGTACCGGGCTCCAAGCAAACTCGGGACAGATCATCGGTAAAGCTCGACAGCAGCTCCTGCGCTAACCAGGCGGCGCGCAGCAGCCACTGGCATTGCGTGCAATAGGTGATGACCACTTCGGCTTTGGGGCTGGACATTGGCAGACTCGCGACGGATGAAAAGCCGATGATAACGCGCAGCAGCCTGGCCTGGCGCAGCAAGAAAAACGCCCGCGTACCAGAGGCACGCGGGCGTTGAGCGACAGCCTCGTGTATCAGGCGATTTTGGCCAGTAGCTGACGCGCCTCCTGCTTCTGCTCTTCATCGCCCTCGTTGATCACTTCATTAAGGATCTGGCAGGCACTGTCCAGGCTGCCCTGCTCGATATAAGCCAGGGCCATGTTCAGTTTGGAGAGGTTTTCGCGGTTGCCGGCCAGATCATCCAGGTCATCCAGAAGCTCCACGTCGAGCACGTCACCGCCCCAGCCATCGTTGGAGGTTTCCTCCACCAGCATCGACTCGGCAAACGGGCTGCGCGCATCGCGGCTGCCTGACAGCTCAAAAATATCCGAGGTCTTGCGCTTGGCCGCAGCACCGCTCTCGGCCTTGTCCGCCAGTTTTTTCGGCGCAGTCGGGGCAAAGGGGCTGACCAGATCCCAGTCGGCATCCAGCGACATATCGTCCAGATTAAGCTGGCCATCATTGGCAGCCTCATCCAGCGGTTGCGCCTCGACCTCATCCAACTCCAGCACCACATCGTCCAACAGGCTGGCCGGCGGCGCGCTGAACAGCTCGGCATGCCGCGCTTTCAGCTCGTCAATCCGCGCCGGAGTAAAGCCGGATGCCCGGACCAATGCTTCATGGGCGATAAAGCCCTGGGTATCACCCAGCAAAGCCAGAACTTCCAGCAGGCGGAAGCCAATATCGCTGCGCTGCGGCTGGGCGTCCCAGGCCTTGCGCAAGGTACTGGCGGCCTCACTCAAACGGCCATAGGCGATATACACGTTGGCACTTTGCAGCGCATCTTCACCCGCAGCTGGCCATACCGGCCCCGTGCGCGGCACCTCACGCACATTCAGAGCCACTGCGGCTGCCGGCGCGACCGCTACAGCCGGCGCAACACTTGGCGCCTTAGGCATGGCTGGCGTCAGCGCAGCTGCTACCGCAACAGGCGCGGGCTCAACGGGTTTTCTGCTGCGCCAGAACAGCCCGGCCACGCCCGCCAGTAACAACGCCAGCAAACCGGCTATAACCGCCAACCAGTGGCTACCTGATTCCGCTATAACCGGCGCGGCTGCCGCGACCGGCGCAGGCACAGGTGCTGCGGTTGCTTCGGCACTCGCCCGGCGTGCGGCCAACTCGGCCTGCAGGCCGGCAATCTGCTGATCCCGCGCCTCCATCTGTTCCTGCAACTGCTGCACCTGCAGGCCCAGTTGCGCCAGGCTCTGCTGCAATTGCAGGGTCTCGCTAATCTGATTGGCCAGTTCCTGCTCGACGCGGGCCTGCTCCTCAATCAACAGCTCGGCCGGCGGATCAACCGGCAGCTGAGCACTTGGGGCAACTACAGCCTCTGGCGCAGCCGCTGTGGCAACAGCTGCTTCGGCTACTGTCGGCGCAGCACTGGCGAGGCTGTCAGGCAAGAGCAATTGCGCACCAGCACGCAGGCGATTGATATCGCCATTGATAAAGGCTTGCGGGTTAAGCGCATGGATATCGTTCATCAGCGCCTGGGGCGTCACCTGCCCGGTATCGGCGGCCAAACGCGTGGCGATCTTCCACAGGCTGTCGCCGCTGACCACGCTGTAGCGATTCCCCTGCTGCGCGGCGGGCATTACCGCCGGGCGCACAGGCGCGGCAGGTGCTACACGCGGCGTAGTGGCGACAACAGCGGGCGCGGCAGATGCTGCAGGTGCAGCCAGGCTGCGGTAGGCGGCCGAACTGGGCGGGTCGAGCAGCACGGTGTACTCGCGGTACAGCTGGCCATTGGGCCGCAACACTTCGACGATAAAGTTCAGGTAAGGCTCGCGCACCGGCTGGGTCGACACCACGCGAATCACGCTCTTACCGCCGCGCAGCAATGGGGTGAAGCGCAGGTCATTGAAGAAATACAGGCGATCAACGCCGGAGCGGCTGAACACGTCGGCGGGCGCCAGGCGCACGCGCATGTCTTCAGCGGTCAGGTCGCCCACATCAAACAATTCGATTTCGGCATCCAGCGGCTGACTGAGCGCCGAATGCAGGGTGATTTCGCCCAGGCCAAGGGCCGGAACCAGCCCAGAATACAGGGCCGAGCTGGATGCCAGACCAATGAGTAACTGACGAACCTTTGCCATAAAAAACGCTCCCGGTGAATCCGCCCCCTGTGCCCTCGCCACTTCACGTCTAAGACGTGCGCTTCCAGCGCTTGCGAAAGTATAGAAGTCGGCAAATGTTGCCTTGGGAAGATACGTTCCGTGTTTAACCCGGCTGGTGCATGGCAATAATTACGGCGCACTGAATAGACAAATGCCAACCGCCGTTTGGCAAAAAGCCACCACAGGTGCAAGCATAGGCCTGCAGTCAAGAAAATGACAACTCCGTCACACTACCGTTTAGCTGTCAGCGTCTTGTCGATTTGACGCCCCAGGCCGCCAAAACCGTGACTGCAAATATTCCGGCCACCAGCCAGAAACTCTGTTTGAAGGCCAGCATCTCGGCGAGGTGATCGCCGCCTTCAGCGCTGTGCCGCCACTCCAGAAAGAAAGTCAGCAGATTGACCCCGAACGCGCCGCCCAGCTGGCGCACGAAGGTAATGGCGCCTGCGCCCTGGGCCAGTTCCTCGGGGCTGAGGATATCCAGCGAGCCGGTACTCAAGGCCGGCAGCAATACGCCCAAGCCAATGCGCCCGACGCAAGCCCAGAAGCACAGCTGGATAAACGAGGCGCCATGCTCGACCCAGGCCAAGCCCGCCGCCGACAGCGCAAAAATCAGCAGCCCGGCACTCAGCAGCACGGCCGCAGACAGCCGATCACTGAGCCAACCACCGAGAAAGGACGCCATGCCCATCAATATCCCGGCCGGCAACAGCAACAGCCCCGAGCGCCCGGCGCTGAAGCCTTCGACAGTCTGCAGATACAGCGGAATCAGGTAAGTCGAACCATACAGGCCCAGCCCCAGGGTCAAGGCGACCCAACTGGCGCTGCGAAACCCGGCGTGCCGCCACAGCGCCAAAGGCAGCAGCGGCTGAACGGCACGCCGGCTGCGCAGGATAAACGCCACACCGGCCAGCAGTGCGAGGCAGCCCGGCAACCAGACCCTCGGCGCCGACCAGGCAAAACGCTGCGCTTCAGCGAGAAAACCCAGCGCGGCAAATATCGCCACACAGAGCCAGGCAAATGCCTGAATATCCAGACGCGGCGTGCTGCGCTCACGCTCACTGGGCAACAACCACTGCCCGGCGAGCATGGCCAGCAGGCACATTGGCAGCGGCATCCAGAAGATCGACGGCCAACCGAAATGATCGACCAGGTAACCGCCGATCCCCGGCCCCAACGACGGCGCCAGCATCACCCCCAGGCCGTAGATGCCCAGCGCCATGCCGCGCCCGCCATCGGCGAACACGCGGAAGATCAGCACCATGGCCAACGGCTGTACGATGCCCGCGCACAGCCCCTGCACGATGCGCAGGGCAATCAGCTGCCAGGCAGCGTGCGCCACCAGCGCCAACAGTGAACTGAGAATAAACAGCAGCAGGCCGAATTGTGCCGTACGCCGCGCACCAAAACGCGCCTGGGCCCAGGCGGCCAACAGCAAACCAGCGGTCATGGCCGCGAGAAAGCCGGTGGACAGCCACTGAGCCAGGGGCCGGCCGATGGCAAAATCCGCCATTATCGCCGGCAAGGCGACATTGATACTGGTGGAGGCCAAGACCATGGCCATGCTGCCGACCATCAGCAGCGCCAGCAGCCACTGCGGGTAACGCGGACCGAAGCGTTGCTGCAGGCTCTGCAGGTCGTCACGCATCAGCGTTTTTCCAGGTTACTCAACACCTGGGCATGGACCTTCTGGCAGCGGCGCAACTCGTCTTCATCGATGCCAGCGAACACTTCCTGGCGCAGTTGCGCGGAGATCGCTTCAATCTTTTCAATCAGCGGGCGGGCCTGTGGGCTGAGGGCAATCTTTTTCGCACGGCGGTCTTCCGGCACCGCCTGACGGCTGACCAGACCCTGGGCTTCCAAGCTGTCGAGCAGACGCGCCAGGGTTGGCCCTTCAACGCCGACGCTCTGCGCCAATTCGCGTTGGGTCGGCAATTCGGCAAAGCGTCCCAGGTGCAGCAGCACCAGCCAGCGGGCTTGGGAAAGCCCCAGACCGACCAGACGGCGATCCAGTTCGGCGCGCCAAGCGCGAGACAGTTGGGCAACTTGCATGGCAAAACGGTGTTGATCGGTATGCGACATGGACAACGGCTCTTAACTATAAAAAACTAATTATTAGCCAGCTAACCATAACCCTTTTAACGAGGCAAGCCTGCAAAAGGTTTCACCACTTTACATACTGATCTTCAACAAAGCCCCACAGGTTGTCGATGCGCACCTCGGATCGGCCAATGGGCCGCAGCACGCCAGTGAACTGGCCGAAAATCTGTTTGAAGTTGCTCGCCAGCAGCCCCACGTTCAGCCGCTCCTTGTGCAGGCCACGCCCTTCGAAACGCAGCTCGACCTGACCGTCATAGGAGTTGATCAACCAGGGCTTCAGCGGTTGATCACGATCAAAGGCAAAACGCACGGTATCGACCTTGAACAGCTCGCCATCCAGCCAGAAGCAGTTCTCAGTAAAACTGCTTTCATTGACCCCGCAGGACAGGTTCAGCCCGACCCGCTGCTCACCCGCCAGGCCGGACAAGCAGGCCCAGTTCCAGTGGGTTTCAGGCCGCATATAACCGGCTGACCAATCGTGATGAGCGAAAGCGCCAATCTGCGCCAGATCAAAATCCCCCAGCGCACTGTGCACCTGCCCCGTGCAGCGCACCCCCGCCACTTTCTGCGCATAGACCCAGCCATTGACCGCCGTCGGCGTGTTGATGCACATCGGCTGAAAAGCAGGCTCTGCCTCGGAGAAACAGGCATCGATGCGGGTGCCGTCATCCAGTTCTACCAGCAGACGCTTTTCCTTCGATGCGGCGCTGTTCTCCAGGCGCAGCAGATTGCCGCCGCTGCGCACCTCGCACACGCCCTGATCCGGGGTCTGGGAGAACTGGCTGCCAAAGCCCAACGGCAGCTTGAACTGACGCTCGATCATCCGCCCGCTGGCCGGATGGAACAGGTAGACAAAACCCACACCCAGCAGGCTCAGGTTGGCCAGCGCGCAGCCGCCGATCAGCTCATCGCTGATCAGGCCGAAATACTGGAACTGATGGAAGCGCCGCCATTTGGCCAACGCGCCCAGCTTGCGGCCCATGGGCGAGCGGAAATCAAAATCGCGGTAATTGATCAGCCCCGGCGCGGCGGGAAAGATGCCGTAATGCGGCTGGCCGTTGGCCTGAATCAGTCGGTCCATCGCAGCAATCACTCAAGGAAAAAACCTCAGCGATGCTAGCACCGCGGCTTCATCCCGAGCATTCACCGCAGGCGCCAAGCGCAGCGGCAAAATCGGCCACAACTGTGTAGGTTGGGTTGAGCTCCGCGAAGCCCAACAGCGGTGTCCGGCCTGGCCTCGGCGTAGCGTCCAGCATTGCCCGTTGGGCTTCGTCGCTGCACTCCTCAACCCAACCTACGCAACAACCTGATTACGGCCAAACGCCTTGGCCTCATAAAGCGCACGATCCGCATGCTCGTAGAGCTGCGCCAACGCCCCACCTGCGGCAGGCTGGATGCAGGAAATGCCAATCGACATGGTCAGTATGCTCGCCGTATCCGAGCCGGCATGTTCGATATTCAGGGTCTGCAGTGTTTGGCGCAGCGCTTCGGCGTGATGCCGCGCTTCGGCTTCGCCTATGTCATAGAGCAGCACGGCAAACTCTTCGCCGCCCAGGCGCACAGCCATGTCCAGCGGGCGCCGCGCGGCATCCTGCAGCAGGCTGCCAATACGCTGCAGCACGTTATCGCCGGCCTGGTGGCCGTAGTGGTCGTTGTAGGCTTTGAAGTGATCAACATCGCAGAGCAGCAACGCCAGGCCACGATGTTCGCGCTGCGCCTGACGCCACAGGCGCTCGAACTGCCGGTTGAAACTGCGGCGGTTGTGCAGGCCAGTCAGGCTGTCGTGATCGGCCAATACGCGCATCAGTCGGCTGATCAGAAAGTGCTCGCGTGATTTGAACTCCAGCAGGTAACAACCCACCGCGCCCATCAGGTTGCCGAACAGCAGAAACAGGGTGTTATTGATCAGCCGAGGCACCGGCAAGCTGGCCACCAGCAGTTCGACGCAGACGTAGACCAGCAGCACCAGCAACGAGCAGCACAGCGCCTCGATCAGACGTAAACCCGCCAGAAAGTAAGCGGCCATACAGACCAGCAACAGCCCCTCATAGGGGTAGCTGGGATCAACTCGATGGGCAATGCCAACCACAAAGGAGGCTGCCGCGCCCAGCGCCAACAGACTGACCAGACTCAGCGGTTGCAACAGATGGATATGCTTGCGCTGAATCAGCAGCCCGCCGAACAGGCACAGCAACACTAAAACGGCGAGGCGGATGGCCAGCATCCACCACACCTCGGGCGCCTTGATCAGGACGAAATCGAACGCGGCAAAGGCCAGCCACACCAGAATGCCCACGACCAGGGCAATACGCTTGAGGTCGAAGGTGTCGTCACGCACATAGTTGCGATACTCCCGCTCCAGCGGCCGCGAAAAGCGCAACAGGCGAAAGCCCAGGGCGAGCTGATCGGCATAGGGGCTGGGGCGAACATCGTCTAACCAGGCATGGGAAAGCGGCACCGGAACCTCTGCAGCAGGGTGGCTGAAAACACCTTAGTCGCTCGTACCCGGTGCCACAAGATCAACCGGCGGCCAGACCGCGATCACTCAGGCCTCGAACTCCGCCTGCAAGGCCGCTCGCACGCAGTGCAGAATGCCCAGCTCCACCCGCCCGACAAACTGCTCGCTGATCGCCGCTACCGGCGGCAACTCGCCCTCGCCATCGAGGAAGGCATCCTGGATTTCACCGAGCAATGCTTCGGGCACATCCAACGCCTGCTCCAGGGACAGCTGCTGACGACCAATGGCTTCAGCCAGCAGGCCGTAGACATTCTTTTCACTGCAGCTGAGCTGGCTGGCGATCTGCGCCGGGGTCATGCCGGCACGGGCCAGGCTGACCAGTTCATGGCGCAAGTCGACCACCGCACGCGGCGCTTCATCATCCGCACCAAGCACGGCCAGGAAGGCCTCGCCATAGCGCTCCAGTTTGCGCGCGCCGACGCCACTGACCCGCGCCATCTCGGCCAGGGTACTGGGCTTGCTGCGCAGCATCTCCAGCAAAGTGGCATCCGGGAAAATCACATAAGGCGGCACGCCATGCTCTTCCGCCAGCTTGCGGCGCAAGGCACGCAGCGCTTCCCACTGGCCGCGCTCTTCACCACGCACCAGCTGGCTGGCGGCACTGCTGGAGGCCTTGGCGCTTTGCTGCGGTTTCAGATCGCGGCGTAGCTGCAGACTGACCTCGCCCTTGAGCAAAGGCCGACAACTGTCAGAAAGCCGCAGACCACCAAAGCCTTCGAGGTCGACATCGGCCAAACCGCGCGCCACCAACTGACGGAACAGCGAACGCCACTCACCTTCGGCCAGCACCTTGCCGATACCGAACACCGCCAGGTGCTGATGGCCCACGCCGCGGATCTTTTCGTTGTCGCGACCAAGCAGCACATCGACCAGGTGCCCCACGCCATAGCGCTGACCGGTGCGATAGATAGCCGACAGCGCCTGGCGCGCCGGCTCGGTGGCATCCCAGGTCTGCACACCGTCGATGCAGTTGTCGCAATGACTGCAGGGCTGCGGCATGTCTTCGTCGAAATAGGCCAGCAGCGCCTGGCGCCGGCAGCGGGTTTCCTCACACAACGCGAGCATGGCATCAAGCTTGTGCTGCTCCACGCGCTTGTGGCGTTCGTCGCCTTCAGAGTTGTTAAGCATCTGCTTGAGGAAGATCACATCCTGCAGGCCGTAGGCCATCCAGGCATCTGCCGGCAGGCCGTCACGGCCGGCGCGACCGGTTTCCTGATAATAGGCTTCCAGGGATTTCGGCAAATCGAGGTGGGCAACAAAGCGCACGTTGGGCTTATCGATACCCATGCCGAAGGCGATGGTTGCGACCATGATCAGCCCTTCCTCATTGAGAAAACGCTTCTGGTGATAGGCACGCAGCTCGTTGGCTAGGCCAGCGTGGTACGGCAAGGCTGGGAAGCCCTGCTCAGAGAGGAAGGCGGCAACCTCTTCGACCTTCTTACGCGACAGGCAATACACGATGCCAGCATCGCCCTTGCGCGCCGCGAGGAAATTCAGCAGCTGCTTGCGCGGCTGCTCCTTGGGCACGATGCGGTAGAAGATATTCGGTCGGTCGAAACTCGATAAAAAACGCTCGGCATTCTGTAGATGCAGACGCTGAACGATTTCCTCGCGCGTACGCATATCCGCCGTAGCGGTCAGGGCGATGCGCGGCACGTTGGGGAACAGCTCGGCGAGCTGGCCCAGCTGCAGGTATTCCGGGCGGAAGTCATGTCCCCACTGCGACACGCAATGCGCCTCGTCGATGGCGAACAGGGCAATCTCGAGGTTCTGCAGAAAGCTCAGCATGCGCGGCTGCACCAGCCGCTCGGGGGCTAGGTAGAGCATCTTGATTTCGCCGCGTTTGATCCGCTCGGCGATCTCGCGCTGTTCATCGGCGCTCAGGGTTGAGTTCAGTGCCACTGCAGCCACGCCCAGCTCATCGAGGGTGGCAACCTGATCATCCATCAGTGCAATCAGCGGCGACACCACCACCGCCAGTCCATCGCGCAGCAGGGCCGGCACCTGAAAACACAGCGACTTGCCGCCGCCGGTGGGCATCAGCACCAGGGCATCGCCGCCACTGGCCACGCGCTCGATAATCGCACCCTGACGGCCACGGAAGCTGTCGTAGCCGAATACGTCTTTGAGGATGCGTTGCGCGTGCTCGAGCATGAAAGGTCTCCGAAACAAGCCGCGCATTATACGCAAGTGCCGCTTGGGCACGCGCAGGCATGGCGGAGTTTGATCCGATTTTCGCCGCCCATGGCCTGCGGCTATGGCCGCTGTGGCTGCGGTCGACTAGAATCGACCCTCGTTTACTCCTTCAAGGTAGCCCCCGATGTCCTTCGCCGAGCAACTCTCCCGCCTGCAAGCCTTCCTCGATGCCGATGAGCTGCATGAAGAGGCACTGGACTACATCGCCGCCCACGGCTACCTGACCGCTCTGTCGATCTGCCCACAGCCAGTGCCGGAACGCGAGTGGATTGACGCGCTGTTCTCCGAGGCGCCGCATTACCGCAGTGACGCCGAGCGTGAAGAGATCGAAGCCACCCTGATCCAGCTGCAAAGCCATATCGCCCGCCAACTGGCCAGCGACGATGAACCCGATGTGCCCTGCGACCTGGACCTGGGCGAAGATCCGGACGATTCCGACCTGCGCGGCTGGTGCATTGGCTTTATGGAAGGGGTGTTCCTGCGTGAAGCGGTGTGGTTCGACGACGCTGAAGATGAAGTCAGCGAGCTGCTGCTGCCGATCATGGTCGGTTCCGGCCTATTCGACGAACAGCCTGAATTCGCCGAGATCGCTCGGGACCGCGACCTGGTCGACAGCATGGTTGAGCAGATCCCTGAACTGCTGACCGCGCTGTTTCTGCTGTGCAATGCGCCGGAAGAAAAGCCGGCCCTCCTGAAGCCCCGCCACCACTAAGCACGCGCCATGGCGCGTGAGATTCCGGTGCCGCCCGTTCAAGAGCAGCGCAACCCCGTCATTCGCTACGTTCTGCTGGCCATCGGCTGGCTGAGCGTGGCGCTGGGGGTCATCGGTATCTTCCTTCCCGTGCTGCCCACCACGCCTTTTCTGCTGTTGGCTGCCGCCTGTTTTATGCGCAGCTCGAAGCGTTTCTACCTGTGGCTGGTCAATCACCGCCAACTTGGCCCGTGGATCGTCGACTACCTCGAAGGCCAGGGCATCCCGCTCAAGGGTAAGGTCTACGCCATCAGCCTGATGTGGCTGAGTATCGGCCTGTCGTGCTACCTGGTGCCGCTGTTCTGGGCCAGGGCCTTTATGCTGACCAGCGCGGTGCTGGTTAGCCTGTATATCCTCAGCCAGAAAACTCGAAACAAAGCCTAAGCACCACGCCAGCCGACATTCGGTATATTCAGCGCGGCAAAAATCAGCAGCACCACCTAGACTTTCCCAATCTCCGGCCGAGGCGCGGTACATGCCACCCCGTCAGCTCACTCATGGATGGTTCAAGCGCCTCAACCGAGCGTTGCTGGGCGGCTGCATCCTGCTGATCGGTCTGGCCAGCGCCCTGGCCAACTGGGACTTCGGCGTCATCCTGCAAAATGCCGAAAGTCGCTATGGCAACCTCGGCGCAGCCAAGCAGCGCATTCAGGCCTGGGAGGCGCAAATCAAGGCCAGCGCCAATAGCAGCGAAAGAGACAAGCTCACCGAGGTCAATCGCTTCTTCAACCGGCAGATCCGTTTTGTCGACGATATCCGCCTGTGGAAACAGAACGACTACTGGGCCACGCCCATCGAGATGCTGGTCAAGGGTGCCGGCGATTGCGAAGACTATTCCATCGCCAAATACTTCACCCTGCGCCGCCTCGGCATCCCCAGCGACAAGCTGCGCATCACCTACGTCAAAGCACTCAATTACAACCAGGCGCATATGGTGCTGACCTACTACGCCAGCCCCGGTGCAGAGCCATTGGTGCTGGACAATCTGATCAATGAAATAAAACCCGCCTCGCAGCGCAAAGACCTGCTGCCGGTCTATGCATTCAATGCCGAAGGGCTCTATCTCGCTGGTTCCAATAGCAAAAAGAGCGATTCCAAAAAGCTCTCGCGCTGGCAGGACATCTTGAAAAAAATGCGCACGGAGGGCTTCGCCATCGGCGAAGGCTAGGAGGAACCTATGTCTCTACTCAAGCAGCTATTTCTCGCCATCTGCCTGTTCCTGGTAGTGGCCTTTACCGGTAGTTTTATCGCCGGGGTGGAAAGCTCCCGCGAACAACTGCTCAGCCAGCTGCGCTCCCACGCCCAGGACGCCGCAACCGCGCTGGGCCTGTCGATGACCCCGCACGTGGATGACCCAGCGATGATCGAGCTGATGGTCAGCTCGATCTTCGACAGCGGCTACTTCACCAGCATCCGCGTGGTGCGCATCCCCAATGACGAGGTGATAGTCGAACGGCGCAGCGACGATGCCAGCACCGAGACCGTCCCGGCCTGGTTCAGCGAGCTGGTGAACCTGCAGCCCCAGGGCGGCGATGCGCTGATCATGCGCGGCTGGGAACAGGCCGCGCGGGTCGAGGTGCTCAGCCACCCACAATTCGCCCTGGCCAAACTCTGGGACAGCGCCATTGGCAGCCTGATCTGGCTGCTGCTCTGCGGCCTGGTCAGCGCCATACTCGGCGGCTGGCTGCTGCGCACCCAACTGCGCCCGCTGGACAACATGGTGCAACAGGCCCAGGCCATCACCCGCCGCGAATTTCTCACCCTGCCAAAAGTGCCGCGCACCCCCGAGCTCAAACGCGTGGTCACCGCCATGAACCAGATGGTGGAAAAGCTGAAGACCCTGTTCGCCGAAGAAGCCGCGCGCAGCGAAAAACTGCGTGAAGAGGCCTACCAAGACAGCATCACCGGCCTGGCCAACCGCCGCTTGTTCGATATCCGCCTAGCCCACCAGTTAGTGGTCAGTGAGCAGAATGCCGAAGGCTATCTGCTGCTGTTGCGGGTCAATGACCTTGGCGGGCTCAACCAGCGCCTCGGCGGCCAGCAGACCGACGCGCTGATTGCCGCTATCGGCGAGCTGCTCAAGCGCCTGCTCAACCAGACCAACCGCTCGGACTGGCTGGCCTCACGCAGCCGGGGCGGCGAATTCAGCCTGCTGGCCCCCGGCATTGGCAGTGAAGAAGCCGACCTGCTCGCCGGCGAGCTGCACACCGGCCTGGAAAGCTTGCGCCAGACCGGCGCCAGCGACTGCACGCCGGTGGCCCACATGGGCATTGCCGCCTTCCGCCCGGGTGAAGAACCCGGCCAAGTCATCGGCCGCGCCGATCAGGCCCTGGCGCAAGCACAGAACGACCCGAGCCGCGACTGGGTGCGCCTGGACGACTACAACGCGCAACCGACTCAAGGCCTGCACGACTGGCGCACCTGGATCGACGACGCGCTGAACAAGCGCAAGCTGCAGCTGTATTTCCAGCCCGTCACGCAATGCGCGGATCGCAACCGGCTGCTGCACCACAAGGTGCTGGCACGCCTGCTTGATCCACAGGGTGAAGCGATTGCCGCCGGGCGCTTCCTGCCCTGGATCGAACGTCTGGGCTGGACCGCGCGTTTTGACCTGGCCATGCTTGAGCACAGCCTGGCGCACCTCAGCCAGCATGCGGCGCCACTGGCCCTGAGTCTGTCGGCCGCGACCCTGCGCGACACCGAAACCCTCAAGCGCATGTTCGACATCCTCAGGCAGCACCCGCAGCAGGCTAGCCTGCTGACCCTGGAAGTAGACGAGCGTCACCTACCGCCTGCGGCTGAGCTGGAAGCGCTTAGCCAGGGCATCCGTGGCACCGGCTTCAGCCTGGGCCTGCAGCACTTCGGCGGACGCTTCAGCCTGATCGGCAACCTGACCCACCTGGGCCTGGCCTACCTGAAACTCGACGGCACCTATATCCGCGCCATCGATCAGGAAAGCGACAAACGCATGTTTATCGAAGCAGTGTTCCGCGCCACCAATAGCATCGACCTGCCGTTGATTGCCGAGATGGTGGAAACCGAGGGTGAACTGGCCGTGCTCAAGGAGCTAGGGCTATACGGCGCCATGGGCCGCCTGCTGGGTGCGCCAGAACCTTGGAAAGACTGATCCGCCAACGCAAACGGGGTAGTCCGATTTACGGCCTACCCCGTTATCAGGTACAGCGCTTAGCGAGCTGTAGGGTGGATGACGCTCTTTTCATCCACCATAAGGCCTCTGTTGGTGGATGGGTAAAGCGTCACCCACCCTACACCTGATCTCGAGTGCTCGTGCAATCCGGGGCTCAGCTGGCAAATAGATAACCTTCCACATCCATCCCGGCATCACGCATCTGCGCCAGTTTATAGCGCAAGGTGCGTGGGCTGATGCCCAGGCGCTCGGCAGCTTCCTTGCGCCGGCCACGCTCGGCACGCAGGGTATCGATAATCATCTGAAACTCATGCCGGCGCAGGTCATCGCCCAAGGCGCCCGCCTCTGCCGGCGAGGCGTCCTGCGGCGCAGGTGCGCTATTGACCACCACCGCCAACAGCGGCTGTGCAGGTGGCGTAACGGCCGAACCAATAGGCGCCAGCAGGCAAAGATCCTGCGGCTGAATCAGCCCGCCCTGTTGCAGGATCAGCGCGCGCTGAATGGCGTTATCCAGCTCACGCACATTGCCCGGCCAGCTGTGACTCATCAGGCTCATCTGCGCCTGCGGGGAAAGCCGAATCGGCGCGTGGTTCATTTTCTTCACGTACTTGGCCAGCAAGCGCTCGGCCAGCGGCACGATGTCCGCCGGACGCTCACGCAGCGGTCGCCAAGCCAGCGGAAACACCGACAGGCGATAGTAGAGGTCTTCACGGAAGCGCCCCGCCGCCACTTCCGCAGCCAGATCGCGGTTACTGGTGGCCAGCACGCGGATATCCAGGGTAATCGGCTTGCGCGCGCCCACCCGCTCCACCTCACGCTCCTGCAGCACGCGCAACAGCTTGGCCTGCAGGCCCAGCGGCATCTCGGAAATTTCGTCGAGGAGAATGGTGCCGCCCTCGGCCAGTTCGAACTTGCCCGGCGCACTAGCAATGGCCCCGGTAAATGCGCCCTTCTCGTGACCAAACAGCGTGGCCTCAAGCATGTTGTCCGGAATCGCCGCGCAGTTGATTGCAATAAAAGGTTTGCTGCCACGTGGCGACTGCTGGTGGATAAAACGCGCCAGCACCTCTTTACCGGTACCCGATTCACCCGTGATCAATACCGTAGAGTCGCTCTGTGCCACCCGCGTGGCCAGGGCCAACAGTTGCACGCTGGCAGGTTCCTCGGCGACCGGGCCGTCCTGCTCACCGGCAGAAACTCGGCCCAGCGCATGCCGATCTACCAGGGTCAGCAAGGCCTTTGGCTCGAATGGTTTGACCAGATAATCCGCCGCGCCTTGGCGCATGGCATCCACCGCACGCTCCACCGCGCCGAAAGCGGTCATCAGCAGCACCGGCAGTTGCGGCTGGCGCTGACGAATCTGCGCGAGCAACTGGTGGCCATCCATGCCGGGCATATTTACGTCACTGACCACCAGGCCAAACGGCTCTTCGGCAATCGCCAGCAGCGCCGCTTCGGCGCAGTCCACCGCGCGGTAATCATGCCCACCCAGCGCCAGGGTATCGGCCAGTGCCTCGCGCAAGGCGCGGTCATCTTCGACCAACAGAATTTTGCTCGCCATGGATGGTTACTCCTGAATCAAAGGGTGCGTAGCACCAAGCAGCGGCAAGGTGATAATGGCGCAGGTGCCACGCCCCGGCCGCGAACGCAGCTGCACATCGCCCTGATGGGCGCGCGCCACTGCCTTGACCACGGCCAGGCCAAGCCCGGTACCGGTGGTTTTGGTGGTAAAGAAGGGTTCGCCAAGCCGCGCCAGCGTCGCGCTGTCGATGCCTGGGCCGTTGTCGCTGATGCACAGACGCAGCGTTTCACCGCGCTGATACAGATGAATCTTCAGACGCGCCTCACGACCACCGGCCTGAATCGCGTTCTCGATCAGATTGAGCACGGTGCCAACCAGGGTGTCGCGGTTGCACAACAACTCGCCGGCGCGGCTGTCGCACTGCCAGCGCACCTGCATATCCAGCACATGGGGTTCGGCAGCGCTGCGCAACGCATCGAACAGTGCCTTGGGTGCCAGGCGGTCCGGCAGCGGTAGCTCGCCACGGGCAAAGATCAGCATGTCGCGCACCTGATGCTCCAGCTCGTGCAGGCGCTCTTTCAGGCGGCCGGCAAAACGCTGCTGCTGCTCAACTGGCAGCACTTGCTCGGTCAGGTGGCTTGCATAGAGCAGTGCAGCGGAAAGTGGCGTACGAATCTGGTGAGCCAGAGAAGCGACCATGCGGCCCAAGGCAGACAAGCGCTCATGGCGGGACAATTGATCCTGCAAGCGCCGGGTTTCTGTCAGGTCGGTCAGCAGCACCAACTGGCCAGGTTCGGCGTGCAGTGAGCGGGTGGCAATCGACAAGCGCCGCCCATCCTTCAGGGAGATTTCGTGGCCGTCATCCTCACGCGGGGCAAAGTTGCGCGCGATGACTTGGCGCCAGAGCATGCCCACCAACGGCTGGCCGAGCAGATTACGCGCCACCGGGTTGGCCTCACGCACCACGCCCTGGCCATCAATGACGATCACCCCACCGGGCAGCAGATCCAGCAGGCTCTGCAGACGATGAGCCAGACGCTCTTTCTCGGCCAGCTCCTGCATACGCTGGGCACTGACCAGCGCCAACTGGCCCTTGAGTTCAGTCACCCGCGCCTCCAGCATGCTGTAGCTGGTGCTGAGCTGAGTCGACATCTGGTTGAACAAGGCAAAGGCCTGTTCGAGCCCGGCACGGCTGGCCTGCTCCACGGGAGCAGGCGCTTCGGATTCTTCAGGGCGTTGGGCGTTGGCGTTCATGGTTCTCTCTCGCGCAGCGAGCCGTCATAAGACAGTCAGTTGCAAGAGAGATAGCAATACCCGTGCCTGAAAAAATGTCCCTTTAAATCAATACCATAAAAAACAAAGCCGAAGGTTTCGTCAAACCTTCGGCTTTATTAGGGGGGGCAGCGCCAAGTCACTGACGATTGCCTGGCGCAGAAAGGTCAGTCGTCCAGCCCCTCATCATCACGCCGGCTCATGCCGTACTTGCGCATCTTCTCGACCAGGGTGGTGCGCCGAATGCGCAAACGCTCGGCAGCACGCGCCACCACACCACTGGCATCGTCGAGCGCCTGTTGAATCAAGCCCTGCTCAAGGTTGCCCAGGTAATCCTTCAGGTCCAGGCCTTCCGGCGGCAGCATGGCCATCGAATCCACACCCGGTAGACCGGCCAGGATAGTCGCGCGCTCATCCAGCTCATCGCGCAGGCTGGCCACCATGTTCTCGTCTTCATCGTCGACATGGCGGAATTTCTTCGGCAGCTCGCCCACGCCAATAACGCCATAGGGATGCATGATCGCCATACGCTCGACCAGGTTGGCCAGCTCGCGCACGTTACCCGCCCAGTCATGCCGGCACAGCGACATGATCGCCGCCGAGTTGAAGCGGATAGAGCCGCGCTTCTCGAACTCCATGCGCGAGATCAGCTCATTCATCAGCAGCGGGATGTCCTCGATACGCTCACGCAGCGGGGCCATCTCGATCGGGAAGACGTTGAGGCGGTAATACAGGTCCTCACGGAAGCTGCCGTCTTCGATCATCTTTTCGAGATTCTTGTGGGTGGCGGCGATGATCCGCACATCGGCGCTCTGGGTCTTGTTGCTGCCCACCCGCTCGAAGGTGCGCTCCTGCAACACGCGCAACAGCTTTACCTGCATGGGCAGCGGCATGTCACCGATTTCATCGAGAAATAGAGTGCCGCCATTGGCCAGCTCAAAGCGCCCTGCCCGGCTAGTAATCGCACCGGTAAAAGCACCCTTCTCGTGACCGAACAATTCACTCTCTAGCAACTCGGCGGGAATCGCACCGCAGTTGACCGGCACAAACGGCGCTTCACGGCGCTTGGAGTGGTAATGCAGGTTGCGCGCGACCACTTCCTTGCCGGTGCCCGACTCGCCAAGGATCAGCACGCTGGCCTCGGTATCGGCAACCTGCTGCATCATCTGCCGCACCTGCTGAATGGCACGGCTGGTGCCGACCAGACTGCGAAACAGATTAGTCTCGCGCTGACGGCCACGATCACGGGCCTGGTCGTACATCTCGCGATACACCTGGGCGCGGTGCAGGGAGTCGAGCAGCTTGTTGTAGCTCATCGGCATTTCCAGCGTCGCCAATACGCAGCGGCGCTGTTCTTCCGGCCACTCGGCAGCCACCTGATCATTAATCAACAGCGTTGGCAGGAACTCATCCCAGGCAGCTAGCTGCTTGAGCATGTCCAGCACGCCGCCTTTGGCCTTCACTTCGCCAAGCACCACGCTAAGCACTTCACGGCTGGACGCCAATTCCGCGACGCATTGACGCCAGTTCTGGCTGTCGCTGGCCAGATGATCTTCACCGAGAAAATTCAAGATCACCGTCAGGTCACGACGGCGCTCGCTGTTATCGTCAATCAGGAGGATTTTGGTTTCACGCCACATAATTTATTTACTGATCCTGGAGTGAAAAACGCGCCCGCTGCCCAAACACCACTCGATCCAGCGCCGGCAATTGGCCACTAGTTAAGTCAATTTTTTGTTAATAGTCAATTTTATGGCGTGCTTTTTATTGTATCCGCCAAGCAGACTAAGCAGCTGTTTAACAAAGAAGGGGGAAAGACCGGGCAGAACGCAGATATTTACCAGAAGGTCGATACCGGACAGCATCGACCGAAAACAGTTAATCAACCGAACAGCTGATAGACCTTGGCGCCTTGTTGCGACTGGTTCAGTTGAACGAGCTCATTGGCCAAGCGCTGCTGCTCGGCTTGGCAAACGTTAACCAGCTCGCGATAAAGATCCAGCAACTCCTGCATACGCGCACGCAGGGTTTCCTCATCACTGGCAGACTCGACCATAGCCTCGTCAACGGCCTGGCGGCATTGCAGATCCAGCTCGCCAATGGCGGCCCAGTCCTGGGTAGCCAACGCGGTACGCAAGGCGCTACCGGTTTCTTCTAGACGCTGCACGGATGAACTCATAAACAATTCCTCAGGCGGGAAACAGCATCACTCAGCGATGGCATCCCAGCCAGCTTTTACATTACGCAACAGGCCTGCAACTTCATCCAGCGGCGCTATTTCATTCTGCACATTGGCATCAACCAAACGTGTGGCCATGTATTCGTAAAGGCTATCCAGATTGGCAGCAACTTCACCGCCCTGCTCCAGATTAAGGCCTTCGCGCAAGCCACCAATGATACCGATGGCTTTGCTGATCAGCTCTCCCTTAAGGGCAACCTGATTACGCTCCATGGCGCCGCGAGCTTGAGCCAAGCGGGTGAGCCCGCCCTCCATCAACATCTGGATCAATCGATGCGGGCTGGCTTCAATTGCCTGAGCCTGGGTGTTGACGGTTTGATACTGCTTGAGGGCCGCCATCGCGTTCATCGTTGTTCTCGCTGTTCTGTTTGCTGGATACCTTGGGTATCGGCGCTACAGAGCAAAGCTTTAGCAACGAAATCAGTTTCCTACAGCCGGCTCAACCTCTGGGCCGATGGCATCCCAAGCGCTCTTGATCTGCTCAAGCAGCGCCTGAACTTCATCCAGAGTACGCGGTGTACTGTCGAGCGCTACACCGGCCAACCGGCGCGTCATGTAGTCGTAAAGCGAATCCAGGTTCTCGGCAATTTCACCACCCAGTTCTTTGTCCAAGCTGGCCTGCAATACGCCGAGGATGGTGATAGTGCTGCCAACGGCCATGCCGCGAATCTCGGCATCCCCCTCAACCTGAGCATGCTTGGCCAGCATTACCCTTTGCAGCGCCCCCTCAAGCAGCAGTTGAACGGTGCGATAGGGCGAAACATCGTGGCTGGTATTGACCTGCTTGTAGGTATCAATCGGCTTCTTGCTCATTACTTATCCTTTCTCACGAAACCTGGCAGGCTGGCGAGTTGATTGGCCAGGCTTTCACTGGTTTGTTTTAGCCGGCCAACAAGGGAGTCCATGGCGTTGTACTGAGCATAAAGACGCGTCTGCAGACTCTCGACTCGAACAGCCAATACTTTGCGCTGCTCATCGACACTCTGCTTGGTAACCTGCAATGCATCAGTACGCTGCTTAAGCACACCCGTGGCTCCCACATATGAGCCAACAGATGTGGACAGACGCCCCATCAGTCCATTATCGCCTGCGAGGTAACCGGCAACCTGATCGAAATTGCCGTCCAGCGCTTTAGTTAGTGCTGTGTCATCAATCTTGAGCTGACCGGTTTTCCAATCAGACGTAATCCCCAAATCTGCCAGTGCACGAACCCCGCCCTCACCGGTCATATTGACCATTTCATTGCGCAAACTGGACAGCACATTGCGTATAGATGAGTCACCGAGCAAAGGGCCCGTTACCGGCTTACCACCATCGACCGGCACAACGGCGGTCAGCTGAGAAGTCGTACTGATCAACGCGTTGTATGCATCAACAAACTTCTGCAGGTTGGTTTTCACACCGCTTTTATCGACCCCAACAGTAACGCTGATGGTTTTCCCATCAGCCAAATCTGTAGAGCTCTGCGCCGCAGTGAGATCAAGAGTTACGCCCTCTAGCGCGTCCTCAATGCGGTTGGTGTCGCGAACCAATTCCAAACCATCAATGGATATCTTGGCCGACTGGGCCTTGGTGATAACACCACCAGCCCCCGTAGTGGAGTTGGGCTTAAGGAAGGCATCGGCATTGCCGGGGTCAACCGTTGGAGTAAACGCCTGAGACGTCAACGCGTTGGCTCCAGCCGTCACATTGTCTTCGTTGGCCACGACCTGAATGTCTTTGCCCGCACCACTCTTGGTGGAGCTCAGAACCAGCCGCGAACCTGAATCATCAGTGATGATCGTGGCACTCACACCGCTGCTTTTGCCGGCTTCATTGATTGCGTCGCGCATACCGGCCAGGGTGTTATTGCTGGAAGTAATGTTGACGTTGAAGCTCGAGCTGCCCGCAGAAATAGTCAGCGAACCGCTGTTAAATGTGGCGGCGTTGCCACCAGTAACCGACTGCAGCGCCACCTTGCTGCTGGTCGCCAGCTGCTTGACCTGAACGTTGTAGTTGCCTGCTGGGGCAGTGGTTGCGGCAGTAACCTTTAGGGCACTGGTGTTGGATGAGCTCGCCGTTCGCGACTCGAACAAGGAAGCCTTATTCAGCGAGTCGACGGCAGTTTTGAAGGTATTCAGCGCGCTGGTTAGCGAGCCCACGGCCGAGATGCGCGCAACGGTGGTCTTCTCGAGACGGTCCAACTGACTGGTCTTGGGTGCCCTTTCGGCATTGACCAACGCTGTGACGATTTCGTCGATTTTGATTCCTGAGCCAATGCCCGTAATCCCGACCATGCTTCACCTCGCCAAAATAATGACTGCAACACGCTAGATAAGCGTTAACAGTCAAAAGCTGTGCCAACCTTGTTGGCTAGGCCTCAGCTTTGAATAACAAACTACGAACCTCCGAAAGATTCTCTGCCAACTGCAGCGCTTCTTCAGAAGGGATTTGCCGGATTACATCACCCGACCCTGCATCGGTCACCTTGACCACTACACGCCCACTGCCCTCTTCAAGGGAGAAGTTCAGGCTACGACGAACCGATTGGACAAAGTCCTGAATCGTCGCAACTGCAGCTTCGACCTCTTCGCGAGAGGCCGCGGAGCCATTTTCAACCTTTGTGGCACTTGCGGTTGCAGCGTCTTCAGAAGGCTTACGCTCAACAGCATCAGCCACAACTTTGGCAGAGCCATTTGGCGCACGCTCTGCTTTGGAAGCAACAGCGGTGGATGCAGACGAACCTTGAATAGAACCAATGTCCATAACTTTCTCCTCAGAATGAGGGAACGGGGAGAAGAGCTAAGCCCTTCTCCCCGCAGTCTAGCGCTTTTACCCTTAACCGAGCAGGCTGAGTACAGCCTGTGGCAACTGGTTAGCCTGAGCCAAAATCGCGGTACCGGCCTGCTGCAGGATCTGATTTTTGGTCAGTTCCGAAGTTTCAGCAGCAAAGTCAGTGTCGCGAATCCGGCTGCGAGCAGCAGCAGAGTTCTCAGAGATGTTCTGCAGGTTCGAGATAGTGTTCTCGAAACGGTTTTGAACAGCACCGAGCTGGGCACGCTGGCTATCGATGTTGGAAATCGCACCGTTGATGATACCCAGAGCGTCCTGAGCACCCGTCGCCGTACTGATGTCGATGCTGTTAACCGCATCCAGCTCACTGAAACCATCAGTACCTAGACCACCAGTCAAGCCATTCACACTGAAGGCATCAGCAGCTTCGAGTTGAACTTGACCGTCTGCGCGCGCACCACCACCAGCCACGATAGTTGCAGCAGTACCCACATCAGTTTCACCATCGAAGCTCTTCGCTTGCAGAGTAGCACCGCCGGAGCCTGCAAAGTTACTGATGCTGATGGCATCACCACGGGAGCTAACCAGTTCAATGGTGCTACCTTTCGATACTGCAGAGATACCAGTTTTACCAGTCTCGCGGTTGATCGCATCTGCCAGCGAGGACAGGTTTGTAATGTCATCCACTACTGCTGATACGGAGGAAGAGTCTGTATCAAGCGACTTGCTGGTCAGGCCAGACAGGTCGAAGGAAACAGTACCCGAGGCAGTAATACCACCCAACGTAGCAACGGTACGAGCGTTGGCAGTTACGCCAGTTTCATCGCTCTTGGAGTTGATTGCACGAGCCACTTCACTCGCCGAGCCGCTGGCTGCACCAGCAATGGCTACGTCGCCGTCGGACAGTTTTGAGTTGATATTGAAAGACGCACTGCCGTATGCACTGCCCGAGGTAGCACTGAACGCAGCACCCGAAGCAGTAGCAGTAGCGGCTGCACCATCAGTGGTAAAACGGTTGATACCGATACGGTCAGTTGCAGCAGAACCGATCGAAACGCTGATAGTTTCGTATGCGTTAGCACCAACCTGGAAAGCTTGAGAGCCAAAGCTGCCGTCAAGAATCTTACGACCACCGAAGCTGGTGGTTTCAGAAATACGGTTCAGTTCTTGTTGCAACTGCGACACTTCGCCTTGCAGGGCCGCACGCTCAAGCGCACCGTTGGAACCGTTAGCCGATTGCAGGGCCAGGTCACGGATACGTTGCAGAATGCCAGTCGACTGCTGCAGTGCACCTTCAGCGGTTTGCGCCAGGGAGATGCCGTCGTTGGAGTTACGGGTCGCAACGTTCAGACCGTTGATCTGGCTGGTCAGACGGTTGGAAATCTGCAAGCCGGCGGCGTCATCCTTGGCACTGTTGATGCGGAAGCCTGTGGACAGGCGCTGCAACGAAGTATCCAAGCCTTTGGATGAGCTATTGAGGTTACGCTGAGTGTTGAGTGACGCTACGTTTGTGTTGACTGTAAGGGCCATGGTGTTTGCCTCCAAAGGACCGTGCTACTGAGATTGTCTGAGCCTGCGAGCTTCGGGCCTGCTTTGCTCAGACGCCCCATAAAGTTCGCATTCGATCTTTATATCGGCGGCCTTAGGAGCAGCTTTAGCAACTCGTTCTATTTTTTTTTCCACAAACAGAACAATTACTTAAGCAGCAAAGCCGAGAAAAACTTGGTATCTGCCGACATCCCGACGGCAAAAACCGAGTTCTTCACATACAAAAACAGCCCATTCCTTCAGCCTGAACCCTCGCTAGCACTTTGTCGGCATCAATCAGGCAACCATGAGGCTCTCCACACCTCAAGGTTTTCCCCGTCGAGCATCCAGCCGTCCTGCACCTGCCTGCGCAGCTCATCACCCATCCTGGCACTCGCGTCCAGATCACTGATGTGCATGCGAATTGCGTCGACCCAGTCCTTGAAGCGATTTTTCACCCGGGTTACCGGCAACGCCCCCTGGTAACACACCAGATCACTGCAGATAACCGGGAAGCCACAAGCGCCGTATTCAAGAAGACGCAAGTTGCTTTTGCATTCATTGAACAGATTCTGCTCGACCGGAGCCAAAGCAAGGTCCAGATCCAGGCTGGCCAACGCGGCCGGGTACAGATCAATTGCAACGCCCACATGCATCTCATGCACGTAAGGACGGATTACTTCCGGGCACATGCCCATAAACACCCACTCGACCTCACCTGCCAGCTCCTTGACCACATCAGTGATCAGTTCCAGATCACCGGTGTGGCTAACGCCACCCGCCCAACCGACGCGAGGCTTCCTTCCTCGCCGCCGCATGGGCGACAGGCCGCTCCACCAATCCACCGGCAAGCGGTTCTCAACCACCCGAATGTCGCCATGCAAGCCGGCAAAGGCCTCAGCCAACGGAGCCGTGGATACTGTGAAGCGATCAACAAAGCTCAGCCCCTTACGCAGCGACTTGAGTATGTCCTTCGGCATCTGCGGACGATGCACACTCTTGAGCGGCAGGTTGGGCAGGTAATCATCCAGCTCATAAATGGTGAATGCCCGCGAGAATTTCTTGATGCGACGCATGGCGTCCAGGCGCTCGTCACCAATCTGGCGCTGCAGCACGATCACGTCCGGGTCAAGGCGCTCCAGGTCCGGCACCTGCAACAGCCCGATAGACATCATGCCATCAGCCACACCACTCTCTTTAAGCGCCGAGAACGGTTTTATCACACGGTAGTTACCACAACCAAAGGGGTCCGCCGGATGCGCCAGTACCACTGGCAGCGGGCGCCAGCTCAGTGGACGCCAGGTCAGACCAGAGTCGACTTCCAGATCAAAACCGCGACCACTCAACGCCAGATTACGGTTATAGGCAGGGTCACGCGCAATGTCGGCCAGGTGACGCTCGTAGAGAGCGTCCTGCTCGGCCACATCGGGTTCTCGATATACATGTTCATGCATCAGCACTGCATGGGCAGCCCATACGGTCAGGTAGCCCGCAGCACGTACCCGCAGACAGAAATCGACATCGCGGTAAGCATTCAGCGTGGTATCCAGCCCGCCGAGCTGACGAAATATCTCAGCGCGCACCATCAGACAGGCATCACTCACGGCGCTGTAGTTCTGGTCGACCTGCAGGCGTTGCAGATAGCCCGCACTGTCCATTGCCTCACCGGCGAATGCCCGGCCAGCAGGCCCCCGCAGCCCGAGCAGTAAGCCGGCCTGATCAATACGCCCATCGCCGCTCAACAGTTTGCCGCCAACAACACCGACTTCAGGGCGTTGCGCATGATTGAGCAGCTCGTCCAGCCAGGCTTCACTCACCGCCACCGACTCAGCGGACAACAGCAGCAGGTATTCACCCTGAGCGGCCATGGCTGCCTGGTTCTGGGCCTGGACGATATCGCCCGCCGAGACAACCCTGAGCCGGGCATCAGCCAGACCGGCAATACCCTGCAACCACACTTGAGTATCCGCATCCAGTGCATCGTGGGCACCAAACAGAATCTCGTAATGTGCGTAACGGGTTTTCTCGAGCAGACTCTCCAGACAGCGCTGAAGACAGGCCAAAGAAGCGTCAATCGCGATGATGATCGATACCAGCGGGGTATTCGAATGGCCGTAATCGATGCGGTAACGTGCAGGTAGCCCTGGAATAACCCGCGCCTGATAACCGCGCTGGGCCAGATGACGCTCAATCACTCGCCGCTCATCTGGGTTATCCCTCAGCGCAGGCGCATCGGTGATCAGCAGTGGCTCATCAACATGTCCCAGCCCAAGCAGACCCTGTGCCTCAATCAGCCGGGTGAGCAGGTCGAACTCCAGGGCTTCGGCAAACTGCGCATCAAAACCACCGACAGCCAGAAACACATCACGCCGGAACAACCAGTGCCGCGCCATGACCAGTGGGAAGCTAAGCAGCAGATCCAGGTTGAAGCTCGGCAGAAATGCCCCGCCCAGGCTGCCATCAGGCAAGCGCTGCAACTGGTCGCCATAAATTGCACGGCACTCCGGATTTGCCGCCAGCTCCAGCCCTGCGACCATCAAGCCACTCGGGGTGAACTCATCGCCGGCGCGGGCCAACATGAACCAGGAGAAATCGCTTTCACTCACTACGTGGTTAATCTGTGCTGCCAGGCTTGCGTCGCTCAATTGAACGAAGTGCAATTTATCCCCCGCAGAGGTCTTCGGTACATCAGCGCTACTGGTCAGCACCACGATCTTCAGGGTGGCATACAGGCAGCGCTCGCCGATCAGGCTCTTCAGGGTTTGCATCAACGGCGCTGATTGCCCATCCAGATCGAGCACGATGATGCCGATCAGCGGTCCGCCGTCATGTTCTTGCAGGTACTGATTAATTAAGCGGTTTTCCGTCTTGGTCGGCAGGCGCTCCGCCAGCCAACGCTGCAGGGTGGGAACATCAGTACATCTGTCTACGGAGATACCCAAACGCAGCAGCATATCCCCGCGCTCACGCGTCAATACCTCACTGTCCGAACCGGGGTAACGCTGATACAGCAGTTGATAGAGCGCCGGGAAGTTCTTCCGCTCCCGGCCCAGCATGTGATCGTCACTGGTGCTCTGCTCGCGCGTATGAACTTCGCTAGTCACAACCGGCACATGGACAAAGGGGTAGCGCGTGGCCAGACGAAGGAGCATGTCCCAGTCTTCGAACGCAGCCAGCCCAGTATCAAATTCGCCGACTTCACCTAGCATGATGCGCGGATGCGCCCAGGTATTGACCGGGATGTAGTTCTGCGTAAACAGACGGTCGCGATCAAACACCTCGTGCTTGAACGGCTGGCCACGGCCTAGCTCGATGCGCTGGCCGTTCTCCAGCTTTTCGTTAACGTACTCGACGCCGGTATAGATAACGCTGCCCGGATGCTGTTCAAAGGCCTCAGCCAGCACGACCAGGTGATTGGGTAGGTATATATCGTCGTCGTCGAGATAGACGACATAGCGTCCGCGCGCCTGCTTGAGACCGGCGTTACGCGCGGCCGACAGGCCCTGATTGCGCCCCTGACGGATATAGGTTACGGGGAAGTCGTAGACCGCCAGCAGGTGCTCAACCGGCTCCCCATTATCGTTGATCAGGATGACTTCAAAATCGCGCAGCGTCTGGGTGCCAACGCTTGCCAGAGCATCCTTCAGCAGATCGGGACGGTTGTAGGTGGTGAGAATTATGGAAAACAAACACTGCGCGACCGAATCATCGGCACTCTGTTCCAGCAGCGCGCGGCGTATGGCATCAATGCGCGCTTGCAGCGGCGCCCTGACCTCCGCCGAGTAGGCCTCGATACGCTGACGATAGAGTTGCCAGATAGGTTGCGCGGCGTCCCGCATACGCACGCGGGTCGCCGCGTCATCCAAGCACAGCTCGAGAATTTCGGTGTGCTCACGCAGCGGTCGGTCGCTGCCATAGAAGCTCTTGGATATCTGCCCGCCATGTACTCGGTAGCCGACGCTGGGCTGGCGCAAGAAGACGAAGTCGGGCGCCACGTGAGCCAGGCGAATCCACAGCTCCCAGTCGCCGGCGAGCATGTCGTGGCGGTGGATGCCACCTTCTGGCAGTGCGACGAGATGCAGCGAGCTACGGCGCAACATGGCGGCAGAAGGCGTGATGTAGTTGTCGAAGCACAGCAGATCAATCACTTCGTCGCGCCCACCGCAATACGATGCGCGCCGATGCCCCGGGTGGTCCGCGTACTGCTGCCGCACACCCTTCTCGTCGATCCAATAACACTGGGTATAGCCCAGCGCAGCCTGCGGACTGGCATCCATGGCTTCGACCAGTGAGGCAAGGTGACCTGGGTAGAGCACGTCATCGGAACCCAGCACCACCACATAACGCCCGCGCCCAGCCGCCACGCATTTGTTGTAGTTACCGGTCATGCCGAGGTTCTGGGCGTTGACTTCGAAATGCAGACGCGGCTCGCCGGCATAACGTTTCAGCACGTCCAGGCTGTCATCTTTCGAGCAGTCGTCGTAGACCACTACCTCAAGCCGCACACCCTCCTGGGCCAGGATCGAATCGATGGTCTGGGCCAGGAATGCGGCGTTGTTGTAGGACATCACCGCTACGGTGACGTCGACGCCCTCTTCCTGCGGCTCGGCAGGCAGCGGTTCGGGCAACGTTCTACGGCGCCGCCCTGCGAGTTCCCCCTGCAGAGTCGCGACGCCCAGGGGCTGCTCCGGCAGCCCCTGGCTGGCGCGCTGCGCATCCTGCGCCAGCCATTGGCGCAGTGCCTCGATGGGGATTTCCACGTTCCAGTGGTAGACGACGCTGTGGGTGCCAGGCAATCCCTTGACTGGGTGATAGACCAGACGCACCCCCACGGCAGCGGCCAGGGCGTGGAAGAACCAGTACCACATCTGCGGGTTGTCCTGGATCAGCATAACCAGCGTGCCGCCCCGGGGCATCCATAGAAGGTTGGCGGCCGCCGCACCAGAGCCCAGAATCGCCAGTTCGCAGCCCGCAAGCGCGCGCACTTGCGAGGCGAAATCGCGCATTTCCGGCTGAAAGGCCTGGAAGCCTTCGCCATTGAGCTGGCGGATCAGCTCCTGTTGATTGACGATGGTGCGGCCGTTGCCGCCCGGCGGTCGGATCAGATAGGCCCTATCCCGGCCATCGAGCGCAGAACAACGGGCCCTGACCCGGCTGGCCATCCAGGCGACGGCCGGCGGATAGAGATGATATTCGTCACCGCGATAGACGTAGCCTGCACGCGGCTCCCAGATATCGGCGGTGTCGGAGAAATGGTGCAGCACGTCCACCTGACAGGCGCGCCCCGGCTGTACACAGACCGTACGCTCGCGCGGCCAGAACAAGGCCAGAGCGTCCATGATAGAGGCAGGCAAGCCGGCCTCGACCAGTACAACGGTGTCCTGCGGCAGGTCGGCCTGTTCGATCCAGTAGAAACGCCCAAGTTTCTCGCTCAGCCAGTGCGCATAGTTACCGTTTTCCCAGCCGAAGAAGCTGATGGCACTGGCCACCTGCAACGGCTCGCCCTTACCACTGAAGAATTCGCAGGCACCGCTGTCATCGAGACGCAACCCGTGCTTTTCGTACCAGGCGTTATTCAACCGCCCGAGGTTGTCGTAGACACCATCGCAGACATACTCGCCATGGGCGATGTCGCCAATACCGGCCATGCCAGCGACTAGGCGCACGTCATGGAAACATCCACGGTACTGCGCCAGCATGCGTTGCCGAGCCTGGCGCACGCTCTCAGGCAGGGAGAACCCCACCATCTCCAGCGGCGCTGGCGACCAGCTCTCGGCAGCAGCCAGCTCGGCCAGATCGGCACAACCCTTGGCGCTCCTAGCAGGAACGACCCTGGCGCTGACCACTGCGTCTGACAGATGACTTCCCTGGGGCATGCAGAAAACTCCGATCAAAAAAAGTAAAAACCGGCCAGCCGGACCATGGCGACGGCATGCGACGGCGAAGGCTTACTTGCCGTTGGCCGCCAGGGAGAACTGGTCGTAGTCGCGGAAGTAGTCGTCTTCGCTGTAGTGCTCGGACGCCAGCACCATGCACACCGAACCACTGGAGAAGTTGTCGATCTCGCGCCAGATCATTGGCGGAATATAGAGCCCGTAATAGGAACGATTGAGGTGGTACTTAAACTTGGTTCGCCCATCGTCCAGCAGAATGTCGAAACTGCCCGACATGGCGATCAACAACTGATGCAGCCCCTTGTGCGCATGGCCGCCGCGGTGAGAGCCGCCGGGTACATCATAGAGGTAGTACACGCGCTGGATGTCGAAGGGAATGTGTCGCCCACCCTCAATGAAGGTGAGATTACCGCGCCGATCCTCGATGATCGGCAGGTCGATGATCTTGCAGTGCTGAAGAGACATAGAGCGCTCCAAATACGCTGGTGAAACCCATTCCTAACTGCCTCTCGATCACACCCGGGTAACCGAGCCCCATGCAGTTACTGCGTCAAGAAAACATGATCGATAGGGTGTTGTAGCTCCGAAGCAAAACTCGAACCACCTTCTCTTCAGACGCTGAAAGCGTTGCATGCCTCGATGGTCTGCTCGACCCACTCGTCCGCCATCCCCGGATATAGCGGCAAGCTGAGCACCTCGCCAGCCAGGCATCGCGAGAGTGGCAAATCCAGATCGGCGAACTCGGCGTACGCCGCCTGGCGATGGATGGGGATCGGATAGTGGATCAGACTCGGCACGCCATTGCGTTCGAGATGAGCCTGTAAGGCCTCTCGCTGTTCGCAACGCAGGACGAACTGGTGCCAGACATGGCTGCCGGGCACCTGCGTGGCCTGAGGCAAATGCAGGTACGGATTGTCGATCCCAGCCAGGTAACGCGCTGCCAGGTCACGTCGCGCCTGGGCATCGTCGGCTAGGCGCACCAACTTCACCCGCAACAGCGCGGCCTGCAACTCGTCCAGACGCGAGTTGACGCCCTGCAGTTCGTGCACGTACTTGCGACTGGAGCCGTAGTTGCGCAGCTTACGCACCTGTTCGGCCAGCGCATCGTCGTCGGTGGTCAATGCACCGGCATCGCCAAGCGCGCCGAGGTTCTTCACCGGAAAGAAGCTGAAGCCCGCCGCATCGCCGAGAGCGCCAGCCGCCCGCCCCTGGGCGTCTACCGCACCATGCGCCTGAGCCGCATCCTCAATCAGTAACAGACCGTGCTGGTCAGCTATCGCGCGTAGACGCTGCATGTCGGCCAGACGTCCGTATAGATGTACGGCGATGACCGCACGCGTGCGCGGACTAATGGCGGCCTCCACAGCGGCTGGATCAATATTGAACGTGTCCACATGGGGCTCCACCAACACCGGAGTGAGCCCAGCTTCGCTGACAGCCAGCGCAGTGGCGATGAAGCTGTTGTCAGGCAGGATCACCTCGTCACCCTCCACCAGACGCCCCAGCTGCCGATAGCCCCGCAGGATCAGGGTCAGCGCATCCAAGCCGTTACCCACGCCGATGGCATGCGTCACCCCGCAGGCAGCCGCGTACTCGGCCTCGAATGCGGCGACCTCGGCGCCGAGCACATACCAGCCGGAGCGCAACACCCGCTGAAACGCCTCGGTCAATGCCGCTTCATCGCGCCGGTTGATCCCGGCCAGATCAAGAAAAGGAAACATGTCACTCATCCAGGTAACGCACGATACGTGCAGGGTTGCCAACCACCAGCGCGCGGGGGGGAACGTCGCGGGTCACCACCGCGCCGGCGCCGACCATGGCACCAGCGCCGATGGTCAGGCCGGGCAGGATGACAGCCGCGGCGCCAATGGAGGCCCCACGCTCGATCACTGTCTGCGAGAAGCTTTCAGGGTATTGTTTGGAGCGCGGCAGTCGGTCGTTGGTGAAGGTGGCATTGGGGCCGATGAAGACATCGTCGCCAACACGCAGACCATCCCACAGGTACACGCCGCATTTCACCGTAACCCGATCACCAAGCATCACATCGTTCTCGATAAAACAGTGGGCGTTGATGTTGCAGTCGCGGCCGATGCTCGCCTGCGCGAGGATCACCACGAACTGCCAGACAGAGGTGCCCTCGCCGATCGATTGGCTTTTGACGTCCGCGGACGGATGGATCGATGCCATGTATGGACTGCCTTTGGGAGAAGTTTCGAGCGTAGCAAGCCTAGCCTAAGGCGTCACGGAAGAAGCGTCTCAACCACCGGTTAATTTCCAGTAACATGGCGCATCGGTAATCGCCAGGATTGGACAGCATGGCTAGAGAATTCGAACGCTTCGGTTTCCTGATTCACAACCCTGAGATGTTCAATCACTATCACGCGGTCTGGCAGCATCTGCCGGCAGGCAGTGTGGAGATCGCCATCACCGGCAAGACGCAGCAGGACATCGACGCAGTGGTCGCCGGTTGCCAGCAGCACCGGCTACCGTGGCGCGACGCTCGCGAAATGCTCGCCAACAAAGAACGCTACACCACCTTGGTGTCAAACTTCCCACAGCATTACCTGCGCGGCCCCGACTCGCCCTACCTGCCCAAGTCCATTGGCCGTTACAACCTAAGGTTCATGTACGCCAACGGCAAGGCCGGCTGGAACTTCCAGCCCTGGAACCAGGTGTACGACAGCATCCTCTGTTTCGGCCCCTATCAGGCCGAGCATCTGGAGTTCTGCCACGACACGCTGAAGATTCAGATGGGCTACCCGCGCTTCGATCGTTTCTTCAATCAGCCGCTGGATTGCCCTGCGCGGCTAACCGAGCTGCAGCTCGACCCCGGCCGCCAGACCGTGGTGTGGCTGCCAACATGGAGCACGCTGAGTTCGATAGACCTGTTCGCCGCTGCCGTCGCACGTCTACAGGCGCGCTACAACGTGATCGTCAAACCACACCCGATCACCATCACCGAAGAACCAGCGCGTATGCGCGAGCTGGAGCGCTTTGCCTGCGTGATCCGCGAACACATTGACAACGTCGAACTGTTCCAGCTTGCCGACTTCCTGCTGTGCGACTACGGCGGCTCTGCCTTCGGCGGCATCTACACTGATCGCAACGTGCTGCTGCTCGACCTGCCCAATGCCGAGACCGACCCGTTGATGGGTGAGGACTCTTCGGACATCTGGCTGCGCAAGTACCTGCCGCACCTTAGCGCCCAGCACAGCGGCCGTCTCGAAGAGTTGCTGGAGGATGCCAGCCTGTGGGAGGCCCAGCAGCCGATCCGCAAGACCCTCAGCCAGTACTACTTCGCGCCATTCTACGGTTATGCCGGCCAGGTCGCCGCCGTGGCAATCGCCAACAGCGCCCGTTCCCTGGCAGGGAGAGGCTGATGGTCATCTGGCTGATCGGCCTGTCCGGTTCGGGCAAGACCACGCTCGGACGCGAAATAACCCGCCAATGGAAGCTGCAGACGCCCAATACCCTGCTGGTGGATGGCGACGAAGTTCGGCGCATCTTCCGCCAGGACACCCAGGCTGCGGACTACAGCCTGGCTGGGCGACGCCTCAACGCCGAGCGCATCTTCGAACTGTGCGCCTGGCTCGATGCGCAGGAAATCAATGTGGTGTGCAGCATCCTGTCGGTCTTTCCGGATCTGCGCGAGCTGAACCGTACGCGTTTTCGCCACTACTACGAGGTCTACCTTAATCCACCCATGCAGACGCTGGTCGAACGCGACACCAAGGGGCTCTACCGCAAGGCGCTGGCCGGCGAGATGAGCGACATGGTGGGCGTGGACATTCCCTTCCCGCCCCCCACCGCAGCCGATCTGGAAATCGATACCAGCCATCCGGCCGACATCGCCGAACTGGCACGTGACATCCTCCAGCGGGCACAGGGATCGGTGGCATGAGCGATATCGACTACCCCTATAGCCAGGGTGATCGGCTCGAAGAACGCAACACCTACTTCTACAGCCAGTACCACGGCGCGGCCTTCTTCCCGGCCTGGCGCGCGAGCCGTCAGGCAGCACTGGAGGAGTTACCGTCAGCGCGCGTGGTACCGTTACCGGTAGCGCCCAAACACGGCGCAAACACTCAGGATACAGCCGAGCTGCTGGCCGAGCTGCTGCATGCGGCTGCGGATGCGCCCGGCAAGCGGCGTCTGGCCGAACGCCTGCTACAGCGCTTCGAAGTCAGCAAGCGCCTGCATCGTCGCTACGATAGCGATTTCAAGGCCGTCGCCGACAGCGGCTATGACGACCTGAATCTCTACCTGCAATTCGCCGCACTGTGCCTACATCAGGCCAAACAGCCTGGCGCCCTGCCCTTTCTTAATGGCCTGCTCAAGGTCATCGATAGCCTGATCTCGATCCAGCCGCGCCTGACCCCGGCCCATGGCGCTCAACTCGCCTGGCTGATCGCCGCCGAGCAGGACTGGGTCACTCGTATTGCCACGCAGGCCAACGTGGAGATCGCCCCATGACCCACCTCGACGACGTTCTGCTGATCGCGGCACACAGCGCACGCAGCCAGGCCTACGTGCAGACCCTGGCCGCCCACGGGCTGATGCCGTCCCATGCGTTGCTGCTCGGCGAGGCGGCACCAGCCTGCACAGCACCGAGCGAGCCGGCTCGCGAGCTGATGGGGGTTCTGCTGCCGGATCTGGGTATCCCCCTCAGCCGCACCCTGGCCGACTGCGCTGTACCGGTCACTTATCTGGAAACGCGCGACATCAACGCTCAGCAGGTCATCGAGGCCGTGCGTGAACGGGCGCCGCGCCTGGTGATCTTCTCTGGCTATGGCGGGCAGATCGTCAAGCCGCCACTGATCGAGCTGGGCATACCGCTGCTGCACGTACACAGCGGCTGGCTACCCGAATACCGTGGCAGCACGACCGTCTACTACAGCCTGCTGGAGGAAGGTACTTGCGCCGCCAGCGCCATCCTGCTCGACACCCACATCGACACCGGCCCGGTACTCGCCCGCAAGCGCTATCCGGCGCCGCCGCTGGGCACCGACATCGACCGCCGCTACGACACGGCGATCCGCGCCGACCTGCTGCTGGAGGTGCTGCGTGGCTATCAGGCCAGCGGCGAGTTGGCGGTGGTACTGCAGCAAGATGCCGAACAGGGCAACACCTATTACGTCATCCATCCGGTGCTCAAGCACCTGGCGCTGCTGAGCCTGCCCGAGGCCTGAACCTGCCTGACCGGTTCAGGCGAACGGCTCGCCCTGATAGCTGTATCGCTGGCGAGCTTGCGGGAGGTTCATGCAGCGCTGAACGCAAGGGAGCACCTCTGGGCGCCGACGCAGAACGACAAACAACTTGTCGATGTCCTGACTGGGCACGAATGCCCGCGTCATCTTGGAGTCCTGCAGCTCGAAATAACGCTCCATGATGTCGAACTTGCGGTCCAGGTCACCGTCGTCGCCTGCCGCGCCAGTGCCTGCGCCGAACACATTGTGACTCTCGAACAGCAGCCAGCCATCGTCCTGCGTCAAACACCAGAGTTTGGCCACGAAGTTCTCGAACTCGACGGCCAGGTTTCCGTCGATGGTGCAGTGGTTAGCGAACGAGAGAACCACGTCATAGCGCCGGTTCGGCCTCCAACTGCTGAAATCTGCGACCTGGAAATTCACATTGTGCTGGCCCAGCGCTTCAGCGGTGATACGGCCGATCTCGACGAGAAAGGGGTTGTATTCCACCGCATCGACGAGACCCGCCCGGCTGGCCAGTTCGATGGCCATAAAACCGTTGTTACAGCCGATCTCCAGCACGCTCATTCCCTCGTTCAGCCAGGGAATAAAAGCGTAGCCGTCCAGGCGCTCCTCGGTCGGTTTGACGCCGGCAATGCCGATTCGGGCATAGCCCTGGTAGGCGTATCCGCCGCAGTAGGGCTTACCCCACTGTTTGTTCTGCATATCCAGCAAAGCGAAAACGCGATCAACCAGATCGATGCGCTCGGGCGCAACCAGTTGCGTCACCAATAGGTCACGCCAGGTGTAGTAGCGCGCCAGGAAGGCAAAGGGGGTACCGGCGTTCGGGTTGCCGCTTCTGAGGTAAGCAAGTAGGCGGTGCATCAGGGTGTCGTGCTGCTCGGCATCCCCCTGCTCCAGCACCCACTGAGCACTGTCGTTCTCCGTCTGCACACGGACATCCGGCACCCAAAGCCGTTCCTGCAAGCGTTGCAGGAGCTGGCGCATTTCCGGATGCTGCACACAGGCGTCAGGCCAGAGCGCCTCTAGGTACACAGGGTTGAGCAGCACCCTCAGGCACAGCTGTTCCCAGAGCGAGTCGGCTTCCTGCGCCTCCATCGTCCTCAAGCGCTCCAGCGCCTGCTGCTCCAGAGGATCGGCAGGACGGGGAAAACGCTTGAGAATGGCCAACACCGTGTCGATGGGGAAACATAGTGGCATGAAGGCAGCTCCAGAACTCAGGGGGCAATTGCAGCGAGAGGCATAATCCGATGATAGAGCGCCAGGTCGTCGGCGGCGTCCACCTCCCCCCACGGCCCTTGCACCGGCGACACGGCAATCGGCATACCGGCCTGCAACAGCAGCCGCAGCAGGCTGGTCATGTCCAGGCGATCCACCGCGTCGTCACCGAGTCGCTGCAGCAACTCACGCACCTGTGTCCAGCCGCCCGGAGTGAACTTGAGCAGGCCCATGTACTGCCCCTCGATCTCGGCGGCGCTTTGGCAGCGCTCGCCAATAGTCGCCAGATTGCTATTGGCATCCAGACGAAAACTCTCAGCATCGGCCAACGGATCCGCGAAACGCTGCGACCACAGCGCATACCAGTGCGGATCGTAGGCAATCGCCAGGTCCGCCTCGACCCGGCTCAGCGCGGCCACGGTGGCGGCGCTGTAGAAGATGTCGCTGTAACTGACGATGCACGCCTCCGTTGCCAGCCAAGCGTCGGCGGCCAGCAGCGTGCGCACCATATTGCTCTGTTGCCAGCGCGGGTTCTCGAAATAGGTTAACGGCTCGTCGAAGCATTCACCGCGATAGCCCCGCACCAGGCCCAGGCGCTCGATTCCAGCGCCACGCAACGCGCCCAGCTGCCAGTCCAGCAGGCGGCGACCGTGCAGGCGGGCGAAACACTTAGGCTGCTCGGCGGTTAGCTCGCCCATGCGACTGCCGCGCCCGGCGGCAAGGATAATGGCTCGTGTCATGTAACGCTCATTCCTTGTTCAGACAGCGATTCAGAAGCAGACCGTCCAGCTCGGCGAAAGGCATTTCCCGCTCGGGGTGCCACATCACGCCAAGCAGCGGCAGTTGCGGGTGAAAGAAGGCCTCGATTACGCCATCCTCGCTGCATGCCAGGACTTCCAGTGGCGCGATCAGCGAACGGCAGCCCCATTGGTGGTAGCTGTTGACCTCCACCTTGCGCCCGTCGATCACCAAGCGGTGACGCGTACCAACATGCCCAGCCATCCGTTCGAGACGATTGCCAAAGGCATCAAGCAGCAGTTGCGCCCCACGGCACAGGGCAAACAGCGGCACCCGCTCGGCCATGGCTCGCGCCAGCAACGCACGTTCGACAGCGTCACGCTCCGGAGCATCGCCACCGTACTCGGCAAGATCGTTGCCGCCGCTGAGCACCACGGCGCAGGGCTTCAGCTGCGTCCACAAGGCATCCACTCGTTCAGGGCGATTGGGCACCGGCACCGGTAACAGTCCATGGCTCGCCAACCAGTCCGGCAGGCGCTGATCCAGCGCATCACGACGCTCGCCCCGGTCGGCCAGCACATCTACGCGCTGGCTGACCAGCACCACCCTCACCGCAACACCTCGACGCGCCGGTTGGCGCAGTCGATGTTGAGCATCTGCGCCGCAGCCCACTTGCGGTAGAGCACCTCTCCTGCCCCGATCACGGCCGGCAGACCGAGTTCGTTGGCGCGGATGGCCATGTGCGAATTGGTGCCGCCATAGGCGGTAATAAAGCCGGCGATAGAGTGGGAGAAGATCCAATCGAACCCAGGATCGGCGCTGGGGATCATGACGATAGCGCCCTGCAGCTGATCGCGCTGGTGGTAGTCCATCACCGCGCCGGTCACCTGACGCTGGGTGATGAAGTTCGGCTCGGCCTGCGGCAGGTGGAAACAGAAAGCGTCCTCGGCGCTGGTGATCAGCGGCGGCAGCACGATCTGGCAGGTTTCGCCGTAACGCCGGCGCCCTTCCTCGATACTGGCGGCGATCAGCTCCCTGGGGTCGGCACTGGCAGCATGCAGTTCCTTGATCACCTGGATGTTGGCGTAGGACATGTCCTCGGCGCTGAACCCCAGGTCATGGCCCAGCTCACGGAACAGTGACAGCGCATCGGACAGGTTGCGCGTGAACACGAATTTGGCGTATTCGCGCAACTCGATACCGGCCTGAAGAAAATCAAACAGCCCCACCACGTCGTGGGACAGCCCGTGCTCGCTGAGCAGGCGACTGATCTCGCGCATCTGTGCCAACGATAGAGCGAAACGGGTGCTGTCGTGACACGTCTCGACCGCCAGGTTGTGCCAATCGAAATAGAGATCGGGAGCCTCGTCGTAGCGCGGCGACAGGATGTCGTAAGTACCCGGCCGCAGGTGACCGTAGCGGGCCAGGAAGGTGGTGCGATCGAGCTGCGCCAGATCCTGAGTCATCTGCCCGCTGACCGTGGACAGGCCATTGAGAAAGGCATCGTATTCGCTCTGGTCGAGCACGCCCACGGTGACCAGCGAGCGCAGCAGTTGCACCGCAATGAAACCGGCCCGCGCCAACCCTGCAAACGGTAGCGTGCCATAGCGACGGCAGTCTTCCAACAGCCAGTAGATACGCGTAACCGGATCGGTATCGGCACCGAGTATCTCGTCGCGCCTGGCCAGCAACACGTCGAGCTTCTGCCGGTCAGTGCGCCACAGACCGGTTTCGTTGTGCACGATACGGTTGGTCAACTCGCGCAGGCTATCGCCCAGGCGTCGGCACTCGGCCTCGGTAAAACCGGCGTCCTGCAGGGCCTGCAGGCGCTGCGGCAGATCCAGCGTGTAGCAGGAGAAGACGATCTCGAACTCGACCTTGTCATGCAGATTGGGCGCGGCCAACAGGCGCTCAATGTAGTAATTGACCAGTTTGTCGGCGAGGGCTCCGTCGATGTCGCGCGGTATGAAGGAGTTGAAGCTGACGCGCACGTCGATGTAAGGCAGCCCATGGAAATGCAGCATCAGCGGGAAACTGCGCAGATTGCGGTAGCCATAGTTGTTGCGCTGGTAGGCCCAGATCATGTCGGTGACCAATTCGCGGTACAGCGACAGCGCCAACGGCCGCGGTCGCACGCCGATGATTTCGGCCGGATTCCAGTCCGGCATCACCCCGAATACGGTGCGCTCACCATGTAGAAAGGGCTGTGGACGAATGCCTTGGGCAATACGGTCATGGATCAGGCGAACCAGCTTGCCATGCGCCTGGGCATCGGCCGGTTCGGCACCGAGCACCAGCGGCCTCACCTGCAGTAGATACAGCCGTGCCTGCGCATCCACGGCAAATTCGATGTCCATGGCCTGCCGCCCGAACAGCGCCTGCAACTCGCGCAACAGCGCCACCACGGGCGCCAGCGAAGACGGCAGCTCACTGGCAGCATGATGTGCATAGAAGGTGCGCAGCTCGTTGGACCGCCCGGAGGTCACGGCATCGGTGCGCCCACTGCTCTCGTCGTAGTTGATCACGAAGTACGGCGCCAAGGTGGCCGGGTCGAGGCCAAAACCGACACCCGCCATACGCACATCGCCGACCATAGGTTGAACAAAGACCTGATCGTGCTCACTGGCGCCCAGCCCGCCCATCGACTCGAGCACCTGCTCGATGGCCGCAAGCAAGCCGTCGGAGTCGACGTTCAGACAGGAGTCGAACGCGCCGGCCGCCGAAGACAGTTCGCCGTCCTCACTGCAGCTGCTGCTGCGCACCGCCATGCTGGCCCAACCGTGCGAAAGCACCTCGGCTAGGCAGGCGTCAGCCCTCTCGCGCCACTGCGCGACACTGAAGAGCACCTGCGGTAGCACGCAGGCGCTGTGCAGACGACCATTGAGCAGAGCGAGTGAACCCGCCTTGGTAGAAAAAGCCAGAATCTGTTCGGTCATGCGCTGCCATATCCCTGATGAGTAGAACGTGCCCTGGTGCCGCGACGAGCGGCCTAGTGGCTGCGGCTCAACGCAACTGATTGAACAGATTCAGCCCGGCGATCTTCACATAACTCTGCTGCGCAGCCTCCAGAATGATGGTCTGAAATGACAAGCGTGACAGCGCTTCGGCGTAATCCAGTTCGCGCAGGTCGGCCTGTACCGACTTGTTGACCAGGGTGACATCCTCGTTATCGATTTCAGTGGTTTCGATCAGATTCATCCGTGCACCGATTTCCGTCTGCACTTCCAGCACCTTGCCCATCCCGCTGTCCAGGTTAGTCAAGGCAATCGCTACCTCGTTACGCACACCCAGGTTACCGGCCGGTGAGGTCGGCGAAGACTCAAGCGCCTGGCGCAGACGGCTGATGGTGTTGAGGATGCTGCGCTGTTCCTGAAACTGTGGCTGCAGGCCGAACTCGTCACCACCGGCAACTGCCGCAGGAGCGGACAGTGTGAAATCAGCGCCGAACACGCTGAAGGTTGCTGGGTAAGGCCCAGCCACCGTACCTGTGGCGAGTACCGGGCTACCCGGCCCAACCGGCTGGGAGTAGACCTCATAGTTGGTGTCGTCGGTAAAGCGCAGGACAACCCCGGAGGTCGGAAACTGGCTGTCAAAGGTTGCCTGGTTGCTGATACCTGCCGGAGCAACAATTGCAGCCGAATTGTTGGTGGATGAGCGGTTGACGGCAAAGTCCGTCGGCGCCGACTGCAGGGTGAAACTATGGGTATTGATGCCCGGGGTTCCCGGCGTAGCGGTGTCGGCCAACAGGTTGTCCAGATCCAGCTCGTTGTCCCCGGGCTGCAACACCACATCCAACTGGAAGCGCATGCCGCGAAAGTTGATGGTATTGCCGCCACTGACGAGGGGGTCAATCAAACCACCACCTGGCACCTCAGATGTGACGTCAGCGCCAGCACTGTCATAGATGCGAAACTCTTTACCGCTGACGAAGGCTAGCGAATAGGGCTCACCTGCACGAAAGCTACTGTTGAACGTCTGGTTGTCCTGCACCAGACCCGGCGACATAAATACCCGCTGATCTGCCGCTGGCAACGCTGGAATGTTGGTGGCCGGTAATGGCGGAGTCGGTAAGGCGGCGTTATTGACGCCAAGCGCATTGATAATCCGATTGGCATTGCTTACATCTTCAAACAGCCGCTTGCCGTTATCGTTGATCGCCACGCTACTTGAGCCGGCTACCTGCAGGCTGCGCTGGCCCTCGTCACCCTGATAGGAATAGGTGCCATCGGGGTTACGCAGAAAGGGTTCGGTTTTGCCAAGAAAGCCACTGAACAGGTACTCGCCACGGGCGTTACGACTGTTCATCAGATTGAGCAGTTCGCCCTCGCGCTCACTCAGCTCCTTGGCAATCGACTTACGGTCATCGGCTGACAGCGCACCGCCGCCGGCCTGCACCGCCAGTTCGCGGATGCGCTGCAGAACGTTGACCACCGATTTGATGGTGGTTTCTTCCTGGGTCAGGCTGTTCTTCGCTGCGGTGAGGTTTTCCTTGTACTGGCCCAGCAGCGCCTGCTGCTGTTCAAGTTGCAGCAGGCGTACCGAGGCTACCGGATCATCGGCCGGGGTGAGGATACGGTTACCGCTGCTGATCTGCTCCTGGGTGCGAATCAGGTTGGCATAGTTGCGCCCAAGGCCACTGACACCGTTATTGAAGGCCTGGATCGAAGAGATGCGCATCACCATAAAACTAACCTCGAAGTTCTAGACGGCGCGTCAGAACGTGTTAATCAGTGTATCGAACAGGCTGCGGGCAACTTGAATGATCTGTGCCGATGCCTGGTAGTACTGCTCGAACTGAATCAGTTTGGCCGCTTCCTCATCGAGGTTGACCGCCGAAACAGAGTCGCGGTTATTGGTGGCCTGTTTGAGAATAGCGCCAGTGGCCTCGCCATCGACCCGCGCCTGACTGGTCAGGGTACCCACCCGCTCCACCAGATCGCCGTAAGCATCGGTAAAGCTTGAGCCGGTGGTCGCCGGCGCCAATGGGTTGATACCAATGGTCGTACGGTTTTGCAGATCAATCAGCTTCAAAGCGTTACGGTTATCAGACACCCCATTGGTGTTGAAGGAAACCGAAAAATTGTCGCCACCCTGCGGCCGACCGCTGATGGTCACTTCATAGTCGAAAGGCACCGGCACCGCAGGTGGGCCGGCAGTCGCAGGCACGGTGATGGTCAGCTTGTTGTTCTGCCCGGGCACAATAACCCCGGTATCAATGACGTTGCCGTTGATATCGACGACGTCATACCCCTGGGTGGCACCCCCACCGGCGCCCATGACGATGCGCAGCGGCGGCGCATTGCGCAGGCTGGTTTCCAGATCGGCTTGAGCCACCGGGTCATAAATATCGATTTCAGTCAGCAAGGTCGGCTGGCTGATCACCCCGGTGCCGATATTCGCCGGGCTGGTTTGCGATTTCAGCGGCGCGGCAAAGGCCAGCTCTTCCGGCCGTTTCATATCCGCACGGATCGACTCGCCGGCATTGCGCGTCGGCATCACCCGGAAACGGTCACCGGCGGCAAAGGTGCCACTGGCCACGTTCAGCGAGACGCCGTCGAACTCCGCCGCCGGGACCACGGTAATGTCGAATGGGCCAAAGCTGGTGCCGTCACTGACGCGCCGTACGGTGTAATCCGTGGCACTGGTGAATTCCACCTCATAGTCGCTGGTGGTCAGCTGGGTGGTGTCCTCAATCAGCACATTTAGGTTGGCCGTGGTATCGCTGTTACCGACACGCGCCAAGCTGCGCTGGCCAATCAGAATGGGGTCATTGAGGTCACGAAACAGGCCATTACCAAACTGACCATTGAGATCCAGGCCCTGGCCCAGCTGGCGGTTGACCTGATCAGTGACTGCCAGTGCCAAGCGGCCAACCGAGTTCAACGTGGTGTCCAGCACATCTTCACGGTAGCGGATCAGCCCGCCCATCTCGCCGCCGGTAATCAGCGAGGTAATGCCCTGGCGCGAATTGCCGCTGACAAACTGCACCTCACTGCGCAGCGGGTCGGATAAACCCGGCACCACCTCCAGGCGCGAGGCCTGGCTGCCGACCACCAAGGGCTGGCCCGAGCCGACAAACAGGTTGTAACTGTTGTCATCCTGCGCCACCACCGTCACACCGATAAAGGTCGACAGCTTGCGTACTGCTTCTTCGCGAGCGTCAAGCAGATCGTTGGGTTGCTGACCGTTGGAGGCGGCAACCGCAATGGCATCGTTGTAGCCGGCAATCGAACCGGCCAGTTGGTTAATCTGATCGGTCACCGCCGACAGCTGCTTGTTGATAAAGGCGTTTTGTTCGTACAAGCGGTCGTACACGGTATTGAAGCGCTTGGCCAACCCCTCAGCCTCGGACAACGCCAGCTGCCGCGCCGGAATATTGGCCGGGTCTTCGGCGGCGGTTTGCAGCGCAGCAAAAACCTTCTGCAACCCCGGGTTGATACCCGTGGTGCTGCCAGCCAGCAACGAATCGAGCTGATTGATCTGCCCCAGGTAGCTCTGGGTATCACTGTTGAGCGCTGTACTGCTGCGCACCTGGGTATTGAGAAACTCGTTATAGATGCGCCGCACATCAACCAGGGTAGTGCCCGAGCCGATATAGCCGGCACCGCTGAACTGCGGAATGCGCGTGGCCTGGATCGTCTCCTGACGCGAGAAACCCGGCGTGTTGACGTTGACGATGTTATGGCCAGTCACCGCCAGCGAAGTCTTGTTCGCCGACAGCCCGGAGAGGCCAATACTGAGTAGGTCAGCCATGTTTCATCATCCGTTGGTGGACGGCGTACTGACGGCCGCGACTGATTGATAGGTCTGCATCTGCCGCGCTATCTGGGCGATCTTGCGGGCGTACTGCGGGTCCGTGGCGTAGCCGGCTTTCTGCAACTCACGGGCGAACTCCTCGGGTTTGTCAGTGCTGGCCAGGGCTTTCTCGTAGCGGCCATTGCCCTGCAGGAAGCTCACAAAATCGTTAAAGCTGTGTTCGAAGGAGTCATAGGCGCGGAACGAGGCCGCTTCCTTGACCGCTTTGCCGCCCTTGAACTCGGTGGTCAGCACCCGCGCCGAGTCACCTTCCCAGCTGTTGTGGGTCTTGATGCCGAACAGGTTGTGGCTGCTGGTGCCGTCCTGTTGGCGAATAATCGACTTGCCCCAACCGGTTTCCAACGCGGCCTGGGCCACCAGATAACGCGGGTCGACACCAATCTTCTCGGCAGCCTTCTCGGCCATCGGCAACATGGCGGCAATAAACTCATCCTTCGAGCCGAACGCGGCTTTACCCGGCGCCAGTGGCGGCTGGGCAATCCGCCGGCCGGTGATCGCGTCCATGCCGTTGAGCCCCAGCGCAGTATCGGCGGGTGCGGCAAAGGCCTTGGCCGGAATCCAGTCGTTCTGCGCCAATGGTTGGCCATCAGCGGCTGTAGCCGACGGCACGATGCCAGCCAGCAAACGGTCCGTCAGTTTGCCCGGCAGAGACAGGCGGCGCTGGTTGATCAGCGAGGTGTCGTCACGCGCGCTGTCGACTTTGGCCAGTGGTTTGCTCGGCGCATTCGGCACCGGCTCATTGACCTGAGCAAATGGATTGGGTCGGCTATCCGCCTGCTTCATCTTCGACATCTGCCGCACCAGCACATCGGCCAGACCGATGCCGTTCTGGTGATTGGACAGGGTCACCGACAGCTGCTGGTCGTGCATGTCCTGGTAGGTTTTGCTCTCGTTGCTGTTCATGAAGTTGCCTTCACCGAACGCTTCGTTGGCCGAGCGCATGGCCTTGAGCATTTCATTGAGGAACAGCGACTCAAACTCCTGAGCCACTTTCTTGATGTTCTTTTCGCTGTCGCCGCCGACCTTGAACTGGTTAAGGCGATTGAGATCGTTATAGGCACCACTGTCGACGGTGCTGGTGCCGCCGAGCAAACCGGCTGATAGGCGAGAGTCCATAGCGTGCGCTCCCTTAAATCACGATCAGGTCAGCCTGCAGAGCGCCGGCTTGTTTCAGCGCCTCCAGGATGGCCATAAGGTCGGAAGGCGAAGCGCCTACCTGATTCACCGCGCGGACGATTTCATCCAGCGTGGTCCCGGGCCCGAACTTGAACATCGGCTTGGCTTCTTCATCGGCATTCACCCGCGAGCGCGGCACCACGGCGGTCTGGCCGCCAGACAGTGCTTCCGGCTGGCTGACAATCGGGTCTTCGGTGATGGTTACGGTCAGGCTGCCGTGGGTCACTGCGGCTGGCTGCACACGCACGTTCTGACCAATCACGATGGTGCCGGTGCGCGAGTTGATGATGACCTTGGCCACGGCCTGACCGATCTCGACTTCGAGGTTTTCCAGAATCGACAGGTAGTCCACTCGCTGACCCGGATCAAGTGGTGCACTGACGCGAATCGAGCCACCGTCGACCGCCTGGGCCACACCTGGGCCAAGCAGCTCATTGATGTGATCAACAATATTTTTGGCAGTGGTGAAATCCGGACGATTGAGGTTGAGCGTCAGCGTATTGCCCTGATCAAAACCGCTTGGCACCGGCCGCTCGACCGTCGCACCGCCAGGAATGCGCCCAGCCGACGGTACGTTGACGGTAATCCGCGAACCATCGCCGCCTTCGGCATCAAAACCGCCGACCACCAGGTTGCCCTGGGCAATCGCATAGACGTTACCATCGATCCCCTTGAGCGGCGTCATCAGCAGACTGCCACCGCGCAGGCTCTTGGCGTTACCGATAGAGGACACGGTGATGTCGATGGTCTGCCCGGGCTTGGCGAACGCCGGCAGATCCGCATGGATCGACACCGCTGCCACGTTCTTCAGCTGCACGTTGCCGCCCTGCGGCACCTTGATGCCGAACTGCGCCATCATGTTGTTGAAAGTCTGCACGGTGAACGGCGTTTGCGTGGTCTGGTCGCCACTGCCATTGAGGCCGACTACCAGGCCATAACCGATCAACTGGTTAGTGCGTACACCCTGGATGCTGGCCAGGTCTTTAAGCCGCTCGGCCTGAGCCAGCGAAGCCATCAGCAAGGCGGCTACAACTACTAGGTATTTGGAAAGGGTCATGGTGGCCATCCTCAGAACGGCCACATTGGGCTAAGGAAAAAACGGCTCATCCAGCCCGGCTGACTGGCATCGGCAAAGGCGCCGGTACCCGAGTAGGTGATGCGCGCATCGGCAATCCGGGTCGAGGAAACCGTGTTATCAGTGGCAATGTCATCCGCCCGCACCAAGCCGGCAATGCGGACCAGCTCATCGCCGGTATTCAGGGTCATCCATTTTTCCCCACGCACCAGCAGAATGCCGTTGGGCATCACTTCGGCGACTGACACGGTAATCGAGCCAGTCAGGCTGTTGCTCTGCCCGGCAGCGCCGGAACCCTCGCTCTCACGAGTAGCGTCGAAGCTAGCTTCCAGGCTGAGGTTGTCATTGGTCATGCCCAGTGCGCTAAGACCTGCCAGTGGGTTTTTCGGCGAGACGGCCATGCCGAACAAGTTAGGCACACCCAGGTTGGCCGAACTGTCTTTGCTGATCTGGCTGTTGCTGTTCTTGCTGGCCTGGGTGCGCTCATTCAGGGTGATGGTGATGATGTCACCCACGCGATACGCCTTACGGTCGCCGAACAGACCGTTCTCGAAACCGGCCTGGTAAATCGAGCCATTATTCTGCGCCGCTGGCAGCGGTGTACGCGGCATCACCGGAGCGTAATAGGGGTCATCCGGCTTAGGCGCGGGAGCCATGCAGCCACTCAAAGCCAGGGGGCCAAGCAGTGCACTTATGATTATCAGCCGGTTCATATCTACTACCTCATGCGTTGCCTGGGGTGGCGTGTAACGTGAGCCACCAGTGCCAGTTCAAGCGATTCCTTGCTGTATCCAAAGCCAGGCCAGACGCTGCGCGACTAACCGGCCCTACCTATCAAAGATTCTGCGAAATAAAGCCGAGCATCTGGTCAGCGGTGGAAATGACCTTGGAGTTCATTTCATAGGCGCGCTGAGTGGTGATCATGTTCACCAACTCTTCGACCACGCTGACGTTGGAGTTTTCCAGGGTGTTCTGCAGCGTGGTGCCCAGGCCGTTCAGGCCAGGCGTACCGACCTGCGGCGCGCCGCTGGAAGCGGTTTCCAGAAACAGGTTGTTGCCGATCGCTTCCAGACCCGCCGGGTTGATGAAGTCAGCGGTCTGCAGGTTGCCGACGATCTGTGGCTGCGGGTTGCCGGCAGTAGTCACCGACACGGTGCCGTCTTCACCCACGGTAAAGGTGCGTACCTCGTTGGGCAGCACGATGGCCGGCTCCAGGGCATAGCCGTTGGATGTCACCACCTGGCCATCTGAATTGAGGTGAAAGCTGCCGTCGCGGCTATAGGACACCGTGCCGTCAGGCAGCAACACCTGGAAGAAACCCCGGCCGTTGATCGCCATATCCAGCGGTTGCTCGGTGGTTTGCAGGCTACCGGCAGTGAAGATCTTCTGCGTACCCACCACCCGCACACCGGTACCCAGTTGCAAACCGGACGGCAGCTGGCTGTCCTGACTGGACTGGCCACCAGGCTGACGACGGATCTGGTACAGCAGATCCTCGAACTCGGCGCGATCACGTTTGAAGCCCGTGGTCGAAACGTTGGCCAGGTTGTTGGAAATGGTGGTCAGGTTCATGTCCTGAGCGGACAGACCGGTCTTGCTGACCCACAGTGCCGGAAGCATATCGATTCTCCTCGGGCGCCGTTTTAACGACGCCGCGTGCTGATAATTAGGTCATCTGCAAGACGCGCGCCATGGCCGCCGAATTGTCTTCGGCGGTGCGCATCATCTTCACTTGCAATTCGAATTGGCGGGACAGCGAGAGGATCGCCGTCATCTCTTCCACGGCGTTGACGTTGCTTGACTCGAGAAAGCCCGAGGTGATTTCCATATTGGCATCCGCCAGCACCGGGCCCTGACCCTTGAAGCGGATCAGGCCGTCGGTGCCCTTCTCCATCTGCTTAAGGTCCGGATTGACCAGCTTCAACCGGTCCACCTCAGCCAGCACGTTAGGTGCCTCACCAAGGGCGCGAATGCTGATGGTGCCGTCTTTGCCGATTTCGATTTTCTGCTCCGGCGGCACCGCAATCGGCCCGGCGTTGCCCATCACCGGCAAGCCATTGCCGGTACGCAAAACCCCCAGGGCATCGACGTTCAAGCTGGCGGTACGCACATAGGCTTCGCTGCCATCGGGGGCCTGTACGGCCAGCCAGCCTTTGCCGCCAACTGCCACGTCCAGATCACGACCGGTTTCCTGCAGCGAGCCTGGGGTGAAATCAGTGCCAGGGCGTTCGCTCATGGCGTAGACCCGCGACGGATAACTGTCACCAAAGATCGGCATGGAACGCGCCTGTTCGAAATCCCGACGGAAACCATTGGTGGTGATGTTTGCCAGGTTGTTGGCGTGGGCACGCTGGGCCAGGGTGTTGTTGTGGGCGCCAGTCATGGAAACGTACAGCATCTTGTCCATGGTAATTCTCCGAGTGGGCTTGCCGCCCCGCTGCTCTATGCAAGCTATAAAGCAATGCCTATGCCAGCACTCGAAAAATCAAATTAACTTATTGATTTAAATAGATTTTAAAAAACAAAAAAGACTCCATATGGAGCCTTCTAAATATCAGCGCGGCGTACTTTTGCCGCCTGCGACAGGCGCTTGCCTGTCGCAGGCAACACTTATCAACGCAGGTTGATAATGGTCTGGGTCACCGCACTTTCGGTTTCAATGGTCTTGGCGTTGGCCTGGTAGTTGCGCTGCGCCACGATCAGGTTGACCAGCTGATCCGACAGCTCGACGTTGGAGTCCTCCAGCGCACCAGATTGCAGGGCGCCCAGGGTACCGCTACGCGGCGTCCCCACCACCGGCTCACCCGACTGGAAGGACTGCACCCAGGCAGTCTTGCCCACCGGCGTCAGCCCTTGCACGTTGGCGAAGTTGGCCAGGATCACCTGCCCCTGCACCTTGGATTGACCATTGGTGTAGCGGGCAAAGATCACCCCGGTGTCATCGATTTCCAACCCAGCCAATTGACCGGTGGTGTAACCGTCCTGGCTGACCCGGTTTACCGCGAAGTTACTGGCAAACTGCGTTGAGGCGCGCACATCAACAGCCACACCCGCAGCGCTGGCAGTAGCGCCGTTGCCACTCCATACAGGCGGAATGGAATTGTCCGGCGCTGCCGGCACCCAGGTGGTCAGATTGATAAGACCATTGGCGTCAACGGTGAAACCGGTCGGCGTTGAGGCGATCAAGGCGGGAATATCCAACTGACCGGCCGTGGTGAACTGTAGATCCACTGACGAAGGCGTGGTCAGCGTCGGGTCATCCGGGTTACGCCCATCGATCAATACGTTCATCTGCCAGGTATTGGGACCCGTCTTGAGGAAGTACTGGGTAAATACGTGGGAGTTACCCTGGGTGTCGTAAATATTGGTCGACGTCGACGAGTTATAGGTCGTCGGGTCCGACGGATTGAACGGTACGGTAGTCGGCACTTTATTGGTCGAGTTGAGGTTGAACACCTGCTCAAGACTCTCGGTTGCGCGGGGCTCCTGACTGGCAGTCTCGATGCGCAAATCGTTGACGATGCCATTCTGCAAATTGCCATTGGCATCCACTGCATAGCCCTGCAGGCGATAACCGAAGTTGTTCACCATAAAGCCATCACGGTCGGTACCGAAGTAACCGGCACGGGTGTAGCTCACTTCGCCATTGTTACTGGTCTGGAAGAAGCCGTTGCCGTTGATCGCCAGGTCCAGGGCATTCTGTGTGTAATTGATATTGCCCTGATTGAACAGCTGCGACACATCACCGAGCAGCACACCGCTGCCCTGCGGATTCGAGCCAGAACCCAATACAGACGCCGCATAGACATCGGCAAACTCAGCACGCGACTGCTTGAAGCCCGCAGTGCCGGCGTTGGCGATGTTGTTACCGGTCACGTTAAGGTCGCTGGTCGCGGCACGCAGACCGCTAAGACCGATATTGAAACCCATGGAAGACTCCTTTGCCGGACAGCCGGCGGCTAAAACCTGTTAGTTACTGACCGATCACCTGGACCTGCGACATTGGCACGCTGCCAAGCCCCGCCAGGTTCAACATCAACTCTTTGCCGCCCAAGGTCACACTGTCGACGTTGGCCGGCAGCATGGTGTAAAGCCCCTTGGTGCCATCGGCGTAGGTGGCCTGCGCCTCGAACTTGTAAGTGCCGGGCGGCAACAGATTGCCGCTGGCATCCTTGCCATCCCAGATAAAGCTGACATTGCCGGCCGCCTGCTCACCTAGGTTGACTCGGCCCACCGCAGAGCCGGCCTTGTCATAGATATTGACGTAGACGTTGCTGCTACTAACCGGCAGCACCAGACTGGCCTTGAAGCTCTCGCTGGTATCGACCACCGCCTTATCACTCGGGATGATCACCTTGCGCCCGACCAGCGAGGACGCCTGCAACGCCTGGGACGACTGATAACCGGTGAGCAGCGAACCCATGCTGGTGTTCAGCTTCTCGATCCCTTCAACCTGACTGAACTGCGCCAGCTGGGCGATAAACTCACCATTGCCTTGCGGCTCCAGCGGGTTCTGGTTATTCAACTGGGCAACCAGCAAGTTGAGAAACTCATTCTTGCCCAGGTCCTTATTCGTCTTGGTCTCGTTCTTGATCTGGTATTGATCCAGTGCCGAACCACTGACATCGCCAACAGTACTCATGGGGTTGCACTCCTTTTCCGTTGGCTTACTGACCGAGGGTCAATACGCGCTGCATCATCTGCTTGGCGGTGTTCATCATTTCAGTGTTGGTCTGAAAGGCCCGACTGGCAGAAATCATGTCGGCCATCTCTTCCACCACATTGACATTGGGGTAATACACATAGCCGCCGGCATCGGCTGCAGGATGGTTCGGCTCATAGCGCGGCATCAGGCTGCTCTGATCCTCGACCACACCCAAGACCTGCACGCCGACCCCGGCATTGTCCTGATCGGCAAACAGCGAACCACGGTCGCCGTTCTGCGCCGACTGGAACATGGTGGCGAACACCGGATGCCGCGCACGGTAGGTCTGATCGATGCTCGAGGAGACTGTCTCGGCGTTGGCGATGTTGCTGGCAATGGTATTCAGGCGAGTGCTCTGGGCACTCATACCGGTTCCGGCGATGTTGAAAACACTGGCTAGTGACATGGCATCAGGCTCCTATTAATCGCCGCGCAGGGCGCTGACCAGCCCTTTGAATTTGCTATTGAGAAAGGTAAAGCTGGCCTGGAACTGCACCGAGTTTTCCGCGTAATTGGACTGCTCGATCTGCAGGTCAACGGTGTTCTGATCAATCGAGGGATGGAACGGGGTGCGGTACGCCAGGCTGGCATCCCCGACCATCACGCCATCAGCCGGGATATGCTGGCTGTCAGTACGACTCAGGCTCACATGGCCGCGCTGGCTTTTAGCGCTTTGCTCGGCCAGTACGGTGGCGAACTGCAGGTCACGCGCCTTGTAGTGCGGCGTGTCGGCGTTGGCGATGTTGTTGGCCAACACCTCGGCGCGCTGAGCGCGAAAGCCCAGTGCTTGTTCATGGATGCCGAGTGCCCGATCGAAACTGATGCTCATGGTCAGAAACCTTTGCCGGTTGGTGTTGCTACTTTCCGTGCAAGACCACAAGCAATGCCTGTGCCATATTATTTTTTACTTATTTATCAATAACTTGATTGATAAATACAGTGCTCAGAGCGGCAAAGCGGCAAGCGCTTTCCGCCTATGGGCGAGCAAGCGGCAAACGGGTTTTGCCTAATTGCCGCTCACGTGGACAATTTCAGTGGCAGGCTGTCTGACCTCGACCAATCAGCATGGGCTGCAACCCCTTACCCGCCACCAACCGCGACCACCTCGCCACCGCCCGTCAGGCAATCCGTAATCAACCACACACAGCTTTGACAAGCATTCTCATTAACATTAGTATCCGTCGCATTAGCCACTGCCCTGCCACGAGCCTTAATCATGTACGTGTGTCTCTGCGAAGGTATTACTGACGGTCAGATCCGCGAAGCCATCTACGAAGGCTGCTGCAGCTACCGTGACGTGCGCGCCACCCTCGGCGTTGCCAGCCAATGCGGCAAATGTGCCTGTCTGGCCAAGCAAGTGGTCCGCGAAACACTGAGCGACGTGCAAAACAGCCAGGCCGCCATGGCCTATCCGGCGAACTTTGTTGCCGCCTGAATTTAGCGATATAAAAAAACCGGACCTCGTGTCCGGTTTTTTTATTGCTTTAATTCAATACCTTAGCGGCAAAGCGCAGAACTTAAGCATTCGTATTCATATTAATTTTAACTTTAAATTCAAATACTTAGGTTTGACAGTCGAAAACCATCGGCCCAGAATTTGACGCTAACTCCCCTGCAAGGCAGACGCAGACATGAAAGGCGACAAGAAGGTCATCCAGCATCTGAACAAGATCCTCGGTAACGAGCTGGTCGCGATCAACCAGTACTTCCTGCACGCACGCATGTATGAGGACTGGGGCCTGAAGAAACTCGGCGAGCACGAGTATCACGAGTCCATCGACGAGATGAAGCATGCGGACAAGCTGATCAAGCGCATCCTCTTCCTCGAAGGCCTGCCCAACCTGCAAGACCTCGGCAAGATCCTGATCGGTGAAAACACCAAGGAAATGCTCGAGTGCGACCTGAAGATCGAACACAAAGCGCATATCGACCTGAAAGCGGCGATTGCCTACTGCGAAAGCATCGGTGACTACGCCAGCCGCGAGCTGCTCGAAGAAATCCTCTGCTCTGAAGAAGATCACATCGACTGGCTGGAAACCCAACTCAGCCTGATCGAGGCCGTGGGCTTGCAGAACTACCAGCAGTCGCAGATGGACGAATAAGAACCTGCTTACGATCTGCTGCGCGTCGGCCCTGCCGCGTTAAAAACAGGCTCGGAATGCTCATGTAAAAAAGTACACTCCGCTTCCTCGCCGCTTTGACCAGCCAGAGGCTGTTACTAACGTAGCGCCTTGCAGGACTCTAGCTCGCAAGATCGTGAAACAGGTTCTATGGCGCAAAACACTGCGCCATAAACAACAAACCCCGCACTTGGCGGGGTTTGTTGTTTATGCAGCCTGCTTAGCTTAGGCGTCGGCTTTCTGCACGGCGTCTTTGATCAGGGTCTGCAGCTCACCCTTATCGAACATTTCCGCGAGGATGTCGCTGCCGCCGACCAGCTCACCACCGACCCACAGCTGCGGGAAGGTTGGCCAATTAGCGTATTTAGGCAGGTTGGCGCGGATTTCCGGGTTTTGCAGAATGTCGACGTAAGCGAATTTCTCGCCACAGGCCATCACAACCTGCGCAGCTTTGGAGGAAAAGCCGCACTGCGGAGCGTTCGGCGAGCCTTTCATGTACAGCAGAACGGTATTTTTAGCGATCTGCTCTTTGATGGTTTCGATGATATCCATTGGGCACCTCAGGACTTAACTTCCCGACTCACGGGTCGGCACGGTGGCGGCATTGTAGCGAAAAGCCGAGCGCAATGCTCGGCCTTCCCTGCCACTTTCCCTATGCCAAATCTCAGCTGCTCAAGCGGCTTCAACCTGCACCGGCACCCCATTTAGCGCCGCATTGCCGGACAAGGCATCGAGTTGCCGCTCATCGGTCAGGTCATTAGCGCTGGCACCTGGTTGTTCGCTGGCGATGCTCATCTGTACGCCAGGCCGCGCATGACCCCAGCCATGCGGCAGGCTGACCACGCCGGTCATCATGTCTTCACTGGCAGCTACTTCCACCTCAATGACCCCGACCCGCGAGCGCACGCGCACCAGTTGGCCATCGGTTAACCCGCGCTGGCTCAGATCCGCCGGGTGCATCAGCAGCTGATGACGCGGCTTGCCTTTAACCAGGCGGTGATAGTTGTGCATCCAGGAGTTATTGCTGCGCACATGGCGGCGACCGATCAGCAGCAGCTCATCCGCCTTGGCCGTCGGCTGTTCAGCAAAGCGCTGCAGGTCGGCCATGATCACTGCCGGCGCCGCCTGAATCTGCTTGTTAGCGGTTTTCAAGCGGCCGACTAGGTTCGGCTTGAGTGCGCCCAGGTCGAGGCCATGCGGGTGCTCGCGCAGCGCCGCCAAAGACAGCTTATGTTCCGACTTGTCGCCGTAGCTGCCAAAGCGCAGGCCCATGTCGATCATCTGCTCGGGGGCCATGGTCGGCTTCAGTTCCACGCCGGTTTTCACAGCAAAGGCTTTGGCCAGGCCGACAAAGATTTCCCAGTCATGCAGCGCGCCGGCCGGCTTGGCCAGCACCGCCTCATTGAAGCGAGTGACATTGCGCACCGCGAACATATTAAAGGTGGTGTCGTAGTGATCGTGTTCCAGCGGCCCGGTCGGCGGCAGGATCAGGTCGGCATAGCGGGTGGTTTCGTTGATGTAGAAGTCGATGCTGAGCATAAACTCCAAGCCATCCAGCGCCTGCTCCAGCTGCCGGCCATTGGGCGTGGACAGCACCGGATTGCCCGCCACCGTGACCAGCGCGCGCACCTGCCCTTCGCCCTCGCTAAGCATTTCCTCGGCCAGGGCCGACACCGGCAATTCGCCGCCATACTCTGGCAAGCCGGACACGCGGCTTTGCCAACGATTGAAATGCCCACCGGAAGTCGAGGCCACTAGGTCCACGGCCGGCTCGGTGCAGAGCACGCCGCCGACCCGATCAAGGTTGCCGGTGACCAGGTTGATCAGCTGCACCAGCCACTGACACAGCGTGCCGAAGGCCTGGGTGGAGACACCCATGCGGCCGTAACACACCGCCGACTCGGCAGCGGCAAAGTCGCGCGCCAACTGGCGAATCGTTTGCGCCGGCACACCGCAGCGGGCGCTCATGGCTTCGGCAGTAAAACCGGCAATTGCCTGACGTACTTCATCCAACCCATCTATCGCCAGATGACTGGCGCGGCCGAGGTTTTCCTCGAACAGGGTATTGAGCAGGCCGAACAGCAGCGCAGCATCCTGACCGGGGCGGACGAATACATGCTGATCAGCAATCGCTGCCGTTTCACTGCGGCGCGGGTCAACCACCACCAGTTTGCCGCCGCGCTTCTGGATGGCCTTCAGGCGCTTTTCCACATCCGGCACGGTCATGATGCTGCCGTTAGACGCCAGCGGGTTGCCGCCGAGGATCAGCATAAAGTCGGTGTGGTCAATATCAGGAATCGGAATCAGCAGACCATGGCCGTACATCAGGTGGCTGGTCAGGTGATGCGGCAGCTGATCGACCGAGGTAGCGGAATAGCGGTTACGGGTTTTCAGTTGGCCGAGGAAGTAGTTGCTGTGGGTCATCAGGCCGTAGTTATGCACACTCGGATTGCCCTGATACACCGCCACGGCGTTCTGCCCATGCCGCGTCTGGATCGTACTCAGGCGCTCGGCCACCAGCTCGAAGGCTTCATCCCACTCGATGGCCTGCCACTCATTGCCGACACGGCGCATGGGCTGACGCAGGCGGTCGGGATCGCTCTGGATATCCTGCAGCGCCACTGCCTTGGGGCAGATATGGCCACGACTGAAGCTGTCCTGGGCATCGCCCTTGATCGAACGGATCTGCGTAGAACCGTCGTCCTGCACTTCGGTTTCAATGGTCAGGCCACAGATGGCTTCGCAGAGATGGCATGCACGGTGGTGGAGGGTCTTGGTCATGGCCGGGCCTCTTGTTTTAACGCGATGCGCTGAGCACCGTAAAGGCATGACTATGGCGGCTGGTGCTGACCTGCGCCAGCAGGGTTCGCTGCGTGAATTGCGCGGCATCAGGTCAGCCGATAGATGGTTCTCGCCCCCGCTCAGTTCACCCGCAAACCGCAGGCAATTTGCGCCTGATCGGCGTTTGCTTATAAGATCGCGACTTCCCCGTTTCGTCGCATAGTGCGGCCCCCCAGCCGTAGGTTCTGCCGTTTCTTCTATTTAATTAGGCCATTGAACCTGCGCCCAGCTGTCAAAAGGTAGTTAACGATGAGCGCAAGACACTTTCTCTCGCTGATGGATTGCACACCGGACGAACTGGTGAGCCTGATCCGCCGCGGCATGGAGCTGAAGGACTTGCGCAACCGCGGCGTGCTGTTCGAGCCGCTGAAGAACCGCGTACTGGGCATGATCTTCGAGAAGGCCTCGACCCGCACCCGCCTGTCGTTTGAAGCTGGCATGATCCAGCTCGGCGGCCAGGCCATCTTCCTCTCCCCGCGTGATACCCAACTGGGTCGTGGCGAGCCGATTGGCGACGCCGCCATCGTGATGTCGCGCATGCTCGATGCGGTGATGATCCGTACTTTCGCCCACAGCACCCTCACCGAATTCGCCGCCAACTCGCGCGTACCGGTGATCAATGGCCTGTCCGATGATCTGCACCCATGCCAGTTGCTGGCCGACATGCAGACCTATCAGGAGCAGCGCGGCAGCATCAAAGGCAAGACCGTGGCCTGGATCGGCGACGGCAACAATATGTGCAACTCCTATATAGAAGCGGCCATGCAGTTCGACTTCCAGCTGCGCGTCTCCTGCCCCGAGGGCTACGAGCCGAACGCCACGTTCCTCGCCGCTGCGGGCGAGCGTGTGCAGATTCTCCGCGACCCGCGCGCCGCCGTTGCTGGCGCCCATCTGGTGAGCACCGACGTGTGGGCCTCCATGGGCCAGGAAGACGAAGCCGCCGAACGCCTCAAGCTGTTCCAGCCCTATCAGGTCAACCGTGGGTTGCTCGACGCCGCCGCCGAAGACGTGCTGTTCCTGCACTGCCTGCCAGCCCACCGTGGCGAGGAAATCAGCGAGGACCTGCTCGACGACCCGCGTTCGGCAGCCTGGGATCAGGCCGAGAACCGCCTGCATGTACAGAAGGCGCTGCTCGAATTCCTGGTTGAACCGGCGTACCACCACGCATGAGCCAAGCCCTGCTGAACCTGCGCGCGCTGAGCTGCGGCTACCCCGGACACAAGGTGGTGCAGAACCTCAACCTGCACCTGAATGCCGGCGATATCGGCTGCCTGCTCGGCCCTTCTGGCTGCGGCAAGACCACCACGCTGCGGGCGATTGCCGGTTTCGAGCCAGTGCTGGAGGGTGAGATTCAACTGGCCGATCAGGTTATCTCCAAGGCCGGCTTTGCCCTGGCCCCGGAGAAACGCCGAATCGGCATGGTGTTCCAGGATTACGCGCTGTTCCCGCACCTGAGCGTGGCGGAGAACATCGGCTTCGGCATCCGCAAGCAATCCAATTGCGAGCGGGTTACCCAGGAGCTGATGGAGCTGGTCAAACTCGGCCACCTCGGCAAGCGCTACCCGCACGAGCTATCCGGCGGCCAACAGCAACGCGTAGCCCTGGCCCGCGCCCTGGCGCCGGAACCGCAATTGCTGCTGCTCGATGAGCCGTTTTCCAACCTGGATGGCGAGTTGCGTCGGCGCCTCAGCCATGAAGTGCGCGACATTCTCAAAGCCCGTGGCACCAGCGCGATTCTGGTCACCCATGATCAGGAAGAAGCCTTTGCCGTCAGCGATCACGTCGGCGTATTCAAGGAAGGCAAGCTGGAGCAGTGGGACACCCCGTTCAACCTGTACCACGAGCCGCTGACGCCCTTTGTCGCCAGTTTTATCGGCCAGGGCTACTTTATTCGCGGCCAGTTGCTCAGCCCGGACTCGGTGCAGACCGAACTGGGCCTGATTCGCGGCAACCGCGCCTACACCTGGCCGACCGGCAGTGCGGTGGACGTGCTGCTGCGTCCGGACGATATCGTCTACGACCCGGACAGCACGCAAAAAGCGCTGATCGTCGGCAAAACCTTCCTCGGCGCTGCGACCCTTTATCGCCTGCAGCTGCCTACCGGCAGCCAGCTGGAGTCGATCTTCCCCAGCCATGCCGACCACCTGCCCGGTCAGCAGGTCGGCATTCGTGTGGCCGCCGACCATCTGGTGGTATTTCCCGCTCCGGGTAGCATCGCCGCCCAGGTCAATCTGGGGGAGTCGGGGGTACGCCGCTACAGCAGCGACAGCTAAAACCTGTTCACAATCTGCTGCGCGTCGGCCCTGCTGCGTTAAAAACAAGCTCGGAATGCTCATTTACAGCTCGTAAACTCCGCTTCCTCGCCTGCTTGACCAGGCGAAGGCTGTTACTAACGTAGCGCCTTGCATGGCTCTAGCTCGCTAGATCGTGAACAGGTTTAAGCGGCTACGGCAAAAATAGCCGGCCACTGGCAATCAACAGCGCCTGGCCGGCGATCTTCACCCGATCGCCAGCCAACTCACAGTGCAACTCGCCGCCGCGCGCCGAACACTGGAAGGCACTTAGCTGGGACTTGTTCAGACGCTGCGCCCAGTAGGGCGTAAGCATGCAGTGGGTCGAGCCGGTTACCGGGTCTTCATTGATACCGATGGAGGGGGCGAAGTAACGCGAGACGAAATCGTGCTGCTCGCCAGGCGCGCTGATCAGCAAGCCCAGCCCCGGCAACTTGGCCACTGCCGCCAGATCTGGCTGATAAGCCCGCACCGCGGCCTCGCTCGGCAAAATCGCCAACAGCTCCTGAATCCCCTGCCCTTCATACAACGCCAACACGCTTTCTACTGGCAGGCCCAGCGCCTGCTCAACCTCTGCGTGTAAGTCGCAGGGCTGCGTCCGACGCAAGGGGAAATCCAATACCAGCCTGCGGCCTGCGCGACTGACCCGCAGTGCGCCGGACAAACAGGTGAAATCGAGCACATCACCCGGCTCGCCGTAGACCTCGAACAGCACATGGGCGCTGGCCAGGGTGGCGTGACCACACAACGGTACTTCCGCCGTTGGGGTAAACCAGCGGATATGCCAGGCCGCGCCTTCCTTCACTACAAAGGCGGTTTCCGCCAGGTTGTGCTCGGCGGCAATCTGCTGCATCAGCGCGTCGTCAAGCCAACTGTCCAGGCGATAAACCATCGCCGGGTTGCCGGTAAACGGCTGCGTAGCAAAGGCATCGACTTGGTGAAATTCAAGCTGCATGGGGCGACGCTCCTTATCAGTGATGGCGCAGAGCATGCCGCAGCACGGCAACGTGCGCCTACTACAGCGGCCGACGATTGCACCGGTACAGCTGCACCGTGTGAATGCGCACCGGGCAGCGACGGTGCACCGGTTAATCGCCAAAGGTTCTTAAAAATTCACTAATTCTTCACAAATCAGCAGCTTATAAATCCTGGCACGCCGCCTGCTATGACCTACCCCGGTCAGCACAACGGCGTGTCTGCCACTCAACCGACAACGACGTCATAGCACCCCTCTCCTTTCGAGACATGGGCGCTGTGGCGTTTTTTTTTGCGTTTTTTGGCTTACAGGAAGACCGCTATGCGCATGATGAAACTGTCCCTGCTGTCGCTGGCCATTGCCGGCACCACCCTCAGCCACGCCGCCTTTGCCGAGGAGTCCTTCAGCAACCTGTTCAGCGAGGCCAAGCCGATTCTCGACGCGCGCTACCGCTATGAGCATGTCGACCAGGACAACGCCCTCAAGCACGCCAACGCACAAACCCTGCGCACCCGCGTCGGCGTGCAGAGCGGCAAGTGGTACGGCCTGTCGGCGCTGATCGAGGCCGATAACGTCAGCCGCATCGGCGACGCCAGCTACAACAGCACGCGCAATGGCCAGGGTGACTACTCGGTGGTTGCCGACCCGGATGGCAGCGAGATCAACCAGGCCCTGCTGCGCTACGACCACAAGTACGGCGCTGCCGTGCTCGGGCGCCAACGGATCAACCTGGACAACCAGCGCTTCGTTGGCGGCGTAGCCTGGCGGCAGAACGAGCAGACCTACGACGGCGCCCTGGCCCAGCTCAAACCGCTGGCCGGGTTGACCCTGACCTACGCCTATATCGACAACATCAACAGCATCTTCGGCCCCGGCAACGGTCAGTACGACACTGCGGCCAACCCGGCCAATATCGAAGGCCACAGCCACCTCCTGAATGCCCAGTACATTGTGATGCCGGAGCTGACCGCCACCGCCTACCAATACCGCCTGGGACTCGACAACCTGACGGCGGGCAGCCAGTCGAGCAAGACCACTGGCCTGCGCCTCAACGGCGCCATCGCCGGCATCAGCTACGTGCTGGAATACGCGCAGCAGAGCGAATACGCCGACAACCCGCTGGATTTGGATAGCGACTATTACCTGGCTGAACTCGGTTACACCGTCCAAGGCGTGGCGCTGAAAGCCGGTTATGAAGTGCTTGGCGGCGACGCGGGCCCAGGCAACCGCGCCTTCCAGACCCCGCTGGCGACCAAGCATGCGTTTCAGGGTTGGGCCGATATCTTTCTGCTGACGCCCGCAGGCGGCGTCAAGGATGCCTACGCCGGCATCAGTGCGCCGTTGTTTGGCGGCACCCTGCAGGCCTGGTACCACGACTTTCGCGCCGAAGTAGGCAGCAGCCAGTACGGCGAGGAGATCAACCTGTCCTACGCCCACCCGATTCCCGGCGTGAAGGGCCTGGTTGGATTGGTCAAATACGCCAGCTACGACGCCGACGACTTTGCCGTAGATACCGACAAAGCCTGGCTGCAAGTGCAATACAGCTACTGATGCTCGCGGCCCCGGCAACGGGGCCGTTTTCGACTCAGGGCGCGCCCACCCCATAGGCCTGCAGCAGCTGCTGCAAACGGCCATTGGCGCGATAGCGCTGCACGCCCTGCTCGAACAACGCGAGATAGCGTGGGCTGGATTCCAGCGCTGGGGAGAACGCCAGGTAGATCGGCACATCCGGGGCGCGGCAACCGGCCTCACGCAACGCTCCCTCCCGCCCCTGGCTGGCCAGCATGGCTTGCATAACCCAGGCGTTCTCCAGCACCACATCCACGCGGCCATGGGTCAGCTTGCCGATATTCAAGGCCAGCGCGGTATCACCGGCGGCAATCTGAATGCGCTCGCTGTCGCCGTGATGCAGGGCGATATAGGTGTTCAGCTCATCGCCGTAGCTGTAGTCATTGATCACCCCAAGGCGTTGCTCGGCGAGCGATGCGGTGCCGGTAAAGCGCCAGGTGGAATCCGGCAAGGTAAAAAAGCAGCTACGTGACGACGCCACGGGCGTGGCGCCAAAGAGAAAGTCCGGGGCATCCTCGACGCCCGCGCCAATGGCGGCATTCAACTGCCCACGGCGCACCTGCTGCAGAGTGCGCGCCCAGTTCAGCGCCTGGTACTGCACCTCAATACCGGACTCGGCAAAGATTTCCTGCGCCAACTCAACGAAAATGCCCGGCCGCTCGGAGTCTGGCTGGCAATTCACCGGGCACCAGATATCCCCGGCAATCACCAGCGTCTCGGCCCGCGCCCAGCCGGCACAGCCCAGCAGCGCCAGCAACAATCCACGAGCAACCAGCTGACGGCATATCGACATGCAGGGCTCCACGACCAATAGGGATGCTGGACGTTTTACCACCCTCAGCCTTCGCTGCGCACCCTTTTCACCGCATCCAGCCAACCGTCATACAGCTTGCTGCGATGGCTGTCGGCCATGCGCGGGTCGAAGCGCTGCTGCCGATGCCAATGCCGGGCGATGCTCGCCAAATCCTTATAAAGCCCGGCTTGCAGGCCGGCCAGATAGGCCACGCCAAGCGCCGTAGTTTCGGTGACTTCCGGACGCTCTACCGGCACCCCAAGGATGTCGGCGAGAAACTGCATGACCCAGTTGTTTTCCACCATGCCGCCATCGACCCGCAGCGCACTGGGCTCGGCCGCGCCGTCCTGGCGCATGGCTTCGAGTAGATCGCGGGTCTGGTAGCACACCGACTGCAGGCCGGCGGTGACGATTTCCTTGATCCCGGTGTCGCGGGTCAGGCCAAAGATTGCGCCACGGGCTTTCGGGTCCCAGTACGGCGCACCCAGGCCGGTAAAGGCCGGCACCAGATACACGCCGCAGGCATCGCCGGTCTGCTCGGCCATGGCTTCGGTATCGCGGGCATGGCTGATCAGCTTGATGCCGTCGCGCAGCCACTGCACAGCGGCACCAGCGACGAAAATACTTCCTTCCACCGCATAGGTGACCTGGCCATTCAGGCGATAACCGACCGTGGTGAGCAGGCGGTTTTTCGAGATCACCGGCACGCTGCCGGTGTTCTGGATCATAAAGCAGCCGGTGCCATAGGTACTCTTGACCATCCCCGGCTCGAAACAGGCCTGACCGATCAAGGCCGCCTGCTGGTCACCAGCCATACCCAGCACCGGAATGGCCGCGCCGAGCAGATTGGCTTCGGTGACGCCAAAATCAGCGGCGCAATCGAGCACTTCGGGCAAAAGGCTAGCGGGAATCTCGAACAGCTTGAGCAGTTCCTCATCCCACTGCTGAGTGTGGATATTGAACAGCAGGGTACGCGAGGCGTTGCTGGCATCGGTTTTGTGCGATTTACCGCCGGTCAGGCGCCACAGCAGGAACGAGTCCACGGTGCCAAAGCGCAGCTCACCGCGCTCGGCACGCTCGCGGGCGCCGGGCACCTTCTGCAGAATCCAGCGCAGCTTGGTGGCCGAGAAATACGGGTCGATCAACAGCCCGGTCTTGGCCGCCACGGCGGTTTCATGTCCGGCCTCTTTCAACTCGGCGCAATAGTCGGCGGTACGGCGGTCCTGCCAGACAATTGCCGGATGGATCGGCGCACCAGTCTGTGCATCCCACACCAGGGTGGTTTCACGCTGGTTGGTGATGCCAATCGCCGCCACATCACTGGCACTCAGGCCACTCTGCTTGAGCGCCTCACGGCAGACCTTGAGAGTGCTCAGCCACAGCTCTTCGCCGTCATGCTCAACCCAGCCGTCCTGTGGGAAATACTGTTTGAACTCCTGCTGCGCGCGCGCCACGGGCAAGCCCTGGGCACTGAACACAATCGCCCGGCTGCTGGTGGTGCCCTGGTCGATGGCAAGCAGGTAATGAGACATGCAAATTTCCTTGTTTTTATAAGTTTAAAAGTTGAACGACTAGCAGGCCGTTGAAAAACGTAAGCGAGGCAGCCGAGACAAGGCAAAAACAGGCGAAAAGGCGGAGTTTACTGCTGTAAATGAGCACTTTGAGCCTGTTTTTAACGCCGTATCGGCAACGCAGGTAGTTTTTCAACAGCCTGCTAGCCGCGACCAATAGGTGCAAACAATGCCTGCGTCAGCTGCGCCAGCACGCTGGCCTCCAGCTGCACCTCCAGGCCGCGCCGCCCGGCGCTGACGTAGATATTCGGAAACTGCTGCGCCGACTCATCGATAAAGGTACGCAAACGCTTCTTCTGCCCCAGGGGACTGATGCCACCGAGCAGATAACCGGTAGCGCGCTGCGCTGCAGCGGGGTCGGCCATATCGGCTTTCTTCACCCCGGCGGCATGCGCCAAGGCTTTCAGATCAAGCGTACCAGCGACCGGCACTACAGCGACCAGCAGCTCGCCCTTCTCGCTGGCAGCCAGCAGGGTCTTGAACACCTGAGCGGGCTCAAGATTGAGCTTTTCCGCCGCTTCCAGGCCATAGGAAGCCGCCTTGGGATCGTGGTGGTAACTGTGCACCTGATGCACAGCTTTGGCTTTTTTCAGCAAATCAATGGCAGGAGTCATGTTCGAATGTGAAAACAATCTGACAAAGTTGGCGTACCTTAGCCGCAAAATGGCCGCGGCGACAGCCTATAATGGCGCGCACTTCCGAGGAGTTTTCATGACCCTGCCGCCCCGCCAACACGACATTCTCGAACTCGCCCGCGAACGCGGCTATGTCAGCATCGACGAGTTGGCCCAGGCGTTTGCCGTCACCCCGCAGACTATCCGCCGCGACATCAACCAGCTCGCCGAACAGGGCCTACTGCGTCGCACCCACGGCGGCGCAGCCAGTGAAAGCTCCAGCACGCAGAACACCGCCTACAGCATGCGCGCTGGGCAGATGCGCGATGAAAAACAACGCATCGCCGCCGCCATCGCCACACAGATCCCCAACCACGCCTCGCTCTTCATCAACATCGGCACCACCACCGAAGCCATTGCCCGCGAACTGCTCAACCACAAAGGCCTGAAGATCATCACCAACAACCTGCATGTGGCCGCCCAACTCAGCGCCAAGGCAGACTTCGAGGTGTTGCTGGCCGGTGGCACGGTGCGCAGCGACGGCGGTGTAGTGGGCCAGGCGGCGGTGGATTTTATCCAGCAGTTCAAGGTCGATTTCGCCCTGGTCGGCATCAGTGGTATCGATGAAGACGGCAGCCTGCTCGACTTCGATTACCAGGAAGTGCGGGTCTCCCAGGCCATCATCAGCAATGCGCGTCAGGTATTTCTCGCCGTCGACTCCAGCAAATTCGGCCGTAATGCCGTGGTGCGCCTGGGCTCGGTGGCCCTGGTTGACCGGGTGTTCACCGATGCCGCGCCCTCTGCGGCGATCAATCGCTTACTTACTGAGCACAAGGTGCATCTCGACCTGGTGTAACCCCCTACCGCCTTAGCTTAAAAATCAACGACCACTGGGCGCGAAAGCGCATTTCGGGGTGGCGAAGCCGTGTTTATTCGACTAGCATATTTTCGAAAGTGAACATTAAAAGTTCAATACTGACATTCGGTGCCGCCATGCCTACTCGCCCCGCCAGCAACACTCCACTCGCTGAAGTCTATGACCTTGCCGTGATCGGCGGCGGCATCAATGGTGTCGGGATTGCCGCCGATGCAGCTGGGCGCGGCCTGTCCGTGTTCCTTTGTGAAAAGGACGACCTGGCGCAGCACACTTCATCGGCCAGCAGCAAGCTAATCCACGGCGGCCTGCGCTACCTGGAGCACTACGAGTTCCGCCTGGTGCGTGAGGCGCTTGCCGAGCGGGAAGTGCTGCTGAACAAGGCCCCGCATATCGTCAAACCCATGCGTTTTATCCTGCCGCACCGCCCGCACCTGCGCCCGGCCTGGATGATCCGCGCCGGGCTGTTTCTCTACGACCACCTGGGCAAGCGCGAGAAGCTGGCTGGTTCACGCGGCCTGCGTTTCGGCGCCGGCAGCCCGCTGCAGGCCGAGATCAGCCGCGGTTTTGAATATTCCGATTGCTGGGTCGATGACGCCCGCCTGGTGGTACTCAATGCCATGGCCGCCCGCGAAAAAGGCGCGCACGTGCACAGCCGCACCCGCTGCGTCAGCGCGCGGCGCAGCAAAGGGTTGTGGCATATCCATCTGGAGCGCAGCGACGGCAGCCTGTTCTCGATTCGTTCCCGCGCCCTGGTCAATGCTGCAGGCCCCTGGGTCGCAAAATTTATCCGCGAGGACCTGAAACAGGAATCGCCCTACGGCATTCGCCTGATCCAGGGCAGCCATATCGTCGTGCCGCGCCTGTTCGATGGCGAGCAGGCCTACATTCTGCAGAACGAAGACCGCCGTATCGTCTTTGCTATCCCCTACCAGGAGCGCTTCACCCTGATCGGCACCACGGACCGCGAATACCAGGGTGACCCGGCCAAGGTGGCGATCAGCGACGAAGAAACCGACTACCTGCTGAAGGTGGTCAACGCACACTTCAAGAAGCAGACTCAGCGCAGCGACATCCTGCACACCTATGCCGGTGTGCGGCCGTTGTGTGACGACGAGTCGGACGATCCATCGGCGGTGACCCGCGACTACACCCTGTCGCTGTCTGGCCACCCTGGCGAAGCGCCACTGCTCTCGGTGTTTGGCGGCAAGCTGACTACCTACCGCAAGCTCGCCGAATCGGCGCTGGCGCAACTGGCGCCGTTCTTTCCCAAGATGGGCCAAAGCTGGACCGCCAGCAGCCTGCTGCCGGGTGCCGAACAACTGGACAGCCAGAGCGCGCTGGTGGAAGCCCTGTGCGCCCGCTTCGGCTGGCTACCCACCTCACTGGCGCGGCGCTGGGCCAGCAGTTACGGCAGCCGCAGCTGGGTGATGCTCAAAGGCGTGAGCAACCTCAGCGACCTCGGCGAACACCTGGGCGGCGGCCTGTACACCCGTGAAGTCGATTATCTGTGCCAGGAAGAGTGGGCGATGCAGGCTGACGACATTCTCTGGCGGCGCAGCAAGCTCGGCCTGTTTACCACCCCGGCGCAGCAAGCCAAGCTCGACAGCTACCTGCGCATCGAATCACCGCGCAGCCCGGAAGATGCCCACGCGGCGTGAGCACCCGCGCAGATAGATCAGTGCCCTGAATAATGATGGCCCGTAGCGTAGCCACCATAGATGGCAGACATAAAAAAGGGCGACCTAAGTCGCCCAAATTGCCTTGCGTGCCCCTTCGAACCGATTCAAAGCCTACTGCGCGAGCCTTGAATCGGTCCTTCCCAGCAGAATCAGCCCTGCTTGCGCTTGTGCGAATCCTGCCAGATGAAATAACCGACACCGGCGAAGAAGGCGACCATCAGACCGACGGTGCCGATACCGGCGAGAACTACGACATCGATAAACATGGTTGCCTCCTGCTGTGAAGCCTGTATGGGTATGGCTTCAAATTAACAGGGACTGCAGGGGCGCTATTGATCCAGATCAACAAGCGGCGGGCGCGGACCGGATGAGGCGGGGCTTAGCTGATCCAGATCAACAAATCAGCCTCTAACGGAGCCGCCTCAAGGCTTTTTCGGTTTGCCCTTGGACTTTTTCTTGTCTTTGGGCAGCGGCAGGGCCTGTTCGAAGGCATCGCGCATTTCATTGAGTTTCTTGTCACGCAGATCATGGATGCGCTTGTCGCGCTCGGCCGCGAAATCAATCAGCTTGTCGTCTTTGCTCATGGGTTTGGCTTGATCAAACGAAAGGTCAGGTTCAGACGTGGCGCGCAGGGGCTGCGCGTCTTCGCCACTTGGTGTTGCCAATGATGCTGGGTTGGCCCGCGCATGACCAGCAGCGAACCATGCTGCAGCGGCAACGAATGCTCAATGCGGCTCTGCCCTTTGCGGCGCAGATCAAAGCGCCGCGTGCCGCCCAAATTAAGCGAAGCGATCAGCGGATTAGCGCCCAGTTCGGCTTCATCATCGCTGTGCCAGCCCATGGAGTCCTGGCCATCGCGGTAATAGTTGAGCAATACACCATTGAGCGGCTGCCCGACGGCCTGCTCCACCTGCGCACGAATCAACGCCAGCAGCGGCGTCCAGGACAATGGTTGATGGGTTAAACCCGAATAGCGGTAACTGGCCTCGGCATCGCCATACCAGGCCACCAGGCGCGGCACCGGCAATTGCCGCCCGTAAATCTGCACCTGCGGCTGCTGCCAGGGCGTCTGCGCGCTCAACTCGGCCAGCCAGTGATCGGCAGTCGCCGCATCCAGCCACTGCGCCTGCAGCTGCAAGTCGGCGTTGGGCAGCTGCAAGGGGCTGTCGGCAAATAGATCCACGGCTAAATCACTCAAACTTCTACATCCACCCACAGCCCCTGGCGCGGCAGCTCGCCCACCACGGCTTCATCGGCCTCGGCCACTTCGCCTTCGGCAAGCTCTTCAGGGGTGTAACCGTGGCGGCGCTGACGGCGACGCTGCTCCTCGCGCAGCATCATCTCGGCTTCCTGCGGATGGCGCTTGTCCAGGCTCACGCCGCTTTCCTTGGAGCTTTCGGCCGTGGCTGTCACCGGCGGGATTTCCGGGCGCGGTTTGACCACGTCGTGCTGGACGGTTACGGGAACCAGACTGTGGGGGATCGGCGGCAGCATCTATTAGCCCTCCTTTGGTCAGACTGTCGGCCAGCCAAGCCGCGACTTGAGCCTCGCCTCGCTACACTTTCGATCTACCTAAACACACAAAGTGCCCGATGCGTAGTAATGCGCCTTGGGCCAGGGCCCGACGCTGCGTTAACATAGTCGGCTTTTTCACGCGGGAGACAAGCATGGCGCAGTATGAACCGGGGCAACGCTGGATCAGTGACAGCGAAGCGGAGCTGGGTTTGGGAACCGTTCTGATGCAGGACGGCCGCATGCTCACTGTGCTCTACCCGGCCACCGGCGAAACTCGCCAGTACGCCCTGCGCAATGCGCCATTGACCCGCGTGCGCTTCTCGCCGGGCGATGAAATCACCCACTTCGAGGGCTGGAAGCTGACCGTGCAGGAAGTCGACGACGTCGACGGCCTGCTGGTCTATCACGGCCTCAATGCGCAGCATGAAAGCGTCACCCTGCCGGAAACCCAGCTGTCGAACTTTATCCAGTTCCGCCTAGCCAGTGATCGCCTGTTTGCCGGGCAGATCGACCCGCTGCCCTGGTTCGCCCTGCGCTACCACACCCTGGATTACACCAGCCGCCAGTTGCAGTCCAGCCTCTGGGGCCTGGGCGGCGTGCGTGCGCAGCCGATTGCGCACCAATTGCATATCGCTCGCGAAGTCGCCGACCGCATCGCCCCACGCGTATTGCTGGCCGACGAAGTGGGCCTGGGCAAGACCATCGAAGCCGGTTTGGTGATTCACCGTCAGCTGCTTTCCGGACGCGCTAACCGTGTGCTGATCCTCGTACCGGAAAACCTCCAGCACCAGTGGCTGGTGGAGATGCGCCGGCGCTTCAATCTGGATGTCGCGCTGTTCGATGAAGAACGCTTTATCGAAAGCGATGCCAGTAACCCGTTTGAAGACTGCCAGCTGGCGCTGGTCGCCCTAGAATGGCTGTGCGACGACGAAAAGGCCCAGGACGCACTGTTTGCTGCCGGCTGGGACCTGATGGTGGTCGATGAAGCGCACCACTTGGTCTGGCATCCGGAACACGCCAGCCGGGAATATGCGCTGGTCGAACAGCTGGCCCAGGTCATCCCGGGCGTGCTGCTACTCACCGCGACCCCGGAACAACTCGGCCAGGACAGCCACTTTGCCCGCCTGCGCCTGCTCGACCCGAACCGCTTCCATGATCTGGCCGCCTTCCGCGCCGAAAGCGAGCACTACAAGCCGATTGCCGAAGCCGTGCAGGAGCTGCTCGACCAGGGTCGCTTGTCCGCTGCTGCGCACAAGACCATTCACGATTTCCTCGGCGCCAGCGGTGAAGAGCTGCTAACTGCCGTCAATGCCGGTGACAGCGAAGCTTCGGCGCGCCTGGTGCGCGAACTGCTGGATCGCCACGGCACCGGCCGCCTGCTGTTCCGCAACACCCGCGCCGCCGTGCAGGGTTTTCCGGATCGTGAAGTGCACCCCTACCCGCTGGCCAGCCCTGACGAATACATGGAGCTGCCGATTGGCGAGCACGCTGACCTGTACCCGGAAGTCAGCTACCAGGCGCAGCCGGATGTCGATGAAGAACAGCGCTGGTGGAAATTCGATCCACGCGTCGAGTGGCTGATCGACACCCTGAAGATGCTCAAGAAGTTCAAGGTACTGGTGATCTGCGCCCACGCCGAAACCGCCATGGACCTCGAAGACGCCCTGCGCGTGCGCAAAGGCATCCCGGCCACCGTGTTCCATGAAGGCATGAGCATTCTGGAGCGCGACCGCGCAGCGGCCTATTTTGCCGACGAAGAGTTCGGTGCCCAAGTGCTGATCTGCTCGGAAATCGGCTCGGAAGGTCGCAACTTCCAATTCGCCCATCACCTGGTTCTGTTCGACCTGCCGGCTCACCCGGATTTGCTTGAGCAGCGCATCGGCCGCCTCGACCGCATCGGTCAGAAGCACCGTATCCAGCTGCACGTGCCGTACCTGGAAAACAGCCCGCAAGAACGCCTATTCCAGTGGTATCACCAGGCACTGAACGCCTTCCTCGCCACCTGCCCGACCGGTAACGCCCTGCAGCACCAGTTCGGCAGCCGTTTACTGCCGCTGCTGGAAAGCGGCGACGACGGTGAATGGCAAGCGCTGGTTGATGACGCCAAAGCTGAGCGCATTCGCCTGGAAGGTGAGTTGCACGCTGGCCGCGACCGCTTGCTGGAACTCAACTCCGGCGGTGCCGGTGAAGGCGAAGCGCTGGTTGAGGCGATTCTCGAGCAGGATGATCAGTTCGCCCTGCCAATCTATATGGAGCAGCTGTTCGACGCCTTTGGCATCGACAGCGAAGACCATTCCGATAACGCCCTGATCCTGCGCCCCAGCGAAAAGATGCTGGATGCCAGCTTCCCGCTGGGTGACGACGAAGGCGTGACCATCACCTACGACCGCGACCTGGCCCTGGCCCGCGAGGACATGCAGTTCCTCACCTGGGAACACCCCATGGTGCAAGGCGGCATGGACCTGGTGCGCTCCGGCTCGATGGGCAACACCGGCGTCGCGTTGATCAAGAACAAGGCGCTGAAACCCGGCACCGTGCTGCTGGAACTGCTGTATGTCAGCGAAGTGGTCGCCCCGCGCGCGCTGCAACTGGGCCGCTACCTGCCGCCTATCGCCCTGCGCTGCCTGCTCGATGCCAACGGCAACGACCTGGCCGCCAAGGTCTCGTTCGAGAAGCTCAACGAGCAGCTGGAAACCGTGCCGCGCGCCAGCGCCAACAAGTTTGTTCAGGCCCAGCGCGACAGCCTCAACCCGCTGATCAACGCCGGCGAAGGCAAGGTGGCGCCACGCCATAGCGAGCGTGTCGACGAAGCCAAGCGCCGCCTGGCCGCCGAAACCGACGAGGAATTGGCGCGCCTGATCGCCCTGCAAGCGGTCAACCCAAGCGTGCGCGACAGCGAACTCAACGCCCTGCGCCAACTGCGCGAGCAAGGCCTGGCCATGCTCGATAAAGCGGCGTTGCGACTAGAAGCCATTCGCGTGCTGGTCGCCGGCTAAGCGTTGCAAATGAGATAAGCAGTAGCCCGGATGAAATCCGGGAATGCTTGACGCGTTATCTCCCGGATTGCATCCGGGCTACTGGAGCAAAGTTGCCATCCTCGGGGGCTGCTAGAGTCAGAAGCATCACTTCTGTCACTCCAGCCCACAGGAGCTCACAGTGCCTGCACGCGCCGCCTCGCGCCGGTTTCGCCACAGCCTCGGCGGGCTCTGCCTGCTGGCGCTGCTTCTGCTTCCCCTGCTGCATCTGTGGCCCGCGCTCAACGGGTTGAACAACGCCCACCTCGACTGGCTGATCCGCCAACGCGCCGCCGAACAGACGCCCGACCCGCGCCTGCTGCTGATTGATATCGACGACCTGAGCCTGCAAGTGCTGGCCGGTGAAGCCGGTAAGTGGCCATGGCCGCGCTCGCTGCACGGCGAACTGCTGGAGTACCTGCTCAGCCAACAGCCCAAGGCTGTGGCCTTCGACATCCTGTTCAGCGAGCCCGACCAGTTCAACCCGGATGCCGACAGCTACTTTGCCGAAGTGCTGCAACGCAGCACCAACACCTACCTCGCCGCCCTGGTGCAGCAAGCCGACGAAGGCAGCCAGCCGCCGCTGCTGCGCGACTATCCCGCCTCCACTTGGCAAGCCCCCGGGCAACGCGGCGCGGACGATCAACGCGGCCTTCTGCTGCTACCCAACGCCTTCCCCAGTGAACTGTGGCGCCTGGGCGGCATCAACTTTCGCCCGGATGCCGACGGCATCGGTCGGCGCTATGAGCTGTACCGCAGCTTTGCCGACTGGCGCCTGCCCAGCATGCCTGCGCGTATCGTGCATGACCTGACCGGCAGCTTGCCGCAGCAACAGAACCTGCTGCTGGACTGGCCCGGCACCAGCCGCCTGCCCTACCCACGCCTGCCTTATGCCGCGGTGCTGGCAGCGGCGCGCAACCAGGGCGAGCCGCTGGCAGCCGAACTGTTCAAGGACCGCATCATCGTGATCGGTACAACAGCCGCCGGCCTGCACGACCTGCGTCCCACCCCGCTGGACACCCTTTATCCGGCGCCATTTATCCTGATGACGGCCATCGACAACCTGCTCAACAACAGCCAATTGCGTGAGGCGGATAGCTGGCTGGAATTGCTCGGCCCGCTGCTGCTATTGCTCGGCCTGAGCCTTCTGCTGTTGCGCGAACAGCTGCCGGCGGCCTTTGCCCTGTGCCTGTTCGGCAGCCTGGCGCTGTTTGCCGGCAGCTACGGGCTGGCGTTGCGCGGCACACTGCTTGGCGTGCTGCCGGGGCTGATCTGCCTGTGGCTGCTGCTGGCCGCCGCTCTGGCACTGTTCTACCTGCGCCGGCGCCAGCAATTGCAGGACACCATTCGCCTGTTCAGCCGTTTTATGGACCCCGTGGTGGTCAACCAACTGGTGTCGCGCGACGACCCGGAAGCCCTGCTGGCGAGCAAGGAGTGCCAGCTGACTGTGCTGTTTTCCGATATCCGCAGCTTTACCACCCTCTCCGAGCAGCACACGCCAAGCGAAATCGTGCACCTGCTCGAAGGCTATTTCAGCAGCCAGGTCGAGGTGCTGTTCAAGCACCAGGCGACCCTCGACAAGTTTATCGGCGACGCCATCATGGCCTTCTGGGGCGCGCCGCTGGACAACCCGCAACAAGCCGACCAAGCCATTCTGGCGGCCATGGAAATGCTCGATAACCTCGACGCCTTTCGCCGCGACTACAACTGCCCGGATTTCGACATCGGTATAGGCCTGCACACGGGACCAGCGGTCGTCGGCCTGGTCGGCGCAAAGCAGCGCTATGACTACACTGCAATAGGCGACACGGTGAACCTGGCCAGCCGCATCGAAGGGCTGACCAAGGGCCGTGCCCATCTGCTGATTTCAGCCGCCACCCGTGAGGCCTGCACGCTCGATCTGGACTTCGTGCCCCAGGGCGAACACCAGGTAAAAGGTCGCGCCGAAGCCGTAATGCTCTACGAACCGCGAAGGAGACATGATGAATAAAGGCCTCTGCAGTGCCCTTGCGGCGCTGATATTCAGCTTCTACGGCCTCTCGGCGCTGGCCGAAGTACGCCAGGCACAGACCCTGCAGGACAGCGCCCTACGCGCCGAGCCCAACGCCTCGGCCGCCAGTGTCGGCCAGGTCGGCAAACAGGCGCAGGTATTGGTACTGGAACGCCAGGGCGGCTGGTATCAGGTGGAGACTTCAAGCGGCCAGCGCGGCTGGCTACCACTGCTCAGCCTGCGCTTTGCCAAGGATGCACAAGCCAGCCGCAGCAATGACCTGGGCAGCCTGCTCAAGCTCGGCAACCAGGCCTCCCCCGCCAGCGGCGTGGCCACCGGGATTCGCGGCATCAGTGATGAAGAATTGCGCAGCGGCAGTGCCAACACCTCGGCCAGCGTACAGAGCCTGGATGCCTTCGCCGCCAGCCCGAGCGAGGCGCGCAGCTTCGCCCAGCAAGGCGGCCTGCGCAGCCAGAACCTGCCCTATGCCCGCTAACACGCCGAAAGGAGAGCGACATGCAAACAGCCACATTACTCAAGTGCGCCAGCCTGCTCGGCCTGATCGTCAGCCTGAGTGCCTGCCAGGGTCTGGAAGGCGTGCAGATCCAGGGCGTCGACCTGGGCAAGCTGTCCAGCGCCGGCCAGCACCTGACCAATATGGGCCAGAAAAGCGTCGATGAAGAGCGGGTGATTGGGCAGAACACCGCCACCATCCTGCTAAGCAAGGCGGCGGTGCTGAACAACCCGCCGCTGCAGGCCTACGTCAACCGTGTCGGCCTGTGGGTCGCCCAACACAGCGAGCGCCCCGACCTGCCCTGGCGTTTCGTCGTGCTCGACAGCCCGCAAGTGGCCGCCTATGCGGCACCCGGCGGTTACGTGTTTATTACCAGCGGCATGCTGACGCGGATGAACAGCGAGGCCGAACTGGCCGGCGTGCTGGCCCATGAAGTGGCCCACGTGGTGCAGCAACATCACCTCAAGGCCATTCAGCAGCAGGCACAAACCGGTTTGCTGACTGACCTCGCTACCCTAGCGGTGCAAGCCGGCGCCGCCGACAAAGGTGGCAGCAAAGCCGGCGAACTGACCGACCGTTTTAGCCGCAGCGTCAGCGACCTCTACAGCCGCGGCCTGGACCGTGGTGATGAATACGAAGCCGATGCCATGGGCGCGGTAATCGCCACCCGCGCCGGCTATGACGCCTACGGCCTGGCCGGTGTGCTGCAGACCCTCGGCACCACCCGGCAGAACGACGCGGCGCTAAGCAGCTTTCTCAAGGTGCACCCGGGCATTGATGACCGCCTGCAACGCCTGCAGCCGGTCTATCTGTATATCGAGAAGACCGCCAGCGGCCCGACCCAGAGCCTGGATGCCCGCTATCAGCAGGCGCTTAGAAGCAAGCGGTAGAGGCAGACAGCCATTTCAGAACCTGTTTTGGATCTCGCGAGCTAAAGCGAGACAAGGCGCTACGTTAGTAACAGCCTTCGGCTGGTCAAGGCAGGCGAGGAAGCGGACTGGGCTCGCACGCGAGTTTACTGTTGTGAACGAGCATTACTCGTTTCACTCGCCCTTCGGGCCGCGCTAAAGCGCGTTAGCCACAAGTGGCTTGCCGAGCCTGTTTTTAACGCAGTATCGCCGACGCGCAGCAGATCCAAAGCAGGTTCTCAATGCGAGTGGGGATGTTCAAGGTTGCACGACGGCTCGTAATCACACACATGATGGCTAAACGGTGCAGTGGTGTGCGAGCCCGGCGCACCTGTCACCTGGAAGCAGCGGCTGGCGATAAACAACTGCACCAACTCGGCATCGAGCAAACCGCTCTGCGCCTCGCTCTTGAGAATATCCAGCGCCCGTTCCAGCGGCATTGCCGGTTTGTAGGGGCGATCCGCCGCAGTCAAAGCATCGTAGATATCGCAGATGGTCATGATCCGTGAGGCGCAGGGAATCGCATCGCCAATCAAGCCTTTGGGATAGCCGCTGCCATCAAGCTTTTCGTGATGCGCCCCGGCGATATGCGGCACGCCCTGTAGGTCCGGAGTCCAGGGGATCAGGCTGAGAAACTGCTGGGTGTGCACCACATGCCGCTCGATTTCTTCGCGCTCAGCCGTGGTCAGGCTGCCTTTGCGCACCGCCAGGGCGCTGAATTCACCCTCGCTGAGTAGGCTGACCAGGCAATTGCCAGGTGCCTTGACCAACTCGCCCTGCACTTCCTGCAGGTGCTGAAAATCGCCCTCACTGAGCATGCTCGGCTCGTTGGCCTGAACGATATTGTTCAGGTAGCGCTCAAGGCGTTCGCATTCATAGGCCAGCTCGGCATCCAGCTGCAGGCGCCGCTCATCACTCAAGCCGCCTTGATGCCGATAGGCATGCAGCATCTTGCGCAGAGTCTGGTTGCGCAGGTTTTCCTGGGCCAGGGCGACGCGATATCGCAGGTTTTCCAGCACTTGTTCGGGAAGCTTCTTGGCCTTGACCAGCACATGCTCGCGCACCCCGACCTTGCCGAAATCATGCAGCAAGGCGGCGTAGCGCAGCTCGCGCAGGCCATCGCTGCTCAGCGCCTGCTCACGCAAGCGGGCCTCCGGCGCATGGGGCAACTGATTGGCCAGGGTCAGGCACAGCTCGGCGACCCGGAAGGAGTGGCCGCTAGTAGTCGGGTCGCGCTGTTCGATGGCAAACACCGAAGCCTGTACGAAGCCGTCGAACAGCCGGCTGATGTCATCCAGCAACTGGCGATTCTCGATGGCCACTGCCGCCTGGCTGGCCAGTGCACGCAATGACACGGCGGTTTCTTCGTCGAAGGCAATCAGCTCAGGTTCCAGCTGCTCGCTGCCTTTACGCTGGCAGTTGATAAATTCCAGCACGCCGACCACTTCATGGCGATGGTTGCGCATGGGAATCGCCAGGATCGACATGGTGCGATAGCCCATCTGCAGGTCGAAGGAGCGGTTGAAGCGGTACGGCGCATCGGCGGCAATCGCGTACACGTCTTCGATATTCAGTTCGGTGCTGGTCAGCGCCACGTAGCCGGCAATCGAGGCCTTGCTCAGCGGCATGCGCTGGTCCTGAAAGCTGTTCTGGCTGAGCGTGCCGTTCTGCGTCAGCTTGAAGATCAGCTGCGCTGGCGCATCGGGGCGGCGGCTGACCAGAAACAGCGAGGCGGCGTCGCTGTTGGACAAACGCCGCCCTTCGATAAGGATTTTTTCCAGCAAACGGTCCAGATCACGCTCGGCCGACAACGCCAGACCTACGTCCACCAGTTTGCTCAGGTCATCATGCTTGCCCGCCAGGGCGGCGGCCAGTTGCTCGGTCTGATGGCGCAGGCTGTACTGTTCGCCGGCAAAACGCAGCAGCGCCGACAATTCCTCGGCACTGGCATGCGGCGGTAATGGCAGGACACCCGGCTGATCCATACAGCCCACCAGAATCGCGCCACACTCCAGCCAATCGGCCAAGGGCCGCAGTGCCAGAAGGTGTTCGTCAAGCAGCACCAGCGCCAGCTCATCCGGCAGCTCGTCAGGCGCGTCAATCGCCTGCAAGCTCAGCGGACACTGGGCCAATACGTTGCACAGGGGGTGCGCGCCAAGCGCATTGCTGTGGCCCAGCACAAGGCGGGAAGTGCCCATGGTGGTTGTCCTCAGTCGCAGTTGCGTGACAGCAGTGCGACTGAGTATTGCACAGGATTTAGCCGCTGCCCGGCCGTCCGGCGCATGCCGGATAACCTGACGAAATGGCTTAGCTAGCGGGCTGCAGCTGCATGCCTTGCTGCATTTTCGCGGCATCGGCTACGAAACAGCGCGAGGCTTGCAGCAGCGCCAGCATAGTCAGTAGCAAGGCCACCGGAATCAGGTACATGGCGTTGTGCAGGCCAACGGCCTTGAAGGTCTCGTTCATTTCACTGGCCCCGGCCGCGAGCATCGCCGCATGGGAGTAGTGATCCGAGAGCATGCCCACCGCCAATGGGCCAAGGCCGCCGCCGAGCAGGTATAGGCCGGCGAAGAACAGCGCCATGGCGGTGGCACGCAGACGCGGTTCGATCACATCCTGAATCGCGGTATAGACGCAGGTGTAGAAGTTGTAGGCAAACAGCCAGCCAATGCTGAACAGCGCCACAAACACGGCGATTTCAATCCGCCCGGCCAGCAGGGCGTAACCCGTGGCCATGGAAGCAATCAACATGCTCAGGGCGGCAAACAGCAGGCGCCCGGTCTGCCAACGCTGGTGGATCTTGTCCGCCAGCCAACCGCCCAGGGTCAGGCCGACCAAGCCGGTTAACCCAACAATGACCCCGGTGGCCATTGCGGCCTGCTCCAGCGGCATCAGGAAGTAGCGTTGCAGCATCGGCACCATAAACGAGTTACAGGCATAGGTGGCGAAGTTGAAGGCCAGACCGGCCATCACCAGCCACCAGAAGGTGCGAATCGCCAGCACCTTGCGCAGCGGTTTTTCCACCGGTGTAGTGCGCGATTGCACCAGCTCGGCCGCACCGCGCTTGGGCTCTTTGATAAAGAACATAAACAGCGCGAGGATCAGCCCCGGCACCGCGGCAATAAAGAACGGTGCGCGCCAGCTGTCGAAGGCCTTGACCATTGCCCCAATAGTGAAAAACGCCAGCAGCAGGCCAATCGGCAGCCCGAGCATAAAGATGCCCATGGCCCGCGCACGCTTGTGTGCCGGGAACAGATCACCGATCAGCGAGTTGGCTGCCGGCGCGTAGCTGGCCTCACCAATGCCGACGCCCATGCGAATTAGCAAAAAGCTCCAGAAATTCCAGGCCAGGCCGTTGACCGCGGTCAGGCCGCTCCAGGCTGCCAGGCCCCAGCCCATGATCTTGCGCCGCGCGCCAGTATCGGCCATGCGCCCCAGCGGAATGCCGGCAATCGCATAGACGATGGTAAAGGCAGTACCGATCAAGCCCAGCTGCAAGTCACTGAGATCCCATTCCATGCGGATCGGCTCAATGATGATCGCCGGGATGGTGCGGTCGAAGAAGTTGAACAGGTTGGCGAGAAAAAGCAGGAACAGAATGCGCCAGGCATTCGCCGCTTGTAGGGACTGCTGCTGCATGGAATCCATCTCTATTTGTTGTTATCGAAGCAGGTCGGTGGCGCATGGCCAACCGCCGTATCCAGCATGTGCAGGCGCAATCTAGAGCCTTGCGACTATGCTGTCTGTGACTATTTGTTGCGTGTATGCCGGGTAATGGGCGTCCGGGCAAGCACCCAGGTCACAAAGCGCATCGGAAAAACTCCGGATATGCCTCAGTAAAACCAGGCGAAACAGCGAGATTTTTCATTTTTCATGCTACAAACAAGCTTGCTGAGTGAAATGTGGCCATTTGCCTCTCCACCCTCGTTAGCCGCCGGACTGTCTCTAAATGAAAACAAAAAAAGACGCTGTGACCACCCCCGCGACCGAAGCCACCCTGGCTGACCTGGCTGATACCCTGCTCGCCCCGCTCGAGCGCCCCTCCCCGCTCAAGCCCCCCATGCGGCTGGACAGCAGCGGCGAGCAGTACATGTATTTCACCGAGCGCGACATTGATCGCATCCTCGATAACCTCGACGGCCTGCGCAGCCTGGTGTTCCCCCCAGCCCCGCAGGATGACGACAACGAACGGCGGGTGCAGCACTTCCCCTCCGTCTGCCTGATCGGCCTCGGCCGCTGCGGCTCGAACATCGCCCTGGATGTCGCATCCCTGGTCTACAACGCCCGGCAGTTCTACCTGAGCGAATTCAACAACGAAGAAAAAACCGTTGCCGAACAGGATTTCCGCCCCACGCGCTGGATTCGCAGCAACCTGTTGCGCGCGCCTAGCAAGGACAGCAAGCCGGTATTCCTGATCGAGCCGCTGGTGATGCTCGGCGACCTGGACAAGGACATCGAGGGGCGCATCCGCTTCTCGCGCAAAGGCGAAACCAGCGGTTTCCTCAGCGACTACAGCAAGATGAAGATCATGGACCTCTCCGAGGTGCATGCGGGCGGCGCCGGTAACGCGCCGATCCTCGGCCAATACCTGGCCAAGATCATCCTCAACAAGGACACCCAGCGTTTTACCAACGAAGACTGGAAGTTTATTCACAGCTACCTGATCGACTCCTGCGGCATCAAGGCCAACCAGTCGCGCCTGTACTTCTATATCTTCAGCGCCGGCGGCGGCACCGGTTCGGGCATGGCCTCGGAGTTCGGCCTGGCGCAGCAGTTCGCCTACATGAGCAAGACCTTCGACACCAAGAACTTCGACGAAAGCCCGGAAAACCGCGACCACAGCTTTGTTTTCGAGCCGATCTTCACCAGCGGCATCTGCATCCTGCCGAACATCTCCGACCAGCGCAGCGAGATGTCCGAGGCCCTGCATATCAACGCCGGCCGCCTGCTGTGCAAGTACCTCGCCGAGGAGTGGGACTTCTCCTACAACTTCGATAATGAAGAAAACAGCGAAGAAAGCGTGATGCGCCGCATCCGCCCATGGAACGCGATGATGCTGATCTCCAACGACATCATGCGTTACGCCGAAGAAAGCGATGACGGCAACATCCAGAACATCGACGTCAACGCCATGGAGCGCCACGCCAACCAGTACATCTCACAACAGATCTTCAACATCCTCACTGCCCAGGCGGTGACCACCGACTACGACCAGAACTACTTCCGCCGCGCCGGCATCGACATCGGCGAAACCATCCGCCTGGACGCCAACGACCTGTTTATGAGCCTGGCCGGCCCGGTGGCCGTGGCGTATGCCGAATCGGTGGTGCCTGAGCAAAGCGCCGCAGCGCTGGACAAGTTCCGCGTGCTGGACAAGGAGCCGTCGCGACTGAATATCGACGACTTGTTCTTCCGCTCCATCGACCTGCCGCACTTCAACAAGGTCACCCAGGCCATTGAGGGCATCAGCCTGCTGCCCATCGAGTCCAAGCGTTACCGCGAAGCGCTGGATGAGTACAAGAAGTCCGACTACAACGCAGCCAAACTCAGCGACCTGCACTTCTTCAAGAACTGCTCCTCGGTGGTGTCGATCGTCTCGCTGCCGAAAGACTACAAGCTGTCCTATATGGACCTGAACCGGCTGAAGACCCACCTCAACAGCCTGTTCCCCAACACCACACTGAAGCGCTATGCCCTGGTGATCGGCGCCTCGGCCAACCTCTCGCTGACCACCCTGATCGCCAAGAGCCCGTGCCTGTCGGACGACTTCCTGACGCTGATCGTGGCCTTTATCAAGCGCTGCTTCGCCCGCGACCCGCACCGCTTCGATGAAAGCCTGGACAACGCCATTCTCGATTTCATCATGAGCGACGAGTTCGACGAAGTGCGGGTCGACGCCATGCTCAACGAATACGAAAACCCGGCGAAGATCCTCGACACCAACTGGTACGCGATCAAACCGATGTACGAGAAGAAGTACCGCGAGCTGATCCACGATCAGGACAAGTTCGTCTCGATCAACGATATCCGTCTATCCCGTGAAAGCGTGAAAAAGGCCATCAAGTACCTGCGCGAGATCTACCGTCACCGTATCGGCAAGACCCGGGTTATCTCGCTCAACAAGTACGCCGAAGACAAGCCCGAGTAAGCCACTGCCAGCTGCAACCCGAGGTCAATCGGGTTGCAGATGGCGCCTCAGCCCCCGCGCCACTCACTCAGCCAGCCCAGGCTGGCCTGGGTGCCCGCCTCTCCTGGTCGGTATTCCGCCGCCAGCCAGCCCTGATAACCACTGTCACGCAGAGCCTTGAGCAGCGGCGCAAACTGCAACTCGCCTGTGCCTGGCGCGCCGCGCCCAGGGTAATCGGCAAACTGCACATGGCCGATACGCCCGGCCAGCAGCGCGATACCGGCCGGCATATCCAGGCCCTGCCGCGCCATATGGTAGAGGTCGTACTGCGCAGTCAGATTGGGGTGGGCCACGGCTTTGAGTAGCGCATCCAGTTGCGTCGGGGTGTTGATCAGAAAGCCTGGCATATCCAGCGGGTTGATCGCCTCCACCACCACACCGATACCCAATAACTGAAAGGCCTCGGCGGTCTTGCGTAGGTTGTCGGTCAAACAGGCCATTGCCTGTTCAGGCTCTATACCCTCGGCCAAGCGCCCCGGCAGCACATTGACCAGCGCTGGCCGCACCATCGCGGCATAGCTCAACGCCTGCTGCAACGCCGCAGCAAACTCGCCCTGCCGCGCAGGCACGGCGGCCAGGCCGGCGCCGCCACTCATCAAGTCACCGGCTGGCAGGTTGATCAACCGCAGCGGCATGTCGGCAGCCTGTAACGCCTCTTTCAGGCGAACGGCCGGCAGCTCATAAGGAAACTGGATTTCCACGCCATCGAAGCCCGCAGCGGCGGCGGCCACTACTCGGTCGATCAACGGCAACTCGGTAAACAGCAGCGACAGGTTGGCCGCGATCTTCATGGCTGTGACTCTTGATGCTGTGGCCCCCGGTAGAGCTGCACCAGGGTCGCCGGGTCACGCTGCAGATTGCCCTGGCTGCCGTGCTGGCGCATCAGCTGCGCCGCCAGACCACTGAGCGGCGTGGCCGAGCCGACTTGTTGCGACAGTTTGACTGCCGTGTCGAGATCCTTGAGCAGGGTGCGCACATGCCATTTGACCGGTTCAAACTGGCTCTCGGCCATCTGCGGCGCAAGAATCTGCAGCGGCTTGGAGTCGGCGAAACCGCCGGCCAGCGCCGGTGCAATCAAGCTGGCATCAACCCCGGCCTGCTCGGCCAGCGCCACCACTTCGGCGATTACCAGAGCGTTACAGGCGACGATCATCTGGTTGCACACCTTGGTTACCTGACCCGCGCCGACATCGCCCATATGCGTCAGGCGTTGCCCCAGATGGGCGAGAATCGGCCTAATCCGTTCGATATCCTCAACCCGGCCACCGGCCATGATCGCCAATGTGCCATTGGCCGCGCCCGGTGTACCGCCGGAGACAGGCGCATCGACCCAGTGCATGCCGCAGCGGGCGTGCAACTCAGCAGCCATCTCGCGGGTAGCGGCCGGCTCCAGGCTGGAGAAATCCACCAGCAGTTGGCCAGGCTTGCCCGTTTCCACAATCCCGCCAGGGCCAAACACCACTTCGCGCACGACCTCGGTGTTGGCCAGGCAAAGCATGACGATATCGGCCTGAGCACAGAGCTGCGCCGGGCTGGCCACCGTTTGCGCACCCAACGCCTGCAGTGGCGCGCACTTATCAGGGGAACGATTCCATACGCTCAGCGGATAGCCAGCGGCCAACAGGCGCTGGGTCATGGGCAGCCCCATCAGGCCAATACCAGCAAAGGCCAAAGCAGGAAGGGAGGTGGACATAGGCAGACTCCGACTCATTGATGGCCGCCATCTTAACCTAGCGGCAGCGGAACCTGTCCCGCCAGTCAACACCCGAGCGCCAGACCTACAGGCCGTCTTTTTCCAGATGATCGAGATTGACCGGCTCGCCGCTGTGCGCGCCGAGCTTGGCGCGAATATCTTCGAACATCAGGTCGTACTCGGCATGGCTGCGCATGATCAGGCTGCTGTTGGTCGGCAGGCCATGCTTGTGTGCCAGGCGCGTGGCCACACTGGCGAAGTTGTAGGCGGTATCGCGGTGCAGCTCGAAGACCTCTTCAAACGCCTTGCCGTCCACCTGCCCCTGCATACGCATATGCAACATCGGGCCTTCGGTCGGGTCCTGGCGTACTTCGTAATGGAGGTCGACGCTGAACAGCGGCGCCTCGGCCGTGGCCAGAGTATTGGCGCGATGCAAATGTCCGGGTTGAAACATGCTGGCAGCTCCTGCAAACAGTCTGTGGTGCTGCCAGCATAGTTACTCAGGATGGCCCACGGTGCACGCGCCAGATCAGTGCAGTGGCGCGCGTGGAGTGCGTTCCTGCGCCAGCACCCAGGGCGCTACAACCACCGCCCACAGCTCTGGATCGCGGTTTAGCAGGTCTTCGGCGCGGCTGTCGTCAGCCTTGCTCAAGAGCCCGGCAGCCAGCCAGGCGGCGACTTTGTCCTGGTCGTTCTGCGCCACGGCCTGCGCCACTTCGATCAGATCCTGGGTGCCGTCGACCAGCAGCAAGGCGCCACGGGCGAAGAAAGGTTGCAGCTCCTGCCAGGTAATAGCTGCAGTTTCACCAAGCAGCTTGGCATAGAGGGTGCTAGGTTGTTCTGTCATGGATTGCCCTGTCGTGGATGGCCGCTTTTTTAATCGGCCGCCATGATAGCGTCGCCCAGCCCGCTGGCAAATTCGCAACGCTGTTCGCGACGTTGCCAACGGCGATCAAGACACGCCGTTTTTCTATACGTTTATTGCGTTAAAGCGACACCTCAGGGTTTTGCCCCCAGCAAGCCGCTTTTCAAGCCGCAAAGCCGCGCTCTACACTGCACCGGTACAGTTGCCGGGGGGATGACCGGGGGAACAACCCGGTTCTGCAGCTTTGGCCGCCAGAACTACAACAATCAAAACCAATAAGAGTGGAGCACTATGAACAAGGCTACTAAGCAGATTTCCAAACTGTTTGCCGCCATGGCCATGGCTGGCGTTGCCAGCTACTCGGTAGCGGCTGACACCATCAAAATTGGCCTGGCAGGCCCAGTCACCGGCGCCGTCGCGCAATACGGTGAAATGCAGTTCATCGGTGCCAAGATGGCTATCGAGCAGATCAACAAGGCCGGCGGGGTGAACGGCGCAATGCTCGAAGGTGTGGTGTATGACGACGCCTGCGATCCGAAGCAAGCCGTTGCCGTAGCCAACAAGATCGTCAACGACGAAGTTAAGTTCGTGGTTGGCCACCTCTGCTCCAGCTCCACTCAGCCAGCGTCCGACATCTACGAAGACGAAGGCATCCTGATGGTCACCGCAGCGTCCACCAGCCCGGACATCACCGCGCGTGGCTACGAGCTGGTGTTCCGCACCATCGGTCTGGACAGCCTGCAAGGCCCAACCGCCGGCAACTTCATCGCTGACCACGTCAAGCCGAAAGCCGTTGCCGTGATCCACGACAAGCAGCAGTACGGTGAAGGCATTGCTACCGCGGTCAAGCAGACCCTGGAAAGCAAAGGCACCAAAGTGGTGATGTTCGAAGGCATCAACGCCGGCGACAAGGACTTCTCCGCGATGATCGCCAAGCTCAAGCAAGCCGGTGTGGACTTCATCTACTACGGTGGCTACCACCCAGAGCTGGGCCTGCTGCTGCGTCAGTCGGCTGAAAAAGGTCTGAGCGCCAAGTTCATGGGCCCTGAAGGCGTAGGTAACAAGGAAATCTCGGCCATCGCCGGCCCAGCTTCCGAAGGCCTGCTGGTTACCCTGCCGAAGTCGTTCGACCAGGACCCACGCAACCAGGCACTGGTTGATGCGTTCAAAGCCAAAAATGAAGACTCCAGCGGTCCGTTCGTGTTCCCGGCTTACGCCGCGGTACAAGTGATCGCCGAAGGCATCACCAAGGCTGGTGGTACCGACACCGCTAAAGTGGCCGCAGCCCTGCGTGCCAACAGCTTCGACACCCCAACTGGCAACCTGGCCTTCGACGAGAAGGGCGACCTGAAAGACTTCAGCTTCGTCGTCTACGAATGGCACCAGGACGGCACCAAGTCCGAAGCCAAGTAAGCTCTTAGCCTGAACCCAAAACCCACTGCTTCGGCAGTGGGTTTTGTTTATTAGAAGAATTCCGGCTGCACGCTGCGCCATAAGCGCTGCCTTGCGTGACAACCCAGGAGTTAGGCAATGCCTGATCTTTATCACTACCTGCAACAGCTGGTTAACGGCCTGACCGTTGGCAGCACCTATGCCTTGATTGCCATCGGCTACACCATGGTTTACGGCATTATCGGCATGATCAACTTCGCCCATGGCGAGGTTTACATGATTGGCTCGTACGTAGCCTTCATCGTGGTCGCCGGCTTGGCCATGTATGGCCTGGACAGTTTACCCATCGTGATGATTGCGGCTTTTGCTGCCAGCATCATTGTCGCCAGTGCCTATGGCTACAGCATCGAACGGGTCGCCTACCGCCCTCTGCGCGGCGGCAACCGTCTGATCCCGCTGATTTCCGCCATCGGCATGTCGATCTTCCTGCAAAACTGGGTACTCCTCTCCCAGGACTCTAAAGACAAATCGATTCCCAACCTGCTGCCAGGCAACTTCATCTTTGGTGAAAGCGCCATGAATGGCGTGGTGATTTCCTATATGCAGGTGCTGATTTTCGTCGTCACCTTCTTTGTCATGGTCGGCCTGACGCTGTTTATCTCGCGTTCACGCCTGGGTCGCGCCTGCCGCGCCTGCGCCGAAGACCTGAAGATGGCCAACCTGCTGGGCATCAACACCAACAACATCATCGCCCTGACCTTCGTCATCGGTGCCGCCCTGGCGGCCGTAGCGGCTGTGCTGCTGGGCATGCAATACGGTGTAATCAACCCGCATCTGGGCTTCCTCGCCGGGATCAAGGCCTTCACCGCAGCGGTACTCGGCGGTATCGGCAGCATCCCCGGCGCGGTACTCGGTGGTCTGCTGCTGGGCGTGGCCGAAGCCTTTGGCGCCGATATCTTCGGCGACCAATACAAGGACGTGGTGGCGTTCAGCCTGTTGGTGCTGGTGCTGCTGTTCCGCCCGACCGGTATCCTTGGCCGTCCGGAGGTTGAAAAAGTATGAGTACCTCCATCAGCAAAAACCTCAAGACCGCGATCTTCAGCGCCCTGTTGGTGTTGGCCGTGGCCTACCCGGTGCTGGGCCTGAAGCTCTCCACGGTCGGCATCAAACTCGAAGTGCAAGGCGCCAGCCCGGCCGTGCTGTGGACCATCTTCGGCTGCTCGATTGCCATGTTCTTCTGGCAACTGTTCCGCAACCACCTGAGCGCCGCCTGGAGCCACGCGCCCAAGCTGCCGAGCATGCCGGGCAAAGCCAGCGAGTTCCTCACCCTGCCCTCGACCCAGCGCTGGATTGTTCTTGGCCTGATCGTCGTTGCGCTGGCCTGGCCGTTCTTCGGCTCGCGCGGTGCGGTGGATATCGCCACGCTGATCCTGATCTACGTGATGCTCGGCCTCGGCCTGAACATCGTGGTTGGCCTGGCTGGCCTGCTCGATCTCGGCTATGTGGCCTTCTACGCCGTAGGCGCCTACAGCTACGCGCTGCTGTCGTTCTACTTCGGTCTGAGCTTCTGGATCTGCCTGCCGATTGCCGGTCTGATGGCGGCGTTCTTCGGCTTTATCCTGGGCTTCCCGGTGCTGCGTTTGCGCGGCGACTACCTGGCCATCGTCACCCTGGGTTTTGGCGAGATCATCCGCATCCTGCTGAACAACATGACCTGGCTGACCGGTGGCCCCAACGGCATCGGCTCGATCCCCAAGCCAACGCTGTTCGGCCTGTCGTTCGACCGCAAGGCCGCCGAAGGCATGCAGACCTTCCACGAGTACTTCGGGGTGGCTTACAACTCGATCAACAAGGTGATTTTCCTTTACCTGATCGCCCTGCTGCTGGTGCTGTTGACCCTGTTCGTGATCAACCGCCTGCTGCGCATGCCAATCGGCCGCGCCTGGGAAGCCCTGCGGGAAGACGAAATCGCCTGCCGCGCCCTGGGCATGAACCCCACCGCGATCAAGCTCTCGGCCTTTACCATCGGCGCCTGCTTCGCCGGTTTCGCTGGCAGCTTCTTTGCCGCGCGCCAAGGTCTGGTCAGCCCGCAGTCGTTCACCTTTATCGAGTCGGCGATCATCCTCGCCATCGTGGTACTGGGCGGTATGGGCTCACAGCTCGGCATTATCCTCGCGGCCATCGTGATGATTCTGCTGCCGGAGCTGGCACGTGAATTCAACGAATACCGCATGCTGATGTTCGGCGCGCTGATGGTATTGATGATGATCTGGCGTCCGCAGGGCCTGCTGCCCATGCAACGTCCGCACCTGGAGCTGAAGCAATGAGCAGCCCGATTCTAGAAGTAAGCGGCCTGTCCATGCGCTTCGGCGGCCTGCTGGCCGTCAACGGGGTGAACCTGCAGGTCAAGGAAAAACAGGTTGTGTCGATGATCGGCCCGAACGGCGCCGGCAAGACCACCGTATTCAACTGCCTGACCGGCTTCTATCAGCCCACCAGTGGCAGCATCCGCCTCAACGGCGAGCAGATCGAAGGCCTGCCCGGCCACAAGATTGCGCGCAAAGGCGTGGTGCGCACGTTCCAGAACGTGCGCCTGTTCAAGGACATGACCGCGGTGGAAAACCTGCTGGTCGCCCAGCACCGCCACCTCAACACCAACTACCTGGCGGGCCTGCTGAAAACTCCGGCGTTTCGCAAAAGCGAACGCGAAGCCATGGAGTTTGCCGCGCACTGGCTGGATCAGGTCAACCTGACCGAATTCGCCAACCGCACGGCCGGCACCCTGGCCTACGGTCAGCAACGCCGCCTGGAAATCGCCCGCTGCATGATGACCCGCCCGAGCATCCTGATGCTCGACGAGCCAGCTGCCGGCCTCAACCCGCGCGAAACCGACGACCTCAAGGCGCTGATCCGCGTACTCAGTGACCAGCACAACGTCACCGTGCTGCTGATCGAGCACGACATGAAGCTGGTCATGAGCATTTCCGACCACATCTATGTGATCAACCAGGGCACGCCCCTGGCGGACGGTACGCCGGAGCAGATCCGCGCTAACCCGGACGTGATCAAAGCCTACCTGGGGGAAGCGTGATGCTGTATTTCGAGAACGTTTCCACCTTCTACGGCAAGATCCAGGCGCTGCATGACGTCAACGTCGAAGTCCGTCAGGGTGAGATCGTCACCCTGATCGGCGCCAACGGTGCCGGCAAATCGACCCTGCTGATGACCCTCTGCGGCTCGCCCCAGGCGAGCAGTGGCAGCATCCGCTACCAGGGTGAAGAGCTGATCGGCCAGGACACCCCGAGCATCATGCGCAAGAGCATTGCTGTGGTGCCGGAAGGTCGTCGGGTGTTCTCCCGCCTGACCGTGGAAGAAAACCTGGTGATGGGCGGCTTCTTCGGCAGCAAAGCCGATAATCAGGAGCAACTGGACAAGGTCCTGCACCTGTTCCCGCGCCTGAAGGAACGCTTTGCCCAGCGCGCCGGCACTATGTCCGGCGGTGAGCAGCAGATGCTCGCCATCGGCCGCGCACTGATGAGCAAGCCCAAGCTGCTGCTGCTCGATGAGCCGTCGCTGGGTCTGGCGCCGATCATCATCCAGCAGATCTTCGACATCATCGAACAGCTGCGCAAGGACGGTGTAACGGTGTTCCTGGTCGAGCAGAACGCCAACCAGGCGCTCAAGCTGGCCGATCGTGGCTATGTCCTGGAGAACGGTCGGATCGTTATGCAAGGCAGCGGGCACGACCTGCTGAACGATCCAAAGGTGCGCGACGCCTACCTCGGCGGCTAAGCGCTACCTCGCTGAAAAAACCGCTCTTCGGAGCGGTTTTTTATAATCCACTGAAAAGTAGGATGGGTGATAACCCATCGCTGCGATTGATGGGTTACCACCCATCCTACGCCCCGCTGCACAGCCGACAGATACTTTTATCAACACCGCTCGCCCGATGTTCCGTGCAGCGGGGGCCTGTCCGGTTACAATGGCGGCCCTTTTTTTGCCGATGACCGCTTTTATGACCGACCCCATTCGCCTGTCCAAACGCCTGATCGAAGTGATTGGCTGTTCGCGCCGCGAGGCCGAACTCTATATCGAAGGCGGCTGGGTCACGGTGGATGGGGTGGTGGTGGAAGAGCCGCAGTTCAAGGTGGCCGAACAGCGCGTGGAGCTGCTGCCCAATGCAGTCCTGGCCCCGATCGAGCCGGTCACTCTGCTGCTCAATGTACCCAACGGCCACAACCCGGAACGCGCAGTGGAAGGCATCAGCTCAGCCAGCCACTGGCCGGAAGACGGCTCAGGAATTCGCCCGCTGAAAGGCCATTTCGCTCGACTGATCAGCTGTGCACCGCTGCAAGCCGGTGCCGATGGCCTGCATGTACTGACCCAGGACTGGCGCATCGAGCGCAAGCTCAAGGAAGACCTGAGCAAACTGGAACAGGAATATGTGGTCGAAGTCGTCGGCACCTTGAGTGCCAGCCAGCTCAAACGCCTGGCTCACGGCCTGACCTTTAACAGCGTGGCATTGCCACCCTGCAAGGTCAGCTGGCAGAACGAAACCCGCCTGCGCTTTGCCCTGAAGAACCCGCTGCCCGGACAGATCGTGTTTATGTGCAACAGCGTCGACCTCAAGGTGCTGGGCATGAAGCGCATCCGCATCGGCGGCGTGCCCATGGCCAAGGTCCCCGCAGGCCAGTGGCGCTATCTGGCCGGCAAAGAACGCTTCTAATTTTTTAGCTGATGCGTATTGCGCATCAGCCCATTTCAGGACCACCCCATGCTTAATAACGACGTACTGCGCAGCCTGCGCTACACCCTCGACATCAGCGACGCGCAGATGGCCGAAATTATCCAGCTCAGCGGCAAGCAGGTCGCCCTCGACGACCTCGCCGCCATGCTCAAGAAGGAAGACGAAGAAGGCTTTACGCCCTGCGACGACGAGCTGATGGCGCATTTTCTCGATGGACTGGTGTACTTCAAGCGCGGCAAGGACGACAGCCGCCCGGCTCAGCCGTTCGAGCTGCCGATCACCAACAACATGGTGCTGAAGAAACTGCGCGTGGCCTTCGAGCTGAAGGAAGACGATATGCACGCGATCATGCAGAGCGTTGACTGCCCGGTGTCCAAGCCGGAGATGAGCGCGCTGTTCCGCAAATTCGGCCACAGCAACTACCGCACCTGCGGCGATCAGTTTCTGCGCAACTTCCTTAAGGGTCTGACCCTGCGCGTTCGCGGCTAAGCCTCCAGCGCCGCGCTGCCATGCCTGCCCGCATGGCAGCGTATTTCCACGGGCAATGATGACTGCCATGGCGCGGTCAGATGATTAGGGTAGTGGCACTCATCCGTTAAAAGGATTCGCCATGCACCCCTACTTCAGCCTGCAAGGCCGCACCGCCCTGGTTACCGGCGGCACCCGCGGCATCGGCAAGATGATCGCCAAAGCCTTTGTCGAAGCTGGCGCCACGGTCTACGTGTGCGCCCGTGATGGCGAAGCCTGCGCGCAAACTGCGGCCGAGCTGTCAGCCTTTGGCACCTGCCACGGCATCGCCGCCAACCTGGCCAGCGAAGAAGGCGTGCAGGTGTTGGCCGAGCAGCTGGCCGGCACGATCGACAGCCTGGATATTCTGGTCAATAACGCTGGCACCACTTGGGGCGCACCACTAGAAAGCTATCCGGCCAAGGGCTGGGAAAAGGTTATGCAGCTCAACGTGACCTCGGTGTTCAGTTGCATCCAGCAATTGCTGCCGCTGCTGCGCAAGGCCGGCAATGCGGCGAGCCCGGCGCGGGTGATCAATATCGGTTCGGTCGCCGGCATCACCTCCCACGGCGAAGACGCCTATGCCTATGGCCCGAGCAAGGCGGCGCTGCATCAGCTGTCGCGCATGCTCGCCCGTGAACTGGTCGGCCAACATATCAACGTCAACGTGATCGCGCCGGGTCGCTTCCCGAGCAAGATGACCCAGTTTATCGCCCAGGACGCGGCCGCCATGGCCGAAGACTGCGCACTGATCCCGATGCAGCGCTGGGGCCGTGAAGAAGAAATGGCCGCCCTGGCCATCAGCCTGGCGAGCACCGCCGGGGCTTATATGACCGGCGCGATCATCCCCATCGACGGCGGCTTTCACCTCTAGTCAGGTTCCATCAGTCAGGTACCATGGCGGCGTTTTCACTCGATCACGCCGCCATGCCCTACTCCGTTTCCCCCATCGGTTTTGTCCGCTCCTGCTTCAAGGAGAAGTTCGCCATTCCCCGCCAGCCGCAATTGGCCCCGGCGGCCCGTGGCGTACTGGAGCTGGTCGCGCCCTTCGATAACGGCGATGCGGTGCAGGGATTGGAGCAGGTCAGCCATGTCTGGCTGCTGTTTCTGTTTCACCAGGCGCTGGAAGACAAGCCGCGGCTCAAGGTGCGCCCGCCGCGCCTGGGCGGCAATCAATCGGTCGGCGTATTCAGCACCCGCGCCACGCACCGGCCCAATGGCATCGGCCAGTCGGTGGTCAAACTGGACAAGGTCGAAGCGGGCAAACTGTGGCTGTCCGGTATCGACCTGCTCGACGGCACGCCGGTGCTGGATATCAAACCCTACGTGCCCTATGCCGATAGCGTCGCCGGCGCCTATAACCGCATCGCCGACAGCGCGCCGGCGCTGATCGAAGTGACCTGGCAGGACAGCGCACTGATCCAGGCAACTGAACATGGGCTGCGCCTGAATGAGCCGCTGGTCGAGTTGATCGAACAATGTTTGGCCCAGGACCCGCGCCCGGCCTACCAGCAACCCAGTCCCGAGCGCCGTTATGGCGTGCGTTTCTGGGATGTCGAGGTGCACTGGCACTACCCGCAGCCCGGCAGCATTTGCGTGCTGGAAGTCGTACCGGCCGACTGACCCTGGTTAACACGCATAGGCTGAGCAGCAATTTTGTCTTATATTTACAAGATAAATGTATACAAAATAGGACGCTCACCATGCTTGAACGCCCCGGCCGCCTCAACGGCTTACGCCATATCGCCCTGCTGGTCCCTAACCTGGAAGCCTGCGAACGCTTCTACGTGGATATTCTCGGCATGCAGGTGCTGCACCGCGCCAATGAAGATCTGGTCTACCTGACCTGCGGCAACGACAACCTGTCCCTGGGTCGCGCTTCTGTACCCAGCAGCGGCGAGCAGGCGGTGGATCACTATGGCTTTATCGTCGACAGCATCGACGAGCTGCACGCCTGGTATGCCTACTTCAAGGCACAAGGCGTGACCCTGCTCGACCGCCCGTTTGCCCATGGCGACGGCGCGCACAGCTTCCACCTGCTCGACCCCGCCGGAAACAAGGTGCAGCCGATCTACCATCCGGCCGTCTCCGGGCAGCGCTTCAGTCACGTGCAATAACGGGCACTACTGCGTCGAAACGGCGTTCTACACTGAGTAAATCCCGCCAGCAGTGCTCGGCAGAGCTCTGCTGACGGTAAACAGGCGTTCACTGTTCGACGCCTTGGGGTATGGTGAGTGCAGGGCCATACTGCCAAATCGCCAGTAGGCGGCCCGATAAACCGTCATCACGTATCGACACACTGTGAGCGCATGAAAGCCAGCACCTACGCGCCGACCGAAAACCTTGTCGATCTGCTGCTCGACGCCATCTGCGTGGTCGACAAACGCGGACGCTTCGTTTTTGTCAGCGCCGCCTGCCAACGCATTTTCGGCTACAGCGCAGACGAGATGATCGGCCAGGTGATGATCGAAATGGTGCATCCCGAAGACCGCGCGAAAACCCTGCAGGCCGCCAAGGAAGTGATGGCAGGCGAGCATAAACCGAACTTCGAGAACCGCTACCTGCGCAAGGATGGCAGTACCGTGCATATCCTCTGGTCCGCGCGCTGGTCCGAGGATGATCAGGTGCGGATCGCCGTCGCCCACGACATCACCGAGCGTAAACGCAGCGAAGCCCTGCAGACCGCGTTATACGGTATTTCCGAAGCGGCCCATTCGGCCAAGGATCTGCTCGGGCTGTTTCAGCAGGTGCACCAGATCATTGGCGAACTGTTGCCGACCATCAGCTTTTCCGTGGCGCTGTACGATGAGCAAAACGACGAGCTGAGCTTCCCTTACCCCGCCGAACAACCGCCGGCAACGACTGCCGATACGCCACTGAATGCCACCACGCTGAGCGCGCAGGTGATTCGCAGCGGCAACACCCTGCTGCTGCCCAACGCCGGCCAGGCACAAACTGCAACGCCACATAGCTGGCTCGGCGTACCGCTGCGCTCGCACCGCGGAATTATCGGCGCGCTGCTGGTGCAAAGCAGCGCCTCCACGCGCTACAGCGAGCGTGATCAGGAGCTGCTGCAATTTGTCTCGACCCAGGTGGCCACCGCCATCGAGCGTCAGCAGATGCTCAGCCGCCTGCAGTTTATGGCGCAGTACGACCAGCTCACCCAACTGCCCAACCGCGAACTGCTGCGCGACCGCCTGCACACGGCCCTGGCCCGCGCGCGCCGCGAGCAATCGCAGGTGGCACTGCTGTTTCTCGATCTGGACAAGTTCAAGCAGGTCAATGACAACCTCGGCCACGCCGCTGGCGATCAGCTGCTGCAAGGCGTCGCCCAGCGTATCCAGCTGTGCCTGCGCGAGGCCGATACCGTGGCGCGCTTTGCCGGTGATGAATTCGTTGTGCTGCTGGAAGACTTCCACTCGGCCGACCACGCCAGCGTAGTGGCGGAGAAAATCCGCCAGAGCCTCAATCAGCCCTTCGAGCTGTGCGGGCAGAGCCAGACAATCCTGCCGAGCATCGGCATCGCCCTGTATCCACAGCACGCCCAGGATGCCCAGCAATTGCTGCAGCATGCCGACAACGCCATGTACCGCGCCAAGCAGAAAGGCGGCAACCGCGCGCACAGCGCCCTTGAGCTGGAGTAAGCGCACATAAAAAACCCGCCAGTCGGCGGGTTTTTCACTGCAGCAGGCTTACTTCTCGACGAAGGCGCGCTCGATCAAGTAGTCACCCGGCTCGCGCATACGCGGGGAGATCTTCAGGCCAAACTCGTTGAGCACCTCGCTGGTTTCATCGAGCATGCTCGGGCTGCCGCAGATCATCGCGCGGTCGTCCTGCGGATTGATCGGCGGCAGGCCGATATCCTCGAACAGCTTGCCGCTGCGCATCAGGTCAGTCAGACGGCCTTGGTTCTCGAACGGCTCGCGGGTCACCGTCGGGTAGTAGATCAGCTTGTCCTTCAGCGCATCACCGAAGAATTCATTCTGCGGCAGGTGCTCGGTGATAAATTCGCGGTAGGCCACTTCGTTCACATAGCGCACGCCGTGAACCAGAATCACCTTCTCGAAACGCTCGTAGGTTTCCGGGTCCTGAATCACGCTCATAAACGGCGCCAGGCCAGTGCCGGTGCTGAGCAGGTACAGGTGCTTACCAGGGTTGAGGTCATCCAGCACCAGGGTGCCGGTGGGCTTCTTGCTGATGATCACCTCGTCGCCTTCCTTGAGGTGCTGCAGCTGCGAGGTCAGCGGGCCATCCGGCACCTTGATGCTGAAGAACTCCAGATGCTCTTCCCAGTTCGGGCTGGCGATGGAATAGGCGCGCATCAGTGGACGACCGGTCTCCTGCTGCAGGCCGATCATCACGAACTGGCCATTCTCGAAGCGCAGACCCGGGTCACGGGTGCACTTGAAGCTGAACAGCGTGTCGTTCCAGTGATGAACGCTGAGAATGCGCTCGGAGTTAAGGTTGCTCATGTGCCGGGGGCTCCGAAGAATGGAATATCAGCTACGCGCCTGTGCGTATTTGCACGGCATTGTAATGAGCGGCAGAATATCTGTTAACTTGATTATCAAGATATAGGTTATCGGTTATATAGATATGCGATTTACCCTCAGACAACTGCAAGTCTTTGTCGCCGTGGCCCAGCATGAAAGCGTGTCGCGCGCGGCCGACTCCCTGGCCCTGTCGCAATCGGCCACCAGCACCTCGCTCAGCGAACTGGAGCGTCAGTCCGATTGCCAGTTGTTCGACCGCGCCGGTAAACGCCTGTGTCTTAACGCCCTTGGCCTGCAGTTGTTGCCACAAGCGGTGGCGCTGCTCGACCAGGCGAAGGAAATCGAACGCCTGCTGGGCGGTAAAAGCGGCTACGGCTCGCTGAATGTCGGCGCCACCCTGACGGTAGGCAACTACCTGGCGACCCTGCTGATCGGCAGTTTTATGCAGCGCCACCCGGAATGCCGGGTCAAATTGCAGGTGCACAACACCGCCTACGTGGTGCAGCAGATCGCCCACTACGAGCTGGATATGGGCATGATCGAAGGCGACTGCCAGCACCCGGATATCGAAGTGCAGCCCTGGGTTGAAGATGAGCTGGTGGTGTTCTGCGCGCCGCAACATGCATTGGCGCAGCGCGGTGAGGCGAGCCTGGAAGAGCTGACGCGTGAGGCGTGGATTCTGCGTGAGCAAGGCTCCGGCACGCGTCTGACCTTCGACCAGGCCATGCGTCACCACCCCAGCAGCCTGAATATCCGCCTGGAGCTGGAGCACACCGAGGCGATCAAACGCGCGGTGGAGTCAGGCCTGGGCATTGGCTGCATTTCCCGCCTGGCGCTGCGCGATGCGTTTCGTCGCGGCAGCCTGGTGGCGGTGGAAACCCCCGAGCTGGATCTGCGTCGGCAGTTCTACTTTATCTGGCACAAGCAGAAGTACCAGACCGCCGCCATGCGTGAATTTATCGAACTGTGCCGCGCCCTGACCGCTGGCGTGACGCGCAGCGATCAGATCGTGCTACCGACTATCGCCTGAAACTGCGGATTAACCGAGCAGGATAATCGCCCACACCAGAGCAATCAGGCTGAGAGCGGTGAACTGCGCGGCGCTGCCCATGTCCTTGGCATTCTTCGACAGCGGATGCAGCTCCAGCGAGATGCGGTCGATGGCCGCCTCCACCGCCGAATTGAGCAACTCGACAATCAGCGCCAGCAGACACACCGCAACCATCAAAGCGCGCTCGACACGGCTGACATCCAGGTAGAACGCCAAAGGCACTAGCAGCAGGTTGATCAGCAGCAGCTGACGAAAGGCGGCTTCACCGGTAAAGGCGGCGCGCAGGCCGGCCAGGGAATAACCGGTGGCATTGAGAATACGTTTAAGGCCGGTCTGGCCTTTGAATGGCGACATCATTACAACCATATGCGAGAAAGCCCGGCAGGCTACGCCAAGCCCGGGAGAAAAGCACTTCAGTTAGACGGAATCGATTCCAGCTGCTGCAGCAGCAGCGCCGCCTGCGTACGAGTGCGCACCCCGAGCTTGCGGAAAATCGCCGTGACATGGGCCTTTACCGTGGCCTCGGAGACGCTTAACTCATAAGCAATCTGCTTGTTCAGCAGGCCGTCACAGACCATGGTCAGCACACGAAACTGCTGCGGCGTCAGGCTGGCCAGGCCGGCGCTGGCGGCCTTGGCTTCAGCCGACAGGGCAATCGCCTCCTGAGTCTGCTGCGGCCACCAGACTTCGCCATCGAGCACCAGGCGCACTGCCTGCTGAATGGTTTCCAGCGGGCTGGATTTGGGGATAAAGCCGCTGGCACCGAACTCCCGCGAACGCGCGACGATGGACGGCTCTTCCTGAGCGGAAATCATCACCACTGGAATATGCGGGTATTGCCCGCGCAGCAGCACCAGGCCGGAGAAGCCGTAAGCGCCGGGCATATTCAGGTCGAGCAGGACCAGATCCCAATCGGTCTTCTGCGCCAGGCAGGCTTCCAGCTCGGCGATGCTGGCCGCTTCGACCAACCGTACATCCGGCCCCAACCCCAGGGTCAGCGCCTGTTGCAAGGCACTGCGAAACAGGGGGTGATCATCAGCAATAAGGATTTCAAAAGCGGCCATGGTGAATCCTGTTTTTGTTATGTGGATACCCGCCAGGGGTACTGTCCAGGGCACGGTGAACAGTGCGTGCAGGCCGCAGGGTTGCCGCGCAACCAAGCCTGAAAACGCAGAAAAGCGACCAAGCATGCCCAGCACTGACGGGGTGGTCAAGCACGACGCTTTGCGGCACAGTTCGCAGCTTTGCCGACGAGAGCCTGAAATGCGAAGCCACGCCCTGCGCGCCGACCTGTTGATGCTGCTGACCGCAATGATCTGGGGCTCGGCGTTTGTCGCCCAGCGCCTGGGCATGGACTCAATCGGCCCCTTCCTCTATAGCGGTCTGCGCTTTGCCTTGGCGGCGCTGATTCTGCTGCCAGTGCTGCGCCTGCTGGAAGGTCGCAGCAGCAGCGCGACGGTCGCGCCGTTGAACCGCCAACTGCTGCGTGGAGGCGTGCTGATGGGGCTGGCGCTGGCCCTGGGGATCAACCTGCAGCAGGTTGGCCTGCTGTTTACCAGTGTGACCAACTCCGGCTTTATCACCGGGCTGTACGTGATCATCGTACCGCTGCTGGGGCTGTTTATCGGTCACAAGACCGGCCTGGGCATCTGGCTGGGGGCCTGCCTGGCGGTGGTCGGCATGTTCCTGCTCAGCGTTGGCGAGGGCTTTACCGTGGCCTCCGGCGACTGGCTGCAACTGGCCGGGGCTTTCGTCTGGGGCGTGCATGTGCTGCTGGTGGGTTTCTTTGCCGGCCGCCATGACCCGCTGCGCCTGGCTCTGGTGCAGTTCATCACCTGTGCGGTGATCAGCCTGGTGCTGGCGGTGATCTTCGAAGAAATCCAACTGCAAGCGATCATCGCCGCCGGCCCGGCGATTCTCTACGGCGGCCTCTTCGGCGTAGCCATCGGCTTTACCCTGCAGGTGGTGGCGCAGAAAGACGCCATCGCCTCCCACGCCGCGATCATCCTCTCGCTGGAAGCGGTATTCGCCGCTATCGCCGGGGCCTGGCTACTGGGTGAATCGTTGGAGCTGCGCGGCTACTTTGGCTGTGCGCTGATGTTTGCCGGCATGTTGTTGGCGCAGTTGTGGCCAAAGAAACTACCCCACTAGCTGCTAAAGAAACTCGCGCAGGCGATCATGCAACGGATCATCCAGCGGCACTGCGCGCGGCGCCTTGGCGGCCAGGTAGTGCTGACTGAAAACATCCAGGTAGGCATTCAAACCATCCGCCGCGCGCTGGTCGCCGGCAAGCTCCAGACACAGCGCGGCAACTTCGGCGGTACAGAAATGATCGTCGCGCTTGGAGCGGCGCAGTTTGTAGCGCGACAGCTGCTCAGCCTGCAGGCTGAGTACCGGCAGGCTGTCGAGGTAAGGGCTTTTGCGAAACATCTTGCGCGCCTCGCTCCAGGTGGCATCCAGCAGCACAAACAACGGCCGCTTGCCTGGTGCAGGCTGCACTTCACTGACCACCCGTTCGGCGGCGACATATTCGCCAGGGAACACCAGATAAGGCTGCCACTGCGGGTCGCGCAACAGTGCTGGCAACTCGGCATCCACCTCAACCCGTGACCAGCCGAATGCCGAGGTATCGGCCAGCACGTCGGCAATCAGCCAGCCGGTATTGCTTGGCTTGAGCGCCTCGACATCGTGCATCAGCAGACACACCCCCGAGGTCGCGGCAATGCGCGGGCGCCAAGCGCACAGGCAGTGGCTCATCACCAGACGGCAATCATCACAACGCACCGAGCGGCTGCCACGGGCAAGAAAAGGTTTGGCACTGCGGGCAATCCGCGCAGCCCGCAAACGCGCGACGGCGTGGCTCATCAGGCGTGCACCTGACAGATAAGAAGAAACGGCATGGGTCATCCAGGGGTCAGCAAGCGCGGCAGTCTAGCAAAGCCCGTCGCCGCTTATTCAACCGTGCGTCTTGCGCCGCCTGCAGTGGCAACTGCGTAAGTGCCGGCAGGCGAGTAAGATAGCCGGCACTGAACCTCTGCCCGGCACTGCCGGTCAGAAGGTGCGAATCGACTTTGGAGAACCCCATGCTGCGTTTGACCAGCCTGACCCTGGCCTTGAGCCTGCCCCTGTTTGCCCATGCCGCCACCCTGAAAGACTTTGAACTGAGCAAGGCCCTGGAAAAAGTCGCGCGCGAAAGCAGCGTGGGCACGCCACGGGCAATCAACGAAGACATTCTCGATCAGGGCTACACCGTGGATGGCAGCGAGCTGGTCAACCACCTCAGCGTGCGCAGCGAGCATGCGGCGCAGATGCGCGGCAACCCGGATGTAGTGCGCGCGCAACTGGCCAACAGCGTGTGCCGCAATGCCGGTTATCGCCAGCTGCTGGTGCGCGGCGCGGCGCTGCGCTATGAATTCAGCGAATACAAAAGCAACCGCCCGGTGACCACCGAGCGTTTCAGCAAAGCGGATTGCGGCCTGTAAGGCTCAACCGCCACCCTGCTGCGCGCGCCGTTGCTCATCATCGGCGCGCAGATCCGCAAGCAAGGCGTGCATATAGCGTGAGCGCCGCGCGGCACCTTCAAGCCGCTGCAAACACTCTTCTTCCAGGCTTATCTGGTTGTTGCGCGCGGCCTGCTGCAACAGGCGGTACAAATCCACATCAAGATCCAAGGTCAACTTAGGCATACCTGCCCCTCCTTTCCCGCGACACACTGCGCCTGCTAACGCAGACAGCGTGGTTCTCCCCGCCCTTGCACGGCGGCTTGCTCCTCGGCACTGAGCAACTCGCCAAGCGGTATTTCCAGCAACTCGGCAGCGGCCTCCAGCACATGCGCCCAACTCGCCTGGTTGGCGAACAGCATGCCGGTTTCATCCAGGGTGCCGCCCCGGTTACGGTAGCCCAGCACACGGCTGTGTCGAGCATCACCGAGCAGCGGCCACAGATGCCCACGGGCGACTTCCGCACGCATATGGGTCAGCAGCACGCGCTTTGTGCTGGCAGCCGGGAATAACCGTTCAACCCGCTCGGCATCGACAATCACCGCCTGTTCCCAGGTATCGCGGGCCGCACGAAAACGCCCCGGCTCTTGCAAGTAAACCAGACGCCAGGCGCATCCGGCCGCGCTCAGACGAACGGCCGCGCGCTGCATTTCTGCCAACTGATAACTGCCGGTGGCGATCAGCAGCAAGGGCTGCTCGCCAGGCTGTTCGGCCAGCACAACGGCGCCATCCTGCGCCAGCTGCTCGGCCTGTTCGCGGGTGAATACGCAAGGCCGCTCGCGCTTGGCTATCACCATGCAGGCGATCTGGCCGCGCGCCTGGTAGATGCCCGGCAACAACGCCAATACCGAATTGTGATCGGCCGGAAATATCACCCGCACCATATCGCTCATCTCACCGAGCAAGGCCTCGCAGAAGGTGGTGTCCTGGTGTGACTGCTGATTCTTGCCGTTTTCCCAGGTATGCGACGTCGCCACCAGCGGCCAGCCGAGCCAGCCTGCCGGGCGCCCGGACTCTTTCTGCTGCCGGGCAAAGATGATCCGCTGGCGCACCGCGCCGAGCATCTTCACGCAGAAGGCCTCGTAGCTGGCCACCAGATTCAGACCGCCCTGATTGGCCAGGCAGGCGGAGACCACCGCTTCTTCATTGAGCGCGGTGATGATGGCGCCATCCAGCGCTTCCAACTCACTTTCCGGCGCAGTCACCCGGTGCTTGAGCGCCTTGAGCACGCCGCCCAAGCGATTGCTGGCCAGTTCATCGGGGTTACCGATCCGCGGACGCAACTGCGGGTTGGCCTGCACCATATCGACAAAGAAGCGATCCAGGGCCAGCATCGGCGAGCAGGCACGGTCTTGGTATTGCAATGCGGGCAATTGCGGCAGCGCTGGGTGACGCAGCGCCAGCGGGTTATCGCGCTCCAGCGCGCGGGAACCTCGATCCGCAAACAGCGTGCAGGCTGCGCGCAGCTCATCCGGAGCGACCCAGAGCTGCGCCGCATGCTGATTGAACAGCTCGCGAGCGCCGCTATCGGTATGCGGGTTAGCCGGCAATGGCAGGTTATGCGCCGCATTGCTACCAGCGCCATAAAAGCCGAAGCCCTTGAGCGTTTCGGCAATGCCATAGGGCATCGGCAGCGGATAGCTCAGCACACCATCACGCAGCTCCTGCACGCGCCGGCCCAGGTGCTGCTCCATGTCCCACAGCGCGCAAACAAAGGCGGCCGGGTCGCGGCCATCGAAACTCACCGGGTCAAAACCGCAATGGCGCAGATGCTCGCGAAAATTCTCCAGCCCGGCGGGCGTCGCCAGTTCGGTACGCTGCTCGATGCGCCGGCCGTTGGCGATCATCAATGGCAACGCCACGCCGCAGTCTTCGGCACGCCACCAGCGCGGCATCCAGTCACTGCCGCGTTGCTCCTCGGCAGCGCCATCGGAGAGAAACGCCACCAGCTTCTCGCCGGGTAACGGCAGGTGGGCATATTGCAGCTCGGCAAAGCCCAGATAACCACCCTCGGCAATGCCGCCCGCCGTATGCGGATTGACGTGGCTGCCCAGCGGCGCGCTGACCTGGCCGGCGGCGTTCTGCGCATAGCTATAGAAGTCCGCCACCAGTTGGCTCATTCCTGCTTCGTCACAGGGGTAACGTTCGGCCTGCTCCGGATGCTGATTGGCCGTCAGCAGGTTAAGCGCCTCGATGGCCGCCACACAGTGGCCCTGGCCCATCAACCAGCCACGGGTTTCCCCAGTCAGGTTATTCAGCGCCAGGTAACCGGCGTAAGCCGGCACCATATTCAGCGCGCCGCCGGTGTGCCCTTCGGGCGAGGCCTTGAAGTCCTCTGCGGCCAACGCCACGCCGTCGAGGCGCACGCGCTGGGCATAGGTCATATGCACCACCAGCCACAGCCCTGCGGCTGTCAGCCGATCCAGCGCGTGAAAGTGGCGGTAGACACTCGGCAGATCCGCCTGCACGCCGGCCTGCACCAGCTGGTGGGCCATACGATAGACCGCTGCGCAGGTCTGCGGACTGTGTTGCAAAGGGCCATAGCCGCGCTGCCAGGCGGCGAAGGTTGGCTCAAGGCGGGCATGCTCGGCCAACTCGCTGGCGCTGGGAAATAACTGGGTCATATGCGGCTCCGATAGTTTTAGTCAGCTTAGAGCGCGGGATACAGGCAGATGCTGACCTGTATCAAAACCCCCGGTTGCTTGATAGGACAGCCTTAAGCTCAACCCATTCAACGTGTTCAAGGATTAGTCATGGCCCTGCTCAATTTCCTCGGCGCGATTCAACAAGTCACCGGTTCCTGTTACCTGATCGAAAGCCGTGACGGGGCACGGGTATTGCTCGACTGCGGCATGCGTCAGGGCCGCCGCGAAGAGGAAGACGGCAACCGCGCGCCGTTTGCCTTTGACCCGCACAGCCTGGACGCCGTGGTGATTTCCCACGCGCATATTGACCACACCGGCCTGCTGCCCAAGCTCACGGCGGCCGGCTATCGCGGGCCGATCTTCGCCACCGATGCGACTTGTGAGTTGATGGAGTTGATGCTGCTCGACGCCGCGTTTCTTCAGGAAAAAGACGCCGAGTGGGAAAACAAATGGCGCGCGCGGATGGGCAAGGCGCCAATCAGCCCGCTGTACACCACCACCGACGCCGAACAGGCGCTGAGCCAACGCCGGCCAATGATTTATGGCGAAAGCCGCGAAGTGGCCAAAGGTGTGCAGGTCACCTTTCACGAGGCCGGGCATATCCTCGGCTCGGCGATTGTTGAACTCGTCGTGCAGGACCATCACCTGACCCGCCGCCTGGTGTTCTCCGGCGACCTGGGCAATACCTGCTCGCCCTTGATGCAAGACCCCAGCACGCTGAGCAAAGCCGATGTGGTGCTGCTGGAGTCGACCTATGGCGATCGCGATCACCGCTGCAGCGAGGACACCCTGGACGAACTGCTGGAGGTTCTGCAGCAGGCCCATCGCGACGGCGGCAACGTGCTGATCCCTGCCTTCGCCGTCGGCCGCACCCAGGATCTGATCTACTACCTCGGGCGCTTCTATCAGCAAGGCCGTTTGCCGCAACAGGCGGTGTTTCTCGACAGCCCAATGGCGATCCGCGCCAACGCCATCTATTCGCGCTTTCAGAACCAGTTCGCTGCCGAAGACCGCGCGGCGCTGGCAGCCAAAAAGGTCAAGTGCATCGAAGACTGGCTACCGATCCTGCGCTGTACAGCCAGTGTGGAAGAGTCGATGGCGATCAACCGGATCAAGAGCGGCGCGATCATCATCGCCGGCAGCGGCATGTGTACCGGTGGGCGCATCGTCCATCACTTCAAGCACAACCTCTGGCGCGAGAATTGTCACCTGATCTTTCCGGGCTTCCAGGCCAAAGGCACGCTCGGACGCAGCATTGTTGATGGCGCGCAGAACGTGAAAATTCTCCACCAGCGCATCGCGGTAAAAGCCAAGGTGCACACCCTCGGCGGCTTCTCTGCGCATGCCGGGCAAGCGCAGCTGCTCGACTGGGTCAGCCACTTCGAGCACCACCCCGAGCTGTACCTGGTGCATGGCGAACTGGAGAAAATGCAAGCCCTGCAACTGGCCTTGCGCGAGCGCCTGAACTGGATCGCCAATATTCCTGAACCTGGCGAACAAATCGCCCTCTGATGCAGTCCTGGCATAGGCTGGCGGTAACTGCGCGTCATTATGCGCCGCACAATCCGACAGCCAGCAGCCATACTCAGGACAAGGCCGACGCGGCAATAGCCTGCTCGGTCGGCAACCAGAAGGAGAAGTTGTATGCCCGATGAATCGGACGATTTTCTGTCTCGGCATTTTCAAACCAGCGGCGTCGATCTGACCCGCAAAGTGGAAGAACTGGGCATCCTCGCCGCACCGCCCGACAGCCCCAATACCAAGCTATATCAGGCCATGCTCGCCACGGTTGTGCGCATGGCGCAAGCCGACCGCAACCGCTGGGATGCCAAGATCATGCTGCAGACCCTGCGCGAAATGGAGCATGCCTTCAGCACGCTGGAGCAGTTCAAACGGCGGCGCAAGGTCACCGTCTTCGGCTCGGCACGCACCCCGGCCAGCCACCCGGTTTACCGCCTGGCCCGCGAGCTCGGTGCGACCCTGGCCAAACACAACCTGATGGTCATTACCGGTGCCGGTGGCGGCATTATGGCGGCCGCCCATGAAGGTGCCGGCCTGGAAAACAGCCTGGGCTTCAACATCACCCTGCCCTTCGAGCAAGGCGCCAATGCCACCGTGCAAGGTAGTAACAACCTGCTGTCGTTCCACTTCTTCTTTCTGCGCAAACTGTTCTTCGTCAAGGAAGCCGACGGCTTGGTGCTCTGCCCAGGTGGTTTCGGCACCCTGGACGAAGCGTTGGAAGTGCTGACCCTGATCCAGACCGGGAAAAGCCCACTGGTACCCGTAGTGCTGCTCGACCAGCCTGGCGGTACTTTCTGGACCAGCGCCCTGACGTTTTTGCAGGAACAGCTGCAAGACAACGGCTATATCCTGCCCAGCGACATGCGCCTGATGCGCCTGGTACACAGCGCCGAAGAGGCCGCCGAGGAAATCGCCCAGTTCTACCGCAACTACCACTCCAGCCGCTGGCTCAAGGAGCGCTACGTGATCCGCCTCAACCATGCACTGAACGCGGCGGCCATGCAGCAGCTAAATAATGAGTTCCACGACCTGTGCACGTACGGCGACTTTCAGCAGCAAGCACGCTGCGACTCCGAACAGGACGAGCCGGAGCTGTGCCATATGACGCGCCTGGCCTTCGCCTTTAACGGCCGCAACCACGGCCGCTTGCGCGAATTGCTCGACCTGGTCAATCAGCCGCACAACTGGGCGGAAAACGCCTGACCTGTCGCCCAGCCGATAGCCTGCTGCGGGCTATCGGCAATCGCGGTTCAGCTGGCTAACGAGAAAAGATCAGCCACGCGCATTTCAGTACGAGAAGCATTTGCCTCCAGCACAGCTGCATCATCGGCGCGTGGGAGTAGGTAATGGGGGAACGGAGGGAGTTGATACAAACTGGTCGGCGAACAGCCAGCTTCGGCTTAATCGTCCAGCGCACCGCGTAGCAAGCGCCCGATCAACTCAGGCGGATAACCCCGATAACTGAGAAAGCGCCCCTGCTGGGCACGCTCACGGGCATCGCGGGGTAGCTCACCGGCAAACTTGCGTTGCCAGGTTTCTTGCAGGTGTTCACGCCAGTCGATACCACTGTCGCGCAAGGCCTGTTCGACATCACTGCGGGCCAGACCGCGCTGGGTCAACTCTTCACGAATACGCAGCGGCCCATAACCTGAACGCGCGCGGTAGCTGACAAAGGCCTCCAGATAACGCGCTTCAGATAGCAGGCCTTCTTCTGCCAGACGATCGAGAGCGGCTTCGATCAATTCATCCGCCGCGCCACGACTGCGTAACTTGCGGGTCAGTTCGACCCGACCATGTTCACGCCGGGCCAGCAGATCCATGGCCGCCCGCCGCACCGCGACGGGGTTATCCAGAGCAATGGACATAGGCAGGTAAATCAGGCGTCGGCGTCAGCCAGGTCATCGGCCGTAGAGTTGGCCTTGACCGTCGGACTGACCACCAGCAACTTCTCACGGATCAAGCCTTCAATGGTGCGTGCCACTTCCGGGTTGTCTTCCAGGTACTTGGCCGAGTTGGCCTTACCCTGACCGATCTTGTTGCCCTGGTAGCTGTACCAGGCACCGGATTTTTCCAGCAGACCGAGCTGCACGCCCAGATCAATGATCTCGCCGTTACGGTAGATGCCCTTGCCGTAAAGAATCTGGAACTCGGCCTGACGGAACGGCGGCGCGACTTTGTTCTTCACGACCTTGACGCGGGTTTCGCTGCCAACCACTTCGTCGCCTTCCTTCACCGCGCCAGTACGGCGGATGTCCAGACGAACCGAGGCGTAGAATTTCAGCGCGTTACCACCGGTGGTGGTTTCCGGGCTGCCGAACATCACGCCGATCTTCATGCGGATCTGGTTGATAAAAATAACCAGGCAGTTGGCGTTCTTGATGTTGCCGGTGATTTTGCGCAGCGCCTGGCTCATCAGGCGGGCCTGCAGGCCAACGTGCATATCACCCATTTCGCCTTCGATTTCCGCCTTCGGCACCAGGGCCGCCACGGAGTCAATCACGATTACATCGATGGCGTTGGAGCGCACCAGCATGTCGGTGATTTCCAGAGCCTGCTCGCCGGTATCCGGCTGCGAGACCAGCAGGTCGTCAACGTTGACGCCCAGCTTGCCAGCGTACTCAGGATCGAGTGCATGCTCAGCATCGACGAAGGCGCAGGTGGCGCCGAGCTTCTGTGCTTCGGCGATCACCGACAGGGTCAGGGTGGTTTTACCGGAAGACTCAGGGCCGTAGATAAAGCACGTCATGTTGCAATCCGCCAAAACTGGTTCAGGTAACTGTACACACATCCTCCATCATCCCCCATCACCACGCCAAGCCCGG
>PGZH01000016.1 GCA_002840155.1 Gammaproteobacteria bacterium HGW-Gammaproteobacteria-13
CATCTTTGACGGCACCCACGGCTGGTTCTGGCGCAACCGCAGCAACAGCGACGTGACCATCACGCTGAAGACCAAGGGCGAGTACCTGAGCGTCAAACGCGTGATTTAAGGTTTTTGCCTCTTCCGTCAGCTGGCGGAAGAGGCAACTCTCAGCCAATGGCACCACGCCCTGCACATCCACGGCACTATTTATCGACGCTGAAGCAGTCCCTCACCGACCCACTGCTTCAGCCAGGTAGCCGCTCGCAGAGGTGCCTGTTCACCGTGTTGACCCACGAGGTTCTCGCACATTGAAGCAAACGAGCCTCCATCGCTAAGTAACCGCAAAGCCGAAGCTTCATCCGGCTCCAGAGTACGGTACTGACAGACCAACTCATGTCGCCAAACCAAGCAATCCAGGGGCGCGGATAACGTAACGACAGCAGGAATATCGGCCTCGGCCTTGGCAGCCACCCACATGCCCACGGTGTTGTACTGTAGCTGCAACCAACGAACCGAGGGTGTGAGGTATACCCGCAGATTGACCCAGTCATCAGCCGAAAAACGACTCATCACACCCAGCGACAGTGGCACTGCATCCGGGGCGTCGAAGGCCAGGGTAAAGGCCCACTCAAGTGTCGCGAGTTCTATCATCGGGGAACGTTGCGGCTCGGCAATATAGCCGCGGATGAACTCCGGCAGCTTCTCGCCTAACCAGCGCAAACTGAAATTTCTCGATGGCCACGTGCTGATATAAGCCATGGCCAACTGTGCAAATGACTCATCACCCATCCAGCGATGCAACGCTGGGAAGTCTTCCCTCATGACGGAAAGAAGCCTGGCGCGATAAGCGTTTTGGTAAATCATCAGGCCATCTGCGGCAGGCAGCGTATTGCTACCTTGAATCTGCTCCAACAGCTCAGGAGGGATAACGGTATCGCCTGTGGTCAGGTAACGCTCCAGCGCTTCCTGCTGAGCACTCAGGCGCATGGTGCGGCAGCCCTTAGAGCATTGGCGGAGATAGAGCGCGCCTTGGACAGCTCCGCTAATAGCTCGTCAAAGGGCGGGAAATGATCATCTCGCTCAATCAAGGTGGCAGTAGCACCCAGATAGCTCAACGTTTTGCTGTACAGAGCCCAAACCGGATCGGCAATCGGCTGATCATGGGTATCAATGAGGTAGTGGCCGTAGTCGCTATGGCCGGCCAGGTGGATCTGGCGAATCCGATCTTGGGGCAACTCCATGATGAACTGCCAAGGGTCGAACCCTTGGTTTTTCGAACTGACGTAGACGTTGTTTACATCGAGCAGTAGCTCGCAGCCGGTAAGGCTGCTCAGTTCGGCCAGAAACTGAGACTCGCTCATGCAGGACGTTTTCCACTGCACGTAGGCCGATACGTTCTCAAGCACCAAGGGCCGCTGCAACACATCCTGAACCAGCCGAACCCTTGATGCCACATGCAGCAGGCTCTTCTGGGTGAATGGCAGTGGAAGTAGATCATGCAGCTGGTGAGCACTACCTCGGCTCCAACACAGATGGTCAGCGACCCAGCGGGGCTGAACTCGGTCGGCTAGATTTTTCAATTGGCGCAAGTAATCAGCGTCGATCTCATGAGAACCGCCAATCGACAGGGAAACCCCGTGCATGACCAGCGGATATTGCTCTTTGATCGCATCGAGGAAGTAGAGGGCTTTTCCCCCTCCGACCATGTAGTTCTCTGAGATGATCTCGAACCAGTCGACTGCGGGGCGTTGCTCCAGAATCTGCTGGTAGTACTCGCTACGCAAGCCGAGGCCAAAACCCAGTGAATCGCTTTTACTCATTAGGACTCCGGGTCAAGGGAGCGACTTGCACTCCCTTGGATGGGCTTACTCGCTGGTTTTACCGCCGGCCTCATCGCATTTTTCTTGGGTCATCAAGTTGAACCCCTGACCCTTACATTCCCCCTGGCCTTTGCAGGCGTTCTTTGCAGTCATGCAATCGTTTTGGCCTTTGCAGCCATTCACACCAAAGCATTTTACTTCAGCAGTTTTTGCATCCTGAGCCGCTTGCGCAGGCAGGGTAGCAAATAGGCTGGCGGCAACGAGTGCCAATGCAGCACCAGTAGCAACAGTATTTTTGGTCGACATAGTGGCAATCTCTCTTGAACGTTATGTGGAGGTCAGGACTATTTAGTGCCACTGACCCGAAGAAGCTTAGGCATCGCTGCCAGGCATGCCAGCAACGAATCCGCACAGGTTCAGTAGCGGGCATAAACAGACACTACAGAGCCCTGCAGAGTCTCCACAAGAAAGAAGTAGCAACCTGACAGAACTGTAATGTTCAGCTCAGGTTTATGACAGGGCACCCTGGTTAAGGTTACTTCGAGCCTGAAGCTCAATGCCTGATGACGACCCACTCAGGGTCACTTGGCTAACTGAACTGAATCGAGGAACGTCCAGATGAACTCAATCAAAACCCTGTTCGTGGTTATCGCGCTTACCGCTTCTTCTTTGGCGATGGCCGAAGGCGGTGCTGACCGTACTTTTGCTCGCATGGAACAGGCTAGCAAGGTATCGATGGAAGCCTATCAACTGGCCCAGCAACAGAATAAAGAGTCGCCGGTTGCAGGTAATAAAAGCAAAACAGCCGATCACGCCAACTGCTAGTCGCGGTCAACCTGACAGAAATGTAATCACTTAGCCGGTTGAGATATGGCAATTTCTCAAGCTCGCTGTCGGAACGATTTGAAAAATCACGACAGTGGGCAAGGCTGATAGGGAAAACCTCCCAGGATGAAGCTGGAAATAACCAAATGTCATGGTTGTTCCGCCCTGGCTCCTCTGACTGATTGGACATAACGGCATGCACTGCAAAACCTCAAGACGAACCTTCGTTAAAGGCCTGGCCGCTACCGGCATTCTCGGAGGCCTTGGCTTGTGGCGCACACCCGTTTGGGCGGTGACCAGTCCCGGACAGCCCAACGTATTAACGGGTACAGATTTCGACTTATTCATTGGTGAAACGCCAGTGAATATTACCGGAGCAGCCCGGACCGCGATGGCTATTAATGGGTCCATTCCAGGGCCAATTTTGCGCTGGCGGGAAGGCGATACCGTCACACTGCGTGTGAAAAACCGCTTGGCCGAAGACACCTCGATTCACTGGCACGGCATCATTTTGCCCGCGAACATGGATGGTGTGCCTGGCTTGAGCTTCCACGGCATCGCGCCCGATGGCATGTACGAGTACAAGTTCAAGGTCAATCAAAATGGTACTTACTGGTACCACAGCCACTCTGGGTTGCAGGAGCAGATTGGCGTTTACGGTGCCCTGGTCATCGATGCCAAGGAGCCTGAGCCGTTTAGCTATGACCGTGACTACGTGGTGATGCTGACTGACTGGACTGATGAAGACCCAACACGGTTATTGGCCAAGCTTAAAAAGCAGTCGGACTACTACAACCAGCACAAGCGCACCGTTGGCGACTTCATCAATGACGTGAGCGAGCAAGGTTGGTCGGCAGCAGTTGCTGACCGCAAGATGTGGGCCGAGATGAAGATGAGCCCCACCGATCTTGCTGACGTCAGCGCCTATACCTACACCTACCTGATGAATGGCCAGGCACCTAATGGGAACTGGACAGGTATCTTCAAACCGGGTGAAAAACTCCGTTTGCGCTTCATCAACGGCTCGGCCATGACCTACTTCGACGTACGTATTCCAGGCCTGAAGATGACGGTGGTTGCGGCCGATGGTCTGCACGTCAAGCCAGTCAGCGTTGATGAGCTCCGTATCGCCGTGGCCGAGACTTATGACGTGATTGTCGAGCTCGCTGACCAAGAGGCTTACACGATTTTTGCACAGTCCATGGATCGTACCGGCTATGCCCGCGGCACTCTGGCTACACGTGAAGGGTTGAGCGCTCCAGTACCCGAAACCGATCCTCGCCCCCTGATCGCCATGGGCGACATGGGTATGGATCACGGCAGCATGGCGGGCATGGACCATGGCAGCATGCAAGGCGGCATGAGCGGCATGGATCACAGCAAGATGGCCGGGATGGACGCTGGCGGAATGCAAGGTGATATGGCCGGTATGGACCACAGCAAAATGGCCGGCATGGACCATTCGGGTATGGCAGGTATGGACGCAGCGATGCAATCGCATCCGGCCTCTGAAACCAATAATCCCCTGGTCGACATGCAAACCATGACCCCGACCCATAAACTGGACGATCCAGGTATCGGCCTGCGCGCTAATGGTCGTCGTGTACTGACCTATTCCGACTTGAAAAGCACCTTCCCTGATCCGGATGGCCGCGAACCCAGCCGAACCATCGAGCTACACCTCACCGGGCATATGGAAAAGTTTTCCTGGTCCTTCGACGGCATCAAGTTCTCTGATGCCGAGCCTCTGCGTCTCAAGTACGGCGAGCGTGTCCGCATCACGCTGGTCAACGACACCATGATGACTCATCCCATCCATCTTCACGGCATGTGGAGTGATCTGGAGGATGCGAACGGCAACTTCATGGTTCGCAAACACACCATCGACATGCCACCAGGTTCCAAACGCAGCTATCGAGTGACTGCCGATGCATTGGGTCGCTGGGCCTACCACTGCCACCTACTACTCCACATGGAAATGGGCATGTTCCGTGAAGTTCGTGTGGATGAGTAAAGGAGATATCTGATGAGCACTTTTATGAAGCGAAAGGCCCTGGCCGGCAGCGTTACTGTGTTGAGCCTTTTGGCTGTCCTGCATGCTCCGGTGTTGTTGGCCGGTGAAGATCACAGTGAGCACAAACAACATGCTACTGAGACACAGGCTCCCAAATCGGTACCTGACACGAAGGCCGCACAAGCGAAGGAAAAGTCTGCTAGTCAGCAGATGGATCACGGGGACATGAACCATGGCGGCATGGACCACGAAAGCATGATGGATAAGCATGGCGGCAACGAAGCCGAAGCAGGTTCGAACCATGACCACTAGGTTTTTACGTCCGTCCCTAACAGCACTGGCAGTGTCGCTGAGCATGCTTGGCAGCGGACTCACCATCGCTGCGGAAGAAATGGATCATTCGGCAATGGGCCACGGTTCCATGCCGATGGACCATAGCAAGATGAACCACGGTTCTGCCAAAGAGCCGATGAAGGGCATGGATCATAGCCAGATGGGCCATAGCCAGAGCCAAGAAAAGGCTCCGACTATGGACCACAGCAAGATGGGTCACGGCGCTATGCAGGGGCAGATGGGGGGTATGGATCATTCAAAGATGAACCATGGTTCCGCTGAAGCGCCGAGAGCCACCAGTCGCACGCCAATCCCGGTGCTGACAGATGCGGATCGTGAAGCAGCGTTCCCGCCGTTGCCAGGCCACAAGGTTCACGACAGCGCCATCAACAGCTTCTTCCTGCTCGACCAACTCGAATACCAGGATGCCGATGAAGGCAGCACCTTGGCTTGGGATGCGTCCGGCTGGATTGGAGGAGACATCAATCGTCTCTGGCTTCGCTCCGAAGGTGAACGCACCAATGGCGTCACTGAGGATGCTGAATTGCAGGCCTTGTACGGGCGCTCGATTGGTCCTTGGTGGGATGTGGTCGCGGGTGTTCGCCAAGACTTCAAGCCAGAGTCGCCACAGACTTGGGCCGCATTCGGCATCCAGGGTATGGCGCTGTATGCCTTCGAGGCGGAGGCCACTGCCTTTGTCGGCGAGAACGGCCAGACGGCTGCGCGCTTAGAGGGCGAGTACGACATCCTGCTGACCAATCGCCTAATCCTTCAGCCGACCGCTGAAGTGAATTTCTACGGCAAGAACGATCCCGAACGAGGTATCGGCTCCGGCCTGGCCAATGCCGAGGTCGGTCTACGGCTGCGTTACGAGATCATTCGCCAGTTCGCACCCTACATCGGCGTTTCCTGGAGTCGCTCCTTCGGCAACACGGCCGACCTGGTGCGAGATGAGGGTGAGGATGTTGAGGAGGCACGCTTAGTTGCCGGTATTCGGATGTGGTTTTGAGAGCCTGACATGAAAAGAACAATTAAAACCTTAGTGGCGGCGGGTGTCGTCGGAAGCGCTGCATTAGTTGGCGGTGCCTACTTGGGCTTGGTCAACGTGGGTGCCGATGACCCTCACTTCCCGGCAGTATATGCTTTCCTGACAATGGCCAGAGATCGCTCTATCGAAGTGCGCTCCAAAGATATAGAAGTACCCAACCTCAATGATGACGCGCTTATCAAAGCCGGGGCTGGTAACTACAACTCTATGTGCATCGGATGTCATTTGGCACCGGGTGTTGCTGAAACAGAACTTAGCCAATCGCTGTATCCCGCTCCGCCGAACCTGACCAAAGTTGGTATCGATGGCAATCCAGCTGCTGCATTTTGGGTGATCAAGCACGGTATCAAGGCCACAGGCATGCCGGCATGGGGCAAAAGCATGGGTGATCAGTACATCTGGGGCATGGTCGCGCTCCTAGATCAACTGCCGAAAATGGATGCCGGGCAGTATCAAGCCCTAGTTGCATCGAGCGGCGGTCACGATCATGGCGGCGGTGAGACCCAAATGCATAACCACGAAGGTCAACATGGAAGCGCCAAGGCGGATCACCACGCCGAGCCTGAGGCAGCGACAGATCATCATGCTTCGGATAGTTCAAAGGCGAACGCAGGTGCCGATCATCACGGTGATTCGTCGAGCAGTGCAGATCATCACGCAGCAGATATGACCCCATCAGGCAGCGGCGCAGACCACCATGCGACGGATGGCCAAACGGCGGAAGGTGGCGCTGGTCACCACGAAACAGAGCCAGCTCAAAAGGAGCAGACCCCGGCCGCCGCGCCCAACACTCACACTCATGCCGATGGCAAAGAGCACCTTCATGACAGCTAAATGTAAAGGAGCACGGGCGGCGATGCTGGCCGCCTTGTTTATGAGCTCTGCAGTTCAATCAGCTGATGCCCTGACAATCGACGTGCACCGTGATGCAAATTGTGGTTGCTGCAAGAAGTGGATCTCGCACTTGGAAGCGAACGGCTTCAACGTCATCGACCATGTCGAGCGCGATATGACCTCGGTGAAGCAACGACTCGGTGTTGCACCACGACTGGCGTCCTGCCACACCGCCGTGATCGACGGCAAATTCGTCGAAGGTCACGTACCAGCAGCGCAAATCATCGAACTCTCCAAACGTGATGATCTGGCTGGTATCGCCGTTCCCGGCATGCCGGCAGGCTCACCTGGTATGGAAGTTGGTGGTACGCAGCATGCCTATCAGGTTATCGGGTTGACCAAGGCGGGTACTGACCAAGTTATTGCCGACTACCCCGCGCAGTAATATTCCCAGCTAGAACCGAGCACTCAGACTTTCCATTTAAATGGTGAGTGCTCGGGATCACGATTTCTCACTCCTGCGCCCTCTTTCCCCCTCAATACAGCCCTTTACGACTAGCAACACAACTGGCCGCATAGATCCATATGCAAAAAGGCACCCGAGGGTGCCGAAGGCTGTCTCCAAACCAAAGGAGCACTACAGGGGACAGCACCGCAGGGCACTCGCCGATGACGCTTTAAAGCACTTCGAGTGGGTACTCGACGATGAGACGAACCTCATCCAAATCTGACTCAAATTCGGTTGCTCGGGTCGTTGCCTGGCGAATGCGGAAGGACATGTCTTTCAGTGATCCGGCTTGCACGACGTACTTGGCTTCGATGTCGCGCTCCCACCGTTTCTGATCGGTCAGCGGATCACCATCATCGTCGCGCCGCATGTAAACCTCGTTGGCGTTGGTGTAGTCAGCATCCCAGCCCTGCGCGTAGCGGGTCATGAAGCTCAGGCCGGGCACACCAAAAGGCTCCATGTCCAAGTCATAGCGCACCTGCCAGGACTTTTCCTTGGGCGAGTTGAAGTCGCTGTACTGGATGGAATTATCCAGGTAGATCGAGTCGGATTGACGCAGGTAATCGAAATCGTCATCGCCGTTATTGCGCTGAATGCCAACCATGACGGTATGGGCACCAAATTGCACTCCAGCCTTACCGCTCCAGATGTTGTTATCGAAGCTGCCCAGATGCTGTTTTCCCTCATCGACAGCTTTGTAGTAATTAAGTCCACCGATCAAGGCAACATCGTCGGAGAGCGGATAGCTCAACGTGGTACCAGTGTAGTACTGGTTCCAAGCATCTTTGAGACGGCTGGTATAGAGGCTGATGCCGACGTTGTCGTTGACCGAGTAATCACCACCAAAATAGGCAATCCAGGGGGCGTCGACGGAGCCCGCATAGAACGTTGCGAAGCCATCGCGCATGCTGCTTGAGTTGGGCTCGCTCATTGAATGCAGGCGGCCACCTTGCAGGGCCAAGCCTTCAATACTGTTGTTGGCCACGGTGATACCGCGGAAGCTTTCGGGCAGGAGTCGCGAGTCGCCATATTGAACGACGGGGCTGACAGGGAAAACATCGCCAGCTTTGATAACTGTATCCATGAACCTGGCTTTAACCGCACCTCCCACCTTGGAGTAGTCATCCTCGGGTTGCCCTGCACTGTTGTAAGGCATCACATCAACGGAGCCACCTGCGCCGGATCGCCCATCACCAGAGTCGAGTTTCAGGCCCAGCATCGCAAACGCGTCGATACCAAAGCCAACGGTACCCTCGGTGAATCCAGACTCAAACTGCCCGATGATTCCATGTGCCCACTCTTCCGAGTAACCATTACCTGTGCCGCTCGACTGCCCCTTACGAAAGTCGCGATTGAAATAGAGGTTGCGATTCAGAATAGTGAGGCTGCTGCCCTCGACGAAGCCTTCGGCCTTTTCTTCGGCGGTAATTGCAGCCTGTCCGGTGCCGATACTCAGAGCTATCAGCGATAAGCAAAAAAGGGGGTTATTCATGTGACACTCCTGAATTATCTGGCAGTTTTATCTCGGTGAGATTTCTTGTAGTAGTTGCCGTAGCGCGCCAGGCATCGCCCGTGCGCGCTCACGCCATACTTCCACACGCCAAATAACGTCAGGGTGACTTGAAAATTACTTTTAAGTCAGTGACCTGTAAGCTCCTATGTAGCTCAGTTTTGATTCCAGCAGGCTGTACCCATTGCCCGATATTCAACAGTCTGCAAATCGCCGCTGGAGTCCTCATAGGTCATCTGAGCCGGCATTACCTCACAACCAGAGCCTGTAGGGCTCGTATGTACAACCTTCGCGATGTCCAGCTTCATGCCGTAGCGATAGTGAGTCACCTCTGGCGGAGTCTTGCCACGAGCAGCAGCGTATTCCTGCATCGCTCTTTCATTATCCTGAATCATTCGACCATAGACGCGGTCACCGCCGCCTTCGGCCATAACCAAGGACGATGCAGAAAGAATAGATACCGCTAAGACAGCTTTAAGAATGTTCACGTTTAATTCCTCTACTTAGGTTGTAGTGAAAATATAAACGCATGCACCTGTCATCAAAGTGAAGCGAAAATTACATCTTCGTAATTGCAGTATTGGGGGCTTTTAGTAGCTCAAAAATATTAAATGACAGGGGCAACTCAGACTTCCTCTCCAGTTACCCCGAGTCATCCCCAGACCTGCTACATCATGCTCCTCCCCCTTTACGCCGCATCAACCAGTAGGCCGCCGGCAACACCAGCATCGACAACAACGGTGCGGTGATCATCCCGCCTACCATTGGGGCGGCGATCCGCTTCATTACTTCGGATCCCGCCCCCTCGCCCCAGAGGATGGGCAATAGGCCGGCAATAATCACCGCTACCGTCATCACCTTCGGTCGTACGCGTAACACCGCACCCTCTCGAATGGACTCAAGCAAAGCAGGACTATCTGTGCGCCCCGCTTCAACTCGGGAATGCCAGGCGTTCTGCAGATAGATCAGCATGCCAGCGCAATAAAGCCGACGCCAGTGGCCACCGAAAGGTTGAAACCCAGCCAGTAGAGCAGCCAAACACCGCCGGTCAGGGCGAACGGTAAGGTGGCCATGATCAGCAAGGCCTCGGCCAAACGATTGAAGGTCAGATAGAGCAGCACGAAGATAATCAGTAGTGTCGCCGGAACCACCCAGGTCAGGCGCGCATTGGCGCGTTGCAGAAACTCGAACTGTCCCGAGTAGGAAATGGTCATGCCCGCATCTGGCTGTACAGACTCGGCCACCCGCTGCTGTAGCTCACGTACGGTCGACGCCAGGTCACGGTCGCGGACATCGACATAGACCCAGCCGGAAAGACGTCCGTTTTCGCTGCGCAGCATCGGCGGTCCTTCACTCAGGCTTATGTCGGCCACAGAACCGAGTGTAATCTGCTGGCCTGCTGCCGTAAGGATGGGCAACCGTTGCAGCGCCTCGGGGCTGTCTCGCCACTCTCGTGGGTAGCGCAAATTGATCGGATAGCGCGCCAAACCTTCTACGGTTTCACCGATGTTGCTGCCACCAATCGCCCCTGACACCACCGCCTGGACTTCATCGACGTTCAGACCATAACGCGCTGCGGCCAGGCGATTGATTTTTATGTCCACGTAACGACCGCCAGTCAGTCGTTCAGCAAGCGCCGAACTCACCCCCGGCACCTGTTTGGCTACCACCTCGATCTCACGGCTGATGCGCTCAACATCGACCAACGAAGTGCCGGCAACCTTGACCCCGATAGGACTCTTGATACCGGTGGCGAGCATGTCGATGCGGTTGCGAATCGGTGGTACCCAAATGTTCGACAGCCCAGGGACTTTTACCACTTGGTCCAGCTCATCGATCAGCTTTTCCGGCGTCATGCCATCGCGCCATTGATCGCGCGGTTTGAACTGCACCGTAGTCTCGAACATCTCCAGTGGCGCGGGGTCGGTGGCGGTTTCTGCTCGGCCAGCTTTACCGAACACCTGCGCCACTTCCGGTACGCTGAGAATCATGCGGTTGGTCTGTTGCAGCAGCTGGGTTGCTTTACTTGCGGGCAGGCCGGGTAAAGCCGAGGGCATGTACAGCAGGTCGCCTTCGTCCATCGCTGGCAGAAACTCACCGCCAAGCCGACTTAGCGGCCAGAGACTGGAGACGAAGACCAGTAATGCCAATGCCAAAGTGGTCTTCGGCCATGCCAGCACCGCTTCAAGTACAGGCCGATAGGCCGCGATCAGCCAGCGATTCAGAGGGTTCTGCTGCTCGTTGGGGATATGTCCGCGTATCCAGTAGCCCATTAACACCGGTACCAGAGTGACTGACAGCCCGGCAGCAGCAGCCATGGCATAGGTTTTGGTAAAGGCCAGTGGACCAAACAGCCGGCCCTCCTGGGCTTCGAGGGTAAACACCGGGAGAAACGACAGGGTAATGATCAACAGGCTGAAGAACAGCGCAGGGCCGACCTCGGCAGCCGCCTTACCGATCACCTGCCAATGCGTGTCGCCTTGTAGGCGCTCGTTCGGATGCTGCTCTTTCCACGTTTCGATGTGCTTGTGGGCGTTCTCAATCATCACCACGGCCGCATCAACCATGGCACCAATAGCGATGGCGATACCGCCTAGGGACATGATGTTGGCGTTGATGCCCTGATGACGCATGACGATAAACGCCATAAGGATGCCGAGCGGCAGGGTAATGATCGCCACCAGCGAGGAGCGCAGCGTCACCAACTCGACTCCCGCGGGTAGGCTTGCGCGCAAGCTGTCCAGCTTCTCTTTTACTGCGCTGATCACTTCGCGAGCGTTCTTGTCCGAGCGCATGATCACCACGCCACCGACCACTTCGCCTTCACCATCTAGCTCGGCTATGCCACGGCGCATCTCCGGGCCAAGCTGAATGCTTGCTACCTGGCCAAGCAAAATCGGTATGCCGGTCGGTGACGTGCGCAACGGTACATTGCGAAAGTCCTCCAGGCTTTCCAGATAGCCAGAGGCACGCACCATGTATTCACGCTCGGCTAACTCAAGGACGGCCCCCCCGGTTTCCTGGTTCGCCCCCTTTAATGCCGCTTCAATCTCCCGCTGAGTCACACCGTAGGCAACCATCTTCTGCGGATCGAGCACGACCTGATACTGCTTGACCATGCCGCCTAACGTCGCGACCTCGGCTACGTTAGGTAGGCTTTTCAGCTCGTACTTAAGAAACCAGTCCTGGACTGAGCGCAACTGCGAGAGGTCATGTTTGCCGCTGCGATCCACCAAGGCATATTGGTAGATCCAGCCCACGCCCGTGGCGTCGGGACCCAGGGTGGTGGTGACCCCATCCGGCAGACGATCCTGCGCCTGGTTGAGGTACTCCAGCACGGTCGCCGAAGAACGAGTAACCACGTACGGTCTTCGCACCAGGCACAGAAAGCATGGTGCTAGCCAGCGGGTAGGTCACCTGGTTCTCGATGATCTGAGGGGCCTGGCCTGGGAAGCTGGTGCGGATGATCACCTGAGTGTCGGAGAGGTCCGGTAAGGCATCTAGTGGCGTGCTACGTAAAGACCAGATGCCCCAGGCAGTGATAAACAGGGTCGCCAACAAGACCAGAATGCGGTTGCCAATTGACCAATGGATCAAGCGCGCGATCATTGGCTCGCTCCTTGTTTATTGAGCTGCTCAACGAATAATCCGGCATCGCTTTGTCGTACACCAATGCGTACGGAGTCGCCTATCTTCAATCCAACCGCGACTTCTGGCTTGGCCAAATCAAAAACCATGGTCATGCCTGGCATACCGAGGCTCTCGAAAGGGCCGTGCTCAAGCGTGACCGTTTGATCATCAAGTTCGCGGATCACACCCTGGGCCTCATGCAGTGGGGCCTGCACGGGCACAGGGTCGCCTACCTGTGCCATCACGCCCTGTAAACTGGCTTCCGAATCAATCAGGAACTGCCCTGAAGTAACCACCGCCTGCCCCTCAGAGAGGCCCGCAAGCACTTCGAAGCGGCCATCGGCCTCCCGCCCGACCTGAATCTCATAGGGGCGGTAACGTCCTTCGCCTTCAGCCAGCATGACCAGGGCGCGTTTACCGGTGCGAATCACCGCCTCGCTTGGAATAAGCAGCACCGGCTGCTCGTCTGCGCTATTGAGCCGCACCGATGCAAACATACCGGGGCGCAACTTGCCCTCTGGATTGGGCAGTTCACTGCGTACCGTCAGCGTGCGAGTCTGCACGTCGGCACTCGGCAATAGGGCAATCACTCGGCCTTTGAGCGTTTGGCCTGGAAAAGCCGTTAGGCTTGCACTGATCTGCGCGCCAAGCTCAACCGCTGCGGCCTGTGACTCAGGGATGGCCGCATCGAGCCAGATGCTCGACAACCCATTGAGGCGAGCCAGGTCTTGGCCTGCCGAAACCGCCATGCCAGCGCGTACCTCCAGGGACAGCAACTCACCGCCAATAGGGGTGACCACAGTCTGCAATGCCTTCGGTTTACGGGTACGTTGCACCTGATCGATCAACCCTTTGGGCATCCCCAGCAGGCGCAGGCGTTCACGCGCGGCGTCGACCAGCCGAGCATCACCGCTCTGCAATACCGCGATGAACTCAAGCTGGGCAGCAGACCACTCGGGTATCAGCAGGTCAGCCAACGGCGTTCCTGCAGGCAGTACATCTCCGGGGGCACGGCCATATACCCGCTCGACAAAGCCGGCAGAGCGCGCCTGCAACGTAGCGACTTCGCGCTGGTTGAGCGGTCGTATCCTGCTCAGTGCCGGCATACTTCGGCACCAGTTCCATGTCCATGAAGGGAGACTTGCCTGGCTGCTCGAAACGCTGAGTCGGCACCATCGGGTCGTACCAGTAGAGCACCTGGCGATCTTCCGATGTTGCTGCTGGCAGCTGATCATGGGATGAGCTTTGTTTGCCCAGCCAGAAACCGCCAGCGGTTCCAACCGCCGCGATGGCTAGGCCCAATAGGCAATACCTCAGAGTGAGCGCTTTCATTTCAGGCCCTCCACATAGGCGTAATACAGACTGGCGGAGAGCTGGCTGAGCTGGCGCTGTTGGTCGATTTTCCGCAGTTGCGCCTCGATCAGGTCACGACGGGCATTGATCACAGCCGCCAATTGACTGTTGCCCGCTTTGTAGGCAGCAAGCTCCAGATCCACG
>PGZH01000023.1 GCA_002840155.1 Gammaproteobacteria bacterium HGW-Gammaproteobacteria-13
GCGTCGCCAGTAGCCCATGACAATCAGGATGGCGCTCAGGGCCAGGAGCTGGCCGATTTCGACGCCGACGTTGAAGGCGATCAGGTTGGTGATCAGGCCATCTGCCGAGATCTCGTATTCCTGAATCTTGGTCGCCAGACCAAAGCCATGCAGCAGGCCGAAAATCAGCGTGGCCGCTTTGGTGTTCGGCTGATGGCCGAACCAGCGCTGGAATGCGCCCAGGTTATCCAGCGCCTTGTACACCACCGAGAAACCGATGATGGCGTCGATCACAAAGGAGCTGATGCTGATTTCTGCCAGCACACCGAACAACAGCGTAACTGTGTGGCCCACGGCGAACAGGGTGACGTAGAGCCCAACATCCTTCAGGCGGTAGAGGAAGAAGATCACTCCGAAGAGGAACAGCAGGTGGTCGTAGCCGGTGATCATGTGCTTAGCGCCCATGTAGATAAACGGCAGCACCATCACCCCGGAGCTTTCCTGAATAAAGCCCTTGTCGCCCTCGGCAACGGCGTGGGCCAGCGCCTCAGGCATGCCTAGAAACAGCAATGCCATGAAAAGCAGCAACAGTAGTAACGAGCGATTCGGACGCACGACAGATGAGTCCATTGCGCCCATAGATAGCGAATGCATGGTTGAGTCCTAAATTAAAGGGGGCTTGGGCCGCACAGCGGCCTGTGTCAGAGCACGAATGTGGCGCGCGGTGGCCGCTCGATCAGGAAGATCGGGCTTGGAGGAATGGAGTAGCGAGGGGCGAGTATCGGCTGCGCACGTTCTGGCAGCGTGCTTATTCTCAGCAGCGCGGTCAGATGCGGTGTTTCATGCAAGTGGTCGGCTGTCAGCGGCGAGTGGCAGTGATCCCCGTACGCAGCACAGGCCTGCGTCTCATCACCATGCGCATGCGAATGAGCACTGTCATTTCCACTCAAGGAAGGCTGGCTCGATCCCATAAACAGCGCAGAGGTATGCCCGGCCCAAGCCAGCAATATGGCGAGAGCAAGGGCAAAAATCACCTTGGTGCTAATGGGATTGCTGAGCATGTTGTGGTTCTTTCGATGCCTAAGCGAGTGGCTTTTATGGAGAGGTAGCCGGTTTGACCATATCCCCCCCAGGGGGATAGCATGAGAGCGTAATTCATCGACGCACGAGACTCAAGGCATGAGCGATCACGAACACGGCCACCAGCACCAAAGTCATGGCGACATCATCAAAAGGTTGAAGCGT
>PGZH01000004.1 GCA_002840155.1 Gammaproteobacteria bacterium HGW-Gammaproteobacteria-13
GGATACGATTGCTACCAGAATGCGCTAGCTGAGCGAATCAACGGAATCCTCAAAACCGAGCTGCTCTTGAGTAGCCCAGAAGATTTGCACCAAGCCAGGGAAATGGTGGAAGAAGCGGTGCAGATCTACAACACGGAACGGCCCCATATGGCCCTGAAAAACAAAACGCCCGATGCTGTGCATCGGGCGTTTTGAGGTCTGTTGACCTACCTGGAAAGGTGTAAACCTATTTCAGGACTAGACAGGCCAGGGATGAACTGTTGTCGATGCGACAGCTTTTTTCACCAGTCCGACAGCCTGACCTGTGCCAGTGCCGCTGGCGCGTCAATTTCGTTAGGCTTGCAACTATTAGCGCTTGCTCCGCCATAAGCGGCTCAGGGGCTGCAGTGGCCCCGCTTAACCGGCTGGGTGACGTTTCCCCCGATCCATCGGGAAACCCTCGGAACTTTCGGTTTTTAACTTGCAACTTTCTGCCTGTGGTATTCCCTTCTATGACTCGTTTGAAAGGCTCGGATCTCCTGGCCCTCGGTTTTATGACTTTTGCGCTGTTCCTGGGCGCCGGCAACATCATCTTTCCGCCCAGCGCCGGTATGGCGGCGGGTGAGAACATCGGCCTGGCGGCGTTGGGCTTTCTGCTCACGGGCGTCGGTTTGCCGCTACTGACCATCGTTGCCCTGGCGCGCGTCGGTGGTGGTATGGCGCTGCTCACCGCACCGCTGGGTAAGCGCGCCGGCGTGCTGTTTGCAGTCGCGGTGTACCTGGCCATCGGCCCGTTGTTTGCCACGCCGCGCACTGCGGTGGTGTCGTTCGAGATGGGCGTTGCGCCGTTCAGCGGCAACAGCAGCACCGCGTTGCTGCTCTATACCCTGGCCTACTTTGCAGCGGTGCTGTTTCTGTCGCTGAATCCTGGGCAACTGGTTGACCGCATCGGCAAATACATCACCCCGGTGCTGCTGGCGGCGCTGCTGGTTTTGGGCGGCGCTGCGCTGCTGGTTCCAGCAGGGGAGATCGGTCAGGTTTCGCCGGATTACCAGAGCACGCCCTTTGTGCAGGGTTTTCTGCAGGGCTACCTGACCATGGATACCCTCGGTGCGCTGGTATTCGGCATCGTGATTGCCACTGCGATTCGTGACCATGGCGTGACCGATGGCAAGCTGATTACCCGTTACTCGGTGATCGCTGGCCTGATCGCCGCAGTCGGCTTGTCGCTGGTGTATCTGGCGCTGTTCTACCTCGGTGCGACCAGCCAGGGCATTGCCGGTGAAGCGCAGAATGGCGTGCAGGTGCTTACCGCCTATGTGCAGCACACCTTTGGCACGGCTGGCAGCCTGCTGCTGGCCGTGGTTATCACCCTGGCGTGCTTGACCACGGCTGTTGGTCTGTTGACCGCCTGTGGCGAGTTCTTCAGCAGCCTGTTGCCGGTTTCCTACCGCACGGTGGTGATCACCTTCGGTTTGTTCAGCCTGCTGGTAGCCAACCAGGGTCTGACCCAGTTGATCAGCTTCTCGATTCCGGTACTGGTCGGTCTGTACCCGCTGGCCATTGTGCTGGTGGCGCTGAGTCTGCTGGATAATCTGTGGTGTTCGCCTGCGCGGGTATTTCGCCCGGTGATGGCCGTGACCTTGGTGTTTGGCCTGGTTGACGGGATTGCTGCAGCCGGCGGCAAGGCGCTGATCCCGAGCTTCTTCAGCCAATTGCCATTGGCCGACCAGAGCCTCGGCTGGCTGTTGCCGGTGCTGCTGACCCTGGTGCTGGCTGTTGCAGTGGATCGCGTGCTGGGCGTGCCGAAAACCGCCGCAGCCTAAGTTCTGCTGTTTAGCCCCGTTGTTTACTTAAGGCCGCTCACTGAGCGGCCTTTTTGTTGGCCAGCTGAAAGCCAGGCCTGTCTATAATCGGCGCAGGTTAACAAGGAGTTTGCATGCCAATCAGTGACTACTACCTACCGCACCTGCTTGCCGTTCTCTGGTTTGTCGTCTGCTGGGCCGGCTACACCCGCTATGCCCAGGCCAAGGGCCGCACCACGCCATGTCTGGCCAGCGTGCTGCACCTGTACCGCGAAGACTGGATGCGCCGCATGTTGCTGCGTGACAACCGTATCGCCGATGCCAACGTGATCGGCAACCTGGAGCGTAACGCGTCGTTCTTTGCTTCCAGCACCCTGATTATTCTCGCCGGTATCCTCACCGTGCTTGGCGCTTCTGATCGCGCGGTGTCGCTGCTCGCCGATCTGCCCTTTGTCCAGGCTGCCAGTCGCGAGCTGTCCGAGGTCAAGTTGCTGTGTCTGGGGGTGGTGTTCGTCTATGCCTTCTTTACCTTCAGCTGGTGCATGCGGCAGTACAACTTCGCCGCCGTGCTGGTGGGCTCTGCGCCGATGGTCGGCGAACGGCATGTGACGGAGCAGGAGCGAAAAGCCTTTGCCGAGCGTACCGCACGAGTGATCTCGATGGCCGCCAACCAGTTCAACCAGGGTTTGCGCGCCTATTACTTTGGCATGGCGACTTTGGCCTGGTTTATCAACCCATGGTTTTTCATGCTGGTCAGCGCAGGTGTGGTATTGGTGTTGTACCGCCGCGAGTTTCATTCCGATGTACTGGAAGTGATGGTCTACACCCAGACCCCGGCGTTCGAATCGCCCAAGGAGAAAAGCGAATGAGCATCCCATTCTGGTGCATCTTTATCAGCGCATTACTGATCTTTATCGCCAAGGCCCCGGTGGCCAAGGCCATGGCGAAGGAGGGTGACGGTCACTACGACAACCACCATCCACGCGCCCAACAAGCGCGCCTGACCGGCTTTGGCGCGCGTGCCCTGGCCGCGCACTTGAACAGTTTCGAGGCGTTTCCGCTGTTTGCCGTAGGCGTGCTGATGGCCCATGTGACCAATAACCACGGCGTACTGGTGGATATATTGGCGGTGACCTTCGTCGTGGCGCGGGTGCTCTATCTGTTTTTCTACTGGGCTGACCTGCACTGGCAGCGCAGTGTGGTTTGGGTGGTTGGGCTGCTGTGCAGCCTGCTGCTGATGCTGGTTCCGGTGCTTTGATTGCGCCATAAACAAACAAGCCCGCATTAAGCGGGCTTGTTTGTTTTAGCTGGAGGGCTTACTGGCCGTCGACAGCGTCTTTGACTTCATCGCCAGCGTCTTCGATGGCATCAGCTGCATCATTGGCAGCATCTTCGATTTTCTCGCCAGTAGTTGGCTCGGTGCCCATCACTTCATCGGCTTTCTGCTCAATGGCTTCGCCGGTTTCTTCAATGGCATCACCCATGGATTCGATGGCTTCAGCAGCGGATTCCTTGGCCGACTCTGCTTTGTCTTCCGGGGTTTTTTCGCAAGCTGCCAGGCCGAGCATGGCGGCGAGAAGCAGGGCATAGGTGAATGGCTTTTGCACGGTTAGTACTCCTTGTAATGTGGAAATCAATGCCTGGTTTCCCAGCCATGGCCATTAAACAGCGCGGTTTCGCCGAAGTTCCCCATTAATTTGCTGGTGTTCTCATCAACGGGCTGCCTTCGTGGTGTCGGGCTCTTTGTCAGGGGGTATCATGCTCACCCTTTGTACAGTTGTCCTGAGTCTGAAGTCATGAGCGATTCCCCTATTGTTGCGCGGGCGCAGCGTTTTCTATCGGTCCTGCGTCATTGCCAGGTGCTCGGCATCAGTGTGCACAGCGCCGATGCGCAGGGGCTGATCCTGCGCTTGCCCTACAGCCCACAGATTGTCGGCAACCCGGAAACCGGAGTGATCCATGGTGGCGCCATCACCACGCTGATGGATACCACCTGCGGCATTTCCACCGTGTGCGTGCTGCCTGAGTTCGAAATCTGCCCGACCCTCGACCTGCGCATCGATTACATGCGCCCGGCCGAGCCGAACAAGGATGTATTTGGTTTCGCCGAGTGCTACCGGGTGACCGAGAACATCATCTTCACCCGCGGCTATGCCTATCAGGACAATCCCGAGGAGCCGATTGCCCATGTGGTTGGGGCGTTTATGCGCATGGGTAAGCCCGCCGATCTGCAACGCACTGCCAAGGGGGCTGGCCAATGAGCACGCTGAACCTCAACCAGCTGGTGCGCGAAGCCCACGAGCAGAACAACTACGACTCACTGATCAGCCTGATTCCCTACGCCAAGTTGCTCGGTATCGAGTGCCTGCGCCTGGGCGATGACATGGTGTTCCGCCTGCCGGCCAACCAGGACAATATCGGTAATCCGACCTTGCCCGCACTGCATGGCGGAGTGATCGCCGGCTTTATGGAGCATTCGGCGATGCTGCACCTGTTGATGTTTATGGGCATTCCACATTTGCCGAAAATCATCGACTTCTCGATAGATTACCTTCGCGCCGGCCATTATCGTGACACCTTCGTGCAGTGCCAGGTGTGGCGCCAGGGGCGTCGGGTCGCCAACGTAGCCATTACCGCCTGGCAAACCAACCAGACCGAGCCGATTGCTACGGCGCGGGCGCACTTTAAGGTCGATGAGCCTTAAGGCAGCCGGGTCTGCGGATAACCCCTCGTTTAACCATCGCTAAGGAATACTGAATGGATGCGCTGCTGATTCTGGGTGGCTTGCTGCTGATACTCGCCGGGTTGGTCTGGCTGGTGATGCGCGCCTTTGCTACCAGCCTGCTGTGGGGCTGGGCCAGTTTCCTGCCGCCGTTCACCTTGCTGTATGTGTTGCGCCACTGGCGTTCGGCGCGGCCAGCCTTGGCCTTGGCCAGTTTGGGGATTATTCCGTTGGTGGTCGGCCTGACCTTGCTGGCCAGTCACGATGCGCAGCGTCTGGAGGCCATCCTCAGCCTCAAATGGCTCAAGCCCGAAGTGCAGGCGCCAGCCGAGCTGGCCATCGACCTGCGCGGCCAGTTGAATGGTCGGCCATTCGCGCCGCAACAGGCCGAGTTGCTCGATGGCGTGCTGAGTTTGCGTGAGGGCCAGGATTTCTTCGCCCAGAGCGAGCTGGTGATTCGTCTGCCGAAAGTCGACAAAGGCCCGGTGCGGGTCGATGTGCTGCCGGCCGATGAAGGCATACTGCCGGAAGTGGAGATCAGCTGGTTACTGCCCGAGCAGGAGTTGCCTGAAGCGCGGCGCTTGAGCCGTGGCTATACCCTGCATCTGGATTTGCAGCCGGTGCCGCCGAACAAGCTGGTCGGAGATTTTCACCTGGTATTGCCGCCGCAGTTCAAAACCACCCTGAGCGGCAAGCTTGAGCTGTTCCGCAATGGCCTGCGTTACCAGGGCGATAAAGTGGATCGCCAGTTCGACTCGGTCGATACCGTCAGCCATGTGATTCAGGATTACCTGGAGCGCCGCTTTGCCACTCGCCAGGTTGAGTTGTTGCCCATCGGTAACCTGAACTTTCCACTGCAGAGCCTTGATCTGAACGTCCAGGCGCGGATCAATGGCGAGCTGCAACAGTTGCCGATTCTGCTGCAGAAACAGGAGCAGCGTGGCTGGCACGTTGCTGCCGATAGTTTTCCGCCATTGCCTAGCGCAGTGGCGCCGGCCGTTGCCGAGGCCAAACCGGCAGCAGTGGCGGCGGTCGCTCCGGAGCGCGTCAGCCGGCCTCTGGATCGACGCGTGCGCTTCAGCCTCGACGGCTTGCTGCGCAGCCCCAACCGCTATGCAAACCTCAGCATGCGTGCGACCACCGAGCGCGGTAACAGTGCCGAAGGGCGTTTCCATGGTATCGACCAGGACGGGCGGATCATCCTGCGCCAGCGTATGAGCGGCCAGGGTGAAGTCAGCTACAGCCTGCTGCCGGAAGAGATTACTCGCATCGAGTTGCTCGAGCCTTAAGCCAAGCACTTGAAATCCCACAACATGCCCCCACCTGTATGACATCCGCCGTACTGCGGCTTCGTCAACAACGTGGAGTAAGAGAGCATGAGTGTGGAAACTCAAAAAGAAACCCTGGGCTTCCAGACCGAGGTGAAGCAACTGCTTCACCTGATGATCCATTCGCTGTATTCGAACAAGGAAATCTTCCTTCGTGAGCTGATTTCCAACGCATCGGATGCCACCGACAAGCTGCGCTTTGAAGCGCTGGCCAAGCCTGAGCTGCTGGAAGGCGGCGCTGAGCTGAAAATCCGCGTCAGCTTCGACAAGGACGCCAAGACCGTCACCCTCGAAGACAACGGCATCGGTATGAGCCGTGAAGACGCCATTACCCACTTGGGCACCATCGCCAAGTCCGGTACCGCTGACTTTATGCAGCACCTGACCGGTGACCAGAAGAAGGATTCGCACCTGATCGGTCAGTTCGGTGTGGGCTTCTACTCGGCCTTTATCGTCGCCGACAAGGTTGATGTGTTCAGCCGTCGCGCTGGCAGCCCAGCTAGCGAAGGCGTGCACTGGTCGAGCAAAGGCGAGGGCGAGTTCGAAGTTGCCACCGTTGAAAAGGCCGAGCGTGGCACCCGTATCGTTCTGCACTTGAAAGCGGCTGAAGACGAGTTCGCCGATGGCTGGCGTCTGCGCAATATCATCAAGAAGTATTCCGACCACATCGCCTTGCCGATCGAATTGCCGAAGGAGTTCCATGGCGAAGAGAAGGACAAGCCAGCGGAAGTTGAGTGGGAAACCGTCAACCGTGCCAGCGCCCTGTGGACCCGTGCGCGTACCGAGATCAAGGACGAGGAATACAAGGAGTTCTACAAGCACATCGGCCACGATTTCGAGAACCCGCTGAGCTGGAGCCACAACAAGGTCGAAGGCAAGCTGGAATACACCTCCTTGCTTTACACCCCGGCCCGAGCGCCGTTCGATCTGTATCAGCGTGAAGCACCGCGCGGCCTGAAGCTCTATGTGCAGCGCGTATTCGTCATGGATCAGGCCGAATCCTTCCTGCCGCTGTACCTGCGCTTTATCAAGGGCGTGGTCGACTCCAACGACCTGTCGTTGAACGTCTCCCGTGAAATCCTGCAGAAAGATCCGATCATCGACTCGATGAAGTCGGCGCTGACCAAGCGTGTATTGGACATGCTGGAAAAGCTGGCGAAGAACGAGCCCGAGCAATACAAGAGCTTCTGGAAGAATTTTGGCCAAGTGCTCAAGGAAGGTCCGGCGGAAGACTTCGCCAACAAGGAGAAGATCGCCGGCCTGCTGCGTTTTGCCTCTACCCGCACTGACGATGGCGAGCAGAGCGTCGGCCTGGGCGAGTACATCGCGCGTATGGCCGAAGGTCAGGACAAGGTCTACTACCTGACTGGCGAATCCTACGCTCAGGTGAAGAACAGTCCGCACCTGGAAGTGTTCCGCAAGAAAGGCATCGAAGTGCTGCTGCTCACCGACCGTATCGATGAGTGGCTGATGAGCTACCTGACCGAGTTCGACGGCAAGCAGTTTGTTGACGTGGCGCGTGGTGATCTGGACCTCGGGAAGCTGGATTCGGAAGAAGACAAGAAGGCTCAGGAAGAAGTCGCCAAGGCCAAAGAAGGCCTGGTCGAGCGTCTGAAAACCGCACTCGGTGAGCAGGTCGCCGAGGTGCGTGTATCGCATCGTCTGACCGACTCGCCGGCGATTCTGGCCATTGGTGAGCAGGACCTGGGTCTGCAGATGCGTCAGATCCTCGAAGCCAGCGGGCAGAAGGTGCCGGACTCCAAGCCGATCTTCGAATTCAACCCAAGCCACCCGCTGATCGAGAAGCTCGATGGTGAAGCTGACGAAGACCGTTTCGCTGACCTCAGTCATATCCTCTTCGACCAGGCTGCCCTGGCCGCAGGCGACAACCTGAAGGACCCGGCCGCATACGTGCAGCGTTTGAATAAGCTGCTGGTCGAACTTTCCGCCTGATCTGCGTAAACCCGAAAAAGCCCGCGAAAGCGGGCTTTTTTGTCGGCGTTTGATTGACAGGCCGGGCAGGCTCGTTTGTCATGCTGTCATTGCGCCACTGGTGCGCATGCACAACCGATGCAGTCTTGGGGTGGTATGCAGTTTCTTGATCAGTTGTTTATCGCCAGTGCCGATCCCAGTGTTCTGATTCTCAGCAACCATGATCCGCTACTGGTGCTGATGTCGCTATGCATTGCGGTGTTCACCTCGGGCATGGCTCTGCAACTGGCCGGTGTGGCCCGTGACAGTGATACAGCCTGGTGGCGGCACGTCACCATCGCCACAGGTTCGCTGGCCCTGGGGGCTGGTATTTGGGCGATGCACTTTATCGGCATGCTGGCGTTTCAGCTGTGCGCCGAAGTACGTTTTGATCTCGACGTAACCCTGTTGTCGATGCTGCCGAGTCTGGCGGCGTCCTGGGTGGCCTTGACTGTGTTGGCACGGCGCAACCTGAACCTGTTGCAGCTGTGTATCGGCGGGGTGCTGGTGGGCGCGGGGATTGGCGCGATGCACTACAGCGGCATGGCCGCGATGCAGATGGCGCCGCTGCTGCGCTACGACCCCTGGATGTTTGCCCTGTCGATTCTGGTGGCGGTCGGTCTGGCCATTCTTGCCCTGTGGGTGCGCTTTGGTCTGGAGGGGCGCTTGCCGGCGCTCTGGGCCTTGCTGATTAGCGCACTGGTGATGGGCCTGGCGATCAGTGGCATGCACTACACCGGTATGGAGGCGGCCCGCTTTGTTGGCGTGGCCGAGTCTGCGCAGCCGATTGCCATGGTCGACAGCCTGTACCTGGGCAGTGCGATTTCGCTGATCACCATTGCCCTGACGGTCTTTGTGGTGGCTGCTAATGCGCTGCTACGCTATCGCCGCCTGAGCCTGCAGCTGCAGGCCAGCGAGCAGCATCTACGCTCGATCTTCGATACCGCGCTCGACTCGATTTTGACGGTCGACCATGCCGGCATCATTCGCTCGGCCAACCGCGCCGCTACCCGTCTGTTGGGCTGGCAGCCGGATGAACTGGTCGGTTTGCCGATCCGCCGTCTGCTCAACGAGCACGATGGCAACCTCTATGCGGCGCATCTGCGCAACTACCTGGACAGCGGCACTCTGGCATTGTCGGGCGCCGAGCAGGAGTTGCACTGCATTGCCAGCAATGGCCAGGCCAAGCCGGTGCGCATCAGTGTCGGGGTAACCCGCTCGGGCAATCAGCCGCTGTTCGTGGTGTTCGTCAATGACATCAGCGGGCGCATCCAGATGGAGCAGGCGCTGCGTGAGAGCGAACAGCAATACCGCTCGCTGATCAGCAATATCCCCGGAGTTTCCTTCCGCTGCCTGCTGGATGACGACTGGACCATGCTGTTTGTCAGCGATGCGGTGCAGGTGCTGACCGGCTGGAGTGCTGACGACTTCATCAGCAAGCGCCAGTCGATTGCTGCGCTCTATCACCCGGACGATTACCAGCCAGTGGCGGAGCAGGTGCTGGCCGCCATCGAGCAGCGGCGCAATTACACCGTCGAGTACCGTTTGTTCGACCGCGATGGCAAGGAACACTGGATCTGGGAAAGCGGCAGTGCCGTGTGCGATGAGCAGGGCATACCACGCTGGATCGACGGTGTACTGCTCGATCAGACCGAAAGCAAGCTGCGTAACGCCGAGTACGAAGGCAAGGTCAACGCCATCAGCAAGGCCATGGCACTGATCGAGTTTGACCTGCACGGCCATGTGCTGGAGATCAATGACAACGCCCTGGATCTGTTCGGTTATCAGCGTGCCGAAGTGATCGGCCAGCACCACCGCCTGTTCTGCGACCCGCTGTATGCCGACAGTGAGGACTACCGGCTGTTCTGGGCGGCGTTAGGCAATGGCCAGTTCTCCGCTGGGGAATACCGGCGCATCGCCCGTGGTGGGCGTGAGGTGTGGATTCAGGCGACCTACAACCCGATTCTCGATACCGATGGCAAACCCTTCAAGGTGGTCAAGCTGGCCACTGACCTGACCCCACGCCGTCTGATGGAGCAGGAAACCCGTGCCGCCCGCGACCGTGCCGAGGCGGCAGCGGCGGCGCGCAGCAGTTTCCTGGCCAATATGAGCCATGAGATTCGCACGCCGATGAACGCCATTATCGGCTTCACCGAGCTGCTGATCGGGACGCAGTTGGCCGATGACCAGCGCCGCCATCTGCAGACCGTGCAGCAGGCTTCACGCTCGCTGCTCGGCTTGCTCAATGACATCCTCGATACCGCCAAGCTCGACCGTGGCGCGATTGAGCTGGAAGACCTGGATTTCTCCCTGCGCGAGCTGTGCGAACAGGTCTGCGCCACCCAGCGTCTGGCGGCGGAAAACAAGGGCCTGGCGTTGCAGCTGGAGTACCCGGCGCAGCTGCTGGAGTTCTTTCGTGGCGATGCCCTGCGCCTGCAGCAGGTGTTGACCAACCTGCTGGGCAATGCGGTGAAATTCACCGCCCAGGGCCGGGTTTGCCTGCGGGTGCAGGGCGAGGTCGACGCTATTCGTTTGATCGTCGAAGACAGCGGCATCGGCATTGCTGCCGACCGCCTGGAGAAAATCTTCGAACCCTTTGCCCAGGCCGATGCCTCGATGAGCCGGCGTTTTGGCGGCACGGGGCTGGGCACCACCATTTCGCGGCAGCTGGTCGAGCTGATGGGCGGGCGCTTGCGCGTGGAAAGTACCCTGGGCGAGGGCAGCCGCTTTATCGTCGAATTGCCCCTGCGTGCCGGTCAACGCCTGGCCCCACAGGTACGCCAGGCGCTGCCGCAACTGGCGGCATTGCACATTCTGGCCGCCGACGATGTGCCGCAGAACCTGGAGCTGTTGCAGCTCAACCTGCAGCGTCTGGGTCATCAGGTCATGTGCGTGGCTGATGGGCAGGCGGCAGTTGAGGCCTATATCAACGGCCGCTTTGATCTGGTGCTGATGGATGTGCAGATGCCCCTGGTCGACGGCCTGGAAGCGTCCCGGCGTATCCGTGCGCTGGAGGCCACCCAGCAGCGCGCGCCGATCCCGATTATCGCCCTGACCGCCAGCGTGCTGGATCAGGATCGCCAGGCCGCGCTGGATGCCGGGATGAACGGCTTTGCCTCAAAACCCCTCGATTTACCGGCCTTGCTGGCGGAAATGGCGCGTCTGTTAGGCGTGGCTCAGGGCCACGGGGGCGTCGAGAACACTGCGGCGGCAACGACCGGATTGTTTGACTGGCAGCGCGGCACCAGCCTGTGGGGTGGGCCGGTGCAGATGAGTCAGGCAATTCAACGCTTTTTGAATGAGCAGGGTGCACTGGTCGAGCAGTTGAACAGCATGTTGGAGAAGAATGACTGGGATACCGGGCGCAGCCTGGCGCATCGTTTTCGCGGCGCGGCGGCCAATCTGGCGCTGACCCATTTGTCCGGTCTAGGGCTGGCAATCGAGCAGGCGTTCAACCAGCGCGAGGGCCTGCATTTGCGCAGCCTGCTGCTGGAGTTGTCACGCGCCCTGGCGGCTGTTGCCGAGGCCCTGCCGCTGGTGCCGGAGGCGACCACCCAGACGCAGACCCAGGATAGCCAGCAGCTGCGGGCAGCGCTGCTGCGTTTGCAGCAAGCCGTCAGCCGTGGCGGGCTGGATGATCAGGCGCTGGCTTACCTGAGCCTGGGGCTGCAGGGCGCGCAGCAGAAAAAGGCTCTGGCTCGTATGCGCCAGGCGCTGGATGATTTTGACTTTGACCTGGCGCAGCAGTCGCTTAGCGAGCTGCTGCAGCAGTTGCATGATGAGGAAAGCCAGACACCATGATCACCCCAGTCGATGTTCGGCCGCTGCTTTTGCTGGTCGACGATGAGGCCACCAACCTGCAGGTGCTGCGGCATATCCTGCAGGAGGACTACCGCCTGCTGTTTGCCAAGGACGGCGGCAAAGCCCTGGAAATGGCCGAACGTGAGCGACCGGACCTGATCCTGCTGGATGTGATGATGCCGGGCATGACTGGCTATGAAGTGTGCCAGGCACTCAAAGCGCAGCCCCAGTTAGAGGCCATTCCGGTGATCTTTGTCACCGCGCTGGCCGATGTCGAAGATGAGGCGCGCGGCTTCTCGGTGGGGGCGGTCGATTACATCACCAAGCCGGTCAGCCCGCCGATCGTGCGCGCTCGGGTGCGCACGCACCTGTCGCTGGTGCGCATGGATGAACTGCGCCAGACCCGCCTGCAGATCGTTCAGCGCCTCGGCATGGCCGCCGAGTACAAGGACAACGAGACTGGCCTGCACGTGATTCGCATGAGCCATTTTTCCAAGGTGCTGGCCCTGGCCGCAGGCTTCAGTGAAGCGGCCGCCGAAGAGCTGCTTAACGCCGCGCCGATGCACGATGTCGGCAAGATCGGCATTCCAGATGCGGTGCTGCGCAAGCCGGGCAAGCTCGATGAGGAGGAGTGGGCGGTGATGCGCCAGCACGTCGAGATCGGTGCGCGGATTATTGGCGAGCATGCTTCCGGCCTGCTGCGCACGGCGCAGCGCATTGCTCTGTCGCACCACGAGAAGTGGGACGGTACGGGCTACCCCAATGGCCTGAGTGGCGAGGACATCCCGCTGGAAGGGCGCATTGTGGCGATTGCCGATGTGTTTGATGCACTGACCAGCGTGCGCCCCTACAAGGCGGCCTGGTCGGTTGAAGATGCAGTCGGCCTGCTGCAGGAGGAAAGTGGTCGGCATTTCGATCCGCAGCTGGTCGAGCTGTTTATTCAGCAGCTGCCTTTGATCCTGGAAATCAAGGAGCGCTGGGCAGAGCAGGGCTAGGCGGTAACAGGCTGAAACCTTTGCGGCTGCTCCAGGCGGCGCCCGCGCTTGGTCATCACGCCGCTGCGGACTATGGTTGTGGCTGCGCTTAATCCATCCAGAGGAGCCTCGCCATGTCCACGAAATCCCTGTTGCCACTGCTGTGTGCCGGCATGATCGGTTTTGCTGAAGCCGCCGTGGTGGTTAAATCGGTGCCCTATGAGATCGACGGTGAAGCTTTCGAAGGCCTGCTGATCTACGACGATGCGGTGACCACGCCGCGCCCAGGCCTGCTGATGGTGCCCAATTGGCTGGGCGTTACCGAGGATTCGGCGAAGAAGGCCGCCCGCGCCGCTGGCGATAAATACGTGGTGTTTATGGCCGATATGTACGGCAAGGCCGTGCGTCCGACTAATGCCGATGAAGCCAAGGCCGCTGCAACCCTGGTGCGCAGTGACCGGCCGCTGATGCGCAAACGTGCGCAAGCTGCGGTGGAGGTGCTCAAGGCGCAAACCGCGCAGGTAGCGCTGGATGTCAGCAAACTGGGGGCGATTGGTTTCTGCTTCGGCGGCGGCACCGTGCTGGAACTGGCGCGCTCCGGCGCTGATTTGAAAGGTTTTGTCTCGTTCCACGGCAACCTGGATACGCCTAACCCGAGTGACGCGCAGAACATCAAGGCGCCGGTTCTGGTGCTGCATGGCGCGGATGATCCGGCGGTGCCGCAGGAGCAGGTCGATGGCTTTATTGCGGAAATGAAAGCGGCCAAAGCTGATTGGCAATTGGTCAGCTACGGCGGCGCGGTGCATTCCTTCACCAGCCCGGTGGCCAATGTGCCGGGGCGCAACGAATACCACCCGGTGGTCGCCGCGCGTGCCTTCAAGGCCATGGATGATCTGTTTGCGGAAACCTTCGCCAAATAAGTAGCGAGCGGGAAGGCCGGGCGGCCTTCCCGCATTCTTGCTTACATCCCCGGCAACACGGCGATATCAATGATATTGCCCGGCAGGTCGGCAACTTCACCCAGGGTGGTCGGTTTACCCGTGGCCAGATCCAGGGTATGCAGCGTGGTGCCAGTCAGCAGGTAGGCGGTGTTGCCGCCTTTGCCGTCGCTGGCGATATCCAGGGCCGCGTTCTGCAGACCATCAACGATCTTGCCCACAGCTTGCTGAATGCCATCGTTCGGCGGGTTCTGCAGCATCAGGCTGCTGCTGGCCAGGTCGACGTTATACAGCGCGGTGGCCTGGGTGCCGGCATAAGCGTTGTTGTAGGCACCCGCTACTACCTGGGCGCTTTTACCGGCGTAGGGGCCTTCTGCGGCGTAGGCCACGCTGCCATCGACTACCACTTCACCGGTTTCAACATTGACGCGAAAACTGGTGCCATCGGCAGCCAGCATGCGCAGCTTATCGGCGACCGGATTGAAGTCGATGACCGCCTGGCCGCTGCCCGGCAACTGCTTGTTCAGGCTGGCGACTTTGCTGGCTGCGCCAGTGGCCAGGTCCAGGGTGTAGAGCTGATTGTCGCTGCCCAGCGCATAGAGCATGCCGTTGGCCGGGCGCACATCGATGCCGCGCAGCGGGCTTGGGCTGTTGGTAGACATCGTGGCAGTGACTTTCCGGCTGGCGCTGTCGATCTTGAACAGCTGACCGTCGGCACCCAGGGCCAGTAGGGTCGCTGCGCTGGCAGTGCCGGCGGCGAGGCTGAGGGTGGCAGTGGTAACGGCAGCGGTCAGCAGGGTATTGAGGCTGTTCATATGCGTTCTCTCATCTGTGGTTATCCAGCATCGATGCAAGGCTGGCTAAGGCCCGCCTTGCAGGTGCCTCGATGAAACACCTGATAGCTATACCCACGAGTGAGCGATTGGATGTCGCCGCCTGAAAATAAATTCGGCGGCGTGCTTAAACCCTGTCAGTTGGCCGAGGCCATCACCGCGCGGCCGATATACAGCACCTTGCCGGTTGGCCGATCCTTCGGCGAGCCGCCGGCCGGTTCCAGGGTCAGCTCGAACAGCTGGCCGGCTTGTACCGCGCCAATCTGTTCGGCAGACAGTTGCAGCGGCTTACCCGGTTCGACCAGGCCCAAAGAGCGCGGGCCGATGGCAGGGTCGATCAACGTCCAGAACTGTACCGAGCGGTCGGCCGGGATCTGATCGTCCAGCAGCGGTTGTAGGCGCAGGCTGCCAGTGCCATCCACATGCACCACCCAGCCTGGCTTGGCGGCTTCACCCGGGGCTTGCAGCACCACGGTGTAGCTATTGCCAGTCATGTCAGTACGCCACAGGTTAGGCATGAGCGCGACGATTAGGGCGAATGCCAGCACAGCACTGGTAAGTCGCCAGGTGGTCAGGCTCTGCCACCAAGCCAGCCAGGCATTCACCCGACTGACGGCTGGGGTCAGGCCAAGGCTGTCCTGCAGGCGTTGCCACAATTGCGCCGAGGGTGTCTGCGGTGGCAGCTGATCGCTCAGTTCAAGAAAGTGCTGTTGCCACTGCAGGGCCATTTGCGCGGCTTCACTGTCGTGCTCAATCAGCTCGCGCACTTCAGCGGCTTCGGCCTCATCAAGCAGGCCCAGGACGTATTCGCCAATCAAGGCGCGGCGTTCGGCAGGTTGCTGCGTAATCATGCTTGCAAACACTCCTGCAGTGCGCGCAGACCGGCGCGAATACGACCCTTGATGGTGCCCAGCGGGGTGGTCAGGCGGTTGGCAATCTGTTCATGGGTCAGGCCGCGATAGAAGGCCAGTAGAATCGGATGACGGCGGTTGCGTTCGATACTTTGCAGGCAGCGGCGCAGTTGCTGTTTTTCGCCCTGTTGCTCCAGCAGTTCGGCAGCCTGTGGGCTGTCGTCGGCGGCGCGTTCGATAAAGTCGTCATCCAGCTCCACAGTGCGGCCACGGCTACGTAGCTGATTCAGCGCGCGGTAGCGCAGGATGCTGTAGATCCACGCACGGCCGCTGCCAAGCGCGCGCTGAAAACGTTGTGCGTTACGCCATATCTGCACAAAGGCATCGTGCACGCAGTCTTCGGCTTGATCACGGCGGCCGAGCAGGGTGATGGCCAACCCGAGCATTTGCGCAGCCTCCTGTTGGTAGAGCGCCTGGAATGCGCGGTCGTCCTGCCGGGCGCAGGCTTCCAGATGGCTTTCGTAATCAAACAGCGGCTGCGCCATGCACAGGGTTCCTGAGTGTGTGAGCGTGCCAAGGGTTATACCCGAGCACCTGCGCTTTGGATGTCTCGGGAGTGCAACAAATCTTCTCCGTCAGCGTGGTAGCTCGATGCGTTCAGTCTCGCCTGGCACTGTTGGCCAGTCTTGCGCCGCCCAGCGTTCACGCGCCTGATCAATCAAGGCCGGGTCGCTGGCGACGAAATTCCAGTTGATCCGCCGTGGACCAATCGGCGCACCGCCAATCAATACCAGGCGGCTCTCGCCGCAGGCGCTGAGGGTGTAGGTCTCGCCTTCGGGTAGCACCAGCAGGCCCCGCAGCGGCAGTTGCTGATCGTCCAGTGTCACCTCGCCGTCAATCAGGTACAGCGCGCGTTCGGCATGCTCGGCGGGTATCTGCAGTGCGCTGCCTGCGGCCAGCTTGATTTCGGCATAGATAGTGGGCGACAGCACGGGCACCGGTGATTGCAGGCAGAAGCCGGTGCCGGCGATCAGGCAGATGTCAACGCCCATGCTGGTGCTGCGCGGTAGGCTGTCGGCGGGGTGGTGGCTGTAGCTGGGTTCGCCTTGTTCCTCTGCGGCGGGCATGGCCAGCCAGACCTGCAGGCCGTGCATGTGCGAGCCGTTTTCCCACAAATCCTGCGGGGTGCGCTCGACATGCGCGACGGCACGGCCTGCGGTCATCCAGCTGACTTCGCCGGGGCTGACCAGCTGATTTGAGCCGAGGCTGTCCCTGTGCTGCAATTGCCCCTTGAACAGGTAGGTGAGGGTGGACAGGCCGATATGCGGGTGCTGGTTGATATTCATGCCGCTGCCGGCTGGGTAGGTGTTTTCCAGAATATGGTCGAAGAACACGAACGGCCCAACGCTGCGGCACTTGGCCGAGGGCAGGGGGCGCAGGATAGGTTGACCGCCGAGGTTTTCCGCGCGCGGCTGGATCAGCAGAAGTTCGCTCATTACGCGCCCTCGCTCAGCTGGGTACTGACCTGAACTTCGCTGCTGGTCATCAGCTTGTGAATCGGACATTTGTCGGCGACGCGCAGCAGTTGCTGGCGTTGTGCGTCATCCAGCGCGCCGTGCAGGGTCAGTTCGACATCCAGGCGGTAGATGCCCTGGCGTTCCTGGCTGTCATCGCGGTTGAGCTTCACGTCGAGGCCTTCCAGCGGCAAACCACGTTGCTTGGCATACAGCGCCAGGGTCAGTGCCTTGCACGCGCCCAGCGCAGCATCGAACAGGTCATGGGGTTCAGGCGCTGAACCTGCACCGCCCAGCTCCACCGACACATCGCTGTGCAGGGTGTGCGGGCCGATGCTGATGCGTTGCAGCAGGCCTTTGTCATTGCTGATGCTGATCATTTGAGCTCCTTGGGCTGAAACCATAATTCCTTGCGGGAAAATGGCGTTGCAGGGGGTAAGTCGGGGTTGTGCAATTCGATGATGCGCCGCTTATGCAGATTGGCCTGACGCAACGTGTCGCCATGGTACTGCTCGAACAGGCGCTGAAAACTGCCATCGTCAATCATCGCCTCCAGGCCGCGCTCAATGTCGGCAGCCAGGTCCGGGCGGTTGCGTGAGGTGAAGAAATAGAACGCGGTTGGGTAATGCAGCAGCAGGTGGTTGTCGATGCTCAGCGCCAGCCCGCTTTCCGCCGCGCGCGCCTGCTCCTGCCAGGCCACCACGACTTCACGGGGAAACAGATCGAAGCGCCCGGCGGCAAGCATCTGGAACAAACCGCGATAGTGCTGGCTGGTCACCACCTTCAGGCCATTGGCCCGCAGGATCGCCGTGTCCGGCCAGTCGTGGCGTTGGCCGAAGCTGAAGCGTTTAAGTTGATCGAGGTTCTCCACCGTGGCCAGTTGCTCGGCATCAGCGCTGCGCTGCAGCAGCACACGCCAGCCGATCAGGCCGCGGTAGATCGGGATGCGGATCGGTAGCAAGCGTGCTTCACGCTCACGGGTGGTCATGGTCCACATCACTTGCACGCTTTTGCTGTTGTGTTCGATGGCCAGCAGCGCGCGGCTTTGCGCCATGGGCACGGGTGTGGGCTGCAGTTGATAACGACCGGGTGTACGTTCGAGCGCCGCCGTCAGCAGCGCCAGGGCATAGGCTTCTGGCTCGATACCGTCCGAGTGCAGCGGGTAGTTCAACTGTTCTGCCGCATGGACTGGTGGCAGATTGAAAAGGGCGAGAATCAGCAGTGCCTGCAGGTAGTTTGGCCAGGTGCGTTGCCGGTGTGTTGAGGCTGAAGCCATTGCTGCAATCCTGGTTTCTGAACTAGACCTCAGTGTAGTGAGTCAATTGTGCTCACGTCTTCAAGGAGGATTGAGGTTTGAGGCGACTTGCATTGAGTCTTGCGGCTTTAGTCACTGTTTGCAGCCCGTTGGCGCTGGCCCGCGATTACCGTTTTAGTGATGCCCATCTGCATTACGTGGATTTCTTTCAGGAAAGCGCGGGCATGACCGAGCTGTTCGAGCAGATGGCTGCCGGCAATATCGAGCATGTGATGCTCTCGGGCATTCCGGTGGCGAAGAAGTGGGATGAAGACGAACCCAAGCGCCCGCGTTACTACGCCGGCGATGATGCCAATGCCTATTGGTACAGCGCCACCGATGTGCTGGTGGCACATGCCTACAAACAGGTGCCCGCCGAGCAGCGCAAGCGCCTGCATCCGTTTCTCTCCGGCTTCAACCCGAATGACAAGAATGCCGATGCGCATATCCGCCGCATGCTCGAACTCGACCCAGGGTTGTGGCAAGGCATCGGCGAGATTTTTACCCGGCATGACGACCTTACTGCGCTGATCCATGGTGATGCGCCACGGGCTAACAACGAAGCTCTGGCGCGGGTCTTTCACCTGGCTGCCGAGTACGACCTGCCGGTGATGCTGCATTCCAATATCACCTCCAAGCGTGAGCGTAATCCGCTCTACCTGCAGGAAATCGAGGACCCACTGCGCAATCACCCGCATGTGCGATTTATCTGGGCGCATGCTGGCACCAGCATGGAAATTCATCGGCATCAGGAAAAGCTGGATTTCCTCCTGCCCACCCTTGAACGGATGCTCAAGCAGTACCCCAATCTGTATATCGATCTGTCCTGGACCATGCTCCAGCCGTATTTACTGGATGCTGACGGCCAGCCTGATGCGGCCTGGGTAAAGCTGGTCAGCAGCTACCCGGCGCGCTTTATGCTCGGCTCCGACGTGGTTGGCCGTTTTAATGGATTGGCGGGTTATATGAACGGCTTTAAGCCGTTTCTCGATGCCTTGCCGGAGAAGGTTGCCCATCAGGTGGCGCGCGATAACTTCCTCGCGGTGTTGCCGCGTCAAGTGCAGGCTGAGCTGCTGGAGTAGAGCTGTCATAGCCTTGTCACACGGGTGTCATAGGCTCGCGCCATCTAAAAAAGGAGCGCGACATGCAATACACCCGTTTTAGTGCCCTGGCCGCACTTGTGTTGACCAGCAGCCTGGCGCAGGCCGAAGTCCGGGTAGAAGGCCCGGTCGAGTACGGCGTTTTTGCCAGCAACTATCAGGACTTCCAGGAAGGCGAGCGGGTGTTAACCCGTAGCAACCAGCAAATTGAGCAGGGCGAGGTGATTCCGGCCAAGCTCGGCACCAAATTCGGCCTGCGCTACAGCCTGGCCGGCAAAGTGGCCGATGATTCGCCGCTGACGTTGCTCTATCTCACCCCCGGCGTGGTCACTCCGCAAGGCACGCGCCACGACAAGTTCGTGGTGACGCAAAAGCTGGTCCCCGGCGCACCGCAGGATGTCATGGCCTTTGAATTCACTGAAAAACATGAAGTGGTGCCAGGTGAGTGGCACTTTATGGTGTTTCAGGATGACCGCAAATTGCTGGAGCAGCGGTTTACCGTGCGCTGAAATTACCTGAAGTCGTAACCCTAAACCCGAGCCCAGGCTCGGGTTTTTTTATGTGCAAGCGGTCAAGAATCTAGTGCTAGAGTCGATACGGAGTCTGTAGATATTGGCTGAAGGTCTTAAGGCATTCATAAGGATAGTGGCCATATGCTATCGAACAAGCTGCTTCAGAACCCTAAAGGACGGCCGTGATGACCCTAAGAAATCTCAATATTGCGCCCAGAGCATCGCTGGGCTTTGGCCTGGTGGCGCTATTGGTGCTGATACTCGGCGGCTTTTCGCTGCTGCAGATGGCAGAAATGAACAAGCAGTCGGAGCAGGTAAACGAAAACTGGTTGCCCAGCATTCTGAGTCTGGGTGAGATGAACCAGGATGTCCTGCGGCTGCGTGCGCTGACCCTGCGCTTGATGCTCAATACCGATGAGGCCATGACTCGACAGAATCTGACTCGCGCCGAAGAACTCAAAGGCATGTTGGGCAAGGCGCAAGGCACTTACGAAAAGCTGATTTCCAGTGCAGAAGAAAAGAGCGCTTACGGGCGTTTCAAGCAGGCTGAAGGCAACTATCTGCAAGAGCAAAGCAAGATCGTCGATGCAATACGGCAAGGTGATCGGGATGCGGCCCTGGCGGTCGCCAACGGTCCGCTTAACGGTCACGCCGACAGTATGGCCAAGGCGCTGGTCGAGCTTTCTGAACTGAACCGGGTTGGCGCCAATGCCGCCGCTGACGCGGCTGATGCGGTATTCGCCAGCGCACGGTTGTGGGTGATGGTGATGATCGCCCTGGCGCTGGGCCTGACGGTGATTCTGGCACTGCTGCTGACCCGCAGCATCGTCGCGCCGCTGACCGAAGCGGTGCGGGTGGCTGAAGTGGTGGCGAGCGGCAACCTGACCCAGTCAATCGAGGTGCAAGGCAGCGATGAACCGGCGCGCTTGCTGAGCGCCTTGAAAAGCATGCAGCAGAGCCTGCGCAGCACCATCCAGAATATTTCCGACTCCTCCACGCAGCTGGCCTCGGCCTCGGAAGAACTCAGCGCGGTGACCGAAGATTCGACCCGCGGCTTGCATCAGCAGAACAATGAAATCGAGCAGGCGGCTACAGCGGTTAATGAAATGACCAGCGCGGTGGAGGAGGTGGCACGCAACGCCGTCAGCACCTCCGAGGCCTCCAGTGAATCCAACCGTACCGCCCAGCATGGCCGCGAGCAGGTGCGCCAGACTGTCGAGTCGATCAGCCACCTGGCGGATGACGTGACCCATACCGCTTCCGAAGTTGAGCAACTGGCCGGTCAGGTGCGTGATATCAGCAAGGTGCTGGATGTGATCCGCTCGATTGCCGAGCAGACCAACCTGCTGGCGCTGAACGCAGCGATTGAAGCGGCGCGAGCCGGTGAAGCCGGGCGCGGTTTTGCTGTGGTAGCCGATGAGGTGCGGGCCTTGGCGCATCGCACCCAGCAGTCGACCCGTGAAATCGAGCAAATGGTCAGCGGTATTCAGCAGGGCACCGACAAGGCGGTTAACGCCATGCAGAACAGCAACAGCCGCGCGCGTTCGACCCTGGATGTGGCCAAGGCGGCCGGCCAGGCACTGGATGAGATTGCTGCCGCCATTTCGCAGATCAACGAACGTAATCTGGTGATCGCCAGCGCCTCGGAAGAACAAGCCCAAGTGGCTCGCGAAGTCGACCGTAACCTGGTGAATATCCGTGATCTGTCGATGCAGTCTTCGGCGGGTGCTAATCAGACCAGTGCGGCCAGCCAGGAATTATCACGGCTAGCCGTGGACCTGAATGCACTGGTGGCGCGCTTCTCGATCTAATCAAGGAAACAGCCACAATAAAAAGGCCACCCCGAGGGGTGGCCTTTTTAATCTTGCAAACAAACGGCTTGGGCTTACTTACCAGCCCAGCGCTTGAGTACCAGGGTGGCGTTGGTGCCGCCGAAGCCGAAGCTGTTGCTCATCACGGTGTCGAGCTTGGCGTTTTCGACGGTGCTGCGCTGGATCGGCAGGTCGGCGATTTCCGGGTCGACTTCGTCGATGTTGACCGAGCCGGCGATAAAGTTGCCTTCCATCATCAGCATGCAGTAGATCGCTTCCTGTACGCCGGCGGCGCCCAGGGAGTGACCGGACAGGCTCTTGGTCGAGCTGATGGCGGGCGCCTTGGCGCCGAACACTTCACGTACTGCGCGGCTTTCCGCGACGTCGCCGACCGGAGTCGAGGTGCCGTGGGTGTTCAGGTAGTCGATTGGGGTGTCGACGGTGGCCAGGGCCTGCTGCATGCAGCGCACAGCGCCTTCACCGCTCGGGGCAACCATGTCGTAGCCGTCGGAGGTTGCGCCGTAGCCAACGATTTCCGCGTAGATCTTCGCGCCGCGAGCAAGGGCATGCTCCAGCTCTTCGACCACCACCATGCCGCCACCGCCAGCGATGACGAAACCGTCACGCTTGGCGTCGTAGGCACGCGAGGCTTTTTCCGGGGTTTCGTTGTACTGGGTGGAGAGGGCGCCCATGGCGTCGAACAGGAAACTCTGGCTCCAATGCTCTTCTTCACCGCCGCCGGCGAATACCACGTCCTGCTTACCCAGCTGGATCTGCTCCATGGCATTACCGATGCAATGGGCGCTGGTGGCGCAGGCCGAAGAGATCGAGTAGTTGACACCCTTGATCTTGAATGGCGTAGCCAAGCAGGCAGACACGGTGCTGCCCATGGTGCGTGGCACACGGTATGGACCGACGCGCTTGACGCCTTTCTCGCGCAGGATGTCCATGGCCTCCATCTGGTTGAAGGTCGACGCGCCGCCGGAGCCTGCAATCAGACCCACGCGTGGGTTGGAGATGTCTTCCGCGCTGAGGCCCGAATCCTTGATCGCCTGCTCCATGGAGAGATAAGCGAAGGCTGCGGCATCACCCATAAAGCGATAGACCTTGCGGTCGATCAGCTCTTCCAGGTTCAGATCAACCGAGCCGGATACATGGCTACGCAGGCCCATTTCGGCATAGGCAGGGTTGAAACGGATGCCTGACTTGCCAGCACGTAGGTTGGCAGAGACGGTGGCTTTGTCATTGCCCAGGCAGGAAACGATGCCCAGGCCGGTAATCACGACGCGACGCATGCGATGAGTCCCTTAGAAATTGTCGGTAGAGGTGAACAGGCCAACCCGCAGGCCTTCGGCGCTGTAGATTTCGCGGCCATCAACGCTGACGCTGCCATCGGCAATAGCCAGGACCAGGGAGCGGGCGATGGTGCGTTTGATATGAATGTTGTAGGTGACTTTCTTGGCGGTCGGCAGGACCTGGCCGAAGAACTTCACTTCGCCCGAACCGAGGGCACGGCCGCGGCCGGGGTTGCCCTGCCAGCCGAGGTGGAAACCGACCAGCTGCCACATGGCATCCAGCCCCAGGCAGCCTGGCATCACCGGGTCGCCTTCGAAATGGCAGGCGAAAAACCACAGATCAGGAGTGATATCGAGCTCGGCGACTATTTCGCCCTTGCCGTACTTGCCGCCGGTGTCGCTGATATGGGTGATGCGATCGATCATCAGCATGTTCGGCGCGGGCAGTTGCGCATTACCTGGGCCGAATAGTTCGCCGCGACCGCAAGCGAGCAGTTCTTCCCGGGTGAAGGCGTTTTGTTTGGTCATGCGAGCTCCTCAATATGTCCCATGCGCCAAGGCTGGGCGAATCGTCCTGGCTGGCGGCGCAGTCTGCTGCGCCTGCCAACAGCCTAGTCATAGACTGTTGCGTTGTGGTGAAAGTCACAGCCTTGTGAGTACAGTTGTACTCCGCTCTTCTTGGCCTGTCATAGACCTATGGCTCTAGCCTGCAGCAGTTGAGCCTTCTTGACTACCCGTCGAAGGTCGAGGGGGCAGCCAGCGCTGTAGGATTCGCTGCAAATCTGCCCGTTTGAAGGGTTTTGCCAGGTAGTCATTCATACCCGATTGCAGGCAGGCCTCGCGGTCGCCCTGCAGGGCATTGGCGGTTAGGGCGATGATCGGCAATTCGGTGCAACCGGCTAGGCGGCGGATCTGCCGTGTGGCCTCGTAGCCATCCATGATCGGCAGGCGGCAATCCATCAGAATCGCTGCATATTTCTGCTGGCTGACCTGATGCACGGCCTGGGCGCCATCGCCGACCAGGCTGACCTGATAGCCCAGGCTACGCAGCATGGCTTCGATAACGGTCTGGTTGACTGGGTTGTCTTCAACCAGCAGGACCGGCTGGCCGTTGCCCTGGTCAGTCGGCAGTGGTGTGTCGCTGACAGCGGGGGCGACCTGCTGGGAAAACGGCAGTGGCACCTCTAGGGTAAACACCGAGCCCTGGCCTTCCTGGCTGACCGCGCGCAGGGTGCCGCCCATGCGTTCGGCAAGGGTACGGGCAATCGGCAAACCCAGCCCGGTGCCGCCGTAACGTCTTGAAATAGAAGTGTCGGCCTGCTGGAAGGCATCGAACATATGTTCCAGCCGCTCGGGGGAGATACCGATGCCGCTGTCGTGTACCGAACAGCTGAACCACAGCACCTGGTTGTCCAGCGCCTGCCAGGTGCTGTGTACGCGGATACTGCCGGTTTCGGTGAACTTCAGGGCGTTGCCGATCAGGTTGACCAGAATCTGCCTAATCCGCGTCGGGTCGCCCTGTACCTGCAGCTGTTCCAGGCCGCTCTGGGTGTCCAGCAGCAGCTGCAGGCCGCGCTGTTGGGCGCTGTGCTGGAACACTTGAATCGAGCTTTGCAGCAGATCGAGCAGGCTGAAGGGGATGCGTTCCAGCTCCAGTGCGCCGCGTTCGATGCGCGAGAAGTCGAGAATATCGTTGATGACTTTCAGCAGGTGCTCGGTGGATTCGGTGGCCAGCGCCGCATATTCCGCCTGCTCCTGGGTCATCTCGGTGGTTTCCAGCAGCTGCAGCATGCCCAGCACGCCATTCATCGGCGTACGCAACTCGTGGCTCATCATCGCCAGAAAGTCGGATTTGGCGCGGTTGGCCAGCTCCGATTGCTCGCGGGCCTGAATCAGTAGGGTCATGGCCCGCTGCTGTTCTTCACTGGCGCTGGCCAGACCGTGGGCGAGGTTGTTGATATGCCGCGCCAGAGCCTGCAGCTCACCTTCACCGACCTCGGGCAGGGTGGTCTGGTAGTTGCCGGCCTGGATCGCGCTGACGGCTTCCCCCATGGCGCTAAGCGGCTGTGACAAGTGACGGGCCAGGCGGCGGGCGAGAATAAAGGTCAGGGCCAGGGCAAACAGGGCGAGCAGGGTGGCTTTGAGGAGGATTTCCTGCTGGCGGGTGTTGAAGGCATCGTTGGACATGCCCACGACTACATAACCCAGGTAGTCATCGGCCAGCGTCTGTTGGGTGGGGGTGTGCAGCGCCGCGCGTTGCAGATGGATCGGTGCCTGGAATACCTCGACCTGGCTGCTGGCGTGGCCGCTGCCGGGCGTTTGTTCGACGTAAACGAGGATCTTGCCGGTGTGGTCGCGCACTTCCAGAAAACGCACATGCGGGGTCTTCAAGGTTGCTTGCAACAGGGCATCGAGCACATCGAGGTTGCCGGAAATTACCCCGTAGGTGCTGGCCGGCGCCAACTGGCTGGCGATCAGCTGGCCATAATGGTTGAGCTCCTGACGCAGGTCCTGCAGGCGGGCAAAGGTGAAGAAGCCGGTGAGCAGCAGGGTCAGCAGCAGGGCGGGGCCGACACTGATCAATTGCGTGCGGGTATGGATATTCCAGCCACGGCGCAGGATCATCGGGCCACTCCGCTGCTGCGCAGAATGTGCGGGCGCTGGAGAACTGGCCGGTTTTTCGCGGTCTCAGGGTGAAGCCGGGCTTGGGTGCTATCGATCACGCCACAACCTTGTTTGCGTTTGAAAGCCTGCATGTTAACTGAGCTGCCTGGCTTTGCCAGTGCTAGCCGCGCAGCTAAAGCTGGCTGCATACAGACGCCGCCGTATAATGCGAGCGATTCGCCACTTTCAATGGTTTACCACGGATGCGTTATGACTGATCAGCCCCCCATCGCCGTGCTTGGCGGCGGTAGCTTCGGCACTGCGATTGCAAATTTGCTGGCCGAGAATGGCCAGCACGTCCTGCACTGGATGCGCGACCCACAACAGGCCCAGGCGATTCGGCTGACCCGTGAAAATCCGCGTTACCTCAAAGGCATCAAAATTCACCCAGGCGTTGACCCGGTAACCGACCTGAGCGCGACCCTGAATGCCTGCCAGTTGATCTTTGTTGCCTTGCCCTCCAGTGCATTGCGCCAGGCGCTGCAGCCGGTGGCTGAGTTGCTGAGCGGCAAGTTGCTGGTGAGTACCACCAAGGGCATTGAGGCGCAGAGTTTTCTGCTGATGAGCCAGATTCTCGAAGACATCGCTCCGCAGGCGCGTATTGGCGTGCTGTCTGGGCCGAACCTGGCGCGTGAAGTGGCCGAGCATGCGCTGACCGCGTCGGTCGTCGCCAGCGAGGACGAAGACCTTTGCCTGCAAGTGCAGGCCGCGCTGCACGGGCGCACTTTCCGTGTGTACGCCAGTGGCGACCGCTTTGGCGTCGAGTTGGGCGGGGCGCTGAAGAACGTTTACGCGATCATCGCTGGTATGGCGGCGGCCATGGGCATGGGCGAAAACACCAAGAGCATGCTGATTACCCGCGCGCTGGCGGAAATGACCCGCTTTGCGGTCAAGCTGGGCGCCAACCCCATGACCTTCCTCGGTTTGGCCGGGGTGGGCGACCTGATCGTCACCTGCTCCTCGGCGAAAAGCCGCAATTACCAGGTCGGCTTTGCCCTCGGCGAGGGGCTGAGTCTGGAGGATGCCGTGGCGCGTCTGGGCGAAGTGGCGGAAGGGGTGAACACCATCAAGGTGCTGAAGGCCAAAGCCGAGGAACTGCAGGTCTATATGCCCCTGGTGGCGGGCCTGCATGCCATTCTGTTTGAAGGGCGCACCCTGGATCAGGTGATCGGCGCGCTGATGCGTGGCGAGCCGAAGACCGACGTCGACTTTATCCCCACCACTGGTTTCTGAGTTTTAGCTTTCTAAACCCTGCAAGGAGATGAGCATGAGTGATGACAATCAGCAACTGCAGCGCGAATCGATTCTGCTGCGCATCCTCTGGATGGTGATCTTCACCATCGTCTGGCAACTGGCGGAAATCCTCCTGGGTGCCGTGGTGTTGCTGCAGCTGGGTTATCGCCTGTTTTACGGTGCGCCGAATGCTGGCTTGCTGGGTTTTGGTGACAGCCTGAGCCAGTACCTGGCGCAGATCGGCCGCTTTGGCACCTTTAATAGCGATGAAAAGCCCTGGCCGTTCGCCGACTGGCCAACCCCGCAAGCGCCGCAGGGTGAAACCCCGCACAGCATTCCGCCGGCGGCCCACCCGGTGCGTGACGAAGAGCCGAAGCTTTGACTGGTCGGCTTATCGGGTCAAACCTGTGAAGCTCTGGCTGCTGCGCCACGGTGAAGCCGAACCGGTTGCACGCACTGATGCCTCGCGCAACTTGACGGCCTATGGCCAGCAGCAGGTGCGTGAGGCGGCTGTGCAGCTGCAGGGCCGGCCGTTGCGCGCGGTGTTGGTCAGCCCCTATGTACGGGCGCAGCAGACGGCGGACCTGGTCTGTGATGTGCTGGCATTTGCGGGTGTCCGGCAGACCGTGTCCTGGCTGACGCCGGAAAGTGATCTACGCCAAACGCTGCGGGAACTGGATGGCTATGCCTTCGACGAGCTGTTGCTGGTCACCCATCAACCGTTGGTTGGTGCTTTGGCGGGCTTGCTGATCCATGGCCATCGTCAGCAGCCGCTGCCGATGAATACTGCCAGCCTGGCGCTGCTGGAAGGTGATGAGCTGGCCGCTGGGTTGATGGCGTTGGCTATCCATAAACACCCAGCCCGTTCCTGACGCCTCACTACACACCGAAACATTTCTCCTCTTGCGGGCCGCCTTTGTGCGTGGAATAGTCAAACCAAGCAATTGCTTGGTTGGCTCCACAAAAACAACAAAGGAGGAAGCCCTGTGGCTGATGCAATCCGTTTGCCGCTTGAGGTGTTTTATGAGCGCGAGGCTCGGCACCCGAATAAACGCTACATGGTGCAGCCGCTGCCGGGCGGTCAGCTGCAGGAACTGAGCTGGGCCGATGTCGGCGAGCAGGCGCGCCGTGCGGCCAACTGGCTGCGCAGCCGCGAACTGCCGCAGGGCAGCCGCATTGCGATCATTTCCAAAAACTGTGCGCACTGGATCGTCACCGATCTGGCGATCTGGATGGCCGGACACGTCTCGGTGCCGCTCTATCCTAATCTCACCGCCGAATCTGTCGGCCAGGTGCTGCGCCATTCTGAAGCGGCGCTGGTGTTCGTCGGCAAGCTGGATGATTGGCCGGCCATGGCCCCCGGTGTGCCGCAGGATGTGCCGACCATCGGCCTGCCACTGCGTCCGCAGGGCGAGTTCAGCTTTACCTGGGATGACCTGCAGGCCTGCACGCCGATTCAGGACAACCCCAAGGCGGCGGCCGATCAGCTCGCCACCATCATCTATACCTCCGGCACCACCGGCACGCCGAAAGGCGTGATGCATCACTTCAATAACTTCGGCTTTGCCGCCAGCCACGCCATCGAGCTGTTTGGTGTTGGCGAGAATGATCGGGTGCTGTCCTACCTGCCGTTGTGTCACGTGGCTGAGCGTATGTTTGTCGAGCTGGCGTCGATCTACGCCGGGCAGACGATCTTCTTTGCCGAAAGCTTGGATACCTTCCTTGAAGACCTCAAGCGCGCGCGGCCGACGGTGATGTTTGGCGTACCGCGGATCTGGACCAAGTTCCAGATGGGCGTCTACAGCAAGATGCCGGCCGAGAAGCTGGATTTTCTGCTCAAACTGCCGATCATTGGCCGCATCGTCGGCAAAAAGGTACTGGTCGGTCTGGGCCTGGATGCCGTGCGTTATGCGCTGTCCGGCGCGGCGCCGGTGCCTGAAGCGCTGCTCAACTGGTACAAGCGCCTGGGCCTGGATGTGCTGGAGGTCTACGGCATGACCGAGAACTGCGGCTATTCGCATGTGTGCCGGCCGGGCAAGTTCAAACAGGGCTGGATTGGTCAGAACAGCCCGGGCGTTGAGGTGCGTATCGCCGAAGATGGCGAGGTGCAGGTGCGCAGCGGCGCGACCATGCAGGGTTATTACAAGGACCCGGAAAAGACTGCAGAAACCATCACTCCGGATGGCTTTCTGCGCACTGGCGACAAGGGTGAACAGGATGCCGAGGGCAACCTGCGCCTGACCGGGCGGATCAAGGAAATCTTCAAGACCAGCAAAGGCAAGTACGTCGCCCCGGCGCCAATTGAAAACCGCCTGGGTGAGCATTCGCGCATCGAGCAGGTGTGTGTGGTCGGCGATGGTATGGCCCAGCCCATGGCGCTGTGTGTGCTGTCTGATGTAGGTCGCAGCGAGGCCCTCAATGGCGCGCGTGGCGAGCTGGAAAACAGCCTGAAAAAGCTGTTGGAAGAGGTCAATCAGCGCCTCGACAAGCATGAGCGTCTGCAACGCCTGGTGCTGGTCAAAGACGTGTGGGCGGTGGATAACGGCTTCCTCACACCTACTCTGAAGATCAAGCGCGCGGTGGTTGAGGGCGCCTATGGCGAACGCTTCGACGAGTGGACCGCTCGCAGCGAAGCGGTGCTTTGGCACGAGTGATCAGGCGTGTGGCCGGCATGCAGTGTGCCGGCCACGTTCTGGCTGAATCGACCCTAAAGGACTGACCATGGCCCTCTGGCAGCAAACCCCGAATCTCGAACAGCTCAACGCGTTTCTGAAAAACACCATCGGCGAGCAACTGGATATCCGCTTCGAGTCGTTCGATGACGAATCGCTTACCGCCAGCATGGTGGTCGATGCGCGCACTCACCAACCCTACGGCCTGCTGCATGGCGGCGCGTCGGTGGTACTGGCGGAAACCCTCGGCTCCACCGCCAGCCATCTGTGCATCGACAGCAGCAAGTTCTACTGCGTCGGCCTGGAAGTGAACGCCAACCACCTGCGCGGTTTGCGCAGCGGCCGGGTCACGGCGGTCGCGCGCGCCGTGCATCTGGGGCGCACCACCCACGTCTGGGACATCCGCCTGAGTGGCGAGGATGGCAAGGCCAGCTGTATTTCCCGGCTGACCATGGCCATTGTGCCGTTGGGTGAAAATGGCCCGGCGCTGCGTTAATCCGTAAAACCCGCCATTGCCGCTCCGGCTGGCGGGCCTCCCATCAGCTTTGGCTATAGTGCCGTCATTCACTGGCCGTTTTGTCATTGCTGCATCGCTGGTGCTGCCGGACAATCATCGGCAACTTTCCAGATAAGCCCGCCGCCATGACCCAGTCCGTGTTCTTCGCCCATGCCAACGGCTTTCCCTCGGCCACCTACGGCAAGCTGTTTGCCGCGCTGGCGCCTAACTATTCGGTGCAGCACCTGGAGCAGCATGGCCATGACCCGCGCTTTCCGGTGAACGACAACTGGAGCAACCTGGTCGATGAGCTGATCCATCACCTCGAAGCCAACCAGCAACCGGTCTGGGGCGTCGGTCATTCCCTGGGTGGTGTGCTGCATTACCACGCCGCCTTGCTGCGCCCCGAGCTGTACCTGGGCGTGGTGATGCTCGATTCGCCGGTGCTGACCTTGGCCGACAAAATGGTGATTCGCGCCGCCAAGCGCTTCGGCTTTATCGACCGCATCACCCCGGCCGGGCGCACCCTGGGTCGGCGTGAGGAGTTTGTCGACCTGGCCGAGGCGCGCGGTTATTTCGCCGGTAAAGGTTTGTTCCGCCGTTTTGATCCCGAATGCCTGGACGCCTATGTGCAATACGGCCTGCAAGCTGCGGGCAATAACCTGCGCCTGCGTTTTGATCCAGCCACGGAAATCAGCATCTACCGCAGCGTGCCGCACACCAGCCCGGGCCGGCCGCAACAATTGAAAGTACCGCTGGCCATGGTTCGCGGCCGCCATAGCCGGGTGGTACTGCCGCATCACGCCCATCTGGTGCGGCGCGTGCCAAAAGGCGAATACCTGACGTTACCCGGCGGCCATATGTTTCCCCTGGAACGCCCACAGGACACCGCCGAGCTGCTGAAAAAGCTGTTCCAGCGCTGGGCCGGGCAACCTGCAAGCGAGCAAAGCGCATGAGCCTGAATTTCGAAGAAGTCCGTCTGCGTCTGCCGCATATCGAGCTGGCCGCTCACCTGTATGGCCCCGAAGACGGTGTGCCGGTGATTGCTCTACATGGTTGGCTGGACAATGCCGCCAGCTTTTCCCGCCTGGCGCCGCTGTTGCCGGGGCTGCGTATCGTCGCCCTGGACTTTGCCGGCCACGGTCATTCCGATCACCGCCCGCCGGGCAGCAGTTACGCCATCTGGGACTATGCCCATGACGTGCTGCAGGTCGCCGAGCAGTTCGGCTGGCAGCGCTTTTCCCTGCTCGGGCATTCCATGGGCGCGATTGTCTCCGTGCTGTTGGCGGCGGCCATGCCGGAGCGTATCGAGCGCCTGGCACTGATTGACGGGCTGATTCCCTACACCGGCGAGCCGGATACGGCGCCGCAGAAACTCGGCGAAGCGCTCAAGGCGCAGCTGGCCCTGGCCGGCAAGAGCAAGCCTGTATACGCGGAGTTTGACCGTGCGGTAGAGGCGCGTATGCGTGGGGTAGGGGCGGTCAGCCGTGAAGCGGCAGAATTGCTCGCCCAGCGCGGCCTGATGCCGGTGCCCGGTGGCTACACCTGGCGCACCGACAGCCGCCTGACCCTGCCGTCGCCACTGCGCCTGACCCACGCCCATGCGCTGGCGTTTGTGCGCAACCTGCAATGTCCGGCCAAACTGGTAATGGCGCAGCAGGGCATGTTGCTCGCGCAGCCGAGCATTACTCAGCTGGTCGAGGGCCTGGCCATCGAAGTGGCGCAACTGCCTGGCGGCCACCATCTGCACCTGGATGACGACGTGGGCGCGGGCTTGGTAGCAGACTGTTTCAAAGCTTTCCTGGGCGCGCCTTGACTTGCTAAAGGCAACTGGGGAAAGGTGTCGGCGATACCCACGGAGATTCGCATGATCGACCTGTATACCGCCGCCACCCCCAACGGCCATAAAGCGTCCATCGCACTGGAAGAGTTGCAACTGCCGTACAGCGTGCAGGCTTTGAGTTTCGACAAGCAGGAGCAGAAGGCTGCGGCCTTTCTCAAGATCAATCCCAATGGCCGCATTCCGGCGATTGTCGACCGCGCCAATGATGATTTCGCCGTGTTCGAGTCCGGCGCCATCCTGCTGTATCTCGCTGAGAAAACCGGCCAACTGCTGCCCAGCGACGCCAAGGGCCGTTCGCGGGTGATCCAGTGGCTGATGTTCCAGATGGGCGGGATCGGCCCGATGCAGGGCCAGGCCAATGTGTTCTTCCGCTACTTTCCGGAAAAACTGCAGGGCCCCATCGACCGTTACCAGCACGAAACCCGTCGTCTTTATGAAGTGCTCGACACGCGCCTCGGCGAGTCGCAGTACCTGGCCGATGACTACAGCATCGCCGATATCGCCACCTACCCGTGGGTGCGCATCCATGACTGGGCCGGCGTCTCGGTTGATGGCCTTGAGCATTTGAAGCGCTGGATGGCTGAGCTGGCTGAGCGCCCTGCGGTGCAGCGCGGTCTGCTGGTGCCGCAGCGCGAGGAAGATAGCGAGAAAATTGTTAAAGCTGCCCAAGGGATGTTGATCAAATGAGCCGCCTTAATCGTTACTGCCTCGCTCTAAGCCTGCTGCTGGCCAGCGCCGTTGTCTGGGCCGACGTGGCCGGCAGCCAGGACCTCGACGTGCTGCCGCGCTTTGCCGGGAGCAAGATTGTCAGCTTCAAGGATGTTGCCGAGCAGGAGCGCATCTACCCGCAAGGGACGATTCGGCGCATCAGCGGCACCCTGCGTTATGAGCGCGAAGTAGCGGCTCAGGGCCGTGTCACTGCGGTGACCTACGAGTTGCCGCGTACTCATTCGGCCAATGAGGTATTCGCCAGCGCCCGTGAAACCCTGCAAGCCGAGGATGCCGAATTGCTCTACTGGTGTGTGGGCCGCGAGTGCGGCTCAAGCAGCCTGTGGGCCAACGCGGTATTCGACAACGCCACCCTGACCGGCTCGGATGACCAGCAGACTTACGCGCTGCTGCGCCTGGCCGAGCCGCGCCAGGACAGCCTGCTGGCGCTGTACAGCATCACCCGTGGTAACAGGCGCGCCTACCTGCATGCCGAGTTGCTAACGGCCAATGCAGCCTTGGGTGAACTGTTGCCGACCCCAGCTACCCTGCAGCGCCAGTTGAAAAGCACCGGTGAACTGCGCCTGGCCAAGCAGGTCGAACCCAGCGCTGCCTGGGTTGAGCTGCTGGCGCGTAGCCTCAAGCTCGACAGCACCTTGCGTGTCACCATCAGCGGCGCTCAAGCCGAAGCCTGGCGTGAAGCGCTGGTTGAGCAGCGCGTGCGCGCCAGCCGCCTGGAGCTGGGTGAGGCGGATGTGAGCGGCGTACAACTCAACGTGCTGCGCTAAGACGCCACTCTCGGTACTCTTGTTGTTAATTGATCCGGCTCTGTCCCTTGTGGCAGAGCCTTTTTGCGTTGTGCAGGGAGCTGCTTGAATGGCCAATAACGATCGTTTGCTGGTGCAGATACTGCTGCTGGTGCTGTTGGGCGCCAGCCTGTGGGTGTTGGCACCGTTCTGGTCGGCGCTGTTCTGGGCTGCGGTCTTGTCATTTGCCAGCTGGCCGGTGATGCGCGTGCTGACCCGCCTGCTGGGCGGTCGTCAGGCGCTGGCGGCGGGGCTGCTGACCCTGGCCTGGACCGTGGTGGTGGCCGTGCCGTTGGTGATGCTTGGCTTCAATCTGGCGGACCACATCAAGGATGTCACCGCCTTGATCAAGGATTTCCAGGTCGACGGCTTGCCGCCGGCACCCGCCTGGCTGGCCGGCGTGCCATTTGTTGGTGAGCGTCTGGTGGGCTTCTGGATGACCATTGACCAGCAGGGCGCGGCGTTTTTCGCCACCGTGCGGCCGTATCTGGGGCAGGTCGGCAACTGGCTGCTGGCGCGCAGTGCGCAGATCGGTGGTGGCATGCTGGAGCTGGCGTTGAGCCTGATTCTGGTGTTCTTTTTCTACCGTGACGGGCCGCGTCTGGCCGCGTTTGCCGAAAGCTTGTTGCAGCGTCTGATTGGTGATCGCGCCGAGCATTATCTGGAGCTGGTCGCCGGCACCGTGCAGCGGGTGGTCAACGGGGTGATCGGTACTGCCGCCGCGCAGGCGATTCTGGCTTGGATCGGTTTCACCATCGCCGGTGTACCCGGTGCCTTGGTGCTCGGCATCATGACCTTCGGCTTTAGCCTGATCATGGTCCCGCCGCTGATCTGGGGCCCAGCTGTGGCCTGGCTGTTCTGGCAGGGCGAAGTCGGCATGGGCGTGTTTCTGCTGATCTGGGGCTTCCTGGTGATCAGCGGCGTCGACAACATCCTCAAGCCGTACCTGATCAGCCGTGGCGGCAACTTGCCGTTGATCGTGGTGCTGCTCGGGGTGTTTGGCGGCATTCTGGCGTTCGGTTTTATGGGGCTGTTCCTCGGCCCCACCTTACTGGCCGTGGCCTACAGCCTGCTCAGTGACTGGGTCGGTAGCCCGGTTGTAAACACCGCTGCGAGAAGCACCGAGGCGGCCGATAAGCCGCTCAGCTAAGACCGCGCTGCAGTTCGAGCCGGTTGGCATTCTCGGCAAATTTCCCCGGCGGCGTCTTGGTCGCCTGTGGCCGCGGTGGTAGCCTTGCTGCGCTTCGCGGCCGCTCCACGGCTTGCGCAGCCAGGCGTTGGCCGCAAGCCCAACGCCGCGCCTCAAGCCGCAACACTGCTTTGCAGTGGCATAGGCGGTAGCAGGGAAGCCCCACACCTTTAACGGACACGCAGGATTACCCCCCCCATGAAGAAAATTGCAGGCAGCGCCCTTGGCGCAGTTGTCGTTCTCGGCGCGTTGAGCACCGCAGGCGCCTGGTACACCGGTCAGCAACTTCCAGCGGTGCTGGAAACCTCGATTCAGCAAGCCAACCAGGATATGAGCAAAACCCTGCCGGCCCTGGGCCTCAGCGCCACCATCGAGCTGGTTTCCCTGGAGCGCCAGCTGTTCAGCAGCAACGCTCGCTACCGCATTCAGTTTGCCGGCAGCCTGGATGGCGAATCGCCGAGCAACTTTGAGTGGTTTGTCACCGACCGTATCGAGCACGGGCCTTTCCCGCTGTCGCGACTGCAAAGCCTCAAGTTGCTGCCCGTTATGGCCACCAGCAACTATGCGCTGGAGCGCAGCCCGGAGCTGGAAAAATGGTTCGCCGGCAGCCAGGGCGGTGCGCCGCTGCAGGGCCAGGTCAGCCTCGGTTATGACCGTTCGTTGAGCGGCAACTTGCGCGTGCAACCGCTGCAAATGGCACTGGATGAGCAGACCAATATCGATTTCAGCGGCCTGGAAATCGACTTCGACAGCAGCGCCAATGTCGAGAAAATCAGCGCCAGCGGCGTGATGGATAGCTTCAAACTCACCTCAACCCTGTCCACTGATGAAAGCATGCGCCTTGAGTTCAAGGGCATGGACCTCACCAGCAACACCCGCAAGGGCATCAGCGATTTCTACCTGGGGCAGAACGAGGTGCGTCTGCAGCAGATCGAGCTGCAGATTGGCGAGAGCGCACCAATCCTGTTCAAGGATTTCGTCCAGCGCGATGAAACCAGCGAAGCCAACCAGCAGCTGTCGGCGCGCTACAGCTATGACGTCGGCATGATCAGCTACCAGGGCAACGACATCGGCTCCTCGCAGATGCTCTGGACCGTGAAGAACCTCGACGCGGCGGCTCTGCAGTCGATGATCGAGCTGTACGGCACGCTGCTGCAGAGCGGCAAGGTCGACAGTGAAAGCGGTATGCCGGAACTGACCGACGAGCAGACTGCGCTGTTCAAGACCGATTTGGAAAAACTGCTGGCCGGAAAACCGGGCCTGGCCCTGGAAAAGCTGGCATTCAAGACCGCCAACGGCGAGAGCAGCTTCAGCTTTGGCTTGGACCTGAACAAGCCGGTGTCCTTCGACCTGCCGGCGCCTGAACTGGCCAAGCAGTTGATCGCTCAGCTGGATGCCAAGTTGCTGGTGTCCAAGGCGATGATTACTGATGTGATTGGCGTGCAGGCCACCCTGGCCGGGGAAACGGACAAGGAAGCGATTGCTCAGCAGGCTACGATGGTGGGTGAAATGGCCAGCGGTATGGCGGTGGCCAGCGAGCTGGCCGTGCTGCAGGGCGAGGACATCAGCTCCAGCCTGCATTACGCCAACGACCAGGTGACCTTCAACGGCAAGCAGATGACTGTGGACCAGTTCGTGGCGCTGGCCATGAGCAGTGGCGGCGGTCTGGCTGGCATGGGCCATGAAGCCCCGGCCGATGAAGCGCTGCTGGACGAAAGCGAGGTTGAAAGCACCATTCAGTAAAGCCTTCAGCGCTACGCCACCGGCGTAGCCTGCGCGGTAAATACGGCCAGACGACCTGTAAAGCAGGGCGCCTGGCCGTTTTTGTTTGTCCGTGGCCCGCGATCTTTACGCTTTCTTTATGCCGGGCGGCATCGCCCGCACTCGTTCCTTTACGCCCTGGTTGCCGACAATTTGCCCCAAGCGGTAGCCACCGTAACAAGGAGCAAACACATGAGCATTCTCGACGGGGTGTCCCTAGGCCTGGCCTTGGGACTTTTCATCTATTTGTTGGTTGCGCTGCTGCGCGCTGATCAGGCGTAGGGGCGCATATGCACAGTTACGATTTCACTTTGATCCTGGCGTTCTTTGTCCTGGTTCTGCTGCCGGCGCCCTTTATCGGGCGTTACCTGTACCGCGTGATGGAAGGCGAAAAAACCTCGCTCAGCCCCGTGCTGCAGCCGGTCGAGCGGCTGTGCTACCGGATCGCCGGTGTCGATAGCAACCGCGAGCAGGACTGGAAAACCTACAGCCTGGCGTTGCTGGCCTTCACCCTGATCAGCCTGCTGACGCTGTTCAGCATTCTGATGCTGCAAGGCAGTCTGCCGCTCAACCCGCAAGAGTTGCCGGGGCTGGATTGGACGCTGGCGTTCAACACCGCCGTGAGTTTCGTCACCAATACCAACTGGCAGGCGTATAGCGGCGAAGCGCAGATGAGCTACTTCAGCCAAATGGTTGGCCTGGGCGTACAGAACTTCGTCAGCCCGGCGGTTGGCCTGGCCGTGCTGGTGGTGTTCTGTCGCGGCATCGCCCGGCGTTCGAGCAATAGCGTCGGCAACTTCTGGGTCGACCTGACCCGCGCCACGCTCTACGGCCTGCTGCCGTTCTGCCTGGTTCTGGCGCTGTTTCTGGTGTGGCAGGGCGTGCCACAAACCTTCCTCGAATACGTCACCGCGCACACCATCGGCGGCACCGATCAGGTTGTGCCGCTGGGTCCTGCAGCCAGCCAGATTGCCATCAAGCAACTGGGCACCAACGGCGGCGGTTTCTTCGGCGTCAACTCGGCGCATCCGTTCGAGAACCCCACGGCCTGGAGCAACCTGTTCGAGGTGGCCTCGATCATCCTGATCCCCGCCGCGCTGCTGTTCACCTTTGGCCATTACGTCAAAGACCTGCGCCAGAGCCGCGCGCTGCTGGCCTGCATGCTGATTCTGTTCAGCGTCGGTCTGGGCGGCACTCTGTATGCCGAGCATCAGCCGAATCCGGCGCTGGCTGGCTTGCCGATTGAGCAGAGCGGTTCGCTGGAAGGCAAGGAAAGCCGCTTCGGCACCACGGCCTCGGCACTGTGGGCGGTGACGACTACGGCGGCGTCCAACGGCTCGGTGAACGCCATGCACGACAGCTTCAGCGCGCTGGGCGGGATGATCCCGCTGTTCAACATGATGCTCGGCGAGGTGATCTTCGGCGGTGTCGGTGCTGGCCTCTACGGCATGCTGCTGTTTGTGTTGATCGCGGTATTTCTCGCCGGCCTGATGATCGGCCGCACCCCGGAATACCTCGGCAAGAAGCTTGAGGCGCGCGAAGTACGCCTGCTGGTGGCCACCTTGCTGGTGATGCCGCTTGGTGTGCTGGTTCTGGGTGCCCTGGCAGCCACTCTGCCAGGACCTGCTGAATCCATCACCAACCCAGGCGCGCATGGCCTTAGCCAGGTTCTCTATGCCTACACCTCAGGCACCGGCAACAACGGTTCAGCCTTTGCCGGCTTTGGCGCGGGCACCCCGTACCACAACCTGATGATTGGCCTGGCCATGCTGCTTGGGCGCTTCGGTTACATCCTGCCGATTCTGGCGATTGCCGGCAGCCTGGCAGCGAAGAAACGCTCGCCGGTGGGCAGCAACAGTTTCCCGACCCACGGTCCGCTGTTTGTCACCTTGCTGACCTTGACCGTTGTGCTGATCGGCGGTCTGACCTTCCTGCCGGCACTGGCCCTCGGCCCGATTGCCGAACACCTGACTCTGTTCCAGGGCTTCTAAGGGAGAACCATGATGAATGCCCAAACTCAAGTAAAAAGCCCGGCGCTGAACAGCGCCCAGGCACAGCCGAAAACCTCCCTCGCCGCACTGTGGAAGCCGGCGCTGCGCCAGGCTTTCGTCAAGCTTGATCCGCGCCAGCTGTTGCGTTCGCCGGTGATGCTGGTGGTTGAACTCACAGCTGTGGTGACCACCGTGCTGTGCTTTATCCCCAACCCTCAGGTCTCCACCGGCCTGGCCGTGCAGATCGCCCTGTGGCTGTGGTTTACCGTGCTGTTTGCCAACTTCGCCGAAGCGCTGGCTGAAGGCCGTGGCAAGGCCCGTGCCGACAGCCTCAAGGCCGGTAGCCAGGGCCTGAATGCGCGGCGCAAGAATGGTCAGCAGTTCGAGACCGTGGCAGCCAGCAGCCTGCGCCGGGGCGATATCGTGCGGGTCGAGGCCGGCGAACTGATCCCAGGTGACGGCGAAGTCGTCGAAGGTATCGCTGCAGTCAACGAAGCGGCGATTACCGGCGAATCCGCGCCGGTAATCCGCGAGTCCGGTGGTGACCGTTCAGCCGTCACCGGCAACACCCGGGTGGTTTCCGACTGGCTGCTGGTGCAGATCACCGCCAACCCCGGCGAGTCGACCCTGGACCGGATGATCGCCCTGGTTGAAGGCGCCAAGCGGCAGAAGACGCCTAACGAAGTGGCGCTGGATATTCTGCTGATCGGCCTGAGCCTGATCTTCCTGCTGGTGGTGGCCACGCTGCAGCCCTTCGCCCGTTACTCTGGCGGCGACTTGCCGCTGGTGTACCTGGTGGCGCTGCTGGTGACGCTGATTCCAACCACCATCGGCGGCCTGCTCTCGGCCATCGGCATCGCCGGCATGGATCGTCTGGTGCGTCTGAATGTAATTGCCAAGTCCGGCCGCGCTGTGGAAGCGGCGGGGGATGTGCACGTACTGCTACTCGACAAGACCGGCACCATCACCTTCGGTAACCGCCGTTGCAGCGCGCTGTACAAGGCGCCGGGGGTTTCCGGCAAGCAACTCAGCGACGCGGCACTGCTGGCTTCGCTGGCGGACGACACCGCCGAAGGCAAGTCGATTGTCGAATACCTGCGTGCGCTGAATACCATGGTTGAGCCTGAGCGCAGTGCGATCAAATCGATTGCCTTCAGTGCCGAGACGCGTCTGTCCGGCGCCGACTACAACGGCCACAGCTACCGCAAGGGCGCGGTGGATGCGGTGCTGCTGTATCTGGGCATCCAGCGCAGCGACGTGCCGCCGGTATTGGCCCGTGAAATCGAAAAGATCGCCCAGAGCGGCGGCACGCCCTTGCTGGTAGCCGGTGACGGTCAGTTGCTCGGCGCCATTCATCTCAAGGACGTGGTCAAACCGGGTATTCGCGAACGTTTCGCCGAGCTGCGTGCCATGGGCATCCGTACCGTGATGGTGACCGGCGACAACCCGTTGACCGCAGCTGCCATTGCCGCTGAAGCGGGTGTCGATGACGTGATCGCCGAGGCCACGCCGGAGAAGAAGCTGCAGCGCATCCGCAGTGAGCAGGCCGAAGGCAAGATGGTCGCCATGTGCGGCGATGGTGCCAACGACGCCCCGGCCCTGGCCCAGGCCGATGTGGGCCTGGCGATGAATGACGGCACCCAGGCCGCGCGTGAGGCGGCCAATCTGGTCGACTTGGACAGTGACCCGACCAAGCTGCTCGACGTGGTGCAGGTGGGCAAGGAGCTGCTGGTGACCCGCGGCGCGCTGACCACCTTCTCGGTGGCCAACGATGTGGCCAAGTACTTCGCCATCCTCCCGGCGCTGTTCGCTGGCATCTACCCGCAGCTCGGCGCACTCAACCTGATGCAGTTGCACAGCCCGCAGAGCGCGATTCTCTCGGCGATTGTGTTCAACGCGTTGATCATCGTCGCGCTGATTCCGCTGGCCCTGCGCGGGGTGCGTGTGCAAGCCGCCGATGCTGCCAGCCTGCTGCGTCGCAACCTGCTGATCTACGGCCTGGGCGGCCTGCTGGCGCCCTTTGTTGGGATCAAGCTGATTGATCTGCTGTTGGTGGCCGTCGGCCTCGTTTAACCAAGCGCAACCCCTCGCCCGGATGAACTCCGGGCCCGGATTGCATCCGGCTACACAGAATCTGGAGATTTATCATGCTCAAACAACTCCGCCCAGCCATTAGCGTGCTGGCGTTTATGACCCTGGTCACCGGTGTGGTTTACCCCCTGACCGTTACCGGCGTGGCACAACTGGCGTTCCCGGCGCAGGCGGGTGGCAGCCTGTTACATAATCAACAAGGCGAAGTGCTCGGCAGTGCGTTATTGGCACAACCCTTCGAGGGCGCGCAGTGGTTTCAGCCGCGCCTATCGGCCGGTGATTACGCCACCGTAGCCAGTGGCGCGAGCAACCTGGCACCGAGCAACCCGGCGTTGGCCGAGCGTATCGCCGCAGATGCGCAGCGCTTGCAGGCAGAAGGCCAGGGCGCCGTGCCCATGCAACTGGTGACCACCTCCGGCAGTGGTCTCGACCCGCATCTGTCACCCGAGGCCGCCCGTTATCAGGTAACGCGTATTGCCACGGCGCGGGGCATTCCTGCCGCCAGTCTGCAACGGTTGATTGAGCAGCATGTGGAAAAGCCACTGGTTGGCCCGGCAGTGGTCAACGTGCTGGCGCTTAACCTGGCGCTGGCCGACAATTCGCCTCCCGCCAAAGCTGAGTAACCTGCATGAGTGATGCTGTACGCGCCGACGCCCTGCTCGATGAAATGCCGCGAGAAGGGCGTGGCCGGCTAAAGGTCTTTCTCGGTGCGGCACCTGGCGTGGGCAAGACCTACGCCATGTTGCAGGCGGCGCAGGCGCAGTTGCGCCAGGGCGTCGACCTGCGCGTCGGGGTGGTTGAAACCCACGGCCGCGCGGAAACCGAGGCAATGCTCACCGGCTTGCCGCAACAGCCGCAGCAGCGTCTGGAATACCGTGGCGTGGCGCTGAGCGAGATGGACCTCGACGGCATTCTGGCCAAGCCGCCAAAGCTGCTGCTGGTCGATGAACTGGCGCACAGCAATGCCCCCGGCAGCCGCCACAGCAAACGTTGGCAGGATGTGCAGGAGCTGCTGGATGCCGGCATTGACGTGTACACCACGGTCAACGTGCAACACCTCGAGGCGTTGAATGATCAGGTGCGCGATATCACCGGCGTGCAGGTGCGTGAAACCCTGCCGGACTGGGTGTTGCAGGAAGCCGACGAGATTCTGCTGATCGACCTGCCGCCGCGCGAGTTGCTGGAGCGCCTGCGTGAAGGCAAGGTGTATGTGCCGGAACAGGCGCGCGCCGCCATCGACGCATTTTTCAGCCAGACCAACCTCACCGCGCTACGCGAACTGGCGATGCAAACGGCTGCTGCGCGGGTCGATGCGGATCTCAGCCGGCGTTACCGCCAGCAAGGTCAGCAAGCGCCTGCGCTGCGTGGCCGCCTGCTGGTCGGCATCGACGGCGATGCTCAGGCCGAACGTCTGGTGCGACATGCCTGCCGGGTGGCCGAGCGCCGTCATCTGCCTTGGTCTGTGGTCTATGTGGACACCGGCGGTGAGCGCGATGAAACCCGTTTGAGCTACCTGCAGGGCGCGCAGCAACTGGCTGAGCGCCTGGGCGGTGAGGTGGTCAGCCTGCGCGGCAGTGAGGTGGCGAAAACCCTGATCGAACACGCTCGCGAGCGGCGCGCCAGCCTGATTCTGGTCGGTCGCAGCCGGCAACGTCTGCGGCGTCTCTGGCACCTCGGTCGGGGCCTGGCTGAGCGCCTGCTGCAGCGCGGGCAGGGCCTGGAAATCAGCGTGCTGGATACCGAGGCAAGCAATGCCCCAGCCCTGTCGCGGCGGCGCCAGCCGGTGGTCTGGCGTGACTACCTGCTGGCGTTAATAGCTACGCTGCTGGCCTCGGCCGTGGCGCTGGGTTTATCCCGCGTGTTGGAGCTGCCGAATATCTCGCTGATCCTGCTGGCGGCGGTCTTGGTGGTGGCGGTGCGCAGCAGCCTGGGCCCAGCCATGGCGTGCGCCGGGCTGTCGTTCCTGGCGTACAACTTTCTGTTTATTCCGCCGACCCTGACTCTGACCATCGACCGTCAGCAGGACGTGCTGACCCTGTTGTTCTTTCTGCTGATGGCCGGGCTGACCGGCAATCTGGCCAGCCGCCAGCGCCAGCAATTGCAGGCCTTGCGTGAGACGCAGCGAGAAACCAGCGCACTGCTGGAGCTGTCGCGCAAGCTGACGGCGGCCACCGACCGCCAGGCGGTGCTGGCGGCGGCCATGCAGCAGCTGGGCCTGTGGCAGGACGTCGAGGTCAGCTTGCTGTCGCGTAGCCCGGATGCACTGTGGAAGGTGGAGGCGGGGGCGCAGCGCCTGCTCACTGATCTGGAACGAGCGGCGGCGGACTGGTCCTGGCAGCACGATCAGCCGGCCGGGCTGGGCACTGGCACCTTGCCGGATGGGCGCTGGTGGTGGTTGCCGCTATCCGGTGAAGAAGGGCCGTTGTTGCTACTCGGTATCAGCCCCAAGGATGGCAGGGCCTTGCCGGCCGAACGGCGGCGCTTGCTTACGGCGCTGGGTCAGCCCTTGGCCCAGGCCCTGGAACGTGCGCAACTGGCGGAGGACTTGGAGGCCGCGCGCCTGCACGGGCAGACCGAGGAGCTGCGCAGCGCGCTGCTGGCCTCGGTCTCCCATGACCTGCGTACGCCGCTGACCGCCATGCGCGGTTCAATCGACAGCCTGCTGGCGCTTGGCGAGCAGATTCCCCTGGCGGATCGCCGTGAGCTGCTGGAAGGCACCCGCGATGAGGCCGAGCGCCTCGACCGCTATATCCAGAACCTGCTGGACATGACTCGCCTGGGCCATGGCGGGCTGAAACTGGCGCGTGACTGGGTGGCCCCGGCGGATATCGTGGCCAGTGCGACCCAGCGCCTGCGCCCGGTGTTATCCGCCTTGCAGCTGGATATACAGGTGCCGCAACAGCTGCCGCTGCTCTATGTGCATGCCGCGCTGATCGAACAGGCATTGGTTAATGTGCTGGAGAATGCGGCGCGTTTTTCCCCGGCCCAGGGGCGTTTGCGCGTGGCCATCGAGGCGGATGCCGAAGAACTGCGCTTTATTGTCAGTGACCAGGGGCCGGGTATTCCCGAGCATGAGCGCACGAAGATTTTCGATATGTTTTATACCGCCGCCCGGGGTGATCGCGGTGGTCAGGGCACTGGTCTGGGCCTGGCGATCTGCCAGGGCATGCTCGGCGCCCATGGCGGCCGGGTGACCGTGGGCGAAGGGCTGGATGGCCTGGGCGCGAGCCTGACCCTGCACCTGCCGTTGCACACCCAGCCGCAGATGGAAGAAGAACAGTGATGGATAGCCGATGAGCCAAAACCCCGCGACCATTCTGGTTATCGACGACGAAGCGCAGATTCGCAAGTTTCTGCGCATCAGCCTTACGGCTCAGGGCTACAAGGTGCTGGAAGGCGCTACTGGGCAGGAAGGTCTGGCCCAAGCCGCGCTGGGCAAACCGGACCTGGTGGTACTCGACCTCGGCCTGCCGGATATGGACGGCCAACAGGTGCTGCGCGAGCTGCGCGCCTGGTCGCAGGTGCCGGTACTAGTTCTCTCGGTACGCGCCAGCGAAGGTGAAAAGGTCCTGGCGCTGGATGGCGGCGCTAATGACTACGTGACCAAACCGTTCGGTATTCAGGAATTCCTCGCCCGCGTGCGCGTGTTGCTGCGCCTGGCCGGCGGTGTGGAGCAGGCCAGCGCGGCGGTCAGCAGCGGCCCGTTGCAGGTGGATTTCGCCTACCGCCGAGTTAGCCTCGATGGCGTCGAGGTCAGCCTGACGCGCAAGGAATACGCGGTGCTGGCGCAACTGGCGCGGCATATCGGCCGGGTGGTGACTCAACAGCAACTGCTCAAAGACATCTGGGGCCCAACCCACGGCGAGGACAGCCACTATCTGCGCGTGGTGGTCGGCCACCTACGACAGAAGCTCGGCGACGACCCGACCGCCCCGCGCTTTATCGTCACTGAGGCCGGCGTTGGCTATCGCCTGCGTGATTCTGCCTAGGTTCTAACGATCACCGCGCTCGTACTTATCCAGGGTATCGCTGGCGATCTGCCGGCCGAGCATGATCAGCTCCGGCGCCTTGTAGAACTCGAAGAAACGACATACCCGCTTGGGCACGTTGATCAGGATGTCCGGCGGGTAGCCGGCGATCTTGTACTGGGCCAATGAGGTCTGCATCACTTCGAAGCTCTGGTTGATCAGCTCCAGCAGCGAGGCGGGGCCGCTGAGGTCGGCGACTCGCGAGCCGCTGGCGGATTTCGGCGCGGCGGGTTTGTCCAGGCTGCCGCGGGCGTTCTGCTGCCAGGGGTTGATGGCTTCGGGTTGTACTGCATGGCTCTGGTCTTCCAGCAGAAGCAGTTCGTCGTCTTCCCCGGGCTTGCGTTTGAACGAGGGCAGGCGCGAGCCGAGTGAACTCATCAGCAGGTCGAAACGGCCCTTGAGCGCCGGCGCACGTTCGATAATCGGCAGCTCGTAGTGCTGCTGATGGGCCGAGTTGAGGTTGACCGCGATAATCAGGTCGCAGTGCGCAGACACCACCGGAACGATGGGCAAAGGGTTAAGCAGGCCGCCATCGACCAGCATGCGCTTGCCTTGCACCACCGGGGTAAACAGGCTGGGAATCGCCGCCGAGGCGCGCATGGCCTGGTGCAGGCAGCCTTCCTGAAACCAGATTTCCTGCTGGTTGGTCAGGTCGGTGGCCACGGCGGTGAAGGGGATGGGTAGCTCTTCGATATTGATCTCGCCGACTATTTCGCGAATCTTGCCGAAGACCTTTTCACCGCGAATCGCCCCCAGGCGAAAGCTCACATCAAGCAGGCGCAGCACGTCCAGATAATCCAGGCTCTGCGTCCATTCGCGGTATTCATTGAGTTTGCCGGCGGCGTAGATGCCGCCGACCACCGCGCCCATGGAACAACCGGCAATACAGGCGATTTCATAACCGCGGGCTTCCAACTCTTCAATCACGCCGATGTGCGCATAACCGCGCGCACCACCGGAGCCCAGTACCAGGGCAATGCGCTTACTCATCCTGACGTCCCCCATCACTATTTATCTCGCGAACATACGCGCCGTGCCGCGCGCCGCCAAGGCGCGATTTGCTAGTATCCAGCGCATTCGAGTTTACCCGCTGTGGCTGGCTAGAGCGGTTTCAGCGGTGTCGGCACTTTTCTCTGTTCTACGCGTCTTACTGGCTGTATTGATGCATCGCGAACATTGACGGCGATGCGTTGTGCTGCCGAGTCAATCGTCTGTCTATTTGCAGGAGTTACCTGATGAAACTGTGGATCGTGTTGCCCATGCTGCTGTTGGTGCTAAGCGGTTGTGCGGGGAAAACGGCTTATCGCAACAGCTGCGCCAATCAGCTGGACGCTGCCTGGCGCGAGCTGGACCTGGCCAAGGCTGAGGGGTTTGCCGGTACGGTGAGTTACTCCAAGGCGTTGTCGCTGCTGACAGCGGCGAAAACCCAGCAGCAGTTCGAGGGTTACAAGGGCTGTACGGCGAAGTCCGAGCGTGCCCGCTTCTATATCCGTGAGTCGCGAGCAGGCCGCTGATGCAACTGGATTTCAGCGCACTCGAACCGCTCGAACGCTACCGCTGGCTGGCGTCGACCATCACCCCACGACCGATTGCCTGGGTCTCCAGCCAATCGGCCGAGGGTGTTAACAACCTGGCGCCGTTCAGCTTCTTTCAGGTGATCAGCGATGACCCGCCGACCCTGATGGTCAACGTCAATCACCGCGCCGATGGTGGCCTCAAGGACACCCTGCTGAATGTGCAGGCCAGCGGCGAGCTGGTGATTCAGCTGGTGTCCTTTGCCCAGGCCGAGGCGATGAATGCCAGCGCGGCGGTGCTGCCCTACGGCATCAGCGAGTTCGAGCAGTGCGGCATCGCCAGTGTGGCTTCGCAGCGAGTCGCACCGCCTCGCGTGGCCGGTGCGGCGGTGGCCTTTGAGTGCCGGGTGGCGCAGATCCAGGCCTACCCGGCAGATAAGCCCAATTGCCATCTGATCTTCGCCGAAGTGCTGTTGGCGCATATCGACGATGCGGTGCTTAATGAACAAGGCCGTATCGATGCGCACAAACTCGATCTGGTCGGGCGTCTGGGCGGCATGGCCTATAGCCGTACCCGCGATACCTTCGAGATGCGCCGCCCTGGCTGATGCGCGTGGCTGCCTGCGGCCACGCCTAGGCGCACGAATCGACGTAAAAACGACCTCCGTTTAGCTGTTAGCACCACGCACCAGCCTGCTGGCTTGTCGCCAGCACGGCTGTGCTCCTATGTTGCCAACCTTGAATGCAGGCAGCGCCGGGCTGCCTTGTGGTCATTCGGCAGGGGGAGCTATGTGGACTGTGGTGCAGCGGCGGGTCGCCAGTTTAAGCACAGCGAGCAAACTGGCTACGGGCTTTGGCATTGTCCTGGCGCTCACCGCGCTGGTGGCGGCCACTGGGTTTCTGGCGTTGCGCGATGTCAGTGCGCGTTCGACGCTGCTCGAACGCATGAGCGCGATCAATAGCCAGGTTATGCAGATCCGCCGTAGCGAGCAGGATTTCGTCCTCAGCAGCGACAAGCAACACGCCACCCGGCTGCATGAGCAGGCGCAGCAGATTCTCGACGCCAGTGCCGCGTTGCAGGCCCAATTACCGCAAGCCGAGCGCGCCGGGCTGGAGCAGGTGGCCGAGGCCATGACGGCCTATCGCGCGGCCTTCGATCGCTATGTCGAGCAGAGCGACAATATGCACCTGTCGCTGGAAGCCGCCACCTGGCTGGTGGTGAGCGCGTCCAACAGCCTGGATCTGCTCAAGGATGGTTTGGCCGAAGACGGCGTTGATCTGCTGAAAAGCAGTCAGGGCCTGCAGGGGGCTGAGTCCGTGCTGCAGGCCGGGCAGATCAGTCAGGTACACCAGTTGCTGTTGCGCGCCCTGGATCAGGCCCGCGTGCTGCTGGAGCAGAGCCGCAGCAGTGGCGAGGCGACCCCGACCAGCATTCAGGAAGCCATCGACGCCCAGAAACTAGCCGGTGAGCTGCGTGATGCCATGGAAGACCCCGGCTATGCGGCGGTGCTGGCCGAGGTGATCGGCAACGTCAACTCCTTCAATGACCGACTCAATGAATACACCGGGCTGCTGCAGCAGCAAAAACGCGAATACCAGAATCTGGTGCAGCAGGCCGAGCGCATTCTGGCCCTGGTCGATCAAGCCTATGGGCGGCAGAAGGCCAGCCTGAATGGGCAATTGCAGGCCAGTACCTGGTTGATCGTGCTGGCCACGGCACTGGCGCTGCTGATTGGTTTGCTGGCGACGCTGACCATCACCCTGCTGATCGTGCGCCCGCTCAAGCAGGTGATCGAGCAGGCGCGGCGCATTGCCGACGGCGACCTCAGCGTGCAGGTCGAGGTGCAGCGTGGCGACGAGATCGGCCAGTTGCAGGCGGCCATGCAGGGCATGTCCAGCAACCTGCGCGAGATGGTCGGGCGCCTGCAGGGCGGGGTGTTGCAAATATCTGCGTCGGCGCAGTCGCTGTCAGCCAGTACCGAGCAAACGCGTCTGGGGGGGAATGGGCAGAAGGTCGAGACCGATCAGGTCGCCACCGCTATGAGCGAAATGACCGCCACCGTGCATGAGGTGGCGCGCAATGCCGAGGCTGCGGCGTCTTCCACCGAACAGGCGGATCGCCGGGTCAACAGCGGCGTGGCCGTGGTGCAGCAGACCCTGGGGCGGATCAACCAGTTGGCCAGTGCCATGCAGACCACCACGCAGAGTATCGAACGGCTCAGCCAGGACACCCAACGTATCGACTCGGTGCTGGATGTGATCAAGAGCGTGGCCGAGCAGACCAACCTGCTGGCACTCAACGCGGCCATCGAGGCGGCCCGGGCAGGCGAGCAGGGCCGTGGTTTTGCCGTGGTGGCCGATGAGGTGCGCGCGCTGGCGCGGCGCACCCAGCAGTCCACGGCGGAAATCGAAGGGCTGATCGCCACCCTGCGTGAAGGTACGCGGCGCTCCGTGGCGGACATGCACCAGAGTGGCGTGCTGGTGACGCAGACTGTGGCGGATGCCAACCAAACCGAAGGCGCGCTGGCGGAAATCGCCGCAGCAGTCAGCCAGATCTTCGAGATGAACCAGCAGATTGCCGCTGCCGCCGAACAGCAGACGGCGGTGGCAGAGGAAATCAGCCGCAGCGTTACCTCGATTCGCGATATTGCCGATCAGTCCGCGCTGGCCATGGACGAGTCCGCCAGCTCGAGCATTCAGCTGGCAGAACTGGGCCGCGAGCTGCAGGGCATGGCGGGGCGCTTTCGCTTGTAAAAGCGCCCGCAAGCGGCTGCCGAGAGCATTTAGGCAAGGGCATAGGCGCCGTTTAGCGTGGCTCTTGGCTGCGTTTTAGTCGCCGCAATAGCCACTTCTCCGCTTCAACACAGGCGCATACCCCCAGCGCTACCAGCAGGCACCAACCCCAGGCGAATGCCGGCAGGGCGGCGGTGGCGAACACCTGCTGCATGGCCGGCCAGTAGGTGAGCAGCTGTTGCAGGCTGAGCAACAGGCCGATCATGCCCCAGATCATCGGGTTGTCGCGTAGGCCGAAGTTCGCCGGCCCTGCGAGGCGCCGGCTGCTGAACAGGTAACCGATTTCGCAGGCAACCAGCGCGTTGACCGCCAGGGTGCGGCTGCTTTCAAGGCTCCAGCCGAGCATCTGCGTGTAGAGGAACAGGCCCAGGCTGGCCAGGGTCATCAGCGTGCCGATAAACAGCACGCGCCAGAGCAGATGCCGGCTGAGCAGGTTGACCTTGGGGTCGCGTGGCGGGCGGCGCATCAGGTCGGCTTCTGCCGGCTCAAACGCCAGGGCCAGCGCCAGGGTCACGGCGGTGATCATATTGATCCAGAGAATCTGCAAAGGAGTTATGGGCAAGGTCAGCCCTAGGGCGATGGCCGCCAGCAGGATCAGCGCTTCGCCGCCATTGGTGGGCAGGATAAACAGGATGGTCTTCTTCAGGTTGTCATAGACCGTGCGGCCTTCCTCGACCGCGTGGGCGATGGTGGCGAAGTTGTCGTCGGCCAGCACCATCTGCGCCGCTTCCTTGGCCGCTTCAGTGCCCTTGATGCCCATGGCGATGCCGATGTCCGCACGTTTCAGCGCCGGCGCGTCGTTGACGCCGTCGCCGGTCATCGCCACCCGCGCGCCGCAGGCCTGCAGGCGTTCAACCAGGCGCAGTTTGTGCGCCGGGCTGGTGCGGGCGAATACGTTGGTGGTGGGCAACAACTGATCCAGCTGGCTGTCGCTGAGGCTGTCGAGCTCGGCCCCGGTCAGCGGTTTGCCATCGCCCAGGCCGAGGCGCTGGGCAATGGCGCTGGCGGTGCCGGCATGGTCGCCGGTAATCATCTTCACGGCGATGCCGGCGCTGTGGCAGTCGGCGATGGCGGCTATGGCTTCCTCGCGGGGTGGATCGAGCATGCCGACCAGGCCGAGCAGCACGTAATCGCCGTCCAGGTCCTGATAGTCGAGGCTCTGCTGCGGTTCACCGAGCGGGCGAATGGCCAGGCCGAGCATACGCAGCCCCTGGCTGGCGCCGCTGTCCAACGCCTGATGCCAGTGGCGTGGGTCGAGCGGTTCGGGATGGCCGTCGCGCCATTGGCGGTTGCAGGCTTCGAGCACACGTTCCGGTGCGCCGATCATATAGATCAGGCCATGGCGGGCATGGTCATGGTGCAGGCTGGCGGTGCAGCGTTGCTCGGAACTGAAGGGGATGGCGTCGACTTGCGGCAGGTTGCTCGCTTCGTGCTGCAGCTCCAGGCCGACCTTGCCGGCCAGGGTCAGCAGGGCGGCTTCAGTAGGGTCGCCAGTGATGCACCAGCCATTCTCGCCGCTGCGCAGGCTGGCGTTATTGGCCAGCAGGCCGGCACGGGCCAGCTCGCGCAGGTCATCGGCGGCGTCCAGTTGGCACAGCTGGCCGTCATCGCAGTGAATGCTGCCCTGCGGTGCATAGCCGACGCCATCGACGCTGTAATGGTGGGCTGCGGTAAACACCTGCTGCACGGTCATCTCGTTGCGCGTCAGGGTGCCGGTCTTGTCCGAGCAGATCACCGTGACCGCACCGAGGCTTTCCACCGCTGGCAGATGGCGGATGATCGCCCGGCGCTTGGCCATGCGCTGCACACCGAGGGCGAGGATGATCGTCAGCACCGCCGGCAGGCCTTCGGGAATGGCCGCTACCGCCAGGCTGACCGCAGCCAGCAGCATGTCCTCGGCGCTGTAGCCACGCAGCAGTACGCCAAAGGCAAAGGTCAGCAGCGCCAGAACGAGAATGCCCAGGGTCAGGTGGCGGGCAAATTTGGCCATGTCGACCAGCAACGGGGTTTGCAGGCTGACCACGCTTTCCAGCATATGGCTGATCTTGCCCAGCTCGGTCTGCTTGGCCGTGGCCACCACCACGCCTGCAGCGCTACCGGCATTCACCAGGGTGCCGGAGTAGGCCATGCAGTGGCGGTCGGCCAAGCTGGTAGTGGCGTCAACGGCGTCGTGGTGTTTAGCCACGGGCAGGGATTCACCGGTCAGTGCCGCCTCATCAATGCGCAGATCGCGAGTTTCCAGCAGGCGCAGGTCGGCGGGCACGCGGTCACCGGCTTCCAGCAGCACCCAGTCGCCGGGCACCAGCTGTTCGGCGGCAATGCTATGCACCTGGCCGTTGCGGCGCACCCGGCTTTCCAGGCTGAGCATCTGCTGAATCGCCAGCATGGCGTGCTGGGCTTTGCCTTCCTGAACAAAGCCGACCAGGGCATTGATCAGCACCACGGCAAAGATCACCGCACTGTCGAGCCATTCGCCCAGCAGCAGGGTAAGCAGGCAGGCGCCGAGCAGGACGTAGATCAGCAGGTTGTGAAACTGCAGAGCAAAACGCATTAACGGCCCGCTGGCTTGCTGTTGCGGCAGCAGGTTGAGGCCGTGCTCGCTCAGGCGCTGGGCGGCGTCGGCACTGTCCAGGCCTTGGGCGCTGCTGTTGAGGTGTTGCAGGCTTTGTTGCGCTGGCAGGGCGTGCCAGTCATGACCAGATGGCGCTTGCATTCGATGTGCTCCAGCGCTGTTCGGGTCTTTAGCCTAAACACCACAGCAAGGGTGGGTGTTGGCTTGGATCAATTGAATGGCTCACAAGTTCGTCAGTAAAGGTTTCCAGCCGCTATGCCGCGACAACGCGGCGCAGTAGCATCGCCAATCGGTCTTAAAGGAGTGATACATGCGCGCCAAACTGGAAACTGTGCTGCAGACGGTCAATCAAGTGCTTCTGGGCAAGGAGCCGCAGGTGCGGTTGGCGTTGACCTGTTTGTTGGCTCAGGGCCACCTGCTGATCGAGGACTTGCCCGGCATGGGTAAAACCACCCTCAGCCACGCCCTGGCCAAGGTATTGGGCCTGAGTTTTCAGCGCATCCAGTTCACCTCTGACCTGCTGCCCGGTGACATCCTCGGCACCTCGGTGTTCGACAAGGACACCGGGCAATTTATCTTCCACCCAGGGCCGATCTTCGCCGAGCTGGTGCTGGCCGATGAGATCAACCGCGCTACGCCGAAAAGCCAGAGTGCGCTGCTCGAAGCCATGGAAGAGGGCCAGGTGACCATCGAAGGCGCGACTCGGCCGCTGCCTGAACCGTTCTTTGTAATTGCCACGCAGAACCCGGTCAGTCAGGGCGGTACCTTCGCCTTGCCCGAGTCGCAACTGGACCGCTTTCTGATGCGCCTGTCGCTCGGCTACCCCGGCAAAGCGGCGGAAAAAGCCCTGCTGCTGGGCGACTCGCGGCGCTCTGTGCTGCCCACTCTGCCGGCGCTGTTGGATCACGCTGAATTGGCCCTGCTGCAGGCCGAAGTACCGAAAGTGCGCGCCAGCGATGCGCTGATCGATTATGTGTTGCGCCTGGTCGATGCCACCCGCACCCAGCCGCAGTTCGCCTGGGGCCTGTCGCCACGGGCCAGCCTGGCGCTGCTGGCGGCGGCGCGGGCCTGGGCCTTCCTCGCAGGGCGTGATTATGTGATTCCGGAAGATGTGCAGGCCGTGCTGCCGTCGGTGGTTGGCCATCGCCTGCGCGAGCGCGCAGATCCGGCCGGGCATGGCGCCGGCAGCCTGGTGCAGTGGTTGCTGCGTGAGGTGCCGGCGCTTTGATCGCCCAGCTCAGACCACGCTGGAACCGCTGGCTGGCCCGGCGTATTCCGCCTGCCAGCAGCGTGCGGCTGAACCAGCGGCGAATCTTTATCATCCCCAGCCGGGTCGGCGCGGCCTTTACGCTGGCGCTGCTGTTGATGCTGCTGGCGGCGATCAACTACCAGAACAGCCTGGCCTATGGCCTGACCTTTCTGCTGGCCTCGGTGTTTGTCGTGGCCATTTTGCACACCTACCGCAACCTGGCCGGATTGATCCTCAAGGCCGGTAGCGCGCCGGCGGTGTTTGTCGGCGAACCGGCCGGCTTTCGCGTGCGCCTGGAAAGCAGTCAGCGGCCCCATCAGGCCGTCAGCCTGGGCTGGCCGCCGGCCGAGTTGCAGACGCTGGATGTGCCAGCCGAAGGTGTGAGCGAATGCCAGCTCAACCTGCCGGCGTTGCAGCGCGGCTGGCTGCGCCCCGGTCGTTTACGTGTCGAGAGCCGTTTTCCGCTGGGGATTCTGGTGGCCTGGAGCTGGGTTGATCTGGATCAGCGCGTGCTGGTTTACCCACGGCCCTTGCCTGGCGATCTGCCGCTGTCCGCTGGCGCCAGTGAGGATCAGGACGAGGAGGGCAGTCGGCCCCATGGTCAGGGCGTGGACGATTACCAGGGGCTGAAAACCTACCAGCCGGGTGATTCCAAGCGCCGCCTGCACTGGAAAGCCTATTCCCGTGGTCAGGGGTTGCTGGTCAAGGACTTTGCCTCGATCACCGGGCGTGACCTGTACCTGGATTTCGACGCCTTAGCCGGTGATGTCGAAACTCGCCTGTCACTGCTTTGCCATTGGGTGCTGCAGTTGTCCGAGCGGCAGCAGCCGTTTGCCCTGAGCCTGCCGGGCCAGGTACTGGGCGCTGACAGCGGCGAATTGCACCGCGATGCCTGCCTGCGCGCCCTGGCGCTGTTCGGGCGTGCGCCATGAGCCGTATTGCCGTGATCCCACGGATCAGCCTGACCTGGCTACTGGTAGCCCAGGTGCTGGTGATCATTCCCCACCTGACACATTTACCGCTGTGGATCATCGGCCTGTGGCTGGGCAGTGCGGCCTGGCGCATTCAGATTTTCCGTATGCGTGCGCGCTACCCGAATGCCTGGGCCAAGGGCGGTTTGATGCTGGCGGCAGCGCTTGGGGTGTTTCTTTCCCGTGGCAGCCTGATCGGTCTGGATGCCGGGGTGGTGCTGCTGATTGCGGCGTTTGTGCTCAAGCTGCTGGAGATGCGTACGCGGCGTGATGCCCTGGTGCTGATCTTTCTCGGCTTCTTTGTGGTGGTCACCGCTTATCTGTTCGATGACAGCATGCTGATGGCCTTCTACAGCCTGCTGCCGGTCACCGCTTTGCTTGCTGCCTTGATCGGCCTGCAGCAGAGCAGCCTGGCCACTCAGCCCTGGCCGACCGCGCGCCTGGCCGGTGGGCTGCTGCTGCAGGCGTTGCCGGTGATGTTGCTGCTGTTTGTCTTCTTCCCGCGCATGGGCCCGCTGTGGTCGTTGCCGGTGCCGAATGACAAGGCCACCACGGGCCTGTCGGACAGCATGGCTCCGGCGGATATCGCCGACCTGAGTCGCTCCGCTGCCCTGGCGTTTCGTGCCAGCTTCAACGGCGCAACACCGCCGCGCAGTGAGCTGTACTGGCGCGCGCTGACCCTGGATCGCTTTGATGGACGGCGTTGGTCGCAATCCGAATACGCCGAGTTTGGCCCCGCTGCGCAGTGGCAGAAACAGGGTGAGGTGCTGAGCTACAGCATTGTCATGCAGCCGAGTTCACAGCGTTGGTTGTTTGCCTTGGATGTGGCGGAAACCTCACTGGAGCAGACCCGGCAGATGAGTGATTTCCGCTTGCAGCGGCGGCAGCCAGTGGACCGCTCACTGATTTATCAGGCCACCTCCTGGCCGCAGGCGCTGCGTGAGCCGCAGCCGTCTAAGGAAGTCCTGCGTCGCGCCCTGCAGTTGCCGGATCAGGGCGAGCCGCGCAGTCGCGCCTGGGCCGAGCAACTTAAACGTGAGCACCCGCAGCCCGAACAACTGGTGCAGGCGCTGCTTAGCCACTTCAATCGCGAGCCCTATGCCTACACCCTGCGCCCGCCAACACTGGGCGTGAATAATATCGATGATTTCCTCTTCGAGACCCGCAGCGGCTTCTGCGCCCACTACGCCGGGGCCATGACCTATGTGCTGCGCGCGGCGGGCATTCCGGCGCGGGTGGTAGCCGGTTATCAGGGCGGTGAATACAACCCTGCCGGTAACTATGTGCAGGTGCGTCAGTTTGATGCCCATGCCTGGGTTGAGTACTGGCAGGCGGGACGCGGTTGGGTCAGTGTTGACCCGACCTTCCAGGTGGCGCCCGAGCGGATAGAAATGGGGCTGGAAGAGGCCCTGGCGGGTGAGCAGAGCTTTCTCGAAGATTCGCCTTTCTCCCCGCTGCGCTACCGCAACCTCAGCTGGTTGAATGAGGTGCGGCTGGCCTGGGACAACGTCAATTACGGCTGGCAACGCTGGGTGCTGGGCTACCAGAGCCAGCAGCAGCTGGAGTTTCTCCAGCGCTGGTTGGGTCGGGTGGATGCCCAGTCGCTGGTGATTGGCCTGGTCGGTGGCGGGGCGCTACTGCTCGGTCTGTTGTCACTCTGGCTGTTCAAGCCCTGGCAGCGTGAGCGCGATGTGCAGCAGCGGCTATTCCGTCGTTTCGAGGGTTTGCTGGCGCGCCATGGCGTGCAGCGCAAGCCCGGCGAAGGCCCGCGCGACTATGCGGCGCGGGCTGCTTTGCAGATGCCAGCCCAGGCGCAAGTGATTGGCAACTTTGCAGCCGCGTTCGAGGCGCAGCGTTATGCCGGGCAGGAGCCTTCTGCCGTGCAATTGCGTCAGCATTTGAAGGCGCTGCGGCGGGCGTTGCCTTGGCGGCTTACCCGTTTGGATTCATAGCGACCATTGGCCACTTGTGGCTAAGCAATAAGCGCATAAGCTGGGGAGCAATTTCACAGGAGTGAGGCGATGCAAGGCTTGATTGATGAGGTGCCGCGACACGTACTGCGCATTCAGATGCGCTTGTTTGCCTGCCGTGAACGGCTGCGCGTGACCACTGACGACGAGGCCCTGCACGATCTGCGTATCGCCTTGCGTCAATTGCGTAGCCTGTTGCGGCCGTTATCCTCGGTCGCAGTCTGTGAGGGCTTGCAGCAGCGCGCGGCCGAGTTGGGCCGCTTGACTGGCCCACTACGCGACCTTGAGGTGCTGCTGGGCTATCTGCAGCAGCAAGGGCTCGATAGCGCCGCACAATCGCGCCAGCCATTGTTACAGCAGGGCTACCTGCAGCTATTGGACAGTGCGCCGTTGGCGCATCTGCTGAGCGCGTTGGATGACTGGCCGCAGCAGTGGCGCCAGGCGGCCAGCAGTGGGCAACTGCGTGGCCTGCACAAGCTGATCAGGCAGCGCTTGCGCAAGGATCGCAAGCAATTGGCCAAGGCCCTGCTTGACCCCGCCCATGACCGTCACCGCCTGCGTTTGCTGGTTAAACGTCTGCGTTATGCCGCCGAGGCCTATCCGCAGCTGGCCGAGTTGTCCGGGCGCATGCGCCTGCAGCTGAAACAGGCGCAGTCGGCCCTGGGCGATTGGCACGACCATTGGCAGTGGCTGTTGCGCGCCGAGGCCGAAGCGGATTTGCAGCCGTGTGTGCCGGTTTGGCGTGAGGCGATGCAGAGTGCCGAGCAGCAGGCTGATCTGGCCCTGCAGGCATTGACCGCAAGTTTTGCTCGCAGCAGCGGCTGAATTGGCGGAAAAGTCGTTATACCTTCGGCTTGTTTGGCCGAAATGTCGTGTCATCTGTGCTCACCTTTGCCCTAAGATCACCCGCATCTTCAGTGTTCGAGGTGGTTATGGGCTTTTCCGAATTACTCCAGGCGGTGCGCGACAATCCTCAGGCGGTGCTGATTCCCGCGCAGTGGGGGCAAGGTCGCGCCAGTTTTGGCGGTCTGGTGGCGGCGCTGGTGTACGAGGCTATGCGCGCTCAGGTGCCGAGCGGGCGACCGCCGCGTTCCCTGGCGATTACCTTTGTCGGCCCGGCCGCCCCCGATGTGCCGGTACGCTTTGAAGTGGAAGTGCTGCGCGAAGGCAAGGCCGTCAGCCAAGTGCTCGGCAGGGCGATACAGGATGGACAGGTGGTGACCCTGGTGCAGGGCAGCTTTGGTGCCGGGCGTGAGTCGCGCATCGCCGTGCAGGCCGATCCCGCGCCGCAAGCCAAGGCGGTGGAGGAGTGCCAGGAGCTGCCGTATATCCCTAACGTCACCCCTGAGTTCACGCGTTTTCTGGCCATGCGCTGGGCGTTTGGCGGCATGCCTTTTACCAATAATCCTTCGCGTGAAATGGGCGGCTGGGTGCGCCTGCGTGACCAAGGCAGCGCGGAACCGGCCAATGAGGCCCATCTGTTGGCGCTGGTGGATGCCTGGCCGCCAGCTGTGCTGCCGCACCTGAGCGCGCCGGCGCCGGGCAGCTCGCTTACCTGGACCATCGAATTCGTCCAGCCGATGAGCGCGCTGAGTACCCTGGACTGGTGCCTGTACCGCGCGCAGATCGAACATGCCCGTGATGGTTACGGCCATGTCGCGGCGGCGCTGTGGTCGCCAGCCGGTGAATTGTTGGCGATCAGCCGGCAGACGGTCGCCGTGTTCGGTTAAGCGTTCTGCGCCAGCTCTTATAGTTTGAGCTGGCGAATCGCCTTGTTCAGTTCGCCAGCTAGGTTGGCCAGCTCGCTGCTGGTAACGGCCGATTGACCGGTCTGGCCGACGGTCTGCTCGGTCACGTCGCGGATGCGGATCACCGCGCGGTTCATCTCTTCAGCCACCTGGCTCTGCTCTTCGGCCGCCACGGCGATCTGCGTATTGCTTTCCCGCATAAGCGCCACGGATTCGGTGATGGCGACTAACGCCTGGCCGGCCTCACCGGCCTGTTTGACGCATTCATCGGCCTTAATCGAGCTGTCCTGCATAAAGTCCACGGCATCCCGGGTGCCACTTTGCAGGGTATTGATCATCTGGGTGATCACGTCGGTGGAGTCCTGCACGCGTCTGGCCAGGTTGCGCACTTCATCGGCGACCACGGCAAAGCCGCGGCCCATTTCGCCGGCGCGGGCGGCCTCAATGGCAGCGTTCAGAGCGAGCAAATTGGTCTGTTCGGCAATGCCGTGAATCTCACTGACCACGCCGCCGATCTTCTGGCTGTCGACCGCCAGCTGTTCGATCATCTGCGCGGTCTGCTGCACGCCGCTGGACAACCCGGAAATCGACAGGCTCACGCGGTTGACCGCCTGCTGGCCGCTGTGCGCGAGGTGTTCGGCGTTTTTTGACTGGTCGCGGGTATCAGCCGTGTGCTCTGCGATATGGTGCACGGTGGCAGACATTTCGTTGATCGCTGTGGCCGCCTGTTCGGTTTCGCTCTGTTGTTCGAGCATGCCCTGGCGCACGTCGCGCATATTGCCGGCCAGACGCTCGGCACCCTCATCGAGCTGCGCTGCCGACTGGGCGACAATGCCGACCACCCGTTGATAGCCAGCCTGCATGGCATTGAAGGCGCTGGCCATCTGGCCCACTTCATCCTTGCAGTCCAGCGGCACACGGGCGCGGAGGTCGCCGCTCTTTTCCACCTGCAGCATCACGTCCTTGAGGGTGTTGAGGTGGCTGAGCAGAAAGCGAATCAGCAACTGCGAGGCCGCCAGCAACAGCAGCATCAACAGCGCGACGACCAGGGCGTAGCTAGGGGCTCGGTCGAAAAATACCTCAGTCAGACTCGGCGCCGAAGCGGTGATGGCCAGGCGCTGGCCGTCTTCACGGACGATGACTTCGGCGCCGATCAGCCCCTCGCTACCGTTTAAATCGACCCAACCACGTGCGTTGGCCAGGGCGCTGCCCTGATTGTCCGGCAGGCGTGGCGTCTGCCCGCTGGCAACGCTCAGCAGATTGCCGACCTTCGGCAAGGCCAGCTCCTGCGGCCATTGGTTTAATAAGCGTGCCTGCTGCTGCGCAGCCTGCTTGGCGGCGTGCTGGTGCACCTGTTGTTCCAGGTGCAGGGCGTAGAGCACCAGCAGCAGCGTAGTAAAGAACGCTACGGCATTTACGGCCCAGAATTTGTACTTCAGGGAAAGGTCGCTGATCCAATGGCCCATGCAGGTGTCTCTGTGTGAGGTGAAGGCTTGGCAAAGTGCCAGTAGTGTCGCTCAGCCTCACAGCGGATCTATTGATCCTTATCAACAAGCCTGCCTGCACCGCGCTATTGGGCAATTAGCTGGCCGCGCCCTTGAATGCAGGCAGGTTGAAGAAGGCCTGGGCCGCAGCGCTGGTATGGGCCGCCACTACCTGTTCGGTTTCACCGCGGTGCTGCGCCACTTCACGCAACACCTCCACGAGAAACGCCGGCTCGTTACGCCCGTTCTTCGGTTTCGGCCTCAGGCTGCGTGGCAGCAGGAAGGGCGCATCACTTTCCAGCATCAGGCGGCCACGGGGGATTTCCTTGACCAGTGGATGCAGATGGCTGCCGCGGCGCTCGTCGCAGATCCAGCCGGTGATGCCGATATGTAGGTCCATATCCAGGTAGTTGAACAGCGCGCGCTTTTCCCCGGTAAAGCAGTGCACCACGGCCGCCGGCAGCTGGTCGCGGAAGTGCCGCAGGATCGCCAGCAGGCGTTCATTAGCATCACGTTCGTGCAGAAACACCGGCAGTTGCAGTTCTACCGCCAGGGCCAGTTGCTGCTCCAGCACCTGCTCCTGTTGCGGCCGGGGTGAGAAGTCGCGGTTGAAATCCAGCCCGCATTCGCCCACCGCGCGCACCCTGGGATCGGCCAGCAGGGCCTTGAGCTGCGCATGGCTGTCGCTGTTCCAGCTGCTGGCATCGTGAGGGTGAATACCGGCGGTGCTGAACAAATGCTCGGCGCTGTCATCCAACTGCCGGCACAGCTCCAGGGCGTGCTGACTTTCCGCCAGGCTGGTGCCGGTCAGCAACATTTGCTGGATGCCTGCCGCATAAGCGCGAGCGAGGAGTGCTTCGCGTTGTTCGGCAAAGCTTGGGTGAGTCAGATTGACGCCGATGTCGATGAGTTGCATGGTGCTACCTGCTAAATTGATTGAGCAGCATAACAGAGCTTTTTTAATAGATTAAAAGCTAACAAATACAGCTACTTAAAGCTTGAACATGATGTTGTATGTGATTGCTGGCTGGCATCCATGGACGGGCTGTGCCAACCTCCGCGCCCCGCGCGAGGGGTCAGTTGCCTTGTACCCAGCCTGTTCAGACGAGCCGCTGCACTGATCTGTCGACCGATTCCGCCCCTGGAGCCTTGATGTTGCGAGTGCTGCTCACCTGCTGCCTATTGCTGCTGTCGTGTACAGCGGTGGCGCGCGTGGCTGGCCCGCTGGAAGTCGAACAGCCCAAGGCCGCCCGTGACCTGGCGAGCATTCGCAGCAGTGGTGAGTTACGCGTGCTAGTCAACCAGAGCCGCAACAGCTCGGGTGAGGTCAAGGGCCAGAGCATTGGCGTCGAGTACCAGCGTATGCGCGCCTTTGAACAGTACCTCAATCGCAACTCGCGCGATGGCCGCACGCTCAAACTGAAGATCATTCCGCGCGCCAAGGACCAACTGCTGGCTGCCTTGCAGCGCGGCGAGGGTGATCTGGTTGCCCCCGGTGAACTGCTGAATATTCCGCGCGGCAGCAAGCTCAGCGCGAGCGCGGCGATCCGCAGCAATGTGCCGCTGATCATCGTCGCCAAACAGGGTAACCGCCGTTACCAGAACCTCGAACAGCTCTCCGGGCGCAGCCTGGCCTTGCCTGCGGGCAGCGTGGCGGGGGAAGCGGTGCGGGCGGTCAACCAGCGCCTGATCGACAGCAAGCGCTCGCCGATTATCGTCGAATGGGTCGACCCAAGCCTGGCAGTCGAGGACGTGCTGGAAATGGTTCAGGCCGGCATCTTCAGCGTTACGGCGGTCGAGCAGCCAATTGCCGAGCGCTGGGCCAAGGTGATGCCCAAGCTGCGCCTAGACCGCCATCTGCAATTGGCCAGCGACGGTGATATGCGCTGGTACGTGCGCCGCGACACACCGATGCTCGGCGCGAGCATCGACCGCTTTCTCAAGGGTTACCGTGACCCAGCGGATCAGGACGCGGCGTTCCAGCGCGTCTACCGGCGCCTGTACAAGGTGCATTACCCGCTGGGCCGCACCGAGCGGCAGCGCCTGGAAAAAGTCCGCCCGGTACTGCAACGCTATGCCACTCAGCATGATTTCGACTGGTTGGCCCTGGCTGCCGTGGCCTTCAAGGAGTCGACCCTTAACCCCGCCGCGCGCGGGGCCGGTGGCGCCACCGGGCTGATGCAGATTACCCCGGCGGCGGCGCGCAGCGTGGGCGTAAGCAATATCGGCGTGCTGGATAACAATGTGCAGGCCAGCGCCAAGTACCTGGCGATGATTCGTCGCAACTATTTCAACAGCCCGCAGCTTAACGAGCGCGAGCGCATGGCCTTTATCCTGGCCGGCTACAACATGGGCCCGCAACGGGTGCAAAGCCTGCGTGCGGAAGCACGCAGGCGTGGCCTGAACCCCAACCAGTGGTTCTTTCAGGTTGAGCGGGTAGCGATGGAGCAGATGGGCATGGGCGTGGTCAGCTATGTGAATAGCGTGAATAAGTACTACCTTGCTTATGACCGTGAGCGCTATCTATTGGAGCCTTAGCGCGCAGGTTGAGAATGTAGATTTATTAAATAATTCGATATTTTATAGCGATTTTATCCGCTTTAAATATTGGTTAATTGGTTTAATCTTCGTTCCACCAACTCCCCACTACAAGGACTGCTGCACATGAACGCTCTGATCAAATCTGTTGTTGCAACTCAAGCTGGCTATGGCCTGACCGTGCTGCGCATCATCGCCGGCATCACCTTCGCCGCCCACGGCGCGCAGAAGCTGTTTGGCTGGTTTGGTGGTTACGGCCTGGAAGGCGTAGGCCAGTGGATGGAAAGCATCGGCCTGGCGCCGGGCTACCTGCTGGCGCTGATGGCCGGTAGCGCCGAGTTCTTCGGTGGTATTGCCTTGATCATCGGTCTGCTGGCGCGCCCTGCGGCTGCGGTGCTGGCAGTGACCATGGTGGTGGCAATTGCCACGGTACACCTGGCCAATGGCTTCTTTATGAGCAACAACGGTTATGAGTTTGCCCTGGCCCTGCTGGCGATCAGCGTAGCGATCCTGATTGAAGGTGCTGGCAAGCTGTCGCTGGACAAGCGCATCGCTGGTTAAGCGACTCGGCAGCAGCCAGTAAAAAGCCCACTTCGGTGGGCTTTTTACGTTTCAGGGTTTGGGTTTGTTCTGCGTCGCCAGCTGTTCGGCGGCTTCCAGGCGCAGTTGCTCGCGTTCATCGAAGTTCTCTGCGGCCAACTGGGCGATGGCTGCGCGTTTGTCGCTGGCGCTCATGCCGGGGTTGTTTTCGATGGCGGCCTTTTCAGTGCTGTATTGGGCAATGCGCTTTTTCCAGGTTTGCCTTTGCTGGTCGAGCACTTCGAGGCGCTGGGTGGCTTCGGCGCCAACCAGTTGCTGGCGTAGCTGGCGAATCTGTTCCGGTTTGGCGCCGGCGGCTTGCAGTTGCGCGGTTTGCTGACGCAGCTCGTTCTGCAGTTGCGGCAGCACGGTGTCCTGCATCTCGGCAGGCAGGCTGTTGCGCAGTTGGTCGACGGCAGCGGCTTTGCCGGCATCGTCCAGCTGGCTGTTATGCAGAATCGCCAGGCGTTGCAGGGTGAACTGGTTGTAGGCCTCTTCGCGGGCAAAGAACGCTTGTTGCGTTTGGCTATCGAAAATCCGTGCGCGCAGCGCCTGCACAGCGGCTTCACGCTGACGCAAGGCATCCAGATTGGCCATCTGTGGCAGCTCGCGTTCGAGCAGCACCAGCTCGCGCTTGTAGTCGAGGTACTGGTTGAGCAGGGCCAGAGCCTGCTCGCGGGCATTGGCCGGCAGCTCTGCGGCGATATAAGCGCGCAGCCGCTCGACGCTGGTGCGCAGCGGTTCTTCACCCACTGCGGCAAGGAAATAATCGAAGATCCGCCGGATGTCTTCGCTGATCAGCAGGTTGCCATCGGCATCCAAGCGAAAGGCGCCATCCACCGTGGTGCCGCCGAATGAGGCGGGCAGAGTTTTCAATGGATCAGCCGCGTTCTTCGGCTTGTGCTGGGTTTGATTGGCCGGCGCTGAGTAAGCGCTTTCCACCGCAGGCGCAGCTGTATCAGCGCCGAGCTGCGCTGGAATATCCACGGGTTGCAGGTACAGCGCGAGGGCCAGGCAGGCGGCGAACAATAACGGGGACAACAACAGAAGTTTTTTCACAGGCACTCTTCATGCGGGTTTGGCTAGGCGAGGCAGAAGAAACGCCAGGGGCTGTTGCAGCCCCTGGCGAAGCGGTTACAGGCCGTCGTTTTTCAGGCGGTTGGCGTGCTGGCGATAGACCGTGACCGGGTCGGTCTCGAACAGGCTGGTCAGACCGAGGGTCTGGTTAACCTCGTCGAGGTGGTTCATTCGGTAGTTATCGCGGATCACCTTGCCCATGCGCGAGCTGCAGCGACCAACCAGACCATCGTTGGCTTCGCCCTTGAAGGTCAGCGCGGTGGCGCCCAGCAGCAGGTCGCTCGGGTCGATGATGTTGGTCACCGGGCTGGTGCCACTCCAGGAGTAGTAGCGCACGCCATTCACGCTGTAGGCGCCTTCACCGCAGGCGGTGGTCGGAATGCCCTGCGGGAACTTGGCGTTGAAGCGCGCCGCGCCCTGGCTGTTGAGCGATTCCAGCGAGCCCAGCGCGTTCTGCGGGCTGGTGCTGGAGCTGCCGGAGAGGAAGTTGATCAGCGTGCCGAGCCCGTTGACGATGCCGGCGAGCAAGGTTTCCCCGGCCGAGCCTGGTGGCACCTGACGGATAAAGTCGGCGGTGGCCGAGCCCTTGTGCGGCGCACCGACGCTGGTGGCCGAGGCAATCAAATTAGGGCTGACGGCGGCGACATAGCGAATGGTCGGCCCGCCATGGCTATGGCCGATCAGGTTGACCTTGGGCTTGCCGCTGATGGCGACAATGTCTTCTACCTGGGCCAGCAGTTCTTCGCCGCGGGCTTCCGAGGTGTTCAGTTGGCTGACTTCGGTGATGTACACACTGGCGCCGTCACGGCGTAGCGCGGCGGGGATGCCGTACCAGTAGTCGACCCCGAGGATGCTGTCGAAACCGAGCATGCCGTGGGCCAGTACAACCGGGTATTTGGTCTGGGTGTAGCCGGAGGAGCCGAACCAGAAAGCATGAGTATTGCCGGAGGCCAGTAAACCGGCGCCCAGGCAGAGGGCGAGCAGGGTTTTATTGTTGTTCATTGGTGCTCTCGCTAGGGTTGATCGGGCAGTTCAAGGCAGTCCATGCAACCAAAACGCCCATCCCGTGGCGTGTACATCAGCCCAGGGGTATTGGCAGGAACCATGCCAGTAGCCGTGAACAGCCGTGTAGCCCTCTGCTACGGGCGCTACATCGAAGTTGTGCGCAACCCGCTGCAGGCGCAGTGCTGCGGGTTTGTTACGGGGTGAAACGGCGTGGACCTGGATTCAGGCCCCAGATGACGGAGCAGCGGCCTGCGCGCCGGCGGCAAACAGCCAGTCTGGCAGGCTGATGAAAGGTGCCACCAATCAAAGGTTGGGGTGGTTGGGCATGGCCGCAGCCGAGCGCCTTGACAGTGCTGCGCAGGCTTCTCTAGGATGCCCACCCATGCGCCGATTTAAACAGCTACTTGCGGGGCGCCGGGTTAACTGCTGATTGCAGCGCCCTGAGAAGCACTCTTCGGAGGCTTTGAAATTCCGCTAAAGCGCTGGTTCGGTGTCGCCTCTCACCGCTGCCCAGCGGACCCAATGAGGCGGAGACATATCGATGCACTGTCCCCAACCGCTTATTCGCCTGGCCCCGATCACATCCGGGCTAACCCTGCACAATCCGAAAATTCTCCTGGGCGGCAGCCACCAGCCGACCCTGCTGCGCTACCTCGACGGCTGGCCCAAGCGCTGGCCGGGGCCGCGTACCTTTCTGATCAACTTTGTTCGCGATGGCGAATCCCTGGCGCGCTTTGCCAGCAATCACTTCGATATGGCGGTGATCCAGGCGCCAAGCGACGCGCAGTTGGAAGAGACGGTGCGTCAGCTGACGCGGGTGGCCAAGCAGGGGTTGATCACCCGGCGCTGAGTGAATCCCACAACAGCTTTGGCCACAGCCACTGCCGATCCGCTAGGCTCAAACGATATTGTCAGGGAGTTGGCTATGTTCGAATCCGCCGAGATCGGCCGCAGCATCGATAAAGAAACCTATGAGGCCGAAGCCCCAGCACTGCGCGAGGCGCTGCTGGAGGCGCAGTACGAGTTGCAGCAGCAAGGGCGTTTTGCCGTGCTTATCCTGATCGATGGCATCGAGGGCGCGGGCAAGGGCGAGACGGTCAAACTGCTCAACGAGTGGATGGACGCCCGGCTGATTCAAGTCAACACCTTCGACCAGCAGACCGATGAGGAACTGGCGCGGCCGCCGGCCTGGCGCTACTGGCGGCAATTGCCGCCCAAGGGGCGCATTGGCATCTTCTTCGGCAACTGGTACAGCCAGATGCTGCAGGGGCGGGTGCACGGGCGGATCAAGAATGCCGTACTCGATCAAGCCATCGACAGCACCTTGGGGCTGGAGCGCATGCTTTGTGACGAGGGCACACTGATCTTCAAGTTCTGGTTTCATCTGTCCAAGCAGCAGATGAAGGCGCGCCTCAAGGCACTGCAGGACGACCCGCTGCACAGTTGGCGGATCAGCCCGCTGGACTGGCAGCAGTCGAAGACCTACGACAAGTTTGTGCGGGTCGGCGAGCGTGTATTGCGCCGCACCAGCCGTGATTACGCGCCCTGGTATGTGGTGGAGGGCGTGGATGAACATTACCGCAGCCTGACTGTCGGGCGCATCCTGCTCGATGGCCTGCAAGCGGCGCTGAAGGCGCAAAGCCAGCCGCTGCCACACCCACATGCCGCGCCGCTGACCTCGAGCCTGGATGAGCGTGGCTTGATCGACAGCCTGGACATGACCCAGGCATTGGACAAGGACAGCTACAACGAGCAACTGGTGATTGAGCAGGCGCGACTGTCCAGCCTGATGCGTGACAAGCGCATGCGCCGCCATTCGCTGATCGCGGTGTTCGAAGGCAACGATGCGGCGGGCAAGGGCGGGGCGATTCGTCGGGTGATTGGTGCGCTCGATCCCCGTCAGTACCGCATCGTCCCGGTTGCCGCGCCGACCGAAGAAGAGCGCGCGCAGCCCTATCTGTGGCGCTTCTGGCGGCATATTCCGCCGCGCGGCAAGTTCACCGTGTTTGATCGCTCCTGGTATGGCCGGGTGCTGGTGGAGCGGGTCGAGGGCTTTTGCAGCACCGGCGACTGGCTGCGCGCCTATGGCGAGATCAATGACTTTGAAGAGCAGCTCAGCGACGCCGGTGTGGTGTTGGTGAAGTTCTGGCTGTCGATCGATCAGCAAACCCAGCTGGAGCGCTTCAAAGCGCGCGAGCAGATTCCCTTCAAGCGTTTCAAGATCACCGAAGAAGACTGGCGCAACCGCGACAAGTGGCCGCTGTACCGCGATGCAGTGGGCGATATGGTCGACCGTACCAGCACGGAAATCGCCCCGTGGACGTTGGTGGAAGCCAATGACAAACGCTTTGCCCGGATCAAGGTATTGCGCACCATCAACCAGGCGCTTGAGGCGGCCTTCGCCAAGGGCTGAGCAGCGGCTGCGCATGGGCACGGGATGGTCGCGCATACGGCTGATGAATGATCGTCGCCGAGCGAGATTGCCCGGCTTTATCCTTGTTGGCAATTGAACCCAATAACAATGAGGTGCGACATGCGTGAAGTGGTGATCGTTGACAGCGTACGGACTGGTTTGGCCAAGTCCTTCCGTGGCAAGTTCAATCTGACCCGTCCAGACGACATGGCGGCTCATTGCGTAAATGCACTGCTGGCGCGCACCGGTATCGACCCGGCGCTGGTGGATGATTGCATCGTCGGCGCCGGTTCCAATGAAGGCGCCCAGGGCATGAACATCGGCCGCAACGTGGCCGTGCTGTCCGGCTTGGGCACCAACGTGGCGGGCATGACCCTCAACCGTTTCTGCTCCTCGGGCCTGCAGGCCATTGCGATTGCTGCCAACCAGGTGGCGTCCGGCTGCAGTGATGTGATCGTGGCGGGCGGCGTCGAGTCGATCACCATGACCATGAAAAGCATGAACACGCAGAACCTGTTCAACCCGCTGCTACAAAAAGATGTGCCGGGTATCTATTACCCCATGGGGCAGACCGCCGAGATCGTCGCCCGCCGTTACAACGTTAGCCGCGAGGCCCAGGACGCCTACGCCCTGCAGAGCCAGCAGCGCACTGCGCGAGCGCAGGCCGAAGGCCTGTTCGACGATGAAATCGTGCCGATGCACGTCAAGTATCAGGTTGAAGACAAAGCCACCGGCGAGAAGAGCATCGTTGACGGCATCGTCACTCACGACGACTGCAACCGCGCCGACACCACCCTGGAAAGCCTCGCTGCGCTCAAGCCGGTATTTGCCGACGACGGTTCGGTCACTGCAGGCAATGCCTCGCAGCTGTCCGATGGCGCGTCGATGACCCTGGTGATGAGCTTGGAAAAAGCCATCGAGCTGGGCCTCAAGCCGCTGGCGTACTTCCGTGGCTTTGTTGCCGCTGGTTGCGAGCCAGATGAAATGGGCATCGGTCCGGTGTTCTCGGTGCCCAAACTGCTCAAGGCCAAGGGCCTGAGCGTTGCCGATATCGACCTGTGGGAACTCAATGAGGCGTTTGCTTCGCAGTGCCTGTATGCACGCGACCGTCTGGAAATCGACAACGCCAAGTACAACGTCAATGGCGGCTCGATCTCCATCGGCCACCCGTTCGGCATGACCGGTTCGCGTCAGGTTGGCCATCTTGTACGTGAGCTACAACGGCGCAAGCTGCGCTACGGCATCGTCACCATGTGTGTAGGCGGCGGTATGGGCGCAACCGGGCTGTTTGAAGCGGTGCGCTGATCAGCGCTGGAGTTGAGCCAATAAAAAATTACCGGGGGAATTTTTAACGTCGCGTAGCGACGGCCCGGAGGGTGGCCGCCATGGATGGCAGGCCATAAAAAACCGCGACATGTCGCGGTTTTTTATTGGCTGGTTTTGCGTTCAGAACGCGCGGCTCTCGATGATCTCGTTGGCCTGAATCATTCGGCGGATATAGAAGGCGATCTCGCGTTCGGCATCCGTTCGGTTGAAGTAGGGGCCTTCCAGGGTGCCCTCGCGGGTGGAGAAGAAGAACTGGCCGTTGACCGCGCTAACGCGTTCGCTGCGGTAGTGGGTGCCTGGGTTATGGTCGATATTGCGTTGGCCGAACATAAATGAACCTCCCGCAAAATGAGCTGCTGAGGTCAGTCTAAACGGCGTTTTTCTGGCTGCACTAAATAACGACAAATGGTCGTTTTTGCCGAAATTCGGCGTGGTTTTTCCGTTTTTCATATTTTTTGACGCCATAAGGCTGACTTGATGCTGTGCGGCCATCAGTACAGTTGCCGCGAATAGCTGCGCCTGGCTGTGGCTGTGCCGGTTATTAGTGGCGACCTAGAATGCTGTGTTGCTGCCCCAACCTGCATAGGGCAAAGGTTGCGGTGCTGTTGCGAGGCGTTTATGCACATTTCTTCCGGTCGCTGGCTCTATGGTTTGTTTCTCGCGCTGCTGACTGCGGTGTTGTGGGGCGTGCTGCCGATCAAACTCAAGGAAGTGCTGCAGGTGATGGACCCGGTTACGGTGACCTGGTTTCGCCTGCTGGTTTCCGGCTCCATCCTGCTCGCCTACCTGGCTGCCAGCAAACGTCTGCCGGCATTCCGCCCATTGGGCAAGAAGGGCGCCTGGCTTCTGCTGCTGGCGATTGCCGGGTTGACCGCCAACTATGTGCTGTATCTGGTTGGCCTCAATTTGCTCAGTCCCGGCACGACCCAGCTGGTGATTCAGGTGGCGCCGATTCTGCTGCTGGTCAGCAGTATTTTTATCTTCCGCGAGCGTTTCAGCCTCGGCCAGGGGCTGGGCTTGCTGGTGCTGCTGATCGGTTTTGTCTTGTTCTTCAACCAACGTCTGGATGAGCTGCTGACTTCGCTGACGGCTTACACCACCGGTGTGCTGATCGTGTTGCTGGCGGCGTTTGTCTGGGCGTTTTATGGCTTGGCGCAGAAACAGCTGCTGACGGTGTGGAACTCGCTGCAGGTGATGATGGTGATCTACCTGGCCTGCGCTGTACTGCTGACGCCCTGGGCGCACCCGCTGCAAGCACTTGAGTTAAGCCCGCTGCAGGGCTGGCTGCTGTTTGCCTGCTGCCTGAATACGCTGGTGGCCTATGGCGCGTTTGCCGAGGCGTTGGCTCACTGGGAGGCTTCACGGGTAAGCGCGGCGCTAGCCATCACCCCGCTGGTGACGTTTGCTTCGGTGGCGCTGGCCGCTAGCTGGTGGCCTGACCATGTGCAGCCCGAGCAGATCAACTGGTTGGCCTATGGTGGTGCGGTGCTGGTGGTGCTGGGCTCGGCGTTGACGGCGCTCGGCCCATCGCTGGTAGCCAGCTGGAAAGCCCGCAAGAGCGGCGTGGTTCCTTTAGGAGTCTTGAAATGAGCAATGATGAATTGGCACGGATTAACGGCAAGATCCTTGCTGCCGGGGAGCAATCTTTGCCGGCAGTGACCTTGCGCGATGGCAGCCGTGTACAGACGGGAACGGTGGCCACCATGCTGCACAACATCGACCTGTACAACCAGGGTGAGCGCGGCGAGGTCGAGCGTGAGCTGGAACTGGCCGTACCCACACTTTGCCGCATTGGCCTGTTTCAGCTGTTCTCACCCGAGGAGTGGAGTGCCAGCGATGACAACTCAGGCCGCCGTTTTGTCGGCCTGAAAGCCCGTGAGTACCTCGGCGACTAGGCTTTCACGCCGAGGCTTTCCGCGCGGCGCAACCAGCTCTGACGTTGTTCTTCGCTGGAGGGGCGCACCGGGGCGAATTCGGCCAGGCGGCGGGTTTTGATGCCGCTGAAACCGAGGATGGTGCGGGTCATCTGCCGATGCCCGGGAGCCCCATAGATCCAGCGGAAGTACCAGGGCGGGGTATCCATGGTCACCAGCAGGTCAGCCGTGCGCCCCGTCAGCAGCTTGTCCCAGAGTTGCGAGCGCTTGCGGTACTTGAAGGCAAAGCCCGGCAGAAAGGTGCGGTCGAAGAAGCCCTTGAGCAGCGCGGGAATGCCGCCCCACCAGACTGGGTAGACGAATACCAGGTGTTCGGCCCAATGAATCTGCCGCTGCGCCTCCAGCAGGTCGGGCTCCAGTTGCTGGCTTTGCTCGTAGCCATCACGCAGCACCGGGTCATAGCTCATCTCGCCTAGCTTCAACTGGCGCACCACGTGACCCTTGCTACGGGCACCCTGGGCATAGGCTTCACCGAGGGCATGGCAGAAGCTGTTGCCCTTCGGTGTGCCGAGAATCATCAGGATGCGTTTGCCATCACCTTCCAGTGGTGTTGCGCCGCTCTTTGCCGCTTCACTCATGTTGACCCGCCTCCAGCATGTTTTCGGGACGCACCCAGGCGTCGAATTGTTCATTGCTCAGGTAGCCCAGTTGCAGCGCTGCTTCGCGCAGGGTGGTGCCGTCCTGATAGGCCTGCTTGGCGATCTGTGCGGCTTTGTCGTAGCCGATATGCGGGTTCAGCGCAGTCACCAGCATCAGGCCACGCTCCAGGTGTTCGGCCATTTTCGCCGCGTCGGGTTGCAGACCAGCCACGCAGTGCTGCTGGAAGTTATGGCAGCCGTCCGCGAGTAAGCGTATCGATTGCAGCAGGTTGTGAATGATCACCGGCTTGAACACGTTGAGCTGCAGATGGCCCTGGCTCGCGGCAAAGGCAATCGTGGTGTCGTTACCGAGAACCTGGCAGGCCAGCATTGACAGCGCCTCGCATTGAGTAGGGTTGACCTTGCCCGGCATGATCGAGCTGCCCGGCTCATTGGCCGGCAAGCGCACCTCGGCAAAGCCTGCGCGCGGGCCGGAGCCCAGTAAACGCAGGTCATTGGCAAGCTTCATAAGGCCGACTGCGAGGGTTTTCAAGGCGCCTGATAGCGCCACCAGCGGCTCGTGGCCGGACAGGGCGGCAAATTTGTTCGGTGCGCTGACCAGCGGCAGGCCACTTAAAGCGGCCAGTTCGGCGGCCATGGCGTCGGCAAAACCTTGCGGTGAATTCAATCCGGTGCCGACTGCCGTGCCGCCCTGGGCCAGTTCACAGACGGCCGGCAGAGCGGCCTGGATGGCCCGTTCGGCATAACCCAGCTGCGCGACAAAGGCTGATAGCTCCTGGCCGAAGGTCATCGGTGTGGCGTCCATCATGTGTGTGCGCCCGGTCTTGACCAGCCGTGCATGGCGTTCAGCTTGTTCCTGCAGTCCATCACGCAGCTCGCGCACGGCGGGCAGCAGTTGCTGCTGCACCGCCTGCACGGCGGCGATATGCATGGCGGTGGGGAAGCTGTCGTTGGAGCTTTGCGCGCGATTGACATGATCGTTGGGGTGCACCGGCGTCTTGCCGCCACGGCCGCTGCCGGCCAGTTCGTTGGCGCGCCCGGCGATCACTTCATTGACGTTCATATTGCTTTGCGTGCCGCTGCCGGTCTGCCAGACCACCAGGGGAAATTGCTCATCATGCTGGCCGGCCAGCACCTCGTTGGCGGCCTGCTCGATCAGTCGGGCCAGATCGGCCGGCAATTCACCAATGCGCTGATTGACTCGCGCGGCAGCCTTCTTGATCAGCGCCAGGGCGTGTACCACCGGCAAGGGCATGCGCTCCTGGCCGATGGCGAAATTGATCAGTGAGCGTTGGGTCTGTGCCCCCCAATACGCCTCTTCAGGGACTTCAATCGGGCCCAGGCTGTCGGTTTCAGTGCGGCTCATGGCGGCTCTCCTGATGGTTGCGCATGCAGCAAACGAGTTGCCCGGCCGGCGATTGCCAGCCTGGGCGTATCTCAGCTTAGGTCGCTATGCATCAGTAGAGGTTCAACATCGATGGCCGATTACCAGCGTGCGCGGGTCTCACCCAGCCAGCCAAGGGCGTTGTTGACCGGCACGCGCTCACCTTCCGGGCCGCGCAGAACACCCTCGAAATGTCCGAACCACTGCTGCGTATCTGCATAGAACGGCCCGAGCCGACGGTAGGCCTGGTGGCGCTGGCGTGGGCTGAAGGTCAGCTGTACGGCATCATCCGGGCTGCGCAGTTGCCAGGGGGCCAGTGGGTTGTGCGGCGCCTGGGTAATGGTGATGGGAGTATCCAGATGCTGCAGTTCGCCGCCAAACCACAGGGTGTTTTCCGACAGTCCGCTGTGGTCCGTCCAGCCGGCGCCGAAGTTGCCGGCGATACCGCCCGGCGCAGCAAAGGCGGCGCGGGTCCAGTGGCTGTTGAGTGGCCAGACGCCACGGCCGAAATCCAGCGAGGCAAAACTTTGCCCGGTGACGCAGCTGTAATGCTGTTTGCCCAACTGCACGCTGCCACTGCAGGGCAGGCCCAGTTGGCGGCTGGTGGCGTGAAAGCTATGCGGACCGAGCGGGGCGACCAGGTTGACCGAGTCCAGGTGGGCAGGGCGCTGAATATCCAGGGCTACTTGCAGCGGTTGGCCGCCAATATCTGGCGCATTGATGGTGATGCGCGTGCGTCCGGTGTGTTCAGCCACGCGCAGTTGCAGGCGTGGGTGGTTGAATTCGTGGCTGGCCTGCGGTTGGTCTGGCAGGTCACAGCCACGGCCGAACAGGCGGTATTGGCTGTAGGCGACGGCTTGGCCGCTTTGCAGATCAAGGAAGTAGGCAGCGGCATAACCCAGGTAGTCGAGGTCGGCCTGGGTAAACGAGAGCATCCACTGCGGGGTGGTGATGCACCAATGGTTCCAGCGTTTGCGCCGGCCGAAGTGCCCGGGTATCGCGCAATCAATCATCGGTCTGGGCGACCAGCCGATGGCCTGCGGGTTAAGCAGGCCGTGGCTATCGCATAGCGCGATGGCGGCAAGAGGCTCTGGGTGAGTGAAGCTGTTCATCGACACGTCCATGTGTGTGCTGGTGCCTCGCCTTTTGAGCGCCGGCACGCTGAAGCAGAAGATGGCTTATCTGGCCGAGCATGCACAGGCATTGGCCTGCTCGGCAAGTGCTGGCATTTTGGCCTTTAACCAGGCAGTGCGCCAGTGCACAGTTGTAGTGTGAGTTGATCGACGCGCTCACTGACTTGAGTGTGACCCGCGCTTGGGCACAAAATGCCGGCAATTGAGTCCAACAGCACTCATTCCCTTCCTCAGGAGTAGTACATGTCACGTTTACCTGCCTTTTGCGCTGCCTTAATACTGACGTGCGGTAGTGCTCAGGTGCTCGCTGATGCCAAAAGCCACGCCGCTGACGCCGAGCGTTTCCTGCTGCTGGCCCGCGCCGACAAGCTGGCGGTACCGGTGTATGCCCAGGTGCAGCAGATGTTTGCCCAGCGTTTTGCCGAGAGCAATGCGCCGCAAAGCGAGAAGGCTGTGCTGGAAACCTACCAGGCCCAGGCCAATGCCGCCCTGGAGCATGCCGTAGGCTGGGACAAGCTCAAGCCGGATATGGTCAAGCTCTACACCAGTAACTTTAACGAGCAGGAAATGCAGGACCTGATTCGTTTCTACGAGTCGCCGCTGGGCAAGAAAGTCCTGGAGAAAATGCCGACACTGACCGCGCAGTCGGCGCAGTTGACCCAGGGCAAGCTGGAAGCCGCCGTACCCAAGGTCAACCAGCTGTTGGCGGAAATGACCAGCAAACTGACTCCAAAGAAGCCCTGAGTGACAGTACCCATGCCGAAAGTCGATTTGCTGCAAGCCGCTCTGCTGAGCCTGCAACCCCAGCACCTTGAGGTGCTGGATGAAAGCCATATGCACAGCCGTGGCCTGGAAACCCATTACAAGGCGGTGATCGTCAGTGAACAGTTTGCTGGCCTGAATGCGGTCAAGCGTCATCAGAAGGTCTATGCCGCTGTCGGTGAGCTGATGGGGCAGATTCACGCCCTGGCGCTGCACACCTACACGCCCGATGAATGGTCGCAGCAGGGCGTGGCTCCGGCTTCGCCGACCTGCAAGGGCGGCCACTGAGGCAATTCGCCTCTACACGGGATGCTTGAACGACAGTAAACTGCCGCCCCCGCCGGCTCTAGGTGAACAACCTGGGCCGGCGTATTTTTTTGTATCCCGGTCCGCCCTTTACGTGGGCGACTACTGAAGGACTTGCACATGACTGACAAGATCGTTGTCGCCGCGCTGTATAAATTCGTTTCCCTGCCGGACTTCCACGCCCTGCGCGAGCCGCTGCTGCAATGCATGCTGGATAACGGCGTCAAAGGCACCTTGCTGCTGGCCGAAGAGGGCATCAACGGCACCGTCTCCGGTTCGCGTGCCGCTATCGATGGCCTGATGGCCTGGTTTGATCTCGATCCGCGTCTGGCCGATATCGACCACAAAGAATCCTACTGCGACGAGCAACCGTTCTATCGCACCAAGGTCAAGCTGAAGAAGGAAATCGTCACCCTGGGCGTGCCCGGCGTCGACCCGAACCAGAAGGTCGGCACCTACGTTGAGCCCAAGGACTGGAATGCGCTGATCTCAGACCCCGAAGTGCTGCTGATCGATACGCGCAACGATTACGAAGTGTCGATTGGCACCTTTGAAGGCGCGGTAGACCCGAAAACCAAGTCGTTCCGCGAATTTCCCGACTACATCAAGGCGCACTTCGACCCGGCCAAGCACAAGAAAGTCGCAATGTTCTGCACCGGTGGCATCCGTTGTGAGAAGGCCTCCAGCTATATGCTCGGTGAAGGGTTTGAGGAGGTTTTCCACCTGAAGGGCGGCATTCTCAAGTACCTCGAAGAAGTGCCGCAGGAAGAGACCAAGTGGCAGGGCGACTGCTTCGTTTTCGATAACCGGGTTACTGTGCGTCATGACCTCAGCGAAGGCGATTACGACCAGTGCCACGCCTGCCGCACGCCGGTGTCGGTGGAAGATCGCCAGTCTGAGTTCTACACCCCTGGCGTCAGCTGCCCGCATTGCTGGGATTCGCTGCCAGAGAAAACCCGCGCCGGCGCCCGCGAGCGTCAGCGCCAGATCGAGCTGGCCAAGGCACGTAATCAGCCGCATCCGCTGGGCTACAACCCCCGACTACACCGCGAGGCTTAAGCATGCAAGCACGCCTGCTCTATGTGATGGACCCGATGTGTTCATGGTGCTGGGGCTTTGCTCCGGTGCTCGAGTCCCTCGCCGAGCAGGCCGCTGCGGAAGGCGTCGGCCTGCAGTTGGTACTGGGTGGCTTGCGCCGTGATGGTGTGGCCATCGATGCTGCCGCCCGCGTGCGTTACCTGGGGTACTGGCAGGCGGTGAATGCCAGTACCGGCCAGCTGTTCAACTTCAACGCCGGTTTGCCCGAAGGCTTGATCTATGACACCGAGCCGGCCTGCCGTGCATTGGTTACGGCGCGCAACCTGGCTCCCGAGCTGGTCTGGCCGCTGACTCAGTTGATCCAGCGCGCGTTCTATACCGAAGGCGTGGATGTCACCCGCGCCAGCGTGCTGGTGGAGTTGGCCGAGCGCGCCGGGATTCCGCGCATCGTGTTTGCCGAAGCCTTCGACAGCGCCGCGCAGCGAGCCGCCACCGCCGCTGATTTCAGCTGGACTCAGGATCTGGGCATCGCCGGCTTTCCCACCCTGTTGGCCGAACGCAACGGCCAGCTAGCGTTGCTGACCAACGGCTATCAACCCCTGGATGTGCTGCAGCCTTTGCTCGCGCGTTGGCTGGAGCGGGTTACCCATGCCTGATCGTTTGAGTTGGGCGGAAATTCGTCGGCTGGCCCTGCAGCATAAAAAAGCCCTGATCCTGGCCAATCTGGTGGCGGTGTTTGCCACCCTGTGCAGCGTGCCGATTCCGCTGTTGCTGCCGCTGCTGGTCGACGAAGTGTTGCTCAACGACGGTGATGCCGCACTCAAGGTGATGGACAACTTCCTGCCGGCCAACTGGGAAACCGCTGCCGGCTATATCGGCCTGATGCTGGTGCTGACCCTGTTTCTGCGCGGCGGTGCACTGATCTTCAACGTGCTGCAGGCGCGGCTGTTTGCCCGGCTGTCCAAGGACATCGTCTACCGCATCCGCATGCGCCTGATCGAGCGACTCAAGCGCATTTCCCTCGGCGAATACGAAAGCCTCGGCGGCGGCACCGTGACCACTCACCTGGTCACCGACCTGGACACCCTGGATAAATTTGTTGGCGAAACCCTCAGCCGCTTTCTGGTGGCGGTGCTGACCCTGGCCGGCACCTCGGCGATCCTGATCTGGATGCACTGGCAGCTGGCGCTGTTGATTCTGCTGTTCAACCCCCTGGTGATCTACGCCACGGTGCTGTTGGGCAAACGGGTCAAACACCTGAAGAAGCTGGAAAACGACAGCACCTCGCGTTTTACCCAAGCGCTGACTGAAACCCTCGAAGCGATTCAGGAAATCCGTGCCGGCAACCGCCAGGGCTTCTTTCTCGGTCGCCTCGGTGGCCGCGCCAAGGAAGTGCGCGACTACGCCGTCGCCTCGCAATGGAAGACCGACGCCTCGAATCGCGCCAGTGGCCTGCTGTTCCAGTTCGGCATCGACGTGTTCCGCGCCGCCGCCATGCTCACCGTGCTGTTCTCCGACCTGTCGATTGGCCAGATGCTCGCGGTGTTCAGCTACCTGTGGTTTATGATCGGCCCGGTCGAGCAACTGCTTAGCCTGCAATATGCCTTCTACGCCGCCGGCGGCGCGCTGACGCGGATCAATGAGCTGCTGGCACGCAAGGACGAGCCGCAATACCCCGGCCGCGTCGACCCATTCAAGGGCCGCGATACGGTGGGTATCGAGGTCAGCGATTTGACCTTCGCCTATAACGATGAACCGGTACTGGATCACCTCAACCTGAGCATTGCACCCGGTGAGAAGGTCGCCATAGTCGGTGCCAGCGGCGGCGGCAAGAGCACTTTGGTGCAGCTGCTGCTCGGCCTGTATACGCCGCAGGCCGGGACCATTCGATTTGGCGGCAGCAGTCAGGAAGAAATCGGCCTGGAAGCGGTGCGTGAACACGTCGCGGTGGTGCTGCAGCACCCGGCGCTGTTCAACGACACGGTGCGCGCCAACCTGTGCATGGGCCGCGAGCGCAGTGATGAGGCCTGCTGGCGCGCGTTGGAAATCGCCCAGCTGGCAGACACCATTCGCGGTTTGCCACAGGGCCTGGACAGCATTGTCGGCCGCTCCGGCGTACGCCTGTCCGGGGGCCAGCGTCAGCGCCTGGCCATTGCCCGGATGGTGCTGGCTGAACCGAAAGTGGTGATTCTGGATGAAGCCACTTCGGCCCTGGATGCCGCCACCGAGTACGCCCTGCACCAGGCGCTCAACCAGTTCCTGCATGGCCGCACCACGCTGATCATCGCCCACCGCCTGAGCGCGGTGAAACAGGCGGATCGGGTGCTGGTATTCGACGGCGGCAGCATCGCCGAAGACGGCGGCCACCAGCAACTGATCGCTGACGGCGGGCTCTACGCCAAGCTCTACGGTCATCTGCAGCACTGAGATCTTCTGTGGCAAAAGTAGGGTGGATGACGCCTTTTTCATCCACCGCGAGGCCGCATTGGTGGATGGGTAAAGCGTCATCCACCCTACGGTTCCTAGCAAAGCATTAAACGCATCGCTATTTCGCGGGCATGGCCCGCTCCTACGTCCGGTGTTTCCCCGTAGGAGCGGGCCATGCCCGCGATTTGTTGTGGATTTCAATCAGGCCTGGGGCAATGCGGCCTCGCACCTGGCAGTTAAATCGACCGCTTTGTAAATTTATCGTTACACATGGTGGGTGCTTGCAGTCAGCAAACACGCTGTTTTCCTGGGTGTATTAAAAACTTGCCGAAAGCCTGAGCCGCGCCTGGGGCAGGGTGCTCTGGGCCCGCTTGTTAGCGGGGCTGCGCTCGGTTGTTATGAGGTCAATCCCGCTGACGCAGCGGCTGATCAAAACAACAACGAGGAGGCGCAATGAACGCCGTGAACAAGATCGAACAGCACAACCCTATCGGTACCGACGGCTTCGAGTTCGTTGAATACACCGCGCCGACCCCGGAAGGCATCCAGCAGCTGCGTGAGCTGTTCACTGCCATGGGCTTTACCGAAACGGCCAAGCACCGCTCGAAAGAGGTCTGGCTGTTCCAGCAGAACGACATCAACTTCGTGCTTAACGGCAGCCCCACCGGGCACGTGCGCGAGTTCGGCCTGAAGCACGGCCCGAGTGCCTGCGCCATGGCCTTCCGCGTGCAGAACGCCGCCCAGGCCGCCGCTTATGTGGAATCCCAAGGTGCCAAACTGGTGGGCAGCCACGCCAACTTCGGCGAGCTGAATATCCCCTGCGTGGAAGGTATTGGTGGTTCGCTGCTGTATCTGGTGGACCGCTTCGGCGACAAGACCATCTACGACGTCGACTTCGAGTACATCGAAGGGCGCACGCCGAACGATAACGCGGTCGGCCTGAAAGAGCTGGATCACCTGACCCACAACGTCAAACGCGGGCAGATGGACGTGTGGTCGGGATTCTACGAGCGCATCGCCAACTTCCGCGAGATCCGCTACTTCGATATCGAAGGCAAGCTTACCGGCCTGCTGTCGCGCGCCATGACCGCACCCTGCGGCAAGATCCGCATCCCGATCAACGAGTCGGCTGATGACAAGTCGCAGATCGAGGAATTTATCCGCGAGTACCAGGGCGAGGGTATCCAGCATATCGCCCTGAGCAGCGAGGACATTTACGCCACCGTGCGTCAGCTGCGCGCCAATGGCGTGGATTTTATGGTCACTCCCGGTACTTACTACGACAAGGTCGATACCCGCGTGGCCGGGCATGGCGAGCCGACCGATGTGCTGCGTGATCTGAGCATCCTGATCGACGGCGCGCCGGGCGATGACGGCATCCTGCTGCAGATTTTTACCAATACTGTGATTGGCCCGATCTTCTTCGAGATCATCCAGCGCAAGGGCAACCAGGGCTTTGGCGAGGGCAACTTCAAGGCCCTGTTCGAGTCCATCGAGGAAGACCAGATCAAGCGCGGCGTGATTTCCGCGGACTGATAGCGGGTTCTGCCCCGCGACCGGGGTCGGGTTCATCCCACGATGGAGTTCTGTTATGAGCCGTAACTGGATCAGTTTTCCCCTGCGTGAAGGCGAGTGTTCGCGTCAGGCGCACTGCGATTTCCCCGCGGGCACCTACGAGCGCGAGATGGGCCGTGAGGGCTTTTTCGGGCCTACGGCGCACCTGCACCACAAGCATCCTCCCACCGGCTGGATCGATTGGCAGGGGCCGCTGCGACCGCATGCGTTCAACTTCAATGATATTTCCAGCGAGCGCGACTGCCCGTTGGCTGCGCCGCTGACCCTGCATAACAGCGATGTGAAGCTGCGCGTGTGGAAAACCCACGGCGCCATGCGCCATCTGGTGCGCAACGCCGATGGCGATGACCTGCTGTTTATTCATGAGGGAGCAGGGCACTTCTACTGCGACTTTGGTCATTTGACCTACCGCGACGGCGACTACCTGCTGATTCCGCGCGGCACCGCCTGGCGTATCGAGACCAGCGAGCCGACCTTTATGCTGCTGATCGAAAGCACCGACGGCGCCTACCAGCTGCCGGATAAGGGCTTGCTCGGCCCGCAGGCGATCTTCGACCCTGCGGTACTCGATCATCCGCGTATCGATGACTCCTTCAAGGCGCAGCAGGACGAAAACACCTGGCAGATCCGCATCAAGCGCCGTGGCCAGATCAGCACCGTGACCTATCCCTACAACCCGCTGGATGTGGTCGGCTGGCATGGCGACAACACCGTGGTGCGTCTGAACTGGCGCGATATCCGCCCGCTGATGAGCCACCGTTATCACCTGCCGCCGTCGGCGCACACCACCTTCGTCGCCAACGGTTTTGTGATCTGCACCTTTACCCCGCGCCCGGTCGAGAGCGACCCCGGTGCGCTGAAGGTGCCGTTCTATCACAACAACGATGACTACGACGAAGTGCTGTTCTACCACCGTGGCAACTTCTTCAGCCGCGACAATATCGAGCAGGGCATGGTCACTCTGCACCCCTGCGGCTTCCCCCACGGTCCGCACCCCAAAGCACTGAAAAAGGCGCAGACCGATCCGGCGACCTTTATCGATGAAGTGGCGGTGATGATCGATACCCGCCGCGCCCTGGAAGTCGGCGAAGCCGCCGCTGGTGTAGATGTTCCCGAATATGTGAATTCCTGGCGTGCGCCGGGCAAGGAATCCTGATGAAACTCGCATCACTGAAGCAAGGCCGCGACGGCGTACTCGTCGTGGTATCACGCGATCTAAGCCGCGCCACTGAAGTCCCGGCAATTGCCGTCACCCTGCAGGCCGCGCTGGATAACTGGGCGGTGGCCAAACCCAAGCTGGAGGCGGTGTATCAGCGTCTCAATGATGGCCTGGAAGAGGGCGCGTTTGCCTTTGATCAGGCCGCCTGCCATAGCCCGTTGCCGCGTGCCTATCACTGGGCCGACGGCAGTGCCTACGTCAATCATGTGGAGTTGGTGCGCAAGGCGCGTGGCGCCGAAATCCCGGAAAGCTTCTGGCATGACCCGCTGATGTACCAGGGCGGTGCCGACTGCTTTATCCCACCGCACAGCCCAATCCAGATGGCGGACGAGGCCTGGGGCATCGACCTGGAAGCCGAGATTGCGGTGATCACCGATGACGTGCCGATGGGCGCGACCGCCGCCGAGGCCGCCGGGCATATCCAGCTGCTGATGCTGGTCAACGATGTGTCGCTGCGTAACCTGATTCCCGGTGAGCTGGCCAAGGGCTTTGGTTTCTACCAGAGCAAACCGTCGTCGAGCTTCTCGCCGGTGGCGATTACCCCGGATGAGCTGGGTGATACCTGGCGCGATGGCAAGGTGCATCGCCCGCTGGTGTCGCATATCAACGGCGCGCTGTTTGGTCAGCCGGATGCCGGCGTGGACATGACCTTCAACTTCCCGACCCTGGTGGCTCACGCCGCCAAGACCCGGCCGTTGTGCTGCGGCACCATCATCGGTTCCGGCACCGTGTCGAACTACGACCGCAGCGCGGGTTCCAGCTGCCTGGCAGAGAAACGCATGCTGGAAATCATCGAGAGCGGCGAGGCGAAAACCCCGTTCCTCAAGTTCGGTGACCGGGTGCGTATCGAAATGTTCGACGCCGCTGGCCATAGCCTGTTCGGCGCCATCGATCAGGCGGTGGAGCGCTATGAACACTGAGTTGACGCTCTACGGTTATTGGCGCTCCAGCGCGGCCTACCGGGTGCGTATTGCGCTGAACCTCAAGGGCTTGGCCTATCAGCAAGTACCGGTGCACCTGGTCAAGGACGGCGGCCAGCAGCACAGCGCCGACTACCAGGCGCTAAATCCGCAGGAGCTGCTGCCCTTGCTGGTGGATAAAGGCAACGGCGGGGTGCGCATCGCCCAGTCGCTGGCGATTCTCGAATACCTCGAGGAAGTCTTCCCCGTGCCGGCGTTGCTGCCCAGTGATGCGGCGCAGCGCGCCCAGGTGCGTGCCTTGGCGCTGCATATCGCCTGCGACCTGCATCCACTGAACAATCTGCGGGTGCTGCAGTACCTGACCGGTGAGCTGGGCGTTGGCGAGGCGACCAAGGACGCCTGGTATCGCCACTGGTTGCACAAGGGCCTGGCTGCAGTCGAGGCGGGGCTGGCGGTATTCAATGATCGCCTGTCGCTCGTCGAACGGCCCGGATATCTGGAAGCCTGTGTGGTTCCACAGCTGTATAATGCGCGCCGTTTTAACTGTGACCTTGATGCGTACCCGCGCATCCTCGCCATGGCGGCGCGTTGTGAATCCCTGGAAGCCTTTAAACAGGCCGCGCCGGAGGTGCAACCCGACGCCCAGTGATCCTGCCGGCTTCGCCGCCGCTAGGGTCAGGCGAATCCGGTTTTGCAGAGCGAGCCAGGTGGCCAGATCGGCTGCCTTCACACTCTGCTTGCCTTGCCACTCCGCCGCGCCACAAGCGCTGCGGGTTCTATTTCGTCACAGATAAAAACAAACAGGTGACGCATGACCCGTGAAAAACCCAAGAACCTCTGGCTCTCGCGCTGGGGCTTTATTCTTGCTGCAACCGGCTCCGCTGTGGGCCTGGGCAATATCTGGAAGTTCCCCTACATCACCGGCGAATACGGCGGTGGTGCGTTTGTGCTGATGTACCTGGCCTGCATCCTAGCCATCGGTATTCCGGTGATGATGACCGAGATCGCCATTGGCCGCCGCGGTCGTGGCAGCCCCATCGATGCGATCGGTCGGGTGGTCAAGGAAAACAACGGCAACCCGCTGTGGAAAGCGGTCGGCGGCATGGCCATGCTGGCCGGCTTTATGATCCTGTGTTTCTACGTGGTGGTGGCCGGTTGGGCCTTTGCCTACATGGTGAAAATGCTCGACGGCTCCCTGGCTGCCACCAGCGTGGAAGCCCTCGGCGGGGTGTTCGAAGCGCATAATGCCAATCCCTGGCAGCTCGGCGGCTGGAGCGTGCTGGTGGCGCTGCTGACCTTATGGATCGTCGCCAAGGGCGTGCAGAAGGGCATCGAGAATGCCGTGCGCTGGATGATGCCGGGCCTGGCCTTGATGCTGCTGATTCTGGTGGGCTACGCCTTTACCAGTGGCGGTTTCAGCGCTGGCTTCGATTTCCTGTTCAGCTTCGATGCCTCGAAAATCACCGGCGAAGCGTTGCTGGCCGCGCTGGGCCATGCGTTCTTCACCCTGAGCCTGGCCTCCGGGGCGATTCTCACCTATGGCTCCTATATTCCCGACGGCCAGTCGATTGCCCGCACCACCTTTATGGTGGCCATCTGCGACACCTGCGTGGCGCTGCTGGCGGGGCTGGCGATTTTCCCGATTATCTTCGCCAATGGCATGAACCCGGGCGCCGGGCCAGGGCTGATCTTTATGAGCCTGCCGCTGGCCTTCCAGCAGATGCCGTTCGGCACTGCGTTCGGCGTGCTGTTCTTTGCCATGGTGTCGATTGCCGCGCTGACTTCGGCCATTTCCATGATCGAAGCCACGGTGGCCTACCTGAATGAAAAGCACGGCATCAGCCGCATCAAGTCTGCCGTTCTGGCGGGCAGCGTGTTGTTGCTGATCAGTCTGCTGGCGATGCTCTCGTTCAACCTGCTGGCCGGCTGGACGCCACTGGGCAAGAACTTCTTCGACTGGCTGGATTACCTGACTTCACGTTGGATGATGCCGCTGGGCGGGATCTTTATGGTGCTGCTGGCCGGTTATGCGCTGCGCAGCGAGATCATGCGTGATGAGCTGAACCTGCCGCCGCTGGGTTATGCGCTGTGGCTGTTTATGGTGCGCTACGTCAGCCCGGTGCTGATCATGGTGGTGTTCCTGCACGCCCTGGGCTGGTTGATGTTTGACCCGGTGGCCCAGTGGTACTGGATTGCCGGCGCCATTGGCCTGCTTGCGGTGCTCGGTGAAGTGCTCAGACCAAGGGTCGTACCGGCGCTCGCCGGGCGCTGATCGCGCCACGCTGAGCCGCAGTAGAGAAGGGCGCACGGGCAAAAGCCGTGCGCCCTTTTTTATGGTCGTCATAACCTTGGCGTGGACTTTCTGGCGATAACTCGCCATTCGCGATAAAGCATCAGCGGAAACCTGCCGATAAACCGGGTTATCCGCAGCATTCGGCTTTTGGCTTTATCGCCCTGATTCGCCGCCAACGCCTCTGGCCTGGGCCTTGGCGCTGTTGCCTAAACGCCTATCAGGCCTCTGGCGCAAGGGTTGCAATAAAGCGAGGCTAAACTGCCATCAGTAGTTCATGTGCTGCCGGGCCGCCATCTGCCGCCTCGCTGCGCTCGATAATAAAAACGGAGTTGTTGTTATGTCCTCTTCTGCCGCTCGCCTGTTCGCCGACCTGTCTGTCGGTAAAAAGCTTATGTGTGGCTTCGGCCTGGTGCTGTTGCTCACGGTTGCCGTCACTGGCAGTGGCTTTCTGGCGGTGCAGGCCGTGTTGGACGGGCATGCCAGCACCAGCGGCCTGTCGCTAATCGATGCCCAGGTGCTGCAGGCGCGCCGCGCCGAGCGTGATTTTGCTCTGCGGCAAAGCAGCGAGGCGGCCGCGCAGGTGCATGAGCAGCTGGATCGTGTCAGTTCTGCAGTCGCCCAGCAGTTGGCCGCCGCATCCAGTGCCGATCAGGCGCGTCTGCAAAGCATGCAGCAGGCCATCGACGACTATCGCCGCCAGTTCGACAGTTTTGTCGAGCAGCAGAACAATGCCCGCGCGGCGCGCACACAGATGCGTGAAGCGGCTGGTGAGGCACGTGATCAGTTCGATGTGATTGAGTTGGACATGTACGACGCGGTACGTGAATTGCGCCTGGAAGGCGACAAGCTGCGCGGCAGCGACCCGCTGACCCTGGCGGAAACCGCCTCGGGCCTGAGCAAACGCATGCTCGACCTGCGCGGCCATGAAAGCCAGTACATCATCGATGGCTCGGCCGAAGCCCTGGAAGAGTGGACCTATATCAACGACGACCTGCAAACCGTGGCGCGCAGCCTGATGGTTTGGCTGGATGACGACCAGAAAGGCGCCATCGAAACTGCCTTGAAGGCGCTGACCCTCTATCAGCAGGCGTTCACCAATTACCAGCAGGTACGTGGGCAGAGCCAACAGAGCGAAGTGGCCATGGTCGATCGTGCCCAGGCCGTGCTGGCCCTGGTGGATGAAGCCAAGGTCCAGGAGGAACAGGCCATGGCCGCGGACAGCCACCAGGCCATGTTATTGCTCGGCGCCATGGGCATTGCTGCGGTGATTATCGGCATGCTGGCGGCGCTGATTATCTCTCGCCTGATTGTTGCGCCCCTGCAGCAAACCGTGGTGTTTGCCCAGCGTATTGCCGCTGGCGACCTGACCTATGACCTGCCGCAGGACCGCCGTGACGAGCCGGGCCAGCTGATGGCGGCCATGCAGGTGATGAGCGTGAGCCTGCGCACTTTGGTTGGGCGCATTGGTGGTGGCGTTAGCCAGATTGCCGCCGCCGCCGAGCAGCTGTCAGCGATTACCGCGCAAACCAGCGCCGGTGTGCAGAACCAGAAAATGGAAACCGAACAGACCGCCACTGCCATGCATGAAATGGCCGCGACCGTGCAGGAAGTGGCGCAGAACGCCGAGCAGGCGTCCCTGGCCGCCCGCGCTGCCGACCAAGAAGCTCAGCAGGGCAATCAGGTGGTGCAACAGGCGGTCAGCCAGATCGGCCACCTGGCCACCGAGGTGGAAGAATCCGCCGAAGCCATCGCCGCGCTGAATCAGGAAAGCGCACGAATTGGCGGCGTGCTGGAGGTGATTCGCAACGTCGCCGAACAGACCAATCTGCTTGCGTTGAACGCGGCCATCGAAGCTGCACGGGCCGGTGAGCAGGGTCGCGGCTTTGCCGTGGTGGCCGATGAAGTACGCGCCCTGGCCAAGCGTGCGCAGGATTCCACCGAAGAAATCGAAGGGCTGATCGCCAGCCTGCAGCGCCTGGCCAAGGGCGCGGTGGAGAAGATGGACAGCAGCCGCAGCCTGACCCAGCGCACCGTCACCCTGGCGGGCGAAGCCGGTGCCGCGCTGGGCCGCATCACCCAGGCGGTAAGCACCATCGAGCAGATGAACCAGCAGATCGCCGCCGCCGCCGAAGAACAGAGCGCGGTGGCGGAAACCATCAGTGAAAGCGTGACGCGGGTGCGGGATATCGGCGAGCAAAGCGCCAGCGCCAGCCAGCAGACCGCCGCATCCAGCGCCGAGCTGGCGCGTCTGGGCGTTGAACTGCAGGGGCTGGTGGCGCAGTTTCGCAGCTAGTCAGCGGTCGCGCTCAGGTCTGAAACTGCAGCACTGCGCTCTGCATGCTGCGCGCCACGCGGTCGAGGCTTTGCGCCGCGTTGGCCAGCTCAGTCACGGTGCGGCTGTTTTGCTGCGACATCTGCGCGATATGTTCGACCTGCTGCGCCACCTCGCTGCTGGCGCGGCTCTGTTCGTTGATGGTCTGCGATATCTCTTCCACCACCTCGGCCGCGCGTTGTGCACCGCCGCGAATTTCACTGATCGACTCACCAGCCTGACGCGCCAGGCTCACGCCATCGTTCACCCGGGTAACGCCGGTTTGCATGCTGTTGACCGCCTGTTCGGTGCTGGTGCGGATGCGTTCGATCATCCCGGTGATTTCCTGGGTCGATTGCGCGGTGCGTGCGGCCAGGTTGCGCACCTCGTCGGCTACCACGGCAAAGCCGCGGCCAGCCTCACCGGCGCGCGCGGCTTCGATGGCAGCGTTGAGTGCGAGCAGGTTGGTCTGCTCGGCGATGCTCTTGATCACCTGGATGATCGAGTGAATTTCCTCGGATGATTCGCCCAGCGCGGTGATGGTGGCGCTGGATTCGTTGACCGCTTCGGCGATTCGGCTCATGCCATCGACCACGCCCATGATCACCTGACCGCCGTTGCTGGCCAGGTGTTCGGAGTGCGAGGAGATTTCCTGGGCATTGCGTGCGTGGCTGGCGATCTGTTCGATGTTCTGCATCATCTGTTCCATGGCCCCGGCCATGTTGCTGGCGCTCTGCGACTCTTCTGTGGTGCTGTGCACGATGCTTTGTGAAGCGCCGTTGAGGTTGCGCGCGGTTTGCTGCAGCTGTTCACCTTCGGCGCGGATACCATCGATCATCTGCCGCAGATTGCCCTGCATATCTGCCAGCGCCTGCTGCAGTTGCCCGGCTTCATCGTTGCTGTCGACGCTGATGGTGCTGCGCAGGTTGCCCTGGGCAATGTTGCGCGCCACCCCGATGATTTTCTCCAGTGGGCGCAACACCGCTTTCATCAATTGAGTGGTGAGCAGGCAGAGCAGGCAGCAGACCAGCAGAATGCCGCCAATTAGCATCCAGGCAGCCTGTTGCACGGCGGCCTCGCCGTCGCTGCGGGTTTTGGCCGAGTGCGCTTCGATCAGGCCGCTGAGGGCTTCGTTCTTTTCTTCCAGATCGCCAAAGCTGGCATCGAAGGCGGCCATCTGTTGGCGCGCGGCCTGCGGGTCAGTTAGGGCCAGGTTGACGATGCCTTCGGCCTGTTGAATGTAACTGGCCAGGGCCGGTTGCGACTGGCTGATGGCCTGGCGGATATCCGCGCTGAGCGGCAGTTTGGCGTTGTCATTAAGGGTGCGGGTAAACCATTCGCTGTGCTCGCGCAGGTCATCACGTACCTGGGTTACCGCCGCGCTGTCGGCGGGGTCGATATAGAAGGCGGCGAGTACATCGGCGCGCAGGGCGTCGTGCATCATGTCGCCTTCCAGGTGGTTGCGCAGGGCGCTGACACTCAGCTGGTTTTCGTTGAGGGCACTGGCCAGGCGGGTTTGCCCCCAGAAACCGATGCTACCCAGCAGGGTGGCTGCCAGTACGCTGATCGCGCCACAGGCGATCATTTTCTGCCGGATATTCATGGCCAGACTCCAACGGGTATAGGTTGGAATTCAGCCTAGCCTATGCGCAGCATCTCTGTAGGGCCGGCCCCAGCGGGCCGGCAAGCGCTGTTATTGCGCGCTGTTGCTGGTTAGTGGCGCTTTACGCAGCTCATCTGCCCAGGCCAGCAGCGGTACTTGTACTTCGGATTGCCAGATACGTGCCCACAGCAGCTGCAGACGCGAGAAATCGCCGCGTTCAATCGGCAGGCGCTGGATATTGTCATGCACGCGCCATTGGCCGTTTTCCAGGGTGGCGAAGTCGAAGCGGAAGGGGTGAAAGCCGGTCATGCCCAGGCGAATATCGGTCACCACCAGCTGCTCGCCCAACTGGTCGTAACGCAGCACGCCATCGGTAAACCAGGCCAGCCGCGCATGCGCTGGTGAATCGGCCAGGGCTGCAGCCAGGTGCGTGCCACGCGGGATGCGCGCAAGCGTCGGCGGCGCATCATCAAACCAGCTCACCAGCGCCTCGTGGTAATCCTCACCATCGAGCACGATTACCCGCCACAGCAGGCTGTTGAACGGCGTGGTGGTGCTGAAGATTTGCTGCGCCTCGATGCCCTGGCGCGCCAGCTCGGCTTCCACGCGCTGCTCGGCCATGTATTTGCCGCCCAGGGTAAAGCCCAGGTACAGCGAGGAAACCAGCAAGGCCAGGGCCGGCGCCTTGGCCGCTCTGTTCTGCTGCCCATGGTCACGTAGGCCGTAGAGCAGCCCCAGCGCCACGGCGATGCACAGCGGCACGGTGTACAGCGGGTCGATGATAAAGATGCTCGACCAGGCGGTGGGAATCGGCGTCAGCGGCCAGAGCAGCTGGGTGCCGTAGCTGGTGAAACTATCGAGCAGCGGATGGGTAATCAGCACCAGCCACAGGGTGATAAAGAGCCGCTGCGCTGAATAACCGGGGTTATGCCGGAAGCGTCGGGTTAGCCAGGTCAGTAACAGCGCCAACCCGGTGAGGACAAACAGCGAGTGGCTGAAACCACGGTGATAGGTCATATCGGCCACGGCGTCGCCGTAATCGATGATCACATCCAGATCCGGCAGCGTGCCGAGCATGGCGCCGTACAACAGCGCCTTGCGCCCCTGCCAGCGGCCGAGCAGTGCGCCCTGAATACTGGCACCAAGTACCGCCTGGGTTATCGAGTCCATGACTGATCTCTGAATTAAACAGGCGGCTAAATTAGCCGAACGCCTAGGTTTTGGCAGCGGCTAATTTTCGAGTAAAGGTTTCAGTGGGCATGCCTGGCAACAGCCTGCTAGAGCTTGAAGAAACTGACCTTATCCGTCAGGCGATTGGCCAGGGTCGCCAGTTCGCGGCTGGAAGCAGCCACTTGTGCGGAGCCGGCCGAGGTTTCCAGGGTGGCGCTGTGGATACGGTTGATATTCTGGTTGACCTCTTCGGCCACCGAGCTTTGTTCTTCCGAGGCGCTGGCGATCTGTGCATTCATTTCGTTAATGGCAGTGACTTCGCTGCGGATCTTGTTCAGCGCCGTTTCGGCCTGGCTGGTTTGCTCGACTGTCTGCTGAGCCAGTTGACGGCTGTTGCGCATCACCTCGGCGGCTTTGCCGGCACCTTCCTGCAGCTTGCCGATCATGCCGCGAATTTCCCGTGTGGAGTCCTGGGTGCGGGTGGCCAGCGAGCGTACTTCGTCGGCCACCACGGCAAAGCCACGGCCGTGCTCACCGGCCCGTGCGGCCTCAATGGCGGCGTTAAGGGCGAGCAGGTTGGTCTGCTCGGCAATCGAGGTAATCACCTCGATGATTTTCTCAATGCTCTCGCTGTCTGTGGACACCTGCTGCACGCTTTCGGCAGCGCTTTCCAAGGTGCGCGCTAGGTTCTGGATGGCGCTGGCGGTAGCGCTGACTACCTGATTGCCGGTGGCTACTTCGCTATCGGCATTACGGGTGGCGGAGGCCGCACTGGCGGCATAGTTGGCCACTTCATTGACGGTGGCGGCCATCTGATTGATGGCTGTGGCCATCTGCTCGGCTTCGCTGGATTGCAGACGGATTTGCTGATTGTTGCTGTCGGATGTGGTCAGCAGTTGGTCAGAGGCTAGGGTCAGCTCACTGGCGGCGCTGCGCACCTGGGTGATGGTGTCAGTCAGGTGCTTAACCATGTCCTGCAGGGCACCCATGACGCTGTCCGGGTAGCGGGTCTGGATACGCTGATTAAGTTCACCATTGGCCAGGCGCTGAATAACCTCGGCGACTTTGTATGGCTCGGCGCCCAGCGTGGATTTCAACTTGTTGATGATGAGCAGTGATACGCCGATGCTCAGCAGCACGGCTGCAGCGGTTACCAGCAGAATCAGCAGGCGAAAGCCGCCAGCGGCTTCGCGCACCGCACCAATGTCCTGGCCGACACCTTGTTCCTCATGGTCGATAAAGGCATTGATGCGTTTGAGCCATTCGCTATAAGCAGGTGAGGCTTGTTCCAGCAACAGGCTTTTCGCTGCGTCCGTATCACCCTGGCGTCGCAGGTTGATCAGTTGTTCCGTCAAGATCAGTGTGCTGCGCTCAATGTTCTGAATATCGTCCAACAGGCGCCGTTCAGTGGCCGTTGGCGTTTCTCCGCGCAGCAGGCTGTCCATGGCCTGGGCCGAATCTTGATAGAAGTCTTTAAGACGTTGAATTTCGCCTAGCTGACGGTTCAGCGCCTCATCGTTATCCACCAGCACCGCGTCGCGTATAGCAATGGCGCGGTCATGCACGCTGCCACGGAAGTTGATGGCATAGCGCTGCTTAAGCGAAGCCCCTTCACTCACCGAGGTCAGGGTCTCGTCGATAAAGCCAACGCGCTGCACGCCGATAAGGGTAATCAGGATCATCAGCGACAGGATCAGCCCAAATCCAAGGCTCAGGCGTTGCGCAATGCTCAGTTGTGATTGCATGAAATCGACTCCTCTTGCCCCTTAGGGCGGCGACTGCTTACTGCGTTGAAGGGGAGGCTCAGCAGGTGATGAGTACTCTCTTGTGCAAACCTTATACAGAATATTCAGTTTGTACAATTTTGTTTTAGGTTTTAGCCATAATGGCGGATGGCCGGTATCGGCGCTGCGCAGGAGTCCATGAAATGGCTGGAATGCCCGTAAATAGGCGGTTGATTACTGTGTAGAAACGCTGAGGCCGGCCTGTTCAGCTGAGCGGAAGAGGATCGTCAGGCTTATACGAAAGTTGTACAAGACTAGCGAGAGGGACTAAAGAGACCTTATGCAGAGCCATCAAGACAGCCGGTTGCTTTAAACGGCCTGCGTTGTACGCCTCAGAAGGAGGCAATAATCCGCCCCAGCACGACCATCGCCTGTTCGCTCTGTGCATCCCAGGGGTGGCCGTAATTCAGCCGGGCGCAGTTGCCGAAGCGCCGGGTGGCGGAGAAGATTGGTCCCGGTGCCAGGCTGATGCCCTGGGCCAGGGCCAGTTGGAACAGGCGCAGCGCATCGACCTGTTCGGGGAACTCGAACCACAGGAAATAACCACCGCTGGGGCGGGTGACCTTGGTACTGGTCGGAAAGTGCCGCGCTGCGGATGCCAGCATCGACGCCTGTTGCACCTCCAGGGCATGGCGCAGTTTGCGCAGATGGCGGTCATAGCCGCCGTGTTGCAGGTAATCGGCCAAGGCGGCCTGGGCTGGCACCGAGGGCGAGATGGTGGTCATCAGCTTGAGCCGGCTAATCTGCTCGGCATAGCGCCCGCCAGCCACCCAGCCAACCCGGTAACCCGGCGCCAGGCATTTGGAGAACGAGCCGCAGTGCATCACCAGGCCGTCACGGTCGAAGCTCTTCACTGGCTTGGGCGGCTGGCTGCCGAAATACAGCTCGGCGTACACGTCATCCTCGATCAGCGGCACCTGATGGCTGTGTAGCAGTTCATACAGCGCGCGCTTCTTGTCATCAGTCATGCTCGCGCCCAGCGGGTTCTGCAGGCTGCTCATAAACCAGCATGCTTTGATCGGCAGGTTGGCCAGGCGCTCGCTGAGCACGTCCAGATCAATGCCTTCACGCGGGTTGACCGGAATTTCCACGGCCTTGAGCTTGAGGCGTTCCAGCACCTGCAGCGTGGCGTAGAAGGCCGGGGCTTCGATGGCCACTAAGTCCCCAGGTTGGGTCACGCACTGCAGGCATAGATTGAGTGCTTCCATGGCGCCGCTGGTGATCACCAGTTCCTCCAGCGGCAACATCACGCCGCTGACCATATACCGCAGGGCAATTTGCCGACGCAGGTTGGGGTTGCCCTCGGTCATGTCGGCAATCACCGCCTGCGGCTGCATATCGCGCAGGCTGTGCGCCATGGAGCGGGCCAGGCGCGCCAGGGGAAACAGCTGCGGGCTGGGGAAGGCCGAGCCAAACGGCACGGTGCCGGGGTCTTTCAGTGAGGCGAGCACCGAGAACACCAGTTCGCTGACATCCACCTCGGTGGTCTGCGTCGGCTGCTGGCTGGTTTCCGGCTCGGCCAGGGAATGCCGCGCCAGCTCGCGGACGAAATAGCCGGAGCGGGCGCGGGCCTGGATCAGGCCACGGTCTTCCAGCAGGTAATAGGCCTGGAACACCGTGGACGGGCTGACCCCATAGGTGCGGCTGGCGTGGCGCACCGAGGGCACCTTTTCGCCGGGGGCGAGCATGCCGCTGCGGATCAGTTCGGCAATCTGGTCGGCGAATTTCTCGTAGCGTTTCATCGGGTCCGTAGGGGCGGCCAGTAGATGACCGCACTCTACGGGGAGTTGCTTGGTCATGCGACTGTCAGCGCCCTCGCGGCGAGAGAAAGGTGCTTTGCGTCTGCGCCTGCTCGCGGGCATCGGCCAGGTTATGGATCGCGAAGCGCACGGGCAGGGCGCTGGCCTCGGCTTGTTCGCTCTCCAGCACCACAGTCACCGGTACATCGAGAATTTCCCCAGGGTTTAGCTGCAGCTGCTGCGGTGCATCCAAACGCAAGCCGGGGCTGTCGATTAGCGCCAGGCCATAACGCTGCGGCTGCTGGGTCTTGTTGATCACCTTGAGCAGGTAGGTGTTCTCGATCTGCCCCAGCTGATTCTCGCGGAACATGCTGCGGTCCTTGGCCGAGTCGATAGACAGCATCGAGCGCGCGCTCAAGGCCCAGGCAAAAGCGGCGAGCATCAACAGCAGGGCGATGCCATAGCCGATCAGCCGTGGCCGCAGCCAGTGGGTTTTACCACCCTGCAGCTCGCGCTCGGAGTGGTAGCCGACCAAGCCTCGGGCATAGCCCATCTTGTCCATGACCGAATCGCAGGCGTCGATACAGGCGCCGCAGCTGATGCAGTCGATCTGCAGGCCATCGCGGATGTCGATACCGGTGGGGCAGACCTGCACGCACATAGTGCAGTCGATGCAATCGCCCAGGCCTTCGGCCTTGTGGTCGCTGTCTTTCTTGCGCGGGCCACGGCCTTCGCCGCGCTTGGCGTCGTAGGCCACCAGCAGGGTGTCGTCGTCGAACATCGCACTCTGAAAGCGCGAGTAGGGGCACATATGCACGCAGACCTTTTCGCGCAACCAGCCGGCGTTGAGGTAGGTGGCGGTCATAAAGAACAACACCCACACCAGGGTGCCGCCGTCCAGTTGCAGGCGCAGCAGGTCGCTGGTGAGCGGGCGGATCGGCGTGAAGTAACCGATAAAGGTCAGCGCGGTGAGTAGGCTGACGCCCAGCCAGATCGCGTGCTTGGCGCTGCGCCGCGCCAGCTTGTGCAGCGACCAGGGCGCGGCATCCAGCTTGACCCGCTGATTGCGCTCGCCTTCGGTAACTTTCTCCGCCCACATAAATACCCAGGTCCACACACTCTGCGGGCAGGTGTAGCCACACCACACCCGCCCGGCCACCACGGTGATGGTGAACAGGCCAAAGGCGGCAATGATCAGCAGCGCCGAGAGCAGGGTGAAGTCCTGCGGCCAGAAGGTCGCGCCAAAGATGTAGTAACGATGCTCGGCGAGGTTCCACAACACCGCCTGGCGCCCGTCCCAGTCCAGCCAGGCGGTGCCGAAAAAGATCAGAAACAGCAAGCCGGCGCCATACAGGCGCAGATTGCGAAAGCGGCCGCTAAAACTGCGGGTATGAATCGGTCCGCCGGCCTGGGAGGGCGTCAGGCGGATAGGCTGGCGCGGGTCGATGGTTTCGATGATCTGCGCGGGAATACGTTCGCTCATTACGGGCCTCGTCGGGCTTTATCAGGCGAGACGAATGATGCGAGCGCAGCTGTTTTGATAACAGGCTCAGGTTTTCCAATAAAAAGCGGATCAGATGGCGGCGCTGTGGCCGCAAGTTTTTTGATCTATGGTTTTGGAAGCCGTTGTGGGGCCTGCCTGTCATGTGTTGGCCCACGCAGGTTCACTTGGCATCCAACCGCGCAATCGACGCTGCAGGCATTGATTGCGTGCGGAGCGAATCGATGAAAGCAGCTTGCGCCCACCGTCTGATGGCAATGCTCGTTGCCGTCTTGTGTGTCTGCCTAGCGGCGCAGGGTGCAGCGCTTGCCCAGGCGCGTTCGGCGCTGGTTATCGGCAACAACGCTTATGCCTTTGCACCGCTGCTCAATCCGACCAATGATGCTGCCGATGTGACCCGCACCCTGCGCGAGGCCGGATTTTCGGTCACCACGCTGATCGACGCCGACCGGCAAACCATGCTCGATGGCGTGGCGCAGTTTTCTGCCAAGCTCAAGTCTTCGGGCGGTGTCGGGTTGTTGTTCTTTGCCGGGCATGGGGTGCAAGTTGCGGGCGAGAATTATCTGTTGCCCATCGGCGATGGCATTGCCGATGCGTCCGAGTTGGCGGATAAGGCCGTCAGCGCCTCGGCGATGGTTCATTCCATGGCCATGTCGGGCAACGATCTCAACATCATCATTCTCGATGCTTGTCGCGACAATCCGCTAACTGAGGTGACGTCTGGCCTGTCGCGCATCGACTCCAGCGCCAGCCTGTTTGTCTCCTATTCCACCTCGCCCGGCGCCGTGGCACTGGACGGTGAAGGGCGTAACTCACCCTATGCCAAACACCTGACGTTGGCGCTGGCGACGCCTAACCTGAATCTCGAAGAGACATTCAAGAAAACCCTCAAAGGCGTCTATCAGGAAACCAGTGGCCAGCAGACGCCCTGGTTGTCTTCGTCGTTCTTTGGCGATTTTGTGTTTCGCGGCGATAGCGGGGCTGAGGCCGGTTCTACCCCTAAACCGCATTCGAGCGGCGCTCAGGCTGTGGAAGAGGCAACTGCGCGCACCTTGACTGGGCTGTACAAGGTGTCCGGAACCAACCCGAACGGCAGCCGTTACACGGGCATGTTGGCACTGGCGCAACGTGGCGAATTTTACGATTTCACCTGGTGGATCGGCCGTGATGTATTCAAGGGTAGGGGCGAACTGGCCGGTCGCATGCTGGTCGTGAACTGGAACGATGTGCTGCCAGTGGTCTATTCATTCGCGCCAGATGGCGTGCTCGACGGAGAATGGGCCGATGGCACGGCGACGGAGCGCCTCAGCCTGTATGCCGAGGCCAGCAGCGCCGTGCCCAAACAGGGGCTGTATCGGGTCGAGGGGCACAACAGTGATGGTTCACGCTATACCGGCCAGATGACGCTCGCGGGCGAAGGCAATGAATACCGCTTGAATTGGACCATTGGTGATACCAGCTATGACGGCAGCGGCAGATACAGCAGTGGGCTGATGATCGTCGATTGGGGCGGCGCAACCCCGCTGGCTTATGCCTTGGCAGCGGATGGCCGGTTGGTCGGGCTGTGGGATGGCGGCAGGGCAGCGGAAACCGCCACGCCGCAGTGAGTGTGTGAGTGCTCACTGCTTTGCTCGTCCGCGCTGCTGCGTGGCGACCTCAAGTTCTTTTAGCTGTTGCTGTTTTCCCGCTAAAACGCCGCAGATATGTGCCGCAACCCCGCGTTAGAGCGTCAGCACAGGCCTTGTGCTGGCTTCAACAAAAACAATTCTCCAGCGAAACCTGAACTGCCTGTCAGAACGACAGTTGGAGAATTCTTATGAACACCTGGTTTGCCAACCTTAGCGTCACCCGCAAGCTGGCCCTCGGCTTCGGCCTGGTGCTGGCCCTGACTCTCGCCCTGGCCTGGGTCGCCTGGACCGGCCTGGGCAGCGTGATCCAGCGCAGCACCTGGATGAGCGATATCACTCAGCTCAACACCACCCTGACCAATCTGCGCATTGCCCGCCTGCAGTTCATGCTGGCCAAGGGCGATGCCGCGAGCAGTGATCGCGTGCTGAGCAACCTGGAGATCTATTTGCAGCAGCAGAAGAAGCTGCTCGGCAGCTTTACCAATCCGGTCAACGTCAAGCTGCTGCAGGAGCAGGACCGCTATAACCAGGATTACCAGCGTTCGCTGAGCGGCATGCGCGCCGCCTATGCGGCGGCTGACGCGGCGCGGCGCCAGGTGGCTGGCGAGACCCAGCAGCTCGGCGATTTGCTTGGCGCGATGGAACGCCGCGTGGAGTTGCTGCCGGAATACGACGGCGGCCGTTTTGCCCAGTTGCAGGCACTGACCCGCACTCAAGGCGAGTTGCTGCGCCTGCGTTACCTGCTGGAGCGTTACGACAGCGCCCCTGATACGCAAACCGAGCAGGCGCTGGTCGAGCGCATCGCCGCCGCCCGCGCCAGCCTTGGTCCGTTGGAACAGGCCTTCGGCGCGGCTCAGCAGGATGCGGTACGCCGCATCGCGACGGCCTTGGGTCAGTACCAGGAGACGCTGCAGGCGTTCAAGCTGGCCACTGGCGACATTGCCCGCACCCGTCAGGAAATGACCGAGCAGCAGGGCGAAATCGTGCGTATCAGCGAAACCCTGTACCAGTTCCAGATGGACCGTCTGGCCGTTGAGAGCGCCCAGGCACGCAGTCTGCAGATCGGCGCCACGTTGCTGGCGATGCTCTTCGGCGTGCTGGCCGCCTGGGTTATCACCCGACAGATCACCCGTCCGCTGCAGGACACCCTGAGCGCGGTGCAGCGCATTGCCGAAGGCGACCTGACCGCCACTGTGCAGGTCGACCGTCGCGATGAGATGGGCCAGCTGCAGCAAGGCATTCAGCATATGGCCGCGACCCTGCGCGAGTTGATCGGCGGTATCCGCGATGGCGTGGCGCAGATCGCCAGCGCTGCCGAGGAGCTGTCCGCGGTAACCGAGCAGACCAGTGCCGGCGCCAACAGCCAGAAAAGCGAGACTGACCAAGTAGCCACCGCCATGCATGAAATGTCGGCCACCGTGCAGGAAGTGGCGCGCAACGCCGAACAGGCTTCGCAGGCCGCCAACGAGGCGGACGGCCAGGCACGTTTGGGTGATCAGGTGGTGGGCGAGGTGATTGCCCAGATCGAACGCCTGGCCGCCGAGGTCAGCCGCTCCAGCGAGGCCATGAACGGCTTGCAGCAAGAGAGCAACAAGATCGGCAGCGTGATGGACGTGATCAAGGCGGTGGCCGAGCAGACCAATCTACTCGCGCTGAATGCTGCCATTGAGGCAGCGCGCGCAGGCGAAGCCGGGCGCGGTTTTGCCGTGGTCGCCGACGAAGTACGTGGCCTGGCCCAGCGCACGCAGAAATCCACCGAGGAAATCGAAGCGCTGATCGCTGGCCTGCAGAACGGCACCAAGCAAGTGGCTGCGGCGATGCGCAACAGTTGCAGCCTCACCGACAGCAGCGTCGAGTTGACGCGCAAGGCCGGCGACTCACTGGGCAACATCACCCATGCGGTGTCCAACATCCAGTCGATGAACCAGCAGATTGCCGCAGCCGCCGAGGAGCAGAGTGCGGTGGCCGAGGAAATCAGCCGCAGCATCCTCAGCGTGCGCGACGTATCCGAGCAAACCGCCACCGCCAGCGACGAAACCGCCGCCTCCAGCGCCGAGCTGGCGCGTTTGGGCAATCAGCTGCAAACGCTGGTCAGCCGCTTCCGCGTTTAACACGCAAGCCCGCAGGCCGTGGCAGCCCGCTACGGCCTGCGGCATTCAACGGTTTGATCGACTGTTGGCACACTTATTTGCGCTGTATCTTTCCGATGGGCTGCAGCTGTTTCGGTATCAGGGCCGTGGGCATAGTTTGGCCATCGATAACAGCTGATGCCGTCGCTATACCAATATGATGAGTATCACCATGGCTGGTGTACGAACCAGTTGGTCCAGTTTCACGCTCAGGTCGAGCGGCAATCAGCAGTAAGCTGAACGACGAACGGTTTCTGCCGCTATACCTGCAAAAACTACATGTATAAGTACAAGCAGACCTACGTGCCGTACGTGGTTTCCTACGGCACGTTGAGAACGCGCAGATGCGTTAATTAGTCATTTACTGAGCTGGCCTTTGCTGGCTTCGGTCAGCCTCCATGCAACTTGTAGCCGTTTAGGTCTTCTGTCGTGATCGATTTGGACGGAACCAGGAGGTAGTGTTTCTCTTCGACAACTTTCACTTCACCGTCCTGAACCGTAAGTTCAAACATTGCAATTCGGTCGTTACTCATAAATTGAGCCGATACGGCTCGGCAAACCAGTGCGGGAAATTTTTTCTGGCAGTAAACAATATCTTGGTTGGTCTGTACGACGCCATGCTTGTCCTTCCCACCTTTTGCCTGAACCGGCACGATGAACTGGCGGCCATACCTGTCTATGCCGACATACAACTCATCGATTTCAATCTGGCCAATTTCTTTCAGGTTTGTTCGTAGGTGGTTTTGCAGGGAGTAAGCAGTAATGCCGAGGAAAATATCTATCAGCCGGTTATACCTGACTTTAGCGAGAAGGGCCTGCTCATCAGTCAATGCATAAGCTCCGATGATTTCCGGTGTCGAGTCTGGAATCTTGATTGTGAGCAGTTCATCGCGGGGCTCTATGCGATTTAGCTTCACCTGTTTAAAACGGTATAGGGCCTGCCCAGAGCCTTCGATGATCCACTCCTGACCATCTGCGGCGGTCTCAATAATTGCTTTCGGGAGCTCGTGGCGGTAGCGGAACGTGTAAATGAGGTCGCCTATATTCTTGGGTAGAACTATTCCGAGATTTTCAGCTGTTGAAATTATCTCCGTTCTTGAAAACTCAAACTGCTTAGTTTTGGGTAAATAATGCGAGAAGAAAATTTTCTCGATAATGACGCTGTAGCGGTTCGGTTTTCTTGGGGTTAGTGCATCAGGCATACGGCTCTTCCATAAGCAGGGTTGTAGATACGTTCTTGCGGGTTCGTTGGGCAATAGTGTCGCGCGGCACATCAAAGTAGTGTGCTGCAGCACCCATGTCGAAGCTGAGAAGAGGTAATTTTCCTTGTTCTAAAATTATTTTCGGTTTGTTTGGAGTGATGTTCAGAGCTTGTATGATCGAGCTCGCAATTGCCCTACCTAGCAGCGGCGGTACGCTGTTGCCTATCTGGCGGAATCCATGCCATTTAGTTGCATGGAAGCGAAACCAGTCTGGAAACGAATGTAGACGGGCCGCTTCTCGTACTGTGATAACCCTCGGTAAATCAGGGTGGATCGGTCGCGGCGATGTGAATGCGCCACGAGCACTGTCGGTACCTGCGCGTAAGGTGTTGCACAACCCATGCGGGGGGAGCTTACGAAAGCGGCTAATGGGTTCGGTTTTGCCAGGCGCAGTAGCAGCGAAGCGCTGCTGAGATAGCATCGAGTGTTCTGTACGCAGGCTGGAAGTAAGCATGTTGCGCTCGAATGCTCTGTTATACCCGTAGTTTTTGGGGTCACTTTCTAAATCGCGAAGTCTTTTGGCGTAGATGGAACGTGTAGACCACACAGTGCGTACAGCGTCATTTTTGACAAGCTCATCAAAGCTGTTGGCATCAGGCAGATCTCCGATGGCTTCTTCCACTGTGACCCGCTTAGGCTGTGGTTCAGGGTATGTAGGTGTTTTTAGGCCGCGTTTGGTTCCAATAAGGAAAAGGCGTTTACGGTCTTGAGGAACACCATAGTCGGCTGCATTGAGCACTTGGTAGGGAAGGGCCACATCGTAGCCTGCATGCCCAAGAGAGGTGATCAGCTCATTCAGAAACTCAGAGTGTTTTCCCAGCGTTAGCCCTTTAACATTTTCGAATACGCAATATTTCGGCTGAAGTTCGGAAACAATCCGGACGTAGTGGAATACCAGCTGATTCCGCGGATCGTCGAGGGCACGCTTTCCAATCAGAGAGAACCCTTGGCAGGGGGCTCCTCCAAATACAACGTCAACTTCACGACTTCCCAGGCCAGCAAGTGCTCTTATCTCGTTACCACCTATATCCGTGACACTGGCACAAATAGTCTTGCAGTTAGGGAAATTATATTCGTGGGTAGCGCAGTGGATCGGATCTATTTCGACGGCTGCGGCGATATCGAATCCTGCTTGCTCGAATCCCAGCGATAAACCGCCCGCACCTGCGAAAAGATCAATACCAATGGGACGTGTGTTATTCGTTTTCGATGAACTCATTTAGCCTATTCGCCAGTGTTTCAAATTTTTTAACTTGTGCTGCCGGGTTATGAAGATTGCTGATCGTTCCCAGGCTTGGTTTTACTCGAATGTGGCCTGTCAATATTCGACTTGGCCCTCCAGGGAATTGGTCATAACCAGAGCTGGGATACCTACGGCAGAGCGCTTATCCACAGAAACCGTGTTCCTGTGGTCAGGGACGATTTGATCGGAGCATCAGGCAATTTTTCGAACGCAGACGATACCGGTAAGCCATAAGGAATACCAACCACCTTGCGACGAACTAGAGGCTAAGAGGCCTGTTCTTTAGACTCATTAGCCGATCAAGCCTTTCGGGGGCTTCTCTCTCTAGGTTTGACTATTTCAGTATCCTGGGCCAGCGGGCCGCTGCTGTCCTCCGATTTATGCGGCAAGCCGTCTGCGCAGCGTTCGCGTTATCCTGAGCGTCCTTTTCTGTGCTGAAGCCTGCCCATGCTGGTTATCTCCAACAGCGTTCACCTGCCTGACGATGACGTCGAACTGACCGCCATCCGCGCCCAAGGCGCGGGCGGGCAGAACGTCAACAAGGTGTCCAGTGCGATCCATCTGCGCTTCGACATCCAGGCGTCCAGCTTGCCGCCGTTCTACAAGGAGCGGCTGCTGGCATTGCGCGACAGCCGCATCACCGCCGAAGGCGTGGTGGTTATCAAAGCCCAGCAGTACCGCACCCAGGAGCAGAATCGTGCCGACGCGCTGGAGCGTTTGGCCGAGCTGATTCGCAGCGCAGCTAAAACTGAAAAAGCCCGCCGCCCAACCAAGCCGACCCTGGGCTCGAAAAAGCGCCGTCTGGAAGGCAAGAGCATACGCGGCACGATCAAGGCAGGGCGCGGCAAGGTCGATTTCTAGCAACTGCTGTGTGGCAGTTTTGGGTGTCGATTATTCGTGAGGCAAGTAGGGTTTTCTGGGCGGCATATTTGACTACTATGCACAAATGAAAACGACCCTCGATGAACTGCTGGCCTTTGTCAGCGTGGTGGACAGCGGCTCAATCAGCGCCGCTGCTGAACAACTGACGCAGACCGCCTCGGGCGTCAGTCGCGCGCTTAGCCGGCTGGAAGAAAAGCTCGATGTCACCCTGTTGCGCCGCACCACGCGGCGCCTGGAGCTGACCGAGGAGGGCCAGGCCTTCCTGGTTCAGGCGCGCAAGATTCTCGATGCAGTGGAAAGCGCTGAAGAGCAGATGAAGGTGCGTCGGCAGAAACCAGCCGGGCGTTTGCGGGTAAATGCCGCTGCGCCTTTTATGCTGCATGCGGTGGTGCCGCTGGTGGCGGGGTTTCGTGCGCAGTACCCGGAGATTCAGCTGGAGCTGCACAGCAGCGACCAGATTATCGACCTGCTGGAACAACGTACCGATATCGCCATCCGCATTGGCCCGCTGCGCGACTCCACCCTGCATGCGCGGCCGCTGGGCAGTAATCGCCTGCGTATTCTCGCCAGCCCGGCCTATCTCAAGGCCCATGGCACGCCGAAAAGCGTCGATGAACTGAGCGGGCATAGCCTGCTCGGTTTTACCCAGCCCGACAGCCTTAACCAGTGGCCGCTGCGCCATGCATTGGGCGATACCTACAGCATCACCCCGAGCCTGAGCGCCTCCAGCGGCGAGACCTTGCGCCAACTGGCGTTGGCCGGTGCGGGAATTGTCTGTCTGGCGGACTTTATGACCACCGCCGACCGCGCCAACGGTGAACTGGTGCAACTGTTGCTGCGCGACACTGTCGAGGTGCGTCAGCCGATCCACGCGGTGTACTACCGCAACACCGCGCTGGCCTCACGCATCACCTGTTTTCTCGATTACTTGAGCAGCCAGCTGGTTTAGCACTGTGCCGGCAATCGAAAAGATTTCTTGCGAGTCTGTCGATTTGCCATTTTGCTGTTCGACTACCGTATAGAACCCAGCCTTGGGTTTGCGGTCTGCCATTACAGGGCCAGGAAAACTCCGTAACGGTGGGCGATCAACGGATCACGCGAGGACAGCGGCATGCGTTTTATGGTGATAGTCAAGGCAACTGCAGATTCCGAAGCCGGCTTTATGCCCAGTAAAGAGCTGATGGCGGCGATGTGGCGTTACAACGAAGAGCTGGTTGAGGCGGGCGTGCTGCTTGCCGGTGAAGGCCTGCAGCCGAGCAGCAAGGGCGCGCGGGTAAAGTTTTCCGGCAGCCAGCGCAGCGTTACCGATGGGCCTTTTATGGAAACCAAGGAGCTGATCGCCGGCTTCTGGATTTTCCAGGTGGCGTCTTTGGCTGAGTGCATCGAGTGGGTCAAGCGTTGCCCCAACCCGATGCCAGGCGACAGCGAAATCGAGATCCGGCAGATTTTCGAGACCGAGGATTTTGGTGACGAATTAACCCCCGAGATGCGTGAACAGGAAGAACGCCTGCGCGCGCAGCTTGAATCGTAAAACAACCATAAAGAAGTACTAAGGAGAGTGCAGATGAAGATCCATACCTACTTGACCTTCGATGGCCAGTGCGAAGCGGCCTTTAACTATTACGCCGAATGCCTGGGTGGCAGCCTGGAATTGATGCGCATGGGCGAAAGCCCGGAAGCCGCCAATGTACCGGAGCAGTTTCATGACCGTGTGATGCACGTGTGCCTGACCGTGGGCGATCAGCTGCTGATGGCGTCCGACACCTTCCCCGGTATGCCGTACGAGGGCATCAAAGGCTCTTCCGTCTCCCTGCAGGTGGAAAATGTGCCAGAGGCCGAGCGCCTGTATAAAGCGCTGTCAGCGGGCGGTTCGGTGCAGATGGAGTTGCAGGCGACCTTCTGGGCCACGCGCTTTGCCATGTTCACCGACCGCTTTGGTGTGGGCTGGATGATTAACTGCGATATTGATGCGCAGATGGGTTAACAGACCGCTTTTGTAGGGTGGGTTAGTGGCGCAGAGAGGCTGACAGCTTTAACGACGTGATGTGTGCGCCACGTAACCCACCAAACGGTAGTTGGTTGGCTTATTTGGTGGGTTACGGCGCAACGGACTACGCATTAGCCCATAGCGTGCGGCCATGCGCCTAACCCACCCTACGATTTACCGCACCTCAGGCACCGCCTAACCAACCAGCCCGAGGGCACGGTCCAGTTGATCCTGCGGGTCGCTGACAGCGGCAAGAAACTCATCGCCCCAGCGGCGGATATCGTTGTAGTTGACGATATCGAACAGCTCACGCAAGCGCGCCTGGGCTTCGGCCTTGGGCATGTTCAGCGCCACATAACAGGTTTGCGTCATATCCACCGGGTCATGCGGATTGGTCAGCAGGGCGCCCTTGAGTTCTGCGGCGGCGCCGGCAAACTCCGATAGCACCAGCACGCCACGCCCATCCAGCAAGCCCTGAGCGGCGACGAATTCCTTGGCCACCAGGTTGAGGCCGTCGCGCAGTGGGGTAATCCACATTACGTCGGCCATGGCGTACCAGGCGCTGACTTCTTCGAACGGCAGGCTGCGGAAGAAGAACTGCAGCGGCGTCCAGCCAATGCGGGCAAAGCGGCCGTTGATACGGCCTACGGCTTGCTCGATCTGCCCTTGCAGCTCGTCATAAATGGTCATTTCCTTGGCCGCCGGCACGCACACGGTCACCAGGGTGACTTTGCCCAGCAGCTCGGGGTTTTCTTCCAGCAGGCGCTCATAGGCGTTGAGCTTTTCCAGAATGCCTTTGGTGTAGTCGAGGCGTTCCACCGAGAGAATCAGTTTGACCCCGGCAAGTTCACTGCGCAGGCGTTCCATCATGTCCCTGATCTTCGGTGCGGCCAGGGCGCTGCGTACCCGCTCGATATCCAGGCCCACCGGGTGCGCGCCGAGTTTGACCACGCGGTTGCCGGTGTCCACGGCGGTGGTCATGCGCTCCAGGCCCACGGCGCAGCCATAGGTGATAAAGCGTGGTGCGCAGTTCTGCCGGCTGACGGTTTGCAGTGGCATCACACCGCGCGCGGCATCGACGAAGTTTTCCACCTGGCGCGGGATATGAAAACCGATGTAGTCGCACTGCAGCAGGCTGCCGATGATCTGCCGGCGCCAAGGCAGTACGTTGAACACGTCCGCCGAGGGGAAGTAGGTGTGGTGGAAGAAGGCGATGCGCAGGTCCGGGCGCAGCTCGCGCAGGTAGCCAGGGACCATCCATAGGTTGTAATCGTGCAGCCAGACGGTGGCGCCTTCGGCGGCTTCCAGAGCGGTGCGCTCGGCAAAGGCGCGGTTGACCTTGAGGAACACCTGCCAGTCGTCTTCACGGAACTGCGCACGCTCCCAGAAGGTGTGCAGGGTCGGCCAGAAGGCTTCTTTGGAGAAGCGCTTGTAGAAGATGTCGACCTCTTCCTTGCTCAGCGCCACGCGTGCGGCGGTCAGCTTTGGGTAACGCTCGGCATCCACTGTGGTGTGGCTGTCGAAGGTTTCGCCGCTGTTTTCGTCATGCTCAGCCCAGGCTACCCAGGAACCGGCGCGACCATCGCCAAAGAAGCTCAGCAGGGTCGGAATAATGCCGTTGGGTGAGGTCGGGCGGCGGCGTTGCAGCTTGCCATCGGCGCCACGGAATTCTTCATAGGGCAGGCGGTGGTAGACCATCACCAGATCGGCCTTACCGGGGTCGGCGACTTGTTTGCCTTCAGCAGCGATGCCCTGTTTGCCGAGAAAGCCAAAATGCACAAAGGCCTCAAGAATGCCGCCGCACCCGGCGCGCTCGGCGTGGAATACCCGCGAGTACTGCCGTGTTGCCTGCAACAGGCCCGGCTCGGATGCGCCGACGCAGACGCCCTTGAACTGACCGCTCAGCATGGAAAGGTCGTTGAGTGTGTCGCCAGCGGTAAGAACCTGATCGTTGTCCAGTTCCAGCCAGTCGATCAGCGCCTGCAGGCTGCTGCCCTTGTTGACGCTCTTGGGCAGAAAATCCAGGTAGCGCTCGGCCGAGTAGAGCAGGTCGCAGCCCAGGCTTTCGGCTATTTCCAGTAGCGCCGGGTTGGCCGCTTGTTCCGGGCTGCAGAAGTAGGAACAGCGGCGCACCTGCGGTACGTCCTGGCGCTCCAGGGCAAAGCGCTCGATGGCGCTGGCAACCTGGCTGTCGCCGGGCCAGAGGGCATCCACCGCGCTTTGCAGCGGCTGGACCGGTTGCAGGCTGTCGCCATGCACCAGGCTGGCGCCGACGTCGGAGATGATGAAATCCGGTTGCGGCAGGGTTGGGTCGGCCAGCAGGGGCAACACCGACTCCAGGCTACGGCCGGTGACATAGGCCAGGCGGATTTCCGGGTGAGCGGCGATGGTTTGATAGAGGCTTAAGCGATCCTTGGGATCGCCGCCGAGAAAGGTTCCATCGAGATCGGTGGCAAGTAACATGCGCTGTCTTCCTGTCCAGTTAAGTGGGTGCAGTGACGCGCCGACAAAGGCCGACGAGCTATGGACGATTGCGCCACGGGGCGTTCGCCTCTTGGTTTACCCAGGCGTCTGCGGCGCCGGGTTGGGCGGGTCCTCATGTGAGTCAGTTGGGTCTGGGTCGTCTGTTGGCGGTGCGTCGGGCATCAGCTCAAGCACCGTGTGGCTGGTCCGCAGCATGGGCATAAAGTGCCCGGCTGGCGCGCTGATCAGGTCGCTGACATGGCGCAGGCGGTACAGCGTGTACGCCGCGAGCAGACCCAGGGTGGCGGCGAAATATAGCGGCAGTGCCTGGGCGCCGAGATGCTGCATCAGCAGGCCGGCGAGCAGCGGGCCGCATACCGAGCCAATGCCATTGACCATCAACAGGCTGCTGGAGCCAGCGAGGATTTCATCGCTGTGCAATTGGTCAATCAACTGCGCCACGGCGATGGGGTAGATGGCAAAGGCCAGACCGCCCCAGATAAACATCAGCCCGAGCAGCAGGCGACCGGCCGGTAGCAGGCTCATCAGCAGGGCGACCACTACGGCCAGCGCCACCACCCAAAACAGCACCAGACGACGGTCGTGTTTATCCGAATAGATACCAATCGGCCATTGCAACAAGGCGCCGCCGAGAATCGTGCTGCTCATCAGCAAACCCACGCCGGTGGCATCGAAGCCGTTCAGGCTGGCGTATACCGGCGCCATGCCCCAGAACGCGCCGAGGGCCAGACCGGATAAGCCAGCGGCGGCAAACGCCAGTGGGGCGATACCAGCGATCTGCCGCAGATTGGTGTGCAGGGTATCCGGCACGCTGGGCTGAAGTTGCCGGGTCAGGGTAATGGGCATCAAGGCCGCGCTGATCAGCATTGCGGCGAGCACGAACAGCACGAAGTCGCTTGGGGAAGCCAGGTTGAGCAGCTGCTGCGCGGCGGCCAGCGCACCGAGGTTGACCGCCATGTAGACGGCAAACACTTGGCCGCGTTTGTCGTTGGGCACCTGCGCGTTAAGCCAGCTCTCGATCACCATATACAGGCTGACCAGCGCCAGGCCGTAAAGCACACGCAGGCCCAGCCAGACCCAGGGATCGACAATCAGCACATGGAGCAGGGCGGTGATGGCAGCCAGCGCGGCGCAAAAGGCAAACGCACGGATATGCCCAACGCGGCGGACCAGCGGAATCGCCAGCCAGGTGCCAAGGAGAAAACCGACAAAGTACCCGGACATGATCAAGCCGAGCATCGAGGTGGAGTAGCCTTCGGCGACGCCACGCAGAGTCAGTAGGGTGTTGAGCAGGCCATTGCCGAGGAGGAGTAAAGCAACCCCACCGAGCAACGAGCTGATAGGGGCAATCAGGGACCACATGGAGACCTACCCTAGGGAACTATGCCGCTGAGTGCAAGCATGAAGGGTGCCAGTGCTTAGCCAGGTAACGAATTAACCTATTGTTTTTAAAAGGTTAATTTTATAGATAGACGGTCGGTGAGTATTTTTGGCCGCTCTCTATGCGCGTGCCGAGGGCACCGATAAGCCCTGTTGCACCGCCTTGATCCTTGTTTTGGAGCAGCCCCTGTCGCGGCTAAAGCCCCTCCCACAAATGGTCGCCGATCCTGTGGGAGGGGCTTTAGCCGCGACAGCTTTGCTGTTCGCTCAGCCGCACACCCGAGCAATTGCAATGGCTAACTGATCCAGGCGTTCGGCGTCCAGCCCAGCCATATTCGCCCGGCCTGAGCCGACCATATACACGCTGAACTCATCGCGCAGGCGTTGTACCTGGGTTGGGCTCAGGCCGGTGTAGGAGAACATGCCACGTTGCACCGCGATATGCGCAAAGCGCTCACTCAGGCCATACGGTTGCAGGGCTTCAACCAGGCCGCCGCGCAGGCTGGCGACGCGCTGGCGCATGGCGTCCAGCTCGCTGCCCCAGAGGCTGTTCAGCTCGGCATCAGCCAGAATGGCGGCGACCACCGCGGCACCATGGGCCGGCGGAGTGGACCAAAGATTGCGCGCGATAAACGCCAGCTGGCTGCGTACATCCTGCAGCTTGGTTGCAGTCTCGGCGCAGACGATCAGTGCGCCGGTGCGTTCGCGGTACAGGCCGAAGTTTTTCGAGCAGGAACTGGTGATCAGCAGTTCGGGTAACTCGGCGGCAAACAGGCGTACGGCAAAGGCGTCCTGCTCCAGGCCATCGCCAAACCCCTGGTAGGCAAAATCGATCAGCGGCAGCAGCTCGCGGGCTTTGACCACCTCCAGCACGCGTTTCCAGTCACGCGGGGTGAGGTCGAAACCGGTGGGGTTGTGGCAGCAGGCGTGTAACAACACCACATCGCCTTTGGGCACGTGGGCGAGGGCGGCAATCATCGCCTCGACATTCAGCTGGTTGTCCGCGCCTACATAGGGGTAATGGCCAACGCGCAATCCTGCGGCTGCAAAGATGCTCTCGTGGATCGGCCAGGTCGGATCGCTCAGCCAGATGCCACGGCCCGGTAGGCAGTGGGCGATAAAGTCCGCACACAGACGCAGTGCGCCGGTGCCGCCAGGCGTCTGGGTGGTGCCGGCGCGTTCACCCAGCAGCGGGCTGTCAGCGCCCAGTACCAGCTGGCTAAGCAGGCTGCCGAACAGTGGGTCGCCGTGGCCACCGATATAGCTCTTGGTGGTTTCGCTTTCCACCAGCCGCTGCTCGGCGAGCTTTACCGCGCGAGGAATCGGCGTCAGGCCCTGGGCGTCCTTGTACACACCGACGCCGAGGTCGAGCTTGGCCGGGTTGCGGTCAGCGCGGTAGGCGTCCATCAGACCGAGAATCGGGTCGCCGGGCACGCGCGCAATGCTCTGGAAATGGTTCACTTGCGGCCCTCGGCGCTGGCGGCCAGCACATCGGTACGTGCGGCCATGATGAAGTCGTTGCGGTGCAGGCCGCGCATCTCATGGCTCCACCAGGTCACGGTGACTTTGCCCCATTCGGTGAGCAGCGCCGGGTGGTGGCCGACTTCCTCGGCGATAGCCCCGACCGCGTTGGTAAAGGCCAGGGCATGGCGGAAGGTACGGAACAGGTAAACCCGCTCCAGCTCCATATGGTCGCCACGCACTTCGATGTTCCAGTCCGGAATCTCGCGGATCAGTTCGGCCAGCTCGTCATCGCTGACTTTCGGCGCATCGGCGCGGCAGGCTTCGCATTGGGCTTGGGCAAGGGTGGTCATGTCGTGGTCCTTTAGCGTGTGTCGTCAGAGCAGAGAAGGTGAGGTTAATCGCAAATTCGTTCCCTCTCCCGCGTGCGGGAGAGGGTTAGGGAGAGGGTGCTGTCAGGTTCGACCCTCTCCCCCAGCCCCTCTCCCATAAATGGGAGAGGGGAGCCAAAGCCTAGGCGGCTTTTGGCGGAAACTTCGGCGCATGCAGGCCCAGGCGCATGGCCTGCTGGACCATGGCCATGATGTCTTCGTGGGCCAGTTCGAACAGGCGCTTAAGCTGCGGAAGGACAAAATACAGCGGCTGCAGGATGTCGATGCGATACGGCGTACGCATCGCCTCAATCGGGTCGAAAGCCAGGTGCTGCGGCGTATCGGACAGGCAGTAGAGGGTTTCTTTCGGCGAGGAGAGAATGCCGCCGCCGTAGATGCGCTGGCCCTGGCTGGTATCCACCAGGCCGAACTCGATGGTCAGCCAGTACAGCCGCGCCAGGTACACGCGCTCTTCCTTGCTGGCGGCCAGGCCGAGCTTGCCGTAGGTGTGGGTGAATTCGGCGAACCAGGGGTTGGTCAGCAGCGGGCAGTGGCCAAAAATCTCGTGGAAAATGTCCGGCTCCTGCAGGTAATCCAGCTCCTCGGGTGTACGAATAAAAGTCGCCACCGGGAATTGCTTGCTGGCCAGCAGCTCGAAGAAGGTCTGAAACGGAATCAGCGCCGGCACCCGTGCCACGCGCCAGCCGGTGGTGGCTTGCAGCACCTGGTTGATCTCACCGAGTTGCGGGATGCGCTCATGGGGCAGGCCGAGCTGCTCGATGCCGTCCAGGTATTCCTGGCAGGCGCGGCCTTCGATCACCTTGAGTTGGCGGGTGATCAAGGTGTTCCACACCTGATGCTCGGCCTCCGGGTAATGGATAAAGCCACTGTCATCCGGTTCGCGCGCCAGGTATTGCGTGCTCTTCATCGCTGCCTCCTGCTGGGGCTTTGTTGTTTTATTTGATTCAGAAATACGCCAGCCACTGCAGTTATGCAGCCCTTGGCTGAGAGTGGTGCGAGAGGAAAGCAGGGATATTTCGTAAAGAATTGGTTACGTGCGCGGCGGTGCGGCGAACTATCGTCTTGCTGCTGCGCTAATCTGTCACATATTCTTGACGAATAATCCGCCGCCTTCGTCGATTTCTCGCCGTTGGCGGCCATAACAAGACCCACAAGAGCCCTGCCATGCGTATCAAAGTCCACTGCCAGAACCGAATTGGCATCCTGCGCGACATCCTCAACCTGCTGGTCGAATACGGCATCAACGTCGCCCGTGGCGAGGTCGGTGGCGAGCAGGGCAATGCCATCTACCTGCACTGCCCGAACCTGATCAACCTGCAGTTTCAGTCCTTGCGACCGAAGTTTGAGGCGATTTCCGGGGTTTTCGGCGTCAAGCGCGTCGGCCTGATGCCCAGCGAGCGTCGACATCTGGAGCTGAATGCCTTGCTCGGTGCGCTGGATTTCCCGGTGTTATCGATTGATATGGGCGGCTCGATCGTCGCCGCCAACCGTAGCGCTGCGCAGCTGCTTGGTGTGCGGGTGGATGAGGTGCCGGGGATTCCGCTGTCGCGCTACGCCGAGGATTTCGACCTGCCGGAATTGGTACGCGCCAACAAGTCGCGGATCAACGGCCTGCGGGTGAAAGTGAAGGGCGATGTGTTTCTCGCCGATATCGCGCCGCTGCAAACCGAGCATGAAGAGAGTGATGCCATGGCCGGCGCGGTGTTGACCCTGCACCGCGCGGATCGGGTGGGCGAACGCATCTACAACGTGCGCAAGCAGGAGCTGCGCGGTTTCGATTCGATCTTCCAGAGCTCCAAGGTGATGGCCGCAGTGGTACGCGAAGCGCGGCGTATGGCCCCGTTGGATGCGCCGCTGCTGATCGAGGGCGAAACCGGCACTGGCAAGGAGCTGCTGGCCCGCGCCTGCCACCTGGCCAGCCCGCGCGGACAGTCGCCGTTTATGGCGCTGAACTGCGCCGGCTTGCCGGAATCCATGGCCGAAACCGAGTTGTTTGGCTACGGCCCCGGGGCCTTCGAAGGCGCGCGCCCGGAAGGCAAGCTTGGCCTGCTGGAGCTGACTGCTGGTGGCACGCTGTTTCTCGATGGCGTCGGCGAGATGAGCCCGCGCCTGCAGGCCAAATTGCTGCGCTTTTTGCAGGACGGCTGCTTCCGCCGAGTTGGTAGTGATGAGGAGGTCTATCTGGATGTGCGGGTGATCTGCGCCACCCAGGTCGATCTGTCCGAGCTGTGCGCCAAGGGCGAATTCCGCCAGGATCTTTATCACCGTCTCAACGTACTCAGCCTGCATATCCCACCGCTGCGCGAATGCCTGGATGGCCTGCCGCCGCTGGTGGAGCACTTTCTCGATCAGGCCAGCCGGCAGATTGGCTGCCCGCTGCCCAAGCTGGCCCCGCAGGTGTTGGACAAGCTCAGCCATTACCACTGGCCGGGTAATGTGCGTCAGCTGGAAAACGTACTGTTTCAGGCCGTTTCACTGTGCGACGGCGGCGTGGTCAAGGGCGAACATATCCGCCTGCCAGACTACGGCGCGCCGCAGCCGTTAGGCGAGTTCTCGGTAGAGGGCGGGCTGGACGATATTCTCGGCCGCTTCGAAAAAGCCGTGCTGGAGCGCCTGTTCCACGACCACCCGAGCAGCCGTCAGCTGGGCAAGCGTCTTGGCGTGTCACACACCACGATTGCCAATAAGTTGCGTCAGCATGGGGTGGGTAAGGAGTAGGGGGCTTTAGCCGCGAGCGTTGTTCGCGCTCACAAACCCTCTACTGGGTCAGCCCACGGCCGAAAGTTTAGCGCTAGAGTGTGCTGAATCAGCCCAGATCTGATGGACCCGCCGCAAGGATTGCCATGCCCAACATAAACCGCAGTGATGCCCAGCAACGTGCCGATGAAATCGGCGTTTTCAACCGCGAATTAGCGCGGCTTGAGGCCGAGCAGGTGTTGAGCCTGAGTGATAGCCAGCGCGCCAGCCTGCATGGCTACCAGCAGCAATTGCTCAACAACTACCTGGCAGCCTTCGATATTGATCACGACATCCAGGCTCGGCAGCTGTCGCTGGGCATGCGTATCGCCTCGTTTCTCGGCGCGCTGGCGTTGGCGGCCAGTGTGTTTTTTCTGTTCTATCAGTTCTGGGGGCTGTTCGGCACCCAGAGTCAGGTGGCGATTTTGCTGACCGCGAGCATCGCGTCATTCGGCTTGACGCTGTGGGTGCAACGCCTCGATAGCTCGGGTTACTTCAGCAAGCTGGCGGCGCTGGTGGCCTTTACCTGCTTTGTGCTGAACATCGTCATGCTTGGGCAGATATTCAATATCACTCCCTCAAACAATGCTTTGCTGCCCTGGGCGCTCTATGCGCTGCTGCTGGCTTATGCATGCGGTGCGCGCCTGCTACTGGCGGCCGGGCTCAGCTGTTTGCTGGCTTTTGTTGCGGCGCGCATCGGCAGCTGGGATGGTATTTACTGGCTGGGGTTTGCTCAGCGGCCGGAGAATTTCATCCTGCCGGCGTTGCTGATCTTCGTGCTGCCGCTGCTGATTGATCAGCGCCGTTTTGATGGCTTTGCCGTGATCTACCGGTTTTTTGGTCTACTTGGCGTGTTTATACCGGTACTGGTGCTGGCGCATTGGGGCGCAGGCAGTTACTTCGATTACCCGCCCGAGTACATCGAGAATACCTACCATATCGGCGGTTTTATCCTCGCGGCCCTGGTGATTTGGCTGGGTGTGCGCCGCGAATGGGCGGATGTGGTGAACACCGGGCTGAGTTTCTTTGTGATCTTCCTCTACACCAAGTTGTTCGACTGGTGGTGGGAGAGCATGCCCAAGTACCTGTTCTTCCTGGTGTTGGGCTTGAGTGCGGTGCTGATTCTGCTGGTACTGCGCCGCCTGCGTAGCCGCCATGGCTTGCTGGGAGGTGGGCAATGAACGGCATTCGCCCGCGTTACCTGATCGCCGGTCTGGCGCTGATTGGCTTGGTCAACGCCATCGTCCTGGCGGGTGTGGCCTGGAATCGTCAGCTGCCTGAGGAAAGCCGCCTGCAACTGTCCGAACGCGAGCTGGCCGCTACTTACGCCTATTGGCGCAAGGACAACAGCAGCCTGGCGCTGCGCCTGGATTACCGTTGGCCGAGTCAGGCGGATGACGACCATTACTACCTGTCGATCAGTGCCGAGAAGATGGCCGAGCTGGGCTTTCAGGTGCCCACAGAATTGAACGAACAGACAGTGCGGCGCTACCGTCGTCAGCTGGACCGTGATGCGCTGCTGGTATTGGAACTCGATGGCCCGGCTTATCAGCGTGAAGTCGCGCTGCTGGTTGCCGCCCATGCCGAGGCGCTGCGTTTGCAGAAGTCGGTGCCGGACAGCAAGGAGCTGCGTGAGGCGGCTCAGCATGCCGCGAATGCCCTGGATTACGAGCAACGGCGCGCCAGCCGCCTGTTGGTGGTCGATGTTGGGCTGGATCAGCAGGCGTTGCGCGCGCGTTATCCGGACCGCACGCGCTACGCCATTGTGCGCAGCATCATCGAAGTGCAGGCCAGTAGCGTTGCAAGCAAATGGACGGGTGAGGGTGATGATCCGCGCCCGGACAACCAACGCTGGGCCTGGCAACTCGGTGGCTCGGCCGATACTCCAGGAATACAGAGCCTCAACCTGCCACAGCGCTGGCATGCAACGTTCGACAGCCTGCCGCAGCAGGGCGAGCAGTCCGGTGCTGACTACCCGAGTTATCAAAAGCTGTTTAGCGCCGATGTTGCCTTCGGCCGACGGCTGGAGCCCTGGTTTGTTGATTTGAGCGCCCGGCAGGTGAGCACGCCGCAGCCTACGACCAAGGTGCAATAGCCCAGCGCAGCGTGCTGGGCGAAAGTGGCGGCGTTCCAATCCTGCGTGGTTTGGATGCAAGCGTTTCTCCATTCCTCTCCCTGGAATGATTTGGGTAGGCGGTCAGATGACCGCCTTTTTTTTGTTCGCGATTTCCCTCTGCAACCATGGTCGTAGAGCGTTAAGACCATGGTCGAATGGCTCAAAGGTGGGGTTCTGGCTACAAAATGGCGCATAGAACAACAACTACCCACCGAGGTGTTTCTGATGAGTGCTGCGTCCTTGTATCCCGTGCGCCCTGAGGTGGCGGCCCAGTCGCTGACTGATGAAGCCACCTATAAAGCCATGTACCAGCAGTCGGTGATCAACCCTGACGGTTTCTGGCGTGAGCAGGCTCAGCGCCTGGACTGGATCAAGCCGTTCACCAAGGTCAAGCAGACGTCCTTCGACGATCACCATGTCGATATCAAATGGTTTGCCGACGGCACCCTCAACGTCTCCTACAACTGCCTGGACCGTCACCTGGAAGAGCGTGGCGATCAGGTGGCGATTATCTGGGAAGGTGATGACCCCTCCGAGCACGAGGAAATCACCTACCGTCAGCTGCACGAACAAGTTTGCAAGTTCGCCAACGCCCTGCGTGGCCAGGATGTGCACCGCGGTGACGTAGTGACTATCTATATGCCGATGATTCCGCAGGCGGTTGTGGCGATGCTGGCCTGTACCCGTATCGGCGCGATCCACTCGGTGGTGTTCGGCGGCTTCTCTCCCGAGGCGCTGGCTGGGCGCATTATCGATTGCCAATCCAAGGTGGTGATCACCGCCGATGAAGGCCTGCGCGGCGGCAAGAAAACCCCGTTGAAGGCTAACGTCGACGACGCGCTGACCAACCCGGAAACCGCGAGCATCCAGAAGGTTATCGTGTGCAAGCGCACCGGTAGCCCGATCAAGTGGAACCAGCACCGCGACATCTGGTACGAAGACCTGATGGCCGTGGCGTCCAGCCATTGCGCGCCGAAGGAAATGGGCGCCGAGGAAGCGCTGTTTATCCTCTACACCTCCGGCTCCACCGGTAAGCCGAAAGGCGTGCAGCACACCACTGGCGGCTACCTGGTGTATGCCGCGCTGACCCATGAGCGGGTGTTCGACTACAAGCCGGGCGACATCTACTGGTGCACCGCCGACGTCGGCTGGGTCACCGGCCACAGCTATATCGTTTACGGCCCGCTGGCCAATGGCGCGACCACGCTGCTGTTCGAAGGCATCCCGAACTATCCGGACATTACCCGTGTGTCGAAAATCATCGACAAGCACAAGGTCAATATCCTCTACACCGCGCCGACGGCGATTCGCGCCATGATGGCCCAGGGCGATGCGGCGGTAGCCGGTGCCGATGGCTCCAGCCTGCGCCTGCTCGGCTCGGTCGGCGAGCCGATCAACCCGGAAGCCTGGAACTGGTATTACAAGACCGTCGGCAAAGAGCGTTGCCCGATTGTCGATACCTGGTGGCAGACCGAAACCGGCGGCATTCTGATCAGCCCGCTGCCGGGCGCCACAGCGCTCAAGCCAGGTTCGGCAACCCGCCCGTTTTTTGGCGTGCAGCCGGCGCTGGTGGATAACCTGGGCAACCTGATCGAGGGCGCTGCCGAAGGCAATCTGGTGATCATCGATTCCTGGCCGGGTCAGGCGCGTACCCTGTACGGTGACCATGATCGCTTCGTCGACACCTACTTCAAGACCTTCAAGGGCATGTATTTCACCGGTGACGGCGCGCGCCGTGACGAGGACGGTTACTACTGGATTACCGGTCGCGTCGACGACGTGTTGAACGTCTCGGGCCATCGCATGGGTACCGCCGAGATCGAAAGCGCCATGGTCGCTCACCCGAAAGTCGCTGAGGCCGCTGTGGTTGGCGTGCCGCACGACATCAAAGGGCAGGGCATCTATGTCTACGTCACCTTGAATGGTGGCGAGCAGCCGTCCGAACAATTGCGCCAGGAGTTGAAAAACTGGGTGCGCAAGGAAATCGGCCCGATTGCCTCACCGGACGTGATTCAGTGGGCCCCAGGCCTGCCGAAAACCCGCTCGGGCAAGATCATGCGCCGTATCCTGCGCAAGATCGCCACCGCCGAATACGATGCACTCGGCGATATCTCCACGCTGGCCGATCCTGGCGTGGTGCAGCACCTTATCGATACTCACCGCGAGATGCAGGCTGCCTGACTTCGGTTGAACCGCCTGTAAACAACGCCCTGTTTCGGCCACAAGCCGGGCAGGGCGTTGTGCTTTGTGTGGTGTTATCGATTTTCATCTGGGTATTTTCTTGTCACCTGGGCGTAACAACGCGCACTTTTATGGGGTGTGCGGGAACGTTTTGCGCCAGGATGGCGCATTGTTCAGGGCGGCTGTGAAAATAAAAAACGCCACCAGGCCGCGAAGATAAAGGCCTGGTTAGAAATGGGCGCGTTAATTGCTTTAACCAATGGTTAACTGTCTTTTCTGTTCCTGCATAAATCTCAGGGGCTGTCAATATCCTCGCTATACCCGTCCGGGCCTTTTGTAATTACTTGTCGCATTGAAGAAATATCGACTTTCGAGCTGTCGCTAGAATGCCGCTCACCCGGCTGGGGCCGTCTGGCTTCTGCGCAGCGCGCAGCTTGACGGTGACTCACTACAATTCATGCAAGGCTGGATGCATACCCGAACAATCTCTGCCAACCGATGCCATTCCCATTCGAAGGAGTCACAAAATGAAGAAGATTGCACTTCTCGGCGCACTGGCGCTGTCCATGCTGTCGCCGCTGGCCATGGCTGAAGAGGCCAAGCCTCTGCGTATCGGTATCGAAGCAGCGTATCCACCGTTCGCCTTCAAAACTGCTGATGGTGCCATCAGCGGTTTCGACTACGACATCGGCGTCGCCCTGTGCGAAGAGATGAAAGTGGAATGCAAATGGATCGAGCAGGAGTTCGACGGCCTGATCCCGGCCCTGAAAGTGCGTAAGTTCGACGCTGTACTGTCGTCGATGAGCATCACCGAAGATCGCTTGAAATCGGTTGATTTCACCAGCAAGTACTACCAGACCCCGGGCAAGCTGGCGATGAAAGCGGGTACCGTTCTCAACGACCCGCTGGTTGATCTGAAAGGCAAAAAAGTCGGCGTACAGCGCGCATCCACCTACGACCGTTACGCCACCGATATCTTTGCCCCTGCCGGTATCGAGATCGTGCGTTACAGCTCGCAGAACGAAGCTTTTCTCGATCTGACTTCCGGTCGTCTGGACGCCACCTTTGCTGACGTCGTCAATATCGACGATGGCTTTATCAAGACCGACGCCGGTAAAGGCTTCGCCCTGGTAGGCCCAGACTACGCCGACGAGAAATACATCGGCATGGGCGCCGGCATCGCCGTGCGCAAGGGTGACAAGGCCCTGGCTGACAAGATCAGCGCTGCCATCATGGCCATCCGCGCCAACGGCAAGTACAAGGAAGTGCAGGACAAGTACTTCGACTTCAACGTCTACGGCGACTGATTTTTCTTCCCGCGTCGTCTTCACTTAAAGTGGCGCAGACCCGCAGCCCGTAGGCCTGCGCCACTTTTTCGTTGTACTCCCAGGCGCCGCCCGGCGTTTGCATGAGGTAAGCAGAGCATGCTCAACGGCTACGGCTCGACCATTCTGGAGGGTGCCTGGCTCACCCTGATTCTGGCGCTGACGTCGATGGCCGTGGCCATCGTGTTGGGTTTGCTGGGGGCGGCGTTTCGCCTGTCACCGATCAAGTGGCTAGCGCTGCTGGGTGAAACCTACGCCACGGTGATCCGCGGGATTCCCGACCTGGTGCTGATCCTGCTGATCTTCTACGGCGGTCAGGACATGGTTAACCGTCTGGCGCCGATGTTCGGCTACGACGACTACATCGATATCAACCCCTTTATTGCCGGCGTGTTCACCATGGGCTTTATCTTTGGTGCTTACCTGTCGGAGACCTTTCGTGGCGCCTTTATGGCCATCCCCAAGGGGCAGGCTGAAGCGGGCGCGGCGTATGGCATGAGTGGCATGCAGGTGTTCTTCCGCATCCTCGTGCCGCAAATGATTCGTTTCGCCATTCCTGGGTTCACCAACAACTGGTTGGTGCTGACCAAGGCCACCGCGCTGATTTCCGTGGTCGGTCTGCAGGACATGATGTTCAAGGCGAAAAGCGCTGCTGATGCCACCCGCGAGCCGTTCACCTTCTACCTGGCCGTGGCGGCCCTGTATCTGGTGCTGACCAGCGTGTCGCTGCTGGCTTTGCGTTACCTGGAAAAACGTTACTCGGTCGGCACCAAAGCCGCTGATCTGTAAGCGGGGAGCGCAGCGATGATTTTTGACTACAACGTAATTCTGCAGAACCTGCCGCTGTACTTCGGCGGTGTACTGGTCACCCTGAAAATTCTGCTGATCTCCCTGGCGTGCGGTCTGGCCCTGGCCATTCCCCTGGGCTTGATGCGCGTTTCCAAGTCGCCTTTGGTCAACTTTCCGGCCTGGCTGTACACCTACGTGATTCGCGGCACACCGATGCTGGTGCAGCTGTTTCTGATCTATTACGGTCTGGCCCAGTTCGAAGCGGTGCGTGAGAGTTTCCTCTGGCCGTATTTCTCCAGCGCGACCTTCTGCGCCTGCCTGGCGTTTGCCATCAATACCAGCGCCTACAGTGCGGAAATTCTCGCCGGCAGCCTCAAGGCTACGCCGCATGGCGAGATTGAAGCCGCCAAAGCCATGGGCATGTCGCGCTTCAAACTGTACCGCCGCATCCTGCTGCCGTCGGCTCTGCGCCGCGCGCTGCCGCAGTACAGCAACGAAGTGATCATGATGCTGCACACCACCTCGCTGGCCTCGATTGTTACCCTGATCGACATCACCGGCGCGGCGCGCACCGTCAGCTCGCAGTATTACCTGCCGTTTGAAGCGTTTATCACGGCCGGCCTGTTCTACCTGTGCCTGACCTTTATCCTCGTACGCCTGTTCAAGCTGGCCGAACGCCGTTGGCTGGCCTACCTAGCCCCGCGCAAGGCCTGAGGAAAAGAGCATGCAGCGTATCGATCATCCACTGCCCTGGGGCTGCCCCGGAACCGAACGCCGCTTGAGCGTGTTCCGTTTCGGCCATGGCCCGTGCAAGGCCTATATCCAGGCCTCGCTGCATGCCGATGAGTTGCCGGGGATGCGTGTGGCGGTGGAACTCAAGCGCCGCTTGCGTCAGCTGGAAGCTCAGGGGCGCCTGACTGGGGTGATCGAGCTGGTGCCGGTAGCCAACCCGGTTGGCTTGGGGCAGATGTTCCAGGCGACCCATCAAGGCCGTTTTGAGCTGGGCAGCGGCAAGAACTTCAACCGCGATTTCTTTGACCTGGCCGCCGCCATTGCACCGGCTTTGGAAGGCTGCCTGGGCAGTGACGGCCCCAGCAATGTGCGACTGATTCGTGCCGCCATGCAGGCCGCGCTGGAAGCCTTGCCGCCAGCTGGCTCGGAGTTGCAAGGCATGCAACGCCTGCTGCTCAAACATGCCTGCGATGCCGACGTGGTGCTCGATCTGCACTGTGATTTCGATGCTGCCGTGCATCTATACCTGCTGCCGCAGCAGTGGCCGCAACTACGTTCGCTGGCTGCACGCCTGCAGGCCGGTGCAGCGCTGACCGTCGAGGATTCCGGCGGCAGCTCTTTCGATGAAGCCTGTGCCTTGCCCTGGGTGCATCTGGCCCGGCAATTTCCGCAGGCCGCTGTACCGTTGGCCTGCCTGGCCGTAACAGTCGAGCTGGGCGGCATGGCCGATACCGGCAAAGCCGAAGCCGAGGCCAGTGCCGAAAGCATTCTGGCGTTCCTCGCCGAACAGGGCCTGATTGCCGGTGACTGGCCGCCCGCGCCCGCTGAAAGCTGCGACGCCACGCCGTTTAACGGTGCGCAATACGCCTATGCCCCGCATGCAGGGGTGGTGAGTTTTCTGCAACCGGTGGGTGCGCGGGTCTTGGCCGGCGATCCATTGTTTGAAGTGATCGATCCGCTGGATGATCGCCACACAACTGTCTGTGCCGCTACAGATGGTGTGCTCTATGCGCGCGAGCGGTTGCGTTTTGCTCAGCCCGGTTTGTGGCTGGCCAAAGTGGCCGGTCGTGCCCCTATTCGCCAGGGTCGCTTGCTCAGCGACTGATTCAAGAGAGTGGAAACCATGTACAAACTTGAAGTTCAGGATCTGCACAAGCGCTACGGCAGCCACGAAGTATTGAAGGGCGTGTCACTGGCGGCCAAGGCCGGCGATGTGATCAGCATCATCGGCTCCAGCGGCTCGGGCAAGAGTACCTTCCTGCGTTGCATCAACCTGCTGGAACAGCCCCACGGCGGCAAGATTCTGCTCAACAACGAAGAGCTGAAACTGGTGGCCAACAAGGACGGTGGCCTGAAAGCCGCTGATCCCAAGCAGCTGCAGCGCATGCGTTCGCGCCTGTCCATGGTGTTTCAGCACTTCAACCTGTGGTCGCATATGAGCGCCCTGGAAAACGTTATGGAAGCCCCGGTGCATGTGCTCGGCATGAGCAAGAAAGAAGCGCTGGAAAAGGCCGAACATTACCTGAACAAAGTCGGCGTGGCCCATCGCAAAGATGCCTACCCCGCGCACATGTCCGGCGGCGAGCAGCAGCGTGTGGCGATTGCCCGCGCCCTGGCCATGGAGCCTGAGGTGATGCTGTTTGATGAACCGACCTCGGCGCTGGACCCGGAGCTGGTTGGTGAAGTGTTGAAAGTCATGCAGGACCTGGCGCAGGAAGGCCGCACCATGGTTGTGGTGACCCACGAAATGGGCTTTGCCCGTGAAGTCTCCAACCAGCTGGTGTTCCTCCACAAAGGCGTGGTGGAAGAGCGCGGCTGCCCGAAAGAAGTGTTGGCCAACCCGCAATCCGAACGTTTGCAGCAGTTCCTCTCTGGCAGTCTCAAGTAACCAGCGGCAACATCTGCAAGCACCCGCGCTATGCCCATAATCGCCAACAGAGCCTAAACTGCCCCCCATGAATGCCCACCGAATTGGCTTCCTGCTTTGGCCCACCACCAAGCCCCTGACTCTGGCCTTGGCGGAAGAAGCGCTGCGCGTTGCCCAGCGCGTTCACCCCGAGGTGGTCTACGAGCTGGTGTTCTTGCAGGCCGAAGCGCCGCTTGAAGGTGCATGGCGGCTGCCGGGGGAATCCTGGGTGGGCAAGCTGGAAGGCTGCCAGAAGCTCTTTCTACTCGCCGACGAGCCGCCAGGGCCGATGCCTGCGGCGCTCTCCGGCGCACTCAAGCAACTGGTGCGTGGCGGCTGCGTGATCGGCGCTATTGCCGCCGGGGTTTATCCGCTGGCGCAACTCGGCCTGCTCGATGGCTACCGCGCTTCGGTGCACTGGCGCTGGCAGGATGATTTCACTGAGCGCTTCCCCAAGGTCATCGCCACCAGCCATCTGTTTGATTGGGACCGCGACCGCCTGAGCGCCTGTGGCGGCCTGGCCGTGCTCGACCTGTTGCTGGCCTTGCTCGCCCGTGATCATGGCGCCGAATTGGCCGGTGCGGTATCCGAGGAGTTGGTAGTCGAGCGTATCCGCGAAGGTGGCGAGCGCCAGCGTATTCCGTTGCAGAACCGTCTGGGCTCCAGCCATCCCAAGCTGACTCAGGCCGTGCTGCTGATGGAAGCCAATATCGAAGAGCCGCTGACCACCGACGAAATCGCCCAGCACGTCTGCGTATCGCGGCGTCAGCTGGAACGGATCTTCAAGCAGTACCTCAATCGCGTACCCAGCCAGTACTACTTGGAACTGCGCCTGAATAAAGCCCGCCAGTTGCTGATGCAAACCAGCAAGTCGATCATCCAGATCGGCCTGTCCTGCGGCTTCTCCTCCGGCCCGCATTTCTCCAGCGCCTACCGCAACTTCTTCGGCGCCACGCCGCGTGAAGACCGTAACCAGCGCCGCAGCAACAGCCCGTTTGAGCTGACCTCGACGCCCATCGAACGCGGTTGAGGCTAACCTTGAACACATAAAAAACCGCAGCTTGCTGCGGTTTTTTTGTGGCGGAAAGCTTACTTAGCTTTTGTCGACTTGCCGTGGAAACAGCGGGTTGCCGCAGCGGGTGCAAAAGGCCGCGCCGTGTTCGTGGCTGCTTTTGGCGCAGCTTGGGCAATCATGAGTCAGCTGCTCGCCGCCGCGCATGGCGTTGGCCAGTTCGGCGGTAAAGATGCCGGTGGGCACGGCGATGATCGAGTAACCGGTGATCATCACCAGCGTCGACAGTGCCTGGCCCAGCGGGGTTTGCGGGACGATATCGCCGAAACCGACGGTGGTCAGGGTCACCACGGCCCAGTAGATGCCCTTGGGAATGCTGGTAAAGCCATGCGCCGGGCCTTCGATCACGTACATCAGGGTGCCGAACACTGTCACCAGGATGGCGATGCAGGCGAAAAACACGATGATCTTCTGCTTGCTGCCGCGCAGCGCGGTCAGCAGAAAGTTGGCCTGGCGCAGGTAGGGGCTGAGCTTGAGCACGCGAAAGATCCGCAGCATGCGGATCACCCGGATGATCAGCAGGTACTGCGCGTCGGCGTAGAACAGGGCGAGGATGCCCGGCAGGATCGCCAGCAGGTCAATCAGGCCGAAGAAGCTGAAGGCGTAGCGCAGCGGTTTTGGCGAGCAGTACAGGCGCACCACGTATTCGATGGCGAACAGCGCAGTAAAGCCCCACTCGATACCGGCCAGCAGCCCGGCGTACTGGCTGTGAATACTGTCGATGCTGTCGAGCATCACCACCACCAGGCTGGCCATGATGGTCAGCAGCAGGTAGCGGTCGAAGCGCTGCCCGGCGGGTGTGTCGGTGTGGAAGATAATGCTGTAAAGGTTTTGCCGCGTGTCCATGGTGTTCTGGCTGCTCCGTTTGCGGTGCTCGCTGATAACGCGAACAGACAGGCAGCCTAGGGAGTTTTATCCCGCTGATGCAAGCCTTTGCCCTTATTAGGCGGCAGTGGTGTGCAGTCGGCCGCAGCTTTGTGCAGCAGACGCTGTGTGGCACTTACCAGCCAGCAGGTGAGGATAAATGGCATGGTCAGGGCTGGCAGACCCAGTGCGCTGAAGCCGGGTTGCAGCACCAGCGCCAGAGCGATGCCAAGGGCCGGTAACCAAGGGCGGCGATGCACCTGGCTGAGGGCGATGGCCGCCAGCGCCGCGTTGTAACCGTAGAGTCCGGTCAGCGCACTGTGCTGCGGCAAGCCCTGATACAGCGCTAGAGCCAGGCCGCCAGTGGAGCCGAGCAGCGCCCAGCAGGCAGCGCGCCAGTCAGCCAGCAACAGGCCAAGCAGCAGGCAAACGCCAGCCAACGGCTGATCGAGAAAAATCACCTGACCCAACCCACGCGCCATGGCGGTCAGGCTGGCCCACCAGCCGAGCGGCTGCGTCTGGCTAGGCACGGCCGGCTGTAACTCTAGCTGCAGAGCGGGTGCCAGCCACAACAGCAACCAGCTCAAACCGACAAAGGGGAAGGTAAAGGCGGGCAGCCACTGACGCTTGCGCATGCGCTGCATCCAGGCCGCCAGCAACAGGCTGGAAGCCCCAGCGCTGACGATGATCAGCAGTGGCAGCAACGCCGACCAGGCAAATTGCAGGCTGATCAGCATACCCAGCAGCACCCCGTTGTAGCCATATAAGCCGAGATCGATATCGGCTTTGGCATAACCACGACGCTGCGCTGTCAGCGTGCTGCTCAGGCAGCCGAGCAGGGCGCCGCCGAGTAGCTGCGGCGCGCCGATGGCAATTGCCAACAGCACCAGCAAGCCGCAGCCGGGATGGGCCAGCAGAAAGATCTGGCTAAAGCCGTTAAGCAGGGCGCGAAAGCCCTGCAAGGCGTGGGTGGGGAGCGGTAATGGCGACATACAGATAACAATCACCAGTGTGGGAATAAAAAGAGGCACCCACCGCGGGAACAGTGAGTGCCTTCAAACTGGCAAAGCCAGCGTGGGATAGTGCTGTAGGGTGGATGACGCTTTTTCATCCACCTTTGCGGTTGGTGGATGGGTGAGGCGTCATCCACCCTACGAGGCTGTAGCTATTTAATGCAGGATTTCAATCCGCAGGCTGTTGGTGCTGCCAGGCTGACCGAACGGCTCGCCAGCGGTGATCACCACGGTGTCGCCGGTTTTCGCCAGCCCAGCCGAGCGAGCGGTTTCCAGAGCGGTGCGGGTGACTTCCTCAACCTTGTGCAGGCGCTCGTTGACCACCGAATACACGCCCCAGGCCACGCTCAGACGCCGCGCGGTATCCAGACTCGGGGTCAGGCTGAGGATCGGCGCTTTCGGCCGCTCGCGCGAGGCGCGCAGGCTGGAGTTGCCCGACTCGGTGTAGTTGACCAGCACGGCCACCGGCAGGATGGTGCTGATGCGGCGGATCGCGCAGCTGATCGCATCCGAGGCGGTGGCTTCGGCCTGCGGGCGGCTGACATCCAGCTGAGCCTGGAAGTCCGGGCCGTTTTCCACCTGGCGAATGATCTTGCTCATCATCTGCACGGCTTCCAGCGGGTAATCGCCGGAGGCGGTTTCCGCCGAGAGCATCACTGCATCGGCACCTTCGGCCACGGCGTTGGCCACGTCTGTGACCTCGGCGCGGGTCGGCGCAGGGGAGAAGCGCATGGACTCGAGCATCTGCGTGGCCACCACCACCGGCTTACCGAGCTGGCGGCAGGTGCGGATGATGTCTCGCTGGATGCGCGGTACGTTCTCAGCCGGCACTTCCACGCCCAGGTCGCCACGGGCGACCATGATCGCGTCGCACAGCTTGGTGATCTCTTCCAGGTGGATCACGGCAGACGGTTTCTCGATCTTGGCCATCAGGAAGGCGCGATCACCGATCAGCTGGCGGGCTTCGATAATGTCTTCCGGGCGCTGCACGAACGACAGCGCGACCCAGTCCACGCCCAACTCCAGACCAAAGCTCAGGTCGCGGCGATCCTTCTCGGTCAGCGGGCTCAATTGCAGCACGGCTTCCGGCACGTTGACGCCCTTACGGTCGGACAGCTCGCCACCAGCGATCACTTCAGTGATTACCGCATCGCTGTGCTTGGCGGTGACCTGCAGGCGCAGGCGGCCATCGTCGAGCAGCAGGCTCATGCCCGGCTGCAGCGCTTCGATGATTTCCGGGTGCGGCAGGTTGACCCGATTAACATCGCCAGGGGTGCTGTCGAGGTCCAGACGCAGGGTCTGGCCGCGCTGCAGGTTGACCTTGCCCTCGGCAAAACGGCCGACGCGCAGCTTCGGCCCTTGCAGATCCATCAGGATGCCGATTGGGGTGTTCAGCTGCTGCTCGACTTCACGCACCCAGTCGAAGCGCTGGGCGTGGTCGGCGTGTTCGCCGTGGCTGAAGTTCAGGCGGAACAGGTTGACCCCGGCCTCCACCAGCTGGCGGATGTCGTCGATGGTTTTGATCGCTGGGCCAAGGGTGGCGAGGATTTTTACTTTCTTGTCGGCGTTCATTTGGCAGGGGTCTCTAGGATCAGAATGGCGCGAAAATCGTTGACGTTGGTACGCGTCGGCCCGGTGACGATCAGTTGATCGAGGGCGGCGAAGTAGCCGTAGCCGTTGTTGTTATCCAGCTCATCGCTGCTGCTCAGGCCCAGATCATGGGCGCGGGCATAGCTGTCGGGGGTCATGATGGCCCCGGCGTTGTCTTCCGAGCCGTCGATGCCGTCGGTGTCACCGGCCAGGGCGTAAACCCCGGGCAGGCCCTTGAGGCTGTCGGTGAGGCTGAGGAGGAATTCGGCGTTGCGCCCGCCACGGCCATTGCCGCGCACGGTCACCGTGGTTTCACCGCCGGAAAGAATCACGCAGGGCGCTTTGATCGGCTGACCATGCAGACGCACCTGTTTGGCAATACCGGCGTGCACCTTGGCGACTTCCCGCGATTCGCCTTCCAGATCACCGAGAATCAGCGTCGGCAAACCGGCGGCGCGCGCCTTGGCAGCAGCGGCATCGAGGGATTGCTGCGGCCGGGCGATCAGCTGGAAGTGGCTGCGGGCCAGGCACGGATCGCCCGGTTTGACGGTTTCCGACGCTGGATTCTGCAGCCAGCTACGCACATTGGCCGGGATCTCGATGCTATAGCGCGCGAGGATCGCCAGGGCTTCGGCGGAGGTGGTCGGGTCGGCCACGGTTGGGCCGGAGGCAATCACCGTGGCTTCATCGCCCGGTACATCGGAAATCGCGTAGGTGTAGACGCTGGCCGGCCAGCTGGCCTTGGCCAGACGACCGCCCTTGATCGCGGAAAGGTGCTTGCGCACGCAGTTCATTTCGCCAATCGAGGCGCCGGACTTGAGCAGAGCTTTGTTGACCGCTTGTTTGTCTTTCAGGCTGATGCCTTCGGCGGGCAGGGCGAGCAGGGAAGAGCCGCCGCCGGACAGCAGAAATATCACCCGATCAGACTCGCTCAGGTTGCTGACCAGCTCCAACACGCGGCGCGCGACGCGCTCACCGGCGTCGTCCGGCACCGGGTGCGCAGCTTCGACCACTTCGATTTTTTTGCAGTTGGCGCCGTGCTCGTAACGGGTGACCACCAGGCCGGAGACCTCGCCTTGCCATTCCTGCTCAATCACTTCGGCCATGGCCGCGGCGGCTTTGCCGGCGCCGATCACGATAACCCGGCCGCTACGGTCTTCCGGCAGGTAATCAGCCAGAACCTGGCGCGGGTGGGCGGCGTCGATGGCGCTGGCGAACAGCTCGCGCAGCAGAGACGTTGGATTGAAAGACGGATCGATGGACATGGTGATCTCTCTTGGTCTGGATCAACTGCTTATGACTGACTTCGATTCTAGTGCGCAGCGTCCGCGATGCAGACGCTGCGCACTAGAATCGACCCACCCGGCAGGCAGGCCGTGACACCGCCTGCCGGACAGATCGAAAGGGTTGTGTAGGATGGGTTGAGCCTGCGATACCCATCAGGTATCGATATCTCATGCGATGGGTATCGCTACGCTCCACCCATCCTACGGTCTTACTTACTCACCACGGATGTTGAAGTTGGCCATATGTTCCAGGCCTTTGATCAACGCCGAGTGGTCCCAGTTGCTGCCACCGATGGCCGCACAGGTGCTGAACACTTGCTGGGCGTTAGCGGTGTTGGGCAGGTTAAGGCCCAGTTCGCGCGCGCCGGCCAGGGCCAGGTTGAGGTCTTTCTGGTGCAGGCTGATGCGGAAGCCTGGGTCGAAGGTGCCCTTGATCATGCGCTCACCGTGCACTTCAAGGATCTTCGAGCCGGCGAAACCGCCCATCAGCGCTTCACGCACCTTGGCTGGATCGGCACCGTTCTTCGCGGCGAACAGCAGGGCTTCGGCCACTGCCTGGATGTTCAGAGCAACGATGATCTGGTTGGCGACCTTGGCGGTCTGACCGTCACCGTTACCGCCGACGCGGGTGATGTTCTTGCCCATGGCCTGGAACAGCGGCAGTGCGCGCTCGAAGGCATTCGGGCAACCGCCGATCATGATCGACAGGGTGGCCGCCTTGGCACCGACTTCACCGCCGGATACTGGCGCGTCGAGGTAGGCAGCGCCAGTGGCCTTGATCTTCTCGGCAAAGACCTTGGTGGCGGTAGGGGAGATCGAGCTCATGTCGATCACTACTTTGCCAGCGCCCACGCCTGCGGCAACGCCGTCAGCGCGGAACAGCACGTCTTCAACCTGGGGGGTATCCGGCACCATGATGATGATGAATTCGGCTTCCTGCGCCACTTCGCGCGGGTTGGCCAGGCCGATGCCGTTGTCGCCCAGCAGGTCGGCCGGGGCCTTGTCGAAGTGCTCGGAGAAGAACAGGGTGTGCCCGGCTTTTTGCAGGTTCTGCGCCATAGGCTTGCCCATGATGCCGGTGCCGATAAATCCGATTTTTGCCATGAGAAATATCCTCTGATTCAGATTGCGTTGTGCGCTTTCATCCAGCCGAGGCCGGCAGCGGTGGTGGTTGCCGGCTTGTATTCACAGCCGATCCAGCCCTGGTAGCCGATGCGATCCAGGTGCTCGAAGAGGAAGCGGTAGTTGATCTCGCCAGTGCCCGGCTCGTTGCGGCCCGGGTTGTCGGCCAACTGCACATGGTTGATCACAGGCAGGTTGGCCTCGACGGTACGCGCCAGGTCACCTTCCATGATTTGCATGTGGTAGATGTCGTATTGCAGGTACAGGTTGCTGCTGCCGACCTTGTCGCGAATGGCCAGCGCCTGCTTGGTAGTGTTCAGGTAGAAGCCGGGGATGTCGCGAGTGTTGATCATTTCCATGACCAGCTTGATGCCCGCGGCTTCGAGCTTGCCGGCGGCAAACTTGAGGTTGTCGACAAAGGTCTGCTCGACGGTGGCGCAATCCAGACCTTGCGGACGGATACCGGCCAGGCAGTTGATCTGCTTGTTGCCCAGCACCTTGGCGTAGGCGATGGCCTGGTCGACACCAGCGCGGAACTCTTCAACGCGGTCGGGGTGGCAGGCGATACCGCGCTCGCCCTTGGCCCAATCGCCGGCAGGCAGGTTGAACAGCACCTGCTCCAGGCGGTTGGCATCCAGGCGCGCCTTGATCACTTCGGCAGCGAAGTCATAAGGGAACAGGTATTCGACACCGCTGAAGCCAGCGGTGGCGGCAGCGTCGAAACGGTCCAGGAAATCCACTTCGGTGAACAGCATGGACAGGTTGGCGGCAAAACGGGGCATGGTGATGCTCCTATTTTCGTAGCCCGGATGTAATCCGGGGGTGGTCTTTAAAACTCCCCGGATTGCATCCGGGCTACGGGGTTGGTCTTAGTCCAGCAACGAGATCGCAGTCGGGGCGTCGGCGCCGCGTTCGGCGAGTTCTTCGAACTCGTTGACCGCGTTGATTTCCACACCCATGGAGATGTTGGTGACACGCTCCAGGATGATTTCCACCACCACCGGTACACGGAACTCTTCCATCAGCGCCTTGGCCTTGGCCAATGCCGCCTGGATGTCGTTCGGCTCGAACACGCGCACAGCTTTACAACCCAGGCCTTCGACTACGGCAACGTGGTCGACGCCGTAACCGTTGATCTCCGGTGCGTTGATGTTCTCGAAGGCCAACTGCACGCAGTAGTCCATCTCGAAACCGCGCTGCGACTGACGGATCAGGCCCAGGTAGGAGTTGTTCACCACCACGTGGATGTACGGCAGGTTGAACTGCGCACCCACGGCCAGCTCTTCGATCATGAACTGGAAGTCATAGTCGCCCGACAGTGCCACGACGTTACGGGTTGGATCAGCCTTGACCACACCCAGCGCTGCCGGAATGGTCCAGCCGAGCGGGCCGGCCTGGCCACAGTTGATCCAGTGACGCGGCTTGTAAACGTGCAGGAACTGCGCGCCAGCGATCTGCGACAGACCGATGGTGCTGACGTAGCAGGTGTCCTTGCCGAAGAACTCGTTCATCTCTTCGTAAACGCGCTGCGGCTTGACCGGCACGTTGTCGAAGTGGGTCTTGCGCTGCAGGGTGCGCTTGCGCTCGCGGCAGGATTCAACCCAGGCGCTGCGATCTTTCAGCTTGCCAGCGGCTTTCCACTCGCGGGCCACTTCGATAAAGGCATCCAGCGCGGCGCCAGCATCGGAAACGATGCCCAGGTCTGGGTTGAACACGCGGCCAATCTGCGTCGGCTCGATGTCGACGTGAATGAACTTGCGGCCTTCGGTGTACACATCGATGCTGCCGGTGTGGCGGTTGGCCCAGCGGTTACCGATACCGAATACCAGGTCGGATTCCAGCAGGGTGGCGTTGCCGTAGCGGTGCGACGTCTGCAGACCAACCATGCCAACCATCAGCTTGTGGTCATCCGGAATCGCGCCCCAGCCCATCAGGGTTGGTACTACCGGTACGCCGGTCAGCTCAGCGAATTCAACCAGCTTGTCGGCCGCATCAGCGTTGAAGATACCGCCGCCGGCAACTAGTAACGGACGCTCGGCGTCATTCAGCATGGCCAGGGCTTTTTCAGCCTGAACCCGGTTGGCCGCTGGCTTGGCCAGTGGCAGTGGCTCGTAGGCGTCGATGTCGAATTCGATCTCGGCCATCTGCACGTCGAACGGCAGATCGATCAGCACGGGGCCTGGACGGCCGCTGCGCATTTCGTAGAAGGCTTTCTGGAAGGCGCGTGGCACTTGGCCCGGCTCCATTACCGTGGTTGCCCACTTGGTCACCGGCTTGACGATGCTGGTGATGTCGACGGCCTGGAAGTCTTCCTTGTGCATGCGAGCACGCGGCGCTTGGCCGGTGATGCACAGAATCGGGATGGAGTCGGCCGATGCCGAGTACAGGCCGGTCACCATGTCGGTGCCAGCTGGGCCGGAGGTGCCGATGCACACGCCGATATTGCCGGCATTGGTGCGGGTGTAACCCTCAGCCATGTGCGAGGCACCTTCGACGTGGCGAGCCAGGACGTGGTCGATACCGCCAACTTTCTTCAGTGCAGCGTACAGGGGGTTGATGGCGGCGCCGGGGATGCCGAACGCAGTGTCAACGCCTTCGCGGCGCATCACCAGTACGGCGGCCTCGATTGCTCTCATTTTGGCCATTGTCTTGTGCCTCGTTTGTTATCAGATTGTATACAAAACAGCTGGTTCGGATTCTATTCATGGCCTGACCTTCCGGTCAACACGTTTTGTCGCCGAGGCGCTGTCTGGCAAAAAATCTTTTAAAACAACCGTTTTAGCTGGGGTGCTTGATCTGCTGCGGAAACGCTTGCGAGTAACTGTATACAAATAGTGTTTGTATTGTATTCGTCTATTGAGTTTTTTGTTTCTAGTGGGATAGTGGTGTTGAGCTTTGGATTGCCCGGCCGCTGTGAATCGCCCTGTAGGCGCTGTGGTTCCGGGTGTTTCTAAGGGTCTGTTGCCGTTTCAGTCGCGGCCGCGCCGGAGCCGGTTTTTACGCGAGGCAAGGCACGAGGAGCGTGGTTTGGTGTTCCAAATAAGCGACGAGAAACGCTGCATCGCGCAAAAAACGGCCCGGCCCTCCGGGTTGCGCAGGAAATGGCCCCCGCTGTTGTTGCAGGACTTGGCAAGGGAATAGCCATTACCTGCGTCCTGCGCCTAACCGGGGGCCATTTCTTGCTGCAACGCGGTTCGCGATGAAACGGCAACAGACCCTAATATTTATCAGCATCGAGGAAGACCCAACATGAGTACGTTGAATCTGCAAATCGCCACCACCATCAGTAACCGCGCCCTGGCTGTCGGCCGGGAAATCTCTGCCGCGCCGCTGACCGTGGCTGTGCTGGACGCCGGCGGGCACCTGATCAGCCTGCAGCGTGAAGACGGCGCCAGCCTGCTGCGCCCACAAATCGCCATCGGCAAGGCCTGGGGCGCGCTGGCACTGGGCAAGGGCTCGCGCCTGATCGCCGCCGACGCACAACAGCGCCCGGCGTTTATCGGCGCGGTAAACAACCTGGCAGACGGTCAGCTGGTGCCGGCACCGGGTGGTGTGCTGATCCGTGATGAGCGCGGCGAGGTGATAGGCGCAGTGGGCATCACTGGCGATACCTCGGATATCGATGAGCAGTGCGCGGTGAGTGCTGTGGAGTCGGTTGGTCTGAAGGCGGATGCGGGTATCGCCGCCTGATAATTTGTGGGGGGCTTTCGGCTCTGGCGTCCTGCTTCGCCCTACCTCCTGCGTCCATGCAGTCGCAGCCGCGACTGAAGCGATTAACAGCTCGCCGCTAAAGCGCCTCCCACAGGTTTCGTAGGCAATAAAAAACGGTGAATGCTTTGCGGCATTCACCGTTTTTATTAATTGCCGCTTTAAACCAAGGGCAGGGCGGATAACCAGGCTTACGCGTTGGTAACCTGCTCGGATGAGCTGGGCTGGCTTTCGTCGATTTCGCAGCCTTTGATCACCAGGCGGATGATGGTCTGCGCGGCGGCTTCGTAGTCGGCTTCATCCAGGCTGGCTTTGCCGGTGACGGTGGAAATCTGCCAGTCGAAGTCGGCGTAGGTCTGGGTTGCGGCCCAGATGCTGAACAGCAGGTGATGCGGGTCAACCTTGGCCATCAGCCCCTGGTCGATCCAGCCCTGAATGCAGGAGATGTTGTGTTTGGCCTGGGCATTCAGCTGCGCAGTCTGGTCGGCGGACAAGTGCGGCGCGCCGTGCATGATTTCGCTGGCGAACACCTTGGAGGCGGAGGGCAGTTCGCGGGAGATGCGGATCTTCGAGCGGATATAGGCGCGCAGCACGTCGGCGGGTTTGCCGGGCTGGTTGAACGGCGAAGAGGCTTCCAGCAGTGGTTCAATAATGCTTTCCAGCACTTCGCGGTAGAGGTTTTCTTTCGACTTGAAGTAGTAGTAGACGTTGGGCTTGGGCACCCCGGCCTTGGCGGCGATGTCGCTGGTTTTGCTGGCAGCAAAGCCTTTGTCGGCGAACTCCTCACTGGCTGCGCGTAAAATCAGCTCTCTGTTACGCTCGCGAATACTGGTCATAAGCCTCTTTGCTTCTGTCGAACGCCCGTCGCTGGGCAGCGGCGCGATGGTAGCACCGGCTTTGCGCGGCGCTCAAGGCTTGTGGCCTGGGCTCTGGCGGGCTATCTGACTTGCAGGTCAGGTTGTTGTATACAAAATTTAATTTTTCTGTTTTTATCTCGCCCTATGCATTCATAACAAAAAGTCTCGGCTCGATGAGCTCCAGGAGACACGTAGTGAGTAATCAGCTGGTTGACCCCTTCGGTCGGCGCATCACCTATCTACGGTTATCGGTTACCGATCGCTGTGATTTCCGTTGCACCTATTGCATGAGTGAGGACATGGTGTTCGCCCCGCGCGAGCAGATCCTCAGTCTTGAAGAACTCTATGCCGTGGCTGATGCCTTTATTGGTCTTGGGGTCAAACGCATCCGCATCACCGGTGGCGAGCCGCTGGTACGCAAGAACCTGCTGAGCCTGCTGACCCGCCTGGGCCAGCGCCCCGAGCTGGAAGACCTGGCCATCACCACCAACGGCTCGCAACTGGCCGAGCTGGCGCCGCAACTGCACGCAGCCGGGGTCAAGCGCCTGAATGTCAGCCTGGACTCATTGCAGCGCGAGCGTTTTGCCGCCTTTACCCGACGCGACAAGCTCGACCAAGTGCTGGAAGGCATCGAGGTGGCGCGCGCTGCGGGTTTTCGCAAGATCAAACTCAACGCCGTGGTGCAGAAAAATCGTAACGATGACGAAGTGCTTGACCTGGTCGAGTTCGCCATGGCGCGTGGCCTGGACATCAGCTTTATCGAAGAAATGCCGCTGGGCAGTATTTCCAGCCACCAGCGCGAACAGACCTTCTGCTCCAGCGACGAGGTGCGTGAGCGCATCGAACAGCGCTATGCCCTGGTGCGCAGCAGCAAGTTGACTGGCGGGCCGTCGCGCTATTGGCAGGTGGTCGGCAGCGATACCCAGGTTGGTTTTATCTCACCGCACAGCCACAACTTCTGCGGTGACTGCAACCGCGTGCGGGTCACCGCCGAGGGCAAACTGGTGCTTTGCCTGGGCCATGAGAATGCCCTGGACCTGAAAGGCCTGATGCGTGCCCACCCCGGCGACAGCCAGCGCCTGAGTGAAGCCTTGATGCAAGCCCTGCAACTGAAACCCGAGCGTCATCACTTCGAGAGCGATGCCCAGGTGCAGGTTATTCGCTTTATGAGCATGACCGGTGGCTAGCCCCTAGCCGCTTCCTCACCGCCTTGGGCGGTTTTATTCGTTCTTCTCTCTCACTTTAAACAGGAGGTTTGCTGTGAAGCCCTCGCACGTCTGTAGTTTGTTCGCCGTTGTCTGTTCCAGCGCGGTCAGCGCTGAAAGCTATGTGATTGGTGTAGAGAAACTGGCCTTTGCGCCGCACTACAGCATCGATGCGCAAGGCCAGTACCAGGGCTTTGCCCGTGAGCTGTTTGATTTGTTCGCACAGACCAGTGGGGTGGAGCTGAGCTACAAGGTGCTGCCCGTGGAGCAGCTGTTGCCCGCGCTGCTCAGCGGCCAGGTGGATTTCAAATACCCCGACAGCGAAACCTGGGCTCAGGCGCAAAAGGCCGGTAAGGCCCTGAGCTACAGCCAGGGCGTGGTCGAGTATGTTGATGGTGTATTGGTGGCACCGCAGCGCCATGGTCAGCCTATTGAGCAGATCAAGCGCCTGGCCATGGTCAACGGCTGGACGCCCTGGGGTTATCAGGAGCGGATTGATGCCGGGCAGATCGAACTGACCTACAGCGATGATTTGCGTCAGATGATTCGCCAGGCGCTGAAGAAGGACACTGACGGCGCTTACTTCAACGTGGTGGTGGCCACTCATTATCTGGACAACATCCGCGCACGACCGGGCGCACTGATTTTCGATGCAAAGTTGCCGCATAACCGTGGCAGCTTCAAGCTGTCGACCCTCAAGCATGCGGCGTTTATGCAGCGTTTTGACCGCTTCCTGATCGAGCAGCAGAGTGAGATTGCCGCGCTGAAAAGCCAGTACAAGGTCGAGGCCAATCTGGATGCCGAGCGCATCGGCCTGGAGCAGTGGAAGCTGGAGTTTATCGAGCGGCAGAAGCGTAAAGACGCGCAATCGCAGTAATGTGCTAAGCGAACAAAAACCGCTCCAGTGAGCGGTTTTTTCTGCGCGCAATAGCAGGCTGCTTGTAGCCTTGGCGCAATAAAAAAGGGGATGGCAACAAGGCCATCCCCTTTTTGTGCGGGTGCCGCCTACCCGGCGATCCGCATCAAGCGCATAGGCTTAGAAGTGGTACTTCACCAGCGCTTGTACGGCAGTCTGATCGAAGCCATCGGTGGAACCGTCGATTGGGCGGATACCGTACTTGTTGTGCCACATGTTCAGCTCGGTACCGACATACAGCTTGCGGCCTTCACCGAACAGCGCCTTGCCAGCATCCCATTTGATTTGGATCGAGGAGCCGACCGAGGTCTGGGTGCCGGCATCCTTGGATGGGGCGCGCCAGTCGATATAGCCGTCGACCACGAAGTCCTGTTCGCCAATGGCAAACGGATAGGCGCCGCTTACGGTCAGCTGATAAGTGTGGCCGTTGCCCTTGTCCGATGCCTTGAAGTCATGGTCGAAGAAAATGTGGTTATTGATCTTCACCGCATACAGGTTGGCGTTCAGGTAAGCGAAGCCTGGGGCATTCCAGGCGGTGCCGATGCCGTACAGGTAGTTCTCGGTGCCAGGGCCGCCGTTGCCTTTTTCATAGGTGAAGGCTGCGTAGACATCCTTCAGCGGGCCTACCGAGAGGTCCTGGCCGGTCAACCAGCTGAGGCTGACGCGTGGCGAGAATTCCATGTAATAGAAGCTGTTCTTCTCTTTGACGCTCAGGTTGCCGAAGTTGCTGCCGCGTGCCTGGGCGTTGTCGGCGTCGACGTAGTCGAGGAAGAAGAAGGTGTCGCCCCAGGTCCAGCCACTGGCGTTTTCCAGGGTGAAGGTGGTCTGCGAGCGCTGCTCTTCAGCGTTGTTGTTCAAGCGCTGGAAGTTGCTGCCGTAGAGGTAGGAGAGGCTGGTGTCTTGCCAGAGAAAGGCATCGCTGGCCAAAGCCTGTTGGCCGGAAAACAGTCCAGCCGAGAGGGCGATGCCGTGGGGCAGGTGCTTCAGTTTCATCATGGTTTCCTTATTATTGGACTTACAAGGTTTCTCGAACCTGCGGCGAACCGCAGGATCTGTCAGGCAAAGGGGCGGTGGTTCAACTGGTACGCGGGGCCACGTTGAGTTCGTTGCGGCTGCTGTTGGGCGCATCTTCGGCACTGTCGTCCTGCGGGTTTTGCAGCACGGTGTGCAGGTGCGCCTCGGGGTCGTAGTCGTTTTCTTCCAGCTGCAGATGCTCTTCCGGCAGGAAGATGTTCAGCAGAATCGCGCTGAAGGCACCGATGGTGATGGGTGAGCCGAAGATGTTTTTCAGCGCATCTGGCATCTGCGAGAGCACTTCTGGCACGGCTGCAACACCCAGGCCGAGGCCCAGTGAGATGGCCACGATCAGCACGTTGCGACGGTGCAGGCCGGCCTCGGTAAGGATCTTGATACCCGCCACGGCCACGGTGCCGAACATGATCAGCGTGGCGCCGCCGAGAACCGGTTTTGGCATCAGCTGCAGCACCGCACCCACCGCCGGGAACAGGCCCAGCAGCACCAGAATGCCGGCGATATAGAAGGCCACGTGGCGGCTGGCCACGCCGGTCAGCTGGATCACCCCGTTGTTCTGGCTGAAGGTGGTCATCGGCAGGCTGTTGAACATCGCCGCCATGGCTGAGTTGCAACCATCGGCCAAGACCCCGGATTTGATCCGGCGCATATACAGCGGACCTTTGACCGGCTGCTTGGAGATGATCGAGTTGGCCGTCAGGTCGCCTGCAGTTTCCAGCGGAGTGATCAGGAAGATCACCGCAATCGGTATAAACGCCATCCAGTCAAAATTGAAGCCGTACTTGAACGGCACCGGCACGCTGATCAGCGGCACTTGAGCCATGTTGGCGAAATCCACCTTGCCGGTGAACCAGGCCACGCTGAAGCCCAGCACCAGGCCGATGATCACGGCCGACAGGCGTACGACCTGTGACGGGAAGCGGTTGAGAATAACGATGGTGACCAACACCAGGCCGCCGAGACCCAGGTGGTGCAGCGCGCCGAGGTCTGCTGCGCCGTAACCGCCGGCGATATCGGTCATCGCGACCTTGATCAGCGACAAGCCCATCAGACAGATGATGGTGCCGGTGACGACCGGGGTGATCACCCGGCGCAGCTTGTTGATGAACTGGCTGAAGGCGATCTCGACAAAGGCTGCGCAGAAGCACACGCCAAAGATCGTCGAGAGAATTTCCTCCTCACTGCCGCCGCGGCCCTTGACGATAAACCCGGCGCTGAGAATCACGCTGAGAAAACCGAAACTGGTGCCCTGTAGGCACAGCAGGCCGGAGCCGACCGGGCCAATGCGCTTGGCCTGGATAAAGGTGCCGAGGCCGGACACGAACAGCGCCATGCTAACCAGATACGGCACATAAGCGCCGAGGCCGAGGACGCCACCGACAATCAGGGTAGGGGTGATGATGCCGACGAAGCTGGCCAGTACGTGCTGCAACGCGGCGAAGATCGCCGGAGCAAAGGCCGGGGTGTCGTGCAGTTGGTAGATCAGGTCGTTGTTTGCCACAGGCGGAGCCGTGGTCTCTGTGCTGCGAGTCGTGGTCATATCAGAGCCTGCCAGTTGTTTTTATACGGTCATGGGCTTGGCGAGGCTTCACGGCGCCTCTGTTCTGTACCGGGTGGAAGTTGTCCACCTGGTCAGAATGGATCGACTATAGCAACTTGTTCACAGTGATAAAAACAATTTATTTTAAGATTGTGCACAAAAAATGAACCGCCAGTCAGATAGCTATGCAGCGAGCTCGCTATGCGCTGAAGCGGCCTGTTCTAGATGGGGTTACTGGCTTTTGCAGATGGCGCGCAGCGGCCAGCAGCCCGGCGTACCGGGCTGCGCTCTTGTGAGCAAAGAGGGTCAGTGCTGCGGGTGTGGATGGGTTACGCCAGCGCGTTCCGGTCCACCGAGGATATTGAACAGCAGGTTAAGCAACACCGCGCTGATGGTGGCCATGGCGATGCCGCTGTGGGTGATCGGCTCCAGCCAATGTGGCAAATGCGCGAAGAACTCCGGACGCACTACCGGGGCCAGGCCCATGCCGATGCTGACCGCGACCAGCAGCTGATTGCGCCGGTCGGCAATATCCGCCTCCTGCAGAATCTTGATGCCCGTCGCCGCGACCATGCCGAACATGGCAATCCCCGCGCCGCCGAGTACCGCTGGCGGAATCGAGGCCACCAGATAGGCGGCTTTGGGCAGCAGGCTCAAGCCGATCAGCAGCAACCCGGCGGCGGCAGTAACGTAACGACTGCGTACACCGGTCATCTGCACCAGGCCGATGTTCTGCGCAAAGGAGGAGTGGGTAAAGGTGTTGAAAATGCCGGCGAAGAACGACGCACCGGCATCACACAGCAGGCCACGGCGCAGCATCACCGGGGTGACTTCCTTACCGGTGATCTTGCCGAGGGCGAGGAACATGCCGGTGGACTCAACGAAGATGATCACCACCACCAGGCACATGGAGAGGATCGGCGCCAGATGAAACTCCGGCATGCCGAAATGCATGGGTTTGACCACGGCAAACCAGGCGCTTTGATTAAGGCCGCTAAGGTCGACCATGCCCAGGCCGCCCGCTACCAGGTAGCCGACCAGCATACCGATCAGCACCGAGACATTGACCCAGAAACCGCGCATAAAGCGGTTGATCAGCAAAATGGTCCCGAGCACCAAGGCGGCAATCGCCAGGTACTGCAACGCGCCAAACTCAGTGGCAGCGCTGCCACCGCCGGCCCAGTTGAGCGCCACGGGGAACAGTGACAAACCGATGGCGGTAATCACCGTGCCGGTCACCAACGGCGGGAAGAAATGCACGATGCGTGACATAAAGGGCGCAATCAGCATGCCGAAGAAGCCTGCGGCAATGGTCGCACCGAAAATCCCCGGCAAGCCGATGCCGGGCGAGCCGGCCATGGCCACCATGCTACCTACGGCGGCAAAACTGGCGCCCATCATCACCGGCATACGGATGCCCATGGGGCCGATGCCGAGTGACTGCACCAGGGTGGCAATGCCCGCCACCAGCAGGTCGGCGGTAATCAGAAAGGCGATTTCTTCGCGGGACAGGCCGACGGCCTCACCGATGATCAAAGGCACCGCAACCGCGCCGCCGTACATCAGCAGCACATGCTGCATGCTTACCAGAATCATCTGCAGCAGGGGCAGGCGTTGGTCGACCGCGCAGGTCGAAGTTGAATTCAACTGGGTCATGCAAATACCTCAGGCGCTTTTATTGTTGTAAGTCGCTGTTCGGCGCAGGCGTTTATCGGCCTGTACCGGAGAATTCTTGCAGGGTGCAGATAAACAAATGCCGCGCCCTTGCGGGCGCGGCATCAGGGTGGATCAGTTGAGCTGTGCGCCCTGGTCGATCCACGAGCCGATCAGCTCGCGTTCTTCCTGGGTCATCTGGGTGATGTTGCCCAGCGGCATGATCTGCGAAGCAACGCTTTGCGCGTGGATCTTCGCGGCTTGCGCCTTGATCTGCTCCGGCGTGTCGAGGACAAACCCAGCCGGCGGTGCGCTGAACATCGGGCTGCTCGGGGTGGCCGAGTGGCACACGCTGCAGCGTTCCTGAATCACGCTGTTGACCTGGGCAAAGTCGCCAGCGCCTGTCGCGCTTTCAGCTGGAGCACTGGTCTCCGGGGCTGCTGCGGTTTCTGCCGGTTTGGCAGCGGCTTCGGCAGCCTTGGCGGCAACTTCCGGGTGGCCGCTGATGCCAGTGGCTGGAACCGGGGCGTATTTGATCACTGCGGCTTTCGGCTCCTGGGGCGCGGCGGCCTTCATGCTCGGGCCGGTGACGAACGCCAGGCAGATCATGCCCAGTGCTGCAGCAGGCAGAGTCCAGACGTACTTGCTGCTGTCATGACGGGTGTTGAAGTAATGGCGCACCAGTACCGCCAACATCGCGATGCCTGCCAGAATCAGCCAGTTGTATTGGCTGCCGTAGGTGCTCGGGAAGTGGTTGCTGATCATGATGAACAGCACCGGCAGGGTGAAGTAGTTGTTGTGGCGCGAACGCAGCAGGCCTTTGGCCGGCAGGGTCGGGTCTGGCGTGGTGTTGTCTTCGATAGCCTTAACCAGCGCGCGCTGGGCCGGCATGATGGTGAAGAACACGTTGCCGACCATGATGGTGCCGATAATGGCGCCGACATGGATATAGGCCGCGCGGCCGCTGAAGATCTGGCTGAAGCCATAAGCGGCAGCAATGATCAGCACGAACAGCACTGCACCAAGCAGGGCCGGGCGCTTGCCCAGCGGCGAGTCGCAGAGGAAGTGATACGCTACATAACCCGCGACCATCGAGCCGAAACCTATGGCAATGGCCATTTCCGGCGCCAGATCAACGCCAGGCTTGACCAGGTACAGGCTTGGGTTGAGGTAGTAGACCACCAGCATCAGGGCCACGCCCGACAGCCAGGTGGCATAGGCCTCCCATTTGAACCAGTGCAGGTTCTCCGGCATTTTTGGTGGGGCCAGTTTGTATTTTTCCAGGTGGTAGATACCGCCACCGTGAATCGCCCAGAGGTCACCAGACAGGCCTTCGCGGGGATTGCTGCGGTTGAGGTTGTTTTCCAGCCAGACGAAATAGAAGGATGCGCCGATCCAGGCGATGCCGGTGATCATATGGATCCAGCGGATACCCAGGTTCAGCCACTCAGTAAAATGCGCTTCCACAATCAGTACCTCTTTCCCGCAGGCCGAAACGCCGGCTGCAGGCTTCTCTTATTGGTGGGGGGCGAGGAGCAGTTGCTCGTCGTCGGTAAAGAAATGCTCATCGCAGTTGTTGCCAGAACCACTGCGATCAACCACCAGGAAGTCATCCCGCTTTTCGATCGTCAGCACCGGGTGGTGCCAAACGCCGCGATGGTAATTAATGCCCTGCCTGCCGTTGCTGCGGAAGGCGCGGACCAACTCCGATTCAGGTGCATCGCCAACTGGCGCGACCACAATCAGAAAGGGGTTGCCGAGCAGCGGAATAAACGCCTGACTGCCCTGCGGATGGCGCTCCAGCATGCGAATGGTCAGCGGCATATCCAGCGCCTCGGCACTGAAAATGCTGATGATCGCCTTATCCTCTGGCTGTGCGGTCTCGACCGTGGCCAGTTTGTGATAGCGGCGAGTGGAGCCATTGTTGATCATGAAGAATTCGCTGCCATCGGTTTCGATAACGTCACCAAAGGGGGCGAAGGCTTCTTTGCTCAGCGGCTCGATGATCAATGTGCGCATGTTGGTCTTCTGTTTATAAGTTCGTTGTCGATGCGTTGCTTTTGTAGGAGCGGCCTTGGCCGCGATGCTGTAAGCGTTTAAGAGCATCGCGGGCAAGCCCGCTCCTACAGGTCGTGCATTTACTTGGCGACTTTGCCGAACAGGCGCAGACGGCTGATACCACCGTCCGGGAACACGTTCACCCGTACGTGGGTGATCGGGCCCAGTGCCTTGATCTGCTCGCTGAACTCATGCTCGGCGTGCATCGAAAGCTTCTGGCTTGGCAGCAGCTCGCGCCAGAACAGGCTCTGGGTTTCGATCTGGCTGTCGGTGCCGCCTTTGACGAAGGCCGCCTGGATCGAGCAGCTGTCCGGGTAGTTGCCTTTGAAGTGCAGGGTGTCGACGACGATGCGTTCGATCTCGCCCGGATGGCCGAGGGCGACAATCACCCAGTCGTTACCTGGGGTACGGCGACGTGCAGTTTCCCAACCATCGCCCATGTTGATGCCACGGCCTGGGTTGAGGATGTTACTCATACGGCCGAAGTGTTCGTCCGAACAAGCCAGGGCGCGACCGCCATTCAGTGCGGAAGCCAGGTCAACTTCTTCGTTGTCGCCAACGTTGCTCCAGTCGCGGAACGGCACGCCGTAGACGCGCAGACGGGCGACGCCGCCGTCTGGGTAGATGTTGAAGCGCAGGTGGGTGAAGGCCTGAGCATTGGCGATTTCATGGTAGTGGTGGCTGTTGCCTTGCAGTTCGACTGCGGCCAGCACTTCGGTCCACTCGGTTGCGTCGGTCGGGTCGCCTGCGGCGACAAAGCAGCCTTCCAGGGACGCCGACGGCGGAAAGTTACCGGTGAAGAAGCTGGTGTCGATGTCCACACCCTTGATCGAACCCGGAACGCCCAGGCGGATTACCGCGCTGTCGTAACCTTCGAAGCGCTTGCGGCGCGATTCCCAGCCATCCATCCACTTGCCGTTGTCATCGAACACGCCCTCCTTCCATACGGCCGGGGTCGGCTGGAACAGACGGTTAACATCGGCGAACCAGTCGTCGGTGACCGAGATGGCCTTGGTGCCCAGGCGTGCGTCGGCGAGGTTGACGTATTTCTCAAAGGGTACGGCGTAAGCTTTCATGAAATGTCTGCCTTAGATGATGGCGTTGGGGAGGGCGGAGGGCTTGCGCCTTACAGCTGCTGCAAGCGGAACAGCGCGATCTTGTTGATCTCGGCCAGGGCGCAGGCGAATTCCTGCTCCGGGGAGTTATGAATCCGCTCCTCGAAGGCCGCCAGAATCTGGTGCCGATTGCTGCCTTTCACCGCCATTATGAAGGGGAAGCCGAACTTGGCTTTGTAGGCATCGTTCAGTTCGGTAAAGCGGGCGAACTCTTCTGCGGTACAGGCGTGAATGCCCGCACCTGCCTGCTCCGACGTGGAGGAGGCGGTCAACTCACCGCGTACGGCTGCCTTGCCGGCCAGATCCGGGTGAGCATTGATCAGCGCCAGCTGCGTCGCATGGCTGGCACTGAGCAACAGGTCGGCCATGCGCTGATGCAGGCCGTTGATTTCATTAATGCTCTCGTCCTGGCCCAGGTCGAAGGCCTTCTCGGCAACCCAGGGCGAGTGCTCGTAGATGTCGGCGAAGACTTTTACGAAGTCTTCACGGCTCAAGCGGGACGGAGTCAGGGTTTGAAAACGGCTCATTTCGAGCTCTCCTTGGATGGCTCTTGCAGCGGATGGGTCGCGTGCCAGTGTTTGGCGATGTCGACGCGGCGGGCGCACCAGACTTTTTCGTGGCTTTGCACGTATTCAAGGAAGCGCGCCAGTGACGCCAGACGCGCCGGGCGGCCGAGCAGACGACAGTGCATGCCGATCGAGAGCATCTTCGGCGCGCCGGCCATGCCTTCGGCGTAGAGCACATCGAAGGCGTCTTTCAGGTATTCGAAGAAATCGTCGCCCTTGTTGAACCCCTGCACCTGGGTGAAGCGCATGTCGTTGGTGTCTAGCGTGTAAGGGATCACCAGGTGCGGTTTGGCCGCGGTGCTGGCCGGGTCCCAGTAGGGCAGGTCGTCGTCGTAGGTGTCGCTGTCATACAGAAAGCCACCTTCTTCACGGACCAGGCGGCGAGTGTTCGGGCCGAGGCGGCCGGTGTACCAGCCCTGCGGACGCTGGCCGGTCAGTTCAGTAAGGATGCGGATGGCTTCGAGCATATGCTCGCGCTCTTCAGCTTCGCTCATGTTCTGGTAGTCGATCCAGCGATAGCCGTGGCTGCATATCTCATGACCTGCGTCGACCATCGCCTTGATCGCATCCGGGTGACGCTGCGCGGCCATGGCCACGGCAAAGATGGTCAGCGGGATGTTGTGTTTCTGGAACAGGTTTAGCAAACGCCAGACGCCGGCACGGCTGCCATACTCGTAGAGCGACTCCATGCACAGGTTGCGCTGGCCTTGCAGCGGCTGCGCGGAAACCATCTCGGAGAGGAACGCCTCGGACTCCTTGTCGCCGTGCAGGATGTTGCGCTCGCCGCCTTCCTCGTAATTGAGAACAAACGACAGGGCGATGCGCGCATCATTCGGCCAATGCGGGTGGGGCGGGTTGTTGGCGTAACCGATCAGGTCGCGTGGGTAGTCAGCGCTCACTGCAGTCTTCCTTCTTGCTGTTTGTGGCGGTCATTGGGCAGGCATGAATGCGTTGCACGACCGTGATGGGCTAATTGTATACAAAGTGCTTTGCATCTTGTAAATCTAAAATTCACTTATTTTGTGAAATTTTGCCTTAATGCTGAATCTGTCCAGTGCGTCAGCTGTTGCTGTGCAAAAGCAGTGCTCGCAAGCACTTATGGCTGATTTGCTGCCCGTTTACGGTGCGCTGAGCAGGCGTAATGATCGATTTATTGTGTACAGTTTTTTATAAAAGTGTCTTATTTTTGAATTTCAGCATGCTATGCTTCAGCTCAGTCGAGGCTGCTTAGCCTGATAAATCTGCCGAATTCAATAAAAGTAGAGGAGGTGCGGCGTCTACGTAGGCTTATCTGCGCAGGTGCCCATAAGCGATGGGACGATTGACCACACACGTACTGGATGCCGCCCATGGTTGCCCAGGCAGCGAATTGAAGATTGAGTTGTATCGCGTTGAAGGGGCTCAGATGGAGCTGCTCAATAGCGTTGTCACCAACCACGACGGCCGTTGTGATGCGCCGGTGCTGCAGGGTGACGATTACCGTAGCGGCGTTTACCAGCTGCATTTCCATGCTGGCGATTACTACCGCGCTCGCGGCGTTAAATTGCCTGAGCAGGCCTTTCTCGATGTTGTGGTGCTGCGCTTCGGCATCGATGCCGGGCAGGAGCATTACCACGTGCCGCTGCTGATTTCCCCTTACAGCTACTCCACCTACCGCGGTAGCTGAACCGAATGCTTGTCACCCTCTGACTCAATTTAAGAGTCCCTAGCCCGTACACACTGCGGGCTTTTTTTTGCCTGCGATTTGGCCGAGAGCTGGGTAGGAGCGGGCCGTGCCCGCGATATCGGTTCGCGGGCATGGCCCGCTCCTACAGGTCGTGACGTGGATAAGCCTTGGCAGGTTGTCGTTGTCAGCGGCTAAGCAGCGAGGCCGCGCCAGCACCGCCAAACAAGGCCGCACTGATGCGGTTGAACCACACCTGGCCCTTGCCCGAACGCAGGTAGCGCGCGGCGCCCTGGGCGCTGAGGCCGTAGAACAGTTTGCAGGCCAGGTCCAGCACCGCCCAGGTGGCGATCATCACCAGCAGCTGGCCAAGCATGGGCCGCTCGGCGCTGATGAACTGCGGCAGAAAGGCGGCAAAGAACAGGATGTCCTTAGGATTACTGGCGCCCAGGCCGAAGGCCTTCCAGAACATGGCGCGAAAGCTCGGATTGACCGGCTGCTCTTCGGCCGTCACCGGCTTGGCGGCTTTACGCGATTCTTGCCAGCTTTGCCAGGCGAGGTAGAACAGGTACAGCGCGCCGACAATCTTCAGCAGGCTGAACAGCTGCTCCGAGGCCAGCAGCAGCGCGCCAAGGCCGAGGGCCGAAGCGCTCAACAGGCAAATCGAGGCTGACACCCCACCAATAAAGGCCGGGGCCGAGCGGCGCAGGCCATAGTTCAGGCTGTTGCTGACCATCAACAGTGACAGCGGCCCGGGGATCAGAATCACCACCAGTGCAGCACTTGCGAATAACAGCCAGGTTTCCAGGCTCATTAGCGATTCTCCAGATGCGCAAAAGCCCCGACGCCATGTCAGGGCTTAGGTTTTGCTTGGTTCATGTTCCTTTGTTTTGAAAACGTAGCGAGCGATGACTAGGCAAGGCGAAGTCAGGCGAAAAAGCGGAGTGTACGACTGTACATGAGCATTTTGAGCCTGACTTCAACGCTGCATAGTCGAGCGCAGTAGTTTTCAATTACAGGAAGGCGAACTTGGCGATAAAAATGATGCACAGAACGTACAAGCTCAGCGATACCTTGTCGCGCTGACCGGTCAGCAGTTTCAGCGTCGCGTAGGTCAGGAAGCCCAGGGCAATACCGTTGGCGATGGAGAAGGTCAGCGGCATCATGACCACGGTGACGATCGCCGGGATGGTGTCGGTGTGATCTTTCCAGTCGATATGCGCCATGCCGCTCATCATTAGCATCGCGACATAAATCAGCGCGCCAGCGGTGGCGTATGCGGGGATCATCCCAGCTAGCGGGGCAAAGAACATCGCGCAGAGAAACAGCACGCCCACAGCAACAGCCGTCAGACCAGTACGGCCACCGGCAGCAACGCCTGCAGCACTTTCCACATAGCTGGTTACCGGCGGGCAACCGACAAAGGCACCGACCACGCTGGAGGTACTGTCGGCCTTGAGAGCTTTGGACAGGTTCTGGATCTTGCCGTCTTCGTCCACCAGGTTGGCGCGATGGGCAACGCCCATCAGGGTGCCAGCGGTGTCGAACATGTTGACGAAGAGGAAGGCCAGAATCACGCTGATCATGGCAATGTTTAAGGCCCCGGCGATGTCCAGTGCCATCAAGGTCGGTGCCAGGCTTGGCGGCATGGAAACCAGACCGTTGTATTCCACGATGCCCATGGCCCAGCCGATGGCGGTGACGCCGAGCATGCTGAACAGGATGGCGCCGAACACATTGCGGTGGCTAAGCACGGCAATCAGCAGGAAGCACACAGCGGCGAGGATTGCATTCGGTTCACCGAAAGAACCCATGGTCAGCAGAGTTGCTGGGCTGTCGACGACGATGCCTGCGGTTTTCAAACCGATCAGCCCGAGGAACAGACCCACCCCCGCACCCATGGCAAAGCGCAGGCTCATGGGGATGCTGTTAAGCAGCCACTCGCGGATGCGTGACAGGCTCATGATCATAAACAGCACGCCGGAGATAAACACCGCGCCGAGGGCGATCTGCCAGCTGTAGCCCATTTCACCGACAACGGTGTAGGTGAAGAAGGCATTCAGACCCATGCCTGGTGCCAGGCCGACTGGCCAGTTGGCGTACAGGCCCATCAGGAAACAGCCGATGGCCGCGCCGATGCAGGTGGCGACAAACGCCGCGCCATGATCGACACCAGCCGTGGCCATGATGTTGGGGTTAACGAAGATGATGTAAGCCATGGTGACGAAAGTCGTCAGGCCCGCCAGCAGCTCGGTTTTGATTGTGGTGCGGTGTTCGGTCAGCTTGAAGAAGCGGTCAAGCAGACCGGGTTTGATCAGGTCTTGCATCTGCGTCGCCTGTTGTTCTTGTTTAGCGCTTTCCACAGGGGTACTCCTCATCTCTTGTTGTGTGCCACCCAGAGCCTGTGCTGCGCACTGCTCGACTCTTGAGGTAGGTGGTGTTTTTTTGCCTTGCTGGCGTGCTTAGCTGACCTAACGGTCAAGAAATAACACTGAGGCCGATTATGATGTTGTATACAAAAAAAGCAAATAATGTTTCTGGTTAAAATCCCGTATGTACTCGGTTTTTTCACCTATGGATTACCCGTGACTTTTACGCTGTGTACCGCAGCGTTCGTCAATACAGCCTGGTAAGGCGCTGACAGCGCCGTGGTTCACAGGGTTTCGCTAATATTTGACGGAGAAGCGGCGCCCATTGTTTAAGCGCTGCTAAGCAGATTCTCGAACAAGAAAAGCACTGCATATAAGAAATGAATCTGCCGGCTGCGCCTTATGCGGCTGAAAAGTGCAGCTGGAAAGCGCGCGCAAATGCCCGTTTGCGCGGCCGTTATGTGCTGCTAACGGTGTACGCATTGGTCACATTGTGTACAATGCAGGGGCTTTTTATTTGTGACTTTTGCTGATGTGCTGCTTGCCAGAGGGTGGGTAATACACAGTAGAGTTGCATCAGCAACCGCCGAACCTTGATCACGCGAGCCCCAATGAACGAACAATTGCAGCCCCTTAAGAAGCAGACGCGCGAAGGCAAGAGCACTCGCAGCGGGACTCAGGACGATGTCGTTTACGCCCATATCTTTGATGCCATTCTCGAGCAGCGTCTGGCTCCGGGCACCAAGCTCAGTGAAGAGGCGCTCGGTGAAATCTTCGGCGTCAGCCGCACCATTATTCGTCGTGCCTTGTCGCGCCTGGCCCACGAAGGCGTGGTGCTGCTGCGGCCTAACCGTGGCGCGGTAGTGGCCAGCCCAGGTGCGGAAGAAGCGCGGCAGATCTTCTATGTGCGCCGCATGATCGAACGGGCGATTACCGAACTGGCCTGCAAGAACGCCAAGCCGGAACAGATTGCCGCGCTGCGCCAGATGGTGATCGATGAGCGCGACTGTTTCGCCCGTGGTGACCGCGGCATGGGCATTCGCCTGTCGGGTGAGTTCCACCTGAAACTCGCCGAAGCCGCCGGCAACCTGACCTTGCTGGGCTTTCTGCGCAGCCTGATTTCGCAGACCTCGCTGATCATCGCCCTGTACGAAAGCAACAGCCGTACGCATTGCTCAGATGCCGAACACGACCAGGTGATCGATGCCATCGAGGCCGGCAACGTGGAAGTGGCCGTGGACCTGATGATGCGCCACATGGACAGCGTCGACGCCAAGCTCAATCTGGATGGAGAAACCGCCTCCGATGACCTGCACGCGGTGTTCTCACACCTGCTGCCAGGCAGTAAGAAGAAGGCCGCAAGCCGCTGATTGGTGTCATCGGTATAAACAAAAAGCCCGCTCAACTGAGCGGGCTTTTTCTTGGCCGGGATTTAACCTGTCTGGTTTAGTCGCGGCGGTGCACCGACTGGCCGGCGGCGAAGGTTTCCTTGATCGCGCGGTCGTCGCCGAGCATGGTCAGGGCGAAGAGTCTTTCGTCCAGGGTCTTGGCCTGTTGCATGCGGTAGCTGATCAGCGGCGTGGCGTTGTAGTCGAGCACCACGAAGTCGGCGTCTTTGCCGCTCTCGAAGTTGCCGATCTTGTCGTCCAGGTACAGCGCGTTGGCACCGCCGAGGGTGGCCAGGTACAGCGACTTGAACGGGTCGAGTTTCTTGCCCTGCAGCTGCATGACCTTGTACGCCTCATTCAGCGACTGCAGCTGGCTGAAGCTGGTGCCAGCCCCCACGTCGGTGCCCAGGCCGACGCGTACGCCATGGTCTTCAAGCTTGTTCAGGTCGAACAGGCCGCTGCCAAGGAACAGGTTCGAGGTCGGGCAGAAGGCCACGGCCGAGCCGGTTTCGGCCAGGCGTTTGCACTCGTCGTCACATAGGTGCACGCCGTGGGCGAATACCGAGCGGGCGCCGATCAGCTTGTAGTGGTCGTACACATCCAGATAGCCCTTGCGCTCGGGGAACAGCGCCTTGACCCATTCGATTTCCTTGCGGTTCTCGGACAAGTGGGTGTGCATATACAGGTCCGGGTACTCGCCCAGCAGCTTGCCCGCCAGGGTCAGTTGCTCCGGGGTGCTGGTCGGGGCGAAGCGCGGGGTCACCGCGTAATGCAGGCGGCCTTTGCCGTGCCAGCGTTCGATCAACTCTTTGCTGTCGGCGTAGCCGGATTCCGGAGTGTCGGTCAGGTAGTCAGGAGCGTTGCGGTCCATCAGCACCTTGCCGGCGATCATGCGCAGGTTCAGCGCTTCGGCGGCTTCGAAGAAGGCGTCCACAGATTGCTTGTGCACAGTGCCGAACACCAGCGCAGTGGTGGTGCCGTTGCGCAGCAACTCTTTCAGGAAGATACCGGCCACGTCTGCGGCGTGGGCCTTGTCGGTAAACTGCTGCTCGGTGGGGAAGGTGTAGGTGTTCAGCCAATCCAGCAACTGCTCTCCATAGGAGGCGATCATCCCGGTTTGCGGGTAGTGGATATGGGTGTCGATAAAACCGGGGGTGATCAGCGCGTCGCGGTATTCGGTGATTTCCACGCCCTTGAGGCTGGGCAGCAGGTCGGCGGCATGGCCGACTCGGGCAACCTGGCCATTGTCGATGACCAGCAGGCCGTCTTCGAAATACTCATAGGATTGCTCAACGCCCACCACGGCAGGGTCGGCAATGCTGTGCAGGATGGCGGCGCGGTAGGCTTTCACTGGGCTAGTCATGTAACGCTTATCTCAATCTATGGAGTTGGTCGCCCAGGCGCGCGTGCGCCTGAGCAGATAGTCAGGCCTGGGTGCGGCGAGAGGCGGGTAGCAGCTTGGCAACGCTGGGTTGGCCCTTTTTGCTCTCTTGGCCAAAGGCGGCGTTGTAGGTGGCGATCACTTCGCCGGCGATGGATATGGCAATTTCTACCGGCAACTTGCCTTTGATCTCGGCCAGGCCCATGGGGCAGCGCATGCGCGTTACTACCGCTGGGTCGAAGCCGCGGTCACGCAGGCGGTGTTCGAACTTGGCGCGTTTGGTCTGCGAGCCGATCAAGCCGTAGTAGGCAAAATCGTTGCGTTTGAGGATTTCTGCAGTCAGCTCCAGGTCGAGCTGGTGGTTGTGGGTCATGACGATAAAGTAGCTGCCGGCGGGCATGCGCTCGATCTCGTCGATCACCTCGTCATTCACCACTTTCTCGACCCCAGCCGGAATCTGTTCAGGAAACTCGTTGTCCCGCGAATCGATCCAGCGCACCTTGCATGGCAGGCTGGCGAGCAGTGGCACCAGGGCGCGGCCGACATGGCCGGCGCCGAATACAGCGATCTGCGCCTGGGGTTGGCCCATCGGTTCAAACAGCAGCACGGTGGCGCCGCCGCAGCATTGGCCGAGGCTGGCGCCGAGGCTGAAGCGCTCCAGGCGGGTGTCCTGGCTGTGTGAGGTGAGCATTTCGCGGGCCAGCTCCATCGCCTTGAATTCCAGGTGACCGCCACCGATGGTCTCGAAGATGCGGTCAGCGGTGACCACCATTTTCGAGCCAGCATTGCGCGGGGTTGAGCCGCGCTCTTCGATGATGGTCACCAGCACGCAAGGCTGACCTTGCTGCTGCAGTTCGGCGAGGGCGCTGATCCAGCTCATTTGCTCAGCCTCCAGGTAGGTGGCAGTTGTCCGGGGCGCGGTAAGCGCCAGTTGCTCGGCGACGGATCCAGTATCGGTACTGGAATCGGTCGTGGTGTTTGCGGTTTCGTTTCGGTGTGTTTTGTCATTGTTGTACACCTGTTTATGCAGCGCCTGGGTGGAAGGCCACCCAGGCGGATTGCGTTACGCCGGTTGCGCTTCTACGGTGGCTGCCGACTTGGCGGGTTGCTGGAGTTTCTTCATCTGCTCCACGCCCCAAAGCACGCGCTCAGGGGTTGCCGGGGCGTCGATGTTCGGCTGTACGCGGTAGTCAGCCAGGCTGGCCACGGCATCCTTGATTGCACACCACACGGCGATGCCGAGCATAAACGGCGGCTCACCGACGGCCTTGGAATGGAACACGGTGTCTTCCGGGTTCTTGCGGTTTTCCACCAGGTTGACGCGCAGGTCCAGCGGCATATCGGCGATGGCGGGGATCTTGTAGCTGGCCGGGCCGTTGGTCATCAGCTTGCCTTTGCCATTCCACACCAGCTCTTCCATGGTCAGCCAACCCATGCCCTGAACGAACGCGCCTTCGACCTGGCCGATGTCCAGCGCCGGGTTCAGTGAGGCGCCTACGTCATGCAGGATGTCGGTGCGCAGCATCTTGTACTCACCGGTCAGGGTATCGACTATCACTTCCGAACAGGCTGCGCCGTAGGCGAAGTAGTAGAAGGGACGGCCGGCAGCCTTGTCACGGTCATAGAAAATCTTCGGCGTGCGATAGAAACCGGTGCTGGAGAGCGACACCTGGCCGAAGTAGGCCTTCTGGATCACTTCCTCGAAGCTCAGGAACAGATCGCGCACGCGCACTTGGCTATTGCGGAATTCGACGTCTTCCGGGGTGACCTTGTATTCGCGCACGAGGAAGTCGACCAGGCGCTGCTTGAGCGTTTCGGCGGCGTTCTGTGCAGCTTTGCCGTTAAGGTCGGCACCGCTGGAGGCGGCAGTCGGCGAGGTGTTTGGCACCTTGTCGGTGTTGGTGGCGGTGATCTGGATACGCGAGATATCCACTTGCAGCACTTCGGCGACGATTTGCGCGACCTTGGTGTTGAGGCCCTGGCCCATCTCGGTGCCGCCGTGGTTCAGGTGGATCGAACCGTCGGTGTAGATATGGATCAGCGCGCCGGCCTGGTTGAGGAAGGTGGCGGTAAAGCTGATACCGAATTTCACCGGGGTCAGCGCCAGGCCTTTCTTCAGCACGGGGCTCTTGGCGTTAAATGCGCGTATTTCTTCGCGGCGCTTGGCGTAGTCACTGCTGGCTTCCAGTTCGGCGGTCATCTCGTGGATAACGTTGTGCTCGACGGTCTGGTGGTAGTGGGTGACGTTGCGCTCGGTCTTGCCGTAGTAGTTGGTCTTGCGCACTTCCAGCGGGTCTTTGCCCAGGCTGCGGGCGACCGCGTCCATGATCTCCTCGATGGCGACCATGCCCTGCGGGCCGCCGAAACCGCGGTAGGCGGTGTTCGACGCGGTGTTGGTCTTGCAGCGGTGGCCATTGATGGTGGCGTTGCCGAGGAAGTAGGCGTTATCCGAGTGGAACATCGCGCGGTCGACGATCGAGCCCGACAGATCCGGCGAGTAGCCGCAGTTGCCGGCGAGTTCAATCTCGATGCCATGCAGCAGGCCGTTGTCATCGAAGCCGACGTCGTATTCAACGTAGAACGGATGGCGCTTGCCGGTCATCTGCATGTCTTCAACGCGCGGCAGGCGCATCTTGGTCGGCCGGCCGGTAAGGTGCGCGATCACCGCGCACAGGCACGCCGGGCCTGCGGCCTGGGTTTCCTTGCCGCCGAAACCGCCACCCATGCGGCGCATGTCGATCACAATCTTGTGCATCGGCACACCGAGCACTTCGGCCACCAGCTTCTGTACCTCGGTGGCGTTCTGCGTCGAGGTGTAGACGATCATGCCGCCGTCTTCGCTCGGCATCACCGAGGAAATCTGCGTCTCCAGGTAGAAGTGTTCCTGGCCGCCGATATGCAGGCTGCCTTGCAGGCGGCGCGGCGCAGTGGCCAGCTCGGCGGCGGAGTTGCCGATCTTGTGCTGATGGCTGTCGAGGACGAAATGCTTCTTGCGCAGCGCATCGACCACATCCAGTACCGGCTCAAGGTCTTCGTATTCGATGATCGCAGCCATGGCCGCCTTGCGGGCGGTTTCCAGGCTGTCGGCGCCGACGGCGATCACCACCTGGCCAACGTATTCGACCTTGCCGTCTGCCAGCAGCGGGTCACCGGCGACTACTGGACCGATGTCTAACTGGCCGGGTACATCCTTGCTGGTAATCGCAATGGCCACGCCAGGAATGGTGTAGCAGGGCGCTGTATCGATGCTGACGATGCGCGCATGGGCGCGGTCGCTCATACGGGCATAGACGTGCAGCTGGTTGGGGAATTCCAGGCGGTCGTCGACGTAGATGGCTTCGCCGGAGACGTGCTTGTCTGCGCTTTCATGTTTGACGCTCTTGCCGACGCCGGTGGTGATGTCGGCGCGGAACAGTTCGGCCAGTTCGGCCTGGCTTTTAACTACATGATGATTAGACATACGCGGTCACCCGGGTTTCGACTTCGGGAGCTTGCAGCTCGAGGAAGAATTTACGCAGCAGATTCTGTGCAGTGAGCAGGCGGTACTCCTTGCTGGCACGGAAGTCGCTGAGCGGGGTGAAATCCTCGGCCAGCGCAGCGCAGGCGCGTTCGATCACGCCTGGATACCAGGCTGAACCCTGCAGCGCAGCTTCACAGGCAGCGGCGCGTTTCGGGATGGCAGCCATACCGCCGAAGGCGATGCGTGCGCTCTGCACTACGCCATCTTCAACCACCAGGTTGAAGGCGGCGCAGACGGCGGAAATATCATCGTCCAGACGCTTGGACACCTTGTAGGCGCGGAACGCCTGATTGGCCTGATGGCGCGGCACGATGATCTTCTCGATAAATTCGGCTTCCTGGCGCGCAGTCACCTTGTAATCGAGGAAGTAATCTTCAAGCGGCAGAATGCGGCTGGTGTTGCCTTTACGCAGCACGATCTGCGCGCCAAGGGCGATCAGCAGCGGCGGGGCGTCGCCAATCGGCGAGGCGTTGCCGATATTGCCGCCCAGGGTGCCCTGATTGCGGATCTGCAGGGAGGCGAAGCGGTGCAGCAACTCGCCGAAGTCCGGGTAGTCTTGGGCCAGGGCTGCGTAGCAATCTGAGAGAGCTGTGGCCGCGCCGATTTCGATGCTCTCGGCGGTCACTTCGACGCGCTTCATCGCTTCGATATGGCCAACGTAGATCATCACCGGCAATTCGCGGTGGAACTGGGTGACTTCCAGCGCCAGGTCGGTGCCGCCAGCGAGCAGGCGTGCTTCCGGGTTGGCTGCGTAGATATCGGCCAGGTCAGCCACAGTCAGCGGCAACAGGCAGCGTTTGTCGCCGCTGTTGAGCTCTGCGGTGTCCTGCGGGGCGATGGCTTTTAATTGCGCGACGGTTTGCGCTTCGTCTGCGTCGAACTGGTCCGGCTGCTTCTGGCAGCAGGCCTGTTCGGCGGCATCGATGATCGGGCGGTAGCCGGTGCAGCGGCAGAGGTTGCCGGCCAGGGCTTCCATGGTGTCAGCCTTGTCGAAACCGTTACTGTTCTTCTGCAAGGCGAACAGCGACATAACGAAACCAGGTGTACAGAAGCCGCATTGCGAACCGTGGCAGTCGACCATGGCCTGCTGCACGCTGTGCAGTTGGCCCTGGTGCTTGAGGTCTTCAACCGTGATCAGCTGTTTTCCGTGCAGGCTGGAAACGAAGGTCAGGCAGGAGTTGAGGGTGCGATAACGCACGCGCTCGCCATCCAGCTCACCGACTACCACGGTGCAGGCACCGCAATCGCCAGAGGCGCAGCCTTCTTTGGTTCCGGATTTGCCGAGATGCTCACGCAGGTAATTGAGCACGGTGACGTTTGGGTCCAGGGCATGCTCAGTACGCAGCTCCCGGTTGAGTAAAAACTGGATCAAGGACGACCTCCAGGCACTTTATTGTTCTCGTATCAGGCTCTGCTGAAACGCTGCACACAACGGCGCAGCGTTTCCACACGGCTTGGCATGAGGCGAATCTAGAGTTTTCTGACTTTAGGGTCAACAAATATTTGACTCTTTGGTCAGGCGATTGTCATACGATTCAGTTATGAGCGCGAAAAGCCCTGTATTCCGGTTAAACGCTAGCCGCTTTTATGCCAAGCAAGGTGGTGCAGAAAAAAGGGCAGGGCATAAAAAACGCCAAGGGTGAGGGCCCTTGGCGTTTTTTATTTGCGGTGATTGCGCTTAAGAGTGGGTCAGCTGCGAATCAGTCAGTTGGTGTTCTTCACCGGCGTAATAAGCACGTACCCGAGGGTCCATCACCGCGCGCCACAGCGGCGGAAACAGGGCCAGGACGATCATCCCGGCATAGCCGTTGGGCAATTGCGGGCTGTCGTCGAAATGGCGCAGCACCTGGTAGCGGCGTTTGGCATAGGCGTGGTGATCGGAATGGCGCTGCAGATGGAAGAGAAACAGGTTGGTCAGGAGGAAGTTGCTGTTCCATGAATGCGTCGGATTGGTGCGCTCGTAGCGGCCGTTCTCCAGCTTACGCCGGTGCAGGCCGTAGTGCTCCACGTAGTTGACGATTTCCAGCAGGGTAAAGGCAACCACCGACTGCGCGACAAAGAACAGCGCGCCGAGCCAGCCGAAGGCCAGGCTGAAGCCCAGCAGAAACAGCGCACTGATTGCGTACCAGCCAATCAGCTCATTGCGCCAGTGCAGCGTGGGCAGGCTCTTGCGCTTCAGGCGTTCGGCTTCAAGCTTCCAGGCATTGAGGAAGTTGTGCACATAGGCGTGCGGCAGGAAGGCATACAGGCTCTGGCCGTAGCGCGAAGAACTGGCGTCTTCCGGAGTTGATACGTGGACATGGTGACCGCGTACATGCTCAATCTTGAAACCGCCGTAGCACACGGCTGCCAGCAACAAGCCACCTGCGTTCTGCTCCAGCTGTGGGTCCTTGTGGATAAACTCATGGGCCACGGTAATGCCGATGGCGCCGGTGACCGTGCCGACCGATAGCACCCAGCCGAGCTGACCAATCCAGCTCCAGGCCTCATGGTTGACGAATACCCAGCCGGACCAGCCGAGCATGCTAAGCAAAGCCGGCACGGTGATTAGGCTGAGCAGGCGGTAGTAACCCTGTTGCTCCATTTGCGGCACTTGCACCGCCTCGTCGGGGTTGGCTGGGTCGCGGCCAACAATAAAATCCAGCAACGGGATAACGCCGAACACCACCAGCACCACCAGCCAGGGCCAGGCGTTGGCGTATTGGCTATTTAACGACCAGTAATAGCTCAATGGGATGCCTAATACAGGGATCAACCAGAACCAGTAGCCGATGCTTTTAATCACAAGCATCCAGTTGGAGGGCAGGCGTTCGAACATGGTGGCTCCGTACTTATTATTGTTGGAGTAGGGTGTTGGTTGGATTGTAGGACAATCTGTGTTGCTGCCCATCCCCTGGCAGCCCACCTTTTGGTTTGAAAGCAGAGCGCTGGTGGCCTTGGCCCGGTAACACCCTGTGTTACACTCGCGCCGGCGTTCAACCGCTCAGGCCAAGCCTGGCGCGGGTTTAGCCGCTTTAAGCCCCTCCAATAGGTCAGATAGAGCCTAAGGATCATCATGACGTTCAAGGCACCGGATAGCCTCGCTGAGCAGATCGCCCATCACCTTGCCGAACGCATCATTCGTGGTGAGTTGAAGGCGCGTGAGCGAATTCAGGAACAGAAAGTCACCCAGGCGCTGAATGTCAGCCGGGGTTCTGTGCGTGAAGCACTGCTGATTCTTGAGCGCCGCCACCTGATCGTGATCCCGCCGCGTCGCGGAGCCCAGGTCGCGGAGCTGACGCCGCATAACGTCAAGAGCCTGTACGCCCTGGTGATGGAGCTGTACATCCTGCTGGGCAAGGCGGTGGCGGATAGCTGGCAGGTCGAGGCCGATCTCGGGCCGTTCCTGGTGATTCAACAGCGCCTGCAGGACAGCCTGCAGCGCGAAGATATCAACGCTTTTGTCGAGAGCAGCTTCGACATCATGCGAGCTGCCTTCCCGTTCTCCAATAATCCCTATCTGCAGGAAACCGTGGAGAACCTGCTGCCGGCCATCAGCCGTACCTATCACTTGGCGCTGGAACGGCGCAAAGGCGAGATGGGCCAGTTCCTCAATACCTTTGCCGCCTTGCTGCAGGCGATCATCGCTCGCGATCACCAGGCCATTCGCGAGGTATTGCTGGGTTACGGTGAGCACAATTGCCAGCTGGTGCTGGCCGCACTGGCCGACGCTTAAGGAAGGCTGTCTATGCGGCTCAAGTGCATCAAACTGGCCGGTTTCAAGTCATTCGTTGATCCGACCACGGTGACCTTCCCCAGTAATATGGCGGCAGTGGTCGGGCCCAACGGCTGCGGTAAGTCGAACATCATCGACGCCGTGCGCTGGGTGATGGGCGAGAGTTCGGCGAAGAACCTCCGTGGCGAGTCGATGACCGACGTCATCTTCAACGGCTCCAATACCCGCAAACCGGTGACCCAGGCGTCCATCGAGCTGATCTTCGACAACTCCGACGGCACCCTGACGGGTGAATACGCCGGCTATAACGAAATCTCGATCCGCCGCCGGGTCACCCGCGACAGCCAGAACACCTATTTCCTCAACGGCACCAAGTGCCGCCGCCGCGACATTACCGATATCTTCCTTGGCACCGGCCTGGGCCCGCGCAGCTACTCGATTATCGAGCAGGGCATGATTAGCAAGCTGATCGAAGCCAAGCCGGAAGACCTGCGCAACTTTATTGAAGAAGCCGCCGGCATCTCCAAGTACAAGGAGCGCCGCCGCGAGACCGAGAACCGCATCCGCCGCACCCATGAAAACCTGGCGCGCCTGACCGACCTGCGTGAAGAGCTGGAGCGTCAGCTCGACCGCCTGCACCGTCAGGCCCAGTCGGCGGAGAAATATCAGGAATACAAGGCCGAGGAGCGTCAGCTCAAAGCCCAGCTCACCGCCCTGCGTTGGCAGGCGCTGAACGAGCAGGTAGGTAGCCGCGAGGCGGTGATCAGCAACCAGGAAGTCAGCTTCGAAGCCCTGGTGGCCGAGCAGCGTAATGCCGATGCGAGCATCGAACGCCTGCGCGATGGCCACCATGAGCTGAGCGAGCGTTTCAACCTGGTGCAAGGCCGCTTCTATTCGGTGGGTGGCGATATCGCCCGTATCGAGCAGAGCATCCAGCACGGCCAGCAGCGCCTGCGTCAGTTGCAGGATGACCTCAACGAAGCCGAACGCGCGCGCCTGGAAACCGAATCGCACCTGGGTCACGACCGCACGCTGCTGGCGACTCTGGGCGAAGAGCTGGCCATGCTCGAACCCGAGCAGGAGATGACTGCAGTGGCGGCCGAAGAATCCGCCGCCGGGCTGGAAGAGTCCGAAACAGCCATGCATGGCTGGCAGGAACAGTGGGACAGCTTTAACCAGCGCAGCGCCGAGCCGCGGCGTCAGGCCGAAGTGCAGCAATCACGCATCGCCCAGCTGGAGCAGAGCCTGGAACGCCTGGCCGAGCGTCAGCGCCGTCTCACCGATGAGCTGCAGCAACTGGCGGCCGACCCGGAAGATGCGGCGATTATCGAACTGAGCGAGCAGATCGCCGCCGGCGAAATCAGCCTGGAAGACCTGCAGCTGGAAGAAGAACAGCAGGCCGAGCGCCTGCAGCAGCTGCGCAATGATCTGCAGCATAGCGGTCAGGCCCAGCAACAGGCGCAAGGTGAATTGCAGCGCCTAAATGGCCGCTTGGCTTCGTTGGAAGCGCTGCAGCAAGCGGCGCTTGATCCGGGCAAAGGTGCCGGTGAATGGCTGCGCGAGCAGCAGTTGAGCGAGCTCCCACGTCTGGCTGAAGGCCTGCGCGTTGAGGCCGGTTGGGAGCTGGCGGTGGAAACCGTGCTCGGCGCCGATCTGCAGGCCGTGCTGCTGGATGACTTCCAGGGGCTGGATTTTGCCGGTCTGACCCAGGGCGATCTACGCCTGGCCAGCCCGAACAAGGGCGGCGCGCGGGTTATTGGCAGCCTGCTGGATAAGGTTGAGGCTAGCGTCGATCTGGCACCCTGGCTGGGCAAGGTCAAACCGGTGCAGAGTCTGGATGAAGCACTTGCCGCACGCTTGAGCCTGGCCGAAGGCGAAAGCCTGATCAGCCGTGATGGTTACTGGGTGGGTCGGCACTTTTTGCGGGTGCGCCGCGCCAGTGAAGCGGAAAGCGGTGTGCTGGCCCGTGGCCAGGAGATCGAGCGGCTAAGCCTGGAGCGTGATGAACGCGAAGCTGCATTGGCCGTGCTGGATGAGCGCTTGACCCATCTGCGCGAAAACCAGCGCGCCCAGGAAGAACAGCGCGAGCAGCAGCGCCGCCAGGCCCAAGATCTGGCCCGTCGTCTCGGCGAGCTGAAAGCCCAGCTGTCTGCCGGGCAAGCCAAGGTCGAGCAGCTGATATTGCGCCGTACCCGCTTGGACAGCGAACTGCTGGAGCTGGGCGAGCAGCGCGAAATTGAACACGAGCAACTGGGTGAGTCACGTCTGCAACTGCAGGACGCCCTGGATGCCATGGCGACCGACAACGAGCAGCGCGAAAGCCTGCTGGCTCGCCGCGACAGCTTGCGCGAACGCCTCGATCGCGTGCGCCAGGAAGCCCGCCAGCACAAAGATCACGCCCATCAACTGGCCGTGCGCCTGGGTTCGTTGAAAGCCCAATATGACTCCACTCGCCAGGCCCTGGAACGCCTGGAGCTGCAGGCCGAGCGTCTGCACGAGAAACGTGAGCAACTCAACCTCAATCTGGAGGAGGGCGAAGCACCGCTGGAAGAGCTGCGCCTGAAGCTCGAAGAGCAGCTCGATAAGCGCATGGCGGTGGAGGACGAACTCAAGCTGGCGCGTCTGGCCCTGGAAGATGCCGACCGCGAGCTGCGCGATGCAGAAAAACGCCGCACCCAGGCCGAGCAGCAGTCGCAGTTACTGCGTAGCCAGCTGGAGCAGCAGCGTATGGATTGGCAATCGCTGACCGTGCGGCGCAAGGCGCTGCAGGATCAGTTGTTGGAAGACAATTACGACCTGCATGGCGTGCTGGCGACTTTGCCAGCTGAAGCCAGCGAGAAAGCCTGGGAAGAAGAGCTGGAGCGCCTGGCTGCACGTATCCAGCGCCTCGGGCCCATCAACTTGGCGGCCATCGACGAATACCAGCAGCAATCCGAACGTAAGCGTTACCTGGATGCGCAGAACGCCGACCTGGTGGAGGCGCTGGATACTCTGGAAAACGTGATTCGCAAGATCGACAAGGAAACCCGCAACCGCTTCAAGGAAACCTTCGATCAGATCAACGGCGGCCTGCAGGCGCTTTTCCCGAAAGTCTTCGGTGGCGGCAACGCTTATCTGGAGCTGACCGGAGAGGACCTGCTGGATACCGGCGTGACCATCATGGCGCGCCCACCTGGCAAGAAGAACAGCACCATTCATTTATTGTCCGGTGGGGAAAAGGCGTTGACTGCCCTGGCCCTGGTTTTTGCCATCTTCAAACTCAATCCAGCGCCGTTCTGCATGCTCGATGAAGTGGATGCGCCGTTGGATGATGCCAACGTTGGGCGCTATGCACGGCTGGTAAAAGAGATGTCGGAAACCGTGCAATTTATCTATATCACCCACAATAAAATCGCCATGGAAATGGCTGATCAGTTGATGGGCGTAACCATGCACGAGCCCGGTTGTTCGCGATTGGTGGCCGTGGATGTGGAGGAAGCGCTGGCCTTGGTTGAATCATGATGGCCAGGGCGGTGTAAAGTTATCTTTCGTCGTGCTAGCTTAATGCGCATTGTTATTAGACGTGGCGTTATAACTCAGGGAAAGGCCTGGCAGAACATAGGCTTGGCGTCGCGGAAAAGAATTAGCAAAATGGCCCAGGAAGGCCTTTTTCATCACATTTTTATTAGGGGTTAAGGTATTTCATGGAATTCGGTCTGCGCGAGTGGCTGATTGTCATCGGCATTATTGTGATTGCCGGCATCCTGTTTGATGGCTGGCGGCGGATGCGTGGTGGTAAGGGCAAACTCAAGTTCAAACTTGATCGCAGTTTTGCCAATCTGCCGGATGATGACAGCGATCCCGATCTGCTCAGCCCGCCGCGGGTTATTGATCGCAGTAACGAGCCGGCTTTTGATGAAGAAGATCTGCCATCACTGAGCGCCCGCGAACTCAATCGTCGCCGCAGTGGTGAGCCGCAACAGGGCGACCTTAATCTGGGCCTGGAAGAACCTGTACCGACGCTGCTTAACCCGGTCGATGACGACGTGGTCAAACCCGCTAGTCAGGCCAAGGAAAGCAGCAAGGAATTGCCACCGGTTGAAGAAGTGCTGGTGATCAATGTCATCGCCCGCGATGAAGAAGGCTTCAAAGGCCCAGCGCTGTTGCAGAATATTCTGGAAAGCGGCCTGCGTTTTGGCGAGATGGATATTTTCCATCGCCACGAAAGCATGGCGGGCAATGGTGAAGTGCTGTTCTCCATGGCCAATGCCTTGAAACCTGGCACCTTTGACCTCGACGACATTGAAGGTTTCAGCACCCGCGCTGTGAGTTTCTTCCTCGGTTTGCCGGGCCCGCGTCATCCCAAGCAGGCTTTTGATGTGATGGTGGCCGCCGCACGCAAACTGGCCCATGAGCTGGGTGGCGAGTTGAAGGATGACCAGCGCAGTGTGATGACCGCGCAAACTATCGAACACTACCGCCAACGCATCGTCGAATACGAGCGCAAGCAACTGACCAATAAGCGCTGATTTAATCGATGAAATACCAAGAGCAGCCAAGGCTGCTCTTTTCGTTTGAGAGCACACCGCAATGACCGACGCCTCGATTGCTGCCCAGCGCATTCTGCAACTGCGTGCCGAACTGGATGGGCATAACTATCGCTATCACGTACTCGATGAGCCGAGTATTCCTGACGCCGAATATGACCGCCTGTTCCATGAGCTGAAAGCTCTGGAAGCCGAACACCCAGAGCTGGTCACGGCCGACTCACCGACCCAGCGCGTCGGTAGCCTGGCGCTTTCGGCCTTCGGTGAGGTCAGGCACGAAGTGCCGATGCTTAGTTTGGGCAACGCTTTTGAAGAAACCGACCTGCTGGATTTCGACCGCCGGGTGCGTGAGGGGCTGGACCTGCCGGCGGGCGATCTGTTTGGTGGTGGCGCCGAGGTTGAGTACAGCTGCGAGCCCAAGCTTGATGGCCTGGCCGTCAGTCTGTTGTATCGCGACGGCCTGTTGGTGCGTGGCGCGACGCGTGGTGATGGCAGCACGGGCGAGGACATCAGCGTCAACGTGCGCACCATTCGCAATGTGCCGTTAAAGCTGCAGGGCGAGGGCTGGCCGTCTGTGCTGGAGGTGCGTGGCGAAGTCTTTATCTCCAAGGCCGGTTTCGAGGCGCTGAATGCGCGGCAGCTGGAGCAGGGCGGCAAGACCTTCGCCAATCCGCGCAATGCCGCTGCTGGCAGCCTGCGCCTACTGGATTCGAAAATCACTGCCAGTCGTCCACTGGAGCTCTGCTGCTACGGCATCGGCCAGGTGCAAGGCGAGCTGCCACAGACCCATATCGGTATCCTTGAGGCGCTGAAGCAATGGGGTATGCCGATCAGCCGTGAGTTGAAACTGGCCAGAGGTGCCGATGAGTGCCTGGCCTACTACCGCAGCATCGGTGAGCGTCGTGAGTCGCTGGCTTATGAAATCGACGGCGTGGTGTTCAAGGTCAACAGCCTGGCCTATCAGCGTGAACTGGGCTTTCGCGCCCGTGAGCCGCGCTGGGCGATTGCCCACAAGTTCCCGGCGCTGGAAGAGCTGACCGAGCTGCTGGACGTGGAGTTTCAGGTTGGCCGTACTGGCGCGGTTACCCCGGTTGCGCGCTTAAAACCGGTCAAGGTGGCGGGTGTCACGGTGTCCAACGCGACGTTGCACAATATGGATGAGGTGGCGCGCCTAGGGGTGAAGATCGGCGATACGGTGATTATCCGTCGCGCCGGCGATGTGATTCCGCAGGTGGTTCAGGTGGTGCCTGAGCGCCGCCCACTGGATGCCAAGCCCGTGCAGATCCCTGAAAGCTGCCCAGTGTGCGGCTCCCACGTCGAGCGCACCCAGCTGGTCAAGCGCAGCAAGGGCAAGGAAACCTTCAGCGAAGGCTCGGTGTACCGCTGCGTCGGCCGCTTGGCCTGTGGCGCGCAGCTCAAGCAGGCGATTATTCACTTTGTCTCGCGCCGGGCCATGGATATCGAAGGCCTGGGTGACAAAACCATCGAGCAGTTGGTTGATGAGCAGCTGATTGCCTCACCGGCCGATCTGTATCAGCTCAAGTATGAGCAGATCATCAACCTGGAAGGCTTTGCCGAGGTGTCCAGCAACAAGCTGCTGCAGGCCATTGCCGACAGCAAACAACCCAGCCTGGCACGCTTTATCTACGCCCTGGGCATACCCGACGTAGGCGAGGAGACTGCCAAGGTACTGGCCCGTGCGCTGGCCTCCCTGGAGCGCGTGCAGCAAGCCTTGCCCGAAGTGCTGACCTACCTGCCGGATATTGGCCTAGAGGTGGCGCACGAAATCCACAGCTTCTTTGCCGACAGCCATAACCAGCAGGTGATCTCTGCTTTGCTGGCCAGCGATGAATGCGGTTTGCAGTTGCAGGAACAAGGCGAGCTGAGTGCTGAGTTCAGTGCCAGTGCCACGTTGGCAGGCATGCTGGACAAACTGAATATTCCCTCCGTCGGTCCCGGCGGCGCACAGAAACTGGCAGATAAGTTTGGCAGCCTTGAGGCTGTACTGGCGGCTGACTGGCTGGATATGCGCCAGACTCTGCCTGATAAACAGGCCAACGCTGTGCGCGATTTTTTCCAGATACCGGCCAATGTCGAGCGCGCGCGCGCCATCGAAGCGCAGTTGCAGGCCTTTGGCATGCACTGGCACAGCGAGAAGAAAGTTATCGAAGGCTTGCCGCTGGCTGGGCAGACCTGGGTGCTGACCGGCACACTGGAAGTGATGAGCCGTGATGCCGCCAAGGAAAAGCTGGAAAGTCTGGGGGCCAAGGTCGCCGGTTCAGTCTCGGCGAAAACCAGTTGTGTGGTGGCAGGCCCGGGGGCGGGCTCGAAGCTGGCAAAAGCCAGTGAGCTGGGTGTGCGGGTGATTGACGAGGCGCAGTTCTTGTCAGCCTTGGCAGGCTACGGCCTCTAGACGAGCGGGTTTTCTGTACTGCCCTCAAACAGCGTTTGGGGGCAGTAGGGCAACTTAGTTACCGGTTACGTTCACGCAGGTTTCGCCGAAGAACGGGTAGAAGCCTTTGGTGTGGTAATCAGCGGTAGCGATGGTGCCGATGTTGCCATTGGCCTTGGCGGCAGCAATGGAAGCGTCGCCTTTGTTGATCAGACCAATGATGGTGGTGGCGCAAGCAGTGCCGGTTTTGTTGCCGGAAGCGGTAGTGGCAGTGATCGGACCTTTAACGTCTGTGATCAGGCCAACGCTGACTGGCGACAGGCCAGAAGCGCAACCGCTGAGCAGGGTAACCAGGCCGGCAGCCAGAGCAATTTTCTTCAACATGTTGTGATTCCTTTTCGCTTATCCATAAGAAGCTTTACCCATCCAGGTAAAGTGCCCCGGCACCCTAAAACAGGGGCCGGGCAATAACAAGTTCGCGTGCTTGTTTTCAAACCGGTTTCAAATTTATGAAATTTACCGGTGGATTTTTCGGCAGCCGTTGTTCTGCGCTCAGCACAATTGAATTGGCAGCCGAGTGAGAATGCTGAGGAGCAGGGGGAGGTTGCCTGGCGTTTCGGTTCGATCAGACGCCAGGCGAGGTGCAATCAGTCGCCGCGGTATTCGCAACCGCTAGTGCAGGTTTCGTGGATACGTATACGCGAGAGCTCTGGCAGCAGCGGCTTGAGTTGCTGCCAGATCCACTTGGCCAGCACTTCACTGGTGGGGTTTTCCAGGCCAGGAATATCGTTCAGGTAGTTGTGGTCGAGTTGTTCGTAGAGCGGCTTGAAGATCGCCTTGATCTCGGAGAAGTCGCGAATCCAACCGGTGTGGGGGTCAACTTCACCTTCGATATACACCGCGACCTTGAAGGAGTGGCCGTGCAGACGCCCGCATTTATGGCCTTCGGGGACGTGAGGCAGGCGATGCGCGGCCTCGAACATAAACTCTTTGAACAATTCCACGGTCTTTCTCTCAGGTGGTACGCGGCAAACAGCGCGTTTAGCAAGGCGCGAATATTACCAGCTCAGCGGCTGTTAACCGAGTAGCACAGAGAATTGGATACAGTTTTATGGCTGATTGCGCTCCAACCGGTAGATGCTGACGGCCTCGTACACGGCCTTTCTCAGACGGTTGATACCGCCAATCGGACGGTGTTCGGGCAGCGCATGCCAGGGGTTGAACGACAGGTTGTCGCAGAACAGGTTCTGCTCGCGGCTATCAAAATCCTGCGCCGGCACCTTGATGGTGGCGACTGTCTCGAACGGCGAAATGGCTTCGCTCCACTCAACGCTGGGGTCTTCGATGGGCATGTAGTACTCGGCGTTCTGCCGCTGCACTTGCAGGGCAAAGCAGGCCGGTACGCGGTCCAGCGACAGCTGCTGGTACAGCGCATTGCGCAGGAAGTTCGGCAGGTCCTGGTTCTGTTCAGGCAGCTGATAGTCCGGGCAGGCTTCCGGCTGAGGAATGACCCGGTACTTGATGTTGTGCTCGCCCAGCTTGAACGGGGCGATGGAATTGTAGGTAGTCGCCACCGGTGTTTCCGGGGCAGGGGACAGGGTTTTCAGGGCGATGATCAGGTGGCGGATTTCCCAGGTGCTGGGGTTCCAACTGGGGAAGAAGGCCATGGCCTTTTTACCGTCGGCCTGGGCGGCGAAATTGCTTTTGTACTCGGCTACGTTGCGCACGAAAAAGGCTGGGTGATTGAACATCACAAAGTCCTGCTCGCTGGCATGCTGCGGGCTTTTGCTGAGCTTTTCACCGGGCACATCGAGTAGCTTGATCGCCATACCGCGTGCATCGCGGGCCCGGTCGAACTGCGGGTAGGCATTGCCGTTGGACAGACGCATCCAGGCCTGCCAGGTCTTGCCTGGTTCGCTGAGTACGCCGCGTTGCAGGCTGCTGTCGATATCGGCACTGACGGTGACTTCCGCCTTCATGCAGCCATGCGCCTTGGCGTGGGCATCACGCAGCACGCGGGTGTTATCACGGTGCTGTTCGACCACGCGGATGGCATCTTCAATGATGCCTTGGGTCAGCGCGGCCTCATCGGCCGGGATCTGCTCTTCAGTGGAAACCGGGCCGGAGAACTTCCAGCCGTAGTAGGCCGCACCGATGGCCCAGCCGCCGATACCAATGGCTAATACGAGCACCAGCAATTTGCCCAGTACGCGGCCGAGCCAGAGCCAGAATCGTTTAAACATGCGGTCAATTCCTTTTAATTATTCTCAGTGTGCGATTACAGGCGCTGTGTGTTTCAGTTCTGGCAAGACGGGCCGGGCGTCCACTCCTTGGCGGCAACAGGCTGTAGCTGTTGTTCCAACGCGGGATTACCCAAGACCTTGAGGTACTCGATCAGCGCCCAGCGTTCTTCCGGTTGCAGGGCGCGGCCGATTACACCGTCTTCACGGCAACCTGCGCGGAATTCATGGCCGCGATTGCTGTTGCCGGTGACCCGGGTATCGAAGTGGAAGCCGCCGGTGAATTTCTCGCTGTTGTAGCCAATCTGTTTGGGGTTGAACTCGAAGTTGCCCACCCAGAACTGGGTCTGCCGCTCCGATACCGGCGAGAGCAGCTGGAACAGGGTAGGCACCGAGCCGTTATGCAGGAACGGCGGCGTGGCCCAGATGCCATCCAGCGGGCGCGCCTTGTAGCCGCGTTTTTCCTGCACGCCAATCGGCAGGCCGAAACCGTCCATGCGCCAGCGTTCGCGCTCGGAAATGCCGGCATCCTGATAGGCGCGGTTTTCCACATAGGCGGTGACATAGGCCAGGGCCTTGGCGCTGGAGATACTGCGCATGTCGATATCGTCCAGCGTGGCGCCAAACAAGCGCACGTCCAGCTTGCTCAGCTCGGCTTTGGTCCAGCCCAGTTTGCTGATATCGAAGCGGTGGTCGGCGATATTGTCCGCTGTGGTCGGGTCGGTGCCGACGATGGAGGTCGGTACCACGCGCATACGCCATTCCGGGTTACGCGAGGGGGCAAAGCTGTCCTCGGGCTTTTTCGGGTCAGGGGCGTGGCAGTAGGCGCAGTTCTCGGTAAACAGCGCGCGGCCACGGCTGGCCAGGGGCAGGTCGACCTTGCCGAACACTTCTTCCGGCCAGGTGGGCGGTTGCAGTTGCTTGAGGGTTTCTTCCAGGGTGAACAGGTCACGCAGGCGTACGCTGGAGGCGTAGCGCTCGGCTTCGGCAACCGGATGGCCTTCGGTATTGAGCAAACGCAAGGTAGCGCCGACGCCCAGGGCTTCACCGACGTTGCGGGCCATGGGCTGCATGGCTGAACCGTTCCACTGCACCCAGTCGAATTTCCAGATATCCCAGACCTGCGGATAGCTCACTGGTGCGTCGGCAACTCGGTAGTTGCTCGGGTCGATGGCATCACCGAACACGCTGTTGGCAATACGGCCGAAGGCATCGGTACGGCCAAAGCCTTCCTCGGTTGGATAAAGGCCGCGGTGCCAATCATTGAACGCGGTGCCGAGCAGGCGGTCGAGCACCACCTTGAAGTCGCGGCGCAATTGCGCTTTGTGGCTGCTGTATTCATCGCCCAGTACCTGTTTGGCAAAGCGACGGAATTTCAGTGGGTTGTAATAGGTAAAGGCCATGCTCATACCAAGCGCCTGGCCAAAGCTGCCGCCGCGTACGGTGGGTACGGTGGACGCCAGCGAATGCAGCGCCGCGCCGCCATCGATGCGCACGGCTTGGCCCTTATAGCGCAGCTCGCCGGTGTGGCAGGCGGCGCAGCTGATATCCAGGTAATGCTCGCCACTTTCCGCATCGGCATGCCGAGCAAAACCGACCGGCAGGTTGCCGGGATTTAGCGGTGTGGGCTGTTGGGCGGGATCGACGAGGAAGCCAAAGCGCGCGAGGTAATCCGGGGTGGCGAATTTGCTACTGCTGAACGGCAGCTCCAGAGCGTTGAACCATTCATAACGCAGGCCTTTTACCTGGGTGCCCTGGGGGGTGTAGTAGTAGGTCTGGCGTTCGTCTGCCGACCACTGATTGAGGTAGTGCAGTTTGTCGGGCTGTTGGTAGACCGGTAGGTTGGGGTTGGCGATGAAATACAGGGCGACAAGTAGCCCCACCACCAGCAACAAAAGAAGCCCATACAGGGCCCGACGGAGAATGCGCATGGATACTTCCTTGTGGCGTTTTTTATTTGTTGTTTTTATGCCAATTGGCGCAGCCAATGGCAAGCAGCCATTACTACGAAACCCAGGAAATAGTCTTCTTTTCGGCCTGAAGATGGTTTTACAGTGCGGTTTATGACGAATTAATCCACAGGAGTGAGTGCATGCATCCTTTTGACGCGCCACAGCCGCCTAAATTGGCGTTGTTGTTGGGCTATGCCGGGCTGGTGCCCTTTGTCACCGGGGCATTAGGCATCTGGGTGACGCCAGAGGGCTGGCGAGTGGTGGTTCTGGCGGCCCTGCTGGACTATGCCGCAGTGATCCTGGCCTTTATGGGGGCGATTCATTGGGGCCTGGCCATGCGCGCGGAAAATGCCGGCGAGCCGGCGCAGATTCAGCTGGGGTTATCTGTGGTGCCGCCATTGCTGGGGTGGCTGGCCATCAGTGGCGGCATGCCAACCAGCCTGGCCTTGCCGCTGTGTTTGCTGGCATTTGGCGGTTTGTACGCCGCCGACGTGCGCGCGGTGAAGCTGGGCCTGGCGCCGCAGTGGTACCCCAGCCTGCGCCGGCCGTTGACGATTATCGTCTGCCTGAGCCTGCTACTGGCCTGGGCCAGTGTGCTGATGCGTTGAGTTGAGCCAGTGCGCCACTGTCGTTAGGGTCTGCTCACGGCGCTGCGCCCAGTCGCCCTGAATACACTGCAGCGGCTGTTGATGTAGTCGCAACCAGTGCTCGCACTGTTGGTAGAACGCCAGGCGCTGGGCCAGTTCTGGCTGACAGCGCTGGCCATCGTCGACCCAGGGCACATCGACCGGGTCGAGCAACAGGTGCAGGTGGTAGTCGCGCTCGAGCAAGGCTTGCTCGATCCACGCAGGGCAATCGCCAAACAGCTGCTGGCTCCAGAGCATATTGCTCAGCAGATGAGTATCGAGAATCAGCAACTCGGGGCGCGCCGCCCTGGCTTGGTCTTCCCAAGCCAATTGGCCCTGGGCGATGGCGCTGATGTCGGCGTAGCAGGTGTCGCGTTGCTCGCGGTCGATAAAGTGCCGCACATATTCGCCAACCAGCACCCCACCAAAGTTCTCCTGGATATGCCCGGCCAGCCAGCTTTTACCACTGGATTCCGGCCCGGTGAGTACCAGTACTTTCATGCTCGGGCCTTCATGCGGTGACCAGCGCGCGATCACGTCGCCAGGTCAGCCAGCCATTGATCGCTAGTAGGGTAAACAACCCATAAAGTGCCGCCGTCGGGTACAGACCTTGCTGTACAAACAGTGCAACAAACAGCAGATCGAGGACGATCCACAGCGGCCAGCATTCAACCCGTTTCTGTGCCATCCATACCTGAGCGACCAGGCTGAACGCGCTCAGCGCCGCATCCTGCCAAGGCGCGGCAGCGTCGGTGAATGTCGCCATCAGATAACCGAGAATAACTGCGCCAACGCTACCGATTGCTAAGCTGATCAATATGCCTTGCTGGCTGAGCCGACTGACCTGCACCCCGCTATGACTGCTGCCGCCACGCGTCCATTGCCACCAGCCGTAGCCTTGTAATACGGCATACACGCCTTGCAGCAGCATGTTCGAGTACAGCTTGCCGTCATAGAAGATCCAGGCGTACATCAGCACCATCAGCAAACCCAGCGGCCAGCACCAGCGGTTTTGCCGCACGGTCAGCCAGACGGCCCAGACACCAAGGGCTGAAGCGATGATTTCCAGAGGCGACATAGAACACCGGTGTGAGAGGGCGGGAATGGCTGGCGATTGTAGCGATTGCGCTGGGCGCCGTCTTGATTGCCCGGCTACGCTTGGCGGCTAGATGGCTAATGGCTATGGCTTTACCGATATACTCCGCGTCCCTTTCAGGAGGCATGGCGTGTTCAGGTCCGTTTTAACTGTTGTTGGCACAGCGTGCGTATTGGCGTTTGGCCTGATAGCCCAGGCCGTCGCAGAAAACTCGCGCGCCTCGGGTAACGCGCCGGCGTCGGTGGTCTTCCTCAATCCGGGCTTTTCCGATGAGCCATTCTGGGTGGGCTACAGCGCCTTTATGCAGGCGGCAGCTGATGATCTGGGCATGCACTTGCAGATCATCTACGGTGAACGCAACCCACCGCAGTTACTGGAAAAAGCCCGCAGCGTACTAGCCCGCGACAAGCAGCCGGACTACCTAGTATTCGTCAACGAAATGTATATCGCGCCGGAATTGCTCCGGCTGTTTGCCGATAGCCCGAGCAAGCTGTTTTCCCTGCACAGCACCCTTACCCCTGAGCAGCAACAGCGCATTGGCGCCTCACGTGAGCATTACCGTAACTGGATTGGCAGCCTGATCCCCAATGACGAGCAGGCCGGTTACTGGATGGCCAAGGCCCTGATCGCCAAGCTGGCGGGCCAACCCGGCAGCATGCTGGCCTTTGCCGGGGTGCGTTACACACCATCCTCGACCCTGCGCGAAGACGGCCTGCACCGCGCCTTGCGCGAGCACCCGGAGATCAAACTGCAGCAGATGTTGCAGGGCGAATGGAAGCGTCAGCGAGCCTATGAACAGGCGCAGCTGATGCTGCCACGCCATCCCGAAGTGCAGCTGGTGTGGTCGGCCAATGATGAAATGGCCTTTGGGGTGATGCAGGCTGCGCTGGAGTTGGGCAAACAACCCGGCAAGGATATTTACCTGTCGGCGCTGAACAATTCGGATGAGGTGCTGCAGGCCCGTATCGACGGCAAAATTGACGTGCTGGTCGGCGGGCATTTCACTCTCGGCGGTTGGGCCATGGTGATGCTGCATGACTACCATGCCGGGCAGGATTTCGCCGCGCGTGGTGGCAAGGATCGGGTCGATCAGTTGTTCAGTCTGCTGGATGCCGAGCAGGCTGCGCACTTGCAGCAACGCCTAAAAGTGCCAGGCTTCGGCCTGGATTTTCGCCAGTTCAGCGCGGTGTACCACCCGCAGATCAAGGACTACGGTTTCTCCATCAACCCGTTGCTGCAGTAAGTCAGACGCCTGCCAGGTGCAGCACCAGTTTGACGATGCCGAAGATCACCAGCACAAACACCGCGGTGAACAACACGCCGAGAATGATGAAGTGGCTGGGCTTGCCCCGTGAGAAGTCGCGGCTACGGTTCTTCGCGCTTTGCACACCGAGTGCGGCGCTCAGCACGCTTTGCAGCATCTCCCATAGCGTCAGCGGTTTGTTTTCCTCTTCGCTCATGTGTATCTCCGTTATGCAGACTGACTGCTGGCTTAGTAAAGCCTAACCGCAGGCAGGACGTTTGCCGTGGAAACGACTCCTGCTGAAGTTGCTTGAGTATCGCCCCCTAGGCTGAGACTCCATACCTAGCGAGGGATTTTGTCATGAGCAAATCAGTAATTATTAACACCAGCGAGCCGGGGTGGTTGGATAAAGCCATCCGTATGCGCTTGGTCTTTGGCGCAGTTGAGCTGGTCGACGATGCAAACACTGGCGTGCAACCTGAGGATATCGAAGAGCTGCTGGAGCTGATCCAGAAGCACCAAGGGCATCACAGCGGCCGACTGCGTACCGTGTTGGGCGTGAGTGTCGGCTTGAGCCTGTCGCTGATGGGCTTGTGGATGATCCACGCTGCTGCCACTGACCCGGTCGCAACCAGTGAACTATGGGTGCTACTGGCCGGCGGCGTGTTTATGGCGTTCTTCGGCGGTTTGGGGGTGTTCTACGCCTTGGGTCAGCGTTGGAGAATCAGCGCCAGCAGCGGCGACCGCAACATGACCTTGGGCTCCGACTAAGGGTTCGGTGCCGTGGCCGCTGGTTACGGCGCTGTTCTCACCGCGCATCAGGTCTTCGAGCAGGGTTATCAAACCGGCGCAGACCAGTAGCAGGCCCCAGTTGAATGCTGCCGTCTGTATATGCCGCAGCAGGCGCATCCATTCGGTCTGCGTTTGCGGTATCCAGATAATCGGCAGCATAAATCCCAATAGCGCCACCATGGCATACGACATCAAGCGGATAAACGTCTGCGGTGGTGGCGATTGCTGTTGCATACCGTAAACCACAGTGGCGACCACCAGGATGCTGGCCGACGCGGATAGCACGAGGTCAGCGCGGGCATGCAGTACATCGAACAGCACCGCTTCGAATTCCTTGCCGGCTGACGTATCCGGATGCAGCACCAGCGCTGCGCCGATCAACTGCACCAGTGCGCCGCCCAGCCAGGGGGCCAGTAACAGTGGATAGCGCTGCAACAGGGCTGGCATCGCGAGGCTACGACGCCAGAACAGCAGCCAGGCTATCGCGCTGAAGCTATACACCAGGCTTATCGCCACGCTGTGCATGATCAGGGCGTGGCAGGTTGGGGCGCTGTTGGTTCGCCTTCAATCACGGTTGGCGTGGGTTTAGCCAGGCGAATCGGGCTGATCAGGTTGGTGTACTCCTCGATCAGCCGATGCACCGCCTCCGGTGGCTCACAGGCCTTGAATTCCATGCTGATGGTGATTTCATCAGGGTCGCGTTCCTGCCCCTGACGTTTTTCACGGCCGAAGGTGACAAAGAATTTTTCACTTTGCAGTTCGCCATTCTCCAGGGCGTGGCTGGCTTTTTCGAGTTCGGTACCGTGCATTTTTACGGAAAGATCGACCTTCATGCTTTCCAGCCCCAGACCGCGTGGGGCGACCAGGGCGATCAGCGGGATGTTCATGGTGTGTTGCTCATCCAGGCTAACTTCCACCATCTTCGCCTTCATGGGCGTCCCAAGGTCGTCCGGGTTGTAGTCAAAGAACTGGTCAAACAACTTGATGTACTGCTGGGCGACCAGGTTATGGGTTGCCGCCGCCGCTTGATGCAGACCGCGGGTGATATGGCTCAAGTCACTGGCGCTCATCGGTTCTTTCTTGCTGGAAAACAGTGCCATGGGTGGACTCCTCGCTTACTGATCTAAGGAAGACCCCGCCGAAGCGGGGTCAGGGTGCGCTTACTTCTTGGCTGTGCCGTCATCAGCGGCGGCTGGTTTCGGCGACTCCAGCACGGCGTCAGTAGGCAACGGATCAGTTGCAAGCGTGGCCTTCTCGCTGGGCATCAACACCGGTTTGGTCGCTGCATCAGTGAGGAAGTCGATCACCCGCATCAGCGCTTCAGGTGGGTCCTGACGGGCAATCTTGGTGCTGATGGCATAACGGGCGCGGGTGTCGGTTTTGCGCGTCTGGGTCGACTTGTGGCTGACCGAGCCCTTCACCGAGACACTGAATGGCCCCCAGCCGAGCTTGGCCTCGAAGCTGCCTTCACCAGCTGTTTCACTGGTGTCCTCAGCTTGTTGGCTGATGGTCAGTTCGAAGTCGATGGAGCCTTCTTCGATGGTGATGTTGGGGTGGCTGATGGCCGCCAGCAGCGGGATGCGCATCTTCTTGGTGACGGTGCCTTTGTAAACACCGTTTTCGTCGACCAGAGTTTCGTCGTAGTCGAACTGTACGGACACCGCTTTGCCATCTTTGATGCACACCGCCATCAGGAAGTCGGCATAGGCTTTGCTCGCCTGCACCTGAGCCGTGATCATGGCCTGCAATGGCCCTGAAATCATGCGATCGAGCGGCAATGCGTTGATGACGGAACCGATCAGGCCGGTATCAATCTGGGACATAGTCAATCTCCTTATCGTATGCGCGAAATGCGCAGTCTCAGGCTATGGAGCCTCGTAATTGAGGTTCAGCAGGAACTACTTACCTATGAGTTTCATGCTCTTGGCGGCGGATGTTGCCGATCTGGCGCAGGCTCAAACCGTACTTGTCAGCCAGAGCGCTACGCGACAGACCATCCGAGCTTTGCTGGACGATCTGCAGGTTGCGTATCTGTCGACAGAAGTGGTCGGCTTTGGGTATCTCGATAGCGATTCCGGCATAACGCTCGATCAGAGCGTCCAGCGCTTGCGGCGGCAGGAGCAGGGCTAGCGAGGAACGGGCAGGGTACTTGGGAATGTATTTGGGGCGGCCGCCGAAGGCGCAGGTCAATCGGTATGCGCTTTCCAGACCGATACACTCGATCAGTTCCTGCAGTGAGTGGGGCAGTAGCTTGATGTCGACCTGTTGCAGGTCATTCTCGTCCATGGGGTCCTCCTTGTTGTCTCGTGGACTGCCAAGGATGCTAGGAATAGGACGGGTTGTTTTTTCAGCAGGAAATATACCCCCCTGAATGCGCGGGGAAATGCTTCAAGCTGATATGCATTTGTTGCCGGTGATCGACTGCCAATCCCCATAAACGGAGGATTGCACATGTCTCACTACTCGATTTACTTCAGCTTTATCGCCAACCTGGAAGGCGGGCCAGCGACCAAGGGTTATGTTCCCGACGCCGGCAATAGCCGTAGCGGCGTCACCATTGCAACAGGCTTTGACCTCGGGCAGCGCAAGCTGGCTGATTTGCAGGCGCTGGATCTGCCTGATGCCCTGCTTGAGCGGTTAAGTCCCTACCTTGGCCTGACCGGGCAGGCGGCAGTCACGCGGCTGGCCGCGCAGCCGCTCAACATCACAGCGGCAGAGGCGGAGCAGATTGATGAGGCCTACAAGGAGCCCTTTATCAATCGCTTGGCGGCCAGTTATGCCAAGTCCGGAGGTGGCGATTTTGCCCAGTTACCGGCGCAGATGCAGACCGTTATCGCCTCGGTGGCTTTTCAGTACGGTGATCTTGCCTCGCGCACGCCGAACTTCTGGAAACAGGTGGTGGCGCATGACTGGAGCGCTGCCCATGCCAATCTGTTGAACTTTGGCGACCGCTACACCAGCCGTCGGCGTCAGGAAGCCGAACTGCTGGCCCAGGGCATGTCCTGAACAGCACACTGCCCAGCCGTGAGGCTGGGCAGTTTTGCGGGTGTAATGATTACTGGCAAGGTTGCACCAGCAGCAGACTGACACTGCCCATCTGCCCACTGTCGGTGGTCGGTGTGTGGTCAGGCAGGCTGCGCCAATCCACGTTCAAGCAGATTGCCGTCAGCGCGTGCGAGCCTTCACTGCCGACCACGCGGGGGGCAAAATCACGACGGTATAGTGCCTGCGTGCCTTTGCCTGGCCGCACGCTGTGGGCGTCGCGCAGAGTTGTACTGACCAGTTCGGGAATCAGCTTCGTGGGCAGCGTGAAGCGTACTTGCGCGCCGTCCTGGTTGAAGTATCCGGCGGCTCGGGTGCGCTGCCAGAGCTGTTGCCATTGGCTGCTTCCAGCCCCAACCGCGAGGGATTGGCCATAAGCCTTGAGGGTGGTTTCAGGCAGGTTTTCTGTACTCATGGCATGGCTCAAGCTGCTGGCCAGGATCAGCAGGAAGGACAGGTTGCGTATCAACATGATCAAGCTCCAGAGGGTAGTGGAGCTGGCAAGGTGCCCGGGCCATAGGCAGCTGTTCAGCGGGAAATACTGCCCATCATGTCAATCCAGTAGGTCGCTGCGGAAGTATTTCCTGCTGTAGCGCAATGCAGCAGGGCGTTGAGATAGGCCTGCCAATTGGCAGCTACTTCACATGGAGAGACCTGATATGCCTACTTTGAACTCAGCCATCACGCTTGCAGGCAACCTCGCAGACTTCAACCATGACGGTTTTGAGATCGATGCGATGAACTTCCTGTTTGATCGTCTTGATCGCGGCAACCTGACGGTTGACGGCGATGCGCTGTACATCGGCCAGCAAGTGGTACACCACTACACCTGGCGTGACAAAGGTCGCAACCGCACCTGCTCGATGTTTTTCACCTACGGTAATGCTCCCAGCCATATGACGGTTTATGGTTTGGGCAAGCACTGCGGCGACAGTGATAAGGAGTACAAGCTGTATACCTGGGTCGACAAAAAGGAACAGCTTTACACCCTGGATCCGACGCGCAGCGACTCGCGCTTTCGCTCGTTGTTAGCGCCAAACTGAGTCTGGATAAGCGCTCCTCTGGAGCGCTTTTTATTTTGTCTCGGTAACCATACGTCGTGGCCGCTGCAGCAATTCTCCACTGCAGTTCGGGCAGCTCCCGCGCAATGTGTGACCGACGCAGTCGCGGCAAAATGTGCACTCGTATGAGCAGATAAAAGCGTCTTGGCTATCGGCCGGCAGGTCCCGCTTACAGCATTCGCAATTGCTACGTAGTTCCAGCATGGCAGGCTCCTCGGATGAGTGTTCAGGCGAAGCGTTCGGCATATTCCTGTGGGCTGATGCCGAGGTGCTTGTGAAAGGTGCGGCGCAGGTTTTCCGGGTGATTAAAGCCGCTCAATCGCGCCACCGTGCTGATCGATGCCTGCGCGTTTTGCAGCAGGCTGCGCGCCACTTGCAGGCGCACAATCTCCACATAGCGACCTGGGCCCATGCCCAGTTCCTGGTTGAACGTTCGCGACAGGGTCCGCGGCGTCATGTTGGCTTGCCTGGCCAGTGCTGCCAGCGACAGGTCGGCATCTAGGTGCAGCGGTATCCATTCCAGCAGGCTGGCCAGGCGCGGCACTCGGCTCGGTTCTGGAGTCAGCAGCGCGCTGAACTGCGCCTGCCCGCCAGGGCGACGCAGAAACAGCACCAGGCGCTTGGCCACGGCTAATGCCAGTGGCCGGCCGAGATCGGCTTCGACCAGGGCCAGCGCCAGATCAATCCCTGCGGTAACCCCTGCTGAGGTAAAGATATGGCCATTGCCGGCGGGGTCTTGCGGATCATAGGTGTGCAGGCAGTCGCCACTGATCTCAACCTGCGGATGTTCCTGACGCAGGCAGTCGAGATCGGCCCAGTGAGTAATGGCGCGGCGGCCATCGAGCAGGCCGGCGGCGGCGAGAATCAATGCGCCGGAACAGACCGAGCCCACTCGTCTGATCTGCGGCGCGGCACTACGTAGCCAGGTCAGCAGCTCAGGGTTCTGACACTGCGCCTTATCACCCTGGCCACCGGGGATCAGCAGGGTGTCGATATGTGTCGGGTTTGTGGCACTCCAGGCCTGTTCGGCAACCAGTTGGAAACCCGCTGAAGTAGGCATCGCCCCAGTTTTCTGGCCGAGTACCAGCAGGCGATAAGCGGCGGGCAAACCCTGGCGTTGGCGTTCGTCATTGGCGGAGGCAAATACCTGCAATGGGCCGGTCAGATCCAGGCTCATAACATGCGGATAAAGCAGGCAGGCGATGGTTCGCGGGGCATCCATAGGGGCATCTCGATAAGCGATGAATGCAGTCTGCGCTTAACGAGTAATTGGCAACAAGGACAATAAACCCACAGATATTGCCAGCTCAGCGTCGCCGGTGCGGCGAGGGAGAAAAGGGCTCTGACAAGAGGGGCCAATCGGCAGCTCAGAGCCCTTGTTGCAGCCGTCGATTACTCCGGCATGCTCCATGGCTCCAGGGTGAAACCTTGCTGGCTGAGTTGCTCACGGGACTGCTTGAGCACATCGGCAAATTGCACCGGGTCACTGTAGATGTTGCTGGACAGTTGAGTACGGCCGAGCAGGCGGGTGCTGGTACGGTCGATCACACTCAGGCTGAGGTTGCCAGTGCCATCTTGCGGGGCCCAGGCGACGCATTGGAAAGGTTGAAAGGCGCGGTCGGCAATCAGCAAAGCTTCGTTAAAACGCAGCGGTGCGTTCATGGGGTCGGTTTCTCCGAGGTGATCCCAAATACACAAAGGGGCAAACGGTAGATTCACGCTTGCCAGTCATATGCGTTGATGAACGAAGCTGACCGCTAAGTCACATGTTGGCGAAAAAATGCACGGAATTGTCCGATAAATCACAGTTTTAATCGTGTAAGCCGAGAAACTGGGCGAGCAAGAGGGTGCTTAGGCCTTCTCTGAACCTGTGCAGACCGCCAGTAATTGCTGCAGATAACGGGCGATATAACGCTGAAAGCCGCGGTCATCCCAATAGCCCAAGTGGCTCAACGGGGTATGGCGCTTGTACCAGGGCCCCACTGGCATGGCGCGGTCTTCAGCGACCACGGCAGCGTAGTTGGGCAGTGGGCGCAACGGATAACCTAGCGGGTCTGCGGGGGCATAGAGGTTGAGCCAGCGCGCCTGCTCGGTCACCGCGTCGGTCAGGCAGTGGCCGGGGAAGCGGATCGGCACAACCGGGTCGTAGGCAAAGGTAAACAGCGGGATATTGCAGCCGAAGGTGATCAGCCCGCTGAGGGTTTCCAGCGCCAGAAAGGGGTCCAACGGGCACTCTTCAGCCTGGTTGATGCGCTGCTGATCCCAGACGAAATTGGAGAAGATATGCCCACCCAACGAGTGCGCCAGCACCACCAGCGGGGTATCGGCATCGACCTTGGCGCGCAAGGCATTGAGGCCGCTGCGCAGGCACTGATGGACTTCTTCATAGGTGGTGTCGTAAGCCTGGCTGACTTTGCGGTAACCGCTGGCATCACCGAGAAACAGCGTGACGATACGACGCAGCCAGCGCCAGCGCACGGGCTGGTCACGCAGCTTGTCGAGAAAAGCCAGTTGCCGCTTGTCCAGCACGCTGGCCCAGTACAGGGTCTGGAAGGCCACCTGGTTGGCCTCCGCGCCGAGGCGTTGGCGCAGCCCGGCGATCAGGCTCTGGGCGAAGGCGTGCTGGCCTTCGTCGTCACGCAGGTCGGGTTGCGTGCCGATGCCGTGGATAATGGCGACTGCGAGTTTCATTCTGCCCATCCTTGGTCATGCTGCTTGGGGTGTTCGGTCGGCGTCAGTCGTTAGAGTGGCTGCAGACGCTCGCCGAGGCGGCCGCTGTCGACCAGTTCGAGAAACTCGTCGCCCAGCCGCTGGCTTTCGCTCATGGCTGTGCGCCAATAGCGTTCGCGGCCGGCATCATCGCCCAGGTAACGACTGAAGTCCTTGCGGTCGGGGAGTTTGCCATGGGGCAGGCGCGCCAGGTAGTCGCGTGAGGGGGCCAGCAGCAACACATCCTGCAGGCGTCCGCCATCACCACGACGCCAGGGCATGCCCTTGTCGAACCAGCCGGGGATGACCTTATCGGTGAAGTGCGGGTAAAGCACGATGTCTTCGCCGCTGTAGGGTAGATCGAGGTGATAGTCGAGTAGGCCGCCATCACGGTAGGTGCCAGGCCCGGCACCGGGAATATCGCGCACCCCTTGCATGATCATCGGGATGGAGCCGGAGGCTAGCAATGCATGGCGCAGGTTGCCGCTGTCGAGTTGCAGATAACGTGAAGGGAAATCGCTGAGCGTACCCAGCGGCGGCGCCAGGCGGGCGTCGTGCAGAATCACCCGCTCGAAGTGTTTGGCCAGGCGCGGGCGGCCCAGCAGGTTGCTGCCAATCACCGAAGACAGGCCCAGGCCGAGGGCGCCGCGATGATCGTGCTGGAGCAGGCCATGGCTTTTCACCACGACGATATTCAAGCGGTAGTGCGGGTTGCTGAGGATGTTGGCGTCGTCGTTGCCCAGTAGCTGGTCGAGCATCAGGCTACAGCTGTTCGACACTTGCGCCATGCTCACGCCTTTGGCAAAGCGCTGCGAGGTATACAGCTCACCAAGGCGACGCAAGCCGGCTGCCGCATCCGGCAAACAGGCGCTGGCGAAACGCCAGGAACCGATGGATGCGCCAATCAGCGAACGTTCGCGGGGCGCACGCTGCAGCCAGTCGCCAAACAGTGCCAGATCCAGGCCCTGAATGCCCAAGGCCTTCGGGCCGCCTGCAGCGCCGGGCAGAATACCGACATCCGCCGGCTGCAGGCCGTGCTCGCGAATCCGCGCAAGGGCGCGTTTACCGGCCTTGATTGTCAAAGCAGGGGACTTGATTAATATCGCACTCATGCTGGCCTCCATCGCGCAAGGCAGCGATTATAGAGCGCTGGATTGTCAGGCCAAGCGACTTCAGCGCGTGAATGATGCGCGCGTGGGTTGAGATAAATCAGTGTTTGCGCCATGCCTTAAGCAAATTCAGCTTGAGTTAAGTCGTGTGCAGTAACTTGGACTCCGTCGAAAGCCAACTCCATAAGGAACTTGAATATGAAAACCCTGACTGCCGTATTTGCCGCTGCTGCCCTGACCCTGACTGCCGGTTTGGCCCAAGCCCGTGACCTGGGCCCGGATGAGGCGCTGAAACTGCGTGACGCCGGCACCATCCAGTCCTTCGAAAAACTCAACGCTGCAGCGCTGGCGTTGCACCCAGGCGGCGTGACTGAAGACACCGAGCTGGAAGAAGAGTACGGCCGCTACATCTACCAGGTTGAAGTGCGTGACGCCCAGGGCGTGCAGTGGGACGTCGAACTGGATGCCACTAACGCCCAAGTGCTGAAGAACCAACGAGACGATTGATGAACAACACTGCTTGGCTTGCCCGCGCACTCCTGGCCTGCCTGCTGCTGACGCTGACGTTCAGCAGCAGCGCGCGTGACCTGGATCAGGATGAAGCATTACGCCTGCGCCGCGAGGGGCTGATCATGCCCCTCGAGCAGTTGCTGCAGATTGCCTTGCAGCGTCATCCCGGTGCGGTTTTGCTGGAAGTCGAGCTGGAAGAAGAGGACGGCGTGTTGGTCTACGAAGTTGAGCTGGTGACTGAGCAAGGCGTCGTACGCGAACTGGAATTGCACGCCGGCACCGGCGAAGTGCTCAAGGACGAGGTAGACGACTGAATGCGCCTGTTGTTGGTTGAAGACCATGTACCCCTGGCCGATGAGCTGCTGGCCAGCTTGACCCGCCAGGGCTATGCGGTTGACTGGTTGGCCGATGGCCGTGATGCCGCCTACCAAGGCGCGACCGAACCTTATGACCTGATCATTCTTGACCTCGGTTTGCCTGGCAAACCGGGGCTTGAGGTGCTGCAGGAATGGCGGGCGGGTGGCCTTAGTACGCCGGTTTTGATCCTCACGGCGCGCGGTTCCTGGGCTGAGCGTATTGAAGGACTCAAGGCTGGGGCCGATGATTACCTGAGCAAACCCTTTCACCCGGAAGAACTGCAACTGCGCATTCAGTCACTGCTGCGTCGCGCCCGTGGTTTGGCCAACCAGCCACAACTGGAAGCGGCGGGCTTGCAGCTGGATGAAAGTCGGCAATCGGTGCAGCGCAATGGCGAAGAGGTGCAGCTGACCGCCGCCGAGTTCCGCCTGCTGCGCTATTTCATGCTGCATGCCGGGCAGCTGCTGTCGAAGAGCCACTTGGCTGAGCATCTGTATGACGGTGAGAGCGAACGCGACTCGAATGTTATCGAGGTGCATGTCAACCACCTGCGGCGCAAGTTGGGCCGCGAGATCATCGAAACCCGGCGCGGCCAGGGTTATCGCTTTAGCGGGGATGCTGCTTGAGGTCGATTCAGCGGCGTTTGAGCCTGGGCCTGATCAGTGTCTTGCTGATTGTTGGCCTGCTGCTGGCGCAAAGCAGCCTCTGGCTGTTCGACCGCAGCCTGCGCAGTTACCTGCAGACAACCCTGCAGGATGAAACCCAGACCTTGCTCGGCGCGATTGTGCGTGGCCCCAATGGCCTGCAACTGGACGAGCGCCGCCTCAGCGCAGCATTCAAACGGCCTTACTCCGGCTTGTATTTTCGTATCGATCTGGAGGAACAGAGCTGGCGCTCGCGCTCACTCTGGGACCGTGACCTGCACCTGAATGAAACGGCTGGCTTGCAAGATGCGCTGGGTGATGGGCCGCAAGGCCAGCAATGGCTGGTGTACCGCGCCGACTATCAGCGCTTTGGCCAGCCCATCGTGATTCACGTAGCGCGCGATTACACACCGATCCTCAACAGCTTCAGCCAGGTTCAAAAGATTGTTCTGGGCCTTGGGGTTAGCGCCTTGGTGCTGATTCTGCTGCTGCAGCGGCTGATCGTCAGCCGGGCGTTGCGCCCGCTGGAGCAGACCCGCCGGCAGCTTATGCAACTGCAGCAAGGCCAGCGCAGTCAGCTGGACCAGCAGGTGCCCTTGGAGCTGGAGCCGTTGGTGGCGCAGATCAACCACCTGCTGACACATACCGAAGACACCCTCAAACGCTCGCGCAACGCACTGGGCAACCTTGGCCATGCGCTGAAAACACCGTTGGCGGTGCTGGTCAGCCTGGCTACTCGGGAAGAGCTCAAGCAATTGCCGCAATTGCGCGAGAGCCTGAATGGTCAGCTGCAACAGATCGAACAACGTATCGCCCGTGAACTGGGTCGCGCCCGCTTAGCCGGCGAGGCCTTGCCGGGTGCGCATTTTGCCTGCGCCAATGAGCTGCCGGAACTGTTCTCGACCCTGGCGATGATCCATGGCAACCACCTGCAACTGGACTGGCAGGCCGAGCCTGGCTTGCGTTTGCCCTGGGACCGTGAAGACCTGCTGGAACTGCTCGGCAACCTGCTGGACAACGCCTGCAAATGGGCCGACAGCCAGGTGCAGCTGCAGATCCGTAAGGTGGGCGAGGATTACCAATTGCTGATTGATGATGACGGGCCGGGCATCGATGCCGCGCAGCGCGAGGACGTGCTCAGCCGTGGCAGCCGTCTGGATGAGCAGGTGGCTGGGCATGGTCTGGGCCTGGGTATCGTGCGCGATATCGTCGATGCCTGGACCGGGCAATTGCAGCTGACGGATAGTCCGCTGGGCGGTTTGCGCGTAACGGTCAGCCTGCCGGTGAAGCGCACCTGAGTTCATCGGGTACGCTTCACCCAGTGCTCACATGCCGTTAGCAAATGCCGGGTTGCTCATATCGATACTGGCGCGTACCGGAAGCAGGGCGTGTGCGTACTTGGCCAGAATATCCAGCTCGTAATCGATACGCGCATGCAGGCGCTGATCGTCTTCGCTGCTCGGCTCTGGGGTATTCAGCACCTTCTCGACGCTGCGCACGATCAGATGCTCAGGCAGGTAGCAGAGGCGGCAGTTCTTGTAGCTGGAGGCGCGCAGTTCGCTGATCGGGTAAGCCCCGCCGACGCCCGAGGATACGCCCACCAGCAGCCCTGGCTTGTGCGCCAACTCGGCCTTACTGGCGTAGATAAAGAAGTTCTTGATCGCCGGGCAGGCCATGCCATTCCACTCCGGAGAGATGATCACCACCGCATCGGCGGCCGCCAGTTGTTTGCTGTACAGCCCCCAGGGGCCGGTGTCGTCGGCGGGCCATAGCGGCAGCGGGGCGAGGCCCAGGTCAATCACGTTGCTCTGCGCCGCATCGGTGTGGCCCAACTGAATCAGGCGCTGACGCAAGAAGCGGGCGACCTTGCCCGATTGGCTGTTACTGCGGCTGGAACCGGCCACCAGGGCGATATTAAGCATCGTGCACCTCTATTAATTTATGCGTCGTAAATGAAAAACGCAGGCTAACGATTGCTAGCCTGCGTCACAAGGAAGCAGCCGCCAGAGTGGCGGTCCGATGGTGCCATGTCGACTAAACGCGGAACTGATCCATCAGACTCTGCTGGTGATTGGCCAGTTTATTCAGACCCTGGCTGATTTTCGCCGACTCATCGGCCTGGGCGGAAATCGACTCGGTGACATCACGGATTGAGGCCACATTGCGGTTGATCTCCTCAGCGACCGAGCTTTGTTCTTCGGCGGCGCTGGCGATCTGCAGGTTCATATCGGTAATCACGCTGACCGCTTGGCTGATGCGTTGCAGCACGGCCACCGCCTGTTCAACCTGATCGACGCTGCCCTGGGCCTGGCGATGACTGCTGTGCATGGTGCTGACCACCTCCTTGGTGCCGCTTTGCAGGCCTTCGATCACCTGACGGATTTCCTCCACCGAGTCCTGGGTGCGTTTGGCCAGGTTGCGCACTTCATCAGCCACCACGGCAAAACCACGGCCGGCTTCACCGGCGCGGGCGGCTTCGATCGCTGCGTTGAGGGCCAATAGGTTGGTCTGTTCGGCAATCGAGCGGATCACTTCGAGTACCGAGCCGATCTTCTCGCTGCTGTTGGCCAGGCCTTCGACTTCCTGCATGGCCACGTTCATTTCGTTGGCCAGCAGTTCGATGGTCGAGGTGGTTTTGCCGATCACGCTCATGCCTTCGCGGCTGGCCTGGTCGGCAGTACGCGCCGCTTCTGCGGCTTGCGCGGCGTTGTGCGCGACATCCTGCGCCGTGGCGCTCATTTCCTGAAACGCGGTGGCCACCTGATCGACTTCACGGAACTGCTGCTGCATGCCATCACTGGTCTGACTGGCGATCAGCGCAGATTGGTCGGCCGTGCTGCGGGCGTCCTGCACGCTGCGTTTAACGTCAGCGATGATCGGCTGCAGCTTGTCGAGGAAGCGGTTGAACCAACTGGCCAACTCGCCCAGTTCATCCTGCTTGGCGTATTCCAGGCGGCGAGTCAGGTCGCCTTCACCGCTGGCGATATTCTTCAGCATGGCCGCGACCCCGAGAATCGGCCGGGTCACGCCCAGCGCCGTCAGCCAGATCAACAGAATACCCACCACCCCGGCAGCCAGGCCGAGGCACAAGGACACCGCCGTGCTGCGCGTGCCCATTTCATCCATCTCGGCTTCCAGGCGGGTGGCCGGCTCCAGCAGGACTTTCTCGGGCACCTCCATCAATACGCCCCAAGGTTGCGATTCGGGAATCGGCAACAGCGGTTGCAGCACCTGCAGTGCGCCCTCGTGGTGCAGAACCTCCGGGCGGTTGCTGGCCACCAAATTGAGGATTTCGCGGTGTTGGTCTGTGAAGGCTTTTTCCAGCTTGCCGCCTAACAGGCTGCTGTCGCGGCTATGGCCGGCCAGCAGGCCCGCGGGGCTGATGATGCTGACATGTCCGGCGCCATCGAACAGGCCCTGGTGCGCGCTGGTGCTGAGTTCTTGCAGGCTGGCCAGGCTGATATCCACGCCGAGTACACCGATCACCTTGCCGTCTTGTTCCAGTGGGAAGGCGATGCTGGTCATCAGGATTTTCACCCCGTCAGCCTCATCAATATAAGGGTCGAGCAGGCAGACCTTTTTCTGCTGCAGTGGGCAGCTGTACCAGGCGTTATAAGGCGCACCGCTGAGACCTGGCGTGGTGTCGTTGAGAGTCTCTTCAGTCATGGATTCGGAGCTGAGCTCACCGTCGGCGCCCTGCGCCCAGTAGATCGAGTAGCGGCCCTTGTCGTTGCTGCCGAGGTTGGCCTGATCGGCAAACAGCTCGTCCTTGCCATCCAGAGCGTTGGGCTCGAATGCCACATAGATGCCCAGCAGGCTGCGGTTGGCTTCCAGTGCGCTGCGTACCTGGCGGGTAAGGTCTTCGCGCAGGTCAAAGGCATCAAGAAAGCGCTTTTCCGCCTGCTCACGGATAAACAGCACCTGGGTGGCGGCACCACGTCCGTATTGGTAGGCGTCCATAAAGTAGCGCTGCATCTGCAGGGCCTGAGACTCACCGCGCGCCGACATCCGCAGCTGTGCAGACTCCTGCAGCATGGCCGAGCTGGCCTGCTTGACCAGGCTGGCGCTGCGTGAGGCCTGGATGACCGACGCGGAGACCAGTACGGCAACAATGGCCAGCAAGCACAGGCCGGCCAGCAGGGTGATCTTCAATTGGATGGAAAGTCGGCTGAACAGCATTTTCAGGACCTTTTATATGGCAGAGGCTTAGAGCGCCTATCGGCGCTTAGGGGCATTTCTTTAAGTTTCAGGTTAAGTAAAGTAGAGCAAATTGCAGGCCAGCGGCAGCGTGGAAATGGCAGGGTAATCGAAATTAGCAACGCCTTGTATAGAATAATTTACGGGTGTTTTGACAGGTCAGTCAGCATTGTGCAGAGTACGCGCCCTTCGCCGAGCCGGCGCAGCATCCAGAGAAGGTCGAAACCTTCGCGGACCTACTTAAATTGCGGGAGTAAATCGATGAACGCAGTCGTTGCGGCAGTGGGGATCATGCTGATTCTCAGCTTGTGCCGTGTGCACGTGGTGGTAGCCCTGATTGTCGGTGCCTTGGCCGGTGGTCTACTCGGTGGCCTGGGTATTGAAGGCTCGCTGGCAGCCTTCAACAAAGGCCTGGGCGGTGGGGCGACAGTGGCGTTGTCCTATGCCTTGCTCGGTGCCTTTGCCGTGGCAATTGCCAAATCCGGCCTGGCCCACGCCTTGGCGGACAAGGCCCTGGCCATGGTCGGCAAGCAGGACGCCAAAGGCGCCGGCCTGCTCAAGTGGCTGCTGATTGCGCTGCTGTTGGCGGTGGCGATTTCCTCGCAGAACATCCTGCCGATTCATATTGCCTTTATCCCGTTGCTGGTGCCGCCGCTGCTGTATGTATTGAGCAAGCTGCAGCTCGACCGCCGTTTGATTGCCTGCGTGCTGACCTTCGGCCTGATTACCCCCTACATGTTTCTGCCGGTGGGTTTTGGCGGGATCTTCCTCAATGACATTCTGCTGGCCAATGTTGCCAGTGGCGGCGTCGACACCAGCGGCCTGGACGTAACCAAGGCCATGGCGATTCCGGCACTGGGCATGCTGTTCGGCTTGCTGGTGGCGGTGCTGTTCAGCTACTGCAAAAAGCGCGTGTATGACCTGAGCAAGATCGAACAGGCCGAGCGCGTGGATGTTGCCTACAACCCACTGAGCCTGCTGGTGGCTGGAGTGGCGATTGTCGCGGCATTTGTCGTGCAGCTGTGGCTGGATTCGATGATTATCGGCGCCCTGGTCGGCTTTATCATTTTCTCGGTGTCTGGCGTAGTGCGCTGGAAAGAGGCCGATGGCCTGTTCACCGAAGGCATGAAGATGATGGCGATGATCGGCTTTATCATGATCGCCGCCGCCGGTTTTGCTGAGGTGATGAAGGCCACCGGCGAAGTGAAAAGCCTGGTCGACAGCTCCGCCACATTGATCGGCCACGACAAGGCGCTGGGCGCGCTGCTGATGCTGCTGGTCGGCCTGCTGGTGACCATGGGCATTGGCTCGTCGTTCTCCACCGTGCCAATCATTGCGGCGATCTTCGTGCCGTTGGGCCTGCAACTGGGCTTCAGCCCGCTGGCCATTCTGTGCATCGTCGGCACTGCCGGCGCGCTGGGCGATGCCGGCTCGCCAGCTTCAGATTCGACCCTCGGGCCAACCGCCGGGTTGAACGTCGATGGCCAGCACAACCATATCTGGGACAGCGTGGTGCCGACCTTCCTGCACTACAACCTGCCGTTGCTGGTATTCGGTTGGGCAGCAGCTATGGTGATCTGACCGGGGCATTGCTCGTTTGCCGCGCGATAGCGCCAGACGACTCAACCTTTCAGCGGGGCTACCGATAAAGCGGTAGCCCCGTTTTTATTTCGCTCTACTGCCAAGCAAGGATCTGCCTGATGCGCCTTACCTTGAAATCAAAAGTAGTGCTGTTGGCACTGATACCGGTGGTGCTGTTTGCCCTGGTACTCAGTGGTGCCGCCGCCAAGGTGTTACAAAACCTGGCGGCCCAAGAGGTTGAAGAAACTCGCGAGCGCCTGCTGCAGGAAAGCCGCAGCGAACTGCAGCACTACGTGCAGATCGCTCTGGGTTCGGTACAAACCCTGTATGACGGCGCCGCGCAAGGTGATATGGCCAGCCGTGAGCAGGCCGTGGCGATTCTGTCGAAGATCAAGTTCGGCAAGGACGGCTACTTCTTCGGCCATGACTCCAATGTGGTGCGCCTGTTCCGTGGCGACAGCCCGGTGGATGTCGGCAAGAGCCTGGCGGATCGTCGCGACCCGAATGGCGTGTACATCAACCGTGAACTGGTGAATGTCGCCAAGAACAACAGCTATTACGTCAATTACAGCTCGCCACTGCCGACCGATGATTCGGTGCTGGTGCCGAAAATGGCCTACAGCTACTACCTGCCAAAATGGGACATGGCCCTGGGCACCGCGATCAATCTGGACGGCGTTGAGGCGCAGATCGCCCAGGTGCAAGTTGAAATCGACGAGCGCATCAGCACCATCATTACCAGCATCATGGTGATTGCCGCCGTGCTGCTGGTGGTCTTCGGCATTGTCGGTGTGGTGCTGAGCAATACCTTCCTGCGCCCGTTGCAGCAGATCAAGGACAACCTCGATGACATCGCCGCCGGTGAAGGCGACCTGACTCGCCGCCTGCCGATCAACGGTGACGATGAACTTGGCCAACTGGCCGGCTCGTTCAACCGCTTTGTTGAGAAGATCCACGGCCTGGTGCGGCAGATCGTCGACATGACCGGCCAGCTGACCGAACTGGTCGGCCAGGTATCGGCGCAGGCGCAGCGTTCGGAGGAGGCCATGGAGCGTCAGCGCCATGAGACCGATCAGGTGGCGACTGCCATCAATGAAATGTCCGCCGCCGCCCATGAAGTCGCGCAAAGCGCCCAGGGCGCAGCCGAGGCAGCGCAGAAGACTGACACCGAAGGCCAGGCCGCGAAAAAGGTGGTCGATGGCAGCATCGAGCGCATTCACACCCTGGTGCAGGATATCCGCGACAGCGGCGTGTCCCTCGACACCCTGCAGAAAGACGTGTCGTCGATTGTCAGTGTGCTCGATGTGATCCGCTCCATTGCCGAGCAGACCAACCTGCTCGCGCTCAACGCCGCCATCGAGGCTGCGCGGGCCGGTGAAGCAGGGCGCGGCTTTGCTGTGGTCGCCGATGAGGTGCGGGCGTTGGCGAGCCGTACGCAGCAGAGCACCCAGGAAATTCAGGGCATGATCGACCGCCTGCAAAAGGGCACCCAGGATGCGGTGACGGCGATGCGCCGCTCCAGTGATGCCGGCGATGTCACCAGCGAACAGGCCAACCGCGCCGGTACCTCGCTGGATGCCATTGCGCAATTGATCGGCACCATCAACGCGATGAACGCGCAGATCGCCAGCGCCGCTGAGGAACAAACCGCCGTGGCCGAAGAGATCAACCGCAGCGTGCACAAGATTGCCGTAGCGGTGGACAGCGTGGCCGACGAAACCCAGCAGGGCGCACAGACCGCGCGCAACCTGGCCGGGCTGGGTGAGCGGCTGGGCTCACTGGTGCGCCAGTTCCGCATCTAGCGCACGGCGCTGCATCATCGAAAGGGAAGCCAAGCTTCCCTTTTTATTTTTCTCCGTAGGAGCGGGCCATGCCCGCGACAATCGTTTCGCGGACATGGCTAGGCGCCCCCGCCGCTCCGAAAGGTCAACGGCGTACCGGCAGATAACCGCAATAGCTTAAAACCCATCGCGCTATATCCAATAAGTATGTTGCCCTGTGGTTAGCGGGAGTTTCTTGGACTAACGTGCACGAATCGCCGGGCCAGCTTGAACCTTGAGCAGCGGCGACACGTTTGGGTGCGCGCAGTTACTGCTGCTTCGGCGCGGTGTATGAGCAGTCTCCAGTGGGTGATGGGCTGATTTCGGGTGACAGCTGGAGGGGGTTCGTACAACGGCTCGGGTATGTGGACCCATCGATAACAACAAGATGAGGGACTCACCATGTCTGTAGCGATAACACTTCGGCGCTGTGCCGCGCCGCTGATAGTTTCGGCCCTGGTCATGCCAGTGCAGGCCGAGGAGGGCGATTACAACTTCTGGCAAACCCTGAGCAACCTGGTAGTGGCACCGGCGGCAGATAACAAGGTCACCCCGGCGCAACGCCTTGGGCCGTACCCGCTGCTGGCCAACCCGAGCGGCTTCAACAGTGGCTTCAAACCAGCCAATTACTACGCCTGGCAAACCGTGCAGATGGCCCCGCAAACCGGCGCCGTGTGCGGCAATGGCTCGCCGTACAAGTTCTTCGTCAATCGTGTACCCAATACCCGCAACACCATCATCTACCTGGAGGGCGGTGGTGCCTGCTGGGACTACGCCAGTTGCACCGGTCAAAGCGGCATTCGCGGCGCACGCAACCCCAACGGCATTCCCAATGACTACATGAGCCTGCTCAATCCGGGCGCCAGCCTGGTCAGCCCGTTTGTGGTGCGCCTGCATCCCTGGACGCGGGTAAAAACCCAGAACTGGAACATGGTCTATGTGCCGTATTGCACCGGCGACATCTACTCCGGTGATAAGGTCGCGGTCTATCAAGACCCGCAAAGCCAGCAGGCGCCGTTGATCTGGCACCACAACGGCCTGCGCAATATGCGTGCGGTGGTGGGTTGGCTGAAAGACAACCTGCCACGTCCCACGCAGATGCTGACCACCGGCTGCAGCGCCGGCGGTGCCGGCAGCCTGACCAACTACGCACCGACCCGGCAGGATATTGCGCCGACGCGCAGCTTCCTGATCAATGATTCCGGCCCGGTGTTTTCGGCCATCAGCGGTGGTGGTAATAGCGCTTATCCATCCTTGCCGCTGCAGGGCTTGATCCGCAGTGCCTGGGGGCTGGATGCCGGGCCTTTGCCGTACCTGCAGTCGCGTTTACCAGGGCTTAACCTGAACAACCTGGGCACCATCTACCCGGCGTTGTCGAGCAACCTGGCGGCTGATCGCATGGGCCACACGCACTTCTGGAAGGACCTGAATTACTCGTCCTATTCCTATGAGCGCTTCTACCCGGAGATCATCAACGCGCCGAACCAGGCCGCCAAGGAGGCGTTGATTCACGCCAAGTGGGATGTGGATACCGGCAGGCTGCGTAACGAGCTGGCTAACCTGCCGAATGTCGGCGGTTATTTCCCGCAGTACCGTGCGGTCAATGAAAGCCACTGCACCAGCATCATCGAGTTTGCCAACGCGGATATTCAGGAGCAGAACCTGCAGCTGGATGACTTCGTCAATAACGTGATGAATGGCAGCGGCCCGGTACTGGATGCCTCCGAGCAGAGCGACACCGCCGACCGCAACAAACCCTTCAACCTGCTGTACTACGCGCTCGACCAACTGCTGTAACGCCAGCCCCGACCTGAGCAACCTGCTCAGGTCGGGTTATTGGTAGTGCTGTTCACGCGCCTGCTGCAGGCGTTGACGCAGGTACTCATCGCGGCTCAAACCATCGGGGAAGCTGTCCATGCTCAGGACTTCCTCGACGATGCGCTTCTCATCGGTCTTGTAACGACGAAATTCGGCGCTGGGTGTCACGGCCTTGGCTTCGCGCTCGGCGCTGATTGCCTTGTAGCGGGCGACCAGGGTCGCGGCCTGGTCTTTCTGCGCCTGTTCATCGCCGGTAGTGAGCTGAATCAGCCCCAGCTGCAGTAACAGCGACTCGCTCATGGCCAGTTCACTGCGTTGCTCGTAAGTTTCGATCTGCTCACGCAAGGCCTGTGCCTGGCTTTCACGCTGGGCGGGTGATAACTCGGCAGCGCCGCTGACAAAGCTGCGGTAGGCCTGGTGGAACGCCAGGCGTTGCTCCTGATTTTTTACCGCAGGGTTCTGCAACAGCTCTTGCAGCTGCGCCTCAGTGGGCATCGGCACTGCGGGGGTATCAGCAGTGAGCACGCTTGCGGGGCTCTCGGCCTGACTGGCCAGTGCAACCAGCTGCGGCTCGTCCTGTAGGCGCCAGTACAGCGTGCCGAATACTGCAATCAGCACCAGCCCACCGCCGATCAAAAGAGGTTTTCCCTGCACCGGCTATCTCCTGAGTGACGCCGCACAGTGCGGCGTTTTCAGCTTAGCCCAGTCTGCTCTCAGCGCTTTTTACTGACCCAGGCCCAAAGCATTTCGCACTGGATCGGCTGGATGCCAGCTTCATCGGTCACCGTCACGGCAACCAGCACTTCGCCTTTTTCCTGGGTGTGAATGGCCTGAATCTGTTCGGGTGTCAGGCTGGCCACGGCGCGCAGGCTGCCGGTGGCACGTTTGAGGTAGTCGACCTTGAGGCTTTTGATCAGCGGCAGTTTGTCATCGGGCACGTTCATGCCGACCAGAAAGCCCGTGGCCGATTCAGCCAGCAGTGCCATAGCGGCGGCGTGTACGCCTTTGATGTGGTTCTGCACCTTGCGCTTGTTGGCGATGCTCATCACCGCTTGCTGTTGGGTCAGCGTATGCACGCGCACCTTGGCGGTGCCGGCGAACTTCACCTGGGAGCCAAACAACAGCGACAGGGCTGGGCTTTGCAGGGCGCTGGGCAGTTGCTGGATTTTGCCGACGATACGGCTTAAGCGGTTGCTGGACATGCTGATGCTCTTTGCGCAAAGGGAAGGGCATGAGTCTGTCACAGCGAAATGTGACCGGCCAGGGCTGGCCGGTCACGTTATTGCCCGTCGATTAGAGCAACCGACGGCCGTCTTCGCGGGTGATGATTACCGTAGCCGAGCGCGGACGCTGACCAGAACCATCGGGCCAGGTACTGAGCAGATTGGTAGACGTTGAGCCTTCACCCGGGTGCTGGATATTGACGAACAGGGTGCGGAAGTCCGGGGTCGCGGTAATACCGGTAACCTCGGCGCCGACAGGCCCGACCAGAAAACGCTTCAACTCACCGGTGCGCGGTTCGGCAACCAGCATCTGGTTGTTGCCGAACGGGCCGCTATTCAGCTGGCTGCCGCTCATATCGGTCTGAATCCACAGCCGACCCTCTTCGTCGAACCACAGCCCGTCGGGGCTGGCCAGGCGGTTATCGGCAGTCAGCGGTTGGCCATTCGGGCCGATGCTATCGGTCTCCGGGCCGGCCAGCATAAACAGGCTCCAGGCGAACTGGCGGCCGGCGTAATCCTTGCTCAGCTCACGCCAGCGGATGATATGGCCGAACGCGTTAGCGGGGCGCGGGTTGGCCGCATCGGCACTGGTACGGGCACTGTTGTTGGTCAGGGTGAAATACACCTCGCCGTTGTCCGGATTGACCGCGCCCCATTCTGGCCGGTCCATCTTGGTGGCGCCGGCCACGTCTGCCGCCAGACGGGTATTGATCAGCACTTCACCCTGATCGGCAAAGCTAACGCCAGCAGCCTTGCAGGCTTTCTGGAACTTCTTGTCGCTGATATCCAGCGCCAGCCATTCACCCTTGCCGCTGTTATCAAAGCGCGCGACATACAGCGTGCCTTCGTCCAGCAACCGGCCATTGCTGCGCCCTGGGCGGTATTTGTCGCGGCTGACGTATTTGTAGATGTACTCGTTCTGCGAGTCGTCGCCGGAATAGCACACCACTGGGCGGCCTGATTTTACCGGAGCGAACACCAGGCCTTCATGGGCAAAACGGCCGAGCGCCGTGCGCTTGACGGGTACGGACTCCGGCGCAAACGGATCGATTTCGACAATCCAGCCAAAGTGATTCGGCTCATTGCGATAGTCCGCGCTGGCGGTGGTGGTGATGCGCGTGGCATCGAAACGCTCGAACTCATCACCCTTGAGGTGATCCCAGCCGTAGCGGCTGCTGCTGCGCAGGCCATAGCGGCTTAGCTCGCGCGGCAGGTCGCTATCGCGGCTGGCAAAGTAGCCGGCCCAGTTTTCTTCGCAGGTCAGGTAGGTGCCCCACGGGGTGAAACCGTGGGCGCAATTGTTCAAGGTGCCGCGCGTTGCCGTGCCTTTGGGGCTGTAACGGGTTTTCAGCAGCGCATGGCCGCGCGCCGGGCCGCTGATCTGCATCGGCGTGGCCCCGGTAATCCGGCGGTTTCTGGCGCTCGGCAAGACCGCCCATTCGCCATTCAGGCCGCGGCGTACTTCCACCACGGAAACGCCGTGGGCGTTGATTTCCTTGCGCACTTCTTCGGCGCTGCTGCGTTTGCCGGCCACCAGCGTCGGGCCGTTGGGGTGCAGCAGCGGCGCGTCGACGTACTCGTGGTTGAGCACCAGCAGGCCGTGATCGCTTTTCTTGCCGCCGCGCTGGGCGTCAATCGGGAAGAAATGCATGCCGTCATGGTGCATGCCCAGTTGTTCGGCCTGATCCTGAGCGCTGTTGCTGCCATCACTCAGATAAGCCGGGTAATTGCCGGTGATCGGCGTACCCCAGGGGATAAAGGTTGTGGCGCGGTAGCCGGCCGGCACGCTGATGCCATCAAGGCGGCTGGTGGCGACTGCAGTGAACGGCAGTTTGCTGCGCGGCTTAAAACGCAGTTTTTCCAGGCCTTTGGCGGCGGGCTCTGCCGCCACCGCAGCGCCAGGCAGCGCGCTGCCGAGAAACGCCAGGGTGCCGAGCGCGGCGCCGGCGGCCAGCACTTGCCGACGGCCAACGCCGTCGATCAGCTGATTGATATGCGGGTTAGCAGACGCATTACTGGGCAATTCATCGCCATTGCCGAACAGTACTGGCTGGTCATTATCGAGGCTCATGCAGGCTCCTTGGATTAATCGACGGGTGCCTGACGCTATCCAATGAAATTGACGTAAACATGACAGCGGCTGTGCGAAAGCGCACAAAACCGAAAAAGGGCAAATTGCAGGCAAAAAAATGGCCGGGAGCCATTTTTAACGTCGCACAGCGACGGCCAGAAGGGTGGCCGCCATGGATGGCAGGCCATAAAAAAATCCCAGCATTTCTGCTGGGATTTTCTTAACACCCTCAACCTTGATCGTGGCCTCGGTTGAGTGATCCGGTTCTTAGCTGAACTGGTTCATGGTGTTGTCTTTGCCGCCGGCTTTCAGGGCCGCTTCACCAGCGAAGTACTCTTTGTGAGCGTCGCCGATGTCGGAACCGGACATGTTCTGGTGCTTAACGCAGGCGATACCTTGACGGATCTCCTGACGCTGAACGCCTTTCACGTAGGCCAGCATGCCTTGGTCTGCGAAGTAACCTTTGGCCAGGTTGTCGGTGGACAGCGCGGCGGTGTGGTAGGTCGGCAGAGTGATCAGGTGGTGGAAGATACCGGCGCGAGCCGAGCCATCACGCTGGAAGGTACGGATCTTCTCGTCAGCAACCTGAGCCAGTTCGCTTTCGTCGTACTCGACGCTCATCAGCTTGGCGCGGTCGTAGGCGGAAACGTCCTTGCCTTCAGCAACAAAGGCATCGAATACCTGCTGACGGAAGTTCAGGGTCCAGTTGAACGATGGGCTGTTGTTGTAAACCAGCTTGGCGTTCGGGATGGTTTTGCGGATCTCGTCAACCATGGCAGCGATCTGGCCAACGTGTGGCTTCTCGGTTTCGATCCACAGCATGTCGGCGCCGTTCTGCAGCGAGGTGATGCTGTCCAGTACGCAGCGCGCTTCACCGGTGCCAGCACGGAACTGGAACAGATTGGACGGCAGACGCTTAGGACGCAGCAGCTTGCCTTCGCGGTTCAGAACCACGTCGCCGTTCTTCAGGTCGGCTGGGGAAACTTCTTCGCAATCCAGGAAGGAGTTGTACTGGTCGCCCAGGTCGCCCGGCTGGTTGGTAACTGCGATCTGCTTGGTCAGGCCAGCACCCAGGGAGTCGGTACGCGCAACGATCACGCCGTTGTCGATGCCCAGCTCGAGGAATGCGTAGCGAACAGCGTTGATCTTGGCCAGGAAGTCGGCGTGAGGAACGGTCACTTTACCGTCCTGGTGGCCGCACTGCTTCTCGTCAGAAACCTGGTTTTCGATCTGGATGCAGCAAGCACCCGCTTCAATCATCTTCTTGGCCAGCAGGTAGGTGGCTTCCGGGTTACCGAAACCAGCGTCGATGTCGGCGATGATTGGCACTACGTGGGTTTCGTAGTTGTCGATCTGGTTCTGGATTTCAGCAGCCTTGGCGTTGTCATCGGCAGCGCGAGCAGCGTCCAGAGCGGTGAAAAGCAGGTCCAGCTCACGGGCGTCAGCCTGGCGCAGGAAGGTGTACAGCTCTTCGATCAGGCCGGAAACCGAGGTTTTCTCGTGCATGGACTGATCCGGCAGCGGACCGAAATCCGAACGCAGAGCAGCAACCATCCAGCCCGACAGGTAGAGGTAACGCTTGTTGGTGGTCTTCAGGTGCTTCTTGATCGAAATCAGCTTCTGCTGACCGATGAAACCATGCCAGCAGCCCAGGGACTGGGTGTAGACGGAGGAGTCAGCATCGTACTCAGCCATGTCTTTGCGCATGATGTCGGCAGTGTACTGAGCGATTTCCAGGCCGGTTTTGAAGCGGTTCTGGGCGCGCATGCGGGCCACGGACTCAGGGTCGATAGCGCTCCAGCTGCTGCCAGCAGCGGCTTTAAGGGCGGCAACGGCTTTGATGTCGTTTTGATAAGCTGACATGGTCAATCCTTCAAAGTATGTGTTTGGTTGAGCACCGACTTCCCCACTGAACACCAATGCTTTAACAGCAATGTTGCTGGTGGTTGTTGTAGCCAACTGCAGAACGCCGAGACATCGACTTGAGACGGAATTGATCCGGGAGGAGGGTGACGAGCTAAACAGTTCGCGGGCTTCAGCTGTTGCAAATGAGCGGGTCATTTGGCGTTTACCGGCAAAGATGCCGTTGGACGACTCAACGTGCTGTGCTTGCTGCGCGCTGTTGCTAAACGCTTCCCCGTCCCTCAGGACAACTTCGTTCCAGTCGCAATCTCATCGAACGGCCTTGTGGGCTTTACAACGCAAATCGGCTCGGACGGTAAGTTGGAGCGCGATTCGGAGGGCCTTTCAGCACCTCTGATTAGCGGGAGCGGGGCCATCATGCCTCTGCCAAAAGTGTTCGTCAATTATTTTGTAGTGCTTTCCGCATGACTACTACATAAATCCGAAAACGACCGACAAGTCAGCTTTTACGGCTCTATCCGGCGGCTTGTGGGCTGGTGAGGCATTTCGTTTGCGCGTATGGCAAGGCCGCTGGCGTGTATCAGGCGATGAGCGGTGCTGGGCACTGACCCGAAATCGGCTCAGTGCCGTGGAGGCGGGAGGTTAGTTCACCACGTCGACTTTGACGCGCATGCTCATGTCTTCACGGCCCTGGGTCGAGCGGTGTTGCAGAAAGTCGCCTTGCTCGCCCTGGCTCTGCTCGCTAACGCCGCCAATGCTGATCCACTCGCCCACGCGGCCAGTGACCCGCGTATCGGTGCTTTGCACATCGATGGCGCCGGGTTGCGACTGGCTGAGACGATCACGGTTGCTGCTGATATTGATATGCACCCGCTCACCGCTAAGGCTGGCAGTGACGTAGAAGCCGCGGGTGACGTTGCGGTACTGGGTATTGCTGTAGGGCTGGCCGTAGGCATCACGCCCGCGCGTAGTCAGCGGCACGCTCTGACCGACCTGAATCAGTGCCGGGTAGCCCTCGGTGGCCTGCACCTGTTGGGTGCCGCCGCTGCGGCTGTCGGTGCTGCGGCGGATGATGCGTACCTGGTCGCGGCCATTGATTTCGCCCTGGCCGATTTGCACCTCGGCATCGCCCGCGCTGATCGTGCCATCGGCGCGGTAGCCGCGATCGGACTGAAAGCCCGACTCATTGGTGTCGACACTGATCAGCAGGCGCCGTGGCTCGGTGTCGAGTTGCTGCAGCAGGGCGCGCACCTCGGCAATCTTTGCCGGCTCGGCATTGACGATCAGCTGGTTGCCATAGGCATTGACCTTGCCCTCATGGCCGAGCACCGATTGCACCACGCTGAGCACTTCATCAGCCGTGCGGAAATTCAGCGGAATCACTTCGGTAGCGGCGCTGAGGGACAGGCTACAACTCAACAGCGCGGCGGCGAGCAGGGCACGAACCTTCATAGCAGAAAACTCCGTAAATCAGCGTCGGTGATGCTGGTATCCCAGGCTTGATCAAACTGCGCGCGGCGCTGGCGATTGCGGCCGGGGTCTTGGTACAGGGCATAGCCGCTGGCCTGGCCAACTTCCGGCAAGAGCAGCAAGCCGCGATCATCGGCCAGCAGAAACGCCAGCTCCTCATTAGGGTAGTCCGGGTGCAGCTTGCGGATCTGCAGGTTGGAGGACAGCCGGCGCGAAAGGCTGAGCAGGCGGTGGCCTTCCTTGACTGCACGGCTGGGGTCGCGCAGCAGAATGCGCAGTTGATTGCGCGGGCTGGCCAGGAGAAAACGGGTGCAGGCGTCTTGCACGCTGCTGTGGTGGTAGAGCCAGGGCTCCAGGTCATGGCTGTAGATGCACAGGCTGCGTTGCGCTTGTTGCAATAGCGCCAGTGCATGGGCGCGGGCCTGTTCGGGCTGGCTGAAGCGTTCCAGCGTTGCATGCGCGCCGAGGATAAACGGCGCTGGCTCCGCCCGTGGGCTGTCCGGGCTGGGGCTGCCCGGATTGTGCACAGCAAAACGCCCCGGTGACTGAAACTCGATGGCGGGAAGCTCTATGGGCTCCAGCGGCTCGGTAGCATCACTCGGGGCGTTTTCGTCGTTCATCTTGGCCTCTAGGCGCTATGACGCACCATGTCCACGTGGGGGATGCCGGCGTCCAGGTATTCACCGCTGACGATGGCAAACCCGAGCTTTTCATAGAAGGCTGTGGCGTGCACCTGGGCGCTGAGCATTTGTTGCGTCAGGCCGCGTTTTTCCGCTTCGGCGATCACCGCCTGAATCAGCGCTACACCCACGTTCAGACCGCGCCAATCCTTGAGTACCGACACCCGGCCGATATGGCCGTCGGGCAACAGGCGTGCGGTGCCAATCGGATAGTCGCCTTCGAGGGCCAAAAAATGCACGGCATCGGCGTCTTCGGCATCCCATTCGAGCTCCGGCGGCACCGCTTGTTCCGCAATAAACACGGTTTCGCGAATGCGCCGCAGGTCAGCGTTGTCCTTCTGCCAGTCGGCCAGACGAACGTGTATCTCACTCATCAGCAAACTCCAGGCTGCCTTGTTTGACCAGTTCAACCAACAGGTTACGCCCTTCGTCATCGGCGAGCCACGCGCCGAGGTTTTCGATATGCAGGGCGTCGGCAGAGCAGACCAGTTTCAGCAGCTCACGCAGGCTGGCCGAAAGCAGACGGCTCTGGCCGCTGGCGAACAGCACCAGGTCGTCGCCGACTTCTGACCAGGCCATGCGCGCGCTGGGGTGGCGGATCAGGATCGCGCCATTTTCCAGGCCAGCGAGGAAGCCTTCTTCGTCGATCTCGATGCCGGCAATCAGCTCCGGGTACTTGGGCTCGGTCATAAACTGGCCGAACCAGGTCATCAGCAGACGCTCATCGCTCATGTGTTCGGTGAGCAGCGCCTTTAGGCGGTCTAGGGCGTCGCGCTGGATCTGCGTCGGGTCGCTGGTCGGCTGCGCGTCGGCGTCGCTGTAGCGCTCTTCGTCAGGCAGGAACTGGCCGAGAAAATCGGTGAAATGGGTCAGAACTTCAGCGGCGCTTGGCGCACGGAAGCCTACGGAATACGTCATACAGTCATCCTCAGCGGTACCACAGTGGGCCAGAAGCGGCGGCAGATAGAGCATGTCGCCGGGTTCCAGAACCCATTCTTCAGTTTTAACGAATTCAGCGAGGATCTTCAGATCCGCGTGTTGCAGCATTGGGCTGTCGGAATCGCACATCTGACCGACCTGCCAGCGGCGTTTGCCGTAACCCTGCAGGAGGAACACATCGTAGTTGTCGAAGTGCGGGCCCACGCCGCCGCCAGGTACGGCGAAGCTGACCATCACGTCATCGATGCGCCACTTGGGCAGAAATTTGAACTCTTCTAGCAGTTCGGCGACTTCCGGGACGAACTGGTCGACGGCCTGCACCAGTAGGGTCCAGTCGCGCTCGGGCAGCTCGGCAAAGGCGTCTTCGGCGAACGGGCCGCGGCGCAGCTCCCAGGGGCGCTCGCCGTGCTCGATGACCAGGCGCGATTCGATTTCTTCTTCCAGCGCCAGGCCGGCCAGTTCGTCGGGGGAAATCGGACTCTCAAAACCGGGGATGGCCTGGCGTACCAGCAGGGGTTTCTTCTGCCAGTAGTCACGCATGAACTCGCGAGCAGTAAGGCCACCCAACAGTTGCAGCGGAGTATCAGGATTCATCGCTAAGCCCTTGAAGTCAGTAAATACCCATAAATAAAAACGCCCGGCGCAGCCGGGCGTCTGGGAGGCTGTTGCCGGTTAGATGCGCTTGGCCTGAGCGACCGCGTTGCCGATGTAGCTGGCTGGGGTCAGAAGTTTCAGCTCGGCCTTGGCCTCTGCTGGCATGTCCAGGCCGTCGATAAAGGTCTGCAGCGCTTCAGGGCTGATGCCCTTGCCGCGGGTCAGTTCCTTGAGCTTCTCGTAGGGGTTTTCGATGGCGTAACGGCGCATCACGGTCTGAATCGGCTCGGCGAGCACTTCCCAGCAAGCGTCTAGGTCGGCAGCGATGCGTGCTTCGTTCAGTTCCAGCTTGCCGATGCCCTTGAGGCTGGCTTCGTAGGCGATAACGCTGTGAGCAAAACCGACACCGAGGTTACGCAGCACGGTGGAGTCGGTCAGGTCACGCTGCCAGCGCGAGATCGGCAGCTTGCTGGCCAGGTGCTGGAACAGCGCGTTGGCGATACCCAGGTTGCCTTCGGAGTTCTCGAAGTCGATCGGGTTGACCTTGTGCGGCATGGTCGAGGAGCCGATTTCGCCAGCGATGGTGCGCTGCTTGAAGTAGCCCAGGGAGATATAGCCCCAGATATCGCGATCGAAGTCGATCAGGATGGTGTTGAAGCGGGCGATGGCGTCGAACAGCTCGGCGATGTAGTCGTGCGGCTCGATCTGCGTGGTGTAAGGGTTGAACTGCAGGCCCAGGTCACCTTCGATGAACTGACGGGCATTGGCTTCCCAGTCGATCTGCGGGTAAGCCGAGAGGTGGGCGTTGTAGTTGCCCACCGCGCCGTTGATCTTGCCCAGCAGCGGTACAGCTGCGACCTGAGCGATCTGGCGCTCCAGGCGGTAGACCACGTTGGCCAGTTCCTTACCCAGGGTGGTCGGCGACGCCGGCTGACCGTGGGTGCGCGAGAGCATCGGCACGTCGGCGAATTTGATCGCCAGCTCGCGAATCGCTTCAGCGGTCTGACGCATCAGCGGCAGCAGCACGTCGTCACGGCCGGCGCGCAGCATCAGGGCGTGGGACAGGTTGTTGATGTCCTCGCTGGTGCAGGCGAAGTGGATAAATTCGCTGACCTTGTCCAGCTCAGGCAGCTTGGCAGCTTGTTCCTTGAGCAGGTATTCCACGGCTTTTACGTCGTGGTTGGTGGTGCGCTCGATTTCCTTGACGCGCTCGGCGTGCTCGACGGCGAAGTTGTCCGCCAGCTCATTGAGCACGGCGTTGGCTTCGGCGGAGAAGGGCGCGACTTCAGCAACCCCTTCGTGGGCGGCCAGGCGCTGCAACCAGCGGACCTCAACCAGTACGCGGAAACGGATCAAGCCGTATTCGCTGAAAATTGGGCGCAGGGCGCTGGTTTTGCCGGCATAGCGGCCATCAACGGGGGAAACCGCGGTGAGCGAGGAAAGCTGCATGGGGGCGTTCTCGGGCAGTCGGGCCAAGAGGCTATCTAGTATCTGCTGCGCGTCGGCCCTGCTGCGTTGAAAACAGACTCGGAATGCTCATGTACAAACGTACACTCCGCTTCCTCGCCTGTTTTCGCCTTGCATGACTCTAGCTCGCGAGATGCTAGACAGCCTCTGTTGAAAAGGGCGCGTATCATACATGAAATCGGCCGCTGAATCGCGATTGGCTGCGACCGTTCAGCTGCGTTTGCTTCGTGCAATCGACAGCAGGCTGGCGCTGAAAATCAGCGCCGCACCGATCAACGAGGTCAGATCCGGGGTTTCTCCCCAGCGCAGCCAGGCAATCAGCCCGGCAAACACAATCGCCAGGTAGGCAAAGGGACCAATCAGCCCTGGCGACGCCAAACTGTAAGCCTTGGACATGATGATCTGGCTGGCGGTGGCCAACAAACCAATTGCCAGCAGCAGCCAGAGGTCGTGCTCACTTATCGGTTGCCAGGCCCAAGTCAGCGGGATGGCCGAGAGCAGGGCGCTGAACAGGGAAAAGTAGAACACGATGCGATACGCAGGCTCGGTGTCGCTCATCTCGCGGATCGACACAAAGGCAAACGCGGCCAGCACACTGGCGGCCAGGCCAATCAATGCATGACTGTCGAGCAGCGCCGCCGACGGCTTGGCCACCAGCAATACGCCAATCAGGCCAACTACGGTGGTCAGCAGCATGCGCTTGCTCAGCGGCTCCTTGAGCCACCACCAGGCAATCAGCGGAGTGAATAGTGGTGCGGAATAGGTAAACAGCATGGCGTCGGCCAGCGGCAGGTGGGCGATGGCGTAGAAAAAACAGTACATCGCCGCCAGGCCGTAGGTGGTGCGCCACAGGTGGGATCTCAACCGCGTGGTCTTTAACGGGCGTAGGCCTTTGAACAGAATCAGCGGCAGAAAGAACAGCACGCCGACCAGGTTGCGCAAGAACACCACAGATTCGTTGTTGACGCTGACCGACACCTCGCGAATGCCCACGCCCATCAGGGAAAACAGCAAGGCCGACAACGCAAGCAGAGCAGCACCCTGAACGGGTTTGACCGAACGGGTGCCCATGTTCACGTGCGCAGCAGCGGGTAGAGTTCCTTGAGCAGCTTGCTGCGGCTGAACACCATCTGCCAGCGATGGCCGCCCAGTTGGCGCCACAGGCGCGCCGAGCGAATACCGGCGAGCAGCAGGGCACGAATCTTCGCGGCGTTGTTGGTCTGCTGCAGGTGACGCATGTCGCCTTGCACCTGAATGCGCTGGCGGAAGGTGCTGATGGTGTCTTGGTACAGGCTGGCGCAGTTGGATATCACGTTTTCATGGGTCGGGCCGAAGTGCTCGACCTGCTGCTGCACCTGATCAAGGCGGCTGCCCATGACTTGCAGCATGTCGCCGCGCTTATCCAGCTGACGCTCCAACGCCAGCAGGGCCAGGGCATAACGCAGCGGATCGCGCTGCAGGCTGGCCGGGTCGCGTTCCAGGGCACTGACCAGCGCACGGTAGCCGTCACGCAAGTTCAGGTCATCGCCGCCGTAGACGTCCAGCGTGTCTTTTGGATCGCGCACCAGCAGGCTGTTGATCATGCAGGCTACGGCCGGCTCGCCGACCTGGCCGGTGCGCGCCAGTTTGTCGACCAATACCGCCGATTCGAATACTGCACCGAGGGCGATCAGTTGTTCGCGGATTGGATTCACGCCGTTTGCTCCCGCGCAGTCCAGGGCTCGGCGGTTTCAATCACGCCGCCACCCAGGCAGATTTCACCGTCGTAGAACACCACGGACTGGCCCGGAGTCACGGCGCGCTGTGGCTCGTTGAATACGGCGCGGTAGCCACTGGCGGTTTTCTCCAGCGTGCAGGCCTGATCGCTCTGGCGATAACGCACCTTGGCCGTCAGCTCACGCGGCGTGCTCAGATCGATCGGGTTGACCCAGTAAATCTCCGAGGCGAGCAGGGCGCGGCTGAACAGCCATGCGTGCTCATTGCCCTGGCCAACCACCAGTACATTGCGCGTCAGGTCCTTGTGCAGGACATACCAGGGCTCGTCACTGGCGTCTTTCAAACCGCCAATGCCCAGGCCCTGGCGCTGACCGATGGTGTGGTACATCAGGCCGTGATGACGGCCAATGATTTCGCCTTCAGTGGTTTCGATATTGCCCGGCTGGGCCGGCAGGTACTGCTTGAGGAAGTCGCTGAAACGCCGCTCGCCGATAAAGCAGATACCGGTGGAGTCCTTCTTCTTTGCCGTGGCCAGCGCGTATTTCTCGGCGATGGCGCGCACCGCTGGTTTTTCCAGTTCGCCTACTGGGAACAGGGTCTTGGCAATCTGCTCGCCACCGACCGCATGCAGGAAATAGCTCTGGTCCTTGTTCGGATCGAGGCCCTTGAGCAGTTCGGTGCGTCCGTCGACATCACGGCGGCGCACATAGTGGCCGGTGGCGATCAGATCGGCGCCGAGCATCAGGGCGTAGTCGAGGAAGGCTTTGAACTTGATCTCGCGGTTACACAGGATGTCCGGGTTCGGCGTGCGCCCGGCCTTGTATTCGGCGAGAAAATGCTCGAACACATTGTCCCAGTATTCGGCGGCAAAGTTGGCGGTGTGCAGCTTGATGCCAATTTTGTCGCACACGGCCTGGGCGTCGGCCAGGTCGTCCATGGCGGTGCAGTATTCGGTGCCGTCGTCTTCGTCCCAGTTCTTCATAAACAGGCCTTCGACCTGATAACCCTGTTCAAGCAGGAGCAGGGCGGAAACGGAGGAATCGACGCCGCCGGACATACCGACGATTACGCGCTGAGTAGTTGGATCTGGCATGGGGATACTGGGCACGGGCTTAAAAAGAGGGCGATTCTAGCAGGCGCAGAGCTGTGGCCGTTAATCGCGGATCAGGCTGAGTGAAAAGCACTGGCCACTCAGGTAGTCATCAATGCAGCGCAATACCAGTTCGCTGCGCCAGCGCTCGGGCTGCGCAGCCAGTTCGTCACGGCTCAGCCAGCGCGGGCCGATGATGCCGTCATCCAGCGGGTGATTGGGCCGCTGTTGCAGCGGCTTGGCGGCAAAACACACGCGTTGGTAGGTGATGCCGTTACTGGGTGCGGTATACAGGTAAATGCCGGTAACGCCGGTCAGCTCGACATCCCAGCCAGTTTCTTCGAGGGTTTCGCGCAGTGCGGCCTGTATCAGGCTTTCGTTTGCTTCTAGGTGCCCAGCCGGCTGGTTGAATACGGCGCGGCCTTCGGCCATTTCTTCGACTAACAGAAAACGGCCCTGGTCTTCGATGACCGTGGCCACGGTGATGTGCGGCTGCCACTGCATAAACGTGTTACCTGTTATGAGAAAAAGCGATCTTATCCTTATTCTCTCTGCCCTGAATGCGCAAACCCCGGCATGTGGCCGGGGCTTGCGGTGTTGCTGCGCCCGAGGGCGCTACGTCTTAGTTCAGCGCAGCGAGTGCGGCATTGAAGGTCGCGCTCGGGCGCATAACCTGGCTGGTCAATTGCGGGTTGGAGCGGTAGTAGCCGCCGATGTCCACGGGCTTGCCCTGCACGGCGCTGAGTTCGGCAACGATGGTTGCCTCGTTCTCGCTAAGGGTTTTTGCCAGTGGCGCGAACTGCGCTTTCAGTTCGGCATCATCGTTCTGTGCGGCCAGTTCCTGAGCCCAGTACAGCGCCAGGTAGAAGTGGCTACCACGGTTGTCCAGCTCGCCGGTTTTGCGCGATGGCGACTTGTTGTTGTCCAGCAACTTACCGGTGGCCGCATCAAGGGTTTTGCCCAGCAGTTTGGCTTTCGGGTTGTTGGTCTTGATCCCGGTTTCTTCCAGGGAAACCGCCAGGGCCAGGAACTCGCCCAGTGAATCCCAGCGCAGGTGGTTTTCCTCGATCAGCTGCTGCACGTGCTTGGGCGCCGAGCCACCAGCGCCGGTTTCGTACATGCCGCCACCGGCCATCAGCGGCACGATGGAGAGCATCTTGGCCGAGGTGCCCAGTTCCATGATCGGGAACAGGTCGGTCAGGTAGTCGCGCAGTACGTTGCCGGTCACCGAAATGGTGTCCTGGCCGCGAATCAGGCGCTCCATGCTTACGCGGATGGCCTGGTTGTAATCCATAACGCGGATGTCCAAACCATTCAGGTCATGTTCCTGCAGGTAGGCTTCAACCTTCTTCTGCAGTTCGCGGTCGTGGGCGCGCTCTGGGTCGAGCCAGAAAATTGCCGGGGTATTGGACTGGCGGGCACGGGTTACGGCCAGCTTGACCCAATCGCGGATCGGCGCGTCCTTGGTCTGGCAGGCGCGCCAGATGTCACCGGCCTCGACTTCGTGCTGCATCAGCACGGTGCCATCAGCGAGCACTACGCGCATGGTGCCATCGGCACTCATTTCGAAGGTCTTGTCGTGGGAGCCGTACTCTTCGGCTTTCTGCGCCATCAGGCCAACGTTCGGCACGCTGCCCATGGTGGTGGGGTCGAACGCGCCGTTGGTTTTGCAGAAGTTGATCATTTCCTGGTAAATGCGGGCGTAGGTGCTTTCCGGCATCACCGCTTTGGTGTCCTTGAGCTTGCCGTCCTTGCCCCACATCTGTCCGGAGCTGCGAATCATCGCCGGCATCGAGGCGTCGACGATCACGTCGCTAGGAATATGCAGGTTGGTGATGCCCTTGACCGAGTCAACCATGGCCATTTCCGGGCGGTGGCTATAGCAGGCATGGATGTCGTCGAGGATTTCTTCCTGCTGCGAAGCCGGCAGGGATTTGATCTTGTCGTAGACGCTGCTGATGCCGTTGTTCGGGTTGACGCCCAGTTCTTCAAAGAGCTTGCCGTATTTGTCGAACACGTCCTTGTAGTAGACGCTGACAGCGTGGCCGAAGACGATAGGGTGGGAGACCTTCATCATGGTCGCCTTGACGTGCAGGGACCACATCACGCCGTTTTCCTTGCAGTCCTGCAGGGTGCGCTCGAAGAAATCGCGCAGCTTGCGGCAGCTCATAAACATGCTGTCGAAGACCTCGCCTTCCTGCAGGGTGAGCTGTTTCTTGACCTTGACTTGGCCGTCCTTGCCGACGAACTCGATGCGTACGTCACCGGCCTTGGCCATGGTGATCGACTGTTCGCTGGAGAAGAAGTCGCCGCCGCGCATGTAATCGGCGTGGGATTGCGAGGTCATGCTCCACTTGCCCATGGAATGCGGGTGCTTGCGTACGAAGGCTTTGACTGCGGCAGGCGCACGGCGGTCGGAGTTGCCTTCACGCAGCACCGGGTTGACCGCACTGCCAAGCACCTTGCTGTAGCGGGCGCTGGCGTCTTTTTCGGCGTCAGTTTGCGGGTCTTCCGGAAAATTCGGGATGTTGTAGCCCTGGGCCTGCAGTTCGGCGATTGCGCCTTTGAGCTGCGGCACCGAGGCGCTGATGTTTGGCAATTTGATGATATTGGCGTCTGGCGAGGTGGCCAGTACGGCCAGCTTGGCGAGGTCGTCGGCGATCTGCTTGTCGGCATCCAATTGGTCGGCAAAGCTTGCAAGGATGCGCCCTGCAAGAGAGATGTCGCGCGTTTCGACGGCAATCTCAGCAGAGGCTGCGAAGGCTTCTACAATAGGCAGAAGCGAATAGGTCGCAAGGGCTGGGGCTTCGTCGGTGAAGGTATAAATGATCTTCGAGGGGGTGGACATTCTGAGTTAACTCTCTTCTTTGCTGAGCGTGCATAGCCACTCGACATGCGCAGGTAAGCGCTGAGGCCCATATGGATGAGCCAGAAGTCGAGGTCTTGCCGCGGTGATGTTGGATGCACCAGTAGAGTGTTGAGCGTTTCGAGCCGTTGAAGCGCTGTAGCAGTTCGACGGTTTCAAGAGGCGGACAACCTGTTTGAACGATCCGCGCCTTATGACCTGTGAGTCATCTGTGCAGTATACCACCGCGCTGGCGCGTCGCAGAATGCCTTGGCGCATAAGACCAACGAACATATGGTTTCGCCCGATTCAAGTGGGTTACTCTGGGGCGATCTGACTGTTTTAACCACAAGACGGAGTCCAGCATGGGATACCAAAAGATCCAGGTGCCTGCCACCGGTGACAAAATCACCGTCAATGCCGATACATCCCTGAACGTACCGAATAATCCAATCATTCCCTTTATCGAAGGTGATGGCATCGGTGTCGATATCAGCCCGGTGATGATCAAAGTCGTTGATGCGGCCGTACAGAAAGCCTACGGCGGCGAACGCAAGATCTCCTGGATGGAAGTTTACGCGGGCGAGAAAGCCACTCAGGTTTACGATCAGGACACCTGGCTGCCTCAGGAAACCCTGGATGCGGTCAAAGACTACGTCGTTTCCATCAAGGGGCCGCTGACCACGCCAGTCGGTGGCGGTATCCGTTCCCTCAACGTTGCCCTGCGTCAGCAGCTCGACCTGTACGTCTGCCTGCGCCCGGTGCGCTGGTTCGAAGGCGTGCCAAGCCCGGTGAAAAAGCCTGGCGACGTCGACATGACCATCTTCCGCGAGAACTCGGAAGACATCTACGCAGGCATCGAGTGGAAAGCTGGCTCGCCGGAAGCAACCAAGGTCATCAAGTTCCTCAAAGAGGAAATGGGTGTTACCAAGATTCGCTTCGACCAGGACTGCGGTATCGGCGTCAAGCCGGTTTCCAAAGAAGGCACCAAGCGTCTGGCACGTAAAGCGCTGCAGTACGTAGTCGATAACGACCGCGACTCGCTGACCATCGTGCACAAAGGCAACATTATGAAGTTCACCGAAGGTGCCTTCAAAGAGTGGGCCTACGAAATTGCCGCTGAAGAATTCGGCGCAACCCTGCTCGATGGCGGTCCTTGGATGCAGTTCAAGAACCCGAAAACCGGCAAGAATGTCATCGTCAAAGACGCCATCGCCGACGCCATGCTGCAGCAAATCCTGCTGCGTCCGGCCGAGTACGACGTAATCGCCACCCTCAACCTCAATGGCGACTACCTGTCCGACGCCCTTGCGGCTGAAGTAGGTGGTATCGGCATCGCGCCGGGCGCCAACCTGTCCGACACCGTTGCCATGTTCGAAGCAACCCACGGTACTGCGCCGAAGTACGCGGGCAAGGACCAGGTGAACCCAGGTTCGCTAATCCTTTCCGCCGAAATGATGCTACGCCACATGGGCTGGATCGAAGCGGCCGACCTGATCATCAAGGGCACCAACGGCGCTATCTCGGCCAAGACCGTGACCTATGACTTCGAGCGCCTGATGGACGGTGCCAAGCTGCTGTCCTGCTCGGCATTCGGTGATGCACTGATTTCGCACATGTAAGTAAATCAACTGCAAAAAATTGCAGGGAGCAATTTTTAACGTCGCGCGAGCGACGGCCCGCAGGGTGGTCGCCATGGATGACCATAAAGAAAGGCCGGTCATATGACCGGCCTTTTTTGTGGGCGATTAACTGCCCAGGTGACTCTAATCAGACTTCAACCGTTGAGCCCTGGTGTTGCTTAACTGCGGCGGGCGCTTCACTGGCGGCAGTAGCCGCACTTATGTTTACGGCGTGGAGTCCTTTTGGACCTTGAATAATATCGAAGCTTACCGGCTGGCCAGCCTTCAGCGTTTTATAGCCGTCCATCTGGATAGCCGAGTAGTGGGCGAACAGGTCCTCATCTCGACCATCGGCCAGGATGAACCCGTAGCCTTTGGCGTTGTTGAACCACTTGACCTTACCGCTAACCATGCTGATATCCCTCTGCAAAGGACTCCATCACTGGAGTATCATCCACTTCAATTCCACGCTCTGCTTGACGTGAGTCGGCAAAGCTGTGAAACCCCTTAATACCCACGCTGGGTATTCATTGTTTGTAACACCGTTTTGCCGATAGTCAAGGCAATGCTGTAACTGGCTGAGAAGCCGTTCAAACTCTGTCTAGCACAGACTATTCGCCCATCAACGAAGCTATTCAGCATGCATGCACGTAGCCAGATTCGACTAACATTCAATCAGGATCGCCCCGCAGAGCATGAGGACGATTCCTTCGGCTTAGCCGTTCAGGAATCCAAGCCCGCTTTGCAGGCGCCTCCTATGTATAAAGTGATTTTGTTTAACGACGACTACACGCCCATGGATTTCGTGGTCGAGATTCTCGAGGTGTTTTTCAACCTGAATCGAGAGATGGCGACCAAAATCATGCTGACCGTCCATACAGAGGGGCGGGCAGTGTGTGGAGTGTTTACCCGCGATATTGCTGAAACCAAAGCGACACAGGTGAATCAATATGCGAGAGAGAGCCAGCATCCGCTACTCTGTGAAATAGAGAAGGACGGTTAACGCCGGCCACTTGGGCATGAGGTGAAGCTATGTTAAATCGAGAGCTCGAAGTCACCCTCAATCTGGCTTTCAAGGAGGCTCGTACCAAGCGTCATGAATTTATGACGGTTGAGCATTTGTTGCTGGCCCTCCTGGATAACGAGGCCGCCGCCAGCGTATTGCGCGCATGCGGGGCCAATCTGGACAAGCTACGGCATGATCTGCAGGAGTTTATCGACTCCACCACGCCACTGATCCCTCAACACGATGAAGAGCGCGAGACGCAGCCTACCCTGGGCTTCCAGCGCGTTCTGCAGCGTGCGGTGTTCCACGTGCAGAGTTCCGGCAAGCGTGAAGTGACCGGTGCCAACGTACTGGTGGCGATTTTCAGCGAGCAGGAAAGCCAAGCGGTGTTTTTGCTCAAGCAGCAGAGCGTCGCGCGTATCGATGTGGTCAATTTTATTGCCCACGGCATCTCCAAGGTGCCAGGTCATGGCGGTCATTCAGAAACCGAACAGGAAATGCAGGACGACGAGGGCGGCGAATCCTCCAGTTCTAGCAACCCACTGGACGCTTATGCCAGCAACCTGAATGAACTGGCTCGCCAGGGGCGCATCGATCCACTGGTCGGCCGTGAGTCGGAAGTCGAGCGTGTGGCGCAGATTCTCGCGCGTCGGCGTAAGAACAATCCGCTATTGGTCGGTGAGGCCGGTGTCGGTAAAACTGCCATCGCCGAAGGCCTGGCCAAGCGCATTGTCGATAACCAGGTACCTGATCTACTGGCGGACAGCGTGGTCTACTCGCTGGATCTCGGTGCACTGCTGGCTGGCACCAAATACCGCGGTGATTTCGAGAAGCGTCTGAAAGCTCTGCTGAATGAACTGCGCAAACGCCCGCACGCCATTCTGTTTATCGATGAAATCCACACCATCATTGGCGCTGGCGCCGCTTCTGGCGGGGTCATGGATGCCTCCAACCTGCTCAAACCCATGCTCTCCTCAGGTGAGATTCGCTGCATCGGTTCGACGACCTTCCAGGAGTTCCGCGGCATTTTCGAGAAAGACCGCGCTTTGGCGCGACGCTTCCAGAAAGTCGATGTAGTCGAGCCTTCGGTGGAGGACACCATCGGCATTCTGCGTGGCCTGAAAGGCCGCTTCGAGCAGCATCACAGCATCGAATACAGTGATGAAGCCCTGCGCGCAGCGGCGGAGCTGGCTTCGCGCTATATCAATGACAGGCATATGCCAGACAAGGCGATTGATGTAATCGATGAGGCAGGGGCCTATCAACGCTTGCAGCCTCTGGAGAAACGCCTGACCCGTATCGACGTGGCGCAGGTCGAAGACATCGTGGCGAAAATCGCCCGTATTCCGCCAAAACACGTCAGCAGCTCGGACAAAGAACTGCTGCGCAACCTTGAGCGCGACCTGAAGCTAACCGTGTTTGGCCAGGACGCTGCAATTGACTCGCTATCGACCGCGATCAAGCTGTCGCGTGCTGGACTCAAGGCGCCTGACAAGCCGGTCGGCTCTTTCCTTTTCGCTGGCCCTACCGGGGTTGGTAAAACTGAAGCCGCTCGCCAGCTGGCTAAGGCCTTGGGTGTTGAGCTGATTCGCTTCGACATGTCTGAGTATATGGAGCGTCACACCGTGTCGCGTCTGATCGGTGCGCCGCCGGGCTATGTTGGCTTTGATCAAGGTGGCTTGCTAACGGAGGCGATCACCAAAACGCCGCACTGCGTACTGCTGCTCGATGAGATAGAAAAGGCCCACCCGGAAGTCTTTAACCTGCTCCTGCAGGTCATGGACCATGGCACCCTGACCGACAACAACGGCCGCAAGGCGGACTTCCGCAACGTGATCGTGATCATGACCACCAACGCTGGTGCTGAAACCGCAGCGCGGGCATCCATTGGTTTCACCCATCAGGACCACTCGTCTGATGCAATGGAAGTGATCAAAAAGAGCTTTACCCCGGAGTTCCGCAACCGCCTGGATACCATTATCCAGTTCGGTCGCTTGAGTCACGAAGTGATCAAAAGCATCGTCGACAAGTTCCTTACCGAACTGCAGGCGCAGCTGGAGGACAAGCGCGTTACGCTGGAAGTCAGCGATGCCGCACGTAGCTGGTTGGCCGAGAGCGGTTACGACGTGCAGATGGGTGCTCGACCGATGGCGCGCCTGATCCAGGACAAGATCAAGCGTCCGCTGGCAGAGGAGATCCTGTTTGGTGAGCTGGCTGAGCACGGTGGTGTGGTGCATATCGATATTGAAGGTGGTGAGTTGACCTTCGATTTCGAAACCACGGCGGAAATGGCCTAGGCGTAGTTTTCTTGCGCGCACAAAAACGCCCGGCATTGCCGGGCGTTTTTACTGGAGCTTGGTGTAACAGATGCCGGAAAACTGAGTTTTCGCAGGCCTGTTAACGGGCGCGGTAAGTAATGCGGCCTTTGCTCAAGTCATAAGGCGTAAGTTCAACGCGAACTTTGTCGCCAGTCAGAATGCGGATGTAATTTTTGCGCATCTTTCCGGAGATGTGCGCAGTAACGACGTGCCCATTTTCCAACTCCACACGGAACATGGTGTTGGGCAGGGTGTCGACGACAGTGCCTTCCATTTCGAAGCTGTCTTCTTTCGACATGCAGTAAAGCCCTCGGTATCCAATGAATGGCCCGGTGCAACTGGCGCCAGGCAAAAGCGGCGTGCATTGTGCCCGAAATTTGGGGTTTGCGCCAAGGGCTTCAGTTAAGACTGACCCAGCGTTGATTGACGAACAGCTCGATTGGCCGGTACTGGGTCTTGTAATTCATCTTGCGGCAGTTCTTGATCCAGTAACCCAGATAGACCGCATGCAGCCCCAGACGCGCCGCTTCGGCAATTTGCCAGAGGATGGCAAAGCGCCCGAGGCTGCGCCGTTCCTCGCTCGGCTCATAAAAAGTGTAAACCGCTGATAGCCCATTGGGCAGCGCATCGGTTACGGCAATTGCCAGCAGGCGGTTGTCCTGGCGGAACTCATAGAAGCGCGAGAAAGCCAGATCACGCACCAAAAAGGTTGAAAATTGTTCGCGGTTGGGCGGGTACATATCGCCATCGGCGTGCCGCTGCTCAATGTAGCGCACGTACAGCGCGTAATATTCTTCGGTAAAAGCTGGGCGCACCAGGCGCACCTGAACGTCCTGATTACGCTTAAAGATACGCCGTTGCTGACGATTCGGGCTGAACTGCGCGGCAGGGATGCGCGCCGGGACGCAAGCGGTGCAGCGTTGGCAGTGCGGGCGATAGAGGTGGTCGCCGCTGCGACGAAAGCCCATTTCCGAAAGCTCAGCATAAACATCCGCATCCATGGGCTGACTGGGGTCGAGGAACAGGGTGGTGGCCTGCTCGTCGGGCAGATAGCTGCAAGGGTGCGGTTGAGTGGCGTAAAACTTCAGGCGGGCCAGCTCAGTCATGATCGACTCTCAGGGTCGGGCTTGAATCAAGTGTAAGCCAGGCTGGCAAACTCGCCTAGGCGACCCAGTCGGCCAGGCTGGATTGATCAAGATGAGCACTCAGGTAGCCGGCGAACTCGCTTCGGGAAATCGTCTGCGCACCGAGACTGAGCAGGTGTTCGGTTGGCATCTGGCAGTCGATCAGCACAAAGCCCCAGTTTTTCAAGTGTTCAACCAGCGTGACAAAACCCACCTTGGATGCATTGTCCGCGCGGCTAAACATCGACTCACCAAAGAACAGCTGACCCATGGCCAGGCCATAAAGCCCGCCAATCAGCTCGTTATCGCGCCAGACTTCTACCGAATGAGCGATACCGCGCCTGTGCAGCTCCAAGTAAGCATCCTGCATGGGGCTGGTGATCCAGGTTTCTGCTGCATAACTGCGCGGCGCGGCGCAGGCGCGGATCACGTCAGCGAAAGCCTGATCGAAGGTCACCCGATAACGGCCCTGGCGCAGTACTTTGCCAAGGCTACGCGAGACGTGCAGCTGGTCAGGCAGCAGTACGGTGCGCGGGTCCGGCGACCACCAGAGAATCGGCTGGCCATCCTGAAACCAGGGGAAGCAGCCGTGCCGATAAGCCTGGATCAAACGCTCGGGGCGCAGGTCGCCACCAGCGGCCAGCAAACCATTGGGCTCGCGCAGGGCTTTATTTAGGGGCGGAAAATCCAGTGAGTCGCGTTGCAGCCACGTCAGCATGTGCAGGGCCGGGGTTGGACGGAGGAGGGCAGGGCGGACTGTGCGTCCGCCCTGGATGGATCAATTGTCGTCGAGGAATTTCTCGACATCCAGCGCGGCCATGCAGCCGGCACCGGCAGAGGTGATGGCCTGGCGGTAAACGTGGTCAGCCACGTCGCCTGCGGCAAATACACCTTCAATGCTGGTGGCGGTGGCATTGCCTTCATTGCCACCTTTGATCAGCAGGTAGCCGTCACGCATCTCCAGCTGGCCGTGGAACAACTCGGTATTGGGCTTATGACCGATAGCGATAAACACGCCAGCCAACTGCAGGTCTTTACTCACGCCGCTCTGCGTATCTTTCAGCCGCGCACCAGTAACGCCAGTGTTGTCGCCCAGCACTTCTTCCAGCGCATGGTTCCAGTGCAGCACCACGTTGCCGTTGGCTGCCTTGTCGAACAGTTTGTCCTGAAGAATTTTCTCCGAGCGCAGCTTGTCGCGGCGGTGCACCAGGTGCACTTCCTTGGCGATATTCGACAAGTACAGCGCTTCTTCGACTGCGGTATTGCCGCCGCCAATCACCGCTACCACCTGGTTGCGATAGAAGAAGCCATCGCAGGTGGCGCAGGCCGATACGCCCTTACCGGAAAACGCTTCTTCGGACGGCAGGCCCAGGTACTGCGCCGATGCGCCCGTGGCAATAATCAGTGCATCACAGGTGTAAGTGCCGCTGTCGCCTTTCAAGGTGAAAGGGCGCGACTGCAACTCGGCGGTGTGGATGTGGTCGTAGACGATCTCGGTTTCAAAGCGCTCGGCATGCTTTTGCATACGTTCCATCAGCGCCGGGCCGGTCAGGCCCTCAACATCACCCGGCCAGTTGTCCACTTCGGTGGTGGTGGTCAGCTGGCCGCCGGGCTGGATGCCGGTAATGATCACAGGCTTGAGGTTGGCGCGGGCAGCGTAAACGGCAGCGCTATAACCGGCAGGGCCGGAGCCCAGGATGATCAAGCGTGAATGCTTGACTTCGCTCATAAAAACACCTCATAAGCCTTTGTCACAAAAGAGAATGCATGCTCCAATTGAGCCGCACGGAAGATGTTGGCGGATATGCTACACCGAAGCAGGCAAGGAGCGGGAGTCAACCGCCGTAGCTGTTTATGCATACAGCTCGGTCTGGTATCGTGTGGTTAAACCCGTACAATCGCTGCATATTTTGCCGTTAACCAATTATTCGGCGCCTCTGGCGCAGGAACAGATGCGTTTTGAAGAAATCTAGCCCAACCTTACAAGCCCCTCTCTGGCGCCAGCAGCTGCCTTATCGACTCAAAGAAGGCGCGCTGATTGGCCTGGGCGCACTTTGCCTTTATCTGTGGATGGCCTTGCTGACCTACGATGCGGCCGATCCGGGCTGGACCCACACCAGCAATGTTGAGCAGGTACAGAACGCCGCCGGCCGCGCCGGTGCTTGGTTTGCCGACATTCTGTTTATGGCGCTGGGCTATTTCGCCTATCTATTCCCGCTGCTGCTGGCGGTTAAAACCCTGCAGGTATTCCGCGCCCGCCACCAGCCTTGGCAGTGGAGTGGCTGGCTGTTCTCCTGGCGGCTGATTGGTCTGGTCTTTCTGGTGTTGTCCGGTGCCGCGCTGGCCTATATCCATTTTCACGCCAGCTCAAGCATGCCGGCCTCTGCCGGCGGTGCGTTGGGTGAAAGCCTCGGCCAATTGGCGATCAATGCGCTTAATGTGCAGGGCAGTACGCTGCTGCTGATTGCATTGTTCTTGTTCGGTTTGACGGTGTTTACCGACCTGTCCTGGTTCAAGGTGATGGACCTGACCGGCAAGATCACCCTCGATTTGATAGAGCTGATTCAGAGCCTGGCCAACCGCTGGTGGAGTGCGCGGGTTGAGCGCAAGCAGCTGGTGGCGCAGTTGCGTGAGGTAGATGAGCGCGTCAGTGAAGTCTCCGCGCCGATCGTGCTGGATCGCCGCGAACAGGCCAAAGTCAAAGAGCGCCTGATTGAGCGTGAAGAGTCGCTGAATAAACACATGAGCGAGCGGGTTAACCGCCCCGCGCCTGTTATCACGCCGCAGGCTGCGCCGAAAGCGCCGGAGCCGAGCAAGCGGGTGCTGAAAGAGAAACAGGTCAACCTGTTTGAAGACAGCGCTCTGGCCGGCAGCTTGCCGCCGATTTCGATCCTCGATGTGGCAGAGAAAGTTCAGAAGAAATACTCGCCCGAATACCTGGAAGCCATGTCGCGCCTCCTTGAGATCAAACTCAAGGAGTTTGGCGTCGAGGTTATCGTCGAGTCGGTCCATCCAGGCCCGGTGATCACCCGCTTCGAGATCCAGCCCGCAGCTGGGGTCAAGGTCAGCCGCATTTCCGGCCTGGCCAAAGACCTGGCGCGCTCGATGGCGATCATCAGTGTGCGGGTTGTGGAAGTAATTCCAGGCAAGACCACGGTCGGCATCGAAATCCCCAACGAAGACCGGCAGATCGTGCGCTTCTCCGAAGTGCTGTCGTCGCCTGAGTATGACGAAGCCAAATCGCCCGTTACCTTGGCCCTGGGCCATGACATTGGCGGCAAGCCAGTGATCACCGACCTGGCGAAGATGCCCCACCTGCTGGTGGCCGGTACCACCGGCTCCGGTAAGTCGGTCGGGGTTAACGCCATGATCCTGTCGATTCTGTTCAAGTCCACGCCGGAAGAGGCGCGCTTGATCATGATCGACCCGAAAATGCTCGAACTGTCGATTTACGAGGGCATTCCGCACCTGCTGTGCCCGGTCGTGACCGATATGAAGGAAGCCGCCAACGCCCTGCGCTGGTCGGTGGCCGAGATGGAGCGTCGCTACAAGCTGATGTCGAAGATGGGCGTGCGCAACCTGGCCGGCTTCAACCGCAAGGTCAAAGACGCCGAAGAGGCGGGCGAACCACTGAGCGATCCGCTGTACAAGCGCGAAAGCATGCACGACGAAGCGCCGCTGCTGAAAACCCTGCCAACCATCGTGGTGGTGGTCGACGAGTTCGCCGACATGATGATGATCGTCGGCAAGAAGGTCGAAGAGCTGATTGCACGTATCGCGCAGAAAGCCCGTGCGGCGGGGATTCACCTGATTCTCGCGACTCAGCGTCCTTCGGTGGATGTGATCACCGGCCTGATCAAGGCCAACATCCCTACCCGTATGGCGTTTCAGGTATCGAGCAAGATCGACTCACGCACCATCCTCGATCAGGGCGGCGCCGAACAGCTGCTAGGCCACGGTGACATGCTCTATATGCCGCCGGGCACAGGTTTACCGATTCGCGTACACGGCGCCTTTGTTTCCGATGAGGAAGTACACCGCGTGGTCGAGGCTTGGAAGCAGCGCGGCACACCTGACTATATCGATGACATCCTGGCCGGCGCTGAAGAGTCCGGTAGCGGTTTCGAGGGTGGCAGCGGCGAAGGCAGTGAAGGCAGCGAGTCCGACCCGCTTTATGACGAGGCGGTCAATTTCGTCCTAGAAAGCCGCCGCGCCTCTATTTCTGCAGTGCAGCGTAAGCTGAAAATCGGCTACAACCGTGCCGCGCGGATGATTGAGGCCATGGAAATGGCCGGCGTCGTCACCTCAATGAACACCAATGGCTCTCGCGAGGTCATAGCACCAAGCCCTGTTCGCGATTAACGCCTAGCCCGATCTTAAGGAGTCCCATGCGCCTGATTCGCATGTTGTTGCTGACCGTACTGAGTTTTACCAGCGTTGCCGCCGTGGCCGACGATGAAGTTGCCGTGCAACGTCTGACCGAGCTGCTCAACCAGGCGCAGACCATCAACGCGCGCTTTTCCCAGCTGACCCTGGACGGCAGCGGCACCCAGCTGCAGGAAACCGCCGGCCAGCTCGCGCTAAAACGCCCGGGATTGTTCCGCTGGCACACCGATGCGCCGATGGAGCAGCTGCTGGTCTCCAATGGTGAAAAGGTCTGGCTGTATGACCCGGACCTGCAACAGGTGACCATTCAGAACCTCGATCAGCGCCTGACCCACACTCCGGCGCTGTTGCTGTCCGGTGATGTGTCGAAGATTCGTGAGAACTTCGACATCAGCCACAACGAAGGTGGCAATGTGGTCGATTTCATTCTCAAACCAAAATCCAAGGACACCCTGTTCGACAGCCTGCGTCTGTCGTTCCGCAACAAGGTGCTCAACGATATGCAGCTGATCGACAGCATCGGCCAGCGCACCAACATTCTTTTCCTCAACGTGAAAATGAATGAGCCGCAGGACGATGCACAGTTCACCTTCGAGATTCCGGCCGGCGCGGACGTGATTCAAGAGTAAAAGGTTCAAGAAAGAGAGGCGGTAAACCGCAGTCATGGATCTGTTTCGCAAGGCTCCCGTTGCTCAACCCTTGGCTGCCCGTTTGCGTGCAGCCAGCCTGGATGAGTACGTCGGCCAGGAGCACTTGCTGGCCCGTGGCAAACCCTTGCGTGAAGCGCTGGAGCAGGGCGCGCTGCACTCGATGATCTTCTGGGGCCCGCCGGGCGTTGGCAAGACCACCCTGGCGCGGCTATTAGCGCAGGTTTCTGATGCGCATTTCGAGACGATTTCGGCGGTGCTCTCCGGGGTCAAGGAGATTCGCCAGGCCGTGGAAGTGGCGCAGCAACATGCCGCGCAATATGGCCGGCAGACCATCCTGTTTGTTGATGAAGTGCACCGCTTCAACAAATCGCAGCAGGATGCTTTTCTGCCCTATGTGGAAGACGGCACGCTGATCTTTATCGGCGCCACCACGGAAAATCCTTCTTTCGAGCTGAACAACGCCTTGCTCTCACGGGCTCGCGTGTATGTGCTGAAAAGCCTGGATGAAAGCGCGCTGCGCAAATTGGTTGATCGTGCATTAAGCGACCCGAAAGGCCTGGGCGAGCGCCAGCTGAGCCTGCCGGAAGAAAGTTTCAAGATCCTCCAGGCCGCCGCCGATGGCGATGGTCGGCGTTTGCTCAACTTTCTGGAAAACGCCGCCGACCTGGCCGAAGACGGCAGCGAGATCGGCAGCGAACTGCTGCTCAATCTGCTTGGCGATACCCGTCGGCGCTTCGATAAAGGCGGCGAAGCCTTTTACGACCAGATATCTGCGCTGCACAAGTCCGTACGCGGCTCCAGCCCGGACGGCGCGCTGTACTGGTTCGCGCGCATGCTCGATGGTGGCTGTGATCCGCTGTATATCGCCCGGCGCGTAGTGCGTATGGCCAGCGAAGACATCGGCAATGCTGATCCGCGCGCCTTAACCCTCTGTCTGAATGCCTGGGATGTGCAGGAACGCCTGGGCAGTCCCGAGGGCGAGCTGGCAGTGGCGCAGGCGATTGTCTACCTGGCTTGTGCGCCAAAAAGCAATGCGGTCTACAACGCCTTCAAGGCCGCCATGCGTGATGCCGCCGAGCATGGTTCGCAGGAAGTCCCGCTGCACCTGCGCAATGCGCCGACCAAGCTTATGAAAGAGTTGGGCTATGGCGATGAATATCGCTACGCCCACGATGAGCCAGATGCCTATGCGGCAGGGGAAGATTACTTTCCGGACACCTTCGAGCCACGCGAGTACTACCAGCCAGTGCCGCGCGGCCTGGAGCTGAAAATTCGCGACAAGCTGCAGCACTTGAAAAGCCAGGACCGCAACAGCCCTCGGCAACGGAGAAAACCATGATTCGCGTGGCCTTGGCCGTAGCCCTCGGTGGTGCTGTAGGCTCTGTGTTGCGCTTTCTTACCGCCAGCTGGGTGGTGGCGCAGTGGCCTCGGCATTTCTACCTGGGTACCTTCACCGTCAATATCCTCGGCTGCCTGCTGATCGGTCTGTTGTCCGGCCTGTTTCTGCTGCGCAGCGACCTGCCTATTGAATTGCGCAGCGGCCTGATCATCGGCCTGCTCGGCGGCTTCACCACCTTTTCCTCGTTCAGTCTCGAGTTGCTCAAGCTGTTTGAAAGTGGCCGCCACAATGAGGCGTTTGCCTACCTACTGTGCAGCGTGGTCGGCGGTGTGGCTGCGGTGTGGGGCGGATTTGCCCTGGCGCGCCTCTATCAGTAGCCACACGGGCTAACGTGCGGTCTGGCACCCAACCCTGTTAAAGCCTTAAACTGCGCGGCATTGCGCGTCATGGCCAAGGCCATGCAAACCCTTGTGATGTGTTGAGACCAGAACATGCTCGATTCCAAACTCGTTCGTACCCAGCTCCATGAAGTGGCCGAGCGCCTGGCCGCCCGTGGCTTTGTCCTTGATGTTGCGCGTTTCGAAGCGCTTGAAGCCCAGCGCAAGGATGTGCAGACCCGCACCGAGCAGCTGCAGGCCGAACGTAACAGTCGCTCCAAATCGATTGGCCAGGCCAAGCAGCGCGGTGAAGACATTGCACCGCTGCTGGCGGAAGTCGACCAGATGGGCAGCGATCTGGAGCAGGGCAAGCGTGACCTCGACAGCATCCAGAGCGAACTCGACAACCTGTTGCTGAATATCCCCAACCTGCCGCATGAGTCGGTGCCGGTCGGTGAGGACGAAGAGGGCAACGTTGAGGTCTCCCGTTGGGGCACGCCGCGTAGCTTCGATTTCCCGATTCAGGACCACGTTGCCCTCGGCGAGCAGCACGGCTGGCTGGATTTCGAGACCGCCGCCAAGCTGTCCGGCGCGCGCTTTGCCGTGCTGCGTGGCCCCATCGCCCGCATGCACCGTGCCCTGGCGCAATTTATGATCAACTTGCACACCGGCGAGCATGGCTACGAAGAAGCCTACACGCCGTATCTGGTGCAGGCGCCGGCGCTGCAAGGCACCGGCCAGCTGCCGAAGTTCGAGGAAGACCTGTTCAAGATCAGCCGCGAAGGCGAAGCCGACCTGTACCTGATCCCGACCGCTGAAGTGTCGCTGACCAATATCGTCGCGGGCGAAATTCTTGATCCCAAGCAATTGCCGCTGAAACTCGTGGCCCACACCCCGTGCTTCCGCAGTGAAGCTGGGGCATCCGGCCGTGATACCCGTGGCATGATCCGCCAGCACCAGTTCGACAAAGTTGAGATGGTGCAGATCGTCGAGCCGAGCAAATCTTTCGAAGCGCTGGAAAGCCTGACCGCCAACGCCGAGCGCGTGCTGCAGTTGCTCGAACTGCCGTACCGCAAACTGGCGCTGTGCACCGGCGATATGGGCTTCGGCGCGGTGAAAACCTATGACCTGGAAGTCTGGGTGCCGAGCCAGGACAAGTACCGCGAGATTTCTTCGTGCTCCAACTGTGGCGACTTCCAGGCGCGCCGGATGCAGGCGCGCTACCGCAACCCGGAAACCGGCAAGCCCGAGCTGGTGCACACCCTCAACGGCTCCGGCCTGGCAGTAGGTCGCACCCTGGTCGCCGTGCTGGAGAACTACCAGCAGGCCGACGGCAGCATTCGCGTGCCAGACGTGCTGAAGCCCTATATGGGCGGTATCGAAGTGATCGGCTAAGCCGGCTTCAGTTACCTGCGACGGGGCGGCCAGTGCCGCCCCGTTTTGTTTACCCGATCGAGAGCGTGCGTCATGGATTTTCTGCCCCTGTTCCACAAACTGCAGGATCGCCTGGTACTGGTGGTCGGTGGCGGCGAAGTTGCCGTGCGCAAGGCGCGTTTGCTCAGTGATGCCGGCGCGACGTTGCGGGTGGTGGCGCCGGAAATTCGTGATGAATTGCGCGAGATGGCCAATGCGCGCAATGGCGAGGTGCTGCTGCGTGATTATCAATCGGCTGATTTGCAGGGCGTGGCGCTGATTATTGCCGCCACCGATGACGAACCGCTGAATGCGCAGATATCGGCCGAGGCCCAGGCCTTGGGTATTCCGGTCAATGTGGTGGATGCGCCGAAACTGTGCAGCGTGATTTTTCCGGCCATTGTCGATCGCTCGCCCTTGATTGTGGCGATTACCAGTGGCGGTGATGCACCGGTGCTGGCACGGCTGATTCGCGCCAAGATCGAAACCTGGATTCCCGCAACCTATGGTCAGCTAGCCGGTTTGGCCAAGCGTTTTCGTGCTCAGGTCAAAGCGCTCTTTCCCGATGTGCAGCAGCGCCGGGTGTTCTGGGAGGATGTGCTCCAGGGCCAGGTCGCCGAAAGCGTATTCGCCGGCAAACTGCAGGAAGGTCAGCGTCTGCTGGAAGAGAAGATCGCCGGGATTGCGCCGCGCACCTTGGGTGAGGTGTATCTGGTTGGCGCTGGACCGGGTGATCCTGATCTGCTGACCTTCCGCGCCTTGCGCCTGATGCAGCAGGCCGATGTAGTGCTGTATGACCGCTTGGTCGCCCCGGCGATTATCGAGCTGTGCCGCCGCGATGCCGAGCGCATCTATGTCGGTAAGCAGCGCGCCGAGCATGCCGTGCCGCAGGAACAGATCAATCAGCGCCTGGTCAGCCTGGCCAAACAAGGCAAACGCGTGCTGCGCCTCAAGGGCGGCGATCCGTTTATCTTCGGTCGCGGTGGCGAGGAAATTGAAGAGTTGGCCGCCCACGGTATTCCGTTTCAGGTGGTGCCGGGCATCACCGCTGCCTCAGGTTGCGCGGCTTATGCGGGGATTCCGCTGACCCACCGCGACCATGCGCAGTCGGTGCGTTTTGTTACCGGTCACCTGAAAGATGGCAGCAGCAATCTGCCCTGGAATGAGCTGACGGCCAGTAGCCAGACCCTAGTGTTTTATATGGGCCTGGTCGGCTTGCCGATCATCTGTCAGCAGCTGATTGCCCATGGCCGCGCCGCAACAACCCCGGCGGCATTGATTCAGCAGGGCACCACGCAGAACCAGCGGGTGTTTACCGGCACCCTGGCCAATCTGGCCGAGCTGGTGGCTGAGCATGAGGTGCATGCGCCGACCCTGGTAATCGTCGGCGAAGTGGTGCAGCTGCGGGAAAAACTGGCCTGGTTCGAAGGGGCTCAGGCCAACGTCTGATTACGCTCGGCCCACAGCAGCGCGGCACGCTCCAGGGCCTGTTCGCGCGGCTCACCCAGGGCGCGCAAGGCCAGGGCCATGGTGCTGATAACGGCAAGCTGACCGTAATCATCGGCCACTTCACCACGCCAGAACGCTGCCAGGTGAGCGGGTTGCAGTGATTCGGGTTTGACGTGGCGCAACGCCGACAGCGCCGGCCATTCTTCATCCCAGTTATCACCATTGGCCGTGCCATACAGGTGGCTGGTGGCGTCCGGGTTGATCTCGATTTCGCCGCCTTCACCCTTGATCACCACCGCGCTATCGCCGAGCAACTGGCTAGCTTCGCGGTGCACCGCCTGATAACCCGGATGAAAGATGCTTTGCAGGCCGCAACGCGCGCCCAGCGGATTGAGAATGCGTGCCAGGGAATGAATTGGTGAGCGCAGGCCAAGGATATTGCGCAGGTCGATCATCCGTTGCAGTTGCGGCATCCAGTCGCCCAGCGGGATAAACGCCAGCTGTTGCTGCGCCAATGCCTGCTCGACACTGCCCCAGTTGCGACACAGTGGAATGCGCAGGGTTTCGAGCAACTGTTCGCTGTACATGCGCCCGGCCGTGTGTGGGCCGCCGCCATGCAGCAGGATGCGAGTACCGCTATTCGCCAGGGCTTTGGCGGCCAGCAGGAACCAAGGCAGGTGGCGCTTCTTCCCGGCATAGCTGGGCCAGTCCAGATCTACCTGAATTGCCGGCGCCTGTAGGCGTGCACGTACAGCTTCGGCAAAGCCGGCCATTTCCTCGGCGCTTTCTTCCTTGTGCCGTAGCAGCATCAGGAATGCGCCCAACTGGCTTTCTTCGGCCTGACCGTCGAGCAGCATGCCCATGGCCTCACGAGCTTCCTCGCGAGTGAGGTTGCGCGCGCCACGCTTGCCCTTGCCCAGAATGCGTACAAATTGCGCGAAGGGATGTTCCGGCGGAGTCACAAGGTTCATAGGCAATTGGTCGGCTTGGGCAGGCCCGCCAGCTTGGCGGCAAGTTTGGCAGGAGCGCCATTGAACAGGCGATTGAGGTTCAGGCTATTGCCTTTCTCGGGGCCGAGTTTGCTGGCAATAAATTTGATCAGCGGGCGATTGGCCGGCGACAGCTGGAACTCGTCGTAAAAGCTGCGCACCAGCCAGAGTATTTCCCAGTGATCAGCACTCAGGTGGATGCCCTCACGTTGCGCCAGGGCGTGCGCAGCGGCCTCAGACCAATCTGCGAGGTCGAGCAGATAGCCGTCCTTATCCAGCGCCAGGCTGCGGCCTTCAACATTCAATGCCGTCATAGCCAGGTGTTTACCTTGTCGTATTGGCAGCTCAGGGCCACGAAAGCGGGGTAATCGACCAGTGTGAGGCGGCTAGGGTGCGCAACGCCGCGGGCCTGGACATCTTCATCCAGGGCATACAGCGCAATGGCTTCGGGCATCAGCTCAAGCGCCTGGCGCTGCGCGCTGCCAGCCTGCAAGGCATACACCGCATCACCACAGAGAAGCAGGGCATCCTGGCTACCGAGCAGGCGCAGGCAGCTGCTCAGGCGGCTATCGGTAAAGGGCGAATGTGAAAGCACGTGCAAGGTAGCCATCAGAGCGTAATCACCTGGTCGTAACGGTCAATCAAAGCGCTTATCGAGGCGTCATCGAGACGCTCGACTGCAAGACTGCTGGGCTGATCCTGCAGGCCGCGTTCTTCCAGGCTGCGCTGGGCAACATACAGCGCCTCGACGCCAAACATCGGCAGAGCCTGCAGATTGGCACCGAGGTCTTTCTGCTGCAGGCTGGCCGGCTGCTGTGCACCGCTCAGCTGAAATACCCCGTCGTCGAGAAACAGCATGGCAATCGGCAAATCGAAGGCGCCACCGGCCAGGGCGATATCCAGCGCTTCCCGCGCACTGGGGCCGGACCAGGGCGCCTGGCGGCTGATGATCAACAGTGACTTACTCATCTCAAGGCCCTCCAAAACACACCAGGCGATCCGCCAGCTGCGCCGCTTCGTGCAACTGGCCCAGGCCTGAAAGCTCCCAAGGCGCATCCAGGTTGGCGGCAGTGCGCGAATACCGCTGCGCTTCGTCGTCATTCAATACGCCACGGCGCAAGGCGGCGGCGATACACACCACACCATCCAGTTGCTGCGCTTGCACAAACTCACGCCATTCACGCGGTAGATCCACTTCATCCTGCGCGCAGACCACATTGCTCGAGGCGCTGTGGACACCGTCCTGATAGAAGAACAGCCGCACAATCTCATGCCCATCGGCCAATGCCGCCTGGGCAAAACGCAGCGCGCGGCGCGAGGAGGGCGCATGAGGAGGTGAGAACAGGGCGATGGCGAACTTCATAGCAAACCTGGCAAGCCAATTTGCCAGAATGATAAAGCCTGAGCCGCCAAGATGCGCGCCATCTATGGCCGCCAGGCATAAAAAAGCCCGCCGAAGCGGGCTTTGCACAGCAAGTTGAATCAGTCGTCGCTGCCCATGATGCCGAAAATCTGCAGCAGGCTGACGAACAGGTTGTAGATCGACACATACAGGCTGATGGTCGCCATGATGTAGTTGCGCTCGCCACCATGGATGATCGCGCTGGTCTGGAACAGGATGCAGGCCGAGGAGAACAGCACGAAACCTGCGCTGATCGCCAGTTGCAGGCCGCTGATCTGGAAGAAGAAACCGGCAACCATCGCACCGATCAGCACAAAGAAACCTGCAGTGATAAAGCCACTGAGGAAGCTCATGTCCTTGCGGGTGGTCAGCACGTAAGCCGACAGGCCGCAGAACACCAGGGCCGTCATGGCGAAGGCTGAGCTGACTACTTCAGCACCGTTGGCCATGCCCATGTAGCGATTGAGGATCGGGCCGAGGGTGTAGCCCATAAAGCCGGTCAGGGCGAGGGTCGAAACCAGGCCCCAGGCCGAGTTACGCAGTTTGGCGGTGAGGAAGAACAGGCCGTAAAAGCCGATCAGCACCACGAAGATATTTGGATAAGGCACATTGGCACGCTGCGCGATGTACGCCACCAGGCCGCTGAAGGCCAGAGTGATGGCCAGCAGGCCATAAGTGTTGCGCAGGACGCGGCTGACTTCTTGCTGCTCAACCTGCGTGTGGTCAAGTGCATAATTGTGTTCGTTCATGGCGACACTCCTGAAATGGCTGATGGTTCCGTGACCAAGGTCAGGCCCGATCATAGCAGAGGCAGATAAAGAGCCAATACGCAGAGTTTGACAGCGTGTTGCGTTCGGGTAAGATTGCCGCCCGCAATCGCCGGAAGCGTGGCAGAGCGGTTGAATGCAACGGTCTTGAAAACCGTCGAAGGGGAAACTCTTCCGTGAGTTCGAATCTCACCGCTTCCGCCAAATTCCTCTGGCCGTCACCCTAGCGCACAGTTTTATTGGCGCTTGCATTTTGACGGTTATGCGCCAAGCTGGGTTTACAAATCTCCAGCCTTCCAACCCAACCAGCCGCTTTTAGCGACTGATGCAAACGGGGTGTCGCTTGATCAGGGTGCTAGTTGTTGATGACCACGACCTGGTACGTACCGGCATCACCCGTATGCTGGCTGATATCGACGGCTTGCATGTAGTGGGTCAAGCCGAGTCCGGCGAAGAATCCCTGAAGAAAGCCCGCGAGCTGAAGCCCGACGTTGTTCTGATGGACATCAAGATGCCGGGCATCGGCGGCCTCGAAGCCACGCGTAAACTGATTCGCAGCCATCCCGACCTTAAAGTCGTCGCGGTTACCGTGTGCGAAGAAGACCCATTCCCCACGCGCTTGCTGCAGGCCGGCGCCGCCGGTTACCTGACCAAGGGCGCCGCGCTGGAAGAAATGGTTCAGGCCATCCGCATGGTGTTCAGCGGCCAGCGTTATATCAGCCCGCAGATTGCCCAACAGCTGGCGCTCAAGTCGTTCCAGCCGCAGAGCAGCAATTCGCCTTTCGACTTGCTGTCCGAGCGTGAAATTCAGATCGCCCTGATGATCGCCGGCTGCCAGAAGGTTCAGGCCATCTCCGACAAGCTCTGCCTGTCGCCGAAAACCGTGAATACCTACCGCTATCGCATCTTCGAAAAGCTGTCGATCACCAGCGATGTCGAGCTGGCCCTGCTGGCCGTGCGCCACGGCATGATTGATGCCAGCAGCTGACGACAGCCGCGCCGCCTTCGATTCCAGCGCGTTTCTCTCCACCTGCAGCGGTCGCCCTGGCGTGTACCGCATGTTCGATGTGGACGCCAAGCTGCTCTATGTCGGCAAAGCCAAAAACCTGAAAAAGCGCCTGGCCAGCTATTTCCGCCAGAGCGGCTTAGCGCCGAAGACCGCCGCCCTGGTGGGCCGAATCGCGCAGATCGAAACCACCATTACCGCCAACGAAACCGAAGCCCTGCTGCTTGAACAGACACTGATCAAGGAATGGCGTCCGCCGTACAACATCCTGCTGCGCGACGATAAGTCCTATCCCTACGTGTTTCTTTCCGACGGTGACTTCCCGCGCCTAAGCATTCACCGTGGGGCGAAAAAGCAGAAGGGCCGTTACTTCGGCCCCTATCCCAGCGCCGGTGCCCTTCGCGAAAGCCTCAACCTGCTGCAGAAGACTTTTCTGGTGCGCCAGTGCGAGGACAGCTTCTACAAAAACCGCACGCGCCCCTGCCTGCAGTACCAGATCAAACGCTGTAAAGGCCCCTGTGTCGGCCTGGTAGAGCCCGCCGAATATGCCGATGACGTACGCCACTCGGTGATGTTTCTTGAGGGGCGCAGCAATGCCCTGACCGATGAGCTGTCCAGCGGTATGCAGGCTGCCGCTATGGCCCTCGATTTTGAGCGGGCGGCCGGGTTGCGCGACCAGATATCGCTGCTGCGCCGGGTACAGGATCAGCAAAGCATGGAAGGCGGTACCGGTGATGTGGACGTGGTCGCCGCCATGGTCAACCCAGGCGGCGCGTGCGTGCATTTGATCAGCGTGCGCGGTGGCCGGGTGCTTGGCAGCAAGAACTTCTTCCCACAGGTGGCCATTGAGGAGGAGGGCAGTGGCGTACTGCTGGCCTTCCTCGCGCAGTATTACTTGAGCAGTCAGGAACGCGACCTGCCGAGCGAGCTGATCGTCAATGCGCAGCACGAAGATTTCCCCACGCTGATCGCCGCCATTGATGAGCTGCGCGGGCGCGAACTGAGCATCAGCTACCGCGTACGCGGCACCCGCGCGCGCTGGCAACAGTTGGCCGTGACCAATGCCGAGCAGGCCCTAGCTGCGCGCCTGGCTAACCGGCAGCACGTTGCCGCACGCTTTGATGCACTGGCACTGGCACTGGCGCTGGATATGGATGAAGTGCCGCAGCGCCTGGAGTGTTTTGACATCAGCCACTCCAGTGGTGAGGCGACGGTCGCCTCCTGCGTGGTGTTCGGCCCCGAAGGCCCACTCAAGTCCGATTACCGCCGCTACAACATCGAAGGCGTTACGCCTGGCGACGATTACGCGGCCATGCATCAGGCGCTGACCCGGCGCTTCAGCAAGATCAAGGATGGCGAAGGCAAGCTGCCGGACATCCTTCTGGTCGATGGTGGTAAAGGCCAGCTGGCCATGGCCCGTGAAGTACTTGAAGAGCTGTCAGTGCCTGACCTGATCCTGCTTGGCGTGGCCAAGGGCACCACGCGCAAGCCGGGTTTGGAAACCCTGTACCTGAATGATGCAGCCCATGAATTCACCCTGCCGGGTAATTCGCCGGCCTTGCATCTGATTCAGCAGATTCGCGATGAATCGCACCGTTTTGCCATTACCGGCCACCGCGCCCGCCGTGGCAAAACCCGCCGCACCTCGACCCTGGAGGAGGTTGCTGGCGTAGGGCCCAAGCGCCGGCGCGAGCTGCTCAACCACTTCGGTGGGCTGCAAGAATTATCCCGCGCGAGCATCGAAGAAATCGCCAAAGCACCTGGGATCAGTAAAAAACTCGCCGAGTTGATTTATGCGGCCCTGCACAGTGAGTAGAATGCCGACTCTCTTTACCGCCAAGTTGTGTCGATGAATATCCCCAACCTGCTGACCGTGCTCCGCGTATTGCTGATTCCGGTGTTTATTCTGCTGTTCTACCTTCCCTTCAGTTGGAGCTATTGGGCCGCTAGCGCGGTGTTTTCAGTCGCAGCTGCCACCGACTGGCTGGATGGTTACCTGGCCCGGCGCTGGGAACAGAGCACACCTTTCGGGGCTTTCCTCGACCCGGTTGCCGACAAGCTGATGGTGGCGGTTGCCCTGGTATTGCTGGTGGCTGAACACGCCAATCTCTGGCTGACCCTGTCTGCGGCGATCATCATAGGTCGCGAAATCGTGGTGTCGGCGCTGCGTGAATGGATGGCAGAGCTGGGCGCCCGCGCGCATGTTGCCGTATCCAAACTGGCCAAGTGGAAAACCGCCGCGCAGATGGTCGCCCTGGTGATTTTGCTGGCCAATCCGCCGATTTTTACCGCCTGGGTTGTGTTTGGTTATGCGCTGTTGATCATTGCGGCGGTACTCACCCTGTGGTCCATGGCGCAGTACCTGCTAGCCGCATGGCCACACCTGCGAATCACCTCGGAAAAGAAATAAGCTTTTTTGAATCAAGGGGTTGACGGGCCGTTCTGAAGCTATAGAATGGCGGCCGTCAGCACGACAAGCGGGAATAGCTCAGTTGGTAGAGCACGACCTTGCCAAGGTCGGGGTCGCGAGTTCGAGTCTCGTTTCCCGCTCCATTTTCAACGGGCCGTTTTACACGGTCCGTTTAGTTTCAAGGCTGAGTAGCAGAGTGGTTATGCACCGGATTGCAAATCCGTGAACGCCGGTTCGATTCCGACCTCAGCCTCCAATTAGAAAAGCCTCGTAGATCACTGATTTACGAGGCTTTTTCATTTAAGCTTGAAACCTTGCGAGGCATCCAAGGGCTGTATATAGTCCAAGCCTCGCAACGCAGCGCTACCGCCCGAATGGCGAAATCGGTAGACGCAAGGGACTTAAAATCCCTCGAGGGTAACCTCGTGCCGGTTCGACCCCGGCTTCGGGCACCATGTATATGATTTCAGATGTTCGCCCGCGAACCTGAAATCCACTAAGACCGGCTTTCGTAGCCGGTTTTTTTGTGCCCGGAATTTGTACATCTGGCGCTGTCATCCGAGCGTCTTCCGCATGTCATACGCCTGCCATCTGCTTTAGCTGCAATCGCGGTAACTCAGTGAGGAGTGCAGGCGATGCGGATTTGTGTGATTGGCGCAGGCTATGTAGGGCTGGTATCGGCGGCCTGTTTTGCCGAGATGGGCAATCGGGTGATCTGCGTTGAGCGCGATGCGCAGCGTGTGGCACGGCTTGCCCGTGGCCAGTCACCGATTTACGAGCCTGGGCTGGAGGCCATGCTGCAAACGCATCTGAGTAGCGCTCAGCTGAGTTTCAGCCAGCACCTGCATGAAGGCATCAAGCAGGCCGAGATCATTTTTATCGCCGTCGGCACGCCGAGCGGGGAGGATGGCTCGGCGGACTTGTCGCATGTCCTGGCTGTGGCCGACGAGCTGGGCGATCAGCTTGAGCAGAGCTGCGTGGTGGTGAATAAATCCACGGTGCCGGTCGGCACAGCCGGGCGTGTTGCCCAGCGCATCAACAGTCGCTTGAGCAAACGCGGCAAGCGCTTTGCGGTGACGCTGGCGAGCAACCCGGAATTTCTCAAGGAAGGTTCGGCGATTGACGACTTTATGCGCCCTGATCGAGTGATTGTCGGCTGCGATGAACCCCGGGGCCATGAGCTTTTACGCCGTCTGTATGCGCCGTTTCTGCGCAATCACGAGCGCTTATTATGCATGGGCCTGCGCGCGGCAGAGTTCAGCAAATATGCCGCCAACGCCTTTCTGGCCACCAAGATTTCCTTTATCAACGAAATGGCCAGTCTATGTGCGCGCCTGGATGTTGATATCGAAGATGTACGCCGCGGCATCGGCAGCGACAAGCGCATTGGCACTCACTTTATCTACGCAGGTTGCGGCTATGGCGGCTCGTGCTTCCCCAAGGATGTACGGGCGCTGATTCGCTGCGCAGAGCAGGAGGGCATTGAACCCGGCATCCTGCGCGCAGTCGAAGCCCGTAACGCATTGCAGAAAACCCTGTTGTTCCAGGCGCTGCGTGAGCATTTCTCCGGCTATTGGCAAGGGCGAGTGGTGGCGCTGTGGGGCCTGGCCTTCAAACCAGGCACTGATGATCTGCGTGAAGCGCCCAGCCTGGTTCTACTGGATGCCTTGTTGGCAGCTGGCGTCAGCGTTCAGGCGTGCGACCCGGTTGCTACAACGGCTCTGGCAGAGCGCTACGGCCAGGCGATCAGCAGCGGCCAGCTGCGCTTGAGCACCTCGCCGTATAGTGTTGTTGAAGGCGCGGATGCACTGGTGTTGGTCACTGAATGGAAGCAATTCCGCCAGCCCGACTTCGCGCGCATTCGTGGCTTGATGCGCATGCCTGTGCTGTTTGACGGGCGTAATATCTACGATGCCGCGCAGTTGGCTGAGCTGGGTTTTCTCTACCGAGGCATTGGTCGCCCCGCGCAGGGGCATTGTAAGGCCAGTGCAGCCTGATAAACTGCGCACGCGATTTTCACCCCCCATCTTCCCAAGGTCTCCCATGATCAAGAAATGCTTGTTCCCAGCAGCCGGTTACGGCACCCGTTTTCTGCCAGCCACCAAGGCTATGCCCAAGGAAATGCTGCCGATTGTGAACAAGCCGCTGATCCAATACGGCGTCGAAGAGGCGCTGGAAGCCGGGTTGACGGAAATTGCCATGATCACTGGCCGCGGCAAACGCGCCCTGGAAGATCACTTCGACATCAGCTACGAGCTTGAGCACCAGATCCGCGACACTGACAAGGAAAAATACCTGGTTGGCATCCGCCGTCTGATCGACGAGTGCACCTTTTCCTACACCCGTCAGGTGGAGATGAAAGGCCTGGGCCACGCCATTCTCTGTGGCCGCCCGCTGATTGGTGATGAGCCATTCGCCGTAGTGCTGGCCGATGACCTGTGCCTGAACCTGGACGGCGATGCGGTACTGACGCAGATGGTCAAGCTGTACAACCAGTTCCGCTGCTCGATTGTGGCCATCCAAGAAGTGCCGCCAGAAGAGACCCACAAATATGGCGTGATCTCCGGCGAGATGATTCGTGACGACATCTACCGGGTCAACAGCATGGTCGAGAAGCCACGTCCGGAAGATGCGCCGTCGAACCTGGCGATTATCGGTCGCTATATCCTCACCCCGGATATTTTCGAACTGATCGAGCAGACCGAGCCTGGCAAAGGCGGAGAAATCCAGATCACCGACGCACTGATGAAGCAGGCGCAGAACGGCTGCGTGATGGCCTATAAGTTCAAGGGCAAGCGCTTCGATTGCGGCGGTGCTGAAGGCTATATCGAGGCCACCAACTTCTGCTTCGAGAACCTCTACAAAACCGGCAAGGCCTATTGATTTGGCTTCTAGCGCGGTAACACACAGCCACCTTCGGGTGGCTGTGTGCATTCAGGGCAACGGCATATGCTCGGCGCCAGGTCCTAATGGCTGGCCGTAGCTGAACTCCACATAGTTGCCTGCCGGGTCACGCAGGCCGCAGTAGTAGCCAACGGGGGAGGGCTCATCACGCGGCTCCCAGACCAGGCAGCCGGCAGCCCTTGCTTGCGCGGCAAGGCTATCGACCTGCTCGCGACTTTCCAGAGCAAAGCCAAAGTGGCTGTAGTCATCTGCAGCCAGTTGACGATCCTGCCCGCCGGGCATGATCACGAAGATAAAGCTGTGCTCCTTGCCGGGCTCGGCCATCCAGACAATCTTTGAACCTTTGCCGGCACGCTGGTGAATCACCCGCATCGCACAGAACTGCTCATAAAAGGCTACACACGCATCCAAGTCAGGTACGTGCAAGGCCAGATGAGTAAGGGTAGGGCGCATCATTGTTCTCCTGTTCCGCATGCTTCAAGTTTAGGCACTGGCGCGCCTTGGGGTATGCTGGCGGCCTGTTCTGGAGGCTGAAATGACCTACGACTTCGACCTGTTTGTGATCGGCGCCGGTTCCGGCGGTGTTCGGGCTGCGCGCTTTGCCGCTGGTTACGGTGCCCGTGTGGCGGTTGCCGAAAGCCGCTACCTCGGCGGCACCTGCGTCAACGTGGGTTGCGTACCGAAGAAGCTGCTGGTCTACGGCGCGCACTTCGCCGACGACTTCGAGCAGGCGCAGGGCTTCGGCTGGTCGCTGGGTGAGGCCAGCTTCGATTGGTCGACCCTGATCAGCAACAAGAATCGTGAAATCGAGCGGCTCAACGGCATCTACCGCAACCTGCTGGTGGGCAGCGGGGTGACCTTGCTGGAAGGCCACGCGCGGATTGTTGATGAGCACAGCGTTGAGCTGGGCGGTAAACGCTACAGTGCCAAGCACATCCTGATCGCCACTGGCGGCTGGCCGCAGATTCCTGAAATACCGGGGCATGAACATGCCATCGGCTCGAACGAAGTCTTCTTCCTTGAGCAGCTGCCCAAGCGGGTGCTCGTGGTGGGCGGCGGTTATATCGCCGTGGAATTCGCCTCAATCTTTAACGGTATGGGGGCAAAGACCTCGCTGCTGTACCGCGGCGAGCTGTTCCTACGCGGCTTTGATGGCGCTGTGCGCCGACACTTGCAGGAAGAATTGAGCAAGCGCGGCGTGGATTTGCAATTCAACAGCGATATCGCCCGCATCGACAAACAGGCCGATGGCAGCCTGCTGGCTACCCTCAAGGATGGTCGCGTGCTTGCGGCCGACTGTATCTTCTACGCCACCGGACGCCGGCCGATGTTGGATAACCTGGGCCTGGAAAACACCCACGTACAGCTTGATGAACGCGGCTTTATCAAGGTCGATGAGCAGTATCAGACCAGCACGCCGTCAATCCTCGCGATTGGCGATGTGATCGGCCGCGTTCAGCTGACGCCCGTTGCGCTGGCTGAAGGCATGGCCGTGGCCAGGCGCCTGTTCAAGCCAGAGCAATACCGCAAAGTCGACTATCGGATGATCCCGACGGCAGTCTTCAGCCTGCCGAATATCGGCACGGTCGGGCTCAGTGAAGAGCAGGCGAAGGAGGAGGGCTACAACGTTCAGATATTCGAAAGCCGCTTCCGGCCGATGAAACTGACCATGACTGAAAGCCAGGAACGCACCCTGATGAAACTGGTGGTAGATGCTGCCACAGACCGCGTGCTGGGTTGCCATATGGTCGGCCCGGACGCTGGAGAAATCGTGCAGGGGTTGGCTGTGGCGCTTAAAGCCGGCGCGACCAAGCAACTATTCGATGAAACCATCGGTGTGCACCCAACGGCCGCCGAAGAGTTTGTCACTATGCGTACTCCTGTGTCGTCCTGAGGTCAGCATGGCGCAACTGTTCTATCTGGCCGACCTGTTCGGCGTCGCGGTATTCGCCATCACCGGCGCGCTAATGGCTGGGCGCAAGTCCATGGACCTGTTCGGCGTGCTGGTCATTGCCATCGTCACCGCGCTGGGCGGCGGCACGTTGCGTGACGTGATTCTGGACAACCATCCGGTCAGCTGGATTCGCAACGACCTGTATATCGTCGTGGCCTCGCTGGCGGCAGTCGGCACAGTGATTTGGGTGCGGCTGACCCAGCCAATTCATGAGAAAGGCCTGCTATTGGCGGATGCCTTTGGCCTGGCGGTGTTTACCGTGATAGGCACCGAGGTCGCCATGCAACACAACGTGCCGCACAGCACGGCGGTAATCATGGGCGTGATGACCGGGGTTGCCGGCGGCGTGATGCGCGATGTGATCTGCAACGAGATCCCGCTGATCTTCCAGAAGGAGATTTACGCCACCGCATGCATAGCCGGCGCAGTGGTTTTTATCGGCATGCGCGCGCTGGACACGCCACATTGGCTGGATACGGGCGTGGCCATGCTCACCGTGTTGCTGATTCGCCTGGCCGCTATTCGCTGGCATGTGGCATTGCCCAGTTTCCATTTGCTGGATCGTGACTGAATAGAAGTGGGCGAAAGCCTTGCGGGGATTGAATCCTGTAGTTAACCGCCATCTCCATATAGTTAATTTAACATAATATACATTATACGAAGCCTATAGTCAGGAAAGCGCCAGAACTGCGCTGTACTTTGCGATCTGCGCGATCTGGTATCAAGCAGTGGCTTTTAGTAAAAATCGCTCATATGCGTGAGTTGAATGCTGGAAGGCTCTGGCGGCGTCTGTACCGTCGCGCCTCGTCCCTCGGACGCCCCGGCACCAACGCCACCAGCCATAGGCATTTTATCAGGCTTGGCCGGATCAAAGGCCCCATGTTCGACATAGGCCATGCAGCCGTTAAACGAAATGTCGAGGCGCGTTCCCTGCTGAGAATTGCAGCGGCAACCATGGAGCTTGCCGGCCTTGTAGCCGATGGTCATTTTGAGGGTATTCCGCTGAACCATGCTTTCGTCACTGGTGGACATGCAGAACGGCTTTGGGTAGCTGACTGGCTTGGTCAAATCGTCATAGATGGGCGCCGATGATGGAACGTCTGGAATCCTGGGAATCCTCGAATCAATGTACTGCTCCGGGGTAAGCGGTAAAGCGTGGTCGCGCTGGATGATGCCAGTGGAGGCAAAGCCAGGCGCAGGCAAAGAAGACTCAGGCGACACGGTTTCAGCACCAGGGACGGTAGGCGCTATTCGATTTGTGTAAAAGCGATAACCCAAGCCACCGATGATGATTACGCATGCAATCAGAACCAAAAGCGCACGTGGTGGCCTGAACTTAAAATGATGCGTTGCACCATCAGAAACGGACTTATAACAACCGAAATAAGTCTTATCGATCAATAGCCTTGTGGATTCGCCATCTGAAAAATCGTTCTGTTTTTCCACAAGCATGTTCACGCGCTCGAAGCTCCAGCGCTTTATCACAGGGCCTTTGTGACCTCGAACGTAGTGGATGTGAGAATTACAGAGCTTTCTGAAATGGGCATCAATCAAGCCGGGGTTTTGAGTGATGCAGTGAAGCTCGTGGCCCTGGTGACGCATTGTCTCTAGAGAGCTGGCGTACTCAGGAACCTTAGAGCCTTGAGGGCGCAGCCTGAAAAAAGTCTGAGCCTCATCAATTAGAATGATGGCGTTCTGTGGAAGCTTGAACCACTCATGTGGATTATCAAACTCGATCCACTCAGCAGTTATAGCGGGGTGATCAGGCTTAAAGTCGCGGATATTGTGATAGTAAACAACCCTGCCCTGCGCAGCCGCTAACTTATCGACCTCAATAATTGAGTTTAATGTTTTGCCGTTGCCCTGGAGGCCAGTTCTAAGAACAAACATATAGAACCCTTATTTAGATAATGAGCCAAGTTTAGAAATACTACCTGTGGCGCTATTAAGGCCAGAAAGCAAAGCGCGTGCAGTTATAGCAGCGAGAACTATGTTTATTGCGACATCAACCTTCGCAAGCCCGAAGATCATTAGAATGTCCTGCGAAGCTGAGCCGAAAGAAGAAACAATAAAGTCTTTAACCTGGGCAAGCATAAGATTGATGCCAACATAGCTGATAGTTCCAATACCAATAGCAGTGAGTATCTTTGCAGCTAAAGGGCCGACAATTGACGAGAGAAAAGAAAAAAGGGCTACAAATGGCATATTAAGAACCTCCGAAGGCGCGACCGACGTAAACAGCAAAAAAGATAGAGGCGAGAGCGACAATTAATGGAGCTAAAGACGTAGCCATGTCGCACTGAGGCTGCCAGGTAAGCGAGATAGAAACACCTGAGCGTAAAGAAGCGTTCTGTGGTGCAGGGCAATTAGAAGGCAACCAGCGGGCGGCAGTTGTTGCCTGAGTAAAGATGCCAGAAACATCAACGTCAGATGCGCCTAGTTGATATTCATCCTTTGATAACTCTGCATCAACTATGGGTTTTGCATCCTTGTATTCCCAGGAACAATGCTGTTTTTTATTCTGCGTAAGAATGGCGCACTGGATAGCATCACCCGTGCAAGCAAGAGGCTTGTCGCAATCAAGACCTATGACAGTATTGCCAGGGCCAGGGCCACCATCACCACCGCCGCCAGTACCATCACCGCCGCCGTTATTGCCACCGTCACCACCACCACCATCATCACCGCCGCCATTATCGCCACCACCGCCGCCGCCTGGATTTGGGTTATCTGGGTCGTCTGGATCTTCTGGGTCTTCTGGGTCAGGAGGAGGCTGATTAGGCACACAGGTAGAGCCTGACCATGTGGCGTCAGGGCCGCAGTCTGGCGGAGGTGGTGGGTCTGTGGGGTCGGTAGGATCAGGCGGAGGTGGCTGATAGCCGCCAGCTGGAGTATCACCAGTGGCGCATAAAAGGCCGGAAAAGGTGCCAAGACCTGAGCATTGGCCAGTGCCATCACCTAAAGGGCTAGGGCCGCAAGTGGAGCTAGAAGGAACTAGCTGGCAACCTTCAAGGCAGAGATTTTCAATGGGACCCATGCCATTTAGGTCAGGACGACCGAGACCCCAACCAGCTGTTTGACCGGCACGAGGCTCACAAGGCCCTTCAGGTGGCAAGTCGGGAATGCACTCGCCTTTAACAGAATCTAAAGTTGAATTAGCAGGACAAGTATCACCGTCACGGAGAATGATTGCCGTATAGCTGCCAATCTGAGCAGATGAACCATAACAATTGTAATCAGCCCCATAAGACCTTACAGAGCAAGTAGAAAAGGAATATTTATAACCTGCTATAGGCTCGAACATAGAAAAAAACTGCTGACCAGCAGAAGAAGCACTGGACTGTGGAGTACAACCGGAAATAGTACATGTGAAAGTGTATATAGCAGAAAAAGAATGAGAAGAGAAAAAGGACAAAAAGCAAAAGGCAATCAATAGACTAAAGCGCATAACTATATCCTGCCAAAAAATATTAGATAAATGATCAGTAAGGAAATACCGAGAACAAATGCCTCATAGTTCATATGTATTAATCCTGATAAAGAAAACCCCGCCGAAGCGGGGTTGTTTGCTACGGCACTAAAACGCTTGCTGAGTTACAGGGCGCGGCGGATGAACTTGAAAGCTGCGATAGCGATGATGATAACAAGCACCAGGCCGGCAACAGTCAAACCATCAGCCTTGGCATCACCAAGAGCGGTGGTTACTTCAGTTGGTACAGCGGCAAAGGCTTGGCCAGCGGAGAGAGCGAGGACAGAGGACAGGGAAGTAACGATGTTTTTATTACGCATGGTGAAACTCCTTATTTAAGTGCCTTCTTTAGCACAAGAAAACCGAAGGCAATCGCCAATAGTTCAAGACCATGATCTTTCAATATTGACGCGTCTTCGAGGGTTATCCCGGTCGGGATTTGGTCAGCCTGGATGGTGTGCAGAGTTCCAGGGCAACTTGGTACGCCACCAGAGAAAGTCCACTCAACATCACAGGCAATAACTTTCATGGTTAGCCGGCAGCCTGAAGTGACTTGCCAACAGCGAGCGGCTCAAGGCGAGGCGAGACCATGAAGGACTCAAATTTGCCGATGAAAAAAGAGTCCTCGCCGAGCTGGTATTTGCCAGCGGCATAAGCGGGCTGACCTTCCTGCAGGTGGACGCGGGTGCGCTGTGGATACGGCGCTTCACCGATGGTTACCCAGGCGTCTTGCTCGCGGATTTTCCAGGGCTTCTGCTGGGCACTAATGCCCGAGCGTTCGTGAATTTTGGTGTCGTGGATCTCGAAAACGATTTTGAGCGGACGGGTTTGCATGGTTACCACCTCTGAGTTTGGCCAGATGGCCGTTAGTAGCCGAACAGGTCGCAGTAGCAGGGAGCGGAAAGCTCCTTTAGCTGGGCTTTGAGCTGGTCGGTTTCGTACCGGTCGAACCGGAATTTTTTGTATTCTGAGTCGCGAATGGCGGCAGCTTCAGCAAGGGCTTTGTCTGTAGTTTCGCGCAGATGAACGTTGAGAAAAGAGCCGCGGACTTGCTGCTGGAAAGCCAAGTTCCGGCGCTGGCCAGCGCTAAGTTGAACGCCCTGAAAGCTGACGGTACGCATCACTTGGGCTCCCGTTTTGCGTAGAGGCAGATAGCAATGATGGGGGCGCAAACGAAGGCAAGAAGAACCGAGTCTAAAAAGCTCATGCAGCCACCTCAGGAAGTGGAAGGACCAGGAAGTCGCAGGCATCGACGGTGCAGTCAGGGCAGACGGCGAAATGGGGGGCTTTGGTGTGGTCGCAGATGACGCCAGCAGCGGCCGGAACGCCGCCGAGAATCTGGCCCATATCGTCGCCGCAGCAGTCGCAGAGAACGCGGTCGAGTTCGATCATTTAGGCCACCAGTCGCAGGTGGCGAGGCGCTACCGGGTGGCGGTAGAACGAAGGCAGCATGAGCACGTCACTGGTGACGATTTCTTCACAGCGACGGACAGTCACAGCGCTGTGGCGAGTGATGTCGTAGGGCATGCGAATGTTCAAGCCGATGCGGCCGAGACGGGCGGCGTATTGCTTCATTTGCGACTTGTTGAAGTCGAAGTGAATACCAGGGCAATTCATCCACTGGAGTGCAATGTTTGCGGTCGCATTAGCGGCCTGCCGACTGGCAACAACGCCCTTCTCAATCAGTTGATCTGCAATCGTGCTGTAGTCCATCGCCGTCACCTCTAACTTTTCATCAATCGCCAAAAACTTGCTGTGTATCCCCTGAAAAGACTGCTCATCGAACAGGCCCCACCATTCCAGGCGTTCGCGCTGTAAAAACTCTGATTTCAATTCCTGCTCCATGCGGACAACGCCCTGGTCGTCGCAGAAGTTGGCAAGTTGCTGGAGGTAGCGGAACTCGGAGGACTCTTCGCCGAAATTGCGCTTGCACTTGGGGAACAGGAATTTGCGGATGGCCTGGGCTTTGCCATATGCCTTCTCGTAGTGGTCACGGGCCTTCCAATCGACCGTCCAGCCGTCCTCGTAGAGGTGGCCGTTTTTGTAGCCGTAACGCTGGGTGCTAAGAGCCCGGATATAGGCCCTGTCGTTGCCCTTCCCCACCGTCCGGTTTGTAGTCAGATCGAGCCGGCGAATACGTGCACCGTTGCCGACTAAGCTGGACTTGGAGCCCTCCTCCGTTTGCCGCATGCCCCAGGACGTGCACTTGGTAAACCGAGGCAAACGCCAGAAACCGTACTGGTCTGAATATTCGGTGACGATCTCGTTGTAGACCGCAATGCATTCGTCAAGGGAGCGGAACCCGTCGAGGTTATCGAGGCGATTAACAGCACTAGGATTCCCCTTAACGGTCAGCTTGTTGCCGTCGACTCGAATCTGAATAACGGTCGAATAGCTACCCTCGTGCTTCCAGCCTGGGCAGGTGTCTCGAAGCTGCTGGCCGGTGCGTCGGTCGTAGTAGCAAATCCCGGTGTCGGAGACCTTCGGAAGAACGAACGGAAAGACCTGCTCTACCGTGAGGTAGTCATAAAACATTCGCGTCTGAAGGCTGTCGGATTCGGTCATTGGATGCATGCACACACATAACATTTGCGCAGAATGTAGACGTGCACATGCACACACGTCAACACTTATAACGTGCACACATGAATATACGCAGAGGTGCTAATCAGTGAGAGACCAGATGCCAACAAATATCCGACTGTCCCAGGGCGAGCAGGAAGCCTTGAGAAAGAAAGCGATAGAGATCAACAAAGAGCTTGTGAAGCGCGGAATGCAGCCGCTGAAGGACTCAGAGCTGGTACATGCATTCCTAGAAAAAGCGATAGGCAGCCTGGAGCTTTCAGCAACAGGCGCAGTCGTTTTACACGCCGAGTAAAAAAGCGCGGTGAGTATGGAAGTCCATACCAAATTGGGGGTGTTACAGCACCCCACCCGTTCGCCGCCGATCCAGGCAAAGAGAAAGCATGGCTTCGCCACTCACCGCTGCGCGCTGATCGCAAATGTGCGGGTGTACCGCACGCGGGTGATGGATTGCCACGGAAAGCAAACGCGGGTTGGACAGTGATGAGTGGTGCGGTGCTGTCCGGTACTGCTAGCAGTCAGCGAGATCCTAGGCGAGATCCTGCAGGAAGTTTGCTAGCAGTATTCAACCTGGTGCACCAGCTGCAGAACGAAATTTGCTAGCAGTATTCAACCTGGTGCACCAGCTGCAGAACGAAAAGTGCTAACGAACGTAACCAGGGCGAAGCGGGTTTGTTGACTGGCTTTCGCGAGCAAAGAACAAATCACCCTGGGCGCAAGCCTCAACCAGGAGCGCGGCCGAGTCGCGAGCCTGATCTAAAACCTGCTGTTGCCGGGCAACGATGTTGCGAAGGCGCGCTATCTCATCCCTCTGCTCAGCTACGCGCTCACGAAGATGAAGCATCTGCTGAATACCTGCAATAAAGGCTTGGCTGCCAGTGCCTTTGCCAGTTGCAAACTTTGCTTCGTTGACCAGGCCGTGGGGAATGTCGCGAATAGTCAGCATCATGATCGATGTCCTTTGCTAGCAGATTAGTTCCTGGTGCACGTGTACCAGGTGCAGAAATGCTAGCAGGTCTATCGAGTGAAGTGCTAGCAAATTCGCACCTGGATCGATGGCGCAGGCGGCATAAATGCTAGCAGTCATAATTCGAGAATTTCGCGAGAAATAGCCTTAAGCCTGACAAGTAATACGTCCAGTTCGACGCCTTCAATGTCGATCTGGTGAACTCGACGGCGCAGCTGGCGAAGCTCGCCAACAACTTTCGGGTAGTCCTGCAGGACGTGGCAGACAGCATCGAGAGGATCGCGGGAAGGCGCGTAAAGCTGGGCTTCGGCGATGAGATGAGGCGGGATATCGAGGGGCGTTCGCATAATGGCCGTTACATTAAATCGGCCCTGGAGGCGTTGCCAGTATCCAGAGCCGATATGAACGTAACACCTGTAAATTATATCACTCAGGATTCACTGCTCTCGCCCTAATTCGGGCTTCGCATAATGTGAGTTATGTTTAACGCGCACCGAGATCCAGCAGCACGCGGCCACGGCTTGGGCAGGTTTCCATATAGCGATGCGCTTCAACTACATCGTCGAAGCTGAACACCTTGTCGATCAGCGGCTTGAGCAAACCATCTGCCGTCAGTTGGTTGATGCCTTGCACGGCCTTGGCTACGGCAGCCTGGTCTTGTGGAATGTTCAGCTCTTCCTTGCCGGTGAAATTACCGATGCAATGCACGAAGAACTGAATGTTCTTCTGGAACGCCGCGCAGGCTGGGAATGGCGTTTCATTGCCGCCTTGCAGGTCGAACAGGATCAGTCGACCGCGCGGTGCGATGGCGTCGCCCAGCAGGCACATCTGCGGGCCGCCGAGTGCATCCATCACCACATTCACGCCACGGCCATCGGTCAGCTTGCTGACGCGGCTAACCAAGTCCTGCTCTTCGGTAAGGATGATGTAGTCGGCGCCCAGCTGCTTGAGAAAGTCGCTGTCTTCGGCAAAGGCCGTAGCGGCAATTACTGTGGCGCCCAGGGCTTTGCCCATCTGCACGATATACGGGCCCCAGCAGCGGCTTGCGGCGGTTACCAGCACGGTTTCGCCCGGCTGCAAACGGGCCAGCTCGCTAAAACCGAACCAGCCGACCATTGATGGCAGATAGTGCACGGCGGCCTGTTGCGCGGTCAGGTTGTCCGGGTAACGCGCCAGAGAGCTGCGCGGCAATACCACCTGTTCGGCGTAACTGGGATAACGATTGGCACTGTGCCCCGGAAAGCTGGCCACTTTGTCGCCCACGGCCAGATCGGTAACGCCATCGCCGACTGCCAGTACCACGCCGGCCAGTTCATGGCCCAGGCCTGCCGGCAATTGCGTCGGGGTATTGGCCAGGTTCTGCCGCCAGAGCACGTCGTACCAGCTGACGCCCACAGCTTCAACACCGACCAGCACTTCACCTGCGGCCGGCGCAGGCGCTTGGCGCTCTTCGATCTTGAGGACATCAGCCTCACCAAACTCATGGAAACGCACTATGCGGGACATCGCAAACCTCTTCGGTTGACCCATTTAGGTCGCGGCACTGTCTGGCATTTCTGCGCTATACAGCTGTGGCGACCCCTTATGGCCACGGACTTTATCCGGGCTTTGCCAGCAATTCCACCGCTCGGGGCTGATATTCACCATGCTTGTCGATGATGATGAGCCACAAACACATCATTTAGCCGTGCATATTGCCTGGCGACAGCATTCGGCATTAGCCTGAGTCGCGCGCAAAACCGCAGCCACTCCAGAATGGACACCGGATGAACCGTAACGATCTTCGCCGCGTCGATCTCAACCTGCTGATCGTCTTCGAAACGCTGATGCATGAACGCAGCGTGACCCGTGCGGCGGAAAAACTGTTTCTCGGTCAGCCGGCCATCAGCGCCGCCCTCGCCCGTTTGCGCAGCCTGTTTGACGACCCGCTGTTCGTGCGCACCGGCCGCAGCATGGAGCCTACCGCGCGGGCCATGGAAATCTCCGCCCTACTTTCGCCGGCGCTGGATTCGATCTCCACTGCCGTCAGCCGCGCCGCTGACTTTCATCCAGCCACCAGCACTGCGGTGTTTCGCATCGGCCTGTCGGATGACGTCGAGTTCGGCCTGTTGCCGCCACTGATCAAGCGCCTGCGTGCTGAAGCGCCGGGCGTGGTGCTGGTGATTCGCCGCACCAACTATCTATTGATGCCGTCGCTGCTGGCCTCTGGCGAGATTTCCGTAGGCGTCGCCTACACCGATGAACTGCCGGCCAATGCCAAGCGCAAGGTGCTGCGCCGCAGCAAACCGAAACTGCTGCGTGCCGATGCGGCGCCGGGGCCACTGAGCCTGGATGACTTTTGCGCGCGGCCCCATGCACTGGTGTCCTTTGCCGGTGACCTCGGTGGCTTTATCGATACCGAACTGGAGAAAATTGGCCGCAAGCGTCGGGTGGTCCTCGCCCTGCCCCAGTTCAACGGCCTCGGCACCCTACTTTCCGGCACCGATATTATTGCCACCGTGCCGGACTACACCGCTGCTGCCCTGACCTCTGCAGGCGGCGTGCGCGCCGAAGAGCTGCCGCTTCCGTCGCAAACCTTCGAGCTGCACATGGCCTGGCGCGGCGCCCAGGACAACGACCCGGCTGAACGCTGGCTGCGTTCGCGCATCCAGATGTTCTGCGGCGACCCCGACAGCCTGTAAGGCCAACTCTGCAGAACACCCCATCGGCCAACTGGTGGGTGTTACCCATGTCTCCAGGCAAAGGGCGCCCGCCCTAGCCCCTTTGTTCACAATCGGCACTATCGATACAAGCCAGCGAATCATCACTAAGACTGATACTCATCTTCGCCCCGTTCGATTCGTCGCCATCGCACCCGCCGCCGCAGACTCCGCCCATTCATAACACCCTCTGGCGGAAGCACACATGGAACAGTCCAATAAAAACCTCTGGCATTTTCCCCTCGCCCTGGCTGCTGTACTGGTGCTGAGCGCCTGCGGCAAAGCACCGGAAAGCGCCCAGCAGATGCCTGCGGCGAAAGTCAGCGTGGCGGAAGTGATCGAACAACCGATCAATGAATGGGATGAATTTACCGGCCGCCTGGAAGCGCCAGAGTCGGTGGAAATTCGCCCACGGGTATCCGGTTTCGTCGACCGAGTAGCCTTCAATGAAGGCAGCCTAGTGAAGAAAGGCGACCTGCTGTTCCAGATCGATCCGCGCCCCTTCCAGGCCGAGGTCAAACGCCTCGAAGCCCAGCTGCAACAGGCCCGCGCCAGCCAGGCACGCACCCAGAGTGAAGCCAATCGCGGCGAGCGCTTGCGTCAGAGCAATGCCATCTCCGCCGAGCTGGCCGATGCCCGCGCCAGCGCCGCAGCGGAAGCCAAAGCAGCAGTAGCCGGCATCCAGGCAGAGCTGGATAACGCCCGCCTCAACCTCAGCTTTACCCGGGTTACCGCGCCGATTGATGGCCGCGTTAGCCGGGCGGAAATCACCGAAGGCAACCTGGTCAATGCCGGGCAAAGCCTGCTGACCACCCTGGTCAGCACCGACAAGGTTTATGCCTACTTCGATGCCGATGAGCGCGTGTTCCTCAAATACGTTGAGCTGGCGCGCCAGGCCGGCGGTCAGACCCGCGATGCCAGCCCGGTGTACCTGGGCCTATCCAGCGAAGATGGCCACCCGCACCTGGGCGAGCTGGATTTCCTCGACAACCAGGTCAACCCGCAGACCGGCACCATCCGTGGCCGTGCGGTATTCGACAACCGCGATGGGCGCTTCACCCCTGGCCTCTATGCACGTCTGAAGCTGGTTGGCAGCGGTCAGTACGCTGCCGCGCTGATCAAGGACGAAGCGGTCGGCACGGATCTCGGCAAGAAATACGTGCTGGTGCTCGATAAGGACAACGCCGTGCAGTACCGCGCCATCGAGCTGGGGCCGAAGCTGGAAGGCCTGCGCATCGTGCGCAGCGGCCTGGCCAAGGGCGAGAAGATCGTGGTCAACGGTCTGCAGCGCGCATTCCCCGGTTCCACGGTCGATCCGCAAAGCGTGCCCATGGCCGATGAAAAGACCCAGGCGCTGCTGACTGAGCAACGTCAGGCCATCGAACGCCAGAACAGCCGCCGGGTCGCTGCGAAAAACAGCCCTGCCAACACTGCGCCACGCGGCTAATAGGTAGACGACGATGAATTTCTCGCAATTTTTTATTCAGCGGCCGATCTTCGCCGCCGTGCTCTCGCTGCTGATCCTGATCAGCGGGGCCATCTCGCTGTTCCAATTGCCGATCAGCGAATACCCGGAAGTGGTGCCGCCTACCGTGGTGGTGCGCGCCACCTTCCCTGGCGCCAACCCCAAGGTGATCGGCGAAACCGTCGCCTCGCCGCTGGAGCAGGCGATTACCGGTGTGGAAGGCATGCTCTATATGTCGTCCCAGGGCACTGCCGACGGCAAGATGACCCTGACCCTGACATTCGCGCTCGGCACCGATCTGGACAAAGCCCAGGTGCAGGTACAGAACCGCGTCACGCGCACCATGCCGACCCTGCCCACTGAAGTGCAGCGTCTCGGCGTGACCGTCGACAAGGCCTCGCCCGACCTGACCATGGTCGTGCACTTGACCTCGCCGGACGACCGTTACGACATGCTGTATCTGTCCAACTACGCCGCGTTGAATATCAAGGATGAGCTGGCGCGTCTGGATGGCATCGGTGATGTGCAACTGTTCGGTCTGGGCAACTACTCGCTGCGCGTGTGGCTCGACCCAAACAAGGTCGCCTCGCGTAACCTGACTGCCGCCGACGTGGTTAACGCCATTCGCGAGCAGAACCGTCAGGTCGCTGCCGGTTCCCTCGGTGCGCCACCGTCGGATGCGGGCAATAGTTTTCAGTTGTCGATCAACACCCAGGGCCGTCTGGTCAGCGAGGAAGAGTTCGAGAACATCATTATCCGCGCCGGTGAAAACGGCGAAATCACTCGCCTGAAAGACATCGCTCGCATCGAACTGGGCTCCAGTCAATACGCACTGCGCTCTCTGCTGAACAACAAACCCGCAGTCGCCATCCCGGTATTCCAGCGCCCCGGCTCCAACGCCATCGAGATTTCCGATGCGGTGCGCGAGCGCATGGCCGAGCTGAAGCAGAGCTTCCCGCAAGGCGTGGACTACGAAATCGTCTATGACCCGACCATCTTCGTGCGTGGCTCCATCGAGGCGGTGGTACATACCCTGCTCGAAGCCATCATCCTGGTGGTGCTGGTGGTGATTCTGTTCCTGCAAACCTGGCGCGCTTCGATCATCCCGCTGGCCGCTGTGCCGGTGTCATTGATCGGCACTTTCGCCGTGATGCATATGTTCGGCTTCTCGCTTAACGCGCTGTCGCTGTTCGGTCTGGTGCTGGCTATCGGCATCGTGGTGGACGACGCCATCGTGGTGGTGGAAAACGTCGAGCGCAATATCGGCCTGGGCAAAACCCCGGTGGAAGCCACCAAGCAGGCGATGAAGGAAGTGACCGGGCCCATCGTCGCTACGGCTCTGGTGCTGTGTGCGGTGTTTATCCCCACGGCCTTTATCTCCGGGCTGAGCGGGCAGTTCTATCAGCAGTTCGCCCTGACCATTGCCATCTCCACGGTGATCTCGGCGATCAACTCGCTGACCCTGTCCCCTGCCCTGGCCGCCATATTGCTGAAAAGCCATGACGCACCGAAGGACCGCTTCTCCAAACTGCTCGACAAACTGTTTGGCGGCTGGTTGTTCCAACCGTTCAACCGCGCATTCGACCGTGCCAGCCATGGCTATGTCGGCACCGTAAAGCGCGTGCTGCGCGGCAGCGGCATCGCCCTGTTCGTCTATGCCGGGCTGATGGGCCTGACCTACCTGGGTTTTGCCACGACACCGAGCGGTTTCGTGCCGCCGCAAGACAAGCAGTACCTGGTGGCCTTCGCCCAACTGCCGGACGCCGCGACCCTGGATCGCACCGAAGACGTGATCAAGAAGATGTCGGAAATCGCCGGTAAGCACCCCGGTGTGGAAAACACCGTGGCCTTCCCTGGCCTGTCGATCAACGGCTTCACCAACAGCCCGAACAGCGGCATCGTCTTCACGCCTCTCAAGCCGTTCGATGAGCGCAGCGACCCATCGATGAGCGCCACGGCTATCGCGGCCGAGCTGAACGCCCAATTCGCGGGTATTCAGGACGCCTATATCGCGATCTTCCCGCCACCACCGGTACAAGGCCTGGGCACCATCGGCGGCTTCCGCCTGCAGGTGCAGGACCGTGGCAACCTCGGCTATGACGAGCTGTACGTACAGACCCAGAACGTCATCGCCAAGGCCCGCGCACTGCCGGAGTTGGACCCGATGTCGGTGTTCACCAGCTACCAGGTGAATGTGCCGCAGATCGATGCTGCTATCGACCGCGAAAAGGCCAAGACCCACGGCGTGGCGATCAGCGACATCTTCGACACCATGCAGATTTACCTGGGTTCGCTGTACGCCAACGACTTCAACCGCTTTGGCCGTACCTATCAGGTCAACGTGCAGGCCGAGCAGCAGTTCCGCCTGGAGCCGGAGCAGATCGGCCAACTCAAGGTGCGCAATAACCGTGGCGAAATGGTGCCGCTGTCAGCTTTCCTTAAAGTCAGCGCCAGCTCAGGTCCGGATCGGGTGATGCACTACAACGGCTTCCTTACCGCCGAAATCAACGGCGCGGCAGCCCCTGGCTACAGCTCCGGGCAAGCCGAAGCGGCGATTGCCAAGCTGCTTAAGGAAGAACTGCCCAACGGCATGAGCTTCGAGTGGACCGACCTGACCTACCAGCAGATCCTCGCCGGTAACAGTGCGATCTTTATCTTCCCGCTCTGCGTGCTGCTGGCCTTCCTGGTGCTGGCCGCCCAGTACGAAAGCTGGAGCCTGCCGCTGGCGGTGATCCTGATCGTGCCGATGACCCTGCTGTCGGCCATTACCGGGGTAATCCTGGCAGGAGGCGACAACAACATCTTTACCCAGATCGGCTTGATCGTACTGGTGGGATTGGCCTGTAAGAACGCCATCCTGATCGTCGAATTTGCCAAGGAAAAACAGGAAGAAGGCATGGACCGCGTCAGCGCGGTGCTGGAAGCCTGCCGCCTGCGTCTGCGGCCGATTCTGATGACCAGCTTCGCCTTTATCATGGGTGTGGTGCCACTGGTACTGTCCTCCGGCGCCGGCGCAGAAATGCGCCATGCCATGGGTGTTGCGGTGTTCAGCGGCATGCTCGGCGTAACCTTCTTCGGTCTGCTGCTGACCCCGCTGTTCTATGTATTGATCCGCGCCTTTGTGGAGAAGCGTGAAGCGAAGAAAGTCGCGCGTTTGCAGGAGGTACAGGCATGAAGACCATTACCGCCAAACCTCTAGCGATTAGCCTGTTAACACTGGCACTGACGGCCTGCGCTGTCGGCCCGGATTACCAGGCGCCGCAGACTGCAGATTTCCAGCTGAGCAGCGCGCAAAGCAGCAGCTACGACCGCTCGCGTTTCGAAACCAGTTGGTGGCAGCAGTTCGACGATCCGGTTCTCAATCAGCTGGTGCAACAGTCCCTGCAGGAAAACCGCCAACTGCGCGTGGCCTTTGCCCGCCTGCTGGCAGCCCAGGCGATCCGTGACGACCTCGGCAACGATCAGTTGCCGACCGTCACCAGCCGTGCCAGCGGTGAATTCGGCAAGGCCCAACAACCTGGCGTAACCGAGCAGCGCGTGCGCGGCGAACGTTACTACCTGGGCCTGGACATGCTCTGGGAGCTGGACCTTTTTGGCCGCATTCAGCGTCAACTGGAAGCCAGCGACGCCGAATTGGACGTAGCCGAAGCGGATTACCAGCAACTGCAGGTCAGCCTGATCGCCGAACTGGTGGATGCCTACGGCAGCCTGCGCGGCGCACAACTGCGTGAACGCATTGCCCGCGCCAACCTGGAGAATCAGCAGGAATCCCGCGCCATCACCGAGCAGCTGCGTGAAGCCGGCGTCGGTAGCCAGCTCGATGTGCTGCGCAGCGATGCGCGCCTGGCTGGCACCGAAGCCAGCTTGCCGCAACTGCAGGCCGAACAGCAGCGCGCCAAACACCGTATCGCCACCCTGCTCGGCCAGCGTCCGGACCAACTCAGCGTCGATCTCTCGGCTCAGGACCTGCCCGCCATCGCCAAAGCCCTGCCAGTTGGCGACCCCGGCGAATTGCTGCGCCGCCGCCCGGATATCCGTGCAGCAGAACGGCAATTGGCCGCCGCCACCGCCAATATCGGCGTGGCCACGGCGGACCTGTTTCCACGGGTGAGTATGTCCGGCTTCCTCGGCTTTACCGCCGGGCGTGGCTCGCAGCTGGGCTCGTCGGCAGCGCAAGCCTGGGGCCTGGCACCGACCATCAGCTGGGCGGCGTTTGATCTGGGCAGCGTGCGTGCACGCTTGCGTGGGGCTGAAGCCGAAGCCGATGGCGCGCTGGCCAACTATGAGCAACAAGTGCTGCTGGCTCTGGAAGAATCCGCCAACGCCTTTAGCGACTACGGCAAGCGTCAGCAGCGCCTGCTTGCCCTGCTGCGCCAATCCGACGCCAGCCGCGCCGCAGCCGAACAAGCCCGCGTGCGCTACCGCGAAGGTGAAGTGGACTTTCTCGTGCTGCTCGACGCCGAACGCGAACGCCTAAGCGCCGAAGACGCCCAGGCCCAGGCGGAAGTCGAGCTGTATCGCGGCATCGTCGCCATCTACAAGGCCCTTGGCGGCGGGTGGCAGCCTAACGCCTAGAACCTGTTTGCAAACTCTCCCCCGGTTGGCTTGGCCAACCCCTTCCCGCCCCCACGGCATCCGCTCCTTGCCGTGGGGCTTTTTTATGAGTGAAACGGCCGCACCTCAACCGGTGCCCGGCAGGCAATGGCGGCCTTGCGCCCCCAGGCCAGCGCTTCTTCCAGATCAGCCGTTTCCAGCACCCAGAAACCACCTACGTGCTCCTTGGTCTGCAGGTATGGCCCGTCACTAACAAGCACCTCGCCATCGGGCTGCGCTCGCAGTGCTTTCGCGCCGCGCGCCGGGTGCAGACCGCCGACGAAAACCCTGACACCGGCCGCCACCATCGCGTCATTAAGCACGTCGATATCGCGGGTCATTGCCTCATCCTCGGCAATGGCCGGGTCGTAGTCATCGGGATGGTGGATCGCCACCAGATACTGCGCCATAACGCCTCCTGCTACGGGCTTTAGTCGCCCGGATAAATATGCTGAACGCGCTCAGCGCTGCGTCATATGCGCTCTTGCGTCGTGAATGAGCGCAATCCGCCGAGCGCACTTGCAAACAGCAATGCAAAACCGGCATTGAGCAGCGCGTTTTGCCAGAAGCCAGACAGCAGCGAATAGGCTGTGTCGGGGATAAACCAGGCGAGCAGCGACACAACAAACATCCACCATGCGTCTTGGCTGCCTCTGCGCACGGGGCCAAGCGCGAGAAACATCAGCACAGCGCCCCAGCCGAACATCACCGAGCCCAGCACGGCATGCACCAGGCTGATATAAGCCAAGGCTTCAGGGCCGAATGTATTGAGGTGTGCCGCCGATGTGTAAACCAGCAGGCTGAATGCTTGCAGGGTAAAGCCCGGCATCAGCACAAGCGCAAGCCCGAACAACATCAGCCCTGCGGTGGCTGCAACGAGTAAACGCCAGCAAAAAAGCTGAATACGGTTCACGGCTTCTCCAGATATCTAATGCCTGTACCGAGGCCGTAAACACTGGTTTGTGCCCACGCGGTAAGGGTTGATTAGTTAGCCCGCCGCGCGAGCGCCACTGAGCCTCTTTTGCATAAACACGCTCAGCGGATGTTCAGGGTAGTCGCCGAATGCGCTGCATATCTGGAAACCATGCTTCTGGTAAAACGCCAACGCCTCAGCTTGGTAAGGGCCCGTTTCAAGTTGCAGCAACTGACAACCGCGGTTTATCGACTCGACTTCTAGCTGTAGCAACACCTGCGCAGCTGCACCTTGCGCACGGTTGGCTAGGCGCACAAACATGCGCTTTAGCTCCCCCGCCCCATTGCCAAGCACCACCGCAGCGCAACCAATGGCCGCCCCGTCGTTGTCTCTGGCCACAGCAAACAACACGTTGTCCTGCTCCAGCGTGGTCAGGTCCAGCGCATAGCGCGCTTCGGCCGGGTACAAGGTGTCCTGATACGCATCCAACTCCGCGATAAGCGCAATAACTTCAGGCTGGTTTGGAGGCTCTAGCTGCACGCGCATGCTTATATTCTCTGCGGTTTGTACTGTGATTAAGCGAATGAACGAATCGAGCATGCCCCAATAAGCAAAGCGAACGCGTTAAGCATTCAACGCCATGGCCAATTTATAAATCTGCGGCGTCGGGCGCACGGAAGGCCTTGCTGTAGTATCCAGACTGGTCGAAACAGCAAACATGCTTCTTGCCGGACGCGAGCATATCGCAGGCATCACCAATTCGTTTGCTGCGCGTCTTAAGTTGCTTGGCTGAAGTAATCCAATGTATCCAGTCCAATCGTGCGATGGTCGTCGTATCGGTCCAAACCTTACGGGCCTCAGGTGTGGCTGCCAGCGCCTCCTGAAAATCAGCTGGAATGTCAGGCTCTGGCTCCTTCTCCACCGCGCCGGCACCTTCGTACAACCCTCTACTGACCTTCAGCCAATGGCTCAGCTGACCATCAGGCTCAAGAGTCGCCTGGAAATGCTGTCCATTAATTGCGCCCTCAACTGTCGTTCTTCCTCGCCTCGGAAGCTTTTCACTGGCATCTCTCGGCAGTACTACAAACGCCCACGATGTATCACTACCAGGCTTTGCCGGACGAAGAAGCTTTGCTTCAAATCGGGATGTCACATCGACTTTGCTCACTGCCACTCCACCCAACATATGCGCTTGGTTAAACTGGCCGCGGCCTGAATTAATCAGACGCCAGCTTCAATCATTAACTTAATTTTTGTTGCCTTCTCGAAATGATCAAGCCTGTGGGTTTCGATCCACCACGTTGCAGCTTCCATAAGAAGCTCCGGATCATTATTTTTATTTGCGAAGAACGCATAAAAAGAAACGCCAACGACCTCACCTTTGGCAAGTATCTTCTTTGTACAAACACTGATGATTTTGTCTCTTAGATCTTGCCGCATTAATTTAAATTACCTTTTAATTAAGGTTTTTAACTAAATAGGCTAGCAATTGCACTTGCTATGCCTTCGACAACTGCTACCACTCCATCAATCATGGCCTCGAAGGTTCCGACTACTATCTCCCAAATTCCTTCGTTGCTTTGAGCAAGAGGCGCAGCTGCTCCGGCAACGGAAATAGCGATAGCGGCCATAGCGATAGCGGCCATAGCGACAGAGTTGAAACCCATCACGACAATGTAAATTGCAGCCCCCATAAACAATGCTGCACAAAGTGAATTAAATGACCTCAGTAATTTTGACCTTTCTATTTTCTTTTTCATTTGCAGCACCATTTGTAGCTGGATGAAAAATGCTTTGAATTTGGCTAAGGGCCGGCTTTAGTGCGTTCCGGCGAGCGGATCGAACTGGTTTAACCAGTTGTTAGGGGGAACCTGCAATATCAAAAAAATCAGCCATCCATGCTTTTTCATCGATAGATGGGTTGTAGCAGTAATTAGTTTGATCCGAAGACTCAACTGGTAGCTCGGTCCAATATCTTGGTTGTGCAACAACATCCAAAAAGGCTAGTTCACATGTGACATAGCACATCCAAACGCTGCTAGTGATGAATTGCAGATTTAGAGCCAGCGGCTCATATGATTCTGTGTACTCACGAATGGGTGTTATCTGCTTGTACAGTTTCCCTATGTGAGTGAACTCTTTGCTCAGGAGTCCGTAGAACTGGCCAAAAGGCGGGAATACACGTCTTGCACTTGCAACTGCTCTAGTTGAGTCAAATTTATGGGCTCGATGTGCTTCTAAGTCACTTTGAAACTGGATGAGATGTAGAACAACAGCCATTGACTCCAAGCATGACCGGATAACTGCTCCGGGTTGGAGAACAAAGCCACCGCGAGCTAGGTAGGTAGCTGCAGCTATGGAGTTGAGGCAGTTAGATAGCAGTTCACTGCATGCAATTCTAAGCTCATCATTTTCTTGCGTAGCCTTGATTGTTCCTGATGTAAGCAGCGCAAAGCAATGTGCGAATTCTGTGCTGATGACTTTTAAATCGCCGCTATGTAGGTCGTCAAAAGATTTGGCGATTTTCTCGGCATCACGAGTTATTTGATTAATCAGTACTGTTGTGCGGATTTCAATCAGTCTGCGGTTGATCGAATCAAATACAACAGCACAGGTGTCGGGATGCTGAGAGTTCATCTATGTGCCCTAACGATTAAGCTAAGGGAAGGGCTTTAGCCCGTTCCAATGAGCGAAGCGAAAAATTTGAGCGCATTGTTATACGCAAGCGCTGAGGTCATCGAGTAACTTTGTACTGCCATATTCTTGTTTTGACACCAGTATCGTCATCAACGCCATCATGATCTGGTTCCCCAAACAATTTACCTGCAACTGCAAGAGATGCTTCGTTATCTATCTCAATTAGGGATTCAATATAATATTCTTGGCCATATTTCGGTCGTAAATCATTCTTGAATTGCTCAAGAACTTGATTGATAAATACTGTTGTGAGCCCTTTTCCTCTTAATTCTTCTAGAGTTCCATAAAACAGGCAGAAGCAGGGGAGGCCGTTTAGCGACTGATTTCCGTTTAGCACGACGAGCTGCTGAACTTTTAATCCTTTCAGGCGCGCATATGTATAACGCTCGGCTCCTAAGGCCATGTCGACTTCAAGGTGCAAATCTTCAGTTCCTCGAACCTTTTTCATCCGAAACCCCGAGGAAAACGCCTGCTCTAGTAGCTTGAACCCGGTCATTGGATTTTGGTGTTCATGCATCCCTTCACCTATCTTTAATAGTTATTGATAATTTGATCTTGTATATAACTAGACGACATTTTCGTCGCATAACACCACATAAGATGTCGTATAAAGTCTCGGCCTAGCACCATCCTTCTAGGCAATCCAAAAATTTCCAAAAGCCAAACCGCCACCACTCAACACCAGCCAGAACCTACGTCTTTGCCGCCGCACTGTCTAGCAGCCCTCGATCAATTCCTCAGTAGCGTCAGCCCAATGCCAAGCCTCGGTTTTTCACGTTAAAAACAAGCGCCCCCCTTAAGAAATGTTCACCAAGCCAGCAGCGTGCGGGTGTCGAGCAGGCATGGGCTAATAAAGCTGCGCCACGCTGGTTTTGTGCTAGATATTTAGCTGATGGTTTTGCCGTTTTTTAAAACCCCAAAACAATAATCGCAAGAGACGGTACGTGCATATGAGTACAGAGCTGAACACAGCCCAGCCCAAGTCCGCCCATTGGCGGTTTAAGTTGGGTATCGCGATTATCTGTTTGATTCCGGTTTTGTGGCTTCTGGTGCCGCTGGCAGCGGCGGCGGATGTGCCGGGGTCCAAGGTGGCGGCGCTTTCGGGGGCGCTGTTTATCCTTAACAAGATTCTCTTGCTGCTGGTTATCGCCATCATGGGCAAGGCGGGTTTCCAGGAGCTGAAGCAGCATATCTACGGCTATATGTCTTCGATGGTGCCGAGCACTGAGGATGAGATCAGCCCGATGCGTCATCGCATTGGCTTGGTGATGTTCTGTTTGCCGTTGATTTCGTCCTTTCTTGAACCCTATATCGACGCTATCGCGCCTGGCCTGCGGCCTAATAACTGGGCGCTGCAGATGCTCGGCGATGCCATGCTGATTGGCAGCTTCTTTGTTTTGGGCGGCAATTTCTGGGAGAAGCTGCGTGCGCTGTTTATTCGCACCGCACGGGTTAGCAGCCCCGACGCTGCGTGATCTACCCCGCACTGCCGAGTCAACCTTGGTGCTTGCTCCATCTGCCTTACGGGAACCCTTATGTCTGAAGCACTAGAGCAGCCTGACAGCACGCCACCGGCCGAGACGCCGGTGGCCGTCGATAAATCCGCGCCGCCAGCCAACCCGCTGCGACGTATTGCGTTGATCGTGGTGTCAGTTGCCGCCGCGCTGTTTGTGCTGTCCATCCTGATGGAGCGCAGTACCCCGTCCACCTCGCAGGCGGTGGTGCAGGGTTATGTGGTGCAGATGGCATCCGAGGTGGGTGGCCGCGTGGTGGAAATCGCGGTGCTCGATAATGCGCGGGTGGAGGCTGGGCAGCTGCTGTTTCGCATTGATCCGCAGCCTTACAAGATCGCCATTGCCGAAGCCGAGGCGCGCCTTGAGCAAACAGGCCAGTCGTTGGGGGCAAACACCGCATCGGTGGATGCGGCCCAAGCTCAGCTCGTTTCTGCCCGCGCCCAGCGTGACAATGTGCGCGAGCAAGCACGCCGGGTAATGCAGCTGGTTGAACGCGGCGTTTATGCGCGGGCGCGTCTGGATGAAGCCACCGCGTCGCTGAACTCCGCCGAAGCTGCCGTGGTCAAGGCGCAGGCCGATTTGCAGCGTGCCCGTCAGGAACTGGGACCAACCGGTACGGATAACCCGCAGTTCAAGCAGGCCCTCGCGCAGCTGGAAAAGGCCCGGCTTGATCTGGTGCGTACGGAAATTACCGCGCCGGCCGACGGGGTGATCACCAATCTGCAGCTCGCCGTTGGCCAGGTGGTCAGCGCCGGCCAGCCCGCGCTGACCTTTATAGACACCGGCACCGTGTGGATTTCCGCAGCCTTTAAAGAAAACAGCCTGGAACACGTACAGGCCGATGATACGGCCGAGCTGGTGTTCGACGTGTTGCCTGGGCGTATTTTCAATGCCCGGGTCGAGAGTGTCGGCTGGGGCGTTGCAACAGAAGGCAGCAGCTCTTCTGCCCTGCCCTCGGTACGCAACCAGAGCGGCTGGGTACGTGACCCGCAACGCTTCCCCGTGCGCCTGGTGGTGATGGAGCCTTATCCGAAAGGCCTGCGCTATGGCTCACAGGTTACGGTGGTGATTTACACCGGCGATAACCCGCTGGCGAATATGTTTGGCGTAATCACCGCGCGGCTTGTGGCCCTGCTGACCTATGTCAACTGAGGCCTTGGCGGCCCCCTCCCCGTCAATCGATCTGGCGCGCGCCAAACGCCAGGGCTTGCGTGTGGCCCTGGCGGTGACGGTGGGCTTCAGCGTGGGGCTGGTGAACGGCAGCGTGCTGCCGTTTCTCGCACCGTTGTTCGCCACCCAGTTTCTGCTGGCCAGCTACAACCCGCCCGGTTTGCGTCAGGGGCTGGGCACTGTGTTGCTGATCTTTATCGTAGGCGCGCTGCTGATCTTCCTCACCGGCCTGCTCGGTGAGCGGCCGTTGGTACTGCTGCCGTTGCTCTGGCTGTGCTACTTCAGCTGCTTTTTCGCCCAGGGTCGCCAGGTGGGTGGCGCGGGGCCGGCGTTAATGCTGGTGATTGCGATTGTGGTGCCGCTGCTCGACATCCTCCAGCGTGACCTCGGCGAGTCGATTGTCTTGGTTCTGGCCAAGGCGGTCAGCATCGGCCTGCTGCTTGCCTGGGGCGCTCACGCAGTATTCCCGGATCTCGGCCCAGCGCCGGTAACCCCTGCGCCTTTGCAGCGGGCTGAGCTGGGCAGCGTGACGCGCCAGGCCATGGTCAGTGGCGCCATCCTGTTGGGCATGGTGGCGCTGTGCTTGATCGACTCGCGCCTGGCCACGGCGATGGTCATACCGATTACCGTGGCCTCGTTGCTCAGTCAGTTCGAGCTGGGGATGAGCAGCCGAACCGCTGCCGCGCTGATCGTGATCAACCTGCTGGGCGGGGTTGTCGCATCCCTGGCATTTACCGTGATCGAACTGCGACCCAGCCTCTTGTGGGTCATCCTAATCCTGCTGACGGTGAGCCTGCTGTTTGCCGGCCGAGCCGTAATGGGCGCGGTGACGGGCAAGGTGTTTGGCGGCGGGGTGACGACCTTTCTGATTCTCTTTGGCCTGGGCGTTTCGCCATTGCCCGGCGAAACGCCGGAGCTGTTTTCCACGCGAATTGCCTATGTGCTGTTCGCGGTTCTGTATGCCTTGTGCATGGCCAGCCTGTTCTGGCCCAGGCCGCGTAACGCCAATCATTAATCGCTGTACTGCTGTTAATCAGGTGCCGTCTATGCGCAAGCTCTGGAGCAAGTACCTGGCGCTACTGGATGCAGACTTAAGCGCCAAGATCTTCGACAACATCAAAAACCTGCTGGTCTGCGCGCTTCTATTTGCCGCCGGCACTGACGCGTTGCATGGCAACCATCAGATCTTTATGGGGCTCTGGGGCTCAACCCTGGCAGGTTGGGGGTTGATCATCGTATCGGCGCTTCTGCTGCTACTGAATATCAGCGACGCCCTGCGGCGCCTGGCCAAACTGCGCCATCACGTGGTGCTGCAGCTCATCCTGTTTCTGCTTTACCTGATCCTGGCTGTGCGCGTGGTGGAAATCGTCTGGAGCTTCAGAAGCACATAGCGCCCCACTACACCTCAGCGGCCGAGCGGGTAACGACCAGCAAGCTCACGCAGAACCCATTGCCCGTATTGGCAAACTCAAGTTCGCAACCGCAGCGCTCGGCGATGGCCTTGACGATGGACAGTCCCAGGCCGCTGCCTTCGCCGCTGGAGTTGCGCCAGAAGCGCTCGGTCAGCTGGGCGAGCTTGTCCGCAGCCACTCCAGGTCCGGAGTCGCGCACGCTGAAACAGACCTTATCCCCACGCATTTTCACGCTCAGGCTGACGGCAGTGCCGGGCGGGGTATGCCGTTGGGCGTTGTCCAGGAGGTTGCGCAAGGCGGCAATGGCCAAGGTCGGAGGCATATCCAGCAAGCGCTGGGCGCTGGCGTCGGGCAGCTGCAGTTCGATGACTGGCTGGCCCGGCTGCTGGGCGTCACCGATAGCTAGCTGCGCCACTTGCTCGGCGCTGTATTGCAGGTTCTCGTCAAACGGCAGACGGCCTTCAACCCGCGCCAGCAGCAGCAATTGCTCCAGGGTCTGGTGCAGACGGTCGGCACCGGCTTCAGCGTTGGCCAGTGCCTGGCGGGCGGTTTCGCCTTCGGTCATGCCGGCCACCTGCAGGTGGGTCTTGATCGCGGTCAGCGGGCTGCGCAGCTCATGGGCGGCATCGTCGGTCAGCCGGCGTTCACGCTCGATGGCCTGGGCGATACGTTGAAACAGCTGATTCTGGGTAGCCACCAGCGGTTGCAGTTCCTGCGGCAGGCCGTCGATTTGCAGAGGTTCGATGCAGTCGGCACGACGCTGGGCCAGGGCCTGGCGGATGCGCTGCAGAGGCGACAACTCACGGCTGAGACCAAACCAGAGCACCAGCAGGCTGCCAACCAAGGCCAGCAGCACTGGGGCGGCGGCGGCCAGCAGAATGGAACGTTTGAGCGTGTCGCGCTCGTCCAGTCGGTCTGCCGTGGTTACGCGCATATCGCCTTCCACCAGGGTGAAGGTGCGCCAGGTCAGATCACCAATGGTGCGTTCATGAAACCCCGTTTCCGCCATGCCCAAGGCGCTGTCCGGTGCGGCGCGACTGCTGGCAAGTATTTCGCCGCGTACCGAGCTGATCTGGCAGGCGATGCCTTCGGGAATACCCAGCTGTTCGGTGCTGAGCGGTGCACCACTTTCCCCCTGTTGCGGTGCCGGCAGCTGCGCGAGCAACCCGGCGACCATGCGCGCGGAAGAGGCCAGGCGCTGATCGAGCGAGAGAGTCAGCTGATTGCGCAGATCAAACAGCATCCACACGGCTGCCAGCGACCAGAGCAGCACAAAGGCCGAGCCGAGAATAAGGGTAAGGCGCAGACGCAAACTCATGAGGCGTTGCTCTCATCAGAGGTGGTTGCATGCCCGGCTGGCCCCAGGCGGTAACCAAGGCCGCGTACCGTTTCGACAATGCCATTGCCCAGCTTGCGCCGTAGGTGGTGGATATGCACGTTGAGGGCGTTGCTCTCGACTTCACCATCGAGGCCGTAGACCGCGTCCTTAAGCTGTTCGCCGCTGAGCACCCGACCTGGGCTGTGCAACAGCGCCTGCAGCAGCACTTGCTCACGACGCGACAGGTCGACCGGTTGCTCGTGCAAAAACGCCTGGCAGGCCACTGGGTCGTAACGCAGCGGGCCGTGCTCGACCTGCGGGCTGGCGCGTCCGGCGGCGCGACGCAGCAAGGCATGCAGGCGCGCGGCGAGTTCGCGCAGGTCGAAGGGTTTGACCAGGTAATCGTCGGCGCCGTCCTGCAGACCAGACACGCGGTCGGCTACCGAGTCACGGGCGGTCAGCAGCAACACGGGCAACGTCACACCGCGCTGGCGCAGGCGGCGCAGCAGGCTCAGACCGTCTTCGTCCGGCAGGCCCAGATCCAGCACCAGGGCGTCGAACTCCACTGTACGCAGCAGCGCCTCAGCCTCGGCCGCAGTCGCGGCGTGCATCACGCGAAAGCTCTGGGCGGTGAGCCCAGCCACCACGCCGCTGGCGATCAGGGCGTTGTCTTCAGTCAGCAATATGTACATGGAACCAGTCCGTGGAGGAGATTGAAGTATCCGTTGTCAGGATTAATCCGACGTTATCGCTAGGCACGAAATGATAACCGGCGACTGCAATTTGCGCCGATTATCACATCGTTAATCCTGACTTAACCGCCAACTGCGATGCTTTGCGCCTCGACATTCACAGACGTGGTTATGCATGCGCACGCTTCTACTGTTCTCTCTGATGTGGGCCTGGCTACTGCAGCCGGTACAGGCCTCCAGCTTTTCAACCAGCTCACTACTGACGGGTAACAGCCAGCAGGCGGACTTTCTCCCCGCCGAGCAGGCGTTCGAGCTCAGCGTCGAACCGCAGGCCAATGGTGAAACCCTGCTGCGCTGGGACATTGCCCCCGGCTACTACCTCTACCAGCACCGTCTGCAGTTCAGCGGCCTGCCCGCTGGGGTTAAGCCCGAGCTGCCGCCTGGGCTGCCGTATAGCGATGAGTTTTTTGGCGACTCGCAGATCTATCGCGACCGCCTTGAGCTGATTCTGCCCGCCGGCAACACCGGCAGCATCCAGATTGGCTGGCAAGGCTGCGCCGATGCAGGGCTCTGCTATCCGCCGCAGACCCAACAGATCGACCTGCCCGGCACCGGTGCGCCGAGCGCAGAGAACGCGACGCTGGCCGAAGACCAGGCGCTGGTTGGCGGACTGCAGAACCAGACGCTGGCCTTGAGCCTGCTGGTGTTCTTCGGCCTGGGCCTGCTGCTGGCCTTTGCCCCCTGCTCGTTGCCGATGCTGCCGATTCTCGCCGGCATTGTGGTGGGCAGTGGTGCCTCGCCGCGTCGCGGTTTGGCACTGGCCTCGGCCTATGTGGTGAGCATGGCGCTGGTGTATGCCGCACTGGGCGTAGTGGCAGCCCTGATGGGCGCCAACCTGCAAGGCCTGCTGCAGCAACCCTGGTTGCTGGCCAGCTTTGCCGCACTGTTTGTACTGCTGGCCTTGCCGATGTTTGGCCTGTTCGAGTTGCAACTGCCGGCAGCCCTGCGTGACCGCCTGGAAAATGCCGGCCGCAAGCAGCAAGGCGGCAGCCTGATGGGTGCCAGCATGCTCGGCCTGTTCTCCGGTCTGCTGGTCGGCCCGTGCATGACCGCGCCGCTGGCCGCTGCCCTGCTGTATATCGCGCAAAGTGGTGACGCGCTGCACGGTGGTCTGGTGTTGTTCGCCCTGGGTCTGGGTATCGGTACGCCGCTGGTGTTGCTGGTCACCCTGGGTAACCGCTTCCTGCCGAAACCGGGCGCGTGGATGGATCGAGTCAAGGTGGTGTTTGGTTTCCTGTTCCTGGTGACTGCGTTGCTGGTGATCCGCCCGCTGTTGGACGAGTCGGTCTGGCTGGGCCTGTGGGGCGCGCTGCTGATTCTGCTGGCCAGTGCCCTGCTGCAACTGGCGCGTCAGGTGCAGCAACACACCAGCCTGAGCAAGGCGGCTGGCGCGCTGCTGGGGCTCTGGGGCATGGCGATGCTGCTGGGTGCCGCCGGTGGTGCTAGCGACCCGCTGCAGCCGCTCAAAGTGTTCACCGGCACCGCCGTTGCCGCAGCCCCGAGCGAGCAGCACTTTATCGACCTGAACGAGCCGGCCGCGCTGGAGCGCGAGCTGGCCGCCGCCAAGGCCGAGGGCCAGTGGGTACTGGTGGATTACTACGCGGACTGGTGTGTGTCGTGCAAAGTCATGGAGAAAACCGTGTTCGGTAACCCCGAGGTGCAGGCCAGCCTGCAGGGTGTGCGCGTGTTGCGTCCCGACGTGACCGAGAGCAGCGCGGCCAGCCGCGCGCTACTCAGCCGCTTTGACGTAATGGGCCCGCCCACCCTGCTGTGGATTGGCCCGAACGGTGAGGAGCGCCGTTCACAGCGCATCACCGGAGCGGTGGATGCCGAGCAGTTTCTGCAGATATGGACGACTACCCAGGAGCGTGGTTGATGTTAACGATCAATATCGGGCCGCTGGCACTCAGCACCGCCCATGTGCTGTTGCTGCTCAGCCTGCTGCTGGCGACGTTTACCGGCTGGTACGTCGGCCGGCGCAGCGCGGTAAACCCCGAGAAACAGCTGTTTCGCTTGCTGCTGGTGGCCATGCTGGTCGCCCGAGTGGCGTTCGTGGCGGTGTATTTCGAGCACTACCGCGAGCAACCCTGGCAGGTGTTGGATATCCGTGACGGCGGCTTTATCGCCTGGCCTGGTTTGTTGGCTGCCCTACTGCTAGGTGCCTGGCTGGCCTGGCGCACGCCAACTATCAGAACCTCGCTGGCCAGCGCACTGGCTGTCGGCGTACTCAGCTGGGGCCTGGGCAGCTTGACCCTGCATGGTCTGGAACAAGGCACGCGCCTGCCAGAGCTGTCCTTCCGCGACAGTAACGGTGCCACCGTGGCGCTGGAGGACTATGTCGGCAAACCACTGGTGGTCAACCTCTGGGCCACCTGGTGCCCACCGTGCCGCCGCGAAATGCCGGTACTGGCCGAAGCACAACGCGACAACCCCGAGCTGACCATCCTGTTCGTCAACCAGGGCGAAGGCCAGGGCGTAGTCAACCAGTACCTGGAGGCCGAAGCCCTGGGATTGGACAACGTTCTGCTCGACAGCGGCGGCCGCCTGGGCCAGCACGTCGGCTCCATGGCCCTGCCCAGCACGCTGTTCTACGACGCCGAAGGTCGCCAGGTAAGTAGTCACCTGGGCGAACTCTCCCGCGCCAGCCTGGCTCGCGCGCTTGAAGTATTTAACAAGGAACAGTAACCGTGAAAAAACTGATCAATCTCCCCGTAATGATTTCAGCTTTAACCCTGCTGACCGTGCCCTTGTTGCATGCAGAGGATTGGCCCGAGCCGATCAAAGCCGTTGAAGCGCGCGGCGCTGAAATCATTGATCGCTTCGATGCACCAAGTGGCTTGCAAGGCTATGCCGCCCGCTACAACGGCCAGGGCGTCGCCCTGTACCTGACGGAGGATGGCCAGCATGTGCTGGTCGGCAGCCTACTCAATGCTAAAGGTGAAGACCTCTCGCGCCAGCCGTTGGACAAGCTGGTGTATGAGCCGCTGGGCAAGGAAATGCTCGGCAAGCTGGAGCGCAGCACCTGGATCGCCGACGGCAGCGCCAAGGCGCCGCGCATTCTCTATATGTTCTCCGACCCCAACTGCCCCTACTGCAACATGTTCTGGAAGCAGGCGCGACCCTGGGTCGAGGCCGGTGACGTACAGATCCGCCACATAATGGTTGGCATGCTGCGCCAGGACAGTGTCGAAAAGGCCGCAGCCCTGCTCAATGCCAAAGATCAGCAGGCGGCGCTGCATGAGCATGAGTCCGCAGGCAAAGCCAGCAAACTGAAAGGCTTGAAGAAGATTCCAGCGGCGATCCAGCAGCAGCTCGACAACAACCTTGGCCTGATGGCTGAGATGGGCGTAGCGGCTACACCGGCGATTTTCTACCCGGACGAAAACGGCCAACTGCGCCAGCAGCGAGGGGCGCCAAGCCCGGATGTTCTCAAACAGATCATGGGGCCGCGCTCCTGATCGCTACATCGCGCGCTGAGCGGTTTCGCTCGATAATCCGAGCCCCAGGCGCGCGGCAATAGATTGCCCACACCTTAGTCAGACCGACTGACTTAACTTTTGTAATGGAGATACAGCATGACAACTAGCCAAACCCTGCAAGGCAAAGTCGCTTTTATCCAGGGCGGTTCGCGCGGTATCGGCGCAGCCATCGTCAAGCGCCTGGCCGCTGAAGGCGCGGCAGTGGCCTTCACCTATGTGTCCTCCGCCGAGCGGGCCAATGCCCTGGCCAGCGAAGTCACCAGCGCTGGCGGCAAGGCCCTCGCCCTCAAGGCCGACAGTGCCGACGCAGCCGCCGTGCAACAGGCTATTCGCGCTGCGGTCGAGCACTTCGGCGGTCTGGACATCCTGGTCAACAACGCCGGTGTGCTGGCCTGGGGCAGTACCGAAGAACTGACCTTGAAACAGCTGGATCACACCCTGGCGGTCAACGTGCGCAGCGTGTTCGTCGCCAGCCAGGAAGCCGCCAAGCACATGACCGATGGCGGACGCATCATCAACATCGGCAGCACCAACGCCGAGCGCATCCCGGTGGCCGGCGGCGCGGTCTACGCCATGAGCAAGTCAGCGCTGGTCGGTCTGGCCAAAGGCATGGCCCGCGACCTGGGCCCACGCAACATCACCGTGAACAACGTACAACCAGGCCCGGTGGACACCGAAATGAACCCAGCCGATGGCGAGGGTGCCGAGTATCTGAAAGGCCTGATGGCGCTGGATCGCTACGGCAAAGCCGAGGAAATCGCCGGTTTTGTCGCCTACCTGGCCGGCCCGGAAGCGGGTTACATCACCGGGGCCAGCTTGATGATTGATGGCGGTTTCTCGGCCTAACCTCTGACTGAAACAAGGGCATGTGCGGCTCACCACATGCCCCGATCAGCTGGCGAGGCCTTCGGAAAATTCGATCAATTGCGCATCAGCTGGTCTGGGTGCAACTCGGCTGCCCAGCCGAGTAACGCACGCCGGGGCTGACTGCGGCGTTGAATTCTTTCAGGGCCGATGAGCCGATCAGCAGCGGAAATTCAAAGGCGCTGCGGTCGGTCAGGTTGACCTCAATGTTCTTCAGCTCATCACCCACGCAGATGTCCATCGCGATCACCGGGCGGGCGGTATACAGCTGTTTGTCGCCGGGTTTGCGGTCATCGGCGCGACGTTTGATGTAGCTCATGCGCGCCAGCGGCCTTTCGATGATCTGCGCTTGCTTGGCGTCTTGCATACCCAGCTGGAAACGCACCCATTCGCCGCCATCACGTTTGAACATTTCAATATTCTTGGCGCTGAGCGAGGCGGTTTCGGCGCCGGTATCGAGCTTGGCGGGCAACTCCAAAGCCAGTTCATGCAGCGAAACCTTCTCGTGCAGGCCGTAAATCTGCGGCTGGTTGGCCATCGCGCCGGTGGCGAACAGTGCGGCGCAGAATGCAAAGGCGGCCGGCAGCTGTTTGAGCGGTACGCAGGCGAGGTTCGACATCAGGTGGCTCCAATAACATTTAGAAAGTCAGGCTAAGTTAACGGCGCTGGCTGAATTCAAGCTTAATCAGACACTTATAAAAACTTCGCCCCGCCATGAATGACCATGGCGGGGCGAAGTGGTTTCAATTGAGGCCGGCTAGGCCTCTATGCGGATCACTTGAGATCGAAGCGATCCAGGTTCATCACCTTGGTCCAGGCGGCGACGAAGTCCTGCACAAACTTCGCGGGTGCATCGCTGGTGGCATAAACCTCAGCCTGAGCGCGCAGCTGCGAGTTGGAGCCGAACACTAGGTCAACCTGGGTGGCGGTCCATTTCAGGTCGCCAGTTTTACGGTCGCGGCCTTCCAGCACACCTTCGCTGGCAGACTTCTGCCACTTGGTACCCATGTCGAGCAGGTTGACGAAGAAGTCATTGCTCAGGGTTTCCGGACGCTTGCTGAACACGCCATGCTGGGCTTTGCCGGCATTGGCATTCAGCGCGCGCAGACCGCCAATCAGCACGGTCATCTCCGGCGAGGTCAGTTCCAGCAGCTGCGCCTTATCGACCAGCAACTCGGCCGCAACGTTTTCGTAACCCTTGCGGGCGTAGTTACGGAAGCCATCTGCCTTGGGCTCCAGCACCGCGAAGGATTCGACATCGGTCTGATCCTGCGAAGCGTCGGTACGGCCTGGGGCGAACGGCACCACAGCATCCACACCGCCCTTCTTCGCCGCGGCTTCCACCGCTGCGGAGCCGGCGAGAACAATCAGGTCGGCCAGGGAGATTTTCTTGCCGCCGCTTGCCGAGGCGTTGAAGTCCTTCTGGATGGCTTCCAACGCTGCCAGCACCTTGGCCAGTTCGGCCGGCTGGTTAACTTCCCAGTCCTTTTGCGGCGCCAGACGAATACGCGCGCCGTTGGCACCACCACGTTTGTCGCTGCCACGGTAGGTGGAGGCCGATGCCCAGGCCGTGTTGACCAGCTGCGCAATCGACAGGCCGGATGCCAGCACCTTGGCCTTGAGGTTGGCGATGTCCTGCGCATCCACCAGGGCATGGTCGACGGCCGGAACCGGGTCTTGCCAGATCAGCACTTCGGCAGGTACCAGCGGGCCGAGGTAACGAGCACGCGGGCCCATGTCACGGTGGGTCAGCTTGAACCAGGCGCGGGCGAATGCATCGGCGAATTCCTGCGGGTTCTGGTGGAAACGGCGGGAAATCTTCTCGTAGGCCGGGTCCATACGCAGCGACATATCGGCGGTGGTCATCATCGGCGGGTGTTTCTTCGCCGGGTCGTGAGCATCTGGGATCAAGTGCTCAGGTTTGACGTTCTTCGGCGTCCACTGGTGGGCACCGGCCGGGCTCTTGCTCAGTTCCCACTCGTAGCCGAACAGCATGTCAAAATAGCCGTTATCCCAGGTGGTGGGGTTGGGCTTCCAGGCGCCTTCGATACCGCTGGTGGTGGTGTGCACGCCTTTGCCAGTGCCGAGCTTGTTGATCCAGCCCAGGCCCTGTTCTTCAAGCGGTGCGGCTTCCGGCTCAGGGCCGACCAGTGATGGGTCACCCGCGCCGTGGGCTTTACCGAAGGTGTGACCGCCGGCTACCAGGGCCACGGTTTCTTCATCATTCATGGCCATGCGGGCGAAGGTTTCGCGCACATCACGGCCCGATGCCAGCGGATCAGGGTTGCCGTCCGGGCCTTCCGGGTTGACGTAAATCAGGCCCATCTGCACGGCGGCCAGCGGGTTTTCCAGCTCGCGGTTGCCGGTGTAACGGCTGTGCGGTTTGTCGCTGGTGGCCAGCCACTCGGTTTCCGAACCCCAGTAGGTGTCTTCTTCCGGCTCCCAGATATCCGGACGGCCGCCGGCAAAACCGAAGGTCTTGAAGCCCATGGATTCCAGGGCGACGTTACCGGCCAGAACGAACAGGTCAGCCCAGGACAGCTTGCGGCCGTACTTCTGCTTGATCGGCCAGAGCAGGCGACGGGCCTTGTCCAGGTTGCCGTTATCCGGCCAGCTATTGAGCGGCGCAAAACGCTGGTTACCGGTGCTCGCACCGCCACGGCCATCGTGGATGCGGTAAGTACCCGCGGCGTGCCAGGCCATACGAATCATCAGGCCGCCGTAATGCCCCCAGTCGGCTGGCCACCAGTCTTGCGAGTCGGTCATCAATGCCGTGAGGTCTTTGATAACGGCATGCAGATCAAGGGTCTTGAATTCATCGGCGTAGTTGAAGCCCGCACCCATGGGGTCGGACTTGGAGGAATGTTGATGGAGAATTTTCAGGCTGAGTTGGTTAGGCCACCAGTCGGCGTTCTTCGGTGCGCCGCCAGCCACACTGTTGGTTCCGGCAGCGCCCGAGAACGGGCATTTCGCATCGTTTGACATGTCTCTCTCCTGTTGTTTTTACCTAACGGGGTGGACTCAGCTTGGTAGCTGGACTGCGAACGAGCCAATAGGATTTGGGTATGACCTTTATAGTAGTCAGGGTATATGACTCAGTGACTATAGAGTCATCGCCGTAAAACAGCTGATAAAGTGGCGGGTGTCTGCGCCCTGTTCGCGCCGAAAAACACCGCGTTAAATCACCCCAAATGAGCGCTTGAACCGTGGAAAAGACCCGCCAAACAGCAGCCGCCAGCGACGCCGAAGTGCTGGCTTATATGCAGCGTCAACTGCGCTCCGGCCGCGTGAAACCGAGCGTGCTGGTGAGCCTGACGCAAAAGGAATTCGCCGATGTCAGCCATGAGCGCATCGTGCAGTGCTTCAATCAGTTGGACTCTTCTCTACTCAAACGCTGAGCCAGAACAGGACAAGGAGCACAGCATGCCCGCCAGCCGCGTCGAGGAAATTCTGCATACGTACCTGCATGTTCAAGATGGCGGAAAAACCCAGCAGGTTGCCGTCACCGAACAGTTCTGGAGTGATATTACTGGCGGGTCCAAGCCTGAGTTGGACCAGGGCAGGTTGATGTCCGCCTTCAGCTTTTCGGCAGACTGGCCCAGTTGGGAACGCCACCCGGCTGGTGAAGAGCTGGTCATGCTACTAAGTGGCAGTGCAGTGCTACTGCTTGAAGAAGCAAACGGCGAGCGCGAGCTACTGCTGGATATGGTTGGCAACTATGTGCTGGTGCCACAGGGTGTGTGGCACACGGCCAGAACCACACAACCCTCCACCCTACTGTTTCTTACGCCCGGCGCCGGCACCGAACATCGCCCTGTTTGATCTAGCCCTCGCTTGCCCGCTCGACCCGGCACTGGAAGCAGTTGAACTTGGAGCGGATATGCACGTAGGCCACGCTGGGGTCGCGAAGAATCTGCTGACAGACCGCTGTTAGCTCTTTGCCTGGCACCACCTGGCCGGTGTCGTAACGAATCCAGTCGTCACTGCCGTAGCCACGCACAATCGCCGGTTCCAGAAACGCAAACCAGGCAGGCAATGTCGCCTGTTCATACCGTTCACAGGGTTGCTGATGCAGAAAGATCGGTCCAGTTTCGGCATAGGGTTGCAGCGCCGTAAAGGGCCGGTAAGCCAACACCAGTTTGGTGGCGCCGGGGGTAATCAGGTTCAAGCAGTGCCTGCAGGGATTGGCCAGGCCTTCAGCCGGGCGTTGTACGGGTAACTGGCCGTTGGCATCCAGCCCGCCCTGCCAGATATGCATGGCCTCGGCACTGGCTATGCCGCGAACGCGCAATGCAATGGGTGCTGCATCAGTGGATGGGTTCATCGCCAAGCTCCTTTGTCCGGGGTGTGCGACAGACCTTAGCCAGCTGAAATGCTGCCCGCTATGCACTTCTGGCTTTCAAACTTCAGGGTTTTTGCTCAACGCCTGGTGCGCCGTTATGCTCGCGCAATTCCAATGCCTTTCTACAGGGAGCGTTACCTATGCTTGGCAAACTGCTGGTGACCCTTGGCATCGTGTTTTATGCCGTGGTGGTGCCGATCTTCGAGCTGAACGACTCGCATGTGTTTAACCCAAGCTGGGAGGCGCATGCGCGTTTGCATGAGGTCTGGCAGCTGGCGACCAATTGCGCGATTGGCGCGTTCTCGTTCTGGCTGGTGTGGTTTAGGGCCAACCTGCGCCTGAGCAGCCTGATGACCTTCTTCGTCACCGGCGGCTTTCTCCTGGCCTATGCCTTGCGCGGCAGCTATGGCGGCTCGATGGTGTTGTCCGATGGTTCGGAAAAAATGATCCTGGGCATCCATCTGGGCTTGTTTGCCTATTCGCTGGCGATCATCCTTGCGCTGCTAGCCCTGTATCTGGATCGCTCAAACAGGCCTGCAACTTAAATTCGTGCCGAGTATCTGATGCCTCGGCAGAGTATCTGCCTCAGACAATGCGAACGTCCCTACCGGAGATTCAGATGTCCCGCGCCACCTCAATCAAGCCTCTACTTGCCCTGATTGCCCTCGCCTGCTTTGCCATGCTCGGCGGTGCCTTGCTGCTGCAGCACCTGGCCGGTTGGGAGCCTTGCACCCTGTGTATTCAGATTCGCCTGTGGCTGCTCTGTGGTGGCGTTGTCAGCCTGTTGATTCTGGCCGCAGAAGCCCTCGGCCTGCGCTGGCTGACCCTGCCACTCTGGCCGTTACTGCTGGCCGCTGCGGGTATGGCGGTGTATGACAACACGCACCTGGTGCTGATCGAAACCGGCGTGCTGGAAAGCTCCAGTTGCTCGCCCTTCCCCTTCTATGCCTTCTACCTGCCGCTGCATGACTGGCTGCCCAGCGTATTTATGAGCGCCGGCGTGTGCGGGCAGAACGACTACAGCATCCTCGGTCTGTCGTTTACCCACTGGACCCTGCTCAGCGTCGCCCTACTCTTGGCTTTGTGTCTGTTTACTGCCTGGCGCGCTGCACGCCGCTGATCCGCCGATAGCACTTCCCCCGCAGGTGGCGGTAAAACGCCACCCACGCCATCAATAAGCGGTTTTTTGCCGATTTTTGCGCATAAATGGCGATTTCTCGCCAGCCGCTGTGCGTTCGATCACGGCCACTTTGTGGCCGCTCAAGCCCTGCAGCCGTTTTGCCACTCTGGCATAGGCATTGCGATATAGCCGGTGCACTGCGCACGGCAACCTAGCGTGCTGCCGCGCCAACCTGACAGCCCGCACCAGCCAGCCTGCTGAAACGTACCCTGGCACGCCGTCAACACAACAACATAAGAAGAATAGGAACACCGCTATGTTCAAGTCGATCTGCGCTATTGCCGCTGGCAGCCTGCTGCTGGCGTCTACCACGCTTCACGCGGCAACCGACAAGGGGCCAATCGTGATCAAGTTTGCCCACGTGGTTGCAGACAACACCCCCAAAGGCCAAGGCGCACTGCTGTTCAAGAAGCTGGCCGAGGAACGCCTGGGCAGCAAGGTAATAGTCGAGGTGTACCCCAACTCCACGCTGTATGGCGATGCCAACGAACTCGATGCTTTGGCTAAAAACGAAGTGCAACTGCTGGCACCGTCGCTGGCCAAGTTCGAGAAATACACCAAGCAGTTGCAGGTGTTCGATCTGCCGTTTCTGTTCGATGACCTAGATGCTGTAAACCGCTTCCAGAAGCGCGCCAAAGGCCGCCAGCTGCTGCGCTCCATGGAAGACCACAACATCGTCGGCCTGGCCTATTGGCACAACGGCATGAAGCAGCTTTCGGCCACCAAGGCGCTACTGGTACCGGGCGACGCAGCCGGTTTGAAGTTCCGTATCCAGCCTTCCTCGGTGCTTGAAGCGCAGTTCAACCAGCTCGGCGCCACGCCTTTGGTCATGCCATTTGCCGAAGTCTTCGACGCGCTGAAAAGCGGCAAGGTGCAGGGCGCGGAAAACCCCTGGTCGAACATCTACAGCAAGCAACTGCACAGCGTGCAGCCGTTTATCACCGAGACCAACCACGGCGTGCTCGACTACATGCTGGTGAGCAACCCACGCTTCTGGTACGCCATCCCGCACCAGATCCGTATGGAGCTGGAAGGCATCATCGATGAGGTGACCTACGAGGTGAACCGCCAGGCCGAAGCCGCCAACCAGGCCGACCGCGACCGCATCGCCGCTGCCAGCGGCACCCAGGTGATCGCCCTCAGCGACGAACAACGCGACGCCTGGCGCAAAGCCATGCAGCCGGTGTGGCAACAGTTCGAAAGCGTGATTGGGGCTGACGTGATGAAGGCCGCGCAAACGGTTAACCGCAACAAGCGTTAAGACGTGCGCCATCGCACTCCACGTCCTCACCAAGTGCAGTAACCTGCGCGCCGCTCTAACTAGCCCCTCGCCCATCCCTGGTTGATCACCAGGGATGCCGGCAAAAAGCCGCTACGCTTTAACCTGGGTTTAAACCCCGACTATTCAAGACTGCTCGCCTGCCTCAACCAAGGACTCACCTATGTTCAAGTCGATTGCTGTTATAGCCGTTGGCACCCTGCTGTTCAGTGCATTCAACCTCTGCAACGCTCAAGAACAGGAGCCCATCCTGATCAAGTTTGCCCATGTCGCCGATGAGCACACGCCCAAGGGCCAGGGCGCACTGCTGTTCAAACAGCTGGTCGATCAACGCCTGGCAGGCAAGGTCAACGTCGAGGTTTACCCGACATCCAGCCTATTTGGCGATGACAACGAATTGCAGGCATTGGCTAACAACGAGGTGCAATTGCTGGCGCCGTCGCTGGCCAAGTTCGAGAAATACACCAAACAACTGCAAGTATTCGACCTGCCCTTCCTGTTCGATGATCTGGAAGCCGTAACGCGCTTCCAGAAACGCGCCAAGGGCCGCCAATTGCTGAGCTCCATGGAGGCGCACAACATCATTGGTCTGGCGTATTGGCATAACGGCATGAAGCAGCTCTCGGCAACCAAAGCGCTGCAAGTGCCCAGTGATGCGGCGGGTTTGAAGTTCCGTATTCAGCCCTCCAGCGTGCTGGAAGCGCAGTTCTATCAGATCGGTGCGACGCCACTGGCCATGCCTTTTGCCGAAGTCTTCGACGCGCTGCAGAGCGGCAAGGTGCAGGGCACCGAGAATGCCTGGTCAAACATCTACACCAAGCAGTTGCACACCCTGCAGCCGTTTATCACCGAGACCAACCACGGTGCGCTCGACTATATGCTGGTCAGTAACCAGCGTTTCTGGTTTTCCATTCCTCACCATATCCGCAGTGAGCTGGAAGCCATCATTGATGAAGTGAGTTTTGAGGTGAACCGCCAATCCGAGGCCGCCAATCGCGCTGATCGTCAGCGTATCGAGGCGTCGGGCAGCAGCCAGATCATCAGCCTCAGCGACGAACAACGCGCCGCCTGGCGCGCCGCCATGCAACCGGTTTGGCAGCAGTTTGAAGCCGACATCGGTGCAGACATCCTCAAAGCCGCGCAAACGGTTAACCGCAAAAACCGCGAATAGCACTCCCTGAGCCTTGAGCGTCAATACGGCGGTAGTCCGTACTGACGCTTGGCTTGTTTAGCGGTCTTCTTGCTTTTGCTCTTGCCCCTCTAAATCACCCTGCCAACCACCACCCAACGCAGCGATCAACTGCACGCTGGCGGTCAAACGGCTGCCCAGCAGGCTGAGATTGCTGCGTTCGTTGTTCAGCGCCGTGGCCTGCACGCTGACCACGCTGTTGAAGTCCACGGTGCCGGCGCGGTACTGGTTTTCGATCAGGCGCAGGGATTCGCGGGCGGCGTCCAGCGCTTCCTGCTGGATCACGGCTTCCTGCTGTAGTACGCGCAGTTGCACCAGGTAGTCCTCAACCTCACGGAAGCTGTCGAGCACCGACTGGCGGTATTGCGCCACGGTCTGGTCGTAGGCTGCTTCGCTGCGTTCCAGCTCGGCGCTGCGCGCGCCGCCATCGAACAGGGTCAGTGCCAGCTGCGGGCCGAGGGACCAGAAGCGGTTGGGCAGATCAATCCAGTCGGCAAAGCTGCTGCCACGGTAGCCGCCGCTGGCGGAGAGGGTCAGATCTGGGTACCAGGCGGCTTCGGCGACGCCGATCTCGGCGTTGGCGGCGATCACCCGGCGCTCGGCAGCGGCCACATCCGGACGGCGTTCCAGCAGTTGCGACGGCAGCGCCACGGGGATTTCTGGCAGCGCAGGAAGTTGTTCACGAGCTGCAATGCTGAGCTCGCTGGGCGGTACGCCGACCAATACGGCAATCGCATGTTCCAGCTGAGCGCGCTGCCACTTCAGGTCAATGGCCTGAGCCTGGGTGCTTTTCAGCTGGGTCAGCGCCTGGCTGACATCGGATTTCGGCACGATGCCGGCGTTGTACTGGTTTTCCGTGAGTTTCAGCGAACGCGCATAAGCTGCGACTGTGGCATCGAGCAGGCGCTGCTGATCATCCAGCACACGCAGTTGTAGGTAGTTCTGCACCAGTTCGGCCTGCAGGCTGAGTTTTAGCGCGGCGAGATCCGCGGCGCTGGCATCAAAACCTGCGCGGCTGGATTCCAGCGAGCGGCGCAGCTTGCCCCAGATATCCAGCTCCCAGGCGGCATTCAGGCTGAGGTTATAGCTCTTGCTGATATCGCCCGTGCTGCTCGTGGTGCTGCTGGTATTGGCACCGCTGCCCTGACTGCTGCGGGTAGCTCCGGCGCTGCTCGACAGGCTCGGGTAGAACGCTGCTCGCGCACCGTGCACCAGGGCGCGGGCCTGGCGATATTGCGCCTCGCTGGCGGCGAGGTTCTGGTTGGAGATATTCAGTCGTTCGACCAGGGCATTCAGCTCTGCATCGCCATACAACTGCCACCAGCTGCCACGCTCCAGCACATCGCCGGGCTTGGCCTGGGTCCAGCCTTCGATCTGTTTGAACTGCGCCGGGGTTTGCAGCTGCGGGCGCTGGTAATCCGGGCCGATGGCGCAGGCGCTTAGAACCAGGCTGAGCGCCAATAAATTAGGTAAGGCAACTAGGGCTTTCATAACGGGGTTTCCAGAGCAGCGTCAGTGCGCACACCGCGCCAGCGGTTGACCCGGTGGCGCAGGCGGTCGAAATACAGGTAGATCACCGGTGTGGTGTAAAGGGTCAGCAGTTGGCTCAGCACCAGCCCGCCGACGATGGTGATGCCCAGCGGCTGGCGCATTTCCGAGCCTTCGGCGCTGCTCAGCATCAGCGGCAATGCGCCGAGAATCGCCGCCAGGGTGGTCATCATGATCGGCCTGAAACGTAGCAGGCAGGCCTGGCGGATCGACTCCTCCGGGCTCAGGTGTTGTTGGCGTTCCAGCTGCAGGGCCAGGTCGATCATCAGAATGGCGTTCTTCTTGACGATACCGATCAGCAAAAACAAACCGAGCAACGAGATCAGGCTGAATTCGATGCTCATCAGCTGCAACGCCAGCAGCGCGCCGACCCCGGCCGAAGGCAAGGTGGAGAGAATAGTCAGCGGGTGGATATAGCTCTCGTAGAGCACGCCGAGCACGATATACACCACCACCAGGGCCAGCAGGATCATCCACGGCTGGTTCTGCTGGGTTTGTTTAAAGGCCCCGCCGGTGCCGCCCATCATGCCTTGCACCTCGGTGGGCAAACCGATCCGGGCAATAGCGTTGTCGATGGCCTGGCTGGCCTGATCCAGGCTGACGCCTTCGGCCAGGGAAAAACCGATGTTTTCTGCGGCGAACTGGCCCTGGTGGTGGACGCGGTCCTCTTCCAGGCTGCGCTCCCAACGGGCGAAGCTGGACAGCGGCACCCGCGCGCCCTCGGCGGTAATCAACTGAATCTGGTCGAGGGTTTCCGGGTACTGGGCGAACTGCGGGTTGATCTCCATCACCACGCTGTACTGATTCAGGCTGTCGTAGATGGTCGACACCTGGCGCTGGCTAAAGGCGTTATTCAGTACTGCGGTGATCATGTTCATGTCCACGCCCAGGCGTTTGGCCATATCGCGGTCAACCACCAGGCGAATCTGCTGGGTGCCTTCGGCTTCCTTGGCGTCGATATCGGTCAGTTCCGGCAAGGCCCGCAGCGCCTCACGCACCGGCGGCAGCCACTTGCGCAACTCGTCCAGGTCGCCGGACAGCAACATGTATTCGGTTTCCGAGCTGCGCCCTTCCCGCCCACCGATCTGCAGGTCTTGGTCGGGCATCAGAAACATCCGCCCGCCGGGCACTTTCGGCACCGAATGGCGCAGGCGGTTGATCACCTCCTGGGAGCTGACCTTGCGCTCGGCGACCGGTTTGAGGCGCACGATCATAAAGGCGTTGTTGATCCCGCCGCTGCCGCCGATAAACCCGGCCACACTCTCCACCGCAGGGTCGGCCAGCACCGCGCGGCGGAAGATTTCCATCTTCGGCTGCATAACCTGAAACGACAGGCCGTTGTCGCCACGGATCATGCCCACCAGTTGACCGGTGTCCTGCTGCGGCATAAAGGTCTTCGGCACGCTGACAAACAGAAAGATATTCAGGGCGATGGTCGCCAGCAGGCTAAACAACATCAACAGCGAATGGCGCAGCGCCCAGTCCAGACCACGCGCGTAAAACGCCAGCACGCGCGTCTGCACCGCCCCGCCCCAACGTTGCATGGCGCTGGGCTGGTGCTCGGCGGTTTCAGACTTGAGCCAACGCGCGCAGAGCATGGGCGTCAGGGTCAACGACACCAGCAGGGAAATCACGATGGCCACCGCCAGGGTGATAGAGAACTCGCGGAACAGCCGCTCGACGATGCCGCCCATAAACAGGATCGAGATAAACACCGCGACCAGCGACAGGTTCATCGCTAGCAAGGTGAAGCCCACCTCGCGCGCGCCCTTGAACGCCGCCGCCATGGGTGTTTCGCCGGCCTCGATATGCCGCGAGATGTTTTCCAAAACGACTATGGCGTCGTCCACCACCAGACCGGTGGCGATAATCAGCGCCATCAGCGACAGGTTGTTCAGGGAGAAATCCAGCAGGTACATCACCGCAAAGGTGCCGACCAGTGACACCGGCACGGCCAGCGCTGGAATCAGCGCCGCGCGCCAACGGCCGAGAAAGGCGAACACCACCAGAATCACCAGCACCACGGCGATCAGCAGGGTTTGCTCGGCCTCGTGCAGGGTGGCGCGGATCACTGGCGAGCGGTCCATCGCCACTTCCAGCTCAATGCTGGCGGGGATCACCGCACGCAAGGACGGCAATTGCTCGCGAATGCCAGCGATGGTTTCGATGATATTGGCCCCGGTCTGGCGGTTGATCACCAGCAGCACGGCTTGCTCATCGTTGAAGAAACCGCTGTTGTAGCGGTCCTCAACGCCATCGGTGACGCTCGCGACATCACCGAGGCGCACCGCTGCGCCATCCTGGTAGCGAATGATCAGCGGCAGGTAATCGGCGGCTTTCTCCAGCTGATCGCTGGCCTGCACCTGCCAGTGCCGCTCGGCATCTTCCACTGCGCCTTTCGGCCGTTTGGCATTGGCTGCGCTGATGCTCTGACGCACTTCATCCAGGGCGATGCCGTACTGATCGAGCAGACGCGGCTCCAGCGCCACACGTACGGCGGGCAGCGAGCTGCCGCCAATCTGCACTTCACCGACGCCGGTGACCTGGGCCAGCTTCTGCGCCAGAATGGTCGAGGCTACGTCGTACAGCTGACCCTTGTTGAGCACGTCGCTGGTCAGCGACAGCACCATGATCGGCGCCTGCGACGGGTTGACCTTGCGGTAGGTCGGCATGCTGCGCATACCACTGGGCAATAGCTCGCGCGAAGCATTGATCGCCGCCTGCACCTCACGGGCGGCGGCGTTGATATCACGATCCAGATCGAACTGCAGCATGATCCGCGTGCTGCCCTGGCTGCTGCGGCTGTTCATCTGGCTGATGCCGGCGATTGTGCCGAGCGAGCGCTCCAGCGGCGTGGCCACGCTGGAGGCCATGATCTGCGGGCTGGCCCCCGGCAGGCTGGCCTGCACGGTAATCGTAGGGAAATCCATCTGCGGCAGCGGCGCCACCGGCAGCAGGCCGAAGCTGACGCCGCCGAGCAGCAGAATCGCCAGGCTCAGCAGCAGGGTTGCCACCGGCCGGCGGATAAAGGGCGCGGAGAGGTTCATGCCACAGCCCCTGTAAGAGCCTGTTCGCTTAAGCTCGCGGAGTGGCATTTTTTTGTAGCCCGGATGAAATCCGGGAGAAAGTTTAACGGGTGATACCGCTCCCGGATTGCATCCGGGCTACGCTTCGGCGCTTTGCTTGCGATTAAAGCATCGCCAGGACGCCGGGCCGCAGCAAGCTGGCTCCTACACAAAACCCTCACACCGCCACCCCGGCGGCGCTACGGCCGCTGACCCGCCGCGACAGGCGATCGAAGTACAGGTAGATCACCGGCGTGGTAAACAGCGTCAGCACCTGGCTCAGCAGCAGCCCACCAACCATCACCAGGCCCAGCGGCTGGCGCAGTTCAGCCCCGGAGCCAGTGGCCAACATCAGCGGGATCGCGCCAAACAGCGCGGCCAGGGTGGTCATCAGAATCGGCCGAAAGCGCAGCAGCGCCGCCTGGTAAATCGCCGCTTCCGGCTGCATGCCCTGGTTGCGTTCGGCGTCGAGGGCGAAGTCGATCATCATGATCGCGTTCTTCTTGACGATGCCGATCAGCAAGATGATGCCGATGATCGCAATCAGGCCCAGTTCGTTACCGCTAAGCAGCAACGCCAGCAGCGCGCCAACCCCGGCCGAAGGCAAGGTGGAGAGGATGGTGATCGGGTGGATATAGCTCTCGTAAAGCACGCCGAGCACGATATACATGGTGACGATGGCCGCGAGAATCAGCAGTAAGGTGCTCGACAGCGAGGCACGGAAGGCTTCTGCCGCGCCCTGGAAGCGGCTCTGCACCGCCGGCGGAATGCCGATCTCCTGCTCAACCCGCTCGATCACCGCCACCGCCTCGCCCAGCGATACGCCGCTGGCCAGGTTGAATGACAGCGTGGCTGCCGGGAATTGGCCGATATGGTTGATCAGCAGGCTCGCGGCGCGCTCCTCGACCTGGGCCAGGGTCGACAGTGCGACCTGCTGGCCATCGGCGGCCTTGACGTGAATCTGCCGCAGCGCGGCTGGGCCGATGCTGCCGGCATTCTCGCTTTCCAGCACCACGCGGTACTGGCTGGCCTGGGTGTAGATGGTGGAAATCTGCCGCTGGCCAAAGGCGTCGTACAGCGCGTTGTCGATATCGGCAATGCTTACGCCGAGGCGCCCGGCCATGTCGCGGTCGATCTGCAGAAACACCTGCAGGCCACGGTTCTGCAGGTCACTGGCCACGTCAGTCAGCTCCGGCTGCTCGCGCAGCGCGCTGACCAGCTTGGGCACCCACTCTTCCAGCAGGCTGATATCCGGCGACTCCATGCTGAACTGGAACTGCGTGCGACTGACCCGATCCTCGATGGACAGGTCCTGCACCGGCTGCAGGTACAGCTCAATCCCGGGAATCCGCGCCAGTTCTGGGCGCAGACGCTCGATGATCTGACTGGCGCTGACATCGCGCTCGGCCCGTGGCGTCAGATTGATCAGCAGACGGCCGCTGTTCAGCGTCGGGTTGTCACCGTCGACGCCGATATAGGACGACAGGCTGGCCACGGCCGGGTCCTGCAGAATGACTTCGGCCAGGCGCTGCTGACGCTCGCTCATGGCGCGGAAGGAAATCGACTGCGGTGCTTCGGAAATGCCCTGGATCACCCCGGTGTCCTGCACCGGGAAGAAGCCCTTGGGCACGGCCAGATACAGCAGCACAGTCAGCGCCAGGGTGCCGATGGCCACCAGCAAGGTCAGCGGCTGATGCTTGAGCACCCAGGTCAGCCACACACCGTAACGGGTGATCATGCCGTCGATCACCGCTCCCGCGGCGCGGTAGAAACGCCCTTCTTCTTCGGGCTTTTCCGCCTTGAGCAGGCGCGCGCACATCATCGGCGTCAGAGTCAGCGACACCACCAGGGAAATCAGAATCGCCACCGCCAGGGTGATGGCGAATTCGCGGAACAGCCGCCCCACCACATCGGCCATAAATAGCAGGGGAATCAGCACGGCGATCAGCGAGATGGTCAGCGAGACCAGGGTAAAACCGATCTGCCTCGCACCTTTCAGCGCTGCATTCAGCGGGGTTTCGCCCTCCTCCAAATGGCGGGCGATGTTCTCCAGCATGACGATGGCGTCGTCCACCACAAAGCCGGTGGCGATGGTCAGGGCCATCAGTGTCAGGTTGTTGATGGTGAAACCGGCCAGGTACATCACGCCGAAAGTGCCAACCAAGGACAGCGGCACGACGATGGACGGGATGATGGTCGCCGAGACCTTGCGCAGAAACAGGAAGGTCACCAGCACCACCAGGGCGATGGCCAGCAGCAGTTCATGCTGCACACCCTTGACCGCCGCGCGGATGGTTTCGGTGCGGTCGGTCAGCACGCTAACCTCGACGCTAGCCGGCAGGCCCTGGGTCAGATTGGGCAGCAGGGTCTGGATACGGTCGACCACATCGATGACGTTGGCCCCGGGCTGACGCTGCACGTTGACCAGCACCGCTTCGTTGCGGTTGGCCCAGGCAGCCAGACGCTGGTTCTCGGCGCCGTCGATGATGCTGGCAACATCTTTCAGGCGCAGGGTGGCGCCGTCCTTGTAGCCGAGAATCAGTTCGCGGTATTCGTCGACGGATTTCAGTTGGTCGTTGGCGTCCAGTTGCGACACCCGAGTTGGGCCGTCGAAGTTGCCCTTGGGCTGGTTGACGTTGCTGGCGGTAATCAGCGTGCGCACATCACTGAGGTTCAAGCCATAAGAGGCCAAGGCTTCCGGGTTGACCCGCAAACGCACCGCCGGGCGTTGCCCGCCGGCCAGGCTGACTAGGCCGACGCCGCTGGTTTGCGCGAGTTTTTGCGCCAGGCGGGTATCGACCAGATCAAACACCTGCGGCAGCGGCATGGTTTTCGAGCTGATGGCCAGGGTCAGTATCGGGGTGTCAGCCGGGTTGACCTTGTTGTACACCGGCGGTGCCGGCAAATCGCTGGGCAGCAGGTTGCTCGCGCCATTGATCGCCGCCTGCACTTCCTGCTCGGCGACATCCAGCTTCACCTCCAGGTTAAAGCGCAGGGTAATCACCGAGGCGCCGCCCGAGCTGGTCGAGGACATCTGTTTCAGCCCGGCCATCTGGCCGAATTGGCGCTCCAGCGGCGCGGTGACGGCGCTGGTCATCACGTCCGGGCTGGCGCCGGGATAGAGGGTCATCACCCGGATGGTCGGGTAATCCACTTCCGGCAGCGCCGATACGGGCAGCATGCGGTAAGCGATCAGGCCGCTGAGGAAGATCGCCAGCATGATCAGCGTGGTGGCGACCGGACGCAGGATAAACAGGCGGGAGGCGTTCATTGGACGCGCGGCGCTCCTTTGCGCTCAGGCGTAAGTGCTTCGCTCTGAGCGGCAACCGGTTTATCGCCAATCACTTCGACCGGATTGCCCGAACGCAGGCGGTCGGTGCCTTCCAGCACCAGGCGATCACCGGCTTTGAGCCCCTGTTCGACCACACTGAGCTGGCCATCGCTGGCGCCAACGCTGATCGGCGTCAGCTGCACCTTGTCTTCAGCGTCCACCACATAGGCGAAGGTGCCGCTGGCGCCGAACTGCAGCGCGGCGGCTGGCATCAGGGTGACGTTCTGCAGGGTTTTCACCCGCAGGCGCACGTTGACGAACTGATTGGGGAAGAGCATTTCTTCGGCGTTGGCGAAGCGTGCCTTGAGCTTGACCGTGCCGGTAGCGGTGTCGATCAGGTTGTCGACGCTTTCCAGCTCACCGTCGGCCAGTTTGAGTTTTTCACTGCGGTCCCAGGCCTCGACGGCCAGGGTTGCGCCGCTACGCAGCTGCTGCACCACTGCCGGCAATTCGGCTTCGGGCAGGGTAAACATCACGGCAATCGGCAGGGTCTGGGTAATCACCACCAGCGGTAATGCATCGCCGGAGCTGACCAGGTTGCCGACATCGGCCTGGCGGATGCCCAGGCGGCCGCTAATAGGCGCGCGTACCTGGGTGAAATCCAGGTTCAGCCGCGCGGTGGCAACATTCGCCTGCAGGCTTTTGATCCCGCCACGGTATTGGTTGACCAGGGCTTCCTGGGTGTCGAGGGTCTGCTTGGCAATCGAGTCTTCGGCGAACAGGCCACGGTAACGCGCCAGGTCCAGCTCGGCATTACGCAGCTGCGCCTGACTTTCCTGCAACGCGCCTTGAGCTTGTTGCAGGGCGATCTCGTAAGAGCGCGGATCGATCACTGCGAGCAGGTCGCCGGCCTTAACCTGCTGGCCATCCTTGAACAGCAGCTTGACCAGCTCACCCTCCACCCGGCCACGCACATTCACCGTGTTGTAGGCAGTGACGGTGCCCAGAGCCTTGAGCTCAATCGGGAAATCGCCCTGACTGACGGTCGCCACGCGCACCGGCACCGGCCCGCCATCGCGCCAAGGCCCGCCACGCTTGGGCGCTTCCGGCGGGCTGGGCCAGAACCACCACAGCAATAAGGCGAGAACAGCCAGCGCGAGCGAGCCGACCAGCCATTGGCGCGACAGGTTGCGAGGACGGGGGGTGAGCTGTGTATCAGGCATGGCAACGATCACTTCCTTGGGGAGCGTGAACGATATGCAGTATCAGCCGGCCTGCAAAGCTTCTTTACCGCCTATTTACCTTTTCCTTACGTAACTAAATATCTGATCCACAAATGAAAAGTGCTTGTCATAAAAACCTACATCAACAAAAACGGCCTGCAAAGCAGGCCGTTGGACACGCATTAAGCGGGTGTTACTTGAGCGCAGCAATCGCGGCGTCGTAGTTCGGCTCATCGGCAATTTCGCCAACCAGCTCGCTGTGCAGCACCTTGTCGTTTTCATCCAGCACCACCACCGCACGGGCGGCAACACCCACCAGCGGGCCGCTGGCAATGGCCACGCCGTAGTTCTGCAGGAAGTCAGCGCCACGCATGGTCGACAGGTTGATCACGTTTTCCAGACCTTCAGTACCGCAGAAACGCGCCTGGGCGAACGGCAGGTCGGTGGAAATGCACAGCACCACGGTGTTGGCCAGCTTGCTCGCGCTGGCATTGAACGTACGCACGGAGGTGGCGCAGGTCGGGGTGTCGACGCTTGGGAAAATGTTCAGAACTTTGCGCTTGCCGGCCAGGCTGGCCAGGCTCACATCGCTCAGGTCACCGGCAACCAGGCTAAACGCCGGTGCTTGCTGACCAATCTGCGGCAGTTGACCGGTGATTTCAACCGGGGAACCTTTGAGGGTGACTTGTGCCATGGGAACGATCCTTATCAGTGGAAATGAGGGGCGGAAAACAAGTAAGGGCGCGAACCTGCCAAATGGCAAGCTCGCGCCCTCTTGAAGGGAGGCAGGCATAGCTGACCAAGGAGTCAGACTACCCTGCCCGCCCAGGCGACACATCAATTTTTTGCGAAGTGATCCTTGGTCAGCTTGACCACGATCGGGCTGAGCAACAGCAGCGACAGCAGGTTGGGGATCGCCATCAAACCATTGAGGGTGTCCGCCACCAGCCAGGCGAAGTCCAGCTGGGCAATCGCGCCAAACGGCACGGCAACCACCCAGAGAATGCGGAACGGCAGGATCGACTTGGTGCCGACCATGTATTCCCAGCATTTCTCGCCGAAATAGCTCCAGCCGAGGATGGTGGTAAAGGCAAACACCACCAGGGCGATAGTCAGAATATAACCACCGACGCCCGGCATGGCCTGCTCGAAGGCTGCCGCCGACAGCGCTGCACCGCTGGCACCGCTGGTCCATACGCCGGAGGTGATGATCGCCAGGCCAGTCATCGAGCAGATGATGATGGTGTCGATAAAGGTCCCGAGCATGCCGATCATCCCCGAACGTACCGGGCTATTGGTGGTGCCGGCCGCCTGAGCGATACCTGCAGTACCCAGGCCTGCTTCGTTGGAGAAAATACCGCGCGCCACACCGAAACGAATCGCTGCCATTACCGCTGCACCGGCAAAACCACCGGTAGCCGCAATCGGGGTAAAGGCGTAGGTGAAGATCATTTCAAAGGCCGCCGGGATCTCCGAGGCGTTGACCACCAGCACCACCAACGCGGCGATGATGTAGGCGACACACATAAACGGCACCAGAGTCGCCGCCACCTTACCGATACGCTTGATACCGCCGAGGATCACCATGCCGACAAACAGCATGGTCACCACACCGGTGACCCACAGCGGAATGTTGAAGGTGGTGTGCAAGGCTGCGGCCATGCTGTTGACCTGCACCATGTTGCCGATGCCGAAACCGGCAAAGCCGCCGAAGATGGCGAACGCGGTACCCAGCCACAGCCACTTTTTGCCCAGGCCGTTTTTGATCGCGTACATCGGGCCGCCGACGTGTTCGCCGCGCTTATCCTTCTCGCGGTAATGCACCGCCAACACCACTTCGCAGTACTTGGTGGCCATGCCAACCAGTGCGGTACACCACATCCAGAACAATGCACCTGGGCCGCCGAGGAAGATTGCGGTGGCTACACCAGCGATATTACCGGTACCCACAGTGGCGGCCAGGCAGGTCATCAATGCCTGGAACGGACTGATCTCGCCGCTCTCGGCATCGCCTTTCTGGCGGCCTTGCCACATCAGTTTGAAGCCGGCGCCGATCTTGCTCAGCGGCATGAATTTCAGGCGCAACATGAGGAACAGACCGGTGCCGAGAATCAGCACCAACATGGGCGGGCCCCAGACCACGCCATTGAGTTGATTGACCAGGGTGTTGACGAATTCCATGCTCATTTCCTTATTCTTGTAGTGAACGCGAGGTGGGTAGCCTTCGCTTGTCCGATTGCCGGGTAGGCCAGGCTGTTACGCAGAACGCGAGCCGGGTTGGCGCGTCTGCAAACAACGGATCGGGCTATACCAGTCAGCGCAATGACTGCCCGGTGATCAGCGGCGGTCAGTATATGAAGACTGTGATAGTGGTTTTCACTGTTTAGATTTCAACGCTCAGACGTTTTGAGCGAGGGGCGCAATTTAAACGCGAATTAACTGGGTTAATCCAGCGTTGCCCCGCAGAAACATGGCCTAGAAATCGCGTCGATAGAACAAATCCAGGGAGCTGGCCAATCCGCTGGCAGCCTCTAGGTAGAGCCGTCGGCTCAGTTCATAGCGCAAGGCGATGGTATTGGCTGGCTCGAATACCCCCACGCCGTAACGCAGGCTCAAACGCTCGGACAGGTTGCCGCTGGCAACCACGCTGGTGGTCACCCCCGAGCCCTGGGTGTCGAGTTGAAAATCGCTGATGCCCAGGCCCTGCGCCAAGGTATTGACCAGCGGTGCACTGCCGGCCATGCCCAGGGCCAGCGCAGCTTGCGCCAGCATGCTGTTGTCACCACCGCCCTGCCCCAGCGGCCGCCCCATAACCAGGTAGGACAGCGCCTGCTCCTGGCTCATGGCCGGCTCGGAAAACACCGTACTGGTCGGTTGCGCGGCATTGCCACTGAGGCGCAGGCCGGCAGTCACGTCATCGACCTGACGCACCGCCTCGATATCAAGAAACGGCTGATCGATAGGCCCGGCAAACAGCAGGCGCGCGCGGCGCACATTCAAGCGCTGACCATAGGCGCGGAAGCGGCCCTTGTTCAGGCTCAGCTCGCCACGGGTATCCAGGTCATTGCCGATATGCACGCGGCCAAGCAGCTCGGCCTCCAGGCCAAAGCCGCTGAAGGTCAGACGCTGCTGGCCGACTTCAACATCGATATCCATGGCGATTGCCGTAGCCTGCTGCTGCGTGCTGTCGCGGCCCACCACCACGGCATCGCTGGAAACCTGCACGGTTGAGGGCGGCAGTTCGCGCACTTGAATCTTGCCGCTGGGGATCAGCACCTTGCCGGCCACCGCCAGCTGTTCACCACGCAGGCTCAGGCGCAGATCCGGCGCAACTTCCAGCGCGGCGTAGGGCTCCACCGTCACCGGCAGACGACTGCCGCGCAGCTGCATATCCGCGAGCAATCCATCGGCCCAGCTCAGCTCGCCATTCAGGCTGCCCTGGCCCTGCTCGCCACTGCGCCAATCGCCCTCCAGCTGCAGCCGCTCACCCTCGATGCGCGCCTGTAGTTGCAGCTGCTCGATATTCATCGGCAGCTCGCCACCGCTGATTTCGCCATTCAACACGCGCAGGTTGCCGTTGATCTGCGGCGCCAGCAGCCCGCCTGACAAGGTGCCCGCGCCATTCAGTTGCCCGGCGATACGCTCGACCATCGGCACAAACGGACGCGCCAGCGCCAGGTCCAGGCCGTTGAGGCGGAAGCTGCCAGACAGCGGCTTGCTCGCCGGGCGCGGATCAAGTTGAGCCTGCAGGGATAGTTCGCCGATAGCCGGGCCACGCAACTCCAGCAGGCTGTCAATACGTTGCGGGCGCAATTGCGCGCTCAGGCGCAGGCTGTCGTAGGTAAAGTCCAACCACTGTTGTTGATCACGAATACGCCAGATACCGCTGCCGGCATCCAACTCCAGGCTGCCATTCGGCCCGCTGGCCGGCAGATCCAGCTGCAGCCGGCCATTGAGCTGGCCTTGCCAGGCGAAATCCTTGGGCCACCACTGCGCCAGACTGTCCATGGGGAAGTTGCTTAGCTGGTAGTTCAGCTTGGGCTGGGGCAGCAGGCGCTGCTCCGCGCCACACAGGCTGGCATCGCCAGAACGCCAGCAATGCGCACCCAGGCTGAGCTGCCCATTGGCCAGCCGCACCAGCGTGGCCGGTTGTTGCAGGCGCCAATCCTGGCCGCCGCTTTGCACCTCGCCACGGCTCAGGCTGCCGCGCCAGTTGCCCTTATCCAGCTTGCCGGCCAGGGCCAGCTGACTTTGCAACAGGGGACCTTGCAGTTGCAGCTCAAGACTTTGTTGCTGCTGATCACCGGCGGCAGTGACGTCCAGGCGCCCCAGCTCGGTTTCGCCCAGCTGAATACCCAGTGCCTCCAGGGTAATCCGGCCACGCTGGGCACTGTTCAGGCTGGCGTCGAGCTTTAGCTGTTGCAGGCGCTGGTCGGCAAAAGCCAGGCGCTGACCTTGCAGCTGTAACTGGCCTTGGAGTGCTTGCAGGTTTCCGGCCAAATCCAGCTGGCCATTGAGCTGCCCCTGCAGGCCCGGCCAAAGCTGCCCCAGCCTTGGCATTGCCAACAGCAATTGACCGCTCAACTGTTGACGCAGCGCCGCTTGGCCGCTGATGCGGTTATCCCCCAGGCGGATATCCAGGGCACTCAACTCGCCTTGCTCCAAGCCGCCGGCAAACTTCGCCAGCAGCTTGGCCGGCTGCCCGCGCAAACGACCGCTGAGATCGATATCGGCGTTGAGATTGAGCTGCTGATTAATCAGGCTGCCGGAGCTATTTAACGGGCCGGCCAGGCTGCCGGGCAATTCGACCAGCCAGTATGCGGGGTCAAGCTGACTCAACTGCAAACGCACATCCCAGCTCAACTGCTCGGCAAACCCCAGGCTGACCTGGCCTTCGGCGCGGCCCTGGCCGGCCTGCAGGCGCAGCTCAGGCAAATACAGCTTCTGTAGATCGCCACTCAGCGGGCTTTGCAGGCTAAAGGCGCCAGCGGGGCCATCCAGCTCGGCGGCAAAATGGCCGAGGTAGTTGCCATCCTGATAGGCCAGCTCACCATTAAGTACCCGCAGCGCCACAGGCGGCTCTTCATCCAGAGGATAGAGGCGCTGCCAGGGAAAGTTCTGCCAATTAAAGTGGCTGTCCAGGCTCAGGCCCTGTTGCCAGCTCAGCTCGCCGCTAAGCTGCACCTGCTGCTCCGGGCTGGCGGTCAGGCTCAAGTTGCTGATCGCTGCGCCGTCGGCCTTAAGCAACCCCGCCAGCGCCAAGGCAATCGGTCCCTCGCTTGCCGGCAGGCTGGCGCTGCCGACGACCTGATAGCCGTCCTGCAGATCGCCCTGGGCATTTAGCTCAACCTGCTCAAGATTCAAGGTATCCGGCAACTCGGCGCTGGCCTTGAAAGCGGCAACCTGCAAACGCAGTTGCGCTGGCAGGTGTTCAGCCAAGGGTTGCAGCCAACCGCTCAGTTCGCCAGTCAGATAACCGCTGCTGCTGGCCGTGATCTGCACCCGCTCGCGCAGCTCACCTTCGAGCTGCAGTGCCAGCGGCCAGGCCTGTTGCTCGGGCGCTGGCAATTGCAGCTGTCCACTGAGCTGCAGCGGCCAGTTGCCGGTGGTTTGCACCCGGCCCTGCAACGCCAGCTGCAGATCGGCGGTGTGCAAGCTGAGGTTGTCGACCTGAATGCCCTGCGCAGTCCAGCGTGCGGCCAGCTGCAGGCCTTGCAGCTGCTCGACGCCATTAAGCTGCAGACTGCCGATCTGCACCTCGCCTAGTTGCAGTGCCAGCGGCAGGCTCAGGTCCAGCAGGGCGAACGGCTCGCTGCTGGGCTGCTGATCATCCGGGAATACCAGGCTGATCGACCCGCTGCGCAGTTGCTCGACACACAGCGTCAGGCGCAACAGGCAGGTAGGTGACCACTCCAGGCGAGGCGCCATAACCTGTACGCTGCTCTCACCTTGCTGCCAGCGCAGCTGAGTCGCACTCCAGTTGCCCCCCAGGTGGCCTGTAAACTCGTCCACCTGCAAGCCCGGCACCTGCGCCAATAACCAACGGCTGCCGCCCTGGGTGCCCAGCAGCAGGCTCAGGCTGATGGCCAGCACCAGCAGCAGCCCGAGCAGACCGAACAGCCCATTACGCAGCCCGCGCTTCACAGTTCCGGCCCCATGGAGAAATGCAGGCGCACACCGCCCTGATCATCCAGTGGGTGTGCCAGATCGAGGCGCAGCGGCCCCAACGGTGACACCCAGCGCACGCCAACGCCCACCGCGCTTTTTAGCGAGGGAATCGCCAGCGAATCGAAGGTATTGCCCTGGTCGAAGAAGCTCGCCAAGCGCCAGCGCTCAGTCAGGCTGTATTGGTATTCCAGGCTGCTGGTAAACAGATAGCGCCCGCCGATCTTGTCGCCGGCACGGTTCTCCGGCGACAGGCTCTGGTAGTCATAACCGCGCACGCTCTGGTCGCCCCCGGCGAAGAAGCGCAGCGACGGCGGCACCTTGGCAAAGCCATCGGACTCAGTGCCGCCCACTTGCACCCGGCCGAGCAGTCGATGGCGGTTAAAGACAGTGGTCAGACCCTTGAGCTGGATATTGCCGTGCAGCACATTGGCATCGGACAACAGCCCCTTGGCCGCACCAGACAGATCGAGCTGCAGGCGATAGCCGTGGTTGGGGTCGATCTGGTTGTCACTGTGCAGATAGGAATAACTCAGGCCCGGCATCAACAGCGTGCTGGTGCCGGCGTCATCACCGAGGTCGTACTGTTCGTGCCGCCACTTCAGCGAGAGCACGCGCTGCCAGCCGCTGTCGAGCTTGCTGTGCCATTCCGGGCCGAAGGTCAGCAGGCGGCTGCTGCTGTCGGTATTGGCCAGGTCTTCGGCCTGGTAACCGCCGGCCACGCGCAGCTTGTCGGTCAGCGGTGGGTCGAGCGGCACGTCGTACCACAGGCCGACATTCTGCCGCGGCGCCGACAGCTCGAACTCCGCGCCATAGCTGTGCCCCTGCGGGTTGGCCCAGTGCCGCGTCCAGTTGGCCCGGCCACGCGGGCCAACGTCGGTGGAAAACCCTAGCCCCAACCCCATGCTGCGCGGCTTGCGCGCCTGTAACTGAACCTGCACGGGGATCTGTTCGGCGGTTGCGCTGCCAGGGTTGGCATCCACCTGCACCGACTCGAAATAGCCGCTGGAGCGCAGCGCCTGATACAGCTCGGCAATCAGCGCCGAGTCGTAGGGCGTGTCGGCCGGGAACGGCACCATGCGCTGCAGCAACTGCTCATCGAAGGGCGCATCGCCGACAAAACTCACTTCACCCAGTTGATAACGCGGCCCGCTGAGATAGATCAGCTCGATATCGGCAACCCCGGCGGCGGGATCGATGCTCAGTCGCTGCTGACTAAAACGCCCGGCGAAGAAGCCATAGCGCGAGGCCTGATTCTGAATCTCGCGCTTGGCCGTATCGTAACGCCCGTGATTGAGCTGCGCGCCGCTGCGCAGCTGCGGGTCATTGGGTGTGCGGAAGGCGCGTAGCTGTGCGGCAGGCCCGTCGACGCGCACCACCACATCACGTAACCGCACCGGCTCACCGGGCTGGATGCGCAGGGTCAGGCGCGGTGTCGTGCCCTCGCTGACTTCGCTGCTGATCTGCGTCTGGTAATAGCCCAGCGCCTGGGCGGCCTTCTCGGCCTGGTTCTCGGCGACTCGGCGAAAACGCTGCAGGGCCTCGGCATCGCGCTCGCCCAGGCTGCCGATATAGCCCTCGATATTGCTCTTCAGCGCGCTATTGGCCGGTTCAACCCGCACACGCAACTGCGCTTCGGCCAGGGCCGTAGCACTCAGCAGCAGGAGAAACAGCCCGGCGAGAAGGTTGGGGAAAACACACATGAGGGCGATGCTAGCACGAGCTCAGGGCCGACTTAGAGCACCAGTGCGGGCAAATAGTTGCGACTCGATGTGTCGGCAAACACATCGAGTCGGCCATTCTCAGGCGCTGGCCTTGATTGCTTCTTGCGGGCTGGGATGGAAAAACACGTGCTCGATAATTGGGCCAATCGCCACTTCGCCGATTTCCTCGTAACCCTGACGCTTATAGAAATCCAGGTAATGTCCATTGCCGGTATCCAGTACCACGCCCTGGGAACTGGCGTCTTCGGCGCACCAGTTGTGCAGCGCCTCAAGCAGTTGCTCGCCGAGGTGCTTGCCCTGGTATTCCGGGTGAATGCCCAGCAGTGGCAGTACGTGGTACGGCCCCGGTGGCAGGCAGGCGATCACTGCGTCGTGATATTCCAGATAGCGCTTGGTACAACGGAAACCAGCGGTCAGCAGCATGCGCATGCGCCAGCCCCAGCTTTCGGTGATGTCCATGCGCCGTTGCGGCGGTGCAATCAGCGCCATGCCGATCAGGCGGTCGTCGATCAGCAGGCCAATGGCCGGCAGGTCCTCATTAAAGTGCTGCTGCACCAGTTCGCGTACGGTGGCGCGCACACGCTGGTCATAGCCGGGACGTTCGGCTTCAAACAGGTAGGCGAAGGTGGGGTCGTGGCGGTAGGCGTGATAGAGCAACGAGCGTGCTTCGCGGGCGTAACCGCCATCGAGCATGCGTACTTCGGCGAGACTGTTGGGCATCTGCTTGACCTCTGTTGTTCTTGATTTACTGGGCCTGCAGCCACGTTAGCACCGCGCACCCAGCACCGCCACAGGCTGGCCGGCAGGGCCGCTAATCGGCTAGCATCGCTGGCTTTCCAGAGCAACAGCCAGGACTGCCGCCCATGAAGATCGTCTCCTTCAATATCAATGGCCTGCGTGCACGCCCCCATCAACTGGCCGCCTTGATCGAGAAACACCAGCCGGATGTGATCGGCCTGCAGGAAACCAAGGTGGCCGACGAGCAGTTCCCCGAGGCGGATATCCGCCAGCTCGGCTACCACGTGCATTATCACGGCCAGAAAGGCCACTACGGCGTCGCCCTGCTCTCGCGCCAGGAACCACTAAGCCTGCACAAGGGCTTTCCCGGTGATGCCGAAGACGCGCAGCGGCGCTTTATCTACGGCACCTTCGCCGATGCCCAGGGCAACCCAGTCACGGTAATGAATGGCTACTTCCCGCAGGGCGAAAGCCGCGACCACCCGACCAAGTTCCCAGCCAAGCAGCGCTTCTATGCCGACCTGCAACAGCTGCTGCTTAGCCAGTTCAGCCCCGAGCAGGCGTTGGTGGTGATGGGCGATATCAATATTTCGCCGGAAGACTGCGACATCGGCATCGGTGAACCCAATCGCCTGCGCTGGCTGAAAACCGGTAAATGCAGCTTCCTGCCGGAAGAGCGCGAGTGGCTGGCCACCCTGAAGAACTGGGGTCTGGTCGACAGCTTCCGCCACCTCAACCCGGCGGTGAATGACCGCTTTAGCTGGTTCGATTACCGTAGTCGCGGTTTCGAGGACGAACCCAAGCGCGGCCTGCGCATCGATGTGATTCTCGCCTCCCAGGCGCTGCAGGCGCGGATCAAGGATGCCGGCGTCGACTACGACCTGCGCGGCATGGAAAAGCCATCGGATCACGCGCCGATCTGGCTGGAGCTGGCGCAGTAACCCTGTACTAGAGCGCTCAATCGAAAAAGTGACTGTCATATTGCAGTCACTTTTTTGTCTTATCGTCGCGGCACTTTCACTCACCCATATAAGGTGTTTGCCGCATGTTGCGCGCCTGCTCTGCCTTCGAACGTGATACCTGGATTCGCACCGTCAGCTTTCTGCTGCTCGGCTCCATCTGCTACGCACTGCCCTGGTCGGTATTTGCCGCCCTGCCCATCCCCAGCGATAACAGCAGCGTGCTGCGCATCCAAGGCTCCAACACCATTGGAGCGCGCCTTGGCCCGGCGCTGGTCAAAGGCCTGCTGGAAGAACAGGGCCTGAGTGCCATTCGCATCGAAGCGGGCGCGGCGGAAAACGAGCAGAAGATCATCGGTAAGACCGCCGATGGCCGCAGCGTAAGCATTGAAGTGGCGGCTCACGGTTCGGGCACCGGCTTTACCTCATTAGCCGATGGCAGCGCCGAACTGGCCGCCTCGTCCCGGCCGATCAAGGACAGTGAAGCCGCCAGCCTGCTCAGCCTGGGTGACCTGAAAAGCGCCAGCGCCGAGCAGATCATCGCCCTCGACGGCCTGGCCATTATTTTGCACCCGAGCAACCCGCTCGCCGCGCTTAATACCGCACAACTGGCGCAGGTATTTGCCGGCGAGATCACTGACTGGGCGCAACTCGGCGCCCCAGCCGGGGCCATCACCCTGTACGCCCGCGATGACAAGTCCGGCACCTTCGACACCTTCAAGGAGCTGGTACTGAGCGCCAACGGCAAAACCCTGGCCCCTGGCGCCAAGCGTTTTGAATCCAGCGAAAAGCTTTCCGACTCGGTCAGCCAGGACCCTAAGGGCATCGGCTTTATCGGCCTGCCGTATATCCGCCAGGCCAAGGCCGTGGCGATTGCCGCCGGCGACTCGCAGCCGATGCTGCCGAGCCTGACCCTGGTGGCCACCGAGGATTACCCGCTGTCGCGCCGCCTGTTTCTGTACAACCAGCCGGAGCTGAGCAACCCCTGGGGCCGTGCATTGGTGCAGTTCGCCCACAGCACACGCGGTCAGGCGATTGTCGACCAGAGCGGGTTTATCGCGCAGACCGTACAAGCGGTGACAATCCCCGCCAACGCGCAAATGCCGGCGAACTATCAGGCTCTGGCGAAGAACGCTCAACGTCTGTCGGTGAACTTCCGCTTTCAGGAGGGCAGCGCCAACCTCGACAACAAGGCCCTGCGCGACCTCAACCGGCTGATGGCCTACCTGCAGGAGCAGAACAAGCTGCACGACAAGGTGGTGCTGGTCGGCTTCGGCGATGCCAAGGCCGACACTGCCCGTGCCGAGCTGTTGTCCAAGCTGCGCGCCATGGCCGTACGCCGTGAGCTGAACAAGGGCGGCGTGATCTTCCGCGACATCATCGGTATGGGTGATGAGCTGCCGGTGGCCGCCAACAGCGGCGATGACGGGCGAATCAAGAACCGTCGGGTGGAAGTCTGGGTTTACTAAACCTGACTCAGCCCCGGCGTTGTTTGCAGGTATTGCAACATCAGGCAGTGATTAACAGCGCCGAGTGGCTAAGCTGAACACACACCCAACGCCCTGAGACTTTGTCATGCCTGCAAGCAAGCCTCTGCACCTGATTTTGCTGCTGGTTATGCTGTTCGGGCCAACCGCCCAGGCAGAGGTGTTCCGGGTGTTTGGCGCGCATGATGGCTTCCCCAAGTACTTCGAGGAGGATGGCGAGGCCAAGGGCATTGTCGTGGACATCAGCAAACATTGCCTGAACCAGATGCAGGTGCCTTATCAGATCCAGCTCTTGCCGTGGAAACGCGCCTACACCATGGCCGAGCGCAGTGAAGGCGGCGTAATTGGTTTGTCGATCAGTGATGAGCGCCTGACGCTGTTCGATTTTTCAGAGCCGATCTTTACCGAACATATCGTGCTGGTGGTGCAGAAAGGCCGCGAGTTTGCCTACCAGAACATCACAGACCTGAAAGACAAACTGATTGGCGCCACCATCGGCACCAGCTATGGCACTGCATATGACGAGGCCGTGGCCAACGGCACCCTGACCATCGTCGGCTTCAACGACACCCGCAGCGGCCTGGGCATGCTGCAGCGTGAGCGCATCGACGCGATCCTGATCGGCTCCAGCGTCGATATTCGCAGGCTCGCCCAGAGCTGGCCTGGCCTGCATCCGGATGCCTTCACCACACTACCGGTGCCATTCAAGAGCGACAGCAAGCACATGGGCATTGCCAAAGCGCTGAAGATGGGCTGGTTCCTGGAGCAGTTCAATCAGTGCCTGAAAAATGGCCACGACACCGGGATTTTTGCCCCGATCATCTACCAGTACAGCAACTGAAATCCCCCGCTCCTGCGCTTGCCAAGTTCGCCGCCAAGGCCTATTGCTTAATCAGCGTGACGCCGGGCCCCTCTGGCGGTGAGCCTTCACCGTGATGTCGGAGTCACTGAGTTGATTTTCAACTTAGGCAGACATTCGAGGTGGCTCTATGGATAGCCTGACAAGCATGCTCACGACCCCACTGTTCGGCACCCCCGGCTGGTTTTGGCTGGCCTTTCTACTGATTATTCTCGGCCTCTTGATACTCGACCTCGGCGTGCTGCACCGCGATCAGCACGAGATCGAGATGCGCGAGAGCCTGCTGCTATACAGCGGCTATTTCAGCGTTGGCCTGGCCTTTGGCGGCTGGATCTGGTGGCAGCTGGGCGCGACCAAGGCGCTGGAGTTCTACACCGGCTTTCTGGTCGAGCAATCGCTGTCGATGGACAACGTGTTCGTTATGGCGGTGATTCTCAACTTCTTCGCCATCCCCCGGCGCTACCAGCACCGCGTGTTGTTCTGGGGCATTCTCGGGGTGATCGTGCTGCGCGCAACGATGATCGGCCTGGGCACGGCGCTGGTGCAGAACTTCGAATGGGTGCTGTACCTGTTTGGCGCGTTTCTGCTGTTTACCGGCGTGCGCATGCTTTCGGCCAAGGAAGAACAGCACCCGGACCTCAGCCAGAACCGCCTGCTGCAGTTTCTGCGCAGACACCTGCGGGTGACCGAGGATATGCACGAGGGCCGCTTTCTTGTTCGCCAGCCGGATAGAAAAACAGGCAAGCACCTGCTGCATGCCACCCCGCTGCTGCTGGCGCTGGTGCTGATCGAGCTGGCCGACCTGGTGTTTGCCGTGGACAGCGTGCCGGCGGTGCTGGCCATCTCCCAGGACCCGTTTATCGTCTACACCTCGAACATCTTTGCGATTCTCGGCCTGCGCGCGCTGTACTTTGCCTTGGCGGCGTTGATGCACCGTTTTATCTACCTCAAGTACGCTCTGGCATTGGTGTTGATGTTTATCGGTGGCAAGATCTTTCTCCACGACATGATCAAGGTGCCCGCCCTGCTCTCACTGTGCATGACCCTCGGCTTGCTGGCGGGCGGAGTGATACTGTCGTTACTGAAAACCCGTGCCCCCAGGCAGGAGCATTGATCGTTTGAGTTCACCGAGCATTGTTATCGAGCCGCTGCTACAGCGCGGCAAGTTGCGTTGGCAAGTGCGCATGGGCCGCCGCAGCCTGATCTTCCATCAGGAACAGGCTGCCCGCGCCTTCGCGGCGCAGTTGCATATGCGCCTGCTCTGGTTGCAACAGAACGCGAGTCCAGATGATCAACAAGCTCCGCCGGGCTAAACACACGAACAGACTGCACTATTGTGGGGGGCTTTAGCCGCGACGCATTCACGATCAATCGCGGCTAAAGCCCCTTCCACAGAGCCTGCATTGCAACCTGAAACTGCATTAGCCACAACGCACAAGGCCCGCAGATGCGGGCCTTGTGGTTTTTCAGTGACGCGTTTTAGCGGCTGGCTTTCATCACTTCTTTCGACACGTACTTGCCGATTTCGAACTTGCCGATAGCAGCGCGGTGCACTTCGTCCGGGCCGTCAGCCAGGCGCAGGGTGCGCTGCATGGCGTACCAGTAGGCCAGCGGGAAGTCGTTGGACACCCCGGCGCCGCCGTGAATCTGGATCGCCCGGTCGATCACTTTCAAGGCCACGTTCGGTGCGACCACTTTGATCTGGGCAATTTCACTGGCCGCGATCTTGTTGCCCACGGTGTCCATCATATAAGCCGCGTTCAGCGTCAGCAGACGGGCCATATTGATCTCCATACGCGAGTCGGCGATGTGATCGATATTGCCGCCCAGGCGGGCCAGCGGCTTGCCGAAGGCAGTACGGTTGATCGAGCGCTCGCACATCAATTTCAGCGCGCGCTCAGCCATGCCGATGGAACGCATGCAGTGGTGGATACGGCCTGGGCCAAGGCGACCCTGGGCAATCTCGAAGCCACGGCCCTCACCCAACAGCACGTTCTCGTACGGTACGCGGACGTTTTCGAACAGTACTTCGGCATGGCCGTGCGGCGCGTCGTCGTAGCCGAAGACCGGCAGCGGGCGCAGCACTTTCACACCAGGGGCGTCCATCGGCACCAGAATCATAGAATGCTGGGCGTGGCGCGGGCCATCCGGGTTGGTCAGGCCCATAAAGATCATGATCTTGCAGCGCGGATCGCAAGCACCGGAGGTCCACCACTTGCGGCCGTTGATCACCCACTCATCGCCCTGGCGCACGGCGCTGGCCTGCATATTGGTGGCATCGGAGGACGCTACGCCCGGCTCGGTCATGGCGAAGGCGGAACGGATGGTGCCGTCCAGCAGCGGCTTGAGCCATTGCTCTTTCTGCGCTTCGTTGGCGTAGCGCACCAGCACTTCCATATTGCCGGTGTCCGGCGCGGCGCAGTTGAACGGCTCGGCACCGATCAACGAGCTGCCCATGATTTCCGCAAGCGGCGCGTATTCGGTGTTGGTCAGCCCGGCACCCAGTTCGGACTCCGGCAGAAACAGGTTCCACAGGCCTTCGGCTTTAGCCTTGGCTTTCAACTCTTCCATGATCGCGGTGGGCTGCCAGCGGTCGCCTTCATTGACCTGTTGCTCGAACACGGCCTCGGCTGGATAGACATGGCTCTCCATAAACGCGGTGACGCGTTCACGCAGCTGCTGAACCTTGGGGGAGTAGGCGAAATCCATGATGGCTACCTTCTGACGCTGATTTTTGGGGAGTTCGGTGAAGTGGAAATGATGCTAGAACAGGGCTTAGGATTTATCTAATCTATTCTCACCGTGTATTAACATTCATCACCGATATATGTTCCACTGATAGCGATCATCACTCGGAGTGAGCGTGCAATGAATCTGAACAAGGTCGACCTCAACCTCTTTGTCGTCTTCGATGCCATCTACACCGAGGCCAATCTGACCCGGGCCGGGCAGATCGTCGGCATTACTCAGCCCGCAGTATCCAACGCCCTCGCTCGCCTGCGTGAAACCTTCAATGACCCGCTGTTTGTGCGCACCGCTCAGGGCATGGTGCCCACGCCTATGGCACAGAACATCATCGGCCCGGTGCGCAACGCGCTGCAGCAACTGCGCATCTCCGTGCAGGAAAGCCGCATCTTCAACCCGGGGCAGGCCAACAAGACTTTCCGCATCAGCATGACCGACCTCACCGAGGCCATCGTCCTGCCGCCGCTGTTTCAGCGCCTGCGCCGCCTGGCGCCGAACGTGAATATCGAGAGCATGCTGGCCCGGCGCCGCGAAACCACTAAAGAGCTGGCCGCTGGCCGTCTGGATTTTGCCGTGGACGCGCCGCTCAACACCGACCCGCAGGTGCGCCACGTCAAGTTGATGGAAGACCGCTACGTGTGCGCCATGCGCCGTGGCCATCCGCTGGCCAAAGAGAAAATCAGCCTGGACGAATACATGGGCATGACCCATATCCATATTTCCAGCCGCCGCAGCGGTCTTGGCCACGTCGACCTGGCCCTGGGCCGCATGGGCATCCAGCGCAAGATAGCCCTGCGTTCGCAGCATTACCTGATGGCCACCACCGTACTGCAAGGCACTGATATGGCCATGACCGTGCCCGAGCGCTTCGCCCGGCGTAATGACCTGCACTTTGTCGAGCTGCCGATCAAGGACATGACGCCGCTGGAAACTCACCTCTACTGGCACGAAAGCACCGACCAGGACCCGGCCAACCGCTGGATGCGCGAGCAGATCATCGAAATTTCCCAGCAGGCCACGGCCCAGGAAAAGAAAGCCTGACGGCGAATACGCCGCGCTATGTGTGATCAAGTAAATCGCCTGCTGAATGCCAGCACTGTGTTTCAATGGCCTGGACGGCCCTGCCTATGAAACCGCTGGCGATTAGCTCAGGCGCTGCACGAGGATCACAGCATGAATTCAATCCGGATTATCTCTATCGCACTGGTCGTGGCAGGCCTGTTGGGGCTGCTGTATGGCGGTTTCAGCTACACCAAGGACACCACCGCAGTGAAGCTCGGCCCGATCGAACTCTCGCTGCAGGAGAAGGAAAGAGTCAACGTGCCAGTTTGGGCGGGCATCGGTGCCATCCTCGCCGGTGGTTTGCTGTTTGGCTTTGCCGGTAGAAAGCCGTAAGTCTTTCATTTATCCATAGCGCTTAGCTCGGCGCCGATCAGGGACGATTGTTTGCCACTGAAACTGCTGTTTATCTGCGCCAAGAACCGCCTGCGCAGCCCCACTGCCGAACAACTGTTCGCTGACTGGCCTGGCGTAGAAACCGCATCGGCCGGCGTCAACCACGACGCCGACACGCCGGTCTGCCCCGAGCTGTTGGCCTGGGCCGATCTGATTCTGGTGATGCAACGGGTTCATCGCAGCAAGCTCACCAGCAAGTTCAAGGCCCAGTTGGGCAATAAGCGCATCGTCTGCCTGGATATCGCCGACGACTATGGGCTTATGGACCCGGCGCTGGTCGACCTGCTAAACGCACGGGTGCTGCGCTATTTGCCTGCGCGGCAGCCGATCAACTAGCCAAGCGCTTATCCCTAGGCGACCAGACTCCGCCGTTAGCCAGCCTCAATACTTTATGGCGTGTTTAGCTAAGAGCGCTAAGCAACTGTTTTTAAAGTGATCAAGCCCCGCTAACAACTCCACTCGCAAGGCGCTAAATCAAGCAGGTTGACTAAACCGGCCTGCAGCCTTACGTTAACGTAAAGGTAAACAAGAGCGCTGCCGTATGTCCGCCACCACCTACTCTATTTCCGAACTGGCCCGCGAGCTGGACATCACCACCCGCGCCATTCGCTTCTATGAAGAACAGCAGATGCTCAGCCCCGAGCGCCGTGGCCAGGAGCGCATCTACACGGCCAAGGACAAGGTCACCCTCAAGCTGATCCTGCGCGGCAAGCGCATCGGTTTTTCCCTGGCCGAGTGCAAGGAACTGATCGAGCTGTACGACCCGGTGCACGGCAATCACAAGCAGCTGCACACCTTTATGGCGAAGATCGCCGAGCGCCGCGCCCAGCTGCAGCAGCAACTGCTGGATATCGAGCAGATGCAGCTTGAGCTGGATACCGCCGAAGAGCGTTGCCTGGCCGCGCTAGCTGAAACCGATAAAAAACAACCCGTTATCTCCTGAACTTAATTCGAACAATTACAGGTGGAACCATGAGCTACCCGACCCTCAACTTCGGTCTCGGCGAGACCATCGATATGCTCCGTGACTCGGTGTATCAGTTCTCACAGGCCGAACTGGCCCCGCGCGCCGCGCAGATCGACCGCGACAACGAGTTCCCCATGGATATGTGGCGCAAGTTTGGCGACATGGGCCTGCTCGGCATGACCGTGGAAGAGGAATACGGCGGCACCAATATGGGTTACCTGGCCCATGTGGTGGCCATGGAAGAGATCAGCCGCGCCTCGGCCTCGGTCGGCCTGTCCTACGGCGCGCACTCGAACCTGTGCCTGAATCAGATCCGCAAGAACGGCACGCACGAGCAAAAGGCCAAGTACCTGCCTAAGCTGTGCTCCGGTGAACACGTCGGCGCCCTGGCCATGAGCGAGCCGAATGCCGGCTCTGACGTGGTATCGATGAAGCTGCGTGCCGAGAAACGCGGCGACCGCTACGTGCTCAACGGCAACAAGATGTGGATCACCAACGGCCCCGACGCCCACACCTATGTGATCTACGCCAAAACCGACATCAACGCCGGCTCGCGCGGCATGACCGCGTTTATCGTCGAGCGCGACTACAAGGGTTTCTCCCGCCACCAGAAGCTGGACAAGCTGGGCATGCGCGGCTCCAACACCTGCGAACTGGTGTTCGAAGATTGCGAAGTACCGGAAGAGAACATTCTCGGCGCCGAAGGCGCTGGCGTGCGCGTGCTGATGAGTGGCCTGGATTACGAACGCACCGTGCTCTCGGGCGGCCCGACCGGGATCATGACGGCCTGCATGGACGTGGTGCTGCCCTACGTGCACGAACGTCAGCAGTTCAAGCAGTCAATCGGCGAATTCCAGCTGGTACAGGGCAAGCTGGCCGACATGTACGCCGGCATGAACGCCTCCAAGTCTTACCTGTACAACGTCGCCAAGGCCTGTGACCGTGGCGAGGAATCGCGCAAAGACGCCGCCGCAGTGATCCTCTACACCGCCGAAATGGCCACCAAGATGGCCCTCGACACCATCCAGCTGCTCGGCGGTAACGGCTACACCAACGAATACCCGGCCGGCCGTTTGCTGCGCGACGCCAAGCTCTACGAGATCGGCGCAGGCACCAGCGAAATCCGCCGCATGCTGATCGGCCGCGAGCTGTTTAACGAAACGAAATAACCCTACGCCGCAAGAACCGTAGCCCGGATAAGCCTTGGCGCAATCCGGGAGCAGTTGGTGCGACACAGAGTCCCCGGATTGCATCCGGGCTACCAATGGAGTGAGCCGAATGGCCATCCTGCACACCCAGATCAATACCCGTTCACCGGAGTTCGCTGCCAATAACGCGGCGATGCTCGCCCAGGTTAACGACCTGCGCGCCCTTCTCGCCCGCGTTCATGAAGGCGGCGGCGCCAAGGCCCAGGAGCGTCACACCTCGCGTGGCAAGCTGCTGCCACGGGAACGGATCAACCGCCTGTTGGACATCGGCTCACCGTTCCTCGAAATCGGCCAACTGGCCGCCTATGAGGTCTACGGCGAAGAGGTGCCGGCGGCTGGGGTGGTGGCCGGTATCGGCCGGGTCGAGGGCGTGGAATGCATGATCGTGGCCAACGACGCCACGGTAAAAGGCGGCAGCTACTACCCACTGACGGTGAAAAAACACCTGCGCGCACAGACCATCGCTCAGCAGAACCGCCTGCCGTGCATCTACCTGGTGGATTCCGGCGGCGCCAACCTGCCGCGTCAGGATGAAGTGTTCCCGGACCGCGAGCACTTCGGGCGGATCTTCTTCAACCAGGCCAATATGTCGGCCATGGGCATTCCGCAGATCGCCGTGGTCATGGGTTCCTGCACCGCTGGCGGCGCCTATGTGCCGGCCATGGCCGATGAAGCGATCATGGTGCGCAACCAGGCCACCATCTTCCTCGCCGGCCCGCCGCTGGTAAAAGCCGCTACCGGTGAAGTGGTCAGCGCCGAAGACCTTGGCGGCGCCGATGTGCACTGCAAGACCAGCGGCGTGGCCGACCACTACGCCGACAACGACGAACACGCCCTGGCCCTGGCCAGGCGCAGCATCGGCAATCTCAACTGGCGCAAGCTCGGTGTGCTGAATAACCGTGCGCCGATCAACCCGCTGTACAGCAGCGAAGAGCTGTACGGGGTGATTCCGGCAGATGCCAAGCAGCCCTTTGATGTGCGTGAAGTGATCGCCCGCACCGTCGATGGCAGCGTATTCGATGAGTTCAAGGCGCTGTTTGGCGCAACCCTGGTCTGCGGTTTTGCGCATATCCACGGCTATCCAGTGGCAATCCTCGCCAATAACGGGATCTTATTCGCCGAATCCGCACAAAAAGGTGCGCATTTTATTGAGCTGGCCTGCCAGCGCGGCATTCCGCTGCTGTTTTTGCAGAACATCACCGGTTTTATGGTCGGTCAGAAGTACGAAGCCGGCGGTATCGCCAAGCACGGCGCCAAACTGGTCAACGCCGTGGCCTGCGCCAAGGTGCCGAAATTCACCGTGATCATCGGCGGCAGCTTCGGCGCCGGCAACTACGGCATGTGCGGCCGCGCCTACGATCCACGCTTTTTGTGGATGTGGCCGAATGCGCGCATTGGCGTGATGGGTGCCGAACAGGCCGCTGGCGTACTGGTGCAGGTCAAACACGAACAGGCCGCTCGCGCCGGGCAGCGCTTCTCCGCCGAAGATGAAGCCGCACTCAAACAGCCGATCCTCGAACAGTACGAACGCCAGGGCCATCCCTACTACTCCAGCGCGCGCTTGTGGGACGACGGTGTTATCGACCCGGCGCAAACCCGCGAGATATTGGGCCTGGCGTTGTCCGCCAGCCTTAACGCGCCGATTGAGCCGACCACCTTTGGCGTGTTCAGAATGTAATCAGGACAAACCGTAGGATGGGTGCAACCCATCGATATCGTTTGATGGGTTAGCACCCATCCTACAGGTGCAACGCACGCGCCCCAGTGAGTGACCATGACCGACTTCAACACCCTCGAACTGCAAACAGACCCACGCGGCTTTGCCACGCTCTGGCTCAACCGTGCGGACAAGAACAACGCCTTTAACGCCGAGATGATCCGCGAGCTGATTCTCGCCCTCGACGCGGTAATGGCCGACAAAAGCCTGCGCTTTCTGCTGCTGCGCGGGCGGGGCAAGCACTTCTCCGCCGGCGCCGACCTGGCCTGGATGCAGCACGCCGCCACTCTGGATTACAGCGCCAACCTGGCCGATTCGCGCGAACTGGCCGAGCTGATGCACAACCTGTATCAGCTGAAGATCCCCACCTTGGCCGTGGTGCAAGGCGCGGCTTTTGGTGGTGCACTCGGGTTGATCAGCTGCTGCGATATGGCCATCGGCACCGTTGACGCCCAGCTGTGCCTGTCCGAAGTGCGCATCGGCCTGGCGCCAGCGGTGATAAGTCCCTTTGTCGTGCAGGCCATCGGCGAACGCGCTGCGCGGCGCTATGCCCTGACTGCCGAGCGCTTTAGCGGCCAGCGCGCCCAGGAGCTGGGGCTGTTTGCCGAATGCTATGCCGCCGATGCCCTGGAACAGGCCGTGGCCGAGTGGGTCGACACGCTGCTGCTCAATAGCCCGCAAGCGATGCTCGCCAGCAAGGATTTGCTGCGCGAAGTCGGCAGCGGCGTGCTGACGCCGGCGCTGCGCCGTTATACCGAGAACGCCATCGCCCGTATCCGCGTTAGCCCTGAAGGTCAGGAAGGTCTGCGGGCATTTCTGGATAAGCGCAAACCCGCATGGCAGGAGCCACAAGCATGAGCCTTAAGCCTATCGACACCCTGCTGGTGGCCAACCGTGGCGAGATCGCCTGCCGGGTGATGCGCACGGCCAAAGCCATGGGCATTCAGACCGTGGCGGTACACAGCGCCATCGACGCCAGCGCGCGGCATGTGCGTGAAGCCGATCTGGCGGTCAACCTGGGCGGTGCCAAGCCGGCAGACAGCTACCTGCGTATCGACGCGCTGATCGCTGCGGCCAAGGCCAGCGGTGCCCAGGCGATTCATCCCGGTTATGGTTTTCTGTCGGAAAACGCCGGCTTTGCCCGTGCCATAGAAGCCGCCGGTTTGATCTTTCTCGGCCCGCCCGCCTCGGCTATCGACGCCATGGGCAGTAAGTCCGCGGCCAAGGCGCTGATGGAGGCCGCCGGCGTACCGCTGGTGCCGGGCTATCACGGCGAAGAGCAAGATGTAGAAACCTTCCGCGCTGCCTCGAACGCAATCGGCTACCCGGTGTTGCTTAAGGCCGCAGCCGGTGGTGGTGGCAAAGGCATGAAGGTGGTCGAGGTTGAGAGCGAACTGGCCGAAGCCCTGGCCAGCGCCCAACGCGAGGCGCAGTCGTCGTTCGGCGACTCGCGCATGCTGGTGGAAAAATACGTCCTCAAGCCGCGCCATGTGGAGATTCAGGTTTTTGCCGACTCGCATGGCAACTGCCTGTACCTGAATGAGCGCGACTGTTCGATCCAGCGCCGTCACCAGAAGGTGGTCGAAGAAGCCCCTGCCCCCGGCCTGTCAGCCGAACTGCGCCGCGCCATGGGCGAGGCGGCAGTCAAGGCCGCCCAGGCCATTGGCTATGTCGGCGCCGGCACCGTGGAGTTCCTGCTGGATGAGCGCGGCGACTTCTTCTTTATGGAGATGAACACTCGCCTGCAGGTCGAGCATCCGGTCACCGAGCTGATCACCGGCCTGGATCTGGTCGCCTGGCAGATTCGCGTGGCCCGTGGCGAGGTGCTGCCGATCAGCCAGGAACAGGTGCCGCTGATTGGCCATGCCATCGAAGTACGGCTGTATGCGGAAGATCCGGACAACGACTTTCTCCCGGCCACCGGCACCCTGGCGCTGTACCGCGAAGCCAATGCTGGCCCAGGTCGCCGGGTAGACAGCGGGGTCAATGAAGGCGATGAAGTATCGCCCTTCTATGACCCGATGCTCGGCAAGCTGATCGCCTGGGGCGAAAACCGCGAGGAGGCGCGCCTGCGCCTGCTGGCCATGCTTAAAGAAACCTGCGTGGGCGGCGTCAGAACCAACCTGGCCTTTCTCACCCGCGTGCTGGCCCACCCGGCCTTTGCCAATGCCGAGCTGGATACTGGCTTTATCCCGCGCCATGAAGCGCAGCTACTGCCGCCAGTAAGCGAATTGCCCGCCGAATTCTGGCAACTGGCTGCCGAAGCCTTTGTGCAAAGCGAAGCGCCACTGCAGCGCCACGATGATTTCCATTCGCCCTGGTCACGCAACAACGGCCTGCGTCTGGGCCTGCCGGCAGAAACCGACTTGCACCTGAGCTGCCAGGGCGAGCGCCAGGTGGTAAGCCTGCGCCATGCCTCGGCTTCCACTGTGCAATTACAGGGCGAAGTCCTGCAGGTAGAGCGCGATGGCCTGCGCCAGCAGCATTTGGCGATTCGTCGCGGCGATGCCCTGTACCTGCACTATGCCGGTGAGCTACGCAGCATCCAACGCGTCGACCCGATTGCCGAAGTGGAAGCCAGCCACAGCCATCACGGCGGCCTGACCGCTCCTATGAACGGCAGTATCGTCCGCGTATTGGTGGCGGCCGGGCAGACCGTCGAGGCCGGCACCGCCCTGGTGGTGCTGGAAGCGATGAAGATGGAACACAGCATCCGCGCGCCACATGCCGGTACGGTCAAGGCGCTGTATTGCAATGAAGGCGAGATGGTCAGTGAGGGCGCCGTGCTGGTGGAGCTGGAGGACGCCAGCGCGTAGGGTGGACATCGTTTTTTATGTCCACCAAGGCATTCACAGCCGATGGCCATGGCGGATGTATAAAACGACATCCACCCTACAACCACCCGAGCCTCAGCATCCGCGCAATGATGTGTAGGGTGGAAAACCGCGTAGCGTTTTCCACCAGGCAACGGTGGATCGAAACAGCGCCAGCTGCGCGCCCCGATCCACCCTACGGAGAAGATGCATGAACCTACCCAAACAAGTGCGCCTGGTCGAAGTCGGCCCGCGCGACGGTTTGCAGAATGAGAAACAGCCGATCAGCGTGGCCGACAAGGTGCGCCTGGTCGATGACCTGTCTGCCGCAGGCCTGGGCTATATCGAGGTGGGCAGCTTCGTTTCGCCCAAGTGGGTGCCGCAGATGGCGGGCAGCGCCGAGGTGTTTGCGCAGATCCAGCAACTGCCAGGCATCGTCTACGCCGCCCTGGCCCCCAATCTGAAAGGCTTTGAGGGTGCGCTGGAAGCGGGCGTGCGCGAAGTGGCGGTGTTTGCCGCGGCTTCGGAAGCCTTCTCGCAGAAAAATATCAACTGCTCGATCAGCGAAAGCCTTGAGCGTTTTGTCCCGGTAATGGACGCCGCCAAGCAGCATGGCATTCGCGTGCGCGGTTACGTGTCCTGCGTGTTGGGCTGCCCGTATGACGGCAGCGTACCGCCCGAACAGGTGGCCAGCGTAGCCCGTGAGCTTTACGCCATGGGCTGCTATGAGGTTTCCCTGGGCGACACCATAGGGGCCGGCACCGCTGGGGCAACCCGTCACCTGTTCAACGTGGTCGGCCGCGAGGTGCCACGTAATCTGTTGGCCGGGCATTTCCACGATACCTACGGCCAAGCTTTGGCCAATATCTACGCCAGCCTCTTGGAAGGCATCAGCGTATTCGACAGCTCAGTCGCGGGGCTGGGTGGTTGCCCTTACGCCAAGGGTGCCACCGGCAATGTCGCAACCGAAGATGTGCTGTACCTGCTTGAGGGTCTGGGTATCAAAACCGGCATTGATATGAACAAGCTGATCGCAGCCGGTCAGCGGATTTGCACAGTACTGGATAAACCCAATGGCTCGCGGGTCGCGCGGGCCAAACTGGCCAACGCCTGATTGGTAGACGGCGTAGCCCGGATAAGCCGCGGCACGCGGCGCAATCCGGGAAGCATCTCCGGATAAGCCCCGGATTGCGCCAGGGCTTATCCGGGCTACGTCGGCTGTAAGGTTTTATTTACGTACTGTAAAGCGCCCCCATCAGGTTCGCTGCAGGTTGCCTGGGAGCGTTGCACAGTGGCTACAGGCGCGGCGGCTGCCGATCAGGATCAGCCCCGCGCAGCTCGACGCAAGCCATCCGCCAGCCAGTAGGCTTGCAGCAATAAGCCCGCATTGCGCAGGCATAACAAGAGTTCGAGGAACCAACATGCAACAGCCTTTGTGGACGCCTTCTGCCGAACGTATCGCGGCGACGCGGATGGACAGCTTCCGCCACTTCGTCAATCAGCGCCACAGCCTGCAACTGGCCGACTATCCAGCCCTGCACAGCTGGAGCGTGACGCAGCGCGAAGCTTTCTGGCAGGCCGTTATCAAGTTCTTCGAGATCCGCTTTAGCGCGCAACCCGAGCGCATATTGCAGGAAAGCAGCGCCATGCCCAGCGCTCACTGGTTTCCTGGCGCAACGCTGAACTTTGCCGAACACCTGCTGCGCCGCCGTGATAACCACCCGGCCCTGGTCGCCATTGGCGAGGACGGTTCGCGCGAACAGCTGAGTTACGCCGAGCTGGCGGCCCACGTCGCCGGCCTGCAACGCAGCCTGCGCGCTGCCGGCGTCGGTAGTGGCGACCGCGTTGCCGCCTTTATGCCCAACACCTGGCAAACCCTGGTCGGCATGCTTGCGGCCAGTAGCCTGGGCGCGACCTGGTCGAGCTGTTCGCCGGACTTCGGCACCCAGGGCGTGATCGACCGCTTCGGCCAGATCGAACCCAAGGTGCTGATCGCCGCCGCTGGCTATCGCTACGCCGGTAAGAACCTTGACCTGACTGCCAAGCTCAATGAAATCCTCGAACGCCTGCCCTCGCTTGAACAGCTGATTGTGGTGCCCTACTCCAATACCCAGGCCAAAGCCGCCGACTTCCATTCGGCGGCCAAGGTCGCGCTATGGCAGGACTTCCACCAGGCCGGCGGCGAGCCCGAATTCACCCAGGTGCCGTTCGATCACCCGCTGTATATCCTCTACTCCAGCGGCACCACCGGCGTGCCCAAATGCATCGTGCATGGCAGCGGCGGTACCTTGCTGCAGCACGTCAAAGAACTCGGCCTGCACACCGATCTGCACGCCGACGATACGCTGTTCTACTACACCACCTGCGGCTGGATGATGTGGAACTGGCTGGTTTCCGGCCTGGCCCTGGGCGCCACCCTGGTGCTGTTTGACGGCTCACCCTTCCACCCCGGTGCCGAGCGACTGATCGACCTGATCGATGCGGAAAACATCAGCATCTTCGGTACTAGCGCCAAATTCCTCGCGGCCCTGGAAAAAGCCGGTGCAAAGCCGGGCAGCACGCACAAGCTGCAACGGCTCAAGGCGATTCTGTCCACCGGCTCGCCGCTGTCCCATGAGAGCTTCGAGTACGTCTACCGCGAGATCAAAGCCGATCTCTGCCTGTCATCCATCTCCGGCGGCACCGATATCGTTTCCTGCTTTGCCCTCGGTAACCCGGTGCTGCCGGTGTGGCGTGGCGAGCTGCAGTGCAAGGGTTTGGGCATGGATGTGCAGGTCTGGAATGACGCCGGCCAACCAGCGACCGGCGAAAAAGGCGAACTGGTCTGCGCGCAGCATTTCCCCTCGATGCCGATTGGCTTCTGGAAAGATGCCGATGGCAGCAAGTTCCAGGCGGCTTACTTCGACACCTTCCCCGGTATCTGGGCCCACGGTGATTACGCGGAAATCACCGCCCATGGTGGGCTGGTGATTCATGGCCGCAGTGACGCGGTACTTAACCCCGGCGGCGTACGTATCGGCACTGCGGAAATCTATCGCCAGGTGGAAAAGGTCGAAGCCGTGCTGGAGTCCATCGCCATCGGCCAGGAGTGGGACGACGACGTGCGCGTGGTGCTGTTTGTCCGTCTGCGCGAGGGCGTCGAACTAACCGACGCGCTGCAAACGCAAATTCGTCAGGTGATCCGCGCCAACACCACGCCGCGCCATGTGCCGGCGAAGATCATCGCCGTGGCGGATATCCCGCGCACCATCAGCGGCAAGATCGTCGAACTGGCGGTGCGCAACGTGGTGCACGGCAAACCAGTAAAAAACACCGATGCCCTGGCCAACCCGCAGGCGCTGGAGCTGTACCGCGACCTGGCAGAACTACGGGACTGAAGTACCAAAAACTCCAGCCGAGCCCGGCGCGCAGTGCTTATACTCCAAGCCAGTCGTTGTTGGAGTGCTGCCGTGGCTGTGCGCTGGATCTGTCTCGCTGTACTGCTGACCTCGCTGAGCCTAAGCGCAACAGCACAGGAACCGCTGGAGCTGCATATGCCAGACGCGCCGCCGCTGACCTTTGTCAGCTTCCAGGGCGGCTACGGCATGGTCGGCGATGTGGCATTGGCCGCGATTGCCCGCGCGGGCTACCTCAGCCATATCCATGTAACCCCCTGGGCCCGCGCGCAGCAGCGGGTCAGTCGCGGGCAGAATCTGCTGATCATCCCGCTCTCGCGTACTCCAGAGCGCGAAGCGCTGTACACCTGGATTGCAGCCATTTCGCCACTTGAACGCGCCTTTTTCAGCCTCGATGCGCCCGTGGCTGACTTTGCCGAAGCGCGTCAGCGTTACCGGCGTATTGCCGTCGGTCATGGCACAGCACAGATGGAAATCCTCAAGCGCGAAGGCTTTAGCGAAACGCAGATTGTCAGCCTTAAGCTTGGCGATAACCCTGCGCGCATGCTCGAGCTGGGCCGCGTTGATGCCTGGTTTACTGGGGTGCCGGAAGGGTTGTATCTGTGGCCGCAAAGCAACAACAAACTGCAGATGAGCCCCGTGCTGGCCAGTACCGATATGTACCTGGCCTGCTCGAAAGACTGCGATGCGCAGTTGCAGGAAGATCTGCGCAAGGCCGTTGAAGCGCTACGTGCCGAAGGCATGATTCAGCGTATTCAGGACGCCTACCGCCCCGAACAACGCTAGCGGTAAGCCGCTCTATCGGCGCCGGTGTTCAAATACCTTTGCGCCCTGGGTCCTCTGGCAGCTGTTCTTCTTCAATATCTTCCAGCTTCAACTCCAACCCCCACTCTCCCGCCGAAGCAGCGGGCGCCGCAGGTGCAGCAGGCGTCGGTGCGGCGGCCGCTGGCGCGGGCGCAGCGGCAGGTGCTGAGGTGCCTGGGTTGTCGCGATAGAGTTTGAGCTTGAGGCGTACGTTGTTCGCCGAGTCAGCGTTTTTCACCGCTTCTTCTTCATCAATCGAGCCATCGTTGACCAGGTCGATCAGCGCCTGATCGAAGGTTTGCATACCGAGGTTTTTCGACTTTTCCATGATCTCCTTGATCTCGGAAAACTCATTGCGCTTGATCAAATCACGAATGGTCGGCGTGCCCAGCAGCACCTCCACCGCCGCCCGGCGCTTGCCGTCGATGGTCTTGACCAGGCGCTGGGAGACGAACGCCTTGAGGTTGTTGCCCAGGTCATTGAGCAACTGCGGGCGGCGGTCTTCGGGGAAAAAGTTGATGATGCGGTCCAGCGCCTGGTTGGCGTTGTTGGCGTGCAGGGTGGAGATTGCCAGGTGGCCGGTGTCGGCAAAGGCCAAGGCATGCTCCATGGTTTCGCGGTCGCGGATTTCGCCGATCAGGATTACGTCCGGCGCCTGACGCAGGGTGTTCTTCAGTGCGGCGTGGAAGCTGCGGGTATCCACCCCCACCTCACGCTGATTGATGATCGACTTCTTGTGCTTGTGCACATACTCCACCGGGTCCTCGATGGTGATGATATGGCCGCCGCTGTTACGGTTGCGGTAGTCGATCAGCGCCGCCAGCGAGGTCGATTTGCCCGAACCGGTGCCGCCAACAAATAGCACCAGGCCGCGCTTCTCCATCACCGTTTTGAGCAGCACTTCCGGCAGCTTGAGGTCTTCGAATTTGGGAATTTCCATCTTGATATTGCGCGCGACAATCGACACCTCGTTGCGCTGTTTGAAGATATTGATGCGAAAACGGCCAACGCTGGGAATGGAAATCGCCAGGTTCATCTCCAGCTCACGCTCGAATTCCTCACGCTGCGCGCTATCCATCACCGAATCAGCAATGGCTGCCACCTCGCCGGCCTTGAGCGGCTCGGCGCTGAGCGCCTTGAGCACGCCATTGAACTTGGCGCAGGGCGGCGCACCAGTGGAAAGATAAAGGTCGGACCCGTCCTGGCTGGACAGGATTTTCAGCATGGCGTTGAGGTCCATAACGAGATTTCCCGCGAGTTGGATTTATTACGTTAGGCCAAGATTACGCATCGCTCCCGAGAAAATCGGCGCGTGCCCGGCTCAAGCGCTAAGCGGCTGAAAATACTGGCACAATATGCCAATTGAATTCCGAGGAGCCCGTCATGCCAAAGGCAATGGCCCGCCATATTCTGGTGAAAACCGAAGCAGAAGCCGCCGCACTGAAAAAGCGTATTGCCGCCGGCGAGGCGTTTGACGTGCTGGCGCGCAAATACTCAACCTGCCCCTCCGGCAAGAAAGGTGGCGATCTGGGTGAGGTGCGTCCGGGACAGATGGTGCGCGCCATCGATCAGGTGATATTCAAAAAGCCGGTGCGTGAAGTCCACGGCCCGGTTAAAAGCCAATTTGGCTACCATCTGGTGCAGGTTTTCTACCGCGAGTGACCCTGTTATGACGCCCGAACACGTTGCTGCTTTTTGCCTGAGCCTGCCGGGCGCCCGTGAGGACATCAAATGGGGCGGCGTGCGGGTTTTCTCGGTGGCCGAGAGCAAGATGTTCGCCCTGTTTCACTTGGGTAGCCATGACGGCCTGGCCTTCAAAGTGGATGCCGAGCTGTTTCTCGGCTACTGCGACCGTCCCGGCATCCGCCCTGCGCCTTATCTGGCGCGCGCTCGCTGGATCAGCATGGCCGCACCCTACCCGCTAAGCGATGGCGAACTGCGCGAGCTGCTAACGCGCTCCCATCAGCTGGTGGTAGGCAAATTACCCAAACGCCTAAAGCTGGCCCTGTTGCTCGACCCGCCAGCAGCGGATTCGTAACAGCCGCGTCATGCCGCTGTAACCCGCTCAACGCAGACTGCGCTGGCGCTGGTCTAGCCCACCCACCTTTCGATCATTCTCGCGGTTAACGGTGACTGGAAGACTGGCCATTCCCCTATCCGGAGGCCACCCTATGCATCGCTGCCTGTTGCCACTGCTGTGTTTCAGTACGCTTGCCCTATCCGCCCCGACCTTTGCCCAGGCAAACCCGGATGAACAGTTCAAACTGCTGGCACATAACGTATTCCTGCTGCCCAGCACGATAAAGCCGGGTTGGGGCCAACAGCAGCGCGCGGCGTTAATCGCTGAGGCGGCGTATATCAAGGGCCAGGATGCAGTGATTCTCAACGAGCTGTTCGACAACCCAGCGTCGGCCATTCTGCTCAATGGTTTGCAAAGCCAGTACCCGTTTCAGACGCCCGTGCTCGGTCGTAGCCGCACGGGCTGGGATGCCACTCTGGGCGCCTATTCGGACACCACCCCGGAAGACGGCGGCGTGGCCATCGTCAGCCGCTGGCCAATCGAGCAACGCGTGCAGTATATCTACAGCCAGGGTTGCGGGGCGGATTACCTGTCCAACAAGGGCTTCGTCTACGTCAAACTCAATCGCAATGGCCAGGCCGTACATATCATCGGCACCCACGCGCAGGCGGCGGACACCGGTTGCCCGGATGGCAAAGGCGCAGCGGTACGGGCCAGCCAGTTTGATGAGCTGCAGAACTTCATCAGCGCCCGCGGCATTAGCCTTGATCAGCTGGTGTTTATTGGCGGCGACTTCAACGTCATCAAGGACAGCAGCGAGTACCACGACATGCTCGCCCGCCTGCAGGTCAACGCGCCGGATAGCTATGCCGGCAGCGACACCACCTTTGATACCAAACGCAATGGCATCGCCAACTACCAATACCCCAACCATGCCCCGGAATACCTGGATTACATCTTCCTTTCGCGCAACCACCGACAACTGCCGTTCTGGCACAACCAGGCCCTGGATACCCCGGCGCCACGCTGGACGGTCAACCTGGCGGGCGCGACCTGGCAATTTCAGGACTACTCCGATCATTCCCCGGTAGCCGGCTTTACCCGCGCCGACAGCACGACGCCAACCCGCGCCAGCAAGCCGCAGCAAAACCTCTACGGCGAAGTGGTCTTGCAAAGCACCACCACCGGCAAAACCCTGCGCGCCGGCAGCAGCAAGGCCAACGACTGGGTGAAGATCAACGGCAACGGGCTGGAGCCAGAAAGCCTGTTCAGCCTGCGCAACTGGTATCACCCGGAGAGTTTCTGCATTCGCAGTGGCGACTACATTGAAGTCGAATCGCGCCGCCACCCGGGCTATTGGCTCAACTGGTGGCTGGGCGGTGGTGGCGGTAACTACGCCTATTACATGAAAGCAGGCGATTCATCCAACCAGCTACGCATCGAGCTAGCCAACAACAACGGCTGCCTCAAGGATGGCGACAACATCCGCCTGCGCGACCGCGACACGGTGCGCGGCACTGACTACTACCTGCAAAACTGGGCGTCCGGCAGCTGGAAAGAGCACCTGTACCTGTGGAGCAGCTCACCCGCCAATGCCGAACAGTTCCGCGTGCACCTCAAACGCCCGGCGCACTACCCGGACTGGAGCAGCAAGCTGCATTACTGATAGGCAGAGGGCGGTGGTAATAAGCCGCCGTTCGTGACGGGGCCTACTTGGCAGCCAGGGGGTATCTCCGGACGACCCATGCCCCGTCATCTGCTCTGAGCGTTTCAGCCAAAACTCTGGCTAAACGGCTGAGCGCTTGCTCGGATGGCCGTGGCCACCTGAGGTGCTTGTTCACAGAGCTCGGGAAAGCGCGCGAGCACCCTTTCATGAGCGGCTAACAAACGCAGAATGCGTGCCTTGGGCTGGTCGACATCACAGGTTTTGGCGAACTCCAACAGCCCTTGACGTGAAGCGAACAGTGACTTGTTACCGAGCAGATCCAGCGCCAGCACATCGTCCGGGATATAGGCGGTGGTATTGACGATGTCATAGGCCGGGGCCAAGCGCGCATCACGCTGCGTCGGGTCGCAATAGAGCAAGCCAAAGTTCTTCAGGTGCGCATCACCATTACCGACGATGCAGCTCAGGGCCACGCTGTCGAACAGCTGATCAAGCGAACTGCGCAGGTGCTCCGTCGGGCAGAACAGGCGGATGGCTTTGGCGATGGCAGCGTAGCTTTTGCTGTATTTCTGCTCGGCAGATAGCCCCATCAGTGCCGCCATATCTTCAAAACCAATCGGGTTCTGCTGCTCATCACGGTCAAAGCGGCGCATGACAAACAGCCTGGCGTTATCTGACAGGTAGAACTCCGGGGTAGGAATGCCGGCTTCTTTGGCAATCGACATGCAGAGAAACTCATTGATCGCCAGGCCGGGAAACTCATCGCGGCCGCTCTTGATGATCAAGTCAGAGGTTTTGCTTGTGAATTTATGCGGCACAGACGCCGCATGTTCCGGCACCAGCACCTTGGGCTGAACGCCAGAAATGCCGGCGCGCAGAATGTAGCGGTCGACCAAATCGATAAAAATGTCCTCGGCACCGTCCCAGGTGAGGATTTCCTCCAGGCGCTCACCGGGAAACTGCTGGCGCAGCAATAACGCATCGACGGCCTGAGAACTTACGAAGACCCGGCCAATAGGGGCGCTGCTACCTGAGAGCGCCAGCAGCAGCATCGGGTCGACATTAACGGTCTTGGCCAGGCGGTTACGCAGCTGTTCCAGCACATAGCCTTCGGGAAGATTCATCTGGAAAATCGGGTGCAGCTCGCGGCGGCGATACTCATCCATGCGCACAGGCATCAGCAGGCTGATCGCGGCACCTGCAGTCGCTTGGTCGGCATAGCGGAAAATGTAGTCTTCCGCACTGGTGAAGATTCGCCCGCTATCCCCTGCCGGCGTGCTGACCTGCAATGGCGTGCTCACTCAAACACCCCCTGCACTTCTTCCAGCGTCGGCATGCTGGCAGGCACAACCGACAGCTCACAGCCGAGAGCACCCAGCACGCGGGCATAGGCCGTCATACCCACAGAAATGCTGCCCTTTTCCACGGCAATGACTTTTTGCCGCGTAAGCCCGGCAATATCTGCAAGCCCAGCTTGAGTCAGCCCACGGTTAAGCCTCCGCGCGCGGATCTGCTGGCCTAATCGCTGAGTAAGAAGTAGATAGTCCATGTTACGTATATGCGACCTTTGTTTGTAAATGTAACGTATACGAAACTAAAGCTAAGATCAAATCACCCGCTAGGGGGCATATGCCGCCGAATGACCTCTGCACGCAGCAAGCCTGCGGTTATTCAAACGGCGCCGTTACTGCTGAGATTGGAAGGCGCAGAGTTCTGATCAGCAGGCTGTGGCAAACGGCTGTCACGTTGCACACAGGGGTAGCCCTGCGCAAAGGCTGTACCTGGCAGCCTTGATCAACGACCATTGGCGAGGGCCAGGTTTGCCTGCCCCGCCCCACAGCTATTCAAGGCCATACCGTGTTCTCCTCTGAGCGTTTGAAAGGCATCGATGTATTCGTCTGCGTCGCCGAACTCGGCAGCTTTACTGCGGCGGCCGAACGCCTGAGCCTGACCAGTTCGGCGGTGAGCAAAGGCGTTGCACGTCTGGAAACCCGCCTCGGAATACGCCTTTTCGAACGCACCACGCGCCGGCTGGCGTTGACGGATGCGGGCACGGCCTTCTACCGAACCTGCACCCGAGTGCTCGCCGACCTGGAAGAGTCGGAGCTGGCACTGCATGCCGAGTTCTTCGAGCCGCGCGGACGTATTCGTATTGATCTACCAGCCTCCTACGGACGCATGCACGTGCTGCCGGTGATTCTGCAATTCGTAAAGCAGCATCCGCTGCTGATGCCGCATATTTCCTTTACCGATAGCTTTGTCGACCCGGCCGATCAGGGCATCGACATCCTGGTGCGGATCGGCGGTACGGATGTTTGGCCAGCTAGCTTGGGCCACCGCTACCTGGGCGCTGAACGGCTGATCTACTGCGCTGCTGCCGAGTACCTGTCCAGGCGTGGCACGCCGGCAAACGAAGCAGAGCTTGAGCAGCACGACTGCGTGCTCTACGGCCATAACGATGGCCAGGTCAGCCCCTGGTATCGAGAAGGCCCTGAGCCTCGCGACAAGAAGCGGCAAATCATGCCGGCGCGAATCGCTGTCGGTGATGGCGAAGGTGAGGTGCTGGCCGTTCTGGCTGGCTACGGTATTGCGCAATTGCCCACCTGGCTGGTGCAAGAACATCTGGATAGCGGCGCATTAGTCGAGGTGTTGCCGCAGCTGGCCACCGACGGCCTGCCAATGAACCTGGTCTGGCTAAAGAAGCGCGAAGCGCTGCCCAAGGTCAGCGCCTTGCTGGAAGCCCTCGCGGCCTGCCTGTCTCCCGCAGGTCACTCCTTGCCCGCGCTAACAGATAAGTGAATTCAGCTCATCAATAGCCAGAAAAAACGCCAGTAATCGCCACCTAAAGAATCAATACCATGACGCCCTCCTTAAAGAAGAGCGGCGTCATGAGTGCTATCGAATCACCCCGACCACTGGTTATATCTGCTGCTGGTTCCACGCTGAGCATCACCATCCTGGCCATCTCGGCCTTTCTGATCGTGACCACGGAGTTTCTGATTATCGGCCTGCTGCCGGCCTTGGCCCGTGACCTTGGCATTTCAATTGCCGCAGCCGGTCAGTTGGTCACGCTGTTCGCCTTCACCGTCATGCTCTCTGGCCCACCGCTGACCGCCGCCCTCGCCCACTTGGACAGGAAGAAGCTGTTTATCGCGATCCTGCTGGTCTTCGCCTTCGCCAACGGCCTGGCGTCACTGTCGTCAAACATCTGGGTACTGGCCATTGCGCGCTTTATCCCGGCGCTGATGCTGCCGGTCTTCTGGGGCACCGCCAGTGAAACTGCAGCGCAACTGGCCGGCCCGGCAAAGTCCGGACAGGCGATTGCCCGGGTCTATCTGGGTATCACCGCAGCGCTGCTGCTGGGTATTCCCCTGGGTACAGTGGCGGCCAACGGTATCGGCTGGAGGGGCGCCTTCTGGCTGCTGGCGGGTCTGTCACTGGTGATGGCCGTTGCCATGGCAATCTATATGCCCAAAGTCGCGCGCACTGCGCGGGTCGATTTCCGCAAACAAGCACGAATCTTCAAAGAGCCGCTGTTTCTGGCCAACATCGCGCTGTCGATCATCATCTTCAGCGCCATGTTCGTTGCCTACACCTACCTGGCCGACATGCTTGAACGGGTGGCCGGCGTGGCTCCTGCTCATGTCGGCTGGTGGATGATGGGCTTCGGCGCCATAGGCCTGATTGGCAACTGGATCGGCGGCAAAGCAGTGGATCACTCGCCACTCAAGGCCACGGCCTTGTTCGTCGGGCTGCTTGCGCTGGGTATGGCGGCAGTCACCCCGCTGGCCGGAGCAGGCCTACTCGTCTGCGTCGCACTCGCGCTCTGGGGCATCGCTAATACCGCGCTGTACCCCATCTGCCAGGTGCGGGTGATGAACTCGGTGAGCCACTCCCAGGCACTTGCAGGGACAACCAACGTTTCTGCGGCCAACGCCGGAATCGGCATCGGCGCAATTGTCGGCGGTTTGGCGATCCAGACCATAGGTATCGCCAGCGTCGGCTATGTAGCGGCGGCCGTGGCCGGCCTTGCGCTAGTGCTAATGCCGTTAGTGAGTCGCCTGGCCACACCCAAGCGAGGCACAAACTAAGCGGAGTTGGCTCCCCGCCTGTCCCATGCCCTGCCCTTTGCGCCCGTAAACCGCTACAATCGCGCCCCTTTCGCGCCCGTGCGCCCGTTTACCTGGACCAAGATTCGTGATCTCCACCGCCAATATCACCATGCAATTCGGGGCTAAGCCCCTGTTCGAGAACGTTTCCGTCAAGTTTGGCGGCGGCAACCGCTACGGCCTGATCGGGGCCAACGGCTGCGGCAAGTCGACCTTTATGAAGATTCTCGGCGGGGACCTTGAACCGAGCGGTGGCCAGGTGATGCTGGAGCCGAACGTGCGCCTGGGTAAGCTGCGTCAGGATCAGTTCGCTTACGAAGAATTCAGCGTGATCGACACCGTGATCATGGGCCACGAAGAGCTGTGGAAGGTCAAAGCCGAGCGCGACCGTATCTACTCGCTGGCGGAAATGAGCGAAGAAGACGGCATGAAGGTCGGCGAACTCGAAGGTGAGTTCGCTGAGATGGACGGCTACACCGCCGAGTCCCGTGCCGGCGAGTTGCTGCTCGGCCTGGGTATCCCGTTGGAGCAGCATTTCGGGCCAATGAGCGAAGTCGCGCCGGGCTGGAAACTGCGCGTATTGCTGGCGCAGGCACTGTTCTCAGACCCAGAAGTGTTGCTGCTGGACGAACCAACCAACCACCTGGACATCAACACCATCCGCTGGCTGGAAAACATCCTCACCCAGCGCAACAGCACCATGATCATCATTTCTCACGACCGCCACTTCCTGAACAGCGTGTGCACCCACATGGCTGACCTTGATTACGGTGAGCTGCGCCTGTTCCCGGGCAACTACGACGAGTACATGACTGCCGCCACCCAGTCGCGCGAGCAACTGCTGTCGGAGAACGCCAAGAAGAAAGCGCAAATCAACGAGCTGCAAAGCTTTGTTAGCCGCTTCTCGGCCAACGCCTCGAAATCCAAGCAGGCATCGTCGCGCGCCAAGCAAATCGACAAGATCCAGCTGGCCGAGGTCAAGCCATCCAGCCGCGTCAGCCCGTTTATTCGTTTCGAGCAGAACAAGAAGCTGCACCGCCAGGCCGTGATGATCGACAAAATGGCCAAGGGTTTCGACGGCAAGGCGCTGTTTAAGAACTTCAGCTTTCAGGTTGAAGCCGGCGAGCGCGTGGCGATCATCGGCCCTAACGGCATCGGCAAGACCACCCTGCTGCGCACCCTGGTCGGCGAGCTGACGCCGGATGCCGGTAGCGTTAAATGGACCGACAGCGCCGAGCTGGGCTACTACGCCCAGGATCACGCCCACGACTTCGAAGACGACGTGACCCTGTTCGACTGGATGAGCCAGTGGACCCAGGGCGAGCAGATGGTGCGCGGCACCCTCGGTCGCATGCTGTTCTCCAACGACGAGATCCTCAAGTCGGTCAAGGTCATCTCCGGTGGTGAACAAGGCCGCATGCTGTTCGGCAAGCTGATCGTGCAGAAGCCCAACGTGCTGGTGATGGACGAACCGACCAACCACCTGGACATGGAGTCCATCGAATCGCTCAACCTGGCGCTGGAGAACTATCCGGGCACGCTGATCTTCGTCAGCCATGACCGTGAGTTCGTCGGCTCGCTGGCCACGCGCATCATCGAGCTGTCGCCTAACGGCATCACCGACTTCAGCGGCACCTACGATGACTACCTGCGCAGCCAGGGCGTGATCGTCTAATTCCGCAGTAACGCGTCGCCAAGAAAAAGCCCGCTCAATTGAGCGGGCTTTTTGTTTTATGCCGCGCCATCAGGCGGTGGCGAACAGCTCAGCGACTTTCGCCTGCGCTGCCGTGAAGGCATTGGCGCGTGGCTCTTCACCGTAAGCCAGACCTTCGGCGCGGACGATCTCGATATCGGTAATGCCGAGGAAGCGCAGCACCAGCAGCAGATACTCTTCATGGGCCTGACCGCTTGGCTGGCCGGCGTGAATGCCGCCTGCGGTGGAGACGATCACCACCTTCTTGCCGCCCGCCAGGCCCTTGGGGCCGTTCTCGTCGTAGGCGAAGGTTTTGCCGGCGACAGCCACGCGGTCGATCCAGGCCTTGAGCTGGGTCGGTACGGTGAAGTTGTACATCGGCGCACCAATCACGATGGCATCGGCGGCGAGAAACTCATTGAGGGTAGTTTCAGCCAGCTCAACTTCGTGCTGCTGCGCCGCATTACGCAGTTCGGCGGGCGTACCGCCGGCCACCAGGCTGGCTGCGGACAGATGGCTTAGCGCATCGCTGGCCAGGTCGCGGTAGCTCACCTGCGCGTCAGGCTCAGCAACCAGCCAGGCGTCGACCACGGCGCGGCTGAGTTGGCGGGAAGCGGACGAATCGCCGAGGATGCTGGAATCGAGGTGCAGTAGTTTCATGACAATCTCCAAATTGAGATCGCCCCACGGCGATCAAGATGCTGGAGATACTATCGATGAAAGCAATAGCCGATTAGTCAGCACAAATGCGATAGTTCGTCCTACTGATAGGACGATAAAGCCATGCACGACCTCAATGACCTGTTCTACTTCGCCAAAGTGGTGGAAGCCGGCGGCTTTGCCGCCGCCGGGCGCACCCTTGGCATCCCCAAATCCCGCCTGTCGAGACGGATTGCTGAGCTGGAAAACCGCCTCGGCGCGCGCCTGCTGCAACGCACCACACGCAAACTGGCGCTGACCGATATTGGCGAGCGTTACCTGCGCCATTGTCAGGCCATGCTGCAGGAAGCCGAGCAAGCCGAGGAAACCGTGGCCAGCCTGACCAGCGAGCCGCGCGGCCGCCTGCGGGTCAGCGCGCCGGGCGGCATCGCCCTGCTCTCGGAACTGGTGGTGAGTTTTCTCGCGGCCTACCCCAAGGTGCAGCTGGAGCTGATCCAGACCAATCGGCGTATCGACCTGCTCAACGAGGGGGTGGACGTTGCCTTACGTGTGCGCAGCGCCGAGGATGAAGACCCAACGCTGATCACCCGCCGCCTGCGTCCGGCACAAGCGTTTATGGTCGCCGCACCGGCCTTGCTGCAGCACGCTCAGGTCAGCACGCCAGACGATCTTGTAGCACTGCCAGCCCTAGGCGCCCTGGAGGCGGACCGCAAGATTCACCTGCGTTTGCAGCACGACAGCGGGCGCGTGCAGGAAGTGGTGCTGGAGGCGCGCCTGGCCATCGAGGATTTCAACGTACGCAAACACGCAGCCATGAGCGGCCTGGGCTTTACCATGCTGCCCGCGCCCCTGTGCCTGGATGAACTGGCCGATGGCCGCCTGATCCGCCTGCTGCCTGACTGGGCGCTGCCCGCCGCTAATCTACAAGCGGTGTACACCCACAGACGCGGCATGCTGCCGGCCGTGCGCGCGTGGATCGAACATATCAGTGAGGCCTTTAGCCGTTGGGATCAGCCGGTCTAGCCATGCGGCACGGGTGGTGCCTGTGGTTTAACGGGGGAAATGCCGAGCAAGAAACGCCAGCAGCAACTGATTGACCTGCTCGGCCTGCTCGTTCTGAATCCAGTGCCCGCAGTCTTGCAGCACATGCTGCTCCAGCTTGGGCACGCGTTTGGGCATCTGCTTGAGGGTGTAGGCCTCCAGGGTGCCGACTGGGTCCTTATCACCGAGCAGAAACAGCGCCGGCTGTTCAATCTGCCGCTCAGCCAGAACCTCGGTGCGCTGCCAGTTGCGCTCGAAATTGCGGTACCAGTTCAGCGCGCCATAAAAGCCGCGGCCCTCGAAGGTTTTCAGGTAGTGATCGAATGCTGCGCTGTCACACCAGGCCGGCAGCGTACCGGGGTCCTGCATACCATCAAACAGCCCAGCGCCAGCAGGTTTCTCCTGCAGAAAGTGATCCCTGGGCACGGCCGCCGAGGTGTTGTGCATCATCATGCGCAGGGTGCGTGGGATATCGGCATCCATCTCCGCCTCAGCCACACCAGGCTCCTGGAAATGCAGGATGTAATGGAAACGCCCGGCATACAGCTGGCGCATGATCTCGATGGCCGGTTGCCTGGGCCGTCCACCAAATGGCACTGCCATCCCAACCACCGCCTGCACTCGCTCGGGTTCAAGCAGGGCTAAATGCCAGGCAATCGGTGCGCCCCAGTCGTGGCCGACCACACACACCTGCTGCTGACCAAGCTGATCCATGGCCGCCTGGATATCGGCGCAGATGGTCAGCAGGTCATAGGCTGCGGGATCACGCGGCGCACTGCTCTGGCCATAGCCGCGCATTTCCGGGATCAACACGCGGTAACCGGCAGCGGTCAGCGGCGCAATCTGCTGGCGCCAGGAATGCCAGCACTCGGGAAAGCCGTGCAGCAGCCAAACCGGCCGCCCCGTGGCGGGGCCGGCACTGTACAGGCTGAGGTCGATACCGTTGACCTGAAGGATTTGCTGTTCAAGCTGATGCATAGGCGCCTCCATTTAACCGAGGCCACTATGACAAAGGCGCACCCTGGGGTGCGCCTTTAATCCATCAGCCGAATACAGCAATCACGGCTGCGCCGTGCTCCAGTCGATCCACTGCAGCTGCCAGGTCGCCAGAATCAGCAAACCGAAACCGATGCGATACCAGGCAAAGGCGGCATAACTGTGCTTGCCGATAAAGCTGAGCAGCGCCCGCACCGCAATCATGGCGAAGATAAACGAGGTGACAAAGCCGATGGCAAACACCGGTAGGTCGCTGGCCTGGAACAGATCGCGGTATTTGTAGCCGGAGTACACCGCAGCACCGACCATGGTTGGCATGGCAAGGAAGAAGGAAAACTCGGTGGCGGCCTTGCGCGACAGGCCGAACAGCAGGCCGCCGATGATCGTCGCACCGGAACGTGAAGTACCCGGAATCATCGCCAGGCACTGGGCGAAACCGATCTTCAGTGCATCCTTCCAGGTCATGTCATCCACGCTCTCGGCGTGAACCAGGTGCGTGCGCCGTTCAGCCCAAAGCATGATCACCCCGCCCACCACCAGCGCCAGGGCTACGGTAATCGGGTTGAACAGGTAATGATGAATAAGGTCGGCAAACAATACGCCCAGCGCCACGGCCGGCAGAAAGGCGATCAGCAGATTAGCGGTAAAGCGTTGTGCCTGCGGCTCTTTGGGCAGGCCGACAACAATGTCGAGAATCTTGCGTCGGTACTCCCACACCACCGCAAGAATTGCCCCCAACTGGATGATGATATTGAAGGCCATCGCCCGCTCGCCGCCAAAACCAATCAGATCGGCGACGATGATCTGGTGCCCGGTGCTGGAGATCGGCAGAAACTCAGTAACGCCTTCCACAATGCCCAGAATCAGCGCCTGAACAGCAACCCAAAGATCCATCCCCACTCCTAAATACGTGTGTTATCCAGCACGAACCGCAAAAAATATGATGATGAACGTGTGAGGGCGTCCGACCGATTTGTTTAGAAAAGGTTCCTGTCGGACAGAATAAATAAGCAAATCACGCACTTAACTCGCTACGGCGCAAATCCTAGCAGAGAACCTGCGCATTTAGCGCATGCCGCACCGCTCCGCCCCCTATTCACAGCACAGAGAGCCCCATGGCACAGCTCACCTACACTTTGCATATCTGCCAATTAGCCTAAGGTCTAACGTAGCCAATAAACGCTCTTGACCTATAAGAGGCGTAAACAACAAGGGAGAATACCCATGAATAGCCTGCGCAGCCTGCCCATTAACCGTCGCCTCTGGCTGATTCTGGTCGTTGCCATCGTCATGCTGATTATTCAGGGCGCACTGTTGCTCCAGCAGATCCATGCTGATCTGTACGCCGCCAAAGCCGAGAAAACCCAGCACGTAGTACAGAGCGCCGCCGGCATTCTGCAGCACTATCACGCCCTGGAAGCTGCCGGCAGCCTGCCCCGCGAGGATGCACAGAAGCAGGCGATGGAAACCATCCGCGGCCTGCGCTACGCCGGCCAGGAGTACTTCTGGATCAATGACCAGACCCCGGTGATGGTCATGCACCCGACCAATCCCAAACTGGAGGGCCAGAACCTTTCGGGCTTCAAGGACCCTGATGGTAAGGCGCTGTTCAATGAGATGGTCGCCATCAGCAAAAGCCAGGGCGCCGGCCAGGTCGACTATCGCTGGCCAAAACCAGGCGCCAGCGACCCCGTGCCCAAGGTGTCTTATGTGCAACTGTTCCAGCCCTGGGGCTGGATCATCGGCTCGGGCGTCTACGTCGATGATCTGCAGGCCGAGTTTCAGGCCCAAGCGCTGAAAGCCATGCTGATCGGCCTGGTGATTGCAGCGTTGGTGGCCCTGCTGATCGTGTTGATCGTACGCAGCATCACCCAACCCCTGCAGCAAGCTGTCAGTGCCATGGCCAATATCGCCAGCGGCGATGGCGACCTGACACGCAACCTCGATACCCACGGCAACGATGAGTTGTCTGCCCTGTCCCGCCACTTCAATGCCTTTACCGACAAGCTGCGCCTGGTGATCAAGCAGTCCCTCGACTCTGCCGGCCAGCTCGATGCCGCCGCGCGCAACCTCGGCGAGGTTTCCGGCCAGGCCCAGCAGCACAGTGAACAGCAGTCGCAGCAAATGGAGTTGGTCGCCACCGCGATCAATCAAGTGACGTACGGCGTGCAGGATGTGGCGAAGAACGCCGAGCATGCCTCATCCGAAGTGCACTCGGCCGAAGAACAGGCCCTGCAAGGCCAGCAAAGCATTGAAGCGAGCCTGCGGCAGATCAACGAACTGTCCGGCACCATCGACCAGGCCGTGACGGTAATTCAGGCCTTGGCCCAGGAAAGCACGCAGATCGGCAGCGTATTGGAGGTGATCCGCTCGATTGCCGAACAGACCAACCTGCTGGCACTCAATGCCGCCATCGAAGCCGCCCGCGCCGGCGAGCAAGGCCGTGGTTTTGCCGTGGTAGCCGATGAGGTGCGCCTGCTGGCGCAGCGTACGCAAAAATCCACGGCGGAAATCCAGGTCATGATCGAGCGCCTGCAAGGCAACTCGGAAGCCGCAGTCAAGGTCATCAATGACAGCAGCAAAGCCTCGCAGCTGACCATCGAGCAAGCCAGCCAGGCCGGCGCCAGCCTGACGCTGATCGCCAGTGGGCTGCGCAACCTCACCGGTTTGAACGCTTCCATCGCCAGCGCGACACTGCAACAATCGCACGTGGTCGAAGACATCAACCAGAACGTCACCCAGGCAGCCAGCCTGGCCCATAACAACGCCCTGGCGGCGCAACAATCCAGTGATGCCGGGCAACACCTAGGTCAGTTGGCCGAGCAGCTAAACCGGCTGCTTGGGCAGTTCAGGGTATGAAAACGCAATGAGCGATATGGAACACCAGGAAGTCGACCTGAGCAAACCACAGAACCAGGACCTGATCTGGGATCTGGACAGCATCGCCCGCCGCGAACTGGCGGAACGCTTTATCAAACTGTTCGAGAACCGCCTGTGCGTCTACTCGGAGTCAACGCGCCAGTTGTACACCAACTACGACCTGCACTTCCCCAGCGATATGGGCCGCAAGATGGTGGTGCTGCCCAACCCCTACGCCTTCCACGACACCCTGCATGGCATCGAAGCGCATGCTGTGCGCAAAACCGGATTGTGCGTGCTGCCCGGCGTGGTCCTGCGCAAACCAGGCTTGCTGCTGACGACGATGATCAAGGAAGGCGGCCCGGCACCGAAAACCATGCCGTTCAAACCGGCGTTGGCGCAGATCATCAGCAACCAGAAGAAGGCCGGCGATATCTTTCTGCCGATCATGATGAAGGGCGACCTGCGCGAGTTCGATCAACAGATGCCCTACATTCACTTGCATCGTCTGCAGGTCGGCCGCCTGACGCGACTATCGACCTTCGAGCGTGACGATATTCAGCAGTCCATTACCCGCAAGCTGCTTATGCTCTATCGCCAGGCCGACAGCCTCAGCTGCCAATGAATGGCAGCCCTACCTTGCGGACAATAAAAAGCGGGCACTCGTTAACGAGTGCCCGCTTTTTGCTTTAGCCGCTGCTAGGTCTTATTGCTGGCTGACCCAGAACACCGCGGTGACAACGAAAATCACAATCAAGGCGAAAATAGCCTTGGCATCGACCACGCTGTCAGCATTGTCCGGTTCACTGTGCTCACTCATGGACTACCCCTCTTGTTGTGTTTATGGGTGAATCGTCTTGTGCAGTTAAGACCAGCCTGCCCGCTTACTCAAGCCGTGGGGCTATGTTCAACGGCCGTCTTATCCCTTTAAGTTCTTTCCATATACTCAAACATCACTTTTGCGCATAACCCTGAGCTGGTATCTTCCTCCGGCTCCGCAGGGAGTGCGCGGCCGTGCGCGCTGATTAGCTGTGAGAACCGGTTTACGATATAGCGAGCTAGAGCCATGCCAGGCAAAAACAGGCGAGGAAGCGCAGTGTACGAGCTGTACATGAGCATTCTGAGCTTGTTTTTAACGCAGCAGGGCCGACGCGCAGCAGATCGTAAACGGGTTCTAAAAGCCTGATAACAGGACACCCCATGTACGTATACGACCAGTACGACCAGAAAATCGTCGAAGACCGCGTCAAGCAGTACCGCGATCAAACCCGCCGTTACCTCGCCGGTGAACTGAGCGGTGAAGAATTTCGCCCGCTGCGCCTGCAGAATGGCCTGTACATCCAGCGCTTTGCGCCCATGTTGCGCGTTGCCGTGCCGTACGGCCTGATGTCGTCCGCCCAAGTGCGCATGATGGCCAAGATTGCCCGTGACTACGACAAGGGCTACGCACACATCAGCACCCGTCAGAACGTGCAGTTCAACTGGCCGGATCTGGAAGATGTGCCTGACATTCTCGCCGAGCTGGCTACCGTGCAGATGCACGCCATCCAGACCAGCGGCAACTGCATCCGCAACACCACCACCGACCAGTTCGCCGGTGTGGCCAAGGATGAAATCATCGATCCGCGTCCGTGGTGCGAAATCATCCGTCAGTGGTCGACCTTCCACCCTGAGTTCACCCACCTGCCGCGCAAATTCAAGATTGCCGTCAACGGTGCAGTGAGCGACCGTGCTGCGATTGAAGTGCACGACATCGGCCTGGAAGCGGTGCAGAACGATGCCGGTGAGCTGGGCTTCCGCGTATCCGTCGGTGGCGGCCTGGGCCGTACCCCGATCGTTGGCAGCTTTATCAACGAATTCCTGCCGTGGCAGCACCTGATCAGTTACCTCGACGCCATCCTGCGTGTGTACAACCGCTATGGCCGTCGCGATAACAAGTACAAGGCGCGCATCAAGATTCTGGTCAAGGCGTTGACCCCTGAAGTGTTCGCCGAGCGGGTGAATGCGGAGTGGGCTCACCTGAAAGACGGCCCGACTACCCTGACCGAAGCCGAAGTGGCCCGCGTTGCCGCGCACTTTATCGACCCAAGCTACAAAGCCCTCGACGATCAGGATGCCGCACTGGCTGTCCTGGACGCCGAACACCCAGGCTTTGCCCGCTGGCGTCAGCGCAACACCTTCGCGCACAAAAAGCCCGGCTACGTTGCTGTCACCCTGTCGCTGAAACCGACCGGTGTGGCGCCAGGCGATGTCACCGACAAGCAGTTTGATGCGATTGCCGACCTGGCCGACCGCTACAGCTTTGGCGAGGTGCGTAACAGCCACAACCAGAACATTATTCTGGCGGATGTCGAGCAGGCGCAGCTGTTCACCCTGTGGGGCGAGCTGCGTGAAAACGGTTTCGCCACGCCGAACGTCGGCCTGCTGACCGATATCATCTGCTGCCCGGGTGGCGACTTCTGCTCGCTGGCCAACGCCAAGTCGATCCCGATTGCCGAAGCCATCCAGCGCCGTTTCGACGACCTGGATTACCTGTTCGACATCGGCAATATCGACCTGAATATCTCCGGTTGCATGAACGCCTGCGGTCACCACCACGTTGGCCATATCGGCATCCTCGGGGTGGACAAGAAAGGCCAGGAGTTCTATCAGGTGTCGCTCGGCGGCAGCGCCGGTCGTGACGCCAGCCTGGCGCAGATCCTCGGCCCCTCCTTCGCCGAAGCGGACATGGCCGATGTGATCGACAAGATCGTCAAGGTCTATGTTGAGCGCCGCACTGAAGAAGAAAGCTTCCTCGATACCTTCCGCCGTATCGGTGTAGATCCGTTCAAGGAGCGCGTATATGCAGCGAATCATTAAGAACGGTCAGCTGATCGACGAAAGCTGGCACCTGCTACCCAAGGACGCCACACTAGACGGCATTCCCAACTGCGACGACCTGATCGTGCCGCTGGGCTTGTGGGTTGAGCACAGCACCGCGCTCAAGGCCCGCGATGGCGGCCTGGGCGTATGGCTGGATGCCGGTGAGGAAATCGAGGAAATCGCCGATCAGCTGGATAACTTCCAGGTCATCGCGCTGAACTTCCCTGCTTTTACCGATGGCCGCCACTGTTCCACCGCCTACCTGCTGCGCAACCGATACGGCTATAAAGGCGAAGTGCGTGCCATTGGCGATGTGCTGCGCGATCAGCTGTTCTCCTACCTGCGCGTAGGCTTTGATGCCTTCGCCCTGCGTGAGGACAAAGACCCGCTGGACGCTTTGAAAGCCTTCGAGGAGTTCAGCGAGGTTTATCAGGCCTCCACGGACCAGCCGCTGCCGCTGTTCCGTCGCCGCGCCTGACTCTGCCGGCAACGCAAAAGGCCACCCCATGGGGTGGCCTTTTTTGTTTCTCGCGACTTAGCCCAGATTGACCAGCACGCGACCGACCTGTTTGCCCGCGAGGATCTGCGCAATCGCCTCCGGCAGCTGCTCAAGCGTCACTTCAGTGGCCAGTGCATCGAGCTTGACCTTCCACTGCAGCGACAGCTTGTCCCACATCGACGCCTTGACCACCAACGGCAGCTCGACCGAGTCGACCCCAAGCAGGTTCACCCCACGCAGGATAAACGGCAGCACACTGCCCTTGAAGCCGACACCAGCGGTCAGCCCGCAGCAGGCGGCGCTGGCGCCGTAGCGCAGCGACTTGACCACGTTGAACAGGATATCCCCGCCCACGCAATCCACCGCGCCAGCCCACTGCTCCTTGAGCATCGCTTTGTCGGTGCCGTCCAGCAGTTCAGAACGCAGCACTATCTGCTGCGCACCCAGTGCCTTGAGATAATCACCCTGCTCCACCTTGCCGGTCGATGCCGCCACGCGGTAACCCAGGGTGGTCAGCAACGCCACTGCGACACTGCCAACACCACCGGTGGCACCGGTCACCAGCACGCTGCCAGCATCCGGCGTCAGCCCGCTTTGCTCCAGCTTGTCCACACACAACGCGGCAGTCAGCCCAGCGGTGCCAAGCACCATAGCCTCGCGCAGCGACAAACCCTTGGGCCGCTTCAGTGCCCAGCTGGCGGGAATACGAATGTACTGAGCAAAACCGCCCGAGGTGTTCATGCCCAGGTCATAACCGGTGACGATCACCTCATCACCCACGCTGAACTCGGCCACGCTGGACGCTTCCACCACACCCGCAGCGTCGATGCCCGGGGTATGCGGAAAGTTCTTGGTCACGCCGCGGTTGCCACTGGCGGACAAGGCGTCCTTGTAGTTGAGCGAAGAATACTTGACCCGAATCAGCAGCTCACCAGCCGGCAAGTCATCGATCTCGCGCTGCACAATTACCTGTTCGAAACCGCCCGCTGCGCTTTCACGGGCTTGCAATGCATTGAACTTGCTCATGTTCTTCCTCTATATGGCAAACCGATTACCAGAAGCGCTGCTGATTCAAACGACTCAGCCAGCTCAGAACGAAGCGATCCAACGCCACGCTGCCCGCCAGCCCAACGCGCTCCTGCAGGGTTTTCTTTTCGGCATAGTGCAAATGAAACAGCTCGGCGCTCTTGGCGCGTTCTGCCAGGTATTCGTCACTGGTCTTGAGTTCATCGACCAGTTGCTTCTCCAGCGCCGCCAGACCCAGCCAGACTTCGCCGGTAGCAATCTGGTCAATGTCCAGCTGCGGGCGGTAGCGGGCAACAAAACCTTTGAACAACTCATGGGTGGTTTCCAGGTCTTCCTGGAACTTCTCCCGGCCCTTCTCGGTGTTCTCACCAAATACGGTCAGGGTACGTTTGTACTCACCAGCGGTAAGCACCTCGAAATCGATGTCATGCTTTTTCAGCAGGCGGTGCACGTTAGGCAGCTGCGCCACCACGCCAATCGAGCCGAGGATGGCGAACGGTGCGGAGATAATCTTCTCGCCAATGCAGGCCATCATGTAACCACCGCTGGCCGCGACCTTGTCGATGCAGATGGTCAGCGGCACGCCCGCCTGACGAATGCGCGCCAGTTGTGATGAGGCCAAACCATAGCTGTGCACCATGCCGCCGCCGCTTTCCAAGCGCAGCACCACTTCATCCTGCGGCGTTGCCATAGTCAGTAAAGCAGTGATTTCGTGGCGCAGGCTGTCGGTGGCTGAGGCTTTGATATCGCCATCGAAATCCAGCACGTAGACGCGCGGTTTGTGGATACCGGCCTTTTTCTCCTGCTTGGCGGCCTTGGCTTCGGCTTTGCTCGCGGCTTTCAGCTGCTCCTTGTCGAGCACCGCGTGCTCCATGCGCTGATGCAGCTGCTTGAAGAAGTCATTGAGTTTGTTCACCTGCAGCTGGCCCGTGCTCTGCCGGCCTTTGCTGCGCAGTGCGGCAATCGTCACCAGCACCACCAGAATGGCCACAACCAGGGTCACTGTCTTGGCCAGAAAGCCGATGTACTCTGCAAAAAACTCCACGTATTCCCCCTTGTCCCAATGGCAGCGCGCTCATCGACCGCGCGTAATAGTGCCCAAGCATACCGAGGCCATGGGTTGGCGGCCAGCAAGCAAGGTCTAGACATTCAGCGCATCCATGCAATTCAAACAAGCGTATGTTTTTACGTTGACAGCTCCTGAGCTTCCTCATACCCTCGCGAAACTTTCAACGTACCGGAATCGAGCGGACGTGGGCAGCATCTACCTGATTCGACATGGCCAAGCCTCCTTCGGTGCAGACGATTACGATGTGCTATCGCCCATTGGAATTCGCCAGGCCGAAGTGCTGGGCGCGCACCTCACGCAACTCGGCACGCGTATTGATCGCAGCGTCAGCGGTGATCTGCGCCGCCAGCAGCACACGGCCAACAGCACCTTGCAGCAGCTGCACGAGGCCGGCATTGGCATACCACAATTGGAGATTGACTCGGCCTTTAATGAGTTCGATGCCGACGCGGTGATCCGCAGCCTGCTGCCGGGCATGCTTGGCGAAGAACCTGAAGCCCTGCACATCCTGCGCAATGGCGCGCAGAACCGCGCTGAGTTTCAACGTCTGTTTGCCAAATTGATTGGCCGCTGGATTTCAGGCGAGCACGACACGCCGGACCTGCAAAGCTGGCAAGGCTTCGTCGAGCAGGTCCAGGGCGGCCTCAGCCGTCTTCTGGAACAGGCCGACAGCAAACAGAACATTGCTGTCTTCACCTCGGGCGGCACTATTACCGCCCTGCTGCACCTGATTACCGGTATCGCGCCTGCGCAGGCGTTCGAGCTGAACTGGCAAATTGTTAACACCTCACTAAGCTGCCTGAAGTTTCGCGGCAGCCAAGTGAGCCTGGCTTCCTTCAACAGCCATGTGCATTTGCAGCTGTTGAAGGCGCCGGAGCTCATCACTTATCGCTGAGCTGCGGCCCACTGCACCCATCACGGGCGCTAGAAAAAACCTGAGAAAAAGGAAGAAACCATGAGCGTTGCAGACATCGTCAATACCATGCAGTCCAAATTCAACGCCGGTGCCGCTGCAGGCCTGGACCTGGTGTTCCAATTCAACATCGAAGACGGCGAGAACTACGCGCTGATCGTCAAGGACGGCACCTGCGCCGTTGAGAAAGGCGACAACGCCAACGCCAACGTGACCCTGATCATGGACACCGAAACTCTGAAAGGCATCACCAGCGGCGAAACCGACGGTATGCAAGCCTTCATGTCCGGCAAACTGCGCGCCGAAGGCGACATGATGCTGGCCATGAAACTGGGCGAGCTGTTCCCGGTTTAAGCGGCAAGGCAACGAAGATACAAAACAAACCGGAGTCCTCGACTCCGGTTTTTTTATGTTCAGCACATCCATGTGCTTCTCCCCCTTGGGGCTTACGCGCAAAAATGCTCCTGGCGTTTTTGTGGCCTGCCATCCATGGCGGCCACCCTACGGGCCGTCGCTACGCGACGTTAACACTGGCTCCCGGCCATTGTTTTATGTCTTGCAGCACGCACCAGAATGACCAATCAGGCAGCTTGATTGGGTAGCAACACGCGCGCCTATAACGGCGGGTAATCCTTGTGAGCCGCAGGTTGCAGCATTAGATTAGCTAATTATCTTAGGCACCCATCATAAGCAGAAGGGATAAACATGGCGCTTACTGACCAGTCCACCCGTATCCGCGAAGGCGAAGAACTCGACGCCGCGGTCATCGACCAGTACCTCAAGGCGCATATCCCCGGTCTGACGGGCGAGCCACGCATCAGCCAGTTCCCCGGCGGCGCCTCGAACCTGACCTACCTGCTGGAATACCCGGACAAAGAATTCGTGCTGCGCCGCCCGCCCTTTGGCCATAAGGCCAAATCCGCTCACGACATGGGCCGCGAGTACCGCATCCTCAATCAGCTCAACGCCGGCTTTCCCTACTGCCCGAAAGCCTACGTGCACTGCACCGACGAGTCGGTGATCGGTGCCGAGTTCTATGTGATGGAGCGGGTCAACGGCATCATCCTGCGCTCAGACATGCCAGCCGAGCTGAACTTCAGCGCCGAGCAAACCCGCGAGCTGTGCAAGAGCTTTATCGACAAGATGGTCGAGCTGCACAACGTCGACTATCAGGCCTGCGGCCTGGGCGACCTGGGCAAACCCGAAGGCTATGTGCAACGCCAGATCGGTGGCTGGAGTGATCGCTACGACAAAGCCCTGACCCCCGACGCACCCTTGTGGGAACCGGTCAAAGCCTGGCTCAAGGACAAGATGCCAGCCGACCACCACAAGCCTGGGATCGTGCATAACGACTACCGCTTCGATAACGTGATTCTCAACCCGCAGAATCCAAGCCAGATCATCGGTGTGCTGGACTGGGAGCTGACCACCATCGGCGATCCGCTAATGGACCTGGGCAACACCCTCGCCTACTGGATCGAAGCTGGCGACTCGGCACCGATCCAGCTGATGCGCCGCCAGCCAAGCAATGCGCCGGGCATGCTGACTCGCCAGCAGTTCGCCGACTACTACGCCGAGCGCTCGGGCATCGAAATCAAGAGCATCGATTTCTACTACACCTACGGCCTGTTCCGTCTGGCCGGCATCGTGCAGCAGATCTACTACCGCTATTTCCATGGCCAGACCCAAGACAAACGCTTCGCGCAGTTCATACATATGAACAAGCTGCTGGAGCAGATGAGCCTGCAGGTCATCAATAAATCGCAGCTGTAAACGGCCGAACAGGCCTCATAGAACCCATTCAAAGGCTTGCGAGCTAGAGTCATGCAAGGAAAAAACAGGCGAGGAAGCGGAGTTTACTTTTGTAAATGAGCATTCCGAGCCTGTTTTTAACGCAGCAGGGCCGACGCGCAGCAGACTTTGGATACGTTCTCAATAAGAAAGGAAAATCCCATGTCCAAAACCCAACTGTTCGACCTCGACGGCAAGATCGCTTTCGTTTCCGGCGCCAGCCGCGGCATCGGTGAAGCCATCGCCAAACTGCTGGCCCAGCAAGGCGCTCACGTGATCGTCTCGAGCCGCAAGATCGATGATTGCCAGAAAGTTGCCGACGCGATCATCGCCGACGGCGGTAAGGCCACCGCAGTGGCTTGCCATATCGGCGAAATGGAGCAGATCAGCAACGTCTTCGCGCAAATCAAAGAGCAGTTCGGCCGCCTCGACATCCTGGTCAACAACGCCGCCACCAACCCGCAGTTCTGCAACGTGCTCGACACCGACCTGGGCGCGTTCCAGAAGACCGTCGATGTGAACATCCGTGGCTACTACTTTATGTCCATCGAAGGCGGCAAGCTGATGAAGGCCAATGGCGGTGGCAGCATTATCAACGTGGCCTCGATCAATGGCGTCTCCCCGGGTGAGTTCCAGGGCATCTACTCGGTAACCAAGGCTGCGGTGATCAGCATGACCAAGGTCTTCGCCAAGGAATGCGCGCAGTTCGGCATTCGCTGCAACGCCCTGCTGCCAGGCCTGACCGACACCAAGTTTGCCTCAGCGCTGACCAAGAACGATGCCATCCTCAAAGTCGCCTTGCAGCGCATCCCGCTCAAGCGCGTGGCTGATCCGAGTGAAATGGCCGGCACCGTGCTGTACCTGGCCAGCGATGCCTCCAGCTACACCACCGGCGTGGCGCTGAATGTGGATGGCGGCTTTCTCTCCTGAGAAAAACTGTCCACTAAAAAAGGCGACCCAAGGGTCGCCTTTTTTACATCCACTGACAGTTACTGCCAGTCTTTCAACGCCTGCTTGGCCGCCGGGTTCATCGGTTCAGCAAGCAAACCGGCGGGCGTCAAGTTGATGCTGTACACCGCCTCATCAGCCAGCGGCAGGTAAGTCACCCGACGCGCCTGCGGATCGAAGATAAACAGATCATGCTGGCCCAGCCGCAGCCAGCGCCACAGATCGATGCCGTAAGGGCTGCGCGCCAGTTCGACACGTGTGTGCTGCGCCAGGCTCTGCTGCTCGATGGAGAGAAAACGCCCCGAGAGTTTTTCCAGGCGATAACCCGGTTGTAGACCGATCAACGCAGCCAGGCCCTTCCATTGCAGAAAGCGCGCATCCAGCTGCCAGAGATCGCCTTCCATGGTCAGCGTGCGCTCACGGCCGCCCTCCAGCACACTGACGCGATACAGCGGGCCGTCCGCCTTGAAGCTCAGCGTGGCCAGCGGCTTTCCTTCAGGAATGGCTGCATAGCTGCGCAAATCGTTGGCCAGCAAGCCAATCAGCGCCGCCAGGGCGAGAAATGCCAGGCCGCAAGTGCCACGCAACCAACCGAGAAACCACTGCCGATTGAACAGAATGCGCGCCGCAATAAACGCCGCCAGTAACCCCAGCAATGCCGTTGCCCATGCCAGTCCGCCGTATTGCATCGCCGTGCATTCCTTATGCTTGAAATTGCCGGCATTATGCGCAGCTACCTGGCTGTAGAACAGCAAGAGAACACCACAATTAGACACAGGACGTGTTTTTAAATGGCTTTCCCGTTTGAACTCAGTGTTGACCTGACCACCCTGGCAATTCTCGCCCTGGTCGCGTTTATTGCAGGCTTTATCGATGCAATTGCCGGCGGTGGCGGCTTGCTGACCATTCCCGCGTTGCTGACTGCCGGCCTGCCGCCGCACCTGGCCCTGGGCACCAATAAACTCAGCTCGACCTTTGGCTCGGCCGCCGCCAGCTACACCTTTTACCGGCGCAAACTGTTTGACCCCAGCCAATGGCGCAATGCGCTGATAGGTACGGCGGTCGGCGCCCTGCTGGGCGCCGCGATGGCGCAATGGCTGCCGTCGGAGTGGTTGAACCAGTTGTTGCCAGCCGTGGTATTTGGCTGCGGTCTGTACCTGCTATTCGGCAAAACCCCGGATGCGCCGCTGCTCGCCGAGGCGCCGATTGCCAGAGGCCGGCAGTGGCCACAAAGCCTCAGCCTGGGTTTCTATGATGGGGTTGCAGGCCCGGGTACTGGCGCTTTCTGGACGGTCAGCAGCCTGCTGCTCTACCCGCTCGATCTGGTCAAGGCCAGCGGCGTGGCGCGCAGCATGAACTTTGTCAGCAATATCTGCGCGCTGACGGTGTTTATCATCAGCGGGCAAGTGGCCTGGCTGCTGGGCATCTGCATGGGCTTGGCGTTGATGGTCGGCGCGTTTCTCGGCGCGCGCACGGCGATCAAGGGCGGCTCGAAATTTATCCGCCCGGTGTTCATTCTGGTGGTCTTGGCGTTGACCGTGCGCCTAGCCTGGCAGCACTGGTTCGGGCAGGCCTAGGCGGCGCGCCACATAAACGTCGATCAGATAGCGGGCAATCGAACGCGAAGCCGGCAATGGCGGCAGGTCATGCACACTGAACCACTGCGCATCCTCGATTTCATCGACCTGCATAACGATATCGCCACCGGCGTATTCGGCATGGAAGCCCAGCATTAGTGAATGTGGAAACGGCCAACCCTGGCTGCCGAGGTACTGCAGGTTGCTGATCTCGACCCCGACCTCTTCGCGCACTTCACGGGCTACACAGTGCTCGACTGATTCACCCGCTTCAACGAAGCCGGCCAAGGTGCTGTAGACCCCAGCAACAAAGCGCGGCGAGCGCGCCAGTAGAATCTCATCGCCGCGAGTAACCAGCACAATCATGCTCGGTGAAAGCCGCGGGTAATGCTGCAGCTCGCAGCGTACGCAGTGCATCGCGCGTTCGCCCGGCACATGCTGCATCGCCCCACCGCAGCTGCCACAGAATCGATGCTGGCTGGCCCAGGTGCCGATCTGCGTGGCATAGCTGAGCAACTTGAAGGTATCGGCATCGCCCTGCAGCATAAATTGGCGCAGGCTCTGCCAGGCGCAGCCAGGCATATCGAAGGGCTGGCTCAGCTCCAGCAGGTAGACCGCATCACCATCAAAATGGCCGAGACCATGCTCAGCGATAATCGGCAAATCCTGCTTCTTCAGCCATTCACGGGGAAATAGCACACCGTTGCTGTCCGCGAGAAAATGCTGCTTGCAGTGCGCGACCACCCAACCACCGGGTTGCTGACTATCAAGCAGAGTGGGCTGCCAGCGTTGCATGCTCAAGTCCCCAGCGGCATGCCCAGGGCCCGCACGCTTTCTGCGGCGAGATCAAGCACGCTTGGCTGGGTTTCCGGACGCATCACCGCACCGGCTTCGAGGTAGTACTCAAGACTGCTCAAGGCATCGGCGAGGGTTTCCAGCATCTGCTCGGACGGCATCTGCGGGGCATCGAACATATGCTGCTGGATGTAATCGGCGCAGGCACCGACCAACAACGCTGCGCGCTCCTGACCGAGGAACCACAACCCGCCGCGCACGGCTTGCAGGCTGAACGGTACGTTGGACAGCTGCATGCGCTCGCCACCCGACTCCAGGTACGCGGTAATCGCTCGCTTGGCCAGGGCCAGGCCAGCCTGGGCCTCATCGACCACCACAATGCGTGCTTCATTAAGCTGATGCAGAGCGAAGGAATCAGCTTCTTCACCCGGCTGCGCCTGAGTAGGCCGCGTTTCACGGCGCTCGCCGCGCTCCAGGCTGGCAACCATGCCTTCAACGTACAGCACGGCATCGGCCAGCTTGTGCAGCTCCTGAGGCGCTGGGGCACTCTCCTCACTCCAGCTGGCAACGATTTGCAGCTGAGCGTTAAGGGAGTTACCAGCCGAACTCAGGCCGACCATGCCGAGAGTCTTGCTCAGTTTGCCGAGCAGGGCGTGCAGGCTATTGAGGCTGTCGCTTTGCAGGGTGCCACGCTCGATCAAGTCGAGCATGTCCTTGACGCTGTTGAGCTCTTCACGGATCGCCGAGCTCAGCGAACGCATGACCGCCTGCCCAGGCCCTGCCAGACGCTGGTATTCCTCTTCCAGCAGGTGATCGGTAAAGGGCAGCGGCGTCAGGCCGAATACTTCACTGAGGGCTGTTGCCAGCGGCCCACGGCTGTCCGCCAGGGCCACCAGGTAGAGCAATTCTTTGAGCAGACCACGAGGCGCTTCGTACTGCCCATTGACCAGCATCTGCTTGAGTTCGCGGTCAATCCGCGAGAACAGCTGTTTACGCGATTTGCGCGCCAGCAACTGCCCCTCAACCTGCGCCTCAACGGCCGCCGCGCCGACCCAGCACAGGCGACCGCGCGGCTCGTTGGCAAACAGGTTATCGAGCCGCGTCAGTGCGCGGCCCATCAGTTTGAGGCTGGCCTGCGGGTTCTGCTCACGGATAAAGCCCAGCAAACCCACTTGATACATGTGGCGCAGACGGCGCCCTTCACTTTCACGCGCCGCACCATCAACCGATGGTGGCGAGGTACGCGGGCGAGCGTGATCAAGGCGCACACTAAAGAAGAAGCTTTCCGGCAAGGCGGGCTGACCGCCCGCCAGACGTAGATCGTTGATCGCCGGCAGCAGCAGCTCCGGCATTTCCTGGCGATGCGCCTCAACGTTTTCCAGATAGCGGCGCAGTACGTGCAGCGCGTTGCTCAGCGCGGAAAGCTGTACATCACGCTCTTCACCGGCACCGGCGGGAATGTCGGTGGCCTGGTCCAGCACTTCCTGGGCCAGCAGCTCGGCACCGGCCAGCTCGATCAGGTTCAGCGTGCCGCGTACCTGATGCAGGTTTTCCACGGCTTGCTGCAGCAGGCTGCCGTTGTGACGGTCGGCGATAAAGTGTTCGAGGCTCGACTCTGCCTCTTCCATGGTGGTGAACAGTTCATCGCGCACCAGATTAAGCGACGTGGCTCCAGAAACCATGAGCTATTGCGCCTCCCGCGTCGGTGATAAAAACAGGTGGAAGGACAGCATCAGTCAGCGAACTCCGGTTTCTGCTTGCTCATATGAGCCGTCATGGCCACTCGCAGATCCGCCGATTGCAGCATGGCGGCGTTCCAGGTGGCGATATATTCCAGGCCGTCATCGACCCGGTGATCACGCATATAGCGAATCATTTCCTTGGTGCCACGAATCGCCACCGGCGACTTGCTGGCAATCTCACGGGCAATGCCCATCACGCCATCAAGCAGTGCATCGGCATCGGCGTAAGTGCGGTTGACCAGGCCAATGCTGCGGGCTTCTTCACCATCGATGGTGCGACCGGTAAAGGCCAGTTCGCGCATCATGCCGTCACCGATAATGCGCGGCAGACGCTGCAGGGTGCCAACGTCGGCGGCCATGCCGATGTCGATTTCCTTGATCGAGAACTGCGCATCAGCCGTCGAGTAACGCATGTCACAGGCCGAGATCAGATCAATCGCGCCACCCAGGCAATAGCCTTGAATGGCTGCAAGCACCGGCTTGCGGCAATTGTCCACGGCATTGAACGAGGCTTGCAGTTCGAGAATCTTGCGCCGCAGTTTTTCGGCATTACGGCCAACATCCGGGCCCAGCTGGCTGCCGACGGAGGCCAGCATCATCAGGTCGATGCCCGAAGAGAAATGCTTGCCCGCACCGGAGATCACCACTGCGCGCACTTCATCGGTGGCGTCGATCCAGCGGAAAATCTCGATGATCTCGCTCCAGAAGTCCGCGTTCATCGCGTTGACTTTTTCCGGGCGATTGATCACCACATGGGCGACCTTATCTGCCAACACGACATTAAAGGCTTTGTAGTCGGACACGGCAGTCATCCTCAGCTGGGGCGCAAGCGCACAATGAAAATCTTCTTATGCTAAAAATCGAGCAACTATAACAACCAACCGACAAATGTCGATGCTGGCCACTGTGACGCAGCCCACGTCATCAAAGTTAAGCTCAATTTTTACTTATCGGCGATAAGCGCTTGATCTACTGAGAAAGACTGGCGGCAACCGATGAATAACACCGGTGCCGCCTAGCAAAGCTGCAAGCCAGAGCAGGGTCAGGCCTTGATGCAGTCCACGGTATAGACACCTTCCTCACGCTGCAGGCCATGCACATCGGCATCGAAACCGGGGAAGCTGCGGTCAAAGGTACGGGCAAAGTCCAGATAATCGATGATCGAGCGGGTCTGCGCAGTAAAGCGCTCGCCCGGCATGATCAACGGAATACCTGGCGGATATGGCACCAGCATCACCGCGGCAATGCGGCCTTCCAACTGCTCAATCGGCACCGCCTCGACTTCACCACGCACCAGTTGGTTATAGGCATCGGCAGGCTTGATCGCTACTTCCGGCAGCACCGTGTACATACGCTTGAGCGCCTTGGCCGTGGCGTTCTCGCGGTAACAGGTATGCAAGGCATCGCACAGGTCGCGCAGGCCCATCCCTTGATAGAAGGTCTTGCCAGCCTGGGCAATCGAGGGCAACACATCGCTTAACGGCAGGTTGGCATCGTAGCTGCGTTTGAACTCCAGCAGCTCGGTCAACAGCGTGCTCCACTTGCCCTTGGTAATGCCCATGGAGAACAGCACCAGGAAGGAATACAACCCGGTCTTCTCTACTACCAGGCCACGCTCCCAGAGGAACTTGCTGACCACTGCGGCCGGAATGCCGCGCGCGTCCAGCTTGCCATCGGCGGTCAGCCCCGGCGTTACCAGGGTCACTTTGATCGGGTCGAGCAGCACGTAATCTTCGGCAACATCACCAAAGCCGTGCCAATCAGCTTGCGGCTGTAGCAACCAATCCTGGGTCACCACATCATCGGTGCCTTCGGCCTTGGCTGGCTGCCAGATGCTGAACCACCAGTCGTCGCTGCTGAGGTTCTGCCGCAGGTTGGCCAGGGCGCGGCGGAAACTCAGGGCCTCATCGAAGGTTTCCTGAATCAGCGAGCGCCCTGCCGGCCCTTCCATCATCGCCGAAGCCACATCCAGCGAGGCAATGATGCCGTACTGCGGCGAGGTGGAGATGTGCATCATAAAGGCTTCGTTGAAGCGATCCCGATCCAGTTGACGCACACCGCCATCCTGTACATGGATCATCGAGGCCTGGCTAAAGGCCGCCAGCAACTTGTGGGTGGAGTGAGTAGTGAACACCAGCGGCGCCTTCTCGGTGCGCGCGGTGCCCATGCCGTAACGCCCGGCATAGAACTCGTGAAACGCCGCATAGGCGTACCAGGCCTCGTCGAAATGCAGCACTTCGACGCTATTGCCCAGGGTCTGCTTGATCAGTTCGGCGTTGTAGCAGAGGCCGTCGTAGGTCGAGTTGGTCACCACCACCAGCTTGACCATCGCGCCGCTGCTGTTCGGTAAACGGCCACGCGCCAGCGGGCTGGCATCGATCTTCGCCTGAATCGACTCACGGCTGAATTCGCTCAGCGGAATCGGCCCGATAATCCCCAGCTCGTTGCGCTCCGGGCACAGGTAGAGCGGAATCGCGCCGGTCATGATGATCGAATGCAGGATAGATTTATGGCAATTGCGATCCACCAGCACCAGGTCATCGCGGCCGACCATGCTGTGCCAGACGATCTTGTTGGCCGTCGAGGTGCCGTTGATCACGAAATAGGTGTGATCCGCGCCGAAGTTACGCGCCGCGCGGGCCTCGGCTTCGGCCAGTGGGCCGGTGTGATCAAGCAGCGAGCCCAGCTCCGGCACCGATACAGAGAGGTCAGAACGCAGAGTGTTCTCGCCGAAAAACTGGTGAAACGCCTGCCCCACCGGACTCTTGCGATAGGCCACGCCGCCGCCATGGCCGGGTGTGTGCCAGGAATAGTTGGACTGTGCAGTGTGCTGCACCAGCGCCTTGAAGAATGGTGGCAGCAGGCAATCCAGATAATTGCGCGCGGCGCGGGCCACCTGACGGGCGAGGAACGGCACGGTGTCTTCGAAAAGATAGAGAATGCCGCGCAACTGGTTGAGGTCGACCATGGCCTCGGCCGGCGCGTTCTCGATGGTCACCTGCTCGCCGAGGGCAAAAATCGGCAACTGCGGCGCACGACGGCGAGCGATACGGATCAGCTCGACCATGTCCTGCAGCAGGTTCTTGTTTTCACCCGCACCTTCGGCGGCGACCAGAATGCAGGCCAGGCCATGGTGGGTGGAGGCAACGATGCGCCCCTCGGCGGAGCTGGCGGTGGAAAGAATGCTGAAGCCGTCCTGCTCCAGTTCTTGGGCGATGGCGCGAACCCGGTCACCGGCCACGGTATCGGCCTTGATGTCACGGTGCACGATCAGGACGGGGAACTTAAGGTCTTTATACATTGTGGCGTCCCTGAAGAGTGGCAAGTACTGGCCTGCCTATCGCCTCAGGGTAGAGGCTGGCTCCGCCAGGCGGAACCCCCTCTGCGTGACGCTGTACGAAAAGGTCGCGAGTGGATAATTCGCGACGTTCCTACACCTCAGCCTTGGGCTGCTCCATCTGCACCCAGAGCGGCGGCGCGCCAGCGGATTTTTCGATGATCGCCAAACGCGCGGCATGCTCAGCCAGCTCTGCAGCGCTGGCCTGGATCACCCGCGTACGTGCGCGCTCGGCGGGCAGACGGCGGATTGCACTGGGCTGCTGACGGCCATTGCTGTCGCCTTCCGAGCCATCGCCGGCCAGGGACAGATTGGTCTGCCCGCCGGTCATAGTCAGGTAGACGTCGGCGAGAATCTCGGCGTCGAGCAAGGCACCGTGCAGGTCACGACCGGAGTTGTCGACGCCATAGCGTTTGCACAGGGCATCGAGGTTGTTGCGCTGCCCTGGGTGACGCTCGCGGGCCATCATCAGGGTGTCGAGAATCGAGCAGTGCTCGCTGATATCGGCGCGGTCGTCCTGCTTGATCAGGGCAAATTCGTTGTTGATAAAGCCAACGTCGAACGCTGCGTTGTGGATGATCAGCTGCGCGCCCTTGATGAATTCGAAGAACTCATCGGCGACTTCCTTAAAGCGCGGCTTGTCTTTAACAAAGTCGTTGGTGATGCCGTGAACGGCGATGGCGCCTTCGTCGATCTCGCGATCAGGCTGCAGGTACACATGGAAATGCCGCCCGGTCAGGCGCCTGCCGATCAGTTCGACACAACCAATTTCGATGATCCGATGGCCATCGGCCACCGGCATACCGGTTGTTTCGGTATCGAGTACGACGCTACGCATGCTTCTTTGCCCTCACTTCATCAACACCGCGGTTGGCCAGTTGATCGGCCTTCTCGTTACCCGGATGGCCGGTATGACCGCGCACCCACTGCCAGGTAACGTTATGCCGATTGACCTGTTCGTCCAGCGCCTGCCAAAGGTCGGCGTTTTTCACGGGCTCCTTGGCGGCGGTCTTCCAGCCACGCTTCTTCCAGTTCGGCATCCACTCCTGGATGCCTTTCATCACATACTGCGAGTCGGTCACCAGGCGTACCGAGCAAGGCCGAGTCAGCGCAATCAAGGCACAAATCGCCGCCATCAGCTCCATGCGGTTATTGGTGGTGTTGGGCTCACCACCCCACAGCTCCTTCTCCACACCTTTGCAAACCAACAACGCGCCCCAGCCACCAACGCCAGGATTACCCTTGCAGGCGCCGTCGGTGTAGATCTCGACCTGTTCACTCATGTATCTGCAATCTCTCGCTCAATTAATCTGGCCGGTTGTGTTTCCGCCAGCTACTTCTCAGGTGTTTCGCGGCGGCTGACCTTGGCCACGGGCATCGGCAGCAGCTTGCCCACCGGTTGCCGGCTGGGTTGGCGCAACGGCCGCAGCCCCACCACCAGCTTGCGGGCTACCAGCACGTAAAAACCGCCACCGGGTGGTTGCCAGGCCGCGCCCAACCGCTCCAGCCCAGCCAGCCGCGCCTGCCAGGCCGGCGCAGAAAGCGGCGGACGATAGCACCCGAAGCGGCGTTTCTCCAGCGCGAAGCCCAGCAGGTGCAACCAGTCACTGACCCGGCTGGGCGCAATACAGCGGGCCTGGCGCAGCGCGTCGCGGGTAAACAGATGGCGCATGCCCCAGCTACTCATCGGATTGATCCCGACGATCAACAGATGACCGCCCGGGCGCACGCTGCGCGCCGCCTCACGCAGCAGACCATGGGGCGACAGGCTGAAATCCAGGCCATGCTGCAACACCACCACATCGGCGGCGTGTTCGGTCAACGGCCAGGACTGCTCCTCACAGACGATCTCCACTCCCTTGAACGGCGCCCCCAGGCGCACACTGCGCTGAATTTGCTGAGCATTCGGCGGCGTGTCGGCGGCTGGACCGTAATGCACTAAATAGCCACCAAAGAAACGCGCCAACTCTTCCTCCAGCAATTGCCGCTCCTGTTCCAGCAGCAACTGCCCGAGCGGGCCGCTCAGCCAGCTACGCGCTGTGGCGATAAGGTCGAGCCATTCACTGTCTGCGAGGGCAAAAGGGTGATCGGACATAAGGGGCTACTCCCGTATTATTCACGACCGAGCGGGGGCTTAGAACCTACTCACGATCTCGCGAGCTAGAGCCATGCAAGGCAAAAACAGGCGAGGAAGCGGAGTGTACTTTTGTACATGAGCATTCCGAGCCTGTTTTTAACGCAGCAGGGCCGACGCGCAGCAGATCGTGCTGCATAGCCAGCACCGCCATTGCGTCCTAAGATGCACCTTTGTGCCCTGCTTAGCGACCCACTGATGATTAAAATCGACGCCCTGCCTGCATTCTCCGACAACTATATATGGCTGCTGCAAGACGCCGAACAGCGCCGCTGCGCAGTTGTCGACCCGGGTGATGCCGCGCCGGTCGAGGCCTGGCTGGCGGCCAACCCCGGCTGGCAGCTGAGCGATATCTTGATCACCCACCATCATTTCGATCATGTCGGCGGTATTGAGCGGCTAAAGGCAGCCACCGGTGCTCGGGTATTGGGCCCGGCCAGCGAAAAGATCCCGGGCCGGGATCTGGCGCTGCGCGACGGCGACCAGGCCGACGTGCTGGGCCAGCGTTTCGATATCTATGAAGTGCCCGGACATACCCTGGGGCATATCGCCTATTTCCAGCCCGAGCAGCACTGGCTGTTCTGTGGCGATACGCTGTTTTCTGGCGGTTGTGGTCGCCTGTTCGAAGGCAGCCCCGAGCAGATGCACAACTCGCTCAGCCGCCTGGCCGCCCTCCCCGAACAGACTCAGGTGTTCTGCACCCATGAATACACCCTGAGCAACCTGCGCTTTGCCGCAGCCGTTGAGCCGGATAACGCGGAAATCCAACAACGCTTGGCGCAGGTCAGCCAATGGCGCGAAGCCGGACAAATCAGCCTGCCGTCATCGATTGGCTTGGAGCGCGCTACCAATCCTTTTCTACGCAGCGCACAACCGTCGGTCGGCGCCCGCATCAGCGAGCGCGAAGGGCCTGCAAGCCGCTCGCCAGCGCAGGTGTTCGCCGCGTTACGCGCCTGGAAGGACCATTTCTAAACCTCGACAACCACACAAAAGACTGGTTAAAACTTGACCAAGGGCAGGCTGGTTCCTAGAATCGCCCGACCTTTTCGCCGGGAAGTACACCGCCACCAATGCCCCTATCACCACGCAAGACCTTGAATTTAAAGGCATTGGCACAAAGCGCTCAGACGCTTGTGGTGATCATGTGCGTAACCCTGGCCGGTTGCCAGACCAGCAACCAATACCGCCCTGACAGCGGCCGCGACACCGACCGCGCGGTCGGTCTTGAGCAAGAGCCGGAATGGCTCAACAGCAGCGTGGCGCCAGCCCCCGAAGAACCCAAAGACATCTGGGAACGGGTACGCAACGGCTACCAGTTGCAGGACACCATCACCCTCAACCCGCGCATCGAGCAACAACGTCTGTGGTTCGTCAGTAACCCCTCGTTTATCGAGAAAGCCGGCGAGCGCAGCAGCCCCTATATCCACTTTATCGTTGAGCGCCTGGAACAGCGCAATATGCCGATGGAGCTGGCGCTGCTGCCGATGATCGAAAGCTCGTACAACCCGCTGGCCTACTCCCATGCCCATGCTGTCGGGCTGTGGCAGTTCATCCCGTCCACGGGGCGCAACTTCAACCTGCGCCAGACCAACTGGTACGACGGCCGCCGCGATGTGATGGCCTCAACCGATGCGGCGATCAGCTACCTGACGCGCCTCAAGGAAATGTTCAACGGCGACTGGTTGCTGGCCCTGGCGGCCTATAACGCTGGTGAAGGCCGCGTCAGCCGGGCGATTGAGCGCAACCAGAAGCTCGGCCTGCCAACCGATTACTGGAACCTCTCGCTGCCGGTGGAAACCCAGAATTACGTGCCCAAGCTGCTGGCCCTCTCGCAAGTGGTAATGACGCCGCAAGCCTATGGCGTCAGCCTCGCGCCGATTGCCAACGAACCGTATTTCGAGAAAGTTGCATTCACCCAGCGCATGGACCTTTCGCGCGTCGCCGCCATGGCCGACCTGGATGAAGACGAGCTGTACCTGCTCAACCCTGCGTTCAAGAAAGGCATAACCCTGGATGGCCCGCAGCACCTGCTGGTGCCAACCGACAAGGCCGAACTGCTGACCGCCAACCTGTCGCTGATGAAACCGCAGGAGCGGGTCGACTGGCAGCAGTACCGGGTGCGCTCAGGCGACAGCCTGCACAGCATCGCCAACCGCCATCAGCTGACGGTGAACACTCTCAAGGACATCAACAAGCTCTCCGGCAACAACCTGCGTATCGGCCAGATGCTCAGTATTCCCGCGCAGCCCGGTGTGCCGGCGCGCGAGCCCATGTTCCAGCGTAGCGTCGCACACAGCGCGCCAAGCCGTACCTACCGGGTGAAAAGCGGCGACAACCTCTGGCTGATCGCCAAGAACCACAATGTTGCCGTCAAGGATGTGCAGCGCTGGAACAAGCTGTCCGGCAACAGCCTGCGGGTCGGCCAGGTGCTCACCTTGCAAGCCAGTGCACCCAGCCGTGGTGCGAGCGGTAGCAGTGGCGGTGCCCCCCGGCAGAGTGCGACTTATTACAAGGTGCGCCAGGGCGACTCGCTGTATCTGATCGCCAAGCGTTTCAAGGTGCCAATGAAAAGCCTGCAAAGCTGGAATCCGAAAGCCGGCAAAGCGCTCAAGCCAGGGCAGACCCTGACCCTGTACAGCCTCAACTGATCAGGCCTTCTTGCTCATCGCCTCCAAGCAGCGCCCGGTCAACTGGGTAAAACGTTGAAAGGCGACAAACTGCTCATGCTTCAACGCCCGCCCAGACACCCGACTGTCGGCATACAGCAGGCCAATTTCGCGGGTGCCGGCCAATAGCGGCGCAATAAAGAACATGCCCTGCCCCAGGCGCTGGCGAATCGGCTGGGTGACCAACTCATTAAGGTTGTAACTGGCGGGCACGCCCATCCAGAGCGCTTCTTTATTACGCAGCGCATAACTGAAAATATGCGGCTGCTCTTGCTGCGCCACGGGCAAGACGAAGTCATGGTTCCAGCCCTCAGTGCCTTCACCAATCACCCGTTTGGCACGGAAACAGCTCTGCCCGTCGGCCAGCACCACCAGCATGATGCGCTCCAACCCTGCGCCCTGATGCAGGCCCTTGAACAGCGTATCGAGCACCAGACCGAGATCGGCACGGCGCGAAACCATCAGGCCGAGGTCCTGCAAAGCCTGCTGCAATATCAGTAGATTGGGCTGTAACAGGCGCGCCTTGCGCTGCTCCTGCTGCAGACGGATCTGTTCCGGGTCGGTATTGGGGATCAGTTTGCACAGCTGGCTGGCGCCGAAGGTCGCCGCCATCTTCACGGTTTCCTCGGCGCTGGCCAGCACCTGTTGCATGGCCTCTTGCGCAGTCACCCCGATAAAGCTGGCCAGCTGGCCAACCAGCGCCTCCATGGCCGGGGTATCCCAGCCATCCAGCGCGGCCTGACTGATCTTCGCCCCTAGGGTCACGGCTTTGACGGCCGGGTCATTCTGGCTGGTCGACTGATGCGCCAGGCTGACGGTGTCGCCCAGGTTCCAGCTTTTCACCAGCGCCAAACTCAGTTGGCGAAAACTGGTGCCCAGCAGCTGCATGACCACCTCATCCTCATCGACACCCGGCTGAGCCAGGGCGCTGGCCAGATCATCCGCCGCATCGCCGGCGCAGCCCCAGAACGCCAGCTCACCGACGTTATGTAACAAGGCGGCGATAAACACTTCCTCATCATTTTTCGTCAGCACATAGCCGGCGATATTGCGCGCCTGCACGGCGGCATGAAACGAGCGTGCCAACAGTTCGGCAAGCTGATCGCGGGAGCTGCGTGCCAGCAGGCCGTCGATCAGGCTGACCGACAGGCCGATCTGCCGTACGTTGTCGAAGCCAATCAGCACGATTGCTCGGGAAATAGTGCGAATAGGCTCCTGCGAGGGGTTGTAGTAGACACTATTGCCGATACGCAGCACCTTGGTGGTCAAGGCCGCATCGCGTAGCAGTACATCTGCCAATTGCTGCACAGAAGACTTGTCACCCTGAGTAAGACGGTGCAGATCCTGCACCACCGCGGCCAGGGCGGGTAATTCGGCTTGGTTGAAGCGATCGATCCATGACTGCAAACCATGGCAGGCTGTTACCAAAATGATGCCCTCGCAGTGGATAGCTTGAGTGTAGTCAAAGTGCCGCTATTGCTTGGCCGCGAGCCTACCCTTTTTCCAGCCGATACAAGCTGTTAATGTGCCTGACCAGCAGCCCACAAGACGCCACGGATCGGATATTTCACTTGATACGTCCCCTCCTCTCGTTACTTCTCTGCATGGCCATCAGTTCATCTGCCTGGGCCACTCTGTATAAAAGCCACGGTTACGCCCAGTTTGGCGAGCTGAAGTATCCCGCCAGCTTTACCCATTTCGCCTGGGTCAACCCAGAAGCCCCCAAGGGCGGCACACTGCGGATGATGGCTAACGGCACATTCGACACGCTCAACCCCTACACCCTCAAGGGCAGCAGCCCGATCAGCACGGCCAACTTCCTGCAGTACGGGGTCAACGAGCTGAATGCGCCGCTGATGGTCGGCACCGGCGCCTATGACCCTTCCGGTGATGAGCCGGCTTCCAGCTACGGCCTTATCGCCGAGTCGGTGGAATACAGCGATGATCGCAGCTGGGTGGTGTTCAACCTGCGCCCTGAAGCGCGCTTTCATGACGGCAAACCGATCACCGCCTATGACGTAGCCTTCTCTTACCGCCTGCTGCTCAAGGAGGGTCACCCGCAGTACCGCACCAACTTGCAGGAAGTAAAACGGGTCGACATCCTCAATCGCCACAGCATCCGCTTTGTGCTCAAGCGTGCCGGCAATTCCCTGCTGATCCTGCGTTTGGGCGAATTGCCGGTGCTGCCGCAGCACTACTGGAAAGACCGCGACTTCAAGGCCACCACCTATGAACCGCCGCTGGGCAGCGGGCCCTACCGGATTACCCAAGTCAGCCCCGGGCGCAGCCTGAGGTTTGAACGGGTCAAGGACTGGTGGGGCGCCAAGCTGCCGGTCAATCGCGGCAAATACAATTTCGACCGGGTCGATGTGGAGTTCTACCGCGACAGCCATGTGGCCTTCGAGGCATTCAAGGCCGGCGAATTCGACGTCTATATCGAACAGCAGGCGAAGAACTGGGCCAACGGCTATCGCTTCCCGGCATTGAGTCGGGGCGAAGTGATCCGCGCCGAGATCCCCCACCAGATCCCGACCCAAACCCAGGCGCTGTTTATGAACACCCGCCGCGCGGTATTTGCCGACCGCCAGGTGCGCGAAGCCCTGGGCCTGATGTTCGATTTCGAATGGGCCAACCGCGCGCTGTTCAACAGCTCCTACACCCGCGCCCAGAGCTACTACCCCAACAGCGAGTTTGCCGCCACTGGCAAACCGGAAGGCGCCGAGTGGCTGTTGCTCTCGCCCTACCGCAAACAGTTGCAGGCGCGCCTGTTCAGCGAGCCGTTCAGCATGCCGCAGACCGATGGCCGGGGCATCCCACGGGAAACCTTGCGCCGCGCCCTCGGTCTATTGGCCGAAGCCGGCTGGAAGCCCTCCGGCCAACGCCTGCTCAACAGTGACGGGCAACCGCTGCACTTCGAGATATTGCTGGTCAACCCAAACCTTGAACGTATTCTCCAGCCCTTTACCGAGAACCTCGCCAGCATTGGCATCCAGGCCAACCTGCGCACCGTCGACCGCGCGCAGTACAAGCAGCGCCTCGATCAATACGACTTCGACATGATTTTGCTGACCCTGCCGCAAACCCTCAGCCCCGGCCTGGAACAGTCGCTGTATTTCCATTCCTCCCAGGCCAAGATCAAAGGCGGCAGGAATTACGCCGGCGTTACCCACCCGGTCGTCGACGCTATGATCGAAAAACTGCTGTCGGCACAAAGCCGTGACGAGCAGGTCGCTGCCACCCGTGCCCTTGACCGGGTACTGTTGTGGCAGCACTACAGCATTCCAAACTGGTATATCGATTACCACCGCCTGGCTTACCGCAACCGATTTGCCTTCGTCACCACGCCGCCCTACACCCTGGGCCTGCGTACCTGGTGGCTGAAATCCATGGAGAACGCTGAATGACCCATGCATTGCGCGCCCTGTTTATCCACGTCAGCAGCATTGCCCTGCTTGGCGTTGCCAGCCTGGCCCTAGCCGGCCCCAAGCACGCGCAAACCCTGTATGACGAGCCACCCAAGTACCCGGCCAATTTCAAGCACTTCGACTACGTAAACCCGGATGCGCCCAAAGGCGGCAGCTTGCGCCAAGCCGGCTTTGGAAGCTTTGACAGTCTCAACCCCTTTATCAACAAGGGTGTGCCTGCCAGCGACATTGGCATGATCTACGACAGTCTGACCCTCCAGAGCCTGGATGAGCCCTTTACCGCGTACGGCCTGCTCGCCGAGAAGATCGAGAAGGCCCCGGACAATGCCTGGGTGCGCTTCTACCTGCGCCCCGAAGCGCGCTTCCACGACGGTCAGCCAGTCACAGCCGAAGACGTCAAATTCACCTTCGATACGCTGATGAGCAAAGGCGCACCGATGTACCGCGGCTATTACGCCGACGTCGACAAGGTTGAAGTTGAAAGCACCCACCGCGTGCGCTTTATCTTCAAGCAGGCCGGCAATCGCGAACTGCCGCTGATTGTCGGCCAGTTGCCGGTACTGCCAAAACACTGGTGGGCTGAACGCGACTTCAGCAAAGGCAACCTGGAAGTCCCGCTGGGCAGCGGCCCCTACAAGGTGGCGAATGTGCAAGCCGGCCGTTCGATCCGCTATGAGCGGGTCAAGGACTGGTGGGGCAAGGACCTGCCGGTCAACCGCGGCTTCTACAACTTCGACACCCTGGAAATCGACTACTACCGCGACAACACCGTCGCCCTCGAAGCACTCAAGGCCGGGCAGTTCGACTACTGGCTGGAAATCAGCGCAAAGAACTGGGCCACCGCCTACAACAACACCGCCGTGGCCAACGGCCAGCTGATCAAGGAAGAGATTGCCAACCACAACCCCACCGGCATGCAGGGCTTTATCTTCAACACCCGCCGCCCGCTGTTCAACGACCGCCGCGTGCGTGAGGCTCTGGGCCTGCTGTTTGATTTCGAATGGGCCAATCGCCAGCTATTCAATGGCGCCTACACCCGCACGCGCAGCTACTTCGACAACTCTGAACTGGCCTCTGTCGGCCTGCCCTCCGCCGACGAATTGAAACTGCTTGAGCCTTTGCGCGCACAGATTCCGCCCCAGGTATTTACCGACGAATACCAACCTTCGCTCACCGATGGCAGCGGCATCATCCGTGAGCAGCAGCGTCGCGCTTATCAGCTGCTGCAGGAAGCCGGCTGGCGCGTGGATGGCGACAAGATGCTCGACAGCACCGGCAAGCCGGTGAGCTTCGAGTTCCTCCTGGCACAGACCGAATTCGAACGCATCCTGCTGCCGTTCAAGCGCAACCTGGCTGATCTGGGCATTGATCTGGTGATCCGCCGCGTTGACGTATCCCAGTACATCAACCGCCTACGTTCGCGCGACTTTGATCTGATCGTCGGCGGTTTTGGCCAGTCCAACTCCCCCGGCAACGAGCAGCGCGAATACTGGCACTCCAGCAGCGCCGACAACCCCGGCAGCCGCAACTTTATCGGCCTGAAAGACCCTGCCGTCGACAGCCTGGTCGAAGGCCTGATCAATGCCGACTCGCGCCAGAGCCTGATCAGCCATACTCGCGCCCTCGACCGCGTGCTGCTCTGGGGCCACTACGTGGTGCCCAACTGGCATATCAAAACCTGGCGCGTGGCCTACTGGAACCGTTTCGAGCATCCCAAGGTCAGCCCGAAATACGACATAGGCCTGCACACCTGGTGGGCCCGGGGCAAATCACCAGAAGCAGCGGCTGACGAAGCGGCCGCCCAGCCCACCACAGACGTGGAGCAATAACATGCTGGCGTATATCTTTCGTCGGCTGCTGCTGATTATCCCCACGCTGTTCGGCATTCTGCTGATCAACTTCATCATCATCCAGGCCGCCCCCGGTGGCCCGGTCGAGCAGATGATCGCCAAGCTCGAAGGCTTTGACGGCGCCACCAGCCGGATTGCCGGCGGTGGCGCTGAAGTCTCGGTGGCCGGTTCCAACTACCGCGGCGCTCAGGGTCTGGACCCGGAGCTGGTGGCGGAAATCGAGCGTATGTACGGCTTCGATAAATCCGCCCCGGAACGCTTCTGGCTGATGCTCAAGAGTTACGCGCAGCTGGATTTCGGCTCAAGTTTCTTTCGCGATGCCGAGGTCATCGACCTGATTATCGAGAAGATGCCAGTGTCGATCTCCCTGGGGCTGTGGAGCACGCTGATCATGTACCTGGTGTCGATCCCGCTGGGCATCGCCAAGGCCACCCGCCATGGCAGCGCCTTTGACGTCTGGACCAGCTCACTGATCATCGTCGGCTACGCCATCCCGGCCTTCCTCTTCGCCATCCTGCTGATCGTGCTGTTTGCCGGGGGTAGTTACTGGGACTGGTTCCCGCTGCGTGGGCTGACCTCGAACAACTTCGACGAGCTGAGCTTTACCGGCAAGCTGCTCGACTACTTCTGGCACCTGGCGCTGCCCGTCACCGCCCTGGTCATCGGCAACTTCGCCACCCTGACGCTGCTGACCAAGAACAGCTTTCTTGATGAGATCAACAAGCAGTACGTGGTCACCGCCCGCGCCAAGGGTCTGAGCAACAACCGCGTGCTCTATGGCCATGTGTTCCGTAACGCCATGCTGATCATCATCGCCGGCTTCCCGGCGGCCTTTATCGGCATATTCTTTACCGGCTCGCTACTGATCGAGGTGATCTTCTCCCTCGACGGCCTGGGCCTGATGAGTTTCGAGGCCGCGATCAACCGCGATTACCCGGTGGTATTCGGCACTCTGTTTATCTTCACGTTGCTGGGCCTGGTGGTGAAATTGATCGGCGACATTACTTACACCCTGGTCGATCCGCGTATCGACTTCGAAAGCCGGGAGGGTTGAGATGAAACTTTCCCCAATCAATCAACGCCGCTTTCAGCTGTTCAAGGCGCACAAACGCGGCTGGTGGTCGCTGTGGATCTTCCTCGCGCTGTTCTTCGTCACCCTCGGCGCCGAAATGATCGCCAACGACAAGCCGCTGGTGGTGAGCTACGACAACGAACTGTATTTCCCGGTATTCAAGCGCTACCCGGAAACCACCTTCGGCGGCGAATTCCCGCTGCAGGCCAACTACAAAAGCCCGTATATCCAGGAGCTGATCAAGGAAAAGGACGGCTGGATGATCTGGCCGCCGATCCGCTACAGCTACTCCAGCATCAACTACGACCTGCAGGTGCCCGCCCCCGCACCACCTTCGGCGGAAAACCTGCTGGGCACCGATGACCAGGGCCGCGACGTGCTCGCGCGGGTGATCTACGGCTTCCGCATCTCGGTGCTGTTTGCCTTGATCCTGACCCTGGCCAGTTCGGTAATCGGCGTATTTGCCGGCGCCCTGCAGGGCTTCTACGGCGGCTGGGTCGATCTGGCTGGGCAGCGCTTTCTGGAAATCTGGTCCGGCCTGCCGGTGCTCTATCTGCTGATCATCCTCGCCAGCTTCGTACAACCGAACTTCTGGTGGCTGCTGGGCATCATGCTGCTGTTCTCCTGGATGAGCCTGGTGGATGTGGTGCGCGCCGAGTTCCTCCGTGGGCGCAACCTGGAATACGTGCGCGCAGCCCGTGCCCTGGGGATGCAGAACGGCTCGATCATGTTCCGCCATATCCTGCCCAACGCGATGATTTCCACCATGACCTTTATGCCGTTTATCCTCACCGGCGCGATCGGCACCCTCACCGCGCTGGATTTCCTCGGCTTCGGCCTGCCGCCGGGCGCGCCGTCACTGGGTGAACTGGTGGCCCAGGGCAAATCCAATCTGCAAGCGCCCTGGCTCGGTATTAGCGCCTTTGCCGTTCTCGCCCTGATGCTCAGCCTGCTGGTGTTTATCGGCGAAGCGGCACGCGATGCCTTCGATCCGAGGAAATGACATGACCGACTCCAACACCCTCATCGAAGTCCGCGACCTGGCGGTCGAATTCGTCACCGGCAGCCTGAAACAGCGCGTGCTGGAAGGCGTCAGCTTCGACATCAAGCGCGGTGAAACCCTGGCCCTGGTGGGCGAAAGCGGCTCGGGCAAATCGGTCACCGCGCACTCTATCCTGCGCCTGCTGCCCTACCCGCTGGCGCAGCACCCCAGCGGCAGCATTCACTACGCCGGGCAAGACCTGCTCAAACTGAACGAGAACAAGCTACGCGGCATCCGTGGCAACCGTATCGCCATGGTCTTTCAGGAGCCCATGACCTCGCTCAACCCGCTGCACAGCATCGAGAAGCAGATCAACGAGGTGCTGACCCTGCACAAAGGCCTGCGCGGCAAGGCCGCCACAGCGCGCACACTGGAGCTGCTGGAGCTGGTCGGCATCCCCGAGCCGCACAAGCGCCTCAAGGCTTACCCACACGAGCTGTCAGGCGGGCAACGCCAGCGTGTGGTGATCGCCATGGCCCTGGCCAATGAGCCGGAACTGCTGATCGCCGACGAGCCGACCACCGCGTTGGACGTCACTGTGCAGCTGAAGATCCTAGAACTGCTCAAGGATCTGCAAGCACGCCTGGGCATGGCGATTCTGCTGATCAGCCACGACCTCAACCTGGTGCGGCGCATTGCCCACCGCGTCTGCGTGATGCAGCGCGGGCATATCGTTGAACAGGCGGCCTGCGAAACCCTGTTTAAAGACCCACAACACCCCTACACCCGTGAGCTGCTGGGCGCCGAACCCACTGGCGACCCGGTCGATCAGCCGGCGGGCAAAACCATGCTGGAAATCGACAACCTGCGCGTCTGGTTCCCGATTAAGAAGGGCCTGCTGCGCCGCACCGTCGACCATGTCAAAGCCGTGGACGGCATCAATTTCAGCCTGCCGCAGGGACACACTCTGGGCATCGTCGGTGAAAGCGGCTCGGGTAAATCCACCCTAGGCCTGGCGATTCTGCGCCTGCTTGGCAGTCAGGGCGGTATCCGCTTCCAGGGCCAGGCCATCGATCAACTCTCGCAACACGACGTGCGCCCGCTGCGCCGGCAGATGCAGGTGGTGTTTCAGGACCCCTTCGGCAGTCTCAGCCCGCGCATGTGCGTTGGCCAGATTGTTGGCGAAGGTTTGCAGATTCACCGCATGGGCAGCGAGGCCGAGCAGGAACAGGCGATTATCGACGCCTTGGTGGAAGTGGGGCTGGACCCGGAAACCCGCCACCGTTACCCCCACGAGTTCTCTGGTGGCCAGCGCCAACGTATCGCCATCGCCCGCGCCCTGGTGCTGAAACCCGCGCTGATCCTGCTGGATGAGCCAACCTCGGCCCTCGACCGCACCGTGCAGCGCCAGGTAGTCGAGCTGCTACGCTCGCTGCAGGCCAAATACAACCTGACCTACCTGTTTATCAGCCACGACCTCGCGGTAGTCAGGGCCTTGAGTCACCAGGTGATGGTGGTCAAGCAAGGCAAAGTAGTGGAACAAGGCCCGGCGGCACGTGTCTTTGCCGCGCCACAGGACATCTATACACAGCAGTTGCTGGAAGCGGCCTTTATGGTCCCAGCTGACTAACAGGCTATTGAAAAGCGTTGGCGAGGCAGCCAGCGCAAGGCAAAAGCAGGCGAAAAAGCGGAGTTTACGCGCTGTAAATGAGCATTTTTCGTCTGTTTTTAACGCAGTGATGGCAACGCAGGTAGCTTTTCAACTGCCTGCCAATCCTTGTAGACAGGAAGAGGAACAACACCCATGGGTTTTCTAAGCGGCAAGCGCGTACTGATCGTTGGCGTCGCCAGCAAACTGTCCATCGCCTCCGGTATCGCGGCAGCCATGCACCGTGAAGGCGCCGAACTGGCCTTCACCTACCAGAACGAAAAGCTCAAAGGCCGCGTTGAAGGCTTTGCCGCTGATTGGGGCTCAGGTCCTGAACTGTGCTTCCCTTGCGATGTGGCCAATGATGAGGAAATCGCCTCAGTCTTCGAAGCCCTGAGCAAGAAGTGGGACGGCCTGGATTGCATCGTCCACTCCGTTGGCTTCGCCCCTGGCGACCAACTGGACGGCGACTTCACCGATGTCACCACCCGCGAAGGCTTCCGCATCGCTCACGACATCAGCGCCTACAGCTTCGTCGCCCTAGCCAAAGCCGGCCGCGAGATGATGAAGGGCCGCAACGGCAGCCTGCTGACCCTGTCCTACCTGGGCGCTGAGCGCACCATGCCCAACTACAACGTCATGGGCATGGCCAAGGCCAGCCTGGAAGCCGGCGTCCGTTACCTGGCCGGCAGCCTCGGCCCAGAAGGCACTCGCGTCAACGCCATCTCCGCTGGCCCGATCCGCACCCTGGCGGCCTCCGGTATCAAGAGCTTCCGCAAGATGCTCGCGGCCAACGAGAAGCAGACCCCACTGCGCCGCAACGTGACCATCGATGAAGTCGGCAACGCCGGCGCCTTCCTCTGCTCGGACCTGGCTTCGGGCGTCAGCGGCGAGATCATGTACGTCGACGGCGGCTTCAACACCACCGCCATGGGCGCCATGGAAGAGTAAGTGGTTAAACCGCAGCAATGAAAAAGGCCGCTTAATCAAGCGGCCTTTTTTATACGTCAGCGATATCGATCAGAAGCGCTCGATATCAGCCTTCTCTTCCAATAGCTTACGGAACGCGGCGAAGTCCTGCTGACCAACGCGCGAGGCGAGGAAGCGGCTGTACATGGCCTTGTCCTCATCCGACAGCGCTTGCTCAGGCTGGCTTACGCCATTGAGACGGATGATCACGAAATCGCCGTTGCTCAGACTGATACCGGCGAAAGTCGGTTTGTCGGCCGCTTCAGGCTTGGGCATGCGGAACAGCGCCTGCAGCACCACCGGCTCAACGCCTTCTTGGCTACGCGTCGCCGCTTCGACCACATTCCAGCCTTGCTTGGCATCGGCCTGGGTAACCGGCGTCTGGCCTGCGCGCAGAGCAGCTAGCTGCTCCTCGGCTTGGGCTTTGACGGCTTCGCTTGCACGAACCTTGGTCAACTGAGCGCGGATGCTATCGGCAACCTGCTCAAGCGGCAGTTGCTCAGGCTTGTTGTGCTCTTTAACGCGCACCACCACCACAGTGTTCGGATCAAGCTCGATCACACTGCTGTTGCTGCCGTCTTCCAGCACTTCATCGCTGAATGCCGCTTGAATCACCTGACGATTGGCAGTCAGGCCTTCAGTGCCACCTTGACGACCAAAGGCCTCAGTGGTCTTGACCTCAAGACCCAGCTCCTGAGCTGGCTGAGCCAGGTCAGAGGCTTCAAACGCGGAGTCTTCAAGGTCTTTGGAAACTTCGACAAAGCGCTGCTCAACCTGACGCGCCTTGAGGTCGCGCTGCAGTTTCTCTTCCAGGCTGGCGAAGCTCGGCACTTCCGGCGCCTGAACGCCCAACAGCTTGATCAGGTGCCAGCCGAACTCACTGCGTACGGGAGCCGATACAGCATTCTCGTCCAGCGCATACAGCGCTTCTTCAAAGGCAGGGTCATATACGCCAGGGCCGGCAAAGCCCAGATCACCGCCCTCACCTGCCGAACCCGAATCATCGGAGACTTCTTTGGCCAGCGCGGCGAAATCCTCGCCCTGCTCAAGACGCTTCTGCACCGCGACCAGTTTGGCCTGGGCTTGTTCGTCATTCAGCTTATCGTTGACCTCAACCAGAATGTGCGCGGCACGGCGCTGCTCGGCGAGGTTGGCGATTTCGCTCTGATAAGCGCTTTGCAGCGCCTCATCGGTGACTTCAACCTGATCGAAGAAGGCATCCTTCTTCAGCTCGACGTATTCCAGCACAACCTGCTCAGGACTCATGAACTCGCTGGCCTGGGCGTCGTAATACGCCTTGATGTCGTCATCGCTGAGCGTGACTGCATCCAGATCAGCCTTGAGGGTCAGCGTGGCGAAGTCGCGGGTCTGCTTTTCCAGGGCGGCAAAGGCTTGCACCTGGGCATCGGTCACAAAGCCGCTGTTGGCCAAACCAGCGCGCAACTGACCAATGAGCATTTCCTGCTCAAGCATCTGGCGGAACTGCAAACGGCTGTAACCCAGCTGACGGATAACCTGATCGAAACGCTCAGCGTTGAACTGGCCATCAACAAGAAACTCAGGTGTTTTCAGGATCAGCTGATCCAACGCTTGTTGCGAAAAGGCGAACTTGGCGTTTTTGGCGCTATCGAGCAACAAGGTGCGCTCAACCAGGCCATTCAGGGCGGCTTCACGCAGCAGCTTCTCGTCCAGCAGGGAGGCATCGAAATCGCGCCCCAACTGTTGCAGCAATTGACGACGCTGCATCTCGACAGCCTGGCTGAGCTCGGCAGAAGTGATCTTCTCGCCATTCACTTCAGCGGCATTCTGGCTATTACTGGTGCTGGTAAAAATGGCATCCACACCCGTCAGCGCGAGCAGCGCGACAATGATGCCGATGATGGTTTTGGCAATCCAACCCTGTGAATTGTCCCTGATGTTTTGCAGCATGCGTCCCCCAGAACGACTGTACAAATAAAGCAGTCGCGCAGTGTGGGTAAAATCCGGATAGAAGAAAGGCGCATCAGTGGATGCGCCTTCTCGTAACTGGCGAAGCGGATCGAACTCAAGCAGCTGATTCGTCGTGTTCAGCGAGTTATGACTGACTGAACATCCCGCCCCGCGTCAGATCAGCCATTCAACTGATCTGCTGGGCAAAACCGAAAGAGGCTTAGTTGACAGCGTCTTTCAGAGCTTTACCGGCTTTGAAGCCTGGAATCTTGGCAGCAGCGATGCTGATCGGGTTACCAGTTTGTGGGTTACGGCCAGTGCGAGCAGCACGCTCTTTAACAGCGAAAGTGCCGAAGCCAACCAGTACTACGGAGTCACCAGCCTTCAGAGCGCCAGTAACGGATTCAATTACTGCGTCCAGCGCACGGCCGGCAACAGCTTTTGGGATATCAGCAGATGCAGCGATGGCATCGATCAGTTCCGACTTGTTCACTCTTAAGTCCCCTTAATTTCTGTTGAGTTTATTTCTTGCTTTTAAATGTAAGCGAAGCTGGTGCGGAGAGCCTGCCGACACGATAAGAGCCGCTTTATAACAAGGGCTCTAAAAATGTGTCAAGAAACCCCTCCGGCTAATGCGTGCTAATTCGCTCCTTGGAATCAGTCTCGCGTTTTTCATCCTTTGCAACCATGGGAGCCGCATCAGGCAAGGGCTCCGGGGCGTATTGCAGCGCAATTTGCAGGACCTCGTCAATCCATTTAACCGGTTTAATCTGCAGGTCTTGCTTAATATTCTCCGGAATCTCTTTCAAATCGCGCACATTCTCTTCCGGAATGATCACGGTCTTGATTCCACCACGGTGAGCGGCCAGCAGTTTTTCTTTCAAACCACCAATGGCCAATACTTGACCACGCAGAGTGATTTCACCGGTCATTGCCACATCCGCACGCACCGGTATCTGCGTCAGGGCTGAAACCAGCGCCGTACACATGCCAACGCCTGCGCTGGGGCCATCTTTGGGCGTCGCCCCTTCCGGCATATGGATATGGATGTCCTGCTTCTCATAGAAGTCCACAGGCACGCCCAGACTCTTAGCTCGACTGCGTACAACGGTCTGCGCAGCAGTGATGGATTCCAGCATCACATCACCGAGCGAGCCGGTTTTGATCAGCTGACCTTTACCAGGCACCACAACCGCCTCGATGGTCAGCAACTCGCCGCCAACCTGGGTCCAGGCAAGGCCGGTGACCTGACCAATTTGATCCTGCTGCTCGGCCAAACCATAGCGGTGCTTACGCACGCCGAGGAAATACTCAAGCGAATCAGCTGTGACGGTGACCTGGAAGCGCTTCTCGGTGGAGTGCTCCTTGACCACCTTACGGCACACCTTGGCAATCTGCCGTTCCAGACCGCGCACACCCGCCTCGCGAGTGTAATAGCGAATGATGTCGCGGATCGCTGCGTCCTCAAACACCAGCTCAACCTTCTTCAGACCATTGGCCTGAACCTGCTTGGGCGCCAGGTATTTGATCGCGATGTTGATCTTCTCGGCTTCGGTGTAGCCCGGTAGACGAATCACCTCCATACGGTCCAGCAACGGCCCCGGAATGTTCATCGAGTTGGCCGTGCAGAGGAACATCACATCAGACAGGTCGTAGTCGACCTCCAGATAGTGGTCGTTGAAGTTGTGATTCTGCTCTGGGTCCAATACCTCGAGCAGCGCCGACGCAGGATCGCCGCGCATGTCCTGGCCCATCTTGTCGATTTCATCGAGCAGGAACAGCGGGTTACGCACGCCAACCTTGGTCATCTTCTGAATCAGACGACCCGGCATAGAGCCAATATAGGTGCGGCGGTGACCGCGAATCTCCGCCTCATCACGCACGCCACCGAGCGCCATACGCACGAACTTGCGGTTGGTGGCACTGGCAATCGACTCGGCCAGCGAGGTTTTACCCACGCCAGGTGGCCCCACCAGGCAGAGCACTGGGCCCTTGATTTTCTTCACGCGCTTTTGTACGGCGAGGTATTCAAGGATGCGTTCCTTGACCTCATCCAAGCCATAGTGGTCAGCATCGAGAATCGCTTCGGCACGCGCCAAATCCAGGCGTACTTTGCTCTGCGCCTTCCACGGCACATTGACCAGCCAATCGATGTAGGAGCGCACCACGGTGGCTTCGGCCGACATCGGCGACATCTGCTTGAGCTTGTTCAGCTCGGCATTGGCTTTGGTATGCGCCTCGGCGGTCAGGCCGGCATTCTCGATGCGCTTTTTCAGCTCATCAAGCTCGTTATGGCCTTCTTCGCTGTCGCCGAGCTCTTTCTGAATGGCCTTCATCTGCTCATTCAGGTAGTACTCGCGCTGGCTACGCTCCATTTGCTTCTTGACCCGGCCACGGATGCGCTTTTCGACCTGCAACAGGTCGATTTCCGCATCGAGCAGCGCCAGGACATGCTCAACCCGCGCAGCCAGATCGGTGATTTCCAGAATTTCCTGCTTCTGTTCGATCTTCAGCACCATATGCGCAGCCATGGTGTCGACCAGCCGGCTCGGCTCATCGATACCATTGAGTGACGCCAGCACTTCGGCAGGGACTTTCTTGCCGAGCTGCACGTACTGTTCGAACTGGCTAAGCAGGCTGCGAGTGAAGACCTCGGACTCACGTTCGGCGGCATCAACTTCGTCAATCAGCTGCACTTCAGCCCGGCAATGACCGTCGACCTCGATAAAGCGCTCGATCTCACCGCGCTGCTCGCCTTCGACCAGCACCTTGACGGTGCCGTCCGGCAGTTTCAGCAACTGCAGCACAGTGGCTACGGTACCGACGCGATAGAGGCCCGCCTCATCTGGGTCGTCGTCAGCAGGATTCCTCTGCGCGAGGAGCAAAATCTGCTTCTCGCCCGTCATCGCAGCCTCAAGGGCTTCAATGGATTTTTCACGCCCGACGAATAACGGAATGACCATGTGCGGATAGACCACAACATCGCGCAACGGCAGGAGAGGCAATTCGATGGTTGTCTTCATGATTTCGGCTCTACGGCGGCCATACGGCCGTAAACAGATGGGATGACCCTTAGCCCTAAGATGGGGGCAGCCCCAACAAAAAACAAGCGCTGGCGCAGCAAAAGCAAAGGGGCCCGCAGGCCCCTTGCTTTCAACATGTTACAACGCTGTTACGCGTCAGGCGCAGCCTTGGCTGGCAGCTCGTTGTTCTCATAAATGAGCAACGGCTTGGAGGTACCATCGATAACACTTTCATCGATGACCACCTTGCTGACGTCGGACTGCGACGGAATCTCGTACATGGTATCGAGCAGGACACCTTCGAGAATCGAACGCAGGCCGCGGGCACCGGTTTTACGCTCAAGGGCCTTGTGCGCAACCGATTTCAGCGCATCCGGACGGAATTCCAGCTCTACCCCTTCCATCTCGAACAGCTTGGCGTATTGCTTGGTCAAGGCGTTCTTCGGCTCAGTCAGAATCTGCACCAGAGCCGCTTCATCGAGCTCATCCAACGTGGCGATAACCGGCAAGCGGCCAACGAACTCGGGGATCAGACCAAACTTGACCAGGTCATCAGGCTCAACGGCGCGCAGTGACTCGCCGATTTTTTTGCCCTCTTCCTTGCTGCGTACTTCGGCGTTGAAACCGATACCACCCTTGGTCGAGCGACCCTGGATGACTTTTTCCAGACCAGAGAACGCGCCACCGCAGATAAACAGGATATTGCGCGTATCAACCTGCAGGAACTCCTGCTGCGGATGCTTGCGACCACCCTGCGGCGGCACCGAGGCAACCGTACCCTCGATCAGTTTGAGCAGTGCCTGCTGCACGCCCTCGCCCGATACGTCGCGGGTAATCGACGGGTTATCCGATTTGCGCGAAATCTTGTCGATTTCGTCGATGTAGACGATGCCCATCTGGGCTTTTTCCACATCGTAATCGCACTTCTGCAGCAGCTTCTGAATAATGTTCTCGACGTCCTCACCGACATAACCGGCCTCGGTCAGGGTGGTGGCGTCGGCGATGGTGAACGGTACGTTAAGCAAGCGTGCCAGGGTTTCGGCCAGCAGGGTTTTACCCGAACCAGTCGGACCAATCAGCAGGATGTTGCTTTTGCCCAGCTCGACATCATCTTTCTTGTCACGCTGGTTAAGGCGCTTGTAGTGGTTGTACACCGCTACCGCCAGAACTTTTTTCGCACGCTCCTGACCGATCACATACTGATCGAGGATGGTGCTGATTTCCTTGGGAGCAGGCAATTTATGCGCGCTGCTCTCGGCCTGGGCTTCCTGCACCTCCTCACGGATGATGTCATTGCACAGGTCGACGCACTCGTCGCAGATAAAGACCGAGGGGCCGGCAATCAATTTGCGCACTTCATGCTGGCTTTTGCCGCAGAAGGAGCAATAAAGCAGCTTGCCGTTGTCCTCGCCGTTGCGGGTGTCAGTCATTCGTTCGATCCAAATCCGATAGGCTTGCAACACAAGATGAAGGCTTATGCGGGCTTTTTCAAGCCCGCCAGAGGCCGGACACGCCGACCCGCCCTATTTTGAGTTGCTTATATTAAGCGGGGCGCTTTTCAATCACTGCGTCGATCAACCCGTACTCACGAGCGGCTTCGGCGCTCATGAAATTATCACGGTTGGTATCGCGCTCGATTTCTTCCAAGGTGCGTCCACTGTGCTTGGCCATCAGCATGTTGAGACGCTCACGGATGAAGAGGATTTCCTTGGCGTGAATTTCGATGTCCGACGCCTGACCTTGGAAACCACCCAGAGGCTGGTGAATCATCACGCGCGAGTTCGGCAGGCAGTAACGCTTGCCCTCGGCGCCAGCAGTCAGCAGGAATGCGCCCATGCTGCACGCCTGACCAATACAGGTAGTGGACACGTTAGGCTTGATGAACTGCATGGTGTCGTAAATCGACATACCCGCTGTCACCGACCCCCCCGGGGAGTTGATGTACAGGTGAATGTCCTTGTCCGGATTTTCCGCCTCAAGGAACAACAGTTGCGCACAGATCAGGTTGGCCATGTAGTCCTCTACAGGGCCAACAAGAAAGATCACTCGCTCCTTGAGCAGGCGCGAATAGATGTCGTAGGCGCGCTCACCGCGAGCCGTCTGCTCGACAACCATAGGCACCAGGCCGCCAGCGGCTTGGATATCAGGCATTTGCTGCATAAAAGGATTGCGGGACATGCGTGCACTCGCTCCCTAACTAAATAGTCATGTCACAAATACGCATAAGCCAGCGCGGAGGCTGGCTTATGGCGTGTTCGAACGAGGTAAAGAAATCAGGCGGCTTGTGGTGCTTCTACCGGCTTGACAGCTTCTTCGTACGAGACCGCTTTATCGGTCACGTTGGCCTTCTGCAAAACAGTATCTACAACTTGCTCTTCCAGTACAACCGAACGTACTTCGTTCATTTGCTGGTCGTTTTTGTAGTACCAGGCCACAACCTGCTCAGGCTCTTGGTAAGCCGAAGCCATTTCCTGAATCATTTCGCGAACGCGGGTGTCATCCGGCTTCAGTTCGCACTGCTTGACCACTTCAGCGACAACCAGGCCCAACACAACGCGGCGCTTGGCTTGTTCTTCGAACAGCTCAGCTGGCAGCTGCTCGGGCTTGAGGTTGCCACCGAACTGCTGAACGGCCTGCACGCGCAGACGGTTCACTTCGTTGCTGATCAGCGCCTTCGGCACTTCGATCGGGTTGGCAGCCAGCAGACCGTCCATCACCTGGTTTTTAACCTTGGATTTGATGGCCTGGCGCAGCTCGCGCTCCATGTTCTTGCGCACTTCAGCACGGAAGCCTTCCAGACCGCCTTCTTTCACGCCGAACAGAGCGAAGAAGTCATCATTCAGCTCAGGCAGCTGAGGAGCCGCAATGCTGTTGACGGTGACGGTGAACTCGGCAGTTTTGCCAGCCAGGTCCAGATTCTGGTAATCAGCCGGGAAAGTCGGGTTGATTACGCGCTCTTCGCCGGCCTTGGCGCCAACCAGGGCATCTTCAAAGCCAGGGATCATGCGGCCGGAGCCGAGAACCAGTTGAGTGCCCTTGGCCGAACCACCCGCGAAAGCCTCGCCGTCGATTTTGCCAACGAAATCGATGTTCAGCTGATCGCCATTCTCAGCAGCACGCTCGGTGGCTTCGAAACGGGTGTTCTGCTTGCGCAGGATTTCCAGCATGTTGTCGACGTCGGCGTCAGCCACGTCAGCCTGCAGGCGCTCGATGGCGATGGACTCGAAGCCGCCAACGGTGAATTCCGGGAATACTTCGAAGGTCGCAACGTATTCCAGATCCTTGCCTTTCTCGAACGACTTCGGCTCAACGGCCGGAGCGCCAGCTGGATTGAGCTTCTGCTCAACAACGGCTTCGTAGAAAGTGGACTGGATCAGATCACCCAGCGCTTCCTGACGCGCAGCATCTTCATAACGCTGACGGATCACGCTCATTGGCACTTTGCCAGGACGGAAACCAGGGACCTTGGCACGACGGGCAGTCTGCTGCAGACGCTTGTTGACTTCAGTCTCGATGCGCTCAACAGAGACGCCAACGGTCATACGGCGCTCGAGAGCAGAGGTACTTTCAACAGAAACTTGCATGGATAATCCTCGTTGCACAGACATAAGCCGGCCGCTTGCCGGCCCCTAATCAAGGGCATGCATTCTAGAGGGTCGATTTGCAGAAGTCACCCTAGATGCAGGCGGCAAACGGGAGGGAGTTAAAAGATGGTGCGGACGGAGAGACTCGAACTCTCACGCCTTGCGGCGCTGGAACCTAAATCCAGTGTGTCTACCAATTCCACCACGTCCGCGTGGTAAAGCTTTATACAAAAACGCCAGGAATTAACCTGGCGCCTTGGAATATGGGGTGGACGATGGGGATCGAACCCACGACAACAGGAGTCACAATCCTGCGCTCTACCAACTGAGCTACGCCCACCATATTGCATTTTGCTTGAGCCAAGACCGCCAAATGGCACGCCCGGCAGGACTCGAACCTGCGACCATCCGCTTAGAAGGCGGATGCTCTATCCAGCTGAGCTACGGGCGCCTATCCATCTGCAGATGCAGACTTAAAGCTTTCGGCTTCGGAAAAAACTTTGCAGCTTCGACCTTTGCCGTCTTACCCAGCGACTGGCTGTGCTCGACAAGCGGGGCGAATGTTATAGAGGCAGTTTCAGGTCGTCAACAGGAAAAGTTAAAAAAATTCAGCCATTTAAAGGAGTTACGCGAAAACCGCGGCGTGCGCCTTTGCCCCACAGCATGGTCATGCGAGAATGCGCGTCCTTTTTCCATCCTTTCTTTATGGTTAACCAAGCGCAATGACCGCACAACTGATCGATGGCAAAGCAATTGCCGCCAGCCTGCGCCAGCAGATCGCCCAACGTGTCGCCGAACGACGTCAGCAAGGCCTGCGCGCACCCGGGCTGGCGGTGATTCTCGTCGGTAGCGACCCTGCGTCCCAAGTCTACGTTTCGCACAAACGCAAAGACTGCGAAGAAGTCGGCTTCGTCTCACAGGCCTATGACCTGCCTGCCACTACTGGCCAGGACGAGCTGATGGCATTGATCGACCGCCTGAATGACGAACCGAGCATCGACGGCATCCTGGTGCAACTGCCACTACCGGAACACCTCGACGCTTCGTTATTACTGGAGCGCATTCGCCCGGATAAAGACGTTGATGGCTTTCACCCCTACAACATTGGCCGCCTGGCCCAGCGCATGCCACTGCTGCGCCCCTGCACCCCGAAAGGCATCATGACCTTGCTGCAGAGCACCGGCGTTGACCTGTACGGCATGCACGCGGTGGTGGTTGGCGCCTCGAATATCGTCGGCCGGCCGATGGCGATGGAGCTGCTGCTGGCTGGCTGCACCGTTACCGTGACCCACCGCTTCACCAAAGACTTGCCGATGCATGTCGGCCAGGCCGATATCGTCGTGGTGGCTGCCGGCAAGCCTGGCCTGGTGCATGGCGAATGGATCAAGCCTGGCGCCATCGTTATCGACGTGGGCATAAACCGTCAGACCGACGGCAAGCTGATTGGCGATGTGGTGTATGAAACCGCCCTGCCCCGCGCCGGCTGGATCACCCCGGTGCCGGGCGGCGTTGGCCCAATGACCCGCGCCTGTCTGCTGGAAAATACCCTGCATGCCGCCGAGCATCTGCACGACTAAGTGCAGCGCTGGCAGAAATAAAAAACGGCACCTCAGGTGCCGTTTTTTATGCCGAGTCAAACCTGCTACGTCAGTCGCGGGCTTGTTCCCAGGATTTCAGCAGCTCGTTGTAGTTGATGGTTTCACCCTGAGGCTTCTCGTTGGCCAGCTTGGGCTTAGGTGCGCCCGGCTGGTCCAGCCAGTACTGCGGATCTTTCGGCTCGTTGAGCTTGGGCCCGCACTCACCGAGCACGCCGGAACGCTCAAGACGACCCAACATGGTGTCCTGCGCCGCTGCCAGGCCGTCCAGCGCCTCTTGTGGCGACTTGTCACCGCTGGCTGCTTCGGCAATGAACTGCCACCACAGCTGAGCCAGTCGTGGGTAGTCAGGCACGTTGGTACCGGTTGGGGTCCACTGTACCCGCGCCGGGCTGCGATAGAACTCCACCAGGCCGCCGAGTTTCGGCGCAACGTCGGTCATGGCTTGCGAGTTGATATCCGACTCACGAATCGGCGTCAGGCCAACCAGGGTCTTCTTCAGCGATACGGTTTTCGAGGTAACGAACTGCGCATACAGCCAAGCGGCCAGGCGCTGTTTCTCCGGGGTGGACTTGAGGAAGGTCCAGGAGCCGGTGTCCTGATAACCCAGCTTCATGCCCTCTTCCCAGTACGGACCTTTTGGTGAAGGCGCCATCCGCCACTTCGGCGTGCCGTCTTCATTAACCACCGGCAAGCCTGGCTTGGTCATATCAGCGGTAAAGGCGGTGTACCAGAATATCTGCTGAGCGATGCTGCCCTGCGCCGGCACCGGGCCGGACTCGGAGAAGGTCATGCCCTGCGCTTCCGGCGGCGCGTACTTGCGCATCCAGTCGACATACTTGGTGGTGGCATACACCGCCGCTGGGCCATTGGTATCGCCGCCACGGGCAACGCTTGAGCCCACCGGACGGCAACCGTCGACGCGAATACCCCACTCATCCACTGGCAAGCCGTTCGGCAGGCCCTTGTCGCCGCCACCCGCCATGGAGAACCAGGCATCGGTGAAGCGCCAGCCCAGGGATGGGTCCTTCTTGCCGTAATCCATATGGCCGTAGATACGCTGACCATCGATTTCCTTGACCTTCTCGGAGAAGAACTCGGCGATGTCTTCATAGGCCGACCAGTTGACCGGCACACCCAGCTCGTAGCCGTAGATTTCCTTGAACTTGGCCTTCAATTCCGGACGCTCGAACCAATCAGCGCGGAACCAGTACAGGTTGGCGAACTGCTGATCTGGCAGCTGATAGAGCTTGCCGTCGGGCCCGGTGGTGAAGGAAATGCCGATAAAGTCCTGCAGATCGAGGGTCGGCGAGGTCACCGCCTTGCCTTCGCCTTCCATCATGTCGCTGATGGCAACGGCCTTGCCGTAACGGAAGTGGGTGCCGATCAGGTCCGAGTCGTTGATATAGCCGTCGTAGATGTTCTTGTCCGACTGCATCTGGGTTTGCAGCTTCTCGACGACATCGCCTTCCTGCATCAGGTCGTGCTTGAGCTTGATCCCGGTGATTTCGCTAAAGGCCTTGGCCAGTACCTTGGACTCATACTCGTGGGTGGCGATGGTTTCCGAAGCCACACTGATGCTCATGCCACGAAACGGCTCAGCGGCCTTGATAAACCACTGCAGCTCAGCCAGCTGCTGCTCGGGCGTCAGGGTCGAGGGGCTGAACTCCTCGCCGATCCACTTCTTTGCCGCTTCTTCGTAGGCATCAGCCCAGGCTGCGCCGCTCAAGCCGGACAACGTCAGCAGGGCCGCCAGCGCCATGCTATGTCGAGTTTTGTTGTTATTGTCGAACATAGAGACCTCCATCTCAGGGTTTGGAATGAGGCAAGCGGGTCATGGCTGCGCCCAAGTGACTGGCGCACCCAAGGCAGCCCGGCTTAGCCCCAACGCATCACTGCAAATAACCAGAACAGGGACAGCACCGAGGCTATCCAGACACTCCAATCGGTCGCGCCCACCACCAGCAGGTGCAGGTAGGCACTTCCAAGCAGACCGATAAACAGCCGATCACCACGGGTAGTAGCAATCGGCAACAAACCTTTGCGCTCGATACAGGGCGAACGCAGCTCCCAGATCGTCATGCCGACCAGCAGCATGCCGATAAAGCCGAAAAACAACGCAGTCGGCAGCGTCCAGGCCATCCAATCCATAGTCGCGACTCCTATACCCGGCCCAGGGCAAAGCCCTTGGCCACATGGTTACGGACAAACCAGATCACCAGCATGCCTGGCAGAATGGTCAACACCCCCGCCGCCGCCAGTACGCCCCAATCGATCCCCGATGCCGACACAGTGCGGGTCATTACCGCGGCAATCGGTTTGGCATCCACCGAGGTCAGGGTGCGCGCCAGCAGCAACTCGACCCAGGAAAACATGAAGCAGAAAAACGCGGTGACGCCGATGCCCGAGCCAATCAGCGGGATAAAGATCTTCACGAAGAATTTCGGGAAGCTGTAGCCATCGATATAGGCGGTTTCATCGATTTCCTTTGGCACGCCGGACATAAAGCCTTCGAGAATCCACACCGCCAGCGGCACGTTGAACAGGCAGTGCGCCAGCGCCACGGCGATATGCGTATCGAACAGGCCGATCGACGAATACAGCTGGAAAAACGGCAGCAGAAACACCGCCGGTGGCGCCATGCGGTTGGTCAGCAGCCAGAAGAACAGGTGCTTGTCACCGAGAAAACGGTAGCGGGAAAACGCATAGGCCGCCGGCAGCGCCACCGTCAGCGAAATCACCGTGTTCAGGCACACGTAGTACAGCGAGTTGAGGTAGCCCTCGTACCAGCTCGGGTCGGTGAAGATCACCTTGTAGTTGTCCAGGGTAAAGCCGTGCGGCCACAGCGTCAGGCCGCCGAGAATCTCGGTGTTGCTCTTGAACGACATGTTCAGCAGCCAGTAGATCGGCACCAGCAGGAACAGGATATACAGCCCCAGCACTACTTTTTTACGTAGGGTCATGGTCGGCCTCAGCGCGTCTTATCGTTGTGGGTCATGGCGGTGTAGAAGAGCCAGGACACCAACAGGATGATCAGGAAGTACACCAGGGAGAACGCCGCCGCCGGGCCCAGGTCGAACTGGCCGATGGCCATTTGCGTCAGGGTTTGGCTAAGGAAGGTGGTGGCGTTACCCGGCCCGCCACCGGTCAGCACAAAGGGCTCGGTGTAGATCATGAAACTGTCCATAAAGCGCAGCATCACCGCGATCAGCAGCACGCTTTTCAGCTTGGGCAGCTGGATATGGCGGAACACTGCCCAGTCGGAGGCACGGTCGATGCGCGCGGCCTGGTAGTACACATCGGGAATCGCGCGCAGCCCTGAGTAACAGAGCAGCGCCACCAGCGAGGTCCAGTGCCAGACATCCATAATCAGCACCGTGACCCAGGCATCGCTGGTGTTGGAGGCATAGTTGTAGCTGATGCCCAGGCTGTTCAGGCTCCAGCCCAGCAAGCCGATGTCGGCGCGGCCGAAGATCTGCCAGATGGTGCCAACCACGTTCCACGGAATCAGCAACGGAATCGCCAGCACGATCAGCACCAGCGAGGCCATGCGCCCCTTGGTCGGCATGCACAAAGCGATGGCGATGCCTAAAGGAATCTCGATCAGCAGCACGCAGGCGGAGAAGATGAACTGGCGCAGCAGCGAGTCATGCAGGCGGGTGTCCTGCAGCACCTGCTTGTACCAATCGACGCCGACGAAATAGCGCGTGGAGTGGTCAAAGATGTCCTGCACCGAATAGTTGACAACCGTCATCATCGGCACGATGGCGCTGAATGCCACCAGCAGAAATACCGGCAGTACCAGCCACCAGGCCTTGTTGTTCTGCACCTTCATGGCTGCACCTCCTGCGTTTGCGCCTCAACCAGAAAGTCATCGGCGTAGAGCATCAGCCACTGCGCCGGAAAGCTCAGGTAGACCTGCTGCTGCGGCACGGGCTGATCTTCCTGCAGGCGCACCTTGAGCGACTGGCCATCGAGCTTGAGGGTGAGAATCTTGTAGGTGCCGAGGTCTTCGACATGCACCACCTCGCCACACAGCGCGTCCTCGTTGGGACCATCCCAGACATGGACGAACTCCGGGCGGATGCCGATTTTCAGCTTGGCCCCAGGCCGCTCGGCCAGGCGTCGATTGAGCGCCGGTGACAACGGCAGCACGGTACTGTTGAAGCGCACACCGCCGGCATAGGGCAGCACATCAATCAGGTTCATCCCCGGGCTGCCAATAAAGTAGCCAACAAAGGTATGACTAGGGCGCTCGAACAACTCACGCGGGGTGCCGAACTGGACGATCTGCCCGCCGTACATCACGGCAATCTTGTCGGCGAAGGTCGAGGCTTCGAGCTGGTCGTGGGTGACGTAGACCATGGTGATATTGAACTGCTCGTGAATCTGCTTGAGCTTGCGCCGCAGTTTCCATTTCAGGTGCGGGTCGATCACCGTCAGCGGCTCATCGAAGAGAATCGCCGACACATCATCACGCACCAGACCACGGCCCATGGAGACTTTCTGTTTCTCGTCGGCGGTGAGGTTGCGGGCGCGTTTGTGCAGCAACGGGTGCAGCTCCAGCACCTCGGCAATTTCGTTGACCTTGGTGAGGATCTTCGCCTCGTTCATACCCTGATTGCGCAGCGGGAAGGCCAGGTTGTCGAACACCGTCATGGTGTCGTAGACCACCGGAAACTGGAAAACCTGGGCGATATTGCGCAGCTCCGGCGGCAGCGCGTTGACCACCTTGCCGTCGAACTGCACCTCACCATGGGACGGGCTAAGCAGCCCAGAGATAATGTTCAACAGGGTCGACTTGCCGCAGCCGGAAGGCCCCAGCAGCGCATAGGCGCCGCCCTGCTCCCACACATGGTTCATCTCGCGGATGGCGTAATCGGCTGATTCAGTCGGCGCACGGCTGTAACTGTGGGCCAGGTTATGCAAGCGGATCTCGGCCATCAGGCAACCCTCCCCAGTCGGCGACTGGGTGCTTGAATCAACTGCCCATCAGCGGCGAAGACAAACAGCTTATGGGTGGGGATATAGATGAGGATCGGCGTGTCCACGTCGTACTCATGCACCCCTGGCAGATGCAGCACCAGCACGAACTGCTCGTTGCGCACATGCAGAAAGGTTTCCGAACCGCTGATCTCGGCCAACTCGACCGTGACCGCCAGCTCCAGGTCGTCATCGTTGGACGGCACCAGGCCGATATGGCTGGGGCGCACGCCAAAGCGGTATTCGCCCTCGGCGATGCCTTGCAGATCCGGGTTGAGCGGAAAATGCACGGTATCGGCAAAGCTCACTTCGGTACCGCTGACGCGCCCCGGCATCAGGTTGATCGCCGGTTCGGAAAACAGCTCGGCGGCCAGCACCTGCTGCGGACGGTGATAAACCTCGGCAGTCTTGCCGCTCTGCACCACTCGCCCTTCATGCAGGATGGTGGTGGTGCCGCCCAGGGCCAGGGCTTCGTTGGGCTCGGTGGTGGCATAGATGGCGATGGTGTGACGAGCCTGGAACAGCTCGCGCATCTCCTGGCGCAGCTCTTCTCGCAGCTTGTAGTCGAGGTTGACCAGCGGCTCATCAAACAGAATCAGCGAAGCATCCTTGACCAGCGCCCGCGCCATGGCTGTGCGCTGCTGCTGGCCGCCGGACAGCTCCAGCGGGTAGCGCTTAAGCAAGCCATCAATGCGCAGCATTTGCGCTGTGGCGTGGACTTTTTCCAGAATCTCAGTCTTGCTCACACCAGCTTGACGCAGCGGCGAGGCGATGTTCTCGAACACCGTCAGGGTCGGGTAATTGATGAACTGCTGATAGACCATCGACACGTTGCGCTGGCGCACCGGCACCTGGGTCATATCGGCGCCATTCATCAGGATGCGTCCGCTCGTGGGCTTATCCAGGCCCGCCATCAGACGCATCAGGCTGGTCTTGCCAGACAGCGTGCGCCCCAGCAGCACATTGAAGGAGCCGGGTTCGAAGCTCAGGCAGGCATCGTCGATATACAGCTGGTGATCAACGATCCGCGTGACATGCTCCAGGGTAAGTGACATGGGCCGTCCTTTTTCTTGTTATCTGCCCAGCTACAAGGCGAGTTCCGTGCCAACCCTTTGATACACATCCAAGTCATTGATTTAAAACAACTACCGCCAAACACAAACAACACACAAAGACAGCGCTGAACACTTTTGAACAGTGCAACGTGAACAACTGAACAGTCACAGCGTTGACATTGAACAGCCTTCGGCGACACTGCACAGACCCGGCGCAGACCGTGGCCCATAACAACAAGAACCCGCGCGAGAGACCTGTCATGGCTGACGCTGTCACTGCCCTGCCCCACGAGACCATCATCCAGGACTCCTGGACCCGCTGCCGCGACTACGGCCTGACCCACCAGAGCACGCCGATCTTCAACCAGCCAGAGCGCGGCGAAGTCAGCGCCCTGCTGGAAAGCCAGCACGCCCTGGTGCACACCACCCATAAAGAAGTGCTGCCCTACTACGGCACCATCCTGGCCAACTCCAATTGCCTGATCATGCTGGCCGACCATCAGGGCCAGGTGCTGCAATCCTGGGGTGACCAACGCTTTATCGAACCGAGCCGCGCCGCCGGCTTTGTCGCCGGGGCCACCTGGCTGGAGCGCTATACCGGCACCAATGCCATCGGCACTGCCCTGAGCTGCGCCCAGGCCGTCCACATTCAGCACGATGAGCACTTCCTCAAAGCCAACCGTTTTATGACCGGCTCGGCCTCGCCGATTTTTGACGAGCAGCGGCAGATGATCGCGGTGCTGGATGTCTCCAGCGACAGCTACCTGCCGCCCTCGCACACCCTGGGCATGGTCAAAATGATGAGCCAGTCGGTGGAGAACCGGCTGATTCTCAACCTGTTCCAGCAGCGCTACTTCCAACTGAGCTTCAATACCAGCCTGGATAACCTCAGCAGCCCCTGGGCCGGGCTGCTGATTTTCGATGAGCAAGGCCAGGTGGTATCCGCCAATCGCCGTGCCGACAGCCTGCTGGGCGTGGGCCTGGCCCAGGTAAATATCGAAAGCCTGTTCGATGTACCGCTGCAGCAACTGCTCAACCAGCCCGAGGCGCTTCCGTTCAACCTGCGCGCCAGCGGGCGTTTTCGTTTTCACGCGCAGATCAAACGCCCACAGCAACCCGCGCCGATTCAGGCACGCGACTTTCGCCAAACCCAGCAGCCACCTGCCAACGCCACTCGAACCCCATTTACCCTCGCCTCGCTCAACCTTGGCGACCCGCGTGTCGATAAAGCCGTGCGCCAGGCCGAACGCCTGCTGGAAAAGAACATCCCGATCCTGGTGCACGGCGAAACCGGCGTCGGCAAGGAAGTCTTCGTCAAAGCCCTGCATCACGCCAGTTCGCGCGCCAGCCAAGCCTTTATCGCCGTCAACTGCGCGGCCATTCCCGCCGAACTGGTGGAGTCCGAGCTGTTTGGCTATGAAAAGGGCGCGTTTACCGGGGCCAACCAGAAAGGCAGCATCGGCCTGATCCGCAAGGCCGACAAAGGCACGTTGTTTCTCGACGAAGTCGGGGATATGCCACTGCGGGTGCAGGCCCGCCTGCTGCGGGTATTGCAGGAGCGCTGCGTCCAACCGCTGGGCAGCAGTGAGCTGTACCCGGTGGATATCCGCCTGATCTCGGCCACTAACCGCCCGCTGCGCCAGGATGTGGAAGGCGGGCTGTTTCGCCAGGACCTCTACTACCGCATCAGCGGCCTCAACTTGGAGTTACCGCCGCTGCGCGAACGCACCGACAAGGCCGCCATGGTCCAACGCATTTGGGAGTATCACCGCGAACCGCAGCAATGGGCCGGGCTAAGCCAGGAAGTGCTGAGTCTGTTTGAGCGTCATCCCTGGCCCGGCAACCTGCGCCAACTGAGCAGCGTCCTGCAGATTGCCCTGGCCATGGCCGAGGATCAGCAGATACGTCCGGAACACCTACCGGATGATTTCTTTGCCGATGTGCAGCCAACAGCTGCGCCAACAGCCGCCACCCAACCGCAACCGCTGACCAGCACCAGTGCGGATGATCTGGCCAGCCAGTACCAGGCCTGCGGCGGCAATATCTCGCACCTGGCGCGCAGTCTCGGGGTTAGCCGCAATACGCTGTACAAACGGCTACGGGAAGTGGGCCTGGCGGCGCGCTAGCACAGGCGGTCGCAGCTGTAAGCCTTAGCCTGATTCAGCCGTCTTAGTCAGCCATGGACTTATATGGCCCTAATAAGGTCTAAACCCTTAGATCGCCATTACAGATTCCCACTGCGACCAGCGCCGCATAGACTCCGCGCCCGCCTTCTATCCTGCGCCTCCACTACACCCGCCCTTTTCCCTCGCGAGTCAAAGCCTAATGCGTTACCCCGCAACTCCCACACACGCTTTTTCGCGAATCACGCCATTGGCCTGCGCCTTAGTCAGCATGTTGCTGTTGAGCGCCTGCAGCAGCCTTGCGCCGCCCCAACCCAACCCCGCGATTGAGCCGATACGCTTTCTCCTGAGTTTCGATGACGGCCCCAGCGCCAGCACCCGCAATAACCCAACTGAGCAGATCCTCGACACATTGGCAGACAACCCGATCCAGCCAGGGATCAAGGCGCTGTTCTTTGTCCAGACCCGCGCCGCCGGAGCCGGTGGCAGCGTGCAAGGGCAAGCGCTGCTGCGCCGCCAACAACGCGAGGGCCATCTGCTGGGTTTTCACACCGCGACCTCGGGGCACTCCAATCACCGCTTTCTTAGCCCAGCGGCACTCGATCAATCGCTAACAGACGGCGTTGCCGACCTGACCGCCATCAGCGGCGCCGCGCCGCGCCTGGTACGTCCACCTTTCTGGAACTACGACGAACGCACCTTCGCCGCCTACCAGGCACATGGCCTGCGCTTGCTGCTGACCGATTTGAGTGCCAACGATGGCAAGACCTGGGGCATCAATGGCAGCCTGCGCCGGCGCAGCAATCTGCGTGACCAGCTCGCCCGAGCAGCGCAGCAGATCAGCGTCGGTGCCTTGCCAGCAGTCGATGGGGTTATCCCGGTGGTGGTGACCTTCCACGACCTCAATCCCTACACTGCGCGGCATATGCAGGAATACTTAGAGATCCTGATGGATGTGGCCGAAGATGTTGGCCTGGCCACCGATAAACAGCCGTTCTATGGCCAGCGTGACGCCCTGCAACGCGCTGCTCTCAGACGCGCGCTTGGCGACCCACTGCAGTACGCCCGCCTGCCGGGGCTGTGGAACTGGTTGTGGAACTAGCAGACCGCACGCAATAAAAAAGGCCGCTCGAAGCGCAATGCTGTTCAGTTAAGTGGGGCCGCTTTACACCCTATAGAGCGGCGGGCTTTGAAATCTTCCTCGCTCTAAGTCTTTGGCAGTGGTTCAGGCCGTAGGATGGGTGCTAACCCATCAGCCAATTGATGGGTAGGGCGAAGCGGCATTTTTCTTATGTGAACAGCATTACGCTCGAAAGCGGCCTTTTCATTCCAGCAACGAAGCTAGTCAGCCAAACGCCAGGTAGTGCCACCCTTGCTATCTTCCAACACCACACCCATGGCGGTGATCTGGTCGCGAATACGGTCGGACTCGCCCCAGTTCTTCTCGGCGCGAGCCTGCAGACGTGCGGCGATCAAGGCTTCAACTTCAGCAGCATCAACCTTGCCGGCAGCACCGGCCTGGAGGAACGCCTCAGGCTCAAGCTGCAACACACCGAGCACCCCAGCCAGTTCCTTCAAGCGCGCCGCCAGACCGGCAGCAGCCTGCAGATCGCTGTCACGCAGACGATTGATCTCGCGGGCCAGCTCGAACAGCACGGCGCAGGCTTCCGGCGAGTTGAAGTCGTCATCCATGGCTGCCGCAAAGCGTTCGACAAAGGCGTCACCGCCAGCCGGTGCCGCATCGGGCAGGCCTTTGAGAGCGTTATAGAAGCGCTCCAGCGCGCCTTTGGCTTCGCGCAGGCTGTCTTCGGAGTAGTTGATCGGGCTGCGGTAGTGGCTGGACACCAGCAGGTAGCGCACCACTTCCGGGTGATATTTTTCCAGCACCTCACGAATGGTGAAGAAGTTGCCCAGGGATTTGGACATCTTCTCGCCATCCACACGCACCGCGCCAGCGTGCATCCAAGCGTTGGCGTAGAGCTTGCCGGTGGCCGCCTCGCTCTGCGCGATCTCGTTTTCATGATGCGGGAACACCAGATCCGGGCCGCCGCCATGAATGTCAAACGTCTCACCCAGGCAGCAGGTCGACATCACCGAGCACTCGATATGCCAGCCTGGACGGCCTGCGCCCCACGGCGACGCCCAGCTCGGTTCGCCCGGCTTGACGCCCTTCCACAGGACGAAATCCAGCGGGTCCTGCTTGGCTTCATCAACTTCGATGCGCGCGCCAATTTTCAGGTCTTCGATTTTCTTACGCGACAGCTTGCCGTAACCGACGAACTTGCCAACGCGGTAGTACACGTCGCCATTGCCGGGCGCGTAGGCAAAACCCTTATCGATCAAGGTCTGGATCATCTCGTGCATGCCGGCGATATGCCCGGTGGCACGTGGTTCCTGATCTGGACGCAGGACATTCAGACGCGCCTCGTCTTCGTGCATGGCCGCAATCATGCGTTCGACCAGCGCTTCAAACGGCTCGCCGTTGTCGTTGGCACGCTTGATGATCTTGTCGTCGATGTCAGTGATATTGCGCACGTAGGTCACGTCATAACCGCGATGGCGCAGCCAGCGGGTGACCACATCGAACGCCACCATCACCCGCGCATGACCTATATGACAGAAGTCGTAAACCGTCATGCCGCACACATACATGCGCACCTGGTTACCCACCAGCGGTTTGAAGACGTCTTTGCTTTTGGTCAGCGTGTTGTAGATCGAGAGCATTGCAGTTCCTTGAAAACCACGGGCCGGCGTACCGGCCCGGTTTTAATCAGAGCGACTGAGCACTAGAGCCTGTTTCGGATCTCGCGAGCTAGAGCGAGACAAGGCAAAAATGGCCGAGGAAGCGGACTGGGCTCGCATGCGAGTTTACTAGCTGTAAATGAGCATTCCGAGGCCATTTTTAACGCAGTATCGCCGACGCGCAGCAGATCCGAGGCAGGCTCTTAGGCCCAGGAATCGCGCAGCGTTACGGTACGGTTGAACACCGGCGCACCCGGCTTGCTGTCCTTGATGTCGGCGCAGAAGTAGCCTTCACGCTCGAACTGGAAGCGCTCTTCCGGTGCGGCTTCAGCCAAGGATGGCTCGGCGCGACAACCCTTGAGCACGACCAGCGAATCCGGGTTGATATTGTCGAGGAAGCTGCCGCCCTCTTCGTCCTTCTCCGGGTTGGCGGAGCGGAACAGGCGGTCGTACAGGCGCACTTCACACTCAACGCTTTCAGCGGCCGGCACCCAATGGATCACGCCCTTGACCTTACGGCCTTCAGGGTTCTTGCCTAGGGTGTTTTCGTCGTAGCTGCAGCGCAGCTCGACGATATTGCCGTCGGCATCCTTGATCGCTTCGTCGGCGCGAATCACGTAGCTGCCGCGCAAACGCGCTTCGCCGCCAGGGATCAGACGCTTGAAGCCGTCCGGCGGAGTTTCTTCAAAGTCACCAGCGTCGATATAGATCTCGCGGCTGAACGGCAATACACGCACGCCCATGTCCTGCTTGGGGTGGCGCGGCAGTTCCAGATTCTCGGTCTGGCCTTCCGGGTAATTGGTGATCACCACTTTCAGCGGCTTAAGCACGCACATGGCGCGGCCCGCGTTGGCATCCAGGTCATCACGGATGGCGAACTCGAGCATGCCGACATCAACCACGCCGCCGGCGCGGTTGACGCCGATCATGTCGCAGAAGGTGCGGATCGACGCCGGCGTGTAGCCACGACGACGGAAGCCCGACAGGGTCGACATACGCGGGTCGTCCCAACCATTGACGTGGTTTTCGTCGACCAACTGCTTGAGCTTGCGCTTGCTGGTGATGGTGTAGTTCAGGTTCAGACGAGCGAACTCGTACTGACGCGGCTGCGCCGGCACCGGCAGTTGCGCCAGGAACCACTCGTAGAGCGGACGGTGATCTTCGAACTCCAGGGTACAGATCGAGTGGGTGATGCCTTCGATGGCATCCGACTGACCGTGGGTAAAGTCATAGCTTGGGTAGATGCACCACTTGTCGCCGGTCTGGTGGTGATGAGCATGACGAATGCGGTACAGAATCGGGTCGCGCAGGTTGATGTTCGGCGAGGTCATGTCGATCTTCGCGCGCAGCGAACGGGCGCCATCAGCGAATTCACCGGCTTTCATGCGGGCAAACAGATCAAGGTTTTCCTCGACACTGCGCTCACGGAACGGGCTGTTCTTGCCCGGCTCGGTCAGATTGCCACGGTAGGCGCGCATTTCTTCGGCGTTGAGGTCGCAGACAAAGGCCTTGCCCGCCTTGATCAGCTCGATAGCCCAGGCATGCAGTTGATCGAAGTAGTTGGAGGCGTAACGCTCCTCGCCCGCCCACTGAAAGCCCAGCCACTGCACGTCGCTCTTGATCGCGTCGATGTATTCCTGGTCTTCCTTGGCCGGGTTGGTGTCGTCAAAGCGCAGGTTGCACTCGCCACCAAACTCCTTGGCCAGGCCGAAGTTCAGGCAAATCGACTTGGCGTGGCCGATGTGCAGGTAGCCATTAGGCTCCGGCGGAAAACGGGTAATGATCTTCGCGTGCTTGCCGGCATCCAGATCGGCCTGGACGATGGGACGAAGAAAGTTAGCGGCGGCGACGGTTTCTGGCTTGCTCATGGGGTCCTTGATCGTGCAGGTGCGCGGCACAGGGTAGGCCGACTAAAACAAAGCGCTTATCATAGCCGAAGCTGTCAACCCCCTGACAGGCCCAAGAACCGCTGCAATGCCCTTTGCTGGAAATTCAGCGGCTCACGGATTTATCGACAGAGCGATTACCTCCATGATCAAGCTGCACACCAACCACGGCGTTATCACCCTCAACCTGTTCGAAGACAAAGCCCCGGAAACCGTGGCCAACTTCAAGCAGTACGTCCAAGAAGGCCATTACGACAACACCGTTTTCCACCGCGTGATCAGCAACTTCATGATCCAGGGCGGCGGTTTCGAGCCGGGCATGAAGCAGAAAACCACCCGCGCCCCGATCAAAAACGAAGCCAACAACGGCGTCGCTAACAAGATCGGCACCGTGGCCATGGCCCGTACCATGGAGCCGCATTCGGCATCCGCGCAGTTCTTTATCAACGTGGGCGACAACAGCTTCCTCAACCACAGCGCGCCGACCGTACAAGGCTGGGGCTATGCGGTGTTTGGTGAAGTGGTTGAAGGCATGGACGTGGTCAACGCCATCAAGGCCGTTGCCACCACCAGCAAATCCGGCCATCAGGATGTACCGGTTGAGGACGTGATCATCGAGCGTGCCGAGATCGTTGAGTGATCTTACTGATCTCCGACCTGCATCTTGAACAGGAGCGCCCGGACATCAGCCGGGCGTTCCTGCATTTTCTCGAAACCCGCGCGGTTCAGGCCCAGGCGCTGTACATCCTGGGAGACTTCTTCGAAGTGTGGATCGGCGACGACGCCATCAGCCCCTTTCAACGTTCGATTGCCCAAGCCCTGCGCCAACTCAGTGAGCGCGGCACGCGCATCTACCTGATGCATGGCAATCGTGACTTCCTGCTCGGCAAAGCCTTCTGCCGCGAAGCCGGCTGTACCCTGCTGCCCGACCCTAGCGTGATCGAACTGAATGGCCAGCGCGTGCTGCTGATGCACGGCGACAGCCTGTGCACGCGGGATACGAGCTATATGAAGCTGCGCCGCTGGCTGCGCAACCCACTGTCGCTGTTTATCCTGCGCAACCTGCCGCTGAGCACCCGGCAAAAGCTGGCGCGCAAGCTGCGCAATGAAAGCCGCACGCAGACGCGGATGAAAGCCAGCGAGATTGTCGACGTCACCCCGGATGAAGTGCCGCACATCATGGCCGAGCACGGCGTACGCACGTTGATTCACGGCCACACCCATCGCCCCGCCACCCATCAACTGCAGGTCAACGGCCAGCCAGCGCAGCGCATCGTGCTAGGCGACTGGGACAAACAGGGCTGGGCATTGCAGGCAGACCGTCAAGGCTTGCAGCAAAGCGCCTTCGATCTTGCTCCTGCATGAAACTTTGACGGCGCGCACAAAGCGCTGAGTGCCCCCACTTGACGGACGATTCGCCGATCATCAGCATCGGCGACCTCAAAACGCCATCAGGGACCGACCATGCTGCTCAGCAAGGAACACCTTCTTAAATACGCCATCGCACCGGCCGCACTGGTTGCGGTGAGCTTTGTCACCTTCAACAGCGTGTTCTTTTATAACGAAGCCGGTTTTGCCACCCACGTGCGCACCATCTTCGGTGAAGAGAAAGTGGTCGACGACGTTGGCTACGCCACCAAATGGTTCGGCCGCGCCACCGCTTGGAAGAAGGCCCTGAGCGTGCAATCGGTACTCACCGAAGCCCTGGCCATCGACGACAGCAGCGACAACGACTCGCTCGGTGCCACCATCGAAGCCTTCCCCATCGTGTTTCTCGGCAACGTCGATGCCAAGGTCGAGTCCTCTGCGCGCTTTCGCCTGCCGGCGGGTGAGCAGTTCCTGAAAATCGCCCAGGAATACCGCAACCCGGAGAACTTCATCAAAACCGCGCTGGTGCCGGCCATCAAGGAAACCCTGCAGGCCACCGCCTCGCTGATGAGCGCCGACGACTTCTATGCCGGTGCACGCAGCGAATTCGCCGCCGAGTTCGAAAACCAGCTGAATGACGGCCTGTACCTGATCAAACGCAAGGAAATCCGCGGCCCGCGCGGCCATCAACCGAGCCAGACCGCGATTCTGCAAGCCGGCACCGAACAAGGCGCATTCGGCGACAACAACGTCAGCCAGTTCATCACCGAAAAGGTCATGGACAGCAAGGGCATCCCGGTACGCAAGCAGCAGCAGTTCCGCAAATACGGTGTGGAAGTGGTCGAAGCGCGTATCACCAACGTCGACCCTAACCCGCAGTACAAACAGCGCATGGTCAAGGTGCAGCAGGCCCTGGCTGAGCTGGCCGTCGCGCGGCAGAACCGCCTGAAGGAAGAGGAAGAGAAGCTGCTGGTAACCGCCCGCGGTGAGAAGGAAGTGGAAGCCCGCCGCCAGGAAACCCTGCGCGACCAAATCGAACGCACCACCCAGGCGGAAACCGAGAAGCAGCTGGCGATCATCAACGCCGAGCGTGAGAAAGGCCGCGCTGAGATCGAAAAACAGACCGCCGAACTGCTGCGCGATAAAGCGGCGATCACCGCCGATGCGACGAAGATCACCGCCGATGCCGAAGCCCATGCCCGTGAAGCGGTGATCAAGGCCGACGGTGCGCTGCAACCCAAGCTCGATGCGCTGATCGCGATCAACAAGGTCTGGGCCGAAGCCGCCGCCCAGGCGCCAGTGCCGAGCGTGATGATGGGTGGCGGTAGCGACGGAGCCAGCAGCCGTCAGGATGAAATCAGCCAACTGATGGGCGTGCTGGCCACCAAGGCCGCGCGCGACCTGTCGCTGGATCTGAAAGTGCAGCAGTAAGCACCGCACACTCGCCCGCAAAAAAGCGCCCGACTGGGCGCTTTTTTGCTTTAGAGCGGCGGCACACCGCTGTGAAAGCGAAACTCAGTGTCCGGCGACTCGATCAGCTCGCGCTCTGCCGCCCTCACCCGTTCGATGGCCTGGTCTACGTCACGGGCATCGCCGTACTGATAAGCCAGCTTCAGGTAGTTCTGAAAATGCCGCGCTTCGCTTTTCAGCAAGCCGAAGTAGAACTTGCCCAGCTCTTCATCCAGATGCGGCACCAAGGCCTCGAATCGCTCGCAGCTGCGCGCCTCGATAAACGCACCGACCACCAGGGTATCCACCAGTTTGTGCGGCTCGTGGGTACGCACCACCTTGCGCAGGCCCGAGGCGTAGCGCGCCGCCGACACCGGACGCAGGCCGATCTTGCGCCGCTTCATGATGCGCAGCACCTGCTCGTGATGCACCAGTTCCTCACGGGCCAGGCGCGACATGGCGTTGAGCAAATCAACATAGGTGCTGTACTTGGCCATCAGGCTCAGCGCCGTGCTGGCAGCCTTGAACTCGCAGTTCTTATGGTCAATCAGCAGGGTCTGTTGATCAGCCAGGGCCGCAGTGATCCAGGCATCCGGCGTGCGGCAGCCGAGAAACTCGTGGATTTCCGGCAGGTTCATCGGCGCACACTCAACATCGGGCTATAACCGGAGTGAAGAGTGGCGCAACGCAGCAAATGATCGATTTCGACTAACAGATACATAAATTCACAAAAATGGGCGGGCTTGAGTGGTGCGGCTGCAGGGCCACCATTATACGAATGAACACGCGAACAGCCACTCGATTGACGCCGGTCAAGCACCAAGCCAGTGGCAGCGATCTATAGTGATAAACAGTACAACTGACTGCACATGGAGATGATCATGCAAGCTATTCGCAGCATTCTGGTGGTGATGGAGCCCAATCACACGGAAGACCTGGCCCTAAAACGCGCCAAACTGATTGCCGGCGTCACCCAATCGCACCTGCACCTGCTGGTCTGCGACAGGAAAAGTGATCACACCGGCTACCTGCGCGATCTTACCGGCTTGCTCAACAGCGAAGGGTTCAGCACCTCCAGCCAGCAGGCCTGGGATGAAAATCAACACCAGACCATCATCAACGTGCAGCAAGCCGAAGGCTGTGGTCTGGTGGTCAAGCAGCACTTCCCCGACAACCCACTGAAAAAAGCCCTGCTCACCCCCGATGACTGGAAGCTGCTGCGCTACTGCCCGGCGCCGGTGCTGATGGTAAAAACCGAAAAATCCTGGGCGGGCACCGCCATCCTCGCGGCGGTCGATGTGGGTAATGCCGACAGCGAGCACCGTACCCTGCACACCAGTATCGTCAGCCATGGCTTTGATATTGCCGCCCTGGCCAAAGCCGAACTGCATGTGATCAGCGCTCACCCAGCGCCGATGCTCTCGGCCGCCGACCCAACCTTCCAGCTCAAGGAAACCATCGAGGCGCGCTACCGCGAGCAATGCAAGGCCTTCCAAGCTGAATACGAGATCAGCGATGAACGCCTGCATATCGCCGAAGGCCCGGCCGATGTGTTGATCCCGCAGGCTGCGCAGCGGCTCAACGCTGGCGTGACGGTGATCGGCACCGTGGCGCGCACCGGGATTTCTGGCGCACTGATCGGCAATACCGCCGAGGTGATTCTCGACTCGCTGGAAAGCGACATTCTGGTACTCAAGCCGGATGACATCATCGCCCACCTGGAAGAACTGGTCGCCCAGCGCTAACCCGACTGCCGCGCAACAAAAAGCCGCCTGGAATAGGCGGCTTTTTCATTTGCAAGATGGCTTCAGACTCTTATCTCAAGCCCTTCAAGCAGAAAGCGCGGCGCGATATAGCGCTCGTAGTGCGCTTCGGACAGCAGAAAGAACTCGCGATCAATCGCATCGCGCAATTCCGGCAGGCCCCAGTCGCGAAACTCCGGCAACAGCACCATGCCATAGGCATTCAGCTGACTGATCACCCGCGCGCCACGGGCAATCAACTGATAGGCCCAGCAATACGGCGATTGCTGCGGCACAAAGCGGATCTTGCGCTGTTCCAGCTGCATGCGCAGGCGATCGGCATCGAAAACTTCCAATTTAGCCGCCATCACCTGCACCAACAGCACCTCCAGGCGCAGCCATACGGCGCGCTTTTCCTCGTCGTTATAGCCGTTCCAGTTGATCACCTCATGGTGGAAGCGCTTGCAGCCACGGCAGACCAAATCGCCGTAAACCGTGGAGCACAGGCCGACACAAGGGGTTTTGATACGTTGGTTGGACATAACGAAAGGCATGGGTACTGGCGGACAGGCTGGCATCTTAGCCCTTTGTCTAAGGCAGATCACCCCTATATAAGCGGGGCCTTTGGCTTAACTTATTCAAAGCTTTCCAGTAGAATCGGCCGGCCTTTTAGAGGCAGCAACGTCCGTTGGAAGCTGTTTTCAAAGCGTCACGAGCACAGTCAATCCTGCAGGTTCGATGTTGGTGCCGACCCTTGAGCCACCCTTCAAGTGTCTGCACCAGCCCTCATCCAGCCCGTCCTGCCGGCGTAAAACTTTGAAAACAGCTTCTGCAAGAAAGCAGCGCAACCTCGGCTGAGCGGCCCATAAAGCCACGAAGCGCCTGGTTTGTTGCTTTCTGGATCGCGTCCCGGACAACCCTTTGGGACCACTGATGAGGGTAATAACTGTGCTTGAAGCCTATCGCAAACATGTAGCAGAGCGTGCCGCTCAGGGTATCGTGCCCCAGCCGCTGAACGCCGAACAAACCGCAGGCCTGATCGAGCTGCTGAAAAACCCGCCAGCCGGCGAAGAAGCTTTTCTGCTCGACCTGATCACCAACCGCGTGCCGCCAGGCGTCGACGAAGCCGCCTACGTTAAGGCCGGTTTCCTCTCTGCCCTTGCCAAAGGCGAAGTCACTTCCCCACTGATCAGCAAGCAACACGCTGTTGAACTGCTCGGCACCATGCAGGGCGGCTACAACATTGCCACGCTGGTTGAGCTGCTCGACGACAGCGAACTGGCTGCCGTGACTGCCGAGCAACTGAAGCACACCCTGCTGATGTTCGACGCCTTCCACGACGTCGCTGAAAAAGCCAAGAACGGCAACGTTCACGCCAAAGGCGTACTGCAATCCTGGGCTGACGGCGAGTGGTTCAAGAACCGCCCGACTCTGGCCGACAAGATCAGCCTGCGCGTATTCAAGGTAACCGGCGAAACCAACACCGACGACCTGTCCCCAGCTCCAGACGCCTGGTCGCGTCCGGATATCCCGCTGCACGCCCTGGCCATGTTGAAAATGGCACGTGACGGCATCGTGCCGGACGAGCAAGGCGTAACCGGCCCGATGAAGCAGATCGAAGCCATGCGCGGCCAAGGTTTCCCGATTGCCTACGTCGGTGACGTAGTCGGTACCGGCTCCTCGCGTAAATCCGCCACCAACTCGGTGCTGTGGTTCTTCGGCGACGACATCCCTAACGTGCCGAACAAGCGCGCGGGTGGTTTCTGCTTCGGCAGCAAGATTGCTCCGATCTTCTACAACACCATGGAAGATGCCGGCGCTCTGCCAATCGAATTCGACGTTTCCAACATGCACATGGGCGACGTGATCGACCTGTACCCGCATGCTGGCAAAGTCTGCAAGCACGGCACCGACGAAGTACTGACCACCTTCGAAATGAAGACCCCAGTACTGCTCGACGAAGTCCGCGCTGGCGGCCGTATCCCGCTGATCATCGGCCGCGGTCTGACCGAGAAAGCGCGTGCCGAACTGGGCCTGGGCCCAACCGACCTGTTCAAGCTGCCTGAGCCACCTGCTGCCAGCACCAAGGGTTTCACCCTGGCGCAGAAGATGGTCGGCAAGGCCTGCGGCCTGCCGGAAGGCAAAGGCGTACGTCCTGGCACCTACTGCGAACCGAAGATGACCACCGTCGGCTCCCAGGACACCACTGGCCCGATGACCCGCGACGAGCTGAAAGACCTGGCTTGCCTGGGCTTCTCCGCTGACCTGGTCATGCAGTCGTTCTGCCACACCGCGGCTTATCCGAAGCCAATCGACGTCACCACCCACCACACCCTGCCGGATTTCATCCGCACCCGTGGCGGCGTGTCCCTGCGTCCTGGCGACGGCATCATCCACAGCTGGCTGAACCGCATGCTGCTGCCGGATACCGTCGGCACCGGTGGCGACTCGCACACCCGTTTCCCAATCGGCATTTCCTTCCCGGCCGGTTCTGGCCTGGTTGCCTTCGCCGCTGCCACTGGCGTAATGCCGCTGGATATGCCGGAGTCGGTACTGGTGCGCTTCAAGGGCAAACTGCAACCGGGCATCACCCTGCGTGACCTGGTGCATGCCATCCCTTACGTGGCCATCCAGAAAGGCCTGCTGACCGTCGAGAAGAAAGGCAAGAAGAACATCTTCTCCGGC
>PGZH01000024.1 GCA_002840155.1 Gammaproteobacteria bacterium HGW-Gammaproteobacteria-13
GGATGGTCTGAAGTAGTCAGGTATTTCTGGCTGACTCCAGCCCTTGCCGATTTCAAAACGGTGATTCGGCTAAAAAACGATCAAATCATCCCCTCTTTCCGGATTTATAGCCGGCGCGAGCACCTCGCGCCGGCCATTTCCCGCATTACAGACGCACCTCTCCTGCATTCGTCAGCAAATGTCGGCGCGCCATCCACAGGTTCGACAGCGCAAACAGTGTCACCAACTGCGCGGTGTTCTTCGCCAGGCCACGGAAGCGTGTCTTCACGTAGCCGAATTGGCGCTTGATCACCCGGAACGGGTGCTCGACTTTGGCGCGCACCTGGGCCTTGGATTTCTCGATCTTGCGCTTGGCTTTGTACAGCGCACTGCGCTTACTCAGCTTCTTGTACATACTGCGGCGGGCCGCAATCTGCCAGATCACCTCCCGGCCTTCATGTTCCGGGCGTTTCTCTACGCCGGTGTAACCCGCGTCGGCGCCGACCATGTTTTCCTTTCCATGCAGCAGTTTGTCGACCTGGGTAACGTCAGCAACGTTGGCTGCCGTCCCCACCACGCTGTACACCAGGCCAGACTCGGCATCCGCGCCGATGTGGGCCTTCATGCCGAAGTAATACTGATTGCCCTTCTTGGTCTGGTGCATTTGCGGGTCACGCTTACCGTCCTTGTTCTTGGTCGAACTCGGCGCATGGATCAGCGTGGCATCGACGATGGTGCCCTGGCGCAGCGACAGGCCCCGATCGCCCAGGTAACCATTGATCACCGCCAGAATCCCGGCCGCCAACTCGTGCTTCTCCAGCAGGCGACGGAAATTGAGGATGGTGGTTTCGTCGGGAATACGCTCTAGGTTCAGCCCGGCAAACTGGCGCAAGATTGTGGTCTCGTACAGCGCCTCCTCCATCGCTGGATCGCTGTAGCCGAACCAGTTCTGCATCAAATGTACGCGCAGCATCGCCATCAGCTGATACGCCGGACGACCACCTTCATCCTTGGGGTAGTGCGGCTCGATCAGGGCAATCAAACCCTTCCACGGCACCACCTGATCCATCTCGATCAGGAACAACTCTTTGCGGGTCTGCTTGCGCTTGCCGGCGTACTCGGCGTCGGCGAAGGTCATTTGCTTCATCGG
>PGZH01000025.1 GCA_002840155.1 Gammaproteobacteria bacterium HGW-Gammaproteobacteria-13
AGGGCGCGTCGAGCGCGTCACCGTCGATGGTTACGTGATCACTGGCAAGCGCACCGATGGCGAGGGCTTCAAGACCATCCGTCCGGCGATCCAGGACGGCGGCCTGATTGGCGACCTGATCGACAACAATGTGGTCATCGAAGGCAAGCAGCCTGAGCAGCAGAGCATCTGGACTCAGTTGCTGGTGGCCAGCTTCCCGATCCTGGTGATCATCGCCGTCTTCATGTTCTTCATGCGCCAGATGCAGGGCGGTGCCGGCGGCAAGGGCGGGCCGATGAGCTTCGGCAAGTCCAAGGCGCGTCTGCTCTCCGAAGACCAGGTCAAGACTACTTTCGCCGACGTCGCCGGTTGCGACGAGGCCAAGGAAGAAGTCAGCGAGCTGGTGGAATTCCTGCGCGATCCGGGCAAGTTCCAGCGCCTGGGCGGTCGTATTCCGCGCGGTGTGCTGATGGTTGGCTCGCCGGGTACCGGCAAGACCTTGCTGGCCAAGGCAGTGGCCGGTGAGGCGAAGGTGCCGTTCTTCACCATTTCCGGTTCCGACTTCGTCGAGATGTTCGTCGGTGTCGGTGCCAGTCGTGTTCGCGACATGTTCGACCAGGCCAAGAAGCACGCACCGTGCATCATCTTCATCGACGAGATCGACGCCGTGGGTCGCCATCGTGGCGCCGGCATGGGCGGCGGTCACGACGAGCGTGAGCAGACGCTCAACCAGTTGCTGGTAGAGATGGACGGCTTCGAAATGAACGACGGCATCATCGTCATCGCTGCCACCAACCGTCCTGACGTTCTCGACCCTGCGCTGCTACGTCCTGGCCGCTTCGACCGTCAGGTGGTCGTTGGTCTGCCGGACATTCGCGGTCGTGAGCAGATTCTGAAAGTGCACATGCGCAAGGTGCCGATGGGTGACGACGTCAATCCTGCAGTCATCGCGCGCGGTACTCCGGGTTTCTCCGGTGCCGATCTGGCCAACCTGGTCAACGAAGCTTCCCTGTTCGCCGCTCGCGCCGGCAAACGCCTGGTGGAAATGAAGGAGTTCGAGCTGGCCAAGGACAAGATCATGATGGGCGCCGAGCGCAAGACCATGGTC
>PGZH01000026.1 GCA_002840155.1 Gammaproteobacteria bacterium HGW-Gammaproteobacteria-13
GTTTCCCGGATTGCATCCGGGCTACGCCGTTCTGCTGCGATGCTGATGCGGACATATTCATCCCAACTTGATATTGCTGGCGCCGACGAAGCGGTCGTATACCCAGTACAGCAACAGGATCAGCCCGAGCAGCAGCGAGCCTAGCGCGGCGGCCAGCTCCCAGTTGTTCGAGCGCTGCATGTGGAAAGCGATGATGTTGCTGATCATCTGTCCGTCGGTACCACCGACCAGCGCCGGGGTGATGTAGTAGCCCACGGAGATGATGAACACCAGCAGTGCCCCGGCGCTGAGCCCGGGCAACGTCATCGGGAAATAGATGCGGAGGAACGCCGGGATCGGTTTATCGCCGAGGCTGAGCGCTGCGCGCATGTAGCTGGGGTCGATGCCGCGCATCACGCTGTACAGCGGCAGGATCATGAACGGCAGCAGGATGTGGGTCATCGCCACCACGGTGGCGAACGAGGTGTAGAGCATCTCGAAGGGCTGACTGATCAGGCCGATGCCCATGAGGGTGGAGTTGATCACGCCGTTGGTCTGCAGCAACGCGATCCATGAGGTGGTGCGCACCAGCAGCGAGGTCCAGAACGGCAGCAACACCAGCACCAACAGCAGATTGGCGCGGTTCGACGGCAGGCCGGCGAGGTAGTAGGCCAGCGGGTAGCCGAGCAGGGCGCAGAGCAGGGTGATGACCAGCGCCATGTTCAGGGTCTTGGAGTACAACTGCAGATAGATCTGCGTGTCCTGGCGCACCTGGATGCCATCGTCGGGGTGCATCTCCAGGTCTAGGGCAGTCAGGTAGTAATCGTAGGTGTAGACCTTGCCGGCGCGCTCGATGGCATACCACAGCTCCGGTCTGCTCCAGTTGCGGTGGCTGGCGAGCAGGGCTTCGACCCCCTCGGACGGCAACGTTTCTGCATCCATCCGGCCGATGCGCCGCGCGGTGGATTTGACCACGCTGGACATGCCGGTGAAGGCGCGGTTGAACTCCTCGGACAGCTTGCCGGA
>PGZH01000017.1 GCA_002840155.1 Gammaproteobacteria bacterium HGW-Gammaproteobacteria-13
GATGACTGTCACTCTGATCAAGACCATCGCAATGGAAGAAGGTCTGCGTTTCGCCATTCGTGAAGGCGGTCGTACCGTCGGCGCCGGCGTCGTAGCCAAGATCATCGCGTAATCGATTGATCTGTTTTGATCGGGCCGGCATAATGGTCGGCCTGATTCAGTTTTTAGGTCAGTAGCTCAATTGGCAGAGCGACGGTCTCCAAAACCGTAGGTTGGGGGTTCGATTCCCTCCTGACCTGCCATTTTCCCTAGAATTTGGCGCGTCTTTTTACAGGATATTAGTAGATGAATGTTAAGGCTGAAGCCAAAGACTCTCGCTTCGATCTGCTTAAGTGGCTCGTTGTTGCTGCTCTGGTAATCGCAGGCGTAGTCGGTAATCAGTATTTCTCTGCTGAGCCTATTCTGTATCGCGTTCTGGCCTTGCTGGTGGTTGCAGCATTGGCTGGTGTGATTGCCCTGCAAACAGCAAAAGGTCAGGCCTTTTGGGTGTTGGCAAAAGAAGCTCGCGTTGAAATTCGTAAGGTCGTTTGGCCAACTCGCCAGGAAACCACGCAGACAACGTTGATCGTTGTGGCTGTTGTTTTGGTTATGGCGCTGTTGTTGTGGGGTTTAGATTCCCTGCTTGGTTGGCTTGTTTCGTTGATTGTCGGCTAAGGGTGTCCCGTGGCTAAGCGTTGGTACGTTGTGCATGCTTACTCGGGTTACGAGAAGCATGTTATGCGCTCGCTGGTAGAGCGTGTAAAGCTCGCTGGTATGGAAGATGTTTTTGGTGAAATTCTGGTCCCTACTGAAGAAGTAGTAGAGATGCGGAATGGCCAGAAGCGCAAAAGCGAGCGTAAGTTCTTTCCGGGCTATGTTCTGGTGCAGATGGAGATGAGCGAGGCGACTTGGCATTTGATCAAGAACACTCCGCGCGTCATGGGCTTCATCGGTGGTACCGCAGATAAGCCTGCACCAATTACCGAGAAAGAAGCTGATGCCATTCTGCGTCGCGTTGCCGACAGTGGTGACAAGCCGAAGCCGAAAACATTGTTTGAGCCGGGTGAGATGGTGCGCGTGACCGATGGTCCGTTTGCCGATTTCAGCGGTGTTGTAGAAGAAGTGAATTACGAAAAGAGCCGCATCCAGGTGGCAGTGACTATTTTTGGTCGCTCTACACCGGTCGAGCTGGAGTTCAGTCAGGTCGAGAAGGCATAGCTGACATAAGCATCCCTTACCCCGCAGCCCTGGGCTGCGGGGTTTTGTCGTCACTGGGATAAATAGGCAATAACTGGGGAGCCGAAAGGCGCTAGAACCCAAAACTGGAGTAGCTCATGGCTAAGAAAATTACGGCTTATATCAAGCTGCAAGTAAAGGCTGCACAAGCCAACCCGTCGCCACCTGTCGGCCCAGCTCTGGGTCAGCACGGCGTGAACATCATGGAATTCTGCAAGGCGTTCAACGCCCGTACCCAGGGCATGGAACCTGGTCTGCCGACTCCAGTGATCATCACTGTTTATAGCGACCGTAGCTTCACCTTTGAAACCAAAAGCACCCCTGCTTCGGTTCTGCTGAAGAAGGCTGCTGGCCTGACCAGCGGTTCGGCTCGTCCGAACACCGTTAAGGTTGGCACTGTGACTCGTGCTCAGCTGGAAGAGATCGCCAAAACCAAACAGGCTGATCTGACTGCCGCTGATATGGATGCAGCTGTGCGTACTATCGCCGGCTCCGCTCGTAGCATGGGCCTCAACGTGGAGGGTGTGTAATGGCTAAGTTGACCAAGCGTCAAAAGGCAATCGCTGAGAAAGTTGAAGCTGGTAAGGCTTACAACTTTGTTGAAGCGGCTGCTCTGCTGGCTGAACTGTCTGCAGTTAAGTTCTCTGAGTCGGTAGATATCGCCGTCAACCTCGGTGTTGACCCGCGTAAATCCGACCAGGTTGTTCGTGGCGCTACCGTGCTGCCGAACGGCTCGGGCAAAAGTGTTCGCGTTGCCGTGTTCACCCAGGGTCCAGCTGCTGAAGCCGCTCTGGCTGCCGGCGCTGACCGCGTAGGTATGGACGATCTGGCTGCTGAAATGAAAGGCGGCGACCTGAACTATGACGTAGTAATTGCCTCCCCGGATGCAATGCGCGTTGTTGGTCAGCTGGGTCAAGTGCTCGGTCCACGTGGCCTGATGCCTAACCCGAAAGTCGGTACCGTGACTCCTGACGTGGCTACCGCTGTGAAGAATGCCAAAGCTGGTCAAGTACGTTTCCGTACTGACAAGAACGGCATCATCCACGGTTCCGTTGGCAAGGTTGGTTTTGATGCCGAGAAGCTGAAGCAGAACGTTGAAGCGCTGATTTCTGACCTCAAGCGTCTGAAGCCATCGACTTCGAAAGGCATCTACGTCAAGCGCGTAACCCTGAGCACCACTATGGGCCCAGGTCTGGTTATCGATCAGAGCTCGCTCGACGCGTAATACATAGAGGCAGCGCAAGCGATTGCGCTGTTTCGACACTTTGGGGTCCCTGCTTTGCGGGGGCTATCCAAGACCGTAGGTGGCGCAAGTCTTAAATTAACAGCCTACGCAGATGGTGCTCCCGGTTCCTTACCGAATCAGACACCAAAACGACATCCGGCTTAGGCCAGATGAAACGGTAACAAGCAGGAGTTTTACCCGTGGCAATTAAACTCGAAGACAAGAAGGCCATCGTCGCTGAAGTCAACGAGGCTGCCAAAGTCGCCCTGTCCGCTGTCGTGGCTGATGCCCGTGGTGTGACTGTAGGCGCGATGACCGGACTCCGTAAAGAGGCCCGCGAAGCTGGCGTATACGTACGTGTTGTACGTAATACCCTGCTCAAGCGCGCTGTTGAAGGCACCGAGTACTCGGTCCTCAACGACGTGTTCAAAGGCCCGACCCTGATTGCATTCTCTAAGGAACATCCGGGCGCTGCTGCTCGTATTTTCAAAGAGTTCGCCAAGGGTCAGGACAAGTTCGAGATCAAGGCAGCTGCGTTTGAGGGCAAGTTCCTCGCAGCAAACGAGATCGACGTGTTGGCTTCGCTGCCAACTCGCGACGAAGCTATTGCGAAGCTGATGAGCGTGATCCAAGGCGCTACCAGCAAGCTGGCTCGTACTCTGGCGGCCATTCGCGACCAGAAAGAAGCTACCGCTGCCTAAGGCAACGCAAACTCTTTCAAAATCATATGTTTAATTTGATGGCTGCGTAGGCTGTCACCCCAATACAGGATTTAAAGTCATGTCTCTGACTAACGAACAAATCATCGAAGCAATCGGCCAGAAAACCGTTCTGGAAGTTGTTGAACTGATCAAAGCAATGGAAGAAACCTTCGGCGTTACCGCTGCTGTTGCCGCTGCTGGCCCAGCTGCTGCTGCCGCTGTTGTTGAAGAGCAAACCGAATTCAACGTGATGTTGGTTGAAGCCGGCGAGAAGAAAGTAAACGTGATCAAGGCAGTTCGTGAACTGACCGGTCTGGGCCTGAAAGAAGCCAAGGCTGTAGTTGACGGCGCTCCTGCCATGGTTCTGGAAGCTGTTGCGAAAGACGCAGCTGACAAAGCCAAAGCTGCTTTGGAAGAAGCTGGCGCCAAAGTCGAGCTCAAGTAAGCGACGACCTTGCGTCTACAGCCCAAGCGTTAAGCGAAAGGCTGATGGCTGGTGGCTTTTGCCACCGGCCTTTTTCCGTTCTAGGTCGGCGAATCGTTCGCTGCTCTAGGGCGTGAAATACCCACCCGATGAGGTGGCGCAAACCTCGGGTTTGCAAGAGTTTCTGGCAACTCCCGTCGGAGGGGCCAAATAAGCAGGTGACCAAGCTGGGGAACGCTGATGGCTTACTCATATACTGAGAAAAAACGTATCCGCAAGGACTTTAGCAAGTTGCCGGATGTCATGGATGTGCCTTATCTCCTGGCCATCCAGCTGGATTCGTATCGCGAATTCCTGCAGGCAGGGGCGACCAAGGACCAGTTCCGCGACATTGGCCTGCATGCGGCCTTCAAGTCTGTTTTCCCGATTATCAGCTACTCCGGCAATGCTGCTCTGGAGTACGTCGGTTATCGCTTGGGCGAGCCGGCTTTTGATGTCAAGGAATGTACGCTGCGCGGCGTAACCTATGCCGTACCGCTGCGGGTAAAAGTCCGTCTGATCATTTTCGACAAAGAATCGTCGAACAAAGCGATCAAGGACATCAAAGAGCAAGAAGTGTACATGGGCGAAATTCCGCTCATGACCGAGAACGGTTGTTCTTTGACCACGACCGTGGCAAGACGCACAGCTCGGGCAAGCTGCTGTACTCGGCGCGGATCATTCCTTACCGCGGCTCCTGGCTGGACTTCGAGTTCGATCCGAAGGACGCCGTGTTCGTGCGTATCGACCGTCGTCGCAAGCTGCCGGCTTCTGTGCTCCTGCGCGCGCTGGGCTATAGCACTGAAGAAGTGCTGGACGCTTTCTATGCGACCAACGTTTTCCACGTTAAGGGCGAATCCCTCAACCTGGAGCTGGTTCCGCAGCGTCTGCGTGGTGAAATTGCCGTCCTCGACATCCTCGACGACAAGGGCAAGGTCATCGTTGAGCAAGGCCGCCGGATTACCGCGCGCCATATCAACCAGTTGGACAAGGCCGGCATCAAAGAGCTGGAAGTGCCGATCGACTACCTGATCGGTCGCACCTCGGCCAAGGCCATCGTGCACCCGGCTACCGGCGAAATCATCGCTGAGTGCAACACCGAGCTGAACGTCGAAATCCTGGCCAAAGTGGTCAAGGCTCAGGTTGTGCGCATCGAAACGCTGTACACCAACGACATCGATTGCGGTCCGTTCATCTCCGATACCCTGAAGATCGACAGCACCACCAATCAGTTGGAAGCGCTGGTCGAGATCTACCGCATGATGCGTCCTGGCGAGCCGCCAACCAAGGATGCTGCCGAGACCCTGTTCAACAACCTGTTCTTCAGCGCCGAGCGTTACGACCTGTCGGCCGTAGGCCGCATGAAGTTCAACCGTCGTATCGGTCGCACCGAGATCGAAGGTTCGGGCGTGCTGAGCAAGGAAGATATCGTCGAGGTTCTTAAGACCCTGGTCGACATCCGTAATGGCAAAGGCATCGTCGATGACATCGACCACTTGGGTAACCGTCGTGTTCGCTGCGTAGGCGAAATGGCCGAGAACCAGTTCCGCGTTGGCCTGGTGCGTGTTGAGCGTGCGGTCAAAGAGCGTCTGTCGATGGCTGAAAGCGAAGGCTTGATGCCGCAGGACCTGATCAACGCCAAGCCGGTTGCGGCGGCGGTGAAAGAGTTCTTCGGTTCCAGCCAGCTCTCGCAGTTTATGGATCAGAACAACCCGCTCTCCGAGATCACCCACAAGCGCCGTGTTTCGGCTCTTGGCCCGGGCGGTCTGACCCGTGAGCGTGCTGGCTTCGAAGTCCGTGACGTACACCCGACCCACTACGGCCGTGTGTGCCCGATCGAGACCCCTGAAGGTCCGAACATCGGTCTGATCAACTCCCTGGCAGCCTATGCGCGCACCAACCAGTACGGTTTCCTCGAGAGCCCGTACCGTGTGGTGAAGGACACCCTGGTTACTGACGAAATCGTGTTCCTGTCCGCCATTGAAGAGGCCGATCACGTGATCGCCCAGGCTTCGGCGACCATGAACAACAAAGGTCAGCTGGTTGATGAGTTGGTGGCTGTACGTCACCTCAACGAATTCACCGTTAAAGCGCCTGAAGACGTCACCCTGATGGACGTATCGCCTAAGCAGGTAGTTTCGGTTGCCGCTTCGCTGATCCCGTTCCTCGAGCACGACGACGCCAACCGTGCGTTGATGGGTTCGAACATGCAGCGTCAGGCTGTACCCACCCTGCGCGCTGACAAGCCGCTGGTCGGTACCGGCATGGAGCGCAACGTAGCGCGCGACTCCGGCGTGTGCGTCGTGGCTCGCCGTGGCGGTGTGATCGACTCCGTCGATGCCAGCCGTGTTGTAGTTCGTGTCAATGACGACGAAGTTGAAACTGGCGAAGCCGGTGTCGACATCTACAACCTGACCAAATACACCCGCTCCAACCAGAACACCTGCATCAACCAGCGTCCGCTGGTGCGCTGGGTCAGAACATGCGCGTCGCGTTCATGCCGTGGAACGGTTACAACTTCGAAGACTCCATCTGCCTCTCCGAGCGCGTGGTGCAAGAAGATCGTTTCACCACCATCCACATTCAGGAACTGACCTGTGTGGCGCGTGACACCAAGCTCGGCTCGGAAGAAATCACTTCCGACATCCCGAACGTCGGTGAATCTGCGCTGAACAAGCTGGACGAAGCAGGCATCGTGTATGTCGGCGCTGAAGTGGGCCCAGGTGACATCCTGGTTGGCAAGGTCACGCCAAAAGGCGAAACCCAACTGACTCCGGAAGAGAAGCTGCTGCGTGCGATCTTCGGTGAGAAGGCGTCTGATGTTAAAGACACCTCCCTGCGTGTGCCGACTGGCACCAAAGGTACCGTTATCGACGTGCAGGTCTTCACCCGCGACGGCGTTGAGCGTGATGCTCGTGCTCTGTCGATCGAGAAGAGCCAGCTCGACGAGATCCGTAAGGACCTCAACGAAGAGTTCCGCATCGTTGAAGGCGCAACCTTCGAACGTCTGCGTTCCGCTCTGGTTGGCAAGAAAGCCGAAGGCGGCGCTGGCCTGAAGAAAGGCGCAGAAGTTACCGACGAGTTCCTCGACGGCCTCGAGCGCGGCCAGTGGTTCAAGCTGCGCATGGCTGACGATGCCCTGAACGAGCAGTTGGAAAAGGCCCAGGCCTACATCTCCGACCGCCGTCAGCTGCTCGACGACAAGTTCGAAGACAAGAAGCGCAAACTGCAGCAGGGCGATGACCTGGCTCCAGGTGTGCTGAAGATCGTCAAGGTCTACCTGGCAATCCGTCGCCGCATCCAGCCGGGCGACAAGATGGCCGGTCGTCACGGTAACAAGGGTGTGGTCTCGGTGATCATGCCGGTTGAAGACATGCCGCACGACATCCACGGTACGCCGGTGGACATCGTACTGAACCCGCTGGGCGTACCGTCGCGTATGAACGTCGGTCAGATCCTTGAAACCCACCTGGGCCTCGCGGCCAAGGGGCTGGGCGAGAAGATCAACCGCATGCTCGAAGAGCAGCGCAAGGTCGCTGAGCTGCGTAAGTTCATGCAGCAGATCTACAACGAGATCGGCGGTCGTCAGGAAAGCCTGGATGAGCTGAGCGATCAGGAAATCCTTCGCTTGGCGCACAACCTCAAAGGCGGTGTGCCAATGGCCACCCCGGTGTTCGACGGTGCCAAGGAAAGCGAAATCAAGGCCATGCTGAAACTGGCGGATCTGCCAGAAAGCGGCCAGATGCGCCTGATCGACGGTCGTACGGGCAACCAGTTCGAGCGTCCGACCACCGTTGGCTACATGTACATGCTGAAACTGAACCACCTGGTGGACGACAAGATGCACGCGCGTTCCACGGGTTCCTACAGCCTGGTTACTCAGCAGCCGCTGGGTGGTAAGGCGCAGTTCGGTGGTCAGCGCTTCGGTGAGATGGAGGTCTGGGCACTGGAAGCTTACGGCGCCGCCTACACCCTGCAGGAAATGCTGACCGTGAAGTCGGACGACGTGAACGGCCGTACCAAGATGTACAAAAACATCGTGGACGGTGATCACCGTATGGAGCCGGGCATGCCCGAGTCCTTCAACGTACTGATCAAAGAGATCCGTTCGCTGGGTATCGACATCGATCTGGAAACCGAATAACACGTGACGCGAATCGAGAGCGGGGCACCACAGCCCGCTCTCTGCTCCGCCAGGAGGAAAGGCCTTGAAAGACCTACTGAATTTGCTGAAAAACCAGGGTCAAGTCGAAGAGTTCGATGCCATTCGCATCGGCCTTGCTTCGCCTGAGATGATCCGTTCGTGGTCGTTCGGTGAAGTTAAAAAACCGGAAACCATCAACTACCGTACGTTCAAGCCTGAGCGTGACGGCCTGTTCTGCGCCAAGATCTTTGGCCCGGTAAAGGATTACGAGTGCTTGTGCGGTAAGTACAAGCGCTTGAAGCATCGCGGCGTCATCTGCGAGAAGTGCGGCGTTGAAGTGGCCCTGGCCAAGGTTCGTCGTGAGCGCATGGCGCACATCGAACTGGCTTCGCCGGTTGCCCACATCTGGTTCCTCAAGTCGCTGCCGAGCCGTATCGGTTTGCTGATGGACATGACCCTGCGTGATATCGAACGCGTTCTCTACTTCGAGAGCTATGTCGTTATCGACCCAGGCATGACCACCCTGGAAAAAGGCCAGCTGCTGAACGACGAGCAGTACTTCGAAGCCCTCGAAGAGTTCGGTGATGACTTCGACGCCCGCATGGGTGCTGAAGCCGTTCGCGAACTGCTGCACGCGATCGACCTGGAACACGAGATTGGCCGTCTGCGCGAAGAAATTCCGCAAACCAACTCGGAAACCAAGATCAAGAAGCTGTCCAAGCGTCTGAAGCTGATGGAGGCTTTCCTCGGCTCGGGCAACTTGCCTGAGTGGATGGTGTTGACCGTTCTGCCGGTTCTGCCGCCAGATCTGCGTCCGCTGGTTCCGCTCGACGGCGGCCGCTTCGCGACTTCGGATCTCAACGATCTGTATCGCCGCGTGATCAACCGTAACAACCGCCTCAAGCGCCTGCTCGATCTGTCCGCACCGGACATCATCGTGCGCAACGAAAAGCGCATGCTGCAGGAAGCGGTCGACGCCCTGCTCGACAACGGCCGTCGCGGTCGCGCCATCACTGGCTCGAACAGCGTGTGGACTACTCCGGTCGTTCCGTTATTACCGTGGGCCCGACTCTGCGTCTGCACCAGTGCGGTCTGCCTAAGAAGATGGCTCTCGAGCTGTTCAAGCCGTTCATTTTCGGCAAGCTGGAAATGCGTGGTCTCGCGACCACCATCAAGGCCGCGAAGAAGATGGTCGAGCGTGAGCTGCCAGAGGTTTGGGACGTTCTCGCCGAAGTGATTCGCGAACACCCAGTGCTGCTCAACCGTGCACCAACCCTTCACCGTCTGGGCATCCAGGCGTTTGAACCGGTTCTGATCGAAGGTAAAGCGATTCAGCTGCACCCGCTGGTCTGCGCCGCGTACAACGCCGACTTCGACGGTGACCAGATGGCTGTGCACGTACCGCTGACGCTGGAAGCCCAGCTGGAAGCGCGCGCACTGATGATGTCGACCAACAACATCCTGTCGCCTGCCAACGGTGAGCCGATCATCGTACCGTCTCAGGACGTGGTACTGGGTCTGTACTACATGACCCGTGAAGCGGTAAACGCCAAGGGCGAAGGTCGCGTGTTCGCTGACCTGCAGGAAGTTGACCGGGTATTCCGTGGCGGCGAAGCCTCGCTGCATGCGCGGGTAAAAGTGCGCATCAACGAAGTGATCAAAGATCGCGACGGCAGCATCACCAAGAACACCCGTATCGTCGACACCACTGTCGGCCGTGCGCTGCTGTTCCAAATCGTGCCGGACGGCCTGTCGTATGACGTGGTCAACCAGTCGATGAAGAAGAAGGCGATCTCCAAGCTGATCAACCAGTGCTACCGCACCGTTGGCTTGAAAGACACCGTGATCTTCGCTGACCAGCTGATGTACACCGGTTTCGCCTATTCGACCATCTCCGGTGTGTCGATTGGTGTGAATGACTTCGTTATCCCGGATGAGAAGGCGCGCATCATTGACGCCGCCACCGAGGAAGTTAAAGAGATCGAATCGCAGTACGCCTCCGGCCTGGTAACCCAGGGCGAGAAGTACAACAAAGTGATCGACCTTTGGTCCAAGGCCAACGACGAAGTGTCCAAGGCGATGATGGCCAACCTCTCGAAAGAGAAAGTCATCGACCGCGACGGCAAAGAAGTCGAGCAAGAGTCGTTCAACTCGATGTACATGATGGCTGACTCCGGTGCTCGTGGTAGCGCCGCTCAGATCCGTCAGCTGGCCGGTATGCGTGGTCTGATGGCCAAGCCGGACGGCTCGATCATCGAGACGCCGATCACCGCGAACTTCCGCGAAGGTCTGTCGGTTCTGCAGTACTTCATCTCGACGCACGGTGCTCGTAAGGGTCTTGCGGATACCGCGTTGAAAACGGCGAACTCCGGTTACCTGACCCGTCGTCTGGTAGACGTGGCGCAGGACCTGGTGGTTACCGCAATCGATTGCGGCACCGAGCATGGCCTGCTGATGACACCGCACATTGAAGGCGGTGACGTAGTTGAGCCGCTGGGTGAGCGCGTGCTGGGTCGAGTAATCGCCCGTGACGTGTTCAAGCCAGGCACCGAAGAAGTCATCGTTCCAGCCGGTACTCTGGTTGATGAGCAGTGGGTTGAATTCATCGAGCTGAACAGCATCGATGAAGTGATCGTGCGTTCGCCGATCACCTGTGAAACCCGCTACGGCATCTGCGCCAAGTGCTACGGTCGCGACCTGGCTCGTGGTCACCAGATCAACATTGGTGAAGCGGTCGGTGTTATCGCTGCCCAGTCGATTGGTGAGCCGGGTACCCAGCTCACCATGCGTACGTTCCACATCGGTGGTGCGGCTAGCCGGACCTCGGCTGCTGACAGCGTACAAGTGAAGAACGGCGGTGCTGTACGCCTGCACAACCTGAAGCACGTTGAGCGTCTTGACGGCAACCTGATCGCGGTATCGCGTTCCGGTGAGCTGGCGATTGCCGACGAGTTCGGTCGTGAGCGCGAGCGCTACAAGCTGCCGTACGGTGCGGTGATTTCGGTGAAGGAAGGCGACAAGGTCGACGCTGGCGCAATCGTCGCCAAGTGGGACCCGCACACCCACCCAATCGTGACCGAAATGAAAGGTACCGTGACCTACGTGGGCATGGAAGAAGGTATCACCATCAAGCGTCAGACTGACGAATTGACTGGTTTGACCAACATCGAAGTCCTCGATCCGAAAGATCGTCCGGCTGCCGGCAAGGACATTCGTCCTGCGGTGAAGATGGTGGGCGAAGATGGCAAGGATCTGCTGCTGCCAGGTACCGACGTACCGGCTCAGTACTTCCTGCCGGCCAACGCCCTGGTGGGTGTGGCGAACGGTGCCCAGGTAGCGGTCGGTGATGTTATCGCCCGTATTCCTCAGGAAACCTCGAAGACCCGTGACATCACCGGTGGTCTGCCGCGCGTTGCTGACCTGTTCGAAGCACGTCGTCCGAAAGAAGCTTCGATTCTGGCGGAAATCAGCGGCACCATCGCGTTCGGTAAAGAGACCAAGGGCAAGCGTCGTCTGGTCATTACCCCGAACGACGGTAGCGATCCGTACGAAGAGCTGATTCCGAAGTGGCGTCACCTGAACGTGTTCGAAGGTGAACAGGTCAACAAGGGTGAAGTTATCTCCGACGGTCCGAGCGATCCGCACGATATCCTGCGGTTGCTGGGTGTCAGCGCGCTGGCCAAGTACATCGTCAACGAGATCCAGGACGTGTACCGCCTGCAGGGCGTGAAGATCAACGACAAGCACATCGAAACCATCCTGCGCCAGATGCTGCGCAAGGTTGAAGTGGCTGAGTCGGGTGATTCCACCTTCATCAAGGGCGACCAGATGGAGTTGACCGCGGTACTGGGTGAGAACGAGCGTCTGGCTGCAGAAGACAAGTTCGTTGCCAAGTACACCCGCGTTCTGCTGGGTATCACCAAGGCGTCGTTGTCCACCGAGTCGTTTATCTCGGCGGCCTCCTTCCAGGAAACCACCCGCGTTCTTACCGAAGCGGCAGTGACTGGCAAGCGCGACTACCTGCGTGGCCTGAAAGAAAACGTGGTTGTGGGTCGTCTGATCCCAGCCGGTACCGGTCTGGCCTATCACAGCGAGCGCAAGCGCAAGCGTGAAGCGGCTCAGCCAGTACGTGTCAGCGCCAGTGAAGTGGAAGCCGCACTGACCGAAGCGTTGAACTCCAGCAGTAATTAAGTACAAAGCCCCGCTAGTTCGCTAGCGGGGCTTTGTCTTGACTGGGGCAGTGAGTCTCTTTAGACTCATGCACCCCTAAATTTGGCAGGGCACGTGCTCTGCCATTTTGTTTGTAGGGCAATAGCGTCGCAAGACAACAGTGGAGCTTAAGATGGCAACTATCAACCAGCTGGTACGTCAGCCGCGTAAGCGCATCGTCGAGAAATCCGACGTGCCTGCGCTGCAGAACTGCCCGCAGCGTCGTGGTGTGTGCACTCGCGTGTATACCACTACGCCGAAAAAACCTAACTCGGCACTGCGTAAAGTATGCCGTGTGCGCCTGACCAACGGTTTCGAGGTTTCCTCGTACATCGGCGGTGAAGGCCACAACCTGCAAGAGCACAGCGTCGTACTGATTCGCGGCGGCCGTGTAAAAGACTTGCCAGGTGTGCGTTATCACACCGTGCGCGGTTCGCTGGATACCTCCGGCGTTAAAGACCGTAAGCAGGGTCGTTCGAAGTACGGTACCAAGCGTCCGAAGTAATAGGCGCCTGAAATACCCGGTGCGTGCACCGAATTGCAGTTTTTTATTTATCTGAGTCGATAAGAGTAAGGTCGGGCATCCATCTAACGATGCAGTCCCGGGCTAACCTGAAGACCGTTTGAGGGCTTATCAAATGCCAAGACGTCGTGTAGCAGCCAAGCGCGAAGTGCTTGACGATCCAAAATACGGAAGCCAAATCCTGGCCAAGTTCATGAACCACGTGATGGAAAGCGGCAAGAAAGCCGTTGCCGAGCGTATCGTTTATGGCGCCCTGGACAAGGTTAAAGAGCGTAAGAACAGCGATCCCCTGGAAATCTTCGAGAAAGCTCTCGACGCCATCGCTCCGCTGGTCGAAGTGAAGTCGCGCCGTGTAGGCGGTGCTACTTACCAGGTTCCGGTCGAAGTTCGTCCGTCCCGTCGTAACGCTCTTGCCATGCGCTGGCTGGTAGATTTCGCCCGTAAGCGTGGCGAGAAGTCTATGGCTCTGCGTTTGGCTGGCGAATTGCTGGATGCCGCTGAAGGCAAGGGTGCTGCAGTTAAGAAGCGTGAAGACGTGCACCGTATGGCTGAAGCCAACAAGGCTTTCTCGCACTACCGCTTCTAATTATCGCGCTTCTAAATTTGCGAGGGCTTTATGGCTCGTACTACACCGATTAACCGTTACCGTAACATCGGTATCGTGGCTCACGTGGACGCGGGTAAAACCACGACCACCGAGCGTGTGCTTTTCTATACAGGCAAAAGCCACAAGATGGGCGAGGTGCATGACGGCGCCGCGACCACAGACTGGATGGTGCAGGAGCAGGAGCGTGGTATTACCATTACTTCTGCTGCTATTACCGCCTTCTGGAAAGGTTCCGAGAAGCAGTACAAAGATGAGCACCGCTTCAACGTCATCGATACCCCCGGCCACGTTGACTTCACCATTGAAGTAGAGCGTTCGCTGCGTGTACTCGACGGCGCGGTCGTTGTGTTCTGTGGTACCTCGGGCGTTGAGCCTCAGTCGGAAACCGTATGGCGTCAGGCCAACAAGTACGGCGTTCCGCGTCTTGTTTACGTCAACAAGATGGACCGTGCCGGTGCTGACTTCCTGCGCGTGATCGGTCAGATCAAGCAGCGTCTGGGTCACACTCCGGTGCCGATCCAGCTGGCCATTGGTGCTGAAGACAACTTCCAGGGTCAGATCGATCTGATCAACATGCAAGCTGTCTACTGGAATGATGCCGACAAGGGTATGGTTCCTGTGCGCAAGGATATTCCGGCTGAATTGCTGGAAGAAGCCGAGAAGTGGCGCAGCAACATGGTTGAGGCTGCCGCCGAAGCCAACGAAGAGCTGATGAACAAGTACCTCGAAGGTGAAGAGCTCACCATCGAAGAAATCAAGGGCGCTCTGCGTCAGCGTACTATCGCTGGTGAAATCGTTCTGGCTGTTTGCGGTTCTTCCTTCAAGAACAAGGGTGTTCCCCTGGTTCTCGACGCCGTTATCGACTTCCTGCCTGCGCCGACTGACATTCCTGCTATCAAGGGTACTGACCCGGATAACGAGGAAATTCAGCTGGAGCGTCATGCAGACGACAGCGAGCCGTTCTCGGCTCTGGCGTTCAAGATCGCTACCGACCCATTCGTGGGTACCTTGACCTTCGTCCGCGTTTACTCGGGCGTGTTGGCCTCCGGTGACGGCGTGATCAACTCGGTTAAAGGTAAGAAAGAGCGCGTGGGTCGTATGGTGCAAATGCACGCAAACGCCCGCGAAGAGATCAAGGAAGTGCGCGCTGGTGACATCGCGGCCTTGATCGGCATGAAGGACGTCACCACTGGTGAGACTCTGTGCAACGCTGACAAGCCAATCATCCTGGTTCGCATGGACTTCCCGGAGCCGGTTATTTCGGTTGCCGTAGAGCCTAAGACCAAGGACGACCAGGAAAAAATGGGTATCGCTCTGGGCAAGCTTGCTCAGGAAGATCCATCTTTCCGCGTCAAGACTGATGAAGAGACTGGTCAGACGATCATCTCCGGTATGGGCGAGTTGCACCTGGACATCCTGGTCGACCGCATGCGCCGCGAGTTCAACGTCGAAGCCAACATCGGCAAGCCTCAGGTTTCCTATCGTGAGCGCATCACGAAGAGCTGTGAAATCGAAGGCAAGTTCGTGCGTCAGTCCGGTGGTCGTGGTCAGTTCGGTCACTGCTGGGTTCGCTTTGCACCTGCTGACGAAGGTCAGGAAGGTTTGCAGTTCGTGAACGAAGTAGTTGGCGGTGTGATTCCGAAGGAATACATCCCGGCTATCCAGAAGGGTATCGAAGAGCAGATGAAGAACGGCGTTGTTGCCGGCTATCCGCTGATCGGCCTGAAGGCTACCGTGTTCGATGGTTCCTACCACGACGTCGACTCTAACGAGATGGCGTTCAAGGTGGCTGCTTCCATGGCGACCAAGCAACTGGCCCAGAAGGGCGGTGGTGAGTTGCTCGAGCCGATCATGGCGGTAGAGGTTGTTACCCCAGAAGACTACATGGGTGATGTGATGGGCGACCTTAACCGTCGTCGCGGCATGATCCTGGGTATGGAAGACACGATCTCCGGCAAGGTGATTCGTGCTGAAGTTCCGCTGGGTGAGATGTTCGGTTATGCGACCGACGTCCGTTCCATGTCTCAGGGTCGCGCAAGCTACTCCATGGAATTCAAAAAATACAATACGGCTCCGTCGCACATCGTCGAGTCTGTAACCAAAAAACAAGGCTGATTCAGCCCCTTTAAGCTAGGAGTTAATTGTCGTGGCTAAAGAAAAATTTGAACGTAACAAACCGCACGTCAACGTTGGCACTATCGGTCACGTTGACCACGGTAAAACCACTCTGACCGCTGCTCTGACCCGCGTCTGCTCCGAAGTATTCGGTTCGGCCAAGGTTGACTTCGACAAGATCGACAGCGCCCCAGAAGAAAAAGCTCGTGGTATCACCATCAACACCGCTCACGTTGAATACGATTCGGCCGTGCGTCACTACGCGCACGTTGACTGCCCAGGTCACGCCGACTACGTAAAAAACATGATCACCGGTGCTGCGCAGATGGACGGCGCTATCCTGGTTTGCTCCGCTGCTGACGGCCCGATGCCGCAGACTCGCGAGCACATCCTGCTGTCCCGT
>PGZH01000005.1:0-273118 GCA_002840155.1 Gammaproteobacteria bacterium HGW-Gammaproteobacteria-13
GGCCAGCGAGTAATCACGCTGTGTTCGCTTTACACCTTGCTCCATCTGGATCTCCGGAAATTCGGGATGGGAGGTGTAAACCTTATTCAGGACGGGACAGCCGCAATAAAAAAGGCCACCCGAAGGTGGCCTTTTCTCAGGTCAAAAAGCCTTAGGCTTTTTTCACTTCCCAACCGGTCAGCTCGGCCAGGGCCTTGCCGATGTCAGCCAGGGAACGCACGGTTTTCACACCGGCATCTTGCAGGGCTGCGAACTTCTCGTCTGCAGTACCCTTGCCGCCGGAGATGATTGCGCCGGCGTGGCCCATACGCTTGCCCGCAGGAGCGGTTACACCAGCGATGTAGGACACTACTGGTTTGGTCACGTTGGCCTTGATGTAGGCAGCGGCTTCTTCTTCAGCCGAACCGCCGATCTCACCGATCATCACGATCGCTTCGGTCTTCGGGTCTTCCTGGAACAGCTTGAGGATGTCGATGAAGTTGGAGCCTGGGATCGGGTCACCGCCGATGCCGACGCAGGTGGACTGACCGAAACCGGCGTCAGTGGTCTGCTTAACAGCTTCGTAAGTCAGGGTGCCGGAACGCGACACGATGCCTACTTTGCCTGGCAAGTGGATGTGGCCCGGCATGATGCCGATTTTGCACTCGCCCGGAGTGATCACGCCTGGGCAGTTCGGGCCGATAAGGACCACGCCCAGCTCGTCACACTTGACCTTGGCTTCGAGCATGTCGATGGTCGCGATGCCTTCGGTGATGCAGACGATCAGCTTGATGCCACCCATGGCCGCTTCAAGGATCGAGTCCTTGCAGAACGGAGCCGGAACATAGATCACGCTGGCGGTGGCGCCAGTCTGCTCAACTGCTTCACGCACGGTGTTGAACACCGGCAGGTTCAGGTGAGTGGTGCCGCCTTTGCCCGGAGTCACGCCGCCAACCATCTTGGTGCCGTAAGCAATGGCTTGTTCGGAGTGGAAAGTACCCTGCGAGCCGGTGAAGCCCTGGCAGATAACTTTGGTGTCTTTATTGATCAGGACGCTCATTACTTGCCCTCCGCAGCTTTGACGACTTGCTGAGCAGCGTCGGTCAGGCTGGTTGCCGCGATGATGTCGCGCTCTTTGGTTGCGCCGCCACCTACGTCGAGGAAGTTGGCTGGCTTGCCGCCGTGCAGGTTGACGATGTCCATGGTGCCCATGGCCAGGCCAGCACCGTTGACCATGCAACCGATGTTGCCTTCCAGCGCAACGTAGTTCAGTTCGAACTTGGCAGCGTGGGCTTCACGCGGATCGTCCTGGGACGGATCGTGCATGGCGCGCAGCTTCGGCTGACGGTACATGGCGTTACTGTCGATGTTGATCTTGGCGTCGAGGCAATGCAGGTTGCCGTCAGCCTTGATCACCAGCGGGTTCACTTCCAGCAGAGCCAGGTCATAGTCCTGGAACAGCTTGGCCAGGCCAACGAAGATCTGGGTGAACTGCTTGATCTGATCACCTTCCAGGCCCAGCTGGAATGCCAGCTCGCGGCCCTGGAACGGCTGAGCGCCGACCAGCGGGTCGATGGTCGCCTTGAGGATCTTCTCAGGGGTGTCGTGCGCAACTTTCTCGATGTCCACGCCACCTTCGGTGGAGGCCATGAACACGATGCGACGGCTGGAACGGTCAACGACCGCGCCCAGGTACAGTTCCTTGGCGATGTCGGTGCAGGACTCGACCAGGATCTTGGTCACTGGCTGACCGTTGGCATCTGTCTGGTAAGTCACCAGACGCTTGCCCAGCCAGTTGGCGGCGAAGGCTTTGGCGTCTTCTTTGTTCTTCACCAGCTTCACGCCGCCCGCTTTACCGCGGCCACCAGCGTGGACTTGAGCCTTGACGACCCACTCGGTGCCACCGATTTTTTCGCAGGCTGCTGCGGCTTCTTCCGGGGTGTCTACCGCGAAGCCCTTGGATACGGGCAGGCCGTATTCAGCGAACAGCTGCTTACCCTGATACTCGTGGAGATTCATGCTTGTCTACCGTCTTCGTTTAGGTATTGCGCATACGGTGCTGCACTTGTGATGCCGCACCACCTGTGACTGCTTCTGCAGCAATCCGGCTGACGTTCCGCGCAGAACCTGAGCTGTACGCGGGCAGTCGGCCGTGGTTCTTCCTGTTGAGCTGCACCTTCACCGGTACACAACGCCGGTGAAGGCATCCGCTCAAACAAACAACGTCTTAACGCTTCTTACGGTTGGCGATGTGAATGGCATGGCCATTCACTGCCAGAGCAGCTTCGTGCAGCGCCTCGGACAGCGTCGGGTGGGAGAACACCATCATTCCCAGATCCTCGGCGCTGGTGCCGAATTCCATACCGATTGCACCCTGCTGTACCAGTTCGGCAGCGCTTGGGCCAATCACGTGTACACCGAGAACGCGGTCGGTGGCGGCATCAGCGATGACTTTAACCATACCGCCGGTATCGTTGGCCGCCATGGCGCGACCGCTGGCAGCGAACGGGAAGGTGCCGACGTTAACGGCCACGCCTTCGGTCTTCAGCTGCTGCTCGGTTTTACCAACCCATGCGATTTCCGGATGGGTGTAGATAACCGACGGGATCAGGTCGTAGTTCATCTGGGCTTTGTGGCCGGCGATGCGCTCAGCAACCATGATGCCCTCTTCCGAGGCTTTGTGGGCCAGCATCGCGCCGCGCACCACGTCACCAATGGCGTAAACGCCCGGTACGCTGGTGGCGCACTGGTCGTCAACAAAGATGAAACCACGCTCGTCCATGTCAACGCCGCTGTCGGCAGCCAACAGGTCGGTGGTCACCGGACGACGGCCAACTGCAACGATCAGCTTGTCGAATACGATCTTCTGCTCGCCTTCGGCGTCGGTGAAGTTGACAGTTACCTGCTTCTTCTTCACTTCCGAACCGGTCACGCGAGCGCCCAGACGGATTTTCAGACCCTGCTTGGTGAAGGTCTTCAGCGCTTCTTTGGCGATCTGCTCATCGGCCGCCGGGAGGAACTTGTCCAGGGCTTCCAGTACGGTCACTTCTGCACCCAGACGTGCCCAGACCGAACCCAGCTCCAGACCGATGACGCCAGCGCCGATTACGCCGAGCTTCTTCGGTACGCTCTGGAATTCCAGGGCGCCGGTGGAGTCGACGATCACGTCCTGATCAACCGGGGCCGGTGGAATGTCGATTGGCTTGGAGCCGGAGGCCAGGATCACGCTGCCGGCTTCAACGATCTGCGTCTTGCCGTCAGAACCGGTGACTTCAACCTGCTTGTTCGCCAGCAGCTTGCCGTGACCTTCGAGCAGGGTCACGCCATTGGCCTTGAACAGGGTGGCAACGCCGCCAGTGAGGTTTTTTACGATGTTGGCCTTACGGCCGATCATCGCAGGTACGTCGATGGTCACGCTCTTGGCTTCGATACCGTGAATGGCAAAGCCTTCGTGCGCTTCGTGGTATTTCCAGGAGCTGTCCAGCAGCGCCTTGGACGGAATGCAGCCGACGTTCAGGCAAGTACCGCCGAGGGCGACTTTGCCCTCTTTGTCCTGGTACTTCTCGATGCATGCAGTCTTCAAACCAAGCTGAGCTGCTTTGATCGCGGCTACATAGCCACCAGGGCCGGCACCGATGACTACCACGTCGAATTTCTGGGTCATAACGTATTCCTTCTCGAATAAACCGGACGGCCCTGGTTAAAGGGCCGCCGTGGGAGAAACTGGCTTTTAGATGTCCAGCAGCAGACGCGCCGGGTCTTCCAGCAAGTTCTTGATGGTCACCAGGAAGGTCACGGCTTCCTTACCATCAATCAGGCGGTGATCGTAGGACAACGCCAGGTACATCATTGGGCGGATTACTACCTGACCATTCACGGCCATCGGGCGCTGGATGATGTTGTGCATCCCCAGGATCGCGGCTTGCGGCGGGTTGACGATTGGCGTCGACATCATCGAACCGAAAGTACCACCGTTAGTGATGGTGAAGGTGCCACCGGTCATTTCGTCAATCGACAGCTTGCCGTCTTTGGCTTTCTTGCCAAAGGTGGCGATGCCGTTCTCGATTTCAGCCAGGCTCATCAGCTCGGCGTTACGCAGCACCGGAACTACCAGGCCACGGTCGCTGGACACGGCAACACCGATGTCGGCGTAGCCGTGGTAAACGATGTCGGTACCGTCGATCGAGGCGTTAACTGCAGGGAAACGCTTCAGCGCTTCGGTGGCGGCCTTGACGAAGAACGACATAAAGCCCAGGCGCACGCCGTTGTGGCTCTTCTCGAACAGGTCCTTGTACTTCGAACGCAGCGCCATGACTTCAGTCATGTCGACTTCGTTGAAGGTGGTCAGCATGGCCATGGAGGACTGTGCTTCGACCAGGCGCTCGGCGATCTTGGCGCGCAGACGGGTCATCGGCACACGCTTCTCGGTGCGGTCGCCGGTGGCGAATACCGGAGCGGCAGCAGCAGGTGCGGCTGGCTTGGCGGCAGGTGCAGCAGCCGGGGCGTTCTTCTTCGCTTCAACGGCAGCCACCACGTCTTCCTTGGTGACACGACCGCCTTTACCGGTGCCGGCGATGCTGTTCGGATCGATACCGTTTTCTTCAGCGATCTTGCGCGCAGCTGGGGACAGGATCTGATCGTCGCCTGCGGCAGCAGCCGGAGCAGCGGCAGCAGGTGCAGCAGCCTGAGCAGCAACGGCTGGCGCAGGAGCAGCAGCGCCGCCCTCACCCAGGGTGCCAAGCAGTTCGTTGGACAGAACGGTGTCGCCTTCATTCTTGATGATTTGCGCGAGGACGCCGTCGGCCTCGGCCAGCACTTCGATCACTACCTTGTCGGTTTCGATGTCAACGATCAGCTCGTCGCGCTTGACCGCATCGCCCGGCTTCTTGTGCCAAGTGGCCACGGTGCCGTCGGCAACCGATTCCGGGAAAGTAGGGGCTTTGATCTCGATAGCCATTATGTGTGGTTCCTTAAATTCGGTTTCTTCTAGCAGGCGGCCCAGTTGGCCGCCTGTTGCGCGAAGGCGTTAAACAGTAAAGGCGTCTTGCAGGAGTTTTTCCTGCTGTTCGGCGTGCATCGATGCATAACCACAGGCAGGTGCGGCAGACGCATCACGACCGGCGTACTCGAGGAACAGCGCTTTCTTGTGCGCTGTCGCCACGCGACGCATGTGATGCTGACTGCAGTACCAGGCGCCCTGGTTCATCGGCTCTTCCTGACACCAGACGATGTGCTTGAGGTTCTTGTACGGAGCAATTGCCTCGGCCAGATCATCTTCCGGGAACGGATAGAGCTGCTCGATACGCACGATGGCGATGTCTTCGCGGCCTTCGTTGCGGCGTTTCTCCAGCAAGTCGTAGTAAACCTTGCCGCTGCACAGAATCAGACGCTCGACTTTCTTCGGATCGATGGTATCGATCTCTGGAATCACGGTCTGGAACGAGCCTTCGGCCAGATCTTCCAGGGTCGAGATGGCCAATTTGTGGCGCAGCAGCGACTTCGGCGTCAATACGACCAACGGCTTGCGCAGTGGGCGAATCACCTGACGACGCAGCAAGTGGTAGATCTGCGCCGGGGTGGTCGGTACCGCAACCTGCATGTTGTGCTCGGCGCACAGCTGCAGATAACGCTCCAGACGCGCCGAGCTGTGCTCAGGCCCCTGCCCTTCATAACCGTGCGGCAACAGCATGGTCAGACCGCAGAGACGGCCCCACTTGTGCTCGCCACTGGAAATGAACTGGTCGAACACCACCTGGGCACCGTTGGCGAAGTCGCCGAACTGCGCTTCCCAGATCACCAGCGACTGCGGCTGGGTGGTGGCGTAGCCGTATTCGAAGGCCAGTACCGCTTCTTCCGAGAGGAAGGAGTCGTACAGGTCGAAACGCGGCTGCCCCTGATAAAGGTTCTGCAGCGGCAGATGGGTGCCGGCGTCCTTCTGGTTGTGCAGCACCGCGTGACGGTGCGAGAAGGTGCCACGGCCGATGTCCTGGCCGGTCATGCGGATCGGATGGCCTTCGAACAACAGGGTGGCGTAGGCCATAGTCTCGGCGTAGCCCCAGTTGATCGGCAGCGCACCTGCGCTCATCTTCTGGCGGTCTTCGAGAATTTTCGCGACCTGGCGCTGCACCACGAAGCCTTCTGGAATTTCCAGCAGCTTGTTGGACAGTTCCTGCAGGGTTTTCAGCTCGAAACGCGTGTCGTGACGCGCGGTCCAGGCATGGCCCAGGTATGGACGCCAATCGACAAAGAGTTCCTTATTCGGTTCTTTGACCAGGCTCTTGACCACATGCTGACCGTTATCCAGCGCCGTGCGGTACTCGTCGATCTTGGCCTGCACCTCATCGGCCGACTGACGCGCGGCAGCGGTCAGCACTTCGGCATACAGCTCACGGGTGGTGCGCTGTTTGCTGATTTGCTGATACATGATCGGCTGGGTGCCGCTCGGCTCGTCGGCCTCGTTGTGGCCGCGACGGCGGTAGCAAACCAGGTCGATGACCACGTCACGCTTGTACTGCATGCGGTAATCAACAGCCAGTTGGGTGACGAACAGCACCGCTTCCGGATCATCGCCGTTAACGTGCAGGATCGGCGCCTGAATCATCTTCGCCACATCAGTGCAGTACTCGGTGGAACGCGAGTCCAGCGGGTTGCTGATGGTGAAGCCGACCTGGTTGTTGATCACGATGTGGATGGTGCCGCCCGTCTTGAAGCCACGGGTCTGCGACATCTGGAAGGTTTCCATGACCACACCCTGACCGGCGAATGCCGCGTCACCGTGCAGGGAAACTGGCAGCACTTTCTCGCCAATGGCGTCGTTACGACGGTCCTGACGGGCGCGTACCGAACCCTCGACCACCGGAGAGACGATCTCCAGGTGCGACGGGTTGAACGCCATTGCCAGGTGCACTTCGCCGCCAGCGGTCATCACGTTGGAGGAGAAACCCTGGTGGTATTTCACGTCACCGGAAGACAGACCTTCGGTTTTCTTGCCTTCGAACTCGTCGAACAGATCGCGCGGGTTCTTGCCGAAGGTGTTGACCAGCACGTTGAGACGGCCACGGTGGGCCATGCCGATGACGACTTCCTTGGTGCCGTAGGAGCCGGACCGCTGGATCACTTCATCGAGCAGCGGAATCAGGCTCTCGCCGCCTTCCAGACCGAAACGCTTGGTGCCCGGGTACTTGGTGCCCAGGTACTTTTCCAGACCTTCAGCTGCGGTCAGGCGCTCAAGCAGGTGGCTCTGCACCTCAACCGAGAATTGTGGACGACCACGGACGCTTTCCAGGCGCTGCTGGAACCAGCTGCGCTGCTCGGAATCAACGATATGGGTGAACTCGGCGCCAATGGTGCGGCAATATGTCTGCTGCAACGCATCGCGAATTTCGCGCAGAGTAGCCTCTTCCTTGCCAATGAACAGCCCACCGGTACGGAAGGTGGTGTCCAGGTCGGCATCGGTCAGACCATAGTGATTGATTGCCAGATCGGCCGGCACAGGACGCTTCCAGAGGCCAAGCGGATCGAGCTGGGCAGCCTGATGGCCGCGCATGCGATAAGCCTGAATCAGACGCAGCACTTCGACTTGCTTCTTCTCGTGCTCACTGCTGACGCTACCAGCGGACACCGGTTGGGCGCGGCGCTGATTTTTAGCGAGCAGGACGAAATGATCGCGAATCGTTGAGTGCGATACGTCTGTGGCGGCGCTGCCGTCAGTCGGCAACTTCTGGAAGTAAGTGCGCCACTCTTCTGGCACAGCGTTGGGATCGTGCAGGTAAAGCTCATAGAGCTCTTCCACATAGGCAGCGTTACCACCGGATAGGTGGGCACTGTCCCACATGCGCTGCATCACGCTTTCTTGCATGCTTGGTCACCCTCGGTAAGGGGACACCACCGGCGAAGAAACCGCATGGCTGTCAGTCCTGAAGCAGCGACTGGTAAGCCACTACGGATCCCGCAGATAGTCCGGGCACCAGCCCGGATGCCCCTGCTGGTCGTCATATTTTTCAAATTAAGAACCACCGCTTTGTGAGCAGCAGCCCTGGCTAAAACTACGGCGCTGGGTTGAAAGCAGCGCCGCAGGTGTTACAGGTCTAGCAAACAACCGTGAATCAGGTACCGCTTTGCAGCAACATATTGCGTACGTGGCCGATTGCCTTGGTCGGGTTGAGACCCTTAGGGCAAACGTTCACGCAGTTCATGATGCCGCGGCAACGGAACACACTGAACGGATCATCCAGCGACGCCAGACGTTGTTCGGTCTGGGTATCACGGCTGTCCGCCAGGAAACGATACGCCTGCAGCAGCGCAGCTGGGCCGAGGAACTTGTCTGGGTTCCACCAGAACGACGGGCAGCTGGTGGAGCAGCAAGCGCACAGGATGCACTCGTACAGACCGTCCAGCTTCTCACGCTCTTCCGGCGACTGCAGACGCTCGATGGCCGGTGCCGGCGTGTTGTTCTGCAGGTATGGCTGCACCTTCTCGTACTGCTTGTAGAAGATGCTCATATCAACAGCCAGGTCACGGATGACCGGCAGGCCAGGCAGCGGGCGAATCACCAGCTTGCCGCCTTTCAGGCCAGCCGCCGAGATCGGCGTGATGCAGGCCAGGCCATTCTTGCCGTTGATGTTCATGCCATCGGAACCGCACACGCCTTCACGGCAGGAGCGACGATAGGAAAAACCCTCGTCCTGTTCCTTGATCAGCGCCAGCACGTCAAGAACCATGATGTCCTTGCCGCCGGTGTCGACCTGGAAGTCCTGCATAAACGGCGCTGCATCTTTTTCCGGGTTGTAACGATAAACGCTTACTTGCAACAGATTGGCTTGCGACATATCAGGCACCCTTAATAAGTCCGGACCTTGGGTTCAAACGCTGGAACTGTCTTCGGCGAGAAGTTGACCGAACGCTTGCTCACGCGCTTTTCACCTGGGATATACAGGGAGTGGCACAGCCAGTTTTCGTCGTCACGTTCTTCGAAGTCTTCACGAGCGTGAGCACCACGGGATTCTTTACGAACCTCGGCAGCGATCGCGGTGGCTTCTGCCACTTCGAGAAGGTTTTGCAGTTCCAATGCTTCGATACGCGCAGTGTTGAATGCCTGGCTCTTGTCCGCGATCTTGACAGTCGCGATCCGCTCACGCAGGTCGGCCAGTTGGGCAATGCCCTTCTGCATGTACTCACCGGTGCGGAACACACCGAAGTAGTTCTGCATGCAGTTTTGCAGTTCTTTACGCAGCGGCGCGACATCTTCGCCGGTGGTGCGTTCGTTGACGCCCGCCAGACGCTTGAGCGACAGCTCGATGTCGGTTTCGCTGGCACCACGGACTTCCACGCCTTCTTTCAGCGCTTTTTCCAGGTGAATACCGGCAGCACGACCGAACACTACGAGGTCGAGCAGCGAGTTGCCACCCAGACGGTTGGCACCGTGTACCGATACGCAGGCCACTTCGCCGACAGCGAACAGGCCTTCGATGATCTTGTCGTTGCCGTTGGCATCCTGAGTGATGGCCTGACCGTGAATGTTGGTCGGCACGCCGCCCATCATGTAGTGGCAGGTCGGAATCACTGGAACCGGAGCAACCACCGGGTCAACGTGGGCGAAGGTCTTCGAAAGCTCGCAGATACCTGGCAGACGGCTATGCAGCACGTCTTCGCCGAGGTGATCGAGCTTGAGCAGTACGTGGTCCTTGTCCGGACCACAGCCGTTGCCGGCGAGTACTTCTTTAACCATCGAGCGCGCTACTACGTCACGGCCAGCCAAGTCTTTGGCGTTCGGCGCATAACGCTCCATGAAACGCTCGCCATGGGCGTTGATCAGGTAACCACCCTCGCCACGGCAACCTTCGGTGACCAGTACACCGGCGCCGGCAATACCGGTCGGGTGGAACTGCCACATCTCGATGTCCTGCACCGGCACGCCAGCACGCAGGGCCATGCCCACGCCGTCACCGGTGTTGATCAGGGCGTTGGTGGTGGAAGCGTAGATACGACCGGCACCGCCAGTGGCCAGAACCACGGCTTTGGAGCGGATATAAACGGTTTCGCCGGTTTCGATGCAGATGGCGATGGTGCCAACTACGGCGCCGTCCTGGTTCTTCACCAGATCGACCGCATACCACTCGTTAAGGAACGAGGTGCCAGCCTTGAGGTTGGCCTGGTACAGGGTGTGCAGCAGTGCGTGACCGGTACGGTCAGCCGCAGCGCAGGTACGTGCAGCCTGAGTCGGGTTGTTCGGGCCTTTGGACTGGCCACCGAACGGACGCTGATAGATGCGGCCTTGCTCGGTACGGGAGAACGGCAGACCCATGTGTTCCAGTTCAAATACGGCCTCCGGACCCACGGAACACATATATTCGATAGCGTCTTGGTCACCGATATAGTCGGAACCCTTGACGGTGTCGTACATGTGCCAGCGCCAATCGTCGTTCGGATCGGCCGAAGCGATGGCGCAGGTGATGCCACCCTGAGCGGACACAGTGTGCGAGCGGGTCGGGAAGACCTTGGTCACTACTGCGGTTTTATGACCACCCTGAGCCAACTGCAGTGCAGCGCGCATACCCGCGCCGCCGCCACCAACAATGATGGCGTCATAAGAAAGAGTGCGAATGCTTGTCATGGATCAGTTACCCCAAAAAATCTGCACGCCCCAGACGAAGAACGCGAACATGGCAACGCCACACGCAGCCTGGAACAGAAAACGCACGACAGTAGCCCACTTACCCAGCGCCATTGGCGTCAGGTAGTCGGTGGAAATTGTCCACATGCCAACCCAGGCGTGAACGCTGAGCGCCACCAGGGTCAACAGACTGAAGATACGCATTGCGTTATTGGAGAACAGCGCCTGCCATTCGGCATAGCCCAGACCCGGGTTGCACACGACAAAGCCAAGCAGAAACAGCACATAAACCGCGAGGACGACAGCAGAAACACGCTGCGCCATCCAGTCATAAAGACCCGAACGCGAGAAGTTCGTGACGTTGGTTACCATATCCACACCCCCAGCAGCACGATCACGATCGTCGACACGACGAGAACGATTTTCGAACCCAGCTTGCCGCCTTCCAGCGTCTCACCGATGCCCATGTCCATGATCAAGTGGCGAATACCGGCCACCAGGTGGTACAGCAGAGCGGACATCAGACCCCAAATCACAAATTTGGCCAGCGGGCTGGTCAAGCACTCTTTCACCTCGGCAAAACCTTCTGCAGATGCCAGCGATTTGTCGAGCCCGTACAGCAGCACGGCAATGCCGAAAAACAGAATGATTCCAGAAACACGATGAAGGAATGACGTAACGCCAGTGATAGGAAGTTTGATCGTCCTAAGGTCGAGGTTTACAGGTCTTTGGCTATTCACGGCTTTTATCACACTGAGAGCCCCTAACTATCAGGGCAAAGTTGTCGGGAAGTGCACTGGTCAGGTACCCATCACCCAAGGAGTGACAACTACCAAAAGACAGGCTAAAGCCCTTGGTAGCTGGGCGCAGAGTATAGACAGTTAGGTTACTAATGACAACGCAAAGCCCCCTACCTAAAAGCGCATTGCACACCTCTAATAAATGGCGTAAAGAGCCGCTTTAAAAGCCCAAAAACCACCCGCAAACCCTTCTGCCGCCTGGGTTTTCGCAAATTGACATTCGAATTTATCTCACTATAGTGGTGCGGGCCCTGCGTGGGGGGCAGTCAGATGATTTCAAGCATAACTAGGAGGCCAAACATGGCTGACAAAAAAGCGCAGTTGATCATCGAGGGCGCAGCCCCCGTCGAGCTGCCCATTTTAACCGGCACCGTTGGTCCCGATGTAATTGACGTGCGGGGCTTAACCGCCACGGGCCGTTTCACATTTGATCCTGGCTTTATGTCCACCGCCTCGTGCGAGTCGAAGATCACCTACATCGACGGCGACCAGGGCATCCTGCTGCATCGCGGCTACCCCATCGAACAGCTGGCAGAGCAATCCGATTACCTGGAAACCTGCTACCTGCTGCTGAACGGCGAACTGCCGAACGCAGAAGAGAAAGCCAAGTTCGTCAGCACCATCAAGAACCACACTATGGTTCACGAGCAACTGAAGACCTTCTTCAACGGCTTCCGCCGTGACGCTCACCCGATGGCCATCATGTGCGGTGTAGTCGGTGCCCTCTCGGCCTTCTACCACGACTCACTGGACATCAATAACCCGCATCACCGCGAAGTGTCGGCCATGCGCCTGATCGCCAAGATGCCAACCATCGCCGCCATGACCTACAAGTACTCCATGGGTCAGCCGATGATGTATCCGCGTAACGACCTGAACTATGCGGAAAACTTCCTGCACATGATGTTCAACACCCCGTGCGAGATCAAACCGATCAGCCCGGTGCTGGCCAAGGCCATGGATAAGATCTTTATCCTGCACGCCGACCATGAGCAGAACGCGTCGACCTCCACCGTACGTCTGGCCGGTTCCTCGGGCGCCAACCCGTTCGCCTGTATCGCCGCCGGTATAGCAGCCCTCTGGGGCCCAGCGCACGGCGGCGCCAACGAGGCCGTACTGAGCATGCTGGATGAGATTGGCGATGTTTCCAACATCGACAAGTTCATCGCCAAGGCCAAGGACAAGAACGATCCGTTCAAACTCATGGGCTTCGGTCATCGCGTTTACAAAAACCGCGACCCACGCGCCACCGTGATGAAGCAGACCTGCGACGAAGTACTGAAAGAGCTGGGCATCAAGAACGATCCACAGCTGGAACTGGCGATGCGTCTGGAAGAAATCGCCCTGACCGACCCGTACTTCAAAGAGCGCAACCTGTACCCGAACGTCGACTTCTACTCGGGCATCATCCTCAAGGCCATCGGTATTCCGACCAGCATGTTCACCGTGATCTTCGCCCTGGCGCGGACTGTCGGCTGGATCTCGCACTGGAAAGAAATGCTCTCCAGCCCGTACAAGATTGGCCGTCCACGCCAGCTGTACACCGGCTACCCGCAGCGCGACCTGAAGAAGTAATTCAGCTCTCGCCGCACAAAAAGGCTGCCCTCGGGCAGCCTTTTTATTGCGCTGAATAAACCAGCTTTACGGCTGTTCAGCCAACTGACGCAGCCCCTGCAAGGTATTGAATGGCGCATCCACAACAAAGCTATTGGCCAACCAGGCCGGTACGCTGCCGCCCGGCTCAGAATGCACCTCGTAGATCACCTCGATTTCACCTTCGTGCGGCGTAAGGCTCCAGAAGCCTTCCACCTTACTCACCCGCACAAAGCCTTGCTGCGGCGGTAAATAGTCCGCCACGCCATGCAAAGTGCGGGTTACCCGACCATCAGCATCACGCGTGGTAGTGACCTGCAGGATCGAATCACGCGGCTGTACCGGCCAGGGCGTATGGAAACGGCTGTAGGCCCAGCTTAGATCGCCCTCATGCTTGAGCAGTTTCTGCTCACTGCAGGCATGAATCCAGGCGCAGGCCGCACTGACATCATCCTGCAGGGCCAACAAACGTGGCATATCCGCTCGTATACGGGTGACACCACGAAACGCCTGAAAGCTTGAGCCCGGGATCTGCTGCAAATAGACCTGAATACCCGCCTCATCCTTGACCAGACGCCATTGCGCCGCCTGCGCACCGCTCACCGCCAGCAACGCGGCAAGCCCCAAGAGCAGCCCTGTAAACCGCACCATCATGCCTCCGGCAGCCGAGAACTTTGCGCCACAGTATCAGACTGCAACTGCCGTGCTCTGCTCCAGCCAGCCAATCAACTGCAGGGCCTCTGCGGTATTGCTGCCGCACACATACTCGGCGGCATGAAATGCCGAGCACACGGCAGGTCGCTCAGGCTGGCCGAAGATCAGGCAGTAGTTATTGGCATCCAGCTGCACGCAACGCACACCCGCCGGCTTGCCATCGGGCATACCCGGGATGGGAGAACTGATAGAAGGGGCAATGCAGCAGGCGCCGCAGCCGGCACGGCAATTCATGACAGGGGGACCTCAAACACAACGGCACGGAGTACAGGCCGACGATTCTACGCAGGCGCAGGCGGCTTGACAGCCGACCAGGTGCAGATTCAGGCGAGCGGTAGGCGCAGGCGAAACTGCGTGCCCTGCCCCGGCGCGCTGCGTACCTGCAGCTCTGCGCCGAGAATATCCACCGCCAACTGATGGGTGATATGCAGACCAAGCCCAGTGCCGCCGCGTCCACGACGGGTGGTAAAGAACGGGTCGAAGATCTTCGCCAGCACGTCATCACTCATGCCGTCACCGTTATCGCTGACAGCAATCACGCATTCGTGGCGCATTTCATCGTGCTCAACCCTGACCGTCACCACGCCGTTCATGCCCGAATCGAAAGCATGGATCAGCGCATTGTCGATCAGGTTCTGCAGAATCTGCCCCAGAGGCCCTGGATAGCTGTCGAGCATCAGACTCTGCGGCAACTCCAGCTGCACCCGATGGTTTGACTGCTTGAGCTTGGGGGTGAACAGCAACATGACTTCGCCAACCAACTCGACCAGATCAAAGCGGCGCCGCTCGGTACTCGCGCGGTCGCTGGCCAGTTGCTTGAAGGCCCGGGTCAGCTGCGCCATGCGCGTCAGGCTGTTGAGGATGATTGCCAGGCCTTCATCATTGCGCTGCACAAAGCGCTCCAGCGCCGAACGCTGCAGTCCCTCACCGAGGCTCTTCTGCAGACTCTGATTGCCTTTATCGAGGGTGGACGCCGCCATGCTGGCGGCGCCAATCGGCGTATTCAGCTCATGCGCCACACCAGCGACTAAGGTGCCCAACGAAGATAGTTTTTCCGCCTGGATCAAGGCGCCGCGCGTGCGCTGCAGCTGTTCCACCGTGTCGCGCAGCTCAGTATTGCTCTGCTGCAACGCCTGGCTACTGACTTCCAACGCCTCGCGCACCTGATTACGTTCGAACTCCGCCAAGCCCAGACGCAAGACCACCAGTAGACCGAGAGAGAGCATCACACAAACGAACAGCATCACCTGCCAGAGCACTTGCCCACGCAACCCTTGGATTTGCTCCAGAGGCAGGTGCGAGACCAGCAACCAGTACTCACCCGCTACCGCGTCTTGGCCACTGCCCTGGTAGGGATCGAACGTATTGAAAGCCCAATAGCCGCCACTGTCGCTAAACACGCCATTGCGTGTGGCCTGCATACGTCGCCAGCTATCGGGAAAGCGGCTGGCCAGGGTCGCCTCAGGCTTGCCCAGGGCAAAGCCCCAGGCATCCTGCGCATCGGCGGCGAGCATCCAGTAGCCTTCATGATCGACCAAGGTCAGGTTGTTGCCATAACTCTTGGACACCTGAGCCAAACGCTGCAGCAGCACTTGCCCCAGGTAATTGAGGATCAGAATGCCGCGGCGCTTGCCCTCATCATCAAAAATCGGCTCAGCGCCGCGCAGGGTGGGTTTGAGCGGTTGCTCGACGACGCCGGAGTCGGCATTCAGATCAAAGCGCGAGAGGTAGAACGCGTCCTGGGGCAGGTTCATGGTTTCCACGAAGTAGTACTGCTGCGCCTGGTTGTGCAATTGCGTCTGATCGCGCGCCAGCGACTCACCATCGCGCCAATCGACCCGCACCTGCTCCGCGCCGCGCTCATCCAGCCAACGAATTTGGTCGTAAACCCTGCTGCTGCGGGCGAACTCGACAAACAGCTGACTCAGGGCATGCCGGTTGTCCGCACTAGGGTCACGCAGCACCTCGGCCAACAGCGGTTGCTGCGTAAGAAATTGCAGATTGCCGCGCAAGGTCGCCAGGTGCCGATTGAGCACGCCGACGCCCTCGTTCAGGCTGATCTGCTGATCACGCAGCAGCGGCTCAAGCCGCGCATCCAGCAGGCGCTCATAGAGCAGCGCCATCAACAGCAGGATCAGCAGCGTCCATGGCACAAATAGCAGCAACAGGTTGCGCCTGACCGGCTGCGACAACAGCTTACTGCGCCAGGATTGCTGCATCAGGCCGGGCGCTCCGGCCAGTCACTCAGCCAGTTGAGTAAGTCGGCGCAGGCCATCGGTTTGGCAAACAGATAGCCCTGCGCCTGCCGACAGCCATGGCCGAGAATCCAGTCAGCCTGCTGCTGGGTCTCCACGCCTTCGGCAATCACCTGCATGCCGACCCGCGCGGCGATCTGGATCACCGCCTCGGCGATCATCTGCTGGTCGCTGACTTCGCCGATTTCCAGAACAAAACTGCGGTCGATTTTCAACCGATCGGCCGGCAGCAAACGCAGGTAGCTGAGCGATGAGAAGCCGGTACCGAAGTCATCAATGGCCACTTCAACGCCCATGGCGCGCAGCGCCCGCAGTTTTTCGCAGACCGTATCAAAGGTGCGCATGGCCACCGATTCGGTAATTTCCACCTCGATCTGCTCAGGCAATACCCCGGCCGCCTGCAGGTGCGAATTGAACCGCTCGATAAAGTCATGCTGCAGCAGTTGCGGCGCGGAAACGTTGACCGCGACGCGGATCTGCGGGTAACCGGCATCGGCCAGCTGTTTGGCCGCCTGCAGGGCCAAACGCATCAGCAGATCGCCCAGCGGCAAGATGTAACCGGTGGCCTCGGCCAGGGGGATAAAACTCAGCGGCGGGACCATCTTGCCGTCGGCCTTGCGCCAGCGCGCCAGGGCTTCCACACCGGTGACGCGGCGGGTTTTCAGGTCGATCTGCGGCTGCAACTCAACGCTGATCTGCCCAGCCTCCACCGCATCGCGCAGGGCCAGCAGCATGCGGTAGGACTCGGCATGCGCACCCTGCAGGCGCGGATCATAGACCCCATGCTGGTCATGCCCCAGGCGTTTGGCCTGCTTCAGGGTCAGCAGTGCATCCTGCAGAGCCACGCTGGCACTGCCGGTAAAGTCGGCCAGGTGCATGGTCACGCTGCTCAGGCTATGCACCTGGCCCAGCTCATAGGGGCGTTTATGCCGGCGAAACAGCGCCACCACTTCAGCGGCATTGACCTGCGTTTGCGGGCCGAGGATGGCAAACAGGTCGTCACGCACCCGCGCAATCAGCACCTCATGGTTGAAGGCATCGCGCAGCTTCTTCGCCACCAGACCGAGGATGAAATCGCCATAACCGGTGCCAAAGGCGGTGTTGGCTCCGGAAAAATTGTCGATATCGATAAGCACCAGCACGCGCTGATCCTTGGCTTCGGACTTCAACGTCATGTCCAGCATGCGGATCAGCGCATTGCGGTTGGGGATCTTCAGCAGGTCGTCCTGGTAGGCCATTTCCTCCAGGCGGCTGAACAGCGCGACGTTGTACAGGCCACGGCTGATACTGGCGCTGAACACCTTGAGCAGCTCCAGCTCGGTGTCATCCAGCGTCCGCGCACTGTCGATGTAGCAGGCGTAGTCCGAACCCGCCTGAAAGCGCGGAAAGAACAAGACCGTGCAGTCGCTCAGACGCAGGGTCTGCTGCGCCTGCAGGCATTGGCGCACCGCCGCTGCGACCTGCGGCTGCAGCACGTCCAGATCGGCGTCAATGCTGTCGAAGAAGCGCCCGCTGGCGCTGACAATCCGCGCATTCGGTTCGGCCGTGGCGTCCCCTTCATCGGCGCGCACACAAACGATGCCCTCAGTCTGCAGATTAAGCAGCGAAGTGATTTCCGACAGAATCTTGGCCGACAGCTCGCGGGTATTTTTTGAGCAGAACAACGCATTGCTCGACTCGACGATCATCTGCAAGCCACGCCGGGCGCTGGCTACAGCCCGGAGCTGAGCATAACCGCGCACCGCTGCGGTGAGCACCGTTAGCAAGCGCTCGGCGCTGAGTTCACTCTTGGTCCAATAGTCGTTGATGTCGTAATCACGCATCACTTCATGGGCCGGCGCCAGGCCTGGCTCGCCGGTCAGCATCACCACGCGGGTTTCGCGGTTGCCGATCACCTCACGCAGCGCCTTGATCAGGCGCAGACCGGCGTCTTCGGTTTCCATCACCACATCGAGCAACACCAGGGCGATGTCATGGTGCTTGGCCAGGAGCATCGAGGCTTCACGGCAGCTGAACGCCTGGATCAGCTCAATGCGCCCGCCCAACAGTTCCAGTTCGCTCAGGGCAAAGGCGGTGGCGCGCTGGAAGTCGGCGTCATCATCAACCGCCAGTACGCGCCACACGGGCTGGCTGGTAGTGCCGGGAAGGTCGTCGCTGAATGCAAATTGATCATCCATGAACAGTGCCCGCATGCCTGAAGAGTGAGAACAGCGCCGAATCCTTACTGGCTTTGAAGCCAGTATAGACGGCTGTCCTCAGCTGCCAGTCAACGCTTGTTCAAGCGGGCAAACAGGCTGGACGTGTCCCAACGGCCGCCGCCCATGCCCTGCACATCGGCGTAGAACTGATCGACCAGCGCGGTTACCGGCAGCTGCGCGCCATTGCTGCGGGCCTCGGCCAGCAGAATCGACAAGTCCTTGCGCATCCAGTCCACGGCAAAGCCGTGCTCGAATTCGCCGGCCAGCATGGTTTTGTGGCGATTTTCCAGCTGCCAGGACTGCGCCGCGCCCTTGCTGATCACCTCCATCGCACCGTGCGCGTCGAGCCCGGCGCACTGCGCAAAATGCAAAGCCTCGGACAAGCCCTGCACCAGGCCGGCGATGCATATCTGGTTAACCATTTTGGTCAGCTGACCGCTGCCGGCTTCGCCCATCAAGCGGGCCATGCGTGCATAGGCCTGAATAATCGGCTCAGCCTTGGCGTAGGTTGCAGCCGTACCGCCGACCATGATGGTCAACGCGCCATTCTGCGCCCCAGCCTGACCGCCGGATACCGGCGCATCGAGAAAACCCAGTTGCCGGGAAGCAGCCTGTTCGGCCAGTTCACGGGCGACCTGCGCCGAGGCTGTAGTGTGATCGACCAGCACCGCGCCGGGTTGCATACCGGCAAAGGCGCCCTGCTCGCCCAGCACCACGCCGCGCAAATCATCGTCATTGCCCACGCAGACCATCACAAACTCAGCCCCCGCGGCCGCTTCACGCGGGGTTGCCGCGTGGCTGCCTGCGTATTCGGCGGCCCACTGCGCAGCCTTGGCGGCGGTGCGGTTGTACACACACACCTGATGCCCGGCGCGCGCCAGATGCCCGGCCATCGGGTAACCCATCACGCCCAGCCCGATAAACGCCAGCTTTGCCATATCCACCTCTACCTTCATACGCCATCGACAGCGCACGTTTCTGCTTAACCCCATATCCCCGCTGCATGGCGGATACGAACCCGGCTGCAAGCATGCCCGCCACATGGGGCCAGCGCCAGTACAGCCATAGGGCAAAACTGTATGGATAGGCTCACCTAGCAGGCCGTTGAAAAACGTAGGCGAGGCAGGCAAGACAAGGCAAAAACGGCCGAGGAAGCGGAGTTTACGAGCTGTAAATGAGCATTCCGAGGCCGTTTTTAACGCAGTATTGCCAACGCAGGTAGTTTTTCAACGGCCTGCCAACAGGCTTTACCCAACGCCGAAACTGCTTCCATACTCGCTGCACGCTAAGGAGGGCTTATGCAGCATTGGCTGGTAATCGACCTGGAAGCCACCACCGAAGAAGGCGGTTGGCCGGTCACAGATATGGAAATCATCGAAATCGGCGCCAGTCTGGTCAACGCTGGCGGCCATGAAATCGAGTATTTCCAACGTTTTGTGCGGCCCACACGACGCCCGCATTTGACCCATTTCTGTCGTCAGCTCACCCAAATCAGCCAAGCCGATGTCGATGCCGCCGCGCCACTCAGTGCGGTGTGGGCACAATTCGAACGCTGGCTGCTGGCCCATCAAGCACAACTGGCGGGCTGGGCCAGCTGGGGCGACTACGACCGCCGCCAGTTCGAACAGGAATGGCGCGCCCATGGGCTGGAGAGTTACCTGAGCCAGATCCCGCATATCAACCTGAAAAAACGCTTTGCCGAAGCGCGTCAGCTGCCTAGCCCAATCGGCCTGAAAATGGCGCTGAATCTGGCGGGTTTGCAGTTCCAGGGCCAGCAGCACCGCGCCCTCACCGATGCGCGCAATACCGCCCGGCTGCTACCGCTGGTTTTGCCCGTGCAAAGCAGATGACGAAGAAAAAACGCTTGGGCATACTGGCGGGCCTTTTTTATGGTCAGCCATCCCTGGCGACCACCCCGAGGGCCGTCGCTACACGACGTTAAAAATGGCTCCCGGCCATTTTTTGATGGCCTGCCACTCCTGGCAGCCAGCCTTTTCAATCCCCCCTTTCGAGGAACTGCAGATGTTCAAGGTCAATGAATACTTCGACGGCACCGTCAAATCCATCGCCTTCGGCATGGCTGAAGGCCCGGCCACCATTGGCGTGATGGCTGCAGGCGAGTACGAATTCGGCACCAACCAGCTGGAAATCATGCACGTGGTCGCCGGCGCCCTGACCGTGAAACTGCCAGGCAGCGACAGCTGGGAAACCTTCACCAGCGGCAGCAAATTCACCGTACCGGCCGACAGCAAGTTCCAGCTCAAGGTGGCGGCTGATACCGCTTACCTGTGTGAATATCGCTAAGCCATAAAGCGCCTGAAAGCCGGCCTCAATGGCCGGCTTTTTTATTAACGGATTAAACCTCAAGGAACAGCCATGCCGCGCTCAACGCAATTCTCCCTGGTGATCCTGCCGATCATATTGCTGCTGATCGCCATGACCTCGATCCAGAGCGGCGCGTCCCTGGCCAAGGGGCTATTTCCGGAAATTGGCGCCAGCGGCACCACGGCCCTGCGTTTGAGCCTCGGCGCGCTGATTCTGTGCATTCTGATGCGCCCCTGGCAGGCCAAGCTGACGCTGAAATCCTGCCGCTCGCTACTGGCCTATGGGCTGTCGCTGGGCAGCATGAACCTGCTGTTCTACCTCTCGCTGAAAACCATTCCGCTGGGCATCGCCGTAGCCCTGGAATTTACTGGGCCGTTGGGCCTGGCCTTACTGTCGTCGCGACGTTTGCTGGATTTCGTCTGGATCGCCCTGGCGGTGTTCGGCCTCTGGCTGCTGTTGCCCACCGGACAAAGCGATGTACCGCTGGACCCCGTCGGCATGGCCCTGGCCCTGGCGGCCGGCCTGTGCTGGGCGCTGTATATCGTTTTCGGGCAAAAGGCCGGCGCCGAACACGGCAAGCAGACCGTGGCCCTCGGCACCATAGTCGCGGCCCTGCTGGTGTTCCCGATTGGGCTGTGGCAAGCCGGAAGCGGCCTTTTTTCCATGGGCCTGCTGCCCATCGCCCTCGGCGTAGCCGTACTGTCCTCGGCACTGCCCTACAGCTTGGAAATGGTCGCCCTGACCCGCCTGCCCGCGCGCACGTTCAGCATCCTGATGAGCATGGAGCCGGCGATTGCCGCGCTCTCCGGCCTGCTGTTCCTTAGCGAGCGCCTGACCCTCAGCCAATGGCTGGCCATCAGCGCGATCATCCTCGCCTCGGCCGGTGCGGCGGCAACGATCAAACCGAAAGCCAAGCCGCTTTAGCGCCAGCGCACGCCCGATCTGGTCTGGTCTGGTGGGAGGGACTTTAGCCGCGACAAAGCAAAACCGCAGCGCCCCTGATCGCGGCTAAAGCACTTCCCACAGCATCAATTAACCGCTTCAGCCTCATTGTTAAATTGCAACTCGGCCAGGCGCGCATACAGGGGGCTGTTGTTGACCAGCTCGCTGTGGGTGCCGATAGCGGCCAGCTTGCCGTGCTCGATTACCGCAATGCGGTCAGCGCTTTTTACCGTAGCCAGGCGGTGGGCGATAACCAGGGTGGTGCGCCCTTCCATCAGTGGTGGCAAGGCCTGCTGAATCAGATGCTCGCTCTCGGCGTCCAGCGCACTGGTGGCCTCATCGAGCAGCAGAATCGGTGCATCCACCAACAGCGCGCGGGCAATCGCCAGACGTTGACGCTGACCGCCGGACAAGCCGAGGCCGGCATCACCCAAATGAGTCTGGTAGCCATCCGGCAGCTTCACAATAAATTCGTGGGCATGCGCCGCTTTGGCCGCCGCCTCGACCTCGGCCAAGCTGGCATCGGTACGTCCATAGCGAATGTTGTCCTCCACCGAGCCAAAGAACAGCGCCGGGTTCTGCGACACCAGGGCAAAGCTGCTGCGCAGTTCGCGAGGGTCGAGCTGCTGGATCGGCACGCCATCGATCAGGATGCGACCCTGCTGCGGGTCAAAAAAGCGCAGCAGCAGATCAAACAGCGTCGATTTACCTGCGCCAGACGGCCCAACCAGCGCCAGGGTTTCCCCTGCCGCGACCTGCAGATCAATACCGTCCACGGCAAAGCTGCCGGGGCGCGACGGATAAGCGAAGCGCAGCCCTTGCAGTTCGATACGGCCCTGCACCGGCTGGGTCAGATGCAAAGCATCAGTAGCTGGCGGAGTGATTTCATTGCGTGCCTGTAGCAGCTCGGCGATGCGCTCAGCGGCGCCGGCAGCGCGTTGCAGCTCACCGATCACCTCGCTCAGGGTGCCAAAGGCCGAACCGACAATCAGGCTGTAGAACACAAAGGCGGCCAGTTCACCGCCGGAGATGCGCCCGGCAATTACATCCATACCGCCGACCCAGAGCATCACCCCCACCGCGCCGAGCACCAGCACGATCACCACGGTAATCAGCCAGGCACGCTGGGCAATGCGTTGGCGCGCAGTGTCGAAGGCCGCCTCGGCGGACAGGCCAAAGCGGCGCTTGTCCTCATTCTGGTGGTTGTAGGCTTGTACGGTCTTGATCTGCCCCAGCACCTCGCCGACATAGCTGCCGACATCGGCGACGCGGTCTTGGCTCTGGCGTGAGAGTGCGCGTACGCGACGTCCGAAAATCAAAATCGGCGCGACCACCAGCGGCAGTGCCATCAGCACGATGCCGCTGAGCTTAGCGTTGGTCACCACCAGCAGCACGCTGCCGCCAACCAGCATGATCAGGTTGCGCAGCGCCATCGACAGCGACGAGCCGATCACCGATTGCAGCAGCGTGGTATCGGCGGTCAGCCGCGACTGAATCTCCGAGCTGCGGTTGCTCTCATAGAAGCCCGGGTGCAGCTCAATCAGGTGGTTGAACACCCGCTTGCGGATATCGGCGACAAAGCGCTCGCCAATCCACGAAACCAGGTAGAAACGGGTAAAGGTGCCGATGGCCAGCGCCAGCACCAGCACAAAGAACAGTCCGATGGACTGCTGCAGCGCTGCCGGCGACTGAGTAGCCAGACCCTGATCGACCAGCAGCTTGATGCCCTGGCCCATCGACAGGGTGATGGCGGCGGTAAACATCAGCGCCAGCAAGGCCCCGAACACGCGACCACGGTACGGCGCAATAAAGCGCCAGGCCATACGCAGGGCATTGCGCTGACGGGAAGACAGGATCGAAAGCATGGAAGCTCGCTGGGGCGCTGACGCCGGTTAATGAGGAGGCGATTGCGGCGTTTCCGCCCGCCAAGCCACCCAACACAGCGCCAGGGCGGCGAGGTTGGTGCTCAGCGGATTGAACGCCTGCAGCAGTAGATGGGGGCTGAATAGCGCCACATCAAGCAGCAGCCCAATCAACAGCACGCCGGCCAGCAGCAAGGGCCAGCGCTGACCCCGCCACAGCAGCAATAAACCCAGGATGATTTCCGCCAGACCAGCGATACGCGCCACCCACTCGGGGGCCGGCAGGTTATGGGCCTGGATCATCGCCAGCTCATCCGGGCTCAGCCAGAGAATCTTCGGCACCAGGCCGTGCCAGATAAATACCAGGGCCAGAGCGATGCGCGCCAGCCAAGCAATCTGCGGTAAACACTGATCAGTCATGCAGGAAGCGCCGTGCATGGTCGGCGCTGGGTATTAGGCAGCTGTCATAGCGCCCAAACAGCCGATAGCGATTGAGCGCAATACGGTCGTAGCACCAATCACGTATAGGCCTTGGGATCAGCCGCAGCCAAGCCAACAAGCGCCATGGCTTAGGCAGCTGCGCGACGATGCGCAGTACCGCGTCCGAACGCAGCAGCATCTGGCCATTCTCAATCAAGGCCATGGTATCGAAGCGCTCGGTGGGCAAACCGCCCCAGGCCAATAGCGCCTGGCCCTCAGCCGATTGCACCGAAGCCAGACGGAAGCGCTGCTCAGGGTCATGGCAAATCAGAAACTTCGCCCAGTCGTTGCACAGTTTGCACACCCCATCAAACAGCACCACGCGCTCGCCGGGCTGGATAAAGGGTGGAAGTGTTTGTGTTTGCTCCTGCATGCCCAACTCCTTCAATGCAGCCCTTAGAGCCTGTTTACGATCTCGCGAGCTAGAGCCAGACAAGGCAAAAACAGCCGAGGAAGCGGAGTTTACTGGTTGTAAATGAGCATTCCGAGGCTGTTTTTAACGCAGGATGGCCGACGCGCAGCAGATCGTAAACAGGTTCTTAGGCGGCCGGAATACGGTAATGGCCAGTAATCTTAAAGCTGAAGAGAATGTCCTCTTCCTGGGTGCCACGGCCGATATTGTGCAGCACCAGGGGCACGCCGCTGCCGGCCTGGCGGTCGCTGATAATGCCGATATGGGTCAGGCCGTCACCCAGATCCCAGGTGACGATATCGCCAGGACGATAGCGCTCAGCATCCTGGCCAAGCGACAGCGCCCAGCCCTGCCGCTTAAACCAGGTCATCAGATTCGGCACGCGGCGATGATCGATATTGCTATCGGGTCGGCTTAGCCCCCAGTTTTTTGGATACAGGCGAAAGTTCGCGCGCATGTCCTGATGTACCGCTTGCTGCAAATCCAAGCCCTGCTGGCGCAGCGCGCGGATTATCACATCGGTACACACGCCAGTATTCAGCGGTACATCGCCATTGGGGTAACTCAGGCGGCGATAGGCCGGGTCATAACTCAGGGTAACGCCAACCTGCTCGCGGGCGGCCGTAACCAAGGCATCGGCCTGCAGCGCCCAGGCCTGGGCGCTCAGCAGAATACTCAGCGCGAACAACAGAATCGCCCGCATAACGCCTCCTTAATAGTTCAGCGGCTACTTGCCTACGGGATACAGCAGCTCTTCCTTATAACCGGCCCACACGCGCACAACATCGGGAAAGGCATCGTCCAGCGCCGTATCACCGCTGTCCACTAGCAACGGCCGGCCCTCCAGGGTGCCGAGCTTGCGCTTGGTGGCGACTACACGCAGGTTTTCCAGGCCAATGGCGCGTAGCACCCGTGGGCTGATCTGCTGGTTACCGCGGCCGATGATATGGCCTTGGCCGCCAATCGCAGTGACCAGCAGCCGCGCTGGATGGCCATCAATCAGCTCGAACAGCTGCGCCTCGGTGACATCACTGGCCAGCAGCTGACCGTTCTCGATCACATCGACGCCGAGCAAAGTGGTCTGTAAGCCGAGGTTCTGCGCCAGGCCATGCAGGGTCGAGCCGGGGCCAAACACATAGCGCACATCGGTTTCCCAGCTGTCCTGCAGCCAGTCGGCCAGATCATTCAGCACCAGTTCTTCGGATTCCACGCCGCCCTGCTTAACCTGCTGCACATAGCCGCCTTCCTGCGGCACTGTCAGCTCACCGTACCAGCGCGCAGTCACGCGGCCTTCACGCAGGGCACTTTCATCAATATCGCGCACTTCACCGCTGCTCAGGCGCACCAGGCCGCCTTCGATCAAGCGCGCGATCAGTTCTCCTGCAGCACGCGGGCTGATGGCATAGACCCCGGACTGAATCTTTACCCCGGCCGGAATCCCCAACACCGGCTGACCTTCGCGCACTGCCGCGCAGATATCCCGCGCCGTACCATCGCCACCAGCGAACAGAATCAGCGCCACGCCGGCATCCTGCAGCAACTCAACTGCCTGGCGGGTATCGGCGGCGCTGCTCGGGCCATCCTGCAGCTCACCGACCACACGGTGGGCAAAACCCATCTCACTCAGCAAGTCGGCGCCCATGGCGCCGGGAAAGGTGACGAACTCCAGGCGTTCACGCAACGGCAGCAGCACCTCAAGGGCCGTTTGTGTACGCAGCGCCGCTTTGGCCTCAACGCCCAGAGCCAAGGCCTGTTCGGCCATGCCGTCACTGCCCTTGAACCCCGCCGGGCCGCCCAGCCCGGCCAATGGATTGATGATCAAACCAATATGGAAAAGCCCCATAACACCCTCTAATTCAATACCTGCCTGCTCAATATCTGTCGGGCCTGGCACAGTGCCTGCAATGACTGATTTGCCCTGTGCCCTGCGGCGGTTTTCTGCCGTCGCAGTTGTCATAGCGCCTTCATCTAACACTCATAAAATCGCGCTAACCGATGAGGAGACAAGCCATGCACAGCCAACAACAGAATTCGCCAAAAGCCCCGACAATGCCGATTGGTGGCTTTGTCATCGACGCCCAGGGCCGCGAAATCCCGATCACCGAAGAGATGATCCAACAGGCCTGCAACGCGCTGGAAAAAGCTCAAAAGCAAGCCCCTCAAGCCAAGTAAGCATGCTCTTCGTAGGATGGATGAGGCTTTTTTCATCCACCATGAAGAGCGCAGATGGTGGATGGGTGAAACGCCATCCACCCTACTCCTTCAGCTTCGCACCCAGCGCCTGCACCAGGCTGACCAACGCCGGCGCATTACCCTTTACGCAAACCGCCAACCCGTCGATTTCCCGGCGCATCGGGTAGTGTTTGCGCAGCCCGTCAAAAGCCGCACGTCGGGTTGCCGAATCCCCCTGCAGGCTGCGGCGAAAGTCCGCATCATCGCGGCGTGGGTCATACACGGCGCGGCAGATACTGGCCAAGGCCCAAGCCGGATCAGCGCTGGCATCGACAGTCAGCTCACTCAGCCAGGCGGCGGGCATCAGTTGCTGCAGTTCAACGCTGGGCGCAACGCCCAGATGCTGACACAGCGCCTGATAGATCTGCGCGGTGCCGCGCAGCTTGCCGTCCAGGCTGTAGCCGGCAATATGCGGCGTGGCGATGCGGCACAAGGCGGCCAGTTCGACATCCGCCTGCGGCTCGCCTTCCCAGACATCCAGCACCACCTGTAAGTCAGTGCGCTGCGGCAGCAACTCACGCAAAGCCTGGTTATCCACCACTGCGCCACGGCTGGCGTTAATCAACCAACTGCCTGGCTTGAGCGCGGACAAACGTGCGTGATCGAACAGGTGATAAGTCGGGTGTTCACCCAGACGTTCCAGCGGCGTATGCAGGCTGATCACGTCACACTCATCCAACACCTGCTGCAGGCTGACGAAATCACCGCCCTCGGCGGCCTGACGCGGCGGATCGCAGACCAGCACACGCCAGCCAAGGCCGCGAAGCACCTTGAGCAAACGGCTGCCAACCTGCCCCGCACCGATTACCCCATAGGTGCGCGCAGCCAGATCAACGCCCTGCTGCTCGGCCAATACCAGCAGGCTAGCCAGCACATAGTCGACCACGCCACGGGCGTTACAGCCCGGTGCGCTGGCCCAGGTGATGCCGGCCTGCTGGAAGTAGTCGAGGTCCAGATGGTCGGTGCCGATGGTGCAGGTGCCAACAAACTTCACCGGCGAGCCGTCGAGCAGCGCGCGATCCACCTGAGTAACCGAACGCACCAGCAACAGGTCAGCATCGGCGACCGCAGCCGCATCGATGCTGCGGCCGGGCAAGCGGCGAATCTCGCCAAAACCGGCAAAGAACTCATCAAGCAGAGGGATATTTTCATCAGCAACGATGCGCATAGAGGGTCTGTTCCCGTGCTCCGCAAATCAGGCCGGCATTCTAACCTGCCGACACCGCTTGGCTACGCTGAGTCGCGTAATGTGCCAGTCGCACTGAAACATTGCGCAACAAGGTTTCCTGACCAAGCCGTCAAGGCGTAGACTGCACGGTTTCCTGATATACAGCTGGATACACCTCAATGCTTGCCCAAACCCGCTTGCAACGCGTCAGCACCGAGTTCTACAGCCTGCTGAAGCTCGCAACGCCGATCATCATTGCCCAACTGGCCAACACCGCCATGGGCTTCGTCGATACCGTGATGGCCGGCCGGGTCAGCCCGCAGGATCTGGCTGCGGTGGCGCTGGGCAACTCGATCTGGGTGCCGGTGTTTCTGCTAATGACCGGCATTCTGCTGGCCACCACGCCCAAGGTCGCCCAGCGCTTCGGTGCTGGAGCGCATACCGAAATCGGCCCACTGGTGCGCCAGGCGCTGTGGTTGGCGCTGACGGTGGGCATCGCGGCGGCGGTGATCCTGTGGAACGCGGAAATTGTCCTCAGCCTGATGAACGTCGACCCGGCGCTGATCGAGCCTGCCATGGGTTATCTGCGCGCCGTGGCCTGCGGTTTCCCGGCCGTAGCGCTGTACCACGTGCTGCGTTGCTTCAGTGACGGCCTCGGGCATACCCGGCCGAGCATGGTCATCGGCCTGTGTGGCCTGGCGCTGAATATCCCGCTCAATTACATCTTTATCTACGGCAAGCTCGGGTTGCCGGCCATGGGCGGCGTCGGCTGCGGCTGGGCCACTGGCCTGGTAATGGGCTTTATGTTTTTGAGCATGCTCTGGTGGGTGAAGTGGGCGCCGTTCTATCAGCCGAGCAAAATCTTTAGCCATTTCGAATGGCCGCAGTGGCCAGTGCTCAAACGCCTGCTTTCGGTCGGTCTGCCGATTGGCATTGCGGTGTTTGCCGAGTCGAGCATTTTCGCCGTGATCGCCCTGCTGATCGGCGGCCTGGGCGCCACCGTGGTGGCCGGGCACCAGATCGCCCTGAACTTCAGCTCCATGGTGTTTATGATCCCGTATTCGCTGGGCATGGCCGCCACCGTGCGCGTTGGCCAGGCGCTGGGCCGTGGCGAGCCGCGTGAAGCGCGCTTTGCTGCTGGGGTGAGCATGGCGGCGGCGCTCGGCTATGCCTGCCTGTCGGCAAGTTTGATGCTGCTGTTGCGCGAAGAGATTGCGCAGATCTATACCCCGGACCGCGCAGTGATCGCGGTGGCCACCACGCTGTTGGTGTATTCGGCGCTGTTCCAGTTCTCCGATGCCATTCAGGTGACGGCTGCCGGCGCGCTGCGCGGTTATCAAGACACCCGCGTGACCATGATCCTGACCCTGTTCGCTTATTGGGGCATCGGCCTGCCGGTGGGTTATGCGCTCGGCCTGACTGACTGGCTCGGCGAACCCAGCGGCCCCAGCGGGCTCTGGCAGGGCCTGGTGGTTGGCCTGACCTGCGCCGGCGGCATGCTCGCCGTGCGCCTGGCCAGCAGCGCGCGCAAACGCATTCGAGCCGCTAAGATGGCCTGATGAACGCCCGCCTGCTGCTTCTGCTCACTGCACTTTGCCTGTGCGCCTGCACGCCCGCCGATGATGGCCTGGCGCTGCAGGCCGATTACCTGCAGCGCCTGAGCAACGCCCTGAATGTCGAACCGGCTACCGCTTTCGACGCCAATGAGCTGACCCGCTATCGCCTACCTGCCCGCCGCGAACGCCTGATCGATATTGCCGAGCTGCGCATCAGCCTGCTCGATCTACTGGTCGATGTGCGCCGCTGCCCCGCCCTGCAACAACAGATCAGCCAGCGCAACAACAGCCTCGGAAAACAGCTCACGCCCAGCAGCCGTCTGGCTTATGAAGGCGACCTGCTGCGCGCCCTGGATGCCTGCAGCGCACACCTGCGCAGCCAGGAGCAGCAACCCCTGCGCAACACCCTTGAACAACTGGCGCAGGAAAAGCGCGCGCAACTGCCCGGCGTATTCTGGAATGCCCTGAATGCCAGCCCGGAGGTCGAACGCTACCTGCGCTTTGCCGAACGACCGCTGCCACCAAACGCCGACGAAGACAGTGCTGCACTGGATGCCCTGGCGCAGCTGGCCAGCATCGGCAGCGCGCTACCCGCAGCCTTGCCGCCGAGTGCCGAGCAGCTTGATCCGCTGCTCTTCGCCCTGCATGCCAGCGACCAGGGCGGCCAGTTGATCAGCAGCCTGGCCAGCCTGACCCACAGCCTCAACCAGGGCAGCGATATGCTGCAAAGCCGCCAACAGGGTCGGCCGCTCTGCCCCACGGGCCAGGCCACGCAAGGCGCACGCATCGCGCAGAACATCTTCGTCAAGTATTACGCCGGCAGCCTGCAGCCCTATCTGGCACAGGTGGATCAACGCGGCCAGCTCTGGAGCAGCAGCCTACGCAACCTCAGCAGCGTGGCGCAGATACCGCAAGCCACTCGGCAGTATCTGCACAGCCTGAGCGGCCCAGAGGCTTCGTTATGGGCAGATTTCCAGCAGGCCACCGCGCGCCATGTGCGCAGCTGGCAGGAGCTGCTAAACAGCTGCGGCCTGGCGCCCGGTCAGTCAGGATGGACCGGCAACGCCGCCAGCGCCGACCAGTAGGCTTCGGACAACAACTCGCGCCCCGCCAGCAGATGGGCCAGGTAATCGGCGCTGGGCAGCAGACCCTCTGCGCGAAAGGCCGGGTTGGCGATATACACCCAGGCCGGCTGCACGCCGTGGGCCGCGACAATCGGCAGGCACTCGCGGCTGTAATAGATCGGCGTACCTTCGAAGTGATCCAGTTTGGCGATCTCACCAGAGTCGGCCAGGCGATACAGCACACCCTCCACCACACTGTCGCGCTGATGGCGAATATTGGCGTAGGCCCGACCCGGCGCCCGGTCCGCCGCTCGCTTGTTAAAGCACAGGCTGTAACCCGGCAGATGCCCTGGTAGCGCCTCCAGCACCGTCATGCCGCGCGCCTGCATGCGTGCCGGGTTCATATTCGAGCCGTAGGCGAAGTACCAGTTGTCCCAGGTGCTGTGAGCACGTAACGAGCGAAGGCCAGGCAAGGCAAAAGCCGGCGAGGACGCGGAGTTTACTGGCTGTAAATGAGCGTCCGAGCCGGTTTTTAACGCCGTATGATCGAGCGCAGTAGTGCTCACATCACCTGGCATTAGTCGAGTTTCTTGCGGATTAAGTACAGATAAGTCGCGCCGTCTTCAGCCTGTTCCACCAACTCATGGCCGAGGAACACACAGAACTTGGGAATGTCGCGGCGGGTCGAGGGGTCGGTGGCAATCACCTTGAGCAGGCCGCCGGCCTGCAGGTCGCGCACCTTGTTGTGCAGCATCATCACCGGCTCGGGGCAGTTGAGCCCGGTGGCGTCGAGGGTGGCATCGGGAATGGCAGTGGTTTGCAAAGACATCAGCGGACTCCAGTAGCAGGCCGCTATTCTCGCGCAAAGCTGACCCAAAGGTCATCTAGCGCCTGATGGAAAACTTCTGCGTAGGGCGATTGGCCCGACAACAGGTCAACACAACCTTGGATGGGCAGGCAGCCACGGCCTGATCAGGCAGGCTGCGCAGCGCCCACCACTCCAATAAGAGCCATCTATGCGCCTTGCCCTGCTACTCGCCGCCCTGCTGCTCAGCGGCTGCGCCGCCCGCGACCAATTGCCGGACTTCAGCGCCACCGCGCAACAGGACCTGCCAGCCACCTATTTCGATGCAGTGATCTACGGCCGCGATGGCACACGACTGTCAGCCACGGTATTCCAGCCCGCGCTGAAGGCCGGCGAGCAGGCTCCGGTGATCGTGCACACCCACGGTTGGGGCGGCTGGCGGGTGACCCGGCCGAATGGCTTCTATGGCACGCAGATGATGTCCGGTCGCGCCGCAGTGAAAGCCTGGCAGGCCGGTTACTGGGTGATCAGCTACGACCAACGCGGCTGGGGCGGCAGCGAAGGCGATATCGAAATGATGAACCCCGCGTTCGAAGTGCAGGACGCATTGGCGGTAATCGACTGGGCCGCCGCCAACCTGCCGCGATTAAGCATGGACGGGCCGAACGACCCGAAAGCCGGCATGCTTGGCGAAAGCTACGGCGGTGCGGTGCAGCTATTGGCCTCGGCGACTGATCCGCGTATCGACGCCATTGTGCCGATTGCCACCTGGTACGACCTGAGTGAAGCCATTGCCCCAGACAGCCATATGAAAGTCGGCTGGACCGGCGTACTGCTCAGCCTGGGCCTGTCCACCGGCTATGACCTGGGCAAATTCGTCCAGGCGCCCTACCTGAAAAGCGCCGACGGCCGCATGCGCGAGCCGGTGCGCGCCGAACTCAAGGCCCACAGCCTGACCAGCTACTGCGCACGCGGCCAGCGCCCGCAAGCCGATGCCTTGCTGATCCAAGGCATGCGCGACACCCTGTTCCCGCTCAACCAGGGCCTGGCGATTCGCGATTGCCTGCAACAAGGCGCGCGTGATGTGCGTCTGCTCGGCATGCAGGGTGGGCATATTCTGCCGCCACCGATGCAACGCTGGAGCGGCCTGCCGCCGTTCAATAACGAAGCGGTGCTGAACTGCGACGGCCGGGCGATCAACCTCTACCAGAGCATCATCAGTTGGTACGAAGACAAGTTGCGCGGCCGCACAGGCGTGGCGGCGAGCATTCCCGACTTCTGCATCAGTCTCGATCTAGATCAGGGCGTAGCCCTGCAGCAACTGCCGGCCAATCATCGTATCGAGCTGACTGCTACAGCGATTCGCCCGCTTAGCAGCGGGCTGCTGCAGCCGTCGCGGTTTATCCCACTGCAACAGGTTCAGCAGCCCAGCGCACTGATTGGCGTACCGCGAGTGCACCTGGATAACGCGGCACAGTTGCCGACGCTGTTTGCCGCCCTGGTGGTTCGACGCGCAGATGGCCGTAGTGAGGTGCTGAGTGAGCAGGTCACCCCACTCAACGGCCAGGCCAGCACGGAGCTGGCTGCCGTCAGCGCGCAACTGCAGCCTGGTGATGTACTGGGTCTGCGTATCAGCGGCTTTAGCAGCCAGTACCTGTTCAACAGCTCCTGGCAGTTGGGCAACAGCAGCCTGCAAGGGACGATTGAGGTGCCGCAGCTGCTGCCGTTACAGCCGCAACTGGCTCGGCATTGAAATCACTTGCCTAACCGGCGCAGGTGGCAGGTCACTTCCTCGCGGTCGTGATAGAGCTGTTTGCAGGCAATCGAGACCTTGATCTTGCGCTCGGCAAAGCCGTCTTCCAGGCGTTGCAACAGGCGGCGCACCTCGGCGTAGCGCTGCTTCATCGGCAACTTGAGGTTGACCACCGCCTCACGGCAATGGCCTTCGCCAATCCAGGTTTCCAGCAAGGCGGCGCTGCGGGCGGGCTTTTCGACGATATCGCAGACCATCCAGTCCACCGGCTGCTTGGGCTTCCAGGTGAATCCGTCGACCATCAGGTGGGTGACCAGGCCGGTGTCCATCAGGCTTTCGGCCATCGGCCCATTGTCGATGGCGGTGACCAACATGCCGCGCTTGACCAGCTGATAGGTCCAACCGCCCGGCGCGGCGCCAAGGTCGACTCCGGTCATCTCATCGGACAGGCGCTCATCCCACTGCTCGCGGGGGATAAAGGTGTGCCAGGCCTCCTCCAACTTGAGGGTCGAACGGCTCGGCGCCTCACGGGGGAACTTCAAACGGGGAATGCCCATGGGCCAGATCGCCGAGTTATTCGCCTCGGCCATGCCGACGAACACTTCACGGCCACTTTTGAAGGTCAGCAGCAGGCGCGGCTTGTGCGCATCCTCGACCAGCTTGCCGGCCTTGCTCAGGGCATTGCGCAGCGGCGCCTCGAACTTCTTGCAGAAGTTCGATAGCTCCTTGCCGTCGTTGGTATCCAGCACTTCCAGCCACAGGCTGCCGAATACCGGAAAATCCGCCAGATGGCCAAGCAGCACACTGATGCGGTCCAGTTCCGGTAGGTTGATAAACACCCCGCGCGCCCACTGCCGCGGGAAGATCAGCTGATTGAAGCGCACCCCACGCATCAGGCGCTCGGCACCATCATCCTCGGTGCAGATAAATTCCGCGCAGGCGGTACTCGGCTTGGCCTTGGCATAACCGGCAACGTCCAGACGCGCGGCATGTTCGGCGATTTCCGCACACACCTCATTTTCAAAACCCGGACGGCAGTGCAACAGCAACGTATTCATCAGCGACTCTCCTCAAGGCGCGCATCATAGCCGAGTCACCCGCTTGTGCTTGTTTTGCGTCGGCCTTTTCCTGGTCTGCAGGTTAGACTGGCGCCACTGCGCAAGGCTCTAAAGCCTGCCAACCACTCAGCGGCCGCCCCAGCAAAACAGCGTGGTACACGGCCATAACCTGCCCCCTTGTCGGTTACGCCTGGATTCACGGGCTAAACTTCCGCCAGCAACGGCCGAAGTACCGGTAACGTTTAAAGGAATAAAGAACGCCATGCGCAATAACCAACCTATTACTCAGCGCGAGCGCACCTTCCCCGCGCAGCAGCGACTGATCTCCACCACTGACCTCAAAGGCCAGATCACCTACTGCAATGACGCCTTTGTCGAGATCAGTGGTTTTAGCCGCGATGAACTGATTCGTGCGCCGCATAACCTGGTGCGCCACCCGGACGTACCAGCAGCGGTGTTCCAGCATATGTGGGACACCCTGAAAAAGGGCCGGCCGTGGATGGGTATCGTCAAAAACCGCTGCAAAAGCGGTGACCACTATTGGGTCAACGCCTACGTCACGCCGGTGACGGAAAACAATCAGGTAGTCGGCTACGAATCGGTACGGGTCAAACCGACTGCCGAGCAGGTACGCCGCGCCGAGGCGCTGTACCAACGCATCAACAGCGGCAAATCGGCGATCCCCAGCAGTGATCGCTGGCTGCCGATCGTGCAGGACTGGCTGCCGTTTATCCTGGTCAGCCAGGTGGGTTTCCTGATCGGCGTGTGGCTTGATTCCAGCTGGGGCTTTGCCATCGCCGCCGGCTTGTCGGTGCCGCTGGGCCTGGCCGGGCTGAACTGGCAACAACGCGGCCTCAAGCGCCTGCTGCGCCTGGCCGACCAGAGCACCTCCGACCCGCTGATCGCGCAGATGTACACCGACAGCCGCGGCGCCCAGGGCCGCCTGGAGATGTCCATCCTCAGCCAGGAAGCCCGCCTGAAAACCTGCCTGACCCGTCTGCAGGACACCGCCGAGCAGCTCACCCTGCAAGCCAAACAGGCCGACACCCTGGCGCACAACAGCTCCGCCGGGCTTGAACGCCAGCGCAGCGAAACCGACCAGGTAGCCGCTGCAATCAATGAAATGGCCGCTACCACCCTGGAAGTGGCGAGCAACGTGGCGCGTACCGCCATCGCCACCCAGGACGCCAACCGCCTGACCAGCGCCGGCCGTGGCATTGCTGCAGAAACCCGCCAGGCCATTCAGCGCCTGTCGCAATCGGTCGGTGATACCGGTGAAACGGTGACTCGCCTGGCGCAGGACAGCAACGAAATCGGCGGCGTGGTCGATGTGATCAAAGGCATCGCCGACCAGACCAACCTGCTCGCCCTCAACGCTGCCATCGAGGCCGCGCGCGCCGGTGAAATGGGCCGTGGCTTTGCCGTGGTCGCCGATGAAGTGCGCTCACTGGCGCAGCGCACCGCCGAATCCACCGGGCAGATTCACCAACTGATCGCCAAGCTGCAGCGCACCGCCGAAGAAGCGGTGCTGACCATGGAAATCGGCCGCAAACAGGCCGACGAAGGGGTTGAGCGCGTGCAGCAGGCCGATGAAGCGCTGGCCGGCATCAGCGACGCGGTGGCCAATATCACCGATATGGCCAACCAGATTGCTGCCGCCGCCGAGGAACAGAGCGCCGTGGCTGATGAGGTCAACCGCAGCATCACCACCATCGCCCAACTGGCCGACAAGACCGCTGGCGAAGCGCATGACACCGCCCTGCTCAGCGAAGCCCTGACGGCCACTGCCAATGGTCAGTATGCCCTGGTGGAACGCTTCAACCGCTAGAACCGTAGGTTGGTGCTGAGCGCAGCGAAGCCCAACGCAGGAACGCCAAGCTATGTTGGGCTTCGGCGCTGCGCGCCTTAACCCAACCTACGCCCTGCAGTGCGCAGCCCTCCCCGCTGTTACAAATTCTCGTAGCGATTCATATCCAGCACACCAGCTTCCAGCGGTTCGGTTTGCTGGATATACGCCGACATATCGTGGAAATAGCGCCAGAACTCCGGATGCGTACGACGAATGCCCCAGCGCTCGACGACGTTCTCGAAGGCCGCTGCATCGCGCGCCTGCTCCAGTGCCGTGACAAACTCCGCCGCCTGTTCCACCTGCACATTGAAGATAAAATTCGGGTAGCTGCTAAGCACTCCCGGATAGACCGTCAGGGTATCCAGCGCCGGCTGGTAGCGCAGCTCTTCGCCGAGCATAAAGGCCACGTTGCTGTGCGCGCGGTTGCGCAGCAGGCTGTACACCTCACGCTGGCCATCGGCCATTTCCACCCGTAGCAAGGTTGCCTCCGGCAATTGCTCGATCACCTTGAGCGTACCCGCCGGTTTTGCCGTCAGGCGGCTCAGCGACTGCTCGGCGCGCTGCAACTCGGCGTCCAGCCCCGGTCGATGGCAATGCGCGCCCGTGCAGCGGTTGATCGGGTCGGGGCGCGCATTCAGGCTGCCGTAACGCTCTAGCAGAGTCTCGACAAAGCTGCGTTTGGGGTCATTGCCGGGCAGGCGCAAGGCGCTGGGGCTTTCCGTATCAATGGCCTGATAGTCGAGCCAAATTTTCAGTTTGCCGCTGCTCTGGTACCAGTCGCTGAGATAGCCCTGGCGCGACTCGGCCGGCATCAAACGGAGGAAGTTGACCTCGGCACCGTTACGGATCAAATCGAAGTACAGCCGCGTTTGCGCCTGGTGCGAGACGTTGCCGAACACATCGAAATTCACCACCAGCTGGTAATAGGTGCGCTCCAGCAGCGGGAAGTCCAGCCACCAGAGGGTTTGCGGCACCTCACCGATCAGGCCTTTGCGCACCGAGGCGCTGTCGTGCTGGCGAAAGATCGACAGCAGCGCGTTGTCATTACCGGCCCAGATATGCGACCAGCTTGGCGCAGGCGCATCGGCATAGCGCTGCATGCGCAGCGCTTCGTACTCATTGCGCTTATCGCGGTAGGTGCGCCACAGGCCGAGCAGATCGCCGATGCTGTCCAACTGCCCGGGCATGGCCAGCAGCTCCTTGGCCTGCTCGCGGTACTCGGGGTCGGTGATATACAGGTCGTGCTGCGGGTCCTGGAACACCGCCCAGAAGTTATCGCGAATCACATCCGTGGCAATCTGCCCACGACACACCGGCCCGCGAATAAAGGTGCGCACGAAGTATTCGGCGTTATCCAACATAAATTGGTAACGCGCCTGCGCCGGAATCGCGGCAAAGGTCTCGAACGGATTGGCCCGGCGCAGCAGGCTATAACCCGGCACCGCATCGGCCTGCCAATCGCTGGCGAAGAACAGCTCTTTAACCCGCGCCAGCTTGGCCGCACTCAGCCCATAGGTGATATGGGTCTTGTGCACAATCACGCCCTGCACCGGTGTCAGGCGGTAATAGAACTCGTTACCCGGGTCTTCATTGGGCAGGCGCGTGGCGATGATATCCACCGGCTTACCGCTGGGCGTACGCGAACGCACCATCTGAAAGAAATGCCCCGGCTCGCCGCCGTCAAAATACAGATGGGCAAGGAACAGATGCTCATACAACCAGCGCGAAACCAGCGACTCGCGGGCGCCGGGGGCGTTCATAAAGGCTTCCCAGGTGGCGATCTGCTGCGCCTCGGCGGTGCTGGCCTGCAGCGATTGCTGATCAACCGGTGCGCCCTGGGCCAGCCAAGCCTGCAGCGTCTGGTAGTCGGCCTCGCTCAAGCCGGTCACCGCGAACGGCATGCCGGCTTGCGGATTCTTGCGGGCAAATTCGTCGAACTCCTGCGGCAGCGGGCATTGGTTGAGCCGATTGATGCTGATATCCAGCTGCGCCGGCAGTTTGCTATTAGCGGCCAATGGTTGCTGATGACCCAGTTCGAGCATGCGCGCCATCAGCGCGGCCTGGCTGCCCTGCTGCTCCAGCACGGAAACAAAGTCCTTGCGCCGCCACGCGGCCTCACCATGGGCATCGACAAACAGGCGCGTGGTGGCCTGCGCCTGGGTGCGTGTGCCGTTGTACACCGTGGCCTTGCTGGCGCCGCGCTGCACACCTTCGCCACTGCCCAAGTTGAGCTGGCAGGCAGCGTCGTAGCAGGCATGGCAGGCCACGCAGTTCTTGGTAAAAATCGGTTGGATATCGCGGCTGTAGGAAATGGGCTCGGCCGCCTGTAATGAGCCGATGAACAACAAACACACGCCAAGCAGTAAGCGGCAGACCATGGAAACATCTCTAAAATGGCTTAAGTGCCGATTCTAGCTGGCGCCGGCTGGCCAAGGCCAATCCACGAACATGAGTAAGATTCATGTAAAAGTGCAGGCCACTGCAAAAGCGTGCAGCTTTGTTATCATCGCGCATCTTTTTTTCACGCGTCCCAGGTAGTTCTCTCCATGTCTCTGTCCGATCGCAGCGCCCGCCTTAACGCACTTCAGCAAGCCCTGAAGGAACGCATCCTGATCCTCGACGGCGGCATGGGCACCATGATCCAGAGCTATAAGCTGGAAGAAGAGGACTACCGTGGCACCCGCTTCGCCGACTGGCCAAGCGATGTGAAGGGCAACAACGACCTGCTGATCTTGAGCCGCCCGGACGTGATCGGCGCCATCGAGAAGGCTTACCTGGATGCCGGCGCGGACATCCTCGAAACCAACACCTTCAACGCCACCCAGGTGTCCCAGGCCGACTACGGCATGCAGGCCCTGGCCTATGAGCTGAACGTCGAAGGCGCGCGCCTGGCCCGTAGTGTGGCCGATGCCAAGACCCTGGAAACCCCGGATCGCCCGCGTTTCGTGGCTGGCGTGCTCGGCCCTACCAGTCGCACCTGCTCGATCTCCCCGGACGTGAACGACCCCGGCTACCGCAACGTCACCTTCGACGAGCTGGTGGAAAACTACGTGGAAGCCACCCGCGGCCTGATCGAAGGCGGCGCGGACATGATCCTGATCGAAACCATCTTCGACACCCTCAATGCCAAGGCGGCGATCTTCGCCGTGCAGCAGGTGTTCGAGGACGACGGCGTCGAGCTGCCGATCATGATCTCCGGCACCATCACCGACGCTTCCGGCCGTACCCTGTCCGGGCAGACCACCGAAGCCTTCTGGAACTCGGTGCGCCATGCCAAGCCGATTTCCGTGGGGCTGAACTGCGCCCTCGGTGCCAGTGACCTGCGCCCGTACCTGGAAGAACTGGCCAACAAAGCCGATACCCACGTCTCGGCGCACCCCAACGCCGGCCTGCCGAATGCTTTCGGTGAATACGACGAAACCCCGGCGGAAATGGCCGTGGTGGTTGAAGAGTTCGCCGCCTCGGGCTTCTTGAACATCATCGGCGGCTGCTGTGGCACCACGCCGGCGCATATCCAGGCGATTGCCGAAGCGGTGAGCAAATACCCGCCGCGCATCATTCCGGAAATCCCCAAGGCCTGTCGTCTGTCGGGGCTGGAACCCTTCACCATCGACCGCAACTCGCTGTTTATCAACGTCGGCGAGCGCACCAATATCACCGGCTCGGCCAAGTTCGCCCGGCTGATCCGCGAAGAGAACTACACCGAGGCCCTGGAAGTCGCCCTGCAGCAGGTGGAAGCCGGCGCCCAGGTGATCGACATCAACATGGACGAGGGCATGCTCGATTCCCAGGCGGCCATGGTCAAATTCCTCAACCTGATCGCCGGCGAGCCGGATATCTCCCGCGTGCCGATCATGATCGACTCCTCCAAGTGGGAAGTGATCGAAGCCGGCCTCAAGTGCATCCAGGGCAAGGGCATCGTCAACTCCATCTCCATGAAGGAAGGCGTCGAACAGTTCAAGCACCACGCCAAGCTGTGCAAGCGCTACGGCGCCGCCGTGGTGGTAATGGCCTTCGACGAAGTCGGCCAGGCCGACACCGCCGCGCGCAAACGCGAAATCTGCCAGCGCAGCTACGACATTCTGGTTAACGAAGTGGGCTTCCCGCCGGAAGACATCATCTTCGACCCGAACATCTTCGCCGTGGCCACCGGTATCGAGGAACACAACAACTACGCGGTCGACTTTATCGAGGCCTGCGCCTATATCCGCGACCACCTGCCCCACGCCCTAAGCTCGGGTGGGGTGTCCAACGTGTCGTTCTCCTTCCGTGGTAACAACCCGGTGCGTGAGGCGATTCACTCGGTGTTCCTCTACTACGCGATCCAGAACGGCCTGACCATGGGCATCGTCAACGCCGGCCAGCTGGAAATCTACGACGAGATTCCCCAAGAGCTGCGCGACCGCGTTGAAGACGTGATCCTCAACCGCACGCCCGAGGGCACCGACGCCCTGCTGGCGATTGCCGACAACTACAAGGGCGATGGCAGCGTCAAGGAAGCGGAGACCGAAGAGTGGCGCACCTGGAGCGTGGTTGACCGCCTCAAGCACGCGCTGGTCAAGGGCATCACCAGCCATATCATCGAAGACACCGAAGAGTGCCGCCAGCAGTGCGCGCGGCCCATCGAAGTGATAGAAGGCCCGCTGATGGCCGGGATGAACGTGGTCGGCGACCTGTTCGGCGCGGGCAAGATGTTCCTCCCGCAGGTGGTGAAATCCGCCCGGGTAATGAAGCAGGCGGTCGGCCACCTGATCCCCTTTATCGAGCTGGAAAAAGGCGACAAGCCGGAAGCCAAGGGCAAGATCCTCATGGCCACGGTCAAAGGCGATGTGCACGATATCGGCAAGAACATCGTCGGCGTGGTCTTGGGCTGTAACGGCTACGACATTGTCGACCTGGGCGTAATGGTGCCGGCGGAGAAAATCCTGCAAACCGCGATCGCCGAGAAGTGCGACATCATCGGCCTGTCCGGCCTGATCACCCCCTCGCTGGACGAGATGGTGCACGTCGCCCGCGAAATGCAGCGCCAGGGTTTCCACCTGCCGCTGATGATCGGCGGCGCCACCACCTCGAAAGCCCACACCGCGGTGAAGATCGAGCCCAAGTACCAGAACGATGCGGTGATCTACGTTACCGACGCCTCGCGCGCGGTCGGCGTGGCCACCCAGTTGCTGTCCAAGGAACTCAAGGCCGACTTTGTCGAACGCACCCGTCTGGACTACATCGAAGTACGCGAGCGCACCGCCAACCGCAGCGCCCGCACCGAGCGTTTGAGCTATGCCAAGTCGGTGGAAAACAAACCGAAATTCGACTGGGCGACCTATCAGCCGACCGTGCCGAGCTTTACCGGCGTCAAGGTGCTGGAGGATATCGACCTCAAGGTGCTGGCCGAATATATCGACTGGACGCCGTTCTTTATCTCCTGGGACCTGGCCGGCAAGTTCCCGCGCATTCTTACCGATGAAGTGGTCGGCGAAGCCGCCACCGCGCTGTATGCCGACGCCCAGGAAATGCTGAAGAAACTGATCGACGAGAAGCTGATCAGCGCCCGCGCCGTATTCGGCTTCTGGCCAGCGAACCAGGTCAACGACGACGATCTGGATGTCTACTCAGGCAACGGCGAGAAACTGGCCACCCTGCACCACCTGCGCCAGCAGACCATCAAACCGGACGGCAAACCGAATTACTCGCTGGCCGACTTTGTTGCGCCCAAAGACAGCGGCATCACCGACTACGTGGGCGGTTTTATCACCACCGCCGGCATCGGTGCCGAGGAAGTGGCCAAGGCCTACCAGGACGCCGGCGACGACTACAACTCAATCATGGTCAAAGCCCTGGCCGACCGCTTGGCCGAAGCCTGTGCCGAATGGCTGCATAAAGAGGTGCGCACCAACTACTGGGGTTACGATCCAGAAGAGCAGCTTTCCAACGATGAGCTGATCAAGGAAGCCTACAAAGGCATCCGCCCCGCTCCCGGCTACCCGGCCTGCCCGGACCACACCGAGAAAAAGACCCTGTTCACCCTGCTCGACCCGGCAGCTGAGTTCAACAAGGCCGGCGCCAGCGGCGTGTTCCTCACCGAGCACTACGCCATGTTCCCCGCGGCTGCGGTATCCGGCTGGTACTTCGCTCATCCGCAGGCGCAATACTTTGCCGTCGGCAAAATCGACAAGGATCAGGTGGAAAGCTACACCGCCCGGAAAAAGCAGGACCTCAACGTCAGCGAACGCTGGTTGGCGCCTAATCTGGGCTACGACAACTAAGTAATACCCCGACAGCTCGCCCCAATAAAAATGCCGCTCACCTATCAGGTGAGCGGCATTTCTTTTCGTGGGCGGCGCTTTAGCGGCGAGCTTTAGACGGCCGTTTCGCGGCTAAAGCCCCTCCCACACTGCCGATTTTGTTGCCGCTTACTGCTGCAATTCCTGCTCGGTAAACATATCGCTAAACAGCATGCTCGACAGGTAGCGCTCGCCGGAGTCCGGCAGGATCACCACGATGGTTTTGCCCTGCATGCCGGGTTCGCCGGCAATGCGCAGGGCAGCCGCCATGGCCGCGCCGCAGGAGATGCCGCAGAGGATGCCTTCTTCGCGCATCAGGCGCAGGGCCACGGCCTTGGCGTCGTCGTCAGTGACCAGCTCAACCCGGTCAACCATGGCCAGGTCGAGGTTGCCTGGAACAAAACCGGCGCCGATGCCCTGGATCTTGTGCGGGCTGGGTTTGACTTCATCACCGGCGATGGTCTGGGTGATGACGGGCGAGCTGATTGGCTCAACCGCCACCGACAGGATCGGCTTGCCCTGGGTCTTTTTGATATAGCGCGAAATACCGGTGATGGTACCGCCCGTGCCAACGCCGGCGACCAGCACGTCAATCGCGCCTTCGGTGTCGTTCCAGATTTCCGGGCCGGTGGTCTTTTCATGGATCGCCGGGTTGGCCGGGTTGTTGAACTGCTGCGGCATAAAGTAGGTGGCACTGTCAGAGGCGGCGATTTCCGCAGCCTTCTCGATGGCGCCCTTCATGCCCTTGGCCGGTTCGGTCAGCACCAGTTCGGCGCCCAGGGCCTTGAGCACCTTGCGCCGTTCCAGGCTCATCGAGGCTGGCATGGTCAGCAGCAGCTTGTAGCCGCGCGCGGCGGCCACAAAGGCCAGGCCGATGCCGGTGTTGCCCGAGGTTGGCTCGACAATCGTCATGCCCGGCTTAAGCACGCCGCGTTCTTCGGCATCCCAGACCATGCTGGCGCCGATGCGGCATTTCACCGAATAAGCTGGGTTGCGTCCTTCGATCTTGGCCAGGATGTTCACCCCAGCCGGGCCCAGGCGGTTGATGCGAACCAGCGGGGTGTTGCCGATGGCTTGTGCGTTGTCTGCGAAGATGCGGCTCATGGCGAGGTCCTTTTTCATGCGTTGCCGAGTAAGCTCCCAAGCCTAAGGCCCGTTTGGGCAGCAGTCCAGCCATGCGCACAGCCAGGCAGGAAACCTATTGTTATTGGATAAGTCTGTTTCTATATGAAGAAGCGCTACCACATCCCCCTCTGGACACTCCTCACCCTGGCCATTGCCCTGCTGGCCCTGCATATCGCCCTACCCTGGCTGCTGCGCGATTACCTGAATGACCGGCTGGCCAATATGGGCGATTACCGCGGGCAGATCAGCGATATTGACCTGGCGCTGTGGCGCGGGGCCTATCAGATCAACGGTCTGAATATCGTCAAACTCAATGGCAAGGTGCCGGTGCCATTGCTCGAAGCGCCAGCCATCGACTTGGCTATCAGTTGGCGGGCGCTGTGGGAAACCCGCGCGGTAGTCGCCGAAGTCGCTTTCGAGCGGCCGCAGCTGACCTTTGTCGACGGTGGCAACGCCGCCAACTCACAGACCGGTGAAGGCGTCGACTGGCGCGCCCAGCTTAGAGGGCTGCTGCCGATTCACATCAACGAAATCCGCGTGATCGATGGCACCCTGGCCTTTCGCAACTTCACCGCCAAGCCGCCGGTCGACCTGCAGGCCAGCGAGATCAATGGCCGCATCCTCAACCTGAGCAACGTCAGCGTCGCGGACAATACGCGCCCCGCCAGCATGCAGGCCACCGCCAAGGTGTTCGAGCAGGCTCCTGTGCAAGCCAGCGCCAACTTCGACCCGCTCGGCCAACTGGATGACTTCGACCTGCGCCTGCGTATCACCGATATCCAGCTCAAGCAGCTCAACAACTTTACCCGCGCCTATGCCGACTTCGACTTTGCCGCCGGCCAGGGCGACTTCGTCATGGAGCTGGATGCCCGCCAAGGCAAGCTCAAGGGTTATGCCAAACCGCTGCTGCGCGATATGCAAATCTTCGACTGGCAGCAGGATGTCGCGGCCAAGGACAAGAACCTGCTCACCGGCGCCTGGGAAGCCCTGGTCGGTGGCGGCAGTTGGCTGCTGAAAAACCAGCGTAAAGACCAGTTCGCCACCCGAGTAAACATCGACGGCGACCTCAACGCCTATGACGTCAGCCGCTGGCAGGCCTTCAAGGCGATTCTGCGCAACGCCTTCGTGCGCGCCTTCGACAGCCGTTTTGACAGCCAGCAACCGTGACAACAGACAAGTGACTCGCCATTCAGTGACTGAATGGCCCGTCTACGTTCACAGTCACCGGGGCCGCGCGTTATAGTCTGTTTTTCAAATACTGAACCCGCGGGTATGGCCCTGCGCGTTACCGTTCGAGGATTTACCGATGAAGTTCGAAGGCACCCAGTCCTACGTCGCCACCGACGACCTCAAGCTCGCGGTCAATGCCGCCATCACCCTGGAGCGCCCGTTGCTGGTCAAGGGTGAACCGGGCACCGGTAAAACCATGCTGGCCGAACAACTGGCCGAATCCTTTGGCGCGCGCCTGATCACCTGGCACATCAAATCCACCACCAAGGCTCACCAGGGCCTGTACGAGTACGACGCGGTCAGCCGCTTGCGCGACTCGCAACTGGACTCGGACAAAGTCCACGACGTGCGCAACTACATCAAGAAAGGCAAGCTGTGGGAGGCCTTCGAGGCCGAAGAGCGGGTGATTCTGCTGATCGACGAAATCGACAAGGCCGACATCGAGTTCCCCAACGACCTGCTGCAAGAACTCGACAAGATGGAGTTCTACGTTTACGAGACCAACGAGACGATCAAGGCAAAAAAACGCCCGATCATCATCATCACCTCGAACAACGAAAAAGAACTGCCGGACGCCTTCCTGCGCCGCTGCTTCTTCCATTACATCGCCTTCCCGGATCGCGCGACCCTGCAGAAGATCGTCGATGTGCACTACCCCAACATCAAGAAGGACTTGGTCGCCGAGGCGCTGGACGTGTTCTTCGACGTGCGCAAGGTACCGGGCCTGAAGAAGAAGCCGTCCACCAGCGAACTGGTCGACTGGCTCAAGCTGTTGATGGCCGACAATATCGGCGAAGCCGTGCTGCGCGAGCGCGACCCAACCAAGGCCATCCCGCCACTGGCCGGTGCGCTGGTGAAGAACGAGCAGGATGTGCAGCTGCTTGAGCGCCTGGCCTTTATGAGCCGCCGCGCCAGTCGCTAAGACTCGGCTGCCGACCGGGAGGCGAATCCATGCACAGCGGCAGTTGCCTTTGCGCTGCAGTGAAATACCGCATCGATGCGCCTATCGAGTCGGCGACTCATTGCCATTGTTCTATGTGCCGCAAAGCCCATGGCGCGGCATTCGCCACTTACGGCAACGTGCGGCGCAAGGATTTCCACTTCACCCAAGGCGAAGAATCACTGGGCATCTACCAGTCTTCACCGGGCGTGACGCGGACTTTTTGCAAGCACTGTGGCTCGACCCTGCAGTGGTACAGCGAACAGCCCCACCCGAACTGGCTTTCAGTCGCGCTGGGCACGCTGGATACGCCAGTGGGTGAAATCGCGCAAAAGCATATTTTTCCGGAATCGAAGGCCGACTGGTACGCCATCAACGATGGCCTGCCATTGGAGCGGCGCTCCTAGCGCCATAGTCAGTTGAATTCACGAGGGCGCAGCCATGCTGCTCAACCTGTTTAACGAAATGCGCGCCGCCAAGGTGCCGGTGTCGGTGCGCGAGCTGCTCGACCTGATCAACGCGTTGAAACACAACGTGGTGTTCGCCGATATGGACGAGTTCTACTTCCTCTCGCGCACCATTCTGGTCAAGGACGAGCGGCACTTCGACAAGTTCGACCGCGCGTTCGGCGCCTACTTCAAGGGCCTGGAAAACCTTAACCAGCATATCGAGGCGTTAATCCCCGATGAGTGGCTGCGCAAGGAGTTCGAGCGCTCGCTGACCGATGAGGAGCGCGCCAAGATCGAATCCCTTGGCGGCCTGGACAAGCTGATCGAGGAATTCAAGAAGCGACTCGAAGAGCAGAAAGAACGCCACGAAGGCGGCAACAAGTGGATCGGCACCGGCGGCACCAGCCCGTTCGGCTCCGGCGGCTTCAATCCGGAAGGCATCCGCGTCGGTGACGCCGGCAAGCGCCAGGGCAAGGCGGTCAAGGTCTGGGACCAGCGCGAATACAAGAACCTCGACGATCAGGTCGAGCTGGGCACGCGCAACATCAAGGTGGCCCTGCGCCGCCTGCGCAAGTTCGCCCGCCAGGGCGCTCAGGACGAACTGGACCTGGACGGCACCATCGACCACACCGCAAAAGACGGCGGCCTGCTGAATATCCAGATGCGCCCGGAACGGCGCAATGCGGTGAAGTTGCTGATCCTGTTCGACATCGGCGGTTCGATGGATGCCCACGTCAAGGTCTGCGAAGAGCTGTTCAGCGCCTGCAAAACCGAGTTCAAGCATATGGAGTATTTCTACTTCCATAACTGCGTGTACGAGTCGGTGTGGAAGAACAACCTGCGCCGCACCTCCGAGCGTTTCTCCACCCAGGATCTGCTGCACAAGTACGGCGCGGACTACAAAGTGGTATTCGTCGGCGACGCAGCCATGGCGCCCTACGAGATCACCCAGGCCGGCGGCAGCGTCGAGCACTGGAACGAGGAGCCGGGTTACGTCTGGATCAAGCGCTTTATGGAGAAGTACAAAAAACTTATCTGGATCAACCCCTACCCCAAGGACACCTGGGGCTACACCGCTTCGACCAACATCATGCGCGAGCTGTTGGAAGACCAGATGTACCCGCTGACGCTACAGGGTCTGGAAGACGGGATGAAGTTTCTCTCCAAGTAAAACCAACGGGCCCAGCAGGGCCCGTTGTTCGTTAGAGTGCTTTAACTGAGATTGGTATCGCTGCCAGTCAGGCAGTCGACCAGTGCCGCAGCAAACCCTGACAACAGCTCGCGCTTGCGCACACAGACCTTCAAATCACGCTGCGCCCAGGGTTCTTCCAGCTCAATTACCGCCAGCTGCGCCCCAGCGGTTACCGCACTGCGCGGCACCAGGCCGATACCAACCCCGGCACTGACCATGCGACACACCGCCTCGAAGCTGCGCACCTGAATCCGCACCTCCAGGTGTCGCCCCAGGGCGGCGGCGGCATTCATGGTAAAGGTGTGAATCGCCGAGCCTGAATGCAGCATGACAAAGGGGTAATCCAGCACCTGGGCAAACAGACTGCTGGCCTGCGCAGCCAGTGGATGATCGACCGGTGCAATCAGCACCAGCCGGTCGGCCCGGTATGGAATCAGCTCGACCTCAGCGCCTTCAATCGACCCGGCCACCACACCGACTTCCACCTCACCGCGCGCCACCGCCAGCAGTACCTGCGGGCTGGTGTGCTCTTCCAGCGAAATACTGACTTGCGGATGGCGCTGCAAAAAGCTCGAGAGGCTGTCGGGTAGAAAGGTATGGGTGGCGTGGGTATTGGCCCACAGGCTGACATGGCCACGCACGCCTTTGGCATAGGGCGTAAGGTCAGCATGCATCTGTTCGAGCTGAGCAAACACCTGACGCGCATGGCGCAGCAACGCTTCGCCCGCGCGGGTCAGGCTGACGCCGCGCGGCTCACGCAGCAACAGCGGCGTGCCGATCGACGCTTCCAGCAGGCGCATGCGATGGCTGGCCGAAGACGCCGCCAAGTGAACGCGCTCGGCACCCCGGGTTAAATTCTTCGCTTCGGCAATCGCGACAAACAAGCGCAGATCAATCAGGTCGTAATGCATAGCGTTAGTTAAATCCGAACGATTACTTATGGAAAAGCCAATTCCACCGCGATTCTATACCCCGCATCATTCGGCGCAGCACAACTCTTTAGGGATTCACTCAACATATGCCATGGAAAACCTGGTCAGCCGAACGATTGGGCATCGCACTGGCGGTGCTCGCCGCCTTCGGTTTCTCGTTCAAGGCGATTTTCGTCAAGCTGGCCTATGCAGCCGCGCCAGTGGACGCAATCACATTGCTGGCACTGCGCATGAGCTTTGCCCTGCCTATCGCACTGTGGGTCACGCTGTGGTTATGCCGCGCTGCGCCGCCGCTTACGCGCAGAGACTGGGGCATGCTGATCGCCCTGGGGCTGCTGGGCTACTACGGCGCCAGCATTCTTGATTTCATTGGCCTGCAGTACATCTCGGCGGCGCTGGAACGCCTGATTCTGTTTATCTACCCAACCATGACCGTGCTGATCGGCGTGCTGTTTATGGGTAAGCGGCTGGAGAAGCGCCAGGTGGCGGCGCTGCTGCTGTCCTACGCGGGAATCGGCCTGGCGTTCGCCCACGATCTGAATGTTGCGGAGGATCTGCACACCGTGCTGATCGGCGCTGCCTTCGTTTTCGGTTCTGCGCTGTGCTACGCCCTGTATAGCTCCGGGGCCGAGGTGGCAATTCACCGGCTCGGCACCATTCGCTTTGCTGCACTGGCGATTATCGTGTCCACCTTCGCCACACAGATTCACTTCCTCGCCGCTCAGCCGCTTGCCGCACTGCAGCAGCCGATGGAGGTGTATGCGTACAGCGCGGCGATGGCGATTTTCTCCACGGTGCTGCCGATATTCTGGCAATCCGCCGCCCTGCGCCTGATCGGCTCGGCGCGCACCGTGCTGATTGGCACACTAGGGCCGATTCTGACGATTGTCTTCGCCTGGATGCTGTTGTCGGAACCGGTGTCGTTCGCCCAGCTGGCAGGTGCTGGATTGGTTCTGGCGGGGGTGTTGCTGGTATCGCGGCGTAAAAGCTTGCCGATTCAGCCGACGGTTACCGAAGACGCCTGCGTTCAAGGCAGCAAACAGGCTTAAGAAGCGGTTTCGCAGAAGCACCAAAGGCTCTTGCGAGCCCCTGGTGTGATCCAACTTAGCGCCAGTGCCGCTGCTGAACCTTCTGGCTGCGGCCCGCACCAAACAGCATGCCGACCAGCAACGCCAGGCTTTCCAGCAACCAAGCCAGCAACATGGCGCAGGCAATGCCCCAGGCGATAGCCTCGGGGGCGAGCAGCACCTGGTAGCGGTAGGCGGCGAAGGTTTCTTCGATTAACGCATGGTCTGCTGCGGTCGCCAGATGCCAGACCTGGCCGTACCAGGGCCCTTGCATGGCCTTGGATTCACGCTCGAGGAATGCCGAACGCTCAACCAGGGTGCCCAGACTCTGCGCATCGCTGCGCATCACGGGGTCAGCGCTGGCTTGGTAATGGCCTACCAACGCGACCAGATCGCCTTTGAAAAAGCGCCGAGCCGTTTCCCGGAAGCCCTTGAGGCCCAGTTCCGATTCAATGCGATGGGCTTCGACGCGCTTGCTGTAATCGTCGATAAACCCCGGCACCTGCACCCCAACCAGCAACCCCAGGGCAAACAAGGCCAGCCGCAGATAGCTTCTAAACATGTCCCCTCCCCAAATTCAGTCCGTTAGGCCTTGCGCCACACATTCACCACCGCGCCACAACCGCCACTCACCCGGCTGGTAAAGCGTCCAGCTCTCGTTATCGGTCAAGGGTTCTGTGGCCAACACGCTGACCACGTCATTGGGCGTGGTTTCCGCCTGGAAATCCACCTGCATATCAGCATCTTTCAAATGCGCCGGGCCAAACGGTGCACGCCGGGTGATATGCGCCAGCTTGCTGCTGCAAAAACTGAACAGCCAATCGCCATCGCTGAGCAGGCAGTTGAAGACGCCGTGCTGACGATAGCCGGCGCAGGCACTGACCAGGGTGGGCAGCAACTGCTCCACCGCCACCGGTTCGGGAAAGGCCTGGCGCAGGCGATTAAGCAGATCACAAAAGGCCGCTTCGCTGTCGGTGTCGCCAATCGGCCGGTAGTTATCCAATTGCGGGGCGAAATCGGCGAGCTGACCGTTATGGGCAAAGCACCAGTTGCGCCCCCACATCTCGCGCACAAAGGGATGGGTATTGGCCAGGCAGACGCGCCCGACATTGGCCTGACGGATATGCCCGATCACCACTTCGCTCTTGATCGGATAACGCTGCACCAGCTGCGCCACTTCAGATTCGCTGCTGGCACGCGGGTCCTGAAACAGCCGCAGACCGCGCCCTTCATAAAAACCGATGCCCCAGCCATCGCGGTGCGGGCCGGTACGCCCGCCGCGCTGCATCAGGCCGGTAAAGCTGAAGACAATATCGGTCGGCACATTGGCGCTCATGCCCAGCAATTCACACATTGCGTAACGCCTCGCGCAGCTGTTGCGCCTCAATCGCCAGGCGCGATTCGATGCGTTTGCGCGCCAGCGGCAGAAAACGCGTCAGGGCGCGCCAGAGCAACTGCATGACATCACCGCGGCGCCGTGGAATCAGGTGCAAATGCAGGTGCGGCACGTGCTGGTTGGCGGTCGGCCCGTCATTGATCAAGAAATTGATGCCCTGCTCGCCATACCCGGCCGCGCGCAAGGCAGCGGCCATGCGCTGCGCCAGCGGCAGCAACTGCTCGCAGGCTGCGGTGGAGAGGTCTTTGAGAAAGGGCGCGTGTGCGCGGCTGACAATCAGCACATGGGCCGGGCGCAGGGGGAAGATATCCAGCAGGACGATAAAGTGCTCGTCCTCATAAATACGCTCGGCAGGCAATTGCTCAGCGGCAATTGCACAGAACACACACTCCATAACCCGCTCCTTATTTCTGCTGGGCCATGCTGAACGGCTGTGTGCGTTGGCGCAAGGGCAACGGCGTCGGGCGACGCCGCAGCAGCTTACAAACGTGGCTCTACGCGCAGGCGACGGTCGCCACGGGAATCGTAACGGGTGTCGCCGAAATCCTGCTCATCACGCGCCATCATCTCGCGCAGGGTCGGCTCGTCATCGGCAATCGGGGCTGGCCCCTTGCGCGCCTGCCACCAACGCTCCACGGGCCAGCGCACGGCAACAAACAGCAGGTACAGGACAAACACAATCAGCGCATACATGCTCAGGTCAGCAACCGCTCGCCAGGCGTTGTTGCCCACGCCAAGCAGCATGTCCATGGCGGCAATCGCCACCGCAGGGGCGAACTGCTCCTTGCCGGGGTCGACAATGGTCGGGCTGAACAGCAGCACCAACACCAGCACGCGCAGCGGCTCACGCAGGTAACGCCACATCCAGCTGGTCAGGCGAAACCACACCAACAGGCAACCAAGAGCCGCCACCAGATAGGCGCCCCAGGCAAGCAGGTAGTCGTTTTCAGTCATAAAACGCAAATTCTCTGGCATTGAAGACCGGACGGCGCACGCGCATAAGCGCGCAGATTTCAGCAGCCGACGGGCGAAGTGGCGCTTATGATAACGGCTTTTGCCTGCTTTGAACCTGTTCAAAAGCTCGCGAGCTAGAGACATGCAAGGCAAAAACAGGCGAGGACGCGGAGTTTACAAGTTGTAAATGAGCAGTCCGAGCCTGTTTTTAACGCAGCAGGGCCGACGCGCAGCAGGTTTTGCACAGGTTCTTAGGCGCCCCTGCTGTCGGCCGCCAACCCAACGGAGTTACCCCATGCAACACGCCCCCATCGCCCGCGTCGACAACGCTGCCGACCCGTATCGCTGGCTGGAAAACCGCGACAGCGCTGAGGTGCTTGATCACCTCAAGGCGGAAAATGCCTACCTGGAACAGCAGCTCAGTGAGCAACTGCAGCTGCGCGAAAGCCTTTTTCAGGAGATCAAGGGGCGCATCCGCGAAACCGACCTCAGCCTGCCGTCGCCCTGGGGCCCTTATCTGTATTACCAGCGCACCACCGCAGGCGATGAATACCCACGGCACTACCGCTGCCGCAAACCCGTCGATGGTTCGTTGACGGTCGATGAGAGCAGTGAGCAGCTGCTGCTCGACCCCAATGCCCTGGCCGATGGTGGTTTTATCTCGCTCGGCGCTTTTAGCATCAGCCCCGACCATCAACGCCTGGCCTATAGCCTGGACACCAGCGGCGAGGAAACCTACCAGCTGTTTGTCAAAGAGCTGGCCGACGACAGCCTGATCGAGCTGCCGTTCGAGGAATGCGACGGCAGCATGACCTGGGCCAATGACAGCCAAACCCTGTTCTTCGGCGAACTGGACGACACTCACCGCCCGCACAAGCTGTATCGCCACCGCCTCGGCATTGACGCGGCCGAACTGGTATTCCACGAGCCGGACGGGCGCTTCTTCCTCAGCTGCTACCGCAGCAGCTCCGAGCGCCAGCTGATCCTGCAACTGGGCAGCAAAACCACCAGCGAAGCCTGGGTGCTGGACGCTGCCACCCCACACGCCGCGTTCAGCTGCGTGGCGCCACGCGAAGAAGGCCACGAATATGACGTGGACCACGGCACGCTGAATGGCCAGTGGAGCTGGTTTATCCGCAGCAACCAGCACGGCATCAACTTCGCCCTGTTCGCGGCCAGCGAAGCAGCGCCGAGCCGCAGCGCTTGGCAATTGCTGCGCGAGCATGACCCAGAAGTGATGCTGGAAGGCTTTAGCCTTAATCAGCAAGCGCTGGTGCTGAGCCTACGCGAAGGCGGCCTGCCGATTATCGAAGTGCAGCCGCAGGGGCAAGCGGCCTATCGCGTGCAGCTACCTGACGCCGCCTACAGCCTGTATGTGCAGGACAGCCTGGAATTCGACAGCCCGGCGATTCGTCTGCGTTATGAAGCGCTCAATCGCCCGGCGCAAGTGCGTCAGCTGGAGCTGGCAACAGGCGCGCAAGTGGTACTCAAGCAAACCCCGGTACTCGGACCGTTCGATGCCGACAGCTATGTCAGCCAGCGCCTGTGGGCCACTGCCGCCGACGGCAGTCAGGTGCCGATCAGCCTGGTGGCCAAACGCGAAGTGCTCGGCACCTCTGCCCCGCTCTACCTGTACGGCTACGGTGCTTACGGCGAAAGCCTCGATCCCTGGTTCTCCCATGCGCGTCTGTCCTTGCTTGAGCGCGGTTTCGTGTTTGCCATCGCCCATGTACGTGGCGGCGGCGAGCTGGGCGAAGCCTGGTACCGTGCCGGCAAGCTGGAACACAAGCAGAACTCGTTCAGCGACTTTATCGCCTGCGCCGAACACCTGACCGCGCAGGGTTATACCAGCGCACAGCAGCTGGTTATCAGCGGTGGTAGCGCCGGCGGGTTGCTGATGGGCGCAGTGCTCAATCAGCGTCCTGAGCTGTTCGCCGCCGCCATCGCCGAGGTGCCGTTTGTCGATGTGCTCAACACCATGCAGAACCCCGACCTGCCGCTGACCGTTACCGAGTACGACGAATGGGGCGACCCAAACCAGCCCGAGGTCTTCGAGCGGATCAAAGGCTACGCGCCGTACGAAAACGTCCAGGCCCAGGCCTACCCGGCGATTCTCGTGGTGGCTGGTTACAACGACAGCCGCGTGCAGTACTGGGAAGCCGCCAAATGGGTGGCCAAGCTGCGTGCGCAGAAAACCGACAGCAACCTGCTGCTACTGAAAACCGAACTGGACGCCGGCCACGGCGGCATGAGCGGCCGCTATCAGGCACTCAAGGATGCCGCTCTGGAATACGCCTTTATCCTCAAAGTGCTGGGCCTAGTTTGAGTACAGCTTGCCGTTCTGCCAACCGTAGTCATATGGCTTGGCAGAGCGGCGCAGGCTCAGAGTAATTCGCGCTAAACAGCGGACGTTTAGGGCGAAAAATTACTTGACCGTTCATGCAGATTTAATCTGTCTGACGTGCAAGTTCGGCTAGGCTGAATGACACGCTGGCGCACTGCCATCTCGCCCATTCAACTGCCTGCTCACCATGGACGGTCTGTGATGAAAAACTGGAAGATCAGAACCCACCTATTCCTTCTTTCCGGCTGCCTGCTGTTTGGCCTGCTGTGTGTCGGCGGTCTTGGTCTGTATGGGCTGCAGGCCACGGTCAAGGGATTGCAAACGGTGTACCTGGACCGCGTGGTGCCGCTGCGTGATCTCAAGCTGATTGCCGACTTGTACGCCGTCAATATCGTCGATGCGACGCACAAGGCGCGCAGCGGCGAGCTGGATGAGAAAACCGCGCAACAGCTGATCGAGCAGGCCCAGGTGCGGATCGAGGAAACCTGGCAGGCCTATCTGGCCACCGAACTGATCCGCGAGGAAAGCCAGCTGATTGAGCAGATCAACCCGCTGATGGAACAGGCCCGGCAACCACTGAATGAGCTGCAAAGCCTGCTCAATCGTGGCGATAAAGCCGGCATCGACGCCTTTGCCAGCCAGCGGCTTTACCCGTTGATTGACCCACTCTCGGAGAAATTTGCCGAGTTGATCGACGTGCAGCTGCTGGAAGCCAAGCGCCAATACCAGCTGGGCGAAGCCGCCTATGCCAGCAACCTCAACCTGAGCATCAGCGTGTTGCTGATTGCCCTGCTGATTGGTCTGGCGCAGGTGTTCTATTTTATTCGCCTGATGAGCCGGCAACTGGGCGCCGAGCCTGGCGAGCTGGAAGAAATCAGCGCGCACATCGCAGAAGGCCGCCTGGGCGGCAAAACCTTGGGCAACCAAGTGATGACCGGCGTGATGAAGTCCGTGCAGAGCATGCGCCGTGGCCTACAGGACATGATCGGCAATATCGGCGAAGCCTCTGAACAGATCGAGTGCGCCACCCTGCAACTGGCCGCCTCCTCCGAGCAGGTACTGACCAGCGCCAATGTGCAGAGCGACACCGCCTCGGCCATGGCCGCCACCGTCGAGCAACTGGCGGTAAGCATCAATCACATTGCCGAAAACGCCCAGCAAACCTACGACATGGCGAAGAAAGCCGGCGACATGACCGATGCCGGCATTTCGGTGATGGCCCGCGCCACCACAGAAATGCACAAGATCGCCGAGCTGGTAGCCGAGAGCTCGCAAGATGTCGAAACCCTGGCCGCGCAATCACGCAATATCAGCGCAATTGTCGACGTGATTCGCGGCATTGCCGAACAAACCAACCTGCTCGCCCTCAACGCCGCCATTGAGGCTGCGCGGGCAGGTGAACAAGGCCGCGGCTTTGCCGTAGTCGCCGATGAGGTACGCAGCCTGGCTGGGCGCACCGCCCACTCGACCACGGAAATCATCGCCCTGGTCGATGCCATTCATAGCGGCATGCACAAGGCAAAAAACAGCATGGCCGCCGGCTGTGAGCGGGTCAGCATCGGCACCCAGTTGGTGGATCAGGCAGGCAGCTCGATGACAGGGATTCGCCAGGCGCTGAATGAATCACTGCAAGCGGTCAGCGTGATCTCACTGTCGCTGCAGGAGCAACGCGCGGCCAGCGAACAGGTGGCCATGAGCGTGGAACGGGTGGCGCAAATCGTCGAAGAAAACTCGGCGGCTCAGGGCGGTATCGTCCAGGCCATCCAGTCTCTGCAAGCCATGTCCGGGCGCTTGCAAGGCGTGATGCGACGCTTCAGTTTTTAAATCGTAAATCCCCTCTCAGGCCACTCGGCAGCAGGTCGCGAGTGGCGCTGGCGAGCTAGGTGGCAGACGGCTAAGGTCAATCTATGCGACTGACCTCGCGCCACGTTTATCCAGGCTGCCGTCCATGCCCGCCCACTCCCAACTGATTGATGAAATACGCGACATGCTGCTCGACTGCGGCCTGTTCGACAGCCTCACGCCCAACGAGCTGCTCAGCGCCGCCGGCTACTTCAACATCAGCAAATGTTCACCGGAGGCCAGCATCTGCCGCGAAGGCGACCCTGGCACCTTTATGTGCATCATCCATGCTGGAGCCGTCTCGGTACGCAAGATCAACTCCATCGGCGAAACCATCGAACTGGCCAAGCTGCGCAAGGGCCGCGCCTTTGGCGAGATGGCGGTGCTCGACGGCGAACGCCGCTCGGCCAGTTGCATTGCTGTGAGCGACTGCAGTCTGCTGATGCTGGCCAAAGACTCTCTAGACAAGATGCTCGGCGAAGCGCCAAAGACCGCCGCCAAGGTGATTCGTGCCATTGCCATCGCCATGTCTCGACGTTTGCGCATGGCGGACGGGCAGTTGGTCGAGCAACAGCTTTAGCGGCTAGCCACTCACTCGTCGGACTTTGGCAGCGGTCGGGTATTGCGTTCGCGCTGTTCTTTCAGCAACGGCAACTCCTGATCGCGACGCGGCTGGCTGGATTCCGGCAGCGGTGCCTGCTTGAGCAACGGTGGATTATTATAGGTTGGCGCCGGCAGATGCTGCGGCGCAGCCGGTGCGTAGGGTTGCGGCGTTGCAGTACCCGGGGCACCCGCTGCAGGCGCAGTGGCCGGCATTTTCGGCGGTTGCTGAGCCAGCAGCGAAGTGCTGGCAAGCGCGCTTAGAACAAACAACATATTAGTCAGACGCATGCAGACATCTCCCATACAGTTACTCACTTGGGCCGCAACTACGGCGTTAAGTGCCGCACGGGCGGTTCTCACTGACCACCGGCAAGGCTAGACTGGCGGCATGACCACCGTGCGAGATTCCAGATGAGCAGCAACAAGTCCCCCTCCGCCACCGGCAAGCTTGACCGCATTCTCGCCGAGGCCCAGCGCACGCGCGAAGAAGGCTACCGCGACAAGGCACTGAAGATGTACCCGCACGTCTGCGGCCGCTGCGCCCGCGAGTTTTCCGGCAAGCGCCTGAGCGAACTAACCGTACACCACCGCGACCACAACCATGACAACAACCCGCAAGACGGCTCCAACTGGGAGCTGCTGTGCCTGTATTGCCACGACAACGAACACGCGCGCTACACCGACCAGCAGTACTTCAGCGAAGGCTCGCTGAGCACACCGAAAACTGCTCAGGCGACCCACAACCCCTTCGCCGACCTGGCTGCCAGGCTGAAAAAGCAGTAACGCACAGCTGTCAAAACCCGCTTGCTGGCGATCTGAGGGCTGATCGCATCGCCAGCAGGCTGATACCGAGAAAATCAGGCAGCTGCCATACAGGTATACTCGCGTCTTTTTTGCGCCCGCCTTCCTTGGCGTGGCGCCAAAATCCCCTCGAAAATTCTCTGCGAGTACCACCGTGGCCAACAAGAGATACGCCTGCATCGGCCTGTTCAACCCCAAATCCCCGGAAAACGTCGGTTCTGTGATGCGCGCAGCCGGCTGCTATAGCGCCGCCTCGGTGTTCTACAGCGGCAAACGCTATGCCCGCGCCCGCGACTTCGTCACCGACACGCAGCGTATCTACATGGATATTCCGCTGATCGGCGTGGAAGATCTGCAGCAGATAATCCCCATCGGCTGCACCCCGGTGGCCGTGGAGCTGGTAGAAGGCGCACGGCCGCTGCCGCAATACACCCACCCTGACCGCGCCATCTATATCTTTGGCCCCGAAGACGGTTCGCTGAGCAAGGAAGTCCTCGACTGGTGTGAGGACGTCATCTACATCCCCACCCAGGGCTGCATGAACCTCGCTGCCACCGTCAACGTGGTGCTCTACGACCGTATGGCCAAGGGCTTGAACACCAAATCCGGCCTTGGTCTCAAGTAAGCCGTAACCCAGCCGCTACAACCCCGACTTGAGCCGGCTAAAGGCGCGGGTCAAGGCGCGATTGAAGGTCTTGGCGTTGTCATTCTTGGTGTACAGCTGCGCACGTACGGCGGCTGGTGGGTAGGTGCCAGGGTCAGCGAGGATGGCTGGATCGACCGCGGCATTGGCTGCCGGCACCGCGTTGGCGTAGTAGATGGTATTGGTGATTGCGCCGATGACCTCGGGGGTCATCAGGTGGTCCATCAGCGCCAGACCTGCCTCGGGATGTGGCGCATCTTTGGGGATCACCATCGCATCAAACCAGATCAGCGTGCCTTCACGCGGGATGCTGTAGTGCAGGCTGTAGGGCTTGCCCGCCTGCTCGGTCTGGCCGGCAGCAATCGACACATTGCCATTCCACGACATCGCCAGGCAGGTATCGCCGTTGGCCAGGTCGGTGATATTGCGGTCGTTGTCGAAGTAGCGGATCGACGGCCGCACCTTGGCCAGATGCGCCTCGGCCCGTTTCAGGTCATCCAGGTTCTGTTGGTTGATATCCAGACCCAGATAGCGAAACGCGGCGGCAAACACCTCATTGGGGTCATTGAGGAAGCTCACACCGCAGTCGGCAAACTTCGCCACGACGGCGGGGTCCATCAGCATGGCCCAGCTGTCGGTCGGTGCATCGGCCATACGTTTGCTGATGGCCTGCTGCTGATAACCAAAACCCGTAGTGCCCCAGACATACAGGCCAGCATAACGGTTGCCCGGATCGAACGCGGCCATATGCCCGGTGAACTCGGGATCAAGCCCGCTGAAACTCGGCAATGCCGCTTTATCTAACGGCTGCAGCGCGCCACTGTTGATCGCCCGCTGCAGGTGCTGGCCAGCTGTCAACACTAGGTCGTAACCGCTGCGCCCGGTCAGCAGCTTGGTTTCCACGGTTTCCAGCGAGTCGAAGTGGTCGACCACCACCTTGATCCCGGTCTTCTGCTCGAAGCTGCTCAAGGTCTCCGGTGCCAGGTACTCACCCCAGATAAACAGATTGACCTGCTTCGGTGCCTCGGCCGCCAGCGCTTGAACGCTCGCGGCCAGGCCTAACGCCAACAGACTGGCATGCAGTTTCATCGAAGCCTCCTAGGCGCGCTTGGGCGCGGCGTATTGCGGCATGGTGATACAGGCGACGTTGCCGCCACCGAGGAGAATTTCCCGCGAATTGTCGATACCGATAATCCGGTGCTGGGGGAACAGCTCGGCCAGGGTGGCCTGGGCCACGCGGTCACAGGGATCGTTGAACAGCGGCACGACGATGGCGGAGTTACCGGCGTAGTAGTTGATGTAGGACGCGCAAATCTGCGTACCGGCCTGACGGGTATGAGTCGAATCATCCTGATCCAGGCCTTCGGCCTCTTCAGCCGTCCACTCCAGAACGCGCGGTTGCGGCAGCTTGTGGATCTGCAGCTCGCGACCCTGGGCATCGCGGGTGCTGCGCAGGATGTCGTAGGCCTCCTGGTAGATTTCCCACTGCGGATCGCTGCGGTCGTCGGTCCACTGCATCACCACCACACCGGGGCGGACAAAGCAGGCCAAGTCATCGATATGGCCATCGGTTTCATCGAACTTGCAGCCGCGCGGCAACCAGATCACCTGCTCGGCGCCCAGGTAGTCCTGCAGGCGGCGGGTCATTTCGTCCTTGCCCAGGTGCGCATTGCGGTTGCGGTTGAGCAGGCACTGCTCGGTGGTCAGCAAGGTGCGTTGGCCGTCGGTTTGAATGCCGCCCATCTCGGCGATAAAAGGCGCGCGGTAGCGATCAAAACCTTCGATCTCGAGGATCTTCTGGGCGATCTGGTCGTCCTTGTCCCAAGGGTAATAGAGGCCGCCATCAAGACCGCCATAGGCGTTGAATTCAAAGTCCACACCGCGCACTTCACCGCTCTGGTCATTCACCAGAAAGGCCGGGCCAGTGTCGCGGAACCAGGTGTCGTTGCAGGTCATCTCCACCACCCGTACATGGGCCGGCAGCTGGCGACGGGCGTTGGCGTACTGGCTGGCCGAAGCGCACACGGTCACCGGTTCGCTGGTCGCAATTGCACTAACGATATCGACCCAGACCTTCTGCGCCGGCTTGGCACCGTTGCGCCATACGTCGGTGCGCTCCGGCCAGCCAAGCCAGCAGCGGGTCTTGGGTTCAAATTCACCGGGCAGGCGGAAGCCATCGGCTTTAGGGAGGGAAGTCAGGGAACGCGCCATCGGATGCACCTTATGCCTGTGGGGAAGATGGCCACACAGTACGCGGCGCCCCAGCCGAGGTTCCAACGACGATAATTACGGAATAGCTGAATTCAATTCATCATTCAGCCAGGTGATCACTCAGCCAATCTAAGAAGTCTGCCACCGCCGGCTTCTCCAGGCGGATGCGTTCACAGACCAACGCATACTGCCCGAGCGCCGCCACACTGGCGTTGAATGGGCGCACCAGGCGGCCGCTGGCCAGGTCCTCAGCGGCGGTAAGGTTGTCGCCCATGGCCACGCCCTGCCCTTGCGCCGCCGCTTCCAGCGCCAGGCCGGCATGGCCGAGATACAGATGACGCGCGGGCTGGATATCACCGGCATGGGTGGTTAGCCAGGCGGTCCAGGTTTTGCCGTCCTGATCATCGTGCAGCAGGCCGTGGCGGGCCAAGTCACGCGGGTGTTTAAGGCCGCCCTGGTTGAACAGGCTGGGGCTGCATACCGGAAAGAACTGCAGAGTCGGCAGCGGCCGCACGAAGTAGGCGCTGGCATCCTCGGGGCCGGTGCCGTAGGTGATCGCCAAGTCGATATCCGGGCTCGGCAGGCAGGCTTCCAGCGGCTGTTCGTGCAGATGCAGGGTGATCTGCGGGTAGCGGTCGCTGAAGTCGGCCAGGCGGCTGACCAGCCACTTCTGCGCCAGTTCGGGGGTTACCGCGATACGCAGCACCACCTGCGAGCCGGGGTCACGCAGCTCGTCGCAGGCCTCGCCAATCAGCTCAAACGCCTGCTGCAAACGCTGCAGCAGGCGCCGCGCGGCAGGCGTCGGTACGACTTGGCGCCCTTCGCGGGCAAACAGCGGCGTGCCGAGCTGTTCTTCCAGCTGGCGGATCTGGTGACTGACCGCGCTGTCGGTGACGCACAGCTCGGCAGCCGCCCGCCCAAAGTGGGCGTGGCGAGCGGCGCACTCGAAGGTGCGCAAGGCAGTGAGAGACGGTAGGCGGCGCATGTGAGTTCCAGCCTTGGGCTAGCGCAACAGCTTGTTGTCCAGGGTCTTCGAGGCGCGGCCCATGACGTTTTCGCTGATCTCGATAAAGTCTTTGGTGCTGGCCTTCTCCAGGCGCATCAGGCCGCGAGTCACGTCATCCAGCGAACGCGGCTGGGTGGTGCCTTTGGTGGCCTGGCGGATTTCCCGATCCAATTCCTGCAGCAGCAACACCGCGCGGGCGGTGACCGGGCCACTGGAATTATCGGTGCGCAGGCTGTTCACCGGCTTACTCCAGCGGATCAACTGCTCACGGATTTTCTGATAACGCTCCTCGCTGAGCCCGCCGGCGCGGCGCATCAGCTCGATGGCGTAGTACTCGGCCAGACCTTCGGTGATCCAGTCGCTGCGATCACGGGCGCGGATTCGGCTGAACACATGCACCAGTTCGTGCACCAGGGAGCTGGTGCCGTTCTCACTGACCAGCGGGCGGTCCGTGTGCATGTAGTAGGAATTGGCCGCCGACAGGCCGCCGCGCCACATCGGGTCGCCGGCACCGACGATCAGCAGCTTGGCCGGATCGCGCGGAAACACTTCCTGAGCATGCGGCCAGACAAAGGTCAGCAGGGTCATCACGTCCATGCGCCGCATACCCTCGCCAACCGGAGCCGAAATCGTCACGTCGGTTTCGCCCAGCTTGGCGCGGCGGGTGCCGATCTTGCCCGCCACCATCCAGCCGGTCGGGCGGTCGAACTTGCGCTGCGGGTTGTCGATGCGGAATTTGTTCTTGCCGATCCGCGGCCAGCCGGTTTCAACACTCTTCCAGCCCTTGGGCAGGTCGAACTGCAGACGCGAGACCAGCTCGGTTTTGTCGGCCTGACGCAGCTTGACCGCCGGCACCAGGTCATCGCCGCGCAGCAGGGCCCAGTCCTTGGTGATCCGCGCATCAAAGCGTCCGGGGCTGCGCTCGTTGTTGATACGCACTCGGTAGCTCAGGGTCGATTTGCCCTTGCCAGGCTGCCAGGTGCCCAGTTCGGGGCTGTTCTGCGTCCACTGGCCGTCGGCCTTGAAGTCGCTATAAACGCCCTGCTCACCCAGATTGAAGGCCAGGCTGATCACCGGCGCGCCGTCTTCCAGGGTCAGGCTGACCTCAGCTTGCTCGGTTTCCGGCAGAAAGCGCACCTGGTAATCGAGATCGATCTTCTTCGCCCACAGCGGCGTACTCAAGCTCAGCAGCACAACGGACAGCAGCAAACGGCGCATCAACATGGCAAAGCTCCACAGTGCAAATCAGTGACTCAGGCGAGTTTAGGCTGGCATTGGCAGGCGAGGTTCAATCGACGTGATTCAGCCGGCGCGGAAGATCATATGATCCTCCCACTCATCCTCGGCCACGCTGTTCTCGCTAAGCATGCGCCCAGCCTGGGAAATCCGCTGTTTGTGCACCTGCTCCGGGTCGCCACAGACCAGGTGATGCCAGAGCAGCAGGTCCTTGCCTTCGCTGACCAGGCGATAGGCGCAGGTCGGTGGTAGCCACTGGAATTGGTCGGCCTGGGCCGGGGTCAACTGGATGCAATCGGCAACGAATTTGCGCCGGTTGCTGTAGTCGGTGCAGCGGCAGGTCTGTAGATCCAGCAGTTTGCAGGCGATGCGCGTGTAATACACGCTGCCATCGTCCTCATCCTCAAGCTTTTGCAGGCAGCACAGGCCGCAGCCATCGCACAGCGATTCCCACTCGTCCTGATCCAGCTGTTCGAGGGTTTTACGTTTCCAGAAGGGTTCGACTTTGGCGGCCATGGCGAGGGTACAGTGAGGGGCGAAAAGGCCGGCAGTCTAGCGGCTGGGGCAACAACGGCCAAGGGCGGCAAGCCGAATGGTTAATTAATAACCACGGGCAAAGTCCACCTGCCCGCGCAGTGCGTGACCGGCCTGCCAGCACGCCAGATTATCGACAAACAGCTGCACCAGCAGGCGCGGATCAGTTGGCGCCGAGCTGTGCCCGGTGAGCAGCAGACGCGGCGCGTCCCAGAATGGGTGGCCGGCGGGCAGCGGCTCCTCACGGCAGACATCAATCACCGCGCCGGCCAGTTGCTCTTGTTGCAGCGCACTCACCAGCGCCTGATCGACCACTGCCACGCCGCGCCCGGCGTTGATAAACAGCGCGCTGGGCTTACAGGCGGCAAACAGCGCGGCGTCATAAATATCGCGGGTAGCCGGAGTATCCGGTAGCAGGTTGATCAGGTAATCAGCCTCGCCCACCAGGCGCGGCAGTTCGTCGAGCCCCGCCACCTGACGGAACGGCGGCAGATTGCGCGGGCTGCTGGCGATACCCAGTAGCTCGATGCCGAACGGCGCCAGAAACTGCGCCACGCCCAGGCCGATATCACCGGTGCCGACGATCAGCGCCTTGCGCCCGGCCAGGCTACGCGGCAGGCGGTTGCCCCAACGCTGTTCGACCTGGGCAGCCAGTGCCGCAAACAATTGGCGCTCGTGGGCCAGCAGATGGCACAACACATACTCGGCCATCACCTGGCCAAAGATGCCCACGGCGCGGGTTAACGCGTAATCCGTTGGCAAGTCCTTGGTCAGCAGCGGCGTAATACCCGCCCAGGTCGATTGCAGCCACTGGGGTTTAACGCCTTGACGCAGCAGCGTCGCAAGCAGATCCGGCTGGCCCAGCCATAACGGGCAGCTCGCGGCGTATTCGGCTAACTCGGCCGGCCGATCACTGCCAAACAGCTCAAGCTCAGGTGCCTGCTGGCGCAGTAACTCGGCATACAGCGCGTGTTCGGCTTCGGCAATCAACACACGCACAGGGGCATTCGCAGTGGCGGGCATGACGCTTACATCGGGTCGTTACGGCGCAGCAACTCATCCGGCAGATGCTCGATATATTCATCTTCCGGTGGCGGCATCTGCAGGTGGTAGCCCTGCTCGTCGAGGTTGGCCAACACCTTGTGGATGTCTTCGCGGGCCAGCACGCGCTCGGGTGTCAGCACCATCTCGAAGGCCAGGGCCGGCGGGCCGAAAGCCAACAGCAGGTTTTCCGGCACGCGCTTGAGGCCATCGCTGCGCAGCACGTAGAGGTACATCTCGTTCTTACGCGGGCTTTTGTAGATTGAGCAGATACGTTTCACGCGGACTCTCCGGTTGCAGCCAGGCAATCAAGCAGCGCCTGGCCCATCAATTCACGCCGCCAGCCGCGCAGCGACTCCGGCAGCTGGTAAGGCCCATTCGGGTAGCCGGTTTTCAGCAGGGCTTCGAGGGTTTTCTTGCGCAGCATCAGCTCCGGGGCGATATTCAGCCGCTCACCTTCGCGCTGGCCAATGGCGCGCAGCTTTTTCAGCAGTGACGCTGCTTCCAGCGGCAAGGGCTCTGGCAGGGCTTCAGGCCACTCTTCAGCCGGGGTGGCTGCGGCCTGCTTGATCAACTGCAGAATAAACTCGCCGTCCTGGCGTACGGTTTTCGGGTGCATGTCCTCGATCCGCGCCAGGGCCACCAGGTTGTCCGGCTGGGTGCGCGCCAGCGGCCATAGCGAATGCTCGCGGATAATCCGGTTGCGCGGCTGGTTGCGCTTGCGCGCCTGGCCTTCACGCCAGCTGCACAGCGCTTTCAGCACCGCCAACTGCTGCCGGTTGAGCTTCCAGGCCAGCTTGGCTTCGCGATAGGCCAGTTCTGGATCGACTTCGCGGCAGAGGTTACTGACCAGCTCGGCGCCATCCTCCAGCACCCAGGCGTATTTCTCGGCCGACAGCTGCGCCTTGAGCTGCGCATACACCTCAGCCAGGTGCAGCACGTCTTCGGCCGCATAGCTGACCTGAGTGGCCGACAACGGCCGCTGCAGCCAGTCGGAGCGGGTCTCGCCCTTGGGCAGTTCGATATTCAGCACCGCCTGCACCAGGCGCGAATATCCCATGGAGAAACCGAGATTGAGATAACCGGCGGCCAGTTGGGTGTCGAACAGCGGCGTGGGCAGGCTGCCGGTCAGGCGCAGAAAGACTTCCAGGTCCTCGCTGCAGGCATGCAGCACCTTGACCACGGCCGAGTCCTGCAGCAGCTCGGTAAAGGGCGCCCAGTCGCTGATCAGCAGCGGATCGATCAGATACGCCCGCTCGCCCTCGCTGACCTGCAGTAGCCCGGCAATCGGGTAAAAGGTGTCGACCCGCATAAACTCGGTATCCACCGCGACAAAGGCCAGCGTGCGCCAGGTTGCACAATGCTGCGCCAGGCTGGCGTTATCACCAATCCACTGAATATCAATCGCCACGCGGCTCTCCCATCAAGAATGCCGCGCAGTATATATGCCCAGGCACTGTGCCGGGCATTTGCTGCCTTGGGCATCACAGATGCGAATGAACCCTGTAATCTGGCCGGCGCTTGCATCTGCTTACCTTCATCACAGGGAATAAAAACAATGAAGAAACTGCTTGGCCTGCTTGTGGCCTTGATTGCTGCGGCGGCGATCTACCTCGTCGTCACACCCAGCCCAATTGATCCACTGGCCTGGGAAGCCCCGGCCATCCCGCCGATGACCGGCATACTCGAACCCAACGACACCTTGATGAAGGCCGAACTGCTCGGCCGCGGCCAGGTGCATGGCCCGGAAGACACCGCCGTAGATGCCCAGGGTCAAGTGTACGCCGGCCTGCATGACGGCAAGATCGTGCGCATCAAGGCCGATGGCAGCGTGGAAACCTTCGCTGACACCCAAGGCCGCCCGCTGGGCATGGACTTTGACGCCGCCGGCAACCTGATCGTCGCCGACGCCTACAAAGGCTTGCTGAGCATCGACGCCCAGGGCCAGATCAAGGTACTGACCACCGAAGCCGAAGGCGTAGCCTTCAAATTCACCGACGATCTGGATATCGCCCGCGACGGCACCATCTACTTCAGCGATGCCAGCCAGCGCTTCGAACAGCCGGATTACCTGCTCGACCTGCTCGAAGCCCGCCCCCATGGCCGCCTGCTCAGCTACAACCCGGCAACTGGCGAAACCAAGGTACTGCTCAAGGACCTGTACTTCGCCAACGGCGTGGCGCTGTCGGCCAATGAAGACTTCGTGCTGGTCAACGAAACCTACCGCTACCGCATCACCCGTTACTGGCTGAGCGGCGACAAGGCTGGCACCCACGACATCTTTATCGACAACCTGCCGGGCCTGCCGGACAACCTGCAGGGCGACCGCAACGGCACCTTCTGGGTGGCTCTGCCGACCCCGCGCAAAGCCGACGCCGACATGCTGCACCGCTCGCCCTGGGCGAAATCGCAGCTGGCCAAACTGCCACGTGCCTTCTGGCCCAAGGCTGTGCCTTACGGCTTTGCCATCGCCCTCAATGAACAAGGCGAAATCACCCAGAGCCTGCACGACACCAGCGGCACCCACCTGCGTATGATCACCTCGGTCAAACCGGTGGGCGACTATCTGTACTTCGGCAGCCTGGATAATGATCGGATCGGTAAGTTGAAAATTCGCTAAGAACCTGCCTCGGATCTGCTGCGCGTCGGCCAAACTGCGTTGAAAACGGCCTCGGCAAGCCGCTTGCGGCTAACGCGCTTTAGCGCGGCCCGAAGGGCGAGCGAAGCGAGTAATGCTCATGTACAAAAGTACACTCGCGTGCGAGCCCAGTCCGCTTCCTCGGCCTTTTTCGCCTTGTTTTGCTCTAGCTCGCGAGATCCGAAACAGGCTCTAAGCCGCCCATACAAAAAAGCCCGCGCAACTGCTTAGCTGCGCGGGCTTTTTAATGTTCGCGATTTACCTATTTGATCTTTTCCGCGATCCAGATGGTGTGCCGGGTGCCCTTGTTGCCATGGGCATAGACCTGCACTTCCTCGACCTTGAAGCCGGCCTTGCGCACCTTGTCGCTGAATACCCGGTCGGCGCTGGCCGACCACACCGCCAGCACGCCTTTGTTACGCAATGCCTGGTAGCAGCGCTGCAGGCCCTGGGCGGAATACAGCCAGCTATTGCGCTTCTGGGTCAGGCCTTCGGGGCCGTTGTCGACATCCAGCATGATCGCGTCATAACGCTGGTCGGCGCTCTTCAGGCGATTGGCGACATCGTCCTGAATTACCCGGGTGCGCGGATCGAGGATCGGATAACCGGCCTTGGCCCCCAACGGGCCGCGGTTCCATTCCACCACCCCAGGCACCAGCTCGGCCACTTCCACTTCGGCGGTCTTGCCCAGGTTCTGCAAGGCTGCGGCCAGGGTAAAGCCCATGCCCAGGCCACCGATCAGCACCCGCGAATCCGGCCGCCCAGCGACCTTCTTGCAGGGAATCGCCGCCAGCGCATCTTCAGAGCCATGCATGCGCGTGTTCATCAACTGACCGCCATCGCCGCCGGCAATCTTGATCACAAAATCCTCGCCGTACTCGAACAGGCACAGCGCGCCCGAGCCATCGGGAATCGGGGCGGTATCGAGCAATACAAAACGCTTCATGGCGTGCGGCAACCTGGGTCAGCTAAAACGGGGATGCAGCATGCCCATAAACCGGCAAAGATGCAGCGCCCAGCGGGCAGAAATCTTCCAGAACCAGGCTGCGACAGCTCAATAGCAGGGTTTATGATGCCGGCTGCCCCTTTGCCCACAGGATGACTGGCATGCCCCTCGCCCAACTGATCAGCGCCGCCCAGCTGCAGCGCCGCCTTGATGAGCCCGACCTGCTGATTCTCGATTGCCGCTTTGCCCTGGATGATCTCGCCTACGGCCAGCGCAGCTACGCCGACGGGCATATCCCCGGCGCGCAGTTTGCCGATCTGGAGCGCGACCTCTCCGGGCCGATCCATAAAGGCATCACCGGTCGTCATCCCCTGCCGGAGCCTGCACAACTGCTGCAACGCCTGCGCGAGTGGGGCCTGAATAATCACAGCGAAGTGGTGCTGTACGACGACGGCCCGGGCGCCTTTGCTGCTCGTGCCTGGTGGCTGCTGGCCTGGCTGGGCAAACGTGAGGGCGTGTACCTGCTCGATGGCGGCCTCAAAGCCTGGCGCGAAGCCGGCGGCGCATTGACTCAGGACCTGCCCACACAGGCTTCTGGCACCTTCAGTGGCAACGCTGATGCCAGCCTGCTGGTCAGTGCCGCGCAGCTGCAGCAGCGCCTCGGTGATAGCCAACTGACCCTGCTGGATGCTCGAGGCTTGCCGCGTTTCAGGGGCGAAGTCGAACCGATCGATCCAGTGGCCGGGCATATCCCTGGCGCGCAGTGCGCGGCGTTCACGGACAACCTCGACAGCGACGGCCACTTCCTCAGCCCAGAGCAGCTGCGCCAGCGCTTTGCCACGCAGCTTGGTGAGCGTCCGGCCAGCGAGCTGGTGGCCTATTGCGGCTCAGGCGTAACCGCCTGTCATAACCTGTTCGCCCTGTGCCTGGCCGGCTACCCGTTGGCGCCGCTGTATGCCGGTTCCTGGAGCGAATGGATCACTGACCCAACCCGCCCGGTGACCACTGGCGACTGATTTCAGTTCAGGAAGGCTGGCCGCGCGGCTAACGCCCATCAGCCTTGGTTAAGCACCAACTGGAATATAGGCAATAACCGAAAGCCGAAAACAATTTAAAAACAGCCCTTTACAGTGGAAAGGTCGCACTACACTTCAACATGAGCGGCTAACCCCGCTCCCGGTGGGGCCTTTATCAGAATAAGTCGAAGCTGCCAGCGCCCCGGCCCCATCGGTCACCTTTCGCCGAGGGCTATATGGGAATTGCCGCCTGCGAGTTAAGCCAGTACGTCATCCGCCCTACCCTGCTCTACCTGGGCCGCCACTCCACCGCCGCCGAAGCCTTGTTGCTCGGAGCCGCTGCCAGCCAATCAGGGCTCGGCTCAGCTCTCGATGACAAACATGGCCACGGCCTCTATCGCATCGCTGCACTGCGCCATCAGCAGCTCTGGGATCAGCACCTGGCGCTGGACCCGGATCTCGCCAGCCAAGTACGCGGCCTCGCCAGCCAGCATGCCTTCCTTGCAGCGCCGCACCTGGAACTGACCGTCAACCTGCGCTACGCCACGGCGATTGCCTGGATGCTGATCGAAGCCGAACACCGCGAACTGCCGGCCGCCGATGATCTGCTGGGCATGGCGCAGGTCTGGCGCCGGGTGTTCAAACCGCACGGCCGCACCAAGGACTTTATCGCCGCCTGGCAACGCTGCATCGGCAGCCTCAGCCAAGTGGCCTGAACCCTTCGACAACGACCTACATTGTCCGACAAGATCCAAGCAGCTAGCAGAAAATAGCGTCACGTTAAAGGCATAAAACCGCTCTATCTCGGGAACTTCGCGGGCTTGGCACGGGTCAGGAAAAGTTGTTAGTTTCCGCCCCCCGTTAAAACCTAGGAGTCCTCCGTGACTAGAAGAGTCGTCAAGACCTGCCTGTCCCTTGCCCTTGCTTCTGCCGCCAGCCATGGCTTTGCCAGTGGTTTTGCCATCAACGAACAAAGCATCAGCAGCATGGGCACCGCCTTCGCCGGCCGCTCCTCCTCTGCCGATGACGCCAGCACCGTATTCGGCAACCCGGCCGGTATGGCGCGTATCAAGCGTGAACAAGTCAGCGGCGGCATTGCCCTGATCCACGCGAAAACCGATATCGACAACGCCAGCGGCTCTGCCAGCGGCAGCAATGATGGCGACATGGTGCCGTTTATCGGCGCGCCCATGGGCTATTACGTCAAACCGCTGGATGACAACTGGAGCTTCGGCCTGGGCCTGTACGTACCGTTCGGCCTGGTGACTGATTACGAGCGCAACTTCCAGGGCCGCTATCACGGCGACCGCAGCGAAGTACGGGTGATCACCCTGCAGCCAACCCTGAGCTATCGCTTCAACGAGCAACTGTCGATCGGTTTTGGCCCAACCATCAACCGCATCGACGGCGAGCTGACTTCGGCCATCAACAACCCGATTCCTGGCGCGGGTGACGGCAAGGTCGAAATCAAGGGCGATGACACCGCACTGGGTTACAACCTCGGCGTGCTGTTTGAGATCACTCCGCAGACGCGTTTCGGCCTGACTTACCATTCCAAGGTGGACTACCGCCTGAAGGGTGACACCACAGTGTCCGGCCCGGGCTTCGTTATTGGTTCTTCTGCCGGCACCTACGACGCCTCGCTGGAGCTGACCACCCCGGAATCGGTGGATTTCTCGGTCACCCACGAGCTGAATGCCGACTGGACCATCTACGCCGGCAGCACCTGGACGCGCTGGAGCCGTCTGGAAGAAATCCGCGCAGACAACAAAGGCGTCGGTGGCTTGCTGGCAGGCAACCTCAGCAGCATCAGTGAGCCGCAGAATTGGCACGACACCTGGGCTCACGCCGTCGGTGCTGCCTACAAGCTGAACTCGCAGTGGACCCTACGTGCGGGCCTGGCCGTCGACCAGTCGCCAACCAATAACCTCGACCGTTCGCCACGCATCCCCACCGGCGACCGCACCATCCTCAGCCTGGGCACGGCCTGGAGTCCGAATGATGATGTGACCATCGATCTGGCCTATTCCTACCTCATGGAAGACGACGCGCACATCGAGCGGAACGACTACCGCGCAACCTACAAAAACACTGCCCACGGCCTGGGCGCACAAGTGACATACCGCTTCTAATTCAACCAGCGGTTTGGGTTAAACTCGCGCGGCGCTCACAAAAATAATAATGCCGCCTGAGACAGCCCTTATGACTGCACTCTGCACTGCCCTGCCCGAACAGCTCAGCCTGTTACTGGTGGATGACCACCGGATCTTTCTCGACGGCCTCAGCCTGGCCCTCGCCCCGCTCTGCGCCGATCTGCAGATTCGCACCGCCGAATCCGCTGCAGCCGCCGAAGCCTGTCTGCAACACGCCAGCTTCGACCTGATTCTGCTCGACCTGCGCCTGCCTGATATGCCGGGCCTGGAGTTGCTGCAACGCTGGCAACAACAAGGCCGCATGACCCCAGTGGCGATCCTTAGCGCCAGCGATTCCAACCTGGACGCCCAAGCCGCGCTGGCCGCCGGCGCGCTGGGCTTTATCCCGAAAAGTGCTAATAGCGATGAACTGCGCCAGGCAGTAACCCGCGTACTGCTGGGTGAAACCCTGCCCGCACCGCAAACTGGCGACAAACCGCAGCTCACCCCCCGGCAGATGGAAATCCTCCAGCTACTCGCCGAAGGCTTGCCAAACAAGTCCATCAGCCGTCGGCTGGGCGTCTCCGAGGACACGGTGAAAACCCATCTGAAATCACTGTTTCAGGAGTTTTCCGTACATACCCGTACGGCTTGCGTTAGTGCGGCGCGGCAGCGGGGCTGGCTCTGACCTCTGCCGGCAACAATACCGCCAGGGCCTGGCGCAAACGGGCTGGCAGCAGCGGTTTGCCGAGCAAGGTGACATGGGCGCGGGTGCAGCGCTCCTGCAGGTCGGCGCTGACATCGGCGGTAATCAGCAATGCCGGCAGCATGCGTCCGGCCTCTTCGCGCAAACGCTCGATAACGCGCAAGCCGTCCTCGGTGGCCGCCAGCCGATAGTCGCTGATCAGCACCTGCGGCTGCGCCTCGGACAAACACTGCAAAGCCTCGGCTGGATCGGCGCAGGCCCAGACCTCGCAACCCCAGCGCTGCAGCAAACCGGACAACGCCTCTCGGCCCGCGGCGTCGTCTTCCAGCAATAACACCCGCCCGCTCAATGCTGCGGCAACTGCCGGCGGTGCTTGCCACTCGCCGGCTTCAGCCTGCGGCAGTTGCAGGATAAAGCGCGCGCCCGCGCCTGGGCTCGAATCCAGCTGCAACGGATGCCCAAGCAACTGCGCCAGTTGCTGGACGATGGCCAAGCCCAGACCCAGACCGCGCTCGGCATTACGCCCTGGGTTATCCAGTTGGCGGAACTCTTCAAAGACCTGACTCTGTTCCTCCTCACTCAGGCCCTGGCCGTCGTCACCGACCTCCAGCTGCACCACGCCCTGCTCCATACGGGCATGCAGCCAGACATGCCGCGCCTGGGCATGGCGCAAGGCGTTGCTGAGCAGATTGCGCAGCACGCGCTCGAGCAGCAGCGGATCACTGCGTACCCAGAGCTCTGCACATTGCAGCTGCAGTTCGACACCCTGGGCGTCGGCCTCGGCGCGGCTTTCACCACTCAGGCGCGCCAGCAAGGGGCGCAAAGCAAACACTTGCAGCTTGGCCTGCACCCCACCAGGCAGGGTCAGACGGGTGTAATCAAACAGCGACTGCAACAGCCGGCTGAGCTGCTCCACGGCAATCGCCAGGCGACTGCTGATGCGGTGCACGCCGGGGTCCTGGTTCTGCTCCAGCAAGTGCTGGGCATACAGGCCCATGGCGTTGAGTGGTTGGCGCAGATCATGGCTGGCGGCGGCCAGCAGGCGCAGCTTGCGTGCATCGTCGGCTTCGGCGCGCTGCCGCGCCAGATCGAGCAAACGCAGGTTGAGCCAGGCGCCGCGCTGGCCGTGCTCCTGCAGGTAGGCGCCGACACTGCCGATCAGGTTGGCGCAGAACAGAAACAGGCCCTGATAACCCAGCGCTACGCTGCCACCGGTAGCCACAAGCCCCAACCAGAGGAACAGCCCGCACACGCCCCAGGACGCCAGACTGACGGAGCGGAACGACACACCCAGCAGCACGTAGCCAAACAGCAGCACCAGAAACAGCCCGTCATAGGGCATGGCTACGCCCAGACTCCAGCACAGATGGATGATTACCGCCACGCAAACACCGTTAAGGGCATAAGCGGCCACATAGGCCAGCAAGGCGCGGCGCGGCGGGCTCTGAGGGCGGCGACAGTAGAAGAAGGACAGCAGCGCACCAAATATGCCCAGCATCCGCACTGGCAGGGTGGCAAGGCTGGCGTTGAGGGGGAGCAGCAACAGATCGAGGACGGTGTAGACCAGCTGAAAGATCACCGCGGTGCTGATGATCAGCAGCAGGCGGCGGCGGATACGCTGCACCCGGTGCTCGACAAACTCGTCTTCCAGCACACCAGTAAAACGCAGCCGCCGGTAGCCGCGGCGCTGCTGGGCCAGTAGCAGCGCTTCCTGACGTTCCAGGCTCATGGCTTACAACTCGGGCGGTTGATTGTCCTGCTGCTTGGCGGCAATGGCGTCATAGGTTTCCACCCGGTGCTGATCTTCGGCGCTGAATAGACGCTGGCGCAAACGCTGCTGCTCCTGCTGCTGATCCGCAGCACTGAGGCCATTGCCCTGCAAGGCGGCAAGTTCCTGCTGGTAGGTGGCATAGCGTTGTTGCCAGGCGCGCTCGTTACGCTGCTCGCTGAGCAGACGTTCGACCGTGGGCGGATCATAGGTCAAGGCAAGCAGCTGGCGCACCTGCTCTTCGCTTGCCCCCTCCTGCCAGAGTTTGTCTGTCTGAACCTGCAACGCCTGCGCCTGGGCCTGACGCTCTTCACTGGCGCGCATGGCTTCGGGGAGCTGAGCACGCAAGCGCTCCTGCGCCTGAGCCTTGGCGTGCTCACTGAGATCAGTACGGGCCATCAGCGCCAGATTATCCAGGGTGTAGCGGCCATAAGCCTCTTCCGCACCAAACAGGGCCTCGGCAGCGGCACTGGAAAAATGCGCCCGACGCAACTCTGCCAGCTGCTCGAAGGCCCGTTGCAAGGCAACCAGCTGGCCATCCGGGGTGCTTTGCTGGGTTGTGCTCAAGGGTTGCTGCAGCAGCGCCAGGCTGGCGCGTTTGTAGTCCATATAGTCGCCCAGCAGGCCAATAAACTGGCCCAGAGCGGGTTCCGGCAAACGTCCGCGCGCGTCGGCCAGCATCACCTCGACTACGGTTTCCAGTCCGGCCTGATCGGCAGCGCTGAGGAAGTAATCCAGGTAATCACGCAGCGCCAGGTTCAGTTGCAGATTGCCGGCACTGTCCGCTTTCAGTTCACCATCCACTTCGGTGCCCTGCAAACCCGGCAGGCTTGCTGGTGCTCTAGCAGTTGAGGTACCTGGTTTGGCGGTTGCCAGCAGAGGGCTGGGGGCGACGGACAGAGGCGCCGTAGCGGCAGCAGGAATGGCAGGCGCGACGGGTAACGCAGCGGCTGGCCACTGCCAGTAAAGCGTAAGGCCGGCAACGCTGCCGGCCAGTACCAGGAGAGGAACAGTTGAGCGCAACGACAGGGCCATATGACCTCCAGAATGCGGGCTGCATGGCGCAGCCCGCCGGGTGACGGTCAGACGCCTTTGCTTTTCAGGCGGTTGGCATGTTGGCGATACAGTGAAACCGGCTCGGTCCAGCCACGCACGCCGAACAGGTGGTTGATCGCATCCACGTGGTTCATGTTGTAGTCATCACCGATCACCTGCCCCAGGTAAGTGGAGCAAACGCCGACCAGGCCATCGTTCTTCTCGCTACCAAAGGCCAGCCCAGTGATGGCGAGAAACGGATCGACCGCATCAAAGACGTTGGTGTAGGAGGTGTTGCCGGTCCAGGAGTAGTAACGGATGTTGTGCCCGCGCACGTTGTGCACTTCAGTGGACTTGGCGCAGTAGCTGCTGCTGTTCACGCCCCACGGATGGCGACCATTCAATGCAGTGGTGCCAGCAGTGGTCAGGGTTTTCAGCGCGGCCAGGCCGTTTTGCGGGTTGCTGCTGCCAGACAGCAGGTTGATCACCGCGCCTATGGCGTTGGCCAGACCATTGGCCCCGCCTTCGATGGCGCTGTTCGGCGGGATCACACCGCGCAGCACATCGGCAACTTTCGAGCCTTTGTTCACCCCATTGACCGAGGTTACCGAGGCCACCAGATCCGGACGCAACGAGGCGGCAACGCGTGAAGTTGGTGAACCCTGACTGTGGCCGATCAGATTGACTTTGCCGCCATTGGCACCGGCCCACGGCACAATCTGCTGCGCCAGGGCGGCGCCGCGCTGTTCGCTGTCATTGAGTGCCGACACACTGGCCACATAGACCTTGGCGCCATCGCGCTCGAGGTTCCAGGGGATGGTGTGGAAATAGTTGATCAGGCCGCCGATGGTGTCGAAGCCGGTCACCCCGTGCACCAGCACGATCGGGTATTTGGTCTTGGTGTAGTTGGCCTGGGCCTCAACCGCGCCGACCAGGGCGCATACAGCTAGAGCAGAAGTAATAACGCGACGCATGGGTGCCTCCTTATTTTTCTTGTTGGCACGCCGGGAAACTGCGTCCGGCGTACTCACAACTCTAAGGAGGTGCTGCGGTATGGGCTATCGCCCAGATGGGTGATGCCTCAATGCTGCGAGGCGATGGCCTGCGCGACGGCAGCCAGCAGTGCCGGGTCATCCGGGGTGGTGCTACTGGGGAAGCTGGCGATCACCTTGCCCTGGGCGTCGATCACATACTTGGAAAAATTCCAGCGCGGTGCCTGGCTTTGCGCGGCCAGTTCCTTGAACAGCGGCAGCGCATCGCTGCCGGTAACGCGCTGGGTTTCGCTCATGGGGAAGGTCACGCCGTAATTGACGTAGCAGACCTTGGCAATTTCTTCGCTGTTGTCGGCTTCCTGACGGAAGTCATCGGAAGGCACACCAAGAACCTGCAGCCCCTGCTCCTTGTAGCGCTGGTAGAGCGCTTCCAGGCCTTTGAACTGTGGGGTAAAGCCGCAGAAGCTGGCGGTATTGACCACCACCAGCGGCTTACCGGCAAACTGTGCACACAGATCGATGCGCTCCTCGCTGCGCAGCTTCTGCACCTCCCCCTGCAGCAACGCGGGGCATTCGGCAGCCTGCGTCGGCCCAACCCAGGCACTGAGCAGAGCGACAACCAGCAGGGGAAAACGCCACATACACATCACCTTGAGTAACTGGAACGACAGAGTAACAGCCTTAACATACACCCAAACCCAGCTGCAGAAAGGCCAGGCCACTTTGCAGCCAGCCCCACCAGGCCAGGCCCAGGGCCAACATGCCGCCCATCACCAGCGCGGTGTTCCAGCCATAGTCGGTATTCATGCATTCGCCTCCTGTTGTTGCAAGCGGGCCACGGGCAGCTCGCGTACTGGCCAGTTCAGCGCGGCGGCCAGCAGGCTGAGCAGCACGGCAATCTGCCAGACCAGATCATAACTGCCGGTATGGTCATACAGATAGCCGCCCATCCAGCCGCCGAGAAAAGCCCCCAACTGGTGGAACAGAAAGACGATGCCGCCAAGCATCGACAGATTGCGCACACCGAACAGGGTCGCCACCGTGCCATTGGTCAGCGGCACCGTCGACAGCCACAACAGGCCCATGGCCACGCCAAAGGCATAGGCGCTCCACACCGTCAGTGGCGTCAGGATAAATGCCACAATCACCACCGCCCGTGCCAGGTACAGCGCGCTGAGCAGGCGCGGTTTGGACATCCGCCCACCCAGCCAGCCGGCGATATAAGTGCCAAAGATATTGAACAGACCCACCAGCGCCAGCACCGTAGTGCCGACCAGCGCCGGCAGATGCTGGTCGACCAGATAGGCTGGCAGATGCACGCCGATAAATACCACCTGAAAACCGCAGACGAAAAAGCCCAATGCCAACAGCCAGAAACCGGAATGGCTGCAGGCCTCGCGCAAGACCTCACCCAGGGTCTGCTCCTGACCGGTGAGCGGCAGCGGCGTGTCCTTGAGCATCGCCGCCAACGGTATGATCAGCGCCACCAGCAAGCCCAACGCCATCAACGCCACTGACCAGCCGAGCCAGCTAAGCAACCCCAGGGTGCCGGGGAGCATGGCGAACTGGCCAAAGGAGCCGGCGGCGGCGGCGATGCCCATGGCCATGCTGCGTTTTTCCATCGGCACGGCGCGGCCCACTGCGCCGAGAATCACCGAGAACGAGGTGCCGGACAAACCAATACCGATCAGCAGCCCGGCGCTCAGCGACAGACTCATCGGCGAATCAGCCAGGCCCATGCAGCCGAGGCCAATAGCGTAGAGAATGCCGCCAACAATCACCGTGCGTTTGGCGCCGAAGCGGTCGGCCAGGGCGCCGGTAAAGGGCTGGGTCAGGCCCCAGATCAGGTTCTGCAAGGCAATGGCAAAGGCAAATACCTCACGGCCCCAGCCAAACTCGGCGCTCATCGGTGGCAGGAACAGACCAAAACCATGGCGAATACCCAGCGACAGCGCCAGAACCAGCGATGCGCCCAGCATTAACCAGCCACTGGTGCGCCATAACGAAGTCATAGGTTGTCCTTTACGGGTAGCGACCCGCTTATCAAGAAATCGGCAATATGGCGCAGATATATACCGCTACCCGCTCAAGTGACAGCTACAGCTGTTCGGCAATCCAGTGCTACAGATTGCACCTTGAGCTAGCCATGCTGGCAAGCCGACCATCGGCTAACAGGCCGCTGAGAACATCATCTGCGAGGGTAAGCCTGCGTTGAGAACGGCCGGCTAATCGAACAGCAGCGGCGCGGCACTGGCGCGCTGAGCGAAGAACGCCAGCAACTGCTTGTGGTAGTGGCTGTACACCTCGGGCGGCAGCCAACGCTGGTAGATCGCCAGGGTGCTGGCGGGCGTAGCAGAAAGCTCACGAATGGCCCGGTCGAGACGCCCAGCCATGCGCGCGCCCCATGGCGTGCGTGAGCAGTAGATGCCCACCGTCACCAGTTCGGCGTTTTCCCGCAGCGGCACGCTGACCAGCGCATCACTGAGGCTGAAATGACGCATCACCTCGGTGTAGATCACCGGGTAATCGAAGGCATAATCCAGACGGTGATGGCTGACCATCAGCAGCAGGTTTTCCCCACCCTGGCTGCCACCCAGCTCGGGGAGATGCCCTGCGGCGTGCGCCTGCAGCAGGCGTTCACGAATCGACGCGGGATAGACCCGACTCTTGGCCAGAGCACCACGTAGATAGGGATTGCCGAACAGCCAGTCGAGGCTGACCTGGCCGTCTTCGATCAGCAGTTGATCGCGGGTTTGCCGGCGGACCAGCACATGGATCGGCGTGGTCGCCACATAGGGTACGAAGTAACCCTGCTGATCACGCTCGGGGCTCTGCAGCTGGCCGCTGCTGCACATTTCGCTCTGCTCGCCCATGCGCTGTTCGACGCGCGCCATGGGCAATACTTCATAGCGCATCTGCAGCTCGGGCAGGCGTGCAGCCAACAGTTGCATGGCCTCGAACAGCACACCATCAACCACCTGACCCTCGCGCACATTGAAGACACCCGGGATCGGCACAACGCCCCACACCAGCTCCTCGGCCTGCAATACGTCAGCACAGGGCAAGGCCCCGAGCAATGCCGCCAACAGCGTCGAGTAAAACGACCTGCGCACCATATACATCCCTGCTACGTCTTGCTGTCCTTACACGCTAGCAGGCCAAGGCCACCAGCACCGCGCACTCGGCTATTTCCAGCAGAGCTCCGGCGGTATCACCGGTGGTGCCATCCAAACGTTTGAGCATCAAGCTGCGCAGCCAGATAAACACGCCACCGGCTACCAACAAGGCCAGCAGCGCCGGCCAGCCAAACAGCAACATGGCCAGCGCATTGGCGGCCAGCACCCAAGGCAGTTGCCGGCGTGGCAGATGCTCAGCCAGCGCTTGGCCCAGGCCGCCGGCACGCACATAGGGCGTGGTCATAAACAGCAGCGGCAGCAGACAGCGCGCCAGCCAGGGCACCAGTAACAGCAACAACCCGGAGCCGCTCTCCAGCAAGGCCACCAGCGCGGCAAACTTGAGCAATAGCAGCAGTACCAGCACCACCACCGCAATCGGCCCGCTGCGTGGGTCTTTCATAATGGCCAGGGTGCGCTGTTTATCGCCGAAGCCGCCAACCCAGGCATCGGCGCTGTCGGCCAGGCCATCCAGATGCAAACCGCCACTGATGCCCACCCACAGCGTCAGCAGCAGCGCCGCCTGCAACAGCACCGCGCTATCGCCCAGCAGTTGCTGCGCCGCGAGCAGCAACCCACCGATCAGCAGCCCCACCAGCGGGTAGAACAGCAGCGAACGGCCGACCTGCTCAGGCGTAGGCATGCCGACCAGGGTCACTGGCAGGCGGGTAAGGAATTGCAGGGCAATCCACCAGGGCGTCATGCGCGCTCCCACAGTTGCCCCTGTTCATCCAGGCACAGTTGATAGCGCTCGGCATGGCCGACCGCTACCTGCAGCAGATCATTGCGCGGCAAACCACGGGCACGCGCCAGCAGCAGGCGGATCACCCCGCCGTGGGTGACCAGCAGCAAGCGCTCGCCGGCATGCAGAGCCTGCAAGTGCTGCAAGGCGCCTAATATCCGCGCTTCGAAGGCCAGCAGCGTCTCGCCTTCGGGCGGGGTAAAGCCATAGGGATCGCTCCAGAAACGGCCCAAATCTTCTGCGCTGGTCTGCATCAGTTCGGCGGTACTGCGCCCTTCCCACGCGCCGAAATGCAGCTCCTGCAGATCCGGCTCCAGACTGAGTGGCACACCGTGCTGCGTCGCCAGCTCTTCGGCAAAGCGCGCGCAGCGCTGCAAGGGCGAGCTGATAAGCCGATCCCAGCGGCTGCCATCAGCCACCGCCGCGCGTAGCTGCGCCCAGCCGGTTTCGGTCAGGGCATCGTCGAGGCTACCGCGCAGGCCACCGCCCAATTCGGTTTCACCGTGGCGCAGCAGCTCCAGGTAGACCGTCATGCCGGGCGCTCGGCCACCGCCGCCTCGGCAAAGGTGGCCATATCGTTGTGCAGGCTGCAGGCCAGTTGCAGCAAAGGCACCGCCAAGGCCGCCCCACTGCCCTCACCCAGACGCAGGCCCAGGTCGAGCAGCGGCTCAGCCTGCAGCGCCTTAAGCACCCGCTGATGGCCAGGCTCGGCGCCGCTGTGGGCAAACAGCAGCCAGTTGCGACAATCCGGATTCAGCTGTACCGCCAGCAAGGCGGCAACACTGCATATATAACCATCCACCAAGGCGGTGATGCCCTGCTGCGCACAGGCCAGGTAGGCACCGCTCAGCGCGGCAATCTCGAAGCCACCGAGGCGCTGCAGGATATCGATGGGTTCGCTGAGCGCCGGGCGGTGCAATTCCAGCGCCGCCTCGATCACCTCGGCTTTATGCGCCACGCCCGCGCTATCCAGACCGGTGCCAGGGCCGACCAGCTCCAGCGCCGGACACTCCAGCAGCAGGCAGGCCATGGCCGTGGCGGCAGTGGTATTGCCAATGCCCATTTCGCCGCCAATAAACAGTTGGCTGCCGGCCTCACGGGCGCGCTGCACGCTGGCCTGGCCGGCCTCCAGGGCCAGCAGCAACTGCGCGGCGGTCATCGCCGGGCCCTGGGCGAAGTTCGCCGTGCCCGCACCGATATGCAGATGACGCACGCCGCGCAGCGGCTCCAGCGGCAGCGCGGTGCCCAGGTCGATGACCTCCAGCGTCGCGCCCAGCTGCTTGGCCAATACGCTGATCGCCGCGCCGCCATTGACGAAATTGCGCAGCATCTGCCCGGTAACCGCCTGGGGAAACGCCGATACACCTTCGGCGACCACGCCGTGGTCACCGGCAAAAATACTGATCCACAGCTGCTCAATCTGCGGCCGCTGACTGCCTTGCATAGCCGCCAGCTCAATCGCCAACTGCTCCAGCTGGCCGAGCGAGCCGGCCGGCTTGGTCAGTTCGAGCTGACGCGCCTGGGCCTTGCTGCGCGCGGGCATATCCAGCGCCTGACAGCCCTGTTGCCACCATTGCTCACTCATAGCGCTTTCCCCTTGAGAACCATCGGCAACCCCGCCACGGTAAACACCACACGCTCACAACGCTCGGCCAGGGCCTGGTGCAGCCAGCCTGCCTCATCGACATAGCGGCGGGTCAGCTCGCCCAGCGGCACCACGCCCAGGCCGGTTTCATTGCTGACCAGCAGAATCCGCCCCGGCAAGCCGCTCACACAGTCCAGCAACGCATCGCGCTCGGCGCTCAGGCGCGCCGGGTTATCCAGCATTAACAGATTGGTCAGCCACAGGGTCAGGCAATCGACCAACAGACACTTATCCGCGCCCGCCTGCTCGCGCAGTACCTTAGCCAGGGCCAGCGGTTCTTCCACCAGCCCCCAAGCCGCTGGACGACGTTCGCGGTGGTGTTGAATGCGCGCATTCATCTCGCCATCCAGCGGCTGGCTGGTGGCGATATAGGTGACCGCCAGGCCGCACTCGGCCGCCAGTCGCTCGGCCAGACGGCTTTTGCCGGAACGGGCACCGCCAAGAATCAGTTCATGCATGGTTCACCTTTGTTCGAATTCAGTACCACGGACCGCGGGAGGGGCTTTAGCCGCGACACTTCTAGGCCAGCCAATCGCGGCTAAAGCGGATCGCCGCCCGGCCCCTCCCACAAAAGCCCCGCATACAAGCGCGTGCTTCGTAGCCCGGATGCAATCCGGGAGCGATCTTATGCCCGCCACAGCTGTCCCGGATTTCATCCGGGCTACAGGTTACAAAGCTCACGTAACTTCTTCGTATCCAGATGCGCCTCGACCAGATCGGCCAGACGCTCGATATCACGCTCGCGCAGGGCGTGGTAATCCACTGCCTGCACCTCGCGCAGGCCGGCCCAGCGCAGCAGTGCGCTACAGGCTTCGCTGCTTTCAAACAAACCATGCAGATAGGTGCCAAGCACCTGGCCATCGGCACTCAGCGCGCCGTCGCTACGGCCATCATCCAGTTGCACCGCCGCCGCATCCAGGGCTACGCCACTGCTGACACCGGCATGAATCTCGTAACCGCTGACCGGCACATCTTCCAGGCACAGCTGGCCGTGCACATTGCGCAGCTGCTTCTCCGGCTCCAGCACGGTGCGGAAATCCAACAGCCCCAGCCCTGGGCTGGAACCCGCCGCGCCTTCCAGGCCATGGGGATCGTCTATCTGCGTGCCGAGCATCTGCAGCCCGCCGCAGATGCCCAGCAGCTTGCCGCCATAGCGCAGGTGCTTATCGATAGCCGCCGGCCAGCCTTGCTGTCGCAGAAAGGCCAGATCGCTGCGCACGCTTTTCGAGCCGGGCAGGATAATCAGGTCAGCCGCAGGAATCGCCTGGCCGGGGCCGACAAAGCACAGCTCGACCTGCGGATGCAGGCGCAGCGGGTCGAAATCGGTGTGGTTGCTGATGCGGGGCAACACCGGCACCACCACTTTGATCCGCTCGGCCGCCTTGGCGCTCTGGCGAATATCGATGGCGTCCTCGGCTTCCAGGTGGAAATCCATCAGGTAGGGCAATACGCCCAGTACCGGTTTGCCGGTGCGCTGCTCCAACCAATCCAGCCCTGGTTGCAACAGGGCGATATCACCGCGAAAACGGTTGATGACAAAACCCTGCACCCGCGCCTGCTCGCTTTCAGAGAGCAACGCCAGGGTGCCGACCAGGTGAGCAAATACCCCGCCCTTGTCGATATCGGCAATCAGGATCACCGGGCAGTCCACCGCCTCGGCAAAACCCATATTGGCGATATCGCCGGCGCGCAGGTTGATCTCCGCCGGCGACCCCGCACCCTCCACCATCACCACCGGATAAGCGGCGCTCAAGCGCTGGTGCGATTGCAGCACCGCCTGCATCGCCACCTTCTTGTAGTCGTGATAAGCCACGGCATCCATGCTGCTCAGCGCGCGGCCATGGATGATCACCTGGGCGCCGGTATCGCTATTGGGCTTGAGCAGCACCGGGTTCATATCGGTATGCGGCGCCAGTCCGGCGGCCTGGGCCTGCACGGCCTGGGCGCGGCCGATCTCGCCACCGTCGGCGGTAACCGCTGAGTTGAGCGCCATATTCTGCGGTTTAAACGGCACCACGCTCACACCCTGGCGCTTAAGCCAGCGGCACAGCGCGGTGACCAGGGTGCTTTTGCCGGCATCCGAGGTGGTGCCCTGCACCATCAGTGTGGTCATGGCAACTCTCCAGCGAAGACCGCCAGCGCTTGCTGCAAACGCTGCCAGCCGGCTTCATCCGGCGGCAGACCAAAACGCAGGCTCAGCGGCTGTTCAAACAGGCGGGTAAGAATCCCCTGCAGGGCGAGAAACTCATGCAGCAAGGCGGCCTGCGGTGTGCAGCAGAACTGGAACAGCGCACAACCGCCTGTAGGACTGAGGCCATGCGCAGTCAGCAGCGCCGCCAGACGTTCGCCATCGGCCAGCAACCGCTCACGTTGCACCTGCTGGCCGGCCATATCCTGCAATAACGCCGTGGCCACCACCCGGCTCGGCCCACTGATGGCCCAAGGCCCGAGTAACTCGGCCAATTGCGCCAGCAACTGCGGCTGCGCCAGGACAAAGCCCAGGCGAATACCCGCCAAGCCGAAAAACTTGCCAAACGAGCGCAGCACGATCAGCCCCGGCAACTCGCTGAACGCCGCCAGACTGAAGGCGGGCGTGCAGTCGATAAAGGCCTCGTCTACCACCAGCCAGCCGCCCCGTTCGGCCAACCGCCGATGCCACTCCAGCAAACGCGCAGGTTCGACGCAGCGCCCGGTGGGGTTGTTCGGATTGACCAGCAGCAAGACATCAATGCGCTCCAGCGCCCGCTCAATCGCTCCTTCGCTGAGTTCCAGCAGACGGTGCCCTTCACGCTGCCAGGCCGCCGCATGCTCGGCATAAGCCGGCGAAACGATACCCACCGTGACGTGGCGCAGCAGACGCGGCAGCGCCTGGATCGCGGCTTGCGAACCGGCTACCGGCAGCAGATTGCTCACGCCGTAGTAATCGCGGGCGGCGATTTCCAGGCCATCCTGCTGCTCGGGCAGGCGTGCCCAGGCGCTGGCAGGAATTGCCGGCAGCGGCCAACCGTAAGGCGCGATGCCCGTGGACAAATCCAGCCAATCCGCCAAAGCAATGCCATAACGCAGCGAGGCCGCGCGCAAGCGACCGCCGTGCTCAAGCATTAGAAGGTTCACGCATAAAAAGCCCCCCACAACAGCAGCAGCGCCAACCACAGCAGCACACCGCCGTTGACCAGATTGAGTGCCCGTTCGATATCCCGCGCCTTGGGTTGCGGCCCCGCGCCCAGTTCAGGGCGTATATGCAGCTCGCCATGATATTCCGCCGCGCCGCCCAGGCTCACGCCCAGCGCCCCTGCACCAGCCGCCATCACCGGGCCGGCATTGGGGCTGTCCCACAGCGGTGCCTGGGTACGCCAGCAGCGCAACGCCAGAGTAGTTTTGCCGAGCAGCGCGTAGGTCAAGGCGACCAGCCGCGCAGGCAGATAGTTGAGTGCATCGTCGATCTTCGCCGCGGCCCAGCCGAAGCGTTCAAAGCGCTCATTGCGATAGCCCCACATGGCGTCCAGGGTATTACTCAGGCGGTAAAGCACCACGCCCGGCGCACCGGCAATCACAAACCAGAACAATGCAGCAAACACCGCATCGCTGCCGTTTTCCAGCACCGACTCGCTGCCAGCGCGGGCCACACCCGTGGCGTCCAGCTGCGCGGTATTGCGGCTGACCATATAACCGACCCGCTCGCGCGCCAGGCGCAGATCGCCCAGGCGCAGCGCCTGGGCCACCGGCATGGCATGCTCGCCCAGGCTTTTCAGGCCAAGCGCGGCGTACAGCGCAAGAATTTCCACCGCCCAACCCAGCCCGCTGATCTGGCTCAACAGCCAGGCCAGCAGGGTCAGCGGCAATACCGCCAGGCACCAGGCGCTGACGCCATGGCTGCGCCAACCGCCGCCCGCCGGATTGAAGCGCTGCTCGATACGCTCAGCCATACGACCAAAGGCCACTAGCGGATGCCAGCCCTTGGACTCGCCAAAAATTGCATCCAGGGCGACCCCGGCGCAGGTGCTGAGAACCAGGCTCATGGCGTGCCCCACTGGTTCTCAAACAGCAACTCACTGAGCGGTCGTGGCTCGGCCCAGCCTTGCTGCACCAGCATCGGCGCCTCATAGAACTCCGTCACTGGCCCCAGGCACAGCACCGCCAGCGGCTTGCTGCCGGCCGGCATGTTGAGCAGATCCGCCAGGGATTGGGGCTCAAACAGCGACACCCAGCCCATACCCAGCCCTTCGGCGCGGGCAGCCAGCCAGAGGTTCTGAATGGCGCAAGCCAGGGACGCCAGGTCCATTTCCGGCAAGGTGCGTCGGCCAAACACATGGGCCTCGCGGCCGTCCATCAGGGCCACCACCAGCAGCTCGGCGCAGTCGCGGATGCCCTCGACCTTGAGCTGCATAAATTCGTCGCTGCGCTCGCCCAATGCTTCGGCGGTGCGCAGGCGCTCCTCCTCCACCAGGCCGTGAATCGCCTCACGCAGGGCCGGGCGGGTGATGCGAATAAACCGCCAAGGCTGCATCAGGCCGACGCTGGGGGCCTGATGGGCGGCTTCGAGCATACGCGCAAGCAACTCGGGCGCCACTTCACCGCCGCTGAAATGGCGCATATCGCGGCGCTCGGCGATGGCGCGATACACCGCCGCACGCTCCTCAAGGCTGAAGGCCTGCTCGCTCATACCGGCGCTCCGGGGCGAAACAGTGCGGCGGCGGCAGCCGGATCGGACGGCAGATAGAAGTGGATATAGGAGGCGGTCATCCGGCCCTGGCGATAGACCGCCTCACTGGTGCGCTTGTAGTTCGGGCATTCGCCACGGGTCAACGGTTGCAGCTCGCTGCTTAACGCTGAGTAGTGAAAACTGTGGCCGCGCAGCAGCCCTTCTGGCAGTTCCGCCTGCTGTAAAGCCATGGCGGTCATGCGCGGCTGCAGGGTCGCCTCGCCGTTTAACAAGCCAAGCATCTGCCCGCTGGCACCCTGTTTGTCGGTCAGTTTGTCGAGCAGATAGAGCATGCCGCCGCACTCGGCATGAATCGGCTTGCCGGCTGCATGGTGCGCGCGAATCGACGCGGCCATGGGCTGGTTGGCCTCAAGCGTGGGCAGATGCAACTCTGGGTAGCCGCCGGGCAGATACAGGCTGTCGATATCGGGCAATTGCTGATCGCTGAGCGGGGAAAAGAACGTCAATTCAGCGCCCAGTTCGCGCAGCAGATCGAGGTTGGCCTGGTAGAGAAAGGCAAAGGCGCTGTCGCGCGCCACGCCAATCCGCACGCCCTTAAGCAACGGCTCAATGCCGCAAGACTCAGGTGCGGCAAAGCTGACTGGCGGCGGCAGGCTGGTATCGGCACTGGCGGCCAAGGCATCGGCGGCGGCGTCCAGGCGCGCATCCAGGTCGACCAACTCGCCCGCCTGCACCAGGCCCAGATGGCGACTCGGCAAGCCGACTTCGGCGCTGCGCGGCAAAGCGCCGTACCAGCGAATCGAGGCTGGTAGCGCGTCGCGCAATATCTCGCCATGCCGCGCACTGCCAACCCGATTGCCGAGCACCCCGGAGAACGGCAGATCAGGCTGAAAGGTCGCCAGGCCATGGGCCATGGCACCGAAGGTCTGCGCCATGGCCGAGCCGTCGATCACCGCCAGCACCGGCACGCCGAAATGCCGGGCCAGGTCGGCAGCCGATGGCGTGCCATCGAACAGGCCCATCACCCCTTCGATCAGAATCAGATCAGCTTCACCTGCGGCTTCCCAGAGCAGCTTGCGGCTCTGCGCTGCGCCGACCATCCACAGGTCGAGCTGATACACCGGCGCGCCGCTGGCGCGGGCGAGAATCATCGGATCGAGAAAATCCGGGCCGCACTTGAACACCCGTACGCGCTTGCCCTGACGCGCATGCAAACGCGCCAAGGCGGCGGTCACCGTAGTCTTGCCTTGGCCGGAAGCCGGTGCGGCGATCAATAACGCCGGGCATGAACGAGCGCTGGTCAAAACTCGACCCCCTTCTGCGCCTTAACCCCGGCCTTGAACGCATGCTTGACCAGGCTCATCTCGGTGACGGTATCCGCCGCCTCAATCATCCCCGGCAGCGCGCCGCGACCGGTTACCACCACATGCTGCAGCAACGGCCGCGCTTCGATATCGGCGAGCACCGCGTCGAGTTCCAGATAGCCGTATTTCAACGCGATATTCAGCTCGTCGAGCACCACCAGGCCGATGGCAGGGTCATTCAGCAGCTGCGCCGCCACCGCCCAGGCTTCGCGGGCCTTGTCGATATCGCGCTGGCGATCCTGCGTCTCCCAGGTAAAGCCCTCGCCCATTACGTGGTAGCTGACTTCATCGGGGAAACGGCGGAAGAAGCTTTCCTCGCCGGTGCTGGCTGCACCCTTGATAAATTGCACCACGCCGACCTTGAGGCCGTGACCCAGGGCGCGGGCGACCATGCCAAAAGCGCTACTGCTCTTGCCCTTGCCATTGCCGCTGTGCACCAGCAGCAGACCGTACTCGTCCTGGGCCTGGGCAATCTTTTCATCGATCAGGGCTTTCTTGCGGGCCATGCGCGCCTTGTGCCGGGCGTCACGTTCAATCGATTCAGTCATCGCATGCTCCACCGCCACAGGGCGATCTGGCTGGAAAAAGCATGCGGAGATAGGGAAAGCGCGGGCCTGCGCACAGCGCACACCACACGCCAGCCATCGCCCTCCGCGATGCCGTGGACTGCAACAGGCCGGTCTCCGGGCTTGTGAGCGAACCTTAAGGTTCTCAGAACCTACTTATGATCTAGCGAGCTAGAGATAAACGGTGGCGAAAATGGCCGAGGAAGCGGAGTTTACTGATTGTAAATGAGCATTCCGAGGCCGTTTTCAACGCCGTTTAGCCGACGCGCAGCAGATCATAAAAGGTTCTAAGCCGCGCCTTCCCATGCAAACAGCACAGTGGCAATAGCGGCGTTTGACTCACTTACCGTTGCGGGGGCAGCGTCGGAATAGTTGGCGTAAATGCACAACGCACCGACTTCCCAGTTTCACCCCGCACACGCACAGCGTTGGGGGCACCTGTTACAAGGCGCGAAGGGTAGAGAGTTCGCGATTAAGCGTCAAACGAATGCGCGGCATGCAGCCGTGAATCAGGGGCAGCTCAATGTCTGGGCATAAAGCCTGCAGGCTTGCTGGCCAGCCACTCGACAAAGGTACGCAGGCGTTCATCACTGAGCAGACTGTCGCGGTTGTTGTAGGTCAGCGCCAGCTCCTTTTCGCTGAACAGCCGGTGGATCTGGTTGTGACAGGCGCGGCAGACCCAGAGCGTGGCGCTGATGCGCTCGCTTTTGCCGAAGCGTTTCTGCACATAGACCTTGTTGTGCAGCGCCTTGGGGATCAGGTGATGGCGCGTCAGAGCGGTCGCTCGGGCGCAAAGTTCGCAGGCATCAGGTTGATCGGGCAGACGAATCGGTTCGGGCATACGGGCTCAGCGTTTACGGCACAGGCTCAGGCCGTCACCTAACGGCAGCAGGGACAGGTCGATACGCGGATCATCGCGCAACGCCAGGTTGAGCGCCTGAATCGCCCGGGTGTCGTCGCTCTCAGGTTTTTCCTCAAGCACACGCCCGCTCCACAGGGTGTTATCGAACAGGATCAGCCCGCCCTGGCGCACCAGGCGCAGGGCATGTTCCAGATAGGCTGGGTAATTGGCCTTGTCTGCGTCAATAAACAGCAGATCAATACTGCCTGCCAGGCCTTCAGCCTCCAGTACCGCAAGGGTTTGTAACGCGGGGGCCAGGCGCTGTTCGATACGCGAGCTTAGCCCTGCTTCGCGCCAGTAACACTCGGCCGTGGCGTTGTACTCGCCGGGGATGTCACAGCAGATCAGTCGACCACCTTCAGGCATGGCTTGGGCCATGCAGATGGTGCTGTAGCCGGTAAAGGTGCCCACTTCGACAATCCGCCGCGCACCAGTCAGCTGCACCAGCAAGGCCATAAACTGCCCCTGCTCGGGGGCGATCTGCCAACGCGCCATGCTCAGATGCGCGGTTTCCTCACGCAGACGCTTGAGCAGCGGTGTTTCACGCAGGGATACATCCAGCAGGTATTGATACAGGGCGGAATCGAGATTGAGCGTTCGATTGGTCATGCCTACTCCCTCTGCAAATAATCGCTATCAGGGGTTACGCGCCAACTCCGGGGTGAACACGCGCTTGGCATTCAGATAAGTGCGTTGCCAGTATGTATTGCTCAGGCTGTCCAGGCGTACGGTGCCGCCGCTGGAAGGCGCATGCACGAAACGGCCATCGCCGACATAGATACCGGCGTGACTGACCTGACTGCCGCCATTGGTAGCGAAGAACACCAGATCGCCACTTTGCAGGCGGTCGCGACCGACAGCCGGGGCGCGCATGCTGATCAGCTCACGGGTCGAGCGCGGCAGACTGATACCCGCCGCATCGCGGTACACATAGCCAATCAGACCACTGCAATCAAAGCCGCCATCCGGGGTATTGCCGCCGTAGCGATAGGGTGTGCCGACCAAGCCGAGGGCGCGAAACAGCACATCATCGGCATTGCCGTTAAAGCTGCCGATTGGCGCATGCACAACAGGTTGCGGGGTTGGCGTGGGGGCATGGCTGGCACAGGCGCTAAGCAGCGCGGCAAGCACAATCAAGCTGAGACGGGCGATAGCGGTCATGGACGAGCGATCCTGAGCCGGGATGCGCCCTACTCTGCCGGCTTGCACATCGTAGTGCAAGCTTTAGCTTTGCTTGGCAGGTTATTGAAAACTATCGAGATGCGCCTGGATTATCGATTAATCGCAGCGACCGAACTGATTCAGCCGCCACTCACAGGGCTCAAGGGTGGCGTACAACCGACTCGCTTGGAGCCAGCGCCAGGGCGCGCTTGGCCTCGATAAAGGTGCGCGACCAGTAGCGATCATCCAGGCTATCGACCCGCACGCCACCGCTGCGGCTGCTGCTGGAGTGGATAAACTGGTTATCGCCCATGTAGATGCCGGCATGGCTGACGCGGTTACGGCCATTGGTGCTGAAGAACAGCAAATCGCCCGGTTCCAAGTCATCACGCGACACCAGCGGTGCGTCGATATTGATCATGTCGCGGGACGAGCGCGGCAGTTGCATGCCCAGCTCTTCCTTGAACAGATAACCGATAAAGCCGCTGCAATCGAAGCCGGACTTCACCGAACTGCCGCCGTAACGATAACGGGTGCCCACCAGCGACAGGCCATGAGTCAGGATGCTGTCAGCCAGTTCTGGCAGTTTGTAGGATTTGTCTTCAGTGAAGTCGCCCAGAGCTGCTTCTTTGGCTTGTTCGTCAAACTCGGCAAGGTCTGTCGAGGAGAACACTGCAGGCTGGGTTACCAGCTGCGGCTGTGGGGCATGGTTGGCACAGGCGGCCAGAACCATGGAGAGTGCGATAGGCACGAGGGGTGCGAGGCGTTTGAGCATGGGCACGACCGTGTCGGTGAATTTCACAAGAGCGCGACTATGCCCTCTATGGCATGCATTTGCAAATTCTATGGCTCTAGATGTGACTCAGTAGTTCTGGCAAAACATCTAACGCCCGCCCTTGTAGATGCACATCCACCCGAGCGCTCAAGTCGGTGCGCTGCGGGTTGATTTCCACGGTAAAGCCGCCCGCCTGGCGCGTGCGCAGCAGCGGCTCGACGATATAGGGGAAGCTCGCGCTAGTACCAATGCTGATCACCACCTCAAAGCCTTTGCGCACCTCGCAATAGAGCGTGTCGATAGCCTGCTCGGGGAGCATTTCCTCGAACAGCACCACCGGCGGGCGCAGCACTCCGGCGCACTGGCGGCATTTGGGTGGCAGCGGGCGCTCAAGATGCTCCGCCAGCTCGGCGTCGACTGCGCCACAGGACTGGCAATACAACGGTGCCAGCTCGCCATGAATCTCGATCACCCGCTCCATCGGGCTGCCAGCAGCGCGGTGGTAGCCGTCGATATTCTGGGTCAGCAGCCAGCACTGCGGCTTTCTGCGCTGCAGCTCGGCAATCGCATAGTGCCCCGCATTGGCCTGGGCACCCAGGCAAGCCTTGCCCAGCTCCGCCAGGTATTTCCAGCACAACGCCGGATCGCGCTGCAGCATCGGGCCGGACAGCGCTTCCTCAATCGGCAAGCCTTCGGCGGTGTGACCGTTGTACAGGCCGCCAAGGCCGCGATAGGTGGGCAAACCGGAGTCGGCGGACAGCCCGGCACCAGTGATCAGCAGGATGCGCTCAGCCTGTTTGATTGCTTGGGCAACACGGGCAATGACCTTGTCCATCTCGATCCCTCATGCGTAGGGTGGACGACGCTCTTTTCGTCCACCGCAACAGCGCCATGGTGGATGGAAAAGCGTCATCCACCCTACACCGACCTGCTCAGTGGTTGACCGTATGCGCCAGCATCACTGACAGCTGACACAGCGGCCGCCCGCTCTGCTCGTGCCATTGGTTGAACGCGGCTTGCACGGCAGCCAGCTCTTTCAGGCTGGTGGGCGCCTTGTCGATGATCTTCTGCGCCTTGAGTGCAGCGACCATGTCATCGCTGGGCACAAAGGTGTCCTTGCCGACCATGCGCAGAAAACGCGGTGCGGACAGCCCGCCGAGTTGGCTGCCGTGCTTGGCCAGATACTTCCACAGACCAACCACGTCGCTCTCCGGCCAGTCGGCGATCAGCGCGCCGAAGCTGCCCTTCTCTTTCTGCACATCAAGGATGAACTGGGCGTTGCGTGGCACGCTCTTGAGCTTGCCGAGGTGACGGATGATGCGCGCATCCTGCATCAGGTTTTCCAGACGCTCGGCACCCATTAGCACGACTTTCTCCGGATCAAAACCGAAGAACACCTGCTCGAAGGCCGGCCACTTGGCATCCACCAGGCTGTGTTTGAGGCCGGCGCGGAAAATCCGCAGGCTGAGCACCGACAGGTAGCGATCATCACTGATCGCGCGCAACTCCTCGGCGCTGCGCGGCTGCGGCAGGATCGACTCCAGCTCGGCGACCGAGCCAAAGCGGTTCAGGCAGTATTCGTTAAGCCATTTGTAATCGTGCATCGGGCAATCCTTGAGCCGGGAAACCGCAGGATCAGAGGTTCATCACGTCGAGAAAGCGCGGCGTGGCGCCGTCATCAATTTTCAGGCTCTGGAAGTCAAACAGGTTGCGGTCAGCCAGCTGTGACGGCACCACGTTCTGCAGCGCGCGGAACATGATCTCGGTGCGGCCCGGCGACTTGCGCTCCCAGTCCTGCAGCATTTCCTTGACCACCTGGCGCTGCAGGTTTTCCTGGGAGCCGCAGAGGTTGCACGGGATGATCGGGAATTCCTTGAGCTGGCTGTAAGCCTCGATATCCGCCTCGTTGCAGTAAGCCAGCGGACGAATCACCACGTTACGGCCGTCGTCGGCACGCAGCTTGGGCGGCATAGCCTTGAGCGTGCCGCCGTAGAACATATTGAGGAAGAAGGTTTCCAGAATATCGTCGCGGTGGTGCCCCAGGGCCATCTTGGTCGCGCCGATCTCATCGGCAAAGGTGTACAGGGTGCCGCGGCGCAGGCGTGAACACAGCGAACAGGTGGTCTTGCCTTCCGGAATCTTCTCCTTGACCACCGAATAGGTGTCCTTCTCGACGATGTGATACGGCACACCGATGGACTCCAGATAAGCCGGCAACACATGCTCTGGGAAGCCGGGCTGCTTCTGGTCCATGTTTACCGCAACAATCTCGAACTTGATCGGCGCGACCTTCTGCAGGTGCAGCAGCACGTCGAGCATGGTGTAGCTGTCCTTGCCGCCGGACAGGCAGACCATGACCTTGTCGCCATCCTCGATCATGTTGAAGTCGGCAACGGCTTCGCCGGCCTGGCGACGCAGGCGTTTTTGCAGTTTGTTCTGATTGACCGAGAGGGTGCCCATGGTGCGCTGGAGTCCGGAAGTCGTTGAGGATGCGGCATTTTACGCAGAAAGCGTGACGCGCCCTACCCCAATCAAAGTGAAATGCTAGGCTGCGCCGATGAACGACGATTTCGACCTGCCTGAACAACTGCACCAGCTGCTGCGCGCAGCCCCTGACGGCCTTGGCGAATACCAGCTGATCCAGCTGCTGAAAGCCCGCCAATGTGCGCATATCCCCAATCTGCCGTTGACGGACAAGCTGGCGCTGTTTCGCACGCACTTTCTGCTGTTCAACGCCCTCTACCGCCTGCGTGAACAGCTGTGGGCGGCGCAGAGCGGGCATCTGCAGATCAGTGCACTGCATATCCAGTTGCTGCCCTACCAGCCCGGCAGCAGCGAGCTGAGCGAGCACGACCCGCTGCGCGACTATTACCTCGACCTTAGCCAGCTCAACGACACCGACGAGCAGGATGTGGCGAAACTGCTGCTGAGTTTCTGGACGCGCATGCACGGCAGCGAAGAGAAGCAGGCGGCGCTGGAACTGTTCGAGCTTGAAGGCCGTGAGCAGACGCTCAATCTCGCCACTATCAAGCACCGCTACCGCCAACTGGTGAGCCTGCATCACCCTGATCGTGGCGGTAACACGGCGCGCCTACAGTCGATCAACAAGGCTATGGAAATCCTCGAACGCTATTACGGACGTGCTTGAGAGTCCGATTTGCTCTAAAGCCGCGCCTTTGTCCTCATTAATGGCTGCCTATACTGCGACATACGGTCGCATAGGTTCGGCCTTGTACCTGATAACGCTGCACACGCGAATCAGGCGCTGCGCTGGGGGGCGACCGCTATAACAAGAGGAGGTCTGGCATGATCCATCACGTTTGGGGGCTATTCACCCATCCCGACCAGGAATGGCAGGAAATCCGTGGCGAAGAAGAAACCATCAGCCACATGTATCTCACCCACGTACTGATTCTCGCGGCAATTCCCGCAGTCTCAGCCTATATCGGCACCACCCAGGTCGGCTGGGCAATCGGCGATCGAGCGCCGGTGATGCTGACCGAGGCCAGTGCGTTGCAAATGACCGTCATGACCTACCTGGCAATGCTTGCCGGGATCGCAGTGATGGGCGCGTTTATCCACTGGATGGCACGCACCTACGATGCCAGCCCAAACCTCACGCAATGCGTGGTATTTGCGGCCTACACCGCTACACCGCTGTTTATCGGCGGGCTGGCGGCGCTCTATCCACATCTCTGGCTGGCCATGGTGGTGGGCACGGCAGCCATCTGCTACACGGTGTACCTGCTCTACGTCGGCATACCGACCTTTATGGGCATCCCCGAGGATGAAGGCTTTATGTTCTCCAGCTCGGTGCTCGCGGTAGGCCTGGTGGTACTGGTGGCGATGATCGCCAGCTCGGTGATTCTCTGGGGCTTTGGGGTCGGCCCGGTGTACACCAGCTAAGGCAACACCTGATGACACACAACGAAACCACCTGCGGGTGGTTTCGTCGTTTCAGGGCTGCGGGCACTGCCGGCCTTGGGCATAATCGCTGCCCCCATCTTGATCGCCGCACTTATGTCCGAACACCTTCTGAGCCGCGTAGAGCAGTGCTACCAGCAGGCTGAAGCCTTTTTCAAACGCCCCTTTGCCCGCGCCGAGGTGAGTTTCAAGCTGCGCGGACAAAAAGCCGGCGTGGCGCACCTGACGGAAAACAAGCTGCGCTTCAACCCGCAGCTGTACCGGGAAAACCGCGAAGACTTCCTCAAGCAGACCGTACCCCACGAAGTGGCGCACCTGATCGCCCATCAGCTATTCGGCCTGAAGATTCAGCCCCATGGTGAGGAGTGGCAGCTGATCATGCGTGGCGTGTATGAGCTGCCGCCCAATCGCTGCCATAACTATGCGGTACAGCGGCGCACGGTCAGCCGCTATATCTACCGTTGCAGCTGTCCACAGGGCGAATTCCCCTTCTCGGCCCAGCGCCATGCGCTGGTCAGCAAAGGCCGGCGCTACTACTGCCGGCGTTGCAAAGTGACCTTGAGCTATACCGGTGAACAGCGCGTCGAATAACCGACCGGGGATTACAGGACGTAACGCAGCACCGCAACAAAGTGCATCAAGCTGCCGCCCATGACGAACAGGTGCCAGATGCCGTGCCAATGGCGGAAGCGGCTGTCATAGGCGAAGAAAATGATGCCCACGGTGTACAACACCCCGCCGCCGGCCAGCCAGATAAACCCGGCCATGCCCAGTGCGGCAATCAGCGGTTTGACCGCGATCAGCACAATCCAGCCCATCACGGCGTAGATCACAATCGACAGCACGCGCGCCTCGGAGCGTGGCTTGATCTCCTGCAGCATGCCGATGATTGCCAGCGTCCAGACGATGCCGAACAGCGTCCAGCCCCAGGTTCCTTCCAGGGTGATCAGGCAGAACGGCGTATAACTGCCCGCGATCAGCAGGTAGATCGACAGGTGATCGAGCTTGCGCATCAGCACTTTCGCCCGCCCCTGCACGCTGTGGTAAAGCGTGGAGATGCTGTACAGCAGCACCAGGGTCAGGCCGTAGATTGCCACACTGATAATCTTGCGCAGCTCACCATCCAGGCTCGCCAGCACCAGTAACCATACTGCCCCCGCGCAAGCCAGAAGCGCCCCGACCAGATGGGTCCAGGCGTTGAAGCGTTCCCCGTGATACATATTTTCCGTTCCCAAGCCGCCCACTGGCGCGAATGCATCAGGCTTATGCCGGAAAAAAGCCTATTTGACGAGCACCACGTTGCCGCCCCGCATAAAGTACGGCGCGAATCACACGCTCAGGATCTGCTCAGGCGCGCGGCAGGCTGACGCGAATCACACAACTCTCGCCGTCATCTTCCTGCTGCACATCGCCGCCCTGGGCGCGGGCCAACGCGCGGGCGGCGGCCAGCGGTTTATTGCTGGCCGGACGCGCAGGCAGTAGCAGTTTCACCTGCGCCGGGCTCTCATCAATCATCACCAGGCTCAGCTGGCTGCCCACCGGGCAAGCGCCATGGGCGTGTTTGAGCACGCGGTAGAGCAAGGCATGGCAAAGCCCGGGATCGGCCATCACCGCAGTACTGCTGCCCAGCGCGGTTTCCAGCTGGATATCGACGCCACGGTCGCCATAGCGCTGCCGCAACTCGCCGATCAGTTCACGCAGCAGCGGGTTCAGCCGAATGCTTTCAGGGCGCAATTCACGCTGTCCGGCTTCGAGGGACAGCTGCTCGCCCGCCAGCTCCAGCAGCTCCTTCATCTGCTGGCTACTTTGTGTGGCCAATTGCACCTGCTGTTTCTGCGCCGGATTGAGCGCGGCATCCTGCGTCAGGCTCTGCAATGCTTCGGCGCACTGGTTAAGCGGCTGCTGCAGCTCATGACTGATCAGGTGCAGCATGTCGGCACGTAAAGCAGCCAGTTCCAGCAACTGATCCAGGTCGGTCTGCAGCTGCCGGCGATGTTCGACGTAGCGCATCAGGTTGCGCACACGAATGCGCAGCAGGGTTGGGTCAATCGGTTTGAACACATAGTCCACCGCGCCCAGCGACAGCCCTTGCTCACGGGAGCGTTCATCGCTCAGGGCGGTGACGAAAATAATCGGGATATGCTCCGAAGCATGGTGCTGACGCAGCCGGCGCGCCACCTCGAAGCCGTCCATGTCGGGCATCATCACATCCAGCAGGATCAGGTCCGGCGGGTTGTCTGAATGGCAGATGGCGATAGCTTTCTCGCCGTTGTGCGCCAGCTTTACCTTGAACTGATCGCGAAACAGCCCGGCCAGCAACTGCAGGTTCTCCGGCGTGTCATCGACCACCAGAATGCTCGCGCGCTCTTCGCCTTGCGGCAGGCTGGCTTGCACCAGCAGATCGTCGCGCTGCAGGGAGCGCTGCACGCGTTCCAGCAAGCGCTGGGTAGTAAAGGGTTTGACCAGCAGATCGCGGATACCCAGTTGAATGGCGCGTTGCACATCCTGGCGCTGCATGGCGCTGGACATCAGCACAAAGGGAATCTCCGCCAGCGCTTCATCGCTGCGCATGCCTTCAAACAGCGCCAGCCCGGTTGAACCGGCCAGGTTCTGTTCACTGAGCACCAGCGACACCGGTGTTTGCCGCAGCTGCTGCAGTGCGCTCGCCACATCGTTGGCCTGCAGCACCTGAGCCACGCCATGGCGCTGCAACTCCTCAACCAGGGCGCGGGTCAGCACCGGATCGCTATCGACAACTAACAGCGTGGTGGCATTGTTCGACATACAGCACGACACCTCTTACTCGTTGGAAGCCGGCTCATCACTGTATTGCCGGGCGATCTGGGCGAAGGCTTCGCTGATCTGTTCAAAGCCATCGACGATATCCGGGTCAAAATGACTGCCGCGCCCCTCGCGGATGATCTCCAGGGCTTTTTCATGGCTAAAGGGCGGCTTGTACACCCGCCGCGAGATCAGCGCGTCATACACATCGGCCAGGGCCATCAAGCGCGCCGACAGCGGGATCGCCTCCCCCACCAAGCCTTGTGGGTATCCGCTGCCGTCCCATTTTTCCTGGTGGCTAAGCGCAATTTCCTTGGCGTGGCGTAAAAAGGCGATGGACTCGCCCAGCTCCTGCTCGGCATGCACGATGGCGTCGCGGCCCAAGGTGGTGTGAGTTTTCATGATTTCAAACTCGTCAAAGTCGAGTTTGCCCGGTTTGAGCAGGATGCTGTCGGGAATGCCGACCTTGCCGATGTCATGCAACGGCGCCGATTTGAATATCGACTGAATCGTGTCTGCGGTTAGTTCAGCGCTAAACCGTGGGTGCGTCTGCAGATGCTCGGCCAGCACCTTGACATAGAACTGGGTGCGGCGAATGTGGTTGCCGGTTTCGTTGTCGCGGGTTTCCGCCAGGGAAGTAATCGCCCGAATGGTCACATCCTGAATTGCCATCACTTCACGGGTGCGCTTTTCCACCTCGTGCTCAAGGAAAACATTCTGGTTCTGCAGCAAATCACGGGCGAACTTCAGTTGCAGCTGGGTGTGCACGCGGGCCAGAACAATCGCCGGGTTGATCGGCTTGCTGATGTAATCAACGGCGCCCAGGTCCAGGCCAATTTTCTCATCCTCGGCAGCGGTCATGGCGGTGAGGAAAATCACCGGAATCGTCGCAGTAGCAACATCCTGCTGCAGACGGCGCAGCACCTCGTAGCCATCCAGCCCCGGCATCATGATGTCGAGCAGAATCAGATCGGGCTTGGCCTCACCGCTGACAATCTGCAGCGCACGTTCGCCGCTGGGTGCCAGCTTGACCTTGTAGTCCTCGCGTAACAAACCGCTCATCAACGAAAGGTTATCGGGGGTGTCGTCCACCACCAGAATCGTCGGTTTTTCTCTGCCGGCCAGTAGCCTATCCATTACGTCGCGTCCTTACTCAGTGCCGGATTGCTGTGTATCGCCGCCCGTAAAACCGCCAGGGCGTCGTCCAGAATATAACTGTTGATAGCCCGCTCCAGCGCCGCAAAACCCGAGCCCAGCACCGCCTTGAACAAGGCCGCCTCCTGCTGGAACAACTCAATGGCATCGGCATCGTCATCACCGAGCAAGTACTCCAGGCGAGCCACCAACTGGCGTACACGCGGCCAGTCGATAGCACCGGCGGCGGCCTCCGTCACGGCTTGCGCGGGCAGCACCGCCTGCAGACGCGCGATCAACTCGGCGCAGCTTTCGCCCAGTGCGCTGAGCTGCGCATCAAACTGACTATCCGGCGGCCCTAGCCTGAGGCGGTCTTCCAGCACGCCGGCCTGTTCGGCCAGGCCATTGGCGCCGATGGTCGCGGCCGTGCCCTTAAGCGTATGCAGGGCACGCAGGGCATCCTCGTGCAGGCCTTCGGCAAGCAGGCGCCGCGTCTGCTCGGCGGCATCGGCCTGACCCTGGACAAATTTGCGCAGCATCGATTCATAGGCCGTGCGCTTGTTGAGTACCCGGCGCAAGCCGCCCTGCACATCCACGCCGGCAATTTCGGGAAAGCCTGCTTCAGCCTGGGCAGGCGCCCGCGCAACGGGCACCGCGCTGCCCGTGTCAGCCGCCGCTGGCAGCCATTTCAGCAACAGCGCGAACAGCTCGTCCGGGTCGATGGGTTTGGCCAGATGCGCATTCATACCGGCGGCCAGGCACCGCTCGCGGTCGCTGCTCATGGCGTTGGCAGTCATGGCCAACACCGGCAGCTCAGCCCAACTCGGGTTGGCGCGGATCTGCTGGGTGGCGGTCAGGCCATCCATCACCGGCATCTGCATATCCATCAGCACCAGCTGGTAATCGTGAGCGGCCAGCATATCCAGGGCGACCTGGCCATTTTCAGCCACGGCAACGCAAACCCCGGCGGCCTCCAACAGGTCACGGCCAACCTGCTGGTTCAGCTCGTTATCATCCACCAGCAGCACCTGCGCGCCCTGCAGCGCACTGAGGTCCTGCACGCTGACGTTACTGGCCGGGCGCAGGCTGCTCTCACTGGCGCTGCTGCCGCCAAGAGCGCGAATCGCCGCATCAAACAGCAACGACGGGCTCACCGGTTTGACCAGCAGCAAGGCAATCCCGGCCTGCTCAGCCTCATGGAAGACTTCTTCGCGACCATAAGCCGTAACGATCACCGGCTGCGGCGCAGGGTCGAGCAAGGCCAGCTGGCGGCAGGTTTCCAGGCCATTGATGCCGGGCATTTTCCAATCAACAAAGGCTGCCTCAAAGGGTGTGCCGGCAGCGCAGGCCTTGGCAGCAAGCTCCAGCGCCTGCTCGCCGCAGTCGGCTTCCGCCACCTGAAAACTCATGGAGCGCAGCAGGCTGGCATGGATATGCAGGGCCTGCGGGTTATCGTCCACCACCAGCACCCGGCGGTTGCGCAAATCCGGGGTTGGCAGCAGCGACAGCACAGGTTTTGGCGCAGCAACCACGCCCAGATGAGCGGTAAACCAGAAGGTGCTGCCCTGCCCCAACAGGCTGTCGACGCCGACTTCGCCATGCATCAGCTCGGCCAGCTTGCGCGAAATCGCCAGGCCCAGCCCGGTGCCGCCGTACTTGCGCGTGGTCGAACTGTCGGCCTGCTGGAATGACTGAAACAGCCGCGCCTGTTGTTCGGGCGAGAGGCCGATACCGGAGTCCTCGACCTCAAAGCGTACCTGAACACCCTTGGCATCCTGCGCCAGCAGCCGCGCACGAATCACCACGCCGCCCTGTTCGGTGAACTTGACCGCATTATTGGCGTAGTTGATCAGCACCTGGCCCAGGCGCAGCGGGTCGCCGATAAAACTCCCGGGCAGTTGCGGGTCAATGTCGAAGATCAGTTCCAGATCCTTAGCAGCGCATTTCTCACCGATCAGGCTGGCCATGTTTTCCAGCACTGTGTGCAACTCGAACGGCACCGACTCGACATCCAGCTTACCGGCCTCGATCTTGCTCAGGTCGAGGATGTCGTTGATCAGCCCCAGCAGATGCTGGCCCGAACGCTGAATCTTCTCCACATAGTCGCGCTGCTTGGCAGTCAAGTCGCTGCTCAGCACCAAGTGGCTCATGCCGATTACCGCATTCATCGGCGTGCGAATCTCGTGGCTCATATTGGCCAGGAAGTCCGACTTCAGCTGCGATGCGCTTTCGGCCTTGGTCCGGGCGATCTGCAGTTCTTTTTCGTGTTCACGCAGCGTCTGGTTGGCCTCGGCCAGCTCCTGAGTGCGTTGCTGCACGCGCCCTTCAAGCACCTCTTCATTTTCCTGCAGGGCTTCCACCAACTTGCCCTGCGCCGCCAGCAGCTCGCGCTGGGCGCGCACGCGCTGGCGGGTCTGGCGCAGCATGGCGAGACCAAACATCAGAGTGAGAAAGCCTTGAAACAGGGTCAACGCCGTGGTGACCACAACCTGGGAGCGCAACTCGGCGTTGCGCCCATCGACGGTACGCGCCGCCAGTTGCGCCGAGGTGTAGACGAGATCCTGAATATCGAACTGGAGCAGTTGCAGCTGCTCACGCAGCAAGCTGGCATTCAGCGGCGTGCCACGTCGAACAAAGTCTTCAAGTGCCGCATCGGCCGTGCGGATAAAGCTTTCCAAGGCTTGCAGGGTTTGCTGGTAGATCGCCTCATCGCCCATCAGGCGCTGCGCCGACTCGGTCTGGATGGTGCTGACGCGACTGACGAAGATGTCGTAACGCAGTTGCAGCTCATCAATGCCGATACTGCCAAGCTGGTCAGACGCCTGATTGCGGCGCGACCTCACCGGATCAAGGATGTAGGTGTGCAGCGCATGATCAAAGCGCTGGTACTCGGTGCTCATCTGGGCAAAGGCCCACAGCGCGTTGTCGTCACCACTGCGCATAACCTCACTGAGGCTGCGGTACTGGTGAGCGAGAATCGCTCCGATTGCCACGTATAGCAGCACCAGGCTGATGATCAACAGCCATAACAGGCGGAACTTGCGCATGGCTATTTGATCTGCAGGGCGCGCAGTTGCCAGGCCGAGCGATTGTAAAAAGTCGCAGCCTGCAGCTCGGCTTTGCTATCGAACGGGTACACCAGAAACAGCGGGCCCTTTTCGCGCACAGGCATGGGCTGGCCATTCATCAGAATGGCCACAATCAGGTCGTATTTAATCGCGTCGCTGAAGGGAATCTCGGTGCGGTAGTCATTCAGGGCAATCGCGGTAATGCCCTCGCCTTTGGCCCCGGCGGCGGCCAGCACATCACGCAGCAAGGGACCTGTGAACGTCACCGGTTCGGCATACCAGGGTGTTTGCGTGGTGAAACTGCGCTGCGGCAAGGCTTGCAGCATCGCCATATCGAACACGGCTTGCTGCTGCATATTCGGCTGTGTCACCAACCCGGAAATACTCAGCACAGCAGGCCCAATGGGCTTGTCGAGCGCCAGACTCAGGCCCGAAAACAGTAGCAATGTGCTCAGCGCAAGCGCCTGCAGGTGATAGTGGCTGGTAGACACAGGCATTCCCCTCAACATCCATTATTCGGAGATGACACGGCAGGCAGCAGCACTGTCCATGACAACCATTCGTGCAGAGCAGCGAATGATTCTCGAAGCGTAGAACAGTTGCTCGCCACCAGCCGTGTTTGTGCCGATTAATGCATGAGTTTGAGAGGCACGCCAGCACTTTGGCGATGCCTGCCGGCCTGAATCAGGCCACCACTTTGGCCGCCTTGAGCTGGGCGATCTGCTCGGCGTTGTAGCCCAGCTCTATCAGCACCTCGCTGGTGTGCGCGCCCAGGGTTGCACCGATATGCCGGGGCGCGGGCAAGCCGCTGGAAAACTTGATCGGGCAGGCGATCTGCGCCTGTGGGCCACTGCCCACACGCGGCACGTCGGTGACCAGGCCGCGAGCCTTTATCTGCGGGTGTTCGACCGCCTCGCTGAGGTTAAGCATGGGCTCCACGCAGGCATCCAGGCCGGCGAACACCTGACTCCATTCAGCGAAATCGCGTTTCTCGAACTCGATTTCGATCTCACGCTTGAGCGCCTGCTGATCCTCGGGCTTCTGCGACAGGCCACGCGCGGCCAGCTCCGGGCGGCCGATGGCGGAGCAAAACTGCTGCATAAACTGCGGCTCCAAGCTGCCGACCGAGAACCAGCGGCCGTCGCGGGTGCGGTAGTAGTCGTAGAAGCTGCCGCCGTTGAGCGCCTGGTTTTCCATCGCCGGCTCCACGCCAGCCGCCAGATAACCCGCACCGGCCATGCCGTGCAGGCTAAAAGCGCAGTCGGTCATGCTGATATCCACCTGCTGGCCCTGCCCCGTGGCCTGACGCTGGATCACCGCCGCGAGCAGGCCGATTACCCCATGCAGCGAGCCGCCGGCGATATCCGCCGCCTGAATGCCCAACGGCAGCGGCCCGCTTTCACGGCGGCCGGTGTAACTGGCGATACCGGCCAGGGCCAGGTAATTGATGTCGTGGCCGGCGCGGTCTTTGTACGGCCCGCTCTGGCCGTAGCCTGTGATCGACACGTAGATCAGCCTGGGGTTGATCGCCTTCAGCGCTTCATAACCGACACCGAGCTTGTCCATCACCCCAGGACGGAATTGCTCCAGCACGATGTCGTACTCGGCCACCAGCTGTTTGACCATTTCCACCGCCTCGGCCTGTTTCAGGTCCAGGGCGATGCAGCGCTTGTTGCGATTGAGATACGCATGGCTGGCCGATACGCCGCCATCGTGCGGCGGCAGTACGCGCACCAGATCCATGCGCGAAGGCGACTCGACCCGCAGCACCTCGGCGCCCATGTCAGCTAGCAGCAGCGAGGCAAACGGCCCGGGCAACAGGGTGGAGAAATCCAGCACTTTCAGTGACGACAGCGGGCCTTGCATAACAGCTCCTCTGGGAACTCAATCCCGTAGCCCGGACGCAATCCGGGGAATATCAACAGATTCCCGGATTACATCCGGGCTACCCAACGTTCACTGCCAATGCAGCGGCTGCTTGGCATCCAGCTCGCTGAGCTGGTCGGCAAAGCGTGCTTCCAGTACGTTGCGGCGGATTTTCATGGTCGGCGTCATGCAGCCGTTGTCCACGGTCCAGGCCTCGCGAACCAGTACAAAGTGGCTAAGCCGCTCGTGAGCCTCAAGCTGGGCATTGAGCTGCTGCAAAGTCTGCGCAAGGTCAGCCGCCACCTGCTCGCGGGCCTGCTCACGGGCCGCTGGCGACAGTTCGATCAACGCCAATGGCTGATCCATATTGCTGCCCATCAGGCACACCTGCTCGACCCAGAGGTTCTTGGCGATCTCGCCTTCAATCGGTGCCGGGGCGATGTACTTGCCCTTGCTGGTCTTGAAGATGTCCTTCACCCGCCCGGTTATTTTCAGGTAACCGGCCGCATCCACCTCGCCCTTGTCGCCGGTGTGCAGCCAGCCATCGGTGATGGTTTCGGCGGTTTTCTCCGGGTCCTGGTAATAGCCCAGCATCAGGCTCGGGCAGCGCAGGAGAATTTCGCCATTCTCGGCGATACGCAGTTCATTACCCGGCATCGGTCGGCCCACGGTGCCAAAACGCACCTGCCCCGGCCGGTTGAAACAGCCATAGGCCAGGTGCTCGGTCATGCCGTAGCCCTCGCAGATGGTGATGCCGATGCTCTGATACCAGTCGAGCAACGCGCGCGGAATCGCCGCCGCACCGCTGACCAGAATGCGCGCACGGTCCAGCCCCAGGCCCTTGCGAATCTTGCGCGCGACCAGGCCGCCGATCAGCGGAATACCCAGCAGCCGCGCCAGCTTGGGCTGCGGCAGCTTCTCCAGCACGCCCTGCTGAAAGCGCGTCCACAGCCGTGGCACGGAGAAGAATACGGTCGGCCGTACATGGCGCAGGTCGCTGGCAAAGGTTTCCAGCGACTCGACAAAAGCCACCCGCCCGCCGCTGTACAGCGCATTCATTTCCACCAGAAAACGCTCGGCGGCATGCGACAGCGGCAGATAGGAGAAGTACTGATCCTGTTCGGTAATCTGCAGTTCTTTAACCGAGCGCCCACCGGCAATGGCAAAGGCCCTGGCCGAGAGCATCACGCCCTTGGGCTGGCCGGTGGTGCCGGAGGTATAGAGGATGCTCAGCAACTCATCCGGCGACTGCATGTGGCCATCGCGTAACGGCTGATGCGCTGCCAGCAAGGCATGCCAGCCGTGACTGGCTTCGATGGTCGGATATGGCATGGAGATCCGCATAACTTCAGCGGGGATGCCCGGCGCCAGCTTGGCCGGCTCATCCAGCTTGCCGAGGAAGATTGCCTTGCACTGCGAATGGCGCAGCACGTAGTCGATGCTCTCGGCCGACTGCAACGGATACAGGGGCACGCTGATCAGCCCGGCGAGCATGATCGCCATATCAGCGATGATCCACTCGGCGCAGTTCTTCGCCAAGAGCGCCACCCGATCCCCCGGCACGCAACCCAGCGCGTGCAAGGCCGTGGCCATGCGCCGCGCCTGGTCGTCCACCTGGGCCCAGGTGAAGTCATGCCACTGGCCGTTTACCGGCTGGCTGAGCCAGACCGCATCGGGGCGTTTCTCAACCCAGAGCGCCAGGCGCTCCAGGGGCAGTTGATCGGTCATCGCAATCCCTCGTTCTTATTGTTTTGCAGACATGAACGTTAGCGCTTGAACAACAATCCGGTACTCGCTCGGATTAACTCCTGGGAAACTAAATATTGTGCGTTGTCCCAATTAGATGTCGTACGCAGCTTATGTAGGGTGGGTTAGCGACACTGAACGCTGTTCGAAAATCCAAATGCGATAGCGGCGCGGCGCGTAACCCACCAGGCGATAGAACGCGTTGCGCCGATGGTGGGTTACGCCGCAGCCCGAGTGGCGTGATGCTTGGCAGTGCTGACATGCGGCTAACCCACCCTACGCATTACTGCGTTCTAGACATCGTGGCAGGCCCGCACGATTCAACACATAACGGGGGCGTTGCCTTTGTAAAACCCCGTTGTTCAAAGCTTCATCCCACGGCTGATGATCTCTTTCATGATCTCCGAGGTGCCGGCGAAGATGCGCTGGATGCGCGCGTTCGCGTACATCTTGCAGATCGGGTATTCCCACATATAACCCCAGCCGCCGTGCAGTTGCACACCCTCATCGACCACCTTGCACAGCAGTTCGGTGGTGAACAGCTTGGCCTCGGCGGCCACTTCCGGGGTGAGTTTCTTCTCGTTGTGGTCAGTGACGCAGCGGTCGACAAACACCTGCGCCACGTCGATCTGCGTGCGCATTTCCGCCAGCTTGAAACGGGTGTTCTGGAAGTGCGAGATCGGCCGGTCGAAGGCCTTGCGTTCTTTCACGTAATCGATGGTGGTCTGCAGCGCCGCCTCGGCCGCCGCCACTGCGCCGCAGGCATTGGTCAGGCGTTCCTGGGCGAGCATATTCATCAGGTAGAAGAAGCCGCCCTTGGCGTCGCCCAGCAGGTTAGCCTTGGGCACCTTGACGTTATTGAAGAACAGCTCAGCGGTGTCCTGGCTCTTCATGCCGAGTTTTTCCAGGTTCTTGCCGCGCTCGAAACCTTCCATCCCGCGCTCAACCAGGAACAGGCCCATGGCGTGCTTGTTGGCCGGGTCGGTCTTGGCCGCAACGATCACCACATCGGCCAGCAAACCGTTGGAGATAAACACCTTGGAGCCGTTAAGCACGTAGTGATCACCCTGATCCACCGCGCTGGTGCGCATGCCAGCCAGATCCGAGCCGGCGCTCGGTTCGGTCATCGCCACCGCGAGAATCAGCTCACCGCTGATAATCCCCGGCATAAAGCGCGCCTTCTGCTCGGCATTGCCGTACTCGGCGATATAGGGGCCGCATAGCGCCGAGTGCAGCGGCAACATAAAACCCGGCTCGTTAATCTTCGCCAGCTCCTCACACATGATCTGCTCGTAACGGAAGTCCTTGAGCCCGGCGCCGCCGTACTCCTCATCCGCCCACGGCAGCAGAAAGCCCATGTCGCCGGCCTTCTTCCACACCTCGCGGCTGACCACACCAGCTGCTTCCCATTCATCCTGATGTGGCACCACTTCCTTTTTCAGAAAGGCGGCGAAAGCGTCGCGAAACATGTTGTGTTCGGTGTCGAAAATAAGGCGCTGCATGCGGGTGTGCTCCCTGAGCTGAAGTCGTGCAGCAGGTTAGGCCCCGCGCCCCTGCCGCCTCAATGACCCATGCGCTCAGCCTGGATTGACCCAATCGCTCGACCGGCTTGTCGGCAGCGCAGTCAGCTGCCTACCATCGGCTTACTTTCAAGGAGCCGTCATGCGCGAACGCACCATCGCCAGCCACTTTGTCCGCGCTGCCTTGCGCGGCGCCGAACGCCAGGGCCACGACTGCACGCCGTTGCTGCGCCAACTGAGCATCCAACCGGCGCTGCTCGACGAACCGCGCGCACGGGTCGCCCCCGAACAGTTCGCCCGTTTAGTGCAACTGTTGTGGGAAAGCCTCGACGACGAATACCTGGGTTTCGGCCGCCTGCGCAGCAAGCGCGGCACCTTCGCCATGATGTGTTACGCAATCATCCACTGCCATTCACTGGAAAAAGCCCTGGGCCGTGGCGCGCTGTTCTACAGCCTGTTCCCCGAAGCCCCGGCCATCAGCATCCAGCGCGAAGGCGACTGGGCACGGCTGAGCGTGGACGACTCCACCCTGTGGGACCCCGATCACTTTCTGGTGGAAAGCCTGCTGGTGATCTGGCATCGCCTCGGCAGCTGGCTGATCGGCCAGCGCATCCGCCTGGAAGAAGCCACCTTCACCTATGCCCAACCCGCCCACGCCGGCGAATACGAACTGCTATTCCCCTGCACCCGGCGTTTCACAGCCGGGCGCACCAGCCTGCTGTTCCATGCGCGCTACCTGGCCATGCCGCTGCTGCAGGATGAACGCACCCTCAAGCAATTCCTCCAGCACTCCCCCGCCGACCTGCTGGCCCGCCCGGATGGCGGCGACAGCCTGATCAGCCAAATCCGCCGCCTGCTAGGGCGCGACTGCAGCAACTGGCCGGATCTGGATGCCGTCGCCCAGCAACTGCATATGAGCCCGCAAACCCTGCGCCGGCACTTGCGCGAGGAAGGGTCGAGTTTTCAGGAATTGAAGGATCACCTGCGCCGGGATTTGGCGATTTACCACCTGGGGCGCGATGAGCTGGCGATTCAGGATATTGCCGAGCAACTGGGGTTTTCCGAACCGTCGGCGTTTCATCGGGCGTTTAAGAAATGGACGGGGCTAACGCCGGGGGCTTATCGGGCGCAGGAGGGGTGAGGTTGGGTGGACTGTTTGCAGTAGCGAAAAATAGTCGCTATCCGCGACATAGGAATTTATGCGACAGGTGTCGTATGCAAGCGCAATACCCATGCCAAAAATTAGTAGCTATTTTTAAAAAGGCAAACTATGACGCTGCTTAGCCTAATAAATGAGATTATAAATTTATCTGAAATCGGAGACTATTTCGGCAACCGAGATATATCACTACAGAGTTTCGGCTTCGGCAACAACGCAATTAATTTCATCAACGAAAACAAGGTTAAATATTCAGACGCCGTCTCAAATGCATTTAGCATAGACTCTGAAATTGAAAAAACGTACACACTAAAGAAATTCGAGCAACTACTTATAGGACACTTTAGTGAGTTCATGCAGAACAAAACAGTCGCCAAAAATGACGATATACAAAAATTTCGAAACAACCTATTAAACGAAGAGAAAAAACTATTCTCCGTATACAGAGACATACATGGCATAACCCTGAACAACCCCCAAAAACCCTTACATCTTGGCAGATACACAATCTATGATTTTCAGCACCAAAAAAACAGTATTGAATCAAAAACAAAATTATTACCAAAGTATATTTGGCATGGCGACTCCCCAAAGTACCTAATTGAATGGCAGGCAGAAGCTAGACATTTTGAAAAAGCAACTGAAATTGCAGACCAAAAATTTGATCAATTTGAGCTAATACTAAGATACTTTATTGGAACTCCTAACTCACGCTTTGAGGTCGGCGTATTAAATTATCAAGGCTGGAGAAATAGGCGTGCATATATCTTCTCAGAAGATGGCCAAGTATCTAGCTCATCTAGCAACCATGGCGCTATAGAATCGATACCGCTGGACGACCCATATTTCACAAACGCCAAATCCGGTTACAAACACGTATGGGATATTTTAAGCAGAGAAAATCTCAACAAATTCGAAAAGAGAATACTCTTAGCTATTGAGTGGATCGGCCAGGCAATAGCAGACCCACTGCCACAAAGCGCATTCATTAAATCCGCAATAGCCATTGAAATAATATTTACTTATAGCGAAAAATCCATAATCAACCCTTCTATTCTTAATCAAATATCAGAAGGTGCTGCACTTATTTTAGGTTCAACAGTGCAGGAAAGGCTGGAAATCGAAGCACAGCTAAAAAAGCTATATGGATTACGATCAGCGATTGTTCACTCAGGAAACAAGAACATCTGCACAGCCGACTATCAAAACATGCTCAACACATCAAGATCCGTCATTAAAAAACTAATAACTTCAGAAGCGCTGCTAAGTATTGACTCAGTTGAAAAATTCTATGAACTCCTCAAAAGCACAAAATATTCAGGAAACACAATATAAAATCTAAGTGCAAGGAATGGTCTGAAGTAGCCATGTATTTCTGGCTGACTCAGCCCGTAGGATGGGTTGAGCAACGCGATACCCATCAAATCGCAGTGGTGGAAAACGCTTTGCGGTTTTCCATCCTACAAATGGCCACGCGGCCGTTGCTTTTGGTTCAACCACACAAAGCGCGCAGACGACGCCAACCGCCCCTTCAGGAGGGTGAACAGAATCGTTGTGTAGAGGGGTGAGCCGCATGGATGCGGCGAAAGGCGTAAAGGGCCAGGGACGGCCCTTGTACGCCGACCCTCGGAGCAATGATGGCGTGAACGTACCCTGCCGCAGGCAGGGCCGGATGTCGGGGCTAGACCTTTTGGTTCCTTTTGGGGCAATTGCCAAAAGGGACTCGCCCGTAAGGCCCGAACAAAGCAAAAACGACTAAAGCCCCTCCTACGAAGCCGGCGTTATGCCTTCAGAAGAAAAGTGTCGAACCCGGAACGATGGACGCCCTCTAAAACTATCTCTACTGGAGGAAATGTCTTATGTCCCAGCTACCCGAGCCCGTTCTGCAGGCCATGCAGCGCGGCGATCACGACCAGGCCATTCGCATGCTCAGCCTGAACCAGGGCATCAGCCCGGAGGCCGCCCAAGAGCAGATGAACCTCTACCTCGAAGAAAACCCGCCGATTCGCTTGCGCGGTGCCGGCATCGTCGGCCTGAGCAGGACCAACGCCCTGGTTTGGCTGGGCCTGATTGTGCTGATGGTGGTGGTTTATCTGGTGCTGGCGAGCTGAAGGGCGAGTCGTGCAGCAATAACCCTCACCACATCGGCGGCATGGGTATCGCTGCGCTCAACCCATCCTACGGACTGAGCATCCACACCCGGTTTGCCTCACTCGCTCAGCCGCACCCGAAAACTCGCGCCGCCCAACGCCGAATCCTCCAGCAACAGTTCACCACCGTAGCTTTCGATGATGTCCTTGACCACCGCCGTACCAATACCCTGCCCCGGATGCTGGGCATCCAGCCGCTCGCCACGGCGCAGAATGCGTTCGCGCTGATCGGCCGGCACCCCGGGACCGTCGTCTTCCACGCAAAGCTCAAGCACACCGCCCTGTTGACGCACGCTCACGCGTACCTGTCCGAGGCACAGGCGGTAGGCGTTTTCCAGCAGGTTGCCGAGCAATTCCAGCAGCGCGCCGCGTTCCATCGGCAGGTGCTGTTCAGCGGCAAAGTCGCGCAGCACTTGCACCTGTTTGTCGCGGTAGACCTTGTCAAGCGCGCCGCAGAGGGTGTCGAGCAAGGGGGCCAGACGCGCGCTATGGCGGATCAGCCCGCTTTTGCGCAGGCTGGCGCGCTGCAGCTGGTAGCCGATCTGCTGGCTCATGCGCTCGATCTGCTGTTGCAGCACCTGCGACTGTTCGCGGTTCTGCGGCTGCTTGTCGATCACTTCGGCCACGCTTTGCAGCACGGCCAAGGGGGTTTTCAGGCTGTGCGCCAGGTCATCCAGCGAATGCCGGTAGCGCTCGCGCTGCTGGCGTTCACTTTCCAGCAGGCGGTTGAGCGAGCCGGTCAGGCGCAGCAGCTCGCGCGGGTGCTCCTCACTCAAGCCGGCGCGGGTGCCCGCCTCGACCTGGTCTAGCTCGGCGCTAAGCCCGCGCAGGCTGCGAAAGCCCCAGGTCAGGCCAAACCACAGCAGCCCGAGCAGCACCAGCAGCGCGCCACCGAGCCAGAGGTAGAGCTGCCCCATAAAGCCGTCGTACATGGCCTGGTAATCACTGGCCGGCTGCATGGTGACCACGCTGAAGGCGGCGCTCTGCCCACGCAGCAGGTCGATTTCCACGTCGTAGACAAAGAACTCGCGGCCCTGAGCATCGGTGATGCGCACAAACTCGTGGCCACGGCCGTCGTAGCGCGGGCGGTAGCTGACGCTTTCATCCAGCGAGGAGCGCGACTGCCAGACCAGTGTGCCCTGGCGGTCGTAGATAAAGCCCAGCAGCTTGGCTTCCAGCGTGTCGAATTCTTCATCCGGCAATTTGTCAGGCATGGTCAGCCGACCGTCTACGGTGCGCGCCGCCGAGACCAAGGCAGTGGCATCCGAAGCCAGGCGTTTTTCGATGGATTGCTCCAGGGCAATCACAAAAGCGCCGCGCAAGGCCGGCAGCAGCGCCAGCATAAACAGCACGGCCAGCACCGCAGTGCCGAGCATCAGCCGTAGGCGCAGGGACTCGCCACGACGGCGGGCGGCCGGTGTGCTCAGCTCGGCATCGCTCATCGGCAGCGCTCGGTAAACAGGTAGCCCTGGCCGCGTACGGTTTCGATGGGTTTGAAATCCAGCTGGCCTTCAAGCTTGCGGCGCAGCCGGCCGACCAGCACCTCGATCACGTTGGGGTCGCGCTCTTCGTCGTCCGGGTAGAGCTGCTCGATCAGCCGCTCCTTGGCCACCACCTGCTGCTGGTGGCGCATCAGGTATTCGAGAATGCGGTACTCGTAGGCGGTCAGTTGCAGGGCTTCGCCATCGAGCAGCGCCTGTTTACGATTGAGATCGAGCACGAGCGGGCCAGCGGCAATACTCGCCTGGGTAAAGCCCGAGGCGCGGCGCAGCAAGGCGTTCAGGCGCGCTTCCAGCTCTTCGAATTGAAAGGGTTTGACCACGTAATCGTCGGCACCGGCGGCCAGGCCTTCGACCTTATCCTGCCAGTTGCCACGGGCAGTGAGGATCAGAATGGGGAAGCTCTTGTCCTGACTGCGCAACTGGCGAATCAGGTCCAGCCCGCTCATGCCTGGCAGACCGAGGTCGATCACCGCCAGGTCATGGTTGTATTCGGCAGCGCGGTACAGTGCTTCTTCAGCATTGGCCACGGCATCGACCACATGGCCCTGCTCGCCCAACCGGCTATAGAGGTGGTGACGCAGCAGCGCTTCATCTTCCACGACCAACAGTTTCATCCTGCAAATTCCTCCAATAAAGCGGCCGGGCATTGTGCCCGGCCCTTTTGGCCTACCTGCTGTTTAGAACTTGTAGTTGGCACCCAGGTAAAGCTGGCCGCTGCTGTGCAGGTCAAGCGAGCCGGCTTTGCCTGCGCCGTGTGGCGCCATTTCGGTGCTGGCATTGGTGCGCAGGTAGCGGTAGCCCGCCTCAATCGAGGCATTCTGGTTGATGTCTTGCAGAATGCCAGCCTGCAGGCCGAGGGCATAGCCGATATCGCTGTCACGCTTGAAGCCTTTGCTCTCCTGCTCCAGCTTGACCAGGCCGGCGGTAGCGCCGCCGAACAGTTTGGTGTTGTAGTCGCCAATCGGCAGGAACACATCGTAGCTACCCAGCAGGTTCTGCTGACGCAGCTTGTTGCCGCTATCGGTGTCCGAGACATTCTCGTAGGTCATGTAGTAACGGTTTGTCTCGCTGACCTGACCGGCACGCACGCCCCAGGTGCCAGTGTCGTTGATCACCTTGTCGAGCTTGGGGTTGTTCAGGTTGCTGTTGAGCGCGCTGGACTTCTGAATGTTGTTATCGGTCTGACCCCAGGTCAGGCCAACAAAGTTGTCGCCGGCATTGGCCGCAGCCGCAGCGAAGGTCAGGGAAGTAGCCAGGGCCAGTTTGCTAAGAGTGCGGTTCATGGTGTGTCCTCAGTGGTTAGTCGGTGTTGCTTAACTCGAGGTCCATGTTGCCTACCCCAAGCTGAACGCCCACTGAACCCTTGCTGAACAAATGCTGAACGACCCTCTTACAACTTGCGTGCACTGACTCCCGCAGCGACAAATAGCGCGGCCAACACCGCCAGCATCGGCAGCCAGCCCGCATGCTCCCAGATATACCCGGCAGCGTAGCCAATCACGCTGGAACCCAGGTAGTAGGCGCACAGGTACAACGCCGAAGCCTGCGCCTTGGCGCCATGCGCGCGCTGCCCCACCTGGCCGCTGGCCACCGCATGGGCGGCAAAGAAGCCCAGGGTGAACAAGGCCAGACCCGCCACCGCCGCGCTCAGCCAGGGTGTGGCACACAGCGCCACACCCAGCAGCATGATGACAATGCCGCCCTGCATCACCTGGCGCGCGCCCAGGCGCGGCACCAGTCGCCCCGCCCAACCGGCGCTGACGATGCCCAACAGGTACACGGTAAACAGCAAGCCGATCAGGCTGGAAGACAGATTGAACGGCGCCGCGGCCAGGCGAAAGCCGACATAGTTGAACAGCGCGACAAAGCCGCCCATCAACAGAAATGCCAGGAGAAACAGGCGGCGCAACTCGCCATTACCCAGGTGCAAGGCAAAGTTGCGCAGCAGGCCGCGTAGCGACAGCGACTGCGCGGTGAAATGCCGCGACGGTGGCAGCAACCAGACAAACAGCCCCAGCGCCAGCAAGCCCATGCCGGCAATCCCGGCCAAGGCCAGCGGCCAGCCGCCGAGATCACTGAGCAAGCCAGCCAGCAGCCGCCCGAGCAGGCCGCCCAATGCGGTGCCGCCGATATACAGGCCCATCGCCGCCGGCAGCGCCTCGGGGTCGAACTCCTCGCCAACATAAGCCATGGCCAGCGCCGGCAATCCGCTCAAGGCCAGGCCAAGCAAGGCGCGCAGCCAGAGCAGATGATCCCAGCTATCCACCAGCGCGCAGGCAATCCCCAACAGCGACGCAAGACCCAGCGCGGCCACCATCACCGGCTTGCGCCCCCAGCTCTCGGCCAGCGCACCGGATACCAGCAGGCAGACGGCCAGGCTCAGGGTAGTCAGCGATAACGCCAGGCTGCTGCCCGCCGCCGACACGGAGAAATGCGCCGCCAGCAGCGGCAACAGCGGCTGCACGCAGTAGAGCAAGGCAAAGGTGGCAAACCCGGCGCAGAACAGCGCCAGGGTCGCGCGCCGGTAGGCGGCAGTGCCGCGCATCAGGTGCACAGAGGAATCGGCAGCAGGCATCGGCAGGCTCGCAAAAAGGCTCTAAATCGGCCGTTTTGGCAGATTAGCACGCAGCCAGCGGCACTGGTTTTGCGCGCCGTGCATAGCCGTTGTGCGTGTTCAAGCAGCTATTCGCTGGGCAAAGCCGTTCATCACCCCGTGCCGCAGTTTTTTGTTGCACCTGAGCAGTGGAACTAGCCTGACTAGCAGGCGAAAAAAGACGCAACCGGGAGCGGCGCTGTAGCGACCACGGCTTAGCGTTGCTTGCCGCCCACCCAGTGATTTCGGCACGCAAGCCGACTGGGCCTTATCGGCTCAGATACGCCAGCCAGGTCGTAGACGCAGCGCATGGAGCCACTTGTGCAACAGCCAAGGAGTACTCGCGATGAACGACTTTGTAGTCAGCGCCCGCCGTGTCAAACAAGCCGCGTTCGAGGCAGAACCCGGCCCCTCACATATGCTGCTGGTGCCTGCGGATGCCAAAGAGCCCATCCCCAAACACGGACGCATGGGTGAAACCTGGGTCAAGGCCTGGGTGCAACAGTTGCTGGCCGAGGCCATCTGGGGCACGGATGAGCGCACCGGCGCCGAGCGCGGCGACATCCTGGTTTACGTGCATGGCTACAACAACAGCGCCCCTGAAGTACTTAAACGCCATCGCCAATTGCAGAGCGACCTCAAGGCCCTGGGCTGGAAAGGCGTTGTGGTGTCGTTCGACTGGCCCAGCGACAACAAGACCGTTGGCTATCTGGAAGACCGTCACGACGCCAAGCTCAGCGCCATGCAGCTGGTTACCGACCTGATCGCCCTGCTGGCCGCCAAGCAGACCCCGGACTGCGCGGTAAACACGCACATTCTTGCCCACTCCATGGGCACCTACGTGGTGCGCGAGGCTTTCGACGACGCCGACGACGCACGGCTGGAAAACAACAGTTGGATGATCAGCCAACTGTGCTTTATCGGCGCCGATGTCTCGGCCTCATCGTTGAGCCAGGGCCATGCCAGCAGTGATTCGCTGTACCGCCACTGCACGCGCTTGACCAACTACTTCAGCTTTGGCGACAGCGTGCTGAAACTGTCCAACGTCAAACGCGCCGGCGTCGCGCCCCGCGCCGGCCGGGTGGGCTTGCCAGATAACGCGCCGGACTCGACAGCCGATGTCGACTGCACCGCTTACCATCAGCTGCTGCTGAGCGATAAAGCCCTGCAGGCCCGCGACCAACCGCAGAGTTTCCTCGGCAGCAAGGATCACTCCTGGTACATCGGCAACCGCGTGTTCACCCGCGACCTGTTCGAAACCCTCAAGGGCGATCTGGACCGCAGCATCATTGCCACGCGCAGCCCGATACCTGGCAGTAGACGTTTAAGCCTGGTGGGCAAATAGCGCAGCAACGGCCGATAGGGTGGCCAGCATCGAAGGCGGGCCATAAAAAATTGCCTGGAGCAATTTTTAACGTCGCGCAGCGACGGCCCGAAGGGTGGCCGCCATGGATGGCAGGCCATAAAAAAACGGGAGCCCAAACGGGCTCCCGTACTCATTCTCTGAGAAATGCCGGAACAAGCCTCACGCCTGCGCCAGCTACAACCTCACCTGCGTCCCCGAAGAAACGCATGCCGCAGTGTGGCAAAAAAGCCTGGGCAACTCCGTTTAGCTTTGTTGCCGCTTTGCAAAGAAATGTAAACGCCCGCAGCGGCTGGCCGTACAAACCGCCGCGCGGCAGAATAGGCCGATGAATACAGCCTACTTGCCATCCTGTTGCAGCCCGCTGAATGACCACTGGCCGCTGCCGCATACGCTACCGGCCGTGCAGTTGATCAGCACCCGCTTTACTCCCGAGCTGCTGGACGCAGCGGATTTCAGCCGCTGCGCTGTCGAGCCGGTGCGTGGCGTGGCCAAACGCCAAGCCGAATACCTGGCCGGACGCCTGTGTGCGCGTGAAGCCTTGCTGCGCTTGACTGGCACAGCGACCGTTCCGGCCTGTGGTGAAGATCGCGCGCCGCAGTGGCCAGCCGGCATGCTCGGTTCAATCACCCACGGCAGCGGCTGGGCCGGCGCCGTGGTGGGTAACAGCACGGAGTGGCGCGGCCTGGGCTTGGATATCGAGCAGATCATGCCAGCCAGCCGCGCCGAACGCCTGGCAGCGGAAATCCTCACCCCCGCCGAACTGTTCCGTCTGGAAGACTTGCCGAGCGAACAGCGCGCGCAACGCATCAGCCTGACCTTCTCGCTTAAGGAAAGCCTGTTCAAGGCGCTTTACCCGCAGGTATTGCAGCACTTCTACTTTCAGGATGCCGAGCTGCTCAGCGTCGACGCCGACAATAAAGTGCGTATGCGTCTGCTGATTGACCTGCATGCCGACTGGCCCGCCGGCAGCGAGCTGGAAGGCCAGTTCGCCGAGTTCGACGGTTATCTGCTGAGCCTGGTCAGCATCCCGAGCTAAGCGATTGCCTACCTGCAATGCTGGTAGGTAATCGCAGTCCTGAAAGATCGCCGCTAAAGCGCCTCCCACAGCCCCAGGCTGCAGCTCATCTGAGCAGCCTGAAGCAAAACCGTGGGAGGGGCTTCAGCCGCGACAAACACCTCGCGCCCATGCGATTGGCCTGACAAGCAGCGTTGCGGCACAACAGCGCCTTTAGCAAATCCGCTAAACTCGGCCGATTGCCGTCTGGAGTGCCCTATGCGCGAAGATTTGAATCAAGGCCTGATCGAGTTCCTCAAGGCCTCGCCAACCCCTTTTCATGCCACCGCCAGCCTGGCACTGCGCCTTGAAGCGGCCGGTTTTCAGCACCTGGACGAGCGCGCCAGTTGGCACACCGAGGCCGGCGGCCGCTATTACGTGACGCGCAACGACTCCTCGATCATCGCCTTCAAGCTGGGCAAGCGCGCGCCGCTGGAAGGCGGCATTCGCCTGGTTGGCGCGCACACCGACAGCCCGTGCCTGCGGGTAAAACCGCAGCCTGAGCTGCAGCAACAGGGCTTTTTCCAGCTCGGCGTTGAGGTGTACGGCGGCGCATTGCTGGCGCCCTGGTTCGACCGCGACCTGTCACTGGCCGGTCGGGTGACCTATCGCCGCGACGGCAAGGTGGAAAGCCAGCTGATCGACTTCCAGAAACCGATTGCGATCATTCCCAACCTGGCCATTCACCTCAACCGTGAAGCCAACCAGGGCTGGGCGATCAACCAGCAGATCGAGCTGCCACCGATCCTGGCGCAGCTATCCGGCGATGAGCCGGCCGATTTCCGCGCGCTGATTACCGATCAACTGGCCCGCGAGCACGACTTCAGCGCCGATGCAGTGCTCGATTACGAGCTGAGCTTCTACGACACCCAGAGCGCGGCGGTGATTGGCCTGAATGGCGACTTTATCGCCGGCGCACGGCTGGACAACCTGCTGTCCTGCTACGCCGGGTTGCAGGCGCTGCTGGCGGCGCCGGATGAAGAAAGCTGCGTGCTGGTCTGTACCGACCACGAGGAAGTCGGCTCCTGCTCGGCCTGCGGCGCCGACGGGCCGATGCTCGAACAGGTGCTGCGTCGCGTGCTGCCAGACGGCGACGCCTTCGTCCGGACCATCCAACGCTCGCTGCTGGTCTCGGCGGACAACGCCCACGGCGTACACCCCAACTACGCCGACAGGCATGACCAGAACCACGGCCCAAAACTCAACGCCGGCCCGGTGATCAAGATCAACAGCAACCAGCGCTACGCCACCAACAGCGAAACCGCCGGGTTCTTCCGTCATCTGTGCCTGGAAAATGAAGTGCCGGTGCAGAGCTTTGTCACCCGCAGCGACATGGGATGCGGCTCGACCATCGGCCCGATCACCGCCAGCCAGCTGGGCGTACGCACCGTGGATATCGGCCTGCCGACCTTCGCCATGCACTCGATCCGCGAACTAGCCGGCAGCCATGACCTGGCCCACCTGGTGAAAGTGCTGACGGCGTTTTACGCCAGCGCCGAGCTGCCGTGATCCCGATAAACAGGTAGCCCGGATGCAATCCGGGTGCTGCTTGAGTGGCGCTAGGAATTCCCGGATTTCATCCGGGCTACAGCTTTGCCAACCCATCATCGCGGTGTACCCACTAATGCCTTGATGGGTATCGCTTCGCTCGACGCCATCCTACGAGCAGCGGTTGAAACCCCCTACTCCGGCACCTCGACGCTTACATGCAGGGCGTCGTGGCGCCAAAACTCCAGATCGCAATCAATCAGTCGGCCATGCTGGTCTCGGTTGATCCGCACAATGCGCAGCGCCGGGCTGCCCACCGCCACTTTCAATGCCGACGCGGCTTCGCTGTGCAACGCCGTGGGCACCATATCGAAGCGCACACGGCCGTAATGAATACCGTATTCACTGGCGTACAGCTCAGTCAGCGAGCGGGTCAGGTCGAAATCCAGAATGCCGGCAAAGTAATTCGGGTTGAGATAGTGCTCGACGTACAGCACCAGACGCCCGTCAATCCGCCGTGCGCGGCGAATCTGATAGACGCTGGACAGAGCCGGCAAGGCCAGTAGCTGGCAGATCTCGGCGCTGGCTGGGATCAGTTTGGCACTAAGCACTTCGGTGGCCGGCACCCGGCCCTGCTCGCCCACCATCGCGTGGAAGTGGCTGCGCACCAGCGGGTTGTAGGCCACGCGCGGCGGCGAAACAAACCAGCCGCGACGCTCCTCGCGGTAGATCAGCCCCTGGGCCTCAAGCTGACCCAGCGCCTCACGCAGGGTGATGCGCGTGGTATCGAATACCTCGCTGAGCTTGCGCTCGGCCGGCAACTGACTTCCCGATGGCAACAGGCCGTGTTCGATCTGTTCTTCCAATGCCCGGCATATTGCTGTGACTGCCCGCGGCGCTTCATCGCGCATCAAGACCTCCATAATTGGACTAGTCCAGCCCCATTTCGGGGCATCAACCTGTGAGTGCAGCGGTAAAAACCATGTTTCAAGTTTAAGCAGTCTTGATGACCACGCCATGACAACTTTCTTTCAGCGCCAGTAAAAGCTGATAAAACTTGGCTTGCAGACCATACATGACTGAATTTGTTCATGGTCTACGCTAGTGGTGCGCCAGTTTGTGCAACCCGGCTTGAGCCGGTAAATGACCAGCGTACATAAAACTGTCATTTAACAAGCCTAAATTGGCCTGGGTCTTGCTGATCTAGACCAGAACTTTTCACTGCACGCACTTCAATCGCAAAGGAGTTTCCAATGAAACAACTGCTGCTGGCTTCACTGATGGGCTCAGCCATCGCCCTGGCCACCTCGGCCATGGCTGCTGAAACGGACTTGCAAGCACTGGAAAAGGCCGCGCGCGCTGAAGGCGCGGTGAACAGTGTGGGCATGCCGGACAGCTGGGCCAACTGGAAGGACACCTGGGTTGACCTGAACAAGCTGTATGGCCTGAAGCATATGGACACCGACATGAGCTCGGCCCAGGAAATCGCCAAGTTCGCCGCCGAGAAAGAAAACGCCACCGCCGATATCGGCGACGTGGGTGCGGCCTTCGGCCCCATCGCCGTGCAGCAGGGTGTTACCCAGCCCTACAAGCCGAGCACCTGGGAGCAGATTCCAGCCTGGGCCAAGGACACCGACGGCCACTGGATGCTCGCCTACACCGGCTCCATCGCCTTTATCGTCAACAAGCAACTGGTCAAGGACATCCCGCGCTCCTGGGCTGACCTGAAAAAGGGCACCTACAAAGTCTCTGCCGGCGATGTCAGCACCGCCGCACAAGCCGTCAACGGCGTACTGGCTGCCGCCATCGCCATGGGCGGTAATGAAAGCAACGTGCAACCGGCGCTGGATTTCTACGGTGAACTGGCCAAGCAAGGTCGCCTGTCGCTGGCCAACCCAACCATCCAGACCCTGGAAAAAGGCGAAGTGGAAGTGGGCGTGGTATGGGACTTCAACGGCCTGAGCTACCGCGACCAGATCGACCCAAGCCGCTTCGAAGTGCTGATCCCTTCCGATGGTTCGGTGATCTCCGGCTACAGCACCATCATCAACAAGTGGGCGAAAAACCCCAACGCGGCCAAACTGGCGCGTGAGTACATCTTGAGCGACGCCGGCCAGATCAACCTGGCTAAAGGCAACGCCCGGCCGATCCGCGCCGAGCACCTGACCCTGCCAGCCGAAGTACAAGCCAAGCTGCTGCCGCAGGAGCAATACGCCAAGGTTCAGCCGATCAAGGATGCTGCTGCCTGGGAAGCCACTTCCAAAGCACTGCCGCGCCTGTGGCAGGAACACGTCATCATCAATATGAACTAATGCAATCTGGCCCCGGATACACTCCGGGGCCGATTCGGTTGCTAAGGCTTTCAATCATGTCGCACAACGTCATCCTCGTGGTTCTGGATGGCTTGAGCTATCAGGTGGCTCAGCATGCGCTGGGGCATCTGCAGGCTTACTGCCAGGCTGGACGCGCCGCGCTGTATAAGCTCGACTGTGAACTCCCGGCCCTGTCACGCCCGCTCTATGAAGCGATTCTGACCGGTGTTGCGCCTATCGACAGCGGCATCGTCAATAACGATGTAGTGCGCCTGTCGACCCAGCGCAGCATGTTCCACTACGCCCGCGACGCTGGGCTGATTACCGCTGCGGCGGCCTATCACTGGGTCAGCGAGCTGTATAATCGCTCGCCATTTCAGGCGGCGCGCGACCGTCATACAGCAGACGCCAACCTGCCGATTCAATACGGCCACTTCTACTACGCCGATCATTACCCGGATTCGCACCTATTTGCCGACGCAGAAAGCCTGCGCCTGCGCCATGCGCCCAACCTGCTGCTGGTGCACCCGATGAATATCGACGACGCCGGCCACAAGCACGGCCTCGACAGCGCGCAGTACCGCAACAGCGCGCGTATGGCCGATGTGCTGCTGGCCGAATATATCCAGCCCTGGCTCGACGCCGGCTACCAGATTCTGGTGACCGCCGACCACGGCATGAACAACGACCGCAGCCACAACGGCCTGCTGCCGGAAGAACGCGAAGTGCCGTTGCTGGTACTTGGCAGTGCCTTCAGCCTCAACCCCAACGCCCAGCCGAAACAGCTGGAGTTGTGCGGTACGGTCTGCGAACTGCTCGGCGTGGCCCACGACAAACCTGTCTGCCGGGAGCTCCTCGCATGATCTCTGCCCTGCGCGGCAAATGGCTGGCGCTGCTGTGCCTGCTGCCCTTTGCCCTGTTCTTTATCGCCTTTCAGATCGCCCCGCTGCTCTGGGTTGCCAGTAACAGCCTGCACACCAGTGAGGGCTGGGGCCTGGGCAACTTCCAGCAGGCCTTCGCCTCGCCGTTCTACCGTCAGGCCATGCGCCACAGCCTGGAAGTGGCGTTCTGGTCGAGCCTGATCGGCATCAGCATCGCCATTCTCGGCAGCTACTCGCTGCGTCAGGTCGATAGCCGGCTGCGCGACTTCGTCATGGCGTTTTCCAACATGACCAGCAACTTCTCCGGGGTGCCGCTGGCCTTCGCCTTTATCATCCTGCTGGGTTTTAACGGCGCGCTGACCATCCTGCTCAAGCAGGCGGGGATCATCGAGGATTTCAACCTCTACTCGAAAACCGGCCTGATCGTGCTCTACACCTACTTCCAGATTCCATTGGGGGTGCTGCTGCTCTACCCGGCTTTCGACGCCCTGCGTGAAGACTGGCGCGAATCGGCCGAATTACTCGGCGCAAGTAACTGGCAGTTCTGGCGGCATATCGGCCTGCCGGTGCTGACCCCGGCGCTGCTCGGCACCTTCGTGATTCTGCTGGCCAACGCCCTTGGCGCCTACGCCACGGTGTATGCACTGACCACCGGCAACTTCAATATCCTGCCGATTCGGATTGCCGCCATGGTTTCCGGCGACATCTTCCTCGACCCGAATATGGCCAGTGCCCTGGCGATGATTCTGGTTGGTTTGATGACCCTGATCACCATCGTTCACCAATGGCTGCTGCGCCGGAGCTACCATGTCCCACGCTGAAAAACGCTCGCCGCTGTTCCACCAGTTGGTGGTCTACAGCCTGCTGCTGATCCTCTTGCTGCCGCTGCTCGGCACCCTGCTCTACTCGTTCTCCACCAGTTGGTCGGCCAGCGTGCTGCCCAGCGGGCTGACCTTCAAGTGGTACCTGGCGCTGTGGAGCGATGCGCGCTTTCTCGCCGCGTTTGGCCGCTCACTGCTGGTCTGCCTGGCCGCTTTGGCGCTGTCATTGGTGTTGATTCTGCCGCTGCTGTTTGTGGTCAGTTATCACTTCCCCAAGCTCGATGCGGTGATGAACGTGCTGATCCTGCTGCCGTTCGCCATCCCGCCGGTGGTGTCCTCGGTCGGTCTGATGCAGCTATTCGCCGGCGGCCCGCTGCCGATCCTCGGTACGCCGTGGATTCTGATTGGCTGCTTCTTCACCATCGCCCTGCCGTTTATGTACCGGGCCATCAGTAACAACCTGCAGGCGATCAACCTGCGCGACCTGATGGACGCCGCCCACCTGCTCGGCGCCAGCACCTGGCGCGCGGCCTTTATGGTGGTGCTGCCCAACCTGCGCAAGGGTCTGATGGTCTCGGTGTTTCTCTCCTTCAGCTTCCTGTTCGGTGAATTCGTCTTCGCCAACCTGCTGGTCGGCAGCCGTTATGAAACCCTGCAGGTGTACCTCTACAACATGCGCAACGACAGCGGCCACTTCACCAGCGCCCTGGTGATTTCCTACTTCATGTTCGTGCTGCTGATGACCTGGGCGGCCAACCGCCTGAATAAGGACAAGTCATGAGTTATCTGAGTATTCAAGGCCTGCACAAAAGCTACGGCGATACCGCGATCTTCAGCGATATCAACTGCGAGATCGGCAAGGGCGAATTCATCACCCTGCTCGGCCCGTCCGGCTGTGGCAAATCCACCCTGCTGCGCTGCATCGCCGGCCTAACCGGAGTGAATGGCGGGCAGATTCTGCTCGACGGCGAGGACCTGGTGCCGGTCGCCCCGCAAAAGCGTGGCATTGGCATGGTGTTCCAGAGCTACGCGCTGTTCCCCAATATGACCGTGCAGCAGAACGTCGCCTTTGGCCTGCGCATGCAGAAGGTCAAAGGCAGCGAAGCCGAACAGCGGGTCAAGGAGGTGCTGGAGCTGGTCGAGCTGAATGACTTCGCCGGCCGTTACCCGCAGCAACTGTCCGGCGGCCAGTGCCAACGCGTGGCTCTGGCCCGTTCGCTGGTCACCCGCCCGCGCCTGCTGCTGCTCGACGAGCCGTTGTCGGCGCTGGATGCGCGGATTCGCAAACACCTGCGCGAGCAGATCCGCAGCATCCAGCAAGAGCTGGGCCTGACCACCATCTTCGTCACCCATGATCAGGAAGAAGCGCTGGTCATGAGCGACCGTATCTTCCTGATGAACGCCGGCAAGATCGTCCAGAGCGGCGACGCGGAAACCCTCTACACCGCCCCCGCCGATGCCTTTGCCGCCGGCTTTATCGGCAACTACAACCTGCTCGACGCCGATGCCGCCAGCCGTCTGTTGCTACGCCCGGTCAACAGCCGTGTGGCGATCCGTCCAGAGGCCATCCAGATTGGCGCCCAGGGCAGCATCGAAGGGCAGATCCGCAGCCATCGCCTGCTCGGCAACGTGATCCGTTACCGCATCGAGGCGCGCGGCGTCGAACTGCTGGTGGACGTGCTCAACCGCTCCCCGGCGGATCTGCACGCCAGCGGGCAGCGCATCAACCTGAACATTGAAGACAACGCAATCTGTGAGGTGGCCTGATGGCCCTGGCAATTTTCGACCTGGACGAAACCCTGATCGGCGGCGACTGCGCCAGCCTGTGGACCCAGGAAATGGTCAAGCTCGGCTGGGCCGACGCCGACAGTTTTATCGCCCATGAACAGGAGCTGATGCGCCAATACGCCGCCGGCAGCCTGGCCATGGAAGACTACATGGCCTTCACCTTGTCGCCGCTGGTGGGCCGCACGCCGGAAGAAGTCGCCCATGTGGTCGAGCCCTTTGTCGAAGACGTGATCGAGCCGATTTTCTACAGCGACGCCACCCGCTGCCTGGCTAACCACCGCGCCGCCGGTGACCGGGTGCTGGTGATTTCCGCCTCGGCGCATTTTCTGGTCAGTGCCGTTGCCGCACGCTTGAAGATCGAAGAAGTGCTGGCCATCGACCTGGAAGTTCAACACGGCCACTACAGCGGCCGTACCCAGGGCGTAATGACCTACCGCGAAGGCAAGGTCACGCGCCTGCGTGATTGGCTGCAGGAGCACGGCGAAGTCCTCGACGGCGCCTACTTCTACTCCGACTCACGCAACGACCTGCCGCTGCTGCAGGTGGTCGACAAGCCTTACGTGGTCAACCCCGATCCCACTCTGCTTGCGCACGCACAGCAGGCCGGCTGGCCGATTCTGAACTGGCGCTGATGGCGCTTGGTTGACTGCAAAAGACCCACAGCTGTGGGTCTTTTGCACTGCGCTCGGGTAAAGTGCCAGCGCGACGCTGACCCGATTACCTCGCCCAGATGGACGCCCATGAACCTTTACCGTCACCCGCCGGCTGCGGCTGCCAAGGCGTTGCTGGCCGCCGCCGGGCTGCCAACGGCCGACCTTGCAGCCGAACACTTCACGCACTTTATCGCCAGCGGCCCGACGCACGCGCCCGAGGCGCTGATTGGCTTGCAGCCTTATGGCGAGGTGGCGCTGCTGCGTTCACTGGTGGTCAGCCCTGCGACGCGCGGCACCGGTTATGGCAGCGCGCTGGTTGCCGAGATCGAAGCCTATGCACAGCAACTCGGTGTACGCGAGCTGTACCTGCTAACCAACAGCGCTGAAACTTTCTTCAGCCACCGTGGTTACAGCAGCATCGAGCGAGCCAGCGTGCCTGAAGTGATTCGCCAGACAGCCGAATTCTCCAGCCTCTGCCCTGCCAGCGCGGTGTGTATGCACAAGTGGATCGAGGCGCGCTGATGGACTGCAGCTCCCCGCTCGCCGCCTACCAGCAGGCCATCGACCGCGACGGTTTTAAATCCGACCCGGCGCAGTGGCAGGCCGCCCAAGGCCTGCATGATTGTCATCAGGCCTTGCACCAGGGCGAACCAACGCATCCGATCAGCGGGGTGTATCTGTGGGGGCCGGTTGGCCGTGGCAAGACCTGGCTGATGGACAGCTTTTACAAGGGCCTGAAGGTCCCGGCGCGACGCCAGCACTTTCACCACTTTATGCGCTGGGTGCATAGGCGCCTGTTTCAGCTCACCGGCACGCCGGACCCGTTGCAGGTGCTGGCCGTGGAGCTGAGCCGCGAGGTGCGCGTGCTGTGCTTCGATGAGCTGTTTGTCAGCGATATCGGCGATGCGATTATTCTCGGCCGGCTGTTCCAGGTGATGTTCGAACAGGGCGTGGTGCTGGTCGCCACCTCCAATCAGCCGCCCGAACTGCTGTATGCCGAAGGCTTTAACCGCGAGCGCTTTCTACCTGCGGTGGCCGCCCTGCAACGGCATATGCAGGTGGTAAGCATCAACGGCGAGGAAGACCATCGCCTGCACCCAGGCGCCGCGCATGCCCGTTACTGGGTTGCCACGCCGGGACTGCCCAGTGTGCTGAGCCGGACCTTTAGCCAGCTGGCTGCAGGTAAGCCCAACAGTGATCAACCGCTCACGCTCGGTAACCGCAGCATGCAGACCCTGCGCCACTGCGACGGCGTGCTCTGGTGCCGCTTTGCCGATCTGTGCGAGCAGCCATTGGCCGCGCCGGACTTTATCGCCCTGTGCGACCGCTTCCAGGCCATTCTGCTCAGCGAAGTACCTAACCTGAGCAGCCCGCAACGCGCGGCGAAAATCGCCCGTGGCACCGAAGATGGCGTGGAACGGGTGCAGGCCGGTGACCGCCAGCTGCCCGCCCTATCGGTCAAGGATGACAGCGTGCGACGCTTTATCGCCCTGGTGGATGAGTGCTACGACCGCAAGGTGCCGCTATACCTCGAAGCCCAGGTGCCGCTGGCCGAACTCTATACCGAGGGCTACCTGAGCTTCGCCTTTCGCCGCACCCTCAGCCGTTTGCAGGAGATGCAGTTGCAGCGCTTTGGCGCTTAAGCCTGCATGGCCCAGCCATGCACACTCATCGCCGCCTGGCGCAGGGCTTCCGAGCGGGTTGGGTGCGGATGGCAGATCAGTGCGATGTCTTCGGCCGAAGCGCTGAACTCCAGTGCCACGCAGTACTCGCCGATCAGCTCGCCGGCGCTGGGGCCGATGATATGCACGCCGAGAATCTGGTCGGTGCGCTCATCGGCCAGCACTTTGACGAAGCCTTCGGCCTCGTGGTTGATCTTCGCCCGGCTGTTGGCGGTAAAGGGAAACTTGCCGACCTTGTAGGCGCGCCCTTCGGCCTTCAACTGCTCCTCGGTCTTGCCGACGGTGGCGACTTCCGGCTTGGTGTAGATCACTCCGGGAATCGCCTCGTAATTGACCTCGGCGGCATGCCCGGCAATCCGTTCGATACAGGCGATGGCCTCATCTTCGGCCTTGTGCGCCAGCATCGGCCCGGAAGTCACGTCACCGATAATCCAGATGCCCGGCACGCCGCTTTTGTGCTGCTGGTTTTCCAGCATGCCGCGCTTGTCGGTGGCCAGGCCCACGGTTTCCAAACCCAGGCCGGCGGTATAGGGACGGCGACCGATGGCGACCAGCACATAGTCAGCCTGTAATTGCTCAACAGCGCCGCCGGCAGCCGGCTGCAGGTCAAGGGTCACGCCTTTGGCCGTGGCCTTGGCGGCGCTGACCTTGGTGGCCAGTTTGAAATTCATGCCCTGCTTGCTCAGGGTGCGCTGCAGGGTTTTCGCGGTTTCGTTGTCCAGGCCTGGGCAAATGCGGTCGAGGTATTCCACCACCGTCACTTCGCTGCCCAAACGCCGCCACACCGAACCCAGCTCCAGGCCGATCACGCCGGCACCAATCACCACCAGGTGCTTGGGCACTTGCGGCAAGGCCAGCGCGCCAGTCGAATCGAGAATGCGCTGGTTATCAATCGTCACCCCTGGCAGCGGCGTCGGTTCCGAGCCGGTGGCGATCACGATGTCCTTGGCCTGCAGCTCGCTCACGCTGCCATCAGCAAGAGTCACGGTAACCTTGCCCGGCCCGTTCAAACGGCCCCAGCCCTTGATCCACTCGACCTTGTTCTTGCGAAACAGAAACTCAATGCCCTTAGTCAGGGCCGTTACGCTCTCATCCTTCTGCTTCATCATCTGCGCCAGATTGAGCGTCGGCGTGACCTCAATACCGAGGTTATTCAGCTCACCGCTGGTCGCCGCCTCATATAGCTCCGAGGCATGCAGCAAGGCCTTCGACGGCATGCAGCCGACATTCAGGCAGGTGCCGCCCAGCGTCTCGCGGCCCTCGATGCAGGCGACTTTCAAGCCCAGTTGCCCAGCACGGATGGCTGCGTTGTAGCCGCCAGGGCCGCCACCGATGATCAGCACGTCATAGTTGCTCATGGAATTGCTCCTAGGGTTTAGCCAACCAACGCCGCGTTCGCTGCTGGCCGTGAGCGCAGCAGGTGAAAGGCGCAGAACGCCGCGACAGCGAATAAAGTGTTCAGCAACACCATAGGCCACGCCGAGCCATCCGCCAGCAGGCTAAGCAGAACGCCGCTGCAGGTGGCGCCGGCCATTTGCGCAAAGCCCATAAAGCCTGCGGCCAGCCCAGCGCGGTGGGCATTGGGAATCACCGCGCCAGCCACCGATGCCGGCAGCAACATGCCGCCGCCCAAGGTGACCAACACCTGCGGCAACGACAGGCCGAGCAGCGACAAACCAAACAGCAGATAAATCGCCAAGGTGGCCAGGGCGCCGCTCGCCACCAGCGCCGCGCCTATGCCGACGATCTTCTCCGGCCCCAGCTGCAGGATGCGCCGCTGGGTAAACAACGCGCCGGCGATCAGCGCCGAAACAATCGCGCCAAAGGTGATGCCGTATTGCGCCGGACTCAGCCCGAGCAGGCCGACATACACCGAGGAAGAGCCGGCAATTACCGCGAACATCGCGCCATAAGTGCAGGCCAGCGTCAGGGCCAGGGCGCGAAACGAGGCGGCGCGCAGCAGATCGGCATAGTTACCGGCCAGGCTGCTCAGTTGCCCGGCTTGCGGGTCAAGTTGCCGATTGCTTTCGCGGTACAGGCCCAACACCGCAGCCACGATGGCAACGCCGACCAGCAGTGCCAGGGCAATCGGCGCGCGCCAGCCGCTATACAGCGTCAGCACGCCGCCCAGCATCGGCGACAGGACGATCGCGCAGAGCATGCCAATCACCGTCAGCGCCAATGCAGGCCCAGCCTGCGCCTGCCACACATCGCGAACGATGGCCCGCGCCAGAACCAATGCCGCGCAGGCACCAAGCCCCTGCAACACGCGGGCGGCAATAAATTCACCCATGCTGCTGGCCAACAACATCCACAAGGTCGCGAGCAGATAGACCAGCAATCCGGCGATCAGCACCGGACGCCGGCCGATGCGATCCGACAGCGGGCCGAGCAATAACTGGCCCAGGCCAAAGGCGGCAACGAAAGCCGACAAGGCCAGCAGGCTGCTGCCGGGGCGCGCACTCATGATCAGCTCGATAGCGCCCAGGCTGGGGATGATCAGCTGAGTGGAAATCTCTCCAAGGGCGGTCAGGGCCACCAGAATCAGCAGCAGGCTGCGCGACGGCAAGGGGTAGGTATGCATGGGCGTGGGTCCTGTGATCACGGGCTGACGTGGTTCGCCAAACTTTAATATTTCAACCATAATACAAACAATTAAATTATGCTTGTAATTTTAAAGTCAGCACAAACAGAGGCCCGCCCCATGAGCACTCCATCACGCGAAGAAAAACTGGCCGAATGGCTCGCCGCCGAACAGGCCATGCGCGCCAGCCTTGGCGCACCCGGCAGCATGAGCCTGGCGCAGGTCAGTGAGCTGTTGCCGCAAGAGTTCTTTGATGGCATTGGCCGTGGTGAACTGCCCTCGCCGCCCATCGGCCATCTGCTGGATTTTGTTCCGCTGGAGTGGTCATCCGGGCGCTTCGTCTTCCAGGGCACACCCGATGCGCGCCACTACAACCCGCTGGGCAGCGTGCACGGCGGTTATGCCGCCACCCTGCTCGACTCCTGCATGGGCTGCGCCATCCACACCCAATTGCAGCGCGGCCAGGGTTACACCACCACTGACCTACGCATCAGCTACATCCGTGCCCTCAGTACCAAGGTCGGTCCGATCCGCGCCGAAGGCCGCATCGTGCATATCGGCCGCACCACCGCGCTGGCCGAAGGGCGCATTTACGATGTCGACGACCGTCTGTACGCCGTCGGCTCAACCACCTGCCTGATTCTCAGCATGCCTGGGGCAGTGCCTACACCCGGCACTGAAACACCGGGTCGAAGCGAGTAAGATGGCAGGCAACATCTGAAACCAGCGGCCAGGTACTCCATGCGATATTCCGAAGACCACAAAGCCCAGACCCATCAGCGCATCATCGAAGAGGCCGCGCGCCTGTTCCGCCGCGACGGCGTTGGCGCCACCGGCCTGCAGCCGCTGATGAAAACCCTGGGCCTGACCCATGGCGGCTTCTACGCCCACTTCAAATCGAAAGATGAACTGGTGGAAACCGCCTTGCGCCACAGCGCTGACAAGCTGACGGCGGTCACCAACGAAATGGCCAACAGCGATAAACCGCTGACCCGCCTGATCAGCGGCTACCTGTCGTCCGCCCACCGCGCCGATCCGGGCGATGGCTGCCCACTGCCGACCATGTCCGCCGAGCTGGGCCAGCGCGGCGCACCCAGCCCGGTGACCGATGAGCTGATCCGCGACCGCCTGCACACCATCGAAGCTGGCCTTAGCGTTGAGCACGCCGATGAACAAAGCGTGCTGATTCTTAGCGCCATGGTCGGCGCCCTGCTGCTGTCACGCAGCGTCAGCGACCCGGAACTGTCTGACCGCTTGCTGAAAACCACCCGCCGCCTGCTGATCGAACAGAACACTGACGACGCAGCGCAAAGCGCCTGACTGCAAATAATTAAGCGCCACAAAAACAAAAGCCCTGACTGTCTCCAGCCAGGGCTTTTGCATGTGCGGTCATTGGTTTACTTGTAACGAGCCGCTGCGCTGCTGTGCGACAGGTTCGGCGCCAGCTTGCCGCGAGCATCGGTAAAGGCCTGCCAGTCAGCGGCATCCGGCAGCGATGGAATGGTGATCAGCTCGCCCTGATCGAAACCGGCCAGCGCTGCATCGACCATTTCGCCGACCTCCATGATCATGCTCGCCGGCAGTGCCGAATCATCCATACCACTGCGCTCCCAGATCTCAGTGCGGGTAATCCCAGGCAATACAGCCTGAACCTGCAGGCCCTGGGCCTTCACTTCACCGTTGAGGGTCTGGGTCAGGCTCAGTACATAGGCTTTGGTGGCGCTGTACACGGCATTGAACATTTCCGGCGCCAGGGCCACCACCGAGGCGATATTGATGATTGCCCCACGCCCGGCGGCCGTGAAGTTGGCAGCGGCCGCGGTGGACAGGTGGGTCAGCGAAACCACATTGAGCAGAATCATCCGATCCACGGTGTCGAGATCGGCCTCAGCCAGCTGGCCGTTCATGGCCATACCGGCGTTGTTGACCAGCGTGCTGATCGCCTTGTCAGTGCGCAGGCGCTGGGTAACCGCGTGCAGGTCAGCCTTGTCGGTGAGGTCGGCCTTCAGCACTTCGATCTTTACCCCGTACTGCTCGGTCAAACGCGCCGACAGGGCCTGCAGGCGCGGCAGATCGCGGGCCACCAGCAGCAGGTCGTAACCGCGCTGCGCCAGGCGCTCGGCGTAGGTAGCACCAATGCCTGATGAAGCGCCGGTGATCAATGCAGTGCCTTTCTCGTTATGCGTGCTCATGCTGCGTCTCCTGGGTGTACGGGGTAGGTAGGGTGTCTGGAGGTATAGTGCGCCAATTCATATTACGCACATAATATAAATATTATATGTCATCCATAATAAAAACTATCGACAGCTATTTCGCTGATATTCCGGGCGTCAAGCCCCAGGAAGTCAGGGCTAAGCGCCTGAACGCAGCGCAAAAAAAAGCGGACAACCGGTGAAGGTTGTCCGCTTTTATGCGACGTAGCGCCTCTAGCTTTAGCTGCGGATCAGATGATCGAAGGCGCTCAGGGAGGCTTTGGCGCCCTCGCCCATGGCTATCACGATCTGCTTGTACGGCACAGTAGTCACGTCACCGGCGGCAAACACCCCCGGGATATTGGTGGCGCCCTTGGCGTCGACAATGATTTCACCAAAACGCGACAGCTCTACACTGCCCTTCAGCCAGTCGGTGTTAGGCAGCAGGCCGATCTGCACGAAGATGCCTTCCAGCTCGACGCTGTGCAGCTCTTCAGTGGTGCGGTCCTTGTACACCAGCGCATTGACCTTCTGACCATCGCCTTTGACTTCGGTGGTCTGCGCGCTCTTGATCACGGTGACGTTGGGCAGGCTGTAGAGCTTCTTCTGCAGCACGGCGTCGGCACGCAGGGTGTCGGCGAACTCCAGCAGGGTTACGTGGGCCACGATGCCGGCAAGGTCAATCGCCGCCTCGACACCAGAGTTACCGCCGCCGATTACCGCTACGCGCTTGCCCTTGAACAACGGGCCGTCGCAGTGCGGGCAGAAACACACGCCCTTGGCCTTGTATTCCTGCTCGCCGGGTACGCCCATCTCGCGCCAGCGCGCGCCGGTGGAGAGGATCAGGGTCTTGGCCTTGAGGCTCGCACCGTTGTCGAACTTCACCTCATGCAAGCCGCCTTCGCTGCTCGCCGGCACCAGGGCGCTGGCGCGCTGCAGGTTCATGATGTCGACTTCGTATTCACGCACGTGCTCTTCGAGGGCGCGTACCAGCTTCGGCCCTTCGGTTTCTTTCACCGAGATAAAGTTCTCGATGGCCATGGTGTCTAGCACCTGGCCGCCGAAACGCTCGGCAGCAAGGCCGGTACGGATGCCCTTACGCGCCGCGTAAATGGCAGCCGCGGCGCCGGCTGGACCACCACCGATCACCAGCACGTCGAAGGCTTGCTTGGCGCTCATCTTCTCGGCATCGCGGTTGGCTGCGCCGGTGTCGATCTTGGCGAGGATTTCCTTCACCTCCATACGGCCGGAAGCAAACACTTCGCCGTTCAGGTAGATGCTCGGCACGGCCATCACCTGGCGACGCTCGACTTCTTCCTGGAACAACGCACCGTCGATCGACACGTTGCGGATATTCGGATTGAGCACCGCCATCAGGTTCAGCGCCTGAACCACATCCGGGCAGTTCTGGCAGGACAGCGAATAGTAGGTCTCGAACTCGAACGAGCCTTCAATGCTCGTGATCTGCTCGATGGTTTCGGCATCCAGCTTGGACGGATGGCCGCCCACCTGCAGCAGCGCCAGTACCAGCGAGGTGAACTCGTGGCCCATGGGAATGCCGGCGAAGGTCAGGCCGATGTTCGCACCAGGGCGGTTAAGCGAGAACGACGGACGACGGGCGTCGCTGCCATCGGTCTTCAGGGTGATCTTGTCGGTCAGGCCGACGATGGTTTGCAGCAGCTCAAGCAGCTCCTGGGATTTGGCACTGTCATCGAGGGACGCGACGATCTCGAACGGCAGGGTGACCTTTTCCAGGTAGGCCTTCAACTGGGTTTGCAGGTTAGCGTCCAACATGGCGGATAGTCCTCAATGACAAAAATTCTGGGCAATAAAAAATTGTCAGGAACAATTTTTAACGTCGCGTAGCGACGGCCTACAGGGTGCTGCCAAGGAATGGCAGGCAATAAAATGCCCGGGCGGATCGCGCCCGGGCATCGGGCACCACAAGGGTCGGGTTACGACCCTGACAGCGCTAAGTACTCCCCTCCCCGAGCCTGAGCCCAGGGCGGGTGTTGGCAGATTTAGATCTTGCCAACCAGGTCCAGGGAAGGAGCCAGAGTCTTCTCGCCTTCTTTCCACTTGGCTGGGCACACTTCGCCTGGGTGAGCAGCGGTGTACTGAGCAGCTTTCAGCTTGCGCAGGGTTTCCGATACGTCACGAGCGATTTCGTTGGAGTGGATTTCAACGGTCTTGATCACGCCTTCCGGGTTGATCAGGAAGGTGCCACGCAGAGCCAGGCCTTCTTCTTCGATGTGCACGCCGAAAGCGCGGGTCAGGGCGTGGGTTGGATCACCAACCAGCGGGAACTGAGCCTTGCCTACAGCTGGCGAAGTTTCGTGCCAGACTTTGTGGGAGAAATGGGTGTCGGTGGTGACGATGTAAACTTCGGTGCCGGCATCGCGGAACGCAGCGTAGTTGTTGGCAGCGTCTTCGATCTCAGTCGGGCAGTTGAAGGTGAAGGCGGCTGGCATGAAGATCAGTACCGACCACTGGCCTTTCAGGGACTGCTCGGTCACTTCGATGAACTTGCCGTTGTGGAAAGCGTTAGCCTTGAACGGTTGAACTTGGGTGTTGATGAGATTCATCTCGGGTTCCTTGTTGAGGGTTAGAAATTTACAGGGCGCATCTTAGCGCCTTATGCAAAAAAAGCTTATTGATTGCCGCCATGATTCCGATTGATTAAGCCAATCGACCCCGGGCTTTATTCCAAGGCTGGGTCTATTAGCAGAACCAGCTTGCCGTTGACCTGATTGCTCGCCAACGCCGCAAAGGCGGCTTCGGCATCTTTGAGGGCATAAGCCTGCTGAAGTTGCGGTTTAAGCCGCCCCTCGGCAAACAGCGGCCAGACAAACTGCTGCAGATCGCGCAACAGATCGGCCTTGAACTGTTCATCACGATTGCGCAGGGTCGAGCCGATCAGCGCAATGCGCTTGCCCAATACCACCGCCAGATCCAGCTCAGCCTTGCGCCCGCCGAGCAAACCGATGTTTACCCAACGGCCATCCATAGCCAGTAAATCGAGGTTAAGTGCGGCGTAGCTGCCGCCCACCGGGTCGAGAATCACATCAAACGGGGCAAAATCACGCAGCGCCTGCAGCTGTTCCTCACCACGCAGCACACCGCCCTGAGCGCCGAGGCTTTCGCAGTAAGTCAAACGCTCAGCTGAACCGACACTGACCCAGCACGGGCTGCCAAAGGCTTTACACAATTGAATGGCCGCCGAACCCACGCCGCTGGCGCCGGCATGCAGCAACACCTTCTGCCCAGGCTTCAACGCCGCCAGCTGGAACAGATTGAGCCAGGCCGTGGCGTACACCTCGGGCAACGCCGCCGCTTCGGCCAGCGTCATGCCTTCGGGCACCGGCAAAGCATGCCGCGCATCAACCACCACCTCCTCGGCCATGCCGCCACCGCTCAGCAACGCGCAAACCCGGTCGCCAACTTTCCAGTCACAACCGGCGCCCACTTCACTGACGATACCGGCGCACTCCAGCCCAAGCACCTCACTGGCGCCTGGCGGTGGCGGATAAAGCCCGGCACGCTGCAACAAGTCAGCGCGATTCAACCCGGCGGCCGCTACACGGATGCGAATTTCCCCTACATCACAGGCCGGCGCTGGGTGTTGCGCCCATTCCACACGGCCTTCAACGCCTTGCAATGCCTTCACGCTGCCTCCATAGTGCATTTGAACCGAGCCCGGCGCTGACCGCCGGGCTTTTGCATTGCGCCGATGGAACCTGGCGCCCTTAAAGACGGCCTAATATGCGTTATCAACTGCCCACACGTCGAATTAGCATGAAGCGATCCCTACTCAGCGTCACCCTCGCCTTTTCGTTTGCCCTGAGCGCCTTGCCGCTCGCGGCGAAAACCACCAGTGACGACTCCTGGGAATACCTGCAGCCTGACCGCGAGCAGGTCATCGCCAGCCTCAACGTCGTGGAATTGTTGAAGCGCCATCACTACAACAAGCCACCGCTGAATGACGAGCGCTCGGAGAAGATCTATCAGGGCTACCTGAAGATGCTCGACCCCTCGCGCAGCTACTTTATTGCCTCCGATATCGCCGAGTTCGATCAATGGCGTACGCGCTTTGACGACCTGCTGAAAAACGGCGACCTGCAACCCGGCTTTGCCATCTACAAACGCCACCTGGAGCGTTTGCAGAGCCGCCTGCAGTTCACCCTGAACATGCTGGAAAAAGGCGTCGACAAGATTGACCTCGACAGCGATGAAAGCCTGCTGGTCGACCGCGAGAACGCGCCCTGGGTCAAGGATCTCGCCGAACTCGACGACCTCTGGCGCAAGCGCGTCAAAGACGAAGTGCTGCGCCTGAAAATCGCCGGCAAAGAGCCCAAGGCGATTCAAGAGCTGCTGACCAAGCGCTACAACAACCAGCTCGCGCGGCTCAAACAAACTCGCGGCGAAGACGTGTTCCAGGCTTATATCAACGCCTTTGCCATGTCCTACGATCCGCACACCACCTACCTGTCGCCGGACAATGCAGAAAACTTCGACATCAATATGAGCCTGTCGCTCGAAGGTATTGGTGCCGTGCTGCAAAGCGACAACGAACACGTCAAGGTCGTGCGCCTGGTGCCGGCCGGCCCGGCGGAAAAGAGCAAGCAGATCTCCCCCGCCGACAAGATCATCGGCGTGGCTCAGGGCAGCAAGGAAATGGTCGATGTGATCGGCTGGCGCCTGGATGAAGTGGTCAAACTGATTCGCGGCCCGAAAGGTTCCACTGTGCGCCTGGAAGTGATTCCAGCGAGCAACGCGCCGAACGATCAAACCAGCAAAGTGGTCGCCATCACCCGTGAGGCGGTCAAGCTGGAAGAGCAAGCGGCGAAGAAATCCATCCTCAACCTCAAGCACGACAACCGCGACTACAAGCTCGGGGTCATCGAAATTCCGGCCTTCTACCTGGATTTCAAGGCCTTCCGTGCCGGAGACCCGAACTACAAAAGCACCACCCGTGACGTAAAACGCCTACTCACCGAGCTGGAGAAGGAAAAAGTCGATGGCGTGGTCATCGACCTGCGCAACAACGGCGGCGGCTCGCTACAGGAAGCCACCGAACTGACCGGCTTGTTTATCGACCAAGGCCCGACCGTGCTGGTGCGCAACAGCGATGGCCGCGTTGATGTACTGGCCGACGAGAACACCGGCATTTACTACAAAGGCCCACTGGCCGTTCTGGTCAATCGCCTGTCGGCCTCGGCCTCGGAAATTTTCGCCGGCGCCATGCAGGACTACCACCGCGCGCTGATCCTTGGCGGCCAGACCTTCGGCAAAGGCACCGTGCAGACCATCCAGCCGCTCAACCATGGCGAGCTGAAGCTGACCCTGGCCAAGTTCTACCGCGTCTCCGGGCAGAGCACCCAGCACCAGGGCGTGATTCCCGACATCCAGTACCCAGACATCATGGACACCAAGGAAATCGGCGAGAGCGCCCTGCCCGAGGCCCTGCCATGGGACAGCATCAAGCCGGCTATCAAGCCAGAGCTGGACCCGATCAAACCGTTCCTGGCCGAACTGCAGAGCCGTTTTGAACAGCGCACCGCGCAAAACCCGGATTTCACCTTTGCCCGTGAACGCCTGCAACTGGCGCAGAAGCTGATGGAAGAAACCACCGTCAGCCTCAATGAAAGCAAACGCCGCGCCCAGCACACGGATATCGAAGGCCAGCAGCTGGCCATCGAGAACAGCCGCCGCAAAGCCAAAGGCGAAACCCTGCTGAACAAACTCAAGGAAGAAGACGAAGACGCACTGCCGGTGGAAGACAAGAAAACCAAGCCGGAAGAGGATGCCTACCTCGCCGAAAGCGGGCGCATCCTGCTCGACTATCTGGGTTTGAACACTCGCCTGGCCAAGCAGTAAAACAGCGAGCGTCATCAAAGGGTCATCAAACTGTCGTGAAATGCGGGGACTGGTAGCCATGCCAGTCCCCGTTTTTTTTATGCACAGAGAGCCGCCATGATCGTCACCGAGCAGTTCAGCGCGTTGGACAGCATCCTCGCCAATGGCGACCTGCACAGCCTGTTTCAACCTATCTTCTCGCTCTCCGAACGGCGCATCCTCGGTTATGAAGCCCTCAGTCGCGGCCCATCCAACAGTGCCCTGCACTCGCCGATCAACCTGTTCGCCGTCGCCCGCAGTGCCGGCCGCCTGAGTGAGCTGGAACTGCTCTGCCGCAAGAATGCCTGCCAGCGCTTCAGCCAGCTCAAGCTTGAAGGCAAGCTGTTCCTCAACGTCTCACCGGACTCGCTGATGGAGCCCAAGCACCAGCCGGGACGTACCCTACAGCTGCTGCAAACCCTGGGTATTCCACCGAGCCAGGTGGTTATCGAGCTGACCGAGCAATCGCCCACCGACGACTTCGCCCTGCTCGACACCGCGCTGCACCACTACCGCGCCATGGGCTTTTCCATCGCCCTGGATGACCTCGGCGCCGGTTATTCGAGCCTGCGCCTGTGGTCGGAGCTGCGCCCGGATTACGTAAAGATCGATCGCCACTTTATCGACGGCATTCATCAGGATGCGGTGAAACGCGAGTTCGTCGGCTCCATTCTGAAAATGGCCAAAGCCTCGCGCGCCCAGGTCATCGCCGAAGGTATCGAGCTGCCCGAGGAACTGGCCGTACTCGCCGAAATGGGTGTCGACCTGCTACAAGGCTATCTGCTCTGCCGCCCGCAGGAGCAGCCGCCGCGCGATGCAATCAATCTGCTGCCCAGTGCCACTACCAGCAGCCCGCTCAGCGAAGAGTCCAGCGACCTGCGCGGCCTGCTCAACACACAACAAGCCGTGGCCCTGAGCACACCCACCAGCGAGGTGCTGGAAATGTTCCGCGCCCAGGCCAACCTCAACTCGCTGGCGGTGCTCAACCAGGCGCAACAACCCGTTGGCATCGTGCACCGTCATTCACTGGCCGAAGCCTTGCTCAAACCCTTCGCCAACGAGTTGTTCGCCCGTAAACCGATCAGCCGCCTGATGAGCGATGACTACCTGGCGGTGGAATGCAGTCAGTCGCTGCAGCAGGTCAGCCGCCTGCTCACCAGCCGCGCCCGCCAGCGCATCGAAGAAGACTTCATCATCATTGAGGACGGCTGCTATATCGGGCTCGGCCGGGTGATCGACGTGCTCAAGCTGATCACCGAACTAAAGATCCAGCAGGCCCGCTACGCCAACCCGTTGACCCTGCTGCCGGGCAACGTGCCGATCCAGCAGTGCCTGACCCGCTTGCTGCAGCAGGGCCGCGAAGCGGTGGTGTGTTATGTGGATATCGACAACTTCAAGCCGTTCAACGACATCTACGGCTACGCCAAAGGCGATGAAGTGCTGCTTAGCCTGGCGCAGTGCCTGAATGATCGGGTCGATCCGACGCGGGACTTTGTCGGCCATATCGGCGGTGATGACTTTCTCTTGGTGCTCGGCTCGCAGGACTGGCGTGCGCGGCTCAATCGCCTGCTGGAGGATTTCCAGAGCCAGTGCCGACGCTTCTATCGGGAAGAAGACCTGCATGCCGGCTGCTTTGTCGCCCATGACCGCAGCGGCAAACGCCAGGAATATGCCCTGCTGTCCTTGTCTCTGGGAGTAGTGCATGTACACCCCGAGCAATGCGCACAACTGGATGCCAGCCAGCTGGCGGCAATGGCCTCAGAGGCCAAGCGGCACGCCAAGGCCGTGCCGGGCTATAGCTTGCATATCATCGACACCCAGGCGGACTCGGCGGCCTGATGGCGAAAGCTGGACGACTAGATCAGAGGCCGCTGAGGCGATTGGACAGCGCGGCGAAATGCTCGGCCTGCGCTGCATCGGCGGCAACACCCGCAGCGCCGCTGCGGTACAACTCAGCCAAGCGATAGGCTGCAGCCGGGTGGCCTGCCTGCGCAGCCAGCGTCCACCACTCGATGGCCTTCGGCGCATCCGCCGCCTGCTGGGCATCACCGGACAAACTCAAGACACCAAGCTGGTAAGCCGCCTTGGCATCGCCGGCCTTGGCTGCCAAACCGAGTAAACGCCGCCCTTCATTGCGCGCGCCCAGGCCCTGACCGCGAAACAGCAGGATATGCCCGTAGAAGCTTTGCGCCTGGCTATCACCCAGCGCGGCCATGCGCGCAAACTGCCCTTCCAGCCAACGCCAGGCCGGCGGCTGTTTAACCAGCCAGGCCCAGTGGAACAGACGGCGCGCCAGCAGATAGCCGATACGCGCACGCAGCGCGCCGAACATCAGGCGTCTTCCGGGTAACTGAACTCGAACACGCGGGCCACTTCGGCGGCATGCCAGGAGGCTGCGGCGATTCCATCGGACGCACCACTGAAGCGGCCCAGGCGGCTGACGCACTCGAAGAAGCCGGTACGCGGCAAGCGGCTGGCGCCCTGGCTGATTACCAGCGCACTGCGCAGCGGGCGCTCGGCACGCGCATCCAGTGCCGCCAGATGCTCCAGCGCGGCGGCTAACGTCTGCATGGCAGGGCTAGGCAAGGCCAGGCGTTCGATCAAGGCCCGATAGGTGAGCAGATGACGCTGACGCTGGGCATCTTCAAGCTCACCGAGCAACGCCTGCCAATGTTGCCGACTGATGCTTACGCTCAAGGCTGCGCCTCCCACCCATCAACCCCAAGGTGCCAGGCCAGCGCGCGCCGGATGGCGGCGTCCGGCTGGCGTTCGCCGCTTTCGATCATGCCCAGATAATGCGGGCTGATGCCGACATTGCGTGCCAGCTGTTCGGCACTCATGCCCTTGGCTTCGCGCAGGGTCGACAGTTGGCTCAGAGCCGGCTTACTGGCATCCACTGCCACCACGGCCACCTCAGGGGCTCGCCCGGCGGCCTGCAGCAAGGCTTGATACTGCGCCCAGGGCAGCACCGCATACTCCGGCTGGCCATCGCGCTCGATCACTTGCACATTCATCTGTAAATCTCCATGCAGAGCACTTCCATCACTCTCAGCAACTCCAGAACAGGCGGCCATCTTAACAGCCCGGCACGATAAAGAGCGTGATCTATACTGCCCACAGGTTATCAAGCGGCAGCTGGGGGCAGGTTTTGCGCACACTGATAACAATGCTGTTGATTGGCTGCAGTAGCTGGGCCTGCGCAGATGAGTTGCGCTGGGGCTTTGCCACGGCTGACGGCATGCCCTATGTCGACGTGCATGAGCAGCAATTGCGTGGCGGCGTTATCTACAAACTGGGCCAGCTGGCCAGCCAACAACTGGGTTTCGACGCCGCATTTGTCGAAACGCCGAACAAGCGCATCGATGAGTTTATGCAGCGCGGCCGCATCCATGTGATCTGCAACAGCAACCCGCAATGGATAGACAACCCCGAGCGCTATCACTGGTCCGCCCCGCTCTACAGCGAAGAGGACGTGCTGCTACTGCACCGCCAGCATGCGCCGATCAACAGCCTGCACGAACTCCATGGCAAAACCATCGGTACTCAGCTGGGTTACGTCTACAGCAGTGAGCTGATGGCGGCATTCGCCAGTAAACAGATCATCCGCCAGGATCTGCGCGACCACAGCGCCGGGCTTAACCTGCTGCGCAAACAACGCCTGGACGCCATCATAGACATGCGCCGGCCGCTGCGCTTCCAGCTGAGCAAACGTGCGGATGCACCACTGCAGATAAACCCCTGGGTAATCGAACGCTACGACATGCACTGCACCTACAGCCCGCAACTGCCAGTGAGCGCCGAGCTAATGGACAAAACACTGCAGCAATTACGCGACCAGGGTCTGATCGAGCAAATGCTCAACGGCACCTGAATCGTCACCCACTACTCAACCTGCCCCTGCAACGGCGCTAGCGATTCATCCAACTCTGGCAGCCGCTCAACGACCCGCAGCACCTCTGGAGCCTGAGCCGCGCGCCATTGCTGAAACGCCGCCAACTCTTCCTGCCAGGTACGCAGTACCCAGGCCAGCACAGCCAGATCATCAACCAGACCGATGCCAAACAACCAGTCCGGTATGGCGTCCAGCGGCGTAACGAAGTACAGCAAGGCCGCCACCACGGCCAGTAATGCACGAGAGTCGATTGCCCGATACTCACCGCGCCACCAGGCCAGGCAAAGCGCCTGCAGCAGTTTCAGTTGGCCGGTCAGTTCGGCAAAGCCATTACCGAGCTTTTCACGCTTTCGAGCGACGGATAACAGCAACATCGGTAACCGTCCGGCCTTAAGGAAACGCTTGGCCAAAAACTGGTAACGCGCGAAATTTTTCGGTGCTTTCATCGCCTTCTCCCGGCAACCCCGCGCGCCCGCTGGGCTGGCTATGGTTATCCACTAAAGCTGTGGATAACCTTGTGAACAGTTTCTCGATAACCCTGGCAAACGCCCAGCCCATGCGGCCTCGCCACAGATCGAACATTTTTTGCCCACACAGTAAAAAATCATATAAATCAATAAGTTAAAAATGGCAAAGGGTTTCTGCAAGAGAGTTACCCTAACCCGTCACGGCCAATCTGGGAAATGTGCATAACCGTAACACCACAACCACCACACACGTCCTTTAAGACTCTCCAGTCAAGCGAAAAGTGCCGATTGTGACCCGCAGAAACGACAACGCCCCGTCGAGACGGGGCGCTGCAGGAAACGCTAAAAATTACTCTTGGGTGGCTGCGTCTTTGATCGCAATCAGCTCCAGATCAAACACCAGCACCGAGTTGGCTGGAATGGCCGGAGTCGGGCTCTGCTCGCCGTACGCCAGCTCGCTTGGGATGTAGAGTTTGTACTTCTCGCCAACATGCATCAGCTGCAGGCCTTCAACCCAACCTGGGATCACACCGTTAACCGGCAGGTCAATCGGGCTGCCACGCTCAACCGAGCTGTCGAACACGCTGCCATCGGTCAGCTTGCCTTCGTAGTGAACAGTCACCACGTCGGTGGCTTTCGGCTGAGCGCCATCAGCCTTCTTCACAACTTCGTACTGCAGGCCGGACGCGGTGGTGGTCACGCCATCACGCTTGGCGTTGTCTTCAAGGAACTTCTTGCCGGCTTTGGCCGACTCTTCGTTCAGCGCAACCATGCGCTCTTCGGCACGCTTCTGCAGGAAGGCAAAGGCTTCGATCAGCTCTTCGTCTTTCAAACGCTGTTCTTTCTTGCCAATGGCGTCTTCGATGCCTTGGGCAACGGCGTTGGAATCCAGGTCATCCATGCCTTCCTGAGCCAGGCTTTTGCCCATGTTCAGGCCGATGCCGTAGGAGGCTTTCTGCGCTGGGGTTTCCAGGGAGACTTTGCTGGTTTGCGAATCGCAACCTGCGAGAACCAAACCTACCAGGGCGACCGCCGCTGCTAAACGATGCTGTTTCATGCTTGTTCCTTGTCCGGTGCGCCCTAGGGCTAATGGTGTGAAAGCGCGAGCTTAGCAGGCTGCCGCGATCACTGGCTACCGTGTTAGGAGACAGAAAATGCGTATAAGTTCAGATGTTTAGCGGATTATTCAGGAAGGATTTTGCGAGGCGTTGCGATATGTCACAGAGGGGATGAAGCGAGGAAAAAATGGCGCAGCGGACGGGACTCGAACCCGCGACCCCCGGCGTGACAGGCCGGTATTCTAACCGACTGAACTACCGCTGCGCGTAACTTCAAAAAGCGAGTTGGTGGGTGATGACGGGATCGAACCGCCGACCCTCTGCTTGTAAGGCAGATGCTCTCCCAGCTGAGCTAATCACCCTTCACTCTCGAAGTGGGGCGCATTCTAGACAGCGATCCGCACCTTGGCAAGCACTGTTTTGAAAATTTTTTATTGATGCAGCAAAGGCTTAGCGCAGACTTGGCCTAAAGCACCACTCGGGGGAATAATGCGCCCCCAATGCAACGCACAGGTTACCCAACGGGTCATAGCGCTGCGGCCAACCTGATACAGCACCCGCATACGGGTACTGACGACTTGTGATACCTGCCGCTGCCGGCAGGTCTGTTAATGGAGATACACCCTCTTATGTGGTTTCGTAACCTGCTGGTCTATCGCCTCACCCAGGACATCCCGTTTGATGCCGAGGCGCTCGAAACGGCGCTGTTAGCTAAACCGGCCCGCTCGTGCGCCAGCCAGGAACTCAGCACCTATGGCTTTATCGCGCCCTTCGGCAAAGGCGGCGATGCGCCGCTGGTGCACGTCAGCGGTGATTTCCTGCTGATCGCCGCGCGCAAGGAAGAACGCATCCTGCCCGGCAGCGTGGTGCGCGATGCACTGAAGGACAAGGTCGACGAGATCGAAGCCGAGCAGATGCGCAAGGTCTACAAGAAGGAGCGCGACCAGCTCAAGGACGACATCGTGCAGACCCTCCTGCCGCGCGCCTTTATCCGCAAATCCGCCACCTTCGCCGCCATCGCACCGAAACAGGGGCTGATCCTGGTCGACTCGGCCAGCGCCAAACGTGCCGAAGACCTGCTATCGACCCTGCGTGAAGCCATCGGCTCGCTGCCGGTACGCCCACTGACCGTGAAGATCGCGCCAAGCGCCACCCTCACCGACTGGGTCAAGGTTCAGCAAGCAGCGCCAGATTTCCATGTGCTGGATGAATGCGAACTGCGTGACACCCATGAAGATGGTGGAGTGGTGCGCTGTAAGCGCCAGGACCTGACCAGCGACGAGATCCAGCTGCACATGAGTTCGGGCAAGCAGGTCACCCAGCTGTCCCTGGCCTGGCAGGACAAGCTGTCCTTCGTGCTCGATGACAAGCTGGTGGTCAAGCGCCTGCGCTTCGAAGACCTGCTGCAAGATCAGGCCGAACAGGACGGTGGCGACGACGACCTCGGCCAGCAGGACGCCAGCTTCACCCTGATGATGCTGACCCTGGTGGACTTCCTCCCGGCGCTGTTCGAAGCCCTGGGCGGCGAAGAGATTCCGCAGGGGATCTAAGCCGCTGCACAGCCGTAGAGGAACCAGAGAAACAGACCGCTGGTCCTCTGCGGCTTGCCCTACCCCTGCCAATGTGCAAAATACTGCACAGCGTGAGGACGACCTCACCACTCTGCGAGTGATCACTACGGGACGGCCCCTCTATCTGTTTTGGAGGTTTGTATGTCCTGGTTCATTCTGCTGCTGGCTGGCCTGTTCGAAGTAGGCTGGGCTGTTGGCCTGAAATACACCGACGGTTTTACCCGCCCTCTCCCCACTCTACTGACTGTTGCGGCGATCATCGTCAGCCTGGCATTGCTTGGCCTGGCCATGAAGGAATTGCCCCTGGGCACCGCCTATGCAATCTGGACCGGTGTCGGCGCCGTAGGTACGGTGATTGCCGGCATCATGCTGTTTGGCGAGGCCGTGACGCTGCTGCGTATAGCCAGCGTGGCGCTGATCGTCTGCGGCTTGGTAGGGCTAAAACTCAGCCACTAAGCCGCGTAAACCACACAAAAAAGCCCGCCAAATTGGCGCAATGCTGTTCAGTTAAGTGGGGGCGCTTTACGCCCTATAGAGCGGCGGGCTTTGAAATCGTCCTCGCTCTAAGTCTTTGGCAGTGGTTCAGGCCGTAGGATGGGTGAGCACAAAGAAATGCCGCTTCCCTGGCAAGGGCGAAGCGGCATTTTCCTTATGTGAACAGCCTTACGCAAAATTGGCGTTTTTTTTCATCTCTGCGCTTTAACGCCGCTCTCCGCGCAACTCAGCCACCTGAGCCTGCAGCAGCTCGCGCTTGACCAGTTCGGGCGCAACCGGCGTACCGGCTACCAGGGTGATGCGCGACCACAGGCGCTTGAACAAGCCCTTGTGCGGATCACGGCTGAAGAAGCTGCCCCAAAGGCCCTGCAGCGCCATGGGAATCACCGGCACTGGGTTGGCCTCGACGATGCGTTCAATGCCGTTCTTGAATTCATTCAGTTCGCCATCGGTGGTCAACTTGCCTTCCGGGAAGATGCACACCACTTCACCATTGCGCAGGTATTCGGCGATTTTCTTGAACGCGGCGTCATAGATCAGCAGGTCTTCGTTACGCCCAGCTATCGGCACAGTGCCGGCGGTGCGGAAGATAAAGTTGAGCACCGGCAGGTTGTAGATCTTGTAGTACATGACAAAGCGCACCGGCCGGCGCACCGCACCGCCAATCAGCAGCGCATCGACAAACGACACGTGGTTACACACCAGCACCGCCGCGCCTTCATCCGGGATCGCCTCCAGCCCCTTGTGCTCAACCCGGTACATCGAGTGGCTGAGCAGCCAGATCATAAAACGCATGCTGAATTCGGGGACGATCTTGAAGATGTAGCTGTTGACCGCGATGTTCATCAGCGAAATGGTCAGGAACAGCTGCGGGATCGACAGTTCGGCGACGCTGAGAAACAGGATCGAGACAATCGCCGAGATCACCATAAACAACGCATTAAGGATGTTGTTGGCGGCGATCACCCGCGCCCGCTCATGCTCCACCGTGCGCGACTGGATCAGCGCATACAGCGGCACGATATAGAAGCCGCCAAACAGACCAATGCCGAGGATCGAGCCAAGAATCCACCAGGCCTGGCCAATACTCAGCACCGCCAGCCAGTCATGCGCCTCTGCGGCTTCGGGGAAACCACCAGAAAACCACCAGAGCAGAATGCCGAACAGGGTCAGGCCGATCGAGCCGAACGGCACCAGGCCGATTTCCACCTTGTGCCCACTCATGCGCTCGCAGAGCATCGAGCCCAGCGCGATACCCACCGAGAACACGGTGAGAATCAGCGTCACCACGCTTTCATCGCCGTACAGCCACTCTTTGGCATAGGCCGGAATCTGCGTCAGGTACACCGCGCCGAGAAACCAGAACCACGAGTTGCCCACCAGTGAGCGCGAAACCGCCGGACGCTGGCCCAGGCCGAGTTTCATGATCAGCCAGGACTGACGCAGGATGTTCCAATCCAGCTTGAGCTGCGGCATCGCCGCCGATGCAGCAGGAATGCCGCGACTGGCCAAATAACCGAACACCGCCACCAGCACCACGCAGGCCGCAACGATATGCGCATAACCGCTGCTGGCCATGATGATGCCCGCGCCAATGGTGCCGGCGAGGATGGCCAAAAAAGTGCCCATCTCGACCAGCGCGTTACCGCCCACCAGCTCTTGCTCTTCAAGGTGCTGCGGCAAAATCGAATACTTCACCGGGCCGAACAGCGCCGACTGGGTGCCCATGGCAAACAGCACCGCGAGCATCATGGGCAGGTTGCCGAGCAGCACACCGGCTGCGCCGAGCAACATGATCACGATTTCAGCCATCTTGATCTTGCGGATCAGCGAGTCCTTGGCGAACTTTTCACCAAACTGGCCGCCGAGGGCCGAGAACAGGAAGAATGGCAGGATAAACAGCAGGGCGCAGAGGTTGATCAGCAAGGCTTTATCGGCACCGGAGCTGATCTTGAACAGAATGGCGAGAATCAGTGATTGCTTGAAGATGTTGTCGTTGAAAGCACCCAACAGCTGAGTGATGAAAAACGGCAAAAAGCGTTTTTTACCCAGCAATGCGAATTGAGAGTGTTCGGTCATCGTCCGTGTACCTGTCTGCAGTGGCCAAGCGGGTTGTCAGGCATTTGACTGCAAGAACACCCGACAAAGCCACAGCAAAGCGCGTTTTTGCTGCATTTTTCTACAAATCCAGGCGACCAATAAACCGCGCTTACAACGGCAACTGGCCGAGTAAGCCGCGCAGTACAAAGAACACCAACAAGCCGCCACCGATGGTGGCCAGCAAATGCCGGGTCAGCGCGGCGATGGCAATGGTCGCCAGCCCCGCCAGCAGATAGGCATTGTCCAGGCTAAACGCCCAGTGCTGGCCATCGGGAATCAGCATGCCCGGCAGCACGATGGCGCTCAGCACAGCGGTCGGCACGTAATGCAGGCCCTGGCGCACCAGCGGCGGGAAACGCAGATCGGGAAAGGCAAACAAGCTGTAGCGAATCGCAAAGGTGATCAGCGCCATACCGAGAATCAGCAGCCAGATATCCATCACGCGCCCTCCCCAAGAGCTGCCGACGTTTTGCGTTGCTCCAACCATACGCCGACCGCGATGCCACTCAACGCAGCCGCCATTAGCCCTAATTTGTAGGGCCAGGCATGGCACAGCAGCGCCACCGCGCCTGCTACCAGAGCCGCAGCGATCTGCGGCTGATTGCGCAGCGCCGGCACCACAATGCCGATAAAGGTCGCCAGCATGGCGAAGTCCAGGCCCCAACCTGCGAGGTTCGGCACGCTCTGGCCAAACAACGCACCGACCAGCGAGCTGGACACCCAGGACAAATACAACGCCAACGCCACGCCAGCGTGATACCACTGGCCGTGCTCAGTCATACCGCGCGCCAGATAACGGCGCTGCACCACGGCAAAGGTTTCATCGGTCAAGCCGAACGCCAGCGGCACCCGCCAACGCTGCGACAACTTGCCGACATAAGGCTGCAGCGCCGCGCTGTAGAGCACATGGCGCAGATTGACCACCAATGTGGTGAGCAAAATCACCACCGCGCCGCTGCCCAGGGTCAGCAGGCTGATGGCAATAAACTGCGCCGAGCCGGCATATACCAGTAACGACATGCCCAGCGCCTGCCCCAGGCTCAACCCAGCCAGGCTGGCCAGTGCGCCATAGATCAGACCGAACGGCAGAATGCCGACGATCATCGGGATACTGTCGCGAACCCCATAGGTAAACTGCTGTAAACGGCTCATGCGCCCTCCTTTGCGGCATAGCCTGGCGCATCGTGGCCGCGCCGTCTTGAACAATCTTGCGCAGCACTGCGCCGTAGACTGACCTGCCGCAATACAGTGCGGGGCTCTCTGGCTAGACTGCCAGCATTGCCCGCCCAGGATCTGCTCATGCCAGAAGCCCTCGACACCCTGCTGAATTTCGCCAGCGCCCTGGCCGCCGGCCTGTTGATTGGCGCCGAACGCGGTTGGCAGGGGCGTAATACCGAGGACACCCAGCTGGTTGCGGGGATTCGCACCTTCGCCCTGAGCAGCCTGCTCGGCGCCTTTGCCATGCTGCTCGGCGAACACTTCGGCGTGGTCGCCTGGGCGGTAATATTCGCCGGTTTTGCCTTGCTGGTGGTGGCCTCCTATTTTGGCGAACTGCAACGCCTGGGCGACCTGGGCCTGACCAGCGAAGTGGCTCTGTTGATCACCTTTCTGCTCGGTAGCCTGGCCATGGCCGGTTATGCCGGGCTGGCGGCAGCGGGCGCCGTGGCGGTGGCACTGCTGCTGAGCCTCAAACAATCCCTGCACGGCGCCCTGCAACGACTTAGCGAGGCGGAACTGTCCGGCGCGCTGAAACTGCTGTTTATTTCCCTGGTGCTGCTGCCGGCGCTGCCCAATCAGGGCTACGGCCCCTGGCAGGCCTTCAACCCCTACGCCATCTGGTGGATGGTGGTGCTGATTGCCAGCATCGGCTTTGCCGCCTATGTGGCGATTCGCCTGGTAGGGATGCGCCACGGCCTGCTGATCACCGCGTTGCTCGGCGGCGTGGTGTCGTCCACGGCGATGACCGTGACCCTGGCACGCCTGGCCCCGGGACGAAATCTGCAAGCAATTCTGGCCTGCGGCCTGCTCGCCACCTCGGCGCTGATGTTTCCACGGGTGTTGCTGGAAGTCGGCCTGGTCAACGCCAGCCTACTGCCGCAACTGGCTTGGCCCCTGGGCATCGCCACCCTGGTGTACGCCGGCGGCGCGCTGCTGTACTTCCGCCGCGCCGGCACGGAGAGTGAAGAGCAGGCCGAGCCGCCGCTGAAAAACCCCTTCGAACTGGGCCCGGCGCTGCGTTTTGCCGCGTTGCTGGCGTTGATTCTGCTGCTGGTCGAGGCCGCGCAACACTGGCTTGGCGATGTCGGTGTGTACCTGGTGGCGCTGCTCTCGGGGTTGGCCGATGTGGATGCGATCACCCTGTCGCTGGCGCGCAGCGCCAAGGGCGAACTGGACGCACAGGTCGCGGTGCAGGGGATTTTTCTCGCAGCGCTGAGCAACAGCCTGGTCAAAGGCTTTCTGATCGCACTGATCGGCGGGCGCAAACTGGCCCTGATGACCCTGCCGGTGATGGCTGCAGGGCTGCTAGCGGGCGCGGCGGTATTACTGCTGCTGTGAGTCTGCGCTGCGCAAAAAACCTTCCAGCAGCTTGTGTACCCGCTCGCTCAACTCGCGATTAGCAGCCTCGGGCAAGCTGCGCGCCAGTTCGGCCACGACTACCTGCTCGACCAATGGACGCAGTTGCAGCAGCTGCACGCTAAGCCGCTCAAGATCATCGGCATGCGGCAAGTCGCTATGCAGCAGCGGATTGACCAGTTGTTGGGTAATCATCGTGACGATGCCAGTGGCCACCTGCTGCACATGCCCGCGAATGGCCGCCAACTCATCGAGTAACGCCGGCAAAGGAATACCGGCGCGGTACAGCTCAAGCCCGGCGGCAAACAGCTTGGGGCTGGGGACGCGCAGATGATCGCCGGCAAACTCCAGCAGGCCCAGGGCCAGGGCCCGCTCGATCACCTGATCATCCAGTACCTCGCCGAACAGCGCCTGCAGCTGCGCAAATGACAGTTGCTCGGCCTGTTCCGGCTGGCCCGGCCCTTGAATCGCCTGCTCCAGCCCCAGCACATGGGCCAGATCACGCCCCTGCGCCCAGGCTTCAAAAAGCTCACGAATGCTGGCGATGCTGTAGCCACGCTCCAGCAACTGGCCGATCAGTTTCAGCCGCGCCAGGTGCTCGCCGTTGTAGATCCCCAGCCGGCCACGCCGCTCGGGTGGTGGCAGCAAGCCCTGGTCCTGATAAGCGCGCACATTGCGTACCGTGGTCTGCGCAGCCTGGGCCAAATCATCGACCCGGTATTCGACGGACACCGCCTCCACCACAGGTGCGGCGCTGCCCAGTAAACGCTGAAGAAATGCAGAGGCTGTATTCATGGCGGCGATCATAGCTGCCCCTGCAACGGGGCAACAGCGTGGCAACAAACGCCCCAACCAAGGGCTGGACTTGCGCTACCGAGCAGCTCAGGCAGCCTTACGCACTGCGCGCAAAGCCTTGTTGTAGAAGGCTTTCAGCCATTTCAGTAACACCGTAACAGAGCCTGTAATGAGTTCCGCCGATGGCTAGGCAGATGCATCCCGTGCGCCCAACAATAACCGTGACATCAGATGATGTAACAGTCAGCCATGACAATCCGGAGACGCCGCATGCCCATCGACCTCGCCCCTACCACCCAGCGCCACTCGCCGTTGCTCACCCTGCATCGGGTGCTCGCATGAACGCGCCCGCCGTGTTGCCGAACGACGGACTGCAAGCCGAGCAGCTGTGGATTCAGGGCGATGGCGTGCAGCTAGCGGCCTATCGCTGGGGCAAACTGAACCGCCCGACGCTGCTGCTGGTGCACGGCTACCCGGATAATCACGAGGTCTGGTTGCCACTGGTACGCGAACTGGCCGGCGATTTTCAGATCATTGCCTACGATGTGCGCGGCTTTGGCGCTTCGGATATTCCACGCAAGCGCCTGGACTATCACCTGGAAAAACTGGCGAATGACCTGGAAGCAGTGATCAAAACCTTAAGTCCCGAGCAGCCGGTGCACCTGGTAGCCCATGACTGGGGCTCGATTCAGGCATGGGAAGCGGTCACCGAACCACGCATTCAACCCCTGCTGGCCTCCTACACCAGCATCTCCGGCCCTTGCCTGGACCATGTCGGCCACTGGATGCGCGACAAGCTCAAGCAGAAGACGCCGCGCGCGCTGCTGCAGGTGCTCGGGCAATTGCTCAGCTCCTGGTATATCGCCCTGTTTCATACCCCACTACTGCCCGAGCTGACCTGGCGCCTGGGTCTGGACCGCGCCTGGCCACAGCTGCTGCGCAAGGTTGAAGGGCTGCGCAATGTGTCGATCAGCAGCAGCCAGCGCTCCGACGGTGTGCACGGGGTCAAGCTGTACCGCGCCAACTTTATCCGCAGCCTGTTCACGCCGCGTCTGCGCCACACCCAAGTGCCGGTGCAACTGATCGTGCCGACCCGCGACCGTTTCGTCCGCCCGCAGCTGTTCGACCAGCTGCAGCATTGGGCGCCCAGGCTACAGCGGCGCGAGGCCAATGCCGGGCATTGGCAACTGCTGGCCGAACCGCAGCAGCTGGCAGTATGGCTGCGTGAATTCACTGCCCATATTCACAGCGATGCAGGCAGCAACGCAGCCGCCCAGCGCAATCTGGCGAGTTGATAAGGAGAATCGAGATGAGCGAACAGCACCGCCTAGAACAACGCAAAGTACGCTTCGACTTTGCCAACACACCGCTGCATTGGGTACCGAACGAGCCGGAAGCCTCACATATCATGAACAGCTTGCACCTGATCCTGCCGGCTGGGGAGTTCTGGTTCTGCCGGGTCTACAACAAGGCTCTGTCACTGGTCACCGACCCGCAGTTGCGCGAGGACGTGCAGGGTTTCGTTAAACAGGAAGCGCAGCACGCCCGCGCCCATGACAGCGCACTGACGCCCTACCTGCTGCGCCATGGCATCGACCCAACCCCGTTCACCGGGCCGATCCACTGGCTATTCGAGCGCGTGCTGTGCGACCACCCACTGGGCGATAACGCCATCAGCCGTTTTCTGCAGCCCTGGTGGCTACGGCAGCGGGTCGGATTGATCGCCGCAGTGGAGCACTTCACCTGCGTGCTGGGCGACTGGATTATCACCACCCGCAGCCTCGACCATGCCGACCCGGTGATGCTCGATCTGCTGCGCTGGCACGGCGCCGAAGAGGTCGAGCACCGCAGCGTGGCCCACGATCTACACGTGCATATCGGCGGCAGCCTGCTGATGCGCTGGGTGTATATGCTGATTGCCACGCCGGCACTGATCTTCCTATTCAGCACCGGGATGAAAACCATGATGCGACAGGACCCGGTCACCCGTTACCGCCCCGGTTTTCTGCGCCTGTGGTATCACCTGGGCAAGCGTGGCCTGTTACCGCGCATGGGCAGTATCGGCCGCTCGGTGTTGCGCTATTTCAACCCCAGCTATCACCCACGCAGCGAAGGCGATATTCGCGTGGCGCTGGACTACCTGGCCAACTCACCGGCAGCGCAACGCGCGGTCGCCGAGAAAGGAGCTGTCAGCGCTTAACCCGTAGGAGCCCATGGCCGCGAAATGGCCCGTCTGTACAGGTTCGCGGGCATGGCCCGCTCCTACACATTGCTCAGGGTATGACGGCGACCCACGTCCTACTCGGCCGCTTCGTCATCCAGCACCATTACCCCGGCCGCCTGTTCGAGCAGATCGACAGGCAGGCTCTTGCTGGCACGGGCGCCGAGCAGCTTGAGGTTTTCCACCCGGCTGATGATATTGCCGCGCCCCTCGCAGAGCTTGTTGCGCGCGCCGGCATAGGCCTTGTCCAGCTGCTGCAGGCGCGCGCCCATTTCATCCAGATCCTGAATAAAGGCGACGAACTTGTCGTACAGCGCCCCAGCACGCTCGGCAATCTCGCGGGCGTTCTGGCTCTGCCGCTCCTGCCGCCACAGGCTATCGATCACCCGCAAGGTAGCCAGCAGCGTGGTCGGGCTGACAATGACGATATGTTGATCAAAGGCCTCCTGAAACAGGCCCGGGTCAGCCTGCAACGCCGCCGCAAAAGCCGCCTCAATCGGCACGAAGAGCAGGACGAAATCCAGGCTGTGCAGGCCTTCCAGGCGCTGGTAGTCCTTGAGCGACAAGCCCTTCAAATGGCTGCGTAGCGATAGCACATGCTGTTTGAGCGACAGCTGGCGGCTGGCGTCGTCCTCGGCAGCAATATATTGCTGGTACGCGGTGAGGCTGACCTTGGCGTCCACCACCACCTGCTTGTCGCCGGGCAGCTGAATCAGCACATCCGGCTGGAAGCGTTCGCCATCGGCGCTCTTCAGGCTGACCTGGGTCTGATACTCGCGGCCTTTCTCCAGGCCGGCGTGTTCCAGCACTCGCTCCAGCACCAATTCGCCCCAGTTACCCTGGGTTTTCTGGCCCTTGAGGGCTCGGGTCAGGTTGGTCGCCTCATCGCCCAGGCGCTGGTTAAGCTGCTGCAAACGCTCCAGCTCCTTGCCCAGGGAAAAGCGTTCGCGGGCTTCCTGCTGATAGCTTTCTTCCACACGTTTTTCGAAGGACTGGATGCGCTCCTTGAGCGGGTCGAGCAACTGGCCGAGCTGCTGTTGGCTGGTTTCGGCAAAGCGCTGCTCGCGCTCATCGAAGATCTTCCCGGCCAGCTCGGCGAACTGCGCACGCAGCTCATCGCGCGAGCCTTGCAGGTCGCTCAGGCGCTGTTGGTGGCTGTCTTGCTGTTCTTTAAGTTCAGCGCTGAGGGCCGCACGCTGGGCATCCAGACGGCGGATTTCAGCTTCCTGCTGCTCGCGCTGACTGCTCCAGGCCTGGGCGGCTTCGCGGGCGATCTGCCGTTCCTGTTGCAGCAAATCGGCTTCGCGACGCAGCGCCGCCAGTTCGGCCTGCTGATCGGCCTTGATCTCGCTGATCTCGGCGACTTCCTCACGGCAATCATCCAGCTGCGCCGCGAGGCCGGTCTGGGCCAGCTGCGCGTTGCTCAGGCGCTCCTGCAACAGGCTGAATTCCAGTTGCTGACTGGCCAAGCGGCGTTGCAGCGACCAGGCCATATATAGAAGAGGAAATGCCGCGGCGGCAAAACCGAGCAACGCAGGTGCCAACGCGGTGGACAGATCGATGGGCATAAGCGGCTCCGCAGAAAAGTACTGGCAGTATAACCAGTACTCTCAGGGCCTGCTCCCACTTCATTCACTAGCCGCGTTGCAGCGCAAAATCTCGCCAGGCTAGGCGTAGGACGCAGGTAATGGTGTCCCCTTGCCAAGTCCTACAACACCGCATGGCGAGATTTTGTGCGCAACCCAGAGGGTCGGGCCGGTTTTAGCGCGATGCTGCGTTTCTCGTCGCTTATTTGGAATGACCAAATCGCGCTCCTCGTGCCTTGCCTCGCGCTAAAACCGGCTCCGGCGCGGCCGTGAATGAAGTGGGAGCAGGCCTCTTGCGTCAGAGCTGTTTAAGCAGTTGCTGCGCCTCTGGCGAACCCTGCCCCGCGGCCAGTTCCAGCCAGTGGCGGGCCTGTTGCGGTTCATTGTTGCGCGGCTGGCTGTAGAGCTGGCCCAGCTCCAGTTGCGCATTCATGTCGCCAGCACGGGCAGCCTGGCGCAGCAGCTCAAAACCCATGCGCCGGTCACGTGGGTTACCGCAATCACGGCAAAGCATTTGTCCCAGTCGGCTCTGCGCCTGCACCACACCCTGCAAAGCAGGTTGTTTGAGCAAATGGCCGGCAAAGCGTTTAACGCTGGGGGCATGACCGAGTCGAGGGCTGTCCAATAACCAGAGCGCCACACGAGTGGGCAAGCGAGGAACAGAGGTGGTTGCGATAGGTAGTCGAGTGATTGCGCGAGGCATAAAAAGCAGCGGTAGCCGGGAAGGCGCGCAACTCTACTCCTTTTTTCGCCAAGGTAAAGGCTTGCAAAAACCTGCGCACCTGCGGTCTAGCAGGCCGTTGAAAAACTACCTGCGTTGGCAATCCTGCGTTAAAAACGGCCTCGGAAAGCCACTTGTGGCTAACGCGCTTTAGCGCGACCTAGAGGGTGAGTGAAACGAGTAATGCTCATGTACAGCTCGTACACTCCGCTTCCTCGGCGCTTTGACCAGCCTTCGGCTGTTACTACGTAGCGCCTTGTCTTGCCTGCCTCGCCTACGTCTTCAATGGCCTGCTAGAGCAAGCGCTCGGGTTAATCCACAGAAGCTGTGGATAACTTCGTGGATAACATGGGAGCAAGCGCTCTCAGCGCCTATGGTGTGGGGCCCAAGGTCAAACTGGTGGTTTTTTCACCAGCGCGAAAAATCCATATATTTCATTGACTTATAAAATCAATAAAAAGAATCAAGGGCTTACGTCAAGCACTGCATCCTGCTTGACAAGGCGCATCGCAATTGTGCACAACTCGCTGCGTCACGCCGTCGCACTGCCCTTTTTCAGGGCAAAAGCGCCTTGAAAAAGCCGCTCCGTCTAGGCTGGGCGCGGCAGGCGGCCATCCACCTGATAGGCATCCAGGCGAAAGACTCTGGGGGTATCCGGAACCTGGGCATTTTTGAAGGCGACATAGTCGTCGGTGGTTTCGCACAGCCAGCTCAGTAGGTTGCGCGGGCGCTTTTCTGCCAAAGCGCCTGGGACGAATAGCGCAACGTTGTTGCCCTTCAGCGGACAGCGCGCCGAACGGTATTCGAACGCCTCAACCCCTGCCCCGCGCATGGCCGCGCCCACCGCCTGACAGGGTTGATAAGCGCTGGGATGACAGAGCTCGGCCTGGAAATCCGCAAACGGCGGCTGCTGCAACTGAATACCGCGCTCAACCTGATAGCGCGCCTCGAAGGTGCAATGCTCGGAAAGGATGCGTCCGCTAGGCGGCGCGATGCTCATGCCATCCCACAGTAGAAAGCGGTAATACGCGGCCTCGGCCATAGCGGTGTCGATGCGCAGCGCACCGTAGAACAGGCTCGGCTCATGCACCGAACCAAAGCGCGAGCCCCAGCGCAGCGGTGGATAACGAAATGGGGTTTTCAGCAGGTAATGCAGCGGCTCGGCGCTCTGCGGCAGCGGCGGCTTGCTGGTTTCCAGCAGCTCTTCGAGCAGCGCCTGTTCGGCAAGGGTATCGACCAGTTGCAGCGTGGCGACCTGGGCCTGGCTTTCCACCAGACGCACCAGGCGCCCGCGCAATGGTTTGATCTGCTGCGGGCCTTGGCAGTGTTGCCAGATATCCATGGTGGCGTTGTCCTTAACTTTTATTATTGTTGGGTGCAGCGCTTAGTGGTTACGGCTTAACCCTTGCCACGAATCGCATCGAGGTATTCGACGACCCGCACCAGTCCCTGCACTTGCAGCATCAAGGACAGAGGTGGCGCATCCAGATGGCGGTTGTCGGTGCGCAGAAAATGCTGCATATCCGCCAGGTTGCCGCCAAACAGGGCAAACAGTGAGCGGTATACGCGAATCAACAGCAGAGCCAGCTCACCGGTTTTGCTGTGCACGCGCAGGCCACCATCAGCCCAGCGCGAGATGGCCGTGCGGTGTACGCCAATGATGTCCGCCAGTTCCTGCTGGGTCAGGCCCAGTTGTTCACGGGTATTGAGCAGCGCCTTGGCCAGCACCGCATCGGCGTCGGCAACCGGTCGAATCAATGCGCTCATCACGGCCTCCTACTTTCACAATGTGTGTTTACAGCAAATCTACCACTAAATGCTGTAATTACACAGAACAGAATAACCTGTGATTGGCAGCCTGGCAGACATGGGTTAACGTCCTGCCACGCAACTCCCCACTATGGATCAGTGCTTATGCCCAGCCGGCGCACCTGGCTGCGACTTATCAGTTGCCTGGTTTTACTGCTCGTACTGCTTGGCGCTTACGGCTACCTGAGCCTGAGCCGCCTGCTCGAACGCGAGCAGATCGACAACCTTGAATGGCGCGGCCTGGGAATATCCACCCAGGGCATCCTGCTTGACCAGCTCAGCCTGCAGCACCCCAGCGGCGCAGTGCAGCTACAACAGGCGCAATTGCACTGGAGCGGCTTCAGCCTGGCGCTGCCCTTCTGGCAACAGGTGCAGATCACCAGCCTGCAACTGAATCTGCCCTTTCAAGCCGAGCCTGCAGCTGAAGACAGCACGGATTTTCAGGTGCTGCTGGAGCAGCTCGCCGCCGTTATCAGCATATTGCCGCAACGCGTGCAGGTCGATGCGCTGCAGATCGAGCTGCCCTGCGCCGACACGCGCTGCCAGCTGCTGGGCGATCTGCTGCTGCACAAAGACGCCGCACAGCTTGATGTGCAACTCAATCTGCAACATCAGCAAAACCAGCTGAGCTGGCACGCGCAACTGCAGGGCAACGCCACACCTGCAGCGTTGCAGCTAAGCCTGGCGATCAATCAGCAAGCGCAACTGCAGCTTACGAGCAGCCTGCAACAGAATGCCGCCGGGCAACTCTGGCAAGGTGAGTTCAATGGCGATCTACAACAAAGCGCGGTGTTGCAGAGTTGGCTAAGCCAATGGCTGCCCAATAGCGCAGGCACGCTGCCAGATACGCCGGCGGCGGCGCAGTTACAGGCGAGCTGGCAACTGCAGCTTGCCCCTGGCCCACTTAACCTGGCGCAGCTGCAGCAGGCCAGCGGCCGGGTGCAGGCCAGCGCCAACCTGCCGGAGCCCTGGCCAATTCCCGCTATCGGCGAACTGCAAGGCAGCTTCGATCTGTCCGCCCAGGCGCTGGATGGGCAGTGGTTAGCCAACAGCCTGAGCGCCGACCTTAGCCTTAAGCAGATTGCCCCTGACCTGATCAGCGGTGTACCGGCAGCGCTGCATCCCGATGCGTTGCAACTCAATATCCAGACCACGCAAACGCCTGCGGCTATTGCCGAACAGTTGCGCGACCGCGCCCTGCCGCTAACGCTGCAACTCACCGGCAAGGGGCGCAGCCCGTTCGAATTAAAGGGCACGCTGATCCTGGCCAACGGCCTGCCCTGGGGACTGCAACTGCTGGCCGGCAGCCTTAACGCATCCACCCCGGCACTGCAGCTGGACGGCTGGGAAATCGGCGCACTGCAGACACAGTTGCAACTCGACGCTTTTCTGGATGCACAGCAGCTGGATCTCGCTCTCGGCAAAGGCTCGCAGCTCAGCCTGCAGCATCTGCGCAGCGGCGAACTCAGCGCGCAGCAACTCAAGGCCAGCAGCAGCGAGCTAAAACTGCAGGCCCAACTGGCGGCAGGCACGCTGCAAAACTGGCAGCTAAAAGGCCCGCTCGACCTCAGTGCGCAGCTGCAACATAGCCAATTGCAGCCGCAGCGCTGGTACTGGCAAGGCCCCGTGAATGCCAGCCAAGTGCAGGCGGAGCTGGACGGCACCCTGCGCAACGATGCCGGCCTGCAACTCAAGCTGCAGGCGCAACACAGCAGCGCCAAAGGCCTAAGCCTGCACGCGCAACTGGCGGAACTGTTTCTGCGCGGCGGCAACCCTTTAAAAGACAGCCTCACGGCCTGGCCAGCACTGCTGGAGCTGAACAACGGTCGCCTGAATGCCAACGCCAGCCTGACTCTGGCCAGCGCTCAGCAACTGCCCACGGTCAAACTCGAACTCAGCGGCAAGGGCCTGGGCGGGATTTATGACCGCACCGAGCTGGAGGGGCTGGACAGCCGCCTGACTGTGCAAATCGACCCCAAGCAGCTGCAGCTTGAGGTCAACGAACTGCGCCTGAGCCAGGCCGACCCCGGCATGCCAGTGGGGCCGGTACAACTTAAAGGCCGCTACAGCGCCGCGCTACAAACACCCACCCAGGGCGTGTTGCAGCTGCAGCACGCAGAAGCAGCGCTAATGGGCGGCAAGCTGCAACTGGCCCCCGGACAATGGAGCATGACCAGCGAACCGCTGTTGTTCCCCATACAGGTGCAGGGTCTGGAACTTGAGCAGCTGTTTATCCTCTATCCCACAGAGGGTTTAGCCGGCACAGGCACCCTGGATGGCGATTTGCCGCTGCAGATTAGTAGCCAGGGTGTGACCATCGAACAAGGCCAACTCAGCGCACGCGCACCGGGCGGCAAACTGCAGTTCCACTCCGAACGCATTCGCGCCCTGGGCCGCAGCAACCCGGCCATGCAGCTGGTGACCCAATCGCTGGAGGATTTTCGCTTTACGACTCTGAGCAGCCAGGTCAACTACGATCAGCAAGGCAAACTGACTCTCGCCATTCGCCTGGAGGGACAGAACCCGGCCATCGAACAAGGCCGGCCGATCCACTTCAACATCAACCTGGAAGAAGACATCCCGACCCTGCTGGCCAGCCTGCAACTGACCGACAAAGTCAGCGATATCATCAAGCAGCGTGTGCAACAGCGTATGCTGGAACGCAATGCCAAAACGCCCCCGACAGAGCCATGATCAAGGAGAAGCGCCATGCGCTTGCGTAGTTGTTTCGCCGTCCTGCTACTAGGCCTGCTCAGTACGGCCTGCACCCCGACCGTACAGCTGGCGATGCCCAATGAGCCGATCAACATCAACCTCAATGTGAAGATCGAGCACGAAATCTATATCAAGGTGGATAAAGCTCTGGACAGCATGTTCAGCGAATCCAGCGGATTGTTCTAAGGAGCCCGAACATGAATCTCTACAAACGCCTTGCCAGCCTGTTACTGCTGCTCAGCCTGAGCCTGCCGGCCGTAGCCCTGAACCTTAACGAAGCCATGTCCGCCCTGGGTGGCGCCAAAGCCAGCGGCCAATTGGGCGAAATGCCCAATGGCTATCTGGGTGTGGTGAGTAACAGCGGCCAGGCCGCCGAAATCGCCCAGTTGATCAACCAGGCGCGCCGCACCGAATACCAGAAACTGGCGGCGCAGAACGGTATCCAGCTCAGCGATGTGGAAGCCATTGCCGGGCAGAAAGCCATCGACAAAACCCCGGCGGGACAGTACATCCAGCTTGAAGGTAAGTGGCAGCGCAAATAATACGATCTGCTGCGCGTCGGCCATGCTGCGTTAAAAACAGGCTCGTAAGCCGCTTGCGGCTAACGCGCTTCAGCGCGACCCCGAAGGGGCGAGTGAAACGAGTAATGCTCATGTACAAAAGTACACTCCGCTTTCTCGCCGTTTTGACCAGCCGGAGGCTGTTACTAACGTAGCGCCTTGCATGACTCTAGCTCGCAAGATCGTGAGCAGACTCTAACCGCCTAAAACCAACAAGGAGCGCATTGCGCTCCTTGTTGGTTTTACACGCAAAAATTCAGCGCTGCTGAATCAATGGCTGCCCTGCTTTCGGCTTGAAATACAGCGTCTCACCTCGGGTGAGGTTGGCCAGGCTGAGGTGATCCTTGGCCACTTCGGCTTCGATCGGCTCGCTCTGCCCGGCGACTTTAAGGGTCACGCGGGTGATTGCACCGAGGGGGCGGATGTCGCGCACTTCGCCGGCCTGATGGCCTTCTTCGGCCTGGCGCGAGAGGTGAATCTCGTGCGGACGGAACAGCACGTGGGTGTCGTTGCCGACGTACAGGCGGTTGGCATCACCGAGGAAGTGATAGACGAAATCGCTGGCAGGCTTCTCGTATACCTCACCCGGCGAGCCGATCTGTTCGACCACGCCCTTGTTCATCACCACGATGCGATCCGCCACCTCCATGGCCTCTTCCTGGTCGTGGGTGACGAACACCGAGGTCAGGTGCACTTCTTCGTGCAGACGTGCCAGCCAGCGGCGCAGCTCCTTGCGCACCTTGGCATCCAGGGCGCCGAACGGTTCATCAAGCAGAAGCACTTTCGGTTCCACCGCCAGGGCGCGGGCCAGGGCGATACGTTGACGCTGACCACCGGAAAGCTGCTCGGGATAACGATCCGCCAGCCAGTCGAGCTGCACCAGATCGAGCAGGTCGTGGACCTTCCTGTTGATCTGCGCCTCGGGCAGGCGTTGCTTTCTGGGCTTTATGCGCAGGCCGAAAGCGACGTTGTCGAACACGGTCATATGACGGAACAGCGCGTAGTGCTGAAACACAAAGCCGACATTACGGTCGCGCACATCGTGGTTGGAGACATCTTCGCCGTGGAACTCGATGCTGCCGCTGTCCGGGGTTTCCAGGCCGGCGATGATGCGCAGCAACGTGGTCTTGCCGCAGCCGGACGGGCCGAGCAAAGCGACCAGTTCGCCACTCTGGATATTCAGATTGATATCGTTCAGCGCTTTGAACGCATTGAAATTCTTGCTGACGTTAGAGATTGCAATCGACATGACTTATTCCTCACCAGCGCTGGCTTTCAGGCGGTTGATACGCGACTCGCTCCACTGCTTGAGCAGCAGGATAAATACCGCCAGCAACAGCAGCAGGCTGGCGACGCTGAAGGCGGCGACGTGGTTGTATTCGTTGTAGAGAATCTCGACATGCAGTGGCAGCGTATTGGTGTAGCCACGGATATGCCCGGACACCACCGACACCGCGCCAAACTCGCCCATGGCCCGCGCGGTACAGAGCACCACGCCGTAGATCAGGCCCCATTTGATATTCGGCAAGGTCACGTGCCAGAACATCTGCCAGCCATTGGCGCCAAGCAGGCGCGCGGCCTCCTCTTCCTGAGTGCCCTGCTCCTGCATCAGCGGGATCAGCTCGCGGGCAACAAAGGGCACGGTGACAAACACCGTGGCTAAGACGATGCCAGGCAAGGCGAAGATGATCTGGATATCGTGCTCGCGCAGCCACGGGCCGAAGAAACCCTGGGCCCCGAACAGCAGCACGTAGATCAGACCGGCGATCACTGGCGACACCGAGAACGGCAGGTCGATCAGGGTGACCAGAATGCTCTTGCCGCGGAACTCGTACTTGCTCACGCACCAGGCAGCGGCCACGCCGAACACCAGGTTGAGCGGCACCGAAATGCCCACCGCAAGGAGGGTCAGCTTCAACGCACTGATCGCGTCGGGCTCGAAGATCGCACCAAAGAAGGTGCCAAAGCCGTGCTTTAACGCTTCGCTCAGTACGATAAACAGCGGCAACACGAGGAACAGCACAAACACCAGCCAGGCGCTGATGATCAGCAGCCGACGACCGAGCACATTGCCGCGTCGTGCGGCGTTGGCCGAGGCTGACGCGCTTAGGGTTACAGATGACATGGCGACCTCCTCAGGACTTGGCAATCTGGCGCTGCAGCAGATTGATCAGCAGCAGCAGAATGAAGGAGACCACCAGCATCAATACGCCAATCGCGGTGGCACCGGTGTAGTCGTACTGGTCAAGTTTGACCATGATCAGCAGCGGCAGAATTTCGGTTTTCATCGGCATATTGCCGGCGATAAAGATCACCGAACCGTACTCACCGACACCACGGGCAAAGGCCAGCGAGAAGCCTGTAAGCCAAGCTGGCAGCAACGCTGGCAGCAGCACATGGCGAAACACCTGCAGTGGTTTGGCACCGAGGCAGGCAGCGGCTTCTTCCACCTCACGCGGGATGTCTGCCAGCACCGGCTGGATGGTGCGCACCACAAACGGCAGCGTGACAAAGGTCAGCGCCAGGGTGATGCCGATGGGCGTGTAGGCAATCTTGAAGCCCAGGTCGGTAGCAAACTGACCAACCAGGCCGCTCGGGGCATACAAGGCGGTCAGGGCGATACCGGCAACGGCGGTGGGCAAGGCAAAAGGCAGGTCGATCATCGCCTCTATCACCTTGCGGCCTGGGAAGGTGTAACGCACCAGCGTCCAGGCCAGTAATGTACCGATAATGCCGTTGATTACGGCGGCCGCGAAGGCAGTGGCAAAGCTCAGTTTGAGCGCGGCCAGCACCCGCGGTGCGGAAATAATCGCCCAGAACTCAGCCCAGGTGAGCTGAGCGGCGTGAACGAACATGGCACCCAGAGGAATCAGCACCAACAGGCTGAGATACACCAGGGTGTAACCCAGCGTCAGCCCGAAGCCGGGTATGACCGGGGAAGTACGACGAGACATTGTCTGTCCTTAATCTGCTTCTGCGTTGGAACGCTCAAATCAGCCCTGCCGCCGGTGTCGCCCTTTCCGGCTGGCCTGCAACAAGGCCGACGCTTACACAACAAAGGGTGGGCAGCGCGTGGCTAACCCACCCCGGGTCTATCTGACTTACTGCGCCTGATAGATCTGATCGAATACCCCACCATCATTGAAGAACTTCGGCTGTGCGGTTTTCCAACCGTTGAAGTCCTTGTCGATGGTCACCAGCTTCAGTTCCGGGAACTGCTTGGCGAACTCACCGGCAATGGCCTGGTTACGCGGACGGTAGAAGTGCTTGGCGGCCAGACGCTGACCTTCATCGCTGTACAGGTAGTTGAGGTAGGCCTCAGCCACTTTGCGCGTGCCCTTCTTGTCGACGTTTTCATCGACTACAGCCACCGGCGGCTCGGCCAGAATCGACAGCGACGGTGCGACGATTTCGAAGTTGTCGCCGCCCTCTTCTTTCAATGCCAGGAAGGCTTCGTTTTCCCAGGCCAGCAGCACGTCGCCGATCTGGTTGTTGACGAAGGTGATTGTCGAACCACGGGCACCGGTGTCGAGTACTGGCACGTTCTTGTAGAGCTTCTCGACGAACTCTTGGGCTTTCGCTTCGCTGCCGTACTTCTGCTGGGCGTAGGCCCAGGCGGCGAGGAAGTTCCAGCGCGCACCGCCGGAGGTTTTCGGGTTCGGGGTGATGACTTCCACGCCCGGCTTGACCAGGTCATCCCAGTCCTTGATGCCTTCCGGGTTACCCTTGCGCACCAGGAACACGATGGTCGAGGTGTACGGCGTGCTCGATTGCGGCAGACGCTCCTGCCAGTTCTCCGGGATCAGCTTGCCGAGCTTGTACAGCTCATCGATATCACCGGCCAGGGCCAGGGTTACCACGTCAGCACGCAGGCCATCGATTACCGCACGGGCCTGCTTGCCCGAGCCACCGTGGGACTGCTGGATGGTGATGGCTTCATTGCCCTGGGCTTGCCAGTGCTTGTTGAACGCGGCGTTGAATTCACTGTACAGCTCGCGGGTCGGGTCGTAAGACACGTTGAGCAGGGTTTCAGCGGCGGCCACCGGGCCTGCAAAAATGGCGCTGGCCAGGGCAGCGAGGGCAAAACGGCGAATGGACATGGTGCAGCTCCTAAAATTTTCGAGTGTTTGTTGGTTTTTCTTTAGGGGTTGGCGGTCAACAACGCATTCGCGGGTGACAGCTGCAATACCGGTGTGTGCTCATGGTTTCTGCTCGGTTCATGCTCACACCCTCCGGTGGTCCAGTCGGGTTTTGAGGCTCGGTGTTGGTTTAACGGGTCAGGCGTTCTTGCCGGCCGGAGCCTGCAAGCGGAATTTTTCCTTACGCTCGATCTGCACGACCTGGCCGTTGTGCACGGTGATTTCCACCGAGCCAAACTTCAGGCCGTTCAGTGCAGCCTGGATCTCGCGCAGGATGCTGGCCTCGTCCTGACCTTCAAGGTTTCGTAGGGTTGCGGTCATGGTAATGCTCCTTGAAATAGCCCCTGTAAGCGGCGAAAACTGGCCGTAGTCAGTGGGCGTGGAGCGGATAGTAGAGAGACACCAATATTCTTAAAAATATTATTTAAGAACATTTATATACTTTTTTTGCATATACCAATCCATGACCTTCTCCCACAGAGAAATTGGATTTCAGGCATAAGCAAATAAGTTCTTATTCTTTTTGATATTCATCAGTCCTCCCTACACTGCAGCCATTCACATCTGCAGGAGGGCGCACGATGCGCAACCAAACTATCCGTTACCTGATAGTGCCGGGCTGGCAAGGATCGACCGACGAGCATTGGCAGAGCCACTGGCAGCGAAGCCTGCCGAACAGCGCCCGGGTGGAACAAGCCGACTGGCTAAACCCCAAGCGTGAAGACTGGGTCGCCGAACTGCAGCGCAGCATCGCCAGCGATCCGCGCCCGACCATCCTTATAGCCCATAGCCTGGGCTGCATCACCGTGGCGCACTGGGCAGCTCAGGCCCCGGTGGAATCGCTGCGCCGGGTAAGGGCCGCGCTCCTGGTCGCCCCAGCCGATGTGGAACGCGCCAACTGCCCGCCAGCACTGCAGAACTTTGCCCCGATTCCCCAACACTCACTGCCCTTCCCCAGCCAGTTGGTGGGCTCGGATAACGACACCGCTGCCAGTGCCGCGCGGGCTATCGAGATGGCCCGTGATTGGGGCAGTGATGTGGCGATTATCAGCGGCGCTGGGCATATCAATGTGAAATCGGGACATCAGCGTTGGGAGCACGGTTTTGCCTACCTGTATCGCCTGCAGAGCCGTATCGAACAAGCCGACCGCCGCCGCGCCTGAAAAGCCAATCGCCCGAACAGCCGCAGGCCCTGTAAAGATCATGCAACCTGCCTGCTCGCAATCCGAGCCGGGCTGGAGACTCGTTGATGAGCCAGAACACTTTCGGTGGCCAACCGCTGCTGACCTTTCCCGATGCAGAAAAAAGCCCGCTAAGCATCCGCGCCAAAGCGCTGGTGTTTATCGATCCCCGCTCCCGGCAGCTACGCGACCAGGTCGAGCTGCTCGCCACGCAGCCATTGCCGCTATTAATAGAAGGCGAAACCGGCACCGGTAAAGAGTTGTTGGCGCGGCATATCCACCGCGCCAGCGAACGGCCGGGGTTGTTTGTCGCGCTCAGCTGCAGCGGCCTCAGCAGCAAGCATGCCCAGGCAGAACTGTTCGGCTATGCCGCCGGCGCCTATCAAGGCAGCGCCAGCAGCCGGGCCGGCTGGTTTGGCTCGGCCAACAACGGCACGCTGTATCTGGATGAAATCGGCGACCTGCCGCTGCCGCTGCAAGCTGAACTGCTTAGCGCCCTGGAAACCGGTGAAGTGCTGCGAGTCGGCGCCAGCCAGCCGAGCCCGGCGGATGTCAGGCTGCTGGCTGCAACCAGCATCGACCTGGCTCAGGCCGTGGCAGCTGGCAAATTCAATGAGCGGCTATACGGTTATCTCAGCGACGGCCGCCTTGACCTGCCGCCATTGCGTGAACGCACAGGCGATATCCTACCCATGGCGGAATATTTCCTCGGCATCTACGCCCAGCGCCTGAGTCTGCCGCTGCCTGCCATCAGCGATGCCGCACAGCAACGCCTGGAAGCGCACAACTGGCCAGGCAATACCCGCGAGTTGGAAAACGTCATCCACTTCGCCCTGCTGGTCAGCAGCGGTGATGAGATTCTCAGCCAGCACCTCAACCTGGTAGGCAGCGTTGCCCCCCTTACAGCCGTGCAAACCGCGATTGAGGCGATACTCAATGATGCTCAGCCTGAGCAACTGCGCGCGTTGCAAAAACTGCTCAACGGTAGCCAAGAGCGCCTGTACACTTTAATCAACGCCGCAGACACCCCTGGCTAGCCAGAACGCCGATTACCAGTAACGGCGTATACGCAGCCCGAGCAAAACACCCACTAAACAAAACACCGCAAATACCCAGCCGGACAACGCGCCGGCCATGATCCCAGAGAGCAGCGTGCCTACGGTGCAACCCAGCGCCAGCATGCTGCCCCAGCCCAGCAAAATGCCGCCGAGCAGATTACGTAGCAGTTCACTGACGCGCGGACGCTTGGGCTGGAAATCCCCCGCCAGCAAAGCGCTGGCCCAAGACGCCACAACCAGGCCGAGAATAAACAGACCGTTATTCGACAGCAGCGCCTCTTTGACTGCCGTGGCGCAGCCGGAAAAGCTGTCCAGGCCTTCCAGCCGCTCCGGTAGCCAGCCCAGCCCGTCTGCCGCGGTACGCGCCACACTGCCTAATTCGGCCGTCACGCCCAGTGGGCCAACACGCAGATAACTCAGGGTGGCGAGAAAGCCGATCAGCACACCGCCAACCCAGGTCGGCCAGCGCTGGCCAAACAGCAGCTGCCGCAGGTTGCGCGCAACCACGCGTGGCTCCGTGCTCGGTAGCACATGCAACAGCAGCCAGCAGGCGAGCCCACCGAGCAAAGCGATCTGCAGCAGAAACGACATGCCATAACCCTGCCAGGCCGGCAACCAGACCACCGGAGCCTGCTGGATGCTCAGCAGATACAGCGGGTTCCAGCAGAGAAAACCCAAAAAGAAACCGATCAAGGCGCCGAACAGCGCAAACAGCGAAGCAAACGCCCCCTCGCCCAGGCGGTAGAGATGGGCACTGATGCACGAACCAGAAAGCGCCATGCCGATGCCAAACACCGTGGCGCTCAACCCCAGCACCCAACTCAGCGGCCCGACATGCGCATCCGGCGGCAAGCGCCCGCTGCTCGGGTCCGGCACAAAGGCGCCAAATACCAGGTGATAACCCAAGGTACCCACCGCCAATGCGGCGATGATGCCGAGCACCCCATCCGGTTTGCGCTGCTCGATAAAGTCGCGGGTCACGCAGAAGAAGCAGAAGCGCGAACGCTGCAACAACAGGCCGAACAACGCCCCGCCGAGCAAGGACAGGCTCAACGCCTGGCTGTCACTGTCCGCGCCGCCCAACTGCCAGGCAGCAAACACCAGGCCCAGGCTCAATACCGCCGCCAATGCACTGGCCCAGCGTCCCGGCGCCTGCAACGCAGTCGTTGCCATAGTGGCTCCTCAGATAAAAGAAGAGTGAGCGCCCTGCCTGAACGCTCACCCTAAACAGGGGCATGGGGCTGGCCCATGCCATGATTTTTTCACGGTAGTAGAGGCTTATTTGCCGCCCCACACGGTGCCGGCCACGTTGACCACCGGCACGCCCACGGCATTGCCGTATTCGGTCCAGGAGCCGTCGTAGTTACGAACGTCGTAACCAAGGATTTTCTTCAGGGCGAACCAGGTGTGGCTGGAGCGCTCACCGATGCGGCAATAGGTGATGATCGGCTTGCTGCCATCGATACCCACTGCGCCGTAGACCTTTTTCAGTTCTTCAACCGATTTGAAGGTGCCATCGGCAGCCACTGCCTGCCCCCAAGGGACGTTGACTGCACCTGGCACGTGGCCGGCGCGCACTGCCAGTTCCTGCACACCTTGCGGGGCAAAGACCTTGCCGTTGTATTCATCAGCGGAACGGATATCCACCAGTTGCACATCGCTGCGCTTCTCTGCCGCTGCGAGCACGTCCGGGAGGAAGGCGCGCAGGTCTTTATTCGCCGCCTTGACCGTGACATTGCCGGCTACCGGTGTTTTCGCGCGGTTATCCAGAGCGCGTTTTTCCGCCTCCCACTTCACTCGGCCGCCATCGAGCAGTTTGACGTTGTCCACGCCATACACATCGAACACCCAGGCGCCCCAGGCGGCGAACCAGTTGTTGTTATCGCCGTAGAGCACCGTGGTGGTGTCCGCCGAGATGCCGGATTTACGCAACAGCGCCTGGAAGTTTTCCTGGCTGGCGATATCACGGCGTACCGGATCGACCAGATCACGGTGCCAGGCAAAGTTCACCGCCCCTGGGATATGCCCACGCTCGTAAACGCCCGGCGCAACACTCACCTCGATGATCCGCACCTTGGGGTTGTTCAGGTTCTTTTCCAGCCACTCGGTGCTGACCAGCACATCACTGGCGGCCAGCGCTTGGGCGGCTTGCAACAGCGTGGCAGCCGCCAGCAGGCCGGCACCAAACAGGTTTTTTATAGTCATTTCACACTGCCTCAACGGTTATGAAACACGGCCAGGTGGCCCGTATTGGTTCAATGGTTTATCAATCTGCTGCATGTCTTTTCTGCGCGCCCCTCCCTGTCGTATCAGCCATACAGCGAAGGCGTGGGCGCCTTGCCGTTGAGTAACCAGTGCCCGAGATCGCGCACCTTGTAATCGAGCGGGTCATGCAGGCTGTGCACCCGCACGTTTCTCCAGAAGCGATCAAATCCGTACTTCGAACTGGTGGAGCTGGCGCCCATGCTTTCAAAAATGCGCGAGGTGATTTCCAGCGCGGCACGCGCCGAGACCACCTTGGCTTCGCTGATGGCCAAGGCCACCTCAGCTCGCTCAGCCGCGGTCAATGCGGGTTTCTCCCAGGCGCTCTGCAGGCGTTGCGCGGCGTTATCGGCCAGCAATTGGGCACTGCGAAACAGCAGCCACAGTTCGCCATAACGCTGTTGGATAAAGGGATCATCACTGGCCAGGGCCACTCCGGAAGCCGGCCAGGCGCGGCTGTGTTCGCGGGTGTAACGCAGCGCGCCATCCAGCGCACCCTGGGCATTGCCCAGGTACAACTGGGTCAGAATCAATTGCGACAAGCAGGCGCGCAGCGTAGTGCGTGGACTTACGCCGCTCGGGCCGAGCAGCTCACTGCTGTCGACAAATACATTGTCGAACTGCACCGTGCCGCTGTCGGTCTGGCGTTGGCCGAAACCGTCCCAGTCATCATTCACCGCCAGCCCTTCTCGCTGGCTGGGCAGCACGATAAATACGCGGTCTTCCGGGTTGTGGCTGCGCGGCGCGCTGATCACCAGGGCATCAGCGCCCAAGGCACCCGAGCAGAATGACTTGCTGCCATTTAGTTCGTAATGCTCCTCACGGCGACTGAGTTTCAGGCGGGTATCGCGGCCATTGGTGGCGTTGCCCCAGAACCAGCGCTCATGCACCGTTCGGCTCAACCAGTGGCGCTGCTGGTCGGGGCTGCCAAACAGCAAAATGGTCGCCACCTGCAGGTGCTGAAAGGCAAACAGATGCGCCAGGGAGCTGTCCACGGCCGCCAGGTAACGGATGATCTGGTAGATCTCCGGCCACACCAGACCCTGACCACCAAACTGCTGTGGAATGGCCAGGGTCAGCAGGCCACTGTCACGCAGCAACTGACGCTCGGCCTGGGCACTGCCACCCTGCCGATCACGCTGCACCGCGGTGGCCGCCAGTTTGCGGGCCAGGCGCTCGATCTTTCCGCTGCGGCTCGCGAAGTCACTGGGAAACAGCCGTGGATCGAATAGCGGCGCAGTACTATCGAAGGCTTGGGAATTGGCACGAAGCTCGGCGGCCATGGTTATTGCGCCTTCCAGATAGTCACATCGAGGGCGTTCACCGCTTTGGGCAGCAAGCCTTCGGCGACAAAGGCGTCAGCAATTTTCTGCTGCTCCTTGAGGCTCTGCGGCTGCACCAAACGCACCTGATAGCTACGCCGAGCATTGGCCTGTTCGACGATGGCTGGGTCCAGACCGCCCCACAGCGGGCTAAGCACTTGCGCCGCAGCGCGCGGGTTGGCGCGCAGCCAATCACCGGTCTTCACCAACTCGTCGAAGACCACCGCCAACACCTGCGGATTGTTTTTGGCAAACGCGGTACTGGTCAGGTAATAGCGCTGGTAATCGGCCAATTGCTTGCCATCGGCCAAGGTGCGGGTCGGCAACTGCTGCTGGGCACCGCTGAGAAAGGGTTCCCAGGTGACCCAGGCATCGACTTTGCGGTTTTCGAATGCGGCGCGGCCGTCAGCCGGGGTCAGATAGGCCGGCTCGATGTCACTGAATTTAAGGCCGGCTTTGGCCAAGGCTGCGAGCAACAGGTAATGGCTGCCAGCCGCCTTGGTGACCGCGACTTTCTTACCTTTGAGTTGGGCCACGCTGCGCAGCGGCGAATCATCACGCACGATAATCGCCTGGGCCGATGGCGACGGTGCTTCCTGGGCGAAATAGGTCAGCTGCGCACCGGCAGCCTGGGCAAATACCGGCACGGTATCGGCGACATCGGCAGATACATCGATATTGCCGACGTTCAGCGCCTCCAATAGCGGTTGGCCGTTGGGGAACTCATGCCAGCTGATACTGACATCCTGCTTGGCCAGGGCCTTCTCAAGATCCCCGTTGCTTTTCAATAAACTGATTAGGGTCGAAGACTTCTGGTAACCAATGCGCAGTTGCGTGGCGGCATCGGCGGGCAGCACGCTGGCCAGTGCCAGGCTTAGGGACAAGCCCACGCTCAGCAAGGGACGACGGTTGAATAGGGAACGGCTAGGCATGGCAGACCTCGTCAAGGACGTGCCGGCCTTTTAAAAAGCCGGATCACGACAAACTTCAGGGGTGAACAGGAAGTCCGGTGATCCGGTAGAGACAAGCTAAATGATCTAAAAAAGGCTTCGCAAATAATTTTAAAGCATTAGCTTATGGGGTTCGCGACTAAGCATCTCTTATTCTTTTTAGTTACTACAAAGTGAAAATAAATTCTTTTTAGGGATTACGAATAATCCCTACAGTGCGCCCAAGCCGACAGCGGACCACCGCATCGGGCCCATGAAACATCAAGGGGCTCTTTGCTATTTCGCTGAGACAGGTGCAACGCACACCGTCCGCTCGAGCCCCTTCTGCAGTGCCACACACATTCCGCACAGACCTGCATTTGGAGCATCGAGCATGAACAAGTCCACACTGGCCCTGGCCGTTACCCTCGCCGCCCTCGCCAACCAGGCCACCGCCGCCGGCTTTATCGAAGACAGCAAAGCCACGTTGAACCTGCGCAACTTCTACTTCAACGCCGATAACCGCGAAAGCCAAGATGACGTAGGCCTGGCTGCTTCGCGCAGCTCGCAAGCCGAGGAATGGGGTCAGGGCTTCCAGCTCAACTTCGTCTCGGGCTATACCGAGGGCACCGTTGGCTTTGGTGTAGATGCCATCGGCCTGGTCGGGGTCAAGCTGGACAGCGGCGGCACTGCAAGCAAAGCCGACCGCAGCCGCACTCCAGGTGCGCTGTTCCCACTGGAAAGCGACGGCAGTGCGGTGGACAACTACGGCAAGGCGGGTGTGACCGGCAAGGTGCGCATCTCCAAGACCGAAGCACGCATCGGCACCCTGCAGCCCAAGCTGCCAGTGATCAACTTCAACGATGGCCGTCTGCTGCCGCAAACCTTTGAAGGCGCACAAGTCACCTCCGCCGAGATCGACGGTTTGACCCTCACCGCCGGCCAGCTGGAAAGCACCAAGACCCGCAGCTCCACTGACGATATCGCCCTGCGCATCGGTGGCGCCGGTAGCTTCCAAGGCAAAGCCGCTGACTCCAACGAATTTATCTTTGCCGGTGGCGATTACAAGATCACCAAGGACCTCACCGCGCAGTACTACTACGGCAACCTGGAAGACTTCTACAAACAGCACTTCCTCGGCCTGACCCACAACCTGGCTCTGCCGGTTGGCGCGTTGAAAACCGACCTGCGCTACTTCAACAGCGGCTCCGACGGCAAGAACGGCAGTGCTGCTGGCCGCACCGAAGGCTACCGCAGCAGCGGCTTCTGGAGAGCGGGTGACAGCAACACCGGTGAAGTCGACAACAACACCTGGAGCGCGCTGTTCACCTACAGCCTGAGCGGCCATGCGCTGAGCGCCGGCTATCAGCAAGTCTCCGGCGACAGTGCCTTCCCGTTTGTCAGCCAAGGGGATGGTGCCACCGCGTACCTGATCACCGACCGGCAGATCGGCAAGTTCGCCAGCGCCGGCGAGCGTACCTGGCTGGCCGAATACGGCTATGACTTTTCCAGCGCCGGGATTCCGGGCCTGAAAGCCACCGTGACTTACCTGTCCGGCAGCAACATCGACTCTAACGCCAGCGACCGCAAGGAATGGGAACGCGATTTGCGCTTGGACTACGCCCTGCAGGACGGCCCACTGAAAGGCCTGGGTTTCTCCTGGCGTAATGCGACCTTCCGCAGCAACGCCGCGACCGATCTGGACGAAAACCGCCTGATCGTCAGCTACAGCCTGCCGCTGCTCTAAGGCCACCCTGCAACAACACACCCCAATGTGTACCGGCCTGACCACAGGCCGGTTTTAACCCCGCAATAGCTCTGACCTGAAGTGCCCGTCCACGGGTCGACAGGCGACAACCCTAACCAGAGGAAACGACCATGAGTCTGTTCAATCTGCGTCGGGGGCTGACCGCCCTGTTTGTGGCGATTCTGCCTGCCGGCGCCTATGCCGAAACACCAAAAGAAGTCCGTCTGGACTACGCCTATTACGCCCCCACCAGCCTGGTGCTCAAGCAACAAGGGCTGCTGGAAAAAGCCCTTGCGCCGCAAGGCATCAGCGTCAAATGGGTATTCAGCCAGGGCAGCAACCGCTCCCTGGAATACCTCAATGGCGGCAGCACCGATTTTGCCTCCACTGCAGGCCTGGCCGCCGTACTCAGCCGCGCCAACGGCAGCCCGATCAACACCGTCTATGTGGCCAGCCGTCCGGAATGGACCGCCCTGGTCGTGCCCAAGGATTCGCCGATCAACAGCCTGGCTGATCTGAAAGGCAAAAAAATAGCCGCCACTAAAGGCACCGATCCGTTCCTGTTCCTCCTGCAAAGCCTGCAGAAAGCCGGGCTGGACAAAAACGCCGTGGAAATCGTCCACCTGCAGCACCCCGATGGCCGCACGGCACTTGAACGTGGCGATGTCGACGCCTGGGCCGGGCTTGATCCGCTGATGGCCTCCAGCCAACTGCAAGCCGGTTCGCGCCAGCTGTACCGCAACCTCGACTTCAACAGCTACGGCGTTCTCAACGTCACCGAGAAATTCGCCGCCACTCAACCTGAGCTGATCAAGCAGGTGATCGGAGCTTATGAACAGGCCCGCGAGTGGGCGATTGCCAACCCGGATGCTCTGGCCCAGCTGCTCGCCGACGAAGCCAAGCTGCCGCTGGAAGTCGCCAAACTGCAACTGTCGCGTACCGACTTCAGCAACTCGCAGCCCGGCGCCGAGCATATCGCCGCGCTGAAAGCTGCCGCGCCGATTCTGCTAGATGAGCAACTGGTTCGCCCGGGCACTGACGTGGCCAAGGTGGTGGATCAACTGATCAGCCCGCAACTGGCTGCCAGTGTAATCAAGCAGTCCGTCGCCAAGGCGAGCCAGTAAACCATGGGCGCCCTCAACCTCAGGCTTAGCCGTTGGGCCGAACGCTTACCCAGCCTGCGCCCATCACTGGCCAACCTGCGTGGTTGGGCGGTACCCCTGGCACTGCTGCTGGGTCTTGAGGCCCTGGTGCGTTCCGGCATTCTGCCGGCGCACCAGATGCCCGCGCCCACTCAAGTGGCGCAAACCCTGTACGGCCTAGCCGTAACTGGTGAACTGCTGCGGCATATCAATGCCAGCCTGCTGCGGGTGGCTGCCGGTTTTCTGATTGGGGCCAGTTTGGCCATCGTGATCGGCACCTGGGTCGGCCTTAGCCGTCGTGCCGAGGCCTACCTAGAGCCGACCTTTCAGGCCTTGCGGGCGATTCCCAGCCTGGCCTGGGTACCTCTGCTGCTGCTCTGGCTGGGGATTGATGAAACGCCCAAGGTGGTGCTGATTGCCCTGGGCGCATTCTTTCCGGTGTACCTGGCGCTGCTGGCCGGTATCCGCAATATCGACCGAAAATTGGTCGAGGTCGGCCAGTTGTATCAACTCAGCCGCTTTGCCCTGGTGCGGCGGATTCTTCTGCCAGCCGCCCTGCCCAACCTGTTTACCGGTCTGCGCGGGGCGCTGAGCCTGAGCTGGATGTTCCTCGTGGCGGCCGAGCTGATTGCCGCCACGCGTGGCCTTGGCTACCTGCTCAGCGATGGTCGGGAAACCTCGCGGCCAGATCTGGTGATTGCCGCCATTCTGCTGCTGGCGGTGCTCGGCAAGCTCAGCGACAGCCTGCTCAAGTACTGGGAAACCCGCGCACTCAAATGGCGTGACAGCTACCAGGGCGGGGAGAACTGAACATGAGCGCACTGCTGCAACTACAGAGCATTCACAAAGCCTACGACGGCCTGCGCGTACTCGACGATGTCAGCCTGAGCCTGGCGCCCGGCGAGATCGTCAGCCTGCTCGGCCCCAGTGGCTGCGGCAAAAGCACCCTGCTGCGCATAGCAGCCGGGCTCGATCAGGACTTCAGCGGCGTACTGGAACTCAACCCGCTGCTGCAGTTCGGTCGTGGCACCGGCATCGGCGTGGTATTTCAGGAGCCGCGATTGATGCCCTGGCTGAATGTGGCGCAGAACGTCAGCTTCGCCGATGGCTGGATTGCCGACGATAAATGGGTGCAGCAACTGCTGCGCGATGTCGGTCTTAGCGGACATGCCGATGCCCTGCCCAAGCAGCTTTCCGGCGGCCAGGCCCAGCGCGCAGCAATTGCCCGCGGGCTGTATGGCAAGCCTCACGTATTGCTACTCGACGAGCCGTTCAGCGCGGTGGATGCTTTCACCCGCATGAAACTGCAGGACCTGCTCAGCGAGCTGGCCGAGCGCTATGAAATCGCCGTACTGCTGGTTACCCATGATCTGGACGAGGCGTTCTACCTGAGCGACCGCGTACTAATCCTCGGCGGCACACCCAGCCGCCTGCAACGTGAACTGGCAGTGCCGCTGGCACGCCCTCGCGACCGTCGCTCGGCCGAACTGGCCTACCTGCGTGGCGAGGCCCTGACCGAGCTGTACCAGTCCCACGCGATCTAAACGAATTCCTCAAGGTGGAATCTTTACCGGGCGCATGGCCCGGTTTTTTTATGGACTGCTCGCCGATTACAGCGACAAGCCCACCACTATGTTCGCAGTAGAACTTGAGTGAGTTAAACTTCCAGAGAATTCCTAATACGGTGTTACCTGGAGTGTATCTATGCCCTACAAGATAAAACTTTCGAGGCCCCCTGCAGGATATGTAGCTGAACATGTTGAAAAAGGTGAAGAAGCAACCATTATCACAAGAGACTTCGTATCCTCAGAGGATGGAATGCGGCTTATTAACATGCTAGAGCAGCTCCCCTCCTCTGTTCTTAGCTCCATTCCAGAACTCAGACTAATTAAACCATCGACAATAGATCACTTACTTATTCACTTTGACTCAGATGGCAACGCCACAATTTATGTTAATGAAATTAACATGATTGGAAAAGTAAAGACACGCAAAGCAGTTGAAGCTGGGCAAGCTGTTTATATAGACGATTTAGTTCATCTCTTGGAGCTGAGATTTGAGGGCATTGACATCCCACCAGATCATTCAGTTTTGGTAGTGCTTTCTAGTGGATGGCGAAAAGGCCTGTTTTTCGACTTTAGTCCGATGACATCTAAATTGCCACGAGAATATGATATCTGGTCAATTCTGGGAGGCTACTATTCTTACATTATTTTCCAAGAGCACTTCTCTATATCCGAGGAAACCTGGAATGCTCTACTCATGGATAGTTGGTTCCCATTTATTGGACTCAACCAGTCGACCATAAAAGAAATTATTGCTTGGTCATCTAGCGGGCGCTCTGCAGATGCTCTACTCGATAAAATCACCGCTGAATTACTTGAGCGACTTCCGCAAATTAAACAAAACTGGGCAAGCGCTCCACTCCTAAAAGAACATGTAGCGCTTCTCAATGTCGCAGCAGAACGGTTTGAGGCTAAAGACTGGATATCCACAAACTCAATCCTATACCCACGAATTGAAGGAATACTTAGAACAGTAACTCAATCCCTGAGCGAGACAACATACTCACAGAAGAACTTAGCAAGCGCTGCAGAAAAAATATCTAGAGACATCGCCGGAACTAGGATTTTCCCAACAAAATTTCAGCAGTACCTGACCGACGTGTACTTCAAAAGCTTCGACCCTGAGAACCCCACCTCCATATCTCGCAACTCTGTGGGTCATGGGGTTGCACCCGCAAACGAATTTTCTGAGAAGTCAGCCGTTATTGGTCTTCTTATAGTGGAGCAAATTTTTTTCCACCTCCCTTCTCCTATTGCAGAAAACGAAGACCCAAAATAAACCCTATTATTAATATATTTTCATTCACACTAGCATCTCCGCAAACACATTACGCGTGATCCACAACTAATTCGGCGCCAGCTCTTATAAAGTAACAATGGAAATTCCTCTACAGCTGCACTGATTCGAAAAGTAGCAGCTCACGTTTCGGTTGCTAATTGTTAACTACCCTTTGAATACAAAAAAAGCCCAGCATATGGCCGAGCTTTTCAATTTCAGGTGCAGCCTACTGCGCGGTGTAGATCTGGTCGAACAGACCACCGTCCTTGAAGTGGGTGCTCTGAATCACCGGCCAGTCGCCGAAGGTTTTCACCACATTGAGGAAGGTGACTTTCGGGAAGCGGTCGGCAAACTCGGCGAGGATGACCGGGTTACGTGGGCGCAGGTAGTTGTTGGCGGCGATGCGCTGGGCTTCGTCGGACCACAGGTACTTCAAGTATGCCTCGGCTTCCTTACGAGTACCTTTTTTGTCGACCACCTTGTCGACCACCGCAACCGGTGGTTCTGCCTCGGCAGAGACGCTCGGGTAGACCACTTCAAAACTGCCACGGCCGAACTCGCGGGCGATCATCTCGGCTTCGTTCTCGAAGGTCACCAGCACGTCACCGATCTGGTTCTGGATAAAGGTGGTGGTGGCGGCGCGGCCGCCGGTGTCGAGGACCGGTGCCTGCTTGAACAGCTTGCCGACAAACTCCTTGGCGGCTTTTTCATCGCCGCCTTTTTCCAGCACATAGCCCCAGGCAGACAGGTAGGTGTAGCGGCCGTTACCCGAGGTCTTCGGATTGGGTACCACCACCTGCACGCCATCCTTGAGCAAGTCCGGCCAGTCCTTCAAACCCTTGGGGTTGCCCTTGCGCACGATAAATACGGTAGCCGAGGTAAACGGCGCGCTGCTGTTCGGCAGGCGTTCGTCCCAGTTTTTCGGGACCAGGCCGCCATTGTCGGCCAACGCATTAATGTCGGTGGCCATGTTCATGGTGATCACGTCGGCGGGCAGGCCGTCGATTACAGCGCGCGCCTGTTTGCTAGAGCCGCCGTGAGACATCTGCAGCACCAGCGGTTTACCACCTTCAGCCTGCCAGTGTTTCTGGAAGGCGGCGTTGTAGTCCTTGTAGAAGTCACGCATTACGTCGTAGGAGACGTTGAGCAGGGTCGTCGCCTGGGCACTGGAGCCGAAGATCAGGCCGGCGGCCAGCAACGAGAAAGGTAAGAGTCGTTTCATTACGCATCCTTTGAATGAGGTGTGCGGCGACTATAAAAGCGGTTTTTTATTCGTAGAAAGAATAGTTAGTTACTTGCTTATGCATTTATCTGCTTTAGAGCGGCTGCTGCTTTGGTGGCGGCATCGTCCGCAAAGATCTAAAAGTTATAAATAAATCGTTATTTATTCTTTTTACTATTTTTTGTTCCTGAGCATAGTGAGCGCCACGCAACGGACTTTTCCAAGGAGAACACCCATGACCATCCGCCTCGGCGACATCGCCCCCGACTTCGAACAGGACTCCAGTGAAGGCCGCATTCGCTTCCACGAATGGCTGGGCAATAGCTGGGGCGTACTGTTCTCCCACCCGGCTGACTTCACCCCGGTGTGCACCACGGAGCTGGGCTTTACCGCCAAGCTGAAAGAGCAGTTCGCCGAGCGCGGCGTTAAGGCCATCGCCCTGTCGGTTGACCCGGTGGACTCGCACCTGAAGTGGATCGACGACATCAACGAAACGCAGAACACCAAGGTCAATTTCCCGATCCTGGCCGACGCTGATCGCAAGGTCTCCGACCTCTACGACCTGATCCACCCGAACGCTAACGACACCCTGACCGTGCGCTCGCTGTTCATCATCGACCCGAACAAGAAAGTGCGCCTGACCATCACCTACCCGGCCAGCACCGGGCGCAACTTCCACGAGATCCTGCGGGTGATCGACTCGCTGCAACTGACCGACAACCACAAGGTCGCCACCCCAGCCAACTGGGTGGATGGTGATGAGGTGGTGATCGTGCCGTCGCTCAAGGACGAGGAAGAAATCAAGCAGCGCTTCCCCAAAGGCTACCGTGCCGTCAAACCTTACCTGCGTCTGACCCCGCAGCCGAACCGCTAAGGACTGAAGATGCTTGTCGTATCCCTGGGCGGCAGCCCGAGCCTGAAATCGCGCAGCAATATCCTGCTCGACCGCGCCAAACACTGGTTACAGCTACGCGGTGTTGAAGTGATCAGCTACCAGGTGCGTGATTTCAATGCCGAAGACCTGCTGTTTGCCAATTTCGGCAGCCCGGCCGTGCAGCAACTGATTGAGCAGGTAGAGCGCGCCGACGGCGTGATTATCGCCACACCGGTGTACAAGGCGTCGTTTTCCGGCGCGCTGAAGACGCTGCTCGATGTACTGCCCGAACGCGCCCTGAACCACAAGGTGGTGCTGCCCATTGCTACCGGTGGCAGCAGCGCGCACATGCTGGCAGTCGACTACGCGCTGAAGCCGGTACTGGCGGCGCTGAAAGCCCAGGAAATGCTGCACGCCATTTATGCCGACGACAGCCAGATTGCCTACGGCGAGAACGGCGCCGCTGCGCAGTTGGCGCCGGCCCTGGAACAGCGTTTGGATGATGCCTTGCAGCACTTCCATCAGGCTCTGGCCCGCCGTCCGGCACCGATTGATCCGGGTGTACTCAATGATCGGCTGATCAACGCCCGCTGGAGCATCTGACACACCGCAACACGCTTTACCCCACCTTACTCGCCCGCTAACGGGCAAGCAGGTCGCAACCCAATAACCCCAACAGCAAAGGAGAGCGCTATGCGCACTATCACTTTGCGTCGGAGTCTGGTCGCCCTGTTTGCCGCGGCCATTTCTTTCGGCGCCATCACCCAAGCACAAGCTGAAACGTTGCGTATCGGCTATCAGAAATACGGCACCCTGGTGCTGCTCAAAGCCAAGGGCACCCTGGAAAAACGCCTGGCCGACAAAGGCATCGACGTCAAATGGACCGAGTTCCCCGGCGGCCCGCAGCTGCTCGAAGGGCTGAACGTCGGCTCGGTAGACTTCGGCACCACCGGCGAAACCCCGCCTGTCTTTGCCCAGGCAGCAGGCGCAGACCTGCTGTATGTCGCCTATGAGCCACCGGCGCCGACCAGCGAAGCCATTCTGGTGCCGAAAGACTCGCCGCTGAAATCGATCGCCGATCTCAAGGGCAAGAAAATCGCCCTGAATAAAGGCTCCAACGTGCACTACCTGCTGGTACGCGCCCTGGAAGATGCTGGCCTGAAATACAGCGACATCCAACCGGTGTACCTGCCGCCTGCCGATGCCCGCGCCGCCTTCGAGCGTGGCAGCGTCGACGCCTGGGTGATCTGGGACCCCTTCCAGGCAGCCGCCGAGAACCAGTTGCAAGCACGCACCCTGCGTGATGGCCAAGGCCTGGTGAACAACCACCAGTTCTACCTGGCGACCAAGCCCTACGCCGAGAAAAACCCGGAAGTGGTTGAAGTGCTGATCGACGAAATTCGCGGAATTGGCGAATGGACCAAAAACAACAGCGCTGAAGCCACCGCCCAGGTCGCTCCACTGCTGGGTCTGTCGGCAGAAATTACCCGCGTTGCCGTCGAGCGCCAGAGCTATGGCGCCCAGCTGATCACCCCGCAAGTGGTCGAGGCGCAGCAGAAGATCGCCGACACCTTTACCGATCTGAAACTGATCCCCAAGCGCCTGGTAATCAAGGACGTGATCTGGACCGCGCCGACTCAAGCGGCCCCGGACAAGGTCGCAACAGCCCAATAACCACTCGCGACAGCTGCACCACCGTAGCTCGGAGCCATCCGGGCTACACCCACGATTTCGTAAGAGGAGACCACTCCATGAGCTTGAATATTTTCTGGTTCCTGCCCACCCATGGCGACGGCAAATACCTGGGCACCGCCGAGGGCGCACGCGCCGTCGATCACGGTTACCTGCAGCAGATTGCCCAAGCAGCCGACCGCCTTGGCTTTGGCGGTGTGCTGATCCCCACTGGACGTTCCTGCGAGGACTCCTGGCTGGTAGCCGCCTCCTTGATTCCGGTAACCCAGCGCCTGAAATTCCTCGTAGCCCTGCGCCCCGGGATCATTTCCCCGACCGTGGCGGCGCGTCAGGCCGCGACCCTGGACCGTCTGTCCAATGGCCGCGCGCTGTTCAACCTGGTGACCGGTGGCGACCCGGATGAGCTGGCCGGCGATGGCCTCAACCTGTCCCACGCCGAACGCTACGAAGCCTCGGTGGAATTCACCCGCATCTGGCGCCGCGTGCTGGAAGGTGAAGTGGTCGACTACGACGGCAAACATATTCAAGTCAAAGGCGCCAAACTGCTCTACCCGCCTATTCAACAACCGCGTCCGCCGCTGTATTTCGGCGGCTCGTCAGAAGCCGCGCAGGACCTGGCTGCCGAGCAGGTCGAGCTGTACCTGACCTGGGGCGAGCCACCGGCTGCGGTAGCCGAGAAAATCGCCCAGGTGCGTGAAAAAGCAGCCGCACAGGGCCGTGAAGTGCGCTTCGGCATTCGCCTGCACGTGATTGTGCGCGAAACCAATGCCGAAGCCTGGGCCGCCGCTGACAAGCTGATCAGCCATGTCGATGATGACACCATCGCCCGCGCCCAGGCCTCCCTGGCGCGCTTCGATTCGGTGGGTCAGCAGCGCATGGCCGCGCTGCACGGCGGCAGCAAGGACAACCTGGAAGTATCCCCCAACCTCTGGGCCGGAGTCGGCCTGGTGCGTGGCGGTGCCGGCACTGCACTGGTTGGCGATGGCCCGACCGTGGCCGCACGGGTCAAGGAATACGCCGACCTGGGTATCGACACCTTTATCTTCTCAGGCTATCCGCACCTGGAAGAGTCGTACCGAGTTGCCGAGCTGCTGTTCCCGCACCTGGACGTCAACCGCCCAGAGGTACCCAGCGGTGCCAGCTATGTCAGCCCGTTCGGCGAGATGATCTCCAGCGACATTCTGCCCAAGGCGGCCTCGGCCAGTTGATGCATGCCGTAGGAGCGGGCCATGCCCGCGAGCCGTAGAAACATTGTGGGAATGGAACTAGGCGTGCCTCCCGCTCCTACAAAGACCTGATGAGGTTTGCAATGAGCAACACAACCTTACACAACCTGGCCCTGCGCCTGGCCCCCTGGGCCTTGCCGGTGGCACTGCTGACAGCCTGGCAACTGGCGGTGGTCAGCGGCCTGCTGTCCACACGCATTCTGCCGGCCCCGAGCGCGGTGCTCAGCGCCGGCTGGGAGCTGCTGCGTAGCGGTGAAATCTGGACCCACCTGGCCATCAGCGGCTGGCGCGCCGGCATCGGTTTTGCCATCGGTGGCGGCCTCGGCTTGCTGCTGGGCTTTATCACCGGCCTGTCGAAATGGGGCGAGCGCTTCCTCGACAGTTCGGTGCAGATGATCCGCAACGTACCGCACCTGGCACTGATTCCGCTGGTGATCCTCTGGTTCGGTATTGATGAGAGCGCAAAGATCTTTCTGGTCGCCCTCGGCACTTTGTTCCCGATCTACCTGAATACCTACCACGGCATCCGTAACGTCGACCCGGCGCTGGTGGAAATGGCGCGCAGCTATGGCCTGTCCGGTTTCAGCCTGTTCCGTCAGGTGATCCTGCCAGGCGCCCTGCCCTCGATCCTGGTCGGTGTGCGCTTCGCCCTGGGCTTTATGTGGCTGACGCTGATCGTCGCGGAAACCATCTCCGCCAGCGCCGGCATCGGCTACCTGGCAATGAATGCCCGCGAATTCCTGCAAACCGACGTGGTGGTACTGGCCATTCTGCTCTACGCCGTACTCGGCAAGCTGGCGGATGTGGCTGCGCGCACGCTTGAGCGCATCTGGCTGCGCTGGCACCCGGCCTATCGGGTCAAGGGAGGTGGACAATGACTGCGCTGCACACACTCAAACGTGGCCTGCCGCTGGCGATCAACGGCATTCACAAGGCCTTCGGCGAACGCGAAGTGCTGAAGAATGTTCAGCTGAACATTCCCGCCGGGCAGTTTGTCGCCGTGGTCGGCCGCAGCGGCTGCGGCAAGAGCACCCTGCTGCGCCTGCTCGCCGGTCTGGATGTGCCCACACAAGGCGAACTACAAGCCGGTAATGGCTCGCTGGCCGCCTCACGCGAAGACATTCGCCTGATGTTCCAAGACTCGCGTCTGCTGCCCTGGAAGCGAGTGATCGACAACGTCGGCCTGGGCCTGTCCGGCAACTGGCGGCCGCAAGCGCAACTGGCGCTGGAAGCCGTTGGCCTGGCGGATCGCGCCAATGAATGGCCTGCCGCTTTATCGGGCGGACAGAAACAACGTGTAGCCCTGGCCCGTGCGCTGATCCACCAACCGCGCCTGCTGCTGCTCGACGAGCCGCTCGGCGCACTGGATGCCCTGACGCGCATCGAAATGCAGCAACTGATCGAACGCCTGTGGCAACAGCATGGTTTCACCGTGCTGCTGGTGACCCACGACGTCAGCGAAGCGGTGGCGATTGCCGACCGGGTGATTCTGATCGAAGACGGCCACGTCGGCCTGGATATCAGCGTCGACCTGCCCCGCCCGCGTCAACGCGCCTCGGCCCGCTTGGCGGCTGTTGAGGAACAGGTGCTTAACCGCGTGCTGTCGCTGCCCGAACTGCCACCGCAACCCGAACCCATTTCGCCCTTGCCGACGCAGTTGCGCTGGGCGCTTTAACCCGCATGACCACTCTTAAAACCAAGGAGCATCACCATGACCATTAAAGCCATCAACGTACGCAATCAGTTCAAAGGCACCATCAAGGAAATCGTGCTGGGCGACGTACTCTCGGAAATCGACGTACAAACCGCCTCGGGTATCGTCACCTCGGTGATCACCACCCGCTCGGTCAAAGAGCTGGAACTGGGCGTGGGCAGCGAAGTGATTGCCTTCGTCAAATCCACCGAGGTGTCGATCGCCAAGCTATGAGCAACAATGAAGTGGGCGGGCAACCGCCCACACTCAAATAGCCGCGCAACCTGAAGAACGGCGTCTGGGCATCAGCGCTGGGAACAGGGCTTTGCTTACCTGTATCGCCTGAGGCCAAGCATCGGTTAAACCCCAGGCCCCTTGGCCAGTTCGGCCTGCAGCCAATCGACAAACACCTGAGTCAGACGCTGGCGACGTTTGCGCTCGGGCAGCACCAGGTAGTAGCCCAGTTCCGAATGGGCGACTTCATCGCCCACCCGGCACAGCAGGTTCTGCGTCAGCAGTTCATCGACCAGATGGCGCCAGCCGATGGCCACGCCCTGCCCGGCAATCGCCGCCTGAATCAGCAGTGTGTAGTTATCAAAACGCAGGCTGCCGGGGCTGGGTGTTTGCTGCAGGCCGAAGGCACGAAACAGCCCCGCCCAATCGAACCAGCGCGAGCGGTTTTCCGGGCGCAGGTGCAGCAGCGGCAGGCTGGCCAACGCAGCGGGTGGCAGCGGTAGAGCGCGCCCTTTGAGCAGTTGCGGGCTGCACACCGGGAACACCTCTTCGCGAAACATCAGCTGCGCCTCGGCGTGCTTGAAGCGGCCGTCGCCGAAGTTGATCGCCACATCGATCTCCGCCGGCAACGTACCCTGGTCCCGCTCGCTGGTGATCAGGCTGACATCCACCTCCGGGTGCAACTGGTGGAAGCGCTGCAAGCGCGGCATCAGCCAGTAGGCGGCAAAAGCAAAATCGGTGGCCACCTGCAGCACCTCATGCTGCTGTTGCGCGGTAACCGCCAGCAGCCCGGCATCCAGGCTCTGCAGGCCATCCTGCACATAGCTCAGCAACAGCTCGCCGGCATCGGTGAGGGCAATGCCCCGGTAGACCCGGTCGAACAGCCGCGTGGCCAGCTGCTGCTCCAGTCGTTTGATCTGCTGGCTGATCGCCGGCTGGCTGGTGCCCAGCTCGCTGGCGGCGGCGGTAAAGCTCAGCTGGCGGGCGGCGGACTCGAATACCCGCAGCACATCCAGCGACACGCCATCGATGCGTTCAAACATAAGCTCAGGTTATCCAATGCATCTACTGATAGATGGTTTACCCAGCTTTTGCTTAGCCGGATGATCAAGCCAGCACTGTCGCATAAATCTTTTATATGGAATACCGGCTGCCATGAAACGCCCGAACATCCTCTTTATCATGGCCGATCAGATGGCCGCGCCGATTCTGCCGCTACACGATGCCGCCTCACCGATCCAGATGCCCAACCTGATGCGCCTGGCCGCCGAGGCCGTGGTGTTCGATGCCGCCTATTGCAACAGCCCGCTGTGCGCGCCCTCGCGCTTTACCCTGGTCAGCGGCCAGCTGCCGTCGAAGATCGGCGCCTACGACAACGCCGCCGACTTCCCCGCCGATGTGCCGACCTACGCCCATTACCTGCGTCGCCTGGGCTATCGCACCGCGCTGTCGGGCAAGATGCATTTCTGCGGCCCGGATCAGCTGCATGGCTATGAAGAGCGCCTGACCAGCGACATCTACCCCGCCGACTACGGCTGGGCGGTGAACTGGGATGAGCCGGACGTGCGCGCCAGCTGGTACCACAACATGTCCTCGGTGCTACAGGCCGGGCCGTGCGTGCGCACCAACCAGCTGGACTTCGATGAAGAGGTAGTGTTCAAGGCCCAGCAGTATCTGTATGACCACGTGCGCAGCGACGGTGATCAGCCCTTCTGCCTGACCGTGTCGATGACCCACCCGCATGACCCCTACACCATCCCGGCCGAGTTCTGGGACCTCTACCGCGATGAGGAAATCCCACTGCCCCTCCAGCACATCGATCAGACCGAGCAGGACCCGCACTCGCAGCGCCTGATGAAAGTCATCGACCTGTGGGACAAGCCGCTGCCCGAGCAGAAGATCAAGGATGCACGCCGCGCCTACTTCGGTGCCTGCAGCTACATCGACAGCAACATCGGCAAGCTGCTGAAAACCCTCAAGGACTGCAACCTGAGCGACAACACCATCATCGTCTTCTCCGGCGACCACGGCGACATGCTGGGCGAGCGTGGCCTCTGGTACAAGATGCACTGGTTTGAAATGGCCGCCCGCGTGCCGCTGCTGGTGCATGCACCCAAGCAGTTCGCCGCGCGCCGGGTAAGCCAGAATGTCTCGACCATGGACCTGCTGCCAACCCTGGTGGAATTGGCCGGCGGCACGCTGCAAGCCGAGCTGCCGCTGGATGGCCGCTCGCTGCTGGCGCACCTCGAAGGTCGCCAGGGCCACGATGAAGTGATTGGTGAATATATGGCTGAAGGCACCATCAGCCCGCTGATGATGATTCGCCAGGGCGAGTGGAAATTTATCTATTCCGAGCTTGATCCACTGCTGCTGTTCAACCTGCGCCACGACCCGCAAGAGCGCGAAAACCTCGCCGAATCACCCGAGCACCAAAGCCTGCTCGCAGACTTTATCAATCAGGCCCAGGCGCGCTGGGACATGCCAGCGATTCATCAGGCCACCCTGGCGAGTCAGCGCCGTCGGCGTTTCGTTGCCAGCGCTCTGACCCACGGCCGTCTGGCCAGCTGGGACCATCAACCCATAGTCGATGCCAGCCAGCAGTACATGCGCAACCACATTGATCTCGACGACCTCGAACGTCGCGCCCGTTTCCCGCAACCCTGATTGCAAGCCACTGCCGTGCAAGAAAGTCTTTTTACGACCTCGCGAGCTAGAGCCATGCAAGGCAAAGGCAGGCGAGGAAGCGCAGTGTACGAGCTGTACATGAGCATTACTCGTTTCACTCGCCCTTCGGGTCGCGCTGAAGCGCGCTAGCCGCAAGCGGCTTGCCGAGCCTGGCTTTAACGCAGCAGGGCCGACGCGCAGCAGGTTGTAGAAAGACTTTTGACCAAAACTAATAATTCAAGAGGACACATGCCATGCACACACTTCGCACAGCACTTATCGGCGGCCTGTTACTGGCCGCCAGCAGCCACGCTTTCGCCGAAGATGCCAGTTGCGCCACGGTGAAACTTGGTGATCCGGGTTGGAGTGATATTGCCGTGACCAACGGCATCGCCAGTTTCCTGCTCGACGGCCTGGGCTACAAGGCGCAGCCGCAGACCCTGGCCGTGCCGATCATTTTCGCCGGGCTGCAGAAAGGTCAGGTGGATGTGTTCCTCGGTAACTGGATGCCGGCGCAGCAGAGCAATTACGACAAGTTCGTGACCACCGGTGAAGTCGAGCAGGTGGTGGAAAACCTCAGCGGCACCGAGTACACCCTGGCGGTGCCCACCTACGCCTATGAGGCTGGGGTGAAGACCTTTGCCGACCTCAACCAGCATGCCGACAAGTTCAGCCGCAAGATCTACGGCATCGGTTCCGGCGCACCGGCCAACGAATCCATCCAGAAGATGATTGCCGCCAACGAATTCGACCTCAAGGACTGGAGCCTGGTCGAATCCAGCGAACAGGCCATGCTGGTGCAGGTTGGCCGCGCGGTGAAGCGCGAGCAGTTTGTAGTGTTCCTCGGCTGGACCCCGCACCCGATGAACGTGCAATACGACATGCGCTACCTCAAGGGCGGCGAGAAGTATTTCGGTGCCAGCGGCAGCGTCAACACCCTGGCCCGCAAAGGCTATGCCGCGCAGTGCCCGAATGTCGGCAAGCTGCTGAGCAACCTGAAATTCACCCAGGAGATGGAGAACGCCATCATGGATCAGGTGCTGAGCAAACAGGCCAGCAACGATGAGGCGATCAAGGCCTGGCTCAAGGCCAATCCAGCAGTGGTTGCCAACTGGCTTGAGGGCGTTACCAGCCGCAATGGCGGTGATGGTCTGGCGGCAGTTAACGCCAAGCTTTGAACCGGCTGGCTTGATTCCCTAAAGTAGACGGGCCGCTGCCCTGCAGCGGCCTTGTCCATCGTCCGCACAAGAAGCCCACGCATGCCACTGCTCCGCCTTCAGTCCCTGTTGCCCTTTCTGCGCTGGCTGCCGCATTGCAGCAAACGCAGCCTCGGTAAAGACCTGCTGGTGGGGCTCAACGGCGCCATTCTCGCGCTGCCGCAATCCATTGCCTACGCCCTGATCGCCGGGCTACCGCCGCAATACGGCCTGTACGCGGCCATCGTGCCGGTGCTGATCGCCTGCCTGTGGGGCTCCTCCAGTTTTCTGATCTGCGGCCCCACCGCCGCGATCTCCATCGTGCTGTTCAGCAGTGTCAGCCCGATGGCGACACCAGGCAGCGACCACTTTATCGCGCTGATTCTGCTGCTGACCCTGCTGGCCGGTGTGTGCCAATGGCTGCTCGGGCTGCTGCGCTTCGGCGCGCTGGTGAATTTCGTCTCGCATTCAGTGGTGCTCGGTTTCACCCTGGGCGCGGCATTGGTGATCGGCATCGGCCAGCTGCCCAACCTGCTCGGCCTCACCGTCACCAGCCAGGCCACCGCGCTCACGAGCCTGCTCAACCTCGGCGAGCACCTGGCCGAGAGTGACTGGCGCACCCTGGCCGTAGCGCTGTTCACCTTGGCCATCAGCCTGTTGAGCAGGCGCTTGTGGCCGCGGGCGCCGGCTTTACTGATCGGGATTGTGGCCGCCAGTCTGCTGGTCATGGCCTGGCCGGGGCAGCTTGGACACGTTGCACTGGTCAGCCGTTTTGCAGGCAGCCTGCCGCCCTTCACCCTGCTGGAATTCAACCTAACCCATATCCTGCAACTGCTACCAGCCGCCGTGGCCTGCGGTTTGCTCGGCCTGGTCACCAGCCTGTCAATTGCCCGCGCCCTGGCGGATAAATCCCAGCAGCTGTTCGATGCCAATCAGGAAGTCCGCGCCCAGGGTCTGTCGAATATCATCGGGCCCTGGTTCAGTGGCTCGCTATCGGCCGGCTCCTTCACACGCTCGGCGCTCAACCAGCAAGCCGGTGCCTGCTCGCCCATGGCCGGGGTGTTTGCTGCGCTGCTGGTGGCGTTGTTTGCCCTGTATGGCAGCCGCCTGTTCGCCTATGTGCCGATCCCGGCCATGGCGGCGAGCATTCTGCTGATCTGCTGGGGATTGTTCGATATCAGCGCCGTCAAGGCCCTGAAGCGCGTGAGCCGCAGCGAATTTCTGGTGATGCTGCTGACTGTGCTGGCGACCCTGGTGCTGGAGCTGCAAAGCGCCATTTATGCTGGCGTGCTGGCGTCACTAATCGTCTACCTCAAACGCACCTCGCAGCCGCGCGTACGCCAGTGGCAAGACGGCGAGCAGGAATGGTTGTGTATCGAGGGGTCGATCTTCTTCGGCGCCTGCCACTACCTGCAGCAACGCCTGCAACGCAGTTGCGCGCCCTGGGTGATGATCGATGCGCGGCATATCAACTTTATCGACTACGCCGGTATCACCATGCTGCATCAGGAAGCGCGCCGCCTGCACAGCCAGCAACGCCATCTGGTGCTGCACCACGCACGGCCGCAGGTGGTCGATGAAGTTCGCAAACTGGAAGGCGCAGAACGCTGCCCGGTGCAGTTCGCCTAAACACCTAAAGCGCCGCCACATAGCGGGCGGCTGCGCAGGCCGGAAGGGTTCCGACCTGCGTTGGCTGCTTTTTACAAGAGCAGCAAATCAGCTAGCGGGCATCAGCGTTGCGAAGCCATGTCCTGGCTGATGATGATTTCCACCCGCCGATTCATCTGCCGACCTGAAGCCGATTCATTACCAGCAACCGGCATGCTCTCACCTTTGCCTGATGCGCCCAGACGGGTTGGGGAAACGCCCTGGCTGGTCAGGTAATGCATCACCGAGTCGGCGCGGCGCTGCGACAGGCTCAGGTTCATTTCTTCGCTGCCGACGCTGTCGGTATGCCCTTCAATCAGCACCTGACGCTCAGGGTTCTGGTTGAGGAAAGCCGCCAGCTTGCCCAGGTTATTCGCCGTGCCTGCACGCAACTCGGCACGCCCAGTAGCGAACAGCAGGTCGCCCAGGGTCATAACCAGGCCACGCTCGGTTTGCTTGGCATTGAGCTCGTCAATCTGTTGCTGCAGCTGGCTGTTCTGCCGCTGCGCCTGATCGGCCTCGCGGGTGCGCGAATCCAGACGTGCGCCTTCGCGCTGTTCGCTGAGAATCTTGCGCTGGTCTTCATAGAAGCGCGTCTGCGCCAGGGCCGTGGCGATTTCCACCTTGCGGTCGGCCATCACTACCAGATGCTGGCCCAGGGCCTGTTCCTCGGCCTGATCCTTGCGCGGTTGCTCGGCAACGATCACCGCATCTTCGGCGGCCTTGAGAGCTACCGGCGCGCGGGTGTTGAGCTGTGGATCGGCTTGCAAGCGGGTGAGCTTGCCGCGCACATCGGCGGCGCCTTGCGGCATGCTCGGTTGCGCAGCGCAACCGGCCAAGGCCAGGCTGATTGCGCTGACCAGCAGCAGGTGCTTGGCGTTATGAGCAAGGTTCATTGTTGAGCTCCCGTGTTGCGTTGCATTTCCTGTTTCAGGCTGTTGGTGCTTTTCTGCATTTCGTCATTGACCACCTTGGCCTTGGTCGCCTGCGACTTGGCCAGGGCCAGCTCGGCCTCAACCCGCGACTGATCGGCCAGACGCTCGGCCAGCAGCATCTCCTCACGCACTACCGCAGCATTGGCGGCGGTAAGTTTCTCCCGCGCAGTGCCCAGCTCCGGCGAGGCGTAATCCGCCACGCGTGCCTGTTCGGCATTGCTGATCGCCGACTCGGCAGCTTGCAGCGCCTGGCTAGGTGGCAGCGGTGGTGATGCACAGGCGCTGAGCATCAGCAGCCCGGCGCAGAGGCCGGCAAAACGCAACGCAGCCATGCCATCAACGATGGATGAAGTCCTGTTCATAGGAATGTCCTCAAAAACAATTACGGATAAGCACGTCGCAGCGTTCGCCGCGTACGCGCCCAGGTGAGCTAAGCCACAGCGCTCTATCAGCGCGGCAGACAGCATTCTCGGGCCATGGTCTAAGGCGCGGCGCTCTGCGCCAGGTTCATGGCAATCAGCAGGCTGCCCACGGCCAGCCCGGCATAAGCAATGGCAAATGCCAGCAAGAGCGGGCGGTAGTGAATTTTCATCACGCATCTCCAAAAGCCGTTTCAGGCGAGACATGCGCAGGCAGGCCATAAGCAACCCAGGTAGCAGGTCGATCAGTCAGGCCGAACAGGCCATACAGGCTGAGCTGCAGGGTTAACCGCTGCTCTTACGCCATGCATGCAGCTCGCAGGGAGAAGCTTCGCAGCGCGGCCCAGGCCTGTCGGTACGCTGGCGCGCATAAGCGGCGAAACAACCACTTTCTATGCGTGCGCGGACGCACAGACACGCCCAACCGCGCTACTTAGGCTGCAAGTTCAGTTATCAACGACAGCTCACAAACAGGAGCAGCAAGATGGATCTCTATCGCCACCACGTTTCGGGCTTCTTTAGCCAACGCAGCACCGCCGAACAGGCGCTGGCGCAATTGCTGCAGCGCGGCATGCGCAACGAACAACTGCAGATAGTCGCCAGCAACGACGATGCCCCGCCCGCCCCTGCACCGCAGGCGAAAAGCAACAAGGTGCTGAAGGACATGCTGGTGGATATCGCCATTGGTACCGGCATGGGCATCGGCATTGGCGCCTTGCTCGCGGTGGCGCTGATCGTCAGTGAAGTCAGCCTGTTCCACGCCAGCCCGATGCTTGCGCCCTTCTCCCTGATGGCCATGGGTGGCTTTATCGGCGGCTTTCTCGGCAGTGTGATCGGCGCCTCATCGGCCGCTGGCCAGCATCACGGACGCTTCGCCACGCTGGTGAGCAAGGCGATTACCCACGGCGATGTGGTGCTGGTGGCACAGACCCACAACGAGCAGGAAACCCGCATGGCCCGCGAGGTGATCCGGGCCACGTCCGGCCTGGTCAAGGACATCAACATGGCCCCGACCCTCGAACCGCAGACGCAACGTTGAGCCCAGGGCCTTACTGAGTCAGGGTCAGCAGAATATCGGCATACCAGGTGCAATTGAGCCCCAGGGCCTCGTCCACCTCGACATCCCGACTACCCAGATCGAGCCGCGCCGAATGCACGCCCAGCAGCACCCATGGCAACTCATCCGTCTCACTGTTCGCTATGCGCATCACCACTGGCGCGCCACTGGTGCCGCGATGGGTGCGGGCATCGGTAAGAAAGTAGCCCTGGCCCTGAAAACGCAGGCCGAATGACGACGCCACCACGGCATGCCGCACCACCGCGATATGGTGCAGGGTGTCGTGAAAACCCAGGGGGAAACCCACCACCAGCAACGAGGTGCCGACCTCGACCGGGGTTTGTGGCTGCAGCAGGTGCTCCGGGGTAAAGGCGTGATAGACCATGCTCTCAGGCAGCGCCGCGCGCTCGATCTCCAGCACTGCCACATCCACCTCACCGGCGCCATCGCAGCCCTGCCGCCAAAGGCTCTGGCCATCGCGATAGAGCGGCATGGAGAAGCCGGTGGTCTGCGCCACATTGTGCAGATCGGTGTGCACTTCGATCTCGATGCGATCAGGAAAATGCTGGCTCGGCTCATCGATCATCACGTGCCGACTGGTCACCAGAAACAGGCGCTCATCGCGGGCGAAGTAAAAGCCGCTGGCGTTGGTCAACAGCTGCCCACCGGCAAAGGTACAGACGCGTGCGGCAGTCAGCAGCACAGGTTCGATCATCGACATTGCGGCATATCCTTGAGTTGACGACAGGCATTCCGGAACAAGCCCCTGCGGCTCTTAGCAGAGCAATTGCCACGCCACATCAGCTACGGAGCGACAAGCAGGCTAGCGGCGCCGCGCCATGGCGTCGGTACGCAAGCACGCATAAGCGCTGTAGCGCACCGACTGGCCAAGCCCGTTTTGACAGACTGCCCTGAGTACAACTCCGCTCTGACCGCGCAACCGGCCCAGACCGGCCACCTCGGGAGCACCGAACATGAGCAGACCCCTTGCCGAAATCATCCAGAAAAACTGGCGCAAGCTGGCCGGCCTGGCCCTGATCGTCTGGGACGAGCTGACCCTGGATGAACTGATCAAATCCGAAGGCGATGAACAAAAACTGACCAACCTGGTGCAGCAGCGCTACGACATGCCCCGCGAGGACGCTAGCAAGCAGGTCATCAGTTTTTTCGAAAGGCACCGCACCAGCTGACAGCGCGCCGCCTCACTTCAAGCGGTAGCGCGCCAACTCAGCCGGCGTCAGCACACGCATGCGCCGTGGCTCGGTGCTGTTGATCGCCTCCAGCAGCTCCGGCGGGATCTGCATTTCCTTGAAGTAAGCCGCCTGAGTCGCTCGGCTCGGGCCATAGGCGGACGCCGAATGCACCGAATCACTGCCCGCATAATACGGCCGGTGAATGCCCACATAGCCGCGCACGGTTTTAGCGTGCCCCGCCGCCAGCAGGTACACGCAACTGCCCTGGCACACCCCGGTGGACGGCACCAGGGCATCGAAGCCGGTCTCACGCAGCAAGCGCCCCATACGAATGGCCTCGAATACGCTGCCGCCGATGCTGTCGAGCATGACGATCTTCTTCGCGTACTTGCCCGGGTTAGCTTTGATGCCCTTGAGCAGCGCCTCGTAATCACCCGGCGCAATATCCTCGGAGACCTTGGCGACGAGAATCCGCCCAAGGCTCTTATGCTGCCCGGCCTGCACCTCGACCTTGGCCATCGCGGCGCCCGCACACAGCGCCGCCGCGCAGAAAATCACAGCCTGAAACACAGTACGCCTCATAAACCCGGTAAATCCTTAAGCGATGCGGTCAACGGATGGGGGAAGATACCTGTTGCCGGCCAATCGCGCATAATTTGCAGCGTTTTGCCGAGTCCGCGCCCCAGCGGCGCACCAACCATTGCCGTATGCACAGGCAACACCGGCGAGCGACGCCGCTTACCAGCCGATCAAGTGAGAAATTCCGTGGCCCCGATGTTCGAAATCCAGCACCGCACCCCAGAAACCTACCGCCAGCAAACCCGCCGCAGCACCCTGACCATCGCGGGGATCTTCGTCGCCCTGGCCATGCTGCTGTCGAGCAGCGCCGTGCTGATGTTTGGCACACAGGGCGGCGACAACTTCCGCTGGAACCTCGGCGGGGTTATCGCCGCATTAGCGCTGACCGTAGTTCTGGTGCGCGTGCTGCTGTGGCCACAACCCTTTATGGCCGCCGCCGTGTACGGCTGGCGCCTGAAACGCAGCCTGATGCGCGTGACCAACCTGATGCACCACGTCAAAGCCGGCGTCGCCGCCCGCGACCCTGCGGCCATGCAACTGCTGCGCTTCTACCACCTCGGCCTGACGCAGATGCACCAGCTGGACGGCAACTCCAGCGCCCTCAGTGAAGCAGTGGCGGAAATCAATCAGCACAAAGAACGCATGGAAGAGCTGGGCATGGATATCGATCAGCTGCGGCTAAATCCCGACTGGCTTGAGGCCGTGAAAAAGATCCAGCCCCTGCCCCGCTAAAGTTGATATCGGTCGGCATGCGCTGCACGGAAGTACTTTTTGCTGAGACACATCATGAAGCCACTCATAACCCCGCCACATGGCTACCTCACCCACTCCTGGCAACGCGCATGGCGTAACCTGAACCTGCCTGCATCGGCCGGTTTATTCGAGCGCCTGCTGGCCGCTTATAACGAGCCGCATCGCCACTACCACACGCAGCAACATCTCGTGGAATGCCTCGAACATTTCGACGCGGCTCTCGCTCTTGCGGCCGAACCTGGCGAAGTGGAAATCGCACTCTGGTTTCACGATGCGATCTACGCGCTGCGCGGATCAGACAATGAACTGCGCAGCGCCGATTGGGTCGTGCAGGAGCTAGCTGTAGGCGGAGCGACAACGCAGATCCAAACGCGGGTTCACAACCTGATCATGGCGACCCGCCATAACGCGACACCCAGCGATGCCGATCAACAACTGCTCGTCGATATCGACCTGACCATACTGGGCGCCGCGCCCGCGCGCTTTAACGAATACGACCGCCAGGTACGCGCGGAATACAACTGGGTGCCTGGCCTGCTATACCGCATCAAACGCAAGGCAGTGCTCAAGCACTTCCTCACACGCGACCACCTCTACAGCACAAGCTATTTCAGGGATCGATACGAGCAACAGGCCAGGGTCAATCTGCGGGCGGCGATTGGATAAGGGCAACCAAGGGGTTACTCCATTACCCACAAACAAAAGCCCCTGAAATCTTTAACGATTCCAGGGGCTTTTGTATTTCGATATGGCGAGAAGATAGGGATTTGAACCCGTCTGTGAGCATTTCAGTTCGTGCCAAACCCGCTCAATACGGGGCTTTCGCCGTCCTCACCTGCTCATTTCGGCTCAATTCGTCGCAGTGTTTTCGACACTTTTTCGACACAACGTTTAGCTGTAGCACATAACCTCTTTGCCAAGTCCGCAGGCTAAATTGCAAGGATCATGATCACCAACACCTACGCGGCCTAACCCTAGCTATAGTTGAATCCACACCCTCTGCGCCGGCCAATGCAGCTTACTTCGAGTTAGCCACACCACAAAAAAACCAACTATCCACATGTAATAAAAACCCCGAGAGATTGCTCTCTCGGGGTAGATTTACCTGTAGCTATAACATGCGAAGGCGACCTTACTTTAAACAAGAGCCATTGGAGAAATAAAAAGAACAGTACCAATCGCCACGTCAAGCGCCTTCCAGATAACCCCAACTATCGCATTCCAGACTTTTTCTACAACGATCATCATCAGCCCGCGCAATGTGTTAACAAAATTCTTTACCATTATTTCTATTGAATCCAGAAAAAAATCCTTCTCATCCTCTTTAATTTCACCACTCGCTATACAACCTGCAACTAATGCAGACTGCTTAGCAATTGCAACAAGCTGTCGCTCTGAAAACCCTCTAACACTCTCTATATCTGTTTTCAAAACACCTTTGACAGCGGACTTAATATCTTCAACCAACGCACCCACAGAAATATCCATAATAAACCTCACCGTTCCAGGAAGCTTTCATAAGTAATTGCTTGATCAAGCGCAGCCAAAACAAAGCCTTTGTGCGCAGAAATAATTGAAGCACTCATGTTAGTAGACTTATCTCTTTCCCTCATAGCTATTAACTGCCTTACAACTTCATTAATCGCACCTGAGCTTGGTGCGACCAGTGAAATCTCGTCTTTGTTTCGACTTTTCAAATACTCATTAGCCTTTTCTACAACCTTACTACTAGGCACAGGACGAGCTTCCGCCATAACTTTCAATGACTCAAAAGCCCCTATAAGTTCATCATATGTATTTTTTCTGCCAGGATAATCTTCAGTTAACGAGCCATTTGAAATCGAAGCAAATAAAACCAAAACTTTCTTACTATTATCCTTAAGTCCATCAACTATTGCTTTGTCGTACTCAGGAGCAAGCTTGATAGCACACCCCACCACCAAAGCACACATCAAAGCAATTACAGGCAGCTTTACTATTACACTTTTTATATAGCGCATATCAACCAAGCCTCCTACAATTATAAAATAATAAAATCTAAACACGGCAATTACTACGCAAGCCATCCTTCAGCAAGTATAGAAACTGCAACTTCTCAATGGGTATTTTTAAATTATCAACAACCAAGGGTGCCGGAAGAGAAAACTCTTCTTGCAACAACAGTCTTCCTGGTTAGCGCTAGGCTCAAGAAAAATAGTTAAACTTTCGAAAGGGCGGGAATCAAGTATGAGAGACATCAGAGGGCACCTTCCTTGTGTTGACTCACTCCAGGCTAGACCATCCCCCCGCAATCGCAAGTGGCCACTATCGACTGACTTAAATGTCACTCAAGCAACAAGGTCGCCCCAAACGTGGATACCGGTCTTTCCGGTCACGCTGCTATCGCTAACCCATTCGCGGCGTTGGCCGTTTCAAAAAAAAATCGCCCGGCATCCTTGCAGGTCTCGATTCATTCAACTGCTTGCTTCAACTGAGCTTTTGCACGCTTCACCGTACAGTCACAAGGAAATGAAGAGCTCAATCCCCATCGCCCAGGAACTGGAAACGCAGATCCAACACCATTTCAAACAGCACGGCCTGTTCAGCAAGTGCCTCAACAGCTTTGATAAGGCCCTGGCTGAATCTCGCTTACCGGTCCCGGCTGGCCAGTCGTCACACGTTCTCCGGCACACCTTCTCTAGTCACTTCATCATGAACGGCGGAAATATTCTTACCCTCCAGAAAATTTTGGGTCATTCCTCGTTAGCCATGACTGTGCGCTATTCGCACTTAGCTCCAGACCACCTTCAAGATGCAGTAAGGTTTGGCTTGAAGAACATCCATACCCTCTTAACTTAATCATCAATAATTCTTTATCACGACATAACTACCGTCTTTCCCTGACTTTGATTCCATTCCGAAGCGAGAACCTGCGGGTTTTACCCCCCTCATTAAATAAAACATGTCAGCAAGTATAGAGGATGAATCACCTATATAAGCATGCCCAAGCAAACTCGTATCGACCATTGATGCATCTATCGAGTCAATCCCTGGAACTAATGCCACCCCATTACTGGAGTCACCAGCACGATACTCACCGTTGACCTTTTTAGAAGCCGCCAATGCCAAATCATTAGAAGATGCATACAGCGTCACCTGCGCACCCGATTCAACAAGTGCAGGACCAATTTCCCTCTTAAATACACCCGCATCAATATCTGGAGCCGCCAATATGACATCACTCAGCCTATCTTTAAGATCAGGACGCTCAGCAAGCAAAGACGATATTGCGCGAGTGGCCCCTCTTGTCCCCATACTATGTGCAATTATATATATTTTTTTTGCTGAAGATTTTTCGGCAAAGTCTTTTATAAACCTCTTTATGTCAGGGTATGCCCACTCCATAGTCTGAGAGTCGACCGTATATGAAATCACCTTGCCTTTTGAGGGCCAACTATAGAAAACCGGGGCACCTTTGAAGCCCAGATCGAAGGCTATTTGAGCCGTACGTTTTGCAGCCTCATCAAAACTCACGTTATAGCCATGAAAAAATATGAAAGCTTGACTTTCATCTCCAGTATATTCGCTAGAAACCCGCTGATAAAACTCATCTTCCAATAGCAACCCACCATCCAAAACAACCATATGGTCTTTTGGGTTTGCAGGTTTAAAGAAACGCCACGTAGGAGATTCTATCTGACCAATAAGATGCTTACTTGGAATACTAACATCGCAATAACCTAGTGACACATCACCTCGATAATCCCCCATCCTACTAACTATATTTCCAGCGTCACTAACCTCCCGATTCGAAGAAAAGAAAGTTCTAACTACCGCATAGTTATTTTTATTCTTGCGCCTAGGGTCAATGACAACTTCCTCCACCATAGCCTCTTCAACAACTACGACCTCTTCATTATCCTCGTACCCCCCGGCAGGACGCGAACTACACCCTGTAGCCAAAACCACAATACAGCAAATCAATGCAGCAACTTGAATCTTCATAATTGATTTCCCTTTCAATGAGAACACAATATAAAAGTATATTTAGCTACGTTTTCTAAAATCAATTTCGTAGACAGCAATCCGCTTCAACACGCTGAAACTGCAGAAGCAATCACAAAGATAGCAGAGTGCCAGCAACACGCTGTACTCATGCCCAACAGGGGGATATCGACGCTTTTTCGACAGTTTGACTGTCTGAAACGAAAAAGCCCCCGAAACTCTATGAATTTCAGGGGCTTAGACTTGCGATATGGCGGGAAGATAGGGATTTGAACCCTAGGTGCTATCGCTAACACAACGGATTTCGAATCCGTCCCGTTCGGCCACTCCGGCATCTTCCCGTGGCGGCGCGCATGATAACAGCTGAAGTGCGTTTGGCGAACCCCCAGGTTTAAAATTTTTCGCATACTTTCAGATGCTTGCGATCAAAGGCGATGAATAGCGGCAAAATCTGGCTGGTGGGAGGCTAAACAATCGCCCACCAAAAGGGGCGCCGTAGCGCCCCTCTGTGTCGCGGTTACCCGCGTATTGCTGCAGCTTAGACGGTCAGGCGTGTCAGGGCTTCGCGGTATTTGTCGGCGGTTTTCTGCGCGACGTCGGCGGGCACTGCTGGGGCTGGTGGCTCTTTGTTCCAGCCGGTGGATTCCAGCCAGTCACGCACGAACTGTTTGTCGAAGCTTGGTGGGTTTGTGCCTTCTGCATAGCTGTCCGCCGGCCAGAAGCGGCTGGAGTCTGGGGTCAGGGCTTCGTCCATCAAGGTCAGGGTGCCGTCTTCATCCAGACCGAATTCGAACTTGGTGTCGGCGATGATGATGCCGCGTGTGGCTGCGTATTCAACTGCTGCGCTGTACAGGGCAATGGCGGTGTCGCGCACTTTGGCGGCCAGTTCGGCGCCGATGATCGCTTCGCACTGCTCGAAGCTGATGTTCTCGTCATGGTCGCCCACGGCGGCCTTGGTCGAGGGGGTGAAGATTGGCTGCGGCAGCTTGGCCGCTTCCTTGAGGCCCGCTGGCAGTTGGATGCCGCAGACGGTGCCGCTCTTCTGGTATTCCTTCCAGCCGGAGCCGACGATATAACCACGTACGATGGCTTCTACCGCGACGGGCTTAAGGCGCTTGGCGACTACTGCGCGGCCTTCCACCAGCGGCAGTTCGGCGGCCGGGACGATGTCTTCAACCTTGTCGCCGGTGAAGTGGTTGGGCACCAGGTCCTTGAGCTTGTCGAACCAGAAGTTGGAAATGGCGGTGAGGATCTTGCCCTTTTCCGGGATCGGCTCGTTGAGGATCACGTCGAATGCCGAAAGGCGGTCGGTGGCGACCATCAGCATGCGTTTGTCGTCGATCTCGTATAGATCACGGACTTTGCCCGAATAGATTTTCTTCAGGCTCAGGGTGGTGGCTGTGCTCATGTCGGAATTTCCGCCTTTGGTAAACAAAACAGGCGAAACCCGCCGGGTTTCGCCTATTGGTAGTGCCGGTGCAGCAGTTGCCTGCTGTCAGCCAAGGTTTTCCTGGATCAGGTCCAGCACCTTGCGCGCCACGTCGGACGGGGCAATGGTGTTGAGGTCTTTTTCCACGGTGACCTGCACGCTATCGCCAACGGCGGTCAGGCGTACCTGATAGCGCTCGGCGCGGGCGTCGATCTCTTCCTTGCTTGGCGCGCTGCCAAACACGCTGCCGAAGAAACCAGGCTTGTCGTCCGGCTTCTGCGCACGTTCGGCGAGGTTGATGTAGTACACGCCCAGGCTGCGGTTGATGTCGTCGATGCGCACATCAGCCATTTCCAGGGAGCGGCCAACACCGGACCAGGCGCGGTCGAAATCAGCACCCAGGCTCAGCACCGGGTTGCCGTTGCCGTCTTCGGACAGGCTGACGCGATTCGGTGCGTCGTAATCACGAGCAGCCAACAGGGAGACCGAACCACCCTGCTCGGCGCTGCGCGCCAGGGTCACGAGCATTTCATCGAGCAGCGCGGCATCCAGGCTTGGGTTGCTGCTGCGGTTGGTGAAGGCGACATCGGCAGTGCTGCCGGCTGGACGCTCGGCGCTGACCACGAAGATTTCGCTGGTGTTGCGCTGTACGCCTGGCTCGATACGCACCCGCACGCGGGTTTCGGCATCAGGATTGACGCCGGATACACGACTGCTCAGACGACGCGCCATGGATTCAGACAGGGCATCAAACCGCTGCCAGCTGGTGCTGAACTCGCCGGTTTGCGGACGCTCTTCAGCAATCTGGAAGCCGTTGTCGGCAAAGAACTGACGCGCTACAGGCCAGACTTCAGCCGGCACGCGCTGCGCCACGACCCACCGCGACTCGCCGCTCTTTTGCAGGCTGAACTCGCTGGCATCACCGGCCACAGCCAGGGCTTGCGGGCGCGGCACGATAAATTCGCCAGTGTCGGTGGTGGTGGCTACCTGCTGCGGCACGGGCAGCAGTGGGTCGATGCGCTTGGCGTCGACGTTTGGCGGGATTTGCATCGTGGCCGTTTGACGGGCTTCGAGGTAGTCGCTGCCACGGTCACGGAAATAGCCGTTTTCGCCATAGATCCAGCCACAACCGCTGGTGCCAGCGATGATCAGGGCCAGGGCGGAGAGTCCGGTGAGTCGCTTCATGCGTAGTAATTCCTCAATTAAACCAATACGCCGGACTGGCGCAGGGCCTGACGCAGCGGTTCATGACAACGTGGGCTGAGCCAGGTCAGTGGCAGACGAATACCGTCTGGCATCAAACCCATTTCATGCAGAGCCCATTTCACCGGAATCGGGTTGGATTCGATAAACAGCGCCTTGTGCAGCGGCATCAAGCGGTCGTTGATCGCCCGGGCAATCGCCGCTTCGCCACGCATGGCCGCCGCGCACAGATCGCTCATGGCACGCGGAGCGACGTTGGCGGTTACCGAGATATTGCCCTTGCCGCCCATCAGCATCAGCTCGACGGCGGTGGCGTCATCACCGGAATAAACCAGGAAATCCTTGCTCACGCGATCCAGTACTTCCTGGCCGCGCTGCAGGTCGCCGGTGGCTTCCTTGATACCGATGATGTTGTCGATTTTGGCCAAACGCTCGACGGTTTCCGGCAGCATGTCGCAGACCGTACGGCCTGGCACGTTATAGAGGATCTGCGGGATGGCCACCGATTCGGCGATATGGCGGAAGTGCAGGTACAGGCCTTCCTGAGTCGGCTTGTTGTAATACGGGGTGACCAGCAGGCAGGCATCGGCGCCGACGTCTTTGGCAGCGCGGGTCAGTTCGACCGATTCACGGGTGGAGTTGCCACCGGTGCCGGCGATAACCGGAATGCGCCCAGCGACCTGATCGACAATGCGCTTGATCACTTCGATGTGTTCAGGCACCTCAAGTGTCGCCGACTCGCCGGTAGTGCCGACTGCGACGATGGCATTGGTGCCCTCCTGCAGGTGGAAATCCACCAGTTTGCTCAGGCTGTCCCAATCAAGACCACCTTGTGCATCCATGGGCGTAACCAGTGCCACCATACTGCCCGCAATCATGCAACCGCTCCTGCCGGAAAAAGAGAGCCGTAATGGTACTGGGGCCACCTGCCTTGCACAAGCGAAGTACCGAGGCTGTGATGCAACGCGTATACAATCTTTCTCAAGCAAACGCGGCACATTCCTCACCACCCAGCCGCGCCGGCATTCCCCTGAGCGGTGCTTTTCGCTACCCTTCCGGCTTTGATCGGCGCTGTGTACGCAGGCCGACCGCTTATCGTTTAGGAAGGCTGCATGTCCACCCCCCTAGTTCGCGAACAATTCCTGCTTATCAGTGCCCTTGGCCCCAACGCCATGGAGCTGACCAATGTGCTCTGCCGCACCAGTCACGAGAACCGTTGCGCCGTGGTCAGCACCCGCCTGAGTCGGCATGGCGAGTACAGCGCACTGGTCTTGCAGATATCCGGCAGCTGGGATGCCCTGGCGCGCCTGGAGTCGAGCCTGCCAGCGCTGGCGAAGAAGCACAGCTTCTCGGTCAATGTGATTCGCAGCGCCGCTTCGGAAAGCCGCCCCCAGGCGCTGCCTTATGTGGCCTATGTCAGCTCGGCCTACCGCCCGGACATCCTTAATGAGCTGTGCCAGTTCTTTCTCGACCATCACGTCGAGCTGGAAAACCTCACCTGCGATACCTACCAGGCCCCGCAGACTGGCGGCACCATGCTCAACGCCACCCTGACCGTGACCCTGCCTGCCGGCACGCAGATCAGCTGGTTGCGCGATCAGTTTCTCGACTTTGCCGATGCGTTGAACCTGGATGCGCTGATTGAGCCTTGGCGTCCACAAAATCCATAAGGAGTTTTTTATGGCCGTAGCACTCGACACCCCGGTTGCAGACTTCCAGGCCCAGGCCACCAGCGGCCAGACCGTTCAGCTGTCCGCACTCAAGGGCCAGCAAGTGGTGATCTATTTCTACCCGAAGGACAGCACCCCGGGCTGCACCACCGAGGGCCAGGGTTTTCGTGATCAATATCCGGCGTTTCAAGCGGCCAACACGCTGATCTTCGGTGTGTCGCGCGACAGCCTGAAATCCCACGAGAACTTTAAGTGCAAGCAGGAGTTCCCCTTCGAGCTGATCTCCGACAAGGATGAAGCCGTCTGCCAGCTGTTCGATGTGATCAAGCTGAAGAAGCTCTACGGCAAGGAATACCTGGGCGTGGACCGCAGCACCTTCCTGATCGATAAAGCAGGCGTACTGCGCCAGGAATGGCGTGGGGTGAAAGTGCCGGGGCATGTCGATGCGGTACTGGCCGCGGCCCAGGCACTGAATAAAGCCTGAATCGCGCGCGTAAAAAAGCCGGTCAATTGACCGGCTTTTTATTGCCTGCAGATTAATCGGCCGCTATCTGCTCACTGCGCGGCCAGGCGTCGATCACCGCCTTGAACAGCGTGGCCAGTGGAATGGCGAAGAACACCCCCCAGAAGCCCCACATGCCACCAAACAGCAGCACCGCGCAGATGATCGCCACCGGGTGCAGATTGACCGCCTCGGAGAACAGCAGCGGCACCAGGACGTTGCCATCCAGCGCCTGAATGATCCCGTAGACCACCATCAGGTAGATGAACTGATCACCAAAGCCCCACTGGAACAGCCCGATCAGCGCCACCGGCACCGTCACCACCACCGCGCCGATATACGGCACCACCACCGACAGGCCGACAAACAAGGCCAGCAGCGCCGCATAGTTAAGCCCCAAGGCAACAAAGGCGATGTAGGTCACCACGCCGCAAATGATGATCTCGATCACCTTGCCACGGATGTAGTTGGCGATCTGCTTGTTCATCTCCTCGGCTACCTGGGTGATCAGAGCACGCTCACGCGGCAGATAACCGCGAAACCAGGCGCCGATCAGCTCCCGATCCTTGAGAAAGAAGAACACAAGAATTGGCACTAGGACTAGGTAGATCATGATGCTGACCAGCATCGGCAAGCTCGATAAGGAAAACGACAGCGCCCACTGGCCGAATTTGCCGACCTCACCACGCACGCCCTCAATTAGCTGCAGCACCTGCACATCGGTAATCAGCGTTGGGTAACGCTCCGGCAGCAGCAGAAACAGCGACTGCCATTCCCCCAACATGCGCGGCAGCTCATTGAACAAGGTGCTCAACTGCTGCCAGAGCAGCGGCATCAACACCAGCAGGAACAACCCCAGCATGCTTAGAAACAGGGTGAACACCAACCACACCGCCACCACCTGCGGTAAGCGCAGACGCTCAAAGGCATTCACCAGACCCTGCATCAAAAACGCCAGCACCAGGCCCGTCAGCACCGGAGCCAGCATGCCGCCCAGATTCAGAATCGCGGCAAAACCAAGCACCAACAGCACCGCGAGCACCACCGCCTGCTCATCAGAAAAATAGCGATGCAACCAATCCTGAAACACCTTGAACATCGTGACTCCTTACTTGGGCAGCGCCTTTAATAGGCTGCCTCATAATCCGCACTTGTCGCAGCAAACCCTAAGCCTTGCGCAGCCAATAACGGTACACGCCATTATCGACCTCTTCACGCAGCAGACTATGCCCCGCCAGGCTGGCGAAGGCACGGAAATCCCGCTGCGAACCAGCATCGGTGGCCTCAATCTTGAGCACAGCGCCACTGGCCAGACGATTTAGCTCCAGCTTGGCCTTGAGTAAAGGTAGCGGGCAGTTCAGCCCGCAGGCGTCCAGTTGCGCGTCGAAGTCCTCGGCACGCCATTGCATATCAGTCATTGAGCCACTCCAGGAAGGCCGCAAGGATACCCAAGGCCGCACAACCCTGGCCAGCACAGCCGCCAGCCAGCTACAGTAGCGCCTTTGTTCGACACGAGCTTTGTGCATGAGCCTTCTGCGCCCTACCCTGTTGACGCTGGCCTGCCTGCTGGCAGCCCCCGCCATGGCCAGTGACCTGCCCTCCCTTGGCGATGCCAGTTCCGCCATCGTTTCCCCGCAGCAAGAACACCAACTGGGCCGCGCCTGGCTGAGCCTGGTACGCGGCCAGGTCAGCCAGCTCGACGATCCGCAGCTCAAGGACTTCGTCGAAACCAGCGTCTATCGCCTGAGCGAAACCAGTCAGCTGCAGGATCGCCGCCTGGAGTTCGTTTTGCTCAACAGCCCGCAGATCAACGCCTTCGCCGCACCCGGAGGGATTGTCGGGGTCAACGGCGGCCTGTTTCTCTATGCGCAGACTGAAGCCGAATACGCTTCGGTCATGGCTCACGAACTGGCGCATTTGTCGCAACGCCACTTTGCCCGCGGCCTGGAAGCCCAGCAGCGCATGCAGATCCCGGTCATGGCCGGCCTGCTCGCTGGTATCGTCGCGGCGGCTGCCGGCGCTGGCGACTTAGGCATCGCCGCCATCGCTTCGACCCAGGCCGCCGCCATGCAGGAACAGCGGCGCTTCTCCCGGCAGAACGAGCAGGAAGCCGACCGCATCGGCCTGGTCAACCTGGAAAAAGCCGGCTTCGACCCACGCGCCATGCCCAGCATGTTCGAGCGCCTGATGCGCCAGTACCGCTACGACCGCAAGCCGCCGGAATTCCTCCTCACTCACCCGGTGTCGGAGTCGCGCATCGCCGACACCCGCAACCGCGCCGAACAGTACAAAGCCAAAGGCATCACCGACAGCGTGCGCTACCAGCTGATGCGCGCCCGCGTGCAGCTGACCTATGAAGAAACCCCAGGGGTCGCCGCCAAGCGTTTTCGCAACATGCTCGACGAAAACCCACAGCTGGAAGCCGCCCGCTACGGCCTGGCGATTGCGCAGATCAAAAGCGGCCAGCACAAGGAGGCCCGCGAGTCCCTGCAACCGCTGCTGGCGAACTCCCCCAACGATGTGGCCTACAACCTGGCGCAAGTTGAACTGGATATGGCCGCCAATCGCCTGAGCGACGCGCAAAGCCGGATTACCCGGCTGCTGACCCTCTACCCGAACAACTACCCGGTCAACCAGGCACATATCGACCTGCTGATGAAGCAGAGTCGCATTCAGGAAGCCGAACGCGCCCTCGACGATATGCTGAAAAGCCGCGGTAAGGACCCGGACATCTGGTACCAGGTAGCCGAAGTACGCGGCCTGAGCGGCAACACCATCGGCCTGCACCAAGCCCGTGGCGAGTTCTTCGCCCTGGTCGGTGACTACAACCAGGCCCTGGAACAGCTCGACTTCGCCAAGCGCCGCGCCAGCAACAACTTCCAACTGGCCTCACGCATCGACGCCAGGCAGCGCGAGCTGATGGAAGAAAAACGCATCATCGAGCAGATGCTGCGCTAGAAACGTCCGCGCCGGAAAAGAAAAAGCCAGGCAAATGCCTGGCTTTTTTATGCAACTCGCTTAGGCGTTGCCGCTCAGCTTGAGCCGCGCTGCCTGGGTGAAATCGAGCATGCGCTTGAGCGGCTTGATCGCTTTGGGGATCAATGCTGGGTCGACGAATATCTCGTTACTGCCCTCGCGCAGGCACGCCAGGGTGCGCTGCAGGGTATTCATCGCCATCCATGGGCAATGCGCGCAGCTGCGGCAGGCCGCGCCGTTACCGGCCGTTGGGGCGGCGACAAATTCTTTGTCCGGGCACAGCTGCTGCATCTTGTAGAAGATGCCGGCGTCGGTGGCGACGATAAAGGTCTTGTTCGGCAGCGTCTGCGCAGCGGCGATCAACTGGCTGGTGGAGCCCACTGCATCGGCTAGATCGATCACCGCCGTCGGCGACTCGGGGTGCACCAGCACGGCGGCGTCCGGGTACAACGCCTTCATGTCTTCCAGCTGCTTGGCCTTGAACTCCTCGTGGACGATGCAGGCACCGTCCCACAGCAGCATATCGGCGCCGGTCTTGTTCTGGATGTAACGCCCAAGATGCTGATCCGGCGCCCAGATGATGCTTTCGCCGTTGTCCATCAGGTGCTCGACGATTTCCACCGCACAGCTGGAGGTCACCACCCAATCGGCGCGCGCCTTCACCGCCGCCGAGGTATTGGCATACACCACCACCGTGCGCTGCGGATGTTGGTCACAGAACGCCGAGAACTCTTCCACTGGGCAACCCAGATCGAGCGAGCAGGTCGCTTCAAGCGTCGGCATCAGCACGCGCTTTTCAGGGTTAAGGATTTTTGCCGTTTCGCCCATAAATTTAACGCCGGCCACCAGCACGGTCTGCGCCGGGTGCTGATTGCCGAAACGGGCCATTTCCAGCGAGTCGGACACGCAGCCGCCGGTTTCCTCGGCCAGCGTCTGCAGCACTGGGTCACAGTAATAATGCGCGACCAGCACGGCGTTTTGCTTTTTCAGCTCGGCAGCAATTTCAGCGCGGTAAAAAGCCTCTTGCTCAGGCGTCAACGGCTTGGGCTGCTTCGCATCAAGGTGGGCTTGCACCAGCAGGCGTTCGGAAATCTGGGTCATGTCATCAGGCTCTGAATATGCTTTCAGTGCAGCGAGTATACCCGCCTGCATGGCGCCGGCGCAGGCAGCTTGCAACCACGTACAGGCGGTAAAAGTTACAGATACAAAAAAGCCCGAAAATTCCTTTAATCAGAACTTTCAGGCTTCTTGACCTTCCGAGGAAGGAAATATGGTGGGTCGTGTGGGATTCGAACCTACGACCAATTGGTTAAAAGCCAACTGCTCTACCAACTGAGCTAACGACCCGACGCGAGGCGCATGATACTGATTTAATTCAGAAATTCAACACTTCGCGAAAACTTTTTAGAAATAACGAGTGGGATCTACCAGCCCAGCGGTAGCAAAACCCGCCGCGCGCAGGCGGCAGCTGTCGCATTTTCCGCAGGCGCGCCCCTCATCATCAGCCTGATAGCAGGAGACAGTCAGCGCGTAATCAACCCCCTGCTGAACGCCTGCCTGGACGATCTCGGCCTTGCTCATGGCCTGTAGCGGAGCCTGAATGCGGAAGCCCTGCCCTTCTACACCGGCCTTGGTAGCCAGATTGGCCATGCGCTCAAAGGCCTCGATAAACTCCGGACGGCAATCCGGGTAACCGGAATAATCCACCGCATTCACGCCGATAAAAATATCCCGCGCGCCCAGCACCTCGGCCCAACCCAGCGCGAGGGACAGGAACACCGTGTTGCGCGCTGGCACGTAGGTCACCGGAATGCCCTCGCTCGGGCTTTCCGGCACCTCGATACTGGCGTCGGTCAGCGCCGAGCCGCCCATACCATTGAGGTTCAGGCCGATCACCTTGTGCTCGACCACACCCAGTTGCCGCGCCACTTGCTCGGCCGCCTGCAACTCAGAGCGGTGACGCTGACCGTAATCGAAACTCATGGTGTAGCAGCTGTAGCCATCGGCCTTGGCCAACGCCACCACGGTGGCCGAATCCAGGCCGCCTGACAGCAGGATTACCGCTTTCTTATCGCTCATATCAATGTCCCGGCTCATCATTCCAGAGAATCTTGTGCAGCTGCATTTGCAGGCGAACTGGCAGGTTGTCAGCAATGATCCACTCCGCCAGCGAGCGCGCATCCAGCTCATGGTGGCTCGGCGACATCAGCACTTCGCTAACTCGCTGATCCAGGCGGTACTGAATCAGCTTGCTCACCGCCCAGTCATAGTCCTCACGAGAGCAGATCACGAACTTGACCTGATCATTGGGCGTCAGCAGCTCGATATTCTCGTAGCGATTGCGCGCAACTTCGGCCGAGCCTGGGGTTTTCAGGTCAAGGACCTTGCTTACCCGTGGGTCGACCGCCGACACATCCAGCGCGCCGCTGGTTTCCAGCGACACCTCATAGCCGGCATCACACAGGCGCTTGAGCAGAGGAATACAGTTGGGCTGCGCCAACGGCTCACCACCGGTCACGCAGATATAACGCGGCTTGTAGCCGGCAACCTGCTCGAAAATGGCGTCCAGCGACATGATCTCGCCACCACTGAAGGCATAGGCGGTGTCGCAGTATTGGCAACGCAGAGGACAGCCGGTCAGGCGAACGAACACAGTCGGCAAGCCGGCGGTGCGCGTCTCGCCCTGCAGCGAGTAGAAAATCTCGGTAATGCGCAGGGTATCTTGCATATCAGCCACGGGCGTGACAGCTAAACAGGCTGTCCGCCTCCGTTGCGGGAAAAGGGCCACGGATTGTATACGAAAAAATTTCCGGGAGAAATTTTTAACGTCGCGCAGCGACGGCCCGGAGGGTGGCCGCCAGGATGGCTGGCCATAAAAATCCGGGTGAAATTCTTAACACCGCGCAGCGACGACCCGATGGGCAACCACTAGGGATCACTGGACATAAAAAACCCGCGCAAGGCGCGGGTTTCTGGAATCGAATTGCGGCGTTACGGCAAACGCTGCAAATCACGCTGCGCCAACTGAGCCGCTGAACTGCCCGGGTACTGCGCAATCACCTGCTGCAGAATACCTTTGGCCTTGTCGCTATTACCCAAACGCTGCTCGACATCAGCCAGCTTGAACAGCGAGTCCGGAACCTTGGCGTGGCTTGGATAGGTCTGACTGACCCGCGCAAAGGCCTGGCCTGCACCCTGCAGATCACCCTTGGCCAAATTCACCTCACCCAGCCAGTACTGCGCGTTACCGGCGTACTGACTGTTGGGGTATTTGCGCAGGAAGGCGGCAAACGCCTGGCTGGCTTTGTCGAAGTCCTTGGCTTTGATCAAGTCAAAGGCAGCTTCGTAGAACAGCTTTTCCTTTGCAGGATCAGCCGGCTCATTGCTGGCCGGAGTTTGCGCCTGCCCCGCCGCTGGCGGAGTCGGTGTACCGCTGGCATTGATCGCGCCAGCAGCTGAAGAATTCTGGTTGGTCGCAGCACCTGCCGCACCACCACTTACACGCCGATCAAGATCCTGATAACGCTCCAGGCTTTCTTGCTTCAGACGTTGAATCTCATTCTGTTGTTCTTCCAGCGTACCGCGCAGCTGCGCGATCTCTTCCTGCATCTGCTGCAACTGGTTGAACAGCATGCCCTGCGCCGAGACAGGGGCCGCAGCCCCTGCCCCGGCGTAGGTGCCGGACGTACCGTAACCAGCAGGCGGGTAACTGCTGCCGTAACCGGCATTGTTATCCACCACGGGAACCTCAGCCCACGCCGCAAGCGGCAGGCTGAGCGCCAAAACGGTTAAAGCACGGCGGCACGTACGCATATCGAATTACTTACGCAGTTCGACGCGACGGTTTTGAGCCCAGGAGGACTCGTCGTTGCCAGTGGCGATTGCACGCTCTTCACCGTAGGAAACCAGTTCCAGTTGAGCCGGGGAAACGCCCTGCAGTACCAGGTAACGCTGCACAGCTTTGGCGCGACGCTCGCCCAGAGCCATGTTGTATTCACGAGTACCGCGCTCGTCAGCGTGGCCTTCCAGAACTACGCGAGCGCCGTTGCCTTGCAGGTCACGGGCGTGCACGTCCAGAGCGCGCATGGCCTCTGGCTTCAGGTCGGAGCTGTCGTATTCGAAGTAGAAGGTGGTGATAGCGCGCAGAGCAGCTTCTTCGCTCAGGCTGCCATCAACAGCGCCAGTGTTGGCACCGTAACCAGCGTTAGGATCGGTAGCGCCTTCGCCAGCAGCGTCGCCGCCTTTCGAGGAGCAACCAACTGCAACGGCCAGAGCCAGGCTCAGGGCAGCAAACTTACCAAATTTCAGCATTTCCATCATGTAACTCCTAATGAACCCCAGTGTGTTAAGCAGTATTTCAGACAGCAAAAAGGTGTAGCGCCGCATCAGTTCAGGTAAGGGGACCAAGAAGGCTCTCGAACTTCGCCTTGAGCGGTAGGAAGAGGGAGCCTCACGCGACCATTGGTGGACGCTAATACCAAGACTCCCCGGCCCTGCTGGCGGGTGGCGTAGATTACCATGGTGCCGTTAGGCGCGACAGTAGGCGACTCGTCCAGACTGGTATCTGAAAGTATCCGCAAATTACCACGCTGCAGGTCTTGGGCCGCCACTTTGAACACGGTGTAACCATCCTGGCGGTGAATCATCACCAGGGTCTTCTCATCAGCAGAGAGTTTCGGGTTGGCGTTGTAGTTTCCGATAAAGGTCACACGCTCTGCCGAACCACCATTGATGTTGGTTTTGTAGATTTGCGGCTTACCGGAACGATCCGAGGTGAAGTACAGGGTCTGACCATCCTTACCCCAGAACGGTTCGGTATCGATCGATGGCTGGTTGGTTACCCGGCGCAGCTGGCGAGTGCCCATGTCCATCACATAGATTTCTGGGTTGCCGTCACGCGACAGCACGAATGCCAGACGATTGCCGTCCGGCGACCAGGCTGGCGCGCCATTCAGGCCTTCAAAGTTGGTGATCTGCTCGCGGCGACCGGTATCGATATGCTGCACAAAGATGCGCGGACGCTTCTGCTCGAACGAGACGTAAGCGATACGACGGCCATCTGGAGCAAACGATGGCGACAGAATCGGCTCGCGCGATTGTAGCAAGGTCACCGCACGCGCGCCGTCATAGTCGGAGCGCTGCAGGGTGTAACGGGTGTTGTTGACCGCAAAACGCTCGGCAGTCACATACAGCATGCGGGTGGAGAACGCACCCTTCACACCGGTAAGCTTTTCAAACGACTGATCGGCGATATGGTGCGCCATGTCGCGCAGCTGATCGACACCACCACCCACGCTGCCGGTCATGACCTGCTGCTGAGTGGTGACGTTGAACAAGGCAAACTGGATCTGCAGACGCCCGGCACTCGGCACAATGCTGCCGACCAGCACGTATTGCGCGCCCAGAGCTTGCCAATCGCGGTAGATCACCTCAGTCGCCTGGGTCGGCAAGCTGATCATGTTCTGCCGCGGGATCGGCTCGAACACGCCGGAGTTGCGCAGGTCATTGCCGATAATTTCAGCCATGTCCTCAGGCAACACACTGCCACCCTGCCAGCCAAATGGCACTACGGCGATGGGGGTGGCACGATCAGTACCACTGCTGATCACCAGCGGATCAGCGGCCTGAACGGTGCCGACCAGCATGGCCAGACCGAGCAGAACAATACGCATCAGGGTATTCACAGACCTAAATCCTCCGGTTTGAAGACAGCGCGACGCTGCCGGTATAGGCGATCAAAAGTGGCACGGTCCAGTTGCTGCATTTCAGCAATACGGCCAACGTTACGCACCGCTTGCACGGCCGAGTTATCAAATGGCGAGTCGCCACTGGAGCGCGTCACGCTGGCATTGGTAATGGTGCCATCAGGCAGCATTTCGATCAGTACTTCTACGCTCATGCCATTACGCGCCGATGGCGGGCGCCGCCACTGCTGGCTGACCAGCATAACAATCAGATCATCCAGGCTACCGGCCACCTGATCACCGACGGTATCGGCGATTGCCTGCTGACGACCGACATCTTCGGACAGCAGCTCGGCCAGTGCAGCAGCCTTCTTGTCTTCTACCGCTTTACGCTGAGCCGCTTCAGTTGCTTTCTTTTTGGCATCATCGGCAGCTTTTTTCTTCGCAGCTTCGGCGGCGGCTTTCTTTTTCGCCTCTTCTGCGGCTTTTTTCTTGGCGTCTTCAGCAGCCTTCTTCTTGGCCGCCTCATCCGCCGCTTGTTTCTTGGCTACATCGGCGAGCTTCTTCTGCTCGGCGGCCTTCTTATCGGCCTCGGCTTTCTTCGCAGCTTCCGCTTTCTGAGCCTCTTGGGCTTTCTTTTGTTCCGCGGCCTTGGCCGCTACTTTTTCCTGCTCGGCCTTTTTCTGCTCAAGCTGCTCGGTCTCGTACACCGGAGCCGTGGTTTTCTTGGTTTCGCCAGCGATTTTCTGATTGGTCTGGGTGGTGGCCTGGCTCTGCGACTGCAGCTTGTAAAGGGTCGCCTGCACCACCGGTTTGGCCGGCGGTAGCTCCGGAGCAAAGGCGAAGCTGACGAACAACATGGCAAACATGATGACGTGCAGGCCCACAGCCCAGACCACAGGCCAGAACAGACTTTCCGAGGGCGAACGCTCGCGCTGGTAGTGCATCAGGGGGCCTCGGTAATCAGCCCGACGTTACCCACGTCAGCCTGCTGCAAGCCACCCATGGCCGCCATGATGGTGCCGTAGTCAACGGTCTTGTCGCCGCGCACGAACACCTGCACCTGCTTACCGGTTGCCCGGCTCTGGCTGATGATCGCAGTCACTGCGCGGGTCATTTCTTCCAGGGTCAGCGCTTTGTCCTGCACGGTATCGACATCGACTTCGGTGCCCATATTCCAGAAATAGGTCTTATCGGCCTTGATCGAAATGGTCAGCACCTGGGCGTTATTGTCCTGCGGCAAGACTTCACTGCTGACTTGCGGCAGATCGACCTTGACCCCTTGGTTGAGCATGGGCGCGGTCACCATAAAGATCACCAGCAGCACCAACATCACATCGATGTAAGGCACTACGTTCATCTCGGCGACGGGCTTGCGTCTGTTGCGAATTCTGGCCATGGCTTAAAACCTTTCTTAAAGAGTGCCTAAGGCTTAGTCGTCGCTGGTGTGGACTTTGCGGTGCAGAATCGCCTGGAACTCATCGGCGAAGGTGTAGTAACGGCCAATCAGCATTTCGCCACGGGCGGCAAAGCGGTTGTAGGCAATTACCGCAGGAATCGCGGCGAACAGGCCGATCGCAGTGGCGATCAGTGCTTCAGCAATACCCGGCGCTACGGTGGCCAGGGTCGCCTGCTGCACCTGAGCCAGGCCGCGGAAGGAGTTCATGATGCCCCACACGGTACCGAACAGGCCGATATACGGGCTGGTGGAACCGACTGTGGCGAGGAACGGCAGGCTCTGCTCAAGCTTCTCTTCTTCACGGGAGATGGCCACACGCATCGCTCGGGCCACGGCGTCCATCACCGCATCCGGATCAACACCGGCTTGCTGACGCAGACGCGAGAACTCTTTGAAGCCGGCGCGGAAGATCTGCTCCAGACCGGAATCCGGGTCCGGGTTGCTGCCCGCTTGGCGGTACAGCTTGGACAGATCGATACCCGACCAAAAGCGCTCCTCGAAGTTATCCAGGGCACGCTTGGCCGCACGCAGCAGCGCGGTGCGCTGAAAAATCATGACCCACGAAGTGACCGAAGCGGCCACCAACGTCAGCATTACCAGTTGCACCACCAGGCTGGCGTTGCTGATCAGACTCCACATCGACATATGGTCAACGGCGTTGGCTGTTGCTTCCACGCTTACTCTCCTGCTCTAGATGTACCCGCGCCGCCCTGCCCGGCAAAGGCCGTGTGCAGAGTTTGGGGAATGGCCCGGGGTTTCAAATTGTCGGCGCGCACACAGGCCACCATAAACTGCCCTTCGCAGAGCAGCACATCATCCGTTGCCCGCCTGACCTGTTGACGAAAACGCAGGCTGGCACGGTTTAATTCGATTACCTCAGCGCTTACCAGCAATTCGTCGTCGAGCTTGGCGGGCGCGTGGTAGCGCGCTTCAGCCGAATGCACAACGAACAACAGGCCCTCCTCGGCCAACGTCGACTGGAGAAAACCCAGATCACGCAGGCACTCGGTGCGAGCCCGTTCCATAAATTTGAGGTAATTGACGTAGTAGACGATGCCGCCTGCATCGGTGTCTTCGAAATAAACCCGACAACGATGGGTGAACGGCTTAACTCCGTTTTGCGCGCGCATACTCTAGTGCCAGCTCCTGATCTTGCCAATCGTCTTCGACAAGTATTTTTGGTTAATCATCATCGCGCCCAAACAAGTCAGCCGTGGGCAGCTCGCCCATGCGCTTGGGCACGTTCAGGCCAAAGTGCAAATACGCATGCCGGGTGACCACACGGCCGCGCGGGGTGCGCATGATATAGCCCTGCTGAATCAGATAGGGTTCCAGCACATCTTCGATGGTGTGGCGCTCTTCACTGATGGCAGCGGCCAGATTGTCGATACCCACCGGACCACCGTCGAACTTCTCGATCATGGTCAGCAGTAGACGCCGGTCCTGGTGGTCGAAGCCACGCTCGTCGACGTCCAACAGGTTCAGCGCCAGGTCGGCGATTTCTCGGGTGATATCGCCCTGCGCACGCACTTCGGCAAAATCGCGCACGCGGCGCAGCAAACGGTTGGCGATACGCGGCGTACCGCGCGCGCGCCGGGCAATCTCGAAGGCGCCGTGAGGCTCGATGGGCAAGCCGAGAATGCCCGCCGAGCGCATCACGATAGTGGCTAGATCTTCGGTGTTGTAGAACTCCAAGCGCTGGACGATACCGAAGCGATCACGCAGTGGATTAGTCAGCATGCCGGCGCGGGTGGTGGCACCGACCAGGGTAAACGGCGGCAGATCGAGCTTGATCGAGCGCGCGGCCGGGCCTTCACCGATCATGATGTCGAGCTGAAAATCCTCCATGGCCGGGTACAGCACTTCCTCGACAATCGGCGACAGGCGATGGATTTCATCGATAAACAGCACATCACCCGGCTCAAGATTGGTTAGCAGCGCCGCCAGATCACCCGGCCGCTCCAGCACGGGACCCGAGGTGCTCTTGATCGAAACATTCATTTCCTGGGCGATGATATTGGCCAGGGTGGTCTTGCCCAGACCGGGCGGGCCGAAGATCAGGGTGTGATCGAGCGCTTCGCTGCGCCCACGGGCCGCCTGGATAAACAGCTCCATCTGCTCGCGCACGCTCGGCTGGCCGATGTATTCGGCCAGTTTCAGCGGACGAATGGCGCGGTCAACCTGCTCATCACGGTCACGCGGGGCTGCGGTAATCAGGCGATCAGCTTCTAGCACTAGACCATTCCCTTCAGGGCTCGACGAATCATATCTTCACTGCTCAAACCGTCTTCCTTAATAGCTGAGACGGCGCGACTGGCTTCCTGGGGTTTGTAGCCGAGCGAAATAAGTGCACTGACCGCATCATTCTCCGCGCTTGAGACTGTGCTAGCGCCGCGAGGTTCCACCACCAGGTGCGACATGCCGGGCACGGTTTCCCAGGCTTTGAAGCGATCCTTCAGCTCAACCAGCAGGCGCTCGGCGGTTTTCTTGCCAACCCCGGGAATCTTCACCAGCACCGAGGTATCTTGCGCCTGCACACAACGCACCAACTCATCGACCTCCAGGCCGGACATCAAGGCCAAAGCCAGTTTCGGGCCGACACCATTGAGGCGAATCAACTCACGAAAAAGCTCACGCTCGCGCTTCTCGAAGAAGCCATACAGTAGATGCGCATCCTCACGCACCACCAGATGGGTGTGCAGGGTCAACGACTCACCCACCGAGGGCAAACGGTACAGGGTGGTCATGGGCACTTCCAGCTCATAACCCAAACCATTTATGTCAACAATCACATGGGGCGGCTGCTTTTCCGCCAGGGTGCCGCGCAAACGTCCGATCACCGCTGCTTTCCTTAAAAATTACGTTACAAACGAAGGCGACCCGCGCGCCGCTTGGCGCCGACCAGACCATGGGGAATCAGACTCTGCCGGTGATGGGCATGGCACAGGGCGATAGCCAGGGCGTCCGATGCGTCGATCTGCGGCTTCTGCACCAGTTTGAGCAGGTGCATGACCATCAGCTGCACTTGCTCCTTATCCGCCCCGCCGCTGCCGGCAATCGCCTGCTTGACCTGGGTCGCGGTGTATTCGGCGATATCCAGCCCCGCTTCGATCCCCGCGACAATGGCCACGCCGCGCGCCTGGCCAAGCTTGAGCGCGGAATCCGGATTGCGCGCCATAAACACCTGCTCGATGCCCATGGTCACCGGCCCGTAGGTTTCGATCACCTCACGCACGCCGCGAAACACCACCTGCAGTCGCTCCGGCATCGAACCATTGCCCGTGCGAATGCAGCCAGAGGCGACATATTCGCAATTGCGCCCGGTATCACGCACCACGCCGTAACCGGTGATGCGCGAGCCAGGGTCGATGCCGAGAATCAAGGTCATGCCCTACCGCTCACTCAAGGCGCCCGCCAACTTGGCCGACACACTGTCTATTTATCCAGTTGGCGAGTATAGGGCCAGCCCACTTCGGCGTCACCCAGGCCGGCGCTATAAAAAATGACCAGGAGCCACTTTTAATAACGCATCGTGACAGCCCACTGGTTAGCCGCCTATAAAAAAGCCGGAAGTACTCAGGCATACACCTGAAGACCTCCGGCTTTTCATTGGTAACCCGCACTCAGCCAAGCTGCTCCATGATGTCGTCAGGAATTTCGGCGTTGTGGTAAACCTCCTGCACATCGTCGAGGTCTTCGAGCATATCGATCAACTTGATGACCTTTTGCGCGGTTTCCAGATCAGTAACCGGCGCACTGATCGACGGAATCATGGCGATTTCCGCCTCATCGGCCTTGAAACCGGCCGCGCTGAGCGCCTCGTTGACCCCATGAAAATCGGCAAAGCTGGTCGACACCAGCGCCGAGCCATCCTCAGCCATTTCCACGTCATCGGCCCCGGCTTCCAGCGCCGCCTCCATCAGGGCATCTTCGCTAACGCCTGGGGCGAAGCTGAGCTGACCCTTGCGCTCGAACATATAGGCCACCGAACCATCGGTGCCCAGGTTGCCACCGCACTTGGTAAAGGCATGCCGCACTTCGGCCGCGGTGCGGTTGCGGTTGTCGGTCATGGCCTCGACGATAATCGCCACACCGCCCAGCGCGTAACCTTCGTAACTCAGCTCAACAACGTTGTCGGCTTCGTTGTTACCGGCACCACGGGCAACGGCGCGGTCAATTACATCGCGGGACATATTGGCAGTCAGCGCCTTGTCCACCGCCAGGCGCAGACGTGGATTGTCCGCCGGGATCGGGCCGCCGTGCTTGGCTGCCACCGTCAGCTCACGAATGATCTTGGTGAAAATCTTGCCGCGTTTGGCGTCCTGACGCCCTTTGCGGTGCTTGATGTTGGCCCACTTGGAATGACCAGCCATAACTCACTCCGTAATTCGTCAAATCAGATTTTGTCGCACCCATATAACCAAGAAGCCTGGAAAATCCAGGCTCCTTGTCATCACTGAGGCTTATTCGGCCTTGGGCTGCTCGCGCAGGCGAATATGCAATTCGCGCAGCGCCTTGTTATCCACCAGCCCAGGCGCCTGAGTCATCACACAGGCCGCGCTCTGGGTTTTCGGGAAGGCGATCACTTCACGAATCGACTGCGCGCCGGTCATCAGCATCACCAGGCGATCCAGACCGAAGGCCAGGCCACCGTGAGGCGGCGCGCCGAACTTCAGGGCATCGAGGAGGAAGCCGAACTTCTCTTGCTGCTCGTCCTCGCTGATACCCAGTACACGGAACACAGTCTGCTGCATGGCCTTGTCGTGGATACGGATCGAGCCGCCACCCAGCTCGGTGCCGTTCAGCACCATGTCGTAGGCACGCGACAGGGCGGCGGCCGGATTGGCTTCCAGCTCGGCCGGGCTGCACTTCGGTGCGGTGAACGGGTGGTGCATGGCGGTCAGGCTGCCGTCATCGTTCTCTTCGAACATCGGGAAGTCGACGACCCAGAGCGGCGCCCACTCACAGGTCAGCAGATTGAGGTCATGACCCAGCTTGATGCGCAGCGCGCCCAGGGCCTCGCTGACGATCTTGGCCTTATCGGCGCCGAAGAACACGATGTCGCCATCGACCGCACCGACGCGATCAAGGATCACATTGATGTTCTCCAGCGGGATGTTCTTGACGATCGGCGACTGCAGACCTTCGGCACCATTGGCGCGCTCGTTGACCTTGATGTAGGCCAGGCCCTTGGCGCCGTAGATGCCGACGAACTTGGTGTATTCGTCGATCTTGCTGCGCGGCATGCTCGCCCCGCCCGGTACGCGCAGCGCGGTCACGCGGCATTTCGGATCGTTGGCTGGGCCGCTGAACACCTTGAAGTCGACCGCTTGCAGCTGATCGGCCACGTCCACCAGTTCCAGCGGGTTGCGCAGGTCCGGCTTGTCGGAACCGAAACGACGCATGGCTTCGGCCAGGGTCATGTGCGGCAGCTCGCCGAACTCGACGTTGAGCACTTCCTTGAACAGCTGGCGAATCATCTTCTCGGTGATGGCCATGATGTCGGCTTCATCGAGGAAGCTGGTTTCGATGTCGATCTGAGTGAATTCCGGCTGCCGGTCGGCACGCAGGTCTTCGTCGCGGAAGCACTTGGCGATCTGGTAGTAGCGGTCGAAGCCGGCGACCATCAGCAGCTGCTTGAACAGCTGTGGCGACTGCGGCAGAGCGAAGAAGCTGCCGGCATGGGTGCGGCTCGGCACCAGGTAGTCACGCGCGCCCTCTGGGGTGGCACGGGTGAGGATCGGCGTTTCCACATCGAGGAAGCCGTTGTCATCCAGGTAACGACGGATGCTGCTGGTGATGCTCGAACGCAGTTTCAGCTTGGCCGCCATTTCCGGGCGACGCAGGTCGATAAAGCGGTAGCGCAGACGGGTTTCTTCGCCGACGTCGGTGTATTCGTTGAGCGGGAACGGCGGGGTTTCCGCTTCGTTCAGCACTTCCAGCTCATAACCCAGCACTTCGATGGCGCCGGATGCCATGTTGGCGTTGCCGGCACCGGCCGGACGCAGACGCACCTTACCGGTGATCTTGACCACGTATTCACTGCGCACCTTGTCGGCAGTGGCGAAGGTCGCCGCGCGATCCGGGTCAAATACCACCTGGGCCAGACCTTCACGGTCACGAATGTCGAGGAAAATCACCCCGCCATGGTCACGACGGCGATGTACCCAACCGCAAAGGGTGACTTCCTGGCCGTCCAGGCTCTCGTTCAGTTGGCCGCAATAATGGCTGCGCATCATGGTGGTGGTCGCTTCTCTTGAGTCTTGAATTCGTTGGGCCGCAGTGACTGCGACGCTCGTTGGCCGGATAACCGGCTGGCGCAGGCGCCATTTTCCGCAATTGTGCTGCCTTTAAGGGGCGCGAAACGATCAGCGGCGCATACGCAGCCAACTGCTCGCCCGACAAAACGCGGCAAAGCGCGGGATTATATATGGTTAAGCCGCCACTTGCAGCCGCCGCCCCACGCGCTTTTGCCAGCCCTTCCTATACTCAGGCATGCAGCTCTTTGACTGTCGATAAGTGGAGAGGCTTATGGCCACACCGAACCTGGCTGAAATACCCAGCGATTTGCTGGCCGACTTTCGCCTGGAATCCAGCGAACAATTCCAGCGTTGCGAGCAATTACTGATCGAGCTTGAGCACACCCCCGATGACCGCGAGCGCCTGCGCGAGCTGTTTCGCCTGGTGCATACGCTCAAGGGCAACCTGGGTTATATCGGCCTGGATACGCTGATGAGCGTGCCGCAAGCCATGGAGGATGTGCTGTCCTGCCTACGAGAAAGCCAGTTGCATTTCGACAGCCTGCTGGGCGACATCCTTCTATTAACCCTCGACCACCTCAAAGAGCTGATCCAACACGCCCTCGGCGGCCCAACAGCGCAACTCAATACAGCCCAGAGCAAAGCGCTTAGCCAGGCACTCAGCGCCCTGGCACTGGCACCAGCGGCGCAACAAACCGGGATTCGCAGCGCATTACTGCAACAGCTCGACCCCAGCTCAAAACCGCCAGCAGCCATTGCCGCAGACGAACCCGCAGCTGCCGAGTTGCTCAGACGCTACGGCATCGAGCCTGACGCTGACCTGCTGTTCTTCGTCGACCTGATGCAAGCCAGCGAGCGCCGCTCACATTTCTGGCAAGGCCGCGGCCTGCGTCAACTTGACCTGGCCCTGGCGATCAATCAGCTGGGTGGCAACCCGGAGCAACCCGAGCAACTGGCGGCAGCGATTTGCCTGCACGACCTGGGCATGGCTTTTCTGCCACTGGAGATGCTGCATAAAGAAGCGCATTTCAATCGCGAAGAACGCAGACAGATGCAATCGCACCCACGCCTCGCCTATGACCTGCTCAAGCGTATGCCGCGCTGGGATGCCGCCGCAGAAATCACCCTGCAACACCAGGAACACGCCGACGGCAGCGGCTACCCGAAAGGCCTGAAGGAAGTCGAAACCAGCCCCGGCGCCCTGATTATCAATATCGTCGACACCTTCGACGCCCGCACCCATGAGCGCGCCCATCAAACCCTGAACAAACGCCCACTGCTGCGCGCTATTCTCGAAATCAACAACCTCGCCGGCCGGCAGTTCAGCGCACACTGGGTCGAGCTATTCAACCAGACGCTACAACAACACCCAGAACTGGCACATCGCTAAGCCCTAGAAAAATTGAACCCACATCAAGCAATAGCCTCCAACCATCACTTTCATTGATATAACCACGATAAAGCTCGGCAACACCCATGTTAGGCTCTGCCCATTACGCGGGCAGCAAGCCCCGAGCCACCTGAGAGGAGAAATGGTATGGAAATCAATATCGGAATTGCCGAGCAGGACCGCGCCGCCATCGCCGAAGGCCTGTCGCGCCTGCTCGCAGATACCTACACCCTGTACCTGAAAACCCACAACTTCCACTGGAACGTCACCGGCCCGATGTTCAACACCCTGCACCTGATGTTTGAAGGTCAGTACACCGAGCTGTCGCTGGCCGTCGACCAGATTGCCGAACGTATCCGCGCCCTGGGCTTCCCCGCTCCCGGCACCTACGCGGCCTACGCCCGCCTTTCTTCTATTAAGGAAGAGGAAGGCGTGCCGAGCGCCCAGGACATGATCAAACAACTGGTTCAAGGCCAGGAAGCCGTCGTACGCACCGCCCGCGGCATCTTCCCCCTGCTGGACAAGGTTAGCGACGAGCCCACAGCGGACCTACTCACCCAGCGCATGCAAGTGCATGAGAAAACCGCCTGGATGCTGCGCAGCCTGCTGGCTGCCTAGGTATATGGGTAAATAGGTAAATCACGTAAAAGGCCCATATCCACGGGCCTTTTGCTAGGCGCTTGCCCAGCAGCTGTTCTATGCTTTGGTCAATTGCAACTTGGCCACAGTGACGTGCATGAACAAACCCGCTAAAGCTCCCAGCATTCTGGAACTGTACCCCGAGGAAACCCGCGACGCTGCGGCGCTTCTGAAGAAGGCGGTACCGCTGATGATGCGCCACGATATTCCGCCCAACCCGGTGCATTACGCCCTCTGGTACACCTACAGCAAGGGCCTGGAACCTGAACTCAATCGCCGCCTGGATAAAACCGTCGCTGACTTTGACAGCTTTCCGCCAGAAACTGCGGCCAAGCTGTTTCGCGACTACATCATCCATGGCGAACTCGAAGAAGCCCGCGCCGGCCAACAACAGGTCATCGAGCTGGTTGACGATATCGAAGGCAACGTGTCACGCAGCATCATCGGCAGCCGTAACTACCAGGCCAGCCTGGAACATGGCCTTGCCGCACTGCAGGAACCGATCATCGATGACCTGCCGAATGTCCTGAATGAGCTGCAGCAAAGCACCCAGCTGATGCAGGACCAGCAGGACAAATTCCTCTATCGCCTGAATGCTGCCCAGCAAGAGATCAAGAGCCTGCGCAGCCAGCTTGAGCGTGCGCATATCGCCGCCACACTGGACAGCCTGACTCAAGTCTTCAACCGCAACGCCTTCAGCAGACTGCTGGAACAGACCCTGAGCAGCGAACATGACGGCGTCGCCCTGGTGATGCTGGATATCGACCACTTCAAACAGTTCAACGACCAATACGGCCACCCCCTGGGTGATCGCGTACTGCAGCACGTGGGTCAATTGCTGCGCGACCTCCTGCCGCCCCGCGCCATGGCCGCACGTTACGGCGGTGAAGAGTTCTGCATCATCCTGCGCGATTGCTTTGATAACGCCACGGCTTACGCGTTTGCCGAACAGATGCGCCTGAAAATCCAGTCACTGCGCATCAAAGTGCGCCGCACCGACGAAGTACTCGACAGCATCACCGCTTCCTTCGGCTTCGCCCTTGCAGAACAAGGCGATACGCTGGAAACCCTGCTCACCCGCGCCGATGACGCGCTTTATCAGGCCAAGCGCGATGGCCGCAACCAGGTAAGCCCCATGCCGAGCGAAACTGCGCTCAGTGCTTGATTGAGAACCCCACCTCTTTGCTGTTAAATACGCCCCGTGCCGCTGATCCGTATCCATGGCTCAGCGCATAGGCTGGTACCACGCGCTTTTACTCCTCCCCGGCAACACCCACTACGCGCAGCCAGCCCTTCCTGTTGATTCTTTAAATTAAGCGAGCTCATCGAACATGTTGAAAATTGTCCACCTTCTGACGGGCGCTCTCGCCCTGCTACTTTCTTTTGCCCCGCACTTTGGCGACACACCACAGTCACTCCTAGAACAACCCAGCGCGCTGTGCCTTGCTCTGTTCGGCCTGCTTAACCTGTTGCTTGCCCCACAACTGCCCATCTGGCACGCCGGCCTGCGCCATCAAGCGCAAAACCTGGTTTCCGCCTTACTAGTCCTCGGCACCCTGCTACAAGCCTTGATTCTGCTCGCCCCGCTGCCCGTCATTGCCAACCAACCGGCCAGCCTGTTTAGCCTGCTGATCATCGCTGCCGCCATAGCCGTACACCTGGCGGCCAACCTGCGCCTTAAATCGCGCAACACCTCAAGCTCGCAAGATCTGGGCGACCGCGAAACAGGTACCGTTAAGTGGTTCAACACCTCGAAGGGTTTCGGCTTTATCTCCCGCGACTCGGGGGACGATATTTTTGTGCACTTTCGCGCCATTCGCGGTGAAGGCCACCGCGTATTGGTCGAAGGCCAGCGGGTCGAGTTCGCCGTAATGCAACGCGACAAAGGCCTACAGGCCGAAGACGTCATCGCCGCGCTGCCTGCGCGACGTTAAGCGCATAAATGCAAAAGGCCCGCACATTGCGGGCCTTTTGGGTTTTATAGCCAATCAATAATGAGGCGGCGGTGCCTCATCCTCAGCCATACCGAACTGCGAACTCACCTCATCCTGACGCTTGATCAACGCAGCCACCTGCAGTTGCAAGCGCTCCAGAAGCCGCTGTTGCGCCACCAGCGCATCATTAAGCGCCTGAATAGTGTCGTCCTGAAAAGCCAGCCGGCTTTGCAGATCGTTGATGCGCTCTTCTATTTCCACCAATCAAGCCTCAGCAAAACAAAAACCCCCAGTCAAAACCAGGCGTAAACGAGCTTTCAACGCGGCCAATTGCTCAGGCGTGTACGCCTGCGCCGGATGCTTGCCCCAAACGGGCGCTGGCCAAGCCGCATCCTCGCGACGCCGCACGATGACATGCATATGCAGCTGACTGACCACATTGCCCAAGGTCGCGACATTCATCTTGTCTGCTGCAAAACAATCCTTGAGCACTTCAGCCAGGCCGTTGGTTTCCCGCCAGAACTGCAGCTGATCAGCCCCATCCAGCTGAAACAACTCACTGACATCTTCACGACGCGGCACCAGGATAAACCAAGGGTACTGCGCATCATTCATCAACAGCAGACTGCATAACGGGTAATCCCCCATCCAGACAGTGTCCTGCTGCAAACGCGAATCCAGAACAAACATAACTATCTACCTTTAAGAAAACCCACTCACTCGGTTTTGACAGAGATCGAACAGAACAAGCAATGACACCTGAAGCCTGATCAGCAAACCGGCTGCCAAACCAAAGCCAGCAAACATCGATTGAGCAGGATACGCCGAAGCTGAAAACACAGCACCAAGGATCAACCACACCACCACGCACCAATAGACAGCACTCAGCAAACCCGCCTCAAGCACGCGCACCAAAACTGTTCCCTTCGGTAATCCCCACTCAGCAAGCAAACGCCACACAACCGCCATACAACGGCAAGCAACTGAAAACAGAGCAGAAAGCGACCGCAAAAATACCTTTCACTGAGCATAAAAATAGAAAAACCTGCTGAAAAACCAATCACAAACCAATGCAAACCCCGAAAACCTCGATCACGCAGGTCAAATCGAGGATAAAAAATTGGCTTTCAGGGTTTTGTGCACGACTATTGCTAAGCAATCCATGACGAATCGCACTGCACCGTTTGGCTGCCGAAGGCAACCCACACGCAGGCGCAAAAATCCGTCAGCATTGACTTCGAGCACGCCAGCAGCATCTACAAAAATGCGACATGATTCATAAGCTTTTGCGACACAGCCGTGAAGAAATCGTAATGAATAGATTGCAACTATCGCCAACATTGGCAGCGTGCTATAAGTTACCGCCGACACAAAAAGAAAGAGTCGTCCATATAACAACCAGCCGGACGGCGCAACTTTTCTAAACCAAAGGAGCAATCACGATGCAAGTGATGAAGTGGAGCGTAATCGCCCTCGCAGTAGCAGCGGGCACCACCCAAATGGCAGTGGCATCCAGCCAGTCCGAATCCAAGGGCATCATTGAAGACAGCAGCTTCGATATCTTCAATCGCGCTCTTTACATGAACCGTGATTTCAGGAACGGTGCCAGCAATGGCGCTAGCGACTCTGCCAACCCTGCTGGTTACCGTGAAGAGTTCGGCCTGGGCATACGCCTGCTGCTGGAATCCGGCTTCACTCAAGGTACCGTGGGCGTAGGTTTTGACGCACACTCCCTCTCCAGCATCAAGCTGGACAGCGGTCGCGGCCGTGTGGGCACTGGCCAATTTGCTAAAACTGGCGACGGCCGTGCTGATGACACCCAAACCGAAGTTGGCGGCGCTATCAAGTTCCGCGTATCCGACACAGTGCTGAAACATGGCAACATGTTCACCGGCAGCCCAGTATTCTCTACTGATGACAGCCGCATCCTGCCAGAAGTTGCGACCGGCACTCTGCTGACCAGCAACGAAATCGAAGGCCTGGAACTGACCGCAGGTCGCTTCACTGCCTTGAGCAGTCAAACTGGCAGCTATCGCGACAGCATCAATGGCCGCGATGGTGACACCGGCATCAAAAACCCAGGCCTGACCTCCGCTAACATTGTTGGCGCAAGCTACAGCTTCACCGACAACTTCAGCGGCGCCATTCACGCCTCCGATGTCGAAGATTACTTTAAGAAAAAGTATGTCAACCTGAACTATAATCTGCCCCTGGCAGAAGAGCAGGCTCTGAACTTCGATTTCAACTTCTACCGCACTACCGATGACGGTAAGAAACTTGCCGGCACTGTCGACAATAAAATTTTCAGCCTGGCAGCCGCGTACAGCTTCGGTGCTCACACTGTAACGCTGGCCCACCAGCGCTCCTCCGGTGACAGCGCCTACGCATACGGCGTTGACGGCGGCGGTACCATCTGGCTTGCCAACTCGGTACAGTTTTCCGACTTCGACCGTGAAGATGAAAATTCCTGGCAGGTTCGTTACGACCTGAACATGGCCTCTTACGGCGTACCGGGCTTGAGCTTCATGAGCCGTTACATTCGCGGCAACAACATTGATACCGGCGTTGCTGGTGCTGATGAAGGTCAAGAACACGAATTTGACTTCGAAACCAAATACGTGATCCAAGAAGGCGCTGCGAAAGATCTCTCGTTCCGTCTGCGTAGTGCAATCTGGCGCGCTAACAGCGCCATGAATGATGCTTACAGCTCCGACGTAAATGACGTGCGCCTGATCGTTGAATACCCACTGAGCGTTCTGTAATTCAGAGTGCTTAGCTGGTAAAAAAAGCCCGACCTAGGTCGGGCTTTTTCTTATCTGCTGAAAACTTACAACGGCAACGCATAAGTCCCCGTGACATGCGCAACCAACTCATCTTCATTACCCTGCGAATACACAGAAACTTCGCAAACAGCCTGCCTACGACTCAATCTCAATATCCGCGCTTCGGCTAATAGATCAACTGATTTGGGTTTAACCAGAAAGTTGATATTCAAATTAGACGTCACGGCCATTTCCACCCGACCAAGACTGCCAAGCACCACCGCATACATCGCCGCATCCGCCAACGCCATAATGGTTGGCCCGGACAAAGTGCCGCCAGGGCGAATTAATTTGCTGTGAAATGGCACCCGCGCCAGCGCACCCTTAGCATCCAGCCGATCGATACACAGGTTGATATCTTCTGCCATCGGCAGCCCTGCGCGAATCAGCGCCTGCACCTGTTCCGCCGTCAATATCGACACACTCCCCTCCTTTTATAAGCACACGCCAGCATCCTGTACGCATCTGTACAGGCACCGTACAATGCGGGCCATTCAAAATCTCTTGCAACCGACAGAACAGCCAAATATGCGTACCAGCCAGTTCCTGCTCTCGACCCTGAAAGAAACCCCATCCGATGCTGTGGTGATCAGCCATCAGCTGATGCTGCGTGCCGGCATGATCCGCAAGCTCGCTTCCGGCCTCTACACCTGGCTGCCCATGGGCCTGCGTGTGCTGCGCAAGGTTGAGAAGGTCGTGCGTGAAGAAATGAATGCCGCCGGCGCGCTGGAAGTGCTGATGCCGGGCATTCAGCCGGCAGAGCTGTGGCAGGAATCCGGTCGCTGGGAGCAGTACGGCCCGGAACTGCTGCGCATGAAGGATCGCCACGGCCGCGATTTCTGCGCCGGCCCGACCCATGAAGAAGTGATCACCGATCTGGCGCGCAATGAGCTGAACAGCTACAAGCAGCTGCCAATCAACCTGTATCAGATCCAGACCAAGTTCCGTGACGAAATCCGTCCGCGCTTCGGCCTGATGCGCGGACGCGAGTTCATCATGAAGGACTCTTACTCCTTCCACGTCGACCAGGCTTCGCTGCAGGAAACCTATGACCGCATGCACCAGGCGTACTGCAACGTGTTCACCCGCCTGGGCTTGAATTTCCGCCCTGTGCAGGCAGATACCGGCTCCATCGGCGGTACTGGCTCCCACGAATTCCACGTACTGGCTGACTCCGGCGAAGACGATATCGCTTTCAGCGACAGCTCCGACTACGCCGCCAATATCGAGAAAGCCGAAGCCGTTCCGCGCGAAAGCAGCCGTGGCGCAGCCACTGAAAGCATGCGCATGGTTGACACCCCGGACACCAAGACCATTGACGCACTGGTGCAGGGCTTTGGCCTGGCCATCGAAAAAACCATCAAGACCCTGATGGTGCATGGCGCGAAAAAAGGCACCTTGGTCGCCTTGATCGTACGTGGCGACCACGAACTCAACGAGATCAAGGCCGCCAACCTGGAGCTGGTTGCCAGCCCACTGGTATTTGCCAGCGAAGCCGAGATTCGCGCGGCCATCGGCGCAGGTCCTGGCTCGCTAGGCCCGGTCAATCTGCCGATCCCTTGCGTGGTTGACCGCTCAGTTGCCCTGATGAGCGACTTCGCCTCGGGTGCCAATATTGATGACAAACACTATTTCGGCGTCAACTGGGAGCGCGACCTGCCCTTGCCGATCGTGGCCGACCTGCGCAACGTGCTGGCCGGCGACCCGAGCCCAGATGGCAAAGGCACCCTGGAAATCAAGCGCGGCATCGAAGTCGGGCATATCTTCCAGCTGGGCACCAAGTACAGCGAAGCGCTGAACTGCCAGGTACTCGGCGAGAACGGCAAGCCGGTAACCCTGACCATGGGCTGCTATGGCATCGGCGTTTCCCGGGTGGTGGCGGCGGCCATCGAGCAGAATAATGATGACCGCGGCATCCTCTGGAATGACGCTCTGGCGCCTTTCCATATCGCTCTGGTGCCGCTGCGTTACGAAACCGATGCCGTACGCGAAGCCACCGACACGCTGTATGCGCAGCTAACTGCTGCCGGCTATGAAGTGCTGCTCGATGACCGTGACAAAAAGACCAGCCCAGGTATCAAATTCGCGGACATGGAACTGATCGGCATCCCGCATCGCATCGTAGTCAGTGATCGCGGCCTGGCCGAAGGTAACCTGGAATACAAGAGCCGCAAGGAAATCGACGCCCAGGCCGTGCCTGTCGCCGACATCCTGAGCTTTATCCAGGCCCGTATCAGCCACTGATCTCAGCCCCCTTTAGCAAGAGTCGTCATGTTCAAGCGAAACACCCTCAGCCTCATCGCCACCCTGCTGGGTGGCTCTCTGCTACTCAGCGGTTGCGCCAACCAGTTGCCGCAACGCAGCGAGCACGAGGAGCGCGTCGAGCGCAAATTGCTCGATCACAGCCTGCAGATCGATGTGGGTGAGCCACGCGTGCTGGAGTTGCCGCAACGCCGCGTGCGCGTGCATGAACAGAAGACCTTCGAGGTTACGGCGTTTGACGTCACGCGCCGCTATGACCGCTACACCCCCTACCAGCCCTGGCGCGAGTTGTATGAAGTACCACTGGGAGCACTGGCAGTGGTCGGCGGCATCGGCGCCAACGTGCTCAACGTGGTACTGCTCGGCAGCCTGCCGGATACCGTCACCAAAGACTGGATCAGCTACGGCTTTGCCGGGCTCAACCCGGCAATGAACGTCGAGTCCAACGGCCGCTCGCAGCAAAACCTCGCCAGCCTTGAGGAGCGCCGTCAGGATGCGCGCATGGAGTATTCCAGCCTGCCATGGGCCGAGCGCCCGGTGCTGGTTAAAGCCGGCGAACAGAGCCATGAACTGCTCACCGACCGCAATGGCATCCTGCGCCTGAACCTGCTCGACAGCCCATTTGCCGAAGAAGATGTCACGCGCATCAGCACCCTGCTGCTGACCGTTGAAGATGATCAGGGCTCAGCGCGCGCCGATGCCTCCCTGCTGGTCAGCCGCACCCTGCGCGGCAAGCTGCAGGAAGCCCACCAGTTGATCTACAACGACCTTGAGGGTGACGACGTTGCCCAGTGGGTGCACCGGGTCAAACGCCTGTCAGAGCTGGGCCTGGAAGAGGAAGCCAGCGAGCTGGAGCAGAGCCTGATCGAACTGACGCGCAATGATCCGGAACTGCAGAAGATCTTCCTCCAGGCCCTGACCAAAGACGCCGGCCGCCTGGTCGCCGATCCTGGCAACGACTGACGCATCCATGCGGCAGCGCCTGACCTGCGCCTTACTCGGCCTGCTGCTCTGCAGTTCGACGTATGCCGACGTGCGCCAGGCGCCGGAGCCGGAACTGCGCACACTGCTGCAACAGACCGTGGCCCAGGCGGACAGCTTTCAGGATCGCTTCGAGGCCGAAGTCTGGCTGCTGGATATGTCCACGCGCATGCGCCGCTATATTCCGGATGCCGAGGAACGCCTGAGCCTGCTGCGCCTGGTGCATCGCGAAGCCAGTAAAGCCGGCTTGCGCCCCGATCTGGTGATTGCCCTGATTCATGCCGAAAGCCATTTCGACCGCTTCGCCATCTCCTCAGTCGGCGCCCAGGGCATGATGCAAGTGATGCCCTTCTGGAAAGCCGAACTGGGCCGCCCACAGGACAACCTCACCGACAATGCCACCAACCTGCGTTACGGCTGCACCATTCTCAGTTTCTATCTGCGCAAGGAAAACGGCGACCTTAACCGCGCGCTGGCTCGCTATAACGGCAGCCTGGGCAAACACACCTACTCGGCCAAGGTGGTCGGTTTCTGGCACGACTTCTGGTATGTCAAACCGTAGGATGAGTGAGCGACGCGGAGTACAGGACGCAAGCAGGACAGGAAACCCTATACACCGCGTAACTTATCAACGACTCAGCGCCGCACAATAAATCCGGCAACTCCCTGCAGCGCCTGATCCTGCAGCTCCAGCGCGGTCACGTCGGCAGCCTGCGGCCCCTGCGCTAACCAGCTCGCCAATTCGATCACCGCAGTCTCATCGCCTTCGAACAGCACCTCGACCCGGCCATCGGCCAGGTTGCGCACCCAGCCATCGAGATCCAGACGCTCAGCCTGCTCTGCGGTCGTTTGGCGAAAACTGACGCCCTGAACGCGACCGCTGACGTAACCATGCTTGCAGATACGCGCCACGGCTCTAACCCTCCGCCTTGAGCGCAGCCAGGCGAGCGCTCAGACCGGCCGCCGTCTGCTCACCCAGCAGGCGCTCACGCATACGCCCCTGATCGTCGACGATATAGGTCACCGGCAGCACCTCGGCACGCGGCAACTGATAGCGCTCAGCCGGGTCCTGCGCCAGCACGGTAAAGGTGATGCCCATGTCTTGCGCCGCCTGGCTCAACTTTTCCCCCTGCAGCGCATCGAAATTCACCCCGAGCACCTGCACGGATTGCTTCTTGAGCTGCTTCTCCAAGGCATTGAGTTCGGGAATCTCGGTGCGGCAGGGTGCGCACCACTGCGCCCAGTAATTAATCACTAACCACTGGCCTTCCAGGCGCTCAACCGCTACCTTTCGTCCATATTGATCGACGCCTATGTCTTCAGCGCAACCGGCCAGAATCAGACCTATGCCTACGCCCGCAACAGCACGAATGATCGCCTGGAAACGCATTCCCATGCATTCGCTCCCTGATTCCATAAGGTTGATATGACATTAGATGCCTTGCGCCTGGAAGTGCCAGACATCCTCGAAACTGAGGTCGCGCCGCTGGCCGACCTCAATGAGCAGCTGGCCCAAGCCCGCCTGCAGTCGCCAGAACTGGCCTTGCAGCAGGCGCTTGGCCTGCTCTTCAGGCTGAACCGCAGCGCCATGACCTTACTCGAAAGGCAGCGCGCACTGCAAAGCTTCAGCGATCAGTACCGGCATTACAGCAAGGCCTACCAGGGCGAAAATCCCCCCACAGCCTTGTTCGTGCACCTGTGCAGTGAACTGGCCATCGGCTTTAAACGCCTGCTGCTGCAAATCCTCCAGGGCCGCCAGCCATCGCGCCCGCACCTGGCCTGGTGCCTGTATATGGCCCAGCATTTTCTCGCGCAGAGCCTGCTGCGCCACTATCAGCTGTATCAGGAGCCGCCACCCAGCCTGTGGCGCGACAGCCATCTGCTGTACTGGATCGGCGAACACCAGGACTGTCTGGATGAGCCAGTCGCCGCGGCATTTACCCCACAACCGGCCAATACCATGCGCGGCATCTACCAGCAGATGCTGCTGCTCGCGCTAAGCAACCCGTTTCACCTCGCGGATGGCGAATGCGCACTGCTGTTCGGCGCGCTCTCGCCGCTGGCTGGGCTGGCACGCCTGCTGCCATGGGATGAGGACGAGGAGATCGAAGGACCGACCATCGACCTGACCGAGGCGCAACCCTGCCTGAGCTACGCCCAGACGCCAGAAGGCAGTGCTGACTATTTGCGCCGCTTCGAACTGGGCGCCCTGCTGGTGGCCCTACATGAGCCGGCGCCACTGCAAAGCAAGGCGGAACGTCAGCTGCTGGAGCGCGTGCAACAACATTGGCTGGGGCGCCAACAACGTCGCCATACCCGCGCCGACCATAGCTCGGAATGCAACCTAGTGGTTGGTCTGCCCGCTATTCACGCGCAGTTGCTGGAACAACGGCCGCTGCGCACCAGCGCGCAGATGCTCGACGCCAGTGCAGGCGGCGCACGCTTGCTGTGTAATGCCGACCAGGCCGCACAGTTGTCGGTTGGCCAGCTTGTGCTATTGATCACCGGCAGCGACACACCAACCCTGGCCCTGGTGCGCTGGCGCCATCTGAACAGTGAAGGCCTGCACCTGGGCCTGCGTTACCTGAAAGGCCTGCCGCGCCCGGTCTGGCTGCGTCGCGCACCCAGCGCCCAGACTCACCCTGGCGTGCTGCAAAGCACCCCGGCACCGGGCAACGGCTGGCATCACGGCTTGTGGCTGCCTAACGGGCAATTTGTTGAAGGGGAAAATGTCTGGCTGCAACTGGCCAGCGCACACAACCAGGCGATTCTGCCGCTGCCGACCGCCAATCTGGTCACCGCATCCGTCACTCGCTACCCGATGCAGCTGGCTTAGACACTGTTGCCGATACGCTAAAACTGCGAGAAAGGTCACGCCGAACGTCGGCCGAGCGCACAGTTTCATCGGAGGGCCCAAGCTTATAATTCATCGCACTCACGCTTGATGCGATCCGTTATTAGCCTGGAACACACCCATGACCCAAGCCCTCGATAAGTTGGTCGGCCCCGTGCCATCTGCCATCGTCAATCTCGCCCGCTTACAGGTCACCCCGTACGAAGGGCGCGTCGCCGAGTTCAACGTAGCCGCCTGGCTGCACCTGCCGGGGCTGGCCAATCTGCCGGTCTCGTTGCTGATCAGCTACCGCGATGGCACCACCCGCCGCGAAGTAATGGTCGATCACGGCAAGGTCAATCAGCACAGCAAAATCCTGCTTTCCAGCGTGGCACGCCTGCCGGTGAAGCTGAAGATCGAAGACATGCAGGTGCGTCTGCGCTCTGCCGTGCCAGCGACCAGCTTGGTGGTCGAAGAGCTGTTTGTGCAAGCGGTTGAGTTGCCACAAACCGATAGCCGCCAGGCACTCGCCTGATAGCACTCAGCAACACACAAACCCCGCGCACCGACGCGGGGTTTTGCGTTTAGCGCGAGAGCATTCCCGCCGGCCCGCACTTGGCGCCGGAGTCAGGCGGCACAACGGCCTCAGATGAGCCAGAAACGGCTGGCTGCTCAGATGGATTGGAGTTGACCAACGACTGCGGCCAGCTGCTAAAGCGCAGGCCAGTGATGCGATTGAGGCGCTCAAGGGCCTCTTGCGGGTCACGCTGGTACAGATGAATCACTTTGCCTTTAGTGGCTGTCATAACGCCTTCACACTCCGCCAATCCCTGCCCTGCTGGCAACCTGATCGCTATCTGCAGGACAGATAGCCAGAAGCGTGCCAGCTTCCCTTTAACCGCGTTTGGCGACCCTCATGGTCGCCAGTGCCATCATGCGCCATCAGCACAACGCCGCAAACTGACGTTTTACGTCACTTTTCCGGCTCAGCTTCAGGCTGCAACCACTTCGCCAGGTCCTCACCAAATAGCGCCGCCTGCTCTTCCTGCAACTGCACCAAGCCACTGCGCAGCGCCGGATACCAAACCTCATCGAGTTCTTCGGGTAGGTTCTCCGCCCTGGGCAGCGGCCAGGGACTGTGGCTAAGCAGTTGCTGCAGCGAATAATGGCCCAGATCACGGCTCAACACCCAGGTGCCGGAGCCGGTCGGAGCAATTAGTTTCTGCTGCTCAAGAAACACCAGAATCTCTTCCCACTCATGCTCCGCCAGCGACCAGCCCTGACGCTGCACATCCAGCAAGCGCACCTTCAAGCCCGATTGCTGGCGCTCGTAGAACACCCGCAACACGCCAAGCGCCATCAACAAGCGCGGCACCGCACGTTTGCGCCATTGCTGGGAAAAACCCAGGTTGCAGACCAGTTCGGCGCCAAACAGCACGATCAACCAGGACAGATAGATCCACAGCAGAAACAGCGGCACCGTGGCAAACGCGCCGTAGATCAGCTGGTAACCGGGAAACAGGCGCACATACAGGCCAAACAGCATCTTCGCCACTTCGAACAGCACAGCTGCAAACAAGCCACCCAGCAGCGCATGGCGAACCGGCACCTGAGCATTCGGCACCGTGGCATACAGCAGAGTGAAGGCGGCCACGCTGAATAGCAGCGGCATAAATTTCAGCAGAGCCTGGGCCCCGATTAAGGCATCCGGGCCGGAGATCAGCGACAGCGACGTGAAGTAGGTGCTGATGGCAAAGCCACCGCCCAGCAGCAGCGGCCCCAGGCTGAGAATCGCCCAGTACAGCAGAAAGCTCGATACACCCCGGCGCGGCTGACGCACACGCCAGATGGTGTTGAAGGTTTTCTCGATAGTCACCAGCATCCAGAATGCCGTAGCAGCCAACACCGCCACACCAATCCAGGTCAGCTGGCGTGCCTGAGTGGTGAAGTCACGCAAGTATTGCTGCAGCGTCTCACCGGCAGAGGGCACGAAGTTGCGGAAAATAAAGCTCTGAATCTGCTCGCCAGTATCCTGAAACGCTGGAATGGCCGAGAGCATGGAAAAGGTCACCGTCATCATCGGCACCACCGCAAACAGGGTGGTGTAGGTCAAGGCCGCCGCATTGCTGGTGCCTTGGTCGGCGATAAAGCGTTGCAACAAAAAACGCCAGAACTCCAACAGGTTTTTAACACGCTGCAGCATGCCCTCTCCTTAGCCATTTGCATTCCGGCAACCTGTGCTGCAGGCGCAGGCGGGAATGCCGTTAGCGGTTAGAATAGCCGCCATCGAAGGTAACCGGCGACCCGAACATGACCGCTATGACGCTCTACCATAACCCGCGCTGCTCAAAATCGCGCAGTGCATTGCAATTGCTGGAAGACCGCGGGTTCAACCCAACCATCGTGCGCTACCTGGAAACACCGCTGAGCGCCGACCAGTTGCAGGCGCTGCTAGTTAAGCTCGGCATCGGCCCACGACAACTGCTGCGCACTGGCGAAGATGAATACAAGGCGCTCGGCCTGAATGACCTGCAACTGACTGACGCACAGCTGATCGACGCCATGCTCAGCCAGCCCAAACTGATTGAGCGGCCCATTCTGGTCGTCGGCGATAAAGCCGTCATCGGCCGCCCACCTGAAAATGTTCTGGAGATTCTGCCGTGAGCGCACCCTATATTCTGGTGCTGTATTACAGCCGCCATGGCGCCACTGCCGAAATGGCCCGGCAGATCGCCCGCGGCGTTGAGATGGGCGGTTTGGAAGCGCGCCTGCGCACGGTGCCCGCAGTGTCGACCGAGTGCGAAGCAGTGGCTGCGGACATTCCAGCTGAAGGCGCGCTGTACGCCAGCCTGGATGACCTGAAGAACTGCGCCGGCCTGGCACTCGGCAGCCCGACCCGCTTCGGCAATATGGCCGCGCCGCTCAAGTACTTTCTTGATGGCACCAGTGGCCTGTGGTTGACCGGCGGCCTGGTCGGCAAACCGGCCGGCGTATTTACCTCAACCGCAAGCTTGCACGGCGGCCAGGAAACCACCCTGCTATCGATGCTCTTGCCGCTGCTGCACCACGGCATGCTGATCACGGGCCTGCCCTACAGCGAAGCCGCACTGCTGGAAACCCGTGGCGGCGGCACGCCCTATGGCGCCAGCCACCATGCCGGCGCGGATGGCAAACGTCCCCTCGATGAACATGAAACAGCCCTGTGCCGCGCACTCGGCCAGCGCCTGGCGCAAACCGCGGCAAAACTGGAGAGCACCCGTGGCTAAAACTGCAAAACCGTTGCCGGCGCTGGAGTGGCTAGAGCCACGCCTGAACATCAGCCGCGCCGCCAGCCTGCTGAGCTTTTTTGGCCTCGGCGCATTACTGCTGGTGTGGAACCTGTGGTTCGCCAACGTCCCCGGCAAACTGCTCTGGGTGATCCTTGGCGTACAACTCGCCCCCCTGCTATTGCTCGCCCCCGGCCTGATTATGGGCAACGCCCGCGCCCACGCTTGGGCCTGCTTTGTGGTCAATCTGTACTTTATTCAGGGCGTACTCGCCGCCTTCGATCCCAGCAAGGCGGTTTACGGCTGGTTACTGACAGGGCTGAGCTTCAGCCTGTTCTGCGCAGCCCTGATGTTTACCCGCTGGCGTTTTCAGTACGAGCGCAAGTTGGCTGGGGAAAACTAGGGGACAACGCTGAGCCTGGCTGCACATAGGCTCAGCGTTTTATAGCGAGCGCTTTACCAGCCGAGGGTTTCTTTCAAGAAGGGAATAGTCAGCTTGCGCTGGGCCTGCAACGACGCCTGATCCAGGCGTTCAAGCAAATCGAACAAGGCGCTCATGCTGCGCTCGCCGCGGGTCAGGATAAAACGCCCGACTTCATCACTCAGGTGCAGCCCGCGACGCGACGCGCGCAGTTGCAAGGCGCGCAGCTTGTCCTCGTCGGACAATGACTGCAGCTGAAACACCAGCGCCAGGGTCAGGCGTGATTGCAGGTCAGCCAGTTGCACCGGCAACTCACGCGGCGAGCTGCTGGCGGCCAGCAACAAGCGCCGGCCGCTGTCACGCAGTCGGTTGAACAGGTGGAACAACGCCTCTTCCCAGTCGCTACGCCCTGCTACGGCATCCAGATCATCCAGGCAAACCAGCTCGCACTGCTCCAGGTTATCCAGCAGTGCCGGGCCGTATTCGACCACTTCGGCCAACGGCAGATACACAGCCGGCTCACCGCGCTGCTCAAAGCGCAGACACGCCGCCTGCAGCAAATGACTGCGCCCAACGCCTTCGCCACCCCACAGGTAGATCAGGCTTTCCGTCCAGCCGGCATCGGCTTCGCACAGACGCTCGACATAGCCCAACGCCGCAGCGTTGGCTCCGGGGTAGTAATTGGCGAAAGTGGCGTCATCACGCAGACGCACACCTAAAGGCAGTTGTATGGGTGTCATGCTGGGTTGGGCGGCTCGTCGGAACCGCGGGCTGGCTCACCGTAAAGATCGGAAAGTTTATAGAAATCATGCAGATGACGCACTAACACCATGATCACCGCTGCCACCGGCAGGGCCAGGAGGATGCCGGTGAAGCCGAACAGTTGGCCGCCGGCCATGATCGCGAAGATTACCGCGACCGGGTGCAGGCCGATGCGGTCGCCCACCAGCATCGGCGTCAGCAGCATGCCTTCAAGCATTTGCCCGACGATAAAGACTGCTGCAATACCCATCAGCGGGTAGAAGTCCAGGCCGAACTGGAACAGGCCGGCCGTCAGTGCCGCGCCGATGCCCACTACCACGCCGAGGTATGGCACGATGCTGGCCAAGCCGGCCAGTACACCGATCAACAGGCCAAGCTCCAGGCCAATCACCATCAGCCCGGTGGCATACATCACACCCAGCGCCAACATCACCAGCAACTGACCGCGCAGGAAGGCGCCGAGCACTTCGTGGCATTCGCCGAACAGCTGTACAACCAGGCCTTCACGGCCGCGCGGCAGCAAGCTGCGCAGTTTGGCGACCATCAGGTCCCAATCACGCATCAGGTAGAAGCTCACCACCGGAATCAGCACCAGATTGGCCAGCCAGGCCAGCAGCGCCAGGCCTGAAGAGGTGGCGGTGGACAGCAGCATGCCGACGATATCGGTGGTTTTACCCAATTGCCCGGACAGCGCGGTTTTCAGCTGATCAAAGCGCCAAAATCCTTCGCTCAGACCGAGCTTGAGCTGAACCCATGGCAGAGCCTGGTTCTGGGCCCAGTCGAGCATTTCCGGGATCAACTCGTACAAGCGCACCAGTTGCTTGCCCAGCATCGGCACCAAGACCAGCAGCAGGATGGCCATGATCAGGGTGATCAGCGCAAACACCACCACCACGCCCCAGGTCCGCGACAGCTTCCAGCGTTCCAGGCGGTCAACCAGCGGATCGCCCATATAGGCCAGCAGCACGCCGATCAGAAATGGCGAGAGAATCGGCGCCAGCAGGTACAACAGGCCGCACAGCAGCAGCGCCCCGATTATCCATATCCAACGATGCGAATCGATCATGCCCTGCGCTCCATATGCCAACGTTTTATCCAGAAAACCCTCAATCCCGCGAGGCCCGCTCTATAAGAAAACCGCAGCTCGATAGCTGCGGTTTTCAAGTCAGGGCACGGGGCAATCGCCGCAGTCTACCAGCGAAACCTCAGTACATTGTCACGCGGCGCAGCAGGCTCAGCGCCAGGGGCTGGCGGCGTAACGGGCTGACTGGCGTCTAGCACTGGAGCCTCTGCCGGCACTTCCTGCAAGCGCGCCAGGCCCAGTTGCGCACGCAACTGCTCGGCATTGGCATTCACGGCAAAGGTCAGCGTGTCGCCCTGAACCTTGCGCAGCTGCGCGGCGAACGGCTCAAGAATGCGCTGCAATTCGGCGTAACGCGCCAGGTCGACGCCCTGCACTTCCACCGTCAAGCCAGTGGCGGCGCCGGCAGCGACGATAAAGCGTGGAGCCAGACGTTGATGGACGGCCAACAGGATGGCATCGGCCAGCGCAGCTTGATCGGCGCCCTGCACAGTGCCTTGCTCACGCTCATCACCCAGCCACAGGCGCCACTCGGCCTGCCACTGGCCGTTTGCTTCGCGCGCCATAACTGCCAGCAGGGCATCGGCGGCGTAGCGCTCGGAGGCTTCACGCAAGGCGGCCGGATCATTCGCGGTAAGATTTCCCGGCACCGCCACCAGTTGTTCGGCCAGATCGGCCAACGGCAGACGCAGCGGTAGACCACGGTGCTGCGCGGCCTGATTGAGCGGCGCGGCAGCGGCTTGACCGTCACCGAGCAGACGGCCGCCCTCACTGGCATCACTCAACCACCAGAGCAAGATGCTTGGGCGATTAGCGCCCCACAGCGCCAGGCCCGCCTGACGCAGGTTGCGATCGGTGCTCAGTGGATCAAAGTCGACCAGCAGCTTGTCACCTTCATAGCCGTATTGGCTGACGATCTGTTGCGGGTCCTTACGCAGCGCCGCCAGTGCTGGGCTTTGCGCCGCATCGGCCTTGCCGGTCAGACGCAACACCAGGGTATCCAGCGCGCGGCTCAGGGCGGCAGCGCGTTCTTCCGGTTGCTGGCTGCTGACCGCTTCGCGGACTTGGTAGAGATCACTCACCGGCGCGGCAAATGCCGGCAGGCCAGACAGTGACAAACAGGCAAGAAGCAGGCGAGCGGTCAAACGCATGGATGGATTCTCGACGGACGGAAAGCGGCGCGTAGGCCAGGTTTAACAACAGTTACAGCCAATCCACGCCAAATAGTGCCGGCAGCGGTAGCTCAGGAGTGCGAGTTTAGGTGCTGTTAAGGCGCATTCCAAAGCCCTTTAAGCCACAGACGGCCAACAACAGGCAGATTTCGAGCTTAAACAGCCGCCCCAGCACCCGCAACCATCGCGCCGCCTGGGTGGCCGCTGCCGGGTAAGCCTGATAAAATCGCGCGCCTTCGCAGACCGCCGCCACAAGCGACGGTGCCAATCCGAATTTCCCCTAAAGGCCTGGATCTATGAGCAAGCAACCCTCCATCAGCTACAAGGACGCAGGTGTAGATATCGACGCGGGCGAAGCCCTGGTCGAACGCATCAAAGGCGTGGCCAAGCGCACCGCGCGTCCGGAAGTCATGGGTGGGCTGGGCGGCTTCGGCGCGCTGTGCGAGATCCCGGCTGGCTACAAACAACCGGTGCTGGTCTCCGGCACCGACGGTGTAGGCACCAAGCTGCGCCTGGCGCTGAACCTGAACATGCACGACAGCATCGGCCAGGACCTGGTTGCCATGTGCGTCAACGACCTGGTGGTGTGTGGCGCCGAGCCGCTGTTCTTCCTCGACTATTACGCCACCGGCAAGCTCAACGTTGACGTCGCCGCCACTGTGGTGACCGGCATCGGCGCTGGCTGCGAGCTGGCTGGCTGCTCCCTGGTTGGCGGTGAAACCGCTGAAATGCCCGGCATGTACGAAGGCGAAGACTACGACCTGGCCGGCTTCTGCGTCGGTGTGGTGGAAAAAGCCGAAATCATCGACGGCTCGAAAGTCGCTACCGGCGACGCGTTGATCGCCCTGCCATCGTCCGGCCCGCACTCCAACGGCTACTCGCTGATCCGCAAGATCATCGAAGTGTCCGGCACCGAAATCGAAACCACCCAGGTCGACGGCAAGCCGCTGACCGACCTGCTGATGGCACCGACCCGCATCTACGTCAAACCACTGCTCAAGCTGATCAAGGACACTGGCGCAGTCAAAGCCATGGCCCACATCACCGGTGGCGGCCTGCTCGACAACATTCCGCGCGTGCTGCCCAAAGGCGCCCAAGCCGTGGTCGATGTGGCCAGCTGGACGCGCCCAGCAGTCTTCGACTGGCTGCAGGAAAAAGGCAATGTGGATGAGCACGAGATGCACCGCGTACTCAACTGCGGCGTCGGCATGGTCATCTGCGTAGCGCAGGATCAGGTCGAAATCACCCTGCAAACCCTGACCGCCGCTGGCGAGCAGCCATGGGTGATCGGCCAGATCGGTGAAGCTGCCGAAGGTGCCGCCCAGGTCGTGCTGAACAACCTGAAACAGCACTAATGTCGGCACCGATGCCAACAGACTGCAATGTGGTGGTGCTGATCTCCGGCTCCGGCAGCAACCTGCAGGCGCTGATCGACAGCATCGCCCATGACGGCAATCCGGCACGCATCAGCGCGGTGATTTCCAACCGCGCCGATGCCTACGGTCTGGAGCGCGCCAAACAAGCTGGCATCGCCACCGCCGTGCTCGACCACAAGCAGTTCGACGGCCGCGAGGCCTTCGATGCCGCGCTGGTCGAGGCCATCGATGCGTTTGATCCGCAGCTTGTCGTGCTGGCCGGCTTTATGCGCATCCTCACGCCCGGTTTCGTTCGTCACTACGCCGGCCGCCTGCTGAATATCCACCCCTCGCTGCTGCCGAAATACAAAGGCCTGCACACCCACCAGCGGGCGCTGGACGCCGGTGACAGCGAGCATGGCTGCAGCGTGCACTTCGTCAGCGAGGAACTCGATGGCGGACCACTGGTCGTACAGGCAGTGGTACCGGTACAGTCGGATGACTCGCCGAGCAGCCTGGCGCAGCGCGTGCATGAGCAGGAACACGTGATTTACCCGCTGGCCGTACGCTGGTTTGCCGCAGGCCGTTTGCAGCTAACAGCGCACGGGGCCATGTTGGACGAGCAACTGTTACCGAGTACCGGACACCTTATTCGAACTTAGGAGACACCATGGGTCGCGCCTTACTGTTCGCACTAACGCTTCTGAGCTTGCCGGCATTGGCCGTCGAGCTGAAACCCTTCTCTGCCAGCTACACCGCCGACTGGAAGCAACTACCGGTCAGCGGCAGCGCCGAACGCAGCCTGCAAGCTCTGGATAACGGCCTGTGGCAGCTGAATTTCGAAGCTTCCATGCTGGTCGCCAGCCTGACCGAACAAAGCACCCTGCGCGTGGATAAAGAAGTCTTCCTGCCGCAGACCTACCTGTACGAGCGCAACGGCCTGGGCAAAGGCAAGAAGATCGAGCATGACTTCGACTGGAGCGCCAAGCAGGTAATCGGCAGTGACCGCGACACTCCAGTGCGCCTGCCGCTGAACCGCGGCCTGCTGGACAAATCGACCTACCAGCTGGCCCTGCAGTACGACGTAGCCGCCGGCACCAAAAGCATGAGCTACCAGGTGGTCGATGGCGATGAAGTGGAAACCTACGACTTCCGCGTACTCGGCGAGGAAGTGGTGCGCACCAAGGCCGGCCTGATCGATGCGATCAAGGTCGAGCGCGTGCGCGACCCGACGCAAAGCAGCCGCAAAACCATCCTCTGGTTCGCCAAGGATTGGGAGTTCCTGCTGGTACGCCTGCATCAGGTCGAAAAAGACGGCAAGGAATACCAGATCATGCTCAAGGACGGCACAGTCGACGGCAAAGCTGTTCTAGGCCGCAAAGACTGAGTTAAATCGATGTAAAAAGCCGAGCTAAATGCTCGGCTTTTTTATGGGCGGATTTCTGCAGGTTCGGCCTGGGCCATCACCACATCAGATCGTCCGGCACCTGATAAGCCGCGTACGGATCATCAGCATCCGGGGCTTCGGTCGGGGTATTGAGCAACACCACACGTTGCGGGTCGCGCTCTTGGATCTTCAACGCGGCTTCGCGCGGGATCACTTCGTAGCCACCGCCGTGACGGACGATGGCCAACGAACCACTGCTGAGTTTGTTGCGCATCAGGGTGTTGACCGACAGGCGCTTAACCTTCTTGTCATCGACGAAGTTGTAGTAGTCCTCGGTGGTCAGCTTGGGCAGGCGCGACACCTCGATCAGCTGCTTGATCTGCGCGGCACGGGCCTTCTGCTCAATCTTCTCTTGCTGCTGACGATTCAGCTCCTGGTCGCGCGCGGCCTTCTCGGCCATGGCCTGCTGAGCGGCGAGCTTTTGCGATTCGTCCTTCTCGACCTGACCTTTATGCACCAGGCGCTGCTGTTTCTGCTGCTGTTTGCCGGCCTGCTTGGCCTGCTTTTCGTTGACCAGCCCGGCTTTAAGCAACTGATCGCGTAGTGAGAGAGCCATAACCTACCTTTCCAAACTTCAATATTAAGTGGGCGTACCCAGCGCAATCGTGACGCGTTATTCGTAGGGAGGATGACGCGTCCCCCATCCACCGTGTCCCTGGCAGTGGTGGATGAAAAGAACGTCATCCACCCTAAGGGCTCAGCAACTCGGGGTTTGCTTTTCCAGCTTCTTGGCTTCGCCCCAGAGCGCGTCCAATTCATCCAGGGGGCAATCTTCCATGTTGCGCCCCGCTTCACGCAATGCCTGTTCGATAAAACGAAAGCGCCGCTCGAACTTGCCATTGGCCGCGCGCAAGGCAGTTTCCGGATCGACTTTCAGATGCCGCGCCAGGTTGCTGACCACAAACAGCAGATCACCGATCTCCTCGCTAATCGCTTCAGGGTCGTTCTCGCTCATGGCTTCGAGCACTTCATCCAGCTCTTCGCGCACCTTGTCGATCACCGGCAAGGCCTCGGGCCAGTCGAAACCGACCTGGGCGGCGCGCTTTTGCAATTTGATCGCCCGACTTAGCGACGGTAGCGCCGTGGGCACATCATCAAGCAGCGAAAGTTGCTCGGGGGCTGCGGCCTTCTCGGCGCGCTCTTCGGCCTTGATCTCTTCCCAGCGCTGTTTGACCGCAGCCTCTTCCAGCTTGGCCACATCCACAGCGCCATACAGATCGCCATCGGGGAACACGTGGGGATGACGGCGAATCAGCTTGCTGGTGATGCCATCAACCACCTGGGCAAATTCGAAGCGCCCTTCCTCGCGGGCCAGCTGGCTGTAATACACCACCTGAAACAGCAGATCGCCCAGCTCACCAGGCAGATGATCGAAGTCGCCGCGCTCGATGGCATCGGCCACCTCGTACGCCTCTTCAATGGTGTGCGGCACGATGGTCGCGTAGCTCTGCTTTAGGTCCCACGGGCAGCCGTGCTGCGGGTCGCGCAGCCGGGTCATCAGGTGCAGCAGGTCGTCGAGTTGGTACATAAGATTCCTTTACCTACGTAGCCCGGATGCAATCCGGGAATGCCTGTACGCAATTCCCCGGATTGCATCCGGGCTACGGTATTGAGACTTAACTGACCCGGTGGCGACGCGCCTCAATAATGTTGGGCAGCTGAGAAATACGCCCCAGCAGCCGGCCCAGTGCATCCAGGCCGGGAATCTCCACAGTGATCGACATGGACGCAGTGTTGTCGTCCTTGTTCGAGCGGGTATTCACCGCCAGCACATTGAGCTTCTCGTTGAGCAGCACCTGGGTCACGTCACGCAGCAGACCAGAACGGTCGTAGGCCTTGATGACGATTTCCACCGGGTAGGTCTGCACCGGCACCGGGCCCCAGTTGACCTGGATAATCCGCTCAGGCTCGCGCCCAGCCAGTTGCAGCACCGAGGCGCAGTCCTGACGGTGAATGCTCACACCACGGCCCTGGGTGATATAGCCGACGATTGGATCGCCCGGCAGCGGCTGACAGCAGCCGGCCATCTGCGTCAGCAGGTTGCCGACGCCCTGAATCTGGATATCACCACGTTTGCCCGGCTTGAAGCCCAGCGCCTTGCGCGGGATCAGCTCCAGCTGCTCGTTGACCCGGTCCGGCTCGACCAGCTGCTGGGCCAGGTTGACCAGTTGTGCCAGACGCAGATCGCCCGCGCCAAGGGAGGCGAACAGGTCCTCGCTGGTCTTCATATTGGCCTTCTCGGCCAGTTTTTCGAAGTCCACATGCGGCAGCGCCAGGCGCTGCAGTTCGCGCTCCAGCTGCACCTTACCAGCGGCGACGTTCTGGTCGCGGTCCTGCAGTTTGAACCAGTGAACGATCTTCGCTCGCGCCCGGCTGGTGGTGACGTAACCGAGGTTGGAGTTCAGCCAATCGCGGCTCGGCGTGCCGTGCTTGCTGGTGATGATCTCCACCTGCTCGCCGGTCTGCAGGCTGTAGTTGAGCGGCACGATCCGGCCGTTGATCTTGGCGCCACGGCAGTTATGGCCGATCTCGGTGTGCACGCGGTAGGCAAAATCCAGCGGCGTGGCGCCCTTGGGCAGGTCGATGGCGTGGCCGTCCGGGGTGAACACATAGACCCGATCCGGCTCGATATCCACGCGCAACTGCTCGGCCAGACCGCCGATATCACCCAGCTCCTCATGCCATTCGAGCACCTGCCGCAGCCAGGAAATCTTCTCTTCATAATGGTTGGAGCTGGCTTTGACGTCGGTGCCCTTGTAGCGCCAGTGCGCACACACGCCCAGCTCGGCTTCCTCGTGCATGGCCTGGGTGCGGATCTGCACTTCCAGCACCTTGCCTTCCGGGCCGAGCACGGCGGTGTGCAGCGAGCGGTAGCCATTTTCCTTGGGGTTGGCGATGTAGTCGTCGAACTCCTTGGGAATATGCCGCCACAGGGTATGGACGATACCGAGGGCGGTGTAGCAGTCGCGCACTTCCGGCACCAGCACGCGCACTGCGCGCACGTCGTAGATCTGGCTGAACTGCAGACCCTTGCGCTGCATTTTGCGCCAGATCGAATAGATGTGTTTGGCCCGCCCGCTGATGTCAGCCTTGACTCCGGTGGCCTCCAGCTCGACGCGCAGCTGCCCCATCACTTCATTGATGTAGTGCTCGCGATCCAGACGGCGCTCGTGCAGCAGCTTGGCGATCTGCTTGTACTGCTCGGGCTCCAGGTAGCGGAAGGACAGGTCTTCCAGCTCCCACTTGATATGGCCAATGCCCAGGCGATGGGCCAGCGGCGCATAGATATCAAACACCTCACGGGCCACGCGCTGGCGTTTCTCGTCATCGGCTTCCTTCACCGCACGGATCGCGCAGGTGCGTTCGGCCAGTTTGATCAGCGCCACACGCACGTCATCGACCATGGCCACGAGCATCTTGCGCAGGTTTTCCACCTGCGCCTGGGAGCCGAGTACCAGGGAATCACGCGGGTTCAAGGAAGCGCTGATCGCCGCCATGCGCAGCACGCCCTCCACCAGCTTGGCGACGACAGGCCCGAAGCGCTGATGCACCAGCGCCAACGGCACCTTGCCTTCGCGCACGCAGCGGTAGATTACGGCTGCGACTAGGGAGTCCTGATCGAGCTTGAGGTCGGCGAGAATTTCGGCGATTTCAAGCCCAGCGCGAAAACTCGACGCGCCTTCGGTCCATAGATTCTTGGCGGCATTGGCCTGCTGCTCGGCCTCGCGGGCGAACTCACAGGCCTCGCGCAGGGCTTCGCGATCCAGCGCCGGATCGACACTCAGTACATGCCCGAGCCAGGCTTCAAGGTTGATGCTGCCGTCGTCGTTGATCGGCTGATGCGCTCTGACCTGAACCATCTTGCTTACCTTCCCTACGGTGCGCGGCATGCACACCGAACAGTCGCCACCTTCTATGAGGCGGTCGGTTTAACCACTTAAGGCGCACTCCCTGCGCGCCCCTGCAGCGCTGAGATAAGGGCGGCGCCGGATAAAACCAAGCATCTGCCGTTGTACCTCAGCGCTTCTATCTACTGCCTGACAAACAGCGCCATCGCTTCGACGTGCGCGGTTTGCGGAAACATATCGAGGATACCGGCACGTTCCAGCCGATACCCCTGCGCCAGCAACTCGGCGCTGTCGCGGGCCAGGGTCGTCGGATTGCACGACACGTACAGCACCCGTTTGACGCCCAACGCCGTCATTTGCTTGACCACCTGCAGCGCGCCATCACGCGGCGGGTCCAGCAGCACGGCAGCGAAACCGCCCTGGGCCCAGCTGGCATCGGCCAGCGGGTTGGACAGGTCGGCCTGGAAAAAGTGCGCATTGCCCAGGCCATTGCTCGCGGCATTACCGGCGGCGCGCTCGACCATAGTTTGCACGCCCTCCACCGCCACCAGTTCCCGCACCCGCTGGGCCAGCGGCAAAGCAAAATTGCCCAGGCCGCAAAACAGATCCAGCACCCGCTCATCGGCCTGCGGCGCCAGCCAGTCCAGCGCCTGCGCAACCATGGCGTCGTTCACCGGCTGGTTGACCTGAACAAAGTCGCCGGGCCGATACGCCAGGTCGAGAGCAAACGCATCCAGGCGATAACTCAGCTGCTGCGCCGGGTCAAACGGCTGCGGCTCAGCCGTGCCGTGCAACCACAATTGCGCATTCTGCGCAGTGCAGAACGCCTGCAAACGAGCCAGGTCCGCCTCACTCAATGCAGCGGTATGCCTTATCAGCACAGCACTGCTGCTGCCACTGAACAACTCGACATGACCAATGGCCTGGGGTTTATCCAACGCACGCAACACCTGCGGTAACGCACGCAGGATCGGCTGCAAGGGTTGTACCAGCACCGGGCAATCGCTGATGGCGATGATGTCCTGGCTGGCCGCTGCGCGAAAACCAACATCCAGGCGCTTGGCCTTGTTGTCCCAGCGCACGGCAATCCGTGCGCGGCGGCGATAACCCAGCTCCGGGCCGACCAGTGGCGCGGACCATTCCTGCGGTTGAAGATCGGCCAGACGACTGAGTTGCTCGGCGAGCATGCGCTGTTTCAGGGCAAGCTGATCGGCATGGGGCATATGTTGCAAGCTGCAGCCGCCACAGACCTTGGCATGCACGCAGGCCTCGCTGCGCCGCTCGGCACTGGCCGTGAGAATGCGCTCAACCCGCGCCTCGACCACCTTGCCGTGGGCACCCAGCACCCGCGCTTCGATCTGCTCACCAGTCAGCGCGCCGCTGACAAACCAGGTACGCCCTTCGCTGAACGCGATGCCACGGCCGTCATTGGCCAGACGCTCGATGGTCAATTTCTGCTTCTTGCCCACCGGCACCTGCGGCGCACGGGAACCACCGCTGGGTTGAAAGCGCAGACCGCCGTCTTTCTTGGCCATCAGTTGCTTTTGCCATCAGAGCTGGGGACATCGTAAACGCCGCTGGACAGGTAACGGTCGCCACGGTCGCAGATGATCGCCACCATCACCGCGTTCTCGACTTCCTGAGACAGGCGCAGCATCGCCGCCACCGAACCACCGGAGGACACCCCGCAGAAAATACCTTCTTCACGCGCCAGGCGGCGCATCACGTCTTCGGCTTCCTGCTGGCCCATGTCGATAATGCGATCCACCCGCTCGGCCTGATAAATCTTCGGCAGGTACTCCTGCGGCCAACGGCGGATGCCAGGAATCGCCGCGCCTTCCATCGGCTGCAGCCCGACGATCTGCACCTCCGGCTTCTGTTCTTTCAGAAAGCGCGACACGCCCATTATGGTGCCGGTAGTGCCCATGGAACTGATGAAATGGGTGATCTGCCCGCCCGTCTGCTGCCAGATTTCCGGGCCGGTGCTGGTGTAGTGGGCAATCGGGTTGTCGCCGTTGGCGAACTGATCGAGCACCTTGCCCTTGCCGTCGGCCTGCATCTGCAGCGCCAGGTCGCGGGCCTCTTCCATACCGCCGACCAGAATCAGCTGCGCGCCGTAGGCGGTCATCGCCGCCTTGCGCTCAGCGGTGGAGTTGTCCGGCATGATCAGGATCATCCGGTAACCCTTGATTGCCGCCGCCATCGCCAGGGCGATGCCGGTGTTGCCGCTGGTGGCTTCAATCAACACATCACCGGGCTGGATATCGCCGCGCTGCTCGGCGCGAGTGATCATCGACAACGCCGGGCGGTCCTTTACCGAACCGGCCGGGTTGTTGCCTTCCAGCTTCAACAGCAAGGTGTTGCTGGTGTTACCCGGCAGGCGCTGCAAACGCACCAGCGGGGTGTTGCCGATGCAATCGGCGATGGTTGGGTAATGCGGGCTCATGGCGAACGAGATGATCCAGAAGCAAAGAAGGTCGTCATGATAACGGCAAACCTCGCCCGGCCATATCGGCTAACACGTATAGAAATCGCTTGATTCAAATGGCCAACAGGTAGGCCGCGCCCCACACCGGCAACCCAACCAACGGCCAATACACCGCCAGCCGTGGCGTATAGGGCAGCAGCCAGGCCAGTAGAAGGCCGCTCAATGACAGCAGCCCAAGCCAGCCAACCGGCCCCATCGCCCAACCCCAGGCCTGTGCGCTGGCCCAGAGGCTCGCGACCAGCAGTAACCAGCCGGCCAGGCGCAGAACACGCCGCAACCCCAACGTCGGCGCCCTGCCCCAGACCTGCTTGTAATGCCGCTCCAGCCCCTGACACAGCGCCAGCATGCTGCTGTAGGCCAGCAAGAGACTGCCCAAGAATGCCGTCATCATCTCAATTCACCTGTGCCTGAACGGGTTGCGGTTTGCGTGCGATGCGCTGCACCTGCGGCTGACGCAAACGCCAGACGCTCCAGACCAGCAGCAGGCCCAGCGCCACCACCGTCACCTCTAGCCACAGGCGCATGCTATCGCCCCATGCCTGGTCATCGCTGAGCGCACTGAGCAGCGGCAAACCCAGGCACAGCAACGCCGCCAGGCTCAGCTGCTCACGCCAGGCCTGCAGGCGCGGGCGCAGCCAGGCGTGCAGCAGACTCAGTAACCAGAGTGCGAAGAAACCACGCACTTCCCAGCCGCCACGCTGCGCCAGCTCAACCGGTAACAAGCGGTTGAGCCATAGCAGGCCGATACAGGCTACGGCCAGACCGGCAATAGTCGCCACGTTGAGGCTTTCTACCAGGCGATAGAGCTGTTGCCCCAGCGGGTTTTCACTGGCGTATTTACGCCGCCGCTTGACGGTAAACAGCACCAGCCCGGTGGCGATCATGGCGCTGCTGAGCAAGCCGCAGACGAAGTACAACCAGCGCATCGGGTAGCCGCCGAACTGCGCAAAGTGCAGGCCAAACATCACCCGCTGCGCCAGCACGCTGGGGCGCAGCTCCGGCGGCCCGGCCAGCAGCTCACCGGTGACACCGTCAAACACCATGTTGTGGCCCTTGGTCAGGGCAATGCGGTTACCCAGCACCCGGCGCATTTCGATATGCGCATCACTGCGGCCGGGGTGCTCGATCACCATACCGCTCAGCGGCCCCATGCGTGCTTCGGCCTGGGCCAATAGCGGAGCCAGCGCCGTCAGTGGCGCGGGGTGAGTCTGTGCCTGACGCGGCTCCTCCAGCACCTCGATATGCTCGCGATAGAACGCCGCAAAATCACCCTTGTAGAGGCTATCCAGCGCCGCCGGCATATAGATCAGGGCAAAGATCGACAGGCCGGTGTAGGTGATCATCAGGTGAAACGGTAACAGCAACACTGCACTGGCATTGTGTACATCCAACCAGGAGCGCTGGCCCTTGTTCGGGCGGAAGGTGAAGAATTCCTTGAAGAACTTCTTGTGGATGATGATGCCGCTGACCAGTGCCGCCAGCATGGCCATGGCGGCCAGGCCGACAATCCAGATACCCGGATTGCGTGGCATGCTCAGGCTGTAGTGGAAACGAAAGAAAAACGTCCCGCCGGCCGTGTCACGCACCACCAAGGGCTCACCGGTGAGTGGGTCCAAGTAGGTGCTGATGCCCGAGCGCCGGTCACCCGCCGTCACCCGCAAGACGGGCATGCGCGAGCTGGGCAGGCTGATGTTCCAGGCGCTGGCATCGGCATGCTGGCGTTGCAGATAGGCCACGGCATGCTCGACAGCCTGAGCATTGCTGACCGATGTTTGCTGGATCTCCGGCTGCATCCAGTGATCGATCTCCTGATCGAACACCGCCAGACTGCCGGTGAGAAAGATGGCGAACAACAACCAACCGAACAGCAGGCCACCCCAGGTGTGCAGCCAGGCCATGGATTGGGTCAGGGTCTGTTTCATGTCAGGCGCTCCAGCAGCTGTGGCCAGAAGCCGATCAGCATCAGCGGTGCGGCCGCTGGCAATACCGCCCAGGCGCGCCAGGCGCTGCGCGCGGCAAACGCCCAAAGAATCGCCAGGGTGTAGAAGGTGAATGACAGCAGGCTGGCGATCAGCAGCGCATCCACCCGGTCCAGCGGCAACAGCTGCGCCAGGGCAGCGGTCAATGCGTAGGTGAACCCATAACCGCCCAGCAGCCCGGCCAACACCCGCGAACAGATCGGCCACGCCTGGGTTGTTTCTTCGGCCTTACTCATCGCTGCCCTCCTGCGCCAGGCCGGCCGCCATCCGCAGTGCCGGCCGCAAGGACGCGGCCAACATCGGCCCATGGCCCAACCCGGAAAATTCCTGATAGTTCACCTGCATCCCCGGCCAGCGGCCGAGACGTTCAGCCATCTGCCGCGCGGCATCGGCCGGAACCGCGGCCATGGCCTTGCGCCGCTGCTCCAGCAGCGCCGGGTCGACACCGGGTCGGGCGCTGCCTGGCAGACCTTCGTCACTGCCGCGCACGATCAACAACTGGGCAGTGGCCCCGGCAAAGTCACGCTCGGTCTCCAGCAATAGCCCGGACTGCCACCACAGCGACGGGCTGGCGGCGATGTAGCGGGTAAAGCTCGCCGGCTGGGTGAACAGGGTATTGAGCACGAATAGCCCGCCGAACGAATGCCCCCAGAGCGCCTGTTGCGCCGGATCAACCGGCTGCAGCGCGGCCACCTGCGGTTTGATGCGCTGCTCCAGCAACGCCAGAAAGGCCGCAGCACCGCCGCCCTGCACCCCATTGAAGGCCTGCATGGGCAGGCCATCGCGGCGTGCCGGGGTGTAGTCGAGGGTGCGCGCCGGCACATTGAAGGGCTGCTCACCGGCATACCCGATAAACACCAGCAGCGGCGGCGTCCCCGCTTTCAGTTCGTCCAGCCATTGCGCCTTCAGCGCTGCCAACGCGGCATGGCCATCAAGCAGATAAAGCACCGGGAAGCCGCTGGCCGGTGCTGCACGCGCCGGCACCAGCAACTGCACCTGATAGCTGCGCTGGGCATCTGCCGACGGCACCTGGAACGGCTCAAGCCGTTGGTAACCGGGATAATCCTCAGCGCTCGCTACGCTCAGCCAGAGCAGGCAGAACAACCACAACCCGCAGCGCTTCATGGCAGAACTCCCAGCACTTGCCAGCTGGGCAAGGTGCGTTGCTCGAAGTGCTGCAGGCGCTCGACAACCCGCTCCACGCCAAGGCCATAACGGCGCAGCAGGGCCTGAATGGTTTCACTCAGTAATGTGCCGCGTAACTGCGGGTGCTCCAGCAACACGCGGACGGCGGCCATTTCCAGCGTATCCGCCGGCACACTCGCGCCCAGGCTGGGGGCAGCCAGATGCGCGTAGCCGGCGCCCTGCAACGCTCCCTCAGCCAGCAGACGGTTAAGCGCCTGGCAGCGAGTAACATCTACCGGCGCGTGCAGCAACGGATGGGCATAGCCCGCCCAGGTCAACAGCTGCAAGGCACCGCTGAGCTGGCCAACCTGCGCCGCCAGCTCAGGCCGCCGCGCCAGTTCGGCAAAGCTCTGCGGCCCCTCGCCAAGTGCCTGCAGCAGCGGCTGATACAACTCGGCAGCGCCCTGCAACGAACCGATGCGCGTTGAAAATTCCACCGCCCCCGCTGCCGGCGCGGCGGGCAAGAGTGCCCAGCAGCTGTCCAGCAAGGCTTGCCGATGCGCCGTGGCCGACAGGGCCTGATCGCCGCGTTGGTACAGGTCACTGCGCTGGGCCTGGTTGCGCGCCAGGTCCTTGGCGGTTTCCCGCAGCGCCGGGTCAGTCAGGCCCTGAATCGCGGACAGGCAGTTACCGGGCAGCGACACTGCATCGATGTTTTCCAGTGGAATGGCGCTGCCGATCAGTTGACAGCCAAAGCGGGCAAACGCTGCCATAACGTCGGCCACCGGCAACGGCTGCCAGTGCTCACACAGCAGCTCATGGGCCAGATAATCCAGCCCCTGCTCGGCACTGCGCGCCAGCAGCCGGGCCATCTCCGGCTGCTCGACAAAATAGCCGGCGCCGCCTTGTTGCAAGGCCTGCAATGCCTCCAGCGCCGCCTGCACACGCTGCGGCGGTGAACCTTCGCTGTGTTGCGCGTGCTGCCAGATAAACCGCTGAGCCGCCACCAAGGGCGCCATGCCGGGCTGACACATATAACCCAGGCACAGCAGCCCATTGGCGTTGAGGCGCTGCTCGACAAAACCACGGATGGCCGCACGCTGGGCGGGTGCTACCCAGCTGTACACCCCATGGGCGACGATAAAGTCGTAACCCTCGCCCGGCTGCGCGAGCAACTCAGTGAACTCGGCCTGCACAAACTCGATATTGCTCAGCTGCGCAGCCGCCGCCAGACGCCGGCCATGCTCGATATGCTGCGGGTTGAAGTCCACCGCCACGAACTGCCCCGCCGGGTTGCTGGCCGCCAATAGCAGGCTGTTCAGGCCCTGTCCGCAGCCCAGCTCGCAGTAGCGAAAGCCCGCCTGCAAACTGCTTGCTCGCTGACCGAGGGCCGTTTGCAGCGCCACCAGCCAGCTGGGCGCCAACTGTGGCTGCACATGATGGGGATAGGGCAACTCAGCCAGATACCCCTGATTCCACACTTGCATTAAGCGTTTTCCTGCACTGAAAAGGCTCCGCCAGGACACGCCTGGCGGAGCCGAGACCCGCCGTAGCAGCGGGTAAGGAGCACGATGACCTAGAAGGACGCGGTGACCGAGGCGAAGTAGGCACGCCCGGCTTCGTTGTAGGTGTTGGCCCCGGCTTCGGTGGCGTTGCCTTCGCGGTAGATGCGTTTGTCGAACAGGTTGTTGATGCCCATGCGCACGCTGTACTGCTCATTGAAGGCATAGCCGGCACTGACGCCCATCAGGCCGTAGGGGTCGATATCCTTCTGCGCCTGGCTGTCAATGGCGACGTTGCGCCGGGCATTGTAGCTGGGGGATTCCTGGGTGCCGTAATAGGTGCCGCTGACCTGCAGCGACAGCTTCTCGGTGGCAGCCCAGTCCAGGCTGGTGTTGACGGTGTACTCGGGGATGATGCTCAGCGGCTCGCCGCTGTCCTTGTCTTCGGACTCGATCATGTAGGTGAAATTGGTGTTCCACTCCAGCGTCGGGCTGAGGGTGACGAACAGGTTGCCTTCAACCCCCTCGACCACCGCCTTGCCGGAGTTTTCCCAGTTCTGCACACGACGACCGTTGCTCAAACGAAACGCCGCATCGTTGCTGGAAACGATTTTGTTCTTGTAGTCATTGCGGAAGTAGGTCGCGCTGGTACGCCAGGTGCCTTTATCAAAGGCCAGGCCGATTTCCTTGTTGATACTGGTTTCCGGCTCCAGATCCGGATTACCGATCAGGTAGCAGCCACCGGCGTTGGCTTCTGCCGCGTTACAACCAAAGCCCATGCTGTAGAGCAGGTAGTTGGGGTTGGACTGATACAGGTTGGGGGTTTTGTAGGCCCGCGCAATACCGCCCTTGAGAGTCAGCTCATCGGTCAGCTTGTGGGAGGCGTTGAGGCTCGGGCTCCAGTTACCGCCGAACTCTTCATGGTCGTCGTAGCGCAGACCCGGGGTAACGATAGTGCGCGCGCCAAGCTCAATATTGTCCTCGGCGAACAGGGCAAAGCTATGCGCGGTGGTCTTGGTCTGGCTGCGGTCAAAACCAGGAACTGCCGGCACACCACCGACACCTGGGTCCCAGGTTTGCGCACGCAGGGAGCCTGGGTCATTCAGGCTTTCGTAGAGGTACTCACCGCCCAGGGTCAGCACCTGCGGCGCGCCCATCTCCAGCGGCAAGTTGACCTCGGCATTGGCGCGGGTGTTACGCAGACGTGACATAAACACCCCGGCACCCTCTGCCGGCGCGCCCTCGCCGCCCCCGGCCAGGCCCTCATTGAGGCGCTCGTTACGGGTGTAGTCATAGGCCAGCGAGGCGGTGGAGCTGCCCCAGTCGTATTCGCCGTTATGCGTCAAGGCATAGCTGCTGCGCTGGATGATGTTGGTTTCCTTGCCATACAGCTGGTTCACGAACGCACCACCACCGTTGAGCATGGTGTCACCGGCGTAGATGTTGCCCTGACGGCTGTAGGTGGCTTCCAGATCAAGACTGTGGTCCGGGTTCAACTGCCAGCTGAGCAGGCCACTGATGTCCTTGTTACGTACGCCTTCACGGCCCGCGACCAGGGTATCGGCACCCACCTGACGTTCGGCGTTGATGTCGGCATCGTCAGCATTGGTCTTGTTAGCGCCGCCATACAGGCGGAAGGCCAGGCTGTCGTTCAGCGCACCGCTGAGGTTAAAGTTGGCGCGCTGACCGGCGCCCTCGGCATCGTCTTCCGGCTGGATTGCATACAGGGTGACCGAGCCACGCAGCTGCTCGGTCGGCCGCTTGGTGATGATGTTCACCACCCCGCCCATGGCCCCCGAGCCATAGCGCGCAGCGGCCGGGCCACGGAGAATTTCGATACGCTCGACTTCTTCAGCCGGCACCCAGTTGGTTTCACCACGGGTATCACGATCACCCGTCCAGCCATAACGCACGGCGTTGCGTGAGCTGGACGGACGGCCATCGATAAGAATCAGGGTGTTTTCCGGGCCCATGCCGCGCAGGTCGATCTGGCGGTTGTTGCCCCGGCTGCCGCTGGTGCTGTTGCCGGTCAGGTTGACCCCAGGCTCGCGGCGAATCACATCGGAAAGGTCATTGGCCGGCGGGCGCTTCTTGATGTCCTCGGCAGTAATGATCGACACACCCGGCGCCTGCTTGAGCTCCTGCTTGGCGGTGACCACGGCATCCTTGAGCTTGATGGCATCGGCGGGTTCGGCGGTTGCGCTCAGGGCATCCACCTCGGCATCTACCACGTCAGCGGCAAACAGCGTGCAAGGGGAAAGACTGGCCGCAACGATGGCCAACGACAGATGACTGAGCTTGAATCGCGACTGCATGAACACCCTCTCCTGTGGCGAATGGTCCGCATACAGATTCAAGAGCTGGCAGCCACATGCTGCGCCAGCCCGACCGGTACGCGGGAACGGCGCAGATGCTACTTATTCTTATTTGAGAGTAAAGTTCATTTACAATCTATACACTTTTCAATCGAAAATTCAGGCGCAGGCCTTCCCCCGTGTTCTCGGCCCACATCGCCCCGCCCTGCATCTGCATGGCACCTCGAGCAATCGCCAGGCCCAGACCAAAGCCATCACCACCGGGCCGGGCCGCCGACAGGCGAATAAAGGGCAAGAACATCTGCTCCAGCTCCGTGGCCGCCACGCCGCCACCCTGATCCTCCAGCCAGAACAACCAATCACCTTGCTCCAGGCGCCCATCCAGGCTGATCATTGCGCCAGGGGGGGAATGCCGAATGGCATTGCGCAAGCCGTTTTCCAGCGCCTGCGCCAGCCCATTGAGATGCCCGCGCACACAGCAGTCCTCAGGTAACCGGCAACGCAACTGGGCCTGCGGCCAGCCGCTTTCAAAGCAGGCATCCTCAACCAGCAACGCCCACAGTGATGGCAGGCTGATCGGTTCCAGCGGCGGTTGCGGACGCTCGGTACCCAGCCAGATCAGCTCCAGGGTGTCATCGACCAGGCGCTGCATGCCGCCGACTTCACGCTCCAGGCGCTGGCGCAGCTGCTCGGCATCCAGGCCACTTTCACAGGCCACCCGCAAACGGCTCAGGGGCGTGCGCAATTCATGGGAAAGATCGCGCAGTAGCTGACGTTGCAGGCTGAGCATACCCTGCAGGCGCTCGGCCATATGGTCAAAAGCGCGGCCCAGCTCGCCCAGCTCATCCTGACGGGCACTGATCTGGCTTGCCATACGCACACTCAGCTGCTCTCCGCGCAGGGCGTTGGCCTGCTCACGCAGGTGCTGCAACGGGGTAATCAGCAGGCGATACAGCAAGGCACAGAGCAGCAGCGCCAGCCCACAGGGCAGCAGGCCGTGCACCAGCAGCTGAGCGTGCCAGGTAAAGCCTTCCGGCAGGAAACGCTCCGGTAACTCGATCACCAGCTGACCGTCCAGTGGCTGCTGCGGAAATGGCAGGGCAATCACCGGCAGGCCACTGGCGCGCTTGCTCATCGGCCAGTCGATATGGCGCATGGCCGTCAGCCGCTCGGTTTCTACCAGGCTCAAGGTCCGCGTGCCAAGGGCGCGCAAATCGCGGCCAAGCACCGTCAGCCAGACTGACTCGCGCTGCTGCATCTGCGTCTGCCAGCGCTCGACGCCTTCGGCACCGCCGCTGCGCCAGGCCTGCTCGGCTTCAGCGGCATAGTCGAGCAGCAGCTGCTGCGCCGCCTCGCTGAGCAGATAACCGCGAAACTCGATGCGCCCACCCCAGGACCAACTGACCCAGATGATCAGCAGGCAGAAGGCCATAACCAGCAAAGCCAGCCGCCAGAACAGAGAGTGACGCCCAGGCATGCCTCAGACGCCCTCACGGGTGAACAGGTAGCCCTTGCCCCACACGGTTTCCAGGCGCCCAGCCGTGTAACCAAGGGCCAGCAACTTGCGCCGGATATGGCTGATATGCATGTCCAGGCTGCGGTCGTGCCGCGAATAAGCACGGCGTAGCACCTGCTGATAGAGGAAGGCTTTGGTCATCAACCCTTCCGGATGGCGCACGAACAGCTCAAGCAGGCGAAACTCGGTCTGGGTCAGATCAGCCCATTGGCCGCGCAGGCACACATCTGTGCGCGAATCGTCAAACTGCAACTGCGGATCCAGCCCCGGCGCAGTAAATTCACGCCGCTCATAAGCCACCCGGCGCAGCACCGCCTCGATGCGCACTTTCAGCTCATCCATGCTGAACGGCTTGGGCAGGTAGTCATCCGCGCCCTGGCTGAAACCGGCAATCCGGTCCTGCTCGCCGCCCAACGCCGACATCAGAATCACCGGCACACCGCGCTGTTCACGCAGGCTCTGCAATACCTGCAGGCCGCTGATGCCAGGCAGCAGAATGTCCATCAGGACCAAATCGAAGTCGCCCTCGGCCGCCAGCCGCAGCCCTTCACGGCCATCACCGCTGAGGCTGACGCTGTAGCCACTGTCCTGCAGATGCTGCTGCAGATGGCTGGCCAGCAGCGGATCATCTTCAACCGCAAGAATCCGCGCGGTTGGAAGGTTACAAGTGAGCACGAGGAATTCACCGATTCAAATGAGAATAATTCTACCTACTAACCGCACCACACTCACCTACAGATTCTCACCGGCTGAATCGCTACACTGCCAAAACATCACCCAAGGAGGCAGCGCGTGTTAAAGGATTTAGGCATCAAAGGCCGTGTGCTCATGCTCACCCTGTTGCCCACCAGCCTGTTGGCGCTGGTGTTGGGCGGCTATTTCACCTGGGTGCAGTTGTCCGGTTTGCAGGGGCAACTGTTGCAACGTGGACAGATGATCATCGAACAGCTCGCGCCATTGGCCGCGCCGGCGCTGCATGCCGGTGACAGCGAGGTGCTGCAGCGCATTGCCAGCCAGGCACTCGATCAGCCGGATGTGCGCGCCGTAAGCTTCCTCGCCGCCGAACGCAACACCCTGGCCCACGCCGGGCCAAGCATGCTCAACCCTTCGCCGGCAGCTGGCGAGCCGCAACCCGCACAGAACAGCAACCAGAACGCCACGCGTTTTCTGTTGCCGGTGTATCAGCAGCACCTGAGCCTGACCGGCAAGACCACTGAAGAACCAAGCACGCGGTTGCTGGGCTGGGTCGAGCTGGAGCTGTCGCACCACAGCACCCTGCTCAGCGGCTACCGCAGCCTGCTGGCCAGCCTGCTGCTGATCGCCACCGGGCTGATGGTCACCGCCCTCCTCGCCGTGCGCATGAGCCGCACCATCAACGACCCACTGCGGCAGATCAAACAGAGCGTTGCCCAGCTCAAGGACGGCCACTTGGAAACCCGCCTGCCACCACTCGGCAGCCATGAGCTGGACGAGCTGGCCTCGGGCATCAATCGCATGGCCGAGTCGCTGCAGAACGCCCAGGAAGAACTGCAACACAGCGTCGACCAGGCCACCGAAGACGTGCGGCAGAACCTGGAAACCATCGAAATCCAGAACATCGAGCTGGACCTGGCGCGTAAGGAGGCCCTGGAGGCCAGCCGGATCAAATCCGAATTCCTCGCCAATATGAGCCACGAGATCCGCACCCCGCTCAACGGCATCCTCGGTTTCACCAACCTGCTGCAGAAAAGCGAACTAACCCCGCGTCAACAGGATTACCTGGGCACCATCGAGAAATCCGCCGACAGCCTGCTGGCGATCATCAACGAGATTCTCGATTTCTCGAAGATCGAGGCCGGCAAACTGGTGCTGGAAAATATCCCGTTCAACCTGCGCGATCTGCTGCAGGACACCCTGACCATCCTCGCCCCCGCCGCCCACGCTAAACAGCTGGAGCTGCTCAGCCTGGTCTACCGCGACACGCCGCTGTCGCTGATCGGCGACCCGCTGCGACTGAAGCAGGTGTTGACCAACCTGGTGAGCAACGCGATCAAGTTCACCCGCGCCGGCACCATCGTCATTCGCGCCATGCTTGAAGACGAAAGCGCCGACCGTGCGCAGCTGCGCATCAGCGTGCAAGACACCGGCATTGGCCTGTCCGATGACGACCTGCGCGAACTGTTCCAGGCCTTTAGCCAGGCCGACAATTCGCTCAGCCGTCAGGCCGGCGGCACCGGCCTGGGCCTGGTGATTTCCAAGCGTCTGATCGAACAGATGGGCGGCGAAATCGGCGTCGACAGCACCCCCGAGGAAGGCTCGGAATTCTGGATCACCCTGAGCCTGCCCAAGGCCCGTGACGATGCCGAAGATCTGCCGCGGCCACCGCTGCTCGGTCGCCGCGCAGCCGCCCTGGAACACCACGACCTGGCCCGCCAGGCGCTGCAGCACCAACTGGAAGACTGCGGCCTGCAGGTCAGTGGCTTCGACAACCTCGACAGCCTGCTCAGCGCCGTCGCCGAAGCGCGGCATAGCGCCCAGCCAATTGAACTGGCGGTACTCGGCGTCAGCACCCAGACCTTACCGCCGGAGCGCCTCGATCAGCGCATCTGGGAGCTCGAACGCCTGGCCTGCAAGACCCTGCTGCTGTGCCCCACCACCGAACAGTCGCTGTACCACAGCCTGCTGCCGGATGCTTACAGCCAGCTGCAGGCCAAGCCGGCCTGCACACGCAAGCTGCAACGGGGCCTGGCCGAGCTGGTCAGCCCACGGCAGAACCGCGCAGAAAACAAGCAAAGCGCGCCGAGCCGGCCGCCGCTGATTCTCTGCGTCGACGACAACCCGGCCAACCTGCTGCTGGTGCAAACCCTGCTGGACGATATGGGCGCGCAAGTCAGCATCGCCAACAGCGGCTATGAGGCCGTGGAAAAAGCCGCCGAGCAGACGTTCGACCTGATCTTTATGGACGTACAGATGCCCGGCATGGATGGCCGCCAGGCCACCGAAGCGATTCGCCAACAGGAAAACGAACGCGGCCAGGGCCCGGTGCCGATTGTTGCGCTGACCGCTCACGCCCTGGCCAACGAAAAGCGCGCCCTGCTGCAAAGCGGCCTGGACGACTACCTGACCAAGCCGATCAGCGAACGCCAGCTGGCCCAGGTGGTACTCAAATGGACCGGCCTGGCCCTGCGCAACCAGAGCAGCGAACACACCGGCATCAGCGCCACGCATAACAACCTCAGCGTGCTGGATGCCGACGAAGGCCTGCGTCTGGCTGCCGGCAAGGCGGACCTGGCCGCCGATATGCTGAGCATGCTGCTGGCCGGCCTGCCCGGCGACCGCCAGGCCATTCGCCAGGCGCGGGACAGTGGCGAGCGCAACAGCCTGATCGAACGCGTACACCGCCTGCACGGCGCTACCCGCTACTGCGGCGTGCCGCAGCTGCGCGCCGCCTGCCAGCGCAGCGAAACCCTGCTGAAACAGAACGATCCCGCCGCCCAACAAGCCCTGGATGAGCTGGATGCCGCCATCGACCGGTTGGCGCGGCACGCCCAGGTCAGCGCTTGATTCAGGCGCTGCGCAGCCACACACCAAGGAGCCCCATGCGCATCATCCTGTTCAGCAGCAAGCCTTACGATCAGCAGAGCTTTCGCGCTGCTGGTTTCCCGGACGACTGGCAGCTGAGTTTTCAGGAAGCGCACCTGCGCCAGGACAGCGCCGGCCTGGCCGCCGGTTACGAGGTGGTTTGCGCCTTTATCAATGACGACCTTAACGCCCAAGTGCTGCAGCAACTGGCCGCCGGCGGTACACGGTTGATTGCCCTGCGCTCGGCTGGCTACAACCATGTCGACCTGCACACCGCGCACGCCCTCGGCCTGGCAGTGGTGCGGGTGCCGGCTTATTCACCACACGCCGTCGCCGAACATGCCCTGGCGCTGATCATGACGCTCAACCGGCGCACTCACCGCGCCTTCAACCGCACCCGCGAGGGCGACTTCTCCCTGCGCGGGCTGATCGGCTTCGACCTGCACGGCAAACGGGTCGGGATTATCGGCGCCGGGCAGATCGGCCTGACCTTCTCGCGGATCATGGCCGGTTTCGGCTGCCAGCTGCTGATCCATGACCCGGCGCACATCGCCGAGCTACCTGCCGGCGCGCAGCAGGTCGGGCTGGATCAGCTGCTCGAAAGCAGCGACATCATCAGCCTGCACTGCCCGCTCAACGCCGCCACTCACCACCTGATCAACGCCGCGCGGTTACAGCAGATGCAGCGCGGCGTGATGCTGATCAATACCGGGCGCGGCGCCTTGATCGATACCCCGGCGCTGATCGGCGCGCTGAAAAGCGGGCAACTGGGTTATCTGGGGCTGGATGTGTATGAAGAAGAAGCCGAGCTGTTCTTCGAGGATTGCTCCGAACAACCGCTGCAGGATGATGTGCTGGCGCGCCTGCTGAGCTTTCCCAATGTGCTGATTACCGCGCATCAGGGCTTTCTCACCCACGAAGCATTGGCCGCTATTGCCGGCACCACCCGCGACAATATCGCCGCCTGGCTGGGAAATGCGCCGATCAATCAGCTGCTTCCTGCCGCGTGATAGCATTTACGCCTATCTGGAGGATTCATGGCTGAACACGACTTTCGCTACAACCTGCTCAACCCCGAGCACACCCTGATCGAATGCCGCGCATTGGCACCGGGCCGTTACCAGGTCACCGGCAATGGCGGTTCGATCCAGAGCGGCGACACCCTGCTGGTCACCCTCAAGGGCAGCCGCGAACTGTCCATGCGCCTGCAGGCCGACAAGGTTCGTCACCTGATCAACCCGCGCGGCCAGTGGGTGGCGGTGGCCACCGGCCCGGCGTTCAAGGAACTGGCGATCTTCAATTGGCAGGCCAACTGCGACAGCTGCAATGCGCAGCTGGACTTCGAATTCGCCGTCGACGCCGCACTCGGCAAAAAGGCCCAGGCACCGGCCGCCGAAGCGCGAATCAAGGAACTGGGCTGGCAGTCGAAAAACGCCAAGCACCTGTGCCCGAAATGCATCAACAAGGAGGCTATATGAAACGCGTACTGACTATCAGCCTGCTGGCTGCCGGTCTCGTGGGCTGCGCCACATCCGCACCGCAGCTGGAAACCGAGCACAGCTACCAGGTGGAATGGATCGGCGAACGCCCGCTGATCGACCGCAGCCATTTGACCCTCACCCTCGGTGACGATGGCCGCGCCTATGGCAACGCCGGCTGCAACCACTGGTTTGCCGGCTACACCTTGGAGGGCAACAAGCTCAGCTTCAGCGCCGCCGGCAGCACCCGCAAGATGTGCGCCCCGGCGCTGATGGAGCAGGAAGCGCGCTTTCTCGACAGCCTGAGCAAGGTAGAACGCTGGGACTTCTCCGCCACCGAGCAGCTACAGCTGTGGCCCGCCGCAGGTAAGCCACTGCGCCTATGGCCGGAAAGCAAGTAAGAGCCATTCTCGGATCTGCTACCCATGCGCAAATAAAAAGGGAGCCCGAAGGCTCCCTTTTTATTGCGGCTGAAACTCAGTGAATGATCTGGCTGAGGAACAGCTTGGTGCGCTCGTTCTGCGGGTTGGTGAAGAAGGCGTTAGGCTCGTTCTGTTCAACGATTTCGCCCTTGTCCATAAAGATCACCCGGTTCGCCACGGTGCGGGCAAAGCCCATTTCGTGGGTTACGCAGAGCATGGTCATGCCGTCTTCAGCCAGGCCGATCATGGTATCCAGCACTTCCTTGACCATTTCCGGATCGAGGGCCGAGGTCGGCTCGTCGAACAGCATGATCTTTGGCTTCATGCACAGCGCACGGGCAATCGCCACACGCTGTTGCTGGCCGCCAGAAAGCTGGCCTGGGTACTTGTTGGCCTGTTCCGGAATGCGCACACGCTCGAGAAAGTGCATGGCAATCTCTTCCGCCTGACGCTTGGGCATCTTGCGCACCCACATCGGGGCCAGGGTGCAGTTCTGCAACACAGTCAGGTGCGGAAACAGGTTGAAGTGCTGGAACACCATGCCGACTTCGCGACGCACCGCTTCGATGTGCTTGAGGTCGTGGGTCAGCTCGGTGCCATCGACCACGATGCGCCCCTGCTGGTGTTCTTCCAGACGGTTGAGGCAACGAATGGTGGTCGATTTGCCCGAGCCGGATGGCCCGCACAACACGATACGCTCACCGGCCTGCACATTCAGGTTGATGTCTTTAAGCACATGGAACTGACCGTACCATTTGTGCACGCCCTGCATCTGGATCATGCCGTCAGCAGGCGCAGGCTGTTTGTTTGCTTCACTCATGGGTTAGCTCCTAACGCTTGTGGCCGGTGTCCAGCTTGCGCTCCAGATGTTGGGAGTAGCGGGACATACCAAAACAGAAAATCCAGAAAATCAGCGCGGCGAACACATAGCCTTCAGTGGCCATGCCCAGCCAAGCCGGATCGGTGGTGGCTTGCTTGATGCTGTTGAGCAGGTCGAACAGGCCGATGATGATCACCAGGCTGGTGTCCTTGAACAGCGCAATAAAGGTGTTGACGATGCCGGGAATAACCAGCTTCAGGGCTTGCGGCAGAATCACCAGCCCCATCATCCGCCAGTAGCCCAGGCCCATGGCCGCAGCGGCCTCGTACTGACCCTTGGGAATCGCCTGCAGACCACCACGCACCACTTCGGCGATATAGGCCGACTGGAACAGGATCACCCCGATCAGCGCACGCATCAGTTTGTCGAAGGACAGGCCCTCAGGCAGGAACAGCGGCAGCATCACCGAGGACATAAACAGCACGGTGATCAACGGCACCCCGCGCCAGAACTCGATAAAGGTCACGCAGATCACGCGAATCGCCGGCATGTCCGAACGGCGCCCCAGCGCCAGCAGAATGCCCAGCGGCAAGGCGCCGGCAATACCGACAGCGGCGATCACCAGGGTCAGCATCAGGCCGCCCCACTGGCTGGTCGACACGGTCGACAGACCGAAGAAGCCACCGTGCAACAGCCAGTACGCCAGCACCGGGTAAACCACCAGGAAAGCCAGGCCATACATGGCCTTGCGCGGCATTTGCGGCACGAACAGCGGTGCAGCACCGATGATCGCCAGCCACAGGGTCAGGTCAACGCGCCAGCGCAGCTCACTCGGGTAGAAACCGTACATAAACTGGCCGAAACGCTGCTGCACAAACACCCAGCAGGCCCCGCCGCTGGTGCAGTCGGCACGGGTGGTGCCGGTCCAGTCCGCATCGATCAACGCCCACTGAATCAGCGGCGGCACAATCAGCCACACCAGGTACGCGGCGAACAGCGTCAACAGGGTGTTGAACCAGCTGGAGAACAGGTTGGCGCGCAGCCAACCGACCACACCAACGCTGAGCGCGGGTGGCGGTAGATCAGGTTTGAAAGTATGAGTTTGCATGGCTGCTCCTTACCGCTCGATCAGCGCAATGCGCTTGTTGTACCAGTTCATCAGCATGGAAATGCTGATACTGATCGCCAGGTACACACTCATGGTGATGGCAATCACCTCGATCGCTTGCCCGGTCTGATTGAGTACCGTACCGGCGAACAGCGAGACCATGTCCGGATAACCGATACCGGCGGCCAGCGAGGAGTTCTTCGCCAGGTTGAGGTATTGGCTGGTCAACGGCGGAATGATCACCCGCAGCGCTTGCGGAATAATCACCAGACGCAGGGTCTTGCCCGCAGGCAGGCCCAGGGAGCGCGCCGCTTCGGTCTGCCCGTGGCTGACCGCCATGATCCCGGAACGTACGTTCTCGGCAATAAAGGCGGCGGTGTAGATGGTCAACGCCAGGGTCAGCGCCATCAACTCAGGGATCAGCACCCAGCCGCCACGGAAGTTAAACCCGGTCAGCTCCGGCACGCTCCATTGCAGCGGGTTTCCCCCCAGCAGCACGGCCAGGCCAGGCAGAACCAGCAACAGCGGCACAGCGCCGAGGGATACCGGGAAGTACTTGCCGGTGGCCTCGAAACGCGCCTTCGACCAGCGCGACAGCAACACCACGCCAATGATCGCCACAATCACCGCACCGGCAAACAGACCAAAGCTGTCGGTCGGACTTGGGGCCGGCATATACAGGCCACGGCTATTGAGGAAGAACGTCTCGCCCATGCCCATGCTCTGCCGCGGTCCTGGCAGGGAGAGCATGACGGCAAAATACCAGAAGAAGATTTGCAGCAGCGGCGGGATATTACGGAACGTCTCGATGTACACAGTGGCCAGCTTACTGACCAACCAGTTCGGCGACAGACGCGCCACACCCAGCAGAAAACCCAACAGCGTCGCCAGGACGATACCAATCACCGACACCAGCAAGGTGTTGAGCAGGCCCACCACGAAAACACGCCCATAGGAGTTGCTTTCGTTGTAGTCGATCAGGTGCTGGGCAATGCCGAAACCGGCGCTGTTATTGAGAAAGGAAAACCCGGAAGTGATTCCGCGCTTTTCCAGGTTGGTCTGGGTGTTGTCAAACAGAAACCAGCCGAGCGCCACAACGGCGATAACGGCAAGAATTTGAAATAGCCAGGCACGCACCTTGGGGTCGGTCCAAACCGATCCACCAGGGCGCGGGACATTTGCAGTGGTTTGCATAGGAGCCCTCTTGGAACCCTCATGCCCGCATTAGCGGGCATGAGGTTCACATCAATCAGAACAATGCCAGCCACTCAGGACGAGCGGCTGGCAGCGGACGGTCAGCGCACCGGCGGTGCGTACTGCAGACCACCCTTGTTCCACAGGGCGTTGAGGCCACGTTCGATCTTCAGCTCGCTGCCGGTACCGACGTTGCGCTCGAAGCTTTCACCGTAGTTGCCCACTTGCTTGACGATCTGTACGGCCCAGTCTTTCGGCAGTTTCAGATCTTTACCGAATTCACCTTCAGCGCCGAGCAGACGAGCTACGTCGGGGTTCTTGGTGGATTTGGCTTGCTCTTCGACGTTGGCCGAAGTCACACCCAGCTCTTCAGCGTTAACCATCGCGTAGAGCGACCAGCGCACGATGTCGAACCACTCTTCGTCACCCTGGCGTACGACCGGGCCCAGTGGCTCTTTCGAGATCACTTCCGGCAGTACCACGTAGGACTCCGGGTCGGCCAGTTTGATGCGCTGTGCGTACAGCTGCGACTGGTCGGAGGTCAGCACGTCGCAACGGCCAGCTTCAACCGATTTGGCGCTCTCGTCGGAGGTGTCATAGGTGATCGGGGTGTACTTCAGGCTGTTGGCGCGGAAGTAGTCGGAGAGGTTCAGCTCGGTGGTGGTACCTGCCTGGATGCAGACAGTTGCGCCGTCGAGTTCTTTAGCGCTGGAAACGCCGAGTTTCTTGTTAACCAGGAAGCCTTGACCGTCGTAGTAGTTGACGCCGGCAAAGTTCAGACCCAGGCCCGAATCGCGCGAGCTGGTCCAGGTGGTGTTACGCGAGAGTATGTCAACTTCGCCAGACTGCAGCGCGGTGAAGCGCTCTTTGGCGGTCAGCGGGCTGTACTTGACCTTGGTAGCGTCACCGAATACTGCAGCAGCAACTGCGCGGCATACGTCAACGTCGAGGCCCAGGTAGTTACCCTTCTCATCGGCGTAGGAGAAGCCAGGCAGACCATCGCTGATACCGCACTGTACGAAACCTTTCTTCTGGATCGCGTCCAGAGTAGCGCCTGCTTGAGCAAAACTGCTGACACCGAGAACAGCGGCGGTGGTCAGTACTGCCAATGTGGATTTCACCATCTTCATTAAAACCTCCAGTTGCTTTTGTTGTGTTTGGAGTCTCGGTTCTACCACCGTACCCTTATGGGGCTCGTTGACTGTGTCGGCAGCAACACACTCAACCGGGGATCAAACCTTAGCGCGAGTTTAGTTGCCGATTGCTCCAGCGGCCATAAACTCTCACCCGCCCATTATTTGAATGGGCTAGAGACAGATAGCAAGTGACTTGTCGCACAGCATGCAGCGCCTGGCGAACCTGTGAAACGCCGGCAAAGGCATTTCAGTCTGCTCCGTGCCCAGTTTGGTGGCAGTGTTACCACTACCAGGCAACGTCATCAGTCCCTAGGGTGTATAGCAAGGCCCGTACCAGCGCCGCGCTTTGAGCACCATACGGACAGGTCAAGAGCAAAACTTGCACCCTGGCGACAACTTCTTTCTAGAATCGCCACCCCCTAAAATTTCTCGCGCACTAAATCAGCGCGCACGCACCACAGCGGAGCCTCAAATGAGCGAACCCTTGATTCTTCAGCCCACACTTGCCGCAGACTCGTGCGTCATTTGGTTGCACGGCCTGGGTGCCGACCGCTACGACTTTATGCCGGTTGCGGAGATGCTGCAGAAGCGTTTGCACAGCACCCGCTTCGTTCTGCCGCAAGCACCGACTCAGGCGGTGACCATCAACGGCGGCTACGCCATGCCCAGCTGGTACGACATTCTGGCCATGAGCCCAGCGCGGGCGATCAACCGTGAGCAGCTGGAAGCCTCGGCGCAGCAGGTAATTGCGCTGATCGAAGCGCAGCGTGACAGCGGCATTGATCCTGCGCGCATCGTTCTCGCCGGTTTCTCCCAGGGTGGCGCGGTGGTGCTGCACACCGCTTTCCTGCGCTGGCAGTTCGCCCTCGGTGGGGTGATGGCCCTGTCGACCTATGCACCGACCTTCAGCGACGACATCCAGCTGGCAGATACAAAAAAACAACTGCCGGTCCTGTGTTTGCATGGCACATTCGACGACATAGTTCTGCCGGCCATGGGCCGCGCAGCCCATGACTACCTGAGTGCCTCCGGCGTCAGCGTGCAATGGCGTGATTACCCGATGGGCCACGAAGTGGTGAATGAGGAAATCCGCGACATCGCCGACTGGCTGGAGCAACGGTTCACCAGTTGACTGTCTGCGAGCGAAACATATGCCTGCCATCCCTGCGATCAAAACCCTGCGCGATATCCAGCTGATCGAGCAAACCCCACTGGCCGAGCGCGACCTGCCGGCCAGCACCTATGAGCTGATCCGCCGCAGCGCCGCGCGGCAAGCGGATGCACCGGCACTCTCGTTTATTCTCCAGGGCACGGCAGATGAGGCGGCCTACCGCCTCAGTTATGGGCAACTGCTGGGCAAGATCACCCAGACCGCCAACGCCTTCCACCGCCTGGGCCTGCGCCCGGGCAAGGCGGTATCGTTTCTGCTGCCCAACCTGCCGCACACCCATTTCACCATCTGGGGCGGTGAAGCAGCCGGGATCGTCAACGCGATCAACCCGCTGCTCGATCCGGAACATATTGCCGAGCTGATCCAGGCCTCGGACTCCGAACTGCTGGTGACCCTGGCGCCTTTCCCCGGCACCGACCTGTGGGCCAAGGTCGAAGGCCTGCGCGCGCAACTGCCTGCGCTCAAAGCAATTATCTGCGTGGATATGGCCAACCTGCTGCCAGAGCCACAGCGCAGCGCTATCAAGGCGCAGCGCGGCCCCTTGCCGGACGGCGTGCTGGATTTCGACGAGCTGATCGCCAGCTGCCCGGATGATCACCTGGAGAGCGGCCGCGTCATCGCACAGGACGACATCGCCAGCTACTTCCACACCGGCGGCACCACCGGCACACCGAAGCTGGCGCCACACAGCCACAGTAACGAAGTGGCCATGGCCTACAGCATGAATCTGGTTACCGGCTTCGCGCCGGGCGATGTCACCCTCTGCGGCCTGCCGCTGTTTCACGTCAACGGCGTGATCGTCACCGGCCTCACCGCCTTTATCGGCGGCGCCGAAGTGCTGCTGGCCACCCCGCAGGGGTATCGCAACCCCAACCTGATCGGCAATTTCTGGACGATCATCGAGCGCCACAAGGTCAGCTTCTTCAGCGGCGTGCCGACCATCTACGCCGGTCTGCTGCAGGTGCCGAGCGAAGGCCATGACCTCAGCTCGCTGAAATACGCGCTGTGCGGCGCCGCGCCAATGCCGGTGGAACTGATCCGCCAGTTCGAAAGCAAAACCGGGCTGACCCTGATCGAAGGTTACGGCCTCACCGAAGGCACCTGCGGCAGCTGCGCCAACCCGCCTGCCGGCGAGCGTCGCCCCGGCTCCATAGGCTTGCCGATGCCTTATTGCGAGGTGAGCATCAAGGTGCTCGACGAACAGGGCAACTATCTAAGAGAGGCCAACCGCAATGAAATCGGAAACCTGTGCATCCGTGGCGCCACGGTGTTCAAGGGTTATCTGCAGAGCAGCAAGAACGCCGGCATCTGGGTCGACGGCGACTGGTTCAATACCGGCGATTTGGGCCGCGTAGATGCCGACGGCTATATCTGGCTGACCGGGCGCAGCAAGGACCTGATCATCCGTGGCGGCCACAATATCGACCCGCAGATGATTGAAGAGGCGCTGCACAAGCACCCCGCCGTGGCCATGGCCGCAGCGGTCGGTAAGCCCGACGAAAAGGCTGGCGAACTGCCTGTGGTGTATGTGCAGCTCAAGCCCGGCACTGAAGTTAGCGAAGCCGAACTGCTGGCCCATGCCGCCGAACACATCCCCGAGCGCGCAGCGATCCCCAAGGACGCCTGGATCATCGACGCCATTCCGCTGACCGCCGTGGGTAAAACCTTCAAACCGGCGCTGCGCTTCGATGCCATCGCGCGCGTCTACCAGGCTGCGCTGGCGGAGCTGGATTCACGCCTGCGCGTAGAAGTGCTCAGCGATGACAAGCGCGGCCAGGTCGCGCATATCCATCTGCCGGCTGGTGAAACCACGCTGGCCGACGCCATCACTCAACGCCTGGCCGGCTTTGCCGTGGCCATAGAACTGCACCCCGCCGAGTAAGCAAGTGCTGGCGCAAGGATCGCGCCAGATTTGTGACCAACCATTCAACTTCAATACCACTGGTCGCCCGTGCGTCTGACAAGGATTGTCAGGCCACAGGCAGCGGAATATGTTCATGCATGGTGTTCGCCCTTAATGCAGGGAGCGTTAGCGATGACCAACATTCCCAATCCACAACTGTCACACCTGCCGATCCAATGAAAAACGCCAAATGGCAGGCTGACCTGCAGCAACTTCGCCACCTGCGACTGTTCAATAACGTCGCCGCCAGCAGCATTAGCCAGCTGCTCAAGGAATTCCGCGCCTGTGATCTGGAAGCCGGCGAAGTACTGTTGTCACCCTTCAACCGCAATCAGTACCTCTATCTGCTGCTTAAGGGCCAACTCAAGGTCTATCTCGGCTCGCTCGACAGCCAGGCCGTCAGCACCCTGAGCGTCGGCGACTGCGCCGGCGAAATCAGCTTTATCGACAATGAACACCCTTCTGCCTATGTAGTGGCGACCGAACCCTGCTGCGTGCTGCGCCTGCACCGCGAATCACTGTTCAACCTGTTCCGGCAATCACCGGAACTGATGCAGAACATGCTCGAATTGCTTTGCGACCGCGTGCGCAAAGGCAACCGGATCATCCTTGACAGCGAGCAGACAGCCAATATCGACGCCCTCACCGGCGCCTATAACCGCCGCTGGCTGGAACATATCTTCGAGCGCGAAAGCACCCGCAGCGCCTTCAATGGCAAACCGCTGTGCATGCTGATGCTCGATGTCGACCACTTCAAAGCCTACAACGACCAGCACGGCCACCTTGCCGGCGACTATGCCCTGTGTCTGGTTGCGCATACCCTGCGCAACCAGCTGCGCCCCAAGGACAGCCTGACTCGCTACGGCGGCGAAGAGTTCGTCATCCTGCTGCCGGAAATCGGCATCGATGAAGCCCGCAGCATCGGCGAGCGGCTGCGCCTGGCACTGCGCAATGTCAGCTCATTCCACTCACCGATTGGCGTGCTGCCAGGGGTGACCGTGTCCATTGGCCTGGCGCAGATGCAGCCCAAGGACAGCCTGCAAGGCGTGATCGCCCGCGCCGACAGCGCGCTGTATCAGGCCAAGCAGCAAGGCCGCGACTGCCTCTGCGGTTAGCTTGTAGCGCTGCCCCCATCCATCACATTTCCCTCCACTCTTGCTAGAGTGCTGCGCATAACAACAACGCCCGGATGGCACCTTTATATGCGCAAAATTCTAATCACTGTGTCGATAATCCTGTTGATCGCTACGGGCAGTGTGCTTGCCCTGCCCTCCTTGCTTGACCGCAAGATGAACAGCGTCGAATCCCCCGCGCCTTACCCCGCCAGTGAGTCAGCCAAGCAGCTGCATCAACGGCTGTTTATCGCCGACCTGCATGACGACGTGCTGTTGTGGGAGCGCGACCTGCTCAAGCGCTATGACTTTGGCCACTCCGATCTGCCGCGCATGCTCGAAGGCCGCGTTGGCCTGCAGGTGTTCTCCACCGTGACCAAGACGCCACGTGGCATCAACTATGAGCGCAATAGCGGCGAGACCGACAACATCACTCTGCTGGCCATGGCCCAGCGCTGGCCCAAGGAAACCTGGGGCAGCCTGCTGCAACGCGCCCTCTATCAGGCGCACAAGCTCAATGAAGCCAGCGCCAACAGCGACGGCCGCCTGGTACTGATCAAAACCCGCAGCGACCTCGCCAACTTTGTCAGCGCCTGGCAGAAAGACCCGCAGCATGTAGCGGCAATTCTCGCCACCGAGGGCCTGCAACCGATCGAGGGCAAACTGGAGAACGTCGATACGCTGTATGACGCAGGCTTTCGCATCACCGGCCTGACCCACTTCTTTGATAACGAAATCGGCGGCTCGGCCCACGGCCTAGAAAAAGGCGGCCTGACCCCGCTGGGCCGGCAAGTGATCAAGCGCCTGGAAGAAAAAGCCATGCTGATCGACCTGGCCCACGCCTCACGCCCGCTGATCGATGACGTACTGGCCATCAGCACGCGCCCGGTTCTGGTCTCCCACACAGGCGTGGAAGGCACCTGCAAAGGCCCGCGCAACCTCAGCGACCAACACCTGAAAGCCATCGCGGCTACCGGCGGAGTAATCGGCATCGGTTACTGGGATGCTGCCGTATGCGCCACCTCGGTCGAGGCCATCGTCAAGGCAATCCGCTATACCGCCGACTTGATTGGCGTGCAGCACGTGGCGCTGGGTTCAGATTTCAACGGCACCATCCATGCACCGTTTGATGTAACAGGTTTGCCGCAACTGACCGAAGGCTTGCTCAAGGCCGGCTTCAGCCACGCGGACATTGCCGCCATCATGGGCGGCAACGTGCAGCGTCTGCTGCTTGCCAGCCTTCCCGGAAATTGAGTAAAAATCAGCCAACCACCGCCATCCGGCGCGGCACTTCGCCGCGCCGGCTTCTTGCTTTACACTGGCGACCGTTCACTCCTTAACCAATTGATGAGATGACCGTGCTCAAAGCACTCAAGAAAATATTCGGCAAAGCCGAGGGCGAGCAGCCCAGCCCAGCAACTCCGTCACCTGTAACGCCCAGCGCACCGCGCGTCCAGCCTGACGCCAACGCTGACAAATCCAGCCGCAGCGCCTCACCGCGCCCAACTGAAGCCGCTGAAAAACCGTTACAGAGCAAGGAAAAACCGGCGAAACCGCGCCGCGAACGCCCTGCCAAACCAGTCGACACCTGGAAACTGGAAGACTTCGCCGTAGCTCCGGCCGAGGGCAAAACCCGTTTTCATGACTTCAAGCTCTCCCCCGAGCTGATGCATGCCATCCATGATCTGGGTTTCCCATATTGCACGCCGATCCAGGCACAAGTGCTGGGTTACACCCTCAGCGGCCGTGACGCCATCGGCCGCGCGCAGACCGGTACGGGCAAAACCGCCGCCTTTCTGATCTCGATCATCACCCAGCTGCTGCAAACCCCGCCGCCGAAAGAGCGCTATATGGGCGAGCCGCGCGCGCTGATCATCGCGCCGACCCGCGAGCTGGTGGTGCAGATCGCCAAGGACGCCGCTGACCTGACCAAGTACACCGGCCTCAACGTGATGAGCTTTGTCGGCGGGATGGACTTCGACAAACAGCTCAAGCTGCTTGAATCGCGCTTCTGCGACATTCTGGTGGCCACTCCGGGCCGCTTGCTCGACTTCAACCAGCGCGGCGAAGTGCACCTGGACATGGTCGAAGTGATGGTGCTCGACGAAGCCGACCGCATGCTCGACATGGGCTTTATCCCCCAGGTGCGCCAGATCATCCGCCAGACTCCGATGAAGGGCGAACGCCAGACTCTGCTGTTCTCCGCGACCTTCACCGAAGACGTGATGAACCTGGCCAAGCAATGGACTACCGAGCCTGCCATCGTCGAGATCGAGCCGGAAAACGTCGCCAGCGATACCGTCGAGCAGCACGTCTATGCCGTAGCCGGCAGCGACAAATACAAGCTGCTGTACAACCTGATCACCCAGAACGACTGGATTCGCGTGATGGTCTTCGCCAACCGCAAAGATGAAGTGCGGCGTATCGAAGAACGCCTGACCCGCGACGGCATCAGTGCCGTACAGATGTCCGGCGACGTGCCTCAGCACAAACGCATCCGCGCCCTGGAAGGCTTCCGCGAAGGCAAGATCCGCGTGATGGTTGCCACCGACGTAGCTGGCCGCGGCATTCACGTCGACGCGATCAGCCACGTGATCAACTTCACCCTGCCGGAAACCCCGGACGACTACGTGCACCGCATCGGTCGTACCGGCCGCGCCGGCAGCAGCGGCACCTCGATCAGCTTTGCCGGGGAAGACGACGCCTACGCCCTGCCTGCCATCGAAGCCCTGCTGGGCCGCAAGATCGCCTGCGAAATGCCGCCGGATGAGCTGCTCAAGCCGGTCCCGCGCAAGCACTGATCCCTGCGTAACTAAAAAAGGCGAAGCCCTGCGGCTTCGCCTTTTCTATTTTCAGCACCGCTGTCAGGGCGCAAATAATTCCAGCTGCTCATGCCTGCCGCGCAGGTCATGCAAGCGCACGCCAACGCCGAGCAAGCGCACCGCCTTGTTGCCACGGGCAAAGGCGGCGCTCATAAGCCGCGTATAACTCTCCAGATCACGCCGCGCACCGCCCTGCTCCAGGGTGGTCTGGCTGAAGTCGTGAAACTTGATTTTGACGAACGGCTTATCCGGTCGATAACTCGGATCAAGCCGGGCCATACGGGTGGCCAATTGCTCCAGCAGCGCGGGCAACTGCTCCAGGCAGGCGGCCAAGTCCGGCAAATCCTTATCAAAGGTGTTTTCTACGCTGACCGACTGACGCCGACTGTCGTTATGCACGAGCCGATCATCAATCCCGCGCGCCAGCCCCCACAAGCGCTCGCCGAAACTGCCGAACTCCTTAACCAACGCCAGCTTGTTCCATTCGCGCAGGTCGCTACAGGTGCGAATGCCCAAACGCCCGAGCTTGTCGGCTGTGACCTTGCCCACCCCATGCAGCTTGCTCACCGGTAAGGCGGCAACAAAATCCTCAACCTGATCCGGAGTGATAACAAACAAGCCGTTAGGCTTCTTCCAGTCGCTGGCGATCTTGGCCAGGAACTTGTTCGGCGCCACGCCCGCCGAGACGGTGATATGCAGCTCCTGCGAGACCCGCCGACGAATATCCTGAGCGATGCGCGTGGCGCTGCCAGCAAAGTGCGGGCTGTCGGTTACATCCAGGTAGGCCTCATCCAGCGACAAGGGTTCGATCAGCTCGGTGTAATCGCGAAAGATCGCGTGAATCTCCCGCGATACCGCCTTGTAGGCATCCATCCGCGGCTTGACGATCACCAGATCGGGGCACAACTTCAGCGCCTGCCCGGAGGCCATCGCCGAGCGCACACCATAACTGCGCGCCTCATAATTACAGGTGGCAATCACCCCGCGCCGATCCGCCGAACCACCGACCGCCAAGGGCTTGCTGGCCAGGCTCGGGTCATCCCGCATCTCGATTGCCGCGTAGAAGCAGTCGCAATCGACGTGGATTATTTTACGGCTGCTCATTGCCAGGCCTACCAAACCCTGCTGCTACTGCTCAGCTGAACTAACAGGCGCTGCCGGCTTGGCCTCGTTCGCCGCATCCTCAGACTTGCCCATATAAGACTGGATAATCAGGATAACAATCAGCATAAAAGCCGCCAGCGGCACCAACTTGGTCTTCGCCGCCACGGCAGCGCCGCAACCCGGGCAGGTCTTGGCATCAGCTGGCACCTGAGCACCACAGGCTTTGCATTCAACGCTCATAACTTTCCTCCCATTCAATGGGCACGGACTCTAGCCCAACAGCCCGGTTGCGGGCTATGCCGAAAGCAAAGCTGTCCACCTAATCAGGCTCTAGCACAGGGTTCTACAGAGAAAACCCACTCAGCACGCGGCTAAGCACCTGAATAAAAACAACTTCTAGCCACCTTTAGGTTGACAAGGAGCATTTAGACGCTAGAATTGGCGCCGCGGGATGGAGCAGTCTGGTAGCTCGTCGGGCTCATAACCCGAAGGTCGTCGGTTCAAATCCGGCTCCCGCAACCAGATACTCAGAAAAGGCCACTCA
>PGZH01000005.1:273191-284543 GCA_002840155.1 Gammaproteobacteria bacterium HGW-Gammaproteobacteria-13
CTCGTCGGGCTCATAACCCGAAGGTCGTCGGTTCAAATCCGGCTCCCGCAACCAGATACTCAGAAAAGGCCACTCAATCGAGTGGCCTTTTTTGTTTCTCCTGCCTGCACAATCTAAGCATTTGATTAAAAACACTATTTTGTTGACAGCACGCGATTTCTATATAGAATGGCCGGCGCGGGATGGAGCAGTCTGGTAGCTCGTCGGGCTCATAACCCGAAGGTCGTAGGTTCAAATCCTGCTCCCGCAACCAGATACTCAAAAAGGCCACTCAATCGAGTGGCCTTTTTGTTTGTGCGCGATTTAAGCGATCCAGCTCAACAACTCAGGCATTACCTGCCTCCATCGGAACAGGTCATCGCTTATCGCCTCGATGCTCACCCTGGGGCGTATCCTGGCTACACAGACCAACCGCCCCACGACCAAGGCGACGCTCAGCGCTGGTCAATTGCCAGCGCCGCCGCTAGAATTGCGCACTTTTTGATCAGAGGCGCGCCAAGCGCCCAGCATCCATCCGTACACGCCTGAGGTTAACGCCATGTCCACCCCCGCCACGCCGAAAGTCGGCTTCGTTTCACTCGGTTGCCCCAAGGCACTGGTGGACTCCGAGCGCATCCTGACCCAGCTGCGCATGGAAGGTTATGAAGTGGTGTCCACCTATCAGGACGCTGACGTGGTGGTGGTCAACACCTGCGGCTTTATCGACAGCGCCAAGGCCGAGTCGCTGGAAGTGATCGGTGAAGCCCTGGCCGAAAACGGCAAGGTGATCGTCACCGGCTGTATGGGCGTGGAAGAAGGCGCAATTCGCAACGTACACCCCAGCGTGCTCTCGGTGACCGGCCCGCAGCAATACGAGCAGGTACTCAACGCCGTTCACGAAGTGGTGCCACCAAGGCAGGATCACAACCCACTGATCGACCTGGTGCCGCCACAGGGCATCAAACTCACGCCGCGCCACTACGCCTACCTGAAGATTTCCGAAGGCTGCAATCACAGCTGCAGCTTCTGCATCATCCCGTCGATGCGCGGCAAGCTGGTCAGCCGCCCGGTCGGCGACGTGCTCAGCGAAGCCGAGCGCCTGGTCAAAGCCGGCGTCAAAGAGCTGCTGGTGATTTCCCAGGACACCAGCGCCTATGGCGTGGACGTGAAGTACAAGACCGACTTCTGGAACGGCCAGCCGGTGAAAACCCGCATGACCGAAATGTGCGAAGCGCTCTCCAGCATGGGCGTTTGGGTGCGCCTGCACTACGTCTACCCCTACCCGCACGTCGACGAGCTGATCCCACTGATGGCCGCCGGCAAAATCCTGCCGTACCTCGACATCCCCTTCCAGCACGCCAGCCCGAAAGTGCTGAAAGCCATGAAGCGCCCCGCCTTCGAAGACAAGACCCTGGCGCGCATCAAGAACTGGCGCGAAATCTGCCCGGAACTGACCATCCGCTCGACCTTTATTGTCGGCTTCCCCGGCGAAACCGAAGAAGATTTCCAATACCTGCTCGACTGGCTGACAGAAGCCCAGCTCGACCGCGTTGGCTGCTTCCAGTACTCACCGGTAGAGGGCGCACCCGCCAACCTGCTCGACAACCCGGTACCAGATGACATCAAGCAGGACCGCTGGGACCGCTTTATGGCCCACCAGCAAGCCATCAGCACCGCCCGCCTGCAGCTCAAGGTTGGTAAGGAAATGGACGTGCTGATCGATGAAGTCGACGACCAAGGCGCAGTCGCCCGCTGCTACGCCGACGCCCCGGAAATCGACGGCAGCGTGTTTATCGCCAGCACCGACGTCAATCCAGGCGACAAGGTTCGCGTGCGCATCGTCGATGCCGATGAATACGACATGTGGGCCGAGCTGATCTAAGCGTCACGCAGCTACGCGCAGAACCCTAAAGCCCCGCCCCGTGCGGGGCTTTTGCTATCCGCTCAACATGCATAACCGAAGCGACTTTCCCGGCCTAAACACGATCAAGCGGACTGATGACTCCCAAGCCGCCACGATTGAGCACATGGGTATAAATCTGCGTCGTCTTCACATCCGCATGACCGAGCAACTCCTGCACCGTGCGGATGTCCTGACCACTTTCCAGCAGATGAGTCGCAAATGAATGGCGAAAGGTGTGTGGCGTCGCCGGCTTGATGATCCCAGCACGCCTTACCGCCTCGCGCACTGCGCGCTGAATGGTTTTCTCATGCAGGTGATGACGGAAGATCCCTGCGGAACGCGGGTCCTGCGAACGATTGGCTGACGGAAACACAAACTGCCACCCCCACTCCGCCGCCGCATTCGGGTACTTGCGCGCCAACGCGAACGGCAAGTTGGCTCGGCCAAAGCCCTCCGCCAGATCGGTGCGATGTAACACAGCGACTTTGAGCAGATGCTCCTGCAACGGCAACACCAAACGCTGCGGCAGCATGGTCACGCGATCCTTCTGCCCCTTACCATCACGCACCAGAACTTCACCACGGGCAAAATCGACGTCCTTGACCCGCAGTCGCAACGCCTCCAGCAAACGCAGCCCAGCGCCATAAAGCAGATTGACCACAATCCACTGCACACCTGACAACTCTACCAACACCCGCGCCACCTCAGCGCGGGTCAACACAACGAGCAAGTGCTTGGACTTTTTGGCGCGGACGATGTCATCAAGCCAAGGCAACTGCACATCCAATACATGCTTATAAAGAAACAACAGCGCCGCCAACGCCTGATTCTGCGTCGAGCCTGATACATTCCTGGCGACGGCCAGATAGGTCAAAAACGCCTCAATCTCCGCAGCCCCCATTTCAGCAGGATGCCGGTAGCGATGAAACCGAATGTAGCGTTTCACCCACTCGGCGTAGACAGCCTCGGTACGAATCGAATAGTTTCTCAAACGAATCTGCTGGCGCACCTGCACCAACAATTTTGGCTTGCCGTCATCCATGTCGTGTTGCTCCCTGATTGATGTCGCGTTTGTCACGACCTCTTCCAAGCTAGACAAGGACTTGCAGAACGACAAGGAACGTTATCCGACATTCTGCCGGATATTGTGCGACAGCAATGTCGTCTAATTATAGTTAGGTTACAAGCCAATATGCCAGTGTCGTTCACAATCTCAGAGCAGGACTACGTCAAGAGCGCCCAATTAAATGGCGAACTAACGAAGAAAACAAAAGCATTCCATTTAGTTATCGATACCTTGCTGGTTTTGGCAGGAGCTTCATCACTACTGAATGGAAACATTGCTCTTGGCTCTGCTTTTATTGGCGTAGCCATAGGTGCGGTCACACTACCCTTTCTGCTCAAAAATTTTGTCATACCATTCCTTCTAAAACGTCACTATAAAAAGTACCGGCAAATGCAGAAGCAGATGAGTGTCGAATTAACAGTTGACGGTTTATCATTTAAAACCGAAACCGGAAGCGCAATACTAAAGTGGCCAGACATTTATGCATGGCGCGAGAACAGTAAATACATAATCATCTATATTGCACCAAAGATATATCACGTCCTTCCAGTCCGCATTGGCGAAAATGGCTTCCCCGTCAGCGAACTCAAGAACGTGCTACTAAGCAATGTTGGTGTTGCAACCTAACTAGTGGTTCAAGCCGTTCGCTTCGCTTTAGGGTTGCCCCTTGAAGAAAGCACTTGAGTACACCGCCGCATTACTAGCAATTTTTTCAAGTGCTTCGGTTTTCTTATATGTGTATATCAGCCTGTACGACTTAATATTCAGCTTATTTGGTCTGGGTTTGGGAGCGGTAATCTTTATTGCACCATTGTGCATGACCGCAGCCACAGTCTTATCATATATATTCTATCAACTGGAATATGTAAAACCTTTCGAGCCATCAAATACAGCGTTACGTATAAAGTTCTTACTAATTATCGTTACTGCTATTAGCGCTCACGCTTACTTTGGTGGAAGCCTTGAGCGCTTCGAATCAAGCCATTCTAAAAAAACAAATATTGCCGATCGATACACAAGCAAAATTATAAAAGTTAATATGCGCCCTGCAGGTTCAAAATTCGCAATACCTGCTAACCATTTATTCTCTATCGAAAATAGCCGCATAACGAGCCCTCCTGACAAAGGGCGTGTGCAGGATAGAATTGAAATAAGATTTTTATTGCCTGATTTTGGTCCTCGCACAGCCGAAAGTGAAGAAGTTTTTTCCGACCCAGATGCCAAAAACATTCTTGTCCTTACAATTATAAACAAAGGGAATGGTTTGAATGGAGATATTCGCAATTTTCGTTATGTAATACCAATAAATACCACCAACATGTCTCAGGTGAACTCAGAAAATCTTGATACAGCAACAGAACAAAGAAAAAACTCTCCGGAATTGGCGATAAAACATGAAAGTCTAGGCCTGCTTGAATACTACAGTAATGATGGAGTTTCACGTTACTTTGAATCTGGAACAACTATATTTCGCTGCTGGAGTAAATATAATTATGCGATTTGTAAAGGATCACACACTCTAACGCCGCAAATTATAGTCAACTACACGTTCCCTCGCACATATTTGCCACAGTGGAAAGAAATTGATAATTTCGTAAAACAAACCACACTTAAGTACCTAGTCGATGAATGAATAAAATCACGCCAACGAACGTTTACATGAAATCGCTCAAAAATTCGATAACCAATATTTCGAACTTCAAGAGCTAGACGACCCGGAGCATCTAACCTGTTTCTCTAAAGCGCGTGGCTATAGCGCGGCAGCATTCTTGGCTCAGGGAAATATTTACGAAGCAATATACGAAGCAATTGCAGCCACTGATGCGCCACAAAATATTCTGCGCATCATAAAAACTACCCGGAGTGGTGAAGCCTAACAAGTGGTTCAAATCGTTCGCTTCGCTCACTGGGACGGGCTAAAGCCCGCCCCTTAACCAAACGTTAGGCAACCTCCGGAATAATTTTTCCGTTTGCATCACCCACAACACTGCGTCGCCAGTAGGTTTTCCATGGTTACTGGCATTATCAAAAGGAGTTGGTTTATGCCGCCAAACGTAACAATTAACTTACCAATTCCGACATTATCATCGGCGGTGTCTGCCTTTTCTTTCTACGTTGCGGCGGCTAACGTGTCAGGCGGGCCAGGCCTAACAACTGGCTCAAATCGTTCGCTACGCTCACTGGGACGGGCTAAAGCCCGCCCCTTAGCCAAACGTTATGTACCTACATGAATACTTACGCGCTGCTAGCAATTAAGATCACTCTAACAACAGTCGCCTTTTTAGTGCTGTTATTTCTAGCCATTTTAGCAACCACCCTAATATTCCAAGACAGCGGGCAACACCCAGATAACTGGAAAACAACAGGCTACGACTACGGGGCTGGAATTTTGGTTGCGGCCTTGTATATTGCAACAGTAATCTGGCAAATCCGAAGCGCACTAAAGAAAAAAAGCAATTCAGCGTCAGTAGGAACATAACAATGCGCTCAAAGCGCTCACTCCGTTCGCTGGGACCGGCGAAGCCGGCCCCTTAGCTTAATCGTTAGGCCTCGCATGAAGTCAGCTGTGACTCATCTAAATAAACAGGCATTACGCTGGTTGGCAGCAAATCGGCCTGAAGACTTGCGAGAGTTGATGGAGGGCGAATCTCGTTACACGCTACCGCACAGCATTGGCATCTCAAAGGCAAGCAGAGAAGAGAGCCGTGCTTGGGTCATGGCGATTTATCATATTAGGTATGCAGCGCAGTTCGGTCTTGCGCAGCAGAGAGTCATCAAGGACACATATGTTCATTCATCATACTCTGTAGAATTTGAGCATTGGTTAGAACTGGGGGCTCCCGGCATCAGCGCCGAAGAGCTAGCTAACTATCTAAACGAAGTGCCAATTCAAAATGATGATCAATCAAGTGATCAAACGAAGGCCTAACAACTGGTTCAAACCGTTCGCTTCGCTCACTGGGACGGGCTAAAGCCCGCCCCTTAACCATACGTTAGAGGGCTTTCAGCAATGAGTTATTTCATGACGATTGCAGGTGTAATCCCTGCAAGCGAATTAAATTATCAAGTCGAACTTATTCCTGCCGATTTGGCACAGCCCTACATATCGGGCTTGAAGAGTCGGCTGGAAGCGCTTGATGGCCCTAAAATTCAACTTGTTCACGATATGGAAACAGATACATCTGACATCATCGTTGGTGATCTTGAAAATGCTCTTTTAGAGAACCTAAGCATTGTGGAGCTTCCACTTTTCACAGTCCTAAATTCGTGTTTCAAAAACAATGTGAATTTTAGAATATGGCTTGCAGATGACGATATAAATTCATTAATTAATAATTGCGTAGAAGTTTATGACATGACCTCAGCGCTAGAGTCCATAAGATCGCGAAGCGGGGCTTGGTGGCATGCCCGCTAACAACTGGTTCAAATCGCTCGCTCCGCTCGCTGGGACGGGCTAAAGCCCGCCCCTTAACCAAACGTTAGCTACCAAGAGAAAGTATGCAATCCGCCATTAAATCAACTATTTTTATTCTTGGGCTTTCTCTTTCGATACACGCTCAAGCGGCTCCATTTTCTTCAATAAATTGCACTCATACCGAAAACCCTCAATCTAAGGGAAAGCTGCAACTTAAATACAACGAAGATCAGCTTAAAAAATTAACCCACAATGCTACGGTTTACAGTTACGGCCAAAATGGCCGTGAGGAAACCTCTATTGAGCAGACCCCTCATGTAGCGGTGCGCGTTGGGGATGCTTCGTTTACTGGGAGTAATAGAGGTGAATGGGGTGGTGAATTAGTTTTAGTAGAAGCTAGCGGGGATACTAAAATACTATTCAAAGACAACATTCATGACATATACAATACAAAAAACGGTGTAATTGTTATTTCCGGACTGTCGCATCTAATGACTAACAAAGGCCGCATCTATTTAATAACGAAAAATGAATCTACCATAGACTACCAAATTTTATTTGGTCTAGATTCTGCGCCTGAAGACTCATGGATAACTGACAGCGGAGAAATATTCATCACCACCAGCTACGGAACTTCAATTTTGAAACAAAACGGAACCTTGCAGCGGGTTTTATGTGAAGGGCATGAATATTACAAATACAATGGCAATCCTTGATTTTGAGCAGCTAACAAATGGTTCAAATCGCTCGCTGTGCTCGCTGGGACGGGCTAAAGCCCGCCCCTTAACCAAACGTTAGGCAACCTCCGGAATAATTTTTCCGTTTGCATCACCCACAACACCGCGTCGCCAGCACGTTTTCCATAGTTACTGGCATTATCAAAAGGCAGGCCTAACAACTGGCTCAAATCGTTCGCTGCGCTCACTGGGACGGGCTAAAGCCCGCCCCTTAGCCAAACGTTAAAGCTAGAGCCCATGAAATCAAGAATACTTAAATTATTGCAATTACTTATAGGGATTACTGTAATTGGAGCAATCGGATATGGCTCATGGGCTCTTATTAAAGAATTCTTAAACGCACTCACTGCCGCCAGCCCAGAGATAACAGCCGCCATAATTGGTGCCATGGCCACAGTACTGGTTGGCATATCAGCAGTTCTAATAAGCCAAGCCCACGAACGCAAGCGTTCTGCCGATGAAGCCCACAGACTTAAAAAAGTCGAAATATATCAAGGCTTCATCGATATCATCAGCAGAATGATGGGAGCATCAAATAAAAACCTCTCACTAAAAGAGGTTGACCCGCAAGAGCTGGTGCATTTTGCATTCAAATTCAAATCAGACCTCTTGCTTTGGGGTTCGCCAAAAGTCATAAAAGCACAAATATACTTTGAAAGCGTTTCCGGAAGTGGTGACACAAAGAAACTATTTCGCGCAGTTAATTCGCTCTACTCAGCCATACGAGAAGATATTGGTCTCAGTAACTCAGGGCTTGGCAGTCTAGAACTTGTCAAACTTTCCTTAAACCCTGAAGCACGAAAAGAAATAGAACAATAATCATGCCTGCAAACCGCTCTAACAACTGGTTCAAGTCGTTCGCTCCGCTCACTCGGGACCGGCTAAAGCCGGCCCCTTAACCAAACGTTAGGCCTTGCATGAAAATCTTGCTTCTCCTTATTGCATTACTGAGTATCAGCGGTTGCGTAGGGATACATACTGAAACTCAGAAATCAAAAGATTCTCAAGCCACGGACATATATTATGAAAATGGCAAAAAACACTTCTGGAGCCAGAGCAAGCATCCAGAAAACGGCAGCGTGACTTTAGAGTCAGAGCAAAAATGGTGCGGCGCTACTTTATGGGCAATAATTCCAATCCCGTTGAAACTTCCTGTATGCAAAAAATATATCAAAGTAAGCTTTGAGAATAATCTGCCTGCTATTCGTAGCGAAGGTTGGGTTAACGTAGGTAGTTTTTATGGTTGTGGCCCGGGAGTGTGGCTTGGCTCTGGAATTTCCAATGGAAGAACTGCTTCATTCTGTATTGCAGAGTAAGCCTAACAACTGATTCAAGTCGTTCGCTTCGCTAACTCGGGACCGGCTAAAGCCGGCCCCTTAACCAAACGTTAGGCACACAAAGCAAAGGAATGCGGGCGCATGGAAAATCGCGGAATCAGTAATTCAAAACCGCGTGCTTCTTATGAAAGGAATTTGGCGTATTTGAAATCGTGGGCGGCGCAAAAAATATTGGTTCCGCAATTACCTTGCACGCCAGTGCATGACATCGAACTGGCGCTGAGGCGCTCCAACATTGCCGAGCAGAAAAAGCGTATGAAACAGCACAACAGCATGAAAAAGCCATTTAAAGCAAAAGCACTGTTGGCTATCGTGGTGCAACCACTTGCAACGCCCGGCTCAAATCCACGCCTAACAACTGGTTCAAAACGCTCGCTTCGCTCACTGGGACGGGCTGAAGCCCGCCCCTTAACCAAACGTTAGGGGCAAGGAGGCAGTCGTGCCACATGCATATGCTTATCTTCGCATCTGGGGCGAAGACCTTCCTTATAGAGGAAATTTCTAAATTACTTGACATTGAGCCTACAGAGAGCTGGCGAAAAGGCGACCCAGGTACTTATGTCAAAGCTCGCAAAGACTCCGCCTGGTGCCTTCATAGTCCGCTGCCTCGCACAAATACATGCCTATTTGAGCATTTTGAAGCACTGCTTGCTTTGTTAAGGTCACGCGTCAAAGAAATACGGGAGCTTGGTGAGCGATTTTCCACCTCATTCGTCTGCACGGGCTCTTACGATGGCACATCAAGCCCTGGACTTTGCTTGTCAAAAAACGATATTGCCTTTCTTGCTTCGGCCGGACTTGATCTAGATGCTGATCTTTATTTTGGCTAGGGGTAAATTGCCCCTAACAATTGGTTCAAATCGTTCGCTTCGCTCACTGGGACGGGCTAAAGCCCGCCCCTTAACCAAACGTTAGGTTCACAGAGGAGTCCGCATGGAAGCCGAACAAGCAATCAAGCTAATCGAGATATTGGCGTGGCCGATAACCGTACTTGCGATTCTCTCCGCATTAAGGACTCCGATCCTAAAACTAATTACACGAATTAATGCCGTTGAAGCGGGTGGAGTAAGAGCCGAGTTCGGCGTAGAAATCTTTGAGATGCGCCAAGTAGCCGAAGATAATGGCAATACAAACGAATTAAAGGTTTACGACTCAAAAGGAAGCCAACTACAACGACTCGCTGAGCTTTCGCCAAACGGTGCTGTGGTAGATGCTTGGCGCGAGGTTGAACTGGCAACAATATCTGCAGCATTACATAACAACCTAGAGGTTAGGGGTGCTAAAGGTCGAGTTTCTGGAAACGCCGCAGTAAGAGAGATGAGAGAGCAAGGGCTAATACCCCAGTCAACATATGAGTATTACGTAAAGCTTAAAGACCTCAGGAATAAAGCAGCACACAGCTCTGAGACAATAGAAGCTTCCGACGCCAAAGAGTATTCTTTAGCTGCTCTTGATCTGGCATCAAAATTCAGAGAGATACGTAGTAAACCTAACTAGTGGTTCAAGTCGTTCGCTTCGCTCACTCGGGACCGGCTAAAGCCGGCCCCTTAACCAAACGTTAGGTGCCAAATTGGCTAAACATCCACTCCGGCGCATAAATAAATGAACCTGCTCAATAGTGCTTCAGCTGAGTTTCAGCGCTCACCAATCACAGTAGTCATAGGCGCAATCGGCATGCTGGTAGCCGCCCTAAGCTTAATTCTTGCAGCAGCTCAGTACCAAACCACATCTGTCGCAAGCGGACAAGCACCTAACGAATCAGCAATCCAGTCTCTAGGAGTCAACCTTGGCAACATCTTTGTCATCGTTTCATATTTCTTATCATCAACCATTTTTTCTGCATTGATCATTCGAATAATTGCAAAAAAATATGATCTAGTGGCGCTATTCTCATCAATTCCATTAGCAGCGCTAACAAATTTCTCAGTTGTTCTTGTTATATACCTAGTCCCACCTAGAGCACTCAACCAGCAACTCTTCACATCAGCACATGACCTAATACTTTACTCATCAGCAGCAGTATATATAAGTGTCTGCGGAGCAGCGGTACTCAGAGACATGGCTAGTGCCAAAGTCACTCAAAAAGATGACGAACAAAGCAAAGGAAATGAAAACAGCGAAGGTCTGGCACTGTTAATATTTCCATTGATTTTGCTATTTATGTGGTCCTGGTTGGTTTTTGCCGGGCAAAGCAGAATTACACAAATTCTGCTTCCTGAAATCACCCATTACATAGAAAAAGAAAAATCGAGTAATGGCACCTAACAATGCGCTCAAATCGTTCGCTTCGCTCACTGGGACGGGCTAAAGCCCGCCCCCTTAGCTTAATCGTTAGGAACCGCATGTCTAATAAATCTGTAGCCCATAAATACCTTTTCTGGTTTGGCCTACTCGTATTTTGTGTTTTCTTATTTTTCTCCGGGGCCAACAGAAATACTTTTTTCTCAATACCAATCGAGGTATTTCCCATCCCGCTAGCTACTTCGTTAGTCATAGCAGCCTACGCACTGAAGCTCAGGAACAAATTTTTTAGGTTCTTGCTTTGGGTTGGGCTACTAGCATCCACAGCATCAGTCGTTTGGTTTGTTCTTCTGCACATAGCAAACCCATATGGAACCGAAGTAACAATTGCCATGTACTCAACAGCCATATTAATTATTGCCTGGCTACATTTTAGAAATTATCAAGCGGCTCCTAACTAGTGTTTCAAACCGTTCGCTTCGCTCACTGGGACGGGCTAAAGCCCGCCCCTTAACCAAACGTTAGGTGTTTACATGGACGTATCTTTCTCTTCAGTTGGCTGGAACGCCCCAATAGAGTTTATAAAAATAATTACCGGGCCTCGCCTATCAAATTTCGAAAGCGAGGATTATGGCGACTCAATCAATAAAGTATTTATCGAGCTAATAGTTATA
>PGZH01000005.1:284549-537212 GCA_002840155.1 Gammaproteobacteria bacterium HGW-Gammaproteobacteria-13
TATTCATAATAAAATCACTGGGCACACCTAACAATGCGCTCAAATCGTTCGCTTCGCTCACTGGGACGGGCTAAAGCCCGCCCCTTAGCTTAAACGTTATACGGATAGAAAATGATCTGCCCACATTGCCTAGAAGAGAACGATCTTACTTGGAGAAAGTACTTGATGTCGCCGCTAGGTCGACATACTTGCTCTTCCTGTAAGAACAAGTTTCGCATGCGGCATACCCTTAAATACTATGGTGCTATTCTTGGCTTGTGGTTTATAAGCGGTATATTCACCAGCCTCATCGCGATAAACCTAGGCGCAACATTCAGCCAAGCATTTATTATCTATTGGTTGGTCGGCTTAAGCATAGTCATGCCACTTGATAGAAAAATCGACAACTCTTGGAGAGGAACTGTCATATCAGGTAGGCCACCATCCGTATAACAATTGGTTCAAATCGTTCGCTTCGCTCACTGGGACGGGCTAAAGCCCGCCCCTTAACCAAACGTTAGGCGGCAAGAGCAAAGCCAGGGTCGATGTCCGTGCCCAAGAACACAACAGCCGCATCGCGGCGCCAGCACAGAACCGAGTGGTCGACTGAAGATAGAGGCCGTTATTTGTGCTTAGCAAGGGAGTTGCTTTCAGGAAATGCGCAAATCACAAATAACTTCCGGGGTTCAAACCGACACACCGTGCGCCCCACGGGTTAAGCTCAGCGCTGGCAGCAAGTCCTTCGTCCGGCTCGAAGTCCGCTGCCTAACAACTGGTTCAAGTCACTCGCTTCGCTCGTTCGGGACCGCGTTCCGCGGCCCCTTAACCAAACGTTAGGCAACCTCCGGAATAATTTTCCCGGTTGCATCACCCGCAACAACGCGTCGCCAGTACGTTTTCCATAGTTACTGGCATTATCAAAAGGAGTTGGTTTATGCCGGGTAACGTAACAATTAACTTACCAATTCCGACATTATCATCGGCGGTGCACGCCTTTTCTTTCTGCATTGCGGCGGCTACCGTGTCAGACCTGCCAGGCCTAACAACTGGCTCAAATCGTTCGCTGCGCTCACTGGGACGGGCTAAAGCCCGCCCCTTAACCAAACGTTAGGCTAGATAACTCATGAACGCCGAACCGAGATTCTCTGAATATACTTGCGAAGAATATTTGAGCAGTACCCTCTCAAAAAATGGATATTATTCTGAAGCCTCCTACACACAGGTCATAGTCCCAATATTCGAGACATATGAATTGCGAGATTTTGAGTTTCTTGCTGTAGGCCGATCCGGAGCTGACGGAATTGATTTCGGGTACAGGAAAGGGAAAAGTGGAATTTGGGCATACTACCCAATTGACAATGAATTTAAATATATGTCGCCTTCTCTTTCTGAGTTTGTACAGGCGTGGGTTTCCGGTGGCTTATCTGTTTAATAACCAACGCTCAAGAAAAATTAAAGCAGACGGTTTCCAGGCCCGCCTAACAACTGGCTCAAATCGTTCGCTTCGCTCACTGGGACGGGCTAAAGCCCGCCCCTTAACCAAACGTTAGGTAACCACATGCAGCATCATCACCAGTTGCACTACACGCCAGAAATTCTTAGGGCGGCGGCTGTAACGTTTTTTAAGCAGTTAATAGGCCCAACATTTCCATTATTACTTATTGCACTAGCTTCTTATTCTTTTTGGCAGTTTACGACTGGTAATAGATCTTGGCTTATCGGGGCAACGGCAGGCGCGATATTTGTTGTTGTATGCATAATGCTCTCACTATTTATTGGGCACTTAAAACATGCATCCAAAACTGCCGCAGAACTGGCGAAAAGCCCAACAACACTAACAATTACTGAGTCTGATATTTGCTTCAAGTCAGCTCTTGGCACTGCCGAAATACCGTGGTCTAACGTATCAGCGCTTCATCATAAAAAAGACTTTCTGCTTCTAACTTTTAAGAGAGGCAGTTATACATCAATTCCCACCAGCTCTCTCGACGATTCGAGTGTTAGCTTTATTAAAAATACAGTCATGCAACATGGCGGGAAGGTCACCTAACTAGTGGTTCAAATCGTTCGCTTCGCTCACTGGGACGGGCTAAAGCCCGCCCCTTAACCAAACGTTAGGTTCCATGATGAATTGGCGTTCACTTACAACCTGTGGGAAAGACTCATTTGGGAGAGGTGTAGTATTTCGCTTCCCGACAAACCAACCATTCGAGAAAGTCGTTGACTTCATGATTATTGAAGAACATGACTCACCAACTTTTTATAAAATCATATGTTCTTCTGGCTATCACGCAGGTCAAACAGAACTAGTATTTCCGGCAGAAGCAAAGCATGAGTCCGGCGGAATATCAGTAGACTGGCTAAAGAAAAACTGGGCGCTTTGGGTTTACCCAGAATGCGAGCCTGAAAACGTCAATTACGTTGATTGCTATCCTTCCGGGCACGGCGTAGAAACCTAACTAGTGGTTCAAATCGCTCGCTTCGCTCACTTGGGACGGGCTAAAGCCCGCCCCTTAACCAAACGTTAGAGGCCTTATGCAGATTGTCGTATTTATCCTAATCGTGCTCATGCCTTGCATTGCTTGGGCTTGGGAAACACCTGAAAAAGCATTAACTGAATATTTAGAATATGACGCTGCTGGCTACCGCTTAGGCGGCGGAGACTGGAATACATACGTGGATACTTACCTGGATGTAAGTAAATCCTATGATGAGCCAGGGTATGACATGATCACAATCATAACCTCATATACTATTTCAAAACCTATATGCCACCCTGAATTTTGCGCATCAATAGTAACTTACGAATTATTCGACACCAGCAACATCCAGGATCAAAATATTAAAAAACACGCCAAGGGGGATATTGAGAAAAAAGTTTTCACTCTCACTAACACCAATAATGAGTGGCGCATTAAAACAGGCATGGGAAATCCATATATTCTTAGCGAGGTATACAACAAAAAAATTGCCATGCGAAGCGGCCTCTAACAATGCGCTCAAATCGCTCACTTCGTTCGCTGGGACGGGCTAAAGCCCGCCCCTTAGCTTAATCGTTAGGCTTATGGAAAAAGACTTACTTCCCCTCATAACAGCATGTGCTGAAGCCCAAATCAGCGATGAGCAGTGGGCCAGCACGGTAGAGCTTGTTCTTACCAAATCTGGGCTCTCGGAAAGTGAGTTCTGCGACACTTATTCACGTCTTGTTGCCAGCGAGTTTGTAATGGGCGAACTCTCGTACGCCGAAGGCGATCTTGCTATGAATCGACTATCAACCCTACCTAGCGAGCCTCTCTCTGGTTTTGCATTGAAGATATACTTAGCTTTCGATGCTGGTGAATACGTAAGGTCAGGAGATACTGCCAGCACCATTCCATGGCTGGTGTATACAATGCCTCTTGTTATCGATGCGCTGAAATCTAGTAATGTCAGTGATTCGTGAGCCTAACTAGTGGTTCAAACCGTTCGCTTCGCTCACTGGGACGGGCTAAAGCCCGCCCCTTAACCATACGTTAGGCAACCTCCGGAATAATTTTCCCGTTTGCATCACCCGTAACACCGCATCGCCAGTACGTTTTCCAGAGTTACTGGCACTATCAAAAGGAGTTGGTTTATGCCAGACAACGTAACAATTAACTTACCAATTCCAACATTATCATCGGCGGTGCACGCCTTTTCTTTCTGCGTTGCGGCGGCTACCGTGTCAGACCTGCCAGGCCTAACAAATGGCTCAAATCGTTCGCTTCGCTCACTGGGACGGGCTAAAGCCCGCCCCTTAGCCAAACGTTAGGCAACCTCCGGAATAATTTTTCCGTTTGCATCACCCACAACACCGCGTCGCCAGCACGTTTTCCATAGTTACTGGCATTATCAAAAGGAGGCCTAACAACTGGCTCAAATCGTTCGCTGCGCTCACTGGGACGGGCTAAAGCCCGCCCCTTAGCCAAACGTTAGCTTCCTCTCTGTAATCCGCAGCCAAACCAAAGGACTTAAGAATTGGAAAACCTAGGGAATACAATTTTGGCTGCGCTCACATCATTCATTGAGTTTTGGGGCCAGAAAGAAGTCATTGGTATTTGCATTGGCGTGGCGGGAAGCGCTATTTGGTATCGCGTTACTGGTGCCGTGGAACAGAAGCAAAAAAACGAGCAGGTTGTTTCAATAGTCCGGGCAGCAATCGATGAAACAGCAAGGATAGCGAATCAAAATCTCGGAATCGTCGCTAATGAGTTAGCCAGACTACGCGAAGAAAAATTAACATTAGATCCACAAACAGACTTCCCACCAACTTCGGCAGACTTACTGCTTTTGGTGTCAGACTTCAAGCCAAACAAAAGCATTGAGTTATGGAGTTCGCTGAAGAAAATTGAGGCGTTAAGCAGCCAAGCAGAAAGGCTTGCATCAGAAACGGCTCAATTGAGGCGCGCAATAAAACTAGAGAGTAAAACTGAAGCCAAATCATTGCGGAGTGCCAAGCATCCAGCACCCTGTTAGAGAGTGTCAGAAGCTAACAATGCGCTCAAATCGCTCACTCCGTTCGCTGGGACCGGCTAAAGCCGGCCCCTTAACCAAACGTTAGCCCTTACACGAGGCGATCATGCAATACGAGAAAATAATCGACGCTCTCGTAGAACGGCGCGGCAGTATTACGGCGAAAAAATTTAGACATGGTGAGCAATGGCTGAACACCACCGAAAAATCTAAATTCAATACTCTGATAAAGTCGGCCTCCCCAGAACAACTAGCACTATTTTCAGAACTACTACAAAGCGAAAGAGATAGCGGATTTCATGATGCCCTTGTAGTACTAAGTGAACTGATGAATTTGGAAAATCTTAGGTTCTCTGTTAACGGCGAAGAACTACCTCATGAACCGTATGGCACTGAGCTTTACTTTGATTGGGTGGCTCGCGTTTCAGGCGAACCTTGGCCACAAGACAACAGCTAACAACTGGTTCAAATCACTCGCTTTGCTCGCTGGGACGGGCTAAAGCCCGCCCCTTAACCAAACGTTAGGTGTTTACATGGACGTATCTTTCTCTTCAGTTGGCTGGAACGCCCCAATTGAGTTTATAAAAATAATTACCGGGCCTCGCCTATCAAATTTCGAAAGCGAGGATTATGGCGACTCAATCAATAAAGTATTTATCGAGCTAATAGTTATATAAAATCACTGGGCACACCTAACAATGCGCTCAAATCGTTCGCTTCGCTCACTGGGACGGGCTAAAGCCCGCCCCTTAGCTTAAACGTTAGAAACATGAGCAAAAATTGGTGAAGCCTTGAAGAAACTAATAATTTACGCGCTGATCGCTTTTGTGGGCTGGAACTACTATCAAAAGCACATGGCATCAACGCATACAGAGGCTCAAATAGAAAATCAAACATACCATTCGCCAACAGTTTCGATTACACAGCCTACACAACAATTTTCATGCGATGGGCGGCAGCACTGCAGCCAAATGCGCTCAAGAACAGAAGCTGAGTTCTTTTTAAGGAATTGCCCTAACACCAAAATGGATGGCGACAATGATGGGATACCTTGTGAAAACGATTCAAGGTTTTGAAGCTCAGTCGTGCAACATGCTTCTAACAAAACGCTCAAAGTCGCTCACTTCGTTCGCTGGGACGGGCTAAAGCCCGCCCCTTAGCTTATCGTTAGGGATAGACATGGCTCCGCGTGCTCTACTTCTTTTTACAATCCTTGTCTCTATTAGCGTCAATGTAGAAGAAGCCTCTGGAATTGACTGCACAAAGGCACTCTCCACACCAGATGTGGAGCAATGTATTGCTATCGAATTGGATAATACTGAAACTAGTCTGAATCAAGCTTATCAACGCCTTGTAAAACAGCTTACTCAAGCCGACACAGCGCAAGACAACTACACCAAATACAGGAAAAAGCTTCTCATCGCCCAGCGCGCCTGGATAAAATTCAGAGAAGCAGATTGTGACACGCAATACGCAATGCATAGGTCAGGCACTATTCGCAACTCCATATATTTAAGCTGCAAAAAAGAGCGAACGGAACAAAGAATAAAAGAGCTAAACAATTATGCACCGTATTAACCCTAACAACTGGTTCAAACCGTTCGCTTCGCTCACTGGGACGGGCTAAAGCCCGCCCCTTAACCAAACGTTAGGTACCACACTCGCAAGGAAGCCCTTCCAATTGCCTATTTCTTTCAAGACCACCTGGGCCAAAATAATTATTTTAAGCGTAGCTCTACTACCAACAACTATCGTCTACTTCTACGGCCTAGCATTGGTCTTAAACGCAGGAATAAGCATTTGGTCATTTTTACCCGCTGCAACCTTCGGCTACGGCCTCTACTCCGCATGGAAACTTGCACTAAAATATGATAATTACAAAGAAACAAAAATACCAAAGCATGTAATTTACGGAGTTGCACTTGGCATATTAAGCTATTTTCTTATTTACTACTTTTTAGTATTTCCTTATGGAAAAACCTCATATAAACCACTATGGCAGAGCATTATCGCTTTATATGTATTTGGCGGAGGCCCGGCATTAATTTCAGGCATCCTTATTACAAGATCAATCTGCATAAATCTCAGGCGTAATGGTCAACGCACCTAACAAGTGGTTCAAAACGTTCGCTTCGCTCACTGGGACCGGCTAAAGCCGGCCCCTTAACCAAACGTTAGCTCACATGCCAAAATACCTTAGCGTCGCCTGTATCTGCTACATAATTACTATGGTTCATGGGCTATTGTTGCGCCACTATATGAAACGGGAGTTTTCATCTTCACAACTCCCGCTATTAATGTTTCTCTCGCGATTCTGCTAGCTCTTTTTATGCGAAGAACGAAGTGGACGTGGAAGGTGCTTCCGTATCTAACCTTTGCAAGCATCGTGGTAGCTACCGTCTTCTTTCCAACCACAGAGACATACGGCACTGCTACGAGCACAGCAAAAATACTAACCATTGCAGAGCTAGGCGCTTGTACGGTGATCCTCTTGTCTGTCTTGAAAGATAAAAAGACAAAGAGCTGGTTCTTCCGCGCGGCAGAGAGCTAACAATGCGCTCAAATCGCTCGCTTCACTCGCTGGGACCGGCTAAAGCCGGCCCCTTAGCTTAATCGTTAGGATGCAACATTGAATCGCATAGTATTATCTGCGGAAATTCTTATACTTTGCGCACCGGCGGCCGCACTTCTTTCCATGGGGATGGCCTTACTACCACTAAACATATTATTTATTTTGTTTTCTCCATTAGAAAGCGGGCTATTATTAATATCAGCATCAATGATTATCGGCGGCACTCGGGGGCTGTATTCATTATTTAAATTAACCCAATATGCGATTAGCACAGAGACTGGCAACTTGGAACCGCCAACACAATGGCTTGGAATTAAGACTGGAATACTTACTTGTTTTGCAGGTATTTATTACAGTTCTGGACTTATGTTTATTGTATTTTTAGGCCCAATTATTGCCACAGCACACCTAGTATATCTTTACAAATATAGTGATTAGCCTCCTAACAAGTGGTTCAAACCGTTCGCTTCGCTCACTGGGACGGGCTAAAGCCCGCCCCTTAACCTATCGTTAGGCACTTGCCATGAATAAGCAGTCCAACAGTGTACTTATCCCACTTACAGAGGACGAAGCAGTTGTGCTGTTCGAGTTCCTTCAGCGTTTCAGCAACACAGATACATTGGTAATCGAGGACCAAGCTGAAGAGCGCGCATTGTGGAATTTATGCTGTATTTTCGAAAAACACTTATCTCTCCCACAAGAAGAGTGCTACCCCGAATTTTGCACGCGGCACGCAAAAGACTTAGGGATAAATGAACATACTTATTAACAGTTAGGCCCCAAGATGAAGCTATACGATGTTGTCCAAGTTATTGCGCTTCGAGACGAGCGCTTCTCAAAATTGAGTGCAGATTACGAACGCAACCCTTGCGTCGGGGACACAGGAACAATCATTGAGGTCTACTCAAATCCAGAACCAGCATTTGAGGTTGAGTGCTCTAGGAGCAATGGCAGCACTATTTGGCTTGCAGCAATGTACCCGGAAGAGCTAAGACTTTGTGGTCAATAGTACATTTGCGGTGAACCTAACTAGTGGTTCAAATCGTTCGCTGCGTTCACTGGGACGGGCTAAAGCCCGCCCCTTAACCAAACGTTAGGCAACCTCCGGAATAATTTTCCCGGTTGCATCACCCGCAACAACGCGTCGCCAGTACGTTTACCATAGTTACTGGCATTATCAAAAGGAGTTGATTTATGCCGGACAACGTCACAATTAACTTACCAATTCCGACATTATCTTCGGCGGTGCACGCCTTTTCTTTCTGCGCTGCGGTGGCTACCGTGTCAGACCGGCCAGGCCTAACAACTGGCTCAACCCGTTCGCCCCACTCACTGGAACAGTCTAAATTCCGTCCCTTAATCAAACCTTCAATCACATCAAATATCCGCTTTATTAGCGATATGACTCACACGCACTTCAATCACAATAATCAAGACACAAAACACTTCAAGCCATGACCAAACAGCAAGCGCCTATCCCTGCCCGTAAAACCTGCCAAATACTCGCAGGCTTACTATTATCAATACTATTGCTACCACTTACCGGCTTTGCATCGCCCATAGGGACGATTACCAAAATCCATGTACAAGAACAGGGGATCGGTCCGCAGTCTGAAGGCTGTACCACGTTCATGATCAGTCCAGCCCAGGTAAAGGCCTTCTTTTCGCGGGCAGTACTTATTTCATCGCGTCAGCAGCATGACTTTTTTCTCTACGGCCCCTGCACTGCGCGCGGCACGTTACAGAGCCGTTATGGCCAATGGCAGTGGGTTATCCGTAACCTGGGCACAGCTACCTTGACCGCAAGCAATGGCGACACATTCCTTTTGGGCGACCCAGACCAGGAGTCGGATCTGTCTGGCGAGTAACGCACAGCAAACAATCCCCTCAAGCACGGCCAGCGCAGCTGCCAACACCACCTCACCGCGCACTGTCACACGCCCTTGCTATGCTTTCGCCCGTCGATCACGCCCGTAGTTGCGTTGATCGCTGTTCTACCCCTTCCCTTTTATTTGATGGAGGCCGCCATGGCTGGTTGGTATGAACTTACGAAGAACGATAAAGGCCAGTTCTTTTTCGTGTTGAAGGCCGGTAATGCCGAGGTGATTTTGCGCAGTGAGCAGTACGAGACCCGCGCGGCTGCGGAAGGCGGCATTGCTTCGGTGCAGAAGAATGCGCCTGCCGATGAGCGCTACGAGCGCAAGGATGCCAGTGATGGGCGCTTCTACTTCAACCTCAAAGCGGCCAACCATCAGGTGATTGGCACCAGCCAGATGTACAAGGCTGCCGCTGGCCGTGAGACCGGTATTGAGTCGGTCAAGACCAATGGTCCGACCACAACCATCAAAACCAACGGCTAACCTTCAGGGCACATCAAGCTGCAGGCAGCACAACCCTGATGATCTGCCCAGCCGGGCTGAAAATGCCGTCGCCAGCGGCGGCATGCCCTTGTGATACGCCAGGGGCCTAGGTAACGTGAGCGCACTTTTCAGGAGTGCCACGATGCGTTTCAGCCGCCCTTTTTACGTTGCCTTGTTGCCACTGCTCGCCAGTTGCCAGGTGTTTACCGACAAACCCGCCGAGCCGCTGATCCAGCAGACGCGCATGCAAGGCGAACTGAGCCTGAACGCGGGCCAGTTGCTGTTTCGCCCCTGCCAGGAACAACGTCAATTTATCCTCAAGGAAGACAGCGCAGCCGAGCTGAGCAGCGATGCCAGCACGCTGTTTGGTGACGGCCACGCAACGCTGTATGTCGATATGCGCGGCCAGCTGCAGGCCAATGCGCAGAAAGGTGTCGATGGCCAGTTCGTGCCGAGCCAGGTGTACCGCGTACAGGCTGAAGGCCATGGCTGCACAGACATCAACTTCGCCCGCACCATCCTGCGCGCCAGCGGCCACGAGCCGGACTGGAATATCGCGGTAAGCAATCAGGGCCTGATCCTCAACCGTCCCGGCCAGGAGCCACAGGCGCTGCCTTACCTGGAAGAGCAATTGCCCGAAGGCCGTCTCAACCTTAGCAGCGAAGCCAACGGCCAACGGCTGGATCTGTGGGTCGCCCGCCAGCGCTGCGTCGACAGCATGAGTGGTGCGGTACAGCATCTGAGCGCCGAGTTACGCCTTAATGGGCAAGTCCTGCGGGGCTGCGCCTACCTCGGCGGCGCGCGCAACGATTAGCAATCAGATAGCTGAGATAGATCAGCCGAGCGGCAGACGATTGGCCTAAGCTGCAAGGGAAGACAGCCAAAGGGATATCGTTATGCTGCGCATTGCTATCAATGGATATGGACGTATCGGTCGCTGCCTGGTGCGCGCGTTGTTCGAGCGCAAACTGGAGCAGCAGATCCACCTCACCGCGATCAATGATCTGGGTGAGCAAAGCACTCTCGCCCACCTCACCCGCTTCGACTCCACCTTCGGCCGCTTCCCCGGGGAGATCAGCCTGGACGGCGATACCTTGCTGGTAAACGGCCACCCGATCCAGCTGCTGCGTGAGCGCGAAGTGAGCAATCTGCCCTGGCGTGAGCACGCGGTGGATCTGGTGCTCGAATGCACCGGCAAGCTGAAAAAGCGCGACCAGGTCGAACAGCACATCAGCGCCGGCAGCCCGCGCGTGTTGCTCTCGCACCCGCTGGACAGCGCCGACCTGACCGTGGTCTACGGCGTTAATCACCAATTACTGGGCGATCAGCAGATCGTTTCCAACGCCTCCTGCACCACCAACTGCCTGGCGCCGATGGCCAAGGTGTTGCACGAAGCCGTGGGCATTCGTCAGGGGCTGGTCAACACCATCCACTCCTACACCAATGACCAAAACCTGCTGGACAAAACCCACAGCGACCTCTACCGCGCCCGCGCCGCCGCACTGTCGATGATTCCCACCAGCACTGGCGCGGCCAAGGCCATCGGCCTGGTGATGCCGGAGCTGATCGGCCGCCTGGATGGTTTATCGATACGCGTACCCACGCCCAACGTCTCACTGGTCGATCTGACCTTTACCAGCGAACGCCCGACCAGCCGCGAAGCGATCAACGCCGCGCTACAGGCCGGTGCCTTGCAGTTACCGCCCGGGGTGATGGAGTGCAACGAGCTGGCATTGGTGTCTAGCGACTTCAATGGCTACCCGGTGTCCTGCGTGGTCGACCTCAGCCACACCCGCGTGCAGGGCGATCTGGTCAAGGTCTTGGCTTGGTATGACAACGAATGGGCATTCGCCAACCGCATGCTCGATGTGATGCTGACCTGGGTAAAGCCTGAGGCGCGCTAGCACTCAGCCATATGACAGGCCGCTGCCCTCTATAGACGGCGGCCTTTAACCACAGATCAGGCGTATAATCGCCGCCTTTTAAAAGCTGCCGGGTTGCCTCCGGCCCTGAAAGTGGATCGCCCCTCATGCTTCGTATCACCGAACTCAAGCTGCCCCTCGATCATCCCGACGAAGCCCTGCGCCCGGCTATCATCCAGCGCCTGGGGATTGCCGACAGCGAGCTGCTTGGCTTCACCTTGTTCAAGCGCAGCTACGATGCGCGCAAAAAATCCACTGAGATGCACTTCATCTACACCCTCGACTGCGAGCTGCGTGATGAAGCGTCATTGCTGGCCAAATTCAGCGATGACCGGCATATCAGCGTCACCCCGGATACCGCCTACAAACCGGTCGGCATAGCGCCTGAGAACCTCGCAGAGCGCCCGCTGGTCGTCGGTTTCGGCCCGTGCGGGATTTTCGCTGCGCTGATTCTTGCCCAGGCTGGACTCAAACCCATCGTGCTGGAACGCGGCACCGAAGTGCGCCAGCGCACCAAGGACACCTGGGGCCTGTGGCGCAAGAACGTGCTTAACCCCGAGTCCAACGTGCAGTTTGGCGAAGGCGGTGCCGGCACCTTCTCCGACGGCAAGCTGTACAGCCAGATCAAGGACCCCAAGCATTACGGGCGCAAGGTGCTGCATGAGTTCGTCAAAGCCGGCGCCCCGGACGAGATTCTCTACGTCAGCAAGCCGCATATCGGCACCTTCCGCCTCACCGGCGTGGTCGCCACCATGCGCGAGGAGATTAAGGCGCTGGGTGGCGAAGTACGCTTTCAGCAGCGCGTCAGTGATGTGCTGATTGAAGACGGTCAGCTCAAGGGCGTGGTACTCGACAGTGGCGAGCAGATTCTCAGCCGCCAGGTGATCCTGGCCCTGGGCCATAGCTCGCGTGACACCTTCCGCATGCTGCACAAGCGCGATGTATTTATGGAAGCCAAACCGTTTTCGGTGGGCTTTCGTATCGAGCACCCGCAGGGCCTGATCGACCGCGCGCGCCTCGGTAAATACGCCGGCCACCCCAAGCTCGGTGCTGCGGATTACAAACTGGTGCACCACGCCAAGAACGGTCGCTCGGTCTACAGCTTCTGCATGTGCCCAGGCGGCACCGTGGTCGCCGCCACCTCGGAGCCGAACCGCGTGGTGACCAACGGCATGAGCCAGTACTCGCGTAATGAACGCAATGCCAACGCCGGCATCGTCGTCGGCATTACCCCGGAGCAGGACTATCCAGGTGGTCCGCTGGCCGGTGTCGAGTTGCAGGAGCGCCTGGAATCCCAGGCCTATCTGCTCGGCGGCAGCACCTACGAAGCACCGGGGCAACTGGTTGGCGACTTTATTGCCGGCAAGCCATCGAGCACGCTGGGCAGCGTCGAGCCGTCGTACAAACCGGGGATCAAGCTCGGTGACCTGGCCCTGGCGCTACCGGACTTTGCCATCGAAGCCATCCGCGAAGCGCTACCGGCCTTCGGCAAGCAGATCAAGGGTTTCGACCTGCATGACGCGGTACTGACCGGCATAGAAACCCGCACCTCCTCGCCACTGCGTATCACCCGCGGCGCGGATATGCAGAGCCTGAACGTTCGGGGCCTGTACCCAGCCGGGGAAGGCGCGGGTTACGCCGGCGGCATTCTCTCCGCCGGGGTGGATGGCATTCGCGTGGCCGAAGCGCTGATTCGCGACATGCTGGGGATTGCCGAGCCAGCCTAAGCCAGCAACAGCACGCTGCCTGTAAACCAGGCAGCATGTGGACTACAGCTTGACCAACTCGACCCGGCGATTCTTCGCCCGCCCTTCTTCGCTGCGATTGTCCGCCACTGGCCGCTCCTGGCCAAAACCTGCGGCATTCAACCGCTGCTCCTCGATACCGGCGGCGACGATGGCGTTCATCACGCTCTGCGCACGCTGTTCGGACAACAGCTTGTTGGCCTCCGCATGGCCCTGACTGTCGGTATGGCCTTCGATGGCCAGGCGCAACGCCGGCGCGGCTTTCAGCATGCTGACGATCTCTGCCACGGTGGCCTGACCATCGGCCTTGAGCTCGGCTTTGCCGGTGTCGAAGTTGATATACAAAGCGATAAAGCCGTTGCGGTTGAGTTCATCGAGTAACTGATTGGCGCTGACCACCTGCTGCATGGCCGCCACTTCGACTATCACCAGCTTGTAGCTCTGGGTCGGTGCGCTGAAAATTTCCGGCTCCAGGCGCACCCACACCTCCTTACCACCGGTCGTGACCTTCAGTGTGGTTTCGCCGCCATCGCCATCCTGCGGCAGGCGCTCGTAAACCACTTCACCGCCAATCGACTTGATCGCGTTTTGGTAGTTGCGCAACAGCTGTAGCGGGCTCGGCTGGTTCTCTACCGCGTTGTGGAAATAGCGAATCTGCGTGGCATCACCTTCCACGCTCTGACGCTGCGGCACGCCGTCCTGGGTGCCGGTGGCGAACTGTGCGGCGTTGTAGTTCTGCTCGTACTCGACGATATGCGAGTTCGGGTAGCGGGACAGCAGCGGATGGTCCTTCGACCCTGCCGTATCATCGGCAGCCAACGCCGGCCCGCTCAACCCAACGATTGACCACAGCAGCATGTGCAAACAGCTGCGCACAATTCCCATGGCATTTCTCCTGCTGCATTGGGGGCGCGGTGTGCGTCCACCACAACAGTGACTCTAGACCAGCATGGTTTGGCCAGCTGCAGGCTAATGCCCGGGCGCAGGCAAGCGAGTGCAGTGCGCCGCGAAGCGTTGGGGCGGCGCCCAAGGTCGGCGTAGCTCTCAGTTCGACAAAACCAGCCTTGCGCAGCATCCCGCGTGCTCTTCGCCTGAGTGGATGCTATTGACGTAAGCGAAGCGCTGATTCGCGTCATCCTGAGTATTGCTGAACCCGTCTAGAACAGGCTGCCCTGCTTTTCAGAACCAGCTCCCCTACAGCGCTGACAACAGTTTCTCCAGCCCCTGCTGCTGAAATTGCTCGCGGACAAAATCAATAAACACCCGAGTCTTCTGTGGCAGCAATTTCTGCCCGGCGAAATAGATCGAAATCGCCCCGGCGTCTACATGCCAATCCGGCAGTACGCGCTGCACCGTGCCCCGCCGCAGGTACGTCAGCGCATGCCCGGTGCTCACCAGAGCGATACCCAAACCAGCTTCGGCAGCCACACAGGCAGCCTCTGGGTCGCTGAACGTCATGCGGGTTTTCATCTCCACCGAGGCCAGCAAGCCCTCTCGATTACGCAATGTCCAAGGCCGCACGCGCCCGATTTGTGGTGAGCGAATCAAGATGCCGGCGTGCTGGGGAAGATCAGCCGGTGAATCCAGTGGCGCAGCCTGTGCAAGGTACTGCGGCGCCGCCAGCAACACGCGATGTGCCGGCGCCAATTCGCGCGCCACAACACCTTGGGGAATATCAAACCCGCCGCCAATCGCGGCATCAAAACCTTCGGCGACCAGATCAACCTGACGGTTGTCAAAATGCCAATCCGGCATGATGCGCGGATAGCGCCGCAGGAACTCGCCCAATAGCGGCACCATATACTCGCGACCGAACGACAACCCCATGCTCACCTTCAAGGTGCCCGCCGGCTGGCTGCGCAGGCTGGTGAGGTTGCCCATGGCCAATTGCAGAGCGCTCAAGCTCCCCGCCGCATCAGCCAGAAAATACTCCCCCGCCTCGGTAAGGCTGAGCTTGCGCGTACTGCGGTGAAACAGCCGCACATCCAGGCTGGTTTCTAGCCGCGCCACATTCTTGCCGACCGCGGCCGGGGTCAGCCCCAAGCGCCGCGCCGCCTCAGCAAAGCTGCCGGCCTGAGCGCTGCGAATAAAGCATTCGATGCAATTTAGGGTGTCCATCGGCGGTTCCTGGCGGCGGTATTCGATAGCATTTGGATCGAAAGCATATGCGCATTACTGGCTTATTAGAAACCAATCCGCAGCGGATACTCACTCCAACACCAAGAAGTACCCAGACACCCCACTTACTTGTATGGAGATCGACATGACCAACACCACCCTGCCCCTCAGTAACAAAGTTGCCTTTATCCAAGGCGGTTCCCGTGGCATTGGCGCCGCCATCGCCAAGCGCCTGGCTCGTGAAGGTGCCGCTGTTGCCCTGAGCTACAGCCAAAGCGCTCAGCACGCCGAAGCACTGGTGCAGGAAATCCAGGCGGCCGGCGGCAAAGCACTGGCCATCCAGGCCGACAGTGCCAGTGAAAGCGCTATTCGCGGCGCCATTCAGCAAACCCTGAGCACCTTTGGCCAACTGGATATTCTGGTCAATAACGCCGGCGTACTGGCTATCGCACCGATTGAACAGATGAGTATCGAAGACATCGACCGCACGCTGTCGATCAACGTCCGCAGCGTGGTGATCGCCAGCCAGGAAGCGGCCAAACACCTCAACGATGGCGGCCGCATCATCAACATCGGCAGCACCAATGCCGAGCGCATGCCCTTTGCCGGTGGCGCGGTGTATGCCATGAGCAAGGCCGCGCTGGTGGGTTTGACCAAGGGCCTGGCCCGCGACCTGGGCAGCCGCGGCATCACCGTAAACAACCTGCAACCAGGCCCGGTGGACACCGAGATGAATCCGGAAAACGGCGAATTTGCTGACAGCCTGAAACAGCTGATGGCCATCAACCGCTACGGTCGCGCCGAAGAAATTGCCAGCTTTGTGGCGTATCTGGCGGGCCCGGAAGCCGGCTATATCACCGGTTCCAGCCTGATGATTGATGGTGGCTTTTCTGCCTGAAAACCCAAACCACTCACAACTCCGGCGACCAAGGCAGCCGGAGTTTTTAACCTTGCAGGTAACGCACAGCAGTGCGCAGCCAGCCGCTACAGCCCTGCCGTGGGCAAGTCACCGGGTAGCGCGACGCCGCGCTCGGCGCAATCGGCCACCGTTGCGATTAACCCAGTCAGGTCGAAACCCTGGGCGCTAAGCCAGGCCTGATCGTAGTAAGTATCGGCATAGCGCTCGCCGCCATCGCAGAGAATCGCCACCACCGAACCGGACTCCCCCGCTGCGACCATCCGCTGCGCCACCAATAGCGCGCCAATCAGATTGGTGCCGCTGGAGCCGCCCACTTTGCGGCCCAGGCGTTGCGCCAGGTAATGCATGGCCGCCAGGGACAAAGCATCCGGCACCTTGCACATGGCGTCGATCACCGACGGCAGAAAGGACGCCTCGACCCGTGGCCGGCCGATGCCTTCGATCCGCGAGCCATGGCTCAGGCACAGGCTGGCATCGCCGCTGCGGTAGTAATCGAAGAACACCGAACGCTCTGCATCGGCGCACAGCACCTGAGTGCTGTGGCGGCGATAGCGCACATAACGCCCCAGCGTCGCCAAGGTGCCGCCAGTGCCGGGGCTGGACACCAGCCAACTCGGCTCGGGGAAGCGCTCGCTGCGCAGCTGCTGGAAGATCGACTCGGCAATATTGTTGTTGGCGCGCCAATCGGTGGCGCGCTCGGCGTAGGTGAACTGATCCATAAAATGCCCGCCGGTCTCGCGCGCCAGGCGCTCGGACTCGGCGTAGATCTGTGTCGGGTCCGTCACCAGATGGCTCTGGCCGCCGTAGAAGGCGATCTGCGCGATTTTCTCTTTCGAGGTACTGGCCGGCATCACCGCGATAAACGGTAGCCCCAACAAACGGGCGAAGTAGGCCTCGGAGATTGCCGTGGAACCGCTGGACGCCTCGATCACCGGCGCACCGGGCTTGAGCCAGCCGTTACACAGCGCGTAGAGAAACAGCGAGCGCGCCAGGCGATGCTTGAGGCTACCAGTGGGATGGCTGGACTCGTCCTTGAAATACAGTTCGACGCCAGGCAAACCCGGCAACGCCAGGGGAATCAGGTGGGTGTCAGCGCTGCGCTGAAAATCCGCCTCAATGATACGGATCGCTTCGCACGCCCAGGTTCTTGAATCGCTCATGCCTTACTCCGCTAGGGTTTATTTCGGATTTCGCGAGCTAGAGCGAGACAAGGCAAAAATGGCCGAGGAAGCGGAGTTTACGAGCTGTAAATGAGCATTCCGAGGCCATTTTTAACGCCGTATCGCCGACGCGCAGCAAATCCGACTTCCTCAATCCAGCACACCGGCCGGCACCACACGGGTCCCGCGCCACTGGCTTAGCAATACGCCAGCAAACACCAATCCCGCTGCCAGCATCTGCACAGCATTCAGGCTTTCGCCCAATAGCAGTATGGCGAACAGCAGGGTGAATACCGGGATCAGGTTGGTAAAGCCCGACGCCTGGCTGGCCGGCAGGCGGCTGACGCCGAAGTTGTACAACCCGTAAGCGCCCACCGTGACCAGAATGCCCAGGTACGCCACCGCACCCAGGCCCATGGGGCTGACGCTGGTCGGCAACGGCGCGCTAAACCAGGCCAAGGGCAGAAAGAAGATGGTGCCGACAAAGGCCACCATGGCGGTCAGCAGAAAGGGCGAGTAGCGTGATGACAGGTGCTTGAGCAGCAGGGTGTAACCCATGGCGCAGAGCATCGCCAGCAGTTCGTAGAAATTGCCGAGAATCGGGTTGCTCGCGTGCTCATCGGCGCTGCCGGCCAGGCTCAGCCATACGGCGCCGATCAGCGCCAAAAGAAACCCGGCCAGGGTGATGCGGCTGATCCGTTCGCGGAGAAAGATAAACGCGCCGACCGCCACCAGCAGCGGCAACAAGGCCGTGACCATGCCAGCCTGTGCGGCGCTGGTATGTTGCAGCGCCAGGGCTTCGAAGAGGAAATACAGACAGGGTTCGCAGGCGGCCAGGCCCAGCAGGTATTTCCAGTCACCGGCGCGGTAATGCATCTGTCCACGCCAGCGCCAGGCCAGCAGAAACACCAGGCTGCCCAGGGCCATACGACCGAAGATCACCCACAACGGCGGCAACTCGGCAAAGGCCAGTTTCAGCGCAATAAAGGAACTGCCCCACAGCGCCATGGCGATCACCAGGCAGATCACCGCGATGCCCCTTCCCTGCTCACGCATACCCAAGCCCCTGACTAAAGGCTGCAGTGTAGAGAGGCCAGTGCGGCGCCGACAGATACAGTCAGCGCCGCGAACTGTGTGGGGTGGTTCGAGACGAGACAGCCGTCGCGGCTAAAGCCCCTCCCACAGGAAGCTCGACGCAACCGGCACCTTATTGTTCCCAGGGCTTACCGCTGGTCTTCTCACTGATCTGCAGCTTCTGCTGCAGCGCGGCCTTGGCCAGCATATGGGCGCTGACCGGTGCGGTGATAAACAGAAACAGGGCGATCAGCAGCTCATGCAGGCTGACGCCCTCGCCACGGAAGCTGAAGTAAATCAGCGAGGCGATCACCATGCCGCCCACGCCCAGGGTGCTGGCCTTGGTCGGGCCGTGCAGGCGCATAAAGAAGTCCGGCAGGCGGTACAGGCCGATTGCACCGATCAGCGCGAACAGGCTGCCGATCAGCAGAAACAGCGCCACCAGCGCTTCGATCCAGAAAGCCATCAGATGCTCCTCATTCGATGATGTCGCCGCGCAGCAAATACTTGGCCACGGCCACCGTGCCGATAAAGCCCATCACCGCAATCAGCAGGGCCGCTTCAAAATACAGATCGCTGCCCAACCAGATGCCAAACAGCACCAGCATGGCAATCGCGTTGATATACAAGGTATCCAGGGCCAGGATGCGGTCAGGCAGATCCGGGCCGATGATCAGGCGCGCCATGGTCAGTACCAGGGCCAGGCCGATGATCACCAGGCACAGCGGAATCACGTAGGCGAGCATGTGAATACCTCCAGCAAGGGTGCTTCGTAGCGCTGTTTGATTTCCGTCACCAAGGCTTCGGCGTCCGGCACATCGAGGCCGTGTACCAGGAGCATCTTGCGGTCATCGCTGAGGTCAGCGGATACCGTGCCCGGGGTCAGCGAGATGATGCTGGTGAGCATGGTCAGGGCCAGTTCATCTTCCAGCAGCATGGGAATTTCCACGAATGCCGGGCGCAGCTTGGCGGGCGGCCCGAGGATCAGCTTGGCCACCTGCAGGTTGGCGGTGACGATATCGCCGAGGATACGCAGCAAAAACAGGCACAGTTTGAAGGGCTTGTAGACCCGTGGCGGGTTGATCCAGAACACCTGGGTCAACAGCGGAATCGCCCAGCCGAGCAGCGCCCCGAGCAGCCAGTGGCCCAGGCTCAGGTCATTCATCAACAGCAGCCAGACCAGTAAAAGGCACAGGCTCAGCAGCGGATGGGGTAACCAGCGACGTGCTTTCATCGTACAGCTCCCGATTCGATGATTTGCCGGTACAACGCCAGGTCATGCAGCTGACTGGCCGTGGCCTCGACGTAACTGAGCAGCGGCGCGGCGCCAACCATCAGCAGCAGGCTGAGCAGCAGCAAGCCGGCGCAGGCCAGCAGCCGGCCGTAGTCCAGCTCGGCGCTGTCCAACTGGCTCAGGCCGACACGCCAGAACAGCATACTACCGGCACGGCTCAGGGCAATCAGGGTCAGCAGACCGCCGCCCAGCACCACGGGCCACAGCATGAGCGCCTGCACACCCGGCTCCAGTGAGCGCAGCAACAGCAGCTTGCCGATAAACCCGGAAAGCGGCGGCAGGCCGGCCACGGCAATCGCGCCGAAGAAGAACAGGCCGCCGAGCAGATGCGGATTCTGCAGCGCCGGGCCCTGCACCAGCAGCCCCTGCTTGTCGCCGCGCTGACGGCTAATCAAATCCGCCAGCAGGAACATCCCGCCAGCCACCCAGGTGCTGTGCACCAGGTAATACAAGGCGGCGGCCAGGGCTTGCTCGGTGCCGATGGCGATACCGGCGAGCAAGGTGCCGACCGACACCACCACCAGATAGGCCAAGAGGCCCTGCAGGCTGGCCGCCGCCAGCGCGCCGATCACGCCCAGCGCCAGGGTCAGCAGGGCAATTGGCCAGAGCCAGTCGTTGGCCATATTGGCCAGGCTGCCGGCATCGTCACCGAAGATCAGCGTGTACACGCGGATGATCGAATACAGGCCGACCTTGGTCATGATCGCAAACAGCGCAGCGACCGGCGCAGTGGCCGAGGCATAGGCCTTGGGCAGCCAGAAATACAGCGGCAGAAACGCCGCCTTGAGGCCGAATACCACCAGCAGCAACAGCCCGGCAGCACCGAGCAGCGCCGCATCATCCGGCCCGGCAGCGGCCACCCGACTGGCCATGTCGGCCATGTTCAGGGTGCCGGTGATGCCATACAGCACGCCCACCGCAAGCAGGAAGAACGCCGACCCCACCAGGTTCAGCACCACGTAATGCAGCCCCGCACGCACCCGCTCTACTCCGCCGCCATGCACCAACAGCGAGTAGGACGCGATCAGCAGGATTTCGAAGAATACGAACAGGTTGAACAGATCGCCGGTGAGAAAGGCGCCGTTAATGCCCATTAACTGGAACTGGAACAACGCATGGAAACTCTGCCCGCGCTGATCATCACCGCGCACGGCATAGAGCAAGGCAAAGCTGCCGAGCACCGCCGTGACCACCAACAGCAAGGCGCTCAGCCGATCGAGCAGCAGAATGATGCCGAACGGCGCTGCCCAGTTACCGGCGGCATACACCTGCAGCACGTCCTGATCAGCCAGCCAGAGCAGATAGCCGCTCAATGGCAGCAGCATCAAGGTGGCCAGCAGTGACAGGCTGCGTTTGACTCGCAGGCTCAGGCCCGCGCCCAGCAGCAACAGGCTGCCGGCAAACATCGGCAGCAGGATGGGCAGGATCAAGCCGTGGTTCATTGCGCAGGCTCCTGGCCGTCAACATGGTCGGTCTGGGTTTCGCCCACGCTGCGCAGCGCCAGCACCACAACGAAGGCCGTCATGGCAAAGCCGATCACGATGGCAGTCAGCACCAGCGCTTGCGGCAGCGGGTCAGCGTACTCGCTGCTCTTGCCGATCACCGTGACCACGCCACTCTGCAGGCGGCCCATGGCAAACAGGAACAGGTTGACCGCATAGGAAATCAGCGTCAGCCCCAGCACTACCGGGAAGGTCCGCGCGCGCAGCAGCAGGTACACACCGCTGGCGGTGAGGATGCCCAGGGTTGCGGCAAATATGGCTTCCATCTCAAAGCACCTCTTGTGCAGCTTTTTCCTGGGTCAACTTGCCCAGGTTGGCGAGAATCAGCAGGGTCGCGCCGACAACCGTCAGGTACACGCCCAGGTCGAACAGCATGGCGGTGGCCAACTCGATTTCACCGACCAGCGGGATATGGAAATGGCCGAAGGCCGAAGTCAGGAACGGCCGGTCAAACAGCCAGCTGCCCAGACCGGTCAGCCCGGCAATCAACACGCCGAGGCCGGCCATGCCCTGGTAATTCAGCGGCAGGCGCGACTGCGTCCACTGCACGCCACTGGCGACGTATTGCAGGATCAGCGCCACGGCCGTCACCAAGCCGGCGATAAAGCCGCCACCCGGCAGGTTGTGCCCGCGCAGGAAGATAAACACCGAGACCAGCAGCGCCATCGGCAACAGCACCCGCGACAGAGTGGCGAGGATCAGCGGATGGCGGTCACGCGCCCAGTCGCGCCCCTGTGCATCGACCTTCGGCTGGATCAGGCGCAGGCCATCGAGCAGCGCGAAGATGCCCACGGCGGCAATCGCCAGCACAGTGACCTCACCGAGGGTATCGAAGCCACGGAAGTCCACCAGGATCACGTTGACCACGTTGGTGCCGCCACCGCCCGGCACGCTGTTCTCCAGGAAGAATGCGGAAATGCTGTCGTACGGCCGCGTCAGCACGGCGAACACCAGCATCGCCACCATCACGCCAGTGCCGACCGCCAGGGTGAAGTCACGCAGACCGCGCAGGCTGCTCGACTCGATACGGGTATGCGCCGGCAGGAAGAACAGCGCAAGCATCAGCAGGATGATGGTCACCACCTCTACCGACAGCTGGGTCAGGGCCAGATCCGGCGCCGAATAACGGGCGAAGGCCAGGGCCACCATCAGCCCGACCACGCTGAGCATCAGCAACGAAACCAGGCGCTGGCGGTGGAAGACCACCGTCACCAAGGCGGCCAAGGCCATGATGCCCAAGCCCAGAACGGTGATGCCGTCGATTTCGGCCATGGCCACTGGGCCGCTGATCTGCGGCAACGAGCTCAGCCCCTGAGTCACCACCAGCAAGGCCGCTGCCAGCAGCAGCGCCAGGTAACGCTGCAGCGATGCATTCTCCAGCCAGTGGGTGATCACGCTAGACACCTTGACCAGGATCAGCACACCACGCTCGAACAGCAGCTTGGCGTCAACACTCGGCAGCCCGGCATACCAGCGGAACAGCGGCTGACGGAACACGTACACCAGAATCCCGCCAAACAGGGCAATAAAGCTCATCAGCAGCGGCAGGTTGAAGCCATGCCAGATCGCCAGGCTGTAACTCGGTACATCACCGCCCAAGGTTGCCGAGGCGGCAGTCGCCAGCAACGGCGCCACGGTGTAGGCCGGCACGATACCCACCAGCAGGCAGAGGAACACCAGAATCTCCACCGGCACCTTCATATAGCGCGGCGGCTCATGCGGCGGATAATGCGGCAGGTCGACTGGCTCGCCGTTGAAGAACACGTCGTGGATAAAGCGCAGCGAATACGCCACCGAGAACACCCCGGCCAGGGTTGCCGCTGCCGGGATCACCCAGTTGAAGCTGCCCAGCAGGTGCTGGTTGAGCGTCTCGGTAAAGAACATTTCCTTGCTTAGGAAGCCGTTGAGCAGCGGCACCCCGGCCATCGCCGAGGCCGCCACCATGGCCAGCACGGCCGTATGCGGCATGTACTTCCACATACCGTTGATGCGCCGCATATCGCGACTGCCGGTTTCGTGGTCGATGATCCCCGCCGCCATAAACAGCGAGGCCTTGAAGGTGGCGTGGTTGATGATGTGGAACACCGCCGCCACTGCCGCCAGGCGGGTATCCAGGCCGAACAGCAAGGTGATCAGACCCAGGTGGCTGATGGTCGAATAGGCCAACAGACCCTTGAGGTCATGCTGAAACAACGCCATCCCGGCGCCGACCAGCAAGGTCACCAGACCGGTGATGCTGACCAGGTAGAACCACCACTCCGACCCCGCCAGCGCCGGGTACAGACGCGCCAGGAGAAACACCCCGGCCTTGACCATGGTCGCCGAGTGCAGATAGGCCGATACCGGCGTCGGTGCCGCCATGGCGTGCGGTAGCCAGAAGTGGAACGGGAACTGCGCCGATTTAGTGAACACCCCCAGCAGCACCAGAATCAGCGCCAACGGGTACAACTCATGGGCGCGGATCGCATAACCGGCCGCCAGCACCTGAGACAACTCGAAGCTGCCGGCGATATGGCCGATCAGCAGAATCCCGGCGAACAGCGCCAGGCCACCACCGCCCGTCACGGCCAGGGCCATGCGCGCGCCTTTGCGCGCATCCGAACGGGCGCCCCAGAAGCCGATCAAGAGGAACGACGACAGGCTGGTCAGCTCCCAGAACATCAGCATCAGCAGCAGGTTTTCCGACAGCACCACGCCGAGCATCGCGCCCATAAACAGCAGGAGGAAGGCGAAGAAGCGCCCCATCGGCTCCTTCTTCGACAGGTAGTAGCGCGCGTAGAGAATGACCAGCAGGCCGATACCGAGAATCAGCAGGGCAAACAGAAAGCCCAGACCATCCAGGCGCAGGCTGAGATTCAGGCCCAGGGCCGGCAACCACTCCAGTTTGACCTTGAGCACTTCACCAGCAAATACCGCAGACTGCTGCGAGAACAACAGCACCAAAGCCGTCAGCGGCGCCAATGCCGCCGCCACAGCGCAGGCGGAACGGCCCATGCGTTCGGCCAGCAAAGGCAGAAAAATGCCGAGAAATGGCAAGGCGATGATCAGCGCAAGCGTCATAGAAAAACCCCTTAATGCGAACCCGGCACGTACCCGGCTGACTCCCTAACCTTCTCACTGCGGTCAACCGCAGGCTTTTGCCTGCGCAGCAACCCGCGCAAAAGTATTGCACTGCAGAACAACTAAAGCCCGTTGGCACAAAAGCGTGTGCGATTATCCATAACTATCGGCAAACCGTCATGGATAGAATTATTACTAAACACTGTGTTTTCCGCGAGCTTGCCTGAAAAACCTGAGAAACGCCGATAAACATCTGGTTTATCTAGAAAAAAGGCAATAAAAAACCGGATCAGTCAGGACTGATCCGGCCTCTTCGACACTCAGTGAGTAACGCGACTGGTGCCATTCACGGTCATGATGCGCACGCGCTCACCAACGCGGAAAATCTGATTTTCTTCAACGGCCTGCACGTAGGCGCGCATGCTGCCGTCATCTTCGCGCACGGTGATTTCCACACCCTGGGTACGGGTCAGGCCTTCCTCGGTCATCGCGCCCAGCAGGCCACCGGCCACTGCACCGATTACCGCCGCCACCGCGCTGCCGCGCCCGCCACCGACGCCGCTACCGGCCACGCCGCCGATGACTGCGCCAGCACCTGCGCCGATGGGCGTTTTCGTGCCTTCGATCTTCACTGGGCGCAACGCTTCGATGGTGCCCATGCGCACGGTCTGCACGGTGCGTGCTTCATCGCGCGAGTAGGTGTCGCCAGTCAGGCTGGAGGCGCAGCCGCCCAACAGGGCCAGCACGGCAAACGAGGCAGCCAACAGAAAAGGTTTACGCATGATTGTTTCTCCAGTTAGGCAGGCCCCATTAAAACGCCTGCGCAGCTTCGCTGTCACCCGCCATTATGCGGCAAAACTTTACCTAACCTGCCGCGCGGTGCCAGGCGCGACATTCCGCCGCGTTCAGAACCGACATCCAGCCCGCCTAAGCTAAGGCTTGATCGGGGGATTTATGGATTATTTTATCGTCGCCATCACCAGCGCTGCCGGGCTGTACTTCCACTGGTGGCTGTATGTGCGGATCAAACGCTGGATGGACCGCGACCTGGCGCTGTCACTGGCTGGCGACTCAGCGGCCAAGCGCAGCTATATGCTCGCCCGCCTGACCGAGGCGCAGGCCGCTGGCATCAAGCGCAGCGCCCTGCCCGCCTGGTTGGAGCAAGCCGCCGCGCAGTACCCCGGCGACTGAAACGCGCTCAGGGCGCCAAACGCTCACGCAGCCAGTTCGCGCCCTGCAGACGAAAATTAAGGCGGTCATGCAGGCGGCTGGAACGGCCCTGCCAGAACTCGATACGCTCCGGCAGCAGGCGATAGCCACCCCAGTGCGGCGGGCAATGCGGCGCACGATCGAGAAACCGCTGTTCGGTCTCGGCCAGCAGGCCTTCCAGCTCGGCGCGATCGGCAATCACCCGGCTTTGCGGCGACGCCCAGGCGCCCAGACGGCTGCCCAGCGGGCGCACCTGAAAGTAGGCATCGCACTCTTCGGCGCTAACCCGCTCGACGCGCCCCTCGATTCGCACCTGCCGTTCCAGGCTAGGCCAGAAGAAGGTCATGGCGGCAAAGGGGTTGGCGGCCAGGTGCTGGCCTTTGGCGCTGTCGTAGTTGCTGAAGAAGGTAAAGCCACGCGCATCCAGCCCCTTGAGCAGCAACACCCGGCAATGCGGGCGCCCTTCAGCATCGACGGTCGCCAGGGTCATGGCATTCGGCTCGACCGGCAATTGCTCGGTCTTCACCGCATCGGCAAACCACTGCTCAAATAACGCAAAAGGCTCAAGCGGCGCTTGCGCCTCGCTCAAGCCATCGCGGGTGTAGTCACGGCGCATATCAGCCAGGGTTTGAGTCATCGGCAAATCCTCTCGATCAAGTCTTGCCTAGCTTACCCGCGAGCGCTCTATCTGGCTTGATCTGCGGCAACGCGCCGCTGCGTAGCGCGTTACTGAGCGGCAGCAGGCTTATCAGCCTTGGCTACGGTTTTCGCGTTTTTGTCAGTTGCAGGCTTGCTAGCCGCAACTGCAGTGGCGGGGGCTGGTGCAGGCTGGCTGTACTTGGAGATCAGCGCGTTGAGGGTGTCTTTCGAGGTCAGGAGGATTTCCACTCGGCGGTTCAACGCACGGCCTTCAACGCTGTCGTTAGCTGCACGCGGCATATCCGAGCCCAGACCTTTAACCATCAGACGGTTCTGCTTGAGACCGCTAAGGCGGAAAATCGAGGTGAAGGCGCGGGCGCGCTGGTGGCTCAGCTCGCGGTTAGCACTCACTTCACCGCTGCTGTCGGCGTGGCCAAGAATCAGCACACCGATGGTTTCATCGCTTTCCAGCAATTTGGCCATACGGCTCAGCGGACCGAGGGTGACCGGCAGCATCATATGCGGACGGTCCGGATTGAACGAGCCATGCACTGGCGCGGTGACCACCAGCAGGTTTTCCCGACGTTCGAACTCGAAATGGGTGCCTTTGATCGCTTCACGCACCTTCGGCTCGTACACATCCAGCCAGGCCTGGGTCACTGCTGGTGGCGGCATGGGCACCACTTTCGGCGCGGGCTTTTCGGATTTTTCGAAAAGGCTGCAACCGCTGATCAGTACACACAGAGCGATGGCGAGAGTTTTGTTGGCGAGCATCGGGTATCCACACGTGATAAGCAAAAAGAAGCCGGTCAGTGGCCCGCTCAGACGGCAGGCCATGCCATGTTGCGCAGCAGTTTAGCCGAGCTGGCTATAAACAATCAGCCAATAGACGCGCAAGTTTCTGCGCACGAGGGTCCATCAAGACGAACGGTCCTAGGTTGTTGGTGACAAAACCGAAGGCCACATCCCGCTCCGGGTCGGCAAAGCCAATGGAACCGCCGGCTCCAGGGTGGCCAAAGGCGCGCGGCCCCATGCCGTAGGTGGCGTTGGCGACCTCGGGCTGGTCGAGCATGCAACCCAGACCGAAGCGGGTGCGGGTCAGCAGTGTCTTGTCTTCGCCCACTGCGTGCTCGCGGGTCAGCTCGGCCAGCAACTCGCTTTCCAATAGCCGGCCATCCAGCAGGCCGCTGTAGAAGCCGGCCAGGCTGCGGGCATTGCCGTGGCCGTTGGCTGCCGGCTGCTGCATACGCCGCCATTCGGGCTTGTTGGTGCTGGTCATGATCGACGGTGGATTGGTAAAAGCCCGCGTACTCATGGCCGCAGGCTCACTCATCATGGTCTTGAGCAGGCGCTGGGCGGCCGCGTCGCCGAAGTTACCCTTGCCGCGGGAGATGATCGCCACCCGGTCGAACTCTTCATCCGCCAGGCCAACATGGAAATCCAGCCCCAGCGGTTTGGCCATGCGCGCGACGATGGATTCGCCCGGCCCGCGCCCCTCGACTCGGCGCAACACCTCTCCCACCAGCCAGCCGTAGGTGATCGGCGCATAACCATGGCCCTCACCCAATGGCCACCAAGGCTGTTCAGCGGCTAGCGCCGTGGTCATGGCCTGCCAGTCGTATAAAGCTTCGGCCGGCAGCATCTCGTGCAAGGCTGGCAACCCGGCCTGATGGCTGAGCAAGTGACGCAGGGTGATCTTGTCTTTGCCGGCAGCGGCGAACTCCGGCCAGTAGCGCGCGACCGGCGCATCCAGCTCAAGCTTGCCCTCGCCCACCAATTGCAGCGCGGTAACGGCAGTAAAGGTCTTGGTGCAGGAGAACAGGTTGAGGATGGTGTCGCTGTGCCAGGCCTGCAGGCCATCCTTGTCGGCAACACCGGCCCACAGATCCACCACGGTTTCGCCGCCGACCTGCACGCACAGCGCCATGCCGCGCTCTTGCGGCTCCTCGAACAACGCCGCAAAGGCGTCTCTCAACGCTTCGAACTTGAGGTCGAAATAACCCTGTATCTGCACCACCCTGCCCCCTTCTCGTATTCGGCCAACTGCTTGGCAGATTGTTTCAGCTCTAACGCCTGCGTAGAACCCTGCGCAAGGTTGGCAACCCTACTATCAGCCCGACGAATAGCCTTTACGGAACCGCCGGCACTGGCGTACTCACCGTTTCGAGCAGCGTTTTCGGCACACCCAGGTTGGCTTTTCGCACGGCTTTGACAAAGCCATCCCACGGCCGGTCGGTGATGCCGACCAGACCCAGATGGCCATTTTCGCCATCCAGCAGACGCCCGGTAACCGGTTGATCGAGGTACTGAAACCAGTGCAAACCGACGATCTGCGGCTCTTCCAGGGCCTTGGCCAGGAAGTGCGCATAGGCCGGGCCGCGTTCTTCTTCCTTGTACACCTCGGCAACCCCGCCCCAGAACGGCCCACGGTCACGCGAGCCGAAGTGGAACTCGGTGACCATCAGCGGCTTGTCCAACTGGCGCAGTGCGGCAAAGTCATAACCGTGCTGTGGCTCGCGGGTGTAGAAGTTGAAGCTCAGTACATCGCAGAACTCGGCGCAGGCATTCACCGCCTCGGGGATGCTGCTGGCGAAACGACCACCCAGCAGCAGGTGATTGGGCGCGTGCCAGTCGAGCGAATCGGCAATGGTCTTGAAGTAGGTCTCGGCATACAGGCGCAAGAACGCCTGCATGTCCTTTTCGATGGCCGGGTACTCGGCACTCGGCAGCGGCGCCTGGAAGCCTGGATCTTCCATCAATTCCCAGGCCGACAGTTCGATACCCCAGGCGCGGGACAGGCCATTCTGATTGCGATACTTGTCGCGCAGCTGCTTGAGGAAGGCGCGCTTGGCCGGCACGTCGGTGGTCAGGCGCAGCGTGGCATACGCCAGGGCGTAACGGCCATTGGGGTCATCCGCAGGACCGGCCCAGGCCAGTTCGTTATCGGCGAAATAACCCAGCAGCCAAGGGTTGTCGCGATGATCGCGCGAGGCAATCGCCACAGCGCGCTCGGTGGCCATGGCAAAGCGCGGATCGAACGGATCAGGCATCGCGCCCCACCAGTCGACGCCGGTGCTGATGGTGGCGTAATCGCCGCGAATCGACAGCGGAATGCTGAACGGCATGCGCGTATCCCCGCCAAAGGCCGGTTCACTCCAGTTACCCAGGGTATTGAAGCCCCAGGCCTGCAGGCGGTCCTGACTCAGCGTGCGCCAGGCAGCTGGGTCAACCTGACCATAGCTGCGCTGCAGGTTGGCCTTGTAGAAATCGAACCAGCGCCCGTTGGCAAACGCCCGGCCCTGATTGGCGCCGGTGTCGCTGCGGCTGTCGGATGTACCGAAATAGGCCGCCAGCGCATCGCCCGCTTGCGGTAACCCGGCAAACATCGCCTCACGCCCCTCAACGTAGGTGGCGCTCTGCTGCGCGGTCACCGCATTGACGCCCAGCGAGTAGAACGGATGGCCCTCTGGCGTTACCAGAAACCAACGGCCGTCGCGTTTCTCGGTACGAAAGAAGCCGCTCGCCTCAAACGGCTGTCCGCCGGTCCAGCCGGCAAACTTGTCCTGCGCCGGGCGCTCGGCCAGCCAGGTATGCAGTTGTTTCTGTTCCTGCGCCACCGCCTGCTGCAGTTGCTCGTCGCTCTTAACCTTGCCCGGCCAATCAGCCCGCGCGTACTGGCCGTAACGGTCGACGATGCCGGCATAGGCCGCCGCCGAAAGCTGCTCACCGCTTACACCAAACTGGCTGATCAGAATATGTTGCGCAGCTTTCGGCTGCGGCATGGACAGGGTAACCGCGCTGACCTTGCTCAGATCCAGCGCACCCGTGACCGTATCCGCCAGCAGCAGGCGTTGGCCTTTGTGCGTCCAGGGCATCGGCACACCGGCGCGCATGCCCTGAGCGCGGGGCGAAGTTGCCTGCAAGGGAATCAACAGGGTTTGCGCAGGGCCGGCTGGCAAGGCGATACGCGTACTCAAGCGCTGGCCGTCAGTGCTCTCGATCAGCACATCCAGGGTCAGTGCCCAGTCCATGGCGTTCTGCACACGCAGGCTGACCAGCGTCTGCTGCGACCAGTCCCAGCTAGCGCTTTGCGGGGTTAGCTTAAGGCTCGGCTGCTCGGCAGGATGGAAAGTCACCCGGCGCAGCACCTCGCCTTGCGGGGTCGGCTCGCCAATGCGGTTGGGTAGATCGGCATCCTGCGTCGTAACCTGCACGGCATCCATTGGCCGGACAAAGTTGAACAGCTCCTGCGGCTCTGTCGCCATGGCGGCCCCGGCAAAACCCACGAGCGCCGATAGCAGAACAGCCGTTTGCAGCCTGCACTTAACCTTCACGAACCACACTCCCCCATTGTTTCAACCGCCCTGAGCAAAACTGCCCAAGGCCAAATCCAGGCCCTGATAACCACCAAGGTATTGTGCATACGCCACTTGGAACCACTAGCGCTCAGCGAGTTGCCTAGCAGCCGGACGGCTAACTGATTTCCCGACGAAACGGCGGCAAGGCATTGAGAATCGACTTGCCGTAGCGCTGAGTAACCACACGCCGATCAAGCAGGGTAATAATGCCGCGATCCGCTTCGGTGCGCAGCAGTCGGCCGCAGGCTTGCACCAGACGCAGCGAGGCATCCGGCACGGCAATTTCCATAAAGGGATTGCCGCCGCGCGCTTCGATCCATTCGGCCAGCGCCGCTTCCACCGGATCGTCCGGCACGGCGAAGGGGATCTTGGCGATCACCACATGTTCGCAGTAGGCACCCGGCAGATCGACGCCTTCGGCAAAGCTGGCAAGGCCAAACAGCACGCTTTCCTCGCCGGAATCGACCCGCGCCTTGTGCTTGTTCAAAGTTTCCTGCTTGGACAGATTGCCCTGGATAAATACCCGCTTGCGCCAGTCGCGCTCCAGGCCGTCGAAGACCTCCTGCATCTGCTTGCGCGAGGAAAACAGCACCAGGGTGCCGCGCGAGCCCTCAACCAGACCAGGCAAGTCGCGAATAATCGCTGCCGTGTGCGCCACCGCATCACGTGGATCGGCGTTCAGGTTGGGCACCCGCAGCACACCGGCATCGGCGTGATGGAACGGGCTTGGCACCACAGTGGTAACCGCCACTTTCGGCAAGCCGGCGCGCATGCGATAGCGATCAAAGGTGCCCAGCGCAGTGAGGGTCGCCGAGGTCACCAGAGCGCCATAGGCAACATTCCACAGGTTACGCCGCAGGGTTTCGGCGGCCAGGATCGGGCTGGCATTGACCTCGATATCGAACAGCGCACCGCTGTCGGCCAGGGTCAGCCAGCGCGCCATCGGCGGGCTTTCCTCCGGGTCTTCAGCGGTAAAGGCCAGCCACAGCTCCCAGTTGCCCTTGGCGCGCGCCAGCAGGCTGCCGAACAGTGGGTACCATTCCTCGGCCTGATGGCTGGCAATACCGACAGCGCCCTCACCATCCATGGCTTCCTTGAGCTGCTCAGTCACGCCGGTGAACAGATCATTGAGCTTGGAAAAGCCCTTTTTCAGTTCCAGGCCTAACTCGGTCAAGTGCGCCGGCACCACGCCGCCGACAAAGCGATGGCGCGGCCGCTCGCGACCCTGCATATCCTCGCCCGGTTTGAAATCGGCGACTTGCTCACAGGCGGCAAACATAAATTGCTGCTGGGTTTTAAGCTCCCGCGCCAGTTCCGGCACCTGCTCGATCAGCCTGCCTAGATCCCCGGGTAGCGGATTTTGTGCCAACAACTTGGTCAGATTCTTGTCGATCTGAGTCAGCCAATCGGCAGTCGAACGCAAGCGGGTGAAGTGGGCGAAATGGCCGATGGCTTTGTCCGGCAGGTGATGGCCTTCGTCGAACACGTAAAGGGTGTCGCGCGGGTCCGGCAGCACCGCCCCGCCGCCGAGGGCCAGGTCGGCCAGGACCATGTCATGGTTGGTGACGATCACGTCGACCTTGCCCATGCCCTCGCGGGCCTTGTAGAAGGCGCACTGCTGAAAGTTCGGACAATGGCGGTTGGTGCATTGGCTGTGATCGGTAGTCAGCTGCGACCAGCGTGTGTCTTCCAGCTCTTCCGGCCAGCTGTCGCGGTCGCCGTCCCATTTATTGCCGGCGAGTTTTTCGATCATGGTGGTGAACAGCTTCTGGCTCTGCTCATCCACATCGATCTTGAAACCTTCCTCCTCAAACAGCTGGGCGGTGGCGCTTTGCGCCTGGCCTTCCTGCAGCAGGATATCCAGCTTGGACAGGCACAGATAACGCCCCCGCCCCTTGGCCAGGGCGAAGCTGAAGTTCAGCCCGCTGTTGCGCATCAAGTCCGGCAGATCCTTGTGCACGATCTGCTCTTGCAGGGCGACGGTGGCCGTGGCGATCACCAGGCGCTTGCCCGCCGCCTTGGCAGTGGGGATCGCCGCCAGGCTGTAGGCCACGGTCTTGCCCGTACCGGTGCCGGCCTCAACCGCCACCACCGCGGGATCACCCAGGCGCCGGCCCTCGTCGTCCGTCTTGATCGCACCCAGCACCTTGGCAATTTCAGCAATCATCAGGCGCTGGCCATAACGCGGCTTGAGCGACTTGGCTTCGAGAAAACGGGAATAGGCGCCCTGGATCTGGGACTTGAGTTCGGTACTGAGCATGGGGTCTTGGCGCGAAAAGGCTGGATAAATTTTCAGTGTTTGTAATCGGCGGCTATCATAGCGCGCTAATCGATCCAGCGCTGAACCGCTTAGAACCTGTTTACGATCTCGCGAGCTAGAGCCATGCAAGGCAGAAATAGGCGAAAAACACAGCGAAGCGAAGTAACAGCCAACGGCTGGCCCGCAGGGTGAGCGCAGCGAATCAAGCGGAGTGTACGAGTAGTACATGAGCATGACTCGCTTCCCTCGCCCCTTCGGGGCCGCGCTAAAGCGCGTTAGCCGCAAGCGGCCTGTTGAGCCTGTTTCTAACGTCGCAGGGCCGACGCGCAGCAGATCGTAAATAGATTCTTAACCAACAGGAGTGCCTGCATGACCCCATACGCCTTCGTCTACAGCCTGCACCTGCTCGCCGCCCTGATCTGGGTCGGCGGCATGTTCTTCGCGTGGATGATCCTGCGCCCAGCAGCCGTCGCCGCACTGGAAGCCCCGCCTCGCCTGAAACTCTGGCTGGAGGTCTTTCCGCGGTTTTTCTACTGGGTCTGGGCGGCGGTGATTGTACTGCCGGTGACCGGCGTGGGCATGCTGCACCTGCGCTTTAGCGGCTTCGATACAGCGCCGCGCTACGTGCACATCATGATGGGGCTGTATATCGCCATGCTGGCGCTGTTTCTGCGGATTCAGGCACTGCAACTACCTGAACTGCGCCGCGCTGTGGCGGCGCAGGATTGGCCGAATGGCGGCGCCGTGCTTGGGCGCATACGTCGGTTGGTCGGCATCAACCTGCTGCTGGGGTTGCTGGTGGTGGCAATCGCCGGTATCCGCCCGTCGTTCTAAATGCGCTCAAGCAACCGCTGCCCGAGGGCAGTGGTTAGCACCGCGCAATGGCTTAGAACTGCACGACATTCAGCGCGCCTGCCGGGCCTGCCTCACCGGCACGCCCGGCCTGCCCTGGCTTGCCGTCGCGTGCACCATCGGTGCTGTATAACCAGCAGCCCTTGCTCACGCCGCCTTGGCCGCCCGCACCTGGTGCGCCCGGCTGACCGCCGTTGCCACCATCCAGACGCACCTGCAACTGCTCAACCGGGAAACCTTGCGGGACTTCCAGGCGCACCTGCGCACCAGCAGCACCCGGCTGGCCGTCACCACCATTCAAGCCATCATGGCCGCGACTGGCTTCACCCCAGGTGCAGCCACCTGGTTTGCCATCGGCACCAGCAAGGCCGGCATAGCCAGGCGCACCGGTACCGCCGCGGGCATCCAGCAACAGGTTTTCCAGGGTCACGGCTTGCAGGCGCAGGCTCAGGTTACGCCCCGGCAACGCCGGCTTTTCAGCACTGCCCTGGGCACCGCGCGCACTGATCTGTGCGCCACTGGCAATCTCGGCGGTTTCCACTTCAAGGCGCAGCGCCTGATCACTGGGGGCAATCGCCAGACGTGCGTCGCGGCCCAGGGTTAGCTGCGCCACGCGAATTTCGGTCAGGCCAGGGGGAATCAACAAGGTACCGTGATCGGCAATCTGCAGACGGTCCAGCAGCAATACACTGGTGTTGCTCGGCAGACGCATAACCGCGTGGGAATCGACTTCAATTACCGCCTGGGCCAATGCCAGTGGGCTGAACAGCGCAGCGAGGACGAACAGCTTACGCATTTTCGGCCTCCATCTGCAGCGCTTGCTCAGGCTCAGACTCGGCTACTGCGGCTACAGCCGCTTGCTCAGCTGGCAGTCCAAGCAGCTGAAAAATGCCGAACAGCATAACTTGCACACGCTCTAGCGCCGGCTTGGGGCAAGCGGCGATGCGCTTGTCAAAAAACCACAGCTCAAGCGCATGGATCAGCAGAATAAAAGCCCCGGCGCCGTTCAACAGCAGCGCGAAAGGTTGTGCAAAGGGTTGCAGCAGATTGGCCAGGACGACGCCCCAGAACAATGCCGTCAGCACCTTACCTAACGTCAGAAATGTCTTCATATCCGCCCCCGGCAGTTTTTTATTTCGCTGCACCTTATCTGCTTTGGGAGTGTGCTGCCAGAAGACCAGTAAAAACCATGGAGGTCGAACGCCTTCACAGCTTTTACTGGGTTACAACTGCCCTCTCGCTGGCAGGCCGTTGCGAACCCGGCAGCTGGGTTCGCAACGGCCTGCCAGCGCATCACATCAGCTAGGGTCGCGCTTCGACTTCTGCTTCAACACGACGATTGATGGCCCGCCCGGAGTCGCTGTCATTATCAGCCACCGGCCGCGACTCACCGTATCCGACAGAGGAGACCCTGCCACTGTCGATGCCATGCTGATTGACCAGCACATCACGCACCGCATTGGCACGCCGCTCAGACAGCCCCTGGTTATAGGCATCACTGCCTACAGCGTCGGTATGCCCTTCAACGGTCGTAGTGGTTTGCGGGTATTGCTTCATAAAGTCAGCAAGGCTCTTGATATCGGCCTGACTGTCTTCTTTAACATCGGACTTGTTGAAATCGAACTTCACATCCAGCTCTACCCGAACCGATTCCACCATTTCGATGGGCTCAGGCTCTGCTTCGGCAGGCGTACTGGCATATTCCTTGATCGGACAGCCGTTGTGATGCACCGGCGTATTAGGAGGGGTTCCTGGGCAACGGTCACGACGGTCAAACACGCCGTCATCGTCTTCATCACCATCCTGGGCATAACAAATCAGCGTACCAATGACCGCACCGGCCACGGCTCCACCTGCTGCCCATGTTGAACTTTCGATTGCGCCCAGACCAGCACCGGTCAGACCGCCAATTGCACTGCACAGGGGCCAGTTCCCTTGGTTGAGCGGCGCATCTCCCGTACTGGAAGTTGTGACGCAACCTGAAAGAACACTGCTGACCAAGAGAATGGGGGCTACCCCCATCATGGATCTAACTCTCATGGTAGAAATCTCCTGTAATGCCGGCTACTGCCGGTAACTAAGGAGTAAAGACCTACCCTTCAAGCTGCACAAGCCAGACCCCGGAGGGTCTGGCTTGTTTTCTTCAGAAAGTCTGGGATCAGACGATCAAGGACGAGCTTCTACTTCTGCTTCTACGCGGCGGTTGACGGCACGGCCGTCAGCGCTGGCGTTGTCCGCAACCGGACGACTTTCGCCATAGCCCACAGCGTTAACACGATTACTGCCTACGCCATACTGGTTAACCAGTACATCACGCACCGCATTGGCACGACGCTCGGACAGATTTTGGTTGTATGCGTCGCTACCCACGGAGTCGGTATGACCTTCAACCACTGTGGTGGTCTGTGGGTACTGGGTCAGGAAGTCAGCCAGGTTTTTGATATCGCCGTAGCTTTCTGGTTTGACCTGGGCCTTGTCGAAGTCGAATTTGACGTCCAGCTCAACGCGCACTGCCTCGGCTGGTTCAGACACCACAACTTCTTCAACTACCACTTCTTCAACCACAACAACCTGCTCATCGCTGGCGCCATGCACCCAGCAATATGCAGCGGCCATACCTGCACCAACTACTGCACCGCCACCGGCCCATGTAGAGCTTTCAATAGCGCCCAGAGCAGCACCGCCCACACCGCCGATCGCGGCACAGGTTGGCCAATCCGTTTTCTGCAGCCCGGCACAACCGGTCAAAAAGGTACTCGCGACAATCAGGGGTAATGCTTTCCTGGTGATGCTCATATATACGTCTCCTATTGGTAAATCGGCAAAAACCGATACTGACGAAGTAAAGACGCCAGTAACAAAATATGCCAGAGAATATGCAAACGCATTACTAGCACAATCCGCACTAGGCCGCGTTACTGCTGCACGTTAGTCTTTGCGCACTTGAGCGAGGAGCCGTTATGTCTGCAACCCCGTCCACCCGAACACCCCAGCAAGCCCTTGCCGCCCTGTTGGCACGCTACACGCCAGAACGCCTGTTGGTAGTCGGTAGCCGAAAACTACCTGCGATTGATGCATTTATCCAGGCCCATCCAAACTGCCATTTGATTCATGCAGACGCAGGCGCACTGCCCAATGACGTGGCCGCGCAGCGTTTCGATCTGGCGTTGATCGTCGATTGCCTTGAGCATCTGCCGAAACGCACCGGACTAGAGCTGCTTGGTGGCATTCGCAACCTGAATGCCAGCCGTATGGCGGTACTGGTCGACCTGCAAGCCTGTGACTGGCAAGAAACCGACTTCTTTGCCCTGGCCCTGCAGGCCAGCGAGTGCTTCCAGCGCGATAAACAGACACTCAACCTGTTCACCTATGACCTGCTCGACTACAAGCAAGTACCTGACTGGCTGAACGCCAAGTTCTGGGCCAACCCGGAAAACTTCGGCAAGTACTGGTGGTAAACCCATGAGCAGCACAACCTGCCCCTGCGGCAGCGGCCAACTGCTGACGCTCTGCTGCGGCCGTTATCACGCAGGTACTCCGGCACCCAGCGCCGAAGCCTTGATGCGCTCGCGCTACAGTGCCTACGCCTTGGGACTGATCGATTATCTGGTGCACAGCACACTACCGGCCCAGCAAGCCGGCCTCGACCAGAACGCCATCCAAACCTGGAGCCTGGGCAGCACCTGGCTGGGGCTTGAGGTCGAGCAAGCGCAGCTGATTGAGGGCGAACCGCAGCACGCCTATGTCACCTTTACCGCGCACTGGCGTGATGAAGGCGGCGTGCACAGCCACCGCGAACGCTCGGCATTCGTGCGCAATAGCGGCAGCTGGTATTTCATTGACCCAACTGTCGAGTTGAAACTAGGCCGCAATGACGCCTGCCCCTGTGCCAGCGGGCAGAAGTTCAAGAAGTGCTGCTCAAGCTATTTTTGATGGCTTAGAGGGCCATTTGCGCAGAGAGCAGTAAGTCACGGCTCCCTGCGCCGCGCGGGCTAATCCTGCAATTTCAGATGGGAGATATCCGGTGGCGGCCCGGCCGGCGCTTTTTTCGCCTCGCCCATGTCACTGCCAGGCGGCGCCAAGCTGAACTGCGACAAATCCAGGGCCGGGGCCTGCACCTGCGGCTTGCCGTCCTGCACATCGTCGCCCAGCGGCGCAATGCCAAAATCCGGCGCATCGACTTCTGCAAACGCAGCCATATATTCATCACGCGGCGCGACCTGCAGGCGCCCCGCAGGCTGACTGCTGGCCGGCTGCACAGATGCCGCAACCGGGGCGGCAACTGGCGTTGTGGCGGCAGCGGGTGGTGCGGCCAATTCGATTTCTTCGATCTCATCATCCAGGCAGGCCACTTCGGCCACAGCCCCAGCGCGCTCCAGCGTCGAGCGGTATTTTTCCGCCCCGGCCGCATCCAGGTTGCTTTTGATCACGATACGCCGCCCCGAGAACAGCAGCGCCAGGCGCTGCTCATCCGCCTGGAACAGCTTGGCCAGGTTGGCCTTCACCAACTCCAGCTGGGCACCCGGAACCAACTGCGCACTGAAGGCAATTTCGTAGCGAGCCATGGTCATACTCCTGTCCTATTCGTTGCTCAGTATGGCGCAGGTTTTTTTACCGTCACAACAGGTTGCAGCCAAGCACTTGCTTGTTACACTGATGCGTCATTCGGAGTATGCAATGTTTTATCAGGCGCAAACGATAAGAATTCTCAGCCTATTGATGTTTTTTGGCCTCCTGTCGGGCCTTAGCGGTTGTTCCTCTCCAGGCGATCTGAAGTCGCCCGAAGTTCGTCTCGTTAAAGTCGACGTGGTTAAAGCCAAACTGTTGGAGCAGCAGTTCACGCTGCGCTTTCGCATCGATAACCCCAACAATTTCAGCCTGCCAGTGCGCGGGATGGATTACTTGGTGCATCTAAACCAGGTCAAACTGGCTGAAGGCGAATCCAATGTTTCGTTTACCGTGCCTGCCCACGGCCATCACAACTTCTCCATACCGGTGCGCACCAACCTCTGGCGTCACCTGCGGCAGATCGTCAAAGCCCTGGAAAAACCCGATCAACCCATCCCCTATCGCCTGCAAGGCGCAGTAAAAACCGGCTGGCTGTTCGGACAGAGCGTGCACATGTCGCGCAATGGCGAGATAATTCCCGGCGATTACATCCCGGAGTAACTCGCATGACCCAGCAAGAACACGTCCACGGCCCTGACTGCAATCACGACCACGATCACGCGCACCAGCATGATCACGGCCATGTACATGGCCCGCACTGCAATCACAGCCATCAGGAACCTGCGCGCAACGCCCTGAAAGACGTTGGCCGCAACGACCCCTGCCCGTGCGGCAGCGAGAAGAAATTCAAGAAATGCCACGGCGCATAAGCCAGTGATGAACAACCTCACCCTGCTCGTCCTGATCGGCAGCGGCGTATTGATTGCCGCCTTGGCACTTTACGCCCTGCACCTGTGGCGACGCGTCTGGGCCCAGGAAAAAGCCCAGGCTGCAGCGCTCAACACCCAGCGCGAACGCATTGGCGGTGACCTGTATATCCTCGCCAGCAGCTTGCTCGAGGGTCAGTTGCCGCTGATCGAGGGCGCCATTCGGATCAAGGTGCTGCTGGACAACTACGACAGCCGCCTTAGCCAGGATCAGCGCTGTGAGGTTTTTCACCTGCTGTTCGCGGCAACCGCCCAGGTGCCGACCCACGCCGAGTGGAAGGCCCTGGAGAGAAACGTGCGCCGCCAGCATGAGCAACACTTCAGCGAACTCGAGCTGCAGCACAAGGCAGCTGCTCGCGCCGCCGCCCGCTGGCTGCTTGATGAAGTCCTGCCGCCCCTGCGCAAAAGCGCCTGATTCGCCCGCCACGCGCCTTGTCAGGCGCATGGCGGCTGGCTAACGTAGTACGTCCTCACCTGCGCGCCCACGCACCTGGAAAGCGCACACCCCAACCGACCGTTTTCCACCCGCAAGGAGCCTGCTTCATGCTAGCGCGCGCGTTACGCCCCATGGCCCACCTCAGCCTCGCAGCCGTATTGACGGCAGTCGTCGCGCTCACAGGTTGCCAGTCATTGCTGAACAGCCGTTACAGCGACAGCGTGCCCCCGGACCAGGGCATCGTCCGGGTCAAGGGCCTGGCGCAAAGCGTGGTGATCCGCCGCAACCCGCTGGGCATGCCGCTGATCGAAACCACCACCTTCCATGACGCGCTGTTCGCTCTCGGCTATGTGCATGCCAGCGACCGCCTCAGCCAGATGGTCGGCCTGCGCTTGATGGCCGAAGGCCGCCTGGCCGAAATGGCCGGCCCCGGCGTGCTGGAAATGGACCGCTTTATGCGCGCGGTCAACCTGAAGAAAAGCGCCGAGGTGCTCTACAGCAACGCCTCGCCGCGGATCAAACGCTTCTTCGAGGTCTATGCCCGCGGGGTCAACGCCTACCTGTTCCGCTACCGCGACAAGCTGCCAATGGACCTGGCCGAATCCGGCTATCGCCCGGCGTACTGGAAGGCCGAGGACTCGGTGCTGGTGTTCTGCCTGCTGAACTTTGGCCTGGCGGTCAACCTGCAGGAAGAAATCGCCTCACTGGTGCTGGCACAAAAAGTCGGCAGCGAACAGCTCGCCTGGCTACTGCCAACCTACCCCGATGAGCCGTTGCCACTGGAGGAAGCCGCCAAACTCAAAGGGCTCGACCTCAAGGGCCAACTGGCCGGCTTGAGCGATGTCAGCGCAGCCGTCAGCCAATTTGCCGACGCGCATATGCTCGGCGTAGCGGCGTCCAACAACTGGGCCTTTGCCCCACAGCGCACGCGCAGCGGCAAAAGCCTGCTGGCCAACGACACCCACCTGCCGCTGTCGATGCCCTCGGTGTGGAATTTCGTGCAGATCCGCTCACCCAAATACCAGGCCGCTGGCGTGTCGATTGCCGGCGTACCGGCGGTGGTGGCCGGTTTCAACGGCAAACTGGGCTGGGGCATGACCATGGTCATGGGTGACAACCAGGATCTGTTCCTCGAACAGGTCAGGCGTCAAGGTGGCCGCCTGCACTACCTGGCCGACGGCAAATGGCTACCCACACTGGAGCGCCAGGAAACCTTCTTTATCAAAGGCCAGCGGCCAATCCGCGAAACCATTTTTGAAACCCGTCACGGCCCGCTGCTGAACTCAGTACTGGGCGAACGCAAGCACATGCTGCAACCCATGCAACTGAGCAGCGGCTATGGCCTGGCACTGAAAACCACCCAATTCGAAGCAGACAAGACCCTAGATGCCTTCTTCGACCTGTCGCGCGCCCAGTCGGTCGAGCAGGCCTTTGAGGCCACCCGCGAAGTACGCGCCATGCCACTGAACATCGTATTTGCCGATGCGCAGCATATCGGCTGGCAAGTCACCGGACGCTTCCCCAACCGCCGCGCCGGCCTGGGCCTGATGCCCTCCCCCGGCTGGGACAGCCAGTACGCCTGGGACGGTTTCGCCGACCCGATGCTGCATCCCTATGATCAAGACCCGCCAGAAGGCTGGCTGGGCACGGCCAACCACCGCACCGTACCGCGTGGCTATGGCATGCAGCTGTCCAACTCCTGGTTCTATCCGGAACGGGCCGAGCGCATCGCCGCGCTGGCAGCCACCGGCAGGCATGACACCCAGAGCATGATTGCTATGCAGTACGACCAGAGTTCACCTTTTGTGGCCAAGCTGCAGAACATGTTCAGCGCACCGGGCATGGCTGAAGGCCTGCAAGCCGCTATCGATGCCTTGCCGGCAGCAGAACGCAGCAAGGCCCGCGAAGCGCACAGCCGACTGATGAAGTTCGACGGCAAAATGGCCGCCACCTCGGCGGATGCCGCGCTGTACAGCGCCTTCCTCTACCAGAGTGCACGCGAAACCTTCCTCGACGAACTCGGCCCGGACAGCACCCCTGCCTGGAAAGCACTGGTCGAAACCGCCAACAGCTCCTACTCCGCCCAGGCCGACCATTTGCTGGGCCGTGACGACAGCCCGTTCTGGAACGACACCCGCACCGCACAGCATGAAGATAAACCGACCATCCTGGCGCGCAGCCTTGCAGGCGCCGTCACCCTGCTGGAAAGCAAGCTGGGTAGCGAACGCAGTGCCTGGCAGTGGGGCAAGCTGCACACCTACAACTGGACCACCGAAACCAGCCAACTGGCGCAATACATGAGCGCCAGCCAACGCACCAGCATCAATGCCATCAAGGGTTATCTGGATCGCGGCCCCTACCCGGCGGGCGGTGATCACAGCACGCTGAACGTGGCGGCCTACAACTGGGGCGAGAACTTCGATACCTGGCTGGTTCCGGCCATGCGCATCGTCGTCGACTTCGGTCGCGAGGAGCCGCTGATCGGTCTCAACAGCTCCGGGCAGTCCGGCAACCCCGCCAGCAAACACTACGCCGACGGCATCGATGCCTGGCTCAAGGGCAGCTATATGAGCTTCCCCTTCCAGTCGCAAAACCTCGACAAGGTATATGGCACCAAGCGCCTGCTGCTGACGCCAGCGAACTGAAGCAGAGCCATGACTTAACGACCGTTCGTCGGCCGCCACTGAACCAATTCAGCGGCGGCCGCTCTGAGAAAGTGGACTTACTCCATAGATCATCATCGTTTTAGGGCGCTTTTAGCGCCCTTTCTTTTGTCCGCAATTCCTCGACACCCCTCAGTCCATCGCTGCGCGAGGCGTCAAACTTCTCCAGGCAATTTTTTATGGCCTGCCATCCCTGGCGGCCACCCTACGGGCCATCGCTGCGCGACGTTAAAAATTGCTCCAGACAATTTTTTGCCTGCGACTCGCCCCACTTCTCCAGACATGCAGCTCTAGCGTGCACTTTGCAGCCAGTTCAACGTAAGCTTTGCGCCTTGATAGCGCTTGATGCCATACCGCCGGATATTGCTGCCGCGCGACCGTACAAGCCATGTGTTCTGCTCCCAGTGAGGACTTTGAAATGAGCAATCGCCAAGCCGAAATCGCCGCAGCCCTCGATGTGGTGCCGCCTTTCGCAGATACCGCCGCGCTGGTGGCGCAGATCGACAAGCGCAAGGCCTTTATCAAGCAGTGCCTGCGCAACTCTGGCCTGAAAGTGCTGGTGCTGGGCATCAGTGGCGGCGTCGACTCCCTCACCGCAGGGCGCCTGGCCCAGCTTTCTGTGGAAGAGTTGCGCAGTGAGACCGGCGATAATGCCTATCGCTTTATCGCCGTACGCCTACCCCACGGCACTCAGCATGACGAGCAAGACGCTCAAGACTCACTGAAATTTATTCGCGCCGACGAAGAAGACACAGTGAATATCGCGGACAGCGTATCGGGCCTCGGCGAGCAGGTGACTCATCTGCAGAAACTCAGCGATGCCCGTCGCGACTTCGTTACCGGCAATATCAAGGCGCGCATCCGCATGGTCGCCCAGTTCGCCATCGCCAACGCCAACAACGGCCTGGTGATCGGCACCGACCACGCCGCCGAGGCGGTGATGGGCTTCTTCACCAAGTTCGGTGACGGTGCCTGCGACCTTGCCCCGTTGTCCGGCCTGGTCAAGGGCCAGGTGCGCGCCATCGCCAAACACCTCGGCGCCCCGGAAAACCTGGTGTTCAAGGTGCCCACCGCCGACCTCGAAGAACTGCGCCCCGGCAAGCCCGATGAAGAGGCCCACGGCGTCAGCTACGCCGAAATCGACGCCTTCCTGCACGGCCAAACCGTGCGCCAGGAAGCCTACGCCATCATCGTGCGCACCTATGACGCCACTCGCCATAAGCGCGAGCTGCCGCTGGTTCCCTGAATTTCTGAACCCCATGAAAAAGCCGGGCAATGCCCGGCTTTTTCATTACAACGACCGATCAAGCCCTAGGCAGGGTCACACCCAGCTGGCCCTGATACTTGCCACCGCGGTCTTTATAAGACACTTCGCACGCCTCATCGGACTGCAGGAACAGCATCTGCGCCACGCCTTCGTTGGCGTAGATCTTCGCGGGCAAAGTAGTGGTGTTGGAGAATTCCAGGGTCACGTGGCCTTCCCACTCTGGCTCCAACGGGGTGACGTTGACGATGATGCCGCAGCGCGCATAAGTGCTCTTGCCCAGGCAGATGGTCAGTACGTCGCGGGGAATGCGGAAGAACTCCACGGTGCGCGCCAGAGCGAAGGAGTTCGGCGGGATGATGCAGACATCGCTTTTCACATCGACAAAGCTCTTCTCATCGAAGTTCTTCGGGTCGACGGTCGCCGAATTGATGTTGGTGAACACCTTGAACTCATCGGCGCAGCGCACATCGTAGCCGTAGCTGGAAACGCCATAGGAAATCAGTGGCTGGGCGCCCTCGGCACGTACCTGCCGCTCGACAAAGGGCTCAATCATGCCGTGCTCTTGAGCCATACGGCGAATCCACTTATCCGATTTGATGCTCATGGCGGCTGTCCTGCTATAGCGAAGGGTGAAAAGTGCACGCATCTTACCGGGGCCGGCGACAGGGTTCAAAGGCTCTTGAGCCAGCACCGGGCGCAAAACGGTAAAGCGTCTGTCTGTCGCTAAATAACAGAAAGATGCACAGAGCATTCGCGCTTAGCGCCAAAAGCGGGTATGGTGGTCCCACTGTGCTGCATGTGTCACCGCGAATCGCTACTTGATGCCTAGATTTCGATCCAAACATCGTCCGACTCCTAGTACTCGTTGCACTCAGTCCCGGCCTGGGCTTTTCCAGGGCTGTTAATAAATTTATTAGGAGACATAACATGTCGAATCGTCAGAATGGCACCGTCAAGTGGTTCAACGATGAAAAAGGCTACGGCTTCATCACCCCACAGTCCGGTGACGACCTCTTCGTACACTTCAAAGCTATCCAGAGCGATGGCTTCAAGAGCCTGAAAGAAGGCCAGGCAGTGACTTTCGTCGCTACCCGTGGTCAGAAAGGCATGCAAGCTGAGGAAGTTCAGGTTGTATAACCTGCACTAACCCCGCTTGAGAAAAAGCCCCGCCTAGTGCGGGGCTTTTTTATGCTCAGCACATCCATGTGCTTCACCCCTTCGGGGCTTGCGCGCAAAAATGCTCCCGGCATTTTTGTGGGCGCGTATTTATCTGCGAGCAGGATATGGCGCACTTACGTGCGCCACGGCCGAATCAGTCTTCGCTGATCACGATGCTCGGCATCGCCTGCTGCGCAGCGCCCTGAGCGATACGCGCACCAACGTTGCGTGCAGTTTCCTGATAGATCATCGCGATCTGGCTTTCCGGATCGGCAATGGTAGTTGGCTTGCCGCCATCGGACTGCATACGAATGGCCATCGACAGCGGCAAGGACGCCAGCAGATCGACGCCAAACTGCGCCGCCAGCTTCTCACCGCCGCCTTCACCAAACAGATGCTCGGCATGCCCGCAGCTCGAGCAGATATGCACGGCCATGTTTTCCACCACGCCGAGCACTGGGATATTCACCTTGCGGAACATCTCCACGCCTTTCTTGGCATCCAGCAGGGCCAGATCCTGCGGCGTGGTGACAATCACCGCGCCGGCCACCGGCACCTTTTGCGCCAGGGTCAGCTGGATATCGCCGGTGCCTGGCGGCATATCGACCACCAGATAATCCAGGTCATCCCAGGCCGTCTGGGTGATCAACTGCAACAGCGCGCCGGAAACCATCGGCCCGCGCCACACCACCGGAGTGTTTTCGTCGGTGAGAAAGGCCATGGACATCACTTCAACGCCATGGGCCTTGAGCGGTACAAACCACTTCTGGTCTTTCACCTGCGGCCGTGTGCCTTCCGGGATACCGAACATAATGCCCTGGCTCGGCCCATAAATATCCGCATCAAGGATGCCGACCTTCGCGCCCTCCCGCGCCAACGCCAACGCCAGATTGGCCGCGGTAGTGGACTTGCCCACCCCACCTTTGCCGGAGGCCACGGCAATCACGTTCTTCACATTGGCCAACGCCGGCACCTGATCCTGCGCCTTGTGCGCTTCGATCACGCAGTCGACCTGCACCTGCGCACGCTCGACGCCATCAAGGTTTTCCAGGGCCATCTGCAGCATCTGCGCCCAGCCGCTCTTGAACAGCCCGGCCGCATAACCCAACTGCAGACGCACTTTGACCTGCCCACCCTGAATATCCACCTCGCGCAGGCAACCGGCGCTGACTGGGTCCTGATTCAGGTGCGGGTCGGTGTATTGGGACAGGGCGGCTTCGACCGCTGTGCGGGTAACGACACTCATGGAAGGCTCCGAAAGGCTGAGTAAAGCAGGCGGGCATATTACCCCAGGCTAATCCCATCGGCGCACACCGCCAGGCATTGCCCGCGCAAGGATGAAAAATATCCGCCGCCCCTATATAGTTGCCGGCTTCCCTGAGTTACCAGTGCAGCCGATCCCATGAGCCAAGCCCGCAAGATTCTCGTTACCAGCGCCCTGCCCTACGCCAACGGTTCGATCCACCTTGGCCATATGCTCGAGTACATCCAGACCGACATGTGGGTGCGTTTCCAGAAGCTGCGCGGCAACCAGGCCATCTACGTCTGCGCCGATGATGCGCATGGCTCGGCGATCATGCTGCGCGCCGAGAAGGAAGGCATCACTCCGGAACAGTTGATCGCCAATGTGCAGGCTGAACACACCGCCGACTTTGCCGATTTTGGGGTTAATTTCGATAACTACCATTCGACCCACTCGGACGAGAACCGCGAGCTGTCTGCGGCCATCTACCTGAAGTTGCGTGACGCCGGGCATATCGCCACCCGCTCGGTGACCCAGTACTTCGACCCCGAAAAAGGCATGTTCCTCGCCGACCGTTTTATCAAGGGCACCTGCCCCAAGTGCGCGGCGGAAGACCAGTACGGCGACAACTGCGAGAAATGCGGCGCCACCTATGAGCCCACCGAGCTGAAGAACCCACGCTCGGCGATTTCCGGCGCCGTGCCGGAGCTGCGCGACTCCAAGCACTTCTTCTTCAAGCTGCCGGATTTCGAGGCCATGCTGAAAAGCTGGACCCGTGGCGGCGCGCTGCAGGACGCAGTGGCCAACAAGATCGCCGAATGGCTGGATTCCGGCCTGCAAGAATGGGATATCAGCCGCGATGCGCCGTACTTCGGCTTTGAGATTCCCGACGAGCCGGGCAAGTACTTCTACGTCTGGCTTGATGCGCCGATCGGCTATATGGCCAGCTTCAAGAACCTTTGTGCCAAGCGCCCGGAGCTGGACTTCGATGCATTCTGGAACAAGGATTCGACCGCCGAGCTGTACCACTTTATCGGCAAAGACATCGTCAACTTCCACGCCCTGTTCTGGCCGGCCATGCTCGAAGGCGCCGGCCTGCGCAAGCCGACTGCAGTCGCCGTACACGGCTACCTGACGGTCAACGGGCAGAAGATGTCCAAGTCGCGCGGCACCTTTATCAAGGCACGCACCTACCTTGATCATCTGAACCCCGAGTACCTGCGCTATTACTACGCAGCCAAGCTGGGCCGTGGCGTGGATGACCTGGACCTCAACCTGGAAGACTTCGTGCAGAAGGTCAACTCGGACTTGGTTGGCAAGGTGGTGAATATCGCCAGCCGCTGCGCCGGCTTTATCCACAAAGGCAACAACGGCCTGCTGGTGGCCGGCAATGCCGCGCCAGAATTGACCGAGGCCTTCCAGGCCGCTGCACCGAGCATCGCCGAAGCCTATGAAGCACGCGACTTTGCCCGTGCCATGCGCGAAATCATGGCCCTGGCCGACCGCGCCAACGCCTGGATCGCCGACAAGGCGCCCTGGTCCCTGGCCAAGCAGGACGGCAAGCAGGACGAAGTACAGGCCATCTGCGCCCTGGGCGTAAACCTGTTCCGCCAGTTGGTGATCTTCCTGAAACCAGTGCTGCCGCAGTTGGCCAGCGACGCCGAGGCCTTTCTCAATGTCGCTCCGTTGACTTGGGACGATCACCAGACGCTATTGGCCAACCACCAGCTGAACCCGTTCAGCGCTCTGCTGACCCGTATCGAGCCTGCGAAAATCGACGCCATGATCGAAGCCTCCAAAGAAGACCTGGCCGCCAGCGAAGCCGCACCTGCCACACCAGGCAACGGCGAGCTGACGAAAGACCCACTGGCAACCGAAATCGCCTTCGACGCCTTTGCAGCGGTCGACCTGCGTATCGCCCTGATCGAGAAATGCGAGTTCGTTGAAGGCGCCGACAAGCTGCTGCGCCTGACCCTGGATATCGGCGATGCCAAGCGCAACGTGTTCAGCGGCATCAAGAGCGCCTACCCGGACCCAAGCAAGTTGGAAGGCCGCCTGACCCTTTACGTAGCCAACCTGGCCGCGCGCAAGATGAAGTTCGGCATCAGCGAAGGCATGGTCCTGGCAGCCGGCCCTGGCGGCGAGGAAATCTACCTGCTCAGCCCGGACAGCGGTGCCAAACCAGGCCAGCGGGTTAAATAAACCTGCGACCCAATAGCGCAGCCACTCTGATCAGGCTGCGCTAGCCTTATGGCAGCACCTCAGGAAGGCTGATCCGGCTTGTATGGCAGGATCGGCTTACCGATAATAGCCACCCCTTTCCTGCGGCCTTTGCCCGTCCATTCACGGAACCTGCAATGACCGAACTCGCCTTGATCATGGTCAGCGCCATCCTGGTCAACAACTTCGTGTTGGTCCAGTTCCTTGGCCTGTGTCCCTTTATGGGCGTCTCGAAGAAAATCGAGACGGCTATCGGCCTGTCGCTGGCCACCACCTTCGTGCTGACCCTGGCCGCCATGTGCAGCTACCTGGTGCAGCAGTACGTGCTCAAGCCGCTGGATATCGAATACCTGCGCACCATCAGTTTTATTCTGGTGATTGCCGTGGTGGTGCAGTTCACCGAAATGGTGGTGAACAAGACCAGTCCGCTGCTGTACCGCGTGTTGGGCATCTTCCTGCCGCTGATCACCACCAACTGCATTGTGCTTGGTGTGGCACTGCTGAATGCCAACAAGGCCGAATTCACCTTTATCACCGCCACCGCCAACGGCTTTGCCGCCGGCCTCGGCTTCTCTCTGGTGCTGGTGTTGTTCGCCGCCATGCGTGAGCGCATCGCCATCGCCGATGTACCGAAATCCTTTCAGGGCGCGGCCATCGGCATGATCACTGCTGGACTGATGTCCCTGGCGTTTATGGGCTTTACCGGGCTGATCAAGCTATGAGCCTGGTGCTGATTGCCGTACTTGCTCTACTCGCCCTGTGCCTGGTGGCCGGCGCCATCCTCGGTTTCGCAGCCGTGCGCTTCAAGGTCGAAGGCAACCCGATTGCCGAGCAGATCAACGCCCTGCTGCCGCAAACCCAGTGCGGCCAGTGCGGCTATCCGGGCTGCAAACCCTACGCCGAGGCGATTGCCGGCGGTGACAAGATCAACAAATGCCCACCCGGCGGCGAGGCGACCATTCAGGCGCTGGCTGACCTGCTCGACGTTGAAGCCGAGCCGCTGGACGCCGTGGAAGGCGAAAAGCCGCAAATGGTCGCCTATATCCGCGAAGCCGAATGCATCGGCTGCACCAAATGCATTCAGGCTTGCCCGGTGGACGCCATCGTCGGCGCGGCCAAACAGATGCACACGGTGATCGTCAGCGAGTGCACCGGCTGCGACCTGTGCGTCGAACCCTGCCCGGTGGACTGCATCGACATGATCGAAGTGGGCAGCACCGTACAAAGCTGGAAATGGGAAAAACCCCTGCTACCTGGCCAACTGATTGCCAGCGACCGGGAGCAGGCGGCATGAGCGCATTGCACAAGGCTGAAGCACTGATCTGGGGTATCCCCGGCGGCATTCACCCGGCCGAGCGCAAGGAGTTGTCCAACCGCACGCCGATCCAGCCGGCGCCGCTGCCCAAACGCCTGACGCTGCCGCTCAACCAGCATATCGGCGCGCCCGCAGAGCCCGTGGTAACCGTGGGTGAGCGCGTACTGAAAGGTCAGCTGATCGCCGCTGCCACGGGATTTGTCAGTGTACCGGTGCACGCGCCGACCTCCGGCACCGTGAGTTTTATCGGTTCACAGCCCTACCCGCACGTATCCGGCATGCTCGCGCCAGCCATCGTGATTGACAGCGATGGGCAGGATAAATGGATCGAACTGACGCCCTGCGCAGACTATCGCCATCTGGAAAACAGCGCCCTGGTTGAGCTGATTCGCCAGGCAGGCATCAGCGGCCTGGGCGGTGCGGGCTTTCCCACCGCAGTGAAACTCAACGCGCGGCCAACGCAGAAGATCCACACGCTGATCATCAATGGCACCGAGTGCGAACCCTATATCAGCGCCGACGATCTGCTCATGCGCGAACGCGCCAACGAGCTGATCAGCGGCATCGACATTCTGGTGCAGCTAATCCAGCCGGATCAGGTGCTGATCGGTATCGAGGACAACAAACCCGAAGCCATCGCTGCCGTGCGTCACGCGCTGGCCGAGCGCAGTTATCAGCTCAAGGTCTTCCCCACCAAGTACCCATCCGGTGGCGAAAAGCAGCTGATCCAGATTCTTACTGGCGTGGAAGTGCCGAGCGGCGGCCTGCCGGCGGATATCGGCATGCTTTGCCAGAACGTCGGCACCTGCGTGGCCATCCATAACGCAGTGATCCACGGCAAACCGCTAATCTCACGCATCACCACCCTCACCGGCGAAGCCCTGGCCAGGCCGATGAACGTCGAGGTATTGCTCGGTACCCCGGTGGGTGAATTGCTGGAGTTTGCCGGACTAGACCGCGGCAAGCTGAACCGCCTGATCATGGGCGGCCCGATGATGGGTTTTACCCTGCCCGACTTCGCCGTGCCCGTGATCAAGACCACCAACTGCCTGCTGGCCTCGACCACCGCCGAGTTGCCTCCACCGCCGCCGGCCATGCCGTGCATCCGCTGCGGCGAATGCGCCGAAGCCTGTCCGGCCAGCCTGCTGCCGCAGCAGCTGCACTTCTTCGCCATCGGCCAGGAGCATGAACAGCTCAAGGCGCATAACCTGTTTGACTGCATCGAGTGCGGCGCCTGCGCCTATGTTTGCCCGTCGAGCATCCCCCTGGTGCAGTACTACCGCGCCGCCAAGGGCGAGATTCGCGACCTGGAACAGAAGCAACTAAAGGCCGAGCAGTCGAAACAGCGCTTTGAGCTGCGCCAGGAACGCCTGCGCCGCGCCGAAGAACAGAAAGAAGCCGAACGCCAGGCCCGCGCTGCCAAAGCAGCCCAAGCCAAGGCTGCGCAAGCCCAAGGCTCACCCGCTGCAGCCAACGGTGATACTGCGGCGGCCAAACCGGCCGGGCTGAGCGATGAACAAAAGAAACTCAAGATCGAAGCCAGCATGGCCCAGGTCGCCCTGAAAAAAGCCGAAAAGCAGCTGGCAACCCACGCCAGCCCCGAGCTACAGGCCCAGGTCGACGAGCTGCGCAGTGCAGCAGCCATCGCCCAGCAAGCGCTCGACACGGCCATGACCGCCAACCCGCCTGCCCCGACTGCTGCCCCAGTTGCCGATGATGGTGCATTGAAAAAGGCCAAAATCGACGCTGCCATGCTGCGCGCCCAAGTGCGCAAGCTGGAAAAGCTTGAAGCGCCGAGCGACGAGCAACAAAGCGAACTGCAGCAACTGCGCAGCCAGCTGGAAGCCGCAGAAAAGCTGCTAGCCAGCCTGGAAGCCCAGGCGCCAGCACCTGCCGCTAGCCAGCCTGGAAGCCCAGGCGCCAGCACCTGCCGCCAAACCGGCTGCCGACGATGGCGCACTGAAAAAAGCCAAGATCGACGCTGCCATGCTGCGTGCCCAAGTGCGCAAGCTGGAAAAACTTGAAGCGCCAAGCGACGAGCAGCAAAGCGAATTACAGCAACTGCGCAGCCAGCTGGAAGCTGCCGAAAAACTGCTGGCCAGCCTGGAAGCCCAGGCACCGACCGCTGCCGTAAAAGCGCCTGATGCAGAAGCCCCCGACCCGCTGAAAAAAGCCAAGATCGAACTGGCTATGAAACGCGCCGAACTGAAAAAGGCCGAGAAAGCCGGCAGCGATGAAGCCGCGATTAGCAGCCTACGCGAAGCATTGGCGGCCGCCGAGCAGGCGCTGCACCAGGCCGAGGATGCTTCCAGCAAGCCCGCGCCAGAGCTGGTGCGCACGGACAAGAAGCCGATCGATGAAACTACTCGCGCGCTGAAGACCGAAGTGGCCTTTGCCCGCGCCGACCTGCGCAAACTGGAGCGTGATGACAGCAGTGCAGCCGATGCCCTGGCCACCGCGCGCCAGCGCCTGACAGACGCCGAACGCCAATTACAGGAACACGCAGGCAGCTGATAACAGCCCTGCGTAGCCAACCCAACAACCGGAGCGCCAATGGCCCTGCCCCGTATCACATCGCCCCACGCCAAGGGCAGCAACCGCACCCAGCAAGTGATGCTGCAGGTGCTGCTGGCTACGGTGCCGGGCATTCTCGCCCTGACCTGGCTGTTCGGCGCCGGCACCCTGATCAACCTGCTGTGGGCCAGCGTCTGCGCACTCGGTGTTGAAGCGGCCATCCTGGCGCTGCGTAAACGCCCGGTGCTGTTCTTCCTCAAGGACTACAGCGTACTGGTCACCGCCGTGCTGCTGGCCCTGGCACTGCCGCCCTACTCGCCCTGGTGGCTAACGCTAGTAGCCACCGGCTTTGCCGTGGTGTTCGGTAAGCAGCTGTATGGCGGCCTCGGGCAGAACCCCTTCAACCCGGCCATGCTCGGCTATGTGGTGGTGCTGATTTCCTTCCCCGTGGAGATGACCAGCTGGCCAGCCCCACATACGGTTGGCCTGGTTGAAGGCCTGCAGCAGATTCTCGGCATCGCCAACCTGCCCGACGGTTGGGCGCAAGCCACTGCGCTGGATGCACTGAAGGTCAACAAGAGCCTAACCATTGACGAGCTTTGGGCGCAGAACCCGGCATTCGGCTACCTCGGCGGCGCCGCCACCGAGGCGGTCAACCTGGCCTTCCTCGCCGGCGGCTTGTACCTGCTGCACAAGCGCCTGTTCACCTGGCATGCGCCGGTGGGCATGCTCGCTGCCCTCGCCGTGATGAGCCTGCTGTTCTGGAATGGCTCGGGCTCGGACTCCCACGGCTCGCCGCTGTTTCACCTGCTGACCGGCGCGACCATGCTCGGCGCCTTCTTTATCGTCACCGACCCGGTCAGCGGCGCCACCAGTAACCTCGGCCGGCTGATTTTCGGCATCGGCGTTGGCGTGCTGGTGTATGTGATTCGCGCCTGGGGCGGTTACCCGGACGGCGTGGCCTTCGCCGTGCTACTGATGAACCTGGCGGCACCGACCATCGACTACTACACGCGGCCGCGCACCTACGGCCACCGTAAGCCGACACGCGGCTTCAAGTTGGGAGAGTAACCGTGGCCCTGCCTGAAATTAGCCGCTCAATGCTGAAAAACGCCCTGGTGCTCGGGCTGTTCGCCATTGTCACCGTCGGTTTGGTGGCCGTGCTGCAGCAAGCCACTGCCGGGCGCATTGCCAACGCTGAACGCCAAGCCCAGGTGCGCGCCCTGAGCGAGATCCTGCCCCAGGGCAGCTACGACAATCACCTGCTGGACAACAGCATTCAGCTGCACGACCCGCTGCTTGGCAGCAAATCGCCGCAGACCGCCTATATCGCCCTGAAAGATGGCAAACCCAGCGCGGTGATCCTGCGTGCCACCGCACCGGACGGCTACAGCGGCGCGATCCACTTGCTGATCGGCATTCAGGCCGATGGCCGCCTGGCCGGTGTCCGCGTGCTCGGTCACCGGGAAACCCCGGGGCTGGGCGACAAGATCGAGTTGGCCAAAAGCGCCTGGATTCGCAGCTTCGACGGCAAGTCATTGAGCAATCCCGACGAGGATGGCTGGGCGGTGAAGAAAGATCGCGGCGAGTTTGACCAGTTTGCCGGCGCCACCATCACCCCGCGCGCGGTGGTCAAGGCCGTGCATAAGGCCCTGCAGTATTTCGATGCCAATCAAGAGCAGCTGTTCGCAGCCCAGGTGAAGTCCAATGGCTAGTCCCAGCTACCGCGAAATCACCCTTAACGGCCTGTGGAAGAACAACCCCGCGCTGGTACAACTGCTCGGCCTCTGCCCGCTGCTCGGGGTAAGCAACTCGGCGGTCAACGCCCTCGGCCTGGCGCTAGCCAGCGCCGTGGTGCTGGTGTGCTCCAACACCGCCGTGTCGCTGGTGCGCGGCGTGGTCAACACCGCCGTGCGGCTGCCGGCCTTTGTGATGATCATCGCCGCTCTGACCACCTGCATCGAACTGCTGATGCAGGCCTTCACCTACGAGCTGTACCAGATTCTCGGCATATTTATCCCACTGATCACCACCAACTGCGTGATCCTCGGCCGCGCCGATGGTTTTGCCGCGAAGAACGACCCGGCCCGCGCTGCCTATGACGGCCTGATGATGGGCCTGGGCTTCGGCGTGGTGCTGGTGATGATCGGCGCCCTGCGCGAGCTGTTCGGAACCGGCGCAGTGTTCGCCAATATGCACCTGCTGTTCGGCCCCATCGCCGCCAACTGGCAGCTGACGTTGATCCCCGAGTACAAGGGTTTCCTGCTGGCCATCCTGCCGCCTGGCGCCTTTATCGTGCTGGGTTTGTTGATCGCCTGCAAAAACCGCGTGGACGAAGTGCTGGCCGAACGAGCCAAAGCGCAGCAGGTCGATACACCGGTGCAAAGCCGCCGTGTACGGGTGACCGGAGTGATTGAGTGAACGCCGCCAAGCGCTACGAGATCTTCAGCCGCCTGCATGAAGACAACCCCGAGCCGAAGACCGAACTGGCCTACAGCACGCCGTTCGAGCTTTTGGTAGCGGTCACTCTGTCCGCCCAGGCCACCGACGTCAGCGTCAACAAGGCCACGGCCAAGCTATTTCCGGTGGCCAATACCCCCGAGGCTATCTATGCACTCGGCGTCGAGGGGCTGAGCGGATATATCAAGACCATCGGCCTGTACAACAGCAAGGCAAAGAACGTCATTGAGGCCTGCCGCATCCTGATCGAGAAGCATGGCAGCCAGGTGCCGGACAACCGCGAGAACCTCGAAGCCCTGCCCGGGGTCGGCCGCAAGACCGCCAACGTGGTGCTCAACACCGCGTTCCGTCAGCTGGCGATGGCAGTGGACACGCATATCTTCCGCGTCAGCAACCGCACCGGCATCGCCCCCGGCAAGAACGTGCTGGAGGTGGAAAACAAGCTGATGAAGTTTGTACCCAAGGAATTTCTCCTCGACTCACACCACTGGCTGATCCTCCACGGCCGCTACGTGTGCCAGGCGCGCAAGCCGCGCTGCGGCAGCTGCCGCATCGAAGACCTGTGCGAATACAAACAGAAAACCTCCGACGATTGAGCCGCTATTCAGCCGTTCAATAAGCCGATTGAAAAAATCTTTTTTACCCGCCCAGGTTTTGTCGCTATAAGGTGCGCAAATGGCCCTTGTAGCCTGGAGCAGAACTGATGAGCACTGATAAAGAAGAACTTGAGCTCGACGAAGATTTTGTTGCCGAAGAAGCGGATGAAGCCGAAGCACCGGTAGAGGTCGCCAAGACCAACCTGACCAAGCGCCGCATCATCGACAACTTCCTCGAAGAGCGCCGCCTGCACAAGCAATTGGCCGAATACGACTTCGACCTCTAACGCCGCCAGCAACAAAAAGCCCCGCTACACTGCGGGGCTTTTTTGTTGCTTAGCCAACAGCCTGCAAGCTGCGCCGGGAACACTTGTTGGCATACATCGCAGCATCCGCCTGGGTCAGCAACTGCTCCAGGCTTTGATCGGCCTGCAACGACGACTCCGCCGTGCCCACGCTTAACGACAATGGCCGCCCGGTGCGTTGCTGAAAGGTCTGCAATGCCCTGTCCAGACGCGCCAGCACTTCTTCACTGCTGCTGTAATGGCTGGCCAGCACCACGAACTCGTCGCCGCCAATCCGCGCCACCACATCGGTGGTGCGAAACAGCGATTTGAGCAGATCGGCTGCATCGACCAACATGCCATCGCCGGCAGCATGACCGAAACGGTCGTTGGCCAGCTTCAGGTAGTCCAGGTCGACATACAGCAACAGGCTACGTCCCCGCCGCCTACGCGCGACTTGCAACTCGCGCTCAGCCAGCAGCAGGAAGCCACGGCGGTTGTACAAACCAGTCAGCTCATCAGTCAACGACATCTGCCGCACCAGCTGTTCGGCGCGCAGACGCTCAGCTACCTCGTCTTGCAGCAGTTGGTTGGCCTGCGCCAGTTGCGCCGTGCGCTCCTCGACACGGCGCTCCAGTTCGGCATATACCTGGACATTCTCCAGGGCCACCGAAGTCGCATCGGCCAGAGCTTGTAGCATCTCGACCTGATCGGCTGTGGCGCGGTACTGACTGGCCCAGTAAGTGCCAATCGCACCAATGGGTTCCAGGGTGCGGATCGGCACCATAACCAGGCTTTTGACGAAGGTAGGTCGATAGGCGGCGTGGGGAATCCGCTCATCCTGATAGATGTCTTCGATCACCGTGGCCTGACGGTTGAGCATGGCCCAACCGCTGATGCAGGCCTGCAGAGGAAAACGCTGACCTTTCCATAACGGACAGATGGCATCTTCATCGCGGTAAAAGCACTGCTTGCCATCACGCAAGACAAAGGTGGCGCCATCGGCTCCCACCAGTTCACGCGCGGCGTGGCGCACCACCTCGGCAACAGCATCCAGATCCCTTGCCATGGACAACTCCTGCACGGCCCGAATCAGCCGCTTTGCATGGTTTCCGCAGGTCATGGAACACCTCGTCTGGCCGGGTAGATTGGCCATTCGCCTTGTAAGCTATCACTTACAAAGATAGCAGCAATCAGTCGGCACGCGATGGCGACAACAGCTCGATTTTGTAGCCATCCGGGTCTTCGACAAAGGCCAGGATGCTGGTGCCGTGCTTCATCGGCCCTGGCTCACGGGTGATCTTGCCGCCGCGGGTGCGAATGTCTTCGCAGGCCTTGTACACATCGGCTACTTCCAGGGCGATATGGCCGTAGCCAGTGCCCAGCTCGTAACTCTCCACGCCCCAGTTGTGGGTCAGCTCGATCACGCTGTTGTGCGCCTCATCGCCGTAACCGACGAAGGCCAGGGTGAACTGCCCTTCTGGGTAGTCTTTGCGACGTAGCAGGGTCATGCCCAGCACTTCGGTGTAGAACGCGATGGATTTATCCAGATCGCCGACGCGCAGCATGGTGTGCAGCAGTCTCATCAGGTGTCTCCTCATCATTGCCCATCTTGCGGGCTTATAAATGCAAACCCCGGCTTATGGCCGGGGTTTGGTGTGGCTCAGATGCTCAAGTCTATCAGAGCATCCTGCGCCCTTTGCCCGCCGCAATGCGCATGCGCAGGGCGTTGAGCTTGATAAAGCCACCAGCGTCAGCCTGATTGTAGGCGCCGCCATCTTCTTCGAAGGTGGCGATATTGGCGTCGAACAGCGAGTCATCGGACTTGCGACCAGTGATGATCACATTGCCCTTGTACAGCTTCATCCGCACCACGCCGTTCACGTTGGCTTGGGAGGCGTCGATCATCTGTTGCAGCATCAGACGCTCAGGGCTCCACCAGAAACCGTTGTAGATCAGGCTGGCGTATTTCGGCATCAGCTCGTCTTTCAGGTGAGCGACTTCGCGGTCCAGGGTGATCGACTCAATGGCGCGGTGGCCCTTGAGCATGATGGTACCGCCGGGGGTCTCGTAGCAGCCACGGGACTTCATGCCGACAAAACGGTTTTCGACGATATCCAGACGGCCGATACCGTTCTCGCCGCCGATGCGGTTCAATTCAGCCAGCACGGTGGCCGGGCTCATTTCCTTGCCGTCGATGGCAACGATGTCGCCCTTGCGGTAGGTCAGCTCGATATAGGTCGGTGCGTCTGGCGCGGCCTCGGGGGAGACAGTCCATTTCCACATATCTTCTTCGTGCTCGGTCCAGGTGTCTTCCAGCACGCCGCCTTCATAGGAGATGTGCAGCAGGTTGGCATCCATGGAGTACGGCGACTTCTTCTTGCCGTGACGCTCGATCGGGATGGCGTGCTTCTCGGCGTAGTCCATCAGCTTCTCGCGCGACAGCAGGTCCCACTCGCGCCATGGGGCGATCACTTTCACACCCGGCTTCAGCGCATAGGCACCCAGCTCGAAACGCACCTGGTCGTTACCTTTGCCGGTGGCGCCGTGGGAGATGGCGTCGGCGCCGGTCTCGTTGGCGATTTCGATCAGGCGCTTGGCGATCAGCGGGCGGGCAATCGAGGTGCCCAGCAGGTATTCGCCTTCGTAGACGGTGTTGGCGCGGAACATCGGGTAGACGAAATCGCGCACGAATTCTTCGCGCAGGTCGTCGATGTAGATTTCCTTAACGCCCATGGCCTGAGCCTTGGCGCGTGCCGGCTCGACTTCCTCACCCTGGCCGAGATCCGCGGTGAAGGTCACCACTTCGCAGTTATAGGTATCTTGCAGCCACTTGAGGATCACGGAAGTGTCCAGGCCACCGGAATATGCCAGGACTACCTTGTTTACGTCGGCCATGCCATCAACTCCACGGGGTTGTGCGGGAAAACCGACGATTCTACTGCCCATGCCGCCTGATTTACAGAGGCGCGACAGCTTGTGACGACCAAGCGACGGATAATTGTTGGACAACAGACCAATAGCCGGAGCTAGGAGGTGGCCGCAGGATCAGTCGCTTCAGGCGCTGGAGCAGGTGCAGGCGGCACCGCAGCTTCCGGTACTCGATCGAGGAGAATGGTTACCCGACGATTCTTTGCCCGATTGGCCTCATTGTTGTTCGGTGCCACCGGGTAGCGCTCGCCATGAAAGCGCATGGTGATCTGCTCGGCGGGAATGCCGTTGGCCTTGAGGTATTCCATCACCGCCAGCGCACGGCGGCGCGACAAGTCGCGGTTGGTCAGGCGATTGCCGCCATTGTCGGCATGCCCATCAAGCTGGATGCGATTGACGCTGGGATCGGCCTTGAGAAAGCTGAGGATGATATCCAGCTTAGCCTGGGCCAGCGGCTCCAGGTCGATACCGCCACCCGGAAAACCGACCTGGCTTTTGCGCACCTGATCGAAATTCACCGGCAGCAGTTTGGCCGTGCAATCCAGGTACTCGTTATAGGCCTTGTTGAATTTGGCCGGCAGCAAGCGCACTTCAACCGCATCACCGCCCATCGCCGCACGATGGCGCACCACGGGGCTGCGCCCTTCCAACAGGCCAGTGAGTAAGCGCGTGCCCTGCTCCTGGGAACTGTTGAACAGCACCTCGGCGGGCACCACGCTGACCGAGCCCAGGTTGATATCACCGCGCCCCGGCTGCCAGGGTGCAGCAGCCGCCAGCAAGGTGGCATTGCCGGCACCCAGCCAGCGCTCACGGGCTTTCAGACTGAAGGTGACCTGCTCGCCAGCCCGGCGTACAAACACCCCGGAGCCGAAATCGGTGATGGGTTGCGACAAACGGCACTCGAACTGATCGCCTTCGACCTGCCACTCGATCTTCTCCAGACGAGTCTGGAAGCTGATGGCCAGGACGGGCTGGCTTGCCAGCAGGCAAAGCACCGCGAGTGGGTAGGGTCGCACGACAGACTCCAGGGAATACGGCTTACCCTCTGTCTATCGGTGCCACGGCGGAAAACTTGAGCAGCGCTTTATGCCTCTTCTGCAGGCAGGGCCGCAGCACAACCCGGCCTTCAGTCAGCTTTACCTGTCGCGCCCGCTTTCAACGTGCTGCCACGGGGCTTTTCCGGTAGCATTCTCGCCACGTTTTGCCCGCCTGGAAGCTTCCATGACTGACCGCCTTACCCTGCTGCGTCCCGACGACTGGCACATCCACCTGCGCGACGGTGGCGTTCTGCCGCATACCGTTGCCGATGTAGCCCGCACCTTCGGCCGCGCCATCATCATGCCCAACCTGGTGCCGCCGGTACGCAATGCCAGCGAAGCCGATGCCTATCGCCAGCGCATTCTCAGCGCCCGCCCTGCCGGTAGCCGTTTCGAACCGCTGATGGTGCTGTACCTCACTGACCTGACCCAGCCTGACGATGTGCGTACGGCCAAAGCCTCGGGCTTTGTACATGCGGCCAAGCTCTACCCGGCCGGCGCGACCACCAACTCCGATTCTGGCGTGACCAGCATCGACAAGATTTTCCCGGTGCTCGAAGCCATGGCCGAAGTCGGCCTGCCGCTGCTGGTGCACGGCGAAGTGACGCGCAGCGAGATCGATGTTTTCGACCGCGAGAAGGTGTTTATTGGTGAACACCTGAGCCGTGTGGTCGAGCGTTTCCCGACCCTCAAAGTGGTGTTCGAGCACATCACCACCCGCGATGCGGTGGAGTTTGTGCAAAGTGCATCGGCCAACGTCGGCGCCACCATCACTGCCCATCACCTGCTGTACAACCGCAACCATATGCTGGTTGGCGGTATTCGCCCGCACTTCTATTGCCTGCCGATCCTCAAGCGCAACACCCACCAGGACGCGCTGCTGGATGCGGCCACCAGCGGCAATGCCAAGTTCTTCCTCGGCACCGACTCGGCGCCGCACGCCAAGCATGCCAAAGAAGCCGCCTGCGGCTGCGCCGGTTGCTACACCGCTTATGCAGCCATCGAGCTGTATGCCGAGGCCTTCGAGCAGCGCAATGCGCTGGACAAACTGGAAGCCTTCGCCAGCCTCAACGGCCCGGACTTCTACGGCCTGCCGCGCAACAGCGACAGCATCACCTTGGTGCGTGAAGACTGGACCGCACCGGCCAGCCTGCCGCTGGGCGAGCAAACCGTTATCCCGCTGCGCGCCGGTGAAACCCTGCGCTGGCGCCTGCTGGAGCGCCAAGCGTGAGTGAAGACCTGTACGACGACGAAGCCGAAAGCGGTAGCCACTCAGGCCCGCGTCACCCGATGGCCGCGCGCTTTCGTGGCTACCTGCCGGTAGTCGTGGACGTGGAAACCGGTGGGTTCAACTGCGCCACCGATGCCCTGCTGGAAATTGCTGCCACCACCATCGGCATGGACGAAGGTGGTTTCCTCTACCCGGAGCACACCCAGTTCTTCCGCATCGAGCCGTTTGAAGGCGCGAATATCGAACAGGCTGCGCTGGACTTCACCGGGATCAAGCTTGATCACCCGCTGCGCATGGCCGTCACCGAAGAACACGCACTGACGGAAATCTTCCGTGGCCTGCGCAAATCGCTGAAAGCCAACAGCTGCAAGCGAGCGATCCTGGTCGGCCACAACAGCAGCTTCGACCTGGGCTTCCTCAATGCCGCGGTAAACCGCACCGGCATCAAGCGCAACCCGTTCCACCCCTTCTCCAGCTTCGACACTGCCACCCTGGCCGGCCTTGCCTATGGCCAGACCGTATTGGCCAAGGCCTGCCAGGCCGCCGGTATCGATTTTGACGGCAAGGAAGCGCACTCGGCCCGCTACGACACCGAGAAGACTGCCGAGCTGTTTTGCGGCATCGTCAATCGTTGGAAAGAGATGGGTGGTTGGATGGATTTCGACGACTGAGGAGTAGCCCGGATGTAATCCGGGGCGATTCGTCACAATAGAAACCGCTCCCGGATTGCATCCGGGCTACCCAAATGCCGTTAATCTGGGCAAATAAAAAACGCCGCAATCCCAATGGGAATCGCGGCGTTTTTCGTAGTGAGTCGGTTGGGGCGGGCGGCGTTCCGTTGAGGCGCGTAGCGACGAAGCCCAACACGTCATGCCATCACCTGTTGGCAATGGCCCGAATTGCCTCCGGGCCATCACTGTCACATCAAGCGCTTTGCGCCAGGTCCATCAACTCGCGGTTCGCCACGGCATACATGGCGTAATCGGTGTTGGTGGCCGCGCGCAGCTCGCCGAGCATGACCTTCCAGCGGTCCACCAGACGGCGGTGCTGATCCAGCCACACGCCGACCCGCTCTTCGATATCCGCCGGGCCTTCGGCCATTTGCAGTACCGACACTGTGATGGCGCGTTGCTGCCAGTCCAGATCATCGCGGAAGGCTTCACGGGCCAGCGCTTGCCAGTTGTTTTCCACCGGCAGGCTGGTGATCTGCTGCAGGTACCAGGACAGCTCCAGCGAACCGCCAATGGCAAAGTACGCCGCTGCAACGCGATCCGGCTCCTGCCCAGTCACGTCCGACGCTTCGATGATCGGCAACAGGGTGTACAGATGGCTGGTGCCGGCGACCACACGCGCCAGCTCTTCCGGCACACCGGCTTCGACATACGCCTGGAAGCGCGCCAGCCACTGTTCACGGGCCGGGCCTTCAAGCAGTTCGTCCAAGCGGCCGACCAGTGCTTCGATGCGCGGCGCGAAATGCGCGACATCACGGGCCGCATCCAGCTCGTTACGGCGGCTGCGCAGGAACCAGCGGGTCGCACGGCGGCCCAGACGCATCAGCTCGTCCATCAACTGCAACTGCAACTCGGCAGAGACCTGATAGTCCAGTGCCTCGATCTGTTTCCACCAGTGCGGCAGGCGGAACAGGTCACGCACGATCACATAGGCGCCGGCGACATTCGCCGCGCTCATGCCGGTGGACTCCTTCAGGCGCTGCACGAAGGTGATGCCCATATGGTTGACCAGATCGTTAGCGATCTGCGTGCTAACGATTTCGCGCTTGAGGCGATGGCGACGCATCGGCTCACCGAACTTCTTCGCCAGCAGCGGCGGGAAGGCAGTTTCCATTTCCCGCGCCAGGTACTCATCGTCAGGCACCAAGGATTTCAGCAGCGATTCCTTGAGATCAATCTTGCTGTAAGAGATCAGCACCGACAGCTCCGGACGAGTCAGACCCAGGCCGTTAGCAGCGCGCTCGTTGAGTTCGTCATCGGTGGGCAGGAACTCCAGGGCGCGGTCCAGCTTGCCGGCCGCTTCCAGGGCGTTCATAAGGCGTTTGTACTCACCGACCCGCTCACGCGCACGGCGCTCGGCCAGCGACAACGCCTGAGTCTGCTTGTAGTTGTTGCCCAGCACCAGGCCGCCAACCGCGTCGGTCATTTCCACCAGCAGCTTGTTACGCTGCTTGCCGGTCATGTCGCCAGCGCCGACGATTTCGCCGAGCAGAATCTTGATGTTTACCTCATGGTCAGAACAGTCCACACCACCGGCGTTGTCGATAAAGTCGGTGTTGCTCTTGCCGCCATTCAAACCGTACTCGACGCGGCCCAGCTGGGTCATACCGAGGTTACCGCCCTCACCCACCACCTTGGCGCGCAGTTCGCGACCGTCCACGCGCAGCAGGTCGTTGGCCTTGTCGCCAACATCGGCGTGGCTTTCCTTGCTGGATTTCACGTAGGTGCCGATACCGCCGTTCCACAGCAGATCCACCGGCGCCTTGAGCAAGGCGTTCAGCAGTTCGTTAGGCGCCAGCTTGTCGGCGCTGATGTCGAAGCGCTCTTTCATCTGCGGGCTGATGGCGATGCTTTTGGCGCTGCGCAGGAAGATCCCGCCGCCCGCCGAAATCAGCTTGGCGTCGTAGTCGGCCCAGCTGGAGCGCGGCAGGTCGAACATGCGCTTACGCTCGACGAAGCTCTTGGCCGCATCCGGATTCGGGTCGATAAAGATGTGCATATGGTTGAAGGCCGCGACCATCTGCAGGCTTTCCGAGAGCAGCAGACCGTTGCCGAATACATCGCCAGCCATATCGCCGATGCCGATCACGGTGACGTTGTCCTTCTGCACGTCGATGCCGCGCTCGCGGAAGTGGCGCTGCACCGAGACCCAGCCGCCCTTGGCAGTGATGCCCATGCCTTTGTGGTCGTAACCAGCCGAGCCGCCCGAGGCGAAGGCATCATCCAGCCAGAAGCCGTATTCAGCAGCAATGCCGTTGGCGATATCGGAGAAGGTCGCGGTGCCTTTGTCGGCCGCTACCACCAGGTACGGATCGTCGCCATCGTGGCGCACCACGTTCTGCGGCGGGACCACGGCGCCGTCTTTCAGGTTGTCGGTGATATCCAGCAGGCCGCTGATAAAGATGCGGTAGCAGGCAATGCCCTCAGCCAGCACATCATCACGGGTGCCGCCGACCGGCATACGCCGTGGAATAAAGCCGCCCTTGGCGCCCATCGGCACGATGACCGCGTTCTTCACCTGCTGCGCCTTGACCAGGCCCAGCACCTCGGTGCGGAAGTCTTCCTCACGGTCCGACCAACGCAGGCCGCCACGGGCCACGTCGCCAAAGCGCAGGTGCACGCCTTCGACACGCGGCGAGTAAACGAAGATTTCGAACTTCGGCGTCGGCCGCGGAATATCCGGAATGGCCCGCGGGTTGAGCTTGAAGCTGAAGTAGCTCTTCGGCGCACCGCTGGCATCGGTCTGGTAGAAGTTGGTGCGCAGGGTGGCTTTGATCAGGTCCAAGTAGCGGCGCAGGATGCGGTCTTCGTTGAGCACCGCAACGTTGTCCAGCGCAGCCAAAATCGCCTGTTCGAGCTTCTGCTGCTTGTCTTCCAGGTCATCAGCGGTGAGCTTGCGCGCCAGGTAGAAACGCGTCTTGAACAGGCGCACCAGCTCCTTGGCGATATCGGCGTGGTTGACCAGGGTGCTGGCGATATAGCTGAGGTCGAAGCCCAGGCGAATCTGCTTGAGGTAGCGGGCATAGGCACGTAGCAGCGCCACATCGCGCCACGGCATTGCCGCCATCAGTACCAGACGGTTGAAGCCGTCGTTCTCCGCTGCGCCGCCAACGATATTGACGAAAGCACCCTGCAGCGTGTCATTGAGCTGCTGGATATCGACATCCAGGCCTTCGGCATAGGTGAAGGCGAAGTCGTGAATCCAGAACTCGCGTCCATCGGCGCGGCGCAGTTTGTAAGGGAACTCGCCGAGCACGCGCAGGCCAAGGTTTTCCAGAATCGGCAGCACGTCCGACAGTGGCAGTGGCGTATCGGCGTGGTACAGCTTGCAATGCAGCTGCTGCTCGCCCTGGGTCAGCGGCTGGTAGAAGCTCATCACCAGCTGACGCTCATTGTTCAGGCTAAGCAGGTGCTGCATATCCACCACCGCCGAGTGCGGGGCGAAACGTTCGCGGTAACCGGCCGGGAAGCCGCCGGGGAATTCGCTGAGCACTTCGGTGCCCTGGGCTTCGCCGAGGCTTTCGACGATCAGGCTGGTGTAATCGTCCTTCCACGAACGGCAGGCCTGGATCACTTCTTTTTCCAGGCGCAGCGGGTCGATCTGCACGCGGTTCTTCGGATCAACCTTGAGGATGAACTGCACCCGCGCCAGTACCGACTCGGAGAAGAAGGTCCAGAACTCGCAATCGGTGGCCTGCAGGCGCTCCATCAGCACCTGTTGGATCTTCATGCGGGTTTCGGTGGAGTACACGTCGCGTGGCACATAAGCCAGGCAGTAGCAGAAACGGCCATAAGGATCGCGGCGCAGGAACACGCGAATCTTGTTGCGTTCCTGAATCTGCACGATGGCCATGGTGGTGTTGAACAGTTCGTCCACCGGGGTCTGGAACAGGTCGTCACGCGGCAGCACTTCCAATACCTGAGCCAGCTCTTTGCCCAGGTGCGCGCTGCTGTCGAAACCGGAACGCTGCTTGATCACCGCCACCTTGCGGCGGATAAACGGAATGTTCCACACGCTCTCGGCATACACCGCCGAGGTGTACAGGCCCATAAAGCGGCATTCCTTGACCACCTTGCCCTTGGCGTCCAGTTCGCGGATCGACACCAGATCCGGATACGCCGGACGGTGCACGCGGCTTGGTACGGCAGCCTTGGCGAAGGACAGCAGCTGCGGCTCACGCAGGTAGGCCACCGCTTCAGGTTCGATATGCAGCTCATCGGTCTTGAGGCCGCTGCGCAGGCGTTTGGACATGCCCAGCAGGGACTTCTCGTCATAGACCATGCTGCCGCCGCCGGCGCTGTCGGCAACGGTGAATTCTTCATAACCGAGGAAGGTGAAGTGGTCGTCGAGCAGCCAGCTCATGAATACCTTGATTTCTTCCAGCTCGGCGCCTTCAACCTTGAGCTTGGCTTTATCCAGCCAGGCCAGCAGTTCCTTGGCCTTGGCTTTCATCGGCTGGAAGTCGGCGACGCTCAGGCGTACATCGCTGAATACTTCGTGCAGGTCTTTTTCCAGGGTCTTCAATTCACCGACGTTGGAGCAGCGGTCAATCTCCAGGAACATCAGTGCTTCTTGCTGCACATCCTTGCCCTGGGCACCCTTGGGCAGGATTTCCTGCAGCTCGCCGCTCTTGTTGCGGCGCACGCTGAACACGCTGTTTTGCAGGGTGTGGATGCTGTAACCGCGACGGTTCAGCTCCATGCGCACCGAGTCGACCAGAAACGGAATGTCGCTGTGCAGAATTTCTACGGCAGTGTGGGTGGACTGCCAGCCATGTTTTTCATAATCGGGGTTGAATACCCGCACTTCTGGCTTGGCCGGTTCAAAACGCTCCAGCAACCGCCAGGACGACAAGGTACAGCCGACCAGATCAGAGAGGCGACGCTGAGTCAGCTCCTCGAGGGCGATGATGCCGAAGAATTGCTCGGCGAACAGGGCTACTTGTGGCAGAGCCTGTTCACTGACGTGCTGCGCCAGCGCCGTTTGCAGGTGATGCTGAAAATCGGCTTTGCTGGCCGCCGTAAAGAACGCCATGGGTTTGCTCCGTTTGGCTTGTTATTCGTCAGGGGACTCGATCAAGGCAGTCGCGAGTAATGACCTTCGCCACAACCTTGTTGTTCAACGTTAGTCTAGGAGGCAGCGATTGCATTAAAGTGGCTGCCACTTAACTCTGGCGAGATTCAAGACTCGCTGGTCACATTTGCCGGATGAGCTTAACGATGGAACACCGTGAAGCGCTTGTCGCGCTGCGACATTTTCTTTCAAGTCAGATCCTCGGCCAGGAAAAACTCATCGAAAGGCTGCTGATTGCCTTGCTCGCCGATGGCCACATGCTGGTCGAAGGCGCTCCCGGTCTGGCCAAGACCAAGGCGATCAAGGAGCTGGCCGAAGGTATCGAGGCCGAGTTCCACCGCATTCAGTTCACCCCTGACCTGCTTCCGGCGGATATCACCGGCACCGAAATCTATCGCCCGGAAACCGGCAGCTTCGTGTTTCAGCAGGGGCCGATCTTCCACAACCTGGTGCTGGCCGATGAGATCAACCGTGCCCCGGCCAAGGTGCAATCGGCGCTGCTCGAAGCCATGGCCGAGCGCCAGGTCAGCGTCGGGCGCAGCACCTATCACCTGTCTCCACTGTTTCTGGTGATGGCCACGCAAAACCCGATTGAGCAGGAAGGCACCTACCCGCTGCCCGAGGCCCAGCTCGACCGCTTTCTCATGCACGTGAAGATCGGCTTCCCCGACGCCAGCGTGGAACGCAAGATCCTCGCCCAGGCCCGTGGCGAAGCGCTTAACGGTGAAACCAAGCCCGAGCAGCTGGTCAGCCAGCAGGCGATCTTTGCCGCGCGCCAGGAAATCCTCGGCCTGTATATGGCCGATGCGGTGGAGGAATACCTGGTGCAACTGGTGATGGCCTCGCGCACCCCAGCCAAATTCGATCCGGAACTGGCCGAGTGGATTGCCTACGGCGCCAGCCCGCGCGGCTCGATTGCTCTGGACCGCTGCGCACGGGCCCACGCCTGGCTGGCCGGGCGCGATTTCGTCAGCCCGGAAGATATCCAGGCGGTGCTATTCGACGTGCTGCGTCACCGCATCATTCTGTCGTTCGAGGCAGAAGCCGCCGGCATCGACCAGGACCGCGTGGTGCAGCGCATTCTCGACGTCGTGGCGGTCGCCTAACCACCATGCATGAGCAACCCACGCAACCCGGCATTCGCGTCAGCCTCGGTGAACTGATCGAGATGCGCCACCGTGTGCGTGAGGTGCAACTGTTTTCCACCCCGGCACGGCGTAGCCCGCTGATTGGCCTGCACCACTCGAAACTGCGCGGGCGCGGCGTGGATTTCGACCAGGTGCGCGTGTACCAGGCCGGCGACGATGTGCGCACCATCGACTGGCGCGTCACCGCGCGTACTCAAGAACCGCACACCAAGCTGTTCCATGAAGAGCGCGAACGGCCGATCTACATCATGGTCGAGCAGAGCAAGCGGCTGTTCTTCGGCTCCGGGCTGATGTTCAAGTCGGTGCTCGCCGCCCAGGCCGCCAGCCTGATCGGCTGGGCCGCGCTGGGCCATAACGACCGCATCGGCGGGCTGGTGTTTGGCGATCTGGAACACCACGAAATCAAACCACGGCGCAGCAAGCAGAGCTTGCTGCAACTGCTCAGCCGCCTGGCCAAGGCCAATCAGGCCCTGAGCAACGACAGCCAGGGCGGCCGCGACAGCTTCGGCCTGGCCCTGCGCCGCGCCCGCGAAGTGCTGCGCCCCGGCAGCCTGGTGGTGATTCTGTGTGATGAGCGCACCTTGAGTGACAGCAGCGAGCAACAGTTGCTGCTGCTGGCGCGGCATACCGACTTGCTGTTGCTGCCCCTTTCCGACCCGCTCGACCATGCCCTGCCGAATGCCGGCCTGCTGCGCTTTACCGAACACGGCGCACAGCTGGAGCTGGATACCCAGGACGCCGAACTGCGCCAGGCCTACCGCAGCCTGGCCGATGCACGCCAAGCGCGCTGGCAGCGCCTGGCGCAGAAACTCGGCGTGCCGCTGCTGGCGCTGAACACTCAGAGCGAGATGATCGAACAGCTGCGCGAGCACCTGAATGCCCAGCGGCCGAGGAAGGCCCTGTGAACCCGCTGGAGCAACTCGAACCGCTGATCGCCCCTGCGCCGATCAGCTGGTGGCCGCCGGCACCGGGGTGGTGGCTGCTCGCGGTGCTGCTGCCGCTGCTGCTATGGGCCACGTTCAAGCTGCTTAAACGCCTGCCGCGCAAGGCAGCCGGGCAGACGGCCGAAGCAACCCTCGATCCACTGCGCCAGGCCGCGCTGAACGAACTCGAACGCCTGAGCAAACCCTACGACGGCATCGATGCCGGCCCCTGGCTGCAGCAGCTCAACGCCATTCTCAAACGCCTGTGCCGCGAGCGTTACCCGCAAAGCCACAGCCATATCCTCAGCAGTCGCGCCTGGTTGGCCTTTCTCGACAGCCGCTGCCCGGCCGCCGGCCTGACCCGCTGGATGATTCTGGTGGAAGGCGCCTACCGCCCGCACTGCAGCCTGGATGACAAGGCCATCGCCGGCCTCAACCAGGCCGTGGCGATCTGGATTCGCAAACATGTTTGAGTTTGCCTGGCCCTGGGTCTTCCTGCTCGCGCCCCTGCCCTGGCTGCTGCGTGCCTGGCTGCCGCCGGCAGACAGCGGCGAAGCGGCACTGAAAGTGAGCTTTCTGGCCGAACTGGAAGGCTTGAGCGGCCGCCGCGCCCGCGTGCGACTGCCGGCCTTGCGGCAACAGGCACCGTTTGCGCTGATCTGGCTGTTGCTGCTGCTCGCCTGCGCGCGTCCGCAATGGCTGGGTGAGCCTCTACCGCTGCCGGCCAGCGGCCGCGACCTGCTGCTGGCCGTGGATGTGTCCGGATCGATGGATTACGCCGATATGACCTGGGAGGGCCAGGAAGTCAGTCGCCTGACCCTGGTCAAACACCTGCTCGGCGAATTTATCGATGGTCGCCAGGGTGATCGGGTCGGCCTGATCCTGTTCGGCAGCCGTGCCTACCTGCAGTCGCCGCTGACCTTCGACCGACAGACCGTACACACCTGGCTGGATGAGGCGCAGAAGAACATCGCCGGACCGCAAACCGCCATCGGCGACGCCATTGGCCTGGCGGTCAAACGCTTGCGCGAGCGCCCTGCGCAGAGCCGCGTACTGGTGCTGGTCACCGATGGCGCCAACAATGCTGGTGAAATCGACCCGATGACCGCCGCACGCCTGGCCGCCGAGGAAGGCATCACCATTTACCCCATTGGCATCGGTGCCGACCCGGAACAGGGCGGCGTGCTCGGCATGCTCGGCTTCAACCCCGGTATCGACCTGGACGAGCCAAGCCTACGCGCGATTGCCGAGGCCACCGGCGGCGAATACTTCCGTGCCCGCGACAGCGAAGAGCTGCAGGCCATCGAAGCGACCCTCGACCGCCTGGAACCGGTGGCGCAGAAGCCGACCCTGGCGCGCCCGACCTTGCCACTCTATCCCTGGCCACTGGGCCTGGCCCTGCTACTCAGCCTGCTGCTGGTCAGCCAGACACTCTGGCCGAACCTGCAACAACGCTTGCGCAATCAGCTGACCCTGCCGCGAGGGAAACAGCCATGAACGAACTGATCAGCCTCTGGCCACATTGGCAACGGCCCTTCTGGCTGCTGCTGACACCGCTGCTGGGCTTTCTGCTCTGGCAGCTCTGGCACCGGGAGAAACGCAGCGGCCGCTGGCAGGCGCTGTTGCCGGCTGCCTTCCAGACCGCACTGCTGACCGCCACCGGCGGGCGCAGCAGCCGTCTGCCCTGGCTGGCCCTCGGCCTGGCCTGGCTGCTGGCCCTGTTAGCACTGCTCGGGCCAAGCTGGCAGCGCATCGAGCAACAGAACCCCAAGCCGGCCGATCCGCTGGTGGTACTGCTGGAGCTGACCCCGGAAATGCTCGCCAGCGACGCCTCGCCCAATCGCCTGGCCCAGGCCAAACGTAAACTGCTCGACCTGCTGGAAGCGCGTCAGGATGCGCAAACCGCCATCGTCGTGTATGCCGGCAGCGCACATACCCTGGTGCCGCTCTCCGACGACCTGGCGACCAGCCGTAACCTACTCGATGTGCTGAATCCTGGGATCATGCCCGAGCCGGGCAAGCGTGCCGACCTAGCCGTGATCAAGGCCCTGCAACTGCTCGAACAGGGCGCCCAGGGCAACGGCCGCCTGCTACTGCTGACCAGCAGCCTTGATGAAGCGCAACGCCGGGCGATCAGCCAAGCCATCGGTCGGCGTGGAGAACGCCTGCGTATTCTCGGGATTGGCAGCACCCAGGGCGCGCCGATCATTCAGGAAGACGGCTCGTTCCTCAAGGACGCCCAGGGCACCATCCTGCTGCCGCGCCTGGACAGCAACGGCCTCAAACGCTTTGCCGACGAGCTGGGCGGGCAGTATCAGGGCGTCACGCTGGATGAACGCGACCTGCGCAACCTCGGCCTGCTCGATGCGCCACAGCACGTGCGCCGCGATGGCGGGCTGACCCGCCTGGAAACCTGGGCTGACCAGAGCCACTGGCTGCTTCTGCCGCTGTTGTTACTCGCCGCCTGCGCCGCGCGCCGCGGCTGGCTGCTGTGCTTGCCGCTATTACTGCTGAGCCTGCCGCAAAACAGCTACGCCTTCAGCTTTGACGACCTCTGGCTGCGCGCCGACCAGCAAGGCCAGCGCCTGCTTGAGGCGCAGCAGCCGGCAGAAGCCGCGCAGCGTTTCAATGATCCGCGCTGGCAAGGCCAGGCGCTCTACCAGGCCGGCGGTTACGCTGCTGCCGCCGAACGCTTCGCCAATGGTGAAAGCGCCAGCGACCACTACAACCGTGGCAACGCCCTGGCGCACAGCAATGAACTGGAAGCCGCCGTGGATGCCTACACCCAGGCGCTGGAACTGCAACCCGATTTGGCCCAGGCACAAAAGAACAAGGCCCTGGTCGAAGAGCTGCTGCGCCAGAACCAGCAGCAACAGCAGAATCAAAGCGACAACCCACAAGAACCCGATGAGCAGCAGAATCAGCCCAGCAGTCAGCCACAAGCTGGCCAGTCCGATCCAGACGCCCAGCAGCAGGCCGAACAGGCGCCGGCCAAGCCATCGGAGCCTGAACATCAGGCTGAGAGTGAGAAGCCCACGCAACCCGGCACCAACGAAGACGCAGAGACTCCGCCGCCACAACCAGAAGAAGACGACAACAGCGGTGAAGAACAGATCGCCAGCGCCGAGCCTGCCCTCGACGGCGAACGGCGCCAGGCTTTGGAACAATGGCTGCGGCAGATCCCCGACGATCCGGGCGAGCTGCTGCGGCGTAAATTCAGGCTGGAACAACAACAGCGCCAGGAACAACTGCAATGAGCCGACTGCTCTGTACCCTTCTGCTTGGCCTGCTGGCCCTGAACGTCAGCGCGCAAAGCCTGACCGCCAGCGTCGACCGCACCCGCCTGAATGCCGGCGAGAGCGTGGAACTGACCCTGGAATCGGATGACGCCACGCTGTTCGGCAGGCCCGATCTACAGCCGCTCAATGAGCTGTTCGAAGTGCTCGGCACCCGCCAGGTTAACCGCCTGACCAGCGGCAGCAATGGCGCCCAAGCCAGCACCCGCTGGATCGTCACCCTGCAGCCCAAACACAGCGGCTATGTGGTGATACCGCCGTTAAACCTCGGCCAACTGCAGAGCGAGCCGATTACCCTGCACGTCCAGCAGGCCGCCAGCGCCGATGACAGCCGCCTAGCGCCGGTGTTTATCGATGCCAGCCTGGACCAGGAAAGCGTCTATGTGCAGGCGCAAACCGTGCTGACGTTGCGCATCTATCACTCCGTCTCGCTTTACGACGACAGCAGCCTGACCCAACTGGATATGCCCCAGGCACGCGTTGAAGCCCTCGGCGAGCCGCGCACCTATGAAAAAGACATCAACGGCGTGCGCCATGGCGTGATTGAGCTGCGTTACGCGATCTTCCCCCAGGAAAGTGGCGACCTGCTGATCCCCTCCCAGGCCTTTACCGCCACCGCAGTTGATCGCTCCGCCAGTAATGCCTACAACCCGTTCGGCCCACGCCCGGGCAAAGTGGTGCGGGTCCGCTCGCCGGAAATCCCGCTGACGGTAAAAGCCAAGCCCGCCAGCTACCCGGCCAACGCACCCTGGCTGCCAGCGCGCGCGCTGAGCCTGAGCGAGGTGTGGAGTCCGCAGCCGGAAACCGCCCAAGTGGGCGACTCACTGACCCGCAGCCTGCTGCTCAAGGTCGAAGGCCTGGCCAGCGCACAACTGCCACCTTTGCCGGCCACTCAGGTTACCGGCCTGCGTCGTTATCCCGATCAGCCGCAACTGGCCAATCAGGCCAGCGACAATGGCCTGGTGGGCAGCCGTGAAGAACGCGAGGCGCTGGTGGCCAATCGTGAGGGCGAAATTACCCTGCCGGCAATCGAGGTGCTGTGGTGGAACACCAAGACCGATCAGCTCGAACGCAGCAGCCTGCCCGCGCGCAATCTGCAGGTCGCCGCCAACCCGAACCTGGAAACTCTGCCGGTCGAAGCCGCACGCCCGACAGTCAGCGAGGCCGTCAACGTACCCCTCTGGCCCTGGCAACTCAGCACCGCGCTGCTGAGCCTGACCACCCTGCTCGGCTTTACCCTGTGGTGGCGCGCGCGTCGCCAGCCTCCAGTATTGCCTAGCCAGCAAACTGGCCCCAGCCAGCGCAACCTGCTTGATGACCTCAAGCGCAGCTGCCTGGCCAACGACTCACAAGCCACCCGCCATGCGCTGGACGCCTGGGCCCGCCAGCAACCGGAAACCCTGGCCGATATGGCCGCGCGCTTTACCCCGCTGTCCGATGCCCTCGACGGCCTGAATGGCGCGCTGTACAGCGAAAGCGGCCAACACTGGCAAGGCCGCAACCTGTGGCTAGCGATTCGCAGCCTGCCCGCCGTAGAAGACCTCGAAAGCAGCGCAAACCCGGACACCAGCGCGCTGCCGCCGCTGTATCCGCGCTAACTGCAATCTAGTCAGAGAGCCGGCACGCGCAGCTTTTGCAGGACGGGGGTGTGGCGCAAAGCCGGACTTGAACATCAACTGCGCAATCTGTGTGTCACCTAACCCAGCAGCGGTTTCGCTGACGGGTTACGGGGCGACCATGTAGGCACGAGTACAGACCGTCGGAGGCGCCGGGCGGCGTTCCGCTTTAGCCGCAAGCTTTGCTATTTCAGCACGTAGCCCGAACAAGCGCAGCGCAGTCCGGGGCCTGGATGCTTGCGCAGTGGCCTGTGAGTTGGGCGGAGACTGCCTCCCGGATTGCGCCAAGGCTTATCCGGGCTACGGCGCCCGCTGTTGTGAGAGAGGCCTTGGCCGCGAAACTTCTAGAACCCAACACGATTCGCGGGCAAGTCCACGCCACAAAAGCCATCTGCAAACCTAACCCATAGACAATAAAAAACCGCGGCCCAAGGTCCGCGGTTTTTTGTGTTGCTACTGCGTATCAGGCTCAGGCCTTGTTGCGCAGCTTCTCCGGGTTGATCAGGAAGCGAGCCAGTGCAGGCAACAGCCAGATCGCGCCGATCATGTTCCAGAGGAACATAAAGGTCAGCATCAGGCCCATGTCGGCCTGGAACTTGATCGCCGAGAAGATCCAGGTCGCCACACCGATCGCCAGACAGACGCCGGTGAACAGCACCGCTTTACCGGTCGACTTGAGGGTCTCGTAGTAGGCGTCCTGCAGCGACAGACCCTGACGCAGGTAAGTCTCCAGGCGGCTGTAGATATAGATGCCGTAGTCGACACCAATCCCCACGCCCAGCGCGATTACCGGCAGAGTCGCCACCTTCACACCGATGCCCATATAGGCCATCAGGGCGTTACCCAGCACCGAGGTCAGTACCAGCGGCAGGATCACGCAGAGCGTGGCCGCCAGGGAACGGAAGGTCAGCAGACACATGATGCTCACGGCCGCATACACCGCGATCAGCATGGTGGTTTCCGACGCGGCGATCACCTCATTGGTAGCCGCTTCGATCCCGGCGTTACCGGCGGCCAGAATAAACTCCAGGCCGTCCTTGTTGTTTTCCTTGGCAAAGTCTTCGGCGACATCAACCACGCGAGACAGGGTTTCCGCCTTGTGGTCGGTGAGGAACACCAGCAGCGGCGCCACCGAGCAATCACCGTTGTACAGGCCGTCGGCCCGAGCAATGGAGTTGTTCAGTACGTCCTGGTTACGCGACAGGGTTTCCCATTTCAGGTTGCCCTCGTTCATGCCCTTGATCACCTGACGCGACACAGTGACCATGGAAATGGCCGACTGCACGCCTTCGGTGTTCTCCATCTTCCACATCAACTCATCCATGGCCGACAGAGTCGGGTAAGTCGAGCAGCCTTCAGGCGCCGTCTTGACCATGATCACCAGTACGTCGGAACTGGTGGAGTAGTTGCGGATGACGAAATCGTTATCCAGGTTGTAGCGCGAGTCTGGATGCAGCTCGGGTGCGCCCTGATCGAGGTCACCGATCTTCAGGTTCTGCCCGTACCACACGCCACCGGCCAGCGCTGCGATTGCCACCACCACGGAAATCGGCGCCACCATCGGGTGCGCGCATTTGGACAGAAAGCGCCAGAAAGGATGTTCTTTAGCGGCTTCTTCACGGCTGATCTGCACCGCCTTCTTGCTGATGCCGATATAGGAGATCATCACCGGCAGCAGAATCAGGTTGGTCAGAATGATCACCGCCACACCCATGGATGCGCCGATGGCCAGCTCACGGATCACACCGATATCGATCAGCAGCAGGGTGATAAAGCCCACGGCATCCGACAGCAGCGCCACCAAACCCGGAATAAACAGCTGACGGAAAGCCATACGCGCGGCGGACAGCGAATCGGTCGCCTCGCCTGAGGCCATGGCAATGCCGTTGATCTTCTGCACACCGTGGGAAATACCAATGGCGAAGACCAGGAACGGCACCAGCATTGAGTACGGATCAAGCCCGAAGCCCAGAGTGTGTAGCAGACCCAGTTGCCAGACCACCGCAATCAGCGTAGTCAGAACCACCGCCAGGGTGCTCTTGAAGCAGTGGGTGAACCACAGCAACAGGACGAAAGTAATGGCGATTGCCACGGCAAAGAACAGCGCCACGCCAATCAGACCATCGATCAGGTCGCCGACCTTCTTGGCAAAACCGATGATGTGGATTTTGACGTTGGGGTTCTGCGCCTGGTACTTCTCGCGGATCTTCTCTTCCAGCTCGTGGGAGAATTTCTGGTAGTCCAGCGGGATCTGCTTGCTCTGGTCGTTCGGGTCGGCATAGGTCTCCAGCAACGGCAGGTCGACGATGCTCGACTTGAAGTTGTTAGCCACCAGACGGCCAATCTGACCAGATTTGAGGATGTTGCTACGCAGCTCCTCGAGGCTTTCGGAAGAGCCGTCGTAGGTTTGCGGAATCACTTCGCCACCGGCAAAACCTTCCTCGGTCACTTCGGTCCAGCGGACGCTTGGGCTCCACAGCGACTTCAGGCCGGAACGATCAACACCTGGGATATAGAAGGCTTCGTCGTTGATCTGACGCAGCGTCTCCATGTATTCCTTGCTGAAGATATCGCCATCCACCGCTTCCACCGAGATACGCACGGTGTTGCCCAGGTTCGCCAGGTCATTACGGTGCTCGAGCATCTTCTGGATGTAGGGATGCCCCAGCGGAATCATCTTCTCGAAGCTGGTCTGCGGACGCACCTGCGCCGCTTGGAAGAACAGAAACAGACTGATCAACAAGCACAGCAGAATAACGGCCGGGCGATTGTTGAAGATCAACCGCTCCAGGAAGGAGGCAGGTTGTTGTTGGTGCTTACTCATGCAAAGGCTCCCGGCTTATTATTGTTGGCCCAGATCGGCGCCAGTAGGCGCAGCAGCGTGAACGCCACCCTGCCCTACCAGAATCAGATTGCCGTTTTCCATTGCTGCAACGCCTGCCAGCGAAAGCCGGTCGGCACGATTGGTCACATTGAAAGTGCGGCCGTTGTCGGTGCTCTTGAGTACGGTACCGCCATGCCCAACCACCACGATGGAGCCGTCGGCCAGACGATTGCCATCAGCCAGGCCAAACTCCAGAGGGCCATTGTTGGCGGTATTCAGGCTGATCGCCTGCCAGGTGGTGCCGAAGTCTGCCGAACGGAACAGATGCCCACGTAGACCATAGACCAGCAACGCACCGGCTTCATCAGTGCCCAGGGCACCGAACAGCGACCCCTCGTAAGGGCCTTCCAGGGTTTCCCAGGTCTGCCCCCAGTCCGGGGAGCGGAACATCGCGCCCTGCTCGCCCACAACAAACAGGCCGGAATCTTTGACTTCAACAATGGCGTTGAGGTGGTAGGCGTCTTCGTTGTCCATGCGGTCGCTGACATCTTCCCAGTTGGCGCCACCATCGGTGGTTTCCAACAAGGCGCCGTAAGCACCTACGGCATAACCGTTGTTACGGTCCTTGAACCACACATCCAGCAGCGGCGCTTCGCGCTCAAGGTCTTCGAACTGCTTGACCCAGGTGGCGCCGCCATCGGTGCTGGCAAGAATCTGCGCATCGTGACCAACAGCCCAGCCATGGCTGTCGTCGATAAAGAACACGGCAGTGAGCATCTGCTTGGTCGGCACCTTGGCCTGAACCCAGTTTGCGCCGTTGTCGTCAGAATAGAGGATATGCCCACGATCACCCACGGTGACCAGGCGCTTACCCAGGCTGGCGACATCCAGCAGCAGACTTTGTTGAGCTTGGGCAGAGGCTACCGAGTAATGACTGGCGTCATCGCTGGCAGCCTGCAGTGGCGCACTGGTAAACATCAGCACGGATAGCACACTGCACAGCGACAGCGCTTTGGCTATCGGTGAGTGGACGCGGAGCGCCGGTGCGCGGGACGACCCCACAACACGACCGGCCTGGGTGCGCCGCATGACGGGCTCACTCATATACCTTCCCCCTTATTCTTATAGGTAGCACTACCCTTTTAGCAGTGCGCCTATCCTACTGAGCTTTCAAAAGGCCTGACAATCGGCGCGACGTTATGTTTTGTTAAACCCGCCCGTCTACCATGCCCTGTTCGACTGACAAATAGCAAAAGGCCGCTACAACAGTAGCGGCCTTTTGCTCAACCTACACGCGGATTAACGCGTACCGCGGCGACGCAGCGCAGCAGGTTTGAAGTAACCGTCGTCCGGCACAGCCTGGCTGAAGTCGATGGTGCTTGGCTCTTCGTTGTCCAGGTTTTGCACGTGGTAACGACGGGCTTGCAGATCGTGGAAAGTATCCAGCGCAGACCAGGTGGTCGGCAGGTCGTAGTAGTTTTTCAGGTAGGCAATCGAAACGCGCCACAGCTCGCCACGACCGTCGTACTGATCAACCACTGCTGCTTGCCAGCTGTCCTCGTCGAGGAACAGGGTACGCTTGGAGTAGATGTGGCGCGAACCCGACTTCAGCGTGCCCTCGACCACCCACACACGGTGCAGCTCGTTGCGCGTAAAGGCTGGGTTCAAGTGACCGACTTGCAGCAGGTCCTTGTACTTCACTTCAGGGCTGGTGACCTTATAGCTGTTGTAAGGAATATAGATTTCCTTCTTGCCGATCAGCTTCCAGTCATAACGATCTGGCGAACCGTTGATCATGTCAGTGTCGTCTGCAGTACGCAGGCCGTCAGCGGCAGCGATCGGGGTGTCATAAGCCAGGTTCGGCGCACGACGTACGCGACGCTGGCCGGCGTTGTAGCCCCAAGCCTGACGTGGCTCTTTCACCTGATCCAGGGTTTCGTGTACCAGTACCGCACCACCGGCCAGACGCGCCGGGCTCTTGGTGAAGGACAGGTAGTAGAACATGATGTTGTTCAGGTCAGCTGCAGTCCCTTTCGGGTTGTAGAACTTGAACATGGCTTCCTGCTGCGAGGTCACCAGGGAGTAACTGCCGTTACGCTGCACGGCCACTTCCGAAGCGCGACGCACGATGTAGGTACCACGGTAACGTGCGATGTGGTTCCACAGCGCTTCCACGCCATTTTGCGGGATCGGGAACGGGATGCCGCCGTAGGCGTCGGAGAAGCCGTTACCGCCATCGAGCAACTTGGCTGTGCTGGCGTTCTTGATGGTGTTGTCATACACCCACTTTGGCGCAGAACCGGAACGACGGGTCTGGTAGACCGGCATCTGGTAGCTGTTCGGGTAGGTGTTGAACATCGCAATCTGACCTGGGGTCAGGTTGTCTTTGTACTGATCCAGATTGGCTTTGGTGATGGTAAACAGCGGCTTGTCATCAGCAAACGGATCTACGTGGTGCTGGCCTGGCGTCTTGTAAGCCGCCGGAGCCTGGGTGATACCACCGGTCCACTCAGGGATGGTGCCTGCCGCGTTACCGGCTTTCTCGGCACCGAACGGGGTGAGGCTTGCGCCCAACTTGGCCGCTTCCGCAGGCGAAACTGCAGCGAACGCGCTGCCAGCGGACAGTGCCAGCGCAATGGCAGCACCAATCAGCGTGTGCTTTTTCAGCATCTTGATTCTCCGTGAAATAAGTCAGCAACCGAGTGCCCGCAGGCACTCGATATTTTCTAGTTATGTTTAGAAGGAATACTTGACGTTCAGACCGATATTGTCGCGGTCGCGGCCAGAGTTGCTTTGACCGGCGCCCATAAACTCGGTGTATTGAATTTCAGCTTCCAAGCTATTCAGGTAGCTGGCACGCAGACCCAGCGTGTATGCCTTACGGTCTTCGATAAAGTTACCGGTCTGATGCGAGTTGCCTTGGAAATCGTGTTTGAACACGGTGAATGGCGACAGGTTTACGCCAGCGTAAACGTCGTTCCAAGTACCGGACAGCACAAGCGTATAGCCGTAGGAGTCACTGCTGGCGCAATCCTGCTTAGCCATCGCCGCGTCAGTTACATAGGAGGTATTTGCACGACCGGCTATGCAACGCTCACCATTAACAGAGTTATATTTGAGGCTATCACCACGCAAGTGCTCCGAGGCAAGCTCTGCAACACCAAACAGCGAATCAAAGCTCAATACATTGCCAAAGTTATGGATTGCACCAATAGATGTATTGAATGCTTCAACCCGACGAGAGTTACTTACCTTAGAATTTCGATCAACTTGCTGACCTGCAATCAAGCCACTTCCTAAATTACCATTCCGATTATTCGCCAGCGTACCACCCTGGAGAACAATATCACCAAGAAGGTCATTGGTAGCCGAAATACCCACCGGAAGGTTCGGACGATAAGCCAACTCACCAAAAACAGAAGTCTCATTCAACGTAGTATTGAAACTAAACCCATACATACGAATATCTTCAGCGTATTCGCGTTTTGCCTGAGTAGAGCCAAGCATATCAACGGTTGCAAGACCGCCAGCTGCCGGAACGAAATTTTGAAAAATAGGAGACAATGGATTTGCACAAGCAGGGTTAGCACCCAGAGTAATCCCACAAAGAGTACCAGCCAAGGCACCTATATCAACGCCCTGATAGCCATTTAAATCTGCATAAATCGTAGGTTCTTTAGCATGATAATTAACCAGATAGGCACCAAACTCAGTAGAATTAAGCTCCTCAGCAATATACTTAAACGAAAGACCATACTGCCCATCATTCTTAGCGTTAATATCTTTAGTAACATCTGCCACTTTCAAGATATTACCAAAAGACGTGTTAACACCACTCTGATACAGACCTGTAGCCTGTAGCGCAGCCAAGTTTGGATTTAAAGGATTCGCAGAAGCATTATATGTAGGAATAACACCCGCAAGAGCCGTACCGGCAAAATTGTTATAGGCCGTATTACCACCCTCACCAAAAAGGTCTGTCTCGGAGAAATATGTTCCTACTGGATCAATCGCCGACTCTTTCCAGTTAAATTGGTAGAAAGCGTCCATAGAGATATTATCGGTCAGGCCAACGCTAAAACTCAGAGCCTCAACCGGAACCAGCACTTCTTTAACTTCTGCACCTGGCAGACGGAACTTACCGGCATCCACCGGATTGGTGGTATTTACGCCACCTCGGTAGAACAGGCCTTCACCCCAGTTAAATACCTGCTTACCAAAGCGCACGCCAACGGGCATGTTGGCGATATCCCAGTTGCCGTAAACGTAGGCATCAAGAATTTCTGCGTTACGACCAGCCGAATGACGAGTAGCACGGGTAAAACTGTCATCGTTTGGTACGTTCTGGCTTGGCTGATAAGCCAGGCTGGTGTCGTAGTAGTTGTTGCGCTTATCCATGATCTGGGTGTCATAGAACGCAGTACCACGCACAAAGGCACCGTAGTTCTGGTAGGTCACTTCCATATCGGTAGTGATCTTGAACACTTCAGATACCAGACCGGTATTGAAGTTACGGTTACCGTCGTTGGTGTTGATATCGTTGTTGGTCTTGTCCTGGCCCTGGACGCGCCAAAGTTGGCCGTAGGACACGGTGGTATCGATGGAGCCGCTGATTTCATCGTCGGCGAAGCTGAATTCCACTGCCTGGGCGTGAGCCGCTACCAGCAGGGGAAGAAGACCGACAAAAGCAAAACCTGCCTTGGCAGGTGCGAAACGCAATACGGGCTTACGGGACTTAATTTCCATCGAAACATTACTCCGTGGACAGATCATCTTTTTTGTACCCCAACCGCTGGGGCACGTTATGGCCGTACTGATGACGGCCTTAAATGTTGATTGGAAGGCAAGCCCCCAACGCGCTTACACGCACCTCACTGTTTGGCGTGCACCATGACGAGGTCAAATCAATTTAGTTCCCTGCAACCATAGTGCCAATTCAAACGGCCGTATAAAAAATCCAGTGAGAAGCACGACCGAACTATAAAACCACTTTGTGACTGAGCATTCAGCAGCCAGACAACCACATGCAGTGACAGATTTTTCCTATTTTGTCCTACCATCTGGCGCGATCAGTCACTTTGTTGTGCTGTACACGCCCAGACGTTTCAAACAAATCAGCCAAGGTCAAGCCAAGCAGTTCAATTCATATTGCGCAAACTTTGCTTACATTTAATCAGGTAACACAAAAAGTGTTACCTGATTAAGCCGGGTAACACTTTTATACCGATATGAAGGACTCAACGAAGAACCTGTAACCCTATACATTGCACATAGATCTGCAGGATCGGTCTTTAGTGTTAACGCGCTGATCAAAAATCGATCAAGCGTACCCAACACTTTATATAGGGTGGCGCTGCCACCCTAGATTGTTACCGCTCACTCATTAACCAGCCAGGCTCTTGCTGACCACTTCATAGACATCACTGGACAGCTCACCCGAGGCCAGAATGCGCTGTAGTTGCGCTTTCATTTGAACCTGACGAGCACTGCCGTATTTGGCCCAGCGAGTCAGCGGCGCCAGCAGGCGCGAAGCGATCTGCGGGTTGAGGGCATTCAGGGTAATCACCTGATCGGCCAGGAAGCGGTAGCCACTGCCATCAGCCTGATGGAAACCCAGCAAGTTCTGCCCGGCAAACGCACCGATCAATGAACGAACCTTATTCGGGTTCTTCAGGGTAAACGCTGGATGCTGCATCAGTTGCTCAACACGCTGCAGCGCGCCAGGCAAGGCGCAGGCGGCTTGCACGCTAAACCACTGATCCATCACCAGCGGGTTGTCCTTGAAGAAATCGGCGAAGCTGGCCAGGGCAACGGCCTTCTCGGCTTCGAACGGTGAGTTAACCAGCACCGCCAACGCAGTCAAACGCTCGGTCATATTGTCGGCGTTCTCGAACTGCTCCAGACAAGCCGCCAACACCTCCGCCTTGCCGCTAAGCATCAGGTAGGACAGTGCGATGTTTTGCAGGCTGCGCCGGGCAAAGTGTTCGGCCTCGGCTACATAGGCGCTGGTACGGGAGACTTCGCGGTTGCGCTGGTAACGCTGCCACAGCAGATCAAACAGCGCAGTCGACAGCTGCTTGCGGGCAAACTCACGGGCGGCATGGATGGCTTCAACATCGGCCACTTCACTGATTTCGGTCAGATAGGCCTCACCTGGCAGCGAGAGCATTTCGGCGACCATGGCCTGATCCAGCGAGTCATCAGCCAGCAGAGTACGGTAGGCCTCGACTAGGCGCTGATCGAGCACCAACGGCTCGCCACGCTGATGCTGGCCAATCAGCTCCTGCAGCACTTGCACGGACAGTTGCTGCCCCGCTTCCCAGCGATTGAAGCCATCGCTGTCGTGCTGCATCAGGAACATCAACTGATCACGGCTATAGGGGAAGCTCAGTTTGATCGGCGCAGAAAAGCCGCGCAGCAAGGAAGGCAGCGGTTTTTCCGCCAGATTGACAAAGGTGAACGCCTGTTCGGCTTCGGTCACCTGCAGCACACGGCAAAGGCCACCCGCCGCATCTTCACCGACTAGCTGCAGCGGCAGCTCACGGCCCTGGGCATCCAGCAAAGCCAGCTCCACAGGGATAACAAAGGGCTGTTTTTCCGCCTGCCCGGGAGTAGCCGGGCAGCTCTGGCGGAAGTGCAGGCGATAACTGTTGGCAGCCGCGTCATAGCTTTCACTGACCTCCAGACGCGGTGTGCCGGCCTGGCTGTACCAGCGTTTGAACTGGGTCAGGTCGATGCCATTGGCCTCTTCCATCGCGCGGATAAAGTCATCACAGGTCACGGCCTGACCGTCGTGGCGCGCGAAGTACAGGTCGCTGCCTTTGCGGAAACCCTCGGCGCCAACCAGAGTGCGGATCATACGCACCACTTCCGAACCCTTCTCGTACACCGTCAGGGTGTAGAAGTTGGAGATTTCCATAAAGGCGTCCGGACGTACCGGATGGGCCATGGGGCCGGCGTCTTCAGCGAACTGGTGGGTGCGCAGGTAGGCTACGTCCTCAATGCGCTTAACCGTACGCGAGTGCATATCGGCGCTGAACTCGGCGTCGCGGAAAACGGTAAAGCCTTCCTTGAGCGACAACTGGAACCAGTCGCGGCAGGTCACGCGGTTGCCCGACCAGTTGTGGAAGTACTCATGCGCCACCACCGCTTCAACGCGCTGGTGCGCAGCATCGGTAGCGGTTTCGGCCTTGGCCAGCACACAGCTGGAGTTGAAGATATTCAGGCCCTTGTTTTCCATGGCGCCCATGTTGAAGTCGTTGACCGCGACGATCATAAAGATGTCCAGGTCGTACTCACGGCCGTACACCTCTTCGTCCCACTTCATGGACTTTTTCAGGCTGTCCATGGCGTGCTGGCATTTGTCGATGTTTTCCGGCTCGACATAAATGCGCAGTGCCACCTCACGCTGGCTCATGGTGGTGAAGCTGTCCTCCACACACCAGAGATCGCCGGCGACCAGGGCGAACAGGTAAGCCGGTTTCATAAAGGGGTCTTCCCAGGTCGCCCAGTGCCGGCCGCCTTCCTCACTGCCGCTGGCAATCGGGTTGCCGTTGGACAGCAGCACCGGATAGCTGTGCTGCTCGGCGCTCAGGGTGGTGGTGAACTTGCTCATCACGTCCGGGCGGTCGAGGTAATAGGTGATCTTGCGGAAACCCTCAGCCTCGCACTGGGTGCAGAACATGCCGCTGGATTTGTACAGCCCTTCCAACGCGGTGTTGCTTTCCGGGTGGATGCGCACACTGCTGTCGATCACGAAGCTGGCGCTAGTGGGCTGCACAGTCAGATGGCTGTCGCTCAGCTGGTAATCGCCGGCACTCAGCTCGCGGTCGTCGAGCGCCACACTGAGCAGTTCCAGCTGCTGACCGTCCAGCACCAGCGGAGGTAAACCTGCGCCGGCAGCCGGGTTACGGCGCATCACCAGCTGCGCGTGCACCAGGGTGTGGTCGTCGAACAACTCGAAGGTCAGGTGCGTTTCATCAATCAGATAATCCGGAGCCTGGTAGTCCTTGAGGTAGATCATCTTCGGCTGTTCGGTGCGCATGGCTTGTGGCCCTTTGTCTGCGGCGCGCGGGCGCCGGGTTCGCGAATAAGTAACTTAGGCGGCCAGTTCGTGAACGGCCAACTGGTAAGCGGTGTACTTGCGGATATTGATCACGCCGGTGTCGAACATCAGGTACTGGCCCTTGATGCCCAGTAGCGTGCCCTCGGCCAGTGGATTCTTGTCCAGATTGAAGCTGGTGATCTTCGCCGGATAAGCCTCAATCGGATAGCTAATCTGCACCACCGGCTGATCGCTAAGAGGCTGGATGGCCTGAATGCCAAAGCGCTGCTGCAACTCGGTCAGGCCGCTGCCGCAACTGGCAAACAGCTGTTCGCGTACGGCAAGCAGATCCACCGGCGCAGCATCACCCTTGAGCAGCGCGCGCCAGTTGGTTTTATCCGCCACCTGGCTGCGCAGCAGGTCTTCGACAAAGCCGGACTGCTGTCGGGTGGCGACCCGCAGAATCGGCAGCGCCTGGGTCGCGCCTTGATCGATCCAGCGTGTGGGGATCTGCGTGGCGCGGGTGATACCGACTTTCACGCCGCTGGAGTTGGCCAGATAGACAACATGATCGGTCATGCAGAACTGCTCGCCCCAGCTCGGCTCGCGGCAGGTGCCCGCCTCATAGTGGCAACGCTCCGGGCTCATGATGCAGATGTCGCACTGCGCCAGCTTCTGCATGCAGGGGTAGCAATAGCCCTGGCTAAAGCTGCTCTTGGTTTTGCGTCCGCAATGGGTGCAGTGGATAGCGCCGAGGAATTCCAGACGCAGGCTTTTGCCGATCAGCGGATTAACCGGCAGCAGTTCATCGCCCAGGCGAAAGCTGTATTGCACCGGCGCATCCAGCTGCGCCGCCATTTTGCTCAGGGCACCACGGGCCAACTCGCTCATCAGTGCAGGGTATCCGAGGATTTGAACAACAGATTGGGTACCGGCTCGGATTTGCTGCTGCACTCCTGCGGGCCCATATAACCGATGCGCTCGTCTTCCGGCAGGTTATGGATTTCCCAGGCGATCAGCGCCTGCAAGGTCAGCTCCTTCTGCTCCTGGCTCAGCTTGCGGCCATCGGGCCATTTGCCGATTTCCACGGCCAGCTTGAGGCTCTGGTAGATCTCAGGGGTGATGTTTTCAATCGCTTCGAGAAAGGACGACATAGCGCCTCCAAATGCAAAGTGGCAGTTTACCAGCCTGATGAACAACTAACTGTGTCGCCGACGCGCCAGCGCACCGCCCACCAACCCGGTCAGACAACCGGCCAGCAGGCCACCAACATGCGCCGCGTTGGCGATGGCGCCGAATTGCAGCAGCTCGAAGATGCCCGTCATGCAGATCAGCAGCCAGGCCAGCATCATCACCAATACGCCTGGCGGCAGCCGATAAGCGGGAGTCGGCGCCAGGCGCTGGAAAATCCAGCAATGTCCGAGCAGGCCATATAGCACCCCGGAAAGGCCGCCGAATAGCGATGGGCCGGCATGCAGGTATTGGGCGAAATTGGCCGCAAGACTAAACAGCAGGGTCAGCCCCAACAGCATCACGGCTCCCTGACGCGCTTCGATCCGCCGGCCCAACTCCCAATACCACAGGGTATTCATCGCCAGGTGGAGGATGCCGAAGTGAATCAGCATCGGCGTCAGCAGCCGCCACCACTGACCGCTGGCCAGCGTGTCGTTCAGGTAGCTGAAGTAGATGTAATCGCCCTGCACGCGGTAGCCGACAAAGCTTAGCCAGCTGACCGTCGCCAGGTTATCGCCGAGCAAGGTGATAGCGGCTGCAATAAAGGTCAGCAACAGGACAACAGCCGTCATACGGCTGGCTTTCAGCTGCTGAACAAAACTCGGCGCGGCCTCTGCAGAAGCCGGTGACGGCTCAAGCAACACCTCAGCATCACCTTTCGGGTAGCGCCCATAGAGTTCACGCACTTTCTCGGCCAGTTGCTCACCGGGCACCCAGAGCACCTGCTCGCCCGCCTCTTCAGCGACGCGGTGCGGTACCTGCAAGCGCTGCAGCAAACTGATAAAGCCGCTCAAGTCGACCTGCTCAGGCAGGCGCATTGCCGCTACAGCACTCATGGCCGCGCCTCCGGGCTTTCGACATCGACCCAAACGAACTTGCTGGCATCCAGGCGCGTTTCCTGGTCGAGGCGATAGGCCACCAGTTTGCCGTTGAGCACGGCGCTGTAATCCAGGCAGGCCAGGTTGCTGCGAATCGGCGCGGGCTTGCCACTGCGCCAGTAGTGGCCGACAAACAGCAAGGGCTGATCAGCACCGTATTTAAGCAATTCGGTTTTCTGCATCTCGCTGAGCGGCATCTGCGCCGCCAGTTCCGGCAAGGCATCGGGCTGGAAGACGATATCGCCGTAGGTTTGCGGATCTTCCTCCCAGAATTTGGTACGGAAATGCGCGCGGGTAAAGCCGTCATCGCTGGTCAGGGTCATGCCGTGTGGCAGACGCATATCAGTGCCGCGCAGCAGGCGATCCAGCGCGGTATTGGCAAAGCTGCCATGCACGGCCGCTGCCTGGAGAAAATGCTCATCGATGCAGCCATCGGCAAACTGCGCACGCAGCGGCTCGATCAGGCTGTCGTCCCAACAGGCATGCACCACGCGGAAATGCCCGGCATCGATAAACAGCGGCAACTCGTAGAACCAGTCGAGAAATGCCTGCCATTCCGCCGGATAGGCGTCGAACTGCTCCAGGGTTTCCTTGATCAGGCGCGCATGCCGTGGCGTGTGCTCACGGACAAACTGCCGGCCGCTGCCGGGCGCAGCCGGCGTGCTCCAGGCCAGGGCATTGAACTCATGATTGCCCATGATGCACAGCGCCTGACCGGCCACGACCATATCGCGCACCAGGTGCAGCGCCTCACGGATACGCGGGCCCCGGTCGACAAGGTCGCCAAGGAAAATCGCCATACGCTGCGGATGACGCCACACCCCGCCCTGCTGGCGATAGCCCAGCGTGCTCAGCAGATGTTCCAGGGTTTTCGCGCAGCCATGGATATCGCCGATCAGGTCGTAACCGCGAGCTGGATCGAGGCGCATCAAGCCCCCCCGCCGAGCCGGCTACCCCAGCCCAGCTTGTTGCGACAGACTTCGTAATAGTTGTGGTCCAGCGGGTGAATCAGGCGCAGCTTCTGCGGCCGCTTGGCCACGGTGACGGTGTCGCCGGGGGCGCAGGTGAAGTGATTCTGCCCGTCGCAGGACACCTGCGGGTACAGCTGTAGATCCTTGGACACGACAATTTTCAGCTCGCTGTTGCCATCCACCACAATCGGTCGACTGGACAGCGTATGCGGGTACATCGGCACGATCACGATGGCGTCCAGTTTGGGATGCATGATCGGCCCGCCGGCGGACAGCGCATAGGCCGTGGAGCCGGTCGGTGTGGCAACAATCAGGCCGTCGGCCTTCTGACTACAGACGAACTGGCCATCGATAAACAGCTCGAACTCGATCATCCGCGTGGATTTACCCGGATGCAGCACCACATCGTTGAGTGCATCACCCTGGCCGATGGCCTCGCCATTGCGCCGTACCTCGGCCTCCAGCAGAAAGCGGTTTTCGGTCAGGTAATGCCCTTCGAGTACCTGAGCCACCTTCACTTCCAGCTCATCGGGGCGAATATCGGTGAGAAAGCCCAGGCTGCCACGGTTGACGCCCAGCACCGGCACCTTGTGCCGCGCCAGAGCGCGGGCGGCGCCGAGCATGCTGCCGTCACCACCGACGACGATCACCAGATCGCAGACTTCGCCGAGAATCTTGCGTGACGAGGTCTGCAAGCCATGGCCCGGTAGCACTTCGGCAATGGTGTCTTCGAGGATCACATGCAGGTGACGAGCGAGCAGAAATTTCTTCAGCCGGCGAATGGTGTCGAGTACCTGGGTGCTGCCCAGCCGACCGATGATGCCGATATTACGAAACTGCTCCATGGTGCTCCCGCCAGGCTCTGAATCTAATGGGTCGGATTATGGGCGAAAGCCCATGGCAGCAGCAAACCGCTGACCTGCTATGGCAGCGTTTAAGCGCTTGTTGAAGAGCCTGCAGAGCTGCTTTTAAAGCCGTCAGGCCGACACGCAGCAGATCGTAAACAGCCGCAAAGCGCTATGCTCGCAACATGACGCCCTTCCCTTCACTCAGCGATCTGCCCTCGCAGCTGCGCCAGCCTGCTGTACGCGACCTGGCCTGGGCGCTGCTCTCGCCGCCACTGCTGGCGCAGACGCCTTGGCCACAGCGTCACCCGCTCAAGGCCAGCCGCTGGAGCCAGCAACCCGACGCCCTGGCGGACTGGTTGCTGAGCCTGGATGCCGACAGCCATACCCTTCTCCACTGGCTGAGCCAAAGCTCGGTGCGCCGCCTGGGTTTGTACTACGAACGGCTCTGGCAGTTTGCCCTGCATGCCGCGCCGGGTATCGAGGTGCTGGCGGCCAACCTGCCGATCCGCCAACAGGGCCATACCCTGGGTGAGCTGGATATGCTGCTGCGCGATGAGGAAGGTGTGCATCACCTGGAGCTGGCAATCAAGCTGTACCTGGGCCAGCCGCCGTGCAGCGGCGCAGAGCTGTCGCACTGGTTAGGCCCCGGCAGCCACGACCGCCTGGATATAAAACTGGCGCACCTCGGCCAACACCAGTTGCCGCTATCCACCCGCACGGAAGCCCAACAGAGGCTGGCCGAGCTGGATATTCAGCGGCCTCAGGCGGCGTTGTGGCTGGGCGGTTATCTGTTCTATCCCTGGCAGCAACCTTCCTACGCCGCGCCAGCGGATGGCAACCCAACACACCTGCGTGGGCGCTGGCTGCATCGCGCTGACTGGACACCTTTTGCCGCGCACAACCCAGGTCACTGGCAGCCGCTAGCCCGGCACGCCTGGCTGGCGTCCGCACGTATCGAGGAAGAACATCTGTGGTCGCGCGAGCAGTTCAATCAATGGCTCACGGCGCTGCCGAGCGACGCTAACGCGCAGTTGCTCGTACGCCTGATTGCAGGCCCACAGCATTACTGGCTGGAAGCCGAGCGAGTGTTTCTGGTGAATGATCATTGGCCGGCGCAAACGGCCGACTAGCTCAGAGACTGCGCTCGGTGCGCCCGCCCGAGCGCGCCAGATAGCCGGAGCCACTTTCACACAGCAGCGCATCACGCTGGATCGCCGGCAAGGCATCCACCCCATCACGCAGGGCGTAGGCGCGGTAACCAAGCTGCGAGAGCAGAAACACCGCACTGCTGCTGCGCTTGCCGCTGTCGCAATAACACAGGTAGGTGCGCGTCTTATCCAGCAGGCGCGCTTTCAGACGCAGCAGTTGCAGCGGCATATTCAGTGACTGCAACGCATGGGCCCGCTCGTATTCTTCCTGCAGACGCACATCCAGCCACTGCGCCCCCGCCGCCAGCAAACGCGATGCTTCGCCAAGCGACACCTCATCGACCACCGGGGCTTTCAGCAGGGCGAAGAAGTCCTGGCGATCCAAACGCAGCACTACGCCGTCTTCCAGCATGGTCACCGTGGCATTACGCGGGCTGTCAGCCAGCAAGGCCTCCTCACCAAAACAGGCGCCGATCTCCAGCTCGGCCAACACCTGCTGCGCACTGTCCGCGCCGCGAATCACTTCGGCCCGGCCATTTTTCAGAAAGTAGCAGCTGTCACCGACATCGCCTTCCTGCAGCACGGTGCTGCCAGCGACCAATTCGATACGCTGCAAACGCTCCAGCATGGCGCGCACGTTGGACGGCGGCACCTTGGCAAACAGCGGATTTTCCAGCAGGCGCTCCAGCCACTCGACTTCGGCATGGTTCTGCCCCAGCTCGAGCAGCAAATCCTGGTAGGCCAGGCGCCAAGTCAGCAGACGATTGAGGGTCGCGGTGTCCAGCGCCAGCACGCTGGCATCGGTCAGCGCCCGTGCCTCATGCAAGCGCGGCAGGCTCGGCGACAACGGGTGACAACTGGCCTCGCTGCCGGCTTGCAGGCGTTGCTCCTGACCGTCGACCGATTGCAACAGCAACTCGCCCGCCAGCAGGTAGTAGGTCAAGCGCGCCTGATCCCCCGGGCGAAACAACAGCTGCCCCGCCAGCAACGGCTGCGGTACCAATTGCGTACGCAACTCGCGCCACTGCTGCTCGGACAACACGTTAAGTGGCGTCAGGCTGCGTAACTGTTCGGGGTTAAGGGGTTCGCTCATGGAATATCCAGGCTCCGCTGGTGAAATTCAGTGTAGCCGGGTTAATCGGCCGAGCATGCTTTCGCCGCCTGCAACATGGCCGCAGCGCGACCCTGCAAGCCCCCTGTGTGGACAAACACCAGACGGCTGCCGTGAGCAAAGTAACCGGCCTCGACCTGCTGGCGCAACGCCATTAATGCCTTGGCGGTATACAGCGGCTCCAGCGGCACACCACTTTGCGCTTCCGCCGTTTGCATAAAGTCGAGCAACTCGGCATCCACCTTGGCAAATCCACCTCGGCTGGCCTCATGCAACTGATAACGTCCAACAGGCATATCCGCGGCCTGAACAATCGCCTGCACCTGTTGCTCGACGCCATGATCGGCCGGTACGGCCAACGCCGCATGCAGCGGATGCGCGGCGGCTTCGCCTAACAGCAAACCGGCCAGGGTGGTGCCCGTGCCTGCCGCCAGCCACCAGGCGTCGTAATCAGCCCAACCGAGGCTTGGCAGCTGCTCACGAACTTGCTGCACCAAGCTCATGCAGCCCAGCGCACCCGGCAGACCACCGCCACCCTCCGGCAGCGGATAAAAACCCGGATAGTGCGCCTGCCAGGGCAACCAGAAGTCGACCGCATGCCGCGCGCGATAACCCGCATAACCCAGCCAGTGCAGCTGCATGCCGAAGGCCTGCAGATCAGCCACAGTCGGTGTCTGCTGCGGGTGGCCGCGCAAAAGCCCGACGGTTTGGAAATGGAAGCGTTTACCGGCGGCAGCCAGGGCGTGCAGATGGTTGGAATGCGCGCCGCCCAGGCTGATCACTCCAGTGGCGCCACCGGCCTCTGCGGCGCGTAGATGATGGGAGAGCTTGAACCATTTATTACCGCTGATCAGTGGATCAAGCAGATCCAGACGTAGCACCGCCAGCTCAACCCCGGCGGCGATTGACCAATCCAGCGCAAAATGCTGCAAAGGGGCGCGGGGCGCCCAGTCAGGCAGGACAACAGGCAAGGTTAACTGACAGTACGCAAACGGCTACTGGCCTTGTGCCGTGCACAGCAATTGGACTCACCCAGGGCAAAACGGCTGGGGGTATCAATACGGTCGATAGGGATGGCGCAGCGCTCGCCACTGGGCAGCGAGGCTTCGCAACTCGGTTGCTGATAATGCGCCAGCCAATGGCGGTATTGCTCTTCGCTGACAAAACACTTGGCCGCTGCATAGGCCAGCGGGTTGTCCTGGTACGAGGCGATATCCTGCAGCGGAATGGTCAGGTGACCCGCGCCTGGGTGGTAAACCACAAAGACCACACCCAGCTTGGCCAGGCGCTCAAGAATCTGGTCACCACCCTGGCTGGCCAGGTCGGCATAGGCGCGCTTGAGGCGATTGATCTCCTGTAGCGCCTGGGTGTCCTGCTCGCCGCGATAAGCCAGCTCGACATCGCGAATGGCAATCTGCTCTTTGTATTCGGCAACCGCTGAGGCGATCTTGGCCTGCATCTCGCTTTCAAATTGCGCGCGCAGGCTGTCGCCCTCACTGCGGCCATCACGCTCCAGCGCACGCAGTTGCTCGGTCATCTCTTCACGGGCGGTCTGGAAACTCGCCGCCTGAGCAGCCAGCTGAGCCTTCAGCGCAGCGTTGTGTTCTTCCTGCTGACGCAACGCCTGGTGCAACCCGTGGATTTGCGCCTGCAGGTTCTTGCTCTGCTCATCGCTGAGCAACTTGAACTTGGCCAGCTCTTCTTCGTGTTGCTGGGTCAGGCTGCTGATGCGCAAACGCTGCTGCTTGATCAGCTGCGCGGCTTTCAGGCGCTGTTCCTGATCAAGCTTTTCGGTGGCCTTAGCGGCCTCTTCCTGGGCTGGGTCCGCTGCGTACCACTTATCCTCCGAGGCCATTTGCAACCGCTCGGGGGCAACCGCCTGGGGATTTTCGTCTTCGGCCAGCAAACCGAGGCTGTTGCGCTTGACCACATCACGCAGCAGCGCCAGATCGTTATTGCCAGGGGTCAGGCTAGGGTCCCAGAGGTGCATCTGATGCCAGGACACCGGGCACTGGCTGCGGCAAGCCAGCCGAATCGGCCCGGCGCCCAGATCAGGTCCGCGCCCTGCCCGCTCGGCCAAGGCCTGCAGAGGGATATTCCAGCCGGAATCCGGCGCGCCCTTTTCATCGAAATCCAGGTAGAAAAACACCAACGCCTTGATCAGCAAGCGTGGATTGATCAGCACATACGCCACGCGCATCTGCTGATCGGCAAACTCCGGCATATTCACCACGCCGTCGAGCAAGGCTTCAAACTCGGGGAAAAACATTTGCTTGCAGATGCCACCGCGCTCACTGAAGAACAGTACGGCCTCAACCATCTGCGGCTTGTTCTGCATGCTCATCGCTTTTCCTCTAGGCCGAAACGGGCGCTCCGTTCAGCAGTGACTCATCCTGCTTATGCTGCGCAAAAAATGGCGCACATGGCAAGACTGCCAACATTCTGACGGGTTAAGCAAGACCCATGTTGCAGGCGCTATACCCTTGTTCAGGCAAGTCTAGGGGAAAAACCAAGCCCAGCAATGTGACTGGGTTGGCAGTCGCCCTGCCAGCCAGGCGCTAAAAACCGGCTTACAGGGCGAAACTGTGATGGATTCGGTGCAACGACTCAGGCCTTGGCGGCAGCCAGAAATGGCGCCAAGCGCCGACCCATTTCCTCGCCCAAGGCCTGCAGGCCACTCATGGGGCGAACCATTACTTCAAAATCGACAATCTTGCCGGCTTCATCGAAGCGAATCATGTCGATGCCCTTGAGCTCGCGCTCACCCACTTTGGCACTGAATTCCAGCACCACGTTAAGGCCATCGGCGCTGGCCAGCTCGCGGTGATAGGCAAAGTCGACAAACACCTTGCTCACGGTATTGAGGATCAGCGACACCATGGGCGCACCGGCATAGGGCTTGTGCGCCATGGGCGAACGGAACACCGCCTGCGGGTGCAGCAACTCCGGCAGGCTGCGCAGGTCGTTGTTCTGCATCAAACCATGCCACTGCGCTAGCGTGGCGGCGGCAGCCGGTTGTAATTGAGGATTATCGGACACGGGCTTCTCCTTATTGTTGTGAGCCACATACAAAACGCCCCGCACTAGGCGGGGCGTCGGTTGCGTTAGAGTTCGGCAGCGAGGCGCGAGCCCTGGTTGATTGCGCGCTTGGCGTCCAGCTCACTGGCCACATCGGCGCCACCGATCAGGTGCACGGTCTGCCCGGCGTTTTCCAGGCCTTCCTGCAGCTCGCGCAATGGGTCCTGGCCGGCACAGACGATCACCGTATCCACCGGCAACACCTGCGGCTCGCCACCAGCGATGCTGATATGCAGGCCGGCGTCGTCGACCTTGAGGTACTCGACCGAGTTGAGCATCTGCACGTTCTTGTTCTTCAAACCGGTGCGGTGAATCCAGCCAGTGGTCTTGCCCAAGCCGTCGCCGACCTTGGATTTCTTGCGCTGCAGCAGGAACACCTCACGCGCCGCCGGGTGCGGATGAGCCTGAATCCCCGCCACGCCGCCACGGGCCTCCAACGCGCCATCGATACCCCACTCCTTCCAGAACTCCTCGCGGTTCAGGCTGGTCGCCTCGCCCTGATGGGTGATGAATTCGGATACGTCGAAGCCAATGCCGCCGGCGCCGATCACCGCAACCTTCTGGCCAACCGGCTTACGCTGCAGGATGGCGTCCAGGTAGCTGATCACCTTGGCGTGTTCAATGCCCGGAATGGCCGGGGTGCGCGGGGCGATACCGGTGGCCAGGATGATTTCGTCATAACCGCCCTTGGCCAGGTCATCGGCCGATACGCGGGTATTCAGGCGCAGATCGACACCGGTGGTTTCCAGCTTGCGCTTGAAGTAGCGCAGGGTTTCAAAGAACTCTTCCTTGCCCGGCACGCGCTTGGCGACGTTGAACTGGCCGCCGATTTCGCTGGCCGAATCGAACAGGGTCACGCTATGGCCACGCTCGGCGGCCACGGTGGCAGCGGACAGACCCGCAGGACCGGCACCGACCACGGCAATCTTCTTCACCGCAGTGGTGGGGATGTAGTTCAGCTCGGTCTCGTGGCAGGCACGCGGGTTGACCAGGCAGCTGGTCAGCTTGCCGCCGAAGGTGTGGTCCAGGCAGGCCTGGTTGCAGCCGATGCAGGTGTTGATTTCATCGCTACGGCCTTCTGCGGCCTTGTTGACGAAGTCCGGGTCGGCGAGGAATGGGCGCGCCATGGACACCATGTCGGCGTCGCCTTCGGCCAACACCTGCTCGGCCACTTCCGGAGTGTTGATGCGGTTGGTGGTGATCAGCGGAATGCTCACTTCACCGCGCAGCTTGGCAGTGACCTTGGTGAACGCGGCGCGCGGCACCTTAGTGGCGATGGTCGGGATGCGCGCTTCGTGCCAGCCGATACCGGTGTTGATAATGGTCGCGCCGGCCTTCTCGATGGCCTTGGCCAGCAGAACAATCTCGCCCCAGGTGCTGCCGCCCTCGACCAGATCGAGCATCGACAGGCGGTAGATGATGATGAAATTCGGGCCGACGGCCTCACGCACGCGGCGGACGATTTCCACCGGCAGACGCATGCGGTTCTCGTAGCTACCGCCCCAACGGTCGGTACGGTGGTTGGTGTGGGCGGCGAGGAACTGGTTAATGAAATAACCTTCCGAGCCCATGATTTCCACACCGTCGTATTCGGCCTGCTGGGCCAGTACGGAGCAGTTGATAAAGTCCTGGATCTGCTTCTCGATGCCTTCCTCGTCCAGCTCTTTCGGCTTGAACGGGTTAATCGGCGCCTGAATCGCGCTCGGCGCTACGGATTTCGGGCTGTAGGCATAACGGCCGGCGTGGAGGATCTGCATGCAAATCTTACCGTCCGCTGCGTGCACCGCACGGGTGACGATCTTGTGCTTTTCCGCCTCTTCCGCGGTGGTCAGCTTGGCTGCGCCGGAATACACGCCGCCCTCATCATTTGGGCCAATACCGCCCGTCACCATCAAGCCAACGCCACCACGGGCACGTTCGGCGAAGTACGCCGCCATACGCTCAAAACCATTGGGCTTTTCTTCCAACCCGGTGTGCATCGAACCCATTAAGGTACGGTTCTTCAGGGTGGTGAAGCCCAGATCAAGCGGGGCCAGCAGGTGGGGGTACTGAGCAGTCATGGACATCTCCACATCGGGTGTTGGCTTTCACGGATGCCGCAACCTCTTAGCGGGTCGCGGTCGAATATGGTCTAGACGATAATCAGCCGCGCCGAACAGCTCAATGACCTAAAGTAACAACCTAATGATCAAAAAGAGCAGCAGCTCTTGGCAAAGCCCAAGCACCTGCCTACCCTGGTGCCTTATCTAAATGCCCAGCACTGAATGGGCGCAGACGGAATAACGCTGCAATGCTGAAAAGCACACGGGTGAAACTCGGTGATCTGTCGGTGGGCTTTGTCGACAGCCTGGCCGATGCCATGCGCCATTGCGCCCAGGACCCGCAACCGCTGCTCGACAGCTACGGCCTGGATGCCGCGCGCCTTGCCGAACCGCGCGCGCGACTGTCGATCCCGCGCTATATGCGTTTGGGTCATAGCGCCATCCAGCAGTGTGGCGAACCCGGCCTTGGCCTGCAGATGGGGCAAACCAGCCGCCTGAGCCACCTTGGCCTGGCCGGTGTGACAGCCATGCAGGCGCCGACGGTGCGTGAAGCGGCGCGCGCGCTGACTCGCTTCGAGCCGTTGTATGCCAGCAATTACCGCGGCCAATCCAGCCTGCACGAAGACAACCGGGGCGCCTGGCTGCGCTTCTATTCGATCAGCCCGTACAACGCCTATAACCGCTTCGTCGTCGACTCGGTGCTGGCCAGCTGGGCGCAACAGCTGAGCACGCTGGCGCAACAGGCGCTGCCCGTGGAGAAAGTGCAGATCGAATTTCCCGCACCCGCCTATGCGGCGCAGTACGGCGAACTGTTTGCCTGCCCAGTGGAGTTTGCCAGCGAGCACAACCAGCTGCGCCTGAGCCAGCAGAGCCTGAACCTGCGCAACCCCGAACACTGCCCAAGCACCTGGCGGCACCTGTTGGAAATCTGTGAGCGGGAACTGACGCAACTGACCCGCACCCGCAACTTGCGCGAGCGCATTACTCAGCTGCTCGGCCCATTGCTGCACGGCCGCGAACCGGACCTCGCCGAAGTGGCCGCACGCCTGCAGCTACCGACCTGGACCCTGCGGCGCAAGCTGGCCGAGGAAGGCACGCAGTTTCGCAGCATTCTCAACGACACCCGCCGCGACCTGGCCATGGCCTATATCCGCGACACCGAGCTGGCCTTCGGTGAAATCGCCTACCTGCTCGGCTTTGCCTCGGCCGAAGCCTTCCAGCGCGCGTTCAAACGCTGGAACCAGCAAACCCCAGGCGAATATCGCCGCGAGCAGCGCCGGGCGCTCTAGCAGAGTTCTAGCAGATCAGAGTTCGGTGGCGTCTTCGTCACGCTCCGGCACATCCTGCTCGGTGGCGCGCGCTTCCAGCAGCTCTTCTTGATAATCATCCATTGCCTGTTCCTCCTACTCGATATGTCAGCAACCACTCATTGCATAAACAAAGAGCATGCCAATCAAGCTAGAGCAGGCAGATGAACGCAAGATGACAGGTTGTCGCGCGACAGCTCTAGCGACGCATGACAAGAAATTGCAGGCAATAAAAAACCCGCTGATATCGCTATCAGCGGGCTTCCTATATGGCGCAGCGGACGGGACTCGAACCCGCGACCCCCGGCGTGACAGGCCGGTATTCTAACCGACTGAACTACCGCTGCATGTCGGTGGACTTACGTCCGTACAACTCTTGCTTCGTCGGATGAATCAGCCTGTTAAGGCGTTTCCATCTCAGCTTGAGCGAACTCAAACTGGAAAATATGGCGCAGCGGACGGGACTCGAACCCGCGACCCCCGGCGTGACAGGCCGGTATTCTAACCGACTGAACTACCGCTGCGCGTCGGTGGACTTTCGTCCGGTTTCACAAGAGTGGTGGGTGATGACGGGATCGAACCGCCGACCCTCTGCTTGTAAGGCAGATGCTCTCCCAGCTGAGCTAATCACCCGCTGCTTGCGAGGCGCGAAATTTACGCAAGGGCCGCACCTAAGTCAACACCCTGCTTCAAGTTTTTCTAAAAAAGTGGAAAAAGCGTTGCCCTTGCCAGGTGCTATCACAGGGCACGCCGCACCATTATTGCGCCACCCGCAGACTGAGCCGAGCTGCGACCTTATTGTCTTCGGCACGGTCCAGCCCGGCTTCGGCGATTTGCACGCCCTGCTCCTGCAGCACCGTGAACCAACGCAGCAACTGGGCAAAAGGTGCAGGTTGCAGGTTGAGCTGCACGGCGCCATCGCCGGCGTTGTCCAAACGCTCGATGGTCAGCCCCTGGGTCGCAGCCGTGGCCGTGACCATGCCTTGCAGTCGCGCCGGATCAATCGCCTGTTGCGGGGTGCTGGCCACATTGCGCGCCGCTGGTGCCTGGCTATGCAGGTAGGCATTCAACTCGCGCTGCGTTTCAAACGCACTGCGTGCTGCGGCCAGGCGCTCCTGCGCGGGTTGCCAGAGCGTCAGATAGAGCAGCACCAACAGCAGAAACGCCCCCAGACTGCCGAGCGAGAATTGCTCACGCGGCGCGAGGGCACGCCAGCGTTGCAGCAACAGCGAATTATCCAGCTGCGCAGTAAAACCTTTGTCTTGCGAGACCATACTCATCCTCCGATCACCACGCGCGCGCTGACGCCCGCACCTTCCCGACTGGCCGAGCCCAGTTGCACCGCCAAGCCACTTTCCTGCAAGCGTTCACGCAAACGCTCCAGCTCGGCAAAGCCGGCAGCCTGTACCTGCATGGCCAGATCGCCGCGCACCTCACTGAAATCCACCTGACTGATCTGCACCTGGCCTCCCTCGGCAGCCAGCGCGCCGCTGACCTGAGCAAGCAAGCCGAGCAAGCGGGTTTGCCCGCTACCCGCGCCAGCCTGCAGATGCTGATCAAACTGCGCACGCAGGTTGACCAGCTTGCTGTCCTGCGGGAACAGCTCCTTGTACAGCGCAGCGCTGGCGGCGGCGTATTCATCGGCCTGACGCTGCAGGTGCCAGCCCTGCGCCAGATTGAAGCCCCACTGCAACACCAGCCACATGCCGACCAGCCCCAGCAATGGCCGCCAGCGCTGCCATTGGCCGTTACTGCTTTGCACGGCGAACTCGCCCTGGGCCAGGTTATTGCGCAGCGGCTGCTGGGCCAGCCAAACATAGGGATAGGCCACCGCCATGCTTTCATCCACCGGTTGCGGCGCCGGATGCTGCGGATCACACCAGGCAACCTGTGGCTGCACACACAAAGGACTCAGCTGCGGCCAGTCCTGCGCCTGCAGCGCCATGCGTGTGACATTCTCGCCGCCCAGCAACCAGCGTCCGTGCAGCGGCAAAAGCGCAGTGCCAGACCCTGGCAACAGATCGGCATCCACGGCAATCGCCTGCGGCGCTGTGGAACACAACGCCAGCCAGCCGGCTAGCCAGCTGCGACGCACGGCAAACACCCGGTGACGGCCATCAGCCAATTGCTCGCCCAGCGCCAGGTGCATCAGCTCGACTTCTTCAGCGAGCAGCTCTTCCACCGCAAACGGCAGCGCCTGACGCAACCAGCGCGCCTTGCGTGTCGGCAGGTTGACCGCGCAGGAGGTTACCGCCTCAACGGGCAGGACCAAGGTCCAACTGCCGCCAAGCTGCGCCTGCGCCTCGCCGAATTCCAGGGTTTCGCTTACCCCGTCGGCCACCCACTGCACGGGGAGATCCGCCTGTGCGCCGGCACAGGCGGCGGGCGGCAGAAATACATAGGTCTGACTCATGGTTCGACTTCCTTAACGGGCGCCGGCGGCATACCGCCCTGCCCCAAATCACGGGCTAGAACATACAACTGACCATCACTGGCGCGCTGCAAGGTGCTGCGTAAAACCTGACGGCGCTCACCAACCGTCACTTCGCTGAGCACCTGAAAATACTGACTGCCGACCGCCAAGCCCTGGCTCTGCACCTGCAAGCCGCTGAGCTGCGCAGTAAAACTTGGTAAATCACGATAGCCCTCACTGCCCCGTGCGGCGACTAGGCCCTGGGCGGTGCTTAGCGGCAGCCCTTCGGCCACGCTGGCCAGCACCCGCGCGCTGGCAGTATTGACGTTAAGCGTGGCATCGGCCGGCAAGGCACTGACATAGGGCGACAGGCGCTGATAATCCGCCTCGGTCATTTCCAACAACAGGCGCAGCTCGGAGACATCCTTCAGCTCTCGGTTGCCCGCGCGATAAGGCGGCTGCGCCAGCAGGTATTGATTGTCTTCCGCGCCGTAACCGCCGCTGGGCTGATCGTCAGCGTCCAACCAATCGAGCAGCCGCTCGGCGTAAGGCGCTTCAATCTGCAGCCCCAGCAACAGACGGCGCAACTGCGCCACGGCGGCCTCGTTGGGCTGGCCCTGGCGCAGCAAGCTGTTGAGGTTGAAACGTGCGGTCAGATCGGTGATCTGCACACGCAAGGCGCCGCCCTCATCCAGGGCAAAGGGCGCGCGAGCTTTGGCCCAGGCCTCACCCGGATGATCCACCGGGGCACGCGGGTCCCCCTCACGCAGATCGCGCTGCAGAATGGCCTTGGCCAGCGTCTCGCCGCCCAGGGCGTAATGCCAGGCCTGGCGCACATGCAGCTGATTGGCGCTGCTGCGGATCGACAGCTGCTGACGGGCGATAATCCCCGCACTGACCACCGTGACCACCGCCACCACCAGCAAGACGGTGATCAGCGCCATACCGCGCTGCCGACTCATGTGCGCGGCTCCTCGGGAATATCGCCGCCCGGCTCGACAGGGTCTTCAGGGCTCGGCTCGGGCGCCTGCTGCAGACGCTCCGGCAGGCCTTCTGGCAGGCGCAGCACACGGCGCAGCTCGCCATAACGTCGATGCTCCAGCACCAGCTCAACGGCCTGCGGCAACAGCTTGAGCGCATCGTCCGGGTTATTGCCCAACGGCGGCCAACTGGTCTGCCAGGCGCCCTCCTGATCCAGATAGCGCAGCTGCAGTCGGGTCACCCCATCGAGCGCCTGCTGCACCTGCGGCTGGCTGTCTTGCGCCTGATCCAGCACCGTCCAGTATTGACGCTGCCACTGCTCGCCACTGAGTTGCCAGCGCACGCGCTGCAAGCTGGAACGCGTTTGCCCCAGGGGATTGCGCCAGCCGTTGCGGGTCAGCTCCAGGGCCGGGCTGTCCAGGTCTTCGCCGAGCAAGGCGGCGCGTGGATCACCAAAGGGATCGCGCGTGGGCCGGGCCTGCACCTGCAGCACATCGCGTTCGAATGCGGCCATGGCGCGCACCAGCTCACGCAATTGCATCTCATGGGCACGGGTGACCTTGTCGGTTTGCAGCACGCTGTCGAGCATGCGGTAGGTGCCCAGCCCCAACAACGCAAAGATGGCGATGGCGATCAGCAACTCGAGCAGGGTAAAACCGCGCGCCGCCTTCATTGCAGCACCCCGAGAAAACCGTTCAGGCTGACCACCGCGCGCTCACGCACATCACCGCCCGAACGCCCCTGTTCTGCGGGCGCGACCCACAGGGTGACGCGGCGCATATCCGCCTCGCTGGTGGCGAGTACCTCGCTTTGCCACTGCCAGCGGCGCCCGGCGAAATTCACCTCACCCTGGTCGCGGCCATCAGCGACCGGGGTCTTCGACAACTGCAACTCCGCCAGCTGATTGTCGGCGATCCACATGGCCAGGGTCTTTTCTTCCAAACGCGAGGCGGTTTGCAGGCTGCGCGCGGTGGCAGTCAGTACGCTGGCGGCGACCAGCGCGAAAATCGCCAAGGCGACCAACACCTCAAGCAGGGTAAAACCGCCTACGCGCCTCATCGTTTGCGTCCTGCCGGCTGCTCGCTCTCAACCTTGGGCAGCTGGAAACCATCGCTAACCAATTGCAGGCGCAGCCCATCGGCACGGCGCTCGGCCAGACGCAAACGAAACGGGCTGATCTCACCGCTCGACAGCAGCAGTAATTGCGGCGTCAGTGCGCCTTTGCTGGGTTCCTCACCCTCCGGCAGCGGCAACTCCAGCGCAGCGCCTTCCAGCTCGACGCTCAATTCGGCCCAGCCCGGCAGCTTATGCGGTTTGGCCGACAGCGCCTGCCAGCTCTGTTTCGCCGAGTCGTAACGCAGCACTTGGTAGGCCTCGCGACTGAGCAGCAGGCCGTATTCCTGGTTATCCAGCACCGCTTCCTCAGCCAGCACGCCAATCAATCCAGCTAGCCGCTCAGCCTCATTGTGCAGCTCACGACCCGGGCCGGTGATGCCCACGCTGAGCACCGCAATACCGATCAGGCTGCCAAGAATCACCAGCACCACCAGCAGTTCGATCAGGGTAAAGCCCCCAGCCTGGCTCGGTTGCTGGCGCATGAGAATCAGAGGTCCCAGTTACCGATATCGGCATCCTGATCGCTACCGCCTTCCTTGCCGTCGGCGCCCAGGGAATACAGGTCGAAAGCGCCCTTGGTGCCCGGTGCCAGGTATTGGTAGACGTTGCCCCACGGATCGACCGGCAGGCGCTTGAGGTAACCGTCGCGGTTCCAGTTCTTCGGCTGCGGATTGCCGGAAGGTTTCTTCACCAGTGCTTCCAGGCCCTGCTGGGTGCTCGGGTAGGCATGGTTGTCCAGCTTGTACATATCCAGCGCGGCCGCAACGGCCTTGATATCACCCTTGGCAACGGTGACCTTGGCCTGATCGGGCCGGCTCATTACCTGTGGCACCACCAACGCGGCGAGGATGCCGAGGATCACCACCACCACCATGATTTCGATCAGCGTAAAACCGGATTGACGCTTGTTCACTGCTTACCCCACCAACTGATTGAGAGACAGAATCGGCAGCAGAATGGCCAGTACGATCACCAGCACCACCGCCCCCATAAAGACCAGCATAAAGGGCTCAAACAGCCCCACCAGCAGCGCCACTTGGGCACCTAAATCGTTTTCCTGATTGCGCGCGGTGCGTGCCAGCATCTGATCCAGCTCACCGGAGCGTTCACCGCTGGCGATCATATGCAGCATCATCGGCGGAAACTGCCCACTGGCTTCCAGCGCGCGGGTCAGGCTGCCGCCCTCGCGCACCTTCTGCGCGGCAATCACCACATCGGCGCGAATCACCCGGTTGGCAATCACCTGCGCGCCGATGCCCAGGGCTTCCACCAGCGGCACGCCGCTGCGGGTCAGAATCGCCAGGGTCGAGGCAAAGCGTGCGCAGTCGGTGGCACGAATCAAGCGCCCTACCAACGGGATGCGCAGCAAAAAGCCGTGCCAGCGCGCCTTGACCGCATCATCACGTAGCGCCCAGCGCAGGGCGAACACACCCAAGATGGCGAGAATCACCGCCAGCCAGCCCCAGCCTTTGACCCAGTCACTCAAAGCAATCAGACCACGGGTCAGCGCCGGCAGGGTCTGCCCGGAGTCGACAAACACCCGCACCACGTCCGGCACCACATAACCGAGCAAGAAGCCGACGATCAGTAGTGAGGCGCACATCAGGATCAGCGGATAAAGCAGCGCCAGCTGGATTTTCTGCCGCGACTGCTGACGTTGCTCGGTGTAGTCGGCCAACTGCTCCAGCACCGGGCCCAGGTGGCCGGCATGCTCACCCGCCGCCACGGTGGCGCGGTACAGCTCAGGGAAAGCCGAAGGGAATTCTTTCAGGCTGCTGGCCAGGTCATGGCCTTCCAGCACCCGCGCACGCACCGCCAGCAACATGCTTTGAATGCGCGGCGAACTGGCCTGGGCTGCGGCTGCACGCAGGGCTTCCTCAATCGGCAGCGCCGCCTGCACCAGGGTCGCCAACTGCCGGGTGATCAGCGCCAGATCGCGGGCGGAAATACCGCGGGCAAAACTGAAATGCGAGCCTGCTCCTGCATTTTCACGGGTACGGGTGGCTTTGACATCCAGCGGCGCCAGTTGCCGCTCACGCAGAATCTGCCGCACCTGGCGCGCGCTGTCGGCCTCCAGCACGCCTTTCTGCTGGCGGCCTTTAGCGTCAAGGGCGAGGTATTCGAACGCGGCCATTATTCTTCTCGCGTCACGCGCAGCACTTCCTCAACCGTGGTCGCGCCTTCCAGCACCTTGCGCCGGCCATCCTCACGGATGCTCGGGCCGAGGGAGCGGGCGTGGCGGGTCATGTCCTGCTCGGAAGCGGCGTTGTGAATCAGGGTGCGCAGGTGGTCATCGAACACCACCAGCTCGTAGATGCCGGTACGGCCGCGATAGCCCTGCTGATGGCACTCGGCACAACCACGGGCGTGATACAGGGTCGGTGGCTGTACGAACGGCACGCCAAGCAATTTGCACTCGGCTTCGTCGGCCTGGTAAGCCTCCTTGCAATGTGGGCAGAGCACCCGCACCAAGCGCTGGGCCAGCACGCCAAGCAAGGACGACGACAGCAGGAACGGCTCGATGCCCATGTCTACCAGACGGGTAATCGCGCCGATGGCACTGTTGGTGTGCAAGGTCGAGAGCACCAGGTGGCCGGTCAATGAGGCCTGCACGGCGATTTCCGCGGTTTCCTTGTCGCGAATCTCGCCGACCATCACCACGTCCGGGTCCTGGCGCAGGATGGCGCGCAGGCCGCGGGCAAAGGTCATATCGACTTTGGAATTGACCTGGGTTTGGCCGATGCCCTCGAGGTGATATTCGATCGGGTCTTCGACGGTAAGAATATTGCGTGTGCGGTCATTCAAGCTAACCAAGCTGGCGTACAGCGTGGTGGTCTTACCCGAGCCGGTAGGCCCGGTGACCAGCAGAATGCCGTGGGGCTTGCGTACCGTGGCTTCCATCAGGTCGCGGTCACGCGCGCTCATGCCCAGATGCTGCAGGTTGAGGCGGCCGGCCTGCTTGTCGAGCAGGCGCAGCACCACGCGCTCGCCATTGGCCGATGGCAAGGTCGACACCCGCACGTCCACCTCGCGGCCACCGACTTTCAGGGAAATCCGTCCGTCTTGAGGAATGCGTTTCTCGGCGATATCCAACCGCGCCATGACCTTGATCCGCGAGACCAGCAGGGCCGCCAGCTCGCGCTTGGGCTCCAGCACCTCACGCAGAATACCGTCCACCCGGAAGCGCACGACCAGACGTTTTTCGAAGGTTTCCAGGTGAATATCCGAGGCGTTTTCCTTGATCGCCTCACCGAGGATGGCGTTGATCAAGCGAATGATCGGCGCGTCGTCTTCCTGCTCCAGCAGGTCTTCGGTTTCCGGCACCTGCTCGGCCAGTGCCGCCAGATCCAGGCTACCGCCGATATCCTCGGCCAACTGCATGGACGCCGAATCATGCTGGTAGGCCTTGGCCAGGGCCTGCTCAAAGGCCTCCACCGACAGTGCCTGCAACGGCAGCTGCGCGCCGACAAAGCGCTGCGCCTCACTCAGCGCCACCAGTTCAACGCCAACACGGTAAGCCAGGCAAGGGAGGCCGCCCTCCACAACGAGGACCACACCGTGACGCCTGGCAAAGCTGAAAGGTAAACGCCGTGATGGCACTTCTGTAAGCAACGCATTCATCCGTAATATGCCTTAAGCACAGAAAGCTGATGATGAACCCAAGAATATCAAGCAAGGGCTCAAAAACTGGGGTTTTGCAACATAGTTGTTGTAAGTTAGCCGCAATAGAGCGAAAAACAGCGCGCTATCTTTAGCACATTGAACTGGTCTATACACTACCCCAACCAGGGGCTGCCAAATGCTTGGCAAATGTCTATGATCAGCGCGCGAACCACACCACATAATAATAAGTTACGGAGTGACGCCCCCCTTGCAGCTTATGGTTCCCCAACGCTGGCTACAGCGCCAGGCCACCTCCCTTGCTGGCATCGCGCTGATTCTTGTTATGAGCATCAGCCTGGCCTGGCAGAGCGCCGATTGGCTGCGCTTACTGCGCGCGCCGGTGGCAGCCAGCAGCAACAGCGCAAGCGAAGCGCCAGCGGCGGCAGTCAACCCCGAGATAGGCCAGCTGTTCGGCAGTAGCAGCGCGGCCAACGATGGCCCCGCCCCTAGCACCAACCTGCGCCTGACCCTGCTCGGCAGCTTTGTGCATGCCGATCCGCAACGCTCCACTGCCATCATCCTCAGCGAAGGCAGTACGGCCCAGCGCTACAGCGTCAACAGCGAAATCAGCAGCGGTGTGCGCCTACATTCAGTGGCCGCCGACCGCGTCGAGCTGCTGCGCAACGGCCGCCGCGAAAGCCTCAGTTTCCCACTCAACAGTTCGACCGCTGGCAGCCTGCAGAGCAACAGCCAGGAGGTTATGGCCGACCCGCTTGAGCAGCTCAGCGAGATGGAATCCGATGATCTGAGCCAACTGCGTGAGCGTATGGACGCCCTGCGCCAGCAGATGCAGGACTCCGGCCGCCTGCCGGGCACTGCTGAACCCACCGAACAGCCCATGGAAGAAAACTGACACGATGACTCCGACTCTCTCGCGCCTTACCTTCGCCCTGCTGGCCGCTGGCCTGGCCTGCAGTTCGCTGCCACTGAGTGCTGCCGTTACGGCCGTAGCGCCAAGCACCAGCCAGCAGGAAGAAAGCTGGACCATCAACCTCAAGGGCGCGGATATACGTGAGTTTATCGACCAGGTCGCGCAGATCAGCGGGCAGACCTTTGTCGTCGATCCACGGGTCAAGGGCCAGGTCAGCGTGGTGTCCAACAGCCCACTGACGCTGACCGAGGTCTACCAGCTATTTCTCTCGGTGATGGCCACCCACGGCTTCAGTGTGATTACCCAGGGCGACCAGGCGCGTATCGTGCCCAACGCCGAGGCCAAGGCCGATGCGGATGCCGGGCGCAACGCGCCGGATCGTTTGGAAACCCGCTTGATTCAGGTGCAACATGGTTCGGCCACCGAACTGATCCCGCTGATCCGCCCACTGGTGCCGCAATACGGCCACCTGGCGGCGATCAGCAGCGCCAACGCGATCATCATTAGCGACCGCACGGCCAATATCGAACGTATCGAAGACCTGCTGCGTCAGCTCGACCAGAAAGGCCAGAACGACTACAGCGTGCTCAACCTGCAGCATGCCTGGGTCATGGATACCGCCGAAGTACTGCGCAATGCCGTGGATCGCGGCCAGGCCAAGGGCGCTTCCGGCACCCAGGTGATTGCCGACGGCCGCACCAACCGCCTGATTCTGCTCGGCCCACCGGCGGCGCGAGCCAAACTGGTGGCGCTGGCGCAATCGCTGGACACCCCCACCAGCCGCTCGGCCAATACCCGGGTGATCCGCTTGCGTCATGGCGATGCCAAGGGCCTGGCAGAAACCCTCGGCGAAATTTCCGAAAAACTCAAACCGGAAGCCGGCGGCGAAACCACCGGCAAGCCGCAGACCATCCTGATCCGCGCCGACGAGAGCCTCAACGCCTTGGTGCTGCTGGCCGAGCCCGATGTGGTGGCAACCCTGGAAGATATCGTGCGCCAGCTCGACGTACCGCGCGCCCAGGTGATGGTCGAAGCGGCAATTGTCGAAGTCTCCGGCGACATTACCGATGCCCTCGGCGTGCAGTGGGCCGTGGATGGCCGCGGCAGCACCGGCGGCCTGGGCGGTACCAATTTCAGCGGCACCGGACTGTCGATAGGACGGGTGCTGCAAGCCATTCAGGACAACAAGGGCGACGCCGACAACAACACCCTGGCCAACTTGCCGGACGGTGCGATTATCGGCCTGGGCACCGACAGTTTCGGCGTGCTGATTACCGCGTTGTCGGCCAACAGTAAAAGCAACCTGCTGTCGACACCGAGCCTGCTGACCCTCGATCACCAGAAGGCAGAAATCCTGGTCGGGCAGAACGTGCCGTTCCAGACCGGCTCCTTTACCACCAGCGGTTCGGGCGCCGACAACCCCTTCACCACCATTGAACGCCAGGACATCGGCGTGACCCTTAAAGTCACCCCGCATATCAATGATGGCGCCAGCCTGCGTCTGGAGATCGAGCAGGAAATCTCCTCCATCGCGCCCACCAGCCAGGGCGTAAATGCCGTCGACCTGATCACCAACAAGCGCTCGATCAAAAGCACCATCCTCGCCGAAAACGGCCAGGTCATTGTGCTCGGCGGGCTGATTCAGGATGACGTGACCCAGGCCGACTCCAAAGTGCCGCTGCTCGGTGATATTCCGCTGCTCGGCCGGCTGTTCCGCTCGACCAAGGAAACCCGCATCAAGCGCAACCTGATGGTCTTCCTGCGCCCGACCGTGATCCGTGACGCGGCCGGCATGGCGGCTTTATCCGGGAAGAAATACAGCGACATCCGCGTGCTGGGCGACATCCGCGAGAACTACCGCCCTGGCATCCTGCCGCGTGACCCGGTGCAACTGTTCGACCAGGCCGCGCCTGAGGCTATCGACCTGCGCGAGTAACCTCGCGCTACACCTCGACGCCATGGACAGGACGGCATAGAAATAGAAAAGGCCTCGGTATCTACCGAGGCTTTTTTGTTTAGCGCGACTAGCGCTTATTTGTCTTCGTTACGCTGATGCTTGAAGAACACCCCGTTGTCACCGAAGGCCGAGGCGATAAAGGCCGAAGTCAGTTCCATCTCGCCGATCTTCACCGCGCTGCTACGGCGTTGAGCGGCGTAGTTGCGACTGATCGACGGAATGATCGAGGTCTTGATCTCCATCGAGGTGGCGTACAGGTCATAGACCTTGGTGCCGGCACTCAGGGTCAGCAGGTCCGTGCGGAAATCATGGGCCGTGCTGGCAAAGCGGTTACGCAGCTCAGTGCGTGGGACAAAATAGATCTGCGTTGGCGCCTTGGGTTTGGCCACGGTGGCGCCTGCCTGGGTGACTTCTGCCATATCGTTGAGCAGCAGCAGCGTCGGTTTCAGGCTTACCGCCGAAAACAGAATAGTCGTGCCCAGGGTGTCATTGGCTTCCGGCACCACATACTGCGACAGCTCGTTGGCGAAGAAGTTATGGTTAGCGCCCTGCCCGCTCAGGGTGTACAGCGCCGAGACGTTCTCCGACGGTTTGCCATCGACAAAGGCCTTCCAGGCCAGGCCTGGGGCGAAACCACGATCCGCCGGATCACCGGTTACCGAAAGACGCAGCAGACCGCTGTCGGAGCCCTGGAACAGGCCGCTGAATGGATTATTCGGCACCGCGACAAACTTGACCTTGGCCATCACACCATGGGGGTGAATCGGCTTCTCATAACCGGCCGGGGCCACATCGCTGCGCACCTTCACCTTGTTCCACAGAATCGAGCCGATCAGCCCACCGACATTGACGCGCTGCAACGCCGGCAGCTGGTCTGCCGCGTATTGGGTACGCAGTGCGCCGTTGACCCAGAGGTTTTCCTGCTTGTTGGCCCCAGGCCAGCTTTCGTAATCCGCCGGAATATTCAGGCCCCAGGGTTTGAAGGCGTTTTCCACACCGGCCAGGCTGGTTTGCAGCTGCGGGTTATGCCGACGCAGCACATCGACCATGGTGGTGTGCTCGACCCAGTCGATCCCTTCCTGGGTGTACACCTCGGGGCGGTAGTCCTTGGTATAGAAGCGGTCCGCCATCAAGCGGCGTGAGGCATTCATGATAAAGATCTGGAACGCCGTTTCACCAAAGGCAAAGCCCTCCGGGCGTACGGTTTCCGCCAACTGACCGACCAGGGTGTCGATCTTCTCGATGTCGTTGTTGTACAGGCGCTTGAGTTCCGCCAGGGTCGCGGCGTCCTTGGTCAGGTCCTCAAACTTGGTGATCGGGTTGAGGCCGATCTGCCGACGGAACTCGTTGTAGCGCGGCACACCCCGCTCGCGGTCACGCAGCACGTCGATGGCAGCCAGGTCGATATCGCCCACCAGTGGCATCGACAGGTTACGCAGGAAGTTCGGGTAGTTGTTCAGCGTCAGCGAACCGGGATTGGTGATGCCGAAGGAGTACCACAGGCGTTCCGGCCGCTCGACGTTGAGCAGGTTCTCGGCGTCGCGGTCACGGGTGTTCTGCAGCGCGATGGTGCGCGCAACCTGGTTCGAGCCGATGTCATACACCTGCACGTTGTCGCGCATCAGCGGGTGCATGCGGTACACCGCGACAAACTCTTCGGTGAGGGTAAACGGCACACCATAGTTGTTCGGCGCAGTGGAGCCGACGATGCCGGTCAGGGCGTGGTCGATGGCACTGTTGCCAACGCCCGGCGCCACATTCGGATCGAAGCCGAGGATGCGCTTGACGAAGGAGTCGGAGCGCGCCAGGTCCGCCTGCAGCATGCGCACTTCCGCCTGGAAGTCGTCACGCGGGCCGCCCTGGCCGAGCAAACCCCACCAGTTGGAGTACATGGCGCGCTCGGTGATCGGGTTGGCGATTACCGCCGGGGTCCACTCCACGGTATGGATCTTGGCCATCAGCGCCGAGTTGATCAGCCGTGCGCGGTCGTACAACCACTGGTCGCTCTGCGCCGGGTACTTCTGCTTAAGCTTGCTGGCAATGGCGTTGTGTTCGAGGGTGAACAGCTGATGCAGCATGCTCAGACCCACCCACCAGTTTTCGTTGAAACCGGTCACCGGCTTGCCACTGAGCAACTCGGTGGGCAAGGTGCCGTTGGCATTGACCTTGAGCTTGCCGTCAACAAACGAGCGCACCTTGTCGTTGGTTTCCTTGCTGCTGCCATACAGCTGCGAACCGTCCCACCAGTGAGTGTTGTGGTTGCGGTAGGTTTGCGGCTTGCCGGCGTCAGCGCTGCTGCGCGTCGGGTCGGGCTGGGTGCGCTTGACCGACATGCTGCCACTGCCCAACACATCGCCCGGCGGCAGCGGAAACTGGATCGGATCGGCGTCGGCATTCGGGCCGTGGTCGAACCAGTCGTGCACCATAAATTGAATCCAGGCGGCGGCGATAAAGTTCAGGCTCGGTGCCGGCTTGAACTCTTCACGCGCCATCAGGCTGTTACTCACTTCGCGCGGGTTGGGGCTGAGCAAGGTAGTGGTTTCACCCTGGGTCACCGCCGGGTTGACGTTACGGCCGAAGCGCCGATACACCGAACCCTCGGCCGGGTTGCTGAGAATGTTGCAGGTGCCATCTTCGGTACGGGCCGCCAGGCTGCGCGCATCGCAGGTAATGTTGGCGTTGTAGCCCGCGTAATTTTCGACATCGAAGAGGTTGTTCTCGAACAACGCCTGGCGTTCGACCGCCAGCACCAGTAGCCCGGAGACTACGCCCAACGTTCCCAGCTTGGTCAAAGCTGGCCAAGTGACCCATACCGACATGGCTAATGCTCCCGTTTTTATTGTTGTACGGACAAGGCGGCTACTGACATAGCAGCGCAGGATCAAGCCTATCGACGGGTACGGCGCAACGCCCCCTTCCAGCGGAGGGGCTATGGCCAATCACTTATGCAGAGCGGTCTAGTTGAGCGAGGCGCGCGGCCGGACGGCGAGAATCGCCTCGGTGCGGCTGGAGACATTGAGCTTGGAGTAGATGTTTTTCAGGTGCCATTTGGTGGTGGACAAGGCGATACCGGTCTTGTCGCTGATCTGCGTGTTCGACAGGCCGCTGAGCAGGCACTCGAACACTTCCACCTCACGCCCGGTCAGCAGGCCACAGGCCAACGCATCAAGCGGCGGCGCAGCCTGAATACCCTGGAGAAATTCGCCGTAGTGCTCACGGTACTTGTCTGGCACCACCAACAACCCGGACTGCGCCAGGTCCAGCACGCCGGCAGCAAACCCCGGAGCCTCATCGAATACCGAGCGGTTGATATTGACGATGCCATAGGTCTCGACCAGAACGCCCAGCGCCGCCAGCTGCTGACCCTTACTCTGGCTGGGCGCCGCCAGCACCAGGCGGTTGGCTTCGACGATTAACAGCCGCGCGCGCATTTCGCTTTGTCGCAGCGAGGCCGCCAGCACTGTAAGAATCCGCTCGGCCTGGGCCTGTGCACCACGCGCCTGTAACCAGTACACGCAAGCCAAACCCTGGCGTTCCCAACTTTCGTCATAGGCGCGCACGCGCTCCCACTCCCCAGCCTGCAACCGCGCCGGCAAGGCAAAACGCTGAGCCACGGCATCCATGGCGGTACTCTTACCGCTCAAATACGCCTGGCGCATACTTTCCTGAGCCATCTGGCTGACAAAACGCGCGTAGTTACCCAACTGCAAGATGCACGACAACTGGTCGAGCAAGCGGCTGGCCCGCGCCGTCTGCTGCTGACGATGCAGCAGGCGCGACAAGGTGATGTAGACCGTGGCAATCGCCTCGGTGGCCGAGGACGAGTTGACCAGCGCCATCAGCTCATCGCACAGCTGCTGCGCCTCGACCAGCTGATTCTGCTCATACAGCACCACCACCATGGCCGTGGCCCGGTTGATCCAGGCCGGAGCTGCTTTGTCGGTGCGTAGATAATCGCTGCACACCTCTTTGCGCGCATGGGTGGCGCGGCCGGCATTGCGGTGGCAGAGCGCGATAATCAGATCGGTGTAGCTCTCCAGAAAGCTGTGCCCGCACTGCGCGAGCAACTGCTTGGACTCACTGGCAAAACGAATCGCGTCCTGCAGACGCGCCGCCAACAAATGCTGGTAGGCAATCACCGCCAGGGTGCAGGCGCGGATTTCCAGGTCCTGCCCCAGCCCGAGCAAATCACGCCAGGCCGGCGGCGGTACAAAGTCCTTGTCCTGCTCGAACAGCCCCAGCAGCAGGGCGAGAAACTGCCGCGTCGCCGGCTCCAGATTAGCGCCCGGCACGGTCTGCTCCAGGCCGTCGAGCAAGTCCAGATGGTAATGCGCCTGATGAAAACGCCGCGACAGCGACAACGCAGCAATCAGCCAGCCGAGCAGCTTGGGTTGCGCCAGCAGCAACGCCTCTGGCAGCGGCTCGAGCCAACGCAGAATGTCGCCGAACTGCCCGCTGCGCACCCATGACGCGCAGCAGTGCTCCAAGAGCCCGAGAAAGATGCGCTGATCGCTGCAGTGCCGGGCATGCTGCAAGGCCTGCTCATACTCGCCCAGGCTCAGGTAGTAGTCGGCCGCGCGGCTGTGCAGCTGATCCAGACGCGCGTATTCCTCGACCTGCAGGCGGCGACAGAGAAAATCCTGCAACAGGGCATGAAAACGAAACCAGCCTGGCTGATTGTCCACCGGCAACAGAAACAGCTGGCGCTCAGCCAATTCTTCCAGCAGCAACGCCGAGCCATTGCGCTGCATCACATAGTCGCAAAGCGCACCGTCAAAGCGCTCGAACAGGCCACTGCACAGCAGAAACTCGCGCAGGTTCGGCGGCAACTGTCGCAGCACCACATGGCCGAAGTAATCAACAATTTCCGGCTGGCTGCCGTTAAAGCGCTGCAGCGCCTGGGTGCCGAAGCGCGCATAGGCCAGCAGCGCAATCTTCACCCCCGCCACCCAGCCTTCAGTCATGCCCAGCAGGCTGTCGACATACGCCTGACTCAGCGCCTGACCACCCAGGTGGGTATTAAGCTGCTGCACCTGTTCAGCCGACAGGCGCAGGTCATGCTGATCAATACACAGCAGGCGGTTTTCCAGCTTCAGCTGGCTCAGGGCAAAACCTGGGTGATTACGGCTGGCGATGATCAGGTGGACATGCGCTGGCAACTTCTCCAGCAGCGCCGCCATCACCTCAAGAATGCTGCGCGACTCGATCCACTGAAAATCATCCAGCACGATAAACAGCGGGCCCCCTACCCGCGCCAGGGCATCAGCGAGCAGCTCGCCCAATAGCTGCGGCGACAGGCTGGAAGCCACCGCCAGAGGGTTGAACCAGGACGTATCGAAATCGCCAACTTGGGCGCGAAGGCTGTCAGCCAGACGGCGGAAAAAACACAGCGGGTCGTTGTCCCGCGCTTGCAGCGGGTAATGCACCACCGTCGCAGCGCAACAGCCGCGCCAGTGTTGCAACAGCGTCGACTTTCCCGAACCGGCAGGGGCCAACAGCAACGTCAGGGCAAAATCTTCACTGCGCGCCAACAGGTTCAGCAGGCTCTGGCGGAGCACACCGTTGGCAGGCAGCACGCATGGCTGAAGTCGGTCCATCAGGCAGACCCTGTTCTTATTATTCGTCGCACGGTCAGACGCCGCGCTTGGCGGTGGATGCTAGCGCCTGCGCACCTTCAGACTTTGAAGTGCGTCATGTTTTACCCGCACCTAACCAAAGGATTGCCCACAGCTGAACGCGCCCGAGGATGTGGCAAGGCAAGGGAGTACATTTGGGGAGAAATGAAGCAGCCTGGCGGGCCGGGAAGGCCCGCCAGGTAGGCAGAACGACTTAGAGCGCCGCCAGACCGCGAGCCAGATCGGCTTGCAGGTCAGCCAAGTCTTCCAGGCCGACCGCGACGCGGATCAGGTTGTCACGAATACCGGCGTTGGCCCGCTCGGCTGGACTCAGGCGACCGTGGGAGGTGGTCGCCGGGTGGGCAATGGTGGTCTTGGTGTCACCGAGGTTGGTGGTGATCGAGATCACCCGCGTGGCATCGATAAAACGCCAAGCCGCCTCTTTGCCGCCCTTGACCTCAAAACTGACCACGGCACCGAAGGCACTCTGCTGGCGCTTGGCCAACTCATGCTGTGGATGGCTGGGCAAACCGGCGTAGTAAACATGTTCGATGCCTGGCTGCTGCTGCAGCCACTGCGCCAATTGCAGCGCGCTGGCGCAATGCGCCTGCATGCGGATGCGCAGGGTTTCCAGGCCTTTTAGGAAGATCCAGGCATTGAACGGGCTAAGCGTCGGCCCGGCGGTACGCAGAAAGCCGACAACCTCAGTCATCAGTTTGGCCGAGCCTGCGACCACGCCGCCCATGCTGCGGCCCTGACCGTCGATGTATTTGGTTGCCGAATGCATCACCACGTCAGCACCGAGCTTGAGCGGCTGTTGCAGCGCCGGGGTGCAGAAGCAGTTATCCACCGCCAGCAGTGCGCCCTTGCTGTGGGCGATGTCCGCCAATGCGGCTATATCCACCAGTTCGGCCAACGGATTGGACGGCGACTCGACAAACAGCAGCTTGGTGTTGGGCTTGAAGGCAGCGGCCCAGCCATCCAGATCAGCCAGCGGCACGTAATCAACCTGCACGCCGAAGCGCTTGAGGTACTTCTCAAACAGGCTGATGGTCGAGCCGAATACGCTGCGCGACACCAGCACATGGTCACCGGCGCTGCACAGGCTCATGACAATCGCCAGAATTGCCGACATACCGGATGAGGTCGCCACCGCCTGCTCGGCCCCTTCCAGAGCGGCGATGCGCTCTTCGAAAGCCCGCACGGTTGGATTGGTGTAACGCGAGTAGACGTTGCCCGGCACTTCGCCGGCAAAGCGCGCAGCCGCATCGGCTGCAGTGCGGAACACATAGCTGGAGGTCGGGTAGATCGCTTCGCTGTGCTCACCTTCCGGCGAGCGGTGCTGACCGGCGCGCACCGCCAGGGTGTCAAAGCCGACGCCGTCGAGATCACTGTCCAGACGCCCGGCTTGCCATTCAATCGTCATTGCCAATTTCCTCAACCGGCCCGTCGCAACGGGCCGGACTGCAACCTAGTTGTTGTACAGGTCGATAATCGCGCTGACGGCCTGGGACTTGACCTTGGAGGCATCGTTGCGCGCCTGCTCGATCTTATCCAAATATGCCGCATCGACATCGCCGGTCACGTATTTACCGTCGAACACCGCGCAATCGAAATTGTCGATTTTGATCTTCTTGCTGCCACTGACTGCTTCAATCAGATCCGGCAGGTCCTGATAGATCAGCCAGTCGGCGCCGATCAGCTCACAAACTTCCTCAGTGGTGCGGCCGTGAGCGATCAGCTCATGGGCGCTGGGCATGTCAATGCCGTACACGTTCGGGTAGCGCACTGCCGGGGCGGCCGAGCAGAAGTACACGTTCTTAGCGCCGGCTTCGCGGGCCATCTGAATAATCTGCTTGCACGTGGTGCCGCGCACGATGGAGTCATCCACCAGCATCACGTTCTTACCGCGGAATTCCAGCTCGATGGCGTTGAGCTTCTGCCGTACGGATTTCTTGCGCGCCGCCTGGCCCGGCATGATGAAGGTGCGGCCGATATAACGGTTCTTAACGAAGCCTTCGCGGAACTTCACACCCAGATGGTTGGCCAGTTCCAGTGCTGCGGTACGGCTGGTATCCGGAATCGGGATGACCACATCGATATCATGCTGCGGACGTTCACGCAGGATCTTGTCGGCGAGCTTCTCGCCCATGCGCAGGCGCGCCTTGTACACCGAGATGCCATCCATGATCGAGTCCGGACGCGCCAGATAAACGTGTTCGAAGATGCACGGCGCGTATTTCGGATTCGCCGCGCACTGGCGGGTAAACAGCTTGCCTTCCTCGGTGATGTACACCGCTTCGCCCGGCGCCAGATCGCGGATCAGGGTGAAGCCGAGCACGTCGAGCGAGACGCTTTCCGAGGCGATCATGTATTCCACGCCTTCGTCGGTATGACGCTGGCCGAAGACGATCGGGCGAATACCGTTGGGGTCGCGGAAGCCGACGATGCCGTAACCGGTGATCATCGCGACTACCGCGTAGCCACCGAGGCAGCGTTCGTGCACGTCAGTCACGGCGGCGAACACGTCTTCTTCGGTGGGCTGCAACTTGCCGCGCTGGGCCAGTTCGTGAGCGAACACGTTGAGCAGCACTTCCGAATCGGAGTTGGTGTTGACGTGGCGCAGGTCAGACTCGTAAATCTCCTTGGCCAGCTGCTCGACGTTGGTCAAGTTGCCGTTGTGCGCCAGGGTGATGCCATACGGCGAGTTGACGTAGAACGGCTGCGCTTCGGCCGAGCTGGAGCTGCCCGCCGTCGGGTAGCGTACGTGGCCGATGCCCATATGGCCGACCAGGCGCTGCATGTGGCGCTGTTGGAACACATCACGCACCAGGCCGTTGTCCTTGCGCAGGAACAGACGGCCATCATGGCTGGTGACAATACCGGCAGCATCCTGGCCGCGGTGCTGGAGGACGGTCAGCCCGTCATACAGCGCCTGATTGACGTTCGATTTACCGACGATACCGACAATGCCGCACATGTGACGCAACCCCTACTCAATGAAACACGATGATTCGCAATGCACTTACGGCAGTTTAGGCTGCTGCAGTGCCTCTTTGAACGGTAACTCCACCGGCGCAGTAACGCCGCTGGCCAGCCACTCACTGGACAGACCCAGGATCAGGTTTTTCGACCAATCAGCAACCATCAGAAAATGCGGTACAAGTGCTGATTGCTGCCACCAGCTGTCTTGCTGCACCGGCGCCAGGCTGATCAGACCAACCAGCACCACGACCAGCAGGCCGCCGCGCGCCGCGCCGAAGACCATGCCGAGAAAACGATCGGTCCCTGACAGCCCGGTCACCCGGATCAATTCACCAATCAGGTAATTGACCAGGGCACCCACCAACAGGGTGACCACAAATAGAATCGCGCAACCTGCAATCACGCGCGCCGAAGGCGTGTCGATAAAATCCACCAGGTGCTGCGACAGTGCGCCGCCGAACATCCAGGCGACCACACCAGCAATGATCCAGGTAAGCAGTGACAGGGCTTCCTTGACGAAGCCTCGGCTCAGACTGATCAGACTTGAAACGGCGACAACGGCGATAATCGCCCAATCGACCCAGGTGAATGCCACGATGCAGGTTACCGACGGGAAAGGCGCTGCATTTTAGCAGAGCACCTGTGCGAGGCGTAAGCAAAGGATTCGCCAACCGCTGAAATGCCCGGCCAGCTTAGTGACGGGCCAGATAAAGCGGCTTGGCGATGAACGCCAAGCCGCTTGCTCAGCCCGCTTCGGGCTGAAAACGCACCACAAAACCATTGAGTTTGTGCTGACGATTGAGCTGATCACGCAGGCGATCCGCCTCGGCACGCTCAATCAGCGGCCCGACAAACACCCGGTTCATGCCATCGACGCTGCGGATATAGGCGTTGTAGCCCTGGCTGCGCAGGGTTTTCTGCAGTTTCTGTGCGCCGTCGCTACTGGACAGGCTCGCCAGCTGCACAGACCAACTGATCGGCAGGCTGTTGGCATCCAGCTTACTCGGTGCAGGTTGAGGCGGCGTTACCACAGGCTCAGGCGCGGCAGCTGGTGTCACTGGAGTGATTGGTGCGGCCGGCTGCTCAACCACAACAGGCTCGCTTGGCTCCAGGCTTTGCGCAGCGTCGGCACCGATAGGCTCATCTGGTAGCAGCTGTGGCTCAGGCACTGCTACCGGCTGCAATTCGACCTCAGGGGCCTCGGGCGCTGCCGGCATTGCCGGTGCATCAACCTGAACCCGCTGCGACTCATCTTCACGCGACAGCAACATCGGCAGGAAAATCACTGCCAGCGCCAGCAATACCAGCGCACCGACCATGCGCTGCTTCAATCCCTTATCCAGCAAAGCCATCCTGCACGCCCCCATTGGCTTGGCGGGCCAGCCAATCCAGGGCCTCGGCCACGCAGTAGAAAGATCCAAACAGCAGCACTTCATCCCCATCCGAAGCCTGCTCACACTGAGCTTCAAGCGCTGCCTGCACACTGGCATAAGCGGCCGCTCGCGCCCCGCTGTTATGCAGATGCGCCTGCAACTCGGCGGCTGCGCGCGTGCGACTGGTCGGCAAAGCCGCCACCGCCCAACTGTCCACTTCGCTCAGCAAAGGCGCCAGCACACCGGGCAGGTCCTTGTCAGCCAGCAAACCAAACACGGCCAGGCGCTTGCCTGATAGCGAACGACTGGCCAAACGCTGTGCGAGGTACTCGGCAGCATGGGGATTATGCCCAACATCGAGCAGCAGCGTGAGTGACTTGCCCTGCCAATTGAGCATTCTGCGATCCAGTCGCCCGGTCACCCGCGTCTGCTGCAGTGCCTGACTGATCACCTCAGGCTGCCAGGGTAATTGCATCACCGCGTAAGCCTGTATGGCCAGGGCAGCGTTTTCCATGGGCAGATCGAGCAGCGGCAAGTGCGCCAGGCTCAGCACTTCGCCTTGATGATTGAGGCCGTACCAGGACCAATCCTGCGCAGTGATGCTCAGGTCATAGTCACGGCCACGCAGGAAGAACGGAGCGTCGAGCAGCGCGACCTGATCAAGCAGAGGCTGTGGCGGCTCAAGGTCACCACACAAGGCAGGCTTGCCGGCGCGGAAGATCCCGGCCTTCTCGAAGGCAACCGATTCACGGGTATCACCCAGCCAGTCGGCATGATCAATGCCGATACTGGTGACCAAAGCGATGTCGGCATCCAGCAGATTCACTGCATCCAGCCGACCACCGAGGCCGACCTCCAGCACCAGCGCATCCAGACCGGCCTGCTGAAACAGCCAGAACGCCGCCAGGGTGCCCATCTCGAAATAGGTCAGCGAGGTGTCGCCACGCGCAGCCTCAACCACCGCGAAGGCCTCACAAAGCATGGTATCAGTGGCTTCAACGCCCGCAATTTGCACCCGCTCGTTGTAACGCAACAGGTGCGGTGAGCTGTAAACACCGACCTTGAGCCCCTGCCCTTGCAGCAGCGAGGCGATAAATGCACAGGTCGAGCCCTTGCCATTGGTCCCAGTGACGGTAATCACCTGCGGCGCCAGCTTGGCCAGACCAAGGCGCTGCAGCACTATCCGCGAACGCTCCAGCCCCATATCAATGGCGCTGGGATGCAGCTGCTCCAGATAGCTCAGCCAATCGGCAAGGGAGCGCTCGGTCATGCAGTCGCCGGCAAGGCTACAGGCGACGGCAGCCCCATCAACTGAGCCAGCAGACGCGCCAGGCGCGGACGCAATTCGGCGCGGTGAATAATCATATCGATGGCACCGTGCTCCAGCAGGAACTCGCTACGCTGGAAGCCTTCTGGCAGTTTCTCGCGCACGGTTTGCTCGATCACGCGTGGGCCGGCAAAGCCAATCAGTGCGCGGGGCTCGGCGACAATTACATCACCGAGCATGGCCAGGCTGGCAGACACGCCGCCGTACACCGGGTCGGTCAGCACGGAAATAAACGGAATACCTTCTTCACGCAGACGCGCCAGCACGGCCGATGTCTTGGCCATCTGCATCAGCGAGATCAGCGCTTCCTGCATGCGTGCGCCGCCGGATGCGGAGAAGCACACCAATGGGCAACGCTGTTCCAGAGCGGCATTGGCGGCGCGGACAAAGCGCTCACCAACGATGGCGCCCATCGAACCACCCATAAAGGAGAATTCAAACGCGCAGGTCACAATCGGCATGCCTTCCAGAGTGCCGCGAATGGCCACCAGGGCATCTTTCTCACCGGTCTGCTTCTGCGCACCGATGAGGCGATCCTTGTACTTCTTGCTGTCGCGAAACTTCAGGCGATCAACCGGTTCAAGGTCAGCGCCCAGCTCTTCACGACCCTCGGCATCCAGAAAGATATCCAGGCGCGCGCGAGCATCGATACGCATGTGGTGATTGCACTTGGGGCAAACATCCAGGGTCTTTTCCAGCTCGGGCTTGTACAGCACCGAATCGCAGGACGGGCACTTGTGCCACAGGCCTTCGGGTACCGAACTCTTTTTGACCTCGGAACGCATGATCGATGGGATCAGTTTGTCTACCAACCAGTTGCTCATGCTCTTGACTCTCCAAAGCTGTTAACCGGACGGGCTGCGCTATATGCGACCAGGCCTAACCGGGAAAATTCATGGGTACAGTCGTTTCAGGGGTCGGTGCACTGCCATCAGCACTTACTCACCCGCCGCCTCGAACGACCGCCTGCAGCGTTTATCCAACCTGCAACAGGGTTATGGACGGCCAAGCCCGCAGCGCCGTCACATCAACCGGGCACACCTCAAGCAGCCTTCACCGCCTGCATAAAAGCGCGAATCTTCTCGGCGTCCTTGATGCCTTTGGCCATTTCTACGCCGCCACTGACATCCACGGCATAGGGACGCACCTGAGCGATGGCCTGTGCAACGTTCTCAGCCGTCAGGCCGCCCGCCAGAATAACCGGCTTGCTCAAGCCTTCAGGTACCAGCGACCAATCGAATGCCTCACCCGTGCCTCCTGGAATGCCTGGCACATAGGTGTCCAGCAGTACACCGCTGGCATTCTTGTAGAGCGCCACCTGGGCGGCAATGTCATCGCCCGGCTTGACCCGCAACGCCTTGATATAGGGGCGATGGTAGCCATCACAGTCTTCAGGGTTCTCGTCGCCATGGAACTGCAGCAAATCCAGCGGCACTGCATCGAGAATCTCACCTAGCTCACAGCGACTGGCATCGACAAACAGGCCCACCGTGGTCACAAAAGGCGGCAACGCGGCAATGATTGAGCGCGCTTGCTGCAGCGTGACCGCGCGCGGACTCTTGGCATAAAACACCAAGCCAATCGCATCCGCACCCGCCTCCACTGCCGACAATGCATCCTCTATGCGGGTAATGCCACAAATCTTGCTGCGAACGGCTGACAACAGGATGACCTCGATAAATTCAGTTGAAGTCGGATGCTAGGGTCTGTTGGCGCTTCAGTGCAAGCCGCCTGACCACGAAAGATCGGCAGCTTTTAACACATGATTTTTCAGCTGCCCGCCGCCACGTCCGGCAAGCCGGAAAGAAAGTGCGGCCCCAGATAGCGCTTGGGCAAATCGAACTCTTCAGGATAATCGACCTGCACCAGGTACAACCCATAGGGATGCGCGGTCACTCCGCCAGTACGACGCACGCGGGTTTCCAGCACTTCCTGCGCCCACTCAACCGGCCGCTCGCCCGTTCCAATGGTCATCAGCACCCCGGCGATATTGCGCACCATGTGATGAAGGAACGCATTGGCGCGGATATCCAGCACGATAAAACGCCCGTACTGCAGCAACTCCAGGTGATGCACCGTTTTGATCGGCGACTTGGCCTGGCACTGGCGGGCACGGAAGGCACTGAAATCATGGGTACCGATAAATGCGCGGGACGCCTGACGCATGCGTTCGACATCCAGCGGCCGATGATTCCAAGTGACTTCTTCGGCCATATGCGCCGGGCGAATCTGGTCGTTATAGATCACATAACGGTAGCGCCGCGCCTGAGCGCAGAAGCGCGCATCAAAGTGCGCGGGCATCGACTTGGCCCAAGTCACGCTGATATCACCGGGCAGGTTCATATTCGCGCCCATGACCCAGGCATGCATGGAACGATCGACCGGCGTATTGAAATGCACCACCTGGGCACTGGCATGCACCAGTGCATCGGTACGCCCGGCGCAGCTTAGGGTTACGGGAACGCCGCCAGCGACTTTCGCCAGGGCTTTTTCCAGCGACTCCTGAATTGAAGGCACACCGGCACGCTGGCGCTGAAAGCCGCGATAACGCGAACCTTTGTACTCGACACCCAGGGCTATCTTGAAAACGCCAACGGCAGCCGAGTCGGCTGCCGTTGTAGTAAGACCATCAGACATGTATCAGACCAATTTAGCGATCAGCTCACGCGCTTCATTTTGCTGACCTTCGTTACCTTCGGTGATGACTTCATCGAGGATATCGCGAGCACCTTCGGTATCGCCCATGTCGATGTAGGCGCGAGCCAGATCGAGCTTGGTTGCCGTCTCGTCGGTACCCGAGAGGAAGTCGAAGTCATCGTCATTATCCATGCTGGACGAAGCAGCATTTGCCGGCACTTCCAGATCCGCAGGCTGATCCAGGTCATCCGACAACAGATCCAGCTCAGCGCTGACTTCATCCAGCTGAGCAGCGAAGCTGTCGCTCGACGGATGCGCTGGCGCGTCATCATTCAGCGACAGATCGAAATCAGCCGACAGATCGAAATCACCGTCCGCTTGCTCACTCGGCAGATCAAAACCTGGCTCCGCCACAACCGGCGCTGCACTTGGTTCATCATCCAGACTCAGCAGGAAATCATCTTCAGCGGCTGCCGCAGGCTTGGCTGGAGTATCCAGATCTAGGCTGAAGTCAGCCAGATCACCACTCAGGTCAAGACCGCTATCGCCGCTATCAGCCAGGCTCAGGTCAAAACCCAGGTCATCGTCTTTGTTATCGGCTTGCTCAACTGGCGAGCTGAAGTCCAGGTCGTCATCCAGTGACAAGCTATCCAGATCATCCAGCGAAGCGTTGTTACCAGCAGCTTGCAGATCACGATCCAGCTCGGACTCAAGATCATCCAGGCTCAGATCGAATGCATCATCCTGATCGCCAGTAGCGGCTTTCGGGCTCGGCTCGTCCAGGGCCAGATCGTCCAGGCTGAAGCTGTCCAGATTTTCTTCAGCAGCAGCCGCGGCAGCAAAGCCCGCACCGGCCGCAACGGCCATGGCTGGGTAACGGGCCTTGATCTGATCAAGCTCGGCAGCACTGCCACCAATTTCACGCAGTTCGTTGTCCTGGCGGGCGAAACCATTGCGGTCACCCATCTCGGCATAGACTTCCATCAACTTCAGACGCAGATCGCTGCGCTGCGGCTCATCATTGATGGCGCCTTGCAGCAGTTCAGCAGCCTGAGGGAAGCGACCATAGGCGATGTAGATATCCGCCTCGCCCAGCGCATCACCGGTTTGCGCAGTCACGCGCTCTTCGCTTGGCAGATCCGCTTGCTGACCATCCAGATCGTCCGCCATACCGGCAAAGCTGTCATCCGGCAGATCCAGGCCAGCGCCCAGATCGGACGAACCGTCATCTGCGGCCAGGCTTTCCTGCAATTCGGCTTCTTTCAGCGCATTGCGGCGCGACAGCATCATCAGCGCAACCAGCAATATCAGCAGCGCACCGCCACCAGCGGCGCCCAGCAACATCGGGTTGGCCAGCAGGTCATCAATAGTGCTGCTTTCAGCTTGCGGCTCGGCCACTACCGGTGCTTCGACAACCGGAGCAACGGGCGTTACCGGAGCTGGCTCGGGCGCAGCAATCGGAGCCGGCTCAGGCGCCGCTACTGGCGCAACAGCTTCTGGCTGGGCGGCAGGCTCTTCGCTGTAATTAAAATCCGTCTCGCCAGTTGCTGCAGGCACTACTGGAGTCGCTGCAGCTGGATCTTGTGGCGCGGCTTCAGGGGCCGGCTCAACTGGAGCAGCCGGGGTTTCAGTTACAGGGGTTGCTGGGACGACAGGTGCAACGGCTGGCGCCTGACCTTGCGCAGCAAGATCAGCCTGCAGTTTGGCCATCTGGTCGTCTTTCAACTGGATCAGGCGCTGCAGTTTGTCGAGCTGGCTCTGCAGATCTGTCATGCGGCCTTTCAGCTCATCGTTTTCACGACGGCTGGAGTCCAGGCTTTCCTGGGTCACGGCCAACTTGTCAGTCAGTGCCTTGCTGTCAGCTGCGCCCTTGTCGCTGCCGGCAGTGGCTTTACCGCTATCAGCGGCAACCAGTTTCAGGCTATCGCCGGTTTCAACCTTGGCTGGAGTCGCGGCGGCGCTGGTGCGTTTGGTGGCATCCAGCTGACGGGCGCTGGCGGCGACAGTACGCCCTTCACGCCAGGCGGCATTCTGTTCGGTAACCTGAGCCAGGGCTTCGCCCTGAGCACGGCTCTTGACCTGCTGTTCATCCGGCAGGCGCAGTACCTGGCCACTTTTCAGGCGGTTGATATTGCCGCCGATAAAGGCGTCGGGGTTCAGATCCTGAATCGCCAGCATGGCCTGATGCACGCTGCCGCCGGCACGCGCACGCTGGGCAATTTCCCACAAGGTGTCGTTGGCGGTGGTTTTGTATTCATTGCCTTGCAGCGGTTTGGCTGCTGGCGCAGAAGGTGCTGCCGGAGCCACAGGCGCTGCTGGTTGAGCTGCAGCAGTTACTGGCCGCGGCGCAGGGGCCGGAGCTTGCACACGTGGAGCAGGCGCTGGTGCAGCTACAGGCATCTGCGCGGCTGCAGGAATAACGCTTTGCGGGGTATACAGCGGCGGATCAAGCAACAGGGTGTATTCGCGCAGCAAACGGCCATTCGGCCAGAGCACTTCAACCAGGAAGTTCAGGTAAGGCTCACGCATGGGTTTGCTGGAGGTCACCCGAATGACGCTTTTGCCATTGGGCTTGAGCACCGGGGTGAATTTCAGGTCAGTCAGGAAGAACTGACGATCAACGCCGGCTTTATTGAATGCTTCTGGGGACGCCAAGGTCGGTATAACTTCATTGGAAGCCAGGTCACGCACCTCCAGCAACTCAATCTCAGCCACCAGCGGCTGATTGAGCGCCGATTGCAGGGTCACTTCACCCAGCCCCAGCGCGTGCGCCATACCGGATGACAGCGCCGAAGCAGCTGCGATTGCCAGCACCAGTTTGCGAACCCGAACCATAGCGTTATCCCTTGTTTTATCTTTTTTTCTCGACCAGCGAGAGGATGTTGAAAATTGCTGCCTGCCACACCCGAAGGCGCAACCCCAATCAGCAATCAACTCAGCCAGTATTGCCAAGCTCGAAAGATTCTTCAAATTTCTAGGTAAGTATCTTTTACAGATAGTGTTTTATCAACAACTCGGCTAATTGCACAGCATTTAGCGCCGCGCCTTTTCTCACGTTATCAGACGCAATCCACAAATTGAGTTCGGCTGGATCACTCAAACCTGCACGCACCCGGCCAACATAGACCACATCCTGGCCGACGGCATCGCCAACTACGGTCGGGTAATCATCCAATCCCACCAGTTCCAGAGCCGGCGCGGCGTCCAAAGCGACATATACCTGCTTAAGATCGATGGCCGCTTCGGTCTGCAGTGAAACGCTCAGACTGTCACCAAAAAACACCGGAACCTGGATGCAAGTCACCGCAACCTGCAACTCAGGCAATCCCAGCAACTCCTTGAGTTCGGCGGCAATCTGCCGTTCCAGAGCAGCGTGCCCTGCACTGTCGGTCTGCTCGACCTGTGCCAGCAGATTAAACGCCATTTGCCGATCAAACAGCTGCGGCTCAAATGCACGACCATTGAGCAGCTCGGCGGTTTGCCGCGCCAACTCGGACACCCCTTCCCGCCCGCGACTGGAAACCGCCAGGCAGGCCGTCACAGTCACCCGCTGAATGCTGACTTGCTCAGGCAACGCTGCCAGCACAGCGGCCAATGCAATACCCGGAGCACTTGGACTGGTCAACAGATAGGGCGCGGTCAGACTCGCCAATACAGCAGGGTTGACCTCGGGAATCACTCGTGGCGCCTGCGCAGCAGGCAAACCGCTGGCCAGATCAATTACCGCACAGCCCGCCGCAGCGGCCTGGGCTGCATACTTTTGCGTCACCTTGCTACCGGCAGCCAAGAACACCAGTCGCACACTGGCAAAGTCGAAGGTTTCCAGATCACGTACGCGCAGGTTCTTGCCCTTGTAGGACAAGGAGCGCCCGGCCGACTCACCGCTGGCCACCAGATGCAGGTTAGCCACCGGGAACTCGCGCTCCTCCAGCAGCTGCACCAGGGTTTCGCCAACGCTGCCGGTGGCGCCAATGACGGCAATATCGAAGGTACGGGTCATGACAAGGCTCGAAGAAATAAGCCAAGCACTGTATAGCCGCACTGGCCAAATGCAAAGGAGCGGACTGCTGAGCGCTCGATTTGACTCGAACGCCCAACAGCCCGCCCCTTTTAGACAGCCTGCTTGCGTATCAGCGCAGCGCGATCAACGCTCCAGCAGGATGCGCAGCATGCGCCGCAGCGGCTCGGCCGCGCCCCACAGCAGCTGATCGCCGACAGTGAACGCGCCGAGGTACTGCGAACCCATATTGAGCTTGCGCAGACGACCAACCGGCACACTCAGGGTACCTGTTACAGCAGTCGGGCCCAGCTCGCGAATGCTCGCTTCACGCTGGTTTGGCACCAGCTTGACCCAAGGGTTGTGCTGGCTGATCAGGCCTTCGATGTCCGACAGCGGCACATCCTTGTTCAGTTTGATGGTCAGTGCCTGACTGTGGCAGCGCATGGCGCCGATGCGCACGCACAGGCCATCGACCGGGATCGGGTTCTTGAAACGACCGAGGATCTTGTTGGTTTCCGCCTGGCCCTTCCACTCTTCACGGCTCTGCCCGTTCGGCAGTTCCTTGTCGATATAGGGGATCAGGCTACCGGCCAGGGGCACGCCGAAGTTGTCGACCGGGAACGACTCGCCGCGCATGGCTTCGGCCACTTTACGGTCGATATCGAGGATGGCGCTGGCGGGATCAGCCAGCTCATCGGCCACCGAGGCGTTGATCGCGCCCATCTGCTTGATCAGCTCGCGCATATTCTGCGCACCGGCACCGCTGGCCGCCTGATAAGTCATGGCGCTCATCCACTCGACCAGACCCGCCTCGTACAGGCCGCCCAGGGCCATCAGCATCAAACTGACAGTGCAGTTGCCGCCGATATAGTTCTTAGTGCCGGCATCGAGCTGCTGATCGATCACCTTGCGGTTGACCGGGTCGAGCACGATGACCGAGCTGTCATCCATGCGCAGCGACGAGGCGGCGTCGATCCAGTAGCCCTGCCAGCCGGCTTCGCGCAGCTTGGGGAAGACTTCACTGGTGTAGTCGCCACCTTGGCAGGTCAGGATCACGTCCAGGCTTTTCAGCTCGTCAATGCTGTAGGCGTCCTTCAAAGGCGCCGTTTCCTTGCCAATCGACGGGCCTTGGCCGCCGACATTGGAGGTGGTGAAGAACACCGGCTCGATCAAATCGAAATCCTGTTCTTCCAGCATACGTTGCATCAGCACGGAACCAACCATGCCGCGCCAACCGATCAGACCTACACGTTTCATAACCACTACACCTATATAAGCTGACCACCGGAGACCTCCGGCGGGCCAGGAAGATTACAGACTACGCAGCGCTTCGACTACCGCATCACCCATTGCCGCGGTGCCGACCTTGGTCGTACCAGCGCTATGGATATCACCGGTGCGCAGGCCCTGATCCAGCACCTTGCTCACGGCCAGTTCGATGGCATCAGCCGCCGCCGTCTGATTGAAGCTGTAACGCAGCATCATCGACACCGAGAGGATGGTCGCCAGCGGGTTGGCAATGCCCTGCCCGGCGATATCCGGCGCGCTGCCGTGGCACGGCTCGTACATGCCCTTGTTGTTAGCATCCAGCGACGCCGACGGCAGCATACCGATGGAGCCGGTGAGCATGGAGGCTTCATCCGAAAGGATGTCGCCGAACATGTTGTCGGTGACCATCACGTCGAACTGCTTCGGCGCGCGTACCAGCTGCATCGCCGCATTGTCGACATACATGTGGCTGAGTTCTACGTCCGGATAATCCTTGGCCACTTCAATAACCACGGCGCGCCACAGTTGGCTGGAGGCCAGCACGTTGGCCTTGTCCACCGAGCAGAGCTTCTTGCCGCGCACGCGGGCCATGTCGAAACCGACGCGGGCGATGCGGCGGATTTCGCTCTCGCTGTACGGCAGGGTGTCGTAGGCCATGCGCTCGCCGTTTTCCAGCACCTTGCTCTCACGTGGCTGACCGAAATAGATCCCGCCAGTCAGTTCACGCACTATGAGGATATCCAGACCGGCAACGATCTCGCGCTTGAGACTGGAGGCATCGGCCAGTTGCGGATAGAGAATCGCCGGACGCAGGTTACCGAACAGCCCCAGCTGCGAGCGAATCTTCAGCAGGCCACGCTCCGGACGGATCGCTGGGTCAATGGCGTCCCACTTCGGGCCGCCTACAGCGCCGAGGAGAATGGCATCGGCGGCCTTGGCGCGGGCCAGGGTTTCGTCAGCCAGCGGCACGCCATAACGGTCGATGGCCGCACCACCGAGGTCATCGAAGCTCAGCTCGAAACCCAGGTTGTACTTGTCGTTGGCCAGGTTCAGCACCTTGACCGCTTCGGCCATGATTTCCGGACCGATACCGTCGCCGGGGAGAATCAGAATCTGCTTGGACATGCTTTTCTCAACTCATTAATCGGCGAGTAACGGATGCACTCGCCCGCTGATTACTTGATGGCGCCGAACAGCCAGGGGCTGCGCTGCTGATAGGTGGTTTCAAAGGTCTTGATCGCATCGCTGTCCTGCAGAGTCAGACCGATATCGTCCAGACCATTGAGCAGGCAATGCTTGCGGAAGGCATCGACCTCGAAGCTGTACTGCACACCATCCGGACGGGTCACGGTTTGCGCAGCCAGGTCGACGGTCAGCTGATAGCCGACCGTGGCTTCGGCCTGCTGGAACAGCGCATCGACCTCGTCTTCCTTGAGGATGATCGGCAGCAGGCCGTTCTTGAAACTGTTGTTGAAGAAGATATCGGCAAAGCTCGGCGCGATGATCGTGCGGAAACCGTACTCTTCCAACGCCCAAGGCGCGTGTTCGCGGCTCGAACCACAACCAAAGTTCTCCCGCGCCAGCAGCACGCTGGCGCCTTGATAGCGCGGAAAGTTCAGCACGAATTCCTGGTTCACCGGGCGCTTGGAGTTGTCCTGATTCGGCTGACCGACATCGTGATAGCGCCACTCATCGAACAGATTCGGGCCAAAACCCGTGCGCTTGATCGACTTCAAGAACTGCTTGGGGATGATCTGGTCGGTGTCGACGTTGGCGCGATCCAGTGGAGCGACCAGGCCGGTGTGTTGAGTAAAGGCTTTCATCGTCAGCTCCTTAGGCCTGGATCAATTCGCGCACATCGATAAAACGGCCGGTCACCGCAGCAGCAGCAGCCATCGCCGGGCTGACCAGGTGCGTACGCCCACCGGCACCCTGACGGCCTTCGAAGTTGCGGTTGGAGGTGGAGGCGCAATGCTCGCCACTGCCGAGTTTGTCCGGGTTCATCGCCAGGCACATGGAGCAGCCCGGCTCGCGCCATTCAAAACCGGCTTCGATAAAGATGTGGTGCAAGCCTTCTTGTTCCGCCTGGGCTTTGACCAGCCCGGAGCCCGGCACCACCATCGCCTGTTTGATGGTGCTGGCGACCTTGCGACCCTTGGCCACTTCAGCGGCGGCGCGCAGGTCTTCGATTCGCGAGTTGGTGCAGGAGCCGATAAATACGCGATCCAGCTGGATATCGGTGATCGCCTGATTGGCCTGCAAACCCATGTATTTCAGGGCGCGGATAATCGAGTCTTTCTTCACCGGGTCGCTTTCGGCGGCTGGGTCCGGCACGTTCTGATCCACAGCCAGCACCATTTCAGGCGAAGTACCCCAGCTGACCTGTGGTTTGATGTCTTCGGCGCGCAGCTCAACCACAGTGTCGAAATGCGCATCGGCATCGGACACCAGGTCCTGCCACTGCGCCACGGCGGCGGCCCAATCGGCGCCTTTCGGGGCAAACGGACGGCCTTCAACGTAGGCAATTGTTTTCTCATCCACCGCCACCAGGCCCACGCGGGCGCCGGCTTCGATGGACATATTGCAGATGGTCATGCGCCCTTCCAGCGACAGGTCGCGGATTGCGCTGCCAGCAAACTCCAACGCATGGCCGTTACCGCCGGCGGTGCCGATCTTGCCGATCACTGCAAGCACGATGTCTTTGGCAGTAACGCCGAACGGCAGCTGACCTTCGACCAGCACCTGCATGTTCTTCATCTTCTTGGCCACCAGGCACTGGGTCGCCAGCACATGCTCGACCTCGGAGGTGCCGATGCCGTGGGCCAGCGCGCCGAAGGCGCCGTGGGTCGAGGTGTGCGAGTCGCCGCAGACCACGGTCATGCCCGGCAAGGTGGCGCCCTGCTCTGGACCAACGACGTGAACGATGCCCTGGCGAATGTCGTTCATCTTGAATTCGAGGATGCCGAAGTCATCGCAGTTCTCATCCAGGGTTTGCACCTGAATCCGCGACACTTCATCGGCAATGGCTTCCAGGCCACCCTGACGCTCGGCCTTGGTGGTCGGCACGTTGTGGTCCGGGGTGGCGATGTTGGCGTCGATGCGCCACGGTTTACGGCTGGCCAGACGCAAGCCCTCAAAGGCCTGGGGCGAGGTCACTTCGTGGAGGATATGCCGGTCGATATAGATCAGCGACGAACCATCGTCGCGGCGCTTCACTTCGTGCATTTCCCAGAGCTTGTCGTACAGCGTTTTGCCGGCCATCAGCGAGTCCCTCATCAGCGTCTTTCTATGCCAAGGCAAATAGCCCTTTGGCTTATGGGGTAATCCTATGGGCTTGCATTAAATTACTCAAATTCATATTTTTCATTCAAAGCATTCCACAATGGAATACAAATAAGCTTAAACAGCGCACATTGCGCCCCGCACACCGCCAGGAACAGCCGCATGGATCTCGCCACCCTCAATGCTTTTATTGCCATCGCCGAGCTGGGCAGCTTCTCCGAAGCGGCGGAGCGCCTGCACCTGACCCAGCCGGCAGTAAGTAAACGCATCGCCAGCCTGGAGCAGCAGCTGAGTGTGCGCCTGTTTGATCGCCTGGGCCGCGAGGTGAGCCTGACCGAGGCCGGCCGCGCCCTGCTACCGCGGGCTTACCAGATTCTCAATGTGCTCGATGATACGCGCCGCGCACTGACCAACCTGAATGGCGAGATCAGCGGTCGCCTGACCCTGGCCACCAGTCATCATATCGGCCTGCACCGCCTGCCACCGCTGCTGCGCGCCTTTACCCGGGCGCACCCGCAGGTGGCGCTGGATATCCAGTTTCTCGACTCCGAAGTGGCCTATGAAGAGGTGCTGCATGGCCGCGCCGAGCTGGCGGTGATCACCCTGGCTCCGGAAACCCGCGAGCCGGTGCATGCGGTGGCAGTGTGGGACGATCCGCTGGATTTCGTCGCCGCCCCCGAGCATCCGCTGGCACGCAGCAAGGCGATCAGCCTGGCTGATGTGGCGCATCACCCGGCGGTTTTTCCCGGCGGCAACACCTTTACCCACCATATCGTGCGGCGCCTGTTCGAGGCCCAGGGGCTGACGCCGAATATCGCCATGAGCACCAACTACCTGGAAACCATCAAAATGATGGTCTCCATCGGTCTGGCCTGGAGCGTACTGCCGCGCACCATGCTCGACGAACAGGTCGCGCGCCTGCCATTACCGGGCATCCAGCTGACCCGCCAGTTGGGCTATATCAGCCACACCGAACGCACCCTTTCCAACGCTGCGCGGGCCTTTATGAACCTGCTGGATGCCCAGCGTGATGGCCTTGCAATGGCCAACGACTAAGGGCTAACGTGGGCTTATAACGATAAGAAAGGTTTCTGCATGACTCAGCCCCGTTGCTCAGCCAAAGGCCAGGAAACCCACGCAGACAAAGGAAGCGTTGGTCGTGGCTAAATCCAGTGATCGCCGTCCGCCACTGCCGTTTATCCCGGCACTGGACCCTGCCGAATTTGAAAGCACCTGGAACGATGCCCCGCGTCTGTTGCGCGCCCTCAACGGTGCCAAATTGGGCACATGGTACTGGGACATCGAAAGCGGCCGGGTCAGCTGGTCCCGCGGCGCCCAGGCCCTGTTTGGCCTCGACCCCAAGCAGCCGCTGGAAAAACGCATCGACTATATCGAGCTGATCCCCGAGGAAGACCGCCCCGATGTCCTGCGCCTGTTCGAACAACTGCTGGCTGGCAACCCAAGCAACCGCGCCTTTCGCCACCGCATTCGCTGGCCAGACGGCAGCCTGCACTGGCTGGAAATCAGCGGCAGCCTGCAACTGGATGCCGATGGCAAACAGCGGGTTATTGGCGTAATCCGCGACATAAGCAGCCAGCAAGCCCGCGAACAGGCGCTGCGCAGCAGCGAGGAAAAGTTCGCCTATGCCTTCAATTACAGCCCCGACGCCGTGGTCATCACCGAGAAATCCAGCGGCCGCTTTGTCGAGATCAACGCCGGCTTCGAGCGGCAATTTGGCTGGACCAGTGAACAGACCCTCGGCCGTACCTCCCTGGAAATGGGCATCTGGGCCTGCCTGAAAGACCGTCAACGGATGATGGATGCGGTCAAAAGCAACACCCTCAACGGCCTGGAAGTACCGCTTTACCACCGCGACGGCAGCATCCGCAAAAACCTGCTGTTTGGCGGCGAAATACTCCTGGACGGTATCCCCTGCCTGGTCCTGTCGCTGCGTGATATCACCCAGCAACGCCAGCAGGAACAGGACCTGCACGACAGCCAGGAACGTCTGAATCTGGCCCTGGACTCGGCCGACCTCGGCACCTGGGACTGGCACATCCCCAGCAATATGCTGTTTGGCTCGGCCCGCGCCTCAAAGCTGCACGGCTTGGCGGACGAGCCCTTTCATGACGATTTCCGCAAGTTCTTCAGCTTTGTTCCGCTGGAAGACCGCCACGCCATGCGCAAACACTTCAACAACCTGGCGCTGGGCCTGACCGAGGAATACCAGGTCACCTACCGCGCGGTGTACGGCAACAAGGAGGTGCATTACCTGGAAAGCACCGCCAAGCTCTACCGCGATGCCGATGGCAAGCCCGAGCGCATGGCCGGCATTCTTATCGACATCAGCGAGCGGGTGCGCCGCGAACAGAGCCTGGCCGCCTCCGAAGCCAAATTCGCCAACCTGTTCCAGGCCAGCCCCGACCCCGTCGCCCTGACCACCCTGCCGGACGGCGTGGGCATGGAAATCAACGCAAGCTTCAGTCAGACCTTCGGCTGGCAACCCGAGGAAGTCATCGGCCGGCGCATGACTGACCTGAACTTCTGGGCCAACCTCGACGTGCGGGCCGCGCTGTACGACAAGCTCGAACGCGACAAAAGCCTGCACAACGAAGTGGCGGATTACCTCGACAAACAGGGCCGAGTGATCACCTGCGTGGTTTCATCCAGGCCCATGCTGCTGAATAACCAGCGCTGTATCCTCACCACCTTCCGCGACATCAGCGAGCGGCAGAAAGCCCAGGCTGAGCTGCAGGCCAGCCAGGAAAAGTTCGCCCTGGCGTTCCACTCCAGCCCCGACGCCATCACCATCACCGAGCGCGATACGGGCCGCTATATCGAAGTCAACGAAGGCTTCGGCCGCCTCACCGGCTATAACGTGGATGAGGTGATCGGCCGCAGCGCCATGGAGCTCAATGTCTGGGCAGACCTGGCTGAGCGGGACGCGATGGTGCAGAAGCTGCAGCGCGAGGGCCATGTCTACCACATGGAAATGCACGGCAAGCACCGCGACGGCACGGTCAAGCTGGTCGAGGTGTCGGTCGAGCCCATCGAACTCAACAACACGCCTTGCCTGCTGCTTACCGCGCGCGACATCAGCGAGCTCAAGGCAGCCCAGGCCCAGGTGCAACACCTGGCCTACCACGACTCGCTGACCAACCTGCCCAACCGCGCCCTGCTGCTCGACCGCCTGACTCAGCAGATATCCCTGCTCAGACGCCACGAACTGCGCGGCGCCCTGCTGTTTATCGACCTCGACCACTTCAAGCACATCAATGATTCGCTCGGCCACCCGGTCGGTGATGCGGTGCTCAAACTGGTTACCGCACGCCTGGAAGCCAGCGTGCGCCAGGAAGACACCGTGGCGCGCCTGGGCGGCGACGAATTTGTCGTGCTGATTTCCGGCCTGGAAGGCAAACGCTCAAAGGTGGTGCAGCAAGTCCGCGCCCTGGCGGAAAAACTGCGCCACCTGCTGGCCGAACCCATGCTGCTCGACGGCCATCAACTGCAAGTCACCCCGAGCATCGGCATCGCCCTGATTCCCGACCATGGCGACACCCCCTCGGACCTGCTCAAACGCGCCGATATTGCCCTCTACCGAGCCAAGGATTCCGGGCGCAACTGCATCCAGCTGTTTCGCAACACCATGCAGAAAGCCGCCAGCGAACGCCTGCGCCTGGAAAACGACCTGCGCCTGGCGCTGGCGCGGGGCGAGTTCGAACTGCACTTTCAGCCCCAGGTGGATGCGCGCAACAACCAGATCATTGGCGCAGAAGCCCTGTTGCGCTGGATGCACCCGACCCTGGGCGCGCAATCACCGGCGCTGTTTATCCATGTGCTCGAAGAAAGCGGGCTGATTCTCGAAGTCGGCGGCTGGGTCCTCGCCGAAGCCTGCCACGCCTGCGCCCAGTTGCTTGAGCAGGGCATGGTCAACGCCGCACAGTTCAGCCTGTGCGTGAACATCAGCCCTCGGCAGTTCCGCCAGAATGACTTTGTCGAATTGGTGGAAAGCAGCCTGACCAGCAGCCACCTGCCGCCGCATATGCTCAAGCTGGAAATCACCGAAGGCATTGTGATCCAGAATATCGACGACACCATTGCCAAGATGAACCGCCTCAAACGCCTCGGCGTGACTTTCGCCATGGACGATTTCGGCACCGGCTACAGCTCGCTGACCTACCTCAAGCGCCTGCCGGTGGATGTGCTGAAGATCGACCAGTCCTTCGTGCGCGACGCCACCCTGGACGCCAACGACGCGGAAATCATCCGCGCCATCGTCGCCATGGCGCGCAGCCTGGGTCTGGACATGATTGCCGAAGGCGTCGAGCAGGTCGACCAACTGGAGTTTCTCCAGCAGCAGGGTTGCCACCACTACCAGGGCTACCTGTTCAGCCGGCCGGTGCCGCTGGAGCAGTTCCGCCAGTTACTGCACGACAACCGCATACCGGCACCCCTGTAAAACAACAAGGGCACCCGCAGGTGCCCTTGTTGCTAACAGCCTGGCTGTTTAACTCTGCAGCACAGTGCGGCTGCCCCCAATCGGAATGCGCTTGGCCTTGGCCTCTTCCGGCACGATGCGCACCAGGTCGATATTCAGCAGACCATTAACCAGGCTGGCCGCCTTGACCTCGATATGGTCGGCCAAACGGAACGACAACTTGAACGCCCGCTGAGCGATGCCCTGGTACAGATAGGTGACGTTGTCGGCGCTGGTGTCGCGCTTGCCGCCGGTAACGGTCAGCACGCCGCGCTCGACCTGCAGTTCCAGATCGTCTTCCTGGAAGCCCGCGGCGGCGACCACGATGCGGTATTGATCGTCGGCATACTTCTCGACGTTGTAGGGTGGATAGCTGCTGCCCGCCTCGTTGCGCATGGCCGACTCGAACAGGTCATTGAAACGGTCGAAGCCAACGGACTGACGGAACAGCGGGGTCATGGAAAATGCGGTGCTCATGATTTAAATCTCCTGAAATTCAGCGAGTGGTTAACCGCGGAACCCGACTTCGGCATCCCGCATAACTAAAAATGTGGTTACTCAGGTAGATTTCAAGCCTCTGCAAAATTTTCTTACAGGGAGCAATTCGATGAGCAAGGTCATGCTGATCACCGGCGCCAGCCGCGGTATTGGCGCCGCCATCGCCAGGCTGGCGGCGGCCCAGGGTTATGCGCTGTGCCTGAACTACCACCGGCAACAGGCAGTGGCCGAGGCGCTGGTGAGCGAGATCACCCAGGCGGGTGGCCAGGCCATTGCCGTGCAGGCGGATGTCGCCGACGAAGGCCAGGTGATGCAGTTGTTCGCCCGCCTCGATCAACACTTTGGTCGCCTCGATGTACTGGTCAACAACGCCGGCATCCTGGAAACCCAGATGCCTTTGCAGCAGATGGATCTGGCGCGCTGGCAGCGGGTCTTTGCCACCAATGTGTTCGGCAGTTTTCTCTGCAGCCGTGAGGCGATCAAACGCATGTCGACCCGCCAGGGCGGCAACGGTGGCGCCATTGTCAACTTGTCATCGGTGGCTGCGCGGCTCGGCGCGCCGGGGGAATACATCGACTACGCAGCGGCCAAAGGCGCCATCGACAGCATGACTCTGGGCCTGGCCAAGGAAGTGGCGGCCGATGGCATTCGCGTTAACTCGGTGCGCCCAGGGGTGATTGAGACCGAGATTCACGCCAGCGGCGGCGAGCCGGAGCGGGTCGCGCGGGTCAGCCAGAGCGTGCCCATGGGCCGTGGCGGTTTGGCCAGCGAGGTAGCTGAAGCGATTCTCTGGCTGGCCAGCGAGCAGGCGTCCTATACCAGCGGGGCACTGCTGGATGTCAGCGGCGGGCGCTAGTCGCGCAGTGGCAATGCGAAGCACGTAGGGTGGATGACGCTTTTTCATCCACCCAATGTCGAGAACATGGTGGATCGGTGCAGCGTGATCCACCCTACGAACTAACCCATCCTACGCACTCGCCTGCTCGGCACGCTCAGGCTCGATAAAGTCGATACCGAGCAGACCATCGATACGCAGGCAATCGCTTTCACGGCGCAGCAGGTTGAACAGCTCGGTGGCTTCGGGGTAGCTGCGCGTCAGCATCGCCAGCCATTGTTTGAGCCGCCCCGGTGCGTAGCGTGGCGACATCTTGCGCCGCGCCTGCAGCCAGAAATCTGCCAGCAGCGGCTGCAATTCAGCCCAGCTCATAGGCAGCACATCCTGCCCGGCCTTGGCAGCGGCGATCTGCCGGGCCAGGTCCGGGCGCGCCACCAGGCCACGGCCGAGCATGATGTCCTCCACCCCGCTGACCTCACGGCAACGCCGCCAGTCATCCAGGGTCCAGATCTCGCCATTGGCAAATACCGGCACCTTGACCACGTCCTGCACGCGCGCCACCCACTCCCAATGCGCCGGCGGCTTGTAGCCTTCGACCTTGGTTCGCGCATGCACCACGATCTGCGCCGCGCCGCCATCGGCCAGGGCCTGGGCGCACTCTAGGGCGTAATCCTTGTGATCAAAACCCAGGCGCATTTTCGCCGTCACCGGAATCGCTGCCGGCACCGCACGGCGCACCTCGCGGACGATGGCGTGGAGCAGCTCGGGTTCCTTGAGCAATACCGCGCCGCCACGGGATTTGTTCACCGTCTTGGCGGGGCAGCCGAAATTGAGGTCGATCACCGGCGCACCCAGGGTGCAGGCAAAGGCGGCGTTATCCGCCAGGCAGGCGGGATCGGAGCCGAGAAACTGCACGCGCAGCGGTGTGCCAGCAGCCGTTTGCGCGCCGCTGAACAATTCAGGCGCGAGCTTCTCGTAGCTGCTGACGGGCAGCACCCGCTCAGTGACCCGAATAAATTCCGTCACGCACCAGTCGATGCCGCCCACCTGAGTGAGCACATCGCGAAGGATTTCGTCTACCAACCCCTCCATCGGGGCCAGGGCGATTTGCATAGGCAGTCTCTTGAAAATTCTTTGCCGCGCGAGCTAAAGGGCGCAGATAGAAAAACGCCGCGTAGTGTACGCGGCGCGGCGGTGAAGCGCTCAGGCATTAGCCCGACGGCGCGTCACAGCTCCATCGGGAAAGGTGGCTGCAAGGCCGCGCCATAACCCTCAACAAACTCTGGCGGCATGCGCTTGGGCTTGCCGCTGGACAGCTCGATGCAGACAAAGGTGGTTTTCGCCCGCAGTAGGGTCACGCCGTCTTCCGGGCGAATCAGCTGGAAGCGCCGATCCATCTTCAGGCGCTGGTCGGACTCGACAATCCAGGTGGCCATCTGCAGCTGCTGATCTTCATAGGCGCTGGCCAGGTAGTCGATCTCATGGCGCAGCACGGCCATGGCACGGTCGAGGCGGCGATACTCAGTCAGATCCAGGCCGAGAAACTGCGAATGGCGCCAGGCGCAGCGCTCCAGCCAGCTGACGTAGACCGCATTGTTGGCGTGACCGAGGCCATCGATGTCCTCTGCCGTCACCTGAATATCGATGACAAAGGGATTGCTCAGCTCCCAACTCATGCCGGCTGCTCCAGGCTACCGGCCAGGGCGCGGGCCTCGGCCGCCAATTGAGTGATCTGGTCCCAGGCGCGGGCGCGCACCAGGTTGCTTGGCGCGATCCAGGTGCCGCCCACGCAAGCCACGTTGGGCAGGCGCAGAAAGCTCAGCAGGTTATCCGGGGTTACCCCACCGGTTGGGCAAAAGCGAATGCCGGTGAACGGCCCCTTGAAACTCTTGAGCATCTTGATGCTGGTGGCGCCGTTGGCCGGGAACAGCTTCAGCGAGCGATAGCCGTACTCCAGCGCCAGCAGCACTTCGGAGGGCGTCATCACCCCCGGCAAATACGGCAAACCGGAGTCTTCTGCCGCCGCCGCCAGGCGCTCGGTGCAGCCAGGGCTGACGGCGAACTGCGCACCGGCATCACGGGCTTCACTGAACTGCTCGGCATGAATCAGGGTGCCAGCGCCTACCAGCAGGTCCGGCAATTCCTTGCGCATGGCCGCCAGGGCATCCAGCGCGCCAGGGGTGCGCAGGGTCACTTCCAGCACGCGAATGCCGCCGGCGTGCAGCGCACGGGCCAGGTCCACCGCCAGGCTGATATCGTCGATCACCAACACCGGCAACACCGGGCGGGCCTGTTGCAGCACCACATCCATCGTCAGGCTCATGCCTTGCTCCCCGCTCTCAAGATTCAATCATCGCGTTCAGTCTTCAAACAGGCTGCTGGCGCCCTGCTCAGCCGAGCCGACCAGGCGGCGCTGGGCGGCGAACATTTCCAGACCATAGCCCAATTCCAGCTCGGCACTGGCAGACGCCAATGGCCGCGCGGCCAGTTGCTGCGCGCTCAGCTCCACCTGCAGCAGCCCCTCTTGCGCATCCAGCACCAGCCAATCGCCGTCCTGCAACCGCGCCAGGGCGCCTCCTGCCGCCGCCTCCGGCGTGACGTGCAAGGCGGTGGAAACCTGCCCGGATGCGCCGGACATGCGCCCATCGGTAATCAGCGCGACACGCTGACCGGCTTGCTGCAGATTGGCCAACAGCGGCATCAGTTTGTGCAGTTCAGGCATGCCATTGGCTTGTGGGCCTTGGAAGCGCACCACCAGCACCAGGTCACCTTGCAGCTCGCCAGCGCTGTAGGCGGCCTGCACGGCCGCTTCCGAATCGAAGATGCGCGCCTGGGCGCGGATGTGCCAGAACGCCGGGTCCACCGCCGAGGTTTTCAGGATGGCGCGGCCCAGGTTGCCCGTCAGCAGCACCAGCCCGCCCTCCTCGGCAAACGGCTCGGCGGCCGGCCGGACAATATCGGGCGCCGGGCTCTGCGCTGGCAGCTCGCGCCAAGCCAGGCGCTCGCCCTCCAGCCAGGGTTCGCGGGTGTAAGCACGCAAGCCATGCCCGGCGGCGGTGGCAACATCGTCATGCAGCAAGCCGGCGCCGAGCAGCTCACGCAGCAACCAGGCCGGCCCACCGGCGGCCTGAAACTGATTCACATCCGCCGCACCATTCGGATAAACCCGCGCCAACAGCGGTACGACCTTGGACAGTTCGGCGAAATCATCCCAGCTCAATTCATAACCAGCCGCCCGGGCAATGGCCGGCAGGTGCAGGGTGTGGTTGGTCGAACCGCCGCTGGCGAGCAAGGCCACCACCGCATTGATCAGCGCCCGCGCATCAATCTGTTGACCGACCGGCAAGTAACGTTCGCCCTGGCGACTGTTGTGCGCCACCAGCCGCGCGGCTTCATCGGTCAGCGCATCGCGCAGCGGCGTGTAGGGATGGATAAAGGCGCTGCCCGGTACGTGCAGGCCCATGGCTTCCATCAGCAGCTGATTGGTATTGGCGGTGCCGTAGAAGGTGCAGGTACCAGCCTGGTGGTAAGCAGCCAACTCGGCGGCCAGCAGCTCATCACGGCTGGCTTCACCACGGGCGTAACGCTGGCGGACTGCGGCTTTCTCCTTGTTCGGCAGGCCCGACTGCATGGGCCCGGCCGGGACGAACACCGCCGGCAGGTGGCCGAAGTGCAGCGCGCCGATCAGCAGGCCGGGGACGATCTTGTCGCACACGCCGAGATACAGCGCGCCGTCAAAAATGCCGTGGGTCAAACCGATGGCAGCGGCCTGGGCAATCAGGTCGCGGGAGAACAGCGACAGCTGCATGCCAGCCTCACCCTGGGTAATGCCATCACACATGGCCGGCACCCCGGCGGCGAACTGTGAGGTCGCGCCAGCCTTGGCCAGCGCCACTTTCAGGCGCTCGGGATACTCCCTGAGCGGTGCATGGGCCGAAAGAAGATCGTTATAGCTGGAGATGATCGCGACATGCGGTGAGCCGCCCTGCTTCATGATCAGCCGCGCATCCTCAGGCTGCGCAGCCAGGGCATGGGCCAGATTGGAGCAGCCCAGGGCCTGATGCGCGGTGCGCCCGGCCGCCAGGGCCAGGCGCTGCAAATAACGCTCGCGGCGCTTGGCCGAACGCGTTTCCAGTGCGGCGGTAACCTGCTCAACAACCGGATGCAACATGACGAGTCCCTTTATCGGCGAGGTACAGGCTTATAGTGTACCGACTTAAAGCTGGCTTTAACGCAGCAGGCGCTCAAGGAGCCCAGTAGATATTCACCGGCAACGGGCTGCGCTGCAGCCACGCATACAGCGGTAACCCACGCGACGCAGGCTGGTCGGCCAGCACAGCTTCGATCAACGCGCGCTTAGCTTCGCCAAACGCCAGCAAGCCCAGCCACTGACCACGCTGCAGCATGGCCAGGTTCAGCGACAGACGCTCGCGCGGCTCTTGCGGCGCCAGCGCTGGCAAGGCTGCAGGCTCGGCTTGCGGATCGAGCGCAGCCGCCAGGCCAGGCATACCGGGAAACAGCGAGGCGATGTGACCGTCTTCCCCCATCCCCAGCAGCACCGCGCTAAACGGCGACCACTGCGCCAGTTGCTCGCCCCAGCTGCTCGCCGACTGGGGCAACGTCGCGCCCTGGCGTGGGTCCAGGCAGTTAGCCTGTGGCAATCCCTGATGCAGCAGCTGCCAGTTGCTTTCGGCGGCCTGCGCTGCCACCCAGCGCTCATCACTGGGGCTGAGGTCGATACGCTGACTGTCCAGTTGCTGCGCCAGCAAAGGCAACAAGGCCCGCGGGCTACTGCCGCCAGGCAGGATCAGTCCAGCGCGAGGCTGTTGCGCCAGCGTGGCCTGAATCTGCGCCAGCAGGTCGGCGGCCAGCGCATGCAGGCAAGCGTCGCGCTGAGCATGGCAATGCAGCAAATTTTGGCTCATAAGCAACCCCGGCTAAGCTATCGGTATGTCATAAGGCCGCGCAATAATGCACCTTTGTCGTGTCCGCCAACATCCTTGCTAGGGAAAGCCTCTTTTGATCGTGTTGCTGCGCGTACTTCTACTGCTGTTGCTGCCGGCACTGGCGCAGGCCACCACCAGCCTGCCGCTGCTGGCCAGCGATACGCCACTGCTGCCTGGCCCCGCCATGCACGTCTGGGCAGACCCCGAAGGCCTGGCGGACATCCACAGCGTTCGTCAGCTGCCTGCATCCGCCTGGCAACCGGTGGCCCGTCGCGATGCCAGTTTCGGCTACAGCACCCACGCCTACTGGCTGCGTTTCAGCCTGCACAACCCGGCGGATAACGCCATCAACTGGGTGCTGTTGATCGGTAATCCACTGCTCGACACCCTGGACGCCTACGGCCTGGACGACGGCCGGGTGTATCAGGCCGGCGACCAGCGGCCATTCCACCAACGCTGGGTTAATCACCGCCAACTGGTGCTGCCATTCAGCCTGGCAGCCGGGGAAGAACGTGAGCTGATCCTGCGCATGCAGACCGACGGCTCGGCCAACCTCAGCGCCAGCCTGATGAGCGCCCAAGCCTTCAACCAGCACGAACAACGCATGCTGCTGTTACAGGGTCTGTTTTTCGGTGCCCTGCTGGTGATGATGATCTACAACCTGTCGATCTTTATCATCACTCGCGACCGCAACTACCTGTGGTACAGCCTGTTTGTCGCCAGTTTCAGCCTCTACCAGTTCATCCAGCTGGGTTTTGCCCTGCAATGGTTCTGGCCCGAGTCACTGACCTGGCAGCAGATGAGTTTCCCGTTCAGCTCGGCACTGGCAACCCTGTTCGGCGTGCTGTTCACCTATGGCGTACTCGACCTCAAGAACCAACACCCGGCGTACCGTTCGATCTGCCGCGGCCTGATTGGCAGCAGCCTGCTGGTGATGGCGCTGGCATTGGTCGCCCCCTATCTCGTCGCACTGATCGGCAGTTTCGTGCTGCTACTGGTTTGCGCAATTTTCGGCTGCATCTTCACGGTACTGCGCTGGCGCGACGGCTACCCGCCGGCCAAGCTGTTCGCCCTCGGCTGGTCAGCCCTGATTATCGCCAGCCTGTTCAGCGTGCTCAGCGGCACCGGCCTGATCGCCAATTCGCTACTAACCCTGCACGCCCAGCAGATCGGCAGCCTGCTTGAGCTGGTGATTTTCTCGATTGCCCTCGGCTCACGCATCCGCCTGGCGCAAAGCGCCCAGCAACAGGCCCAGGCCCTGCTGTTTGCCAACGAGCACGAACTGCGCATGGAACAGGCCAAGAGTCTGGATCTGCAGCAGCAGATCAACGAAGGCCTGGAAGCGCGCGTAGAGGAGCGCACCGCCTCCTTGCAACAGGCCCTGCAGGAGCTTTCCACCGCCAACCGACAGCTGGCCGAACTCAGCCGTCGCGACAGCCTGACCGGGCTGTTCAACCGCCAGGTGCTCAACGAAGAACTGGAGCGCATGCTCGCCCAGGCCAAACGCAGCCAGCAGCCAATCGCCATGCTGATGATGGACCTGGATCACTTCAAGAAGGTCAACGACCAGCACGGCCATCTGGTTGGCGACGCCTGCCTGCAACACGCTGCCCTGCGCATGCAGCAGCGCATGCGCAGTAACGACCTGCTGGTACGTTTTGGCGGCGAAGAGTTTGCCGCCGTGCTCTGTGACACCGATCAGTCCGGCGCCATAGACCTGGCCGAACAACTGCGTGCCGACCTGGCCAGCCACCCTTGCATGCACCAGGGCCTGAGTATCGACCTGAGCCTGAGCATCGGCGTGTATGCGCTGATTCCGGATGCCGGCAGCGATCGCGAACAGTTGCTACGCCACGCCGACCAGGCGCTATACCAAGCCAAGGCCGCCGGGCGTAACAAGGTTATCGGTTACGAGGCCAGCGCCTTGGACGATGTCTGATTCAGCGACGCCAACAGTTCCAGCACCGCCTGCACCACCCGCGGGTCGGCCAATACGCGCTGATGCCCGCCGTTTTCCAGGCGTAGCAGGCGGCTGTCGAACCAGCTCTGATGAATCGCCTCCGCCTCGCTGAACGGCACCATCGGGTCGTCCTCTGCATGCACGACCAACCCGGGGAAATCCAACTGGTAGTGCGCGCTATCAAGCTGCCCAGCGGGTATCCCGGCTTTCTCTTCGACCAACCGGACAAAGTGCGCGCGCGCCTGACGCGGCAAGCCCATATAGCGCGAGAAGCGCCGCAGCATGGTCAGAATCCGGCTGGGCGCGGCAATGCTCACCAGCGCCTCAGTACGCAAGCCCAGCTGGGTGGCCAGCAAGGCACTGGCGCCCCCCATGGAATGGCCAATCACCGCTTTCAGCGGCGGCAGCTCGCTGGCGGCCTCTAGTAAGGCGCGGGCAAACAGCACCACATTGGCTTCACGCCCAGGCGAACGACCGTGGGCCGGGGCATCCAGCGCCACCACGCCGTAGCCGGCATTGACCAAGGCCTTGATCAGCTCGGCGAATTGCGTCGGCCGGCCTTCCCAACCATGCATCAGCAACACGGCCGGTCCGCTGCCCCAACGCAGCGCTGACAAACCGAAGCGCAGGGTGATGCGCTCGGCCTGCGCCAGCAATGGCAACTCCCAATCCCGCGGCGGCGAGGTATGCGGCGTCATAAACTCCCGGCGCAACTTGCTGGCCAGGGCATGCGGTGCCAGCAGACCAATCGATGTGTTGAAACCACGAACCCAGCTCATGCTATTCATTGCCACATCCTCAGACGATTGCCGATTTAGCAGCACGCAAGACTCGATCAGACAACTCACCAGGACCCAGCGCGCGTGCCAGCGCCAGCCCTCCGACCATCAAAGCGAGATCGGCCAGCGCCTGATCAGCCTCTTCAGGACTGCCCGCCAGCTGCGCCGTCATCAGCTCGATATGCTCCGCCAGCACCGCGCGAAAACCATCCGGCATACGCGCCAGCTCACCTACTGAACTGGGCAGCGGACAACCCTGTTCACCGGCATCGCGGTGCTTGCGCGACAGATAGAAGGCCGCCAGCAGCACCCGGCGTTCGTGAGCAGACAAAGCCGGATCAAGCTGCGTGACCCGCTCCCGGCGCTGGCAGAGCATCTGCTGGAACACCTCCAGCATCAGCGCATCCTTACTCTCGAAATGCGCGTAGAAGCCGCCGACCGTCAGACCAGCCGCCCCCATCACCTCGCCCACGCTGGGCTCAGCCGGACCACGCTGCAACAACGCCGCGCTGGCAGCAGCCAGGATGCGTTCGCGGGTGTGCGCCTTCTTCTCGCTCATGCTCGACCCCTTAATATTACGACTGCAATATTATAGGCGTAATACAATTAAGCAAGCCTGAGCGGCAACCACTGATCGGCTAGAGAAATAATCTTCAGGAGGTAGAAGAAATTGCCTGGAGCAATTTTTAACGTCGCGCAGTGACGCGCCCGGAGGGTGGCCGCCACGGATAGCAGGCCATAAAAACAAAAGGGCCATTCAATAATGAATGACCCTTCAAAATCCCGCAGAGCGGGCAAAAATGGCGTCCCCTAGGGGACTCGAACCCCTGTTACCGCCGTGAAAGGGCGGTGTCCTAGGCCACTAGACGAAGGGGACGAAACCTTCGAAGAACAAGGGAGATAAACGGGATCGAACCGTTGACCTCTTGCATGCCATGCAAGCGCTCTCCCAGCTGAGCTATACCCCCAGATTTATCGCCTCTCGGCTCACAGCCCAAACCAGCACTGCTTTTTCAAACTGGCGTCCCCTAGGGGACTCGAACCCCTGTTACCGCCGTGAAAGGGCGGTGTCCTAGGCCACTAGACGAAGGGGACGTAACCCTTCTACAACCAACCAGCTGCTGGAGCTGATTGTGGCAAGCCTTGCGGCTTTGAAGATGGTGGAGCTAAACGGGATCGAACCGTTGACCTCTTGCATGCCATGCAAGCGCTCTCCCAGCTGAGCTATAGCCCCATCTCAAGGACGGGGCGCATGTTAAGAGCACGCCCCACACCTGTCAACAAAATTTTTACCAGCATCAGCATTCTTTATGCTGACAGAACAACCACTTACCCCATCCCGGCACGCCAAAACGACGGCCGGACGGGGCATTCAGCTGCTTAGGCGATGGCCGCCAACAGCTTCTCCCACTCCTTGTTTTCCTTCTTCGACACGCCACCGAGCAACTCGATGGCCTGACGCAAACGGAAACGAGTCAGATCCGGACCGATAATTTCCATGGCATCGAGCACCGACACCGAGCTGGCCTGGCCGGTGACAGCAGCAAACATCAGCGGCATGGCGTCGCGCAGTTTCAGCTCAAGGTGCTCGACCACCGCCTGAATGCAGCCGGTGATCTTGTCCTTTTCCCACTGACGCAGCGCTTCGAGCTTCCACAGAATCAACTGCATCAGCTGACGCACCTGCTCGGCCGAGAGCTTCTTGTGCTCGAACAACGCGGCATCCGGGGCCACGCCGCCAGCGAAGAAGAAGCTGGCCAATGGCGCGATCTGACTAAAGGTTTCCACCCGGCTCTGCACGTGCGGTGCGATCTGCATCAGGTAGTTGCTGTTGAACGCCCACTTCTGCGCGCCAGCGGCGAATTCTTCGACGCTCAGTTCGCGCATCCACTGGCCGTTAAGCCAGGACAGCTTCTCCAGGTCGAAAATCGGCCCCCCGAGCGACACTCGATTGATATCGAAGTGCTCAACCATCTCGTCGAGGCTGAACTTCTCGCGCTCGTCCGGCATCGACCAACCCATGCGACCGAGGTAGTTGAGCATCGCTTGCGGCAGAAAGCCCATGCGCTCGTAGAAAGTGATTGAGGTCGGGTTCTTGCGCTTGGACAGCTTGCTCTTGTCCGGGTTACGCAGCAGCGGCATATAGCACAGCTGCGGCTTGTCCCAGCCGAAGTATTCGTAGAGCAGAATCAGCTTGGGCGCCGACGGCAGCCATTCTTCGCCGCGCAGCACGTGGGTAATGCCCATCAGGTGGTCATCGACCACGTTGGCCAGGAAGTAGGTCGGCAGGCCATCGGTCTTCATCAGTACCTGCATGTCCATGCGATCCCAAGGGATCTCTACTTCGCCACGCAGCATGTCCGGCACCACGCACACGCCTTCGGTCGGCACCTTCATGCGCACCACGTTCGGCTCGCCAGCGGCCAGGCGTTGTTGTACTTCGGCGGTGGGTAGGTGCATGCAGTGGCCGTCATAACGCGGCGTCTGCTTGGCTTCCATCTGCTCGGCGCGCAGTTTGTCCAGGCGTTCGGCGCTGCAGAAACAGTGGAAGGCATGGCCCTTCTCCACCAGCTCGGCGCTGTACTTCTGGTAGATATGCCCGCGCTCGCTCTGCCGATACGGGCCGTGCGGGCCACCGACGTCCGGGCCTTCGCTCCACTCGATACCCAGCCAGCGCAGGGCGTCGTAAATCTGCTGTTCCGACTCGCGGGTCGAGCGCACCTGGTCGGTATCTTCGATACGCAGGATAAATTCGCCACCGTGCTGACGGGCAAAGCACAGGTTGAACAGGGCGATATAGGCGGTGCCTACGTGCGGATCACCAGTGGGCGACGGCGCGATACGGGTACGAACGGTGGTCATGGCGGCTCTCAGAGAATGTGCAACGGGCAATCTTTCAAGGGCGCGATATTAACAGGCTGGCCGCCGCCGGCTCCAGCCAGCGCGGCTATTTCAGCGACGCCAGCGCCTGCGGCGGGTTAACGCTTTGTCTTGTAGTGCGTAGCAGGCTGGACAACAACGCCAGCCCGCTTAGACTGACGCCCTCTACTGCGGGCCTTGCCACTTTTCCAGGCACCCGCCCTGCCCTCGCCAACTCAGATCGCCATGCCTACCCCATCACGCACCCGCAGCCTGCTGCTGATTGTCGCCTTTGCCACTATTTATATCGGCTGGGGCACCACCTACCTGGCCAACCACTTCCTCCTGCTGGAGCTGCCGCCGTTCGTCATCGGCAGCCTGCGCTTCTCGATTGCCGGCCTGCTCGCCCTGGCCTGGGTGGTGCTCAGCGGTCAACTGCGCATGCAGCGCAGCGACTGGGGCGGCGTGCTGATCGGCAGCCTGGCGCTGATTGCAGTCGGCCAGGGCGCGCTGATCTACGCCAACCAGTATTTGCCGACCGGCATGCTGGCGATGCTCTACACCACCCTGCCGCTGTGGAGCGTGGCGCTGGAATGGCTGCTCGGTGAGCGCCCGCCGTTGTGGGTGATGTGTGGGCTGGCGCTGGCCTGCAGCGGGATTGTGCTGCTGATGAACAACGGCCTGGATCACAGCGCCTCTATCGAACAGTGGTTCGCCGGACTGCTGGTGGTGTTCGCCACCCTGCTCTGGGCTGGCGGCGCCTGGCTGATGCGTCAGCGCCCGCCGTTTCGCTCCAGCTGGCTGGGGCTGAGCCTGCAGATGCTGATCGGTGCACTGCTACTGGCGCTATTCGGCCTATGGCACGGCGACTGGCAGGCGTTGGACCTGCACACCATAAGCGGCAATGCCTGGCTGTGGCTGGCCTACCTGGTGCTACCGGTCAGCCTCGGCGTGTATCCGGCGTATTTCTGGCTGCTGCGCGAGGTGCGGCCGAGCCTGGTGTCGACCTTCGCCTTCGTCAACCCGGTAGTAGCGTTGTTGCTGGGCTACCTGTTGCTGGGTGAACGCCTGAGCATGATGGCGATGCTGGCTTGCGGGATCACCCTCGGCGGCGTGGTGCTGATTATCTTCGGTCGACGCTGAACAGCATTTGTGGGAGGGGCTGGGCGGCACTCCGCTTTAGCCGCGAAGCAGCAGTAACCCTGTCGCGGCTAAAGCCCCTCCCACACGATGCCCCTCCCACATTTACCTAATCAAACCTGCAGTAGGCGATCCCGCAGTTTCTGGATTTCATCACGCAGCTGCGCGGCTGCCTCGAACTCCAGATCGCGGGCCAGGGCATACATCTTCTCTTCCAGCTGGCGAATGCGCTTGCTGATTTCGCTGGGCGAGCGCAGTTCGTTCTCGTAACGCGCGCTTTCTTCGGCGGCCTGGGCCATGCCCTTGCGCTTCTTGCTGCGCGAGCCGGGCACGGTGGCGCCTTCGAGGATGTCCTGAACATCCTTGAACACGCCCTTGGGGGTGATGCCGTTGGCTTCGTTGAAGGCGATCTGCTTGTTACGCCGGCGCTCGGTTTCGCCGATGGCACGCTCCATCGAGCCGGTCATGCGGTCGGCATACAAAATCGCCCGGCCATTGAGGTTACGCGCGGCGCGGCCGATGGTCTGGATCAGTGAGCGCTCGCTGCGCAGAAAGCCTTCCTTGTCGGCATCGAGAATCGCCACCAGCGACACTTCCGGCATATCCAGGCCTTCGCGCAGCAGGTTGATACCCACCAGCACATCGAACGCACCGATACGCAGGTCACGGATGATCTCGACCCGCTCTACCGTGTCGATATCCGAGTGCAGGTAGCGCACCTTAACGCCGTGATCGCCCAAGTAATCCGTCAGGTCTTCAGCCATGCGCTTGGTCAGCGTGGTAACCAGCACACGCTCCTCGATGGCCACGCGCTTGTGGATTTCCGAGAGCAGATCATCGACCTGGGTCAACGCCGGGCGCACCTCGATCTGTGGGTCAACCAGGCCGGTCGGCCGCACCACCTGCTCGATCACTCGCCCGGCATGCTCGGCTTCGTAGTTGCCAGGCGTAGCAGAGACGAAGATGGTCTGCGGGCTGGCCGCCTCCCACTCCTCGAAGCGCATCGGCCGGTTATCCAGCGCCGACGGCAGGCGGAAGCCGTATTCGACCAGGGTTTCCTTGCGCGAGCGGTCGCCTTTGTACATTGCGCCGACCTGCGGCACCGAGACGTGGGACTCGTCGATCACCAGCAGCGCCTCGTCAGGCAGGTAGTCGTACAGCGTCGGTGGCGGCTCGCCAGGGCCGCGCCCGGACAGGTAGCGCGAGTAGTTTTCGATGCCGTTGCAGTAACCCAGCTCGATAATCATCTCCAGGTCGAAACGGGTGCGCTGCTCCAAGCGCTGCGCTTCCACCAGCTTGTTGGTGCTGCGCAGGTACTCCAGGCGTTCGGCCAGCTCGACCTTGATTTTCTCCACCGCCTCCAGCAGCACCTCGCGCGGGGTGACGTAGTGGCTCTTGGGGTAGAAGGTAAAGCGCGGCAGCTTGCGGATCACCTCACCAGTCAGTGGATCGAAGGCCGAGATGCTTTCCACTTCATCGTCGAACAGCTCGATGCGAATGGCTTCCAGATCCGATTCGGCCGGGAAGATATCGATCACATCGCCGCGTACGCGGAAGGTGGCGCGGGCGAAATCCATGTCATTGCGGGTGTATTGCAGGTCGGCAAGGCGGCGTAGCAAGGCGCGCTGGTCCATTTTGTCGCCACGGTCGACGTGCAACACCATCTTCAGGTACGACTCTGGGCTGCCCAGACCGTAGATGCACGACACGGTGGTGACGATGATCGCGTCCGGCCGCTCCAGCAGCGCCTTGGTCGCCGATAGGCGCATCTGCTCGATATGGTCGTTGATCGAGGCGTCCTTCTCGATAAAGGTATCGGAGGACGGCACATAGGCCTCGGGCTGGTAGTAGTCGTAGTAAGAAACGAAATACTCCACCGCATTGTTCGGGAAGAAGCTCTTGAACTCGCCGTACAGCTGCGCGGCCAGGGTCTTGTTCGGCGCCAGCACCAGGGTCGGACGCTGGATCTGCGCGATCACGTTGGCGATGGAAAAGGTCTTGCCGGAGCCGGTTACGCCGAGCAATGTCTGGTGTGAAAGGCCTGCTTCCAGGCCTTCGACCATCTGCCGAATCGCCTCGGGCTGATCGCCGGCCGGCTGGAAACGGGTGACCAATTGAAACTCGGACATGACGGACCTCGACAAGCGGCTGTGACGCGGCCTGAAAGCCTACGTCAAAACCGGTGAAAAGCGTGTGCCTGCTGTCGCAGCACAGGTTATGCGTCGGTATACTACCGGCCCACTTACGCAACCCCTAGCCGGGTGTTGCCTGATACTCACCTCTCCTCTTCAGAGCTGCCGCATCCATGAGTCTGTTCTCTGCCGTCGAAATGGCTCCGCGCGATCCCATCCTGGGCCTCAATGAAGCATTCAACGCCGATACCCGCGCGACCAAGGTCAATCTGGGCGTGGGCGTTTACTACAACGAGGAAGGCCGCATCCCACTGCTGCGCGCCGTAGCCGAAGCCGAGAAAGCCCGCATTGAAGCCCACGCCCCGCGTGGTTACTTGCCGATTGAAGGCATTGCAGCCTATGACAGCGCAGTGCAGAAACTGTTGCTGGGTGCCGACTCCGAGCTGATCGCCGCTGGTCGGGTGATTACCACCCAGGCCGTGGGCGGCACGGGCGCACTGAAAACCGGCGCCGACTTCCTCAAGCGCCTGCTGCCCAACACCGTGGTTGCGATCAGCGACCCGAGCTGGGAAAACCACCGCGCGCTGTTCGAGTCCGCCGGCTTCGCGGTACACAACTACCGCTATTACGACGCAGCCAGCCACGGCATCAACCGCGCTGGCATGCTCGAAGACCTGAGAAATCTGCCAGCCCGCTCGGTTGTCGTGCTGCACGCCTGCTGCCACAACCCGACTGGCGTCGACCTGTCGCTGGACGACTGGAAAGCTGTGCTGGAAGTACTGCGCGAACGCGAGCACGTACCGTTCCTCGACATCGCCTACCAGGGCTTTGGCGACGGTATCGAGCAGGACGCCTTTGCTGTGCGCCTGTTTGCCGCCTCCGGCATCCCGTTCTTTGTCTCCAGTTCGTTCTCCAAGTCCTTCTCGCTGTACGGCGAACGCGTCGGCGCACTGTCGATCATCACCGGCAGCCAGGAAGAAGCTGGCCGCGTACTGTCGCAAGCCAAGCGCGTGATCCGCACCAACTACTCCAACCCGCCAACCCACGGCGCCACGGTTGTAGCCTCGGTGCTGAACAGCCCTGAACTGCGCGCCTTGTGGGAAGAAGAGTTGGCCGGTATGCGTGAACGCATTCGCGGCATGCGCATGGCCATGGTCGAGCAGCTGGCGGCCCTGAATTGCAAACGCGACTTCAGCTTTGTTGCCCAGCAGCGCGGCATGTTCTCCTACTCGGGCCTCACCGCCGAGCAGGTCGAGCGCTTGAAAACCGAGTTCGGCATCTACGCCGTCAGCACTGGACGCATCTGTGTGGCCGCGCTGAACCAGCGCAACCTGCCCGCCGTTACTCAGGCGATTGCTGCGGTTCTCTGAATCACTGGGGAAGTCGATCAGGTATTGACTTCCCCTTTCTAATCAGTAGGATACGCGCCATTGTTCCGCGATAGCTCAGTCGGTAGAGCAAATGACTGTTAATCATTGGGTCCCTGGTTCGAGTCCAGGTCGCGGAGCCAGTAGTTCATCGGGGTATAGCGCAGTCCGGTAGCGCGCCTGCTTTGGGAGCAGGATGTCGGGAGTTCGAATCCCCCTACCCCGACCATTTTTGGTCGTTGGCCCAGTTGGTAGAGCAGTTGGTGTTTAACCGATTACTCATAGGCCAGAAAGCCACATGCACCACCCTTTCAAGCCTGCTTGAAAGTAAAAACCCGCCTAGTGCGGGTTTTTTATTGCCCATCAACTGGGCGAGCATCGCGAACAATAATCACCAAAAACTATTAGAGCCATTCAATCCAAACATTTCACCAATCACACTTTCACCACTAGGCTGCACCTCAATGAAGAATAATTCTCACTCGAGGTGCGCCATGCTCAAGACAGTAACCTTCACCCTGATGCACTTCTGCATCGCCTTCGGCGTCACTTACGCGTTGACCGGCAGCATTGCGGCCAGCGGCCTGGTCGCCGCCATCGAACCGCTGTGCAATTCGGTGGGCTTCTACTTTCACGAGAAGGTCTGGCAGCGCATCGAAGGCCGCTCAATAGGTGCCGCTGCTCGCCCCAAGCATGCCTGGCTGCATCACCAGGCATAAGGTTTGCTGTCACGGTAAACCCTTGAGCAGGGCGTAAAAACAGCCAGCGAGGTGCTGGGCCAATCCGCTACTATGCGCGGCTCAGCCACCATACGCGCCCGATCATGCCTGCTACTTCTCGCTTCCCTGCTGCTCCCTACGTGTTTGCCTGCCTGCTTGGCCTGCTGGCGCTCTTCGGTCTGTGGTTTGGCATTGGCCAACCGGTCGAACTGGCGGATGCCGCAACGCCCACACACAAACTGCAGTGCGCGTCCTACACGCCGTTCGACAAAGACCAATCGCCCTTCGATCAGCCGATGCAGCTGCGCCCCGAGCGTATGGAAGCGGATCTGGCCTTGCTGGCCCAACGCTTCGAGTGCCTGCGCACCTATTCGGTGACTGGCCTGGAAGAGCTGCCAAATATGGCGCGCAAACATGGCCTGAAACTGATCGTTGGCGCATGGGTCAGCCGTAACCCGGCCGACACCGCAATCGAGATCGCCGGCCTGGTGAAAATCGCCAATGCCCACCCGGACGTGGTCCAGGCGGTGATCGTCGGTAACGAGGCGCTGCTGCGCAAGGAAGTCACCCCACAGCAACTGGTGGCGCTGATTGAACAGGTCAAGGCGCAGATCGAGCAGCCGGTGACCTATGCCGATGTCTGGGAGTTCTGGCTCAAGCACCCGGAAGTCGCCCCGGCAGTGGACTTCATCACCATCCATCTGCTGCCCTACTGGGAAGACAACCCTGCCGGCATCGAAAGCGCACTGCATGAAGTCGCCGAAGTGCGCCAGACCTTTGGCAACGCTTACGCGCCCAAAGACATCCTGATCGGCGAAACCGGCTGGCCCAGCGAAGGCCGCCAGCGTGAAACAGCGGTGCCAAGCCTGGTCAACCAGGCCAAGTTTATTCGCGGCTTTGTCGCCATGGCCGAGCAGAACGGCTGGCGCTACAACCTGATCGAGGCATTTGATCAGCCGTGGAAGCGCGTCAGCGAAGGCGCCGTGGGCGGTTACTGGGGGCTGTATGACGCCGATCGCCAGGACAAATCGATCCTTGCCGGCGCCGTATCCAACCTGCCCACCTGGCCGAACTGGCTGACCTTTAGCCTGATCCTTGCAGCCGCCACTCTGCTCCTGGCCGGCCGCCCGCACTCACCGCGCGCAGCATTGTTGTTGCCGCTGCTGGCGGCGCTGGGCGCTGGCTGTATCGGCCTGTTTGCCGAATTGACGCTGGTTACCAGCCGCTATGTGGGCGAGTGGCTCTGGGCCGGCGCATTGATTGTGCTGAACCTGCTGGTGCTGGCCCACGCCGCCCTGCTGCTCAGCCAGCAGACGGGCTGGCGCGCGCGGCTATTCAACTGGCTGCATAGCAAGGGCGCGCTGTGGCTGGCACTAAGCGGCTTTGCCGGGGCGGTGATGATGCTCGCGCTGGTAGCGGATGCGCGTTACCGCAGCTTCCCCAGCGCCGCGCTGTTGCTACCGGCACTGGTCTATCTATGCCGTCCGGTAGGCGGCTATCGCCGTGAGGTCGCCCTGCTGGCCCTGCTGATCGGCGCCTGCATTGCGCCGCAGCTATACCAGGAAACCCTAAGCAACTGGCAGGCCCTGGGTTGGGCGCTGACCTGCGTGCTACTGGTCGCCGCGTTATGGCGCAGCCTGCGGGTTAACGCGCAAAACGCCTGATCAGGCGGTTTGCGGCGCGCGCACCCAGCGCAGCAGCGCCAGCACCACGGCAAATACCGCCAGGCTAGCGCTGTACAACACCAAAGCCGGCAGAGCGAGCAGCAATGCCGGCACCGCCAAACGCTTGCCCCAGGCGCCCGGCAGGACAAATGCCAGCACGGCGCAGATCAACGCAGCCCAGGCCAAGATGCGGAAGTGGATCAACCAGCCAAGGCTCGCACGCACCTGGCAGGCCAACTGCTGCGGGGCGTCGACGCACAGGCCGACCCACTGCGCGCCTTCCATCAGCTGGTAGCGCAGAGCAAAGCTCAAAACCAAACACAGAGCTGCAGCGATCAGCAGAGCAGTCAGGGGCAGATAACGGGACATGGGCAACTCAGGCAGATAATTAGGCTGCGTAGGATAAGCCGCCGCGACACGGATAACACCCCCCGAGATCGCCTACTCACAGCCTCTGCGGCTAGAATTCAGCCATGCTGATACGTCGCCTGATACTGATCGCCGCAAGCCTGCTCGGCCTCTGGATGCTGTGGGTCATGCTGTTGCCCACGCCCAGCAGCCTGCCGCCCAGCACACCGCTGTCCAGCGGCAGCTGGCGCGTGGCGGAGCACACGGTCAGCAGGCTAGAAAGCTTCCAGCTGGAAGCACGCATTCTCGGCCGTGAAGACTACTACCTCGACCGCGGCGCCAAGCACTCGCCGACTGACCTGGCGCTTGGCTGGGGACCGATGGCCGACCCCGAGGTGCTGCGCCATATCAACATCAGCCAGCGCAATCGCTGGTACTTCTGGCGCGCCGAACAACTGCCAATCGAACGCCGGCAGATCGAGATCCACAGCGCCAACATGCACCTGATACCCGCCAACCCTGAAGTAGCCAGCATTCTGGCCGGGCTCAAAACAGGCCAGCAGATTCGCCTGAGCGGGCAACTGGTGCGAATCGACGGTGACGATGGCTATCGCTGGGTCAGCTCGCTCAGCCGCGAAGACACTGGCGACGGCGCCTGCGAGCTGATCTGGGTCGAACAGTTGGCCGTGCTGCCGTAGCAAATTGGCTTTTTACATGGCTCTTTTGCCTGAAAAACGGCAGTTCTATAACTAAACGGCACTTAGCCTGACTTATGTGGTCAAATCGTTCCGCATCTGACCCGCTCCATCAGCATCAGCCCTAGCTCTCAAGAGATTTAGCCATGTCGCATGTCCCTCGTCTGCTTGCCCTTCTCAGTTGCCTAGCCCTGATTGCCCCCGTCAGCGCAGCCGATATCGATGCCAGCAGTTATGGCTACCCCATCAGCAATGCATTCGAAGCCACCCTGGCGACCACCCCGCCCGAGCTGCGCCCGGAGCTTCCGGCTGACGCTGACATCAACCAGAGTGACTACCAGATCAAACTGCGCCCAGAGCGCGAGTTTGAGCTGCCAGAAAATTTCTGGCCGGTCACCAAGATGCGCTACCGCATGGCCAAACAGTCGGGTGAAGCGCCGCTGATTTTTATCATCGCCGGCACGGGCGCGCATTACGCCAGCAGCACCCCGGAATACCTGAAGAAGCTGTTTTACGGCGCTGGTTATCACGTGGTGCAACTGTCGTCGCCGACCAGTTATGACTTTATGACCTCGGCCTCGCGTTTTGCCACACCCGGCATTACCCGCGAAGACGCCGACGACCTGTACCGCACTATGCAGGCCGTGCGTGCGCAGCATCCGCGCCTGAAAGTCAGTGAATACCACCTCACCGGCTACAGCCTGGGCGCGCTGCAAGCGGCCTTTGTCAGCGAGCTGGATGAAACCCGCCGTAGCTTCAACTTCAAGCGCGTGCTGCTGCTCAACCCGCCGGTCAACCTCTACACCTCGATCACCAACCTCGACCGCATGGTGCAAACCAAGGTTGAGGGCATCGACAACAGCACCACCTTCTATGAACTGGTGCTGGGTAAGCTGACCCGCTACTTCCAGAACAAGGGCTATGTCGACATCAACGACGCCCTGCTCTATGACTTCCAGAACTCCGGCGAGCAACTCAGCGACGAGCAGATGGCCATGCTGATCGGCGCAGCCTTCCGCTTCTCCTCGGCCGATATCGCCTTTACCTCGGACCTGATCAACCGCCGTGGTCTGATTACCCCAATCGACTACCCGATCAGCGAGGGCACCAGCCTCACGCCGTTCTTCCGGCGCGCCCTGCAGTGCGATTTCGACTGCTACCTGACCGAACAGCTGATCCCCATGTGGCGCGCGCGCACCGATGGCGGCAGCGTGGCGCAGCTGATCGACCAGGTCAGCCTGTATGCCGTGGCCGACTACCTGAAAAACAGCAGCAAGATCGCCGTCATGCACAACGCCGATGATGTGATCCTCGGCCCTGGTGACCTGGGCTTTCTGCGCCGCACCCTGGGCGAGCGCCTGACCGTTTACCCGCTGGGTGGCCATTGCGGCAACCTCAACTACCGCGTCAATAGCGACGCCATGCTGGAGTTCTTCCGTGGCTAAGCCAACCTTCCTTGCCGTGTTTTTCACCCTGTTGCTCGGCAGCAACCTGGCGCACGCCCAGCACGCGGTTGATGACGACGGTTTCAAGCAGCCGTTGCAGCACCTGCAGTTCAACCCAGGGCTGGATCAGCGCGAGTTCGAGCGCTCAACCCTCAGCGCGCTGCAAGTCTATGACCCGCTGGAATCGTGGAACCGCCGCGTCTATCACTTCAACTACCGCTTCGATGAGTGGGTGTTCCTACCGATTGTCGACGGCTACCGCTATATCACCCCCAACCTGGTGCAGAGCGGCGTCAGCAACTTCTTCAGCAACCTGGGGGATGTGCCCAGCCTGCTCAACAGCGCGCTGCAGCTCAAAGGCAAGCGCGCCATGCAGACCACCGGCCGCCTGCTGCTCAACACCACTCTGGGCGTTGCCGGCCTGTGGGACCCGGCCACGCGTATGGGCCTGCCCAAGCAGCGTGAAGATTTCGGCCAGACCCTCGGCTATTACGGCACACCGGCAGGGCCGTACCTGATTCTGCCGCTGCTGGGTCCGTCGAACCTGCGCGACACCGGCGGCCTGGTGGCGGATTTTGCGGCAAAAAGCCAGGTCAACTGGCTGAATGTCGCCGAAGCCAGCGTCAGCCACCCGGAAATCACCTTGTTGGAAGTCGTCGACCAGCGCTCCACGGTGAACTTCCGCTACGGCCAGCTCAACTCGCCGTTCGAGTACGAGAAGATTCGCTTCTTCTACCACGAGGCGCGCAAGCTGCAGATCGCCGAATAAGCCTGCGAGCTTGACCCAAGGGCCGCCCCCAGGTTTTAACCTGGCGCGGCCTTTAGTTTTTCGGAGTGTTTATCGATGCGTGTCGCCCAACTGGCCAAAGCCGCCGTCGTCAGCAGTGAGACCGTGCGTCACTACACCGATCTCGGCCTGCTCAGGCCTACGCGCAACCCGGATAACGGCTACCAGGAATACTCCAGCGCCGACCTGCAACGCCTGCGTTTTATCGCGCGCGCCCGGCGCTTGGGCTTTAGCCTGAAAGACACACAGCAGATACTCACCAGTACCGATAACGGCCAGGCGCCCTGTTCTGAGGTGCGCGACCTGCTGAGTGAACGCCTGGCGACGCTACAGGCACATATCGAGGAATGCCAGCGCCTGGCGCTGGTGATGCAGAACGCCTTCGACGACTGGGCCGACAAGGGCGAATGCGCCCCCGATGGTCAGGCCATCTGCCGTTTGATCGAAGATTTCGAGCCGGATATCGAGCGCCGCCCAGCGACGCCCTGCCCCGCGCACTAACCAAGCTGTCTGAGATCTCGCGAGCTAGAGTCCTGCAAGGCAAAAACAAGCGAGGAAGCGGAGTGTACTTTTGTACATGAGCATTCCGAGCTTGTTTTTAACGCAGCAGGGCCGACGCGCAGCAGATCGTAACCCTAGTTACTGCGCGTAGCGGCGATGCAGACCTGGCGGCACACCACTGCTGTCGGTCGGCAACCAGGGGCCCTGCGGGTTACTGGCCCAGCTCCAGCCGGAGTTCCAGCGGTAATAGGTGCGCTCACGGTAGTACAGGTGAGGCGCGCCGCCGACCACGTACACGCCTAATTGCCCATTCCACTGGCTGTCCACCCCAGGTGGTGGGGCAAAGCGTGGATGGTTGCTGCTGCCACTCGGGCTGGTAACCGGCGCCGTGGCAAGCGGGGCCTGCACGCAGGCACCGAGCCCCAGCAGGCCAACCAGCAGCGCACCACGCAGTAACGGCCTCATGGTGCTTTGCTGTCGGCGCTGTCGATCAGTAGTTGCTGCAGCTCGGTGGTCTTGCTGGCCAACGGCTGACTGCTGCCAATCCACTCGCCGGCCGTGGCGTTGCCGCTGCGCGAGATCCGCGCGACCAGCTGCACCTGCTCAAAACCGGAGATCTTCAGCTGCGGCATCATCGCGTCGCTGTCCGACAGGCTGACCTCAGCCGGCAGGTCCGCCACGCTCAGGCGCTTGACCGCCAGCGGCATCGGCGGCCCGGAGACCGCGCGAGCGAAGATAAACACCGCATCGCCCGGTTGCACCTTGGCTTGCAGCTCGGCGGCCAAGGCAACACGTACGGTCAGGCCCTGGCTGGCTGCAGGCGCAGCATCGGCCGCAGGCGCGCCAAGCTGCTCACGGGCGCGGTCAATCCCGCCCTGAATCGCCACGCGTGAAGGGTCCTCAGCAGGCAGCACCGCCACCAGCTGTTGCCAGCGCTCAATCGCCTGCTGGAACTGCCCGGCTTCATAGGCGGCAATACCGAGCAGGCCAAGGCTGGTGACTTCCGCCGGATCGCCTTTCAGCGCCTCATCGGTGAGTGCCTGCAGCTGTTCGGTCCACTGCTTGTTGCCGGAAAAATACAGCGCCTGTGCCCACTGCCCGAGTAGCTCCGGCTCACGCCCGGCTACATCTATGGCGCGCTCGAAGGCCACGGCAGCATCAGCGGCACGCTCTTGAGCCATATAGGTACGGCCGAGGAAGTACCAACTTTCAGCGGACTTGGGATCGTTCTGCACCGCAGCTTCCAGGCGTGCGGTCATTTCCTCGATGGTCTTCGGCTGCTGGGCAAAGGCTTGCGCGCGCTCGACATCATCGATGGCGCCCCACTGCTGATACAGGCCATAGCCCAGCAGCGGCATCAGCAGCGCAGCAATCAGCGGAATCTTGCCACCCAGCGTGCGCTGGGTCCGCTGCGCCTGCGCGCCTTCGGTATCGGCGAGCAGCTCACGGGCTGCCTCATCACGGCCATTGGCCAATTGCTCGGCATTCAGCGCACCCGCGTCGTGCTGGCCTTGCAGGTCCAGCAAACGTTCCTGATACAGGGTCACGTTAAGGGCGGTACGGTCTTCTTCGGCCTGCACCTTGCGCGCACGCAGCACCGGGATCAGCAGAAACGCCAGGGCCGTCAGCAACAGCAGGCCGGCGCATAACCAGAATTCAATCATCAGTCTTTCTTATCCACAGGCGTTTGATTAAGCAGAGCAGCCAGACGCTGCTGTTCATCGGCAGACAGGCCACTGGCGGCGCTGCCCGGCTTGCTGCGGCGACGCAACAGAATGACCCCAAGCAGGACGAAACCACCGACCAGCAGACCGGCCGGGCCGTACCACAGCAGCAGGGTGCGTGGCGTTACCGGCGGCTTATAGAGAACGAAATCGCCATAGCGGCTGACCAGAAAATCGATGATCTGCTCATTGCTCTGGCCTTCCTCCAGCATGCGGAAGATCTGCGCACGCAGGTCCATGGCTATCGGCGCATCGGAGTCGGCGATGTTCTGGTTCTGACACTTGGGGCAGCGCAGCTCTTCCACCAGATTGCGATAACGCTCGCGCTCGGCCTCAGTGGCAAATTCGTAGGTATCGATAGCGGCCTGGGCGGTGCCAAGCAATGCCAACCCCAGTATCGCAGCACTCAGCAGACGCTTCATGGCTGCACCTCATCGACTAACTCTTGGTAGAGCGGCGCCAGCTGTTCACGCCAGACACGCTCATCAATCACCCCAACAAACTTGTGGCGGATGATGCCGTCCTTGTCGATCAGGAAGGTCTCAGGCGCACCGTACACGCCCAGGTCCAGGCCTAGAGTGCCGCGCGCATCGTTGATATTCAGTTGATAGGGATCATGGAATTCCACCAGCCACTTCTGCGCGGCGGCGTTGTCATCCTTGTAGTTGACCCCATAAATGGTCACACCCAGCTCGGCCAGCTTGTTAAGTACAGGGTGCTCAACCCGGCAGGCCACACACCAGGTGGCCCAAACGTTGACCAGCGCCGGCTTGCCCTTGAGGTCAGCCTCGCTAAGCGTCTTGCCATCCTGCACGGCAGGCAGGGAGAACGCCGGGAACGGCTTGCCAATCAGCGCCGAAGGCAGCTCGGTGGGGTCGAGGAACAGGCCGCGGTAGAGAAACACCGCCACGCCAAGAAAGACCAACAGCGGCAACAGCAGCAGTAAACGCTTCATGCCTGCGCCCCCGCCATGCCCAGTGCATCACGCACGCGGGTGCGCACCTTCATCCGGTAGCGCTTGTCGGCGGCCGCCAGGAAGCCGCCAAAGCCCATCAATAACGCGCCGAACCAGATCCAGCGAACGAACGGTTTGATATGCACGCGCACCGCCCAGGCGCCGTTTTCCAGCGGCTCACCCAGAGCTACGAACAAATCACGGGTGATCCCGGCGTCGATGCCGGCCTCGGTCATCACCGACTGCTGCACGGTGTACAGGCGCTTCTCCGGGTGCAACACGGCAATCTGCTTGCCGTCTTCGAGGATGCGCACCGTGCCTTTGTCAGAGGTAAAGTTCGGCCCTTCAAAATGCTCGGCACCTTCGAAAATAAACTGGTAGCCACCAATCTCCACCGACTCACCCGGCGCCATACGCATATCGCGCTCGAAGCTGCCCATGCTGGTCAGCACCACGCCTATGGCGCAGACCGCCATGCCCAGGTGCGCGGTCTGCATGCCCCAGTAACTGCGGGTCAGGCTTGGCAAACCGCGGAAAAAGCCTTTGTGGCGGGTTTTCTCAATAATGTCGCGCAGCCCGGCCAGCACCACCCAGGCGGCCAGCAGGCACACGCCAAGCACCGCCCAGTTGAAGTCTCCGACCAGGAAGGTGGCGATCACTGCCAACACCACACTGCCGATCAGCACCGGCGCGAGCATGCTCAGTAGCCACTGCAGCGGTGTGTCCTTCCAGCGCACCAGCACACCGACCGCGATCATCGCCATCAGCAGGCCCATTAGCGGCACAAACAGCGCGTTGAAGTACGGCGGGCCGACCGACAGCTTGGCCCCGGTCATGGCATCCAGCACCAACGGGTAAAGGGTGCCGAGCAGAATCATCGCCGCGGCCACCACCAGTATCAGGTTATTCACCAGCAGCAGGGTTTCTCGCGACCACAGGGCAAAGCCGACCTGGCTTTTCACCACCGGCGCACGCACGGCGAACAGCGCCAGCGAGCTGCCCACCACCAACAGCAGGAAGGCCAGGATAAACACGCCGCGCTCAGGGTCGCTGGCGAAGGCATGCACCGAGGTCAGCACGCCGGAGCGCACCAGGAAGGTCCCCAGCAGGCTGAGGGAAAATGCAGCGATGGCCAACAACACGGTCCAGCTCTTGAACACGCCGCGTTTTTCCGTCACGGCCAGGGAGTGGATCAGCGCGGTGCCGACCAGCCAGGGCATAAAGGAAGCGTTTTCCACCGGGTCCCAGAACCACCAGCCGCCCCAGCCCAGCTCGTAGTAGGCCCACCAGGAGCCCAGGGCGATACCGATACCGAGGAAGGCCCAGGCCACGATGGTCCACGGCCGCGACCAGCGCGCCCAAGCGGCGTCCAGCTTGCCGCCGAGCAAGGCGGCAATGGCGAAAGCAAAGGCCACGGAGAAGCCGACATAGCCCATGTAGAGCATCGGCGGGTGAATGATCAGGCCGAAGTCCTGCAGCAGCGGGTTGAGGTCGCGGCCATCAACCGGGGTATTGAACAACAGACGCTCGAACGGGTTGGAGGTGATGATCAAAAACAGCAGAAAACCGATGCTGATAATCCCCATTACCGCGAGCACGCGGGCGAGCATCTCTTCCGGCAGCTGGCGCGAGAAGATCGATACGGCAAAGGTCCAGCCCGCGAGGATCAGCCCCCAGAGCAGCAGCGAACCTTCGTGGGCGCCCCACACGGCGCTGAATTTGTAATACCAGGGCAGTGCGCTGTTGGAGTTGTTGGCCACGTAGGCGACGCTGAAATCGTCGACCATAAAGGCGTAGGTCAGGCAGATAAAGGCGAACAGCATAAAGCTGAACTGGCCCCAGGCAGCCGGCTGCGCCAGGCTCATCCACTGCCGATCACCACGCCAGGCACCGATCAGCGGCAGCGTCGCCTGCACCAGCGCCATGCACAGCGCGAGAATCATCGCCAGATGGCCGAGTTCGGGGATCATTGCGCGTACTCCAATTGAGAGGCCTGCTTGGCCGCTTTGGCCGCGTCATGTTTCTGCTGCATGCCGCTCTGCTCCAGAGCCTGCATGACCTCTGGCGGCATGTAGTTTTCATCGTGTTTGGCCAGCACTTCGTCGGCAATCAGCACACCATTGGCGTCGAGCTTGCCCATGGCAACGATGCCCTGCCCTTCACGGAACAGGTCCGGGAGGATGCCGGTAAAGCGGATGGTTACGCTCTTGGCGCCGTCGGTAACGACGAAATCGGTGTCCAGCGAATCGCTGGAGCGCTTCACCGAGCCCTCCTCAACCAGGCCACCGGCGCGGATACGGGTGTCCTGGGGGGCCTCGCCGTTGGCGATCTGCGTGGGGGTGTAAAACAGGTTGATGTTCTGCTGCAACGCACTGAGGGCCAGGGCCACGGCGATGCCGACACCGGCAATAATGGCCAGGACGATATACAGGCGCTTTTTACGCACGGGGTTCACTTCGACTCCTCCCGGCGCAAACGACGCGCCTCGTCTTGCAGGTAACGGCGACGCGCCAGGATTGGCAGCGCCACATTCAGCCCCAGCACAGCCAGGCTGATGGCATAACAGGACCAGACATAAGGCCCGTGGCTGCCCATGGCGATAAATTCGCTAAAGCTGGCAAAACTCATTGGCCTTTCTCCACCAGCGCCTTGACCTCGGCTTTGGCCCAACTGCTGCGCGCCTCACGCTTGAGCACTTCCAGGCGCATGCGCAGCAGTAATACCGCGCCAAAGAAGCAGTAGAAGCCCAGCACCATGATCAGCAGCGGCATCCACATCTCGAACGGCATGGCCGGCTTGGATACCACGCTGAAGGTGGCAGGCTGGTGCAGGGTGTTCCACCACTCCACCGAGTATTTGATGATCGGGATATTCACCACGCCGACGATGGCCAGTACCGCACAGGCCTTGGCCGCGCTGTCGCGGTTGGTGATGGCGTTGCCCAGGGCAATCACGCCGAAGTACAGGAACAGCAGAATCAGCATCGAGGTCAGGCGGGCATCCCACACCCAGTAGGTGCCCCAGGTCGGCTTGCCCCACACCGCGCCGGTCACCAGCGCGATCACGGTCATCCAGGCACCAATGGGCGCGGCCTGCTGCAGGGCGACATCGGCCAACTTCATCTTCCACACCAGGCCGACGATGCCGGCCACCGCCAGCATCACGTAAATCGACTGAGCCAGAAACGCTGCCGGCACATGGATATAGATGATGCGAAAGCTGTTGCCCTGCTGGTAATCCGGCGGCGCAAAGGCCAGCCCCCAGACCAGTCCGACCACCAGCAGCACGGCTGCGGCCAGAACCAACCAGGGCAGCCAGCGGCTGCTGATTTCATAGAACCATTTGGGCGAGCCGAGCTTGTGAAACCACGTCCAGTTCATCAGGTTACTCATCAGTGCTAGGGCTGATCAGGGCGCAGGCAGGCACCCGGTTCAACCGGCCATTCAGGCTTATTGTCTACTCAGCGACACTGATCGTCAGACCAGCGGCGATGGCAAAAGGTGTCAAGGTCACCGCCAGTGCGGTGAGGCTGGCCAACCACAACAGGTGGCCGACCGCCGGCAATCCTTGCAGGCTGGCTTGTAACGCACCGCTGCCGAGAATCAGCACCGGGATGTACAACGGCAAAATCAGCAGCGCGAGCAGCAGACCGCCGCGCTTGAGGCCCACCGTCAGCGCGGCGCCGACTGCACCGAGCAGGCTCAGCACCGGCGTGCCGAGCAGTAGCGAGATCAGCAATACCGGCAGGCAGCGCCCCGGCAAACCGAGCATCAACGCCAGCAGCGGCGCCAGCAGCACCAGCGCCAAGCCGGAGAACAGCCAGTGTGCCAGCACCTTGGCCAGAACCAGAAGAGCCAGGGGGTGCGGCGAAAGGACCCACTGCTCCAGCGAGCCGTCCTCGAAATCACTGCGAAACAGCCCGTCCAGCGAGAGCAGCACGGCCAATAAGGCCGCTACCCACACCAGCCCAGGCGAAAGGCTTTGTAACAACTGCGTCTGCGGCCCCACCGCCAGCGGGAACAATGCAATCACAATGGCGAAGAACACCAGCGGGTTGGCCAGCTCGGCCGGACGACGAAATAACAGCCGCGCTTCACGGGCCAGCAGCAGGGTAAAAACATTGCTCATGACGTGCGTTGCCCCAGATCAAGCTCGCGGTAGCCGGCCGGCTTGACCGTCAATTCATGGTGCGTGGTCAGCACCACCAGGCCGCCCTGCTGACAATGCGCGGCCAAATGATGCTCCAGCTGCGCCACCGCCGCCTTGTCCAGCGCGGTAAACGGCTCATCCAGCACCCAGAGTGGTGGCCCAGGCAGATACAGACGGGCCAACGCCACACGGCGCTGCTGCCCAGCGGACAGCGTGTGGCAAGGCACATCCTCAAATCCACGCAGCCCCACCGCTGCCAGCGCCTGCCAGATGGCCTCGCGCTCGGCGGGCTGATGCAGGGCGCAGAGCCAGGCGAGATTCTCCTCGGCAGTGAGCAAGCCTTTGATGCCAGCGGCATGGCCGATCCACAACAGATTGCGCGCCAGCTCAGCGCGCTGCGCCGTCAACGGACGGCCATTCAGGCGAATCTCACCGGCAGTCGGTTGCATCAATCCGGCCAGCAAACGCAGCAGACTGGTCTTGCCGCTGCCGTTGGGGCCAGCCACCTGCAACATCTCACCGGGAACCAGACGCAGCTCCAGACGCTCGAAAAGCATGCGCCAGTCCCGCTCACAGGCGAGCGCCACGGCTTCGAGAAGAGGACTGGTCAAGGCATCGGTACCTAAGATGGCTGGCAAAAGCTGTTCAAGTCGGCAGAGTCTTGGCCGCTATACTGACGCAAGTGGAATGCGCAGCCGAACCAGACGGGGCGCGATTATACATGCCATGCCTCGCCTCCCGCAGTGGGCATTTTCGACAGGGTGTAACCCGCCAATGAGCGAAATCAGCAGTCCACGGCCTATTGCGCCAACGCCCCCCAGCACTCGCCCCAACGCCATAGCGGCGGACCTGGCGGTGAAACTGCTGCAGCCCATGCAAGGCCTGCTGGCCAGCGGTGAAACCGCCAAGGCCGAAGTCATTGCCCTCAAGGAAGTGGCGCAGAGTTTTCAGATGCTGCTCAAGCTGACCCTGAATAACGGCAGCCAGACCACCCTGGAAGCCAGCGGCCCGCGCCCACTGGCCCAGGGCACATCCCTGGCCGTAACTGCCCTGTCGGAAACCCGCCTGGCGCTGTCTGTGCTGATGGGCGCTGACAAGCCCCTGACCAGCCTGGACCTCGACCAGTTGCCGGTTGGCACCTTGCTGCAGGGCAAGGTGGTGGCGCGCGAGCAGTTGCTGCAAACCCGCTCGCAGCAGGTGATCTACAAGGTGCTGGTCAGCCTGCTCAACACGCCGCTGGCCGGCAGCAAGCTATCCCTGGAAACCCCCTTGGCACTCCCGCTGGGCAGCCTGCTCAGCGCCCAGGTACAAGGCAGCCAGGCGTTGAACTTCCTACCGCTAAGCGGCCGCCTCGATCAACTCGCCCTGAGCCAGCAACTGGGCAGCCAAAGCAATCGCCAAGGCTCACTGGAAGGCCTGTTCAGCGCCCTGCAAGGCCTACGCGGCAATGCCGAGATGAGTGAAGGCCTGCGCACCAGCATCGACAAGCTCTTCGGCGGCATGCCCGACGCCGCTCAACTGAGCAGCCCCAAAGGCCTGGCCATGGCCCTGGAAAACAGCGGCATCCTGCTGGAAAGCAAATTGCTCGGTGGCCAGGGCCAGGCGCTGCCGACCGATCTGAAAGCCAACCTGCTGCGCCTGATCACCCAATTGCTGCCCAACCTGTCAGCCGGCACACCACTGGCCGCGGCCAATGCCGGCTCAGCCCTGGCCCAGGCGATGCCCGCCCTGGCCCGTGACCTGCTCGGCAGCCTGGGCAAAGCCACCAGCCGCCAGCAAGCGCTGAACTTCCCTCTGCCCTCGCGCCTGCTACAGGCGATGGAAGGCGAGGCCGATCTGGAAACCTTGCTGAAGCTCGCCGCTGCAGCCATCTCGCGCCTGCAGACCCATCAGCTCTCTAGCCTGGCGCAGAGCCAGGTCGGCCCGGACGGCAACCTGCTCACCACCTGGCAATTGGAACTGCCCATGCGCAACCAGCAAGAGTTGGTGCCCTTGCAGGTAAAAATTCAACGCGATGAAAGCAACCCACAAGGCAAGTCCGAGAAAAAGGAAACCCTGTGGAAGGTCGAACTGGCCTTCGACCTCGATCCGCTGGGGCCTCTGCAAGTGCAGGCGCAACTGGCCCATGGCCGCTTTTCCAGCCAGCTATGGGCCGAACGCAGCAGCACTGTCAGCCTGATCGATGCGGAACTGGACAACCTGCGCCAGCGCCTAAACACCGCCGGTGTGCAGGTTGGCGAACTGGCCTGTAGCCAGGGCGTGCCACCGCGCGGCCCGCGCACAACCCTGGAACAACGCTGGGTGGATGAAACCGCATGAAGAAGACCGCACCCCGCCAAGCCATCGCCCTCACCTACGACGGCCAGAATGCGCCCGTGCTCAGCGCCAAAGGCGATGACGAGCTGGCCGAAGCCATTCTCGCCATCGCCCGCGAATACGAAGTGCCGATCTACGAAAATGCCGAACTGGTGCGCCTGTTGGCGCGACTGGAACTGGGCGATGCAATTCCCGAACAGCTGTATCGCTGTATCGCGGAAATCATCGCCTTTGCCTGGTACCTGAAGGGTAAAGCGCCGGCCGGCAGTGAGCGTGATAGCGATATCACGCCGCCGCTGCGCCTATTGCAAGGGCCGGCACATTGAGGGCTATTTGAGAATGGGGAAAATCAGGAACGCTGCAGTTTGGCCTGCTGCATCTTGCTCACCAACTCAGCCTCAGCCTTGCTCAGGCCGCAGGACTGGGTCAGATCATCCACACTGGCGCCCATGCCAGCCAGACGCGCAGCCTGGGTAAACGACAGGCTGCTGGGATCACGCTGCTCGATCTGATTGAGCTTGTCCGGTAACGGCGCAACCACCCTGCGCAACTCATGCAACTCCTCACCCATCTGCACGCTGCCGGTCAGGTAGGCATCCAGCCGCCGGCTAAGCTCCTTGAGCCGCCTATCCTGCACCGCATCACGCTCGCCTTGCAGCTTTATGCTGTCGCGCAGCTGCCGGGTCAGCCAGACGCATGCGCCTATCAGCCCCAGACAGACCAGGGCCAGCGCGATCAGCAGCGCGTCGAGCATGGCTTAGATGCTCTCCAGATCGGACCACTCTTCTTCGCTCATCATCTTGTCCAGCTCGACCAGAATCAGCAGTTCGCCGTTCTTGTTGCAGACGCCCTGGATAAACTTGGCGGATTCGTCGTTGCCAACGTTCGGCGCAGTCTCCACCTCGGATTGGCGCAAGTAAACCACCTCAGCCACGCTGTCGACCAGGATGCCAACCACTTGTTTGTCAGCTTCGATAATCACGATACGGGTGTTATCGGTCACCTCAGTGGAGTCCAAACCAAAACGCTGACGCGTGTCGATCACGGTTACCACGTTGCCGCGTAGGTTGATGATGCCCAGCACATAGCTCGGAGCACCCGGCACAGGGGCAATCTCGGTATAACGCAAGACTTCCTGGACCTGCATCACATTGATGCCATAGGTCTCGTTGTCCAGGCGGAACGTTACCCACTGCAGAATCGGATCATCAGAACCTTGTGCAGAACTTTTCTTCATGTCCCTAGCCTCGTCATGAACCGCTCGCGGCGGCAATCGCGGGTGTATACCCCGCTGTGATTACTATAGATGCAAAGCTGCGCACATCGCACAGCCCGGCGTTATTCAATGTATCTGGCTGGCGGCCATGCGCTTGGCCGCACCACTGGCAATCAATTCCGCCAGGGATGCGACATCAAGCAAGGCGCACATATGTTCGATAACCGTACCCGCCAACCACGGACGCTGCGTGCGCTGGCTGCGCCATTTGACCTCGTTAGGGTCGAGACGAATCGAGCGGCTGACCTGATGCACCGCCAGCCCCCACTCATAGCCCTCAACGGAAATCACATACTGCAACCCTTCACGGAAATCATCGCGGTAACGATCAGGCATCACCCAGCGCGCGGTATCCAGCACCTTCAGGTTGCCGGCCTGGCACGGCAGTATGCCGAGAAACCAGTCAGGCTGGCCAAATAATGGCGTAAGTTCCTGGCCTTCCAGAGGATAAATCGAACCCAGGCACACCAGCGGCACCGCCAGGGTCAGCCCGGCAACATCAAACAACAGGCATTCGAACGGCCCTTGAGCCCACTCAGGGCGACCCTGTAACACAGGTTCAGGCACCACCAGCACCTGCGGGGTCGGTTGCACAGCTTCGACCACCACAGCAGCCTCAACCACCTCCTGCGACGGCTCGACGCGGACTTCAATTTCCGGCGCTGGCATCTCGATGGTCGGCAGCACCAAAGGCCGCGGCGCCAGTTCAACCACAGGTTTTGCCGTCACGGTTTGTACTTGCGGCATGGTGCGCGCATCGCGCACCTGCTCTTCCAGCACCGCTGCTTCGAACTCATCCAGAGTGATGCTATCGGCAAACTCGACCGCAGCCTCCTGCAGCAAGCCGTCCAGATAGGACTGCAAGGCCAGTTGCGAACGTGTAGCGGTGGCTAGGGGACGACTCATGAATACAACCCGCAATAACAATCTGTACAGACTATCGGCCGCGCTAGCGGCAGACTTGAGCCTATATCTTCAGCATAGCCGTTCATCTCAGGCGACCTGTGCGGCAATCTGCTGCGACAGCAGGTGCTTGAGCAACGCCCGGTAGGCGATTACGCCACGGCTATTGTTGTCAAACTTGGACGGTGTAAGCCCTGCTCGGCTGGCATCACGCAGACGCGTATCCACCGGAATATAAGCCGGCCACAGGTGCTCGGGGTAGGTGTTGCGCAACACCCGCAACGTGCCCATGGAAGCCTGGGTGCGCCGATCGAACAGGGTCGGCACGATGGTGTAGGGCAACGCCTGCTGACGCGAACGGTTGATCATCGCCAGGGTATTGACCATCCGCTCCAGGCCTTTGACGGCTAGAAACTCGGTCTGCACCGGAATCACCAGTTGCTGACTGGCAGCCAGGGCGTTGACCATCAGCACGCCGAGCAAGGGCGGGCTGTCGATCACCGCATGATCGAAATCCTGCCAGAGCTGCGCCAGGCTCTTGGCAATCACCAGGCCCAGCCCACTCTGCCCGGGCGACTGACGCTCCAGCGTGGCCAGCGCCGTGCTCGACGGCAGCAGGGAAATACGCTCATCACTGGTAGGCAGCAGCAATTGCTGCGGCAAACCGCGCGGCACGCTGCCTTTATGCTGAAACAGATCGAAGCTGCTGTGCTCCAGGCTGTCCGGGTCATGCCCGAAATAGCTGGTCATCGACCCATGGGGATCGAGATCGACGATCACCACACGCTTGCCAGCATCGGCCAACAGGCCTGCCAGAGCGATTGATGTGGTGGTCTTGCCGACTCCACCTTTTTGATTGGCTACTGCCCAGACTCTCATCGTTATCATCCTCCCGGTACAGCTGCAGCCTGACCGAGAACGGGGCCACCCTTATGGGGCCGGCGACGGGGGATTGACGGCACCCGCTTGCGGGGCCGGCGCTGCCGGGGCTGGTGCAGATTGCGTGCCAGCCCGTTGCAAGGCCGCATCGGGCTTGGCATTGGCGCTGCCGACACCACTCACGCTACGGCGCACATCTAGATTGCGCGAGATTACCAACACTACCCGCCGATTACGCCCACGCCCCTCGGCAGTGGTGTTATCCGCGACGGGCTGGAACTCGCCATAGCCGACTGCCGCCAACCGGCCGGGGTTGACCCCATCCATAGTCAGCATACGCACGATACTGGCAGCCCGCGCGGTAGACAGTTCCCAGTTGGTCGGGAACTGCGCCGTCTGAATCGGCAGGTTGTCGGTAAAGCCTTCCACGTGAATCGGGTTTTCATAGGGTGCCAGAATTTTGGCTACTTTTTCGATAATGTCGAAAGCTGCATTGTTGGGAATGGCATCCCCGCTGGTAAACAGCAGGCTGGAGCTAAGCTCAATCTCGATCCACAACTCATTGCCACTGACCTTGAGCTGCTCGGACTGAATCAAGTCGCCAAAGGCCTCACGCACGCTGCTGGCGATATTCTGCAGATCATCGGCGGATGACTGCGCGTTTTCCTCATCCACCAGCGAACGATCTGGCTCAGTGGTGCGTGGCCGCTCCTCACCCACCGGAATCGGCTTGATCGCCCGATCCGGCTGATTGAACACCCCGGTCAGGCTGTCGGAAAGAATCTTGTACTTGCCTTCGTTGATCGAGGAAATCGAATACATGACCACAAAAAACGCGAACAGCAAGGTGATGAAGTCGGCATAGGAGACCAGCCAACGCTCATGGTTTTCATGTTCTTCTTGATGACGCCTGCGGGCCATAAGGTGTCCCCATCAATCCATAAAGCCTTGCAGCTTCAATTCGATGGAGCGCGGGTTTTCACCCTCGGCAATCGACAGGATGCCCTCGAGCAGCATCTCTCGATAACGCGACTGACGCTGGGCGATGGCCTTGAGCTTGTTGCCAATCGGCAGCAGCAGCAGGTTGGCAAACCCCACGCCGTAGATGGTTGCCACAAAAGCCACGGCAATCCCGGCACCCAGCTTGCTCGGGTCAGCCAGGTTGCCCATCACATGGATCAGGCCCATCACGGCGCCGATAATGCCAATGGTCGGCGCGTAGCCGCCCATGCTTTCGTACACCTTGGCAGCCTGAATATCGCGGCCTTCCTGGGTGTACAGATCGACTTCGAGAATGCTGCGAATAGCCTCAGGCTCCGCGCCGTCAACCAACAGCTGCAAACCTTTACGGGCGTATGGGTCGGCTTCGACATCGGCCACCGCTTCGAGGCCGAGCAGGCCTTCCTTGCGCGCGGTCATGCTCCAGCCAACCACGCGGTTGATACCACCGGCCAGGTCCACCCGCGGCGGAAAGAAGATCCAGCCGATGATGGCCAGAGCCCGCTTGAACACGTTCATCGGCGCCTGCAAAAACGCCGCGCCCAGAGTGCCGCCGATCACGATCAGCGCAGCCGGCCCATTGAGCAAAGCGCCGGCGTGGCCACCTTCAAGGTAGTTGCCGCCGAGGATCGCGACAAAGGCCAGGATGACCCCGATAAGGCTCAGTACATCCATTAAATGCAGGTCTCCGCCAGGTGCCTGCCAATATCATCCAGCGGGTAGATGGCGTCGGCCAGGTTGGCTTTGACGATGGCCATGGGCATGCCGTAAATCACGCAGCTGGCTTCATCCTGCGCCCACACCTGACTGCCACCCTGCTTGAGCAGGCGTGCACCTTCACGACCGTCCGCGCCCATGCCGGTCAGCACCACCGCCAGCACCTTGTCGCCATAGGACTTGGCCACCGAGCCAAAAGTGATATCGACGCAAGGCTTGTAGTTCAGGCGCTCATCACCGGGAAGGATTTTCACCACACCGCGGGCGTCGACCATCATCTGCTTACCGCCAGGCGCCAGCAGCGCCAGGCCGGGGCGCAAGACATCACCGTCCTCGGCTTCCTTGACACTGATACGGCACAGCTTGTCGAGGCGCTCGGCAAAGGCCTTGGTGAAAGCGGCCGGCATATGCTGGATCAGCACAATCGGCGCTGGAAAGTTAGCTGGCAGCTGGGTCAACACGCGCTGCAGCGCCACCGGCCCCCCTGTCGAGGTGCCAATCGCCACCAGTTTGTAGGACTTGCGCTTAGGCGCCGCACTGACCACCGCCGGCGTGGGTGCCGCAGCTGGGCGACCGAGCGTGCTGGTGGTAGTTGCAGGGCGTGCCACAGGCTTGGTTTGCGCAGCAGGTGTCGCGCTTGGCGCAACCACAGGCGGCGGGCTCAGACTGCGACGGTTACTGCGGGCAATGGTATGAATTTTTTCGCAGAGCAGCTGTTTGACCCGCTCCGGGTTGCGCGAAATATCCTCGAAATTCTTCGGCAGGAAATCCACCGCACCGGCTTCCAGCGCATCCAGCGTCACGCGCGCGCCTTCGTGGGTCAGCGAGGAAAACATCAGTACCGGCGTCGGACAGCGCTGCATGATGTTACGCACAGCCGTGATGCCATCCATCATCGGCATCTCGTAGTCCATGGTAATCACATCGGGCTTGAGCGCCTGCGCTTGCTCGATGGCTTCACGGCCGTTAGTGGCGGTGCCGATTACCTGAATATTCGGATCGGCTGAAAGAATTTCCGACACGCGCCGACGAAAAAAGCCGGAGTCATCAACCACCAACACCTTAACAGCCATAAACACTCCTAAGCGGCGCGACAGATAGCTGCGCCGCTAACAATCAGATACGCCGAGCGTAACGTTTGAGCATGCTCGGCACGTCAAGAATCAGGGCAATACGTCCATCACCGGTGATGGTCGCGCCCGACATGCCTGGAGTGCCCTGCAGCATTTTGCCCAGCGGCTTGATCACCACTTCTTCCTGACCGACCAGTTGATCGACCACGAAGCCGATACGCTGGCTGCCAACGGTGAGAATCACCACATGACCCTCGCCCTGCTCCACATGGGCAGCACTGCCGATCAACCAGCGCTTGAGGTAGAACAGCGGCAAAGCCTTGTCGCGCACGATCACCACTTCCTGGCCGTCGACCACATTGGTTCGCGACAGGTCGAGGTGGAAGATTTCGTTGACGTTGACCAGCGGGAAGGCGAACGCCTGATTGGCCAGCATCACCATCAGCGTCGGCATGATCGCCAGGGTCAGCGGCACCTTGATGACGATCTTCGAGCCCTGGCCCTTGACCGAAAACACGTTGACCGTGCCATTGAGCTGGGAAATCTTGGTTTTCACCACGTCCATGCCCACACCGCGACCGGACACATCGGAAATTTCGGTCTTGGTCGAGAAGCCCGGCGCGAAGATCAGGTTGTAGCATTCGAATTCATTGAGGCGGTCGGCAGCGTCCTTATCCAGCAGACCTTTCTCCACGGCCTTGGCACGCAGCTGATCGGCATCCATACCTTTACCGTCATCGGAGATCGACAGCAGGATATGGTCGCCCTCCTGCTCGGCGGACAGGATCACCTTGCCGCCACGTGGCTTGCCCGAGGCTTCGCGCTCTTCCGGGGTTTCAATGCCGTGGTCGACCGCGTTACGCACCAAGTGGACCAATGGATCGGCCAGGGCCTCGACCAGGTTCTTGTCGAGGTCGGTTTCTTCACCAACCAGCTCCAGGTTGATTTCTTTTTTCAGGTTGCGCGCCAGATCGCGAACCAGACGCGGGAAGCGCCCGAAGACCTTCTTGATCGGCTGCATGCGGGTTTTCATCACCGCCGTTTGCAGATCAGCCGTTACCACATCCAGGTTGGACACTGCCTTGGACATGGCTTCATCGCCACTGCTGGCACCCAGACGCACCAGGCGGTTCCGCACCAGCACCAGTTCGCCGACCATGTTCATGATTTCATCCAGCCGCGCAGTATCAACCCGCACAGTGGTTTCCGCTTCGCTAGGCGGCGCAGCCTTCTCGGCTGAAGGTGCGGCAGCCGGAGCAGCAGGTACCTTGGCCGGCTCCGCCTTGGCTGCAGGTTTTGCAGCGGGTTTAGCGGCGGCCTTGGCAGGTTCAGCAGGTTTGACAGCCGGCGCTGGCGCAACGGGTTTGATCGCTTCAGGCTCGACAAACTTGCCTTTGCCATGCAGCTGGTCAAGCAGTGCTTCGAACTCATCGTCGGTGATATCACCGCTCGGCGCAGCAGCTGGCTCCGCTTTGGCCGCAGGTGCGGCAGGCGCCGCTACAGCAGGCGGGACAAACTGGCCTTTGCCATGTAACTGATCGAGTAGCGATTCGAACTCATCATCAGTGATCTCATCGCCGGCCGCGGCTGTTGCCGCTGGCGCAGCAGCAACTGGCGCGGCCGGTGCAACAGCAACTTCAGGCGCTACAAACTGCCCCTTGCCGTGCAGCTGATCGAGTAAGGATTCAAATTCATCATCGGTAATTTCATCGCTGCTGGCAGCACTGGGAGCTTGCGCCGGAGACGCGTCCAAGGAGCCCAGCAACTGCTCGAATTCACTGTCGGTGATATCGCCAGCGGCCTCTGCAGTCTCGATTTCAGGCTCGGGCTCAGCCTGCGCTTCAACCGGCGCAGCTTCCTCTGCACCTGCTGGCTCAGCCAGGCGTGCCAAGGCGGCAAGCAGCTCAGGGGTGGCGGGAGTCAGGTCAGTACGCTCACGTACTTCGGTAAACATGCTGTTGACGGCATCCAGTGCTTCCAGCACCACATCCATCAACGCGGAGTCGACGCGCCGCTCACCCTTACGCAGGATGTCGAAGACGTTTTCTGCGATATGGCAGCATTCCACCAGCTCGTTGAGCTGGAGAAAACCGGCACCACCTTTGACGGTATGAAACCCGCGAAAAATAGCGTTGAGCAGATTCATGTCGTCCGGGCGACTTTCCAGCTCAACGAGCTGTTCGGACAGTAGTTCAAGAATCTCGCCGGCCTCTACCAGGAAGTCCTGGAGGATTTCTTCATCGGCGCCGAAGCTCATAAGACGTGCTCCTAAAATCCCAGGCTGGAAAGCAGGTCGTCGACATCATCCTGATTGGATGCGACGTCTTCACGCTTATCGGCATGAATCTGCGGACCTTCACCATGCGAAGGCTCTTTTTGTTTTTCTTGTTCGGCACGCAGCAACTCATGGTTGTGCTCAATGCCGGCAAACTGATCCACCTGACTGGCCATCAGCACCAGCTTCAGCAGGTTGCTTTCCACTTCGGTCACCAGCTGCGTTACACGCTTGATCACCTGACCGGTCAGATCCTGATAATCCTGAGCCAGCAAAATGTCATTGAGATGCCCAGAAATCTTGGCACCATCACGCTCGCTGCGAGCAAGAAACAGCTCAACGCGCTTGGCCAGTTCACGGAAACCATCGGCGCTCATCTCGCGGCGCATAAAGCGCCCCCAGTCAGCGCTCAGGCTTTGCGCCTCATCACTGAGGTCATTAACCAGTGGTGCGCTCTGCTCAACTAGGTCCATGGTGCGATTGGCCGCTTTCTCGGTCATCGTCACCACGTAATTCAGTCGCTCGGTGGCATCGGTGATTTGCGAGACCTCAGTGGCATGCGGCACGCGAGGGTCGAGCTGGAAATTGACAATGGCGTTATGCAGCTCACGGGTCAGCTTGCCGACCTCGTGATACAGGCCGCGATCACGCGCCTTGTTGAGCTCATGTATCAGCTGTACCGCTTCACCAAAGTTGCCTTGTTCCAGGCTGTCTACCAGTTGGCGAGCGTTGTGTTTCAGGGTCGACTCAAGGTCACCCTGAACGGAATCTTTATGTTCCATAGCACCCTCATGGCAGACATCAGCCGTTGACCCGCTCGAAGATCTTTTCAATCTTCTCTTTCAGTACCTGGGCAGTGAACGGTTTGACTACATAACCGTTAACCCCAGCCTGGGCTGCTTCGATGATCTGATCGCGCTTGGCTTCTGCGGTAACCATCAACACCGGCAGGGTTTTCAGGCGCTCATCTGCACGCACTGCGCGCAGCAGGTCGATGCCCGTCATGCCGGGCATGTTCCAGTCAGTCACCAGAAAATCGAAACTGCCACTCTGCAGCATGGGCAGCGCGGTGACGCCATCATCGGCTTCCGCTGTGTTGGTGAACCCCAAGTCACGCAGGAGGTTCTTGATGATCCGTCGCATCGTTGAAAAGTCATCAACGATGAGGATTTTCATGTTCTTGTCCAAGTCGACCTCCGTACAGTCCCAAACGCACCCAGCAACCTGTATGCGCTTTTAATCGTGAAACCGGCCCAGCGTTAGCGAATGCAACTCAATGTGCGCGCCACTCGCCCAGACGAGCGCGTAAACGAGCGGCACACTGACTGTGTAGTTGGCTTACACGTGATTCGCTAACCCCCAACACCTCGCCGATCTCTTTAAGATTCAATTCTTCATCGTAATATAGCGCTAACACCAGGCGCTCGCGCTCCGGCAGGTTGGCAATGGCATCTGCCAGGGCCGCCTGAAAGCGTTCATCTTCCAGATCACGAGAAGGTTCGAGGTGGTTGCTGCCAGCGTCTTCACCCAACCCACCGTGTTCACCGTCCTGTAACAGGTCGTCGAAACTGAACAGGCGGCTGCCTAAAGTGTCGCCAAGAATGCCGTAGTAATCCTCGAGACTCAATTGGAGTTCGGCCGCAACCTCTTGATCTTTAGCGTCTCTGCCGGTTCTGGCCTCAATTTTTCGAATTGCGTCGCTGACCATGCGGCTATTGCGATGCACTGAGCGAGGTGCCCAGTCACCTTTGCGCACCTCATCAAGCATCGAACCGCGAATGCGAATGCCGGCGAATGTCTCGAAACTGGCGCCTTTGCTGGAGTCGTATTTTTTTGACGCTTCGAGCAGGCCGATCATCCCGGCCTGAATCAGATCGTCTACCTGCACATTGGCCGGTAGACGGGCCAGCAGGTGATAGGCAATGCGTTTGACCAGGGGCGCGTAGCGCTCGATCAACTGGTGCTGGGAATCCTGCGCCTGCGCCTTGCTATACATACGAAGTCCAGAGGCTGCTGTCATATGGCCGTGTCCGCGATCGGTTGCTGCACCAGACGCTCAACGAAAAACTCCAAATGACCGCGCGGGTTGGCCGGTAACGGCCAGGCGTCGACTTTCTGGGCTATCGCCTTGAACGCCAGCGCGCACTTCGAGCGCGGGAAGGCTTCGTAGACCGCGCGCTGCTTCTGCACGGCCTTGCGCACTGACTCGTCATACGGCACGGCGCCTACGTACTGCAGGGCAACGTCGAGAAAACGGTCGGTGACTTTAGTCAGCTTAGCAAAGAGGTTGCGACCTTCCTGCGGGCTGTGGGCCATATTGGCCAATACACGGAAACGATTCATGCCGTGGTCGCGGTTGAGCAATTTGATCAGCGCGTAGGCGTCGGTAATCGAAGTCGGTTCATCACACACCACCACCAGCACTTCCTGGGCGGCGCGCACGAAGCTGACCACGCCATCACCGATACCGGCAGCGGTGTCGATGATCAGCACATCGAGGTTGTCACTGATATCGCTGAATGCCTGGATCAGCCCGGCATGCTGCATGGGTGACAGCTGCACCATGCTCTGAATGCCAGACGCCGCCGGCACGATACGAATGCCGCCCGGCCCCTGCAGCAAGACATCGCGCAGCTCACATTCGCCGCTGATAACGTCTTCCAAGGTGCGTTTGGCGCTCAGGCCAAGCAGCACATCGACGTTGGCCAAGCCCAGGTCGGCGTCCATCAACATCACCCGACGGCCGAGATCAGCCAGGGCCAACGCCAGGTTCACCGAGACGTTGGTCTTACCGACGCCACCTTTGCCGCCGGTCACCGCAATCACCTGTACGGGATGCATACCCATATTTCTACACACCTTGTCTAACTTCGACTGGAGCCACTTGGCCGGCTAAGCGCGGTTCAATTCCAACAGCCTGACGCTTAACTGACGCGTCGTGCGGGTTGCTGGTAAAGGCCGGCAAACATCTCCGCCATCGTATCCTCGCTTGGATCCTGGGTCGCCTGCAGCCCTACGGCCCGGCTAACCAGTTGATGACTGCGGGGAATCTGCAAGTCATCGGGAATGCGTGGCCCATCAGTGAGATAGGCTACCGGTAGACGCTGGCTAATAGCCAGTCCTAAAACCTCACCCAGGCTGGTGGCTTCATCCGCCTTGGTCAGGATGCAGCCAGACAAGCCGCAGCGCTTATAACTATGGTAGGCGGCTTTCAGCACTTGGCCCTGGCTGGTAGCGGCCATTACCAGATAATTTTTTGCATTGACGCCACGGCTGGCCAGGGTTTCCAGCTGCATACGCAGGGCTGGGTCGTTGGCTGGCAGGCCGGCAGTGTCGATCAGCACCACACGCTTGCGCGCCAGCGGAGCCAGTGCCTGGGTCAGCGACTGCCCCGGGTCAACCAGAGTTACCGGGACATTGAGGATGCGCCCCAGAGTCTTGAGTTGTTCTTGAGCACCAATGCGGTAGCTGTCCAGGCTGACCAGAGCAATATGCTGCGCGCCGTACTTGAGCACGTAACGCGCGGCCAGCTTGGCCAGGGTGGTGGTCTTGCCCATGCCCGCAGGGCCCACCAGGGCGATTACACCGCCCTCTTCCATCGGTTCCTGCTTCGGCGTTTTGATTGCGTGAGCCAGATGCGCCAGCAACATGCGCCAGGCCTGACGCGGTTCGGTCACGGTGCTGACACGCTCCAGCAGCGCTTTCGACAATTCGGCCGACAGGCCCATGCGCTGCAGGCGGCGCCACAGATTGGCTTGCTGCGGACGGCGGTTCTGCAGCTGACCCCAGGCAATCGAGCCCAGCTGCACTTCAATCAGTTCACGCAGGCCGTGCAGTTCAAATCGCATGGCATCCAGGGCACGCTGATCGGTTGCCGCAGCAGGCGCAGCCTGAGATTTGCGCATCACGGCAGCCAGGCTGTCAGCAGGCAGGCTATCGGCGGCGCCAAACAGCTGGCGGTCCTTGCCGGCATCGACTTGGGTGCGGGTGGTCAGCTCGGCCTGGGCCGTGGCGATTTTTGCCTGGGTCTTGCGCAGCTCGGCTTCCAGCGCCGGGTTGGGCTGACGGGCCGGTGCGGCAGGCACCTGATAATCCAGCGCGGCGGTCAGTTCGACACCGCCGGCTACCCGGCGATTGCCAATGATCGAGGCATCGGCACCCAGCTCATCACGCACCAGCTTCATGGCGGTACGCATATCGGCGGCGAAAAAGCGTTTGACCTGCATGGCCTGTAACCTCGGTTAGTTCTGCCCCACCGTCGCAACGATGGTGACCTGCTTGTTATCCGGAATTTCCTGGTATGCCAGTACATGGATACTCGGAACCGCCAGCCGCGCGAATCGCGAGAGCATCGCCCGGACCGGACCGGCTACCAGCAGAATCACTGGCTTGCCGAGCATTTCCTGGCGCTGCGCCGCTTCCACCAGGGAACGCTGCAGCTTCTCGGCCATGCCCGGCTCCAGGAGGATGCCCTCCTCGGAGCCTTGACCGGCCTTCTGGATACTGTTGAGCAATATCTGTTCCAACCTGGGTTCCAGGGTGATCACAGGCAGCTCCAGATCTAGTCCCACAATGCTTTGCACGATTGCGCGGGCCAACGCGACACGCACGGCGGCGACCATCGCGGCGGGATCTTGACTCTTCACCGCGACATTGGCGATGGCCTCGGCGATGGTGCGGATATCGCGCACCGGCACTTGTTCCTGCAGCAAGGTCTGCAGCACTTTGAGCAGGGTCGACAGGGAAATCATCCCCGGCACCAGCTCCTCGGCCAGCTTGGGCGAGCTCTTGGCCAGCAACTGCATCAGTTGCTGCACTTCTTCGTGACCGAGCAGCTCGTGGGCATGCTTGTGCAGCACTTGGTTGAGGTGGGTAGCGACCACGGTGCTTGCGTCCACCACGGTGTAGCCGAGCGACTGCGCCTGATCACGCTGAGTCGGGTCGATCCACACCGCCTCCAGACCAAATGCCGGGTCTTTGGCGGCGATACCGTTAAGCGGGCCGAACACCTGACCGGGGTTGATCGCCAGTTCACGGTCCGGATACACCTCAGCCTCGGCCACGCTGACGCCCATCAGGGTCAGGCGATAGGCATTGGGCTGCAGGTCAAGGTTGTCGCGGATATGCACCGAAGGCATGAGAAAGCCCATCTCCTGAGAGAGCTTCTTGCGCACGCCCTTGATCCGCGCCAGCAGCTGCCCCCCCTGATTACGGTCCACCAGTGGAATCAGGCGATAGCCCACCTCCAGGCCGACCATATCCACCGGGGTTACATCATCCCAGCCTAGCTCCTTGACCTCCTGGGACTTCTGCGCCGGCAGCAGTTCCTGCTGACGCTGCACCTCCTTGATCTCGTTTTCCTTGGTCGCACGCTGCTTGTTGGCAATCCAGTACGCGGCACCGGCAGCCACCAGGCCCAGGCTGATAAAGGAAAAATGCGGCATGCCGGGGACCAGGCCCATGGCGATCATCACCGCAGCCGTCACCGCCAGCGCGCGTGGCGAGGCGAACATCTGCCGATTGACCTGCGCGCCCATGTCTTCCGAGCTGGAAACCCGGGTCACCATGATCGCCGCAGCGGTAGACAGCAGCAGCGAAGGAATCTGCGCCACCAGACCATCACCGATGGTCAGCAGGGTGTAGATGCGCCCCGCGTCGGCAAAGCTCAGGCCATGCTGGAAAATACCGATGGCGATGCCGCCGATCAGGTTGATAAACAGAATCAGCAAACCAGCAATCGCATCGCCGCGCACGAACTTGCTGGCACCGTCCATGGAGCCGTAGAAGTCAGCCTCCTGAGACACTTCAGAACGGCGCTTCTTGGCTTCAACCTGATCGATCAGGCCGGCATTCAGGTCGGCGTCGATGGCCATCTGCTTGCCGGGCATGGCGTCCAGGGTGAAACGTGCGCTGACTTCGGAGATACGCCCGGCACCCTTGGTGACCACCACGAAGTTGATGATCATCAGGATCGCGAACACCACGATACCGACCACGTAGTTGCCGCCGATCACCACTTCACCGAAGGCTTGGATCACCTTACCGGCAGCGTCGTGACCATCCTGGCCGTTGAGCAGCACCACTCGTGTGGAGGCGACGTTGAGTGCCAGGCGCAGCAAGGTGGCCGCCAGCAGAATGGTCGGGAATACCGCGAAATCCAGCGGACGCAAGGCGTAGATCGCCACCAGCAGGACGACAATCGACAGGGCAATACTGAAGGTAAACAGCACATCGAGGAGAAACGGCGGAATCGGCAGCATGACCATGCCGAGCATGACCAGCAGCATCAGCGGTATGCCCAGGTTGCCCTGCTTCAACCCCGACAGGTTGCTGCGCACATCACCGATCATTTGCGAGCGATCTATTGCCACACCACTACCCCAGCCAATTCAATCTTTTGACGCGAGCCGCGCCTTTGGGGAGGGTTTTGCAAGAAGCTGTCCAACTTTGCCAGAGCCAGGCAAACAACCGCCAAGCCTGCTGCAATGGGGCTAAGCGTCACTCGTCGCGGCGTAAATCCGGCGGGATTGGCATCTCCGGCAGCGGCCCTGGGCGCTTGCCCTTGCCGGCCTGGTACTGGCGCAGCTGGTAGACGTAAGCCAGCACCTGGGCGATGGCCAGGTACAGGCCGGCCGGGATTTCCTGATCCAGTTCGGTGGAATAGAACACCGCCCGCGCCAAGGCCGGCGACTCCAGCACCATCACCTTGTGCTCATTGGCGATTTCGCGAATCTTCAGGGCGGTGAAGTCACCACCCTTGGCCAGCAGCACTGGGGCGCTGCCCTTGGTCGGGTCGTACTTCAAGGCCACGGCAAAGTGCGTCGGGTTGGTGATGACCACGTCGGCGTCGGGTACCGACTGCATCATGCGTCGCTCGGCCATTTCCCGCTGCAGCTGGCGAATACGCTGCTTGACCTCGGGCTTGCCCTCGCTGTCCTTGTACTCGTCGCGCACTTCCTGCTTGGTCATCATCAGCTTCTGTTTGCTGCTCCAGAGCTGGAATGGCACATCCACGGCGGCAATCAGAATCAGCCCGCAGGACATCCACAGCGCGCTCCAGCCCACTACAGTGGCAGAGTGCAGAATGGCCGACTCAATCGGCTCATGGACAATCGCCAACAGGTCGTCCTGCCAGGCCGACAACACGGCAACGCCTACCAGCAGAATCAGAATGAACTTGCCCAGGGCTTTGAGCAGCTCGACCAGCGCCTGCACAGAAAACATCCGCTTCAGCCCGGCCAGTGGATTCATTCGACTGGCCTTGGGCGCCATGGCCTCGGCAGAAAACAGCCAACCCCCAAGAGAAATCGGCCCCACAATCGACACGATCAGCAACAGCACGAACAGCGGAAACAAGGCCTCCATTGCAATTTGCCCAGATGCCGCCAGCCACAGGGCCATACTGCGCTCATCCATGATCACATCACGGGGTAGCGAGAAGTTGCCACGCATGATGTCGAGCATGGCATTGGCCATACTGCCGCCGAAAGCCAACATGCCGCCAAAGCCGCCGAGGGTTACGGCCAGGGTATTAAGCTCTTTGGAACGGGCAATCTGGCCCTTCTCACGGGATTCGCGCAGGCGTTTCTCCGTGGGTTCCTCGCTTTTATCGGCGCCACTCTCGGATTCGGCCATGACTTAGCTCGCCCCCGCCATTTCACGCAAGAATTGCAACGCCTCGGTGGCAAATACCTGGTACTGCGCAAGGATATCGGTCATGCCGATCCAGACGATCACCATGCCCAACACCAGGGTCAGCGGGAAACCGATGGAGAAAATATTCAACTGCGGCGCAGCGCGGGTCATCACCCCGAATGCCAGGTTGATCACCAACAGCGCGGTTATCGCCGGCAATACCAGAAGCAGGGCGGCACCCAACACCCAGCCCAGTTTGTTAGCAATTTCCCAGTAGTTTTCCACCAGAAAGCCACCGCCAACCGGCAGGGTGAAAAAGCTCTCGGTCAGCACTTCGAACACCACCAGATGGGCGTTCATGGCGAGAAACAGCAGGGTAACCAGAATCATGAACAACTGACCAATCACCGGCACCGAAATACCGTTAGCCGGGTCAATCATGGAGGCAAAACCCAATCCCATCTGCATGGCGACGATCTGCCCGGCAATCACGAAAACCTGGAAGAACAACTGCAGAACAAAGCCCAGCATCATGCCAATCAGAATCTCCTGGGCGATCCAGATAAACGCCTGCACGCTGATCGCATCGATCACCGGCATCGGCGGCAGGGTCGGCATGATCACCAGACAGATAGCCAAGGACAGATACAGGCGCACTCGCGCCGAAACCAGTTGAGTACCGATGATCGGCATAAACATCAGCAGCGCAGCAATGCGAAACAGCGGCAGCAGAAAACTGCCCACCCAGGCGCCGATCTGCTCGTTGCTTAGCTCGAACATATCAGCCAATCAACAGCGGAATGTTCATGATCAGGTTCTCGGTGTATTCCATCAGCTCACGCACCAGCCAAGGCCCGGCAATGATCAGAACCACCAGAATTACCAACAGACGCGGTAGAAAGCTCAAGGTTTGTTCGTTGATCTGGGTCGCGGCCTGGAACATGGCCACCAGCAAACCGACGATCAGGCTGGGAACCACAATGATCGCCACGATGCTGGCGGTCAGCCACAGAGCCCCGCGCACCAGGTCTACTGCCACTTCAGGGGTCATGCCTAAAACCCTCCAAAGCTAGCGGCCAGGGTGCCCATAATCAGCGCCCAACCATCAATCAAGACAAACAGCATGATCTTGAACGGCAGGGAAATAATCAGCGGCGAGAGCATCATCATCCCCATCGCCATCAGAATACTGGCGACCACCATGTCGATGATCAGGAACGGGATAAAGATCATAAAGCCGATCTGGAAGGCGGTTTTCAGTTCGGAGGTAACGAACGCCGGCACCAGAATGGTCAGCGGCGCATCTTCCGGGCTGGCGATGTCGGTACGCTTGGACAGGCGCACAAACAGCTCCAGATCACTTTCGCGGGTCTGCGCCAGCATAAAGTTCTTGATCGGCCCTTCGGCCTTGACGATGGCGTCCTGCGCCGTCATCTGCTCATTCAGGTAGGGCTGTAACGCTTCGCGGTTAATCTGATCGAACACCGGCGCCATGATAAACATGGTCAGAAACAGCGCCAGACCGACCAGAATCTGGTTCGACGGCGTCTGCTGCAAGCCCAGGGCCTGACGCAAAATCGAGAAAACGATGATGATCCGGGTAAAGCTGGTCATCAGCATGACAAACGCTGGAATAAAGCTCAGCGCCGTCATGATCAGCAAGATCTGCAGGCTGACCGAATATTCTTGCTGCCCGGCCGTGTCAGTACTCAGGGTGATTGCCGGGATCGACAGCGGGTTGCTGCCCGACTGAATCAAGGTACTGGCAGTCGGCGGATCTGCGGCGAACGCCAGTGAAGCCCCCAAGCTAAAAACCAACACCAGCAACAAACGCAGCATCAGGACTTGTCCTTCTGATCCTTGCCCAACAGCTCCATCAGGCGCTGGGCAAACTCGGTAGAGGCCGGCTCGGCATCCGGTAAATGCACCGGCTCTTTCAGAACATGCAGCGAGGTGATGTTACCTGGCGTCAACCCCAGCAACACCTGCTCGCTGCCCACCTGCACCAGCACCAGGCGATCACGCGGCCCTAGGGCCTGAGTTGCCAATACCTTGATCACCTGACCGCCACGCGGCACGATCTGCTGCACCCGACGCATCAGCCAGGCCAATAGAAAGATCAGGCCGATCACCAACAGCAGACCCAGCAACAGCTGCACAAGCTGCCCGCCCATGCCCGCTCCGGCAAGGGGTACAGCCGTTTGCGCGGTGGGTTCTGCAGCAATCGCTGCAAAGGGTAAAGCCAGGCCCAGCAGAAAGATTCTATGCATGGTTAGCGCAGCTTCTTGATGCGTTCGCTTGGGCTGATCACGTCGGTCAGGCGGATGCCAAACTTTTCGTTCACCACCACCACTTCGCCGTGGGCAATCAGGGTGCCGTTGACCAGTACATCCAGCGGCTCACCGGCCAGGCGATCCAGCTCAATCACCGACCCCTGGTTTAGCTGCAGCAGGTTGCGAATGGTGATATCGGTGTTGCCGACTTCCATGGAGATCGACACCGGGATATCCAGAATCACATCCAGATTCGGCCCGTCCAGATTAACCGGCAGATTGATCTTCGGCGCACTGTCGAACTCTTCCATCGGCGCACGCGGCGCCGCTGGCCCTGGATCGCTGGCGGCAAGCATGGCATCGATATCATCCTGCCCGGCATCACCGGCCTCGGACAATGCCGCCGCCCACTCATCGGCAAGTGCCTGTTCCTCGGGGGAGCTGGCTTCGTTTTCGTTTTCGTCTGCCATCGTTTTTCCTCGGCTGGCGTTGAATAGGGGGATTAGCGGTTACGCTCAATGGGGCCGAGCACCTGCAAAGCCAGTTTGCCTTTGTGCGCCCCCATCTTGACCTTGAATGAGGGCACACCGTTGGCGCAAAGCACTACGCTTTCCGGCAACTCCACCGGGATCACGTCACCGGGCTGCATATGCAGAATGTCGCGCAGCTTGAGCTGGCGGCGGGCAACAGTTGCGCCCAGCGGCACACTGACACCGAGAATGTCTTCGCGTAGCGCCTTGATCCAGCGCTCGTCCTGATCGTCGACATCGGACTGGAAGCCGGCATCGAGCATCTCGCGGATCGGCTCGATCATCGAATAAGGCATGGTGATATGCAGGTCGCCGCCACCGCCGTCCAGCTCGATATGGAAGGTGGACACCACAATCACTTCACTGGGGCTGACGATGTTGGCCAACGCCGGGTTCACTTCCGAGTTGACGTACTCGAAGTTGATATCCATCACCGCGTGCCAGGCTTCCTTGAGGTCGATAAAGGCCTGATCCAACACCATGCGCACCACGCGCAACTCGGTGGGGGTGAATTCGCGACCTTCGATCTTGGCATGACGGCCGTCGCCGCCAAAGAAGTTATCCACCAGCTTGAACACCAGCTTGGCATCGAGAATAAACAAGCCAGTGCCGCGCAGCGGCTTCATCTTTACCAGGTTGAGGCTGGTCGGCACGTACAGCGAGTGCACGTACTCGCCGAATTTCATCACCTGCACGCCACCCACTGCCACATCGGCGGAGCGGCGCAGCAGGTTGAACATGCTGATACGGGTATAGCGGGCGAAACGCTCGTTGATCATCTCAAGCGTCGGCATGCGCCCACGGACAATCCGGTCCTGGCTGGTCAGGTCATATTGTTTGACGCTTCCCGGTTCGGCTTCGTCCTCGGTTTCAACCAAGCCGTCATCGACACCATGCAGCAGGGCATCGATTTCATCCTGGGAAAGCAGGTCTTGCACAGCCATATACGGCTCCTGATTACTGCAACACGAGGTTGGTGAACAACACTTGCTCGACCGTAACCTTGCCGGTCTCTTTCTCGGCCAGCTCCTGCACGCTGGCGGTCGCCTGCTGGCGCAGCATTTCCTTGCCCACCGGGGTAATCAGGGAAGCAAAGTCCTGACCGGAAAACAGCATCACCAGGCGGTTACGTAACACCGGCATATGCACCTTGAGCGCATCCAGGGCCGCCTGATCACGGGTCATCAGAGCCACGCTGACCTGCATATAGCGGGCACGGCCCTGATGGTTGAAGTTCACCACAAAGGCCGGCGACAACTCTTCATAGATCGCTGCCTGCTTGACCGGCACCGCAGGCTCGGCGCTGGCTTCTGCCTTGGCCTCATCAGCGCCTGCATCCTTCTTGTTCAGAAAGAACAAGGTTCCCCCCACGGAAAGGCCCACAGCCAGCAGCACAGCAATAACGATGATAATGATCAGCTTCATTTTGCCGGCTGGTTTCGCCTCGGCATTTGCCGCTGCGGGTGCTGCTTCTTTCTTAGCCATGCCAATAATCCGTCGTTATTCGGAGTTCTATCCGTTTTCAAAGGGTTAAGAGCAAGTGTTATGCCAGTCTGTTAACAAACCTGCTCAGTACGGGTGGCCCAGCACCTGCGGGTGATATGGCCAAGGCATTAGATAAACCCACGCCCCAAAAAAATCGCCCGGCTCCCACACAATGGGAGCCGGGCGAAATGCAGTTTAGATCAGTGGGGCAAGCAACTACAGCAGCAAGCGCTCTATGCGTAGTAATCGACCAAGCCACGGGCACTCACAGATGTCGTGCGAGCCGCTTCGGCAGCGCTCGAATGCAGTTCCTCATCCGCGCCGAGCAATTCACTGGAGGCGCCACCGCGACCTTTACCACCATCGCCCTCCTGCCCTTGCCAGCCACGGCTGAGCGACTGATCGGAGACGTTCACGTCCAGCTGGTTCATGCCCTGCTGGGCGAACAGCTCACGCAGGCGGTGCATCTGCGAATCCAGCGCCTCACGCACCCCGGCATGCGGGCTGGCGAAGGTGACCTGGCTCTGCTCCTGGTTGACGCTGATGCGCACTTCCAGACGGCCCAGCTCAGCTGGATCGAGCTGAATTTCGGCGGATTTGAGGTTCTGGCTGGACATCACCATCACCCGATCCACCACCGCTTCGCTCCAGCCGCCCTGCTGCATGGGCACCGGCTGCCCAACCACCACCGGCGCGCGCGCGGACAGCGGGGTCTGTTGAGCAATGGCCTGGCTCAGCGCATTCAGCTTACTGACAAAGTTTTCCGGCGTATTGTTCGCCGTGCCTTCCTTCAGCGCTTCAAGACCTTTGCCGGTAAGGGCTTCAAGCTTTAATTCCGGCAGTTCCAGGGCATCGTCTTCTACTGGTACTTCATCCTGTACAACCTGACTGGCCAGCAAACTCTGGCTGACGCTTTGCGCCTGCGCTGAGGGGGTCGCTGCCTGGTCGGACTGCAGCTTTTCCTTAGCCCCCATCTCCAAAGCCATACGAACAGCCGGCAACTGGTTAAGTGCATCCAGCTCAGGATCAAAGCTGGCCTCGGTCATGCTCGCCGGCCCCGAGCCGGTCAGGCTGGTCGTAGCCACGGGCAGCATGTCGCTGACGGTTGTCAGCTCTTCGCTTTCCTCGGGGGGCAACTCACCGGTAATGCCCAACAACAGCAACGGATCAAGCACAACACCTTCAACAGCCGGCTCGCTCGGCAAAGGCTTGCCGCTATCGGCAAGCCCGCCCTGCCCAGCAGCGGCAAGGGCCTGTGCATCCTCACTTGGTTTTTCCGCCGGCTTACTCTCCCGTGCGGGCTTGGCAGATGCATCGCTGCGCTCGGAGGCCTTGGCCTGACGCTCTCTGGCATACACCTGAGAGAAGCTGGAAGCCTCATTTCTATTGGGCTGCGCGGGTTTTTCCGGCGGTTTTGATGCAGCAGCCCTGGGCTTTACTTCAGGTGCCGACTTGAGCAGCAGATCGGGGGCAACGGACATGGATACTCTCCGTTCGGGGTTGGTCGTGCGGAGAGTTTTGCAAGGCGCGGGCCAACTTGTTGACCGGCAGATTCAGCAGGGGGAAATGCAGCAACTTGGGACACAAGCAGCAAGACTAGTGCCGATAACGCTGACGTTCGGATTTAAGCAGGATGCGTACAATGGCAAATTCACGCTCAATCTGCTCGACCAGCTCAGGGGCCTGTTCCAGCTGCTCGCGCCGCCCGGCCTCCTCCAGCTGCTTGCACAGCCCAGCCAGCATCAGCGCGCCCATATTGCTGCAGCTGCCTTTAAAGCTGTGCGCCGCCAGGCGCAAGCTCTGCGCATCGGCCGCCCGCTCAGCCTGACGCAGCACCAACAGGCGCTCTTCGGAGTCGATCAGGAAGGTATCCAGCAGCACCGGGTATTCATCTTCCATGACGTCCTGCAAAGCCGCCAATACTGCGCTATCAAGGTGAATATCGGACAACTGCTCGCTCCCCTGGCGTGTTGCCTTGGATTATGCCCCAGGCAACCAGGAAAACTCCACGCGCACCCCCGGTTCGCCGTCGCCCCAACTGCAACGCTCACTCAATTGCCTGACCAACGCCAGCCCGCGACCGCTCAAGCTATGGGCATCGCGGGGTTCCACCGGTAATTGCTGGGCATCGAAGCCCGAACCGCTGTCTTCGACCCGGACGATCAAGCGCCCGCCCGCACCCTCAGGCAGCAATTGCAGATGAAAGCGCACAAAGCCGTCGGTCAGCGCGGCCAGCCTTACGCTGCGCTGGCGATAATACTCGGCAAACCCTTCGGCATTGGCCTTGAGCGCCGAATCAAGGCCCAGCACGCCATGTTCCAGCGCATTCGAATACAACTCGGCCAGCACACTGAACAAGGCGCCGCCCTGGGGTCGCAGCCCCTGCACCTCCAGCAACAACTGCAAGAGGAACGGCAAGGGATTGAAATGACGCAGGGTTTCCCCGCGAAACTCGAAGCTGGCTGACCAGTCCAGCGAATGGCTCTGGCCATTATCGGCGAAGGCCAGCGGCGGCCGACTCAGCTCGGCGTCATCGACCAGGCTGACTTCAAGCAGGCTAACGTCATCCTGCTGCTCGCCACTGAAATGGGTCAGCGCCCGCTGGATTTCAGAGAACAGCGCCGTAGGCTGCTGATTGGCAGCGAACACCTCAAGCAACCGCCCTTCACCAAACAACTCGCCCTGCTTGTTACAGGCCTCCAGCACACCATCGGAAAGCAGGAAAACCCGATCCCCCAGCGCCAGCGGGTAAACCTCGTATTTGTCATTGAATGCGGTCGGCTCCAGCACTCCCAACGGCAAATGCCGCGACACCAGCGGCAAACGCTGGCCACTGCCGCGCAGCAGATAGCCATCCGGCAGACCGCCGTTCCACACTTCGACCACCTGGCGCTGGAAGCTGATATTCAGCACCGTAGCGCAGCAGAACACCCCGACCGGGAGAATACGTTTGAGCTTGGCGTTGATCTCGCGCAGCACTTCGGCCAGCGAATAGCCCTTGGCCGTCATGCCGTAGAACACCTCGGCCAGCGGCATCGCGCCAATTGCCGCGGGCAAACCGTGGCCTGTGAAATCGCCCAGCAACACATGCATGCCGCCTGACGGTTTGAACGCAGCCAGCAGCAGATCGCCGTTAAACACCGCGTAGGGCGATTGCAAATAACGAATGTTCGGTGCATCCAGGCAGCCAGAATGAGTCACCTTGTCGAACACCGCCTTGGCTACGCGCTGCTCGTTGAGCAGGTGTTCGTTGTGCATGGCAATCAGGTCGCGCTGCTGCAGCACGGTGTCCTGCAGGCGGCGCAGGCGGTCCATGGCCTTGATCTTGGCTTCGAGAATCACCCGGTTATAGGGTTTGGCAAGAAAGTCGTCACCGCCGGCTTCCAGGCAGCGCACCAGGGCTTCGCCTTCGGTCAGTGAGGTAAGAAAGATGATCGGCACCAGCTCTTCGCCGGCTACCTGCTTGATCCGCCGCGCGGCTTCAAAGCCATCCATGACGGGCATCAAGGCATCCATCAGTACCAACTGCGGACGCTCCTGCTCGAACAGGGCCACCGCCTCCAGACCATTGCTGGCGGTCAGCACGCGGTGCCCCTGGCGGCTGACGATGGTCGACAGCAGCATGCGATCAGCCGCGTTGTCCTCGGCGATCAGAATGGACAGGCGCTCTGGCATGGCATGCGCCCCGATCAGGCGATTTTGAACAGCTGCTCGAAATTCGAGATAGCGAGGATCTTGCGCACATCCGGGTTGCAGTTGAGCAGACGGATCTGCGCGCTGTCGCCGCCGGCATGATCACGCAACAGCAACAGCATGCCCAGCGCCGAGCTGTCCAGGTAGGTGGTGTCCTTGAGGTCTACGACGTAACGCTGCGGGGTACTGTTGACGCGTTCGTAAGCATTGCGAAATTCCTGATGCGCACCGAAATCGAAGCGTCCCTGAATCAGAATGGTCAGCTCTTGCCCATCGGATGAGGGCAGCGAGGTGATGGCCATGAATTACTCCTATAAACGAAAAGACCAGGCCGCACGTTCAGGTGGGCCAGACTGCAGGTTATGCATGATCAAGATGTAGCATCGCAATGCCCATGCGGCAACTGTTTAGGCTGGTTGATGTGTCGTCTTCAGTTTCAAGTAAACGGCAATTCGCGCTCAAGACTGCGAATCACGGGCGGATATGCGCTGCGAGAGCTCATCAAGCAATTTCTGCTCACGCTTGTCTTCAGCCAGGCGCGCTTCGTCCTGATAGCGTTTGACCAGTTTGCGCAAACCTTCCAGGCGCGCGTAGCGCTGCTGCCAGACCTCGCGGACCTTTTCCATATTGCCGCGGTGCCAGTCGACGCTGTTGCGCTGCTGGCCGATGGCGGTTTCCAGCTGGGTGAGAAAGCGCTGATAGTTCATCAGCCACTGCCCGGAGACGCCACGCTGGCCTTCAGTAATCCACTGCTGCTGGTAATCGCCGCGGTAGCGCTCCAGGTCCCCCAGCTGCACTTCGGCCTGGCGCAGCAGCCCCTGGCAATGGCCCAGCTGCAAAGCGGCTTCACGCTCGGCACGCTCGGCCATGTCGACCACCGGGGCCAGCCGCGCGGCGCGGCTTTGCGCCATGGCTTACGCGCCTGCTGCGGCGGGGTTGAAGGTCGCGGCCAGCTGCGCGCTGCTGTTTTCCAGACTTTCGTTGTCCTGCAGGTTCTGCCGCAGGTACTTGACCATGGCCGGCTGGCGCGCGATGGCCAGGTCGGTGTCAGCATCGCCGCCGGGCACATAGGCGCCGACGCTGATCAGGTCGCGACTCTGCTGATAACGCGACCAAAGCTGCTTGAAGCGCTGTGACAGGCGCAGATGCTCGGCGCTTACCACCTGTGGCATCACCCGGCTGATCGACGCCTCAATATCAATGGCCGGGTAATGCCCCTCCTCGGCCAACCGCCGCGACAGCACGATATGACCATCGAGCACACCACGGGCGGCATCGGCAATCGGGTCCTGCTGGTCGTCGCCCTCACTGAGCACGGTGTAGAACGCGGTAATCGAACCGCCGCCCTTCTCCGCATTGCCGGCGCGCTCCACCAGTTTGGGCAGGCGGGCAAATACCGAAGGCGGATAACCCTTGGTTGCCGGCGGCTCGCCAATGGCCAGGGCGATCTCGCGCTGGGCCTGGGCGAAACGGGTCAGCGAGTCCATCAGCAGCAGGACGTTCTTGCCCTTATCGCGGAAGTACTCAGCAATTCGCGTGCAATACATCGCCGCGCGCAGGCGCATCAGCGGCGCATCATCCGCCGGCGAGGCCACTACCACCGAGCGTTTGAGGCCCTCGTGGCCGAGGATCTCGTCGATAAATTCTTTAACTTCGCGGCCCCGCTCACCGATCAGCCCGACCACGATAATGTCGGCCTCGGTAAAGCGCGTCATCATGCCGAGCAGCACCGACTTACCCACACCGGTACCGGCAAACAGACCGAGGCGCTGGCCGCGGCCGACGGTGAGCAAGCCGTTGATTGAGCGGATGCCGACATCCAGCGGTTCGCTGATCGGGTGGCGGTTGAGCGGGTTGATTGCTGGGCCATCCATCGGCACCCAGTCTTCGGCTTTCATGCCGCCTTTGCCATCAAGGGCGCGGCCGGTGCCATCGAGCACCCGACCAAGCATCGACATGCCCATGGGCAAACGCCCGGTATCCGGCAGCGGCACCACGCGGGCACCTGGGGCGATGCCGGCCAGACTGCCGACCGGCATAAGGAAGATTTTGCCGTTGGAAAAACCCATCACCTCGGCTTCAACCTGCACCGGGTGATAGCTGTCATCGTTGATCACCAGGCAGCGGCTGCCCAGGGCGGCGCGCAGGCCTTCGGCTTCCAGGGTAAGGCCGACCATGCGCAGCAATCGGCCTTCGACCTGCGGCTGGGTCGGCAGCGCCACGGCTTCGCTGTAACCGGCCAGGCGCTTGGCGAAACTCACCCGATCAAGGCGCATCCGGGCTCGCCTGGCTATGTATCTGAGACGCCTCTGCCGGCAGGGCATCCAAGTCGGTATGCAGATCGGCCTCCAACGGGTGCGCCGCCTGCTCGCGCTGCTGCTCAAACAGCTGCTTGATCGCCTGATTCAGACGAGTTTCCACCGTGGCGTCGATACGGCTGAGTTCACTTTCCACCCGACAACCGCCAGGCAACAAGGAAGCGTCCTCGAGAATCCGCCAGCTCTCTTCGTGGCGCTCACGCAGGGCTTTGATCATCTCGAAATCTTGCGGATTGACGTGAATGCGGATGTTGCCAGTGCCCATCGGCAGCAGTTTGAGCGCCTCGCTGAGCACCTGGCGAATCTGACTGGAGTCGCTGACCAGCTCACGCTGAATCACCTGACGCACCATCTGCCCGAGCAGGCTGACCATGGCCTCTTCAAGCTGCTGGTCCTGCTCGGCAATCGGCTCGAACAGCTGGGTCATCAACTGCTCCAGCCCAGCCAGTTTGGCGGCCAGGGCGATATCGGCTTCCTGCTTGGCTTTCAGCTGGCCGGCATGGAAGCCGTCTTTCTCGCCGGTGGCAAAGCCTTCGTTGTAGGCGTCCTGGCGGATCGCCTCCAGCTCGTCCAACGTCAAAGGCTTGACGTCTTCCAGCGCGACCTCTTCACTCTCCGCCTGTGCCTGCTCAGCGGCCTCGGCCTGCTGTTCGGCTTCCTGCGCCTCGGCGGATGGCTCCGGTTCCGGAACATCCGGGTCAAAGCTGGGCAGCGCCCACAGGTCAACGCCCTTGAGGTCCTTGGCGCGAATCAGCTCGCTGGGCGGTTCTTTACTGGACATGTGTTAAACCATTACTGGCCATGTGTTAAACCATTTCCTCGCCGCCTTTGCCGCCCAGGACAATTTCCCCGGCTTCGGCCATACGCCTGGCGATGGTGAGGATTTCCTTCTGCGCGGTTTCCACGTCGCTGACACGCACCGGGCCTTTGGCTTCCAAATCGTCGCGCAGCAGTTCGGCGGCACGCTTGGACATGTTCTTGAAGACCTTCTCCTTGATCGCCTCGTCGGCGCCCTTGAGCGCCAGCACCAGCACGTCGGAGGACACCTCGCGCAGCAGCGCCTGGATGCCACGGTCGTCAACATCGGCAAGGTTGTCGAAGACAAACATCAGGTCCTCGATCTGGCTGGAGAGGTCTTCGTCGACTTCGCGGATCGAGTCCATCAGCTGGCCTTCGACCGAGCTGTCGAGGAAGTTCATGATATCGGCGGCGCGCTTGACCCCGCCGAGCGCGGCGCGGGTGGTGTTGGAGCTGCCGGAGAACTGCTTCTCGAGAATCTGGTTGAGTTCTTTCAGCGCCGCCGGTTGCACGGTATTCAGCGACGATACGCGCAGGACGATATCCAGGCGCACCTTGTGGTCGAAGTGGCCAAGCACTTCGCCAGCCTGATCGGGATCGAGATAAGCCACCACGATGGCCTGGATCTGCGGGTGCTCGTAGCGGATCACATCAGCTACGGCGCGCGGTTCCATCCATTTCAGGCTGTCGAGGCCACTGGTGCTGCCACCGAGGAGGATGCGGTCGATCAGGTTGCCGGCTTTGTCTTCGCCCAGCGCCTGCGTGAGCATCTTACGGATATAGCCGTCGGCACCAACACCCAGGCTGGTCTGATCGCCGACGATGTCGACAAATTCGCCCATCACCTGCTCAACCTGCTCACGCTGGATATTGCGCATGCCGGCCATGGCCACGCCGACCCGCTGCACTTCCTTCGGCCCGAGGTGACGCAGCACCTGAGCCGCGTCGGTTTCACCCAGCGACAGCAGCAGAATCGCAGCCTTGTCGACCTTGCTCAATTTAGTGGCGGTTCGATTTTCACTCATCGGCGTTAATCCACTCTTTCACAACCTGGGCTACGCGGCCTGGGTCTTCTGCGACCAGGCTCTTGATGGCGTTCAATTGTGCATCATACCCCTCACTCGGGCTCGGCAGGAGGATGCTTTGCGGGCCGCCCAGGCTTACGCGGTCCTCGGCCAGATCACCACCCAGCGCGCCCATTTCGCCCAGTTCAACATCGCCATCGCGGCCATCGCTCTGGCCCTTGCCGCCACCGGTGATGTTGTTGAGCACCGGCCGCAGCACACCAAACACCAAGATGAGGATAAACAGCACGCCGAGCACTTGCTTGACCACATCCCAGAACCACGGCTGGGTGTAGAACGGAATTTCAATCATCTCCTCACCCAGCTGGGCGGAGAACGGCGTATTGATCACGCTGACACTGTCACCACGGGTGGCATCGAAGCCCACCGAGCCCTGTACCAGGCGGGTAAAGCGCGCCAAGTCATCACTGCTCCACGGCACCCGAGTGGTTTCACCGCTGGTCGCATCGATCTTCACCTGATCATCCACCACCACCGCTACCGACAGCCGGCGCAAACGGCCCTGCTGCTGCTTGGTGTAGCTGATCGAGCGATCCAGCTCGAAGTTGCGCGTGGATTGCTCGCGCTTGTCCGCCGGATACGGCGCCAGCATGGCCAGGCCAGTGGCTGGGTCGATAATCTGCGCGCCGTTGGCATCCAGCAACGGCTGCCCTGCGGCAATCGGACCAGGCACCGCCGCAGCGCCGCCGGCTTGCTCAGGGGCTGCCGCCGCACCCGGCGGCTGGTTGGCCAGGGCGCCCGGCACACCTTGCGGCGGCAGGCTGCTGGTGCGTTGTTCGTTGACCGACTGCTCGCTGCGCAGCGCCGGTTGATCGGGGTTGAACATTTCCGAGGTGGATTCCACCGCGCTGAAATCCACATCCGCCGACACTTCGGCCTTGTAGCGGCCCGAGCCCAGCACCGGCTGCAGAATATTATGCACGCGCTGGGTGAACAGGCTTTCCATGCGGCGGCTGTAATCGAACTGCTTGCCGGCCATGGTCAGCTCGGACATTTCCTGAATATCCGAAAGCAAGTTGCCCTTCTGGTCGACCACGGTGACCTGGGCCTTGTCCATTTCCGGCACGCTGCTGGCGACCAGATTGACGATGGCCATCACCTGGCTTGGCTCCAGACCGCGCCCGGAATACAGCTCCACCAGCACCGAGGCGCTGGGCTTGCGTTCATCACGCACAAACACCGAACTCTTCGGAATGGCCAGGTGTACACGAGCGGCCTTGACGTTGTTCAAGCTGGAAACAGTACGTGCCAGCTCGCCTTCCAGGCCGCGGCGATAGCGGGTGGCCTCCATAAACTGGCTGGTACCCAGACCTTGTTCCTTGTCGAGAATTTCAAAGCCTACGCTATTGTCCTTCGGCGCAACGCCAGCAGCAGCCAGACGCATGCGAGCGCGAGCCAGGTCATCGGACTTGACCAACAGCGCGCCAGAGTTGGGTTCCACGGTGTATTTGATGGCGGCGGCGTCCAACGTCTCCATTACTTGGGACGCATCCATACCGTCGAGACTGCCATACAGCGGACGGTAATCGGGCTGCTGCGACCACAGCACCACGGCAAAACCGATAGCCACGCTGGCAGCCAGACCGACCAGCAGGCCGATCTGGCGCAGCATCGACATATCGGCGAGGTTTTCCAGAAAGGTCAGGCCGAACAGCGGTTTCTTCGACTCATCACCACCGGTGGTGGCAGGTACGTTTGCAGCGACGGCTTCAGCCATGATTCAGCCCTACCCTTAAACCGGCATCTGCATAATGTCTTGATAAGCCTGAACCAGCTTGTTGCGCACCTGGGTCATGGCTTGAAAGGAAACGCTGGCTTTCTGCGACGCGATCATCACGTCCGTCAAATCCACGCCGCTGGTGCCCATCTCAAAGGCGGTTGCCAGCTTATTGGAGGCCTGCTGGGTTTCGTTGACCTTACCCACGGCCTGCCCGAGCATCTCGGAAAAGCTCGGCGCGCCAGGTTCAGGCGTGCTGGTGACAGGCTTCTGACGCGCCATGGCGTCGGCCTGCATGGAACGCATCTCCAGCATCAAGCGATTGAATTCAACACCCTGGCTCATCACTACCTCCACTGGCCGCGGTTTTTTGACGCGTCGCGGCGTTTGCAGAGGTATTGCAACAAGGGTGCCAGATTATCGAACCGGCTCTCGGTGCCTATTTACGCACTTGCGAGCGGATATACAGCGCCTCGACCTTCTCCCGCGCCCAAGGAGTTTTGCGCAGGAAGGTCAAGCTCGACTTGATACTCGGGTCGCTTTTGAAACAGCGGATATCGATGCGCTCGGCCAGGCCGTCCCAACCGTACTGGGCAACCAGGGCGGTGAGAATGGCTTCGAGGGTCACGCCATGCAGCGGGTCTTTCGGTGATTGAGTCATGCAGAACCTGTACGAACAGCTCGATTGAGGCAAACCCCGCCACCTTAGCCAAACCAGCGGCCAATCGAAAGCGCAGCGCGGCGTCTGAGACTTTATTTCGAGCATAAAAAAAGCCGGCCCACACCAAAGGTGCGGGCCGGCGAAGCACTATCGGGTCGCACGCACATCGCCGCGAAACAGCTTCGCGGGGCAACTGAGCGACCAGTCAGTTGCCAGGTATCTCAAGCCATCAAACCGACTGGTATTCCTTCTCGGCTTCGTCGAAGCGTTTGATCATGCTGGCCGATGGGCCGTTGCCGATCTTGCTGAACACCAGAATGGCGATGGTGGCGAAGATAAAGCCTGGGATGATTTCGTACAGGCCCAGGTGGCCGAGGAAGTTCTTCCACAGGATTACGGTCATGGCACCGACCAGCATGCCGGCCAACGCGCCGTTGCGGGTCATCTGCTTCCAGACCAGCGAAAGGATCACCACCGGACCGAACGCAGCACCGAAGCCTGCCCAGGCGTAGGACACCAGGCCCAGCACGCGGTTTTCCGGGTTGGCAGCCAGCATGATGGCAACGATGGCAATCAGCAGCACCATGCCACGGCCGACCCATACCAGTTCGGTCTGCGAAGCATCTTTACGCAGGAAGGCTTTGTAGAAGTCTTCGGTCAGGGCACTGGAGCACACCAGCAACTGGCAGCTCAGGGTGCTCATGACCGCAGCGAGAATGGCAGACAGCAGAATGCCGGCGATCCACGGGTTGAACAGCAGCTTGGCCAGCTCGATAAATACGCGCTCTGGGTTCTCGGTCACCGGGCCTGCGAGGTCCGGGTTGGCGGAGAAGTACGCAATACCGAAGAAGCCCACAGCCACGGCGCCTGCCAGGGTCAGGATCATCCAGGTCATGGAGATACGACGGGCTGCTGGAATCGACTTCACCGAGTCAGCGGCCATAAAGCGCGCGAGGATATGCGGCTGGCCGAAGTAGCCCAGGCCCCAAGCCATCAGCGAGATCACGCCAACAAAGGTCGCGCCTTTGAGCATGTCGAAGCTGGTAGCGTCTTTCAGTTCGATCGCTGCGAAGGTGGCATCGGCACCACCGGTGGCGATCAGCACCACGATCGGGGTGAGGATCAGGGCGAAGATCATCAGCGTGGCCTGCACAGTGTCAGTCCAGCTTACCGCCAGGAAACCACCGATAAAGGTGTAGGCGATGGTCGCTGCAGCACCGGCCCACAGAGCGGTCTCATAGGACATGCCGAAGGTGCTTTCAAACAGGCGGGCACCGGCTACAACGCCCGAGGCGCAGTAGATGGTGAAGAACACCAGAATCACCAGCGCGGAGAAGATGCGCAGCACGCGGCTGCTGTCTTCAAAGCGGTGGGTGAAGTAATCCGGCAGGGTCAGGGCGTTGCCGTTGTGCTCGGTCTGCACACGCAGACGGCCAGCAACGAACAACCAGTTCAGGTAAGCCCCCACAATCAGGCCGATGGCGATCCAGCCTTCGGACAAACCGGACAGGTATACCGCGCCCGGCAAGCCCATCAGCAGCCAGCCGCTCATGTCCGATGCTCCCGCCGACAAGGCGGTAACAAAACTGCCCAGGCTGCGACCGCCCAGGATGTAATCGGAAAGGTTCTTGGTGCGCATGTACGCGAACAGGCCAATCAGCACCATGAGCGCGATGTACACCACGAAGGTGACGAGCATCGGAGTATTTGCAGTCATTGGGGAGCTCCCCTCTTGATTGTTGTTATTCCAGCAACAGGGAGTAGCCCCCATTGCCAACGTGGCATTGCACGCCTGCCTATGCAGGTGAAGCCGCTTACCGCAACCGAGGCACAAAGGCCCCAATACAACAACGGGCGCATGCCGCAAGACAGTCGCCCGTAAAAATCCTTTTAAATACCCGCCAGCGCCTTACACCCGGCCAGGCTCGGCACGCACTCAACGCTTTGGTAAACGCTGCACGCCGGTAAAAATTCAGCATCAATCGCCACGGCCTGTATTAGGTCTAGCCCAACTGCAGCGGCTTGCCGGGGCAAGCCTGTGGGCAGAAACCTGCGCACCGCGTAAATCGAGCACGGAATTTAGTGGCAGAGGCATGACCGCTTCTTACAAAAAGCTCTGGAGTTTTTGCAAAAAACTCCAGGCACAGGAACTTCCTGCAAACAGCTGTTTAAAGCGCAAGGCCAAAGATTTCGCCGATCACGGCCATCCATCGCTACTTATACCAGGCGTGTAACGGCCATCTAGACTGCATCCATAAGGCTGGAGGTGTGCGTTGCAGAGCGAAGCATCCGATTACTCAATCTACCGGCGCGTAGTCTCGCAGTTGATGCAGGGCGAAGAGCAATTGCCCAGCCTGCCGACCATTACCCTGGATATCCGCCGTGCCCTGGGTGACCCGAATATTTCGTTAAATGCCCTGGTGCGCCTGATCAGTCGCGACCCGGCCCTCAGCGCCCTGCTGATGAAACATGCCTCCAGCGCGCTTTATCGCCATACCTTGGCGCCCAAGACGCTGCACGAAGTAATCGGTCTGCTCGGTATGACGGAAGTCGACCGAATCACCATGGTGCACAGCATCAAAAGCCTGTTCACCCTGCACAGCCCGGGGCATAAGCGGCTGTTTGTTGATGCCTGGGAGCGCCTGGTGATCAAGGCCAGCACCAGCGCCATGCTGGCCCGCCTGCTGGGCCATGTGACCGCAGAACACGCGCTGCTGGCCAGCTTGCTCAGCGAAGTGGGCACCCTCGCCGTGCTCTCGGCGTTCAGAAATGAAAGCGTCACGCCCTCCAGCGAGCTGTATTACAAGCTGTGCCGCGAATACAGCAAATCGCTCGGCATCATCGTGCTGAAGAAATGGTCGGTGCATAACGAATATATCGAGATCATCCGCGACACCGGCAACTGGCAACGCAGCCCCGGGCATAGCCTGCAATTGCTCGATCTGGTCAACCTGGCGCTCTACCACGCCATCAAGGAACGCACCCCCGACGCCGAACTACCAATACTGCAAGAGCTAGCCGCCTACCAAAAGCTGATGCCGCCACAGGACTTTATCGGGGAGAACGGCGAACTCAGCCTGGTGATCAGCCACCGCGCCGATATTCTGGCGATTGCGCAGACCTTGCGTTAGCGATCAATCACCTGCGCACGCATCGGCGCAAGCCGCGCCAGCAGGCGGTTTTGCGCCGGCATGGGCACGCCCTGAGCGCTCATTGCATCCTGCAGGTTTTCCACCAGAGCGTTGAAGTCGCTGGGGGTGAGGTTCTGGCCCTTGTGGCTTTCTTCCATGCTGTCGCCGGTGTAGGTGCAGGGGCCGCCGGCTTCAACGCAGATCTGCTCCACCAGCTTGTCGCGCAAGCGCACGATGTCGATATTCTCGAAATGCCGAACGATGCGCGGGTCTGCGGCAATATTCAGCAGCATGCCTTCGACGATGCGGGTAATCCCGGCCTGCTCACCGAGATCACGGTACAGGCTGTCGTCTTTCGGCGCCTGCTGGGCGCAGGCAGTCAGGCTCAGAACAATCACCAGCAGCAGACTGCGCATGCTTAGAAACTCCCCTGCACTGACAGGTAAACCCCATCCTGATTATCCAGCGTGGCGATTTCCCCCAGGCGCGCATAGGCCAGCACCACGGCCAGGTTCTTGTTGGGGAAGTAACCGAGAAACAGATCGGCCCAGTCACTTTCGCCGGCAAAGCTTAAGTTGTCCGGCTTCTCGCGGTACTCCACACCCAGCGCCCAGCGCGGGTTGAACAGCACGGCAACTGAGCCTTCCTTGAGCACGGAATGGCGATCACGGCGATCCCCACCAAAACCCAGCAGTCCCAGCTCGTTGGCCCGGCTGTAACGCAGGCCACCATTGAGCAGCAGGTTGTAGCCAAAAGCGCCGCCGAGGATCAACCGGCTGGCAGTGATATAGCCCTCGGTGTCTTCACTGCGCTGGGCACCCACCAGGCTGGGAATCAGAAAATCCTTCTGGCGTTTGTGCTGAATGCCCAATGACACCTGCGGCAGCGGGTCGTAGATCAGGTCGCCAAACAGGCGCAGCTTGAGGCCGAAGATATCCTGACTCAGGCTGTTTTCCGGCAGATTGAGGTTGCGCGCCAGGGTGCCCAGATCAAAACGCTGACGGGCGTAGGACAGTTCGATACGGTTATCGAACGCGACGCCAATACCGGCCACATCCAGGCGGTAATCGCCGGTTTCCACCCGCGTGGCGAATACATCCGCGCCCCATTCGCCGCGCTCGCCATAGCCGGAAAGCACCGCCCAGGGTGTAATCCCGCCACCGGCCGCACCTTCAATGCTGCTGGCGCCACCGGTGGCCAGCAAGCGGCCATCGGCCCAGGCCAGGTTGGCCAGCAGGCCGAGCAACAGGGCGATGCAGCGTGGCAGTTGAGTCATGGTCAATGCACCAGGGTCGAGGAGGTATGGGTGTATTGCGCCATCCAGGTTTCAAAGGCTTGCGCCGCCAATGGCCGACTGATCAGGTAGCCCTGGGCGGTATCGCACTGCCAGCGCCCCAGCAGCTGCAGGCTGCGCTCGAATTCGACGCCCTCGGCCACGACTTTGAGGCCCAGGCTGTGGCTCATCTCGATGGTCGAGCGCACGATCACCGAGTCCTCACTGGCATCGTCCAGGTCGCGGATAAACGACTGATCGATCTTCAGCTCCTGCACCGGCATACGCTTGAGCTGCGTCAGAGAAGAATAGCCCGTGCCAAAGTCGTCCACCGACAGGCTGATGCCACAGGCCCGCAGACCATGCAGCACCTGCAGGGCGAGTTCAGGATTGAGCATCACCCCGCTTTCGGTGATTTCAAAAATCAGCTGCTCGGCCGGCACCTGGTATTCGGCCAACAGTGCGCTGACCCGCGCCGGTAACTGCGGATCGATCAGGTCGTCAGTGGAGATATTCAGCGACACCTGCACGCGCAGGCCGCGCCCGGCCCACTCGCGTAACTGACGCATGACTTCCTCGATCACCCAGGCGGTCAGCAGTTGGATGCTGCCGGTGCGCTCGGCCAACGGAATAAACTCCCCCGGCGAAACCATGCCCAGCACCGGATGCTGCCAACGCAGCAAGGCCTCGGCCTGACGCACCTGGCCGGCGGCAATATCCAGTTTCGGTTGATAGTGCAACAGCAACTCGGCCTTGCTCGGCGCATGGCGTAGATCGCGAATCAAGCGGATCTGCCGCTGCTGGGCATCATCGCGACCGCGCTGGTAAACCTGCAGATGGCTGGGCATACCAGCAGCATCCTGCATGGCGATGCTCGCCCGGCGCAGCAGCTCTTCCGGGGCATTGCCATCGACCGGGTAGCTGGCAATGCCAATGCGGCAATCCAGGGCGAAGTCATGGGTGGCAACACGCAGCGGCTTGAGCAGCAGTTGCTGCACCTTGTCGGCGATGCCCACGGCGCTGTCGCTGTCGGTGTTCTCCAGCAGCAGGAGAAACTCGTCACCGATAATCCGCGCCACGCTATCGCCGGGGCGCAGAATCGCCTGCAGGCGCCTACTCAGCTGCTGCAGCGCCAGGTCGCCGCCCTCCGCCCCCAGGCTTTCATTAACCGCCCGGAAGTTGGCCACGCCCAGGTAGAGCAACGCCGTTGGCCGCCCAGCAGTGATCGCACTGCCCAGACGTTCCAGCGCCAGGGTACGGTTGGGCAGGCCAGTCAGCGCATCATGCAGCGCGTTGTGCGCCAGCTGCCGCTCACGCTCGGCAATGCCTTGCTGCATGGCCTTGAAGGCAGTGGCCAAACGCCCCAGTTCATCGCCGCGCTGCAAATCCAGGCTGGCCTGGTAATCGCCCTGGCGCACGCGCTCGGCGACGGCCGCCAATTGCTGAACAGGCTGCGATACCGAACGCGCCAGCAACAAGGCGCCAACCAGGGAAGCGGTCAGCGCCACCAGGGCAATCAGCAGAATATTCTGATCAAGCGGGGCAAATGCCTGCTGCGCCTGGCTCAGGGATTTGTGCAGCAGCGCGCGCACTTCAAAGCCGTCACCACTGGCCAGCACCAGAGTCTGATTGAGGTAGGACTCGTCGCCGATCAGGCTTATCGCATCATTGGCCAGCTCGGCCATGCTGCCCTGCAGCTGCTCACGCTGCGCCGGCTGCAGGGTGCTGATCCAGATATCGGCCACACCGTCCTGGGTCGCGCGCAGGGTCAGGTCCAGGTGGGTCAACTCACGCAATTCGGCGGCAAATACATCGTCAACCTGAAAGCCCATCATCACCCTAGCAATCGGCAACGGCGCAGTCACTGTGGCCTGCACCAGCAGATAGATCTTGTCGGCAATCGGCATCAGAAAAATCTGCACGCCCTCACGCTGACGCTGCATCACCTGGGTACTCAGGCGCTTGGCCGTGTCACCGCTGATCTGCCGATCACTGCTGACTTCCAGGTTGCCATCGAGGCCCAGCATCATCACCGCGCTGGCGTTGATCCGGGCGCCATGGTTAAGCAGGGCCGAGCGAATGGTCTCGCTGTCCCCGCTGGCCACAGCATCCTTGAAGCCAAAATCGGCAGCCAGCACCTGCACCGCATCGTGCAACTGGCGGCCACGCACCTCGAGCAATTGCTGAAACACCAGGCTACCCACATCTAACTGCTCACGGGCCTGGCTGCGTACGGCGGCATTGGTGGCGGTTTGTACGGCCGCATAGAGCGCGCCGACCACCACCAACAGCAGCAGTACCAGTACGCCGGCAATCCGTGCCTGAAAACTATTGCGCAGCATCGCGAGCCTTCTTGAAGGCATCGCCAAAGGCGCTGGCCGGCGCACTCGGAGCTGCTTGGCTGGCGGGGGCCTGCATGGTCAGGGTAAAGCGCTGCTGGCTACCGGCTTCGGTCAGCTGCACCTGGCCAGCAGCCTGCGGCAACATATCTGGCGCTTGCGGGTGCCACAGGCTGGCCGTGTAGGTGCCGGCTGGCAGCTGCTCCAGATTCAGCTTGCCCTGCGCATCACTGACGGCAAACCAGGGATCGTCGGTGACATAGACATAGCCCACCATCCAGTCATGGATATTGCAGCCCAGCACCACTACGCCGGGCTTGTCGAAAATCACCGGCTCGCTCGGCGTGCCCTGATACAGACGCAGTTCAAAGCGTTTGGCGAGGGAGAACGAATAAACGTGATGGCGAATATTGTCGCTATTGGGGAACGACACCGAGGTGCCGCTGCGCACGGCCAGCACATTGGGCGCGAACTGCTGCGAGCGCTGATCCATCACTGCGGCAGCAGGTGCAACCACCGGTGCAACCTCGCTACGCAAACTGAGTACGGCATTGGCCAAGGGCTGGCCCTGGCTGTCCACCAGCTCGGCTTGCAGGCTGGCGGCGTGCAAAGGCGTACTGAGCAGCAATATGCCGAGCAGCGCAAAGGCGAACGATGGATGCAGGTGCTTGCTCATCAAGACTACTCGTACTTTAGGGGCACACTTGAAGTGGACAGCATCCTTGCCCAGGCACAGTAAATGTCTCTGTGCGCCACAGCTTAGTCGGCAGCGTGAAGAAGTTCACGTTTGATCGGCAGCGCCCGCCTGCTGAGCACCGCCACCCAAGGTAGTAGCAGGCGTTTATGCGGCGCTGCGCAGGCGTTTCGGGGTCAGGCCCAGGTAGCGGCGCATGGCAGTGGTCAGTGCGCTCTGGCTGGAGAAGCCGCACTCTTCGGCGATGCGGATCAGTGGCATGCCGCTCTCGCGCAACAGCCGCACGGCGCGGTCCAGACGGGTTTTCAGCAGGTACTGGTGCGGCGTCAGGCCGACGCTGTCCTTGAACTGCGCATGGAAATGACTGGGGCTCAGGCAAGCCACCTGCGCCAGTTCAGCCACGCTGATACGCCGCGCCAGGTGCTCGATGATGTAACTGTCGAGCCGCTCCAGATTCAGCGCCCCCACAGCCCGCGTGTGGGGCTCACCGAACAGGCGTAGGTGCAAGGCGCGCAGCAGCACGCCGCCCAACGCGCGCGGCAACAGTGGATCAGAGCCATAACGCTCCAGCTCGGCGCCGGCATAGCTCAGCAGGTTCTGGAAATCGGCATCCAGCTGCGGGTAACGCGGGGTTTCGAACAGACGGGTCAACAGTTGCAGGTCTTCGCTGGAGGTGCCCTGCTCATCCAGGTCGATGATCAGCATACGGTTATCGCCCATGCCCGCGAACTGGTGATCGGCATCCCCCGGCACCAGGCAGGCGCGCATGCGGCACACCTCGCCACCCCGGCCGTTCACCTCAAATTCGGCACGCCCGGCCAGCGACAGCACCAGTTGATGGTGGTCGTGGGTGTGCTCATGAGCCTGGTCATCAAGACGCATCAAACGCGCGTTGAACATGAAAAGTGCAACCCTGAAAAACAGAGGTGCAACTTTAACCCTTTGCCCGGTAAAACTGCAGCCCGCACGACAAATGGGCAGCGCCCGCACCAAAAACTACCGGAACGATTAAAAGCGCCCAAATACAGGGCGAATAGACTGCAAACAGTGGATTGAAAACGCCTGAAACCGGGCCTTTACGCGCTCTGGCAAGGGATTTGCTGAGTTTGCCTGCCCCCTTGCGCACCGTTCGGGTTCAGGAAACCAGCTTATGGCCCTCAGTATTGCTCTCGCCCTGGCATTGGCGCTGTTACTCGCCGGCCACTTCCTCAGCCAGCTCGCCGGCAAACGCCACCAGCAGCATCTCAATGAGCTGCAAGCTGCGTTGCTGCAACGCGCCATCGACCTGCTGCAGAACCTGCAAAAACACCGTGGCCTGGGCGCCCAGCAAGACCTGCCCAGCACCAGCCAGCGCAACGCCCTGGCACGCCAACTCGACCAACTCTGGCTGAACTGGCCCGGCCCCAGTCTGGGGCTTGCACCACTGCAGCAGGACTGGCCACGCCTGCGGCGCAACCCGGCGGACTTTGCCGCCCACTGCCAGGTTATCGACGGCTTACTGGCGGTGATCGCAACACTCGAAACCCGCCTGCATCAGGCTGGCAACGCACACCTAGAGGGCATCGCCCAGGCCTGCCATGGCCTGGAAAACCTTGCCCGCCTGCGCGGCCTGAGCGTGCGGTCGGCCAATTACAGTCAATGCCCGCCAAACCTGAAACAGCAGATTCAGCAGCTCTGCCTGCAACTGGAGCAATCGCCCGTCGGCGCGTCCTTACAACAGGTGCTGCAGCGCCTGGAGCATGAACTGATCGACAGCCACGACGTACGCCTGGCACCTCACGAATGCTTTGCCCTGCTTACGCCGCTGATCGACGAGTATGCCCAGCACTTGCGCGCGCCACTGCAGGCGACGTTCGCTGCACGGGCTCCCGCGCAGCAGCCCTAGCAGCTATGCTGGCAGCCTCGACATTCGCCAGGAGCTCACCATGCTTGCCCCCCGCCTGACAGTGGCACTCAGCCTTGCACTGCTCGCCGCCTGCGCGCAAAAACCCAGCAGCGTCACCCTGGAGCAAAGCCAGCAGAGCAAATGCCCGCTGTCGCTGCACGTCGGCCAGCAATTTAACCTGCGCCTGCCGAGCAACCCCACCACCGGTTTTCGCTGGCTGCTGCGTGACTCCGCGCCGCAGGTGCTGAAAAGCCTCGGCCCCGAGGTCTACAGCAACCCGGAAGACGCCGGCCTGGTCGGCAGCGCCGGGATTTCCACCTGGCGCTTCGAAGTTGCCCAAGCAGGCGAAGGCCAATTGGCCCTGACCTACGAACGCCCCTGGGAAGTCGGCGTAGTACCGGCACAGCGCTTCAACTGCACGATCAAGGCGCGCTAACTGGCGCGAAATGCTGCTTTGACTGGCATCCACGGCGTGGCCAGTTAATCCTCGACACGCCATAGTGCTGGCCTTTCAAGCATCAAGGACAAGGCCATGCGTTATCTGCTGCTGGGTTTGCTGGGCGCTGCAGTATTTCTCTATGCGCGGCTCAGCGGCCTGATTGAACTGGGCTTGCTCAGCAAGGGCATCCCGGTCGTCGCTCTACTGCTATGGCTGAGAACGGCACCCAGCGGCCTGTATCGACGCTGGATCAGCCTCGGCCTGCTTGCCTCATTGGCGGGCGATATCCTGCTCGACTGGCCCGGTGATCTGTTTGTTTTCGGCCTCGGCGCCTTCCTGCTAGCGCACCTGGCCTATCTGCGCGCCTACCTGAGCGACTGCAAGCAACCGGCCTGGCTCGCCTTGCTGCTGGCCCTGGCCACGGGCGGCACGATGTTCGCCATCCTCGCCAGCGCCAATCTGGGCCCACTGCTGATCCCCGTAGCCTGTTACGCCCTGGCGATTAGCGCCATGCTCTGGCGCGCCCTCGCCCGCCTCGGTCAACCAGGACTGCCCAGTACCTCAACGCGCCTGGCCGCCGCAGGTGCCGCGCTGTTTGTGCTGTCCGACAGCCTGATCGGCATCAACCGCTTTGTCGCGCCCTTCGAGACCGCGCCATTGGCGATCATGCTCAGCTACTGGTTGGGACAATGGGCCATTGCGGCCTCGGCCTTCAAACAGTCCGCCAAGCCATCGCCCATGCAGATTTGCGACCAATAACGGCAATCAAGGTTTGGCTATACCGCGCACTTGGCTAAAATGCCCGGCTTTATCGACCAGTGCGTAGCCATCGTGAGCAAACAGCCCGACCGTCTTTTCGCCCAACCCCTGGCCCAGGTGCCGGACTTCGTGTTCAACGAAGATGTGGTGCGGGTCTTCCCCGACATGATCAAGCGCTCGGTGCCGGGCTACCCGACCATTGTCGAGAACATCGGCGTGCTCGCCGGTCAGTTCGCCCAGCCGCACAGCGTGCTGTATGACCTCGGCAGTTCCCTGGGCGCCGTGACCCAGGCGCTGCGCCGGCATGTGCAGATCGACGATTGCCGAGTGATCGCGGTGGACAACTCCAGCGCCATGGTCGAGCGCTGCCGCGAATACCTGCACGCGCAGGACTCGATGTTTCAGGAGTTGCTGCCAGTCGAGGTGCTTGAGGCCGACATTCTCAGCCTCACTTTTCAGCCCACCTCGCTGGTGGCGCTGAACTTCACCCTGCAATTTATCCAGCCCGAACAGCGCCTTGAATTACTCACGCGGATTCGCCAGGCCTTGCTGCCTGGCGGCGCGCTGATCCTCTCGGAAAAACTGCAATTCGAAGATGCCGAGCAACACGCCCTGCTCGGCGAGCTGCATATCGCCTTCAAGCGGGCCAACGGCTACAGCGAGCTGGAAATAGCGCAGAAGCGCAGCGCGATTGAAAAGGTCATGCTGCCCGATAGCCTGGAGCAGCACCGCGAACGCCTGCTCGCCGCCGGCTTCAGCCAGGTGGTGCCGTGGTTCCAGTGCCTTAATTTCGCCTCCTTGATTGCCCTGCCATGATCAGCCGCCTCGACCTCGATGCCCTGCAAGCTGCACTTGCCGGCACACCCCTGCAAGACTGGGCAGCCGACCTGCCCGGGCAGATCGACACCAAACTGGCGGTCGGCCATGGCGACCTGCCGCGCTGGTACGGCGCGGTACAGGCGCTGCCGGAACTGCACGTCGAACAGCTGGAGCTGCTGCACAGTTTCACCTTCAGCGGCCCCTGTGATGAACCGACCCGCACCGCGCTGAAAACCGCCTTGCAGGGCCTGATTCCCTGGCGCAAGGGACCGTTTCATCTGTTTGACGTGCACGTCGACACCGAATGGCGCTCGGACTGGAAGTGGCAACGGGTCGCGCCCTACCTCGATCTCAAGGGTAAACGCGTGCTAGATGTCGGCTGCGGCAACGGCTATTACATGTGGCGCATGCTCGGCGCCGGCGCGGACAGCGTGGTCGGCATCGACCCCAACTGGCTGTTCCTTTGCCAATTCCTGGCGATGAAGAACTACCTGCCCGACCTGCCCGCCTGGCACCTGCCGCTGGCCTTCGAGGAATTACCCGGCAAGCTGCAGGGCTTCGACACGGTGTTTTCCATGGGCGTGCTGTATCACCGCCGCTCGCCCATCGATCATCTGATCGACCTCAAGGATTGCCTGGTCAAGGACGGCGAACTGGTGCTGGAGACCCTGGTGGTCGAAGGCGATGCCCAGCAAGTGCTGGTGCCCGAAGACCGCTACGCGCAAATGCGCAACGTCTGGTTCCTGCCCTCAGTGCCAGCACTGGAGCTGTGGCTGCGCCGCGCCGGCTTTGTCGATGTGCGCTGTGTGGATGTCAGCACCACTTCGGTCGACGAACAACGCTCGACCGAGTGGATGCGCTTTCAGTCACTACCGGAATTTCTCGACCCAGCCGACCATAGCCGCACAGTGGAAGGCCTGCCGGCGCCGAGCCGGGCGGTGCTGATCGCCCGCAAGCCCTAACGTAGCAGGACGTAGGATGGGTCGGGCCGCGTAGGTTGAGCGTAGCGATACCCATCACCGGATCGATGGGTTACGCCGCTGCGCGGCTAACCCATCCTACGTTTTAGCCGCGGTTGGCCGCGGCTACGATCAATGCCTTCATTTCCGCTACCGCCGACTTGAAGCCAACGAACAGCGCGTGCGCCACCAGGGCGTGGCCGATATTCAGCTCGTTGATCCCGGCAATCGCCGCCACCGGTTCGACGTTGTGGTAATGCAGGCCGTGGCCGGCATTGACGATCAGGCCATGGGCCAGACCACAGGCCACTCCATCGCGAATCCGCGCCAGCTCGCGCGCAGCCTCCTCTGGCGTGTGGGCATCGGCATAACGACCGGTATGTAATTCAATAGCCGGTGCGCCGACGCGCTTGGACGCCTCAATCTGCTGAGGGTCCGGGTCGATAAACAGCGACACTTCGCAGCCGATTTTGCTCAGGCGCTCGACCGCTGCGCGAATCCGCGTTTCCTGCCCGGCCACATCCAGGCCGCCTTCAGTGGTCAGCTCCTGACGGGTTTCCGGCACCAGGCAGACGTGCTCGGGACGAATGCTTTCGGCGAAGGCGAGCATTTCCTCGGTCACGCCCATTTCGAAGTTCATCCGCGTCTGCATGACTTCCTTGAGCAAGCGCACATCACGCTCCTGGATATGCCGACGGTCTTCACGCAGGTGCACGGTAATGCCGTCGGCACCGGCCTCCTCGGCGTCCAGCGCCGCCTTGACCGGATCGGGATAACGGGTGCCACGGGCCTGGCGCAAGGTGGCCACATGGTCGATGTTCACACCCAGCAGAATACGATTGGCATCAGTCACGGCTTGGCTCCTTGAGCGTCATAAATAATTCGCGGCTGACCAGCGGCCTGCCGCCTAAATGGGGGGCCAGGGCCTGGCGCATCAGGCGTTTGGCGGCAGCCAGAGCGCCCGGCGCAGTCCAGTCCGCTTCGGCCATGGCCAACAGCTCAGCCCCTTGAAAAGCTCCGGGTTGCAACTGGCCAATCGGCACCAGCCCGGTTTCGGTCTGCAGTCGATACAGGCCCGCTTCGGCGATAGGCTGACCTTCACTGTCCAGATCCAGGGCGAAACCATAGCCCAGCTGATCCAGCAGACGCCATTCAAAAGAACGCAGCAAGGGCTCCAGGGCACGGCCCTGAGCCAGCGCCAGCACCGTCATGGCGTAGTGCTCGAACACGGCGGGATGCGGGTCATCGGCGGGCAGCAGGCGGATCAATAGCTCATTGAGGTACAGGCCACTGAATAGCGCCTCACCCACCAGCAGATTTGGAATACCCGCTGGGTCAAGGCGGCCGACGTTTTTCAGCTCACCACGCCCGCGAAACTCGGCTTCCAGCGGAATAAACGGCCGCGCTAGGCTGCCGGCCTTGCCCCGCGCACCGCGCAAGACAGCGCGCAAACGGCCTTGGGGGGTGAGAAAGTCCACCAGCGCGCTGCTTTCACGGTAAGCGCGGCTGTGCAGAACATAGGCAGGCTGACCAAGGGCAAGCATGGGGCTTACTCACAAAAGCGGGCGCAGGACGCGCCCGAGGGCGACTCAGATATTGTCGTAACCCAGGGAGCGCAACGCACGCTCATCGTCAGACCAGCCACTTTTGACCTTGACCCAGAGGTTGAGCATGATCTTGGAGTCGAACATCACTTCCATGTCCTTGCGCGCTTCCTGGCCAATGCGTTTGATCCGCTCACCCTTGTCGCCAATGATGATTTTCTTCTGGCCGTCGCGCTCGACCAGAATCAACGCGTGGATATGCAGGATGCGCCCGTCGCGCTTGAACTCCTCAATTTCCACGGTGATCTGGTACGGCAGCTCGGCGCCGAGCTGACGCATAATCTTCTCACGCACCAGTTCGGCGGCGAAGAAGCGGCTGGAGCGGTCGGTAACCTGGTCTTCCGGGAAGAAGTGCACGCCTTCCGGCAAATGCTCGCCCACCAGTTTTTCCAGGGTATCGAGGTTATGTCCATGCTGCGCGGAGACCGGCACGATCTCGGCATTAGGTAACTGGGTGGCCAGCCACTCCAGATGCGGCATCAGCTCGGCTTTGTCTTCGATGCGGTCAGTCTTGTTGATCGCCAGGATTACCGGGCCTTCGACGTATTGAATACGCTCCAGCACCATCTGGTCTTCGTCGGTCCAGCGGGTGCGATCAACCACAAAGATCACCACGTCGACATCCTTCAGCGCCGACGAAGCGTTCTTGTTCATATAGCGGTTCAGCGCTTTTTCGTTGTTCTTGTGCAAACCGGGGGTGTCGACATAGATCGCCTGCACCTCACCCTCGGTTTTGATACCAAGCATGTTGTGCCGCGTGGTCTGCGGCTTGCGCGAGGTGATCGCCAGCTTCTGCCCGAGGATGTGGTTCAGCAACGTCGACTTGCCCACGTTGGGCCGGCCGACGATGGCGACATAGCCACAGCGTGTAACAGGTGAATCAGTCATTGCCATTCTCCACACCCAGGGCGATCAGCGCGGCCGCAGCGGCCACCTGCTCGGCGATACGCCGGCTGGCACCCTGCCCCAGGGTTTTATCATTCAGTAAAGTAATCTGACATTCGACCACGAATGTCCGGCAGTGCGGCTCGCCCTGAATATCCACCACTTCGTAACGTGGCAACTCACAGCCGCGCGACTGCAGAAACTCCTGCAGGCGGGTTTTCGGGTCCTTGTTGGTATCGACCAGGGTCAGGCTGTCCAACTCGGTGGTCAGCCAGGCCAACACCCGCTCACGGGCCGCATCCATCCCGGTGTCCAGGTAGATGGCACCGATCAGCGCCTCCAGCGCGTCAGCCAGAATCGACTCGCGGCGAAAGCCACCACTTTTCAGCTCGCCGGAGCCCAGGCGCAGGTACTCACCCAGATCAAAGCCGCGAGCCAGAATGGCCAGCGTCTCGCCCTTGACCAGGCGCGCGCGCAAACGCGACAGTTGTCCTTCGCGGGCCAGCGGAAAGCGCTGAAACAGCGCTTCCCCGGCAACAAAGTTAAGAATGGCATCGCCGAGAAACTCCAGGCGCTCATTATTGCGCCCGGCAAAACTGCGGTGGGTCAGGGCCAGGATCATCAGCTCCTGGTCCTTGAAGGTATAACCGAGCTGCCGCTCGAGACGGGCTAACGACGCACTCACGGCATACGCACGCGGAATTCTTTATCGAAACGCACGACCAGATCGATATTCTCGATCAACGGCTCACGCTTCTCGTATTTCAGGTGCACACGGAACTCATTGTTCTCGACTTTAATTTTAATCGCCTCCTGCGCATTCAAATCGCGGATGCTGTTGACCTGCATACCCTTGCTGATATGGCTGTAGAAGTCATTGACGCTACGAACATCAGCGGCTTTATCGGTCTCAACAGAAGTGATCATTTTTTCCAACGACATATAGTCGAAATAATGCGGCAACACCTTGAACGCCGCACTGGCAAAAAAAGCCACAAACGCCAGCACCATCAACCAACTAAGAATCGACATTCCCTTTTGCGAATGCGCAGATTTCATATTTGTCCCCAAATTCGAGTTATGTGAAAGCCATTACGGCTGGAGGCAAGACTATATATAGCCTGCGACGCTGCATTTAACAGCGTCGCAAATTCGGCAGCAGGTCAGTGAATCAGACCTACGCGAGAAAAATTAGGCAGGTTGCTCGACTTCGGGTCCGGCCAGCTCATCCAAATGGCAAATGCTTTGCCGACGATATTCTGGTCCGGCACCATACCCAGCAACGGCTTGGGGATGGCAGGGTCGTTCCAGTAACGGCTGTCATTGGAGTTGTCGCGGTTGTCGCCCATCATAAAGTAATGCCCTTGCGGCACCACCCACTCACGACCAGGCTCAACCCGATAACGTTGCATTTCCTTACGGATCTGGTGCTCTGCCTCACCGAGTTTCTCGTTATACAACGTCGCACTGCCCAGGCTGCCGGGCTCATCGCCAATCAACTGCTGCGCTACAAGCTCACCATTGATAGTCAGACGTTTGTCGCTGCTATAGGCAATCCGGTCGCCGGCCAAGCCCACCACGCGCTTGATGTAGTTGATGTTCGGATCGCTTGGGTAGCGGAACACCATCACATCGCCGCGCTGCGGATCGCCTACTTCAATTACCTTAGTGTCCAGCACCGGCAGGCGGATGCCATAGGCGAACTTGTTAACCAGGATAAAATCTCCCACTTCCAGGGTCGGTTTCATCGAGCCGGATGGAATCTGGAAGGGTTCGACCAGAAACGAGCGCAGCACCAGCACAATCGCCAGCACCGGAAAGAACGACTTGCCGTACTCAACCAGCAAAGGCTCTTTATTCAAACGCTCCACCACCGCTTCATCAGGCTCGCTGACCTGACCGTGGTAGGTACTGATAGCCGCTCGCCGGCGCGGGGCCAGAAAGATCAGGTCGAACAACGCCAACGCGCCACAAACGGCAACGGCGATAACCAGTAACAGCGGGAAATTGATCGACATAGGACCTTAACTATCCAACCTGAGCACAGCGAGGAAGGCTTCCTGTGGAATCTCCACATTACCGACCTGCTTCATGCGTTTCTTACCGGCCTTCTGCTTTTCCAGCAGCTTGCGTTTACGGCTGACGTCACCACCGTAGCATTTGGCCAATACGTTCTTGCGCAGCGCCTTGACCGTAGTCCGCGCAACGATCTGCCCACCAATAGCAGCCTGGATCGCCACGTCGAACATCTGCCGTGGAATCAGCTCTTTCATCTTCTCGGTCAACGCCCGACCTTTGTAATGGGCGTTGTCCTTATGCACGATCAAGGCTAGAGCATCGACTTTGTCGCCATTGATCAACACATCCAGCTTGACCAGGTTGGCCGACTGATAGCGATCGAAATGGTAATCCAACGAGGCATAACCACGGCTGGTGGATTTCAGGCGGTCAAAGAAGTCGAGCACCACTTCGTTCATCGGCAGGTCGTAGCGAACCTGAACCTGAGAGCCGAGGAACTGCATATCGCGCTGCACACCGCGTTTCTCGATACACAGGGTGATGACGTTACCCAGGTGCTCTTGCGGCACCAGGATGGTGGCCTGCACGATCGGTTCGCGGAAGTCCTCGACCGAGGAGATATCCGGCAGCTTCGACGGGTTATCGACGTAGATGGTTTCGCCGGTCTTGAGCACCACTTCGAAGATTACGCTCGGCGCCGTGGTGATCAGATCCAGGTCGTATTCGCGCTCCAGGCGCTCCTGGATGATTTCCATGTGCAGCATGCCAAGGAAGCCACAACGGAAACCGAAGCCCAGTGCATCGGAGCTTTCCGGGGAATACTGCAGCGACGAATCGTTCAGGGTCAGCTTCTGCAACGCATCGCGGAAATCTTCGAAATCGTCGGAGCTGACCGGGAACAGGCCGGCATACACCTGCGGCTGGATACGCTTGAAGCCGGGCAGCACTTCGACGTTCGGCGTGGCGGCCAGGGTCAGAGTGTCGCCCACTGGCGCACCGTGAATGTCCTTGATGCTGGCGATGATAAAGCCCACTTCACCGGCCTTGAGGTCAACGGTGGCAGTGTGCTTGGGGTTGAACACACCAACACTGTCGACCAGGTGAATCTTGCCGGTGGATTTGACCAGCACCTTGTCGCCTTTCTTGATCCGACCGTGGCGTACACGCACCAGGGAGACCACCCCCAGGTAGTTATCGAACCAGGAGTCGATAATCAGCGCTTGCAGCGGCGCCTCAATATCACCGGTCGGCGCCGGAATCGTGTGCACCAAGCGCTCAAGCACTTCATCGACGCCCAGGCCGGTCTTGGCACTGCAGGTCACCGCATCGGTGGCATCAATGCCGATAATCTTCTCGATCTCTTCCTTGACCCGGTCCGGATCGGCCTGGGGCAGGTCGATCTTGTTCAGTACCGGCATGACCTCAAGACCCTGCTCAATGGCGGTGTAGCAGTTGGCCACCGACTGAGCTTCCACACCTTGACCGGCATCGACCACCAGCAGCGCGCCTTCACAGGCCGCCAGGGAACGGCTGACTTCATAGGTGAAGTCGACGTGGCCTGGGGTATCAATAAAGTTCAGCTGATAGGTGATGCCGTCTTTAGCCTTATAATACAGGGTGACGCTGTGCGCCTTGATGGTGATCCCGCGCTCGCGCTCCAGATCCATGGAGTCCAGCACCTGGGCTTCCATTTCACGGTCGGCCAAGCCGCCACACATCTGGATAAACCGGTCGGCCAGGGTCGACTTGCCGTGGTCAATGTGGGCGATGATGGAGAAATTGCGGATATGACTCAAATCACTCACGGATCAACACTCAAAAAGGGCGCAGGCGACTGCCCGCTGAAAATAGCCGCGAAGTGTACCCGAAAGCCACCTTGCACGTCATCAAGGCCACACGGCAGCACTATGTAAAAGGGCGACCGAAGTCGCCCTTTTAGCCTGCCTGCACCGTTAATCGGCCAGTTTGAAGGTGATAAAGCTGGCGCGTCCCTGACGCAGCACGCGCATCGACACCGAACGATTCTTCGGCAGCGCCTGCGCCACCTCGGTAAAGGTCTTGGCCGAATTGATCGCCTGATTGTTCAGATGAGTGATCACATCACCCGGACGCAGACCGATCAGCGCCGCCGGACCATCCTGCACCTCAGAGATCACCACACCGCCTTTCAGGTCGAGGCTCTTCTTCTGCTCGGCAGTCAGCTCAACCACCTTGACCCCAAGACGATTACTGCTGCGCTCAACGCCAGGCGCAGCAGTACCGGCCAAGGCCTCGCCGTCTTCAGGCAGCGCACCGATGCTCAACTTCAGCTTCTTGCGCGCACCATCGCGCACCACATCCAGCTCGGCACTGGTACCCGGCTTGAGCGCACCGACCAGATGCGGCAGGTCGGCAGACATGACAATCGGCTTACCATCCAGACTGAGGATCACATCGCCGACCTGTAAGCCGCCTTTGGCAGCCGGACCTTCTTCCAGCACCTGCGCCACCAGCGCACCGGCAGGCTTATCCAGGCCAAACGACTCCGCCAGATCCTTGTTTACTTCCTGAATCACCACACCCAACCAGCCGCGACTGACCTTGCCTTCGGCCTTGAGCTGATCGGCCACATCCATGGCCACACTCATCGGGATGGCGAACGACAGGCCCATAAAGCCGCCGGAGCGGGTAAAAATCTGCGAATTGATACCAACCACTTCACCAGCCAGGTTAAACAGCGGGCCGCCAGAGTTACCTGGGTTGATCGCCACGTCAGTCTGAATAAACGGCACATAGCTCTCGTTCGGCAGGCTGCGGCCTTTGGCACTGACGATCCCGGCGGTCACCGAGTGATCGAAGCCGAATGGCGAGCCGATTGCCAGCACCCACTCACCAACTTTAAGGTCTTCCGACTTGCCCAGCTTGACGGTTGGCAGGCCAACACCCTCAACCTTGAGCAGCGCAACATCGCTGCGCGGGTCAGTACCGACCAGCTTGGCTTCCAGTTCACTGCGATCCGACAGGCGCACAATGATTTCATCGGCGTCGGCGATCACATGGTTATTGGTCAGCACATAGCCATCAGCGGAAATGATAAAGCCCGAGCCCAGCGACTGGGCCTCACGCTGGCGCCCCCCGCCTGGTGCACGCGGCATCTGCGGAATATTACGCTCGAAGAACTCGCGAAACATCGGCGGCAGGCCTTCCAGATCAGGCACATTAAGCTGACCACTGCCAGCCACTGCGCGATCCGGCATCTTCTGCCGAGTACTGATATTGACGACCGCCGGTGACGCCTGCTCAACCAGCTCGGTGAAGTCCGGCAGGCTCGCCTGAGCAAACAGCGCCTGCCCCATCAGCAGCACGGCAAATAACGCAGTAAATGAAGATTTCAGACCAAGCTTCGACATACAACTCCCCATCAGGCCAGCAAAAGTCTTAAAACGCTGCTGCGGCACCACCAAGCAATGCACGCAACACCACAGGCTGCAACGCCGGATCACCGGCCGTAACGCGGCTGCGCCAGCGCACCGCGCAGCAGGCAAACAGAAACCCGAGCAGCGCACTGAATATTACCCAGGGCTCGCTCAAGCCCGCCTGTTCAGCCAATACAGCCGCAGCAAACAAACCGAGCAAGGGCAGCAGATAAACCAGCAGCGAGCCGCGCACCAGCAGATCCTCGCGCACACCAATAATGACCGCATCACCCACACTCAGCTGCAGATCCGACAGTGCACGCACGTAACCACGACGACCACCTGCCCCGAGCTGATCAAGCAAGCCTTGGCCGCACCCGGCTTTGACGGAACAACTGGAACAGGTGCTTTTACGCAGGGTTTCGACCCAGACGGCACCGGGCTCAACGGCCACGACTCGCCCCTGCTCCTCGATCACGGCGCCACCTCAGCCACCGAACGCATGGACAAGGCCACTCGCTCAGCCGTGCCCAGAGGAATTTCGCCGACCACGGTGACCATCACATCGCCATCATCGGTCTTCAATCGACGCGAAACCGCAACAGTCGGCCCCAGCTGAGTACGCACATCCTCAACTGCAGCGCCGCGCAGCGGCTCCATAAACACGGAGAAACGCGCCAGGCCATCTTCATACACCTGGCAGGCGACCGGCTCATCCGATGCGGGGCTGCGGCGCTGGGTAACCGAGCGCAGGCTAAAGCCTGGCGGCAGCCAATCCGAACGCCAGGCTTCTACCGCATCCACTTGGGCGGCAGACAAACGCACCGGACGGCAGCCTGCACCAGGCTCAAGGTTAGAGGCTGCGGGAGCTGCAGTTTGTAGTTGGGTAAACTGGAAACGCTCAAGCAACTGCCCCTTGTCATTGACCAGCAAGGACTTGAGCGGCAAGCCAGTTTGCTGATCAAGGTGCAGCTCGATGCCATAACGATGCTGATCGCGCGGCACCAGGGCCAATACGCTGGTAGCTCGCCCCGCCACGCGGGACTTGCCGAGCACACGTAACTCATACCACTCACTCAGCTGCTCGGCATTCAGCGCCCGGGCGGGCCACAGCTGGCTATCGATCAGCTGGTCAGCCAATGCACCACTGGCACACTGTACCTGACCATCGACGCGCAACACCTCCTGGGCGGAACCATCCAGCTGTAGCAGGCGCTCTCGTAGCGCACCGCCCTCGCCCACCCGATGCCAGATGCTGTGCGTCGAAAAGCTGCCATTACGCTCGTATACAAAGGTGCCCTGAAAACTTTGTGTGCGCTCGGCATCCGCCAGACGCTGCAACAAGGCACGACCTTCATCGGCAACCGCCGGCAACACCAGCCAGCTGCCCAGCAACAGAACGCTTAAAGGAATAAAGCGCATGCGATTCCTTAACAACGACCGTTAACGGTTTTCCAGACTGGCTGCGCGCGCGTAAGGCAGCGCACCTTCACTCGTACTCATGGCTGCCTGCTGCGCATGCTGGCGCAGATAGGCCGGCAAACGCTGCTCATGCCAGCCAGGCTGGCCCTGACCCACGGCACTGGCCGCAGGAGCAGACTGCTCGTCGGACGTATTGAAACCTGCCAGCATTGCCGGCCCACTGACCTGAGGGATATTCAGCACCGGCTGATTGGACTGTTGCGCCAACTGCACACCGGTGATGTCGTCCTGGTTATACATACGCACACCCGCCAGCACTGCAACGGTAACCGAAGCGGCAACAGCCAGACGACCGACGGTACGCCAAGGACCGCGCTGCACTGGCTGCGCAACCGGGGCAACATCGTCGGCCAGGGCGGCGGACACAGCAGCGGCAATATCCAGGCGCGGCTCAAGCAACTCTTTGTGCATGACCGCCCGAGCAATCTGGTAACGCGACCAGGTTGCGCGCAGCTCAGGGTCATCACTGGCCGCCAGCACTCGCCTTAGTTCAAGTTCATCCGCTTGGTTATCCATCACCGCGGACAGCGATTCCTGCAGGGTTTCACGACTCATGGCGGTTCCTCTCTTGGCTGACGCCGCTGTCTCAGGTTTCCTGCAGCAACGGCTGCAGGGATCGATCAATAGCCTCACGCGCCCGGAAAATTCGCGAACGCACGGTGCCAACTGGACACTGCATGACGCTGGCAATGTCCTCGTAACTCAGACCATCAAATTCACGCAAGGTTAGCGCTGTGCGTAAATCTTCCGGCAACTGCTCGATACTGCGGTGCACGGTGGCCTCGATCTCGTCGCGCAACAGCGCGCGCTCCGGCGATTCGATGTCCTTGAGGGCATGGTCACCGTCATAGAACTCGGCATCCTCAGCACTTACATCACTGTCTGGCGGGCGCCGACCACGCGACACCAAGTGGTTCTTCGCCGTGTTGATGGCGATGCGATACAGCCAAGTGTAGAACGCACTGTCACCACGAAAATTACCCAACGCCCGATACGCCTTGACGAAGGCCTCCTGCGCCACATCCTGTGCCTCATGGGTGTCATGCACAAAACGCACGATCAACCCGAGAATCTTGTGCTGATACTTGAGCACCAATAGATCAAATGCACGCTTGTCGCCGCGCTGTACGCGCTCGACCAGTTGCTGATCATCTTCCTGGGTTAGCATGAAAACTCCTCATAAGGTTTGAAGGAGCGCAACGCCAACCCTTTACTCGGTCTGCCAAAGTAGACTTGGGCATTGCGCAAAAGTTCTCTCCTTCAAACAAGCTTCCTGCAGAACACTTAGAAGTCCTGCACGGAACAGCGCAGCAAAGGGACTCCACTGCTGCGCTTGTAGTCTGGATCGCCCGCCGGCTAGGCAAAAACCGCAGGCCCGTTGCAAAGCCGCCTGACCCAGGCGAATTCCCACTTAAACAACCGCCTATGGAACCCGAAACACTTAAAAAGTTCCCGAGTAACGCACTTGGTCATAAGCTGGCTATTGTGCCGTCCACCCCCTCTATATACTAGGGGCCGCTTTTCGCGGAATTCGGACATGAGCCAACATTACCAACACGACGTTCTGGTTATCGGTAGCGGTGCCGCCGGCCTGACCCTGGCCCTCACGCTGCCTGAGCACCTGCGCATTGCCGTCCTGAGCAAGGGCAACCTGTCCAACGGTTCGACCTACTGGGCGCAAGGCGGCGTGGCGGCGGTGCTGGACGACACCGACACCATCGAGTCGCATGTCGAAGACACCCTCAACGCCGGTGGCGGCCTGTGCCGCGAGGACGCCGTGCGCTTTACCGTCGAGCACAGCCGCGAAGCCATCCAGTGGCTGATCGACCAAGGTGTGCCCTTCACCCGTGACGATGAACACGCCCGCGAAGACGGCGGTTTCGAATTCCACCTGACCCGTGAAGGCGGCCACAGTCACCGGCGCATCATCCATGCCGCCGACGCCACCGGCGCGGCGATCTTCAACACCTTGCTCGAACAAACCCGCCAGCGCAGCAATATCGAATTGCTGGAGCAGCGCGTCGCCGTTGATCTGATCACCGAGCGCAAACTCGGCCTGGAGGGCCAGCGCTGCCTGGGCGCTTACGTGCTCAACCGCGCCAGCGGCGAGGTCGACACCTTTAGCGCGCGCTTTGTAATTCTCGCCACCGGCGGCGCGGCCAAGGTTTATCTCTACACCAGCAACCCGGACGGCGCCTGCGGCGACGGCATCGCCATGGCCTGGCGCGCCGGCTGTCGGGTCGGCAACCTGGAGTTCAACCAGTTCCACCCGACCTGCCTGTACCACCCAAAAGCCAAGAGCTTTCTGGTCACCGAGGCACTGCGCGGCGAAGGTGCACTGCTCAAGCTGCCCAACGGCGAACGTTTTATGCCGCGCTTCGATGAGCGCGCCGAACTGGCGCCACGGGATATCGTCGCCCGCGCCATCGACCACGAGATGAAGCGCCTGGGGATCGACTGCGTGTTCCTCGATATCAGCCATAAACCGGCTGATTTTGTGAAATCACACTTCCCTACCGTGTATGAACGCTGCCTGGACTTCGGCATCGACATCACCAAAGAACCGATTCCGGTGGTGCCAGCTGCGCATTACACCTGCGGCGGTGTAGTGGTCGACCAGAGCGGCTGCACCGATGTACCCGGGCTGTATGCCATCGGCGAAACCAGTTTTACCGGCCTGCACGGGGCCAACCGCATGGCCAGCAACTCGCTGCTGGAATGCTTCGTCTATGCCCGCTCGGCGGCGGAGAACATCCTCGCCCAGCTGGAACAGATCAGCATGCCCAGCGACCTTCCCAGCTGGGACGCCAGTCAGGTGACTGACTCGGATGAAGACGTGATCATTGCGCACAACTGGGACGAACTGCGGCGCTTTATGTGGGACTACGTCGGCATCGTGCGCACCAACAAGCGCCTGCAGCGCGCCGAGCACCGGGTGCGCCTGCTGCTCGACGAAATTCACGAGTTCTACAGTAACTACAAGGTCAGCCGCGACCTGATCGAGCTGCGCAACCTGGCCCAGGTCGCCGAGCTGATGATCCGTTCAGCCATGCTGCGCCATGAAAGTCGTGGCCTGCATTACACCCTGGACTACCCGCAGCAGTTGGCCGAAGCCAAGGACACTATTCTGCTGCCGCCCACCTATGGCGACTGAATTTCAGCCGCACCCGTAAGCGCCGGTGCTGATCCCGCGCCAAGCTGTCGCGGGCGATGCACAGCAAGCGCACGCGGCGCTGTCCAGCCAAACGAAAGCGCAGCAGCACAATCAACGGCAAGGCCAGGCTATCGGGATGCAGCTCGATGGCCTGCCAGCCCTGGGCCGTGCCGTGCACCTGCCAACCGTCGGCCGTGTAACGCAGCGCTCGGTAGGCCTGCGGCGAACTCAGCAGCAGATGGCGTGGCAGCACCCAAGCGGCATGGGCGACACAGAAGCCAATTCCGAACAAACGCGCCCAGAGTGGAATATCTACCAGCGCCAGGCTAAGCAGCGCCAGCCCCTGAATCAGGGCATAGCAAGCCAGCAGCTGCCGTGAAGGCTGCCACCGGCATTCGAAGCCGTCACTGGGGCTGGACACGGTCCAGAATCATCCGAACCATACGCTTGAGATCGGCATCTTCCGGCTCGCCGCGCTGCATAAACCAGCCGAACATGTCCTGATCTTCACATTCCAGCAGTTTGCGATAACGCTCGCGGTCAGCCTCGTCGAGGTGCGGGTACACCTCTCTGACAAACGGCACCAGCAGCACATCCAGCTCCAGCATGCCGCGGCGGCTGTGCCAAAAAAGACGATTGAGTTCAACCGAGTCGACCATGGAAATGCTCCTTGAAAAAATGGTACGGAACCATTTTTAACGTCGCTCAGCGACGGCCCGAAGGGTGGCTGCCACGGATGGCAGGCCATAAATAAGGCGCGCAGTATACCGATGAAAAGCGCCCCTGTTGACCGCGCGCATCACCCGGCCAGGCAATGCGCCGAGACGAAGCTGCGGCAAGCGCTGACAAGGCGCGAGGCGCGCTCTATGATGAGCCCCCTAACTTTTATCCAGCGATACCTAATCCACCATGGCCGATACCGCGTTCTATTGCACCCTCAGCCACGAAGGCATCCTCGCCGTGCGCGGCCCGGACGCCAACAAGTTCCTCCAGGGCCAAGTCACCTGCAACCTCAATTACCTCAGCGACAGCCACTCCAGCCTAGGTGCGCGCTGCACCCCCAAGGGCCGCATGCAGTCGAGCTTTCGCATCCTTAGCGTAAGTGACGGCTACCTGCTGGCAATAGCCAGCGACTTGCTGGAAGCGCAACTGACTGACCTGAAAAAATACGCCGTCTTCAGCAAGTCCAAACTCACCGATGAAAGCCAGGACTGGCTGCGCATCGGCCTGAACGGCGGCGATGAAGCCCTACGCAGCCTAGGCCTGGAGCTTGCAGAAACCGCCGACAGCGTCGCGCGCAGTGATGAACTGCTGGCCCTGCGCCTGAGCGATGGCCGCGCCGAACTCTGGATACCCGCCAGCCAAGCCGCAGCCGTACAGGCACAAGTGGCCAGCCAACTGCCGCAAGCACCGCTGAATGACTGGCTACTGGCACAAGTGCGCGCCGGCATCGGCCAGGTCATGGGCAGCACCCGTGAGCTGTTTATTCCGCAGATGATCAACTTGCAGGCCGTGGGCGGTGTGAGCTTCAAGAAAGGCTGCTACACCGGCCAGGAAATCGTCGCGCGCATGCAGTACCTGGGCAAACTCAAGCGTCGCCTGTATCGCCTCGAGCTGCATGACAATCAGCTGCCAGAGCCCGCCACGGCGCTGTTTTCGCCCACCCACACCTCCAGCGTTGGGGAAGTGGTGCTGGCCGCGCGCAGCCCGGCCGGCGTCGAACTGCTGGCCGTGCTGCAGGACGAAGCTGCGCTGAATGGCGTGATTCACCTGGGTTCTGCCGAAGGCAGCACGCTGAGCGTGCTCGATTTGCCGTATACACTGGACGCAGACCGCGAAATACAGCGCTAAGCACTTACTACACTGATTACTATTGCCTGACCGCCTAAAGAGAATTGCCCATGAGCAAGCTTGCCGAGAAAGTCCAAAAGGAACTGATCCAGGCCATCGACAGCGATGAACTGGTACTGCCGACCCTGCCAGAGGTCGCGCTGAAAGTCCGCGAGGCAGCAGAAGACCCGGACATCGGCATCCCGCAACTGAGCAAGGTGATCGGCAACGACGCCGCCCTGACCGCGCGCATCATCAAGGTGGTCAACAGCCCACTGCTGCGCACCAACAAGGAAATCACCGACCTGCAGATGGCCGTCGGTCGCCTCGGCATCAATTACACCTGCAACCTGGCCACGGGCCTGGCCATGGAACAGATGTTCCAGGCCACCAGCGATGTGGTTGACCGCAAAATGCGCGAAGTGTGGAACAAAAGCACGGAAATCGCCGGCATCTGCCACGTTCTGTGCAAACACTACACCCGCCTGCTGCCGGACCAAGCCACCCTCGCCGGCCTGGTGCATCAGATCGGCGTACTGCCGATCCTCACCTACGCCGAAGAGCACAGCGAGCTGCTGGCCGATTCGATCAGCCTTAACCACGTGATCGAGCAGATCCACCCGATCATCGGCGACAAGATCCTGCGTACCTGGGAATTCCCCGAGCTGATCGCCATGGTGCCCGGCCAATACCTGGACTTCACCCGCGACAGCGCCAAGGTCGATTATGTCGATATCGTCCAGGTCGCCACCCTGCAGAGCTACATTGGCAGCGAACACCCCTACACCAAACTGGACTGGAGCCAGATTCCAGCGTTCGCCAAGCTCGGTCTTGACCCAAACCAAAACCTCAACGAAGACGAAGACCTCTCCGCCGCCATGGAAGCAGCCATGAGCATGCTCCAGTAAAGCCCCTCACGCGCATGCAGCCGAATGCAACTAGACTGAACCCAGTCCCCGCAATCGGCATACGGCTCATGCGCACCCTGCTGTTATCTGCCCTCTTCAGCCTGTTTTGCGGCGGTCTCGCTGCAGCCGATTCAGTGCGCCTGACCAACGGCGAATGGCCGCCTTACCTGGGTGAACAGCTGCCGCACAAGGGTGTTGCCTCACGCATCGTCGCCGAAGCCTTTGCCCTGCAAGGCATCAACGTGGCCTGGGAATTCCACCCCTGGGCACGTTCCCTGCAACTGGCCGAGCGCGGCAAACGCGACGGCAGCGCAGTCTGGCTGCACAGCAACGAACGTGAGGAAAAGTTCTTTATCAGCGAGCCGGTGGTGGAAAGCGGTTACTACCTGTTCCACCGCAAGGGCTACAACTTTGACTGGCAGCAGGTCAGCGACCTGCAAGGCCGGCGCCTGGCTGGCACGCGCGGCTATGACTACGGCGAAGCCTTTCAGCAGGCTGAAGCCAGCGGGCAACTGCGGGTCAATCGGGTGACCAGTGATGAAACCGCGTTTCGCCAACTGATTGCCGGCCGCGTCGATCTGTTCCCCATGGACAAAGTGGTCGGCTTCGACATGCTGCATCAGCACTTCAGCGCCGCCGAACGTGCGCAGCTGAGCTTTCACCCCAAGCCGTTGCGCAGCGACAGCCTGCACCTGCTGCTCTCGCGGGAAGTGCCCGGCAATGCCGAGCTGATCGCCCGCTTCAACCAGGGCCTGGCACAACTGCGCGAAAGCGGCAAGGTCGCCCAGTACCTATTGGAAATCCAGCAACCGCTTAGCCTGGCGCCCTGACTCAGGCTTGCGCACTGGCGAATGCGACACGTACCAACAAACCGTGCGGCTGCGCCTGATGCAGGCTGATTTCAGCCTGATGCGCGCGGCATATCTCACCGACAATCGCCAAGCCCAAGCCTGCCCCAAAGCCCTTGTTACTGCGCCGATAGAAGCGCGCAAACACCCGCTCATGCTCTTCGGGCGGAATCCCCGGGCCGTCGTCTTCGACCTCCAGCACCCCAGCCGGCAGTACCCGCAGAATCACATTGCCGCCGGCAGCGGTATGCGCCAGGGCGTTATCCAGCAGGTTGCACAGCAGCTCGTTGAGCAAGGTTGGCTCACCGCTGACCCACACCGGTTGCTCGGCCTCCAGAGCCAGGGAAATACCCCGCGCATGGGCCAGTGGCGCCAGCGCCATGCCCAATTCGCGTGCCAGCTGGCTGAGATCAAGACGCTGCGCACCGCCTTCAGCAATCGCCCGTGCGCCGCTTTCGATACGCGCCAGCGAAAGCAATTGATTGGCCAGATGGGTGAGTTTGTCGGTGTTCTGCGCGGCTTCCTCCAAGGTACTGCGCCAGATCGACGGTTCCTGGGCGCGCAAGCCCAGCTCGACCCGCGCCTTGAGCGCCGCCAGGGGCGTGCGCAGCTCGTGGGAGGCATCGGCGATAAATTGCGACTGACGTTCGAACAGATTACGCAGACGGTCATTGAACTGGTTCAGCGCATCGATCAGCGGGCGCAGTTCACGCGGCATGCCGAGATCCGACAGCGGCTGCAGATCGTCGCTGGTACGCGCCGCCACGCTGCGGCGCAAGGCTTCCAGCGGGCGCAGCGCAGCACTCACCGCCAGCCACACCAGCAGCAAGGCACTCAGCGACAGCACGCCCATGCGCAGCAAGGTGCCGAGCAACAGCTCGCGGGCCATGCGTTCACGTGCGCCCTGGGTTTCCGCCACGCGGATTTCCGCCACGCCATTGACCCCCGGCTCGCTGAGCGGCTGCAGCAGGCTGACCACCCGCACGCCCTGGTTGCGGTATTCGGCATCGTAGAAATGCGCCAGCGCCGGGTAATCCTCGGTGCGCTTGGTGCCGGGCGGTGCCGGCGGCAAGTCTGCGTAACCGGACACCAGCGCGCCCTGCACATCCAGCACCTGGTAGTAGATGCGCCCGGCACTGTCATAGGCAAAGGTGTCCAGCGCCACATAGGGCACATTGGCGTTCAGCCGTTCGGCGGTGGTGTACAGGCCATCGGCAATCGCCCGCGCCGAGGCCAACAAAGTGCGGTCATAGGCGGTATCGGCAGCATGCCGCGCGCTCCAATAGGCGCTCAAGCTGCTGACCAGCAGAATCAGCGCTAACAGCACCGCTAATCGGCGGATCAACCGCCCGCGCAGGCTGCCCGGCTGGTGCTCCACGGGTTTGCCGCGCTCAGTCACCGACTGTCTCCAACCCTCAGTCACCGACTGCCTCCAACAAATAGCCCAGACCACGGAAGGTGACGATGCGCACCCCGCCGCCTTCGAGCTTTTTGCGCAGGCGATGGACGTAAATTTCGATAGCGTCGCTGCTGGCATCCTCATCCAGACCAAACACCTGGGCGGCCAGTTGCTCCTTGCTCATCACCCGTCCGGGCCTGGCGATCATCGCCTCCAGCACCGCCTGTTCGCGCGAGGTCAGGGTCAGCAGACCGTCAGCCAGGGTAAAGCGCCGGGTATCCAGGTCATACAGCAGATTGCCGCAGCGTTGCTGGCGTTCGCCACCAAGCACGGTGCGCCGCAGCAGTGCCTTGACCCGCGCCTCCAGCTCGCTCAGTTCAAAGGGTTTGGCCAGGTAATCATCGGCCCCCAGGTTAAGGCCATGCACGCGGTCCTTGACCTCACCACGGGCGGTGAGCATCAGCACCGGCAGGGTATTACCGCGCTCACGCAAGCGCGCCAGCACCTGAAAACCATCCAGGCGCGGCAGGCCGATATCGAGAATCGCCAGGGCGTAATCCTCAGTGCTCAGGGCCATATCGGCGGCCACGCCGTCATGCAGCATGTCTACGGTCAGCCCGGTGCCACGCAGGGCCTGAGCCACGCTTTCAGCCAGGGGCAGATGGTCCTCGACCAGCAGGATTCGCACGGTAATGGCACTCCACAAACTTGTTGTTATGCGCCCAGTGTAACGGCGCACCCTGGGGGCCGTCGCAAGCGACGTGAAAAAACTCTCCAGGCGTTTTTTGTGGCCTGCCATCCCTGGCGGCCACCCTGCAGGCCGTCGCAGCGACGTCAAAAAACGCTCCAGGCGTTTTTTCAAGCTGAAAGCCTGGTGAAAGCTTGACCCCCTAGCATCGGTTTCAGGTGGCTCGATCCACCGACCTGAACGACTGACGCAGTGGTGCGCAGCCGTGACAAAAACAACAATGGAGACCACAGGATGCCGACTGCATCTCATCAGGCGCTTGCGCCTGCTCACCTGCTTAGCTTGGCCATCGCCGCCGCGCTGCTTGCCCCCGCTGCCCATGCCGATTTTGTGGCTGACAGCAAAGCCAGCCTGACTACCACCAATATCTACCTCAACCGTGATTTCCGCGAAGGCACAAGCAGCCAGCAGAACAAGCGTGAAGAGTGGGGCCAGAGTTTCTGGCTCGACGTCCAGTCTGGCTACACCGAAGGCACCGTTGGTTTCGGCCTTGATGCTTTGGGCCTGGTTGGGGTCAAACTGGATTCCGGCGGCGGCCGCACCGGCACTGACCTGCTGCCGGAGCAGGACGATGGTGGCACCCCGGATCAGTTCGGCCGCCTGGGCCTGACTGCCAAGGTCAAGGTCTCCAATACCGAGCTGCGCTATGGCTCGCACGTTCCAGAACTGCCCGTGGTCAAGGCCAGCGACAGCCGCCTACTGCCGCAGGTGTTCGAAGGCGGCCTGCTGACTTCCAGCGAACTCGACGGCCTGACCTTTACCGGCGGGCGCCTGGATAAAGTCATCGACCGCGCCTCGACCAACTCCGAGGAGCTGATCCTTAACAGCAAGAACCGCCGCTTCGCTGCCGGTATCACGGCAGACCATCTGGACCTGATGGGCTTCGACTACAGCTTCAACAAGCAGCTCAAAGGCCGCTACTACTTCGCCGATCTCGACGATATCTATCGCCAGCACTTCTTCGGCCTGCTCGCCAGCCAACCGCTGGGCAGCGGCACCCTCAGCGCTGATGTACGCCTGATGCTGAGCAAGGACAGCGGCGCATCCAATGCTGGCAAGATCGACAACCGTGCGTTCAACGCCATGCTCAGCTACGGCATCAACGGCCACAAACTGGGCATGGGCTTTCAGGACATGAGCGGCGACACCGGTTACGCCTACATCGATGGCAGCGACCCGTTCCTGGTCAACTTCGTGCAGATCAACGACTTCGCCAACGCCGACGAGCGCTCCTGGCAGGCCCGTTACGACTACGACTTCGGCAAGCTCGGCGTTCCCGGCCTGAGCTTTATGACCCGCTACATCAAAGGCAGCGACGCGCAAATCGCGGGCACTGATGACACCGGCGGCGAGTGGGAGCGCGATATCGAGGTCAAGTACGTGGTGCAAAGCGGGCCACTGAAAGATGTCTACGTGCGCCTGCGCAATGCCAGCTTCAAATCCGACTTCGCCCGCGATGCGGACGAGAACCGCGTCATCGTCGGCTATACGCTGCCGATCTGGTAACCCACAATAATCGGGTGTTAACAAACTGCTGCGCTCGGCCATGCCGCGTTGAAATCAGCCTCAAAATGCTCATGTACTACTCGTACACTCCGCTTTTTCGGCTAATTTCGCCTTGCCTGACCTTCGCTCGCGACGTTTGTAAACACCCTCTAGCGCCAAGAGGAATACCCCATGAAAACTGCCTTTACCCGCATCGCCCTGGCCACCGCCTGCATGGCCTTTGCCGGCCAACTGCTGGCTGCCGAACCCAAGCGCCCGGAATGCATCGCCCCGGCCAAGCCAGGCGGTGGTTTCGACCTGACCTGCAAACTGGCGCAAAGCGGCCTGAAAGACAGCGGCCTGCTGAAAGCACCAATGCGCGTCACCTATATGCCCGGCGGTGTCGGCGCGGTGGCCTACAACGCAGTAATCGCCCAGCGCGCGGCTGATCCCGGCACAATCACCGCGTTCTCCAGCGGCTCCTTGCTCAACCTGGCGCAAGGCAAGTTCGGCCGCTACGACGAAACCGGCGTGCGCTGGCTGGCAGCAGTAGGCACCGACTATGGCGCCATCACCGTGCGTGCCGACTCGCCGTACCAGAATCTGGATGACCTGGTGCAGGCGCTGAAGAAGGACCCGGCGAGCATCGTCTTCGGCGCTGGCGCCACCATCGGCGGCCAGGACTGGATGCAGACTGCGCTGATCGCCCGCCTGGCCGGCATCGACCCGAAAAACCTGCGCTACGTGGCCTTTGAAGGCGGCGGCGAAACCCTCACCGCCATGCTTGGCGGCCATGTGCAGGTCACCTCCAGCGGTCTGGGCGAAGTCACCCCGCAGTTGGCGGCGAAGAAAGTGCGCATCCTCGCCGTGCTCTCCGAAGAACGTCTGCCGGGCAAGCTGGCTGACCTCCCTACCGCCAAGGAGCAAGGCTATGACATCGTCTGGCCAGTGATCCGCGGCTTCTATATGGGCCCAGAGGTGACCGACGAGCAGTACAACTGGTGGAAACAGCAGTTCGACAGCCTGCTCGCCCGTGAAGACTTCGCCACCCTGCGTGAACAGCGCGACCTGCTGCCGTTGTCGGTTACCGGCGACGAGCTGAAAGCCTTGGTCTTCAAGCAAGTTGAGGAATACAAGGCATTGGCTGGCGAGTTCGGCCTGATGCAGTAAGCGGCCACGCCGCAATTCGTAGGATGGGTCGGGCCGCGCAGGTTGAGCGCAGCGATACCCATCAATGGGAGCTGTGCGATGGGTATCGCGATGCTCAACCCATCCTACGGCCAACGGTCTTTCCCTGACCCTCGACTAGGTAATCCGCCATGTACGTTCGCCTGTTCGCCGCGAGCTGGCTGCTGTTTTGCGCCGTTCTCGCCGTCATCGCCTGGGGCTTCCAGGCACCCTTCGCCTACGACCCGGTCGGGCCGCGCGCCTATCCCTTGCTGCTGCTTGGCCTGATGGCCGCCGGCAGCCTGTGGTTGATATTCAAACCCGGTCTGCTGGAACAGACGCTGAATACCCGCGCGGCCGTGCGCGCCGTGCTCTGCGTAGTGGCGCTGCTGGCTTATGCGCTGCTGTTCGAAGTGCTCGGCTTCGTCATCAGCACCACGCTGGCCACCTTCGCCCTTGGCCTGCTGTTTACCGGTCGCCCACTGCCCTGCGCCATCAGCGCCGTGCTGATGGGTGTACTGCTGTATGGCCTGTTTGATTACCTGTTGGATGTGCCGCTGCCCCTCGGCCTGTTCGAAGCCTTTGTGGAGAGCTGAAAATGGAAACCCTGAATTTCTTGATGCAAGGCTTCGAAGTCGCCACGCGACCGGAAAACCTGCTGGTGGCCTTGTTCGGTGCCTTTGTCGGCACCATCGTCGGCCTGTTGCCGGGCCTGGGCCCAATCAATGGCGTGGCGCTGCTGCTGCCACTGGCCTTCGCCCTCGGTCTGTCGCCGGAAACCGCACTGATCCTGCTCGCCGCCGTGTACCTGGGCTGTGAATATGGCGGGCGTATCTCGGCGATTCTGCTCAACGTACCCGGCGACGCCGCAGCGGTGATGACCACCCTCGACGGTTATCCGCTGGCCCGACAGGGCAAGGCCGGGATCGCCCTGTCGCTGTCGGCCGTCAGCTCGTTTATCGGCAGCATGATCGCCACCTGCGGTGTGGTGCTGTTCGCGCCAATCCTGGCCAACTGGGCGGTGGCCTTCGGCCCGGCCGAATACTTTGTGCTGATGATTTTCGCCATTGCCTGCCTTGGCGGCATGGTCGGCGACAAGCCGGTGAAAACCCTGATGGCCGCCCTGATCGGCCTGGCCCTGGCCACCGTTGGCGTGGACTCTACCACCGGCGTGTATCGCTTCACCTTCGGCAGCGTCAGCCTGTCGGACGGCATCCAGTTCGTCATCGTGGTGATCGGCTTCTTCAGCGTCAGTGAAGTGCTGCTGATGCTGGAAAAAACCCACAACGGCCAGAAAGCCGTGAAAGCCAGCGGCCGCCTGTTGTTCAACTTCAAGGAGTTTTGCTTCACCTTCTGGACCATGGTGCGCAGCTCCCTGGCCGGCTTCGTCATCGGCGTACTGCCGGGTGCCGGCGCGACCATCGCCAGCGCCATGACCTATATGACTGAAAAGCGCATGGCCGGCCCGAACGGCAAGTTCGGCGACGGTGACCTGCGCGGCCTCGCGGCGCCGGAAGCGGCCAACAACGCCTCCGCTTGCGGCTCGCTGATCCCCATGCTGACCCTCGGCGTACCCGGCTCGGGCACCACTGCGGTGATGATCGGCGCACTGACGCTGTACAACATCACCCCCGGCCCGCTGCTGTTCGAACAGCAACCGGACGTGGTCTGGGGCCTGATCGCCTCGCTGTTTATCGGCAACGTGATCCTGCTGGTGATGAACATTCCCCTGGTTGGCCTGTTCGCCCGCATGCTCAGCGTGCCCAACTGGGTGCTGGTGCCAGCGATCACCGTGATCAGCATGGTCGGCGTTTACGCGGTGCACAGCACCACCTTCGACCTGGTGCTGATGATCGGCCTCGGCGTATTCGGCTATATCCTGCGCAAGCTGGACTTCCCGCTGTCGGCCCTGATCCTCGGCTTCGTCCTCGGCGAGCTGATGGAAGACAACCTACGCCGCGCCTTGTCGATCTCCGCTGGCGACCTGAGCATTCTCTGGAACAGTCCGATCAGCCTGTGCCTGTGGGCACTCACCGCGCTGATGCTCGGCCTGCCGGGCCTGCGCTGGTGGCGTTCGCGCCGTGCGGCGCAACTGGCCAATGCCTAAGCTGCCAATGTCTAAGTTCCGTGCGCTCACCGGCTGGCAAAGCTGGTGGGCCACCCCACTGGTCGGCCTGTTAGGCGGCTATCTGGCCAGCCTGATCGGCTGGCCTTTGCCGTGGATCATCGGCTCGCTGCTGGCGGTTATCGCCGCACGTTGCAGCGGCTGGCTTATCACCGAGCTGCCGGGTGGTCGCAAGACCGGCCAGTGGCTGGTGGCCAGCGCCATCGGCCTGCACTTCACCAGTGAAGTATTCGGCCAACTGCTCAGTCACTTCGGCGTGATCCTGCTGGGTGCCCTGCTCACCCTGCTGCTCAGCCTGATCGGCATTGTCGTGCTGCGCCGCGCCGGCCTGGATCGCGCCACCGCGTTCTTCGCCAGCATGCCAGGCGGCGCAAGCGAGATGGTCAACCTGGCGCAACGGCACAACGCCGAAACCGCCAAGGTGGCAGCCGCCCATAGCCTGCGTCTGCTGCTGGTGGTGCTGCTGATTCCGGCGATCTTCACCTGGAGCCTGCCGCCCATCGCGCCACCCATACCGGCGCCGGTAAGCTGGCCCTGGCTGGCGGTGTTGCTACCGGCTGGCGCGCTTTTGGCTTGGTTGTGGGGGCGCTTGGGCCAACCCAACCCGTGGATGCTGGGTCCGCTGACTGTCTGCGCCGTGGCCAGTGTGACCTTCGATCTGCACCTGGGTTTGCCCGATGGTCTCGGCCAGGTCGGCCAATGGCTGATCGGCTGCGCCCTGGGTTGTCACTTCGACCGCAACTTCTTTCGCAGCGCGCCAGGTTTTCTCGCACGCATCCTGCTGTTCTGCCTGCTCGCCATGCTCGCCGCTGCGGCGTTGGGTCAGAGCCTGGGCTGGCTGGCCGGGGAAAACCAGAATGCGCTGATGCTCGGCATGATGCCCGGCGGCATCACCGAACTGTGCCTGACCGCCGAAGCCCTGCAGCTCTCGGTGGCGCTGGTAACGGCCTTGCAGGTACTGCGCTTGTTTCTGGTGATGTTTCTCGCCGAGCCGTTGTTCAGGCTTTGGCAACGTAGCTGAAATCACTTTAGCGACCACGTTTAGCCCGCCTTGTGCGGGCTCTTTTTTGCCTGCAGGCGATCCCCGCATTACGCAATGCCAGAGCTATGTAGGGTGGATGACGCTGTTTTCATCCACCATCGCAGTAGAACCGTAGGATGGGTGGTAACCCATCAATTGGCTGATGGGTTACCACCCATCCTACTGTCTGGACCGTCATCCAAGGCCGTCACGGTAAAGATTTCAAACCCTCCGCCCAGCCCTTGTGCTCGCTCATCTTTGTCCGCAACGCAGCAGTTTTTGTTTAACAGATATGTCCGCAGCCACTCAGGCGCAGGCGACGGCGGTACTCTCAGGCCTTCACCACCGAGGCATCCTCAATGAGCGTACTGCGCTGGCCAGCCGTGAAAACCCTGCTGCTATTGCTCTGCCTAAGCCTGTTGGTTAGCGCCTGCAGCCGCATCGGCCTGGCGTACCGCAACCTGGACTGGCTGGTGCCCTGGCGGCTGAACGATTACCTGAACCTCAACAGCCAGCAGCAGGCCTGGCTCAAGCCCCGCGTGCAGACGCATCTGCAATGGCATTGCAGCGCCGAGCTGCCGCGTTATATCGACTGGCTGCAGACCACCGAAAGCATCCTGGCCCAGCCGCAACCCGACAGCGCTCAACTGCTTGAGCAATTCGCCCAGTTCGATGCCGCGCTCAAACGCATCAGCATCGAGATCACCCCCACCGCCATCGAGCTGCTGCAGGGCCTGAGCGAACAGCAGGTCCGCGAGCTTTACGCCGCGATGGATGAAGACAACCTGGAAGACCGCCAGGACTTTCTCGACCCGCCCCTGGCCACCCAGCTCAGCGAACGCCAGACACGTATGCAGGAACGCCTGCGACCCTGGCTCGGCCGCCTGAACAATGCGCAGACAGAACATATCGCCGCCTGGGCCAATGGCCTCGGCGAGCAGAACCGTCTGTGGCTGGAGAATCGACAGCTGTGGCAAACCGAGCTGCGCAAGGTGGTTGCCGAACGCGATAGCGCGGACTTTGCCGAACGGCTGACCCGCCTGCTGCAACAACGCGAGAGCTACTACAGCGACGAGTATCGCGCCAACTATGGCCGCTCACGCCAGGCGCTGGCCACGCTATTCAGTCAGCTGCTGGGCAGCAGCGATGAGGCGCAGCGCGAACGCCTGAGTCACCGTTTGCGCGACCTGCGCCGCGATCTGGCCGAGCAGCAGTGCAGCGCCTAAGAACCTGCTTACGATCTGCTGCGCGTCAGTCCTGCTGCGTTAAAAACACGCTCGGAATGCTCATTTACACCAGTAAACTCCGCTTCCTCGCCTGTTTTCGCCTCGCATGACTCTAGCTCGCGAGATCATAAATAGGCTCTAGAAAGCCGACTCGGGCAGGCGCCAGTCAATCGGGCTTAGCCCATGCTGTTGGAGGAACTTGTTGGTGCGGCTGAAATGGCCGTTGCCGATAAAGCCACGGTGCGCCGACAGCGGCGAAGGGTGCACGGATTTCAGCACCAAGTGCTTACTGCAATCGATCAGCTTTTCCTTGCTCTGCGCATGAGCGCCCCAGAGCAGAAACACCAGGCGCTCCTGCTGCTGGCTGACCACCTCAATCACCTTGTCGGTAAAGGTCTGCCAGCCGATCTTGGCGTGGGAGCCAGCGATGCCATGCTCCACCGTCAATGAGGTGTTAAGCAGCAGCACACCCTGCTCCGCCCAATGTTGCAGGTTGCCGTGGTCAGGAATATCGATATTCAGGTCGCGCTTAAGCTCTTTATAGATATTCACCAGCGACGGCGGCGTCTTCACTCCAGGCTGCACCGAGAAGCACAGACCATGGGCCTGCCCCTCGCCGTGGTAAGGGTCTTGGCCGATCACCACCACCTTGGTCTGCGCCAACGGCGTGGAATTAAGCGCATTGAAGATCAGCGAACCGGGCGGATAAATCTGCTTACCTGCGGCCTTCTCGCCACGCAGAAAATCGCCCAGCTCACGCATATAGGGCTTCTCGAACTCTTCATACAGAGCAGCCTTCCAGCCGGTTTCGAGTTTGACGTTATCTGCGGCGCTCATGCCTGTGTCCTGCTTAGTCGAACGAAGACGGCACGCTAAGGAAGGCACCGGGGCAAGTCAAGGCTGGCGGCGCTCGGCCGCGTAGGTTGTGGTTGAGCGCAGCGAAGCCCAACAATTAGGTTGTGCGGAGTTGTGAAGAAAACGGGAGACAGGCCACGATCAATGCTCCCGAAAACCGTGGCCTGCCCCTTATTGCTCAATGGTTTTTAACAAAAAAACGCTACCGCTCCTTAAAAAGTCATAAGTTGCAGGCGAAAACTCTATCTAACTACGGTGTTGATTTATTTCCCTTCCTATACCCCCACCCTAAAAATCACCGCAGGGGATAAGCTTTTAATTTAAGACATGCTTTGCATAGCGGCTTACCTCAATACTCTTAGCATGCCAAAACTGCTGCAATGAAAATCATTGAGGTTGTGCTATGATTACAGTCGCCATGCGACTCACCCACTTATTAAGTGAGACTTCGCAAAGCTTCTATCTTTATAGACACACATGAGCGCACCCGACAGAAATATTAAGTAATTTATTAAGGATTTATTAAATCATGGAGCTCGAAGACCTTGACGCCGCAGTATTTGAGAATTTGGTTTTCGATTTAGTGTGTGACTGCGGGTTAATTAACCCACAATGGAGAACCCCTGGAAGTGATGAAGGCCGAGATATCCAAGGGGAATTTTATATTAGCGACCTTTCGGGATATTATCAGCGCCAGCTTTGGTATATTGAGTGCAAGAAATATTCGGGCAGCATTTCTTGGCCGCTTATCTGGGAGAAAATTTCATATGCCGAAACCCACAACGCAGATATTTTACTTATCGCCAACACCTCAACTATTACTCCCCAGGCTCGAAATCAAGTAACAAAATGGAATGAGTCCGGGAAAAGACCAACGATTAGAGTATGGAATAAAATCGACATACAGGAAAGACTCAATGTACGAAGATATATCTCAATAAAATATGGCCTATCCTCACCAAATCTACAGGGCGTGATTGACCCAATAACACCCCTGATCAAGCTACTAATTAAAACAAACAACTCGTTATATTCATCTGGCATTGAAAGCAAAAGTGCCGTGATAAAACTTGAGCTTTCACATGCACTGGGCGAGTTGTTAGACAAAAGAGTTGACGATATAGAGAATAGCGGCTCTACCCTCTGGAGCAAAATAAAGAGTGAAGCTGATATTTATGACTGGATCAATATAGACACACTTCAAACAATCTCTACCTTTGACGTGTATGCATTTAGAGCATTTGTCAGTTATCTAAGGATGTGTTTTTGCCTACCTTCTATTCAGATCAGATCTGTGAAACATAGGATTTTGATAACTTTACCCAGTCAGCTAGCAGCTTATCAGACTGATCATCTCAGAATCATTACTATGTGGTCGAATTTCCAGATGCTAAGTGACGGCTTACAGTTAAGCGTCGAAGGGGTTTAAGTTGAAGCCAGAAACCAGTGATTTTACTTTACTTCTCATATCAAACATCACCCACCAAGCCATAAACCCTCTTAATGGTGTTATTGGGACGTTGGATAACGTAGTCAAGGGGGATGTAGCAGAGCATAAAATCGAACAGCGCCTGAAAAGTGCGAGGGCGCAACTGGAATATACCGTGTCCTTAATAAGAAATCTTTCATATTTCGCTGAGTATGCTGTTGAAAAAAGCGATGAAAAAAAACCTGGGCCATCGAAAAAATGCCTAATACCAGAAATAATTATTCAAGCCGCTCAGTTTTTTCAGGAACAAGGCAAGAGGAATGATATTTACATCAGACTTGAAGATGGGCGTCAGAACTATGTCCCAGGCGACCCCGATCTAATCCGCCAAGTCTTCATGAACTTATTCGACAACGCCGTTAAATACGGAAACAAACAATCAACAGTTTTGGTCAAGAACTGGATACAGAAAAAAACCGGGGAGCTTATCGTTACTGTGGAAGGTCAAAGCACCCCATTTAGTGATGATGATGAAATATTTAGTTTGGGATCAAGAGGGAAAGATGCACAACAAAAAACCTCATCCGGCTCCGGGCTTGGCCTTTATATCTGTAGATTGATCATAGAAAACGTATTCAGAGGTACAATCACGGGTTCATGCTCTGCCAAAGGTAGTGTTAAATTTGAAGTCCGAGTCCCCAACGCATACGAGAAACAAAAATGAAAAAAGTAACAGATACAGTTCTTGTACTTGACGACGAGCCAATATTTCTAGACTGGCTTGAAGACTTTGTTGAGTCACGCGGCTTCAAGACTAAATTTGTAACTAATCTACCGCAGGGGCATGCTGAAATTTCTGAAACGCAGTATGCCGCATTACTCGTTGATCTAAATGTTCCCTCATCGGCGGACATTGACGAAAGAATTAAAACAAAAGACCCTCTCTATAAAGAATTCAGAGGTTTGTTCTTGGCTAGTGAGGCGAGAAATAAAGGTTATCCCGCAGCGAATGTAGTTATATACTCCGTCCATGCTGATGAGCGTTTAATACCTATTTGCAACAGGCTTGGAGTCGACCACATAGCCAAAGGTCGACCACATCTACTTAAAGCGAAGCTAGATGGCATCTTTACTAAAATAAAATCTTAAAGGCCGCCCAAAACTCTTGACCCACCACAACTAATACAACATTGCGACTGGCTTTTAATTATAACTGACAGACATTAAACCATGATCATGATGTTATGCATTATTGCCACCAATATTCTCATGTGAAATAAATTAAACTCATATCTTGCGCATATGAATTCAATTCAAAATTGAAATATTCGCTTGCTTGTGTTCAATGATATCGGCACGAATGGCATGGATCATGCTCCGTCATTATGTTTGAACGTCCGCTTCTAGCCGAAACGACCATCTAACCTGAAAATTTCTGCATCACCCCTGATGCAGCGCCCTGTAATGACTCGGCGCCATGCCCACCACTTTGCGAAACAACCGCGAGAAGTAATACACATCGTCATAGCCCAACTGCTCGGCCACCTGGCGGATGCCCTGTTCGCCCTCGTCGAGCAGGCGGCAGGCGTGAGCCATTTTCAGCTGGATAAAATCCTGAATCGGCGCATGCCCGGTCAGGGCGCGGTAGGTTTTGGCGAAGTGAAAGCGCGACAGTTTGAACTGCGCGGCCAGCTCATCGAGGTTTAGCGAGTCGTGCAGGTGGGCGCGCATCACCGCCTGCACAGCATCCACATCCAGCACCCGCCCCGATTTCAGGGTAGTGCGCGCCGGCAGCACGGCCAGGGAGGTGAGCAGCACCTGCAACTGGTGCGCGGCATGAACGAAGTGCGCCAGATTCAAGCCCTGTTTGCGCAGGTTAAGCAAGGCATCGAACTCGGCCAGCAGGCGCGGCTGCACACCAATGCGCCACAGCGGCCCCTTGCCCAGGGGCTTGAGAAAGTCCGCTACCAGCTCGCCATCAAAATGCACCCAGTACAGCGTCCAGGGCTTGTCCACGTCCGCGCCGTAGGCGTGCATCACGCCTTTTGGCAACAGCAGCAGATCGCCACCACTAACAGCTAATCGTCCATTCGCTGTCTCCAGCCAGCCCTGCCCGGCGCGGCAGTAGATCAGCAGGTGATCCTCCGGTTGTGGGCGATGCATGCGGTGCCCCTGGGCCTCGGGATAGTACCCCAGGGCCAGGGGATAACAGCCCTGCCCCAGGGGATGCTTTGCCAGCAGGCGGCGTAGCCTTGGCGGGGTGATAAAGCGCACGCCGTTGGCCGGCAAAGGCCAGTTGGATGTATCGACAAAAGTGCGCATTGGGGTACTCAAGTAGCCCGGATGCAATCCGGGAGAAACGTTCCCGGATTGCATCCGGGCTACAGATTAAATCCCAAGATAGTCCATCTGCAGACCAAGATCGTCAATCCACAAAGCCGAGCAAGGCGGCTATAACACTGACAAAACAACAATCGAGCCCACGCAGAGGCTCGCCGGAGGAAGGCATGGCCAAGGCAATCGCGCAGTTGATCGACGGTGAATGGCGCGAAAGCCGCGCCCGCGAATTTATCGAAGTCACCGACCCGGCGACCCAGGAAGTTCTGGCGCTGGCCCCCAAGGCCACCGCAGAAGAAATCGAAGCGGCGATTGCCAGTGCCAAGGCAGCCTTCCTTACTTGGCGCGAAGTGCCTGTCTCCGACCGCGCACGGGTGATGCTGCGTTACCAGCACCTGCTCAAAGAGCACCACGACGAGCTGGCGGAAATTCTCGCTGGCGAAACCGGCAAGACCCTGGCCGATGCCAAGGGCGATGTTTGGCGCGGCATCGAGGTGGTCGAGCAGGCCTGCAATATCGCCAGCCTGATGATGGGCGAGACCATGGAGAACGTGGCCCGCGACATCGACACCGCCAGCTGGATTCAGCCACTCGGCGTATGCGTCGGCGTTACCCCGTTCAACTTCCCGGCGATGATCCCGCTGTGGATGTTTCCCCTGGCCATCGCCGCCGGCAACACCTTTATTCTTAAGCCCTCCGAACAGGACCCGCTGACCCCTAACCGCCTGGCCGAGCTGTTTATCGAGGCCGGCGCGCCCAAGGGTGTATTGCAGGTGCTGCACGGCGCGCGCGAGGTGGTCGACAGCCTGCTGACCCATCCGGATATCCGCGCCATCTCTTTCGTCGGCTCGGTGCCAGTCGGCCAACACATCTACCGCACCGGCACTGCTCACCTGAAGCGCGTGCAAGCGTTTGCCGGGGCGAAGAACCATATGGTGATCATGCCCGACGCCAACAAACAGCAGGTGCTGAGCAACCTGGTCGGTGCCAGTTGTGGCGCGGCTGGGCAGCGCTGCATGGCGATCAGCGTGGCGGTGTTTGTCGGTGAGTCGAAGCATTGGATCGACGAGCTGCAGGCGCAGATGGCCGATCTGCAACCGGGTTACTGGACCGATGGCCACGCGGCCTTTGGCCCGCTAATCAGCCAGCAGGCCAAACAGCGCGTGCTGCGTCTGATCGCCGAGGGCAAAGCCGAAGGCGCCGAATGTCTGCTGGACGGTTCGCACTGCGCAGTCGAGGGCTACCCCAACGGCAACTGGATCGGCGCCACGCTGTTTCGCGGCGTGACGACCAAGATGAGCCTGTACCGCGAAGAGATCTTCGGCCCGGTGCTGGTGTGCATGGAAGTCGACACCCTGGAAGAAGCCATCGAGCTGGTCAACGCCAGCCCCTACGGCAACGGCACCTCGATCTTCACCCGCTCTGGCGGCGCGGCGCGGCATTACCAGCATGCGGTGGAAGTCGGCCAGGTCGGCATCAACGTGCCGGTGCCCGTGCCGCTGCCGTTCTTCTCCTTCACCGGCTGGAAGGGTTCGTTCTACGGCGACCTGCACGCCTACGGCAAACAGGGCGTGCGCTTCTTCACCGAAACCAAGACGGTCACCAGCCGCTGGTTTGATGAAGACTCCGTAGCCGGCGCAAATATGACCATTCAGTTGAAATGAGAACGGTGTCAGCCCTGTTAGAGCCTGTTTTACGAGCTCGCGAGCTAGAGTCCGGCAAGGCAAAAACAGGTGAGGAAGCGGAGTGTACTTTTGTACATGAGCATTCCGAGGCTGTTTTTAACGCAGCAGGGCCGACGCGCAGCAGCTCGTAAACAGGTTCTTAGACCAATAGACGATCTCAACAATAAGTCCAATGGCGTAAAAAGTTCTCCGAGTTCCGACAACAAGAACAAGGAGAACTGCCATGCAACGATTAACTACCGCCCTGGCCCTATGGGCCGGGCTTACTGCCTGTGCACAGGCGGCTGAGCCGATTACCCTCGGCCTCAACTACCCACGCACCGGCCCCTATAAGGAAGAAGGATTGGCACAGATGCGCGGAGCCTTGCTGGCCATCGACGAGCTCAACGCCCAGGGCGGTGTGCTCGGGCGTACGCTGCGTCTGTCCAGCAAGGACACTGCCTCGCGTCCGGCCAAGGCGATGAAGAACGTCGACAAGCTGGCCAGCGAAGGCGCGGCCATGCTGTTTGGCGGATCAAGCAGCGCGGTGGCCATCGCCTCCGGCAAGCGCGCCGCACAGCATGGGCTGCTGTATTTCGGCACCCTCACCTACTCCAACGACACCACCGGCAAGGATGGCCACCGTTACATGTTCCGCGAGTGCAACAACGCCTGGATGAGCGCGCGGGTACTGGGCCAATACCTGAGCAAGAACCTGCCGAACAAGCGCTACTTCTACATTACCTCCGACTACACCTGGGGCCACACTACGGAAAGTTCTCTGCGCCAGACCACCGGCAGCGAAGACAGCGGCCAGCATCCGGGGCTCAAGGTGAGCTTCCCCGGCGCCCGCCTGGCTGATTATCAGGACGCCCTGACCCAGGCCGCCGCCAGCAATGCCGAAGTACTGGCCCTGGTGCTGTTTGGTGAAGACCTGGTGCGCGCCATGCGCATCGCCAAGGATCTGGGCCTGACCGAACGCATGCAAATCGTTGCGCCCAACCTGACCCAGAGCATGGTCGAGCAAGGCGGCCCCGGCTTGATGGAAGGTGTAATCGGCACCGAACCCTGGACCTGGCGCGTACCGGCGCTGGAGAAATCCGTGCGCGGCGAAGCCTTCGTCAAAACCTTCAGCGAACGCTACGCGATGTACCCGTCCAGCTCTGCTGCGTCGTCCTACAGCATCGTCTATCAATGGGCCGATGCCGCCAAACGGGCGAACAGCCTGGACAGCGAAGCGCTGATCAAGGCCCTGGAAGGCCACAGCTATCAGCTGCTCAAGGATCAACAAACCTGGCGCGCCCTCGACCACCAGAACCTGCAGACGGTGTATGCCGTCAAAGTCAAAACCCGCGCCGAAGTGCTGAAAGACCCGCTCAAACAAGACTACTTTGAAATCGTCGATCGCCTCGACGCCACCCAAGCGGCACCCAGCCTCGCCGAATGGCAGGCCGAACGACGCGCCGCCGGGCAACCCCTGACCCTGCAATGAGGACTTATGGATTTCGAACTCAGCGATGAACAACGCCTGCTGGTAGACAGCGCCCGCCAATTTGCCAGCCGTGAACTGGCGCCGCATGCTGCCGACTGGGACCGCGACCACCACTTCCCGGTGGATGTGATCAAGCGCGCCGCCGAGCAAGGCTACCTGGCGCTGTATATCAAGGAAGACGATGGCGGCCTTGGCCTGTCCCGCCTGTCCGCCTCGCTGATTTTTGAACAGCTGTCGGCCGGCTGTATCGCCACCACGGCGTTTCTGACCATCCACAACATGGCCTCGTGGATGCTCGCCTCCTTCGCTGATCAAGCATTGAAAGATGCCTGGCTGCCGCGTCTGGTCAGCGGCGAATTGCTGGCCTCCTACTGCCTCACCGAGCCGGACGCCGGCTCCGACGCCGCGCACCTGCGCACCCGCGCCAAGCGCGATGGCGACGACTATGTGCTGGACGGCAGCAAGTGCTTTATCTCCGGCGCAGGCAGCACCGATGTGCTGATCGTTATGGCGCGCACTGGTGAGGACAGCGGCGCCAAGGGCGTCTCCTGCTTCCTGGTGCCAGCCGACGCCGAGGGCGTGAAGTACGGGCGCAACGAACTGAAGATGGGCTGGCGCGCCCAGCCGACCCGCACCATCACCTTCGAAGGCGTGCGCATTCCGGCGGGTAACCGCATCGGGCCAGAGGGCCAGGGCTTTGTCTACGCGATGAAGGGCCTGGATGGCGGCCGGATCAATATCGCCAGTTGCTCGCTGGGCGCGGCACAAGCGGCGCTGGAGCAATCGCTGCGCTACGTCGAGGAGCGCAAGCAGTTCGGCAAGCCGCTGAGTGACTTCCAGGCCCTGCAATTCAAGCTCGCCGATATGCTTACCGATCTGACTGCCAGCCGGCAGATGGTGCGCCTGGCCGCGCACAAGCTCGATCACGGCCACAGCGAAGCCAGCCTGTATTGCGCCATGGCCAAGCGTTTTGCCACCGACCACTGCTTCAATCTGTGCAACGAGGCCCTGCAACTGCATGGCGGCTACGGCTACCTCAACGACTACCCGCTGGAGCGCTGGGTGCGCGACAGCCGCGTGCACCAGATACTCGAAGGCACCAACGAGATAATGCGGGTGATCATCGCCCGCCGCCTGCTGGATCAAGGCGGCATGCTGGATCGCTTGCTCTGAGCAAGACATCGAACCTGTAGGAGCCAGCTTGCTGGCGATCAATAGAAATAAGCATCGCCAGCAAGCTGGCTCCTACACAAGCAGAAATGAGGACCGTTATGAGCAACGCCATCGAAGCCTACAACCCCGGCGTGTTTGACCTGACCCACAAGCTCACCGTGGAAAAGCACGGCCATACCGCGCTGATCACCATCAACCAGCCACCGGCCAATACCTGGGACCGCGACTCGCTGATCGGCCTCAAGCTGCTGGTTGAACACCTCAACCGCGACGATGACATCTACGCCCTGGTGATTACCGGTCAGGGCGGCAAATTCTTCAGCGCTGGTGCCGACCTCAAGCTGTTCGCCGATGGCGACAAGGCCCGTGCCCGCGAGATGGCCCGGCGCTTCGGCGAAGCCTTCGAGGCGCTGCGCGATTTCCGCGGCGTATCGATTGCCGCGATCAACGGCTACGCCATGGGCGGCGGCCTGGAGTGCGCCCTGGCCTGCGATATCCGCATCGCCGAACGCCAGGCGCAACTGGCCCTGCCGGAAGCCACGGTGGGCCTGCTGCCCTGCGCCGGCGGCACCCAGCACCTGAGCTGGCTGGTCGGCGAAGGCTGGGCCAAGCGCATGATCCTTTGTGGCGAACGCATCGACGCGGAAACCGCGCTGCGCATCGGCCTGGTCGAGCAGGTGGTCGACAGCGGCGAATCCCGTGGTCATGCCCTGCTGCTGGCCGCGAAAGTCGCGCGGCAAAGCCCGGTAGCGGTGCGCACCATCAAACCGCTGATCCAGGGCGCCCGCGAACGCAGCCCGAACACCTGGCTGAGTGAAGAGCGCGAGCGTTTTGTCGACCTGTTCGACGCCGACGACACCCGCGAAGGGGTCAACGCCTTCCTGGAAAAACGCGACCCGCAGTGGCGCAATAAATAATCCGTAGGGTGGATCGGGGCGCGTAGCTGTCGCCTTGCACATCCACCAGAACAGCATGCGGTGGATGGATAAAACGCCATCCACCCTACGCTGGAATCGCAATCCGTAGGGTGGATGTCGCTTTTTACATCCACCATGACCACGTCCAGTGGATGCAGCCAGTGCCTCCACCCCATGATGGAAGCGAAGATGAACGTGCAATTCGAAGAACGCCCGGCCCAGCACGGTTACCGCATCGGTATCGCCAGCCTGGATGCCGAAAAGAGCCTTAACGCCCTGTCGCTGCCGATGATCGAAGCGCTGGATGCCAAGCTCAAGGCTTGGGCGGACGACCCGAGCATCGCCTGCGTGATGCTGCGCGGCAACGGCCCCAAGGCGTTCTGCGCCGGCGGCGACGTGGTGCAACTGGTGCATCAGTGCCGTGAACATCCGGGCGAAATCCCGCCCCTGGCGCGACGCTTCTTTGCTGACGAATACCGCCTCGACCACCGCATCCACACCTATCCGAAACCCTTTATCTGCTGGGCCCACGGCCATGTGCTGGGCGGCGGCATGGGCCTGATGCAGGGCGCGGGTATCCGCATCGTCACCCCTGGCAGCCGCCTGGGCATGCCGGAAGTGAATATCGGCCTGTACCCGGATGTCGGCGGCAGCTGGTTCCTCGCCCGTCTGCCGGGCAAGCTCGGCCTGTTTCTCGGCCTGACCGCCAGCACTATTAACGCCCGCGATGCGCTGGATCTGGACCTGGCCGACCGCGTGCTGCTCGACAGCCAGCAGGACGATCTGCTCGATGGCCTGGCCCAGCTCAACTGGCAAGAACAAAGCCCGCAACAACTGCACAGCCTGCTCAAGGCGTTGGAAAACCAGGCCCTCGCCGAACTGCCAGAAGCCCAGTGGCTGCCGCGCCGCGCGCGTATTGATGAACTGCTTGATACCGCCGACCTGCCCCACGCCTGGCACGCCATCAGCGCCTTGCACAGCGACAGCGACCTGCTGCTGGCCCGCGCCGCCAAGACCCTGGCCGGCGGCTGCCCGCTGACCGGGCATCTGGTGTGGGAGCAGATCAAGCGCGCCAAACAGCTGTCCCTGGCCGAAGTCTTCCAGATGGAATACGCCATCAGCCTGAACTGCTGCCGTCACCCGGAATTCCCCGAAGGCGTGCGCTCACGGCTGATCGACAAGGACCACGCGCCACACTGGCACTGGCCGGATGTGGCGAACATTCCGCAACAGGTGATCGACGCGCACTTCGCCCCCACCTGGGACGGCGCCCACCCACTGGCGGATTTGTAAGACATATAGACGTAGGAGCGGGCCATGCCCGCGATATTGCTTCGCGGGCATGGCCCGCTCCTACACCAAAATTTTCAGCGCGACAGGAGCCTAACAATGACAACAATCGCTTTTATCGGCCTCGGCCACATGGGCCTGCCCATGGCGCGCAACCTGCTCAAGGCAGGCTTCAACCTGAGAGCCTTCGACCTGCTCCAGGCAGCCGTCGAGGACCTGGTCAAGGATGGCGCGCAAGCAGCCAGCAGCGCGCTGGATGCGTTGCAGGATGCCGATGTGGTGGTGAGCATGCTGCCGGCCAGCCGCCATGTGGAAGGTCTGTACCTGGGCGACAACGGCCTGCTGGCCGCACTCAAGCCCGGCAGCCTGGTCTTGGAATGCTCGACCATCGCCCCGGAAGCCGCACGCAAAGTGCATCAGGCCGCTCGCGAGCGAGGAATCGAACTGCTCGACGCACCCGTGTCTGGCGGCACCGCCGGCGCAGCGGCCGGCACCCTGACCTTTATGATCGGTGGCGCAGCAGCCACGCTGGAAAAAGCCCGGACGATCTTCGAGGCCATGGGCAAGAACATCTTCCACGCCGGCCCCGATGGCGCTGGGCAAGTGGCCAAGGTGTGCAACAACCAGGTGCTGGCGGTGCAGATGATCGCCACCGCCGAAGCCATGGCCATGGGCGTCGCCAACGGCCTGGAACCAGCAGTACTGGCTGAAATCATGCGCCAGAGCTCAGGCGGCAACTGGACGCTGGAGAAGTACAACCCCTGGCCCGGCGTGATGGAAAACGCCCCCGCCTCCAAAGGCTACAGCGGCGGCTTTATGGCCGAGCTGATGGCCAAAGACCTGGGTCTAGCCCAGGAAGCCGCCCAGGCCAGCGGCAGCAGCACGCCCATGGGCGCGCTGGCGTTGCAGCTGTACCGCCTGCTGCTCAAGCAGGGCAAAGGCAAGCAGGACTTCTCGGTGGTGCAGCAGTTGTTTGTTGAATAAATGCGGCGTTGGTAGCCCGCAGGACTTAAACCGTAGGAGCGGGCCATGCCCGCGAAGCGTTCAATCGCGGCCATGGGCCGCTCCAACATCGATAGCCGGTTAACCCGCAGACAGTAAAAAGCCGCAGCTAGCTGCGGCTTTCTTGTGGGCAACCCTGCTGCCTAGCGCTCGCGCAACGCCTCGCTGCGGGCACGGATAATCGGTTTGAGCAGGTAGCTGAGCACGCTCTTCTTGCCGGTGATGATATCCACCGACGCGACCATGCCGGGGATGATCAGCAAAGGGTTTTCCTCGGTGCCCAGGTGGCTCTTGTTGGTGCGCAGCTTGATCACATAAAAGCTGTTGCCATCATCGTCGGTCACGGTGTCGGCACCGATCTGTTCCAGTTCGGCCTTGAGCCCGCCGTAGATGGTGTAGTCATAGGCGGTGAACTTGACCATCGCCTCCTGCCCCGGATGCAGGAAGGCAATGTCCTGCGGACGAATGCGCGCTTCGACCAACAGGTTCTCGCCCAGCGGTACGATCTCCACCAGGTCGCTGCCCGGCTGAATCACCCCACCGATGGTGTTAACCAGCAGCTGCTTGACGATGCCGCGCACCGGCGAGATCACTAAGGTGCGGTTGACCCGGTCTTCCAGCGCCTTGCCGGTTGACTGGATCTTGCTCAGCTCGGTGCGGGCCTCGTTAAGCTGAGCCAGCGCCTCGCTGCGAAAACGCCCACGGGTTTCATCGATCTTGCGCTCGACTTCCTTGATCGCCGCCTCGGCACGCGGCATCGCCAGGGTGGTGGCTTCCAGCTGGCCGCGCGCTTCTACTTCGGCACGCTTGAGGCGCAACACTTCCACCTGGGAGATCGCGCCCTGGGCCACCAGCGGCTCGGACATCTGCACTTCCTGGCGCAGCAAATTGAGGCTGTTGCGGAACTGCCCTTGCTTGGAGGCAAACTCACGCAGCTCCTGCTGCCGTTGAATCAACTGCTCTTCCAGGCCCGCCACTTCATCGAGCAATTGCTGCTTGCGGCTGTTGAACAGCTCGATTTCGTTATCCGCCTGGCCGCCGGCCTTCTCACGCACTTCATCGGTCACCACCAGCTCGCGGTCCTGCACTTCGGCGCTGAGGCGCTCGACGCGCAGCAGCAGGGCCAGGCGATCCGCTTCGGTTTCGCCGACGTTGGAGGCAAAACGGGTGTCGTCTAGGCGCAGCAGTGGATCGCCAACGTCGACAATCTGCCCTTCACGGACAAACAGCTCGGCGACGATGCCGCCTTCCAGGTTCTGGATTTTCTGCAGCCGCGAGGACGGAATCGCCTTGCCGTCGCCTCGGGTCACTTCATCGACCACGGCGAAATTGGCCCACAACAGGCAGAACACCACAAAGGCGATCAAGCCCCAGATGGTCAGGCGCACCACCCGTGGCGCATCCTCGATCAACGCTTTGTTGACCTCTGGCAGCGGCTCATCGCCCAGCTCATCGTGGCTGCCGAAATAAGCCGCAACGGCCTGACGCAGGCTCCTTTTTTCGGGCGCTTTAGCTGACACTGATCTGCCCCTTCTTCAGCGCTTCCATCACGCTACCTTTCGGCCCGTCGGCGATGATCTGCCCACGGTCGACAATGATCAGCCGGTCGACCAGGCTAAGCATCGAAGCACGGTGGGTCACCAGCAACAGGGTCTTAGTACCAATCACCGCAGACAAACGCTGCTTGAGACGTTCTTCGCCGGTGTTGTCCATGGCGCTGGTCGGTTCATCGAGCAGCAGAATCGGCGGATCGAGCAACAGCGCACGCGCCAGGGCAACGTTCTGCCGCTGACCGCCGGAGAGGTTCTGACCGCGCTCGCCAACCTGTAGCTCATAGCCTTTCGGGTGCAGTCGGGCGAATTCGTGCACACCAGCCAGTTCGGCGGCCTGCAACACCAGCTCGTCTTCGACATAGCGCGCGCCGGACACCAGGTTGTCGCGCAGGGTGCCGCTGAACAGCTGAATATCCTGTGGTACATAGCCGATGTTGTGCCGCAGATCGCTGACATCCAGCTGGCGCACATCGATGCCATCGACCAGCAGGCTGCCACCATCGGGCTGATACAGGCCGACAATCAGCTTGGCCAGCGAGCTTTTGCCCGAGCCACTGCGGCCGATAATGCCAATCTTCTCGCCGGGACGAACCACCAGGTTGATGCCCAGCAGAGCGGCCTGCTGCTGATCCGGGTAATGGAATTCCAGCTGACGGAACTCGATAGCGCCCTGCAGCGACTGGCGCTTGAGCGGGCGCTCATCGGCGTGGCGCTCCTGCGGCAGCTCCATCATCTGGTTGACCGACTCGAGGGTCACCCGCGCCTGCTGATAGCGCGTCAGCAGACCGGAAATCTGCGTCAACGGCCCCAGGGCGCGGCTGCTGAGCATGTAACAAGCAATCAGCCCGCCCATGCTCAGGTTGCCGTCGATGATCTGGTACACGCCGAGCACAATCACCACCACACCCGCCAGTTGCTGCAGCAGCATGGTGGCGTTCATCGCCAGGCTGGAGAGCATGCGCGCGCGCAACTCCAGGCGACTGAGGGTGCCGATGGTCTGCTCCCACAGATACTGGCGCTCGCTTTCGGCGTTATTGACCTTGACCGCATCCAGCCCGGCCAGGCTCTCGATCAGGCTCGACTGGCGCTCACCCGCCAGGGCCATGGTGCGCTGCATGGTCTCGGCCAGCGGACGCTGCAAGGCCCAGCCGATCAAGGCCACCAGCGGGAAGGCCAGCACCGGAATCCACACCAGGTGACCGCCGATCATGGCGATCACCGCAAGAATCAGCAGGGTAAACGGCAGGTCGATGACGCTGGCCAACGTCAGCGAGGCGAGGAAATCGCGCAGACTCTGAAATTCGTGGATGTTCTGCGCAAAGCTGCCAACCCGCGCCGGGCGGAACTTCATGGCCATGCCGACGATGCGTTCGAACAGCGTGGCGGAGATGATCAGGTCGGTCTTCTTGCCGGCCAGATCCAGGCATAGGCCGCGCAGGGTCTTCAGCAGCAGATCGAAGAAGAACACCCCGGTGATGCCAATCGCTAGCACCCACAGAGTGGCTTCGGCTTGGTTGGGCACCACGCGGTCGTACACGTTCATTACGAACAGCGGCGTGGCCAGGCCGATCAGGTTGATCAGAAAACTCGCCGCGATGGCATCGATATACAACCAGCGCGAACGCTTGAGGGTGTCACGAAACCAGGAGGTGGCGCGCGGGATCAGCTCGCCACGGTTGAAATCAAACTTATGCTGCGGCTGGGCAAAGAACACCCGCCCGCTGTAATCCTCGGCCAGCGCCTCGGCACTGACGCGCACCTCGCCGCCCTCACTTTCGCTGGGCATGATGCGCGCCCGACCCACATCATCCCAACCCAGCAGAATGGCGCTGCGGCCATCGTGCAGCAGCAACAAGGCAGGCATCGCCAGGGCCGGAATCTTCTCCAGGCCACGACGCAACCAGCGCCCCTGCAACCCCGCACGCGCCGCCGCACGCGGCAGCAACTCGGCACTCAGGCGCTGCTCAGGCAGCGGCAGGCCTGCGGTGAGCATCGCGCGGCTGACCGACTTCTGGTGCAGGCCGCACAGCGACAACAGGCTGTCGAGCAGAGGGTCGTCGTAGCGATCACGCGGATCGCTACGGGTTTGCATCGGGCTTGGGTCTACTGCCACTGGGTTTTACTCATCAACGACTGGGCTCAGTTCAGACCCGGCAAGTTGGCCTGGGCCTTGATCTCGTCCAGTGGTGCGGCGGCCATCGGCGCGACTACACCCTGGCTCTTGAGCAGGGAGCCCATGGTGGCCTTGATCCGGTATTGAGTAAACAGCTCGGTGAAACGCACTTCCTCAAGACGACGCGAGGCGGTGAACAACTCGTTTTCACTGTCGAGCAAATCCAGCAGGGTGCGGTCACCCAGGCTGAACTGCTTCTGGTAGGACTCGCGCACGCGGCTGCTGTAGTCGACGTACTGCTGGGCAATCGGCAGCTGCTGGCGAGCGTTTTCCAGAGCATTCCAGGCCAGACCGAGGTCTTCATTCAACACGCGCAAGGCGTTGTTGCGGATATCCATGGCCTGGTTGGTCTGATAGGCCTTGGACTGCAGGTCGGCCTTGTTGCTGCCGCCGGCAAACAGGTTGTAGCGCATGTTCAACATCGCACGCCATTCATTGCTATGGCCGCTGACCCCATCGATATTGTTGTCCATACCGCGCGACAGCTCGGCATCCAGGCGCGGGTAGAAACTCGACTTGGCCGCCTCATATTGCTGCTCGCTGGCCTGCACATCAGCCTCGGCCGAACTCAGGTACGGGTTGTTGGCGAGCATTTCCTGGCGCGCCGCCTGCAGACTTTCCGGCAGGTGACCCGCCAAACCAGACGGCGAGCTCAGCTCGCTGGCATCACGGCCAACCACGCTGAAATAGTTGACCCGCGCATCCGCCAGATTGGTCTGCTCGGTGATCAGGTTGTTGCGGGCCTGGGCTAGACGCGCCTCGGCCTGATCGAGGTCGGCAGTACGCCCTACGCCACTCTGGCTGCGCAGGGTGATCTGGTCATAAATACGCTCGTGGCTGGCCAGGTTGTTCTCAGCCAGACGCACCAATTCCTGGCGGGTCAGCACATCCAGATAAACCTGCGCCACCGTCAGCGCGGTGCGCTCGGAAGTGCCCAGCAGCTCATATGCACGGGCATTCACCGTGGCGCGCTGGCGGCCGACTTCACTGCTGGTGGCAAAACCGTCGAACAGCATCTGTTGCAGACGCAGGCTGGATTCACCGCGAGTCAGCGTCTCGGTGTTGTGGTTCTGCCCGCGGGTACCCGGGCTGTCGGTGCCTTCACGGCCATAGCCGGCCAACAGATCAACTCGCGGCAGGTAACCGCCCTTGGCGGCCTTCATCTGTTCTTCAACCGACAAGCGCGCATTAATCCCCGCCTGAATCTCCGGATGCACCTCGAGGGCACTTTGCATGGCTTGATTAAGCGTTTGGCCATGGGCAGCCATCGATACCGCAAGAGCAAGAGGGAACAGTGCAAAAAAACGCATTAAATGAAATTCCTTTCAGGCTGGGCTAGTGACTTAGAACAACGAAGAGGCGACGCGCTTGACGCAAAGTGGCGCAGGATACATAAACAGCCAACGGAACGTGACGCACATCACACTAGAGACAAACCAATATCAAAGTGACATCAGCGCGCGCATTGTTTATTATCGCGAGCTGTCGGTCAATAGTTTGGCATATCCGTAATTCCATAATGGAATAAGCCAAATTTATGACGACAATATTTTGTCAGATTATCAGCCTTTAAATCAAAACATTGCTTCACTGTGTTTAACGATTTTACCGCGTCCACCTCGGAGCCCGTTCTATGAGCACTATCGTCGCCATCGTAAAAAGTCTTGTTGGCCAAGTATTTGCCGTCTCTCTCGACGGACTGAAGCGACAGATATTCGAAGGCGAACGCCTGCTCATGGGTGAACAGATCCTGACTGGCCTGGGTGGCGAAGTGACCCTGCAACTGGCTAATGGCGAGCTGGTCAACGTTGCGCAAAACAGCAACTGGCAAGCGTCCGCCAGCGATACACAGACCGAAGGTAATAAAGTCGAGCCCAATCCGGAGCTGGAGCAAGCCCTAACTGCCGGCTTCGACCCCACTGTCGACCTCGAAGCCACAGCGGCTGGCCCAGGTGCAGGCGGCGGTACTGGAGGCGCAGCAGGTGGCGGGCATAGCTTTGTACTGCTGGGGGAGACTGGGCAGCAGCTTGAGGCAACTATTGGTTTTGAAACCTCTAACATCGGCCTGAACGGTGCCGGTCAGAACGAGCTGTTCGGCGCGGGTGAGCAAACAGACCAAACAACTGCCGCAAACGCCAACCTGGATACCACCGCACCTACCGCTCCTAGCGTAACCCTGGCTAACGACAGCGGTACCAGTGCCAGTGACCTCATCAGCAATGACGGCACACTGGTAATCGGCGGAGTCGAGCCTGGCGCAGTGGTTGAATACAGCACCGATGGCGGAGCGACTTGGAGCAATACATTCACACCAAGCGAAGGCAGCAACACCGTATCAGTTCGTCAAACTGATACTGCTGGCAACACATCACCTTCAACATCGCTGACCTTTACCCTCGACACCCAGGTTGCCGCGCCGACCCTCGCCCTCACCACCGACAGCGGTGTGGCCGGTGATCTGATCAGCAACGATGGCACCTACACCGTCAGCGGCACCGAGCCTGGT
>PGZH01000006.1:0-390673 GCA_002840155.1 Gammaproteobacteria bacterium HGW-Gammaproteobacteria-13
CATACGCCTGAAGAGCTGCGCATTATAGGGACTGCCGAACGAAGGTCAATCGATTGTTATGCTTTTGTTTCAATAGCCACGAAATCAAGGGCTGCAGCCACCCCCACTACCGGCACGCCGCCTGCAGAAACGACAAAGCCGTTGAAGCTGACGCTTCAACGGCTTTGTCGCAACCATCACGCAAGCGTGCAACCGATTACTCGGCCTTAAGCGTGATACGCGCGAACGCTTTCTTGCCCGCCTGGCAGACGTGCACAGCACCTACCTTATATACATAGGCGCGATCCACCACCCCACCATCCACGCGCACACTGCCGGAGCCCAACAGATCACGCGCCATCGCGGCATTCTTCACCAGGCCTGCTTTATTAAGGAGCGCGGCAATCGGCATGTCCTCAGCAGATAACACCTCGATCTCTGGCAGATCCTCAGGCAGCTCGCCTTCCTTCATTCGATTACCCGCCGAGCGATGAGCGCTAAGCGCCGCCTCTTCACCATGGAAACGCGCGACGATCTCTTCGGCCAGCTTGATTTTAATATCGCGAGGATTGGCACCCTGCTCGACATCACGCTTGAACTGCTCGATCTCATCCATGGAGCGGAAGCTGAGCAACTCGAAATAGCGCCACATCAAAGCGTCCGGCATGGAGACCAGCTTGTTGTACATGACGCCGGGGGCTTCCTGGATACCTATATAGTTGCCCAGTGATTTGGACATCTTCTTCACGCCATCCAACCCTTCAAGCAACGGCATGGTGACGATGCACTGCGACGCCTGACCATAGGAGCGCTGCAACTCGCGCCCCATAAGCAGGTTGAACTTCTGATCAGTACCGCCCAACTCAACATCCGCCTGCAAGGCTACCGAGTCATACCCCTGCACCAGTGGATAGAGGAACTCGTGGATAGCAATCGGTTGATTGGTCGAGTAGCGCTTGCTGAAGTCGTCACGCTCAAGCATGCGCGCCACGGTGTACTGCGAGGTCAGACGAATGAAGTCTGCCGGCCCCATCTTGTCCATCCAGGTGGAGTTGAAGGCGACTTCGGTTTTCGCCGGGTCGAGAATCTTGAACACCTGGGTCTTGTAGGTCTCCGCGTTTTCCAACACCTGCTCGCGGGTCAGCGGCGGACGCGTGGCGCTTTTACCGCTTGGATCACCAATCATTCCCGTGAAGTCGCCGATCAGGAAAATCACCTGATGGCCCAACTCTTGGAACTGACGCAGCTTATTAATAAGCACGGTGTGCCCGAGGTGCAGATCCGGCGCCGTTGGATCAAAACCGGCCTTGATACGCAGTGGCTGACCACGCTTGAGCTTCTCAACCAGTTCGGCCTCAACCAGAACCTCTTCCGCGCCACGCTTGATCAGCGCCAACTGCTCTTCAACCGACTTCATGACAGGACTCACGACCACTCAAAACAAAAGGGAACCAACCATACAAGATCGCAGACAAATCACAAGTTCTGCCGGCCACCCCGCCTACGCTAAGACCACCTTGCGACAACCGGGGTTGCCTAGCTAGCGATTTGGTTATATTTTATACAGTTACTGCATATTCATCATTTCGTTTATCTATTTCTTTTCATTTTTAAAGTCAAAAAGCAGCCTATGACCTCTACAACTAAAGCGCCGCCCCTGTATCCGAAAAGCCATATTCTGGCGGCCAGTGGCGTCGCCGCCCTACTGAGCCTAGCCCTACTGGTATTCCCCTCCCGCGAAGTTGAAGCAAAGAAAACCTACATAAACCTTGAGCTGGATAACGGCGCAGAATACGCCGAGCTGCAGGACGAGCCTGACTCTGCCGCCTCGCAGGTGCGCCAATCGCCGTTCGCCAACACAGCCGCCGCTGATACACCGACAGATAATGAGCCGCAACCCGCGCAGGTTGAAGAGCCGCCAGAAACCGACCCACTACAACGCATTGTTCGCGTAGAGAACGGTGACACGCTGTCTACGGTATTTGCCAAGGTCGGCTTGAGCGCCACCACTCTGCATGCCGTGCTTAACAGCAGCAAAGAAGCCAAGCAGCTGACACGCCTGAAAGTAGGCCAGGCACTTGAGTTCAAACTGAGCACTGACGGTGAGCTTGAAAGCCTGCACAGCAAGCTCAGCGACCTGGAAAGCATTGCTCTGGCCAAAAGCGAGAAAGGCTTCAGCTTCAAGCGTGAGTTGGTCAAGCCAGAAGTTCAAACCACCTACAGCCACGGCGTGATCAAGAGCTCGTTGTTTCTCTCGGCCAAACGCGCCGGCCTGTCGCACAGCCTGACCATGGATCTGGCCAACGTATTCGGCTACGACATCGACTTCGCCATGGATATTCGTGAAGGTGATGAGTTCGAGCTGATCTACGAAAAGAAAGTGGTCAACGGCAAGCAGGTTGGCACCGGCAATATTCTCTCCGCCCGCTTCACCAACCGTGGCAAGACCTACACCGCTGTGCGCTACACCAACAAGCAGGGCAACAGCAGCTATTACAACGCCAATGGCGAGAGCATGCGCAAAGCCTTTATCCGTACCCCGGTGGATTTCGCCCGCATCAGCTCGCGCTTTTCCACAGGGCGCCGCCACCCGGTACTGAACAAGATTCGCGCGCACAAGGGCGTTGATTACGCCGCCCCACGCGGCACCCCCATCAAGGCCGCCGGCGATGGGCGAGTAACCCTGGCCGGTCGTCACGGCGGCTACGGCAATGCGGTGATCATTCAGCACGGTCAACGCTACCGCACCCTGTATGCCCATATGAACGGCTTTGCCAAGGGCATCCGCAGCGGCAGCAACGTCAAGCAGGGCCAGATCATCGGCTACATCGGCACTACCGGCCTGTCCACCGGCCCGCACCTGCACTACGAATTCCAGGTCAACGGCGTGCACGTCGACCCGCTGAGCCAGAAGCTACCAATGGCCGACCCGATCGCCAGCAGCGAAAAAGCCCGTTTTATGCAGCTGAGCAAGCCGCTGATGGCGCAAATGGACAAAGAGAAGTCCACGATGCTTGCCCTTAATAATCAGCGCTAAGCCATGCACCTCTACCTCGGCGTGATGTCCGGCACCAGCCTGGATGGCCTGGACATTGCGCTGATCGAGCAAGAACACAGCACCCGCCTGCTTGGCACCCGCTACCTACCCATGCCAGACGAACTGCGCAGCAGCTTACTCAGCCTGTGCGCTTCCGGCCCAGACGAGTTAGCCCGCGCAGCTATCGCCGAACAGCAGTGGGTTGCACTCGCAGCGCAAGGCATCAATGACTTACTGGCGCAGCACGGCATACCCGCACACAGTGTTCGCGCCATCGGCAGCCATGGTCAGACCGTGCGCCATGAGCCTGCGCGCGGCTTCACAGTACAGATCGGCAACCCCGCCCTGCTCGCTGAGCTGACTGGCATCAGCGTGGTCAGCGACTTTCGCCGCCGCGATGTTGCTGCAGGCGGCCAAGGTGCACCGCTGGTTCCGGCGTTTCACCAGGCATTGTTTGCCCGCGAGAACAGCACCCGCGCGATCCTCAATATTGGCGGTTTCAGCAACCTCAGCCTGCTTGAGCCTGAACGCCCGGTGCATGGCTTCGATTGCGGCCCGGGCAACGTACTACTGGACGCCTGGATTCAGCGCCACCAAGGCCTGACATACGACCAGGATGGCCAGTGGGCTGCCAGCGGCCAGGCACAGGCGCAGCTTCTGCAAGCCTTGCTGAGTGATCCCTACTTCCAAACTCAGGGCCCGAAGAGCACTGGGCGCGAGTTGTTCAACCTTGCCTGGCTGGATCAGCAGCTACAGAGCCTGCCAGCGTTTGCCGCGGCCGATGTGCAAGCAACCCTGCTGGAACTGACTGCCATCAGCATTACCGAGGCCCTAAAGGCCGCTCAGCAGAACACCGAGATGTTGCTGGTATGCGGCGGCGGCGCGCACAACCACACGTTGATGCAGCGCCTTGCGCAGTTGCTACCAAACAGTCAGGTGAGCAGTACCGATGCGCATGGCGTACCGGCCGATTGGGTTGAGGCCATGGCCTTTGCCTGGCTCGCGCACTGCTGCCTGGACGGCATTCCCGCCAACCGGCCTAGCGTCACCGGCGCACGCGGCCTGCGTGTACTTGGCGCGATCTACCCCGCCTAAGCGCACGCGCCAATCTGCTAGCCCCACAAACGACAACGCCGTGCGCAAGGCACGGCGTTAGCTTGAACAACCTGAAGATCAGATCGAGAACGAAGAACCGCAACCGCAGGTGGTGGTGGCGTTCGGGTTGTTGATGACAAATCGCGAACCTTCCAGACCTTCCTGATAATCGACTTCGGCACCTGCCAGGTACTGGAAGCTCATCGGGTCGACCACCAGGCTCACGCCTTCACGCTCGATGATGGTGTCATCCTCGGCCACTTCTTCATCAAAGGTGAAGCCGTACTGGAAGCCGGAACAACCGCCTCCCGTTACAAACACGCGCAACTTCAGGCGCGGGTTGCCTTCTTCATCGACCAGGCTCTTCACCTTGTTCGCTGCGCCCTGCGTAAATTGCATAGCGCTGGGGGTGAAGGTTTCGACGCTCATGCTGATTAACTCCCGGCGCTACGCGCCATACTGCATTCTGATCGGCATTATCCGCTTACCCGAGAAAAGCGGTCAACTATTGTGCGGTATCCAACGTTTCTGGCAATTCCAGCGGCCGTGCCTCGTCTTGCAAGCGACAGAGACGGCCTTCGATCTGCGCACCCATGGCCATTTCCATCAGCGCGTAATACAGATTGCCACGCACCCGCGCCCGCGCGCCCAGTTCAAGGTGGCCACTGGCGTGCACATCGCCGACCACTTCACCGTCAATCACTATATGGGGGGCGCGAATCTCACCTTCAACCCGGCCCTGCACACTGACGCGCACCATGCCTTCGCTGGCCACCAGGTTACCGATGACCTTGCCATCAACCTGTACCGCGCCTTGAAAGCGCAAATCGCCATGCAGCTCGGCACCCACCGCAATCAGGCTGGTCTTGCCCGCGAAACGCTGCACGTCAGTACGCGCCTTGTCTTTATTCCACATAAGGAACAGTCACTCCTCTTTGTTCCATTTGAATGTGCGCAGCAAAGGCTTCTCGCCTTTTACCTCGGCACGCACCTTGATCTCGCGCGGGGTAAAGCCCTCAGGCAACTTCAGCTCAGCAAAACGCCCGGCCTCGGGAATGGCCTGAAAGTGCTTGAAGGCGAAAGCAATCGACTGCCCAGGTAGGGCATCGGGTAAGTCTGCGCCCAGCGCCGCCAACTCAAGCGTGACATCCTGCTCGCCCTGCTTGCCGACGATCAACACCTGCAACTGGCCTTCCAGCGGCGTCTCACCTTTGCCCACGCGGCTAAGGAGTATCTTGTAGCGGAAATGCTCCGGCCTGTCCGTGGCCTGCAGCTCAAAGGTCTTGATGCGCAAACCTTCACGACGACTGGCCGGCGCTAGCACGCCTTTATAGAAGGCCAGATCCTGCTGCTGCTTATAGATCTGCTCTTCCAACAGCTTAATGGTCAGACGGCTCTGCTCGTTGGCTTGCAGGCTGACCTTTTCCGCGCTGCTCAATACCGCCACGCGCTGACGCAACTCATCGACCTCACGCAGCAGTTGCTCATCGCGAACCGGTTCGGCCGCCTGCCCTGCAACCACTGCAGGCTGCGTGCGCTGCTGCCACCAACCGCCGACATAGAACGCCAACGGAATGCACAGCAGCAGCAGCGCGACGAGCATGCGTCGCCGCCGGGCGCGCCCCGGATCGCTTGGGCGAACCTCCCAGCCCGCCGTCAAGGCAGCATGGCCGCGTGGGACAAGCCCAGGCGCTCATCGAGGCCGAAGAGGATATTCATGTTCTGCACCGCCTGACCCGACGCGCCTTTGACCAGGTTGTCGATGACCGACAACACCACCACCAGATCACCATCCTGCGGCCGATGCACGGCGATCCGACAGACGTTGGCACCGCGCACGCTGCGGGTTTCCGGGTGGCTGCCAGCGGGCATCACATCGACGAAGGGCTCGTTGGCATAACGCTTCTCGAACAGCGCCTGCAGGTCCACCGAGCGGTCGACTACGGTGGCGTAAAGCGTGGCGTGGATACCGCGGATCATCGGCGTCAGATGCGGCACAAAGGTCAGGCCAACATCCTTACCGGCAGCCCGGCGCAAGCCCTGGCGAATTTCCGGCAGATGCCGATGGCCTTTGACCCCATAGGCTTTCATGCTCTCGCCGGCTTCGCTGAACAGCGAACCCACGCTGGCACCGCGACCCGCACCGCTGACCCCGGACTTGCAGTCGGCGATCAGTTGCGTGGTATCAGCCAGACCGGCCTCTAGCAGCGGAATCAGCGCCAACTGTGCGGCAGTGGGATAGCAACCCGGCACGGCAATCAGACGCGCCTGCTTGATCGCTTCACGGTTGACTTCCGGCAGGCCGTAAACCGCTTCCGGCAACAGGTCCGGCGCGCCGTGGGGCTGGCCGTACCACTTGGCCCACTCATCGGCATCCTGCAGGCGGAAGTCGGCTGACAGGTCGATCACCTTGGTCCCGGCGGCCAGCAGCTCACCGGCCAGGGCATGGGCCACACCATGCGGCGTGGCGAAGAACACCACATCACAGGCGCCCAGGGTGGCCACGTCCGGCACGCTGAAGGCCAGGCTGTCGTAATGGCCGCGCAGGTTCGGGTACATCTCGTCGACACGCATGCCGGCCTCGGAGCGCGAGGTAATCACCTCGACCTGCGCTTGCGGGTGTTGCGCCAACAAACGCAACAACTCGACACCGGTATACCCCGTGCCGCCGACGATTCCGACCTTGATCATCACTTGCCCCTTTGCAATACCAGCAGTGGAAAGCTGCCGATGATACGGCCGCTTCGGCCAGGGGCCAACACTTGAGCGCCGTCAGTGATGACGGAGGCGGTCACGCCCACTACTATCGGGGCACTTTCCTGCAACGAGTGCGCGCAATGCTTTATCTGTGGCTCAAAGCCCTGCACATCATCGCCATGGTCTGCTGGTTCGCCGGCCTGTTCTACCTGCCGCGCCTGTTCGTCTACCACGCCATGAGCACCGACGAGGTCAGCCGCGAGCGCTTCTGCATCATGGAGCGCAAGCTCTATCGCGGGATCATGTGGCCGTCGCTGATTCTCACCGTTGGCCTGGGCTTGTGGCTGATCAGCCTCAACCCGAGCTACTACTTCAGCCAGGGCTGGATGCACGCCAAGCTGAGCCTGGTGGCACTGCTGGTGGTCTACCAGTTTATGTGCGGCGCCCAGCTCAAGGCCTTTGCCCGGGGCGAGAACCAGCGCAGCCATGTGTTCTATCGCTGGTTCAATGAAGCGCCCGTGCTGGCCTTGCTCGGCATTGTCATTCTGGTCGTGGTTCGCCCTTTCTAAATACTCCAAGAGGATTACTGCATGTCGCTGCCAGCCCTGCTCGAACAACGTCTGCGCCTGCCCGTCGTCGCCGCGCCGATGTTTCTGGTGTCCAACCCGCAACTGGTACTGGCCTGCTGCAACAGCGGCATCGTCGGCAGCTTTCCGGCGCTGAACCAGCGTGAGAGCAGCGGTTTCAAGGACTGGCTGCAAGAGATCGAAGCCGGCCTGGGCAGCGATGCAGCGCCTTATGCAGTGAACCTGATTGTGCACGCCAGCAACCCACGCCTGCAGGCGGACCTGGCGATCTGCGTTGAGCAGCGCGTACCTATCGTGATCACCAGCCTCGGCGCAGTAAAGGAAGTGGTCGATGCAGTGCACAGCTACGGTGGCCTGGTGTTCCACGATGTGACCACCCGCCGGCATGCTGAGAAAGCCGCCGAAGCCGGCGTCGATGGCCTGATCGCAGTAGCAGCCGGTGCCGGCGGACATGCCGGCACCTGGAGCCCGTTTGCGCTGATCGCCGAGATCCGCCAGTTCTTCGACAAAACCCTGCTGCTGGCCGGCTGCCTTAACCAGGGCCACGAAGTGCTGGCCGCGCAGCTGCTTGGCGCCGACCTGGCCTACCTCGGCACCCGCCTGATCGCTACCCAGGAAAACGCCGCATCCGCCGCTTACAAGCAGATGATTCTTGACGCCAAAGCCGCCGACATCATCCACACCCCGGCAGTCTCCGGCGTACCGGCGAGTTTTATGCGCCAGAGTCTGGAGCTGGCCGGTTACGACCTCAAGCAGCTGCAGAACAAAGGCGAGGTCAACTACGGCGAGAAGCTCAAGCCCATGGACGAAGAAGCCAAAGCCTGGAAAACCGTATGGTCGGCCGGCCAGGGCGTCGGCAACATCCGCGACCTGCCCAGCGTCGAGCAGCTGATCGCCCGCCTCGACAGCGAATACCGCGCGGCCCTCACGCAGAGCCTGCAGCTGCAACAACGCTGGGCGCGATGAAACGACGCAACCTGCTCGGTCTCGGTGCGCTGGGGCTATTAGGTGGCTGGGCGCTGCGCCCGAGTGATCTCGGCCAGCCCCACACGCCCTACTTTGCTGCACTCAACCAATTGCTGCGGCGTGCGGGGGCCGGGCTGCCGTTGCTGGTGGTGGATCTCGACCGCCTCGACCAGAACGCCGAGCGACTGGCGAGTCAGCTCGGTGGACAACTACCGCTGCGCCTGGTGGCCAAGTCGCTGACCTCCACCGGCTTGCTCGACTACCTGGCGAAGAAGCTCGGCACGCAGCGCTTTATGGTGTTCCACCAGCCGCAGATCAACCAACTGGCGTTGAACTTTCCTCAATCCGATCTGTTGCTCGGCAAGCCCTTACCCAGTGCAGCGGCCCTGAGCTTCTACCAGCAGCTGCCACAAGGCAGCGGCTTTGTCCCCGCCGAGCAGCTGACCTGGCTGATCGATAGCCAAACCCGTCTGCAGGAATACGCCGCACTGGCAAATGCGCTCAACCAACCGCTGCAGATTGCCTTTGAAATCGATATCGGCCTGGCCCGTGGCGGCTTTGCCACGCCCGCCGAACTCGGCACCGCCCTCACCTGGCTGCGTAATACACCCAACCGACTGCGCGTGCGCGGCCTGATGGGTTATGACGCCCATCAGGCCCATACACCATTCTGGACCGGGCAAAGCAGTGCCTTTGCCCAGAGCGCTGCGCGTTACCGCGCGTTTATCGCCAGCGCTGCGGCATTCAACGAGCTGTGGCCGCAACAGCCGCTGCTCAATGGTGCAGGCAGCCTGACCTATGCCCTGCATGCCACGCTCGATACACCGCTGAATGAAGTCGCGGTCGGCTCCGCCCTGCTCAAACCCAGCGATTTCGACAGCGATCTACTGGCCGCCCAACAAGCCGCCCTGTGGATTGCCAGCCCGGTGCTCAAGGCGCTACCGGGGCAGCTGCCATTTCTCGACAGCTCGCACCAGTTGCTGCAGCGCTGGAACCCTAATCGCCAGCAGGCTTATTACCTGTATGGTGGGCAATGGCCGGCAACCCCGGTGTCCCCGGCAGGGCTCAGCTATGACGCCCTGTATGGCCGCAGCGCCAACCAGGAACGCCTGATCGGCTCAGCCGGCACAGGCTTACAGGTCGATGACTGGGTATTTCTCCGCCCGCAACGCTCGGAAGGTCTGTTCGAGTTGTTCAACCAGCTCTACTTGCTGCGCAACGGTCGCTTGGTTGGCAGCTGGTCCGCCAACAGAGCGTGAACCGTCTCTAGGCCCTGCACATTTGCACGCAGGCAGCTTGTTTACTGGCCTGCAGGCCGGCTAGTCTGTAGCGCAACTCCATTCTGGCACCGACAAGGACGCCGACATGACCCAAGCCCGCTTCAAGATTGTGTTCAACGGCGAGTTGATGCCCGACGTCAGCCTGGAAACTGCCAAAGAAAACCTCGCCCGCCTGTTCAAGAGCGACCAGACCCGAATCAACTCGCTGTTTAGCGGCGGCAATGTCGATATCAAGCGCGACCTCAGCGAGAACGAAGCCGATCAGTACCTCAAGGCCCTGCAGAGCGCCGGCGCCAAAGTGCGCAAGGAGCAGGACCTGGCCGCCAGCCTGAGCCTGGTGGAAACCGATGATCACCGTACGGAAAGCAGCGAAGCTGAAAGCAACGTACCAATGACCTGCCCCAAGTGCGGTCACCAGCAAAGCAAAGCCATCGAGTGCTCGGCCTGCGGCATCGTTATCGAGAAATTTATCGCCCGCCAGGCCATGCTCGCGGAAAACCCGCCGGAAGTGGTCAGCGCCGCGACCACGCCCTATGCCACACCGAAAGCGGCCGTGGCAGAAACCCTGCCGGAATTCGGCGAATTAAAAGCCTTTACCACCGACGGGCGCATCGGCCGTTTGCGCTACCTGGCCTGGTCGATGGTGCTGATGCTGGCCTGCTTGCCGTTGTTCGGTATCGCTGGAGGTTTCTTCGCCGCTTCGGAAATTCTTGGCGGCCTGCTGATGGTCGTGGTGGGTATCGCCGTGGCGGTGGTCGGCATCATGTTCGGCGTGCAGCGCCTGCATGATATCGGCTGGTCGGGCTGGCTGCTGCTGGTCACCCTGGTGCCGATTGTTGGCGGGGTGTTCTCGCTGCTGATGTTTATCATCCCCGGCAGCACCGCCGCCAACCGCTTTGGTCCACCGCCACCACCGAATAGCCGTGCGGTAAAAATCCTCGCCCTGCTCTGGGTGGCGATCATCGTCCTCGGCATCGTGGCCGCCATCGCGATACCAGCCTATATGGGCTATTCCAACGCTGGCCTGTAACCCACTGGCAACCTTGCGCGGTACATGGGGTCGAAAGGCCCCATCACGGAGAACCCTATGACCCGTTACGCGCTTATCACTGGAGCCTCCAGCGGTATTGGCCTGGCCCTGGCCGAAGCACTGGCTCGGCGTGGCCGCAATCTGATTCTGGTGGCGCGCCAGCGCGACGCGCTGGAAAGCATTGCCTGCGAGCTGACGCAACGTTTTTCCGTAGAGGTGCTGTTCCGCGTCTGCGACCTCAGCCAGCCGCTGCAGGTCAGCGGCCTGCTGCATGAGCTGGAGCAAGGTGAGCGCAGTATCGACCTGCTGATAAACAACGCCGGCATCGGCACCTCAGGCGCTTACGTGGCTCAGGACTGGGCGCGCGAACAGCAACTGATCGAACTGAATATCCTGGCACTCGCCCGCCTCTGCCACGCCATCGGCACCATCATGGCCGGCCAAGGCAGCGGGCAGATTCTCAACGTCGCCTCGGTTGCCGGCTTTCAGCCAGGCCCGGGCATGAGCAACTACTACGCAAGCAAGGCCTACGTGCTGCACTTTTCCGAAGGCCTGCGCGAAGAGCTGAAAGAGTACGGCGTTAAAGTCTCCGCACTCTGCCCGGGGCCAACCCGCAGCGCGTTTTTCCGCACGGCACGCATGAACAGTGATGCGCTACAGGGCAGCAAGCTGATGATGAGCGCCGAAGAAGTGGCCCTGATCACCGTCAAGGCGCTGGAGAAAAACCGCGCGATCATCATCCCCGGCTGGCGTAACCGCTTGCTAGCCCTCAGCCCTAGGCTAGGGCCGCGCTGGCTGGTACGGCGCATCAGCGCACGGCTCAATCGCCAGTTCGGCAAGCCAATCTAAGCGGCTGCTTTAACCTGCATTGACCGTGCGCCCATCCGCCCAGGCGCGCAGGGCGGCAAGGTCTTCGGCCATCACTACCGACAGCGGCGCGGTGCTTTGGATGCTCTGCAGCAGCAATGCCTGATTGACCGCTTGCTGCTGGGCTTGTGCGGCATACAGAGCACTGACCACCGCCTGCTCGATTTCCGCGCCGGAAAAACCATCGCAAGCCGCTGCCAGTTGCGTCAGATCGAAGCCCGTCACTTCCAGCTCACGCCGCGCCAGATGAATCCGGAAGATCTCGGCACGCACCGCCGCATCCGGCAGGTCGACAAAGAACAGCTCATCGAAACGCCCCTTGCGCACCAGCTCTGGCGGTAGCCGTGAAATCACGTTGGCGGTGGCCACCATAAAGACCGGCGCCTTGCGCTCGGCCATCCAGGTCAGCAGGGTGCCGAGTACCCGCTGGCTGACGCCACCATCGTGATCACCACTGGCCAGGCCCTTCTCGATCTCATCCATCCACAGCACACAAGGCGCCATCTGCTCGGCAAGCTTCAAGGCTTCGCGCAGGTTGCGCTCGGTCTCGCCGAAGAACTTGTTGTACAGGCAGGCAAAGTCCAGGCGCAGCAGAGGCAAGCCCCACAGGCCGGCGATGGCCTTGGCGGCCAGGCTCTTGCCGCCGCCCTGTACGCCAACCAACAGCACGCCCTTGGGCAGGTCGACACCTTTACCTTCAAGAAAGATGCTCTGCCGATCACCCAGCCAGCGCTTGAGATTGCTCAGCCCGCCGACCTCGGCGAAACGCGCGGTGTCGTACTCGAAACTCAACACGCCATCGAGATCGAGCAGCTTGAACTTGGTCTTGTTCAGCTCCGGCAGGTCTTCCTGAGTGATCGCGCCGTCATCGCAGATCACATTGCGCGCCAGCGCACGCGCCTCGGCATGACTGAGGCCACGCAGATTCTTCACCACCTGCTGCAAGGTGCGGTTATCGGTGCGCACCCGGGCATTGCGGTTGCGCGCACTCCAGGCAGTGGCCTCATCGCGCACGATGGCCAGCAGCTCTTCCTCGGAGGGCAGCGAAAGACTGAAGCGCGAGGCGTAGCGCTGCACTTCCGGCGGCAGTTTGCAGGCGTGGGAAACCAGCACCAGCGTCGGCTTGCTGGGCTGCTCGCTCATGGCGATTTCCTTGAGCAGGCGCACCAGCTTGGGGTTGTCCTCAAGAAACGGATGCAGATCGCACATCACATACAGCGTCGGCTGGGTGTCAGCTTTGATCAGACGCAGGGCGGTTTCCGGCTCCAGGGTGGCGCTATCGACGGGCTCCTGAATGGAAAACCCCACACGCTGCAAACCCTCGGTCACCGACCACAGCTGCAAGCCAAGACTGCGGCGCACCGCCAGGCTAGTCAGGGTTTCCAGCACCCGCAGCTCATCCCAGGACTCGATCAGCACCAGCTTGGTCTTGGAATCCAGCACCAAGCCCAGATCATGAATATCGTTTTTCACCCACGCTCCTTGTCCACTAAACTCGGGCCTCGTTAAATACCGGCCAGGAGACTGTCCATGGACTGTCTATTTTGCAAGATCGTCGCTGGTGCAATACCGGCGCGCAAGCTTTATGAAGACGATCAGGTGATTGCCTTTCACGATATCGGCCCGCAGGCACCGGTGCACTTTCTGGTTATCCCGAAAAAACACATCAGCACCCTCAATGACCTGAGTGAGGCGGACAAGCCGCTGGCCGGGCATATTCTCTTCACCGCACAGCGTCTGGCCACGGAGCAAGGCTGCGAGGAAGGCTTTCGCGTGGTGATGAACTGCAATGACCTGGGCGGCCAGACGGTGCACCACATCCATATGCACGTACTGGGTCAGCGGCAGATGGCATGGCCACCGGGTTGAGTCGTGCATTACTCGGCGCGCTGACCGTGCTCGCCCTGCTGATTGGCAATCCCGCGCACGCGCATACGCCTGGCAGCGTGTTCAGCGACGCCTTGCCCAAGGGCCAGCAAGGGCCGCAGCTGGTAGTAGTGCCCGCCGGACGTTATCTGCTGGGTGACCACAGCGGCCGTGGCAACCATAACGAGCGCCCGCTTACGCCCATCGAAATCAACCAGCCGTTCGCTATCGGCCGCTACGAAGTCAGCTTTGCCGACTGGCAGCACTACGCCGAAGCCACCGCCACAGCAATGCCGGACAACGAGGGCTGGGGGCTGTCGGCACAGCGACCGGTGATCCATGTGTCCTGGCATCAAGCCCAGGCCTACAGCCAATGGCTGTCGAAGGTCACCGGCCAGCGTTATCGGCTGCCCACCGAGGCCGAGTGGGAGTACGCTGCCCGCGCAAGCAGCACCAGCTATTACTGGTGGGGCGAGCAGCTCGACAGCCCGGAAACCCGGCCGCGCGCGCATTGCCGTGGCTGCGCCACCTCGAGGCTGATTCAGAGCAAGACCGAGCGCGTTGGCCAGTTCGCCGCCAATGCCTTCGGTCTGCATGACACCGCCGGTAATGTCTGGGAATGGACCGCCTCGCGCTTCGCCAACCCCTTCGACGGCAGCGAGCAACAGGCGGCCAGCCTGCTCGACAAAAGCCCGCGGGTGGTGCGCGGCGGCGCCTGGAACAGCGGCCCGAGCTACCTGCGCAGCAGCCAGCGCGATATGAAACAGCCGCAGCACAAGGACTATGCCCTGGGTTTTCGTGTGCTGCGCGAGCTACCCTGATCTCGATCAAGCCGACGGCCAGTGTTTGCAGTAAACTGGCCGCCGTAGTCATCGCCGGAGGTCCCTATGGCCAGCGAACGTCACTTTTCCCCCGTTGATCGCCTGTTACTGCAAGCCGATGCCGCGCTGCGCACTCTGCTGCCCTTTAGCGGCCAGCCAAGCCGGCCATCACCGGCCATCGTGCAACCAGAAGCCGAGCTGGACGAACAGCAGGCCCAGCATGTCGCCGGCTTGATGCGCATCAACCACACCGGCGAGGTTTGCGCCCAGGCGCTGTATCAGGGCCAGGCCCTGACTGCCAAGCTGCCCCAGGTGCGCAAAGCCATGGAGCATGCCGCCGATGAAGAAATCGACCATCTGGCCTGGTGTGAGCAGCGTATCCGCCAGCTGGGCAGCCAGCCGAGTATTCTCAATCCGTTGTTCTACGGTTTGTCCTTTGGTGTCGGCGCGGCCGCCGGGCTGATCAGCGACAAGATCAGCCTAGGCTTTGTTGCCGCCACCGAAGATCAGGTGGTCAAACACCTCGATGAACACCTGCAGCAGATTCCGCTGGAAGACCAGAAATCCCGCGCGATTCTCGAACAGATGCGCGTCGATGAAGAGCAGCATGCCTGCAACGCCCTGGATGCCGGCGGCCTGCGCTTCCCGGCGCCGGTGAAGTTCGGCATGAGCTTGCTGGCCAAGGTGATGACCAGAACTACCTACCGCGTATAGAACTGAATCGCAGGCACAGAAAAGGGCACCGAGGTGCCCTTTTTCATGTCCCGAGCTATCTGCAACCGCTTACTCGCCCAGCTCGATAATCTCGTAGTCGTGGGTGATCTCGACGCCGCCGCGCCCCAGCATGATCGAGGCCGAACAGTATTTCTCGGCCGACAGCTCAACCGCACGCTTGACCTGAGCCTCCTTCAAGCCACGACCCTTGACCACGAAGTGCAGGTGAATCTTGGTGAATACCTTGGGCTCTTCGCTGGCGCGTTCAGCTTCCAGAAAGGCTTCACAGCTCTCTACCGCCTGGCGGGATTTTTTCAGGATGCTGACCACATCGAAATTGCTGCAACCGCCCAAACCGATCAACACCATCTCCATCGGGCGCACACCCAGGTTGCGTCCACCGCTCTCTGGCGGGCCGTCCATTACCACCGCATGGCCGCTGCCCGACTCACCGATAAACAGGGCTTCGCCAGCCCACTGAATACGCGCTTTCATTACTCGGGCTCCGCTGTTAAAAAGGAAAGCAGCTTAGCACAGCACCGTTACAAGCTCTTTGGGTGCCAAGAGAGCCAAAAGCTCGCCGCTGAGTGTTAGCCAAGTCGCAAAACAACACCTAGTCTTGGACTGGTGGTTAAGCTGATAGCTAATTACTGGCACACTTGTACAGATAACTATTATTAGAACTTCAGCCGCACAACGGCTTACCTTTATAAATTCGGGATTCAGGCATGGTAGCTATTACCCTCACACCTAAAATAAAAAATCTCGACAAGCTTCTCGCGCATTGCCACCGCCGTCGCTACACCGCCAAGAGCACCATCATCTATGCGGGCGATCGCTGCGAAACGCTGTTCTTCATCGTCAAAGGGTCGGTCACTATCCTGATCGAAGACGATGATGGTCGTGAAATGATCATCGCTTACCTCAACTCCGGCGATTTCTTCGGAGAAATGGGCCTGTTCGAGAAGGACGGCACCGAGAAAGAACGCAGCGCCTGGGTGCGCGCCAAGACCGAGTGCGAAGTGGCGGAGCTGAGCTACGCCAAGTTCCGCGAGCTGACTCAGCAGGACCCGGACATTCTCTATGCCCTGGGCAGCCAGATGGCCGAACGCCTGCGCAACACCACGCGCAAGGTTGGCGACCTGGCCTTTCTGGATGTCACCGGCCGTGTTGCGCGCACCCTGCTCGATCTGTGCAAGCAGCCCGACGCCATGACGCACCCAGACGGCATGCAGATCAAGATCACCCGCCAGGAAATCGGCCGTATCGTCGGCTGTTCCCGCGAGATGGTTGGTCGCGTGCTCAAGGCCCTGGAAGAACAGGGCCTGGTCAACGTCAAAGGCAAAACCATGGTGGTCTTCGGCACGCGCTAAATCGCATGCTGTAGCCGTAAAAAAGCCGACGCATGCGTCGGCTTTTTTACGGCTTGGTGGTATCAGTCCACATCAGGCGCAGCAATCACCCGCTTGCGCTCGGGGAAGAACAAACGCTCCAGCTCAGCCCCCGGATTATCAGCGCGCATAAACGCCTCGCCGACCAGAAAGGCATACACCTCGCTGATTTCCATCAACTCGACATCGGCACGGTTGAGGATGCCGCTCTCGGTCACCACCAGACGATCACGAGGAATCCGTGGCAGCAGGTCGAGGGTGGTTTCCAAGCTGAGTTCGAAGGTGTGCAGGTTGCGGTTGTTGATACCCACCAGCGGCGTATCCAGAGTTTTCAGTGCACGCTCCAGCTCATCGCCGTCGTGCACCTCCACCAGCACATCGAGATCGAATGCCCTGGCAGTCGCCGCCAACTCGGCCATTTGCGCGTCTTCCAGCGCCGAGACGATCAGTAGCACGCAATCGGCACCCAAGGCGCGGGCTTCAACGATCTGATAGGGATCGATCATAAAGTCCTTGCGGATCACCGGTAGCGAGCAGGCCGCACGGGCTTCCTGCAGGTAGCGATCCGCGCCCTGAAAGAAGTCGACATCGGTCAGCACCGACAGACAGGTGGCACCACCGTTCTGGTAGCTCTGGGCAATTTCCGCCGGGACGAAGTTTTCGCGCAGCACGCCCTTGCTCGGCGAGGCCTTCTTGATCTCGGCGATCACCGCCGGCTGCTTGCGCTTGACCTGGCTGATCAGCGCTTCGGCAAAACCGCGCACCGGATCAGCACTGCGAGCTTGCTGCTCGATTTCAGCCAGGCTGACGATACTGCGGCGAGCCGCCACTTCCTCAGCCTTGCGCGCGAGAATTTTCTCCAGAACGGTTGGAATACTCACCCGGCATTCTCCTCTTTGAATACGGCGGTAAAGGACACCAACTCCTGCAATTTCTCCCAGGCCAACCCGGTGTGCAAGGCGTCATGGGCCAGTTGCACGCCTTCTTTGAGGCTAGCAGCCAGGTCAGCCGCATACAGCGCTGCGCCGGCATTCAGCACGATCATATCGGCGGCCTTCTGCCCGGCTTCGGTCTTGCGCTTGCTCAGGGCATCGCGGATCAGCGCCAGCGACGCCTCCGGGCTTTCCACCGCCAGGCCAATCAGGCTCTGGCTCTTCAGACCGAGGTCTTCCGGCAGCACTTCATATTCACTGATCTGGCCATCCTTCAATTCCGCCACATGGGTCGCAGCGGCCAGGCTGAACTCATCCAGGCCATCACGCGAATGCACCACAAGAATGTGCTGGCTGCCTAAACGCTTGAGCACTTCGGCCAGCGGCCGGCACAGCGCCTGGCTGAACACGCCGACCACCTGATGCTTGACCCCGGCCGGGTTGGTCAGCGGGCCGAGCATATTGAAGATGGTGCGCAGGCCCAGCTCGCGGCGCGGTACGGCGGCGTACTTCATTGCCGAATGATGCACCTGGGCAAACATAAAACCGACCCCGACGTTCTCGATGCAGCGCGCCACCTGCTCCGGCGTCAGGCTCAGGTAGATACCGGCAGCCTCAAGCAGATCGGCACTGCCGCTCTTGCCGGATACTGCACGGTTACCGTGCTTGGCCACCTTGCCGCCAGCGGCGGCGACGACAAAGCTCGCAGCGGTCGACACGTTGAAGATATTCGCGCCATCGCCACCGGTGCCAACCACGTCGACCACGTGGTCGAGGGTCTGCAGGTGCACATGGCTGGCCAGCTCACGCATCACCGAGACCGCACCGACGATTTCGTCGATGGTCTCGCTCTTCATGCGCATGCCCATCAGGAAGGCGCCGATCTGCGCATCCGTGCACTGGCCGGTCATGATCTCGCGCATCACGCTCTGCATTTCTTCGGTCGACAGATCGAGCTGGCTGACCACCCGATTGAGGGCTTCCTTGATATTCATCAGCGCAGGCCTCCTTGTTGTTTGAGGAAGTTGGCAAACAGCTCATGGCCCTGTTCGGTAAGAATCGACTCAGGGTGGAACTGCACGCCCTCGATATGCAGGGTCTTGTGGCGCAGGCCCATAATTTCGTCCACCGAGCCATCCTCGTGCTGAGTCCAGGCGGTGATTTCCAGGCAGTCCGGCAGGGTTTCGCGCTTGACCACCAAGGAATGGTAGCGGGTCACCGTCAGCGGGTTGTTCAGGCCGGCAAATACGCCCAGGTTCTTATGGAACACCGGACTGGTCTTGCCGTGCATCACCTGACGTGCACGCACTACATCGCCGCCGAAGGCCTGACCGATACTCTGGTGGCCGAGGCACACGCCGAGAATCGGCAGCTTGCCGGCAAAGTGCAGGATGGCCTCGATGGACACCCCGGCTTCGGTCGGCGTGCAAGGACCGGGCGAGACCACAATACGTTCGGGCTGCAGCGCTTCGATCTCGGCAATCGACAGTTCGTCGTTGCGGATCACGTGCACATCGGCGCCCAGCTCACCCAGGTACTGCACCACGTTGTAGGTGAAGGAGTCGTAGTTATCGATCATCAAAAGCATGGCGCAACCCCTTATTCGGCAGTCTGTTCGGCGAGGGCGACGGCGCGGAACATGGCGCGACGCTTGTTCAGGGTTTCTTCCCACTCCAGGGCCGGCACCGAGTCGGCAACAATGCCGGCACCGGCCTGCACGTGCAGCTCGCCGTCCTTGATTACCGCGGTGCGGATGGCGATGGCGGTGTCCATATTGCCGTTCCAGGCCAGGTAGCCCACCGCGCCGCCGTAAACGCCACGCTTGACCGGCTCCAGCTCGTCGATAATTTCCATCGCGCGGATCTTCGGCGCACCGGACAGGGTGCCAGCCGGCAGAATGGCGCGCAGGGCGTCCATCGCGGTCAGACCCTGCTTGAGCTGGCCGGTAACGTTGGAAACGATATGCATCACGTTGGAATAGCGCTCGATCACCATCTTCTCGGTGAGCTTGACGCTACCGGTGCTGGCCACCCGACCGACGTCGTTGCGGCCCAGGTCGATCAGCATCAGGTGCTCGGCGACTTCCTTGGCATCGGACAGCAGGTCCTCTTCCAGGGCCAGGTCGGCTTCTTCGCTGGCACCACGCGGGCGGGTGCCGGCAATCGGACGCACTGTGACCAGACCATCCTCCAGACGCACCAGCACTTCTGGCGAGCTGCCGACCACATGGAAGTCGCCGAAGTTGAAGAAGTACATATAGGGCGTTGGGTTGATGCAACGCAGCGCCCGGTACAGATCAATCGGCGCGGCCTTGAACGGGATCGACATGCGCTGGGAGATCACCACCTGCATGCAGTCGCCGGCAAGGATGTACTCCTTGATCGCCTTGACCGCATTTTCGTAGTCATCACGCTTAAAGCTGGAAATGAAATCCGGCTCGGCACCCGCTGGCGCAGCCAGATCTACACCCAGGCGCGGAGTAATCGGCTGACGCAGCTTGTGCAGGATCTCCTGCAGGCGCGCCTGGCCCTGTTCCAGCGCATCGGCCTGGGCCGGGTCGGCAAGGACGATAGCGTGCATCTTGCCGGCCAGATTATCGAACACCACCACCGCATCGGACACCATCAGCAGGATGTCGGGCGTGCCCAATGCATCGGGATTTACGCCTTTGGCCAGCTTGGGCTCGACATAACGCACGCTGTCATAGCCGAAGTAGCCCACCAGGCCGCCGTTAAAGCGCGGCAGACCCGGCAGGGTTGGCACCTTGTAGCGCGCCTGGAACTGTTCGACAAAGGCCAGCGGATCTTCGCACTGATGGCGTTCAACCTCGACACCGTCGACGCTGATCAGTACTTCATGGCCATAAGCCCGCAGCACAGTGCGGGCCGGCAGGCCGATGATGGAGTAACGCCCCCACTTCTCGCCGCCTTGGACGGATTCGAGCAGGTAGGTATTGGCCTCATCGGCCAGCTTCAGGTAGATCGACAGCGGAGTGTCGAAATCCACCAGGGTTTCGCAGGCAACAGGAATGCGGTTATAGCCGGCAGCGGCTAAACGCAGAAATTCTTCGCGGGTCATGAGCAGCCTCGTGGCTTGAGGTAATACGGTCGTGTGCAAACGCGCCGCCTAGGCGGCCAAGATCAGGTCAGGGGCGCCAGCGCCAACGGGCCAGGGCCTTGATGATTTTCATGTCGGTGCTTGCCGACCAGCGCGTGCAGGTAACCACCACGAAGCTCTCTTAATTCAGGCGGGATTGAAGTTCGGCCACACTAGCGCAGGGCCGGAAGCGAATCAACCCGCAAGCCCCGGCTACGCGGTAACCGGCAATAGCTCGCACAGATTATCCAGCACTCGCGCCGGATTCTCCTCGGCAATCGGCCGACCATGGTTATAGCCGTAGTTCAGGGCCGCGCAGATGATGCCGGCCGCCTTGGCCGCCAGCACGTCATTGCGCGAGTCACCGACAAACAGTGCCTGCGCCGCCTCCACTCGGGCCAGCTGCAGCACATGCAGCAAGGCCGCCGGGTCGGGTTTCTGCTGCGGCAGGGTGTCGCCGCCGATAATCCAGCGGAAATAGCCACCCAGACCCTTTTCATCCAGCAGCGGCGCGACGAAACGCTCGGGCTTGTTGGTGACAATCGCCAGCTCGACCCGTTGCTCGCGCAGCCAATCCAGGGTGGGCCGCACGCCAGGATAGACCTGGGTCAGGGCGTGGCTTTCGGCGTAGTGCTGCATAAACAGCTCCAGCGCCTGCTCGGTGCGGGCCTCATCTATATGCTCATGCTGCAGGCCGCCGGCCAGGGCGCGGCGCACCAGCGCCCGCGCGCCATTGCCGACCCAATCGCGCACCTGTTCGATGCCCGCTACCGGCAGACCGAGCAATAGCAAGGTCTTGTCGATGGCAGCGGCCAGATCCGGCACCGAATCCACCAGGGTGCCGTCCAGATCAAACATCACCAGGCGCGGCAACTCACCCTGGAACAGCTCGCGCAGCAGACTCATCCGCGCGTCTGGGCCAGCTCAGCGCGCATGGCATCGATCACGGCTTTGTAGTCAGGCTGATTGAAGATTGCCGAGCCGGCGACAAAGGTGTCGGCCCCCGCCGCTGCGATTTCGCGGATGTTCTGCACATTGACCCCACCGTCGATTTCCAGGCGGATTTCACGCCCGGATGCGTCGATCAGCGCACGCGCCTCTTTAAGCTTCTCCAGGGTATGGGGAATAAACTTCTGCCCGCCAAAGCCCGGGTTGACGCTCATCAGCAGGATCATGTCGACCTTGTCCATCACGTGCTTGAGCACGTCCAGCGGGGTGGCTGGATTGAACACCAGGCCGGCCTTGCAGCCGCCATCGCGGATCAGTTGCAGGGAGCGGTCGATATGCTCGCTGGCCTCCGGGTGGAAGGTGATATAGCTGGCGCCCGCCTCGATAAAGTCGCCGATGATGCGATCCACCGGCTTGACCATCAGGTGCGCATCAATCGGCGCGGTGATGCCGTACTTGCGCAGCGCAGCGCAGACCATCGGGCCGATAGTCAGGTTCGGCACATAGTGGTTGTCCATTACATCGAAGTGCACGATGTCAGCGCCGGCGGCGAGCACCTTATCCACTTCCTCACCCAGGCGAGCGAAGTCAGCGGAAAGAATCGACGGAGCAATGGCGAAGGGTTGCATAACGCACCTCGGTGGCATTCACGGAAGGCGCGCATTGTACCAGCCCGATCCAAGGCCTGGCGCGGGTGAGCGACACCTGACAAAGCCGGGTGGAAAAGGCTAGGCTGCTGAGACCCGATGTTCGCTGGAGAGCCCCATGTTTTCGCGCCCCGCCGCCCTTGCTCTGAGCCTGCTGCTAGCAATCAGTCCACTGCAAGCGGAAGAAGAAACATCCGCAGAAGAAGCGCCCGCGACCACCGATAGTTCAACCGCACCTGCGGAAGAAGTGCGCGCGCCCTTAGCCGAGCGCAGTGAAGTGGAAGCCACGGCGCTGGAACAGCGGCTGGAGCAAAAGGAACAGCAGCAACTGCAGGCGGGCGATGAACGCTTTCTTGCCCTCTGGCTGCCGGCCAACGTCGCCGAGCCCAGCGGCGCGGTGATCATCCTGCCGGGCGACGATGAAAACGCCGACTGGCCGCAAAGCGTCGGCCCCTTGCGCAGCAAGCTGCCCAACGGCGGCTGGCACAGCCTCAGCCTGACCCTGCCCGACCCCAATAGTGATGCACCGCCACTGCGCAGCGCCGAGCCAGCGCCAGAAGACGCTGCGGCCGACACCACGGAGGCACCGGCAGAGGAAAGTGCCGAGGACAGCCCCGCCACCGATGAAGCCGTCGCGCAAACCAGCAGTAGCCAACTCGACAGCGCCGAAACTGCGGCAAGCAAAGTGAAAAACATCGAAGCGCAACAGAAAGCCCATGCCCAGCGCGTATTGGCACGCATCGAATCGGCCATAGGTTTTGCCGAGCAACAACAAGCCAAGACCATCGTGCTACTCGGCCACGGCAGTGGCGCCTACTGGGCCGCGCGCTACCTGGCCGAGCGCAAGCCAGCCAATATTCAGAATCTGCTACTGGTCGCCGCGCAATTGCCCGCCGGCTATACCCCGCCACTGGATGAACTGATTCCGCAACTGCAGCTGGCCACCGGTGACTTCTACTACAAGGACTTGCCCGCCGACCGCCAGGCCGCACTGAAACGCTCGCAGGCCAGCAAACGGCAGAAACATCCCGCCTATATACAGATCGCCATGAAGGCCCTGCCGGGCAACCGCGAAGCGGAACAGGAACAGCTCTACCGCCGCATTCGCGGCTGGTTGACGCTGAAGTTGCAGGCGAAATAGAGCCTAGCGAAAGCCGTGACGCTGGCGAATCAGATCATAGGCCTGGTGCAGTTCACGGGTGCGTTCAGTCGCCTCGCGCACCCGCTCCGGCGTGGCGCCGCTTCCCGCCAGCTTGTCCGGATGATGGCGACTCAATAAGCGCCGATATGCCTGCTTGATCCGCGCAGGCTCGGCATCGGCGTTTACATTCAACAGGTTCAGGGCGCGTTGATAGGCGTTGCTGGCCGTCGAGACCAGCGGCCCCTGCTGCGGCGCGTAGGCGTCACTCAACTGCGCCTGGGTAGCCGATGAAACCTGCAGCCACTTGCCCCAGAGCATGACCAGTTCGCGCTCGGCCTGACCGACCTGACCATCCACCCAGGCCATCCGCCAACAGGCGCGCAGCAGTATTTCACTGCGCTCACGCTGTCGGTGCAACGGCGCACGCAAGCTGTCGCGCCCGGTCTTACCCCGAGCAAAAGCCGCTATCGCCTGACGCTGCCCTTCAACATCCAGCCCCAGGCGTTGCATTTCCGCCTTCGCCTGCTGGATATGCGCCGGCAGCACACGACCACCGCTCTTGGCCAAACGCCCCAGAAGCACAAATAGCAGCCACTCATCACGCACCTCGGCGCGACCGCCCAGGCGCTCACGCAAGGCCGCCCAGGACTGCAGGCGCAAGCGCCGATCGAGCACTTGACCCAGCAGCCCGCCAAGCATGGCCCCCGGAATACTCGCCACCGCCAGCCCGGTAACAGCCCCCAGCAGGGTCGCCGGCCAGAGCATATTAGCCGCGCGCCTCAAGTAGCCGTTCGACCTGAGCCAGGCGCTCGTGAGTACCTACATCCACCCAGCAGCCGTCAAACCGCTCACCACTCACTTGCCCCACCGCCATCGCCGCGCGCAACAAGGGTGCAAGCGAGAACACGCCTGCCTCACAACCGGCGAACAACGCAGGCGATAACAGCGCCATGCCGCTGTAGGTCAGGCTGTCCTGCCCCTCTTGCGCATCCGTGACCCGTCCTTTCTGCAAACAGAAGTCGCCTTTGACGTGATGGCCAGGGTTCTCGATCAGCACCAGATGGGCTAGGCCGCTTAACGGCCGGCGCAGCTCGGCAAAGGGGTAGTCGGTAAAGATATCGCCATTGATCAGCACAAAGGGCTGGTCGCCTAGCAAAGGCAGCGCCTGAAAGATTCCGCCACCGGTTTCCAATGGCTCGCCTTCAGCGGAATAGGCAATGCTAACGCCGAAGCGCGATCCATCACCCAGGTAATCCTCGATCTGCTGCCCCAACCAGGCATGATTGATCACCAGCTCGGTAAACCCGGCCGCCGCCAGAGCACGCACGTGGTACTCGATCAAGGGCACGCCGGCCGCACGCACCAATGGTTTGGGGGTATGCAGGGTCAGCGGGCGCAGCCGCTCACCTTTTCCGGCGGCCAGGATCATCGCCTTCATACAGACTCCCGCGGCAGACTGCCGAGCAATTCAGCCAACTCGGCAAGCTCCGGCCGCCGCGCCAGTACTGCCTCTATATAGGAGAAGAACCGCGGCACATCCCCCAGGTACTTGGGCTTGCCATCACGATGGCAAATGCGCGCAAAGATACCGATCACCTTGAGGTGGCGCTGCACACCCATCAGATCGCTGGCACGCAAGAAGTCATCCAATATCGGTTGAACCGGCACACCCACCTCGCGCGCCTGCTGCCAGTACTGTTCCAGCCAGCCGCGCACGCGTGCCTCGGGCCAGCTGAGGAAGGCATCCTTGAACAGGCAAGTGACGTCATAGGTAACCGGGCCGTAGACCGCATCCTGAAAATCCAGCACGCCCGGATTCGGCTCACTGAGCATCAGATTGCGCGGCATATAGTCACGATGCACCAGCACCTTGGGCTGCGCCAGGGCACTGTCGATCAACAGCTGACTGGCGCGCTGCCACAGGGCCTGCTGCTGCACGCTGAACTCGATACCCAAGTGACGCTGCACATACCACTCGGGAAACAGCTGCAGCTCACGCCGCAGCAGCGCGTCATCGTAGCTGGGCAGCGGCGTGCTCATCGGCAGTTGCTGGAAGGCCAACAACGCCTGCAGCGCATCGGCGAACAGCGCGTCGGCGTTATCTTCGCTGATCACATCCAGATAGGTCTGCCGACCCAAATCGTTGAGCAATAAAAAGCCTCGCTCAAGGTCAGCGGCAAGAATCTGCGGCACATTGAGCCGCGCCTCAGCCAGCAAATGCGCCACTTTGACGAAGGGCGCGCAGTCTTCCTGCGGCGGCGGCGCATCCATCACAATCAGGCTGCGCCCTGCGCCCTGCCAGCGGAAATAACGACGAAAACTGGCGTCGCTGCTGGCAGAGGTAAGCGTGGCGGCCGGTACAGCGCCCCAACCCTGCTCGGCAAACAGCCCAGGCAGCTGCTGATCCAGCCAGTTTTCGAGGAGTTTTAAGCGTACATCTTCATCAGGCATTACAAGGTCTCCGACGGCGCTAGCCGTTGCGCGGGTCATGCTTTATTATCCAGCATCTTTTCAAGCCCATCGAGAGGCGTGCGGCCTCAGGGCCAATGGCGCGCAGGAAGCCCGGAAAAAATAAGATGGCAGTAAAATACCCCGCGTTTCGTAAAAAATTCCCTCTACTGGTCACTGGCAGCCTTCTGGCGCTACAACCTTTAGCCGTTCCTTTTGCTATCGCTGCCGAGCAGTACGATTGCCAGGTTTCCGCCACCGGCGGCTGGGCATGCGCCCCGAAGACCAGCAATGCTGCACTGCCAGCACGGCCAGTACAACGTGATTCGGTCGCCAGTAACAAAGCTGGCGAAAGTGGCACCGAAGCACCTCAGGGGAAAGCCGCGCAAGCGACCCTGGTGACTGAAAGCCGTGGCAAAGGCCTCGCCTCGCGCAGCGCCGATTTCAGCCACCTGGACTGGGTGCCGCGAGAAAATCTCAGCGCCGCTCAGCTGGCAGAAGCCGGCCCCTACTGCGCAGGCGCTTATATAGAGCCAATGCGTCCGGGCATGGACGATAAGACGCCGATGGATGAAGCGCCGATGTTCGTATCGGCCAAAGCCTCGCGCTATGAGCAGGAAGAGCAGGTCGCCACCCTCGCCGGTGATGTCGTCCTACGCCAGGCAGGCATGCAGGTCGAGGCGGACGAAGCCAACCTGCGTCAGGCGGAAAACCGCGGTGAGCTGATCGGTAATGTGCGCCTGCGAGACCAGGGCATGCTGGTTGTGGGTGACCGCGCCGAGCTGCAGCTGGACAACGGTGAAGCCAAAGTCGACAACGCCGAATACGTGCTGCACAAGAGCCATATTCGCGGCAACGCGCTGTACGCCAAGCGTGAAGAAAGCGCGATTATCCGCCTGAAAGACGGCACCTATACCAGCTGCGAACCAGGCAGCAACGCCTGGCACTTGAAGGGCAACAACATCACGCTGAACCCGGCCACCGGTTTTGGCACCGCGACCAACGTCACCCTACGCGTGAAGAATATTCCGGTGTTCTACACACCTTATATCTACTTCCCGATTGATGACCGTCGCCAGTCCGGCTTTCTGCCGCCGAGCATTGGCAGCTCGAGCGATAACGGCCTGACCCTGCAAACGCCGTACTACTTCAACCTGGCGCCGAACTACGACGCCACGCTGTACCCGACTTATATGAGTGATCGCGGCTTGATGATGGAAGGCGAGTTCCGCTACCTCACAAAGAACAGCGAAGGCCAAGTTGGCGGTGCGTATCTCGACGACAGCAACGATGACCGCAAACTGCAGTCGGACTATGAAGATCAGCGCTGGATGTACAGCTGGCAGCACAAGACAGGCCTGACTTCACGCTTACTGGCCGAAGTTGATTACACCGATATCAGTGACCCGTACTACTTCCAGGATCTAAACACAGACCTGGGCGTCGGCTCCACCAGCTACGTCAATCAGCGCGGCACCTTGACCTATCGTGGTGACAGCTATACCGCGCGCTTGAATGCGCATGCCTATGAGCTGGCCAATATTACCGATATCACCCCGTACAACCGCTTGCCACAGTTGACTCTGGATGGCGTGCTGCCGTTCAAGCCAGCAGGGGTGAACTTCAGTTACGGCACGGAATATGTGCGCTTTGACCGCAGTCTGCGTAAAGGTAACTTTATTGATGAGGACGGCGGCCCACTCAACGCCGATGGCACAGTCGGCACACCTTGGTATGACACTCGCCTGCAAGGCCTGGCACGCGCCAATGGCGAGCGTTTACACGTAGAGCCAGCCGTGAGCCTGCCACTTAACTGGAGCTGGGGCTTTATCAAGCCTCAAGTTAAGTACCTGCAAACCAACTATGACCTGACTCTGGATCAGCAAGGCAAAAACACGCTGCTGGCAGAGCAGGAATACAAGAGCAGCCAAAGCCGCGGCGTAGGCATGTTTAGCCTGGACAGCGGCCTGTACTTTGACCGCAACACCCAGTGGTTCGGCAAGTCCTATCGGCAGACCCTCGAACCGCGCCTGTTCTATCTCTATGTACCAGAAGAAGACCAGACTGATATCCCGGTCTTCGACACTGGCGAGAGCACATTCAGCTACTCCTCGCTGTGGCGTGAAAACCGCTTTTCCGGCAAGGATCGTATCGGTGACGAGAACAAGCTCTCGCTGGGCCTAACCAGCCGCTGGATCGAGCCGAATGGCTTTGAGCGCCAGCGCTTTAGTATTGGCCAGGCCTTCTACTTCGAAGATCGCCAAGTACAGCTACCAGGCATCGATTACCGCACCCGCGGCGACGCAACGGCATCGGTATCGCCTTATGCGCTTGAGTACCTGTATCGCTTTAACCGCGACTGGCGCTTCACCTCGGACTTCAACTGGGACCCAGACAGTGGCAGCACCCGTTCGGGTAGCGCGATGTTCCATTACCAGCCAGAAGACAACCCGAACAAGGTGGTCAACGCCGGCTATCGCTACCGCAACGACACTGTACGCTTTGACGAAGCCAAAGGTGAATGGGGTTTCGGTAGCGATTACGGCACACCTGGCAGTCCTGAATACATCAAGGACTACTACAAGATCAGCCAGCACGATTTCTCGGTTATCTGGCCGATCGTGCCGCAGTGGAGCGTGATTTCCCGCTGGCAGTATGACTATGGTCGCGACCGTACTTTGGAAGCCTTCGCCGGCTTCGAGTACGACAGCTGCTGCTGGAAACTGCGCCTGATCAACCGTTACTGGATCGACTACGACGAAGTCAGCCTGAACCCGTCACTGAACGACCAGGCTGATCGCGGTATCTTCTTGCAGATCGTACTCAAAGGTCTGGGCGGTGTAGTCGGCAATAAAGTTGAGACTTTCCTCGACCAAGGCATTCAAGGTTATCGTGAACGTGAAGATAAAGCTTTCTGATTGCGTGCGCCCGCTGCTGCTGGGCGCGCTGTTCCTGGGCACTGCGGCACAGGCTGAGGTCCGACCACTCAACCGCGTTGTAGCAATTGTCGACAATGACGTGGTGATGCAAAGCCAGCTCGATTCACGCCTGCGTGAAGTGCAGCAGACCATCACCCAGCGCGGCGCGGCCTTGCCGCCTGAGCACGTGCTCAGCCAGCAGGTGCTTGAGCGCCTGATTATCGAGAACATCCAGCTGCAGATCGGCGAACGCTCAGGTATTCGGATTACCGACGAAGAACTGAATCAGGCCATCGGCACCATTGCCCAGCGCAATGGCATGAGCATCGAGCAGTTCCGCGCCGCCCTGGCGGCGGACGGCCTGTCGTACACCGATGCGCGTGACCAGGTACGCCGCGAGATGATCATCAGCCGTGTGCGCCAACGCCGCGTGGCAGAACGCATTCAGGTAACCGACCAGGAAGTGCAGAACTTCCTCGCCTCGGACATGGGCAAGATGCAGCTTTCGGAAGAGTTCCGCCTGGCCAACATCCTGATCCCAGTACCCGAAGGTGCCTCCCCTCAAGACATTCAGGCTGCTGACCGTCAGGCCCGCGATCTGTATCAGCAACTGCAGCAGGGCGCTGATTTTGCTCAGCTGGCGATTGCCCGCTCGGCCAGTGAAACCGCGCTGGAAGGCGGCGAAATGGGCTGGCGTAAAGCTGGGCAACTACCACCGCCTTTCGACAGCATGCTCAGCGCTCTGCCGGTTGGCCAGGTGACTGAACCGATGCGTACGCCCGGCGGCTTTATCATGCTCAAGCTGCTGGAAAAACGCGGCGGCGACAGCCAGGTACGTGACGAAGTAAACGTTCGTCACATCCTGATCAAGCCCAGCGAAATCCGCAGCGAAGCCGAAACCAAGCGCCTGGTTGAACGCCTGTACCAGCGCATCCTGGCCGGGGAAGACTTCGCCGAATTGGCGAAGAACTTCTCTGAAGACCCAGGCTCGGCGTTGAACGGTGGCACCCTGAGCTGGATCGACCCGAACGTATTGGTGCCCGAGTTCCGCGAAGTGATGAACAACACGCCGGCAGGCGAGCTGTCCAAGCCTTTCAAAAGCCCTTACGGCTGGCACGTCCTGGAAGTCATGGGCCGCCGCGCCACCGACAGCAGCGCGCAGTACCGCGAGCAGCAGGCGATGACTGTACTGCGTAACCGCAAGTACGATGAGGAACTGCAAGCTTGGCTACGGCAGATCCGCGACGAAGCCTACGTCGAGAGCAAACTCTGATCGGCCTAGCAGGCGAACGCAGCTAGCGTACGCAACAGATCAAGCCCGGCTTTATGCACACGCAGAGCCGGGCTTTTTTTCGCCCGCAAACAACGCGCCTCTTTACTAACCGCCGCCGCACTAACAGAGTTGGCGCAAAGCCACGGAGAGCCCATCAATGACCACGCCACGCCTTTTCGCACTGACTCCCGGCGAGCCCGCAGGCATAGGCCCTGACCTGTGCCTGCTGCTGGCGCGCGAAGTACAGCCACACCCGATTATCGCGATAGCCAGTCAGCAGCTGCTGGCCGACCGCGCGAAACTGCTAGACCTGAACATCCAGCTGATCAGCGTCAGCCCCGCAGCCTGGCCACAGCAGGCCGCACCGGCCGGCAGCCTGTATGTCTGGGATACCCCACTGCCCGCCCCCGTAACACCCGGTCAGCTGAACCCAAGCAACGCACCCTATGTGCTAGAAACCCTGACCCGCGCCGGCCAGGGCTGCCTCGACGGGCACTTCGCCGGGATGATTACCGCCCCCGTGCACAAGGGCGTGATCAACGAAAGCGGGATTGCCTTCTCGGGGCATACGGAGTTTCTCGCCGAACTAACCCACACCGCGCAGGTGGTGATGATGCTCGCCACTCACGGCCTGCGCGTGGCGCTGGTGACCACGCACCTGCCACTCAAGGATGTGGCCGAGGCCATCACCCCTGAGCGCCTGAGCCGTGTCACACGAATTCTCGACCATGACCTGCGCACAAAATTCGGCATCGCCCAGCCGCGCATCCTGGTCTGCGGCCTCAACCCGCATGCCGGCGAAGGCGGCCACCTGGGCCGGGAAGAGATCGAAGTGATCGAGCCCACCCTGCAGCAGCTGCGCAGCGAAGGTATCGAGCTGATCGGCCCGCTGCCGGCCGACACCCTGTTCACCCCCAAGCACCTTGAGCATTGCGATGCGGTGCTGGCGATGTACCACGACCAGGGCCTGCCAGTGCTCAAATACAAAGGCTTTGGCGCGGCGGTAAACGTCACCCTGGGCCTGCCCATCATCCGCACCTCGGTCGACCACGGCACCGCGCTGGACCTGGCCGGTAGCGGCAAGATCGACAGCGGCAGCCTGCAGGTCGCCCTGCAAACCGCCTATGAAATGGCCGCCAGCCAGGTGAAAAGCGCCTGACTGCCACGCCCGGCACGGGGCGTACGTCGTCAATGCTGTTAAACTGCCGGGCTTTCTACTCGCGTTACATTCGCTTCAAGCCGATGCCTTGAAGCCTGGAGCTGCTGCATGTCCGACTACCAACACCGCGCGCGCAAGCGTTTCGGCCAGAACTTCCTGCATGACGCTGGGGTGATCCATCGTATCCTGCGCGCCATCCACGCCCGCGAAGGCGAGCACATGCTGGAAATCGGCCCAGGCCAGGGGGCGCTGACCGAAGGCCTGCTGAACAGCGGCGCACAGCTCGATGTGATTGAACTCGACCGCGATCTGGTGCCTATCCTGCAACACCAGTTCGGCAGCAACCCGCGCTTTCGCCTGAACCAGGGCGATGCTCTCAAGTTCGACTTCAACCAGCTGCAGGCCGCGCCACACAGCCTGCGTGTAGTCGGCAACCTGCCGTACAACATCTCCACGCCGCTGATCTTCCACCTGTTAAGCAATGCCACGCTGATTCGCGACATGCACTTTATGCTGCAGAAGGAAGTGGTCGAGCGCCTGGCCGCCGAGCCTGGCGGCGGCGACTGGGGCCGCCTGTCGATCATGGTGCAGTACCACTGCCGCGTGGAGCATCTATTCAACGTCGGCCCTGGCGCATTCAACCCGCCGCCGAAAGTCGACTCGGCCATCGTCCGCCTGGTGCCGCACGAGGTGCTGCCGCACCCGGCCAAGGACCACCATCTGCTCGAACGCGTGGTGCGCGAAGCCTTCAACCAACGGCGCAAGACCCTGCGCAATACCTTGAAGAACTTACTGCCCGCAGCGGCAATTGAAGCCGCCGGCGTCGACGGCAGCCTGCGCCCTGAACAATTGGACCTGGCTGCCTTTGTACGCCTGGCGGACAAACTGGCCGAACAACCCAACGCCGACTGACAGCGGCTAGACTGGGTTTCTGCCCACCGAGTTAATTACGCATGAGCGATTCGCGCTACAACATCGACGTCAGCGTCGTCACCCGCTACCTGCCGGAGCAGTCGCAGCCGGAGCAGAACCGCTTCGCCTTCGCCTACACCGTCACGGTCAGCAATAAAGGCGAACTGCCGGCCAAACTGCTCTCGCGTCACTGGGTGATTACCGACGGCGATGGCCGCGTGCAGGAAGTGCGCGGTGCCGGTGTGATCGGCCAGCAGCCACTGATCGAGGCCGGCGCCAGCCACACCTACAGCAGCGGCACAGTGATGACCACCCGCGTCGGCATCATGCAGGGCAGCTACCAGATGCTCGCCGACGACGGTAAACGCTTTGACGCGGTGATCGCACCCTTCCGTCTCGCGGTGCCGGGCTCGTTACACTGATGGCCACCTACGCAGTCGGCGACCTGCAAGGTTGCCTGAAACCCCTGCAATGCTTGCTTGAGCGCGTGGCCTTTGATCCGGCGAAGGACAAACTGTGGCTGGTCGGTGACCTGGTCAACCGCGGCCCCGAGTCCCTGGCAACGCTGCGCTTTCTCTACAACATCCGTGATGCGCTGACCTGCGTGCTGGGCAATCACGACCTGCACCTGCTGGCCGTGGCGCACAATATCGAGCGTCTGAAAAAAGGCGACACCCTGCGCGAGATCATCGACGCGCCGGATGCTGCAGACCTGCTCGACTGGCTGCGCCGGCAAAAGCTCCTGCATTACGATGAAGCCCGCGATACCGCTCTGGTGCACGCGGGAATACCGCCGCAGTGGAACATGGACAAAGCCCTCCGCCGCGCTGCCGAAGTGGAAGAGGTTCTGCGTGATGACGCGCGCCTGCCGTTGTTTCTCGACGGCATGTATGGCAACGAGCCGACCAAGTGGCACGGCGACCTGCATGGCGTGACGCGCCTGCGGGTGATCACCAACTACTTCACCCGCATGCGCTTCTGCAAAGCCGACGGCACCCTCGACCTGAAAAGCAAGGAAGGCGTCGGCAGCGCACCACCGGGCTACGCCCCCTGGTTCAGCTACAAACAGCGCAAGACCCGTGGCCAACGGATCATCTTCGGCCACTGGGCAGCGCTCGAAGGACAATCCACTGAACCCGACGTGGTGGCTCTGGATACCGGCTGCGTGTGGGGCGCGAGCATGACCCTGATGAATATCGATAGCGGCGAAAAATACAGTTGCGACTGTAAGGAGCAAGCATGAGCGAATTCAAACGCATCCCCCCTGAGCAGGCTCAGGCCCTGCGCCAGCAAGGCGCCGTGGTGGTCGATATCCGCGACCCGCAGAGCTTCGCCGCCGGCCATATCAGCGGCTCGCAGCACCTCGACAACCACTCGCTGCACGCCTTTATCACCCAGGCCGATCTCGATGCACCGCTGATTGTCGCCTGCTACCACGGCAACTCCAGCCAGAGCGCGGCGGCTTACCTGGTCGGCCAAGGCTTCAGTGATGTCTACAGCCTCGATGGTGGTTTTGAGCTGTGGCGTGCGACCTTCCCCGACGACACCGCACAAGCCACCGAAGAATAATTTTTTCACCGCCCAGGCCGCACCAGCAGCGGCCTGCCGGCCCCTCCCGACCAACGGTAATATCCTGTTATCGTTCCGCGCCCCTTGACCTCGCCGATTCCGAACTATCCTTTAGCTCAGGCCATCCAAAACAAGGTAGAGCCGGCCAAACGGCATCGGGCCATCGGTATGACTTTTAGGTGTTCGGGGGTTTTATCCCGGCTGCATCCGCACCGGAGCTGCCAAGCACCTGACCGATCCCGCACCGGCTCTGCGCATCGAGCGAGGTGAAGTCATGAGCATTTTCAGCCACTTCCAACAACGTTTCGAAGCGACTCGCCAGGAGGAACTCACCCTCCAGGAGTACCTCGAACTGTGCAAACAGGATCGCAGCGCCTACGCCTCGGCAGCCGAGCGCCTGTTGCTAGCGATTGGCGAGCCGGAACTGCTCGACACCTCGACCGACCCACGGCTGTCGCGGATTTTTTCCAACAAGGTGATCCGCCGGTATCCGGCCTTTGCCGATTTCCACGGTATGGAAGAGTGCATCGACCAGATCGTTTCCTACTTCCGCCATGCGGCGCAGGGGCTGGAAGAAAAGAAACAGATCCTTTATCTACTCGGCCCGGTGGGCGGCGGTAAATCCTCCCTGGCGGAAAAGCTCAAGCACCTGATCGAGAAAGTGCCGTTCTACGCGATCAAGGGCTCGCCCGTATTCGAGTCGCCGCTGGGGCTGTTCAGCGACGCCGAAGACGGCGCGATCCTCGAAGAGGATTACGGCATTCCGCGGCGCTACCTCAACAGCATCATGTCGCCCTGGGCCACCAAACGTCTGCAAGAGTTCGGCGGCGATATCAGCCAGTTCCGCGTGGTCAAACTCTATCCATCGATCCTCAACCAGATCGCCGTGGCCAAGACCGAGCCGGGCGATGAAAACAACCAGGACATCTCCGCGCTGGTCGGCAAGGTGGATATCCGCAAGCTTGAGGAATATCCACAGAACGACGCCGATGCCTACAGCTATTCGGGCGCACTGTGCCGGGCCAACCAGGGCCTGATGGAATTCGTCGAGATGTTCAAGGCACCGATCAAGGTGCTGCATCCACTGCTCACCGCCACCCAGGAAGGTAACTACAACAGCACCGAAGGCCTCGGCGCGATCCCCTACAGCGGCATCCTGTTGGCCCACTCCAATGAGTCGGAATGGCACAGCTTCCGCAACAACAAGAACAACGAGGCCTTTATCGACCGCATCTATATCGTCAAGGTGCCGTACTGCCTGCGCGTGACCGACGAGATCAAAATCTACGACAAGCTGCTGTTCAACAGTTCCCTGGCCAAGGCCCATTGCGCGCCGGACACCCTGAAGATGCTCGCGCAGTTCTCCACGCTCAGCCGCCTTAAAGAGCCGGAGAACTCCAACGTCTACTCGAAAATGCGCGTCTACGACGGCGAAAACCTCAAGGACACCGACCCCAAGGCCAAATCGATTCAGGAGTACCGCGACACCGCTGGCGTGGATGAAGGCATGAACGGCCTATCGACCCGCTTCGCCTTCAAGATCCTCTCCAAAGTGTTCAACTTCGACCCGCACGAGATCGCCGCCAACCCGGTGCACCTGCTCTACGTGCTGGAGCAGCAGATCGAGCAGGAGCAATTCCCAGCCGAGGTGCGCGAGCGTTACCTGCGCTTTATCAAGGAGTACCTGGCGCCGCGCTATATCGAATTTATCGGCAAGGAAATCCAGACTGCTTATCTGGAGTCCTACAGCGAGTACGGGCAGAACATCTTCGACCGCTACGTGCTGTACGCCGATTTCTGGATTCAGGATCAGGAATACCGCGACCCGGAAACCGGCGAGATACTCAATCGCGTGGCCCTCAACGAGGAGCTGGAGAAGATCGAAAAACCGGCCGGCATCAGCAACCCGAAAGACTTCCGCAACGAGATCGTCAACTTCGTGCTGCGCGCCCGGGCCAACAACAATGGCAAAAACCCGACCTGGCTCAGCTACGAAAAACTGCGCGTGGTGATCGAGAAGAAAATGTTCTCCAACACCGAGGATCTGTTGCCGGTCATCAGTTTCAACGCCAAAGCGAGCAAGGAGGATCAACAGAAACACAACGACTTCGTCACTCGCATGGTCGAGCGCGGTTACACCGACAAGCAGGTACGCCTGCTGTCCGAGTGGTATCTGCGGGTTCGTAAATCGCAATAACGCGGCCTGACGCAACAGGCTGCCAGCGGCTACAGGGCGCGCGACCAACGCCGCCCTGTGCTGGCTGCGCCTGATGTCTGCAGCGCACGGAGGGCAGTTATGAGCCATGTGATCGACCGACGCCTGAACGGCAAGAACAAGAGCACGGTAAACCGCCAGCGCTTTCTGCGGCGCTACCGCGACCACATCAAGAAGGCTGTGGAAGAAGCGGTCAGTCGCCGCTCCATCACCGATATGGAACACGGCGAACAGATCAGCATCCCCGGCCGCGATATCGACGAGCCAGTGCTGCACCACGGCCGTGGCGGCCGCCAGACCACTGTGCACCCAGGTAACCGCGAATTCACCAGCGGTGAGAAGATTGCCCGCCCGCAAGGCGGTGGCAGCGGCCAAGGTGCCGGCAAAGCGAGCAACTCCGGCGAAGGCATGGACGAGTTCGTCTTCCAGATCACCCAGGAAGAATTCCTCGACTTTATGTTCGAGGATCTCGAACTACCCAATTTGATCAAACGCCACCTGACCGGCAGCGACACCTTCAAAAGCGTGCGCGCCGGTATCAGCAATGAAGGCAACCCGTCGCGCATCAATATCGTGCGCACCCTGCGCTCGGCCCACGCCCGGCGCATTGCCCTCTCGGGCAGCAGCCGCAACAAACTCAAGAGCGCCCAGGCAGAGCTGGAACGCCTGAAACTGGAACAGCCGGACAACCTCGGCGATATCCAGGCGCTTGAAGAGGAAGTCAGCAAACTGCGTGCGCGGATCAAGCGCATCCCCTTTCTCGACACCTTCGACCTCAAGTACAACCTGCTGGTCAAACAGCCCAACCCCAGCTCCAAGGCGGTGATGTTCTGCCTGATGGACGTTTCCGGCTCCATGACCCAGTCGACCAAGGACATCGCCAAGCGCTTCTTTATCCTGCTGTACCTGTTCCTCAAACGGAACTACGACAAGATCGAGGTGGTGTTTATCCGCCACCACACCAGCGCCCGCGAGGTGGATGAAGAGGAGTTCTTCTACTCGCGCGAGACCGGCGGCACCATCGTTTCCAGCGCGCTCAAGCTGATGCAGGAGATCATGGCCGAGCGCTACCCGATCAACGAATGGAATATCTACGCCGCCCAGGCGTCGGATGGCGACAACTGGAATGATGACTCGCCGATCTGCAGGGATATATTGATCAAGCAGATCATGCCGTTCGTGCAGTACTTCACCTACGTCGAGATCACCCCGCGCGAACACCAGGCGCTGTGGTTCGAATACGAGCAGGTCAGCGAAGCCTTCGCCGACACCTTCGCCCAGCAGCAGCTGGTATCGGCCGGCGACATCTACCCGGTATTCCGCGACCTGTTCCAGCGGAGGCTAGCCACATGAGCAACAGCAAAGACAAGCGCCGCCAACCGATCTCCACCGGTTCGGAATGGACCTTCGAGCTGATCCGTCAGTACGACCGAGAAATCGGCCGCCTCGCCGAACGCTATGCCCTGGACACCTACCCCAACCAGATCGAGGTGATCACCGCCGAGCAGATGATGGACGCCTACGCCTCGGTCGGTATGCCGCTGGGTTACCACCACTGGTCCTACGGCAAGCACTTTCTCAGCACCGAAAAGGGCTACAAGCGCGGGCAGATGGGCCTGGCCTACGAGATCGTGATCAACTCCGACCCGTGCATCGCCTACCTGATGGAAGAAAACACCATCTGCATGCAGGCCCTGGTGATCGCCCATGCCTGCTACGGCCATAACAGCTTCTTCAAGGGCAACTACCTGTTCCGCACTTGGACCGATGCCAGCTCGATCATCGATTACCTGGTGTTTGCCAAGCAGTACATCATGCAATGCGAGGAGCGCCACGGCATCGACGCGGTGGAAGACCTGCTCGACTCCTGCCACGCTCTGATGAACTACGGCGTCGACCGCTACAAGCGCCCCTACCCGATTTCCGCCGAGGAAGAACGGCGGCGCATGAAAGACCGCGAAGAGCACCTGCAAAAGCAGATCAACGACCTCTGGCGCACCATCCCGAAAAACGCCAGCAAGGGCGGCGACAAGGACAACAAGCGCTTCCCCGCCGAGCCGCAGGAAAACATCCTGTATTTCCTGGAAAAACATGCGCCGCTGCTGGAGCCCTGGCAGCGCGAGATCATCCGCATCGTGCGCAAGATCGCCCAGTACTTCTACCCGCAGCGCCAAACCCAGGTGATGAACGAAGGCTGGGCGACCTTCTGGCACTACACCCTGATGAACGATCTGTACGACGAAGGCCTGGTGACCGAAGGCTTTATGATGGAGTTCCTCCAGTCGCACACCAGCGTGGTCTACCAGCCGCCGTTCGACAGCCCCTACTACAGCGGCATCAACCCCTACGCCCTGGGCTTTGCCATGTACCGCGACATTCGCCGCATCTGCGAAGAACCGACGGAAGAAGATCGCCGCTGGTTTCCGGAAATTGCCGGCAGCGACTGGCTAAGCACCCTGAAATTCGCCATGAACAGCTTCAAGGACGAGAGCTTTATCCTGCAGTACCTGTCGCCCAAGGTGATCCGCGACCTCAAGCTGTTCAGCATTCTCGATGACGACCAGAAAGACGAACTCTACGTCCCGGCGATCCACGACGAACCCGGTTACCAGCAGATTCGCGAAACCCTGGCCGCGCAATACAACCTGGGCAACCGCGAACCCAATGTGCAGATTTGGAGTATCGACCGCCGTGGCGACCGCTCGCTGACCCTGCGCCACCAGCAGCATGACCGCAAACCGCTGGGCAGCTCCACCGAGGAGGTGCTGAAACACCTGCACCGCCTGTGGGGGTTCAATATCCACCTGGAGCTGTACCAGGGCGAACAGCTGATCGGCACCCAGCATGTACCGCCCAAGCATGAAGCCGAACATGACAGCGACTACCCGCGCCTCGACCTGATGATCCCGCCCATTTGATCGGTTGCGCGCCCACGATGCCAAGCACCAGCATGCGCAGCAGACCAACCGGGAATCTGCCGATGCGCCTGTTTATCGTATTACTGCTGTGCCTGGCACTGGCCACCTGCAGCAACCAGCTGCCGCGCGCCCAAGTGCTAACCCCCGCCAGCGCCGAACTGACGGGCAAGCGCAGCTTCAGCCTGATTGCTGCCGAACAGGCCGTAGCAGGCGACGTGCCATTTGCCGAGCGCTATGCACAGCTTGAGCAATTGCTGCGCGAAGGCTTGAGCGCACGCGGTTACCAGGCCAACCCGCAGGCAGAGATTCAGGTGTATTACTGGCTGGCAGTGCAGGACAGCCCGCTGGACTTCAAGGTCGATGCCGCCCCACCCACCCCGCTCGGCCCCTACCAGGCGATCCACCGCCTGCGTGATGAAACCGGCACGCTGCGCATCCGCCTGACCACCGCGGAGCAGCACATCCTCTGGGAAGGCCTGATCAGCACCGGCCTAAGCCCCGCCAAGGACAGCGCCGAACTGCTGGAGCGTGCAACTCAGGCGCTATTGCAGCAGATTCCGGCAGCCAGCCCGTAGCCCGGATGCAATCCGGGGAGCGCTGAAGCCCTCAGAACTGCATCCAGACTACCCCTCGTCAGCGGCCAGCCGCTATCCTCCGCACTTAGCGGAGGAACCATGATGCAGATTTACAAAGTGGGCGGCGCAGTACGCGACCGCCTGTTGGGCCGCGCGATTAGCGAAATCGACTGGGTCGTGGTTGGCGCCAGCGCCGAGCAGATGCTTGAGCTGGGCTACCGCCCGGTGGGTGCCGACTTTCCGGTATTTCTGCACCCGCAAAGCGGTGAGGAATACGCCCTGGCCCGCACCGAGCGCAAAAGCGGACGCGGCTACGGCGGCTTTACCTTCTTCGCCAGCCCGGAAGTCACCCTGGAAGAAGACCTGATCCGCCGCGACCTAACCGTCAACGCCATGGCCGAGGACGATCACGGCGCACTAATCGACCCCTACGGTGGCCAGCGCGACCTCGAAGCCCGATTGCTGCGCCACGTTTCCCCAGCCTTCGCCGAAGACCCGCTGCGCGTGCTGCGCGTCGCCCGCTTTGCTGCCCGTTACGCACCGCTGGGCTTTACAGTTGCACTCGAAACCATGGCGCTGATGCGCGAGCTGAGCGAGTCCGGCGAGCTAAGCGCGCTGACGCCGGAGCGCAGCTGGAAGGAAATTTCCCGCGCCTTGATGGAGCCGCGCCCGGATGTATTTATCCAGGTGCTGCGCGACTGCGGCGCGCTGCGCGAGCTGCTGCCCGAGGTCGATACACTGTTCGGCGTCCCGCAACCCGCCGCCCATCACCCGGAAATCGACACCGGCGAGCATGTACTCAGCGTGCTGCGCCAGTGCGCCGAACACCAGCAGCCACTGACCGTACGCTGGGCCTGCCTGCTGCACGATGTCGGCAAAGGCCTGACGCCCGAAGCGGAATGGCCCCGGCATATCGCCCATGAACACACCGGGCTGAAGTTGATCCGCGCGATCAACCAGCGCTGCAAGGCGCCCAAGGATTGCCAGGAACTGGCTCTGCAGGTCGGCGAATTCCACACCCACGGCCATCGCGCCCTGGAGCTGAAAGCCTCAACCCTGCTCAAGCTGCTGCAAAGCTTCGACGTGTTTCGCCGTCCGCAGCGCTTTGAAGAGTTTATCGCCGCCTGTGAAATGGACGCCCGCGGCCGCCTCGGCCTGGAGCAACGCGAATACCCGCAAGCCGATTACCTGCGCGCGGCCATGCACGCCGCCCGTGCAGTAGCTGTGCAACCACTGCTTGCACGCGGCCTGCAAGGGGCCGAACTGGGCAACGCATTGCAGGAAGAACGCCTGCAGGCGCTCCAGCAATTTCGCCAGAACCACCCTCGAGCGTAGCGTTACGCGCAGCACACTGATAGGCTGCAGGCCTTGCAGCACTAGGCCTCCAGCCATCTATCGCATAAATTTTGACGCCAAAATCTAAGCGCATGAGCTTTACTTAAAAGAGCCTGCCTCGCCACGCGCCAACGCGCGTGGCCTCAGCGCCGAACAGGCCACGCCGGAGACCTTTACCTTGCACCTGAATCGTCCAGTGTTTATGCGCGCCAATCGAAAAGTCCTCTGCTGCACCCTACTGGCATTGTTGCCGGCGCTGGCCCATGCCGAACCAGCCGACGCCGACAGCGCCGCCCTGCGCGCCACTCAGGTCGCCCATGTGGTGCACGGCATCCTCAGCTATGCGCGCTGGCCGCAGCAGCCCGAAACCCTGCGCCTGTGCGTGATTGCGCCAACCGAGTACGCCGACTTGCTGTGGCAGAACCACGAGCTGGAATCCCGTCAGCCAGTACAGGCCAAGCGCCTGCTGGTTGATAGCCCATTGCTGGAAACCGACTGCGAAGCCGTCTATCTCGGGGTGATCGAGGACAGCCAGCGGATTGCCCTGTTCAACCGCCTGGTCGGCAAACCCATCCTGACCATCAGCGAAACCAACCAGGCCTGCAGCGAGGGCAGCCTGTTCTGCCTGGGCATCAGCGATGAGCATGTGGGGTTCAAGGTCAACCTCGATGCCGTTGCGCGCAGCGGCATCCGCATTCACCCGAACGTGCTGCAGCTGGGCAAGCGCGCAGGACCGCAACCATGAACCGCAGAAAGCCCGAAGTCAGCCAGCGGCGCCCGAGCCTGCGCCGCCTGCTGCATAACGCCCACCTGCGTGTCGCGCTGCTGGCCATGGGCCTGACCAGCCTGTCGCTAACCCTGGTCAGCCTGCTCGCGCTTAGCACCTACGCCAGCCACAACCTGCAACTGATCGCCCGCTCCCTGGCCTACACCCTGGAAGCCGCCGTGGTGTTCAACGACCGCGCAGCGGTACGCGACGCCCTGGAACAGATCTGCAAGACCGAGGAAATCGCCCAGGTGGCCGTCTTCGATAAAGACGGCGCGCTGCTCGCCAGCCTGGACACACCCAATAACACCGTACTCAACAGCGCCGAGCAATCAATCGCCCGCCTGCTGCTGCCGGACGTGGTGATTCAACCCATCACCTATCAGGGCCAACAGATCGGTGCGCTGCACCTCAGCGGCCAAGGCACCACCCTGCTGCGTTTCCTGATCGGCGGCCTGCTTGGCCTGCTGGCCAGCCTGGCGCTCAGCGCACTGGGCGCCACCTATGGCTCCAAGCGCATACAGCGGGCGATCACCCAGCCGCTGCGTAACCTGTCGCAGGTGGCGCACAACATTTCCGTGGAGCGCACCTTCAACCAGCGCGTACCAGCCACCCATATCGCCGACCTCAACGAGCTGGCCGAAGACTTCAACGCCCTGCTCGATCAACTGGAGGCCTGGCAGCATCAGCTGGAACGCGAGAACGCCTCGCTGGCGCACCAGGCCAGCCACGACGCCCTGACCGGGCTGCCCAACCGCGCCTTCTTCGAATCGCGCTTGCTCGGCAGCATGCGCGAGGCCCGCGACAGCCAGACGCAAATGGCCGTGCTGTTTCTCGACAGTAACCGCTTCAAGGAAATCAACGATCAGCTCGGCCACGCCGCCGGCGATGCGGTGCTGATCGCCATTGCCCAGCGCCTGCGCGCCCAATTGCGTGAAGGCGACACCGTGGCGCGCCTGGGCGGCGACGAGTTTGCCGTGCTGCTCAAACCCATCCACCACGAAGACGATGCAGTGCTGATCGCCGATAAGATCATCGACAGCATGCACGAACCCATCGCCCTGCCCGAAGGCGGCAGCATCACCACCTCCCTGAGTATCGGCATCGCCCTCTACCCGGAGCACGCCGACAACCCCGAAGCCCTGGTGCACGAGGCGGACGTTGCCATGTACCACGCCAAACGCAGCCAGGGCGGGCGAACCATGGCCAAAGGCCAGGATTCACTTACCAACTGAAAAGGAGCTTCATTGTGCGCAGCTTAATGCGATTGATCTTTATCGGCGTGCTCGGCGCGGCACTGTTCATCAGCGGCTGCCAGAGCACACCCAAAGGCCTCAGTGCCGAGCAGGTGGCCTTGCTCAAGAGCCATGGTTTCCAGTGGACCGAAGACGGCTGGGAACTCGGCCTCTCCGGCAAAGTGCTGTTCGACACCGACTCGGAAGTCGTCTCCAGCGCCAGCACCGCGCAACTGACGCAAATCACCCAGGCGCTGCTGGGCGTCGGTATTCAGCAGGTGCGCCTGGAAGGCCACACCGACAATGTCGGCCAGCCGGCTTATAACCAACAACTGTCGCTGCGCCGCGCCCAGACGGTGGCGGCTGTGATGCAAGGTGCGGGGATGGATGCGCAGCTGATTGCCACGCAGGGCATGGGCCAGAGCAAACCGATTGCCGACAACAACACCGCCGAAGGGCGCAGCGAGAACCGCCGCGTGGCGATTATCGTCAGCACGCCCTGATCAGGGTTTGGCCGGATACTCGGCGCACAGCGCAGCCGGCGTCAGCTGCTGCTCGCGCCAGCTGAATGCCACCGGCCACAGTTGCTGATCGATCTGCGCCGCCTGCCACAGTTCGGCAAAACTACGCTGCTGCGCCGGGTGCAAGACCTCCGGCACCAGCAAGGCTAGCGGCCAGAGCACAAAGGCGTTCTTGAGAATTTCCGCCCGAGGCAGAATCAAGCCGTCGAAGTTGCCGACCAGATCGCCGTACAGCAGCACGTCGATATCCAGCGGCAGGCCTTTGCGTTCAGGCGCGTAGCGGCCGTTATCGGCTTCGATAAATTTCAGCCGACGGTCCAGTTCACCCAGCGGCAGCTCACTGTAGCCGGCCACCACCAGATTGAAGAACGGCCCGCTCTTGATGCCCAGTGCCTGGCTTTCGAACACCGGCGAGCAGCGCATCTCACTGAGCAGACCAGCGAGTGCATCAAGGCCGGCGCACAAGTGCGCTTCGCGGCTGATATTGCTGCCCAGGCCAAGTAGAACGGGAGTTAGCGACATCCGCGCTCGATCTCCACGCCCACCCCACCACTGGCCGCCGGCACCGCACCGGGCTTGGTCAGCTTGAGCCGCACCCAGGGAATCTGAAACTCAGCCATGAGCAACTCGACCAGCCGCTCGGCAAAGGTTTCCACCAGGATAAACTGCGACTCGCTGGCAAACGCCTGAATCCGCTGCGAGACCTTGGCGTAATCCAGCGCCTTGTCCAGCTCATCACCGGCGGCAGCGGGACGGTTATCCCAGCCCAGGTACAGGTCCAGACGCAAACACTGGCGAATGGTGCGCTCCCAGTCGTAGGCGCCGATCACCGTATCGACTTCCAGACCCTCGATAAAAACTGTGTCCAAGCACGCTCTCCGTGGCACGACAAGGCTGCCGCACCTAGTTAGAATCAGGGCTCCCTTGCCCCGGAATGGATACCATGTTTTGGCTGTTGGCGATCCTCGCCTACCTGCTCGGCTCGTTGTCCTTCGCCATTCTGCTCAGCCGCCTAAGCGGCGGACCGGACCCGCGCGCCAGTGGCTCGGGCAATCCCGGTGCCACCAACATGTTCCGCGTCGCCGGCAAACGCCTGGCCATCCTCACGCTGATCGGCGACCTGCTCAAAGGCCTGCTGCCGGTACTGATCGCCAGCCTGCTCGACTTCAGCCTGCAGCAACAAGCCTGGGTCGGCCTGGCAGCCGTTGTCGGCCACCTGTATCCGCTGTACTTCAACTTCCGCGGCGGCAAAGGTGTCGCCACGGCCGCCGGCATGCTTCTGGGCCTGTACCCGCCCGCCGCCTTGCTGGCCGTTGCCGCCTGGTTGCTGACCTTTGTCCTGACCCGTACCAGCTCGCTGGCCGCACTGATTGCCACGCCGCTGACCCTGCCACTGCTGGCCTGGCAACAACCCGACGCACTGCTTCCCGTTTGCGTACTGACCGGGCTGATCGTCTGGCGCCATCGCGGCAATTTACGCGATCTGTTCGCTGGCCGTGAGCGGCATTTCTAAATCGACCGAGCGAATCCGCCTCATCCCGCAGGTGCTAGAGCGCCGGCAGTTGCTCCATCGGCCAGCGCGCCTGCACCTTGATGCTCAAATCCTCATGCTGCCCAGCTAGCAAGCGCTGGCAGCCGGCATAGGCGATCATCGCGCCGTTGTCGGTGCAGAACGCCGGGCGGGCGTAGAACACCTCACCCTTCAGCTCAGCGAGCATCTTCTCCAGCGACTGGCGCAGTGCCTGGTTGGCACTCACGCCGCCGGCGATGACCAGATTATTCAGCCCGGTTTGCTTGAGTGCACGCTTGCATTTGATGGTCAGGGTATCGACCACCGCCTGCTGGAACGCCAGGGCGATGTCGCAGCGGGTCTGCTCAGAGTTGTCGCCTGCCGCCTGGCACTGCTGCCAGGTGTTCAGGGTGAAGGTCTTCAGGCCGCTGAAGCTGAATTCCAGCCCAGGGCGATCAGTCATCGGCCGTGGAAATTTGAAACGCCCAGGCGTGCCGCTCAGCGCCAGGCGGGCAATCTCAGGACCACCGGGGTATTGCAGGCCCATCAGCTTGGCGGTCTTGTCGAACGCCTCGCCCGCTGCATCATCCAGGGACTCGCCGAGCAGCTGGTATTGACCGATGCCATCGACACGAACCAGCTGGGTATGCCCGCCCGACACCAACAAAGCGACGAACGGAAAAGCCGGTGGTTGTTCTTCCAACATCGGCGCCAGCAAGTGGCCTTCCATATGGTGAACACCCAGCGCCGGAATGTCCCAGGCAAACGCCAGCGCCTGCGCGCAGGACGCCCCCACCAGCAGCGCACCGACCAGGCCGGGGCCGGCGGTATAGGCGATGGCGTCGATGTCAGTCGCCACGCAGTCGGCTTCGCTCAACACCTGGCGGATCAATGGCAGCATGCGCTTGACGTGATCGCGCGAGGCCAGCTCCGGCACCACGCCGCCATACACACGGTGCAGATCAATCTGGCTGAACAGCGCGTCGGCCAGCAGGCCGCGCTCGCTGTCGTAGAGCGCGACACCGGTTTCGTCGCAGGAGGTTTCCAATCCCAGAACCAGCATGGGCAGTGCCTTGTAGTAGTGTGTGCAACTTCGAAGGCGCGCATGATAATGGCCGCTGGCGCGAGCCGGCCAGCGCTTTTCGATCAGAGGCTTTGCATTCCTCGCGATGAGGCGGTAACATCCGCAACCCTTAAAAACCTACGTTCTCCAGCGCCATCTGCCAGGAGTAACGTTACCCCCGGTAATAAAGAAGGTAAGCCCTGGATGCCAGCCGTCAAAGTTAAAGAGAACGAACCCTTCGACGTAGCTCTGCGTCGTTTCAAGCGCTCCTGCGAAAAAGCCGGTGTTCTGGCTGAAGTTCGCAGCCGTGAATTCTACGAAAAGCCAACTTCCGAGCGTAAGCGCAAAGCAGCAGCCGCTGTTAAGCGTCACGCCAAGAAAGTGCAGCGCGAGCAGCGCCGCAGCGTTCGCCTGTACTAATCACCGCAGCTTTGCCTGCACGATTAGCTACAAGCAACGCCTGACACCCGGCCTTGGCCGGGTTTCGCTTTTAGACTCCGCGCCACCTCCGGGTGACGATCGGAGTCTTTTAGTTTTTGCCCCACCCTGTTCTGCCCCAGCGCATGACAGTATTCTGAGCGCCTATGGCCGGCCTGATCCCACAGTCTTTTATCGATGACCTGCTCAACCGCACCGATATCGTCGACGTGGTCGCCTCGCGCATCCAGCTGAAAAAAGCCGGCAAGAACTACACCGCCTGCTGCCCCTTCCACAAAGAAAAAAACCCCTCGTTCAGCGTCAGCCCGGACAAACAGTTCTATTACTGCTTTGGCTGCGGCGCCGGCGGCAACGCCCTGGGTTTTGTCATGGACCACGACCAACTGGATTTCCCCCAGGCAATCGAGGACCTGGCCAAGCGCGCCGGCATGGAAGTGCCGCGCGAGGAAGGTGGACGCAGCAACAAGCCGCGCCAGCCTACGGATTCGCCGCTTTATCCACTACTGACCGCTGCCGCCGAGTTCTACAAACAGGCGCTGAAAAGCCACCCGCAACGCAAAGCCGCGATTGACTACCTCAAGGGTCGCGGCCTGTCCGGCGAGATCGCCCGCGACTTCGGCATGGGCTTCGCCCCGCCCGGCTGGGACAACCTGCTCAAGCACCTGGCCAGCGACAGCCTGCAACAAAAGGCGATGATCGACGCAGGCCTGCTGGTGGAGAACGCCGAAAGCGGCAAGCGTTACGACCGCTTCCGCGACCGCATCATGTTCCCCATCCGCGACAGCCGCGGCCGGGTGATCGCCTTCGGCGGCCGAGTACTGGGAGACGAAAAGCCGAAGTACCTGAACTCCCCGGAAACCCCGGTATTCCACAAAGGCCAGGAGCTTTACGGGCTGTTCGAAGCGCGCAAGCACAACCGCGACCTCGACGAGATCATGGTGGTTGAAGGCTATATGGACGTGATTGCCCTGGCCCAGCAAGGCCTGCGCAACGCCGTCGCCACACTCGGCACCGCCACCAGCGAAGAACACCTCAAACGCCTGTTCCGCGTGGTGCCGAGCGTACTGTTCTGCTTCGATGGCGACGCAGCCGGCCGCAACGCCGCCTGGCGCGCCCTAGAGGCGACTCTGTCGAGCCTGCAGGACGGCCGCCGCGCGCGCTTTCTATTTCTGCCCGACGGTGAAGACCCGGACACCCTGGTGCGCAGCGAAGGTACCGACGCCTTCCGCGCGCGCATCAACCAGCACGCCCAACCACTGGCCGACTACTTCTTCCAGCAACTGAGTGAAGAAGCCGACCCGCGCTCCCTGGAAGGCAAAGCGCACCTGATGACCCTGGCCGCGCCGCTGATCGACAAGATCCCTGGCAACAACCTGCGCGCTCTGATGCGCCAGCGCCTGAGCGAAATCACCGGCCTGTCCGGCGAAGCCCTGCAGCAGATGGCTCCCGCATCGCGCAGCAGCCAACCGAGCCAGAGCAGCGCACCGCCCAGCGACTACCCGGATTACCCCGAGATTCCCGACAGCGCCTATTACGATGTCGAGCCGAGCCGCAACGAATACGAAAATCCAAGCCCCGCGCCAGAGTTTGAACGCAACAAAGGCAAGGGCAACTGGAAGAAAGACGGCGGCAAGTGGAGCAAGAAGGGCCAGGGCGAGTTCGCCCCGCGCGCACCACGCACTGCGGTCAGCGTCGAATCGCCACACCTGAGCGCGCTGCGCACCCTGCTGCACCACCCACAATTGGCGCAGAAGGTCGAAGATGTCAGCCATTTCGCCGCCGAAGACGATACCTACGCCCAGCTGCTGGTCGCCCTGCTTGGCGCCCTGCAAAAAAGCCCCAACCTGCGCTCACTGCAACTGATCGCACGCTGGCACGGCACCGAACAGGGCCGTCTATTGCGCGCCCTGGCCGAAAAGGAATGGCTGATTTCAGCCGACAACCTTGAACAACAGTTTTTCGACACTATAACTAGTCTAGTAGCCCGCCAACGCGAGCGCAGCCTGGAACATTTGCTGCGCAAAGCCCGTCAAAGTGAGTTGAGCGCAGAAGAGAAAGATCAGCTGCGCAGCTTGCTGAGCCGTAATGCATCACCGGTAATCCCGAGTCCAACTGGCGCTTAGGGGTGTTACTCGGGTATAATCCGCGGCTTGTTTTTTGCCCGCCAAGACCTTCAGTGGATAGGGTGTTATGTCCGGAAAAGCGCAACAGCAGTCTCGTATCAAAGAGTTGATCACCCTGGGTCGTGAGCAGAAGTATCTGACTTACGCAGAGGTCAACGACCACCTACCGGAAGATATTTCTGATCCGGAGCAGGTGGAAGACATCATCCGCATGATCAACGACATGGGGATCCCCGTACACGAGAGTGCTCCGGATGCGGACGCCCTTATGTTGGCCGACGCCGATACCGACGAGGCAGCCGCTGAAGAAGCCGCTGCAGCGCTGGCAGCGGTGGAGACTGATATCGGCCGCACGACGGACCCAGTGCGCATGTATATGCGTGAAATGGGCACCGTGGAATTGCTGACCCGCGAAGGCGAGATCGAAATCGCCAAACGCATCGAGGAAGGCATCCGTGAAGTGATGGGCGCTATCGCTCATTTCCCCGGCACTGTCGACAGCATTCTGGCCGAGTACACCCGTGTTACCACCGATGGTGGTCGCCTGGTTGAAGTCCTCAGCGGCTATATCGATCCGGATGACGGCATCGTTCCCGCTGAAGCAGCTGCGCCTGTCCCAGTTAAAGACGGCGATGCTGCCGAAGAAACTGACGACGACGACGCTGAATCCAGCGATGACGAGGAAGAAGAAGGCGACGGCGGTCCGGACCCAGAAGAGGCCCTGCGCCGCTTCACCGCGATTGGCGACGCCCTTGAACTTGCCAAGAAAGCCCTGAAAAAGCACGGTCGTAACAGCAAGCAAGGCATTGCCGCGCTGAAAGAAATGGCCGAGCTGTTTATGCCGATCAAGCTCGTACCTAAACAGTACGATGCACTGGTTGTGCGTGTGCGCAGCTCCCTGGAGCGCCTGCGCGCCCAGGAACGCGCCATCATGCAACTCTGCGTACGTGATGCACGTATGCCGCGCGCCGACTTCCTGCGCCTGTTCCCAGGCAATGAAATCGACGTCGAGTGGTCCGCTGGCCTGGCCAAAGGCAAAGCCAAGTACGCCGAAGCCATCGGTAACCTGCAAGGCGACATCCAGCGCTGCCAGCAAAAGCTGTCTGCCCTGGAAGCCGAATGCGAGTTGACCCTGGCTGAAATCAAGGACATCAACCGTCGCATGTCGATCGGCGAGGCCAAGGCCCGTCGCGCGAAGAAAGAGATGGTTGAAGCGAACTTGCGTCTGGTGATCTCAATTGCCAAGAAGTACACCAACCGTGGCCTGCAGTTCCTCGACCTGATCCAGGAAGGCAACATCGGCCTGATGAAGGCAGTGGACAAGTTCGAATACCGTCGCGGTTACAAGTTCTCGACCTACGCCACCTGGTGGATTCGCCAGGCGATCACCCGTTCGATTGCCGACCAAGCGCGCACCATCCGTATTCCGGTGCACATGATCGAGACAATCAACAAGCTCAACCGTATTTCCCGGCAGATGCTGCAGGAAATGGGTCGTGAACCGACCCCGGAAGAGCTGGGTGAGCGCATGGAAATGCCTGAGGACAAGATCCGCAAGGTATTGAAGATCGCTAAAGAGCCGATCTCCATGGAAACCCCAATCGGTGATGACGAAGACTCCCATCTGGGTGACTTCATCGAAGACTCGACCATGCAGTCGCCAATCGATGTCGCCACTGTTGAGAGCCTTAAAGAAGCCACTCGTGAAGTACTCTCCGGCCTCACCGCGCGTGAAGCCAAGGTATTGCGCATGCGCTTCGGCATCGACATGAATACCGACCACACCCTTGAGGAGGTCGGTAAGCAGTTCGATGTAACCCGCGAGCGGATTCGTCAGATCGAAGCCAAGGCGCTGCGTAAGCTGCGCCACCCGACGAGAAGCGAGCACCTGCGCTCCTTCCTCGACGAGTAACACCAAAACCCCCGGCCCTGCCGGGGGTTTTGCATTCCGGGCAACTACCAAGGCCTGCCAGGCGGTCTACACTTTTGCTAATTGCCCAGCGAACGAGCCAACCCATGCCGCGTGTTGCAGCCACCCTCCTGTTGTGTCTGGCCTGCTGGACCGTGCCCGCCCTCAGCCTTGAGCTGACGCCCGCCGAGCAAACCTGGCTGGCGGAAAACCCGCAACTGAGCCTGGGCGTTGACCGCGACTGGCCGCCGTACGAATTTATCGACAACAATGAGCAGTATCAGGGCCTGGCCGCCGACTACGTGCGGCTGATCGAACAGCGCCTGCCGGTCACCCTGCGCCCCGCCCCAGCACAGAACTGGAGCGAAGTGCTAGCCGATGCCAGAACCGGCAAGCTGCACCTACTGCCCAGCCTGATGGCCACCCCCGAACGCGAGCAGTACCTGACCTTCACCCGCCCCTACCTCGACTTCCCGATTGTCATCCTGAGCCAGGAGCAAGGCCCACAACCGCGCAGGCTGCGCGACCTGCAAGGGCTGCGCGTGGCCGTGGTGGACAGCTACGCCACTCACGAACTGCTGCGCGACAAACATCCCGACCTGCGCCTGTGGCCGCGCCCCAGCGTCGCCGCCGCCTTGCAGGCACTGGCTTCCGGGCAAGCCGATGCGATGGTCGGCGACCTCGCCTCCAGCGTCTGGCACCTGCGCCAACTCAAGCTCGATGGCATCGTCATCAGCGGGCAAACCCCGTACCGCTACCAACTGGCCATGGCCGTACCCAAGGATCAAGCGATCCTGGCCGGCATTCTCGACAAACTGCTGGGCGAACTCACCCCCAGTGAAATCGCCGACATCCAGCAGCGCTGGGTGAGCGATCCGCTTGACCAGCGCCCGTTCTGGCGCAGCCTGCTGCTGTTTGGCCTGCCCGGCTTGTTGGCAGCCCTGCTGATCATCTTCAGCATCCTGCGCATCAACCACCGCCTGCGCAGTGAAATGCACAACCGCGCCCTACTCGAAGGCGAGCTGCGTAACAGCGAGCAGCACTACCGCGGCCTGGTGGAAAGCCTCAACGCCGTTGCCTGGCAGATGGACCCCAGCGACTTTCGCTACACCTATGTCGCGCCCCAGGCAGAGAAACTGCTTGGCTATCCGGCGCAGGACTGGCTGCAACCCGGCTTTATCGAACGCATCCTGCACCCCGATGACGCGCGCCGCACCCTCGACTATTGCCGCAGTGAAACCCTGGCCGGGCGCGACCACAGCATGGATTACCGCATGCTCGCCGCCGACGGCCGCGAAGTCTGGGTACGCGATATCGTCACGCTCTCGCCGCTGGATGGCAGCCAGATGCTGCGTGGCCTGCTGATCGACATCACCGAAACCAAGCGCACCGAACAGGCACTGGCCCTGTCGGAGCAGAAGTTCGCCTCGGTGTTCCACAGCTGCCCGGACATCATCGCCCTGCTCAACCTGCACGACGGCCGCCTGCTGGCGGTCAACAACACCTTCGAGCAGCAGTTCGGCATCAGCGCCGCCGAAGCCATCGGCCATACCAGCTCAGAGCTGGACCTGTGGATGGAGCAAGGCATCGGCCCACGCATTCTGGAAATGCTGCGCAAGGGCAGCGCGCACAACATCGAGGGCCGCTTTCGCCGGCGCGACGGCAGCCAGTTCACCGCGCTGATTTCCGCGCAGAAGGTCACCCTGGATGACAGCAGCACCCTGGTCGTGGCGGTACGTGACATCAGCGAGTTGAAGGACACCCAACAGCGCCTGAAACTCTCCGAGGACAAATTCGCCAAGGCCTTCCACGCTTCCCCCGACGGCCTGCTGATCACCCGCCTGAGCGACGGCCAACTTCTGGACGTCAACGAAGGCTTCAGCCGCATCACCGGCTACAGCGTTAACGAAGCGACCGACAGCTCGACCCTGCAACTGGGCATCTGGGCCGACCCGGAAGACCGCACGCGGATGTTCGAGCACGTACAACAGCACGGCTCGGTGCGCGACTTCCGCGCCCTGATCCGCACCCGCAACGGCTCGCTGCGCACCTGTGAGATGTCGGTGCAGCCGATCCCCATCGAAGGCGACACCTGCATGCTGACCATCGCGCGCGACATCACCGAGCGCGAGCAGATGCAGGAAAACCTCAAGCAGGCCGCCACCGTTTTCGAAAGCACCGCCGAAGGCGTGATGATCACCGACCTGCAGCAGCGCATCACCGCCGTCAACCGCGCCTTCACCACCATCACCGGCTACAGCGAAGCCGAAGCCCTCGGCCAGTCGCCGCGCCTGCTCGCCTCCGGCAACCACGACAGCGCGTTTTACGCCGCCATGTGGCACAACCTCAGCGCCTCCGGGCACTGGCAAGGCGAGATCTGGAACAAGCGCAAGAGCGGCGAGCTCTACCCGGAATGGCTGACCATCAGCGCCGTGCGTGACAGTGATCAGCAGATCACCCACTTTGTCGGGGTATTTGCCGATATCAGCTCGCTCAAGCACGCCCAGGCCAGCCTCGACCACCAGGCCCATCACGACCCGCTGACCGGCCTGCCCAACCGCATGCTGTTCGAAGCACGCCTGCGCGCCGCCCTCGAAGACGCGCACATCGACAAACGCATGGGCGCCGTACTGTTTATCGACCTGGACCGCTTCAAACACATCAACGACAGCCTCGGCCACCCGGTCGGCGACCAACTGCTGAAGAGCATTGCCGTACGCCTGAAAGCCCACCTACGTGATATCGACACCGTGGCGCGCCTCGGCGGTGATGAATTCATCATCCTGCTACCCGGCCTGCAGCACGATGGCGATGCCGAGCTGGTCGCGCACAAGCTGCTCGACTGCTTCAGCTTGCCCTTCCAGTTCGACGAACAGGAGCTGTTTATCAGCGCCAGCATCGGCATCAGTCGCTACCCGGATGACGGCGACGATGTCGCCACCCTGGTGAAAAATGCCGATGCCGCCATGTACCGCTCCAAGGCGCGCGGGCGCAACCGCGTAGAGCTGTACACCCGCGACCTCACCTTCCAGGCCACCGAACGCATGGCCCTGGAGCGCGAGTTGCGCCGCGCCATCGAGCTGGAACAACTGCAGCTCTACTACCAACCCAAGCGCAGCCTGAGCAGCAACCGCCTGATTGGCGCCGAAGCACTGGTGCGCTGGCATCACCCGGTATTCGGCGAAATCCCACCGGATCGCTTTATCCCCCTGGCCGAGGAAACCGGCCTGATCATCGCCCTCGGCGACTGGGTGCTGCGCCAAGCCTGCTGGCAAATGCAGCAATGGCAACAACAGCACGCCCCCTTCGGCCCGCTGTCGGTCAACCTGACCGGCGTGCAACTGCGCCAGCCGCACCTGCTGGTACGCATCTCCAGCCTGCTGGAAGACCACAACCTGGCCCCCGAACTGCTGCAACTGGAAATCACCGAAAGCTTCATCATGAACCAGGCCGAAGAAGCCCTGAACCTGCTGCACCAGCTGAAAAACCTGGGCATCCAACTGGCCATCGATGATTTCGGCACCGGCTATTCCTCGCTCAGCTACCTCAAGCGCCTGCCGGTCGACACCCTGAAAATCGACCAATCCTTCGTGCGCGGCCTACCCAATGACAGCAACGACGTCGCCATCGTGCGCGCCATCATCGCCCTGGGGCGCAGCATGCAACTGACCGTGATCGCCGAAGGGGTGGAAACCAAAGCCCAGGAACTGTTCCTCGCCGCCGAAGGCTGCGAGCAGATCCAGGGCTTCGTCATCAGCCGCGCCATCCATGCGGACGCCTTCGCACAAAACTTCCTCACCCCGCGCCATTCGGTTGGCGCTGCCGAGAAGGCACCGGTATAATCCGCCCGCTTCTGAGGGCCCATAGCTCAGTTGGTTAGAGCAGAGGACTCATAATCCTTTGGTCCACGGTTCGAGTCCGTGTGGGCCCACCAACTCCAAAGCCGCGCACTGCGCGGCTTTTTCATGTCTGCGAGAAAAACAGCTAAGCCAGTACAAAAGTACACTGCCGGTACAGCAGTACGCTTTGGACCAGGAAAAAGATGGCCACCATCGTCAAAACGGACACAGGCAACTATAAAGCCCTGGTGCGGAAAACCGGCTGGTGGACTCGATTGGAAGCTTTCATACAGTGAATATCGTGGAGCTGGATGATGGTGTAGCGGTAAGGGGAGACTGCAATCAAATCAGCCCGCCCGAAGAAAACACCCATTAGTTGGCCGTATTGTGGGGCCTGGAGGAGGGGGCTACGAAACTAGGGATGCTTCACTGGAAGCAAACCTACCGACGCATGCACGATGTTACCGCCTCGAAAAGTGAACCTAGCCACATCGGAAAAATCCCATGGAGCTCAGAATGCTTGATGATTTGGCACAAGGACGACAGCCATGGCAAAACCCGCCTCCCGCCTTAGCGATTTAAATGCGTGCCCCATTCCTGGGCATGGCACCAACCCGACCACCAGTGGTTCGCCGGATGTTCTGATCAACAACCTTCCTACCCTGCGGGTCGGTGACAGTACGGCCTGTGGCGATGCGGTCACCGAAGGTATAGGCAGCATCCTGGTCAATGGAAAACCCATTGCGTTTCTTGGTAGTGCCACCGCTCATGGCGGGATCATCATCACCGGTTCAGGCGACGTACTGGTTGGTACTCAATCGGGCAGCGCGCCGTTCAGCGCACCAGAGATCCTGCCCAGGCACAGCGAGCAGTACCAATTGATAGACAGCAATAGCGGCCAACCCGTCGAAGACGCGCTCTACTGCGTGGAATGTGGAGATGGCCAGCGCTTTGTCGGTTACACCAATGGCTACGGCAATACCGAGCGGGTGTTTACCAAAGACCCACAATCCGTTGTCGTTCGCTGGGGCCGGGATGCGGCCAATTACCTCAAGCAACAGGGCATTAGCTTCTAAGGACGGATGCAATGACAGCACCTCATCAAGGTAGGACTAGTGCCGAGCACGCTATTCAGCAGATCCCTATCGCCCTGCAGCGTGACTTCATTACCGTAGTCGGTTCTTCGCATATGACCATGGAAGAGTGGCTGCGTAGGCAGAAAGGCAACATGATGCGTTTCATTAATCAAGGCATCCGGCAAATTCGCCATTACCCACCTGCCAGCGCTAACGATGCCACACAGCGAATTTTCCTTATTTTCACCGAGGGCTATGAACGCCCCCTGCTCGACGCAGTGAAAGAGGTAGTAGAAACACGTTATGGAGCAAAGTACCGCGAACTGGATTCGATCGCTCACTTACTCGACTTTATCAACCTGCGCATCAGCAAGAAACGCGAGATAAAGCAACTCGACATGTTCTCCCACGGCTTGGTTGGCAGTATTGAATTCGGTTATGAAATGGATAAAGCCGACAGTTACCGCATGCGTGACGTCCAAGCACAAATGCTCAAGCCTGAGGCCTTCGATTTGAGTGGCAAAATCTATTCCTATGCCTGCCGCACCGGGCTCGGGATTAATGCTGAGTTTCACGTCAGGGAAGATGAAGACCCTCTGTACGAAAAAAGCCTTGCACAACTAATTGCCAACGCTGCCCAAGTATCTGTATGGGCGTTCCCGCGCCGCAGCACGTACGACAACACCTATGGCACTACCGCCGATCGCGCCAACTTAAAAGCAGCAGGACAGCGGGTTCGCGCGGATAAACTTGCCATTGATCGTTATGAGGTGCAGCGCAGCAATTATCAGAAACGCTTAGCTGCGCATCGGCAAGCCAGCAAAGACGCTAACGCACAGCTGCCTAATGAGTCGGCCCCGAGACCACCGCTGAAGACGGCCAGTTCGGAAGATGAAATGCTGGTTCGCCATGCCAAAAGCCGCGATGGCTACGAGCGATCCATCGGCTACCCGCTGGATGCAGAAGGCGCGGTTCGCCCAGTACGTTCCGGGAATGAACCTACCGGTGTTCCCGCCAGCTTGCAGGAATACAAGCCGCTATGAGGCGCGTGATTAAAGCGTCGTTGTGGAGCATTGCCTTGATCGCCAGCTTAGCGACCGGGCTTTATCTGAATGCCAAGGAAAGCGAAATGCCCAAGAAAATCATGATGTATTACGGCGGCTTTGAGATTGAAGAAATGTTTGATGCAAGCCGCTGGTTTCTCGACGGCATATACCAACCACGCAATGAAGCAGATGGCAGAGCAAGCAATATCACCATGCTACGCACTAGACCTTTGCCTTTTGCAGCGTCTCAGTATGCTGAACTGCCTCTGATTGCCAGTAGTGAGTTGCGGGATGAATTCCCAGACCTGGATAGAACGACGCTCATCGACAACCCTCCAGACCTTCGCCAACGAGTTCGTTATGCCTACAGTGCGTTCGCCGAACCCAACAAGCCCGAGGACTACTACTACCTCTACCTGGCGCTGAACAATAGACGCTTTGTAATCACTTTTTCACGTGATGCCAAAAGTGGTGAAATCCTAAGCGGCAAGTCCGCCAAGGAAATAAGCGGCGACTACGCCTCGCAAGCAGAGCATCGAAAGGCCTTTGCAGAAATAGAAGAAATCGAACGCAAGGCGCGCTAACCAGCTCCTCCGCAAAGAACAACGCAACCATGCTGAGAAAGACGCTGCTAACTCTCTGTATGGCCATTCCGCTAACAGGTTGTGAAGTCCTCATGCTCGCTAATGTCGTGGTCGGCTGCGCCATAAGGCCTGCGCCTGAGCTTCTGCCCAAGGAGCTTCCTGCCGCAGCCGTGGGAGCCCCCTATAGCATCCGTATAGATGTGATCAACGCCAGTACCCCCATGAGCCAGTTGCTGGTAGCTCCAGGCATGCCATTGCCCAATGGCTTGGAGTTAACCCATATCGAAAGAGAAAAGCATGGGGTGATTCAGGGTATTCCCACCAAGTCTGGGCGCTACGACGTACTGGTTTATGGGAGCACCTTCGGCACCCAATGCGCTGGTCAAAATATAGAAATGCTTTACAGGCTCGATGTCACCGATAACGGGCACTCAACGGCAGCAGATCCAAACACGGATTAATGCCGCTCTACGCCGCGCGAACGATCCAGCCCAAAACCACAGCCGCGCCCTCCAACTTATAAAGCCCTCACGATGAACAAACGCCGAATCGCCCTGCTCGCTAGCTGTGTTCTGCTGCCTTTGATCGCTCTGGCGACTTATGCAGCCGTTACCCGCATCAAACCCAACGACCAACATTCTGTAGGCGATGAGCTCGATGAGTTGAATGGCGTGGCGATTTACTACAACGGTGGGGTCAATACGGTGCAGGGCCGTAACCTGAGCTCGGACGGCTACAACCTGGGCCTGCGCTATCAGTGCGTGGAGTTCGTTAAGCGTTACTACTTCGAGCGACATGGCCACCGCATGCCCGACACCTACGGGCACGCCAAAGACTTCTTCGACCCAACCCTCAGCGACGGCAGCCTGAACGCCAAACGGGCGATGTTGCAGTTTCGCAACGGCAGCACCGAGCAGCCGCAAGCAGAAGACCTACTGGTGTTCGCCCCCTCGCTGCTCAACCGCTACGGTCACGTCGCGATTATTGCCAGCGTCGACAACGGTACCCTACAAATCGCCCAGCAAAACCCTGGCCCCTTTGGCAGTTCCAGAGAAGACCTGGGGCTTACCCAACGAGAAGGCCACTGGTATATCGATCAGTCACGGGTACTGGGTTGGCTGAGACTGCTGCCAGCTGACGAACTGTCTGTACCTGAGCAGAACTACAGTCCCAAGCAATAGCCCGCCTACCCGGTGGCGGTCGTAGCACCCGCTACCAAGTTAGCTACGCAACCCGTGCGCCAGGCAGCTAGGCTGGTCTGAACAGATGACACAGCAAGCGATGCACAGGAATTGCGCCGCTGAGCCCTCAAGGGCTGACAAGGACAGGCGCGGGAGAGCTAGGGATGGCGAATTTTTATGCCGACAAGCAGTGGGCAGCATTCAGAGAACAGGTAATACAGCTGGATGGTGGCGTTTGCGTTGAGTGTGGCCGTGGGCGGCAGGATGGCGTCGTTCTGCAAGTTCACCACAAGCACTACATCAGCGGGCGAAAGCCTTGGCAGTACGACCATTCGGATTGTGAAACGCTCTGCCGGGGCTGCCATGCGCGCGAGCATGGGGAAATACGGCCCGACTCAGGATGGGAATACAGTGGTGAGGATGACCTGGGCGACCTCGCCGGCAACTGCGAGCTGTGCGGTACAGCGATCCGCTATGTGCACTACGTACTACATAAGCACTGGGAGCAGATGGGCGTTGGCACTCACTGCTGCGATGCGCTAACCGGCACGCGGGAGGCGACAGAAGCCCGACGACGCCTAGGTCGATTCAGACGCTTCCTGGCCTCTGCCAAATGGAAACGCAAAAACGGCCGCCACACGATAAAACACCGAGGCTTTAAGCTGGCCGTGATTATCGAGCCGGCTGGCTGCAAACTGGTTGTAGATAATGTGCAGGGAAAAAAGCGCTACGAAAGCGTTATGCATGCAAAGGAATTCGTATTCGACTTTATTGATAGCGGAAAAGCAGCCGAATACGCCAAGCGGCGGCGCCTCGAAAACTAACCCTACTCCGCACCAAGCGCCTTCATGCGTCGCCCCCTACCGCTATAGCCCTGTAGCCTCAGGGCTACAAAACACATCCAGCCAGCCAAATTTGTAGCCCATAAGCTACAAATCAAACTTATCTGCCGCTTGTACAGCCACCTCAACGACGAGCTGTACGCGTTGTTGAGCAATGTGAACAATCTGCCCCCTTAAAAGCCCCTTCCGGATCGGCCGCAGTTACGCTGGCGCAGCCATGCAAAACAGCCACTCGCCCACCGCGGCTGTTAGCAATTAGTCGTTGAACCCTTGAGCTGGCGCAGGCAATTGGCCATTATCCGGGGCAGTGTCATGCATTTGGAAATCCGACACGCCTGCTCGCTCGGCTTACGGGCGCCACTCAAGCGGCATTGCTCAAGGAAGAAGGCATGGACTACAGCGTCATCCTGCGGCCCGTTCTCGATACGATGACCTGGCTGCTTCCCGCCATGCTGCTGGTCGGCCTGCTCAAGTCGCCCTGGGCCAAGGGCCATATTGGTGAACTGCTGGTGCGCTTATTCGCCCATTGGCAGCTGGACAAACACACCTACCGCCGCCTGCACAACGTCACCCTCAACACGCCCGACGGCACGACGCAGATCGACCACGTATTCCTCTCGCCCTATGGCATCTTTGTGCTGGAAACCAAGAATATGAGCGGCTGGATCTTCGGCAGCGAAAAGCAGGCGCAATGGACGCAGAAGCTCTACAAAGGCACCTTCAAATTCCAGAACCCGCTGCGGCAGAACTACAAACACCTTAAAGCGCTGGAAGCCACCCTGGGCGTAAACCCCGAGCACCTGCACTCGGTCATCACCTTTGTCGGCGGCAGCAGCTTTAAAACCGAAGTGCCGGCCAACGTCACACAGGGCATCGGCTTTATCCGCTATATCCAATCATTCCAGCAGCCGGTATTTAGCGCGGCTGAAGTCGACGCCATGCTGCACACCCTGCAAACCGGCCGCCGCGCACCAACCCTCGCCACCCAGCGCGAGCATGTGCAAAACCTTAAGCGCAGAAGTGATCCGACAGCCGAGCGGCAGTGTCCGAAATGCGGCAGCGCGTTGCTGATTCGTACTGTGAAGTCGGGGGCAAAAGCGGGGCAGCAGTTTTGGGGGTGTTCGGGGTTTCCCAAGTGCCGGACGGTGCAGAGTCTCTGAAATGCAGGAGGACGCTGTAAGTCGTGCCCCAATTATTTGCTTTATGTAAAGTTAACGTGAGCCAAAGGAAAGGAACCTAAACGTGATCGTTCGCATTAATCGTCTTAAGCAGTTCGGCATTTTCAACGATTTCAATGGTACGAAGATTCAGACTTTTGGTAAGTACAACCTTATTTATGGTTGGAACGGGACAGGGAAATCAACTCTGTCAAATCTGTTCTCGTGCTTTGAGCTTCGCTCACTGCTTCCGCGTTTCAGTGCAGGTCAGTTCTCAATTGCGTTAGAGGACGGTTCACTCATCACGGAAACGACTCTTCCATCGTCCCAGCTAAACATTCATGTATTCAATCAACGTTTCATTCACGAGAACATTGATTGGGATAAGTCTGTGAAAAGCATTCTTCTCATTGCAAAAGAGAAGATTGATGACTTGCAAAAACTAGAGAAACTTAAGGGGGAGCTTCAATCAAATAAGAAGTCCCACGATGAAAAGCTAAGCAATGTAAAAAAACAACGCGAAGCATTAGATAAGTTTCTGACCAACGCAGCAAAGAAAATGAAACTGGGACTTCAAGCAGTTGATACAAGCGATAGCTACTACCTAAATTACGACCGCCGCAAGCTCTCTGCTTTCATTCAGAATAATAGTGAGAAAATTTTCAAAGCAGAATCGGTTCTTCCAGATGAAAAAGTTATTAACCTAACGAATGCAGCCAAGCCAGATCAGCTGCCAAGCATAGCTTTCGCCTCAACGACCATTGAACCGGACTACTTTAAGAAAGCGGCAGATCGCCTCAGGGACTTGATCGGGACGACAGCAGTCAATCAAGCTATCCAAAGACTGACTGATAACCCCGATATCCGCGAATGGGTTCAAACCGGCTTAGAAATCCATAAGCAACATGACTCACAATCTTGCGAGTTCTGCGGTTCCCATTTCACCCAGCTTCGTACAGAGGCACTTGCCGCTCACTTCAGTAAAGCGTTTACAGACTTCCAAAGCAGGCTTCAGAGCGCCGCAACCTGGATTGAGTCTCAAGGCGCACCAATCAGTCAAGTTCCCGCACCTACGGAGTTTTATAAAGAATTATCTGCTGACTTAGAGAGACTTCAGAAGGAATACACATCTGCTGCAGAGAAGATCAACCAGCAAGTGCAAGCATGGCGGGAGGCTCTGAAAGCCAAAATTACAGACCCAGCCAAGACTGACATCCAGGTTCCAGATGTAATTGAAGAGGATGTCACGAACTTCAATGAAGCCCTGAAATCAATCGTTGCGCTTGTCGAAAAGCACAACAATAAGACTTCAAACTTTAAGTCTGAGACCTCGAAAAGCAAAGTAACACTGGAGCTTCACTTTGCTGCGGCCGAGGTACAAGAGTTTGATTATTCTGGAAGTGAGAAAAATTGCAACAGCCTTGAGGCTGAAGCCAAGCTTGACTACGATAAAATTGAAAAGCTCGACCAAGAGGTCGCAGCGATAGAGGCACTGCTCTCAAATGAAACGGTCGGAGCAAAGGAGTTCAATGACACCTTACACCGCTTTATTGGCCGCTCTGAACTTTGCCTTAGTTTCAACCAGAAGAAAAAGGGCTATGAAATAATCAGAAACGGAATCGGTGAGCATGATGGAAACTTGAGCGAAGGAGAGAAGACGGCGATTGCTTTTGTCTACTTTATAACAAAGCTCAAAGAGAACGGAAACAACATCAAAGATACGATTGTTGTCGTCGACGATCCAGTTTCAAGCTTTGATTCCAACCACTTGTTCCATGCCTACTCATTTCTGAGAACTCAGTGCACAGAAGCAAAACAACTTTTTGTATTAACTCATAACTTCACCTACTTCAAACTAGTGAGAGACTGGTTTACTGGGATGAACAGAAATAGGATTAAAAAAGGCAAGACGGAGAACTGCTTCTTCTATCGACTGGATGCACCTCCTGGCGCCCCCCGGCATTCGTTGCTTGTTGACGCCGATGATTCGCTGAAAAATTACGGATCTGAGTACCACTACATTTTCAAGAAACTATATGAATATAGATCGCATACGACGCTTGACAGAGATGAAGCTTTTTTGACTGCAAATCTATCTCGCAAGCTAATTGAGTCGTTTTTTACTTTCAAATATCCAAAGCGAAGAAACGACATTAGTCAGCTAATGGATGCTGGACTTAAAGATTGCACTATCACGACATCAGAACTCAAAGAAAAAATCTACCGATTTATAAACAAGTATTCGCATAGCGACGTAATTGAAATAACCGAAGAGTCGTCGGAAAACTTGGCTGGCGAAAGCCATAGCGTCATCGGTAACATATTTCAGTGGATGGAAGAAGTGGACAAGAAACATTATGACGAAATGACTCAAGTTGCGACTGACTGATGGCGTGCTAAGTAAAGTTTGTCTCTTGAGGAACTCATGAAAAATAGAGGACAGACCACGGCTTACGCCGAGAATTAATCGCGGCATTCAAGCCTGCTCTACTAACACAGACTCGACAAGTCCCAAAAAGGGACCTATCGTTCCCTTTTTGGGACTTGTCGAGTCAACCATGTCAGCCATCCCCCTCAGTGACGCTCTATTCTCCGCAACCCAGCAGAAGGTGCTGGGCTTGTTGTATGGCAAGCCCGATCAGAGCTTTTATGCCAATGAGATCTCCCGCTGGGCGCAGGTCGGCAAGGGCAGCCTGATGCGAGAGTTGGAGCGCCTACACAACGCGGGCATCCTGACCATGAGCCGCCAGGGCAACCAGACGCACTACCAAGCCAATCCGCAGTGCCCAATCTATGTAGAGCTGCTTGGCATTGTGCGCAAGAGCTTCGGTATTGCGGAACATCTGCGCACGGCTCTTGCGCCGCTGACTGAAGAGATAACGTGGGCATTCGTCTACGGTTCTATTGCCAAAGGCAGCGAGCATGCAGGCAGTGACATTGATCTTATGCTGATTGGTGAAAACCTCAGCTACAGCGATTTAATGGAACGCCTGCTCCCTGTGGAGGAGCAGCTGGGTCGCACGATTAACCCGACGCTCTACACTTTGACCGACTGGCAAGCCAAGAAAGCAGCCGGCAATAGCTTTGTGGTACGGGTAGAGCAGCAGGACAAAATCGACTTGATTGGCCACAACCCAGAAGAGGCAAACCATGGACGGTAACGACAATCTGGAAAACCTGGTGCGCAGCGGCGGCCTCAAAGCTGAACCGCCGGACCATAAGGAGTGTGAGGGGCTGCTGACGTCAGCGGTAGATCGCTTGAAGGATGCTCACATCTCCGCACTGTCCTTCGCCAGTCGCTTCGACCTGGCCTACAACGCGGCTCACGCCCTGGCATTGACGGCTATGCGCCTGCGGGGCTACCGCTCAGATCGCCGCTACTTGGTGTTTCAGTGTTTGGTGCACACCCTTGGGCTGAGCAAACCCCAGGTACGCCTATTCGCGCTCTGCCACGAACGCCGCAATCTGGCTGAGTACGAAGGTTATATGGATGTGGATGAAGCTCTGCTGGCCGAGCTGATAGCGGCAACCGATGCATTGCTGCCACTCGTGCAACAGGCTATGGCGACGGGTAAGGGCTAATCCTTTGGGCCGCACAGCACTCATGGTGGGAAAACCTTCACGGCTTCCCACCCTACCCAGCGCCGGCCATTGGTAGACCCGTAGGGTGGGTTAGCGCCGCCAACACCGCCCGCAAATCCACCCGAGACACTGGCGCGGCGCGTAACCCACCAGTCGATGGTGCGTGTTGCGCCGATGGTGGGTTACGCCGCAGGCCGAGTGAGGTGATGCCTGGTAATCGCCAGATGCGGCTAACCCACCCTACGAAGGCGGCTTGCAGCAGGTCATTGAGCATTAGCAAAACAAAAAGCCGCGCAGTGCGCGGCTTTTGCTTTGTTGCCCATCAGCGGCCAATCAGCCCTCACCTAGCCTTCAACCATTCTGCCTCTCCACAAACGCTGTAAACGCCCCCAACGGCAGCGGTTTACTAAACAGATACCCCTGAAACTGCATACAACCGTTATCAAGCAAAAACTGCTGCTGCGCCTGGGTTTCCACGCCTTCGGCGATCACCGTCATGCCCATGCTTTGCGCCAGGGCGATTACGGTGCGCACGATGGCTTGGCTGTTGGCATCGGTAAGCAGGTCGCTGACAAAGGAACGGTCGATTTTCAGGGTGTTGAGGGGCAGGCGTTTGAGGTGGCTGAGGGAGGAGAAGCCGGTGCCGAAGTCGTCCAGGGAGAAACGCACGCCGCGCTCGACCAGTACGGCCATTTTGCGCATCAGATCGTCGATGTCGTGGACGATCAGGGTTTCGGTGAGTTCCAGTTCGAGGCGGCGTGCGTCGATGCCGTAGGTTTCGATCAGCCCGAGCATGTCGGTGACGAAGCTGGCCTGGCGAAACTGCTTCTGGCTGATATTCACCGCCAGGCTGATGTCGCGGTACAGCGGGTCGTCCTTCCAGGCGCGCAGTTGGGTAAAAGCCTGCTCCAGCACCCATTGGCCAATCGGGATAATCAGCCCGGTTTTCTCGGCATGGCCGATAAACTCGGCGGGCGGCACCAGCCCGCGTTGCGGGTGTTGCCAGCGGATCAGCACTTCGGCGCCGGTGACTGTGCCGCTGCTGTTCAGCTGCGCCTGGTAGTGCAGCACAAACTGTTGTTCACGCAGCGCGGCATGCAGGTCGCGGTCGAGCATCGAGCGTTCGGCGGCGTCGCTTTGCAGAATATGCAGCAGGGCAAAAAGCATCAGCATGGCCGCCACGCTCTGCACCCAGGAGCCGGCCATGCGTACGTCATCCGGCAGGTGGTAGGCGCTGGTTGGGCTCCAGGATGAGGAGGCCAGCAAGGTAAACAAACCGAGGCAGAACAGTGCAACGCCGTAGCGCAGCCACAGGCGTTCATCGCGAAAGGCCATCAGCGCCGCCACGGCAATCGGCAGCAGATACAGGTGGGTCGCGCGCGGCGCGGCGGCGGTGTGCGGGTCCATCAACAAGGTGGTGCCGACGATCACCAGGATGATCACGCCGAACAGCAGCAGATTGGCCAGGCGTACACGGTTGCGCAGGGTGAGGATAAATACGCCCAGGCCGCAGAGGATCATCAGCAGGTCCATCATCACGATGCCCCACTCGCCGCGCAGGCTGAAGAAGATGCCCCAGAGGCTGCCGACCAGCAGCAATACCAGGCTGGCGAGCATGCGCATGCGCCGTTCGCGGCGCTGCCCGATCAGGGCCAGATCGGGCGAGTGCCAGAGCTTGATGACCTGCTTGAGAAAGGCGGAAAGGACGGTCATGAAAAGTCCCTGAGTGACCAATTGCAGCGCCAAGGAGGTCGCCGGGGGGCATGCCAACGCAGCGGTTTATCGATAAGCCAAGCTGAGTGTAGACGGCGCAACAGGGGCGTTCTGCGCGATTGCGCGCGGCGCAGGCCGGGCTTATTCGCCGCTGTGTTTGTCCTGCGAACTGCCGCGCCCCACCAGGCGATTGCGGCCCAGCTCCTTGCCGCGATACAGGCGCTGATCGGCGCAGCGGTACAGCTGTTCGGCGGTACTGCCATCCACGGGCCATTCGGCCAGGCCGAAGGTGGCCGACAGGGCAATCTCCTCATCACCGTAACGCATCGGCTGGCTGCACAGCTGCGCGCGCAGGCTTTCCACCAGCGGTTCGGCGCCCTGGCCATCGGTGTTGCGCAGCAGCAGGCCAAACTCTTCGCCACCCAGGCGGCCGAGGGTGTCGGTGGCGCGCAGGCGTTGGCTAAGGCTGTTGCAGATATAGCGCAGGGCCTGGTCGCCGGCATCGTGGCCGTACTGGTCATTTACCGCCTTGAAATAGTCGATATCCAGCACCACCAGCACCAGCTTGGCCTGGCTGCGCTGCGCCTCGCGGATGCTCTGTTCCAGGCTCTGCTGGAAACTGCCACGGCTGGCCACGCCGGTCAGCGCATCGGTGCGCGCCATATGCTGCAACTGCTGATGAGCGGTGGCGCGGCGGGTTTCGTAGAGGTGCACGAAGATGATGATCATCACCCCGCAGAACACGGCGTTGCCCAGATCGATCAGGCTTTGCGCATCCAGCTGGATCGGGTAGGTGTAGAGGTACAGCAGGCAGGCGCCGAGCACGAAGGGCAGCGACAGCAGGCTGCCGCGCTTGCGCCCCAGCAGCAGGTAGGACAGCACCGGGATGCTGTAGACCCAGACAAAAGCGGTTTTCGAGGCATTGGGAATGACGATGATGTACAGCAGAAAGCTGAAGGTCGGCAGCAGGTAGAGGTAGATCCAGGGCAGCAGGTTGCGCGCCCTGACAACGCGCCAGGCGCCCCACAACAGGACGCCGGTGGCCAGCAGTTCAAAGCTGGCAAACAGGTAGTTGCCGGCCATAAATTGCAGCACGCAGAACACCCCGAGGGTCAGACCGGTGGTGGCAAAGATCATGCGGATCAACGAGCGCTGGCCGACATCCTGCAGGTCGTCGACGGCAGCACTGTTGTCATTGCCCGGTTTGGTTCGCGGTCGAAAAAACATGGCCCGGCGCTGCATAGATGGCGGTTTGATGGCTCACTGTGCCTCAACTGCCAGGGCCTTGACCAGCCAGGCAGCTCGCAAGCCGCCGACCACGGGCGGTTGACTTGCCCGCCACAGCCTTTAAAGTGCCGCCCCATGCACAAGCACATCTGCCCAATTTCCGCGTTCTATTACGCCCTGCCCCCTCTCACCAGGCGGTAGATGCGTTGTTGCATGTCCGATCCGCCTGAGGCGGCCCGGATAGCACTCCCTCACTCCAGTCTCCTCAGGCCTTTGCCTTAACCAGGAGACACTTATGCCCAGCAACACCCTTGATCTGCTCGAACAACTTGATGCCCGTGGTTTTATCCACCAGAGCACCGACCTCGATGGCCTGCGCCTGGCGCTAAGCCAGGGCCCGCTTACCTTCTACCTCGGCTTTGATGCCACGGCGGACAGCCTGCACGTTGGCCATTTGCAGGCGCTGATGCTGATGCGCCACCTGCAACGCGCGGGGCATAAGCCAATCCTGCTGATCGGCGGCGCCACCACGCGCATCGGCGACCCGAGCTTTCGCGACAGCAGCCGGCCAGTGCTGCCGGAGGCGCAGATCCAGCACAATATCGCCGGGATTACCGGCTGCTTTGCCCGCTACATCCAACTGGGCGACGGCCCCAGCGACGGCCTGGTGGTGGACAACGCCGACTGGCTGGATGGCATCGGCTACCTGCAGTTTCTCGATCAGGTCGGCCGGCACTTCTCCATCAACCGCCTGCTGACCTTTGACGCCGTGCGCAACCGCCTGGAGCGTGAGCATTCGCTGAGTTTTCAGGAGTTCGGCTACACCCTGCTGCAGGCCCATGACTTCACCGAGCTGGCGCGCCGGCACAACTGCACCCTGCAACTGGGCGGTGCCGACCAGTGGGCGAATATCATCAATGGCGTGGAGCTGGGCCGGCGTCAGGGTTGCCAGCAGTTGTTCGGCCTGACCATGCCACTGCTGACCACCCGCGACGGGCGCAAGATGGGCAAATCGGCCAGCGGCGCGGTGTGGCTCAATGGCGATAAGCTCTCGCCGTACGACTTCTGGCAGTTCTGGCGCAATTGCGATGACGCCGACGTGGGGCGCTTTCTCGCCCTGTTCAGCGAACTGCCGCTGGATGAAGTGGCGCGTTTGAGCGCCCTTGCCGGCGCCGAGCTGAACCAGGCGAAGATCATCCTGGCCAACGCCGCCACCACCCTGGCCCACGGCGAGCAGGCCGCGCGCGATGCCGCCGCCACCGCCCTGGCGCTGTTTAGCGCACAGCAAACGGATGCTGAGTTGCCGCAGCTAAGCGTCAGCACTGATGACCTGGCTGGCGGCCTAAGCCTGACTGATCTGCTGCTGCGCCATAACTTGCAGCCCTCGCGCAGCGCGGTACGCCGCCTGGCGAGCGGCGGCGGGTTGCTACTGGATGGCGAACGGCAGAACAACCCGGACCAGCCGCTGCAAGCCTGGCAGTTGGGCCGACGGCTAAGCCTGGGCAAGAAGCGCCATTACCTGTTGCAGGCGCAGTAACGCGCCGGCCATGGGTTTATCGCGGGCATGACCCGCTCCTACGGTTGTAGGAGCGGGGGGGGACGCCTAGTTCCATGCCCGCGAACCTATCCTCAAGCGCTGCCGGCTGCGTGCATAGCGCCCGCCGGTTGCCCCCTGCGCGCAGCGCCACCCATAATCGGCCGCACCTGATTCTGGATGTACTGCGCCCATGGCCATTGCCCGCGACGACCTCGACCAACACGGCCTGATCATCGGCGTTTCGCCCGAGCGTTTTCGCGCCGTGGCCATGCCATTGCTGTTCGACCATTTGAACGCACAATGCGAGGGCACCATCGCGGTCAACCGCCAGGCGCGCATCGTCTGGATCAACGACAAGTACGCCGAGAAGGTCGGCATCAGCGACCCGCGCAGCGTGCTCGGCAAGGAAATCGAAGAAGTGCTGCCGGCCAGCCGCCTGCGCGAGGTGGTGGAAAGCGGCCAGCCCAGCATGCTCGACCTGATGGCCTTCGGCAGCGAGCATTTCGTGGTCACCCGTATCCCGTTGCGCGACGAAGACGGCACCCTGGTCGGCGCGCTGGGCTTTGTACTGTTCGACCGCGCCCGCCACCTCAAGCCGCTGATGGCCAAGTTCAACACCCTGCAAAGCCAATTGGTCGCCACCCAGCACGAACTGGCCAAGGCGCGCCGCGCGCGTTACACCATCGCCGGGTTTATCGGCGCCAGCAGCGCGGCCAGCGAAGTCAAGCGCCAGGCCCGCCGCGCCGCACAGCTTGATGCCACGGTGCTGCTGCGCGGCGAAACCGGCACCGGCAAAGAGTTGCTGGCCCAAGGCATTCACAACCTGTCGCCGCGAGCCAACGGGCCGTTTGTCGCGGTCAACGTGGCGGCCATTCCAGAAACCCTGGTCGAGGCCGAACTGTTCGGCACCGCGCCCGGCGCCTTTACTGGCGCGGATCGCAAAGCGCGCATCGGCAAGTTCGAGGTGGCCAACGGCGGCACGCTGTTTCTCGATGAAATCGGCGACCTGCCGCTGCCGTTGCAGGCCAAACTGCTGCGCGTCTTGCAGGAGCAGGAAGTCGAGCCGCTCGGTTCCAACCAGGTCAAACCGCTGAATGTACGGGTGATCGCGGCCACGCATATCGACCTGGAAGCCAAGGTCGCCGCCGGGCAGTTCCGTGACGACCTCTACTACCGCCTTAACGTGCTGGCCCTGCGCGTGCCGCCGCTGCGTGAGCGCCGCGAAGATATTCCGGCGCTGCTGGAACACCTGCTCGACGATATCGCCAACCGCTCCGCCCAGGCGCCGCTGGAAGTCAGCGACGACGCCCTCGCCCTGCTTAGCGCGCAACCCTGGCGCGGCAATGTGCGCGAGCTGCGCAACCTGCTGGAACGCGCCCAATTGGATGTCGATGGGCGCCTGGATGCGCAAACCGTGCGGGCGTTGCTGGTCGACCCGGTAACGCCCGCAGCGCACAGCATTGCGCCGCAGCCAGCGGCCACCGTGACGCAAACATTGGCTGAACAGCTGGCGCAAGCCGAGCGCCAGGCCCTGATCGAAGCCCTGCACGCCACAGCCGGCAACCGCCGGCAGGCTGCGGAACGCTTAGGCATCTCCCGCGCGGGGCTGTATGCCAAATTGGCGCTGCATGGGTTGGGTAAGCACGATTGAGCCAGTCGCGCACCCGCCTAACGCGAACGCAATTCCCTGTAGGAGCGGCCTTGGCCGCGATGCTTTTGAGTCAGCAAGATATCGCGGGCAAGGAACTAGGCGTCCCCCCCGCTCCTACAAAAGCAAAGCCAGCCGTGCGTGTGCTGTGGGAGGCGCTGGGCGGCATTCCGCTTTAGCGGCGAGCTTTTAACCGCTGTTGTCGCGGCTAAAGCCCCTCCCACGATCCATGCTCGTGTCAGAGTTGTAGCCCGGATGTAATCCGGGAAGTACCGCACAACCGAGCATTTCCCGGATTTCATCCGGGCTACGGAATGTACGAACGCAGCGCCTGTGTAAAAAATCCAAAACTCTGGACTTAAAGCCAACTCAACCGTCCAGCTATCTGGACTAATTCCAAAAATAAAGACACACCCGTCTCCTCCGACGCCCCCGCCAAATCACCCGAAACCCCACGCAGCCCATCAACCACAAGCTTTTCACCTACCTAGACCAAAGTCGTAGCCCCGCCTGGCACAGCTTTCGCTCTAGTCTGCTCAACGCTTTGCTTCGCTGCCTGACTTAACGAGCAAGCTCATCAGCGTCGCCATAGAGCGGTGCTTAAAACAACAACAAAAGGAACCAGCCATGGGTACCCTCGGTATTCTGATTTCCCTCGCATTGTTGATGTACCTCGCCTATCGCGGCATCAACGTGCTGATCCTCGCGCCACTGCTCGCGTTGCTGGCCCTGTTATTTGCCGGCGATATCGGCCTGCTGCTGCCCACCTACACCCAGGTGTTTATGAAGGCCATGGGCGGCTATGTGATTCAGTTCTTCCCGCTGTTCTTGCTCGGCGCGTTGTTCGGCAAGTTGATGGACGACTCGGGCTCAGCCCGCGCCATCGCCCATGGCATCGTTGCCAAGGTCGGAAGCGAGCGGGCGATTCTGGCCATCGTGCTGGCGTGCGGCATCCTCACTTACGGCGGCGTGTCGCTGTTTGTCGTGGCCTTTGCCGTGTATCCGATTGGCGCTGCGCTGTTCCGTGAAGCGGGCATTCCCAAGCGGCTGATTCCCGGTGCCATCGCCCTCGGCTCGTTCACCTTCACCATGACCGCCCTGCCCGGCACCCCGGCGATTCAGAACGCCATCCCCAACCCGTTTTTCGGTACCGACGCCTTCGCCGCGCCGGGCCTCGGCGTTATCGCCGGGCTGATCATGTTCGGCCTCGGCACCTGGTGGCTCACCGCACAGTCGCGCAAGCTGATGGCTGCCGGTGAAGGCTATGGCGAGCACCGCGATGATCCGGTGGCCGACAAATCGGTCGCCGAGGACAACCGCACGATCCCCGGCCTCTGGCTGGCACTGCTGCCAATCTTTGTGGTGATCGGCCTGAACTTCCTGATGGCCAAGCAGGTTCTGCCGAGCATCGACACCAGCTACCTGGCCAAACCGGAATTCGGCGGCCTGCAGGACGCCAAGTCGCTGATCGGTATCTGGTCGATCATCGTCGCCCTGAGCGCGGCCATCCTGTTGTTGATCGCCATGCACTGGAAGCGCTGGATGGACCTGAAGAAGAGCGTCAACGACGGCGCATTCGGCTCCATGCTGCCAATCCTCAACACCGCTGCCGAAGTGGGTTACGGCACGGTGATCGCCTCCCTGGCCGGCTTTGTGATCATTCGCGATCTGGTGCTCGGCGTCTCCGATAACCCGCTGATCTCCGAAGCCGTGGCGGTGAATATCCTCGCCGGCATCACCGGCTCGGCGTCTGGCGGTATGTCGATTGCGCTGAAGACCCTCGGCGAGCAGTACCTGACCCTGGCCAACGCCGCCGGCATCAGCCCCGAGCTGCTACACCGCGTCGCCGCCATGGCTTCCGGCTGCATGGACACCCTGCCGCACAACGGCGCGGTGATCTCCCTGCTGGCGATCTGCAAACTCACCCACCGCGAGTCGTACAAATTTATCTTCGTCAACACCGTGGCCTTCCCGATGGTGGCGCTGGTGGTGGTCATCACCCTGGGCACGATGTTTGGCAGTTTCTAAGCCACAACACCCGTAGGAGCGGGGGGGGACGCCTAGTTCCATGCCCGCGATTGTGATTCGCGGGCATGGCCCGCTCCTACAAATGATTTAGCCCCTTTCGCTTTCGAGTACCCGCTATGAGCAAGATCATGACCGCCGCCGCCGCTGTGGCGCGCATCCCGGATAACGCCAACCTGGCCACCGGCGGCTTTGTCGGCATCGGTTTCGCCGAGGAAATCGCCATCGCCCTGGAGCAGCGCTTTCTTGCTGAACAGGCTCCACGCGACCTGACTCTGGTGTATGCCGCTGGCCAAGGCGATGGCAAGGGCCGCGGCCTTAACCACCTGGCCCATGAGGGCCTGGTGCGGCGGGTAATCGGCGGCCACTGGGGCTTGGTGCCGAGGCTGCAGAAGCTCGCGGTGGATAACCGTATCGAGGCCTACAACCTGCCGCAGGGGGTGATCTCCCAGCTGTTTCGCGATATCGCCGCCGGCAAGCCGGGGCAGCTGTCGCGGGTCGGCCTGGGTACCTATGTCGATCCGCGCTACGGCGGCGGCAAGCTCAATGCGTGTACCACTACCGAGTTGGTGCGGCTGATGCCGATCGACGGTGAGGACTATCTGTTCTACCCGACCTTCCCGATTCACGTGGCCGTGGTGCGTGCCACCAGCGCTGACCGGGACGGCAACCTCAGTTTCGAGCGCGAGGCGCTGACCATCGAGAGCCTGGCCATCGCCATGGCCGCGCGCAACTCGGGCGGACTGGTGATCGCCCAAGTCGAGCGCATCGTCGAACGCGGCTCGTTGAATGCCCGCGAGGTGAAGATCCCTGGGATTCTGGTGGACTGCGTGGTGCTGGCCGAGCAGGCCAATCATCAGCAAACCTTTGCCACCGCCTACAACCCGGCCTTCGCCGGCGAAACCCGGGTGCCAATGGACAGCCTGAAAGCCATGCCGCTGGATGTGCGCAAACTGATCGCCCGCCGTGCGGCGCTGGAGCTGAAAGCCGGCGCGGTGGTCAACCTCGGCATCGGCATGCCCGAAGGTGTGGCCGGAGTAGCGGCCGAGGAAGGCGTGATCGAACGCCTGACCCTGACCGCCGAGCCTGGCGTTATCGGCGGCATACCCGCCTCGGGGCTGGATTTTGGCGCGGCGAGCAACCACAGCGCGCTGCTCGACCAGCCTTATCAGTTCGATTTCTACGACGGCGGCGGCCTGGATATCGCCTTCCTCGGCCTGGCCCAGGCCGATGCGGCGGGCAACCTCAACGTGTCCAAGTTCGGCTCGCGCCTGGCCGGGGCCGGTGGTTTTATCAACATCAGCCAGAACGCCAAGCAGGTGGTGTTCCTCGGCACCTTCAGCGCCGGGCCGCAGGACATCCGCATCGAGGACGGCCAGCTGCGCATCATCAAGGACGGCGAGCTGCGCAAGTTCGTCGCCGAGGTAGAACACCGCACCTTCGCCGGCCACCAGGCTGCCGAGCGCGGCCAGCCGGTGCTCTACGTCACCGAACGCTGCGTACTGCGCCTGACCCTCGACGGTCTGGAACTGATCGAAGTGGCACCGGGCGTGGATATCCAGCGCGACATACTCGACCGCATGGACTTCACCCCCATCGTGCGTGCGCCGCAGCTGATGGATGCACGGCTGTTTCTGCCGCCGCCGATTGGCCTGTGCGAGCAGCTGCACGCCGAGTAAATCTTGAGTGTGAATTTACGGGCCTGGAGGCCCGTCTTTTTTATGGCGATCCCTGAATTGGCTTTGGCCGACATGCTCAGTTCTTGTTGGAGCGGGGGGGACACCTAGTCCTTGCCCGCGAATCGACGTGAATAAACAAAATCGCGGCCAAGGCCGCTCCTACTGGTTTCGCAGAGCCCATCAGGACGTAGCACCACCATAAGCAGCCGAAGTAAGTGCCGATGGAGAAAATAAACCGCGATTTCCACCCTAGGTTTTTTCGCCCAATTTATGCCGCGCGGCATACAAACACACCAGCTCCATCGCCACTGTAGCGCCGGCCAGGGCGGTAAGTTCGGCATGGTCGTAGGGCGGCGAGACTTCCACCACATCCATGCCGACCAGATTGATGCCGCGCAGGCCGCGCAGAATCTCCAGGGCCTGATGGGTGCTCAGGCCGCCGCACACCGGGGTACCGGTGCCGGGGGCAAAGGCTGGGTCGAGGCAGTCGATATCGAAGGTCAGGTACACCGGGTTGTCGCCGACCCGCGCACGGATCTGCGCGGCGATCTGCTCCGGCGTGCTGCGGTGCACTTGGCGCGCATCCAGCACCTGAAAGCCCATCACATCGTCATTGGTGGTGCGCAGGCCGATCTGCACCGAGCGCGACGGATCGACCAGCCCTTCACGGGCGGCGTGATAGAACATGGTGCCGTGGCTGACGCCCTGCTCGCTGGCGTCACTGTCCGGCCAGGTGTCGCTGTGCGCATCGAAGTGCACCAATGACAGCGCGCCGTGTTTACGCGCATGAGCCTTGAGCAGCGGGTAGCTGATGAAGTGGTCGCCGCCCAGGGTGAGCATGGCGCAACCGGCCTGCACGATATGCTCGGCATGCGCCTCGATGGTCGCTGGGATCTTGTGCGGCAGGGCGTGATCGAAATTGCAGTCGCCGTAGTCGATTACCGCCAGGTGGTCGAAGGGGTCGAACTCCCAGGGGTAATGCCGCTCCCAGGCGCTGGTGATCGAGGCGGCACGAATCGCTCGCGGGCCGAAGCGGGTGCCGGGGCGGTTGGTGGTGGCGGTGTCGAACGGCACGCCGCTGACCACCAGATCGACACCCTGCAAGTCGCGGCTGTAACGCCGGCGCATAAAACTGGTGACGCCGGCGTAGGTCGGCTCAGAAAAAGTGCCGTAGAGGCTGTCGCGGGTGAAGGCCAGGTCGTTGCCGTTAAATGCTTCCATTGCCTTGTCCTCAATACTGACTGCGGAAAGTGGTCCAGATGCGCGTGCGTTCACGCTGTTGACGCAGCGGCATCAGCTGTTCGGCGAACAGCCGTGCGCGCACGGTTTCACCGGGGTAGATATCGGCATCACCGGTAATTTCCGGGTCAACCAGCGCCGTGGCCGCGCTGTTGGCGTTGGCGAAGAACACGCTGTTGGTCAGCTCGGCGATGGCCTCGGGGCGCAGCATGTAATCGATAAAGGCGTGGGCAGCCTCGGGGTGCGGCGCATCGGCAGGGATGGCCATGGTGTCGAACCACAGCAAAGTGCCCTCACGCGGGATACGGTATTGCACCTCGAACGGCTGCTTGGCCTCAGCGGCGTTGGCAGCCGCCATATAGGCGTCGCCGTTGTAGGTCAGCGCCAGGCAGATTTCGCCCTTGGCCAGGTCATTGATATGCCGCCCGGCGCCGACGTAACGCAGGTTCGGTTGCAGCTGGGTGAGCAGCTGCGCCACCGCATCGAGATCGGCACGCTCGCTGCTGTAGGGGTCTTTGCCGAGGTAGTTGAGGACGATGCTGATCACTTCCTGCGGCGAGTCGATCACCGCGATACCGCAATCCTTGAGCTTGCTGGCGTACTCGGGCTTGAACAGCAGATCCAGGCTATTCAGCGGCACGCCGGGCAAGCGCTGCTCCAACGCCTGGCGGTTAAAGCCCACGCCAACCGTGCCCCAGGTGTAAGGCAGGCCGAACTGGTTGCCGGGGTCGGCACTGGCGAGCTTGCTCAGCAGCGCCGGATCAAGGTTCTCCAGGTGCGGCAGTTGCGTGCGGTCCAGCGGTTGCACAGCTTTGGCCTGAATTGCCCGCGCCAAGCCGCTGGAGGCTGGGAAGACCACGTCATAACCGCTGCCGCCGGTCAGCAGCTTGCTGTCCAGGGCTTCGGCGCTGTCGAAGATGTCGTATTTGACCTTGATCCCCGTCTCGGCCTGGAAGCGCTGCAACGCTTGCTCCGGCAGGTAGGCGGACCAGCTGTAGAGGTTGAGGGCCTTCTCCTCGGCCTGCGCAGCAACGGCGCAACACAGCAGCAACAGTGGAATGACCGGGCGCATGGCGGATTACCTCATCGGCTTTTTATCGGGCCAGTGCATCCTGCGCCGCCATTCGCTTCGAATAAATATGAAGTGGCGCACGCTGACATTGCCATCTATCAATGTTTAACCAAGCGGAGTCGTTCGTCCCATCAGCAGCCGACTAGGCTTGTTAGATCACCCCAGAGAGCGGCCCTATGACTGAGCCCGACGAAAGTTTCTGGCTCGATGCCGACCAGGACAAGCGCGACGCCGAAGGGCTCTGCGCCGCCCTGCACCAGCGCGCGCAAAGCGGCGCCCCGATGCGCGGCTTTCAGCTCAAGTACGCCAAGCTGGCCGGTATTGATCTGGTCAATCACCACCAGCGCACCGGCTACGACCTGCGCGATAGTGACCTGTACCGCGCTGACCTACAGAAAGCCCACCTGTTCGGCCTCGATCTGCGCGGCAGCTCGCTGATGAAAGCTGACCTGCGTGGCGCCAACCTGCATTGCTGCGACCTGCGCGACTGCAACCTGCTCGGCGTGCAACTCGACGGCGCGCGCCTGGACAACGTGATCTGGGACCGGCGCCTTCGCCAGGAACGCCAGGGCAGCGCGCACCAACGCCTCGGCGACAACGACGCCGCCAGACGCTGCTTTGAAGAGGCCGAGGAAACCTATCGCAACCTGCGCCTGCACCTGGAGAAAGCCGGGCTGTTCGAGCAGGCCGGCATATTCTTCCACCGCGAAATGGTCATGCGCCGCCGCCAACTGCCGCGCTATGGCGGCAGACGCCTGCTGTCCTGGCTGGTCGACCTGTTCAGCGGCTACGGCGAAAAACCGCTCAATGTCGTGCTGTTCTCCATCGCGCTGATCGTGTTCTGCGGCCTGCTGTACTTTCTGGTCGGCGTACAACACGCCGACCAGCCTCTGGGGCTGGCCCTGGAACGCGGCTGGCTGGCCAACCTGGATGACCTCGCCGACTGTCTTTACTTCAGCGTGGTGACCTTCACCACCCTCGGCTACGGCGACATCACCCCCCACGGCCTGGCCCGGCCGATTGCCGCCTTCGAGGCGTTTGCCGGCAGCTTTACCATGGCGCTGTTTGTGGTGGTGTTTGTGAAGAAGATGACTCGCTAGGCAAGTTGCATCGAAGAAAACCCAAGTGATCTACTGGCGCATCGACCATCAGCAATGTTTGGAGCCGGAATGCTCAGCCAGTTACGCGACCTTGATCTGCAGTTGCTGCGCCTGTTCGTCACCGTGGTGGAGTGCGGCGGTTTCAGCGCCGCCCAGGGTGAACTGGGGATTGGTCAGTCGACCATCAGCACGCAGATGGCCAAGCTGGAAACCCGCCTGGGTTTTCGTCTGTGCGAGCGCGGCAAGGGCGGCTTTCACCTGACGCCCAAAGGTGAGCAGGTGCTAAGCGCCACGCGCAAACTGTTCAGCGCCATCGACACCTTCAAGGGCGAAGCCCAGGGCATGGCCGACAAATTGCTGGGTGAGCTACGTATCGGCCTCTCCGAGGGTTTGGCGGCCAACGTGCTGGAACAGGTAGCCGAGGCCATTGGCCGCTTTCGCGGGCGCAACCAGGCGGTGCAGATTGAGCTGCTGACCGCCATGCCCGCCGAGCTGGAACGTCGTCTATTACAGGGCCAGCTGCATCTGGCCATCGGCTATTTCTCCGGCAACCAGACCGCGCTGGATTATCAGCCGCTGTTTCGTGAGCGCCAGGTGCTGTTTTGCGCGGAGCGGCATGCGCTGTTCAAGCGCCCGCAGATCAGCCTGGAAGACTTGCAGCAGGCCGACCGGGTGCATCATCCCTACCGTTTCGTGCAAGCCCGCGAGCCTTTCCAGAGCGCAGCCAGTTCGGCGCAGACCGAGCAGGTGGACGGCACCCTGGCGTTTATCCTCTCTGGCCGGCATATCGGTTATTTGCCCGAACATATTGCCGCGCCCTGGTTGGCCAGCGGCCGCTTACGCGCCCTGCAGGCCGAAGCATTGAGTTTTGAGGTGCCGTTTCACTTGGCCAGCCATCGCGGCCAGCACCCCAGTGATGCCCAGCAGGCGTTTAGCGAAGATTTGCTGCAGGCCTTTGCGACGGCTAACAGATAAAGCGCCAGGCGACAGCCATGTCGCCTGGCGCGGGACTGCTTAGCGCAACTGCGGCGGTTCAGGTGGCCGCTGCCAGTGTGCAGTCAGTTGGTCGATAGCGGCGATGGTGTGGATGATTTCCGCGTGGATGCTGGCGTCGTGCCGATCTGCCTCAAGTGCATCAGGCTCGGCCTCAAGCTGTAGCTGCGGATCAAACAACCCAGCGGTGACGGGCTGCAACAGGTTCATGGCTCTCTCCTTGCCGCTTAAAAACGGCGTGACGGGGTCAGGAGGCAGTGCAATGAAGGGGCGAACGCCCTAAAGGTGCTTGTTATTGGCCAGTTCAGCATTGCCCGGTTTGATGACCAGGGCATGACAGTGCGCCGCCGTTTTACAGTCTACCGCCCGCGGCGCAGGGTCAAGCCGCACCGCCGGACGGTCAGTCGCGCGCGGCGAGCAAGGGCGGCATCGGGCAATCGAGGATATCTGCCACGGCGCGCATCAGCTCGGCCTCGGCGGGGTTGATCTGGCCGTCATGCTCGATGCAGCGCGCCATGGCCTTGAGCAGCTGCGGTTTCTGCAACGGCCAGAGCAGGCTCAGGCGGCGCAGCGCAGGTTCCAGCGCCGCTAAACCACTGGCGCTGGCCGGCAGCAACTGCTCAAGCGGAAACGCCAGCTCGCTGCCGGCATGCTGGAAAGCCAGCTGCGCGGCCGGCTCATCTACCCCGCCGGCGCGGGCCAGCAGCGACAGCACCACGCGAGTCTCAGCGACCAGTTCCTGCAGCTGGTAGCGGCTGGTCTGCGCACGCGCGCCTTCGACATTGCGCTCGACAATCCGTAGCAGCGTCCATTCCAGCAAGGAAACCCGGCCGTCGGCACGAATCAGCAGAGCCAGATTGGCCTTGAGCGCGGCGAACTGATCGGCCGCCAATTGCTTGAGGGCCGGCATGGCCAGATCCAGCAACGACAAACGCATACCCGGTGCCAGCTGGCGCAGCGGCTCACGCAACTGCTCAAGCTGCGTGGCAACCTCGGCGGCGATACGCGGCTGCAACAGCTTTAATTGCTGCGCTGCTTGCGTCTCGACAGGGTCGAGCAGCAGGCCGTAGAGCAATGCCTGGGCGCCACTGCAGCTGTGCGCCGCCTCACTCAGGGCCAGATCCAGCTGCGCCAGGGTGCTGCGCGCGGCCAGCAGGTGCGCGGCTTGTGGGTCGCCAATGGCGCCAATCGCCTCACTCGCCGCTGCGGCGCTCAGGCCGGGGACAAAGGCGCTCAGGTCATACAGATTCACGGTCGAATCGCTGGCAGCCGCCACCGGCGTTGCCGCGCTAAGCTCGGCAACATGCGGGTAGCGGCCGTCCCAACCTGGCGTGATGCGGCGGATGCGCTGATCCAGAGGCGGATGGGTCGCCAGCATGCCTTCCAGGGCCTGGCTGATGCCGGCGGCAAAATACATATGGCTGAACTCGGCGGCATGCCCGGCTTGCAGTTGTGAGCCATACAGATTGCCGCCGATCTTCTTCAAGGCCCCGGCGATGCTGTCTGGATTGCGGGTGTACTGCACCGCCGAAGCATCCGCGAGAAACTCGCGCTGGCGGCTTACGGCGGCCTTGATCAGGTTGCCGAAAAAGGTCCCGGCATAGCCCAGCACCCACAGCGTGACACCGATGGCGAGCACGATCGCCACCGAGTTGTTACGGCTGGAGCGGCCACTGCGCCCACTGCTGCGCAACAGAAAACCGCCGATCAGGCCCAGCAGCAGAATGCCGTGCAGCACCGACACCAGGCGCGTGTTGAGGCGCATATCGCCGTGGAAGATATGGCTGAACTCATGGGCAATCACACCCTGCAATTCATCGCGGCTGAGCTGACAGATTGCCCCACGGGTAATCCCGATCACCGCATCCTGCGGCGTCAGGCCGGCGGCAAAGGCGTTGATCCCGGCATCATCGAGCACATACACCGGCGGCACCGAGGTACCCGAGGCCAGGGCCATTTCCTCCACCACATTGAGCAGCCGACGCTCTTCGAGGTTCTGTGGCGACAGGTTGATCAAGCGTCCGCCCAGGCGCTCGGCAATCGCCTGACCGCCACGGCTCAGCTGCAGCTGTTTGTACAGACTGCCCAACAGCACCACGCCGACCACCACCAGCGCCACACAACCCACCAGCGGCCAACTAGGCAGAACGCTGTTTGGCGCGTCACTGGCCAACCACAGCGAGGAGTGACTTTGGCCAAAGAGCTGCCAGACCAACCCAAGCACCAGACTGGTCAGGGTGATCAGGCTAAGCACCGCCAGCGCCATCAGAATCAGCAGACGCCCGCTGTTACGCCGGGCGCGATCCTGTTGTTCGAAGAAATTCATCGTGCCGGGCCCTTAACTCAGAACGACACCTTCGGTGCTTCCTGAATCGCCGCGCTGTCGGCGAACTCCAGCAGGCTGGCGTCCTGGGCATGACCAAAGCTGGCGGCCAGCAGCACCGGCGGGAACGCCTGCTTGTAGGTGTTGTAGGCCATCACCGCATCGTTGAACGCCTGACGGGCGAAGGCCACCTTGTTCTCGGTGCTGCTCAACTCTTCACTGAGCTGCTGCATATTCGCCGAGGCCTTGAGGTCCGGGTAAGCCTCAAGCGTGACATTCAAGCGACCCAGGGCACTGTTGAGCAGCCCTTCCGCGCCGCCCAGTTGCGCCATGCTCTGCGCGTTACCCGGCTGCGCCGCTGCCGCCTTGAGCCCGGTCACCGCGTTGTTGCGCGCGGCAATCACCGCTTCCAGGGTTTCCCGCTCATGGGCCATATAGCCCTTGGCGGTTTCCACCAGATTGGGGATCAGGTCATAGCGACGCTTGAGCTGCACTTCGATCTGCGCAAAGGCGTTCTGAAAGCGGTTACGCAAGGTCACCAGCTGGTTGTAAATGCCAATCACGTAAAAGATCAGCGCGGCGACAACCGCCAGAAAAATCAGCGTGGAGATGGACATGAGGGAAATCCTTATCGCATGCGAGAGAGAAGCAGATGGTAGCGGAAAACTCCTGAAGGAAATGCTCACCGGCGCACTCTGCGCGGCACGCCTGAAGGTGCGTCGACAGCAAAGCCAACTTATGCCGCGCCATATCGGCTGGCTATGACGAAGAAAACCCTTGGCAAAATAGACCGACCGGTCTATATATTTAGCCCATGAAAAAGACCTCGACCCGCGACAAACTGATTCACGCCATGGCCGACGCCCTGCAACGCAAGGGGCTGCACGGCGTTGGTCTGAGTGAACTGCTGGAAATTGCCGGCGCGCCCAAGGGCAGCCTCTATCACCACTTCCCTGGAGGCAAAAGCGAGCTGGCGGTGGCGGCTATCGAGCATATCAGCCGGCATATCGACGGCCTGTTCAGCCAGCTTTTTGCTCAGCAAACCGACCCGCTCAAGGCGCTGCACAACTGGTTGCAAGGCGCGCTGCAGCAGCTGGAGAGCAGCCAGTTCGAGCGTGGCTGCCCGCTGGCCACCATCGCCCTGGAAAGCGGGCCTGAGGATGTGGAGATTCGCGCCGCTCTGCAGCGCAGTTTTACCGCCGTGCGTCAGGCATTGAGTGCGCAATTGCATGCCTACGGCTACCCCAGCGAACAGGCGGATAACCTCGCCGCACTGTTTGTCGCGCTGTATGAAGGCGGGCTGCTGCAAGCCCGCGTGGCCGGCAGCAGCGAGCCGCTCAAGCGCGCCGCCACTGCCCTGTTCAACCTGACCCGCGAACAGTTTCCGGGAGGAGTCCGCCCATGAATACCCCAGCCATTCTTAGCGAAAGCGTACAGCTGCCGGCACTCGACGGTTATCCGCTGACCGCCACGCTATACCACGCCCCGGAGCCGGTGGCGCAGCTGGTGATTGCCGGCGCCACCGGCGTGCCCCAGGGTTTCTACCGACGCTTTGCCGAGTACGCAGCGCAGCGCGGCTATAGCACCCTGACCCTCGATTATCGTGGTATCGGCCAATCGAAACCGACCAGCCTGCGCGGCTTTGCCATGGACTATCTGGACTGGGCGCACCTCGACCTGGCGGCCGCCGTCGACCAGCACCGTCATCCGCAGCGGCCGCTGTATATGGTCGGTCACTCCTTTGGCGGGCATGCCTTCGGTCTGCTGCCGAACCATGATCAGGTCCAGGGTTTCTACACCTTTGGCACTGGTGCTGGTTGGCACGGCTGGATGCCCAAGGCCGAGCAACTGCGCGTACTGACCATGTGGCGGCTGATCGGCCCACTGCTGACCCGTTACAAGGGCTACCTGGCCTGGAGCAAGCTGGGCATGGGCGAGGATTTGCCGCTGGACGTGTACAAACAGTGGAAGCGCTGGTGCGGCTACCCGCGCTACTTCTTTGAAGACCCGCAGATGCCCGATCTCGCCGAGCGCTTTGCTCAGGTCAGCACGCCAATCATTGCCGCCAACGCCCTGGACGACCTGTGGGCCCCACCCGCCTCGCGCGACGCCTTTATGGCCGCCTACAGCGCCGCGCCCTATCAGGCGCGCACCATCGACTCAGCCGCCAGCATCGGTGCCATTGGCCATATGGGCTACTTTCGTCCGGCGGCGCAGTCGCTGTGGGATGAAACGCTGAACTGGTTCGCCGAGTTGCAGGCGCAGCGCCAGGCCACCTGAATATCCCAGAGCACAGGAGGTTTCGCTGATGAACATGGTTCCAGCAGGTTTTACCCCGCTGTTTCGCAGCAGCCCCTTTCTCGATTTGCTCGGGCCGATCTACAACCAGCGCAGCGATAAAGGCCTAGTGATTGGCCTGCGCGCCGAGGAGAAACACTGCAATGCGCGCGGCCTGGTGCATGGCGGCGTACTCAGCAGCCTGGCGGATGTCGCCCTGGGCTATAACAGCGCCTTCGCCCAGGAGCCGCCGACGCCGATAGTCACCAGCAGCCTGAGCATCGACTACGCCGGCACCGCCAAACTCGGCGACTGGATCAGCATCGAAAGCGATGTGCAGAAGGTCGGCAAAAGCCTGGCGTTTGCCAACTGCTACTTTGTCGTCGAGTCGGTGCGTATTGCTCGGGCGAGCGCGGTATTTAGCGTGATCACACGCTAGCGTGCGGCAGGTCGAGAAGGGTTATGCGCTTTGGCGAACGCCAGAAAAAAGAAAACCCCGCATAGCGGGGCCTTTGCAGACTGTTTGCTGACATCCTTGATCTGCTTGCCATCCTGGCAGCTGTCCCACGTATCCCTGTTGCTAAAGTGCGCTTCCTGCGCGACGTCCATGGGCAGCAGATTAGTCGCCGACCGGTTCCCGGCATAGTGGCGATCTGCAGCACGCGGTGTAAGCCATAGCTTACACAGCACCTTTCCCAGCAAAACCGAGCAAACGCTTGGCTTTATTTTGTGACGCAGGTCTTGTTAGACTCGATCTTGTCTTACAAAAACAACAGACCCCGTCAACGGCGGTCATTGGGGCCACACATGCGCTCATTGTTTCTTGCCATCGGCTGCCTGGCAGCCAGCATCAGCCTACCCACCCTGGCCAACGGGCAGAACCAGCTTTCCGATCCCAAAGCCGCCGTGCAACTGTTCTGGAGCCAGCTTTATGGCCAGGGCGGCAGCACGCTGTACTGCGGTAAAGAATTCACCGAGGAAAGCGGCCAACTCAAGGCCAGCGCGATCTACAGCAGCAAACAGCTGAAAAGCGCACTGCGCTGCGTCACCGACCGCCAATGCGGAATAATGAACCCGCGCTACGTCTATATGGCCTCCGACCTGCACAACCTCTACCCGGCGCTAACCCGCGTTGAGCTGGTGCGGCGCAATGCGCAGTTCGGTGATCTGGATGACAGCGTGCCGAGCAAGTTCGCCGACATCGGCTGCGACATGAAAACCAGTTTCCAGCTAGTGGAACCGCGCGATGAAGCCAAAGGCAATGTAGCGCGTGCGATCTTCTACATGCATGTCGAGTACGACCTGCCCATCGTCGGCCAGGTGCAGATGTATAAGAAGTGGCACCAGATGGACCCGCCGGATGCCGAGGAAAAAGCACGCAACGACAAAGTCGCCAGCCTGCAAGGCACCCGCAACCGCTTTATCGACAATCCCGAACTGGTCGAGCAGCAGATCAATAACTGATCGGTTTTAGCGGCGCGGTTTGTGCGATGAGCGCAGCTTGTAGCGATCGCCCGGATGGATCAGCCGGGCGTAGCTGATCAGATGCTCATCCGACCAGGTCCGGCGGATCACGCTCAGGCACGGCGCGGCCACTTCGATAGCCAGCCAGGCGGCCACCTGCTGATCGACCAGCACCGCCTCGACGACATGCTCGACATCAGAAATCGGGCAGCTGCTAACCAGCACCTCGTTGGGCGTCTGCCGAGAGAAATCACTGTCCAGGTAATGCGGCACCCAGCGCGGATTGACGAAGCGGTCTTCCAGCTGGATCGGCACACCATCCTCGCGGTGCACCAGAATGCTGTGAAACACCTCGGCGCCCAGACGCAGGCCCAGACGCAGCGCCACCTCATCATCTGCCGCCAGCGCTTCACAGCGAATAATGTCGTTGCTGTAGGCATGCCCACGGCCGCGCACTTCATTGGCGATATTCAGCACTTCATGCAGCGATGATTCGGCCTTGCGGTCGGTGACGAAGGTGCCCAGACCAGCCTGGCGCTGCAGGTAGCCCTTCTGCACCAGATCGCGAATAGCCTTGTTGGCGGTCATCCGGCTGACCCCAAAATCCCGCGCCAGCTGCTCTTCCGCCGGGATCTGATGATTGACCGGGTAAGCGCCGCTGTGGATGCGCTCCAGCAGAAACGCTTCAATCGCCTTGTAGCGCGGGGTTGTACTGCTCACAGCGGCTCCTTGGGGTGGTCCCGATGCGCGGATAATAGCGCGTCAACACGCTGCAACGTAGGGTGGGCAACGCTTTGCTTGCCCACCGTTGCAACACGCTAAGCAGGTGGACAAGCTTCGCGTTGTCCACCCTACCCACTGCGTATATCCCGACGTAGCCCGGATGCAATCCGGGACGGGCCACACCCGAGCCCCCCAAACTTCATCCGGGCTACGCCAGCGACGGCAATACCCCGCTCGGCAGCAACGGGGTCAGCACGCGCTCGGCGAGCAGGGCATTGGCGGCCTCGATATCCGGGGCAAAGAAACGGTCTTCCACGTAGTACGGCACCTGCGCACGCAGGGCCTGACGTGCCTGCTCAAGCAGCGGTGAGCTTTTCAGCCCTTCGCGGAAATCCAGGCCCTGGCAGGCGCCTAGCCATTCGATGGCCAGTACACCACGGGTATTGGCGGCCATTTCCCACAGGCGTTTGCCGGCGGCTGGGGCCATGGACACATGGTCTTCCTGGTTGGCCGAGGTCGGCAGACTGTCGACGCTGTGCGGATGGGCCAGCGCCTTGTTCTCGCTGGCCAGTGCGGCAGCGGTGACCTGGGCGATCATAAAGCCGGAGTTGACCCCGCCATTGGCCACCAGAAACGGCGGCAACTGCGACATATGTTTGTCCATCATCAACGAGGTGCGGCGTTCGCTCAGCGCGCCGATTTCGGCGATGGCCAGGGCGATATTGTCGGCGGCCATGGCCACCGGCTCGGCGTGGAAGTTGCCACCGGAAATCACCTCGCCTTCGGCGGCAAACACCAGCGGGTTATCCGACACCGCGTTGGCCTCCACCGCCAGCACCTCGGCGGCCTGGCGCAGCTGGGTCAGGCAGGCGCCCATCACCTGCGGCTGGCAGCGCAGCGAATACGGGTCCTGCACCTTGTCGCAGGCTTCGTGGGAGCGACCGACTTCGCTGCTATCGCCGAGTAGATGGCGATAGACCGCCGCCGCGTCGATCTGCCCACGTTGACCACGCGCCGCATGGATGCGCGCATCAAAAGGCGCACGCGAGCCCAAAGCAGCCTCGACGGTCAGGCCGCCACAGACGCTGGCCGCCGCAAACAGATCCTCGGCCTCGAACAAGCCGCGCAAAGCGTAGGCGGTGGACACCTGGGTGCCGTTAAGCAGCGCCAGACCTTCCTTGGCGGCCAGGGTCATCGGCTGCAAACCGGCGATGGCCAGCGCCTCGGTTGCTGGCAGCCATTCGCCGCGATACCGCGCCTGGCTTTCGCCCAACAGCACCAGCGACATATGCGCCAGCGGCGCGAGGTCGCCGGAAGCCCCCACCGAGCCCTTGAGCGGGATATGCGGGTAGACCTCGGCGTTGATCAGAGCGATCAGCGCCTCGATCACCTGACGGCGAATGCCAGAGAAACCGCGCGCCAGGCTGTTGACCTTGAGCAGCATGATCAGCCGCACCATGGCGTCATCCAACGGCGCACCAATGCCGGCGGCATGCGACAGCACCAGCGAACGCTGCAGCTTTTCCAGGTCTTCATTGGCGATACGGGTCGAGGCCAGCAGGCCGAAGCCGGTGTTGATGCCGTAGGCGGTACGGCCCTCGGCGATGATGCCGTTGACGCAGGCCACACTGGCCTCGATGGCGTTATGAGCGCTGGCATCCAGCCGTAACTGCAGCGGCGCCTGATAGGCGGCGCGCAGTTGGGCCAAGCTCAGTTGGCCGGGGGTCAGGGTAAACAGGCTCATGCATTGGCTCCTTGGGTAGCGCCGATCATCGGCAGGTCCAGGCCCTGCTCGCGGGCGCACTCTACGGCAATTTCATAACCGGCATCGGCGTGACGCATCACCCCGGTGCCGGGGTCGTTACGCAGCACGCGGCCGAGGCGGGCGCGGGCTTCTGGCGTGCCGTCGGCGACGATTACCACGCCGGAATGCTGCGAGTAACTCATGCCGACACCGCCACCGTGGTGCAGCGACACCCAGGTCGCGCCGCAGGCGGTATTCAGCAGGGCGTTGAGCAGCGGCCAGTCGGAGACGGCGTCGGAGCCGTCCTGCATGGCTTCGGTTTCACGGTTGGGGCTGGCCACCGAACCGGAGTCCAGATGGTCGCGACCGATCACGATTGGCGCTTTCAGCTCGCCGCTGGCGACCATGTCGTTGAAAGCCTGGGCCAGGCGCGCGCGGTCCTTCAGGCCGACCCAGCAGATACGTGCCGGCAGGCCCTGGAAGCTGATGCGCTCGCGGGCCATGTCCAGCCAGTTGTGCAGGTGAGCGTCGTCAGGGATCAGTTCCTTGACCTTGGCATCGGTCTTGTAGATATCCTCGGGGTCGCCGGACAGCGCCACCCAACGGAACGGACCAATGCCCTGGCAGAACAGCGGACGGATATAAGCAGGGACGAAACCAGGGAAGTCGAAAGCGTTGTCGACCCCCTCCTGCAGGGCCATCTGGCGGATATTGTTGCCGTAGTCGAAGGTCGGCACGCCCATCTGCTGGAAGGCCAACATGGCGCGCACGTGCACGGCCATGGACTGCTTGGCGGCCTTGACCACCACGGCCTCCTCGGTTTTGCCGCGGGCCACGTATTCGTCCCAGCTCCAGCCGGCCGGCAGGTAGCCGTGGCGCGGGTCGTGGGCGCTGGTCTGGTCGGTGACCATGTCCGGGCGCACGCCACGGCGTACCAGTTCCGGGAGGATCTCCGCTGCGTTGCCACAGAGGGCGATGGACACCGCCTTGCCTGCGCTGCAGTACTTGTCGATGCGCGCCAGGGCGTCGTCCAGATCAGTGGCCTGCTCGTCGACATAACGGGTTTTCAGGCGGAAATCAATACGCGACTGCTGGCACTCGATATTCAGCGAGCAGGCGCCGGCCAGGGTCGCCGCCAGTGGCTGCGCGCCGCCCATGCCACCGAGGCCGGCAGTCAGTACCCACTTACCTTTGAGGTTGCCGCCGTAATGCTGGCGACCGGCCTCGACGAAGGTTTCATAGGTGCCCTGGACGATGCCCTGGCTGCCGATATAGATCCAGCTGCCAGCGGTCATCTGGCCGTACATGGCCAGGCCCTTGGCATCCAGTTCGTTGAAGTGCTCCCAGGTAGCCCAATGCGGCACCAGGTTGGAGTTAGCCAGCAGCACGCGCGGCGCGTCCTTGTGCGTTTCAAACACGCCAACCGGCTTGCCGGATTGAATCAGCAGGGTCTGATTGTCTTCCAGGCGGGTCAGCACGTCGACGATCTTGTCGTAGCACTCCCAGTTGCGCGCGGCGCGGCCGATGCCGCCATACACCACCAGCTCCTTGGGGTTCTCGGCCACTTCCGGGTCGAGGTTGTTCATCAGCATGCGCAGCGGCGCTTCGGTCAGCCAGCTCTTGGCGGTCAGCGTGGTGCCACGGGCGGCGCGGATTTCGGTATCGCGGAAACGGCTCATAGCAAGCTCCTTATCAACAGATCGTTAGCAACGGGCGGCTTACAGCCAGCCCATGTAGAGCGCCAGGTAGCCCAGCGGAATGCTGAACAACAGGCTTAAGAACGTGCGCTGCAGCCAGACCAGCAACAGGTCGCGCAGGCGCAGGGGAATTCGCGTGGCCAGCACGCAGGGAATCGAGGCCGAGAGAAACAGTACGCTGCTCACCGAGACGATGGCGGTGACGAACTTGACCAGCACGTCAGCGTCTTTCAGCAACATGGCCGGCAGGAACATCTCCGCCAGGCCGGAAGAAATGGCGCGGGCCACCTGCATCGGCTCGTTCAGGCCAAACAGCCAGGTCAGTGGGTAGAACAGCACGCCCAGGGCATCGAACAACGGGGTGTATTTGGCGGCAAGCAAACCGAGCAGGCCGACGGCGAGGATGCTCGGCAGGATGGCGGCGGTCATGCGCAGGCCATCGACAAAGGTCTCGCGCAACGCGCTAAGCAGCGAGGGCGCACTGGCCGCCTGGCTCAGGCCGGCACGCCAAGCATTGCCGATACGGCTTTCGCCTGCTTGCAGTTGCGGCTCGGGGCGGCTTTCGCTGGGCAGGCGTGACAAAGGATAGATACGCGCGCTGACCGCAGTGACGCTGAAGGTCACCAGCATCGCGCTCCAGAAATACAGGTTCCAGATTTCCATCAGACCCAGGGTCTTGGCGATGATCACCATAAAAGGCGCCGACACGGTGGAGAAGCCGGTGGCGATAATTGCCGCCTCACGCACGCTGTAGTGGCCCTGCTGGTACATGCGGTCGGTGATCAGCAGGCCCACCGAGTAGCTGCCAACAAACGAGGCCACCGCATCGATTGCCGACTTGCCCGGCGTGCGCCAGATCGGCCGCATCACCGGCTGCATCAGCACGCCGACCAGCTCGAGCAGGCCGAAGCCGATCAGAAACACCAGGGCCAGCGCGCCGAGCGGCACGATCAGCGCCAGGCTGAGCACCAGCTTGTCGAACAGAAACGGCAGCATGCCCGGCTGGTACAAGGCCTCCGGCCCGATACGGAACAGATAGGCCACGCCGATCAGCAGGCCGAACACCTTGAGCACGCTAAACACGGTGCGCGTCAGGTCGCCGCGCCAGCTGCCGCTAAACCAGGGCTGCAGCGCGCCGTAGAGCATAAATAGCATGGCGATGCCGATCACCAGCGGCCGGGCATGGGTTTGCAAGGCCGTGGCCGCATGGTCGAGGAGGATGGTGCTGCGCCCGCCGATTTCGAACGGCACAAAAAAGATCAGCAGACCGATCAGGCTGTAGCCGAGCAACCGGGCCAGGGCGCGACCCTTGGACACGCTGGCAAACGCCGTGAGCTGTTCAGACATGACAGCTCTCCGCGCGCAACAAACGGGGTGCCGGGCTGCCGCCGTGGCGGTGCTGGGTGAAGGGTGTCATCTGTGCATTCCTCTGTATTTATTGTTGTCAGGGAAGTGGCCAAGTAGCGCTTAGCCGGTCAGGGTCAACAGGTGGATCAGCCGCGCCGCGACCTTGGCGGTGCGGCTGTCGATATCGTGTTCGGGGTTGAGTTCGGCCAGGTCCATCAGGCGCAACTTGCCGCTGTCGCGCACGGTTTCCAGCAGCGGTTCGAGCAGCGCCAGCGGCACGCCACGCGCTGCCGGGGCGCTGACGCCCGGTGCTTCGCAGGCCGGCAGCACGTCGATATCGATGGTCAGGTAGATCGCGTCGCAACCGGCGATAAAGGCCTGCAACTCGGCACTAAGCGCCGGCAAACTGCCTTCGCGAATCTCGCGGTCTTCGCGTACCAGCACGTTCAATTCGGCGGCGCGCTGGAACAAGGCGCGGGTGTTGCTGGCGCGGCTGACACCGAGACAGGCGTAGGCGAACGGCCAGCCACGGATGGCACACTGCTCGGCGATCTGCGCGAACGGCGTGCCAGAGGAACGGGCGTGGGCCGGGTCGCGCAGGTCGAAGTGCGCGTCGAAATTGATAATGCCGATACGCGGCGCAGTGCCGCCCGCCATATGTTCGGCAATGCCCTGCCAGCTGCCGAAGGCCACCTCGTGGCCGCCACCGAGAACGATGGGCAGATGCCCGGCATCCAGCAGCGCGCAGACGTTGTGGCCGAGACGCGCCTGGGCGCTTTCCAGATCACCATCGGCGCACAGCACATCACCGGCGTCATAGGCCGCGCCCTGGCGGTGCCAGGCCAGGTTGGCCAACGCCTTGCGTATCGCCAGCGGACCATTTACCGCGCCAACGCGGCCATGGTTGCGGCGCACGCCTTCGTCACTGGCGAAACCCAGCAGAGCCACGCCAGGCTGGCTGTCCGCGCTCAGTTCCTGAATGCGCTGATGCCAGCGCGGGCTGTCGGCCTCGGGGTCGATACGGCCCTGCCAGAGGTCCATGGAATGACGATCAGCGTGCATGGCTGTTGACCTCTTTGCTGTAGCTAATAACGCCGTTGAAGATGCGCTGACGCAGCCGGCCCGGCTGGACCGCATAGGCCAGTTCGGCGGGTTGCTGCACATCCCACAGGCACAGATCGGCGGGGCCCCCAACCTCGATCCGCCCCAGGTCAGGGCGGCCGAGAGCGCGGGCGGCATGGGCGGTCATACCGGCCAAGGCTTCACGCGGGGTCAAACGGAACAGGGTGCAGGCCTGGTTAAGGGTTAGGGTCGGGAAGCAGATCGGTGAGGTGCCGGGGTTGGCATCGCTGGCCAGGGCCATCGGCACGTTGTACTGACGCAGCAGCGCGATGGGCGGCAACTGGGTTTCGCGCAGGGTATAAAAGGCCCCCGGCAATAATGTGGCCACGGTGCCGGCAGCAGCCATGGCCTGCACCCCGGCCTCATCGAGAAACTCGATATGGTCAGCCGAGAGGCCCTGATAACGCGCGGCCAGGGCGCTGGCCCCCTGATTGGACAGCTGCTCGGCGTGCACCTTGATCGGCAGGCCGTGACGTTGCGCAGCCTGGAACACCAGCTCGCACTGCGCCGGGCTGAAGGCAATGTTTTCGCAGAACACATCCACCGCATCGGCCAGACCTTCGGCAACGGCCACCGGGATCATCTCGTTGCACACCAGGGCGATATAGCCATCGCTGTCGCCGGCGAACTCCGGTGGCAAGGCGTGGGCGCCGAGCAAGGTGGTGGTGATGCGCAGCGGCAGCAACTCGCCGAGGCGGCGGGCAACGCGCAGCATCTTCAATTCATCAGCGGTGCTCAGGCCATAGCCGGATTTGATTTCCAGGGTGGTCACACCGTCGTCCAGCAGCGCCTGCAAACGCGGCAGGCTCTGCGCCAGCAGCTCATCCTCGCTGGCAGCACGGGTGGCGCGCACGGTACTGAGAATACCGCCGCCGGCCTTGGCGATCTCAGCGTAGCTGGCACCTTCGAGGCGCTGCTCGAATTCACCGGCGCGGTTGCCGGCGTACACCAGATGCGTGTGGCAATCCACCAGACCAGGGGTCATCACCCCGCCACGCCCAGCTTCGAGCGCACCTTCAGCCATAGCTTCAGGAAACGCGCTGGTAGGCCACAGCCCCGCGACCTTGCCATCCGCCACCAGCAGATTGATCGGCTCAGCCAGCGTCGCCAGGCCATCAAACAGGCAGAGCTCGCGCCAAAGCAGGCGCGGGGCGGACGGGGACATGGGACTCTCCTTGAGCGAACTTGTATATACAATAGAATTCGACCCTGCAGTCGTCAACCCCGTTCGTCACCGAAAAATCACTGCCGTGCTACAACCGTCATATGCCCGCGCTGAGGCATAACCAAAGAAATCACCGAGATAGACGGCGCATGCTGTTCAACAGCAAAGTCCAGCAGCAGACGAACGACAGCGCTCGGCTCACACAGCCTCTGTGCAGCCGCAAACCGTTAATGTATATACATATACAAACAGCCTGTATGAGCAACCGCCGTGAGCATCCGTATTATCGACAGCAGCACCGCCCGCCAACTGCCGTGGAAGAACGGCAAGGGCGTAACCCTGGAACTGGCCATCGCACCGCCTGACGCGGATCTAAGCAACTTTGAGTGGCGTATCAGTAGCGCGCGGGTGGACAGCGCCGGCCCCTTCTCTCATTACCCCGGCATCGACCGCAGCCTGGGCCTGCTCAGCGGCGCGGGCCTGCGCCTGAATCTGCCCGAGCAGATCAGCCTCGAGCTCGACAGCCACACCCCGGTGGTGGCTTTTCCCGGCGAGCTGGATGTGCAGGCCGAACTGCTTGATGGTCCGGTGCAGGACTTCAATCTGATGAGCCGTCGTAATCGCTGGCAACAGCGCCTGGAATACCGCGAGCTGCAGGGCCGGCAGTGGCTCGACAGCAGCGCGGTGCTGTTTATCTACTGCTGCAGCGGCGCAGGCCTGACGTGCGCCAAGGCCGACACCGCGCGCGTGAACCTGAACGCCGGCCAAGGCTTGCTGGTACAAGACGAAGTCGGCCCCTGGCGGCTGACCAGCCATGGCCACAGCGGCCTCTACCTGGCGCGACTGGAGCCGGCCAGCGCCGGGCAGGACGCCATTGATCCGCTAAGCGACAACTGGATTTAGCGCCAGACAAATCCAAGCCCTTAAACGCAAAAGCCCCGGCAGTGGGCCGGGGCTTTGCTTTTCTGCAAACGCCGTTAGAACTGTGCAGCGTCGAGCAGATACAGGCTTTCGCTACCGGCCTTGACCGAAGCAGTCAGCGAGTGAATACGCGGCAGCAGACGGGCGAAGAAGAAACGCGCGGTGCCCAGTTTGCTCACGTAGAACTCGTCCTGATCCTGCTTGGCCAACGCGGTGCGTGCCATCAGGGCCCACATGTAGGCATAGGCGGTGTAACCGAACACCTGCAGGTACTCGACCGAGGCAGCGCCGACTTCGTTCGGATTGGCCTTGGCGCGTTCCAGCAGATCGCTGGTCATCAGTTCCAGGTTGGCGATAGCGCCTTTCAGCGGCTCGATAAATTCGGCCAGGCTGCTGTCGGCGGAATCGGTGAAGGCTTTGATCTCTTCAGCGAAGTGCTTGTAGAACGCACCGCCGCTGCCGACCACTTTACGGCCGACCAAGTCGAGCGCCTGGATACCGTTGGTGCCTTCGTAGATCTGGGTGATACGGCAGTCGCGGATCAGCTGCTCCTGGCCCCACTCACGGATATAACCGTGGCCGCCAAAAATCTGCTGGCCGTGGGTGGTGGTTTCCAGCGCCATATCGGTAAGGAAGGCCTTGGCCACCGGCGTCAGCAGAGCAACCAGCTCTTCCGCGCGCTTGCGGGTGGCGGCGTCTTCGCTGAACTTGGCGGTGTCGAGCTGCATAGCCACGTAGCTGGAGAAGGCACGACCGCCTTCGTTCAGCGCTTTCATGGTCAACAGCATGCGACGCACGTCCGGGTGCACGATGATCGGGTCAGCGGCTTTGTCCTTGGCCACCGGGCCAGTCGGCGCGCGGCTCTGGATACGGTCACGGGCGTATTCCACGGCGTTCTGGTAGCTGCGCTCGCCCAGGGACAGACCCTGAATACCAACGCCCAGACGCTCGTAGTTCATCATGGTGAACATGGCGGCGAGGCCCTTGTTCGGCGCATCGACGATCCAGCCGGTAGCACCGTCGAAGTTCATCACGCAGGTGGCCGAGGCCTTGATACCCATCTTGTGCTCGATGGAACCGCAGGACAGCGAGTTCTTCTCCCCCAGGGAACCGTCGGCATTGACCATGACCTTCGGCACCAGGAACAGCGAGATGCCTTTCGGGCCCGCTGGAGCGTCCGGCAGCTTGGCCAGTACCAGGTGAATGATGTTCTCGGTCAGGTCGTGCTCACCGCCGGTGATAAAGATCTTGGTACCGGAAATCTTGAAGCTGCCATCCGCCTGCGGTTCGGCCTTGGTGCGGATAATGCCCAGGTCAGTGCCGGCGTGCGGCTCGGTCAGGCACATGGAACCGGCCCAGACGCCCGAGTACATGTTCGGCAGGTATTTCTCTTTCAGCTCTTCGCTGGCGTGGGCGTTGATCGACAGGCAGGCACCGGCGGTCAGCATCGGGTAGAGGCCGAACGACAGGTTGGCCGAGTTGACCATTTCCTCGACCTGGGCCGAGATCGCCTTGGGCATGCCCATGCCGCCGAATACCGGGTCACCACCGACGCCAACCCAGCCGCCTTCGGCGTAGGTTTTGTAGGCATCCGGGAAGCCGGCCGGGGTTTTCACCGAGCCATTGGCCCAGGAGCAGCCTTCTTCGTCGCCACTGCGGTTCAGCGGGGCGATCACGCCGCCGGTGACCTTGCCGGCTTCTTCGAGAATCGCCGCTGCAGTGTCTTCATCGACCACTTCAGCCAGGGCCGGCAATTGGGCCCACAGCTTGGAAACTTCAAACACTTCATTGAGCACGAAGCGCATATCGCGCAGGGGAGCTTTGTAGTCAGCCATGGGGCAAATCCTCGGACGAAGCAGCAGGTGTAAAGATGTGCAGGGAGTCTAACCGAACAACTTTTTAGACACATAGCGTCGCGTCATGACCGATAGGTCACCATTCGTTTGTTAGGCCAGACAGGCTCCATGTAACGGCAAACCCGCCGGATGGCGGGCTTTGCAGGGCTTGTAACCGTCGGTCAGAGGGCGAAGTGCTCGGCCGGCAAACGCATCAGGCACTCGCTGCCCGCCTCGGCACCGGCCAGGTGGGTGGCGGTACGCGGCAACAGGCGCTTGAAGTAGAACTCGCAGGTCGCCAGCTTGGCCTGGTAGAACGCTGCATCACTCGCGCCTGCCGCCAGTTTCTGCTCGGCCACCAGGGCCATGCGCAGCCAGAAGTACGCCAGGGTGACGTAGCCGGAATACATCAGGTAATCCACCGACGCCGCGCCGACCTCGTCCGGGTTCTTCATCGCCGCCATGCCGATCTTCTGGGTCAGCACACCCCACTGCTGGTTGAGCGTCGCCAGTTGCGCGACATAGCCCTTGAGCTGCGGATGCTCGGCCTGGGCCTCGCAGAACTTGTGGACGATCTTGCTAAAACCGCGCAGCAACTTGCCCTGGCTACCGAGCACCTTGCGCCCGAGCAGGTCGAGGGCCTGGATGCCGTTGGTGCCTTCATAGATAGGCGCAATGCGGCAGTCACGCACCAGCTGCTCCATGCCCCACTCGCGGATAAAGCCATGGCCGCCGAATACCTGCATGCCGTGGTTGGTCACCTCCAGGCCGGTCTCGGTCATAAAGGCTTTGCAGATCGGCGTGAGGAAGGCCAACAGGTTCTCCGCCTCTTCGCGCTGCTCAGCGCTGTTGCCGCGGTGCGCCTGGTCGATCAGCTGCGCGGTGAAATAGGCCAGCGCGCGATTGCCTTCGTTGAAGGCCTTCATGGTCAGCAGCATGCGTCGCACATCGGGGTGCACGATGATCGGGTCGGCGGCTTTATCCGGCGCTTTCGGCCCGGTCAGCGCACGCATCTGCAGACGCTCAGTGGCGTACTTGATCGCACCCTGGAAGCTGGTTTCCCCCAGACAAAGCCCCTGCATGCCGGTGCCCAGGCGCGCGTGGTTCATCATGGTGAACATGCAGTTGAGGCCCTTGTTGGCCTCGCCGATCAGGTAGCCGGTGGCGCTGTCGAAGTTCATCACGCAGGTGGCCGAAGCCTTGATGCCCATCTTGTGTTCGATCGAGCCGCAGCTGACGCCATTGCGCGCACCAGCCTGACCTTCAGCGTTGGGCAGAAACTTGGGCACGATAAACAGCGAGATGCCCTTGGTGCCGGCCGGCGCGTCGGGCAGCTTGGCCAGCACCAGATGCACGATGTTCTCGCTCATATCGTGCTCGCCGGCGGAGATAAAGATCTTGCTGCCGCTGAGCGCATAGCTGCCGTCGGCCTGGGGCACGGCGCGGGTCTTGATCAGGCCCAGGTCGGTGCCGCAATGGGCTTCGGTCAGGCACATGGTGCCGGTCCAGCTGCCTTCGGTGAGTTTGCTCAGGTAGGTCTGCTTCTGCGCTTCGCTGCCGTGGGCGTGGATCGCCGACATCGCGCCGTGGGTCAGGCCGGGGTACATGCCCCAGGAAGTGTTACTGGCACCGACCATTTCCCCGATCAGCAAGCCGAGGGAATGCGGCAGGCCCTGACCGCCGTAGGCCGGATCGGCCGCCAGGCCATTCCAGCCGCCCTCAACGTACTGGGCAAAAGCTTCCTTGAAGCCCTTGGGCGTGGTCACCACGCCGTCGTTGATCTGGCATTCCTCTTCATCGCCGGAGCGGTTCAGCGGGGCCAGCACCTGTTCGCAGAACTTCGCGCCCTCGGCGAGGATCGCGCTGACCATATCCGGGGTGGCGTCGCTGGCGCCCATCGCAGCGTAGCCGGCATGAAAGTCGAAGACCTCGTCGATCAGAAAGTGCATATCGCGCAGGGGGGCTTTGTACTCGGGCATGCTGGCTTCTCCGTCAGCTAGAGCGTGGATTAAGCAGACCTTTGAAAAACGTAGGCGAGGCAGGCAAGACAAGGCAGAAACAGGCGAGGAAGCGGAGTTTACGAGCTGTAAATGAGCATTCCGAGCCTGTTTTTAACGCAGGATTGCCAACGCAGTTAGTTTTTCAACGGCCTGTGAGCCCTCTACGCTACGGCTCACGCGCGCCCTCAACAATCACAGTGCGGATGCTGAATACACTGCCATTAGCCGGCGGGCTTACCCCGCGCGGTATCCAGCTTGACCGCCCCGCGCCGCTGGCCATAACTGCGCACACAGTTACGCCCGGCGCCCTTGGCGTTATACAGCGCCTGGTCGGCGGCCTTGAGCACCTCCTCCGGGCTGCGTTGCTCCAATCCGCGCTCAGCCACGCCCATGCTGACGGTCACCGACACCTGACTCGCCGCGCTGCCGGCCCGCCGTGCACGCCCCTGTTTATCGTCCTGCGGGCGCTGCTGCTTGTCGCGCAGCTGAATGCGGTAGACCTCGATGGCCTGGCGCACCACTTCAAGATGGGGCAGGCATTCCTCAAGCGTCTTGCCGGGGAACACCAGGGTGAATTCCTCACCGCCATAGCGATAGGCCTTGCCTCCGCCGCCGATCTTGCGCAGCTGAGCGGCGACCAGGCGCAGCACCTGATCGCCGACATCGTGGCCGTGGGTGTCGTTGAATTTCTTGAAGTGGTCGACGTCGGCCATGGCGATCACATAGCTGCGGCCCAGGCGCTGCAGGCGCTCATTCAAGGCGCGGCGTCCCGGCAGGCCGGTAAGTTCGTCACGGAAGGCCATCTGATAGGCCTCGTGTGCTACCGCAGCAACCAGAATCAGCATGATCTGGCTGCTCATCACATTCAGCGCATTGGGCAGAATAAAGGTGTTCGGCAGCATCCACAGCAGACCGCAAAGCCCCAGCAGCTGCGCCGCATGCAACGGCCGTGGCGCACGTAGGTACTGCACCGCTAGCAGAATCAGACCAAGGATAAATACCGGGTAGGCCAGCTGCACCAGCGCCAGCCACTCGACCTGCAGCGCCGGCCAGCGCACCAGCGACAACCAGTGCAGCAATGCCTCGGGAAAGCGCTGCGCCAGGCCCACCGCTACCGCACTGACTGCCAGCAGTACAGCCGCCCGGGCGATCAGGTCCTGCAGCAGATGGGTACGCTCCTGCCAGGCGGCGTAAAGACTGTAGAGCAGCGGCAGCAACAGGCTACACAGATGAAAAATCAGCGCAGCATCACTGCGCACCTGTCCCGTGGCGCGAAAATGATCGACCTGGGTATCGAGCAGAAAGTAGCCGAGGTACAGCGTCAGCAGCAGAAACACCTCGCGCTGACGGCCATAGACCAGGCAGAACGCGCCGCCGAGCAATAGCAGCAGGGTCGGCAGCACATTGAACAGCGAGGTGAAAAACTCGCTCAGCACCGCCAGCCGCGCCACCAGCAAGCCGCTGATTAGAAGCAGCAGTGAAGGCAGAAAATGGCTGAAGCGCACAGCAGCAAGACGCGACAAGACGGGCTCCACACAGCGATAAAAGTGGACAACGCCGCGCAGTTTGCCTGTAACGAGCGCGATGCGCACGGAACCTGACAGGCAAATCGACAAGCTGCCTGGGACTTTTGATTCGCCCAAATAAAAACTGTCTGGAACAGCTTTAAACGTCGCGCAGCGACGGCCCGAAGGGTGGCTGCCAGGGATGGCGGGACACAAAAGCGCCGGGAGCGCTTTTGCGCGCAAGCCCCAAAGGGGTGAAGCACATGGATGTGCTGAACATAAAAAATGGCCAGGAGCGATTTTTAACGTCGCGCAGCGACGGCCCGCTGGGTGACTGCCAAGGATGGCAGGCATAAAAAAACCGCCACCCCAAGGGGCAGCGGTTTTTCGACCTGCGCTGGAACTAAGGCTTAGTAGCCCAGAGCGAAGTGCTCTTCGTCCATGTCCATCAGGTTGTTGGCGCCGGACAGCATGGCCTCTACGTGGCTACGGGTACGCGGCAGGATGCGCGCGAAGTAGAAACGAGCGGTCTGCAGCTTGGCCTTGTAGAAGGCTTCGTCTTCAGTGCCGGCAGCGATTTTCTCGGCAGCCAGGCGCGCCATGTCAGCCCAGAAGTAGGCCAGGCAGACGTAGCCGGAGTACATCAGGTAGTCCACCGAAGCAGCACCGACTTCTTCGCGGTCTTTCATCGCGGCCATGCCCACTTTCATGGTCAGGTCGCCCCACTCTTTGTTCAGCTTGGCCAGAGGCTCGACGAACGCTTTGACCGCGTCGTTGGCTTCGTTGGCCTGGCAGAACTTGTGCACGATTTTGGTGAAGCCTTTCAGCGCTTCGCCTTGAGTCTGCAGCACTTTACGGCCCAGCAGGTCGAGTGCCTGGATACCGGTGGTGCCTTCGTACAGCATGGAAATACGGCTGTCGCGAACGTTCTGCTCCATGCCCCACTCGGCGATAAAGCCGTGGCCGCCATAGATCTGCACGCCGTGGTTGGCTGCTTCGAAGCCAACTTCGGTCATGAATGCTTTGGCGATAGGCGTGAGGAAAGCCAGCAGTGCGTCGGCTTGCTTCTTCTCGGCTTCGTCTTTGCTGTACTTGACGATATCAACCTGCTTGGCGGTGAAGTACACCATCGCGCGGTTGCCTTCGGCGAAAGCTTTCATGGTCAGCAGCATGCGACGCACGTCCGGGTGGACGATGATCGGGTCAGCGGCTTTTTCCGGCGCTTTCGGGCCAGTCAGGGAACGCATCTGCAGGCGCTCGCGAGCGTACTTCAGGCCACCCTGGAAACCGATTTCAGCGTGAGCCAGACCTTGCAGAGCAGTACCCAGGCGAGCCGTGTTCATAAAGGTGAACATGCAGTTCAGGCCTTTGTTGGCTGGGCCGATCAGGTAACCGGTAGCGCCGTCGAAGTTCATCACGCAGGTGGCGTTACCGTGGATGCCCATCTTGTGCTCAAGCGAGCCACAGGAAACGGCGTTACGTGCGCCAACGGTGCCGTCAGCGTTAACCGAGAACTTCGGCACGATAAACAGCGAGATGCCTTTGGTGCCTTGCGGCGCGTCGGGCAGGCGAGCAAGCACGATGTGGACGATGTTATCGGCCATGTCGTGTTCGCCAGCGGAGATAAAGATCTTGGTACCGGAAACCTTGTACGAACCGTCAGCCTGAGGCTCGGCTTTGGTACGCAGCATGCCCAGGTCGGTGCCGCAATGCGGCTCGGTCAGGCACATGGTGCCGGTCCACTCGCCGGATACCAGCTTGGTCAGGTAGGTGTGCTTCTGCTCGTCGGTGCCGTGCTCGGAGATGGTGTTCATCGCGCCGTGCGACAGGCCTGGGTACATGCCCCACGACCAGTTCGAGGTGCCGACCATTTCGCTGACAACCAGACCCAGGGACTCCGGCAGGCCTTGGCCGCCGTGGTCAACGTCGTGAGCCAGGCTCGGCCAGCCACCTTCTACATACTGCTTGTAGGCAGCTTTGAAGCCGGTTGGGGTTTTCACGCCTTCGGCGGACCAGGTGCAACCTTCGGTGTCACCTACACGATTCAGTGGCGAAAGCACTTGCTCACAGAACTTGGCGCCTTCTTCAAGGATGGCGTCGACCATGTCCGGAGTAGCGTCCTGGCAGCCAGGCAGGCTCTGATAATGCGCTTCGTAGCCGAGCAGTTCGTCGCGTACGAAACGGATATCACGCAAGGGGGCCTTGTAATCAGGCATAGCGGTTAACCTCTGCGGTGGATTCTTAGTGTGTAGGTGACCGGATATTCGGTCGTTTTCGGGAGCAATCCCGGCGCTCGCCTGCCCCTTGGCAACCGAGCTAATCAAACAAGCGTTTGAAACATACGTTTATGCCTATTTAATGTCAAGCACCCCTAACGCCGTTCAGGCCACCAGATCGACAACCGGGGCCGGCGTCTGCAAACCGCTGAGCTGCCTGTACAGATCAAGACTAGGTGGTGGCGGCAGATCCTGCTGGACGGGCGCGGTGGATTTTTCCTCCTCCTCGGGCTTCTTTTCGTCCTCTTGTTTACGCTGCTCGGCACGCGCTTCACTGGCGGCCTCTGCCTCACTGCGCTGCTGTTGCGCCAACTGGGCACGCGCTTCGGCCATTTGCGCCTGGGCTTGCGCCGCCACCTGACGATCCTGCGCCGACGGTTCGGCTGGCGCCAGGGCCGCGCGAATCACCACCTCCATCTTGCGCAGGGTGGCTTCGGGGTCGTTGGGGATCGGACTGGTGTCGATGCCCACCTCACCGCCTACCGCATAGCGCTTGCCGTCCGGGCCGCGCTCATAAGTGTAAGTCGGTGCACCGGCATAGCGCCCACCGACGGCAGCGTGCGCCTGCTCGTGAGTGCGCACCTCCTGATCACGGCTGACCAGTTTGGCAATTTCCAGTTGCTCAAGGCGTTGCTGCTGCGGGCTGGGCTCGCCTTCGCGGCTTTTGGCTTTATCGGGATTGGCCGAGGTGTCGGCAGGTTTATCGGCCTCTTCACGCGCCGACGCCGATTGCTCATCGGCCAGCGGTTGGGCAGCAGTTATCGGCGCCTGGGCGGCGCGGGTGATATCGGGGGACACATCAGGGGAAACATTGGACGCAAGAGGCCGAGCCGGCAGTAGAGTTGCTGCAGGCGCAGGATAAGACGTTGCGCCGCCAATCTGCATGCAATGACTCCTCGCCCCTGACTGCTAAAACTCCGTAACAGAGCCGGACTACGCTAGGGGCAAGCGTATCAAGCCGTGGTGTCGATCAGGGTGCCGAGCACCTCATCGGCAGTCTTCACCACTTTGGCGCCCGCCTCCGCCTCATTCTGACCTTGGCGCAGGGCGACCAGACTTTCTGCCAGATCGGGACGAGTCTGCTCGGCCGAGCTCGGCGCAGGGTTGACCTGATTGGCCGGCGGCGTGGAGGTCGGCTGCTGTGGCTGGGTAACCGCATTGCTGGCGATATCCGCCGCAGCCTGATCGACCCGGCGCTGGCCGGACTGAATGGTGCTGATGCCCGAGTTGAAGGCGCTTCCAGAAATTTCCATGCCCAAGCTCCCGCTATGGCAAACCACTAACGGCTTTAATTGAAGCAGAAATTGCTCGAAAAACGTACAAGCAAAAGGCTATGGCACTTGGCCTGCTTATAGCGCGCGGTGCAATAGATCGAGATTGAGATAGCCAGAAACCGCAGCCGGCGTGGCCTCGGCCAGGCGCGGCAGATAACCCAGACAGGGTGCAGGCAGACGCTCGGCCAGGGTCGCCAGATTGTCTTCAAGGCGCGAAGTGTGCGGGTCGACCAGATTGGCCACCCAGCCCGCCAGCGGCAGGCCGTCGCGCAGGATCGCTTCGGCGCTGAGCAATGCCTGGTTGATGCAGCCCAGACGCACGCCGACCACCAGAATCACCGGCAACTGCAGGGCAATCGCCAAGTCCGACAGCGCCGCATCCCCGGCCAGCGGTACGCGCCAGCCACCCGCACCTTCGACCAGAGTGAAGTCCGCCTGCTTGTCCAGAATCGCCTGTACCGGCCCTTGCAGCGCGGCAACATCCAGCAATACACCCGCCTCGCGCGCAGCCAGATGCGGGGCAATCGCCGGTTCGAATGCCAGCGGATTGACCTCTTCATAGCGCAGCGCCAGGGTGCATTCGCCAAGCAGCGCCAGGGCGTCGTCGTTGCGCAGGCCATCCGCTGTGCGCACGCAGCCGGATGCCACCGGCTTGGCCGCAGCAGTCGACAACCCCGCCATTCGTGCCGCGTGCAGCAGCCCGGCGGCGATGGTGGTTTTGCCGATTTCTGTATCGGTGCCGGTAACGAAAAAAGCCTGACTCATAGCAACTCCATCGCAACGGGTTTTGCCGGCTCTCTATCGACAAGCAGGGTGTCGGTGCCGGTGACAAAAAACGCTGCACTCATCAAGTAGCTTCCTTATGCAATACGCCGTAAACCACCTGATAAGTCGCGGGCAGGCCTTGCGGCTGACGGAACTGTTCGTAGGCATTGAGCAACGCCAGCATGCGCGCCCGCCCGGTCAAACCGCCGGGCCGGCCGGGGTTGAGGTTGTGCGCGCCGAGGGCTTTCAGCTCATGGGTCAGGCTGCGTAAATCGGGGTAATAAAGCGTCTCAGGCGTGGTTTGCAGGCTGAGCAGCGTCAGCCCGCTGTCACCGCACAGCTGCTGATAATCCTCGAAACGACGGAAGCGATTGACGTGGACAAAGCCATCCACCGCCTGCCAGCTGTCGCGCAGCTCCTGCAGGGTGCCAACACACAGACTGCTAAACGCCAGCACGCCACCTGGGCGCAGCACCCGAGCGGCTTCACTGAGCACCGCGGAGAAATCCGCGCACCACTGCAGCGCCAGGCTGGAAAACAGCAGGTCGCAGGACGCGCTTTGCAGCGGCAAGCGCTCGGCATCACCGGCAATAAACTGCTGCGCACCGCCCAATGGCCGGGCGTGCTGCAGCATGCCTTCGGCGATATCCACAGCAACGCCCTGGCTGATCGGAAAACGCTCACCCAGCGCGCGACTGAAATAGCCGGTGCCACAGCCTAGATCGAGCCAACGTGCCGGTCTGATCGCCTTCGGCAACTGCCCTAGCAACTGCTGGCCGACACTGCGCTGCAGAGCCGCCACGCTGTCGTAACTTTGCGCCGCGCGGGAGAACGACGCCGCTACCTGACGTTTATCCGGCAGGCCGCCAAGTGGGTTATGCGCCAGATCAGTCATCACCGGCCTCATGCAGAAAGGCCTGAATCGCCGCGGCAATTTCATGCGGGCGCTCCAGGGCAAAGGCGTGGCTGGCGTTATCGATCAGACCGATCTCGACATCCGGCAGCAGCGCCAGCAAGGCCGGAGCGGCAGCCGCAGGCACCAGCGCATCCTGGCCGGCAAACAGATGCAGCTGCGGGCCGACAAAGGCTTGCAGCGCCGCCCGCGTGTCCAGGTTGGCGAGCAGATCCAGCCCGGCCAGCAGTGCCTCGGGCTGCACCTGCGGAGCCGCCGCCAGCAACTGCCGCGACAGGCCGCGAGCATCCGCCGCGCCCTGGGCGCAAAGTAGGGTAAACCGCTTCAGGGTGGCGGACGCATCAACGGCGCAGCCCTGGCGGAAAGCCTTAAACGTCTCGGCGGGCATAGCCGCAGGCCAGCCTGGCTCAGCGACAAAGCACAGATTGCTGGCCAGGGTCAGTAAGCCGCTGCAACGCTCGCCACGGCGCGCAGCCAGTTCAGCGGCGAGCATGCCGCCGAGGGACCAGCCACCAAGCCAGGCGTCCTCAGGCAGGTTGGCGTCGAGTTCGTCCAGCCAGTCGGCTGGGTCGCTAGAAACCAATAAAGGCAGCGGTTCGACCTGCACCTGCAAACGCGGATCGAGGCCGCACAAGGCCTCGGCCAGCGGCTGCAACGGCGCAGTGCCAAGACCCCAGCCAGGCAACAGAATCAGTCGATCACGCACGGGCGGCAGCCTCGCCAGTCAGCAGCGGCCAGCATTCGGCCAGGGCTTCCAGCAGCAGCTCCAGCTGCGTCAGGCTATGCGCGGCGGAAAGAGTCACACGCAGGCGGGCACTGCCGGCCGGCACGGTGGGCGGACGAATTGCGGTGACCAACAGACCGCGCTCGCGCAGCATCTGCGACAGCTGCATCGCACGGCCACTGTCGCCGATCAGGATCGGCTGAATCGGCGTAGCACTGTCCATCAACTCCAGGCCGATGGCCTGGGCGCCCTGGCGAAAACGCTGGATCAGGGCCTGCAGATGCTCGCGACGCCAATGCTCGCTGCGCAGCAACTCCAGGCTTTTCAGGGTGGCGCACGCCAGCGCCGGTGGCTGACTGGTGGTGTAGATATAGGGCCGGGCAAACTGCACCAGGGTTTCGATCAGCTCCTCGCTGCCTGCGACAAAGGCGCCAGCGGTGCCGAAGGCCTTGCCCAAGGTACCGACCAGCACCTGCACATCGTCCACGCCCAGGCCGAAGTGCTCAACAATCCCGCCGCCGGTGGCGCCCAGCGGGCCGAAACCATGGGCATCATCGACCATCACCCAGGCATTGGCGCGGCGCGCTTCGGCGCACAGTGAAGGCAGATCAGCCAGGTCGCCGTCCATGCTGAATACGCCGTCGGTGACGATCAGGGTATTGCCGATGACCTTGCGCAGGCGATTGGCCAGGCTGACGCCATCGTTATGCAAATAACGGGAAAAGCGCGCGCCGCTGAGCAGGCCGGCATCCAGCAAGGAGGCATGGTTAAGGCGATCTTCCAGCACGCTATCGCCCTGCCCGACCAGCGCGGTGACCGCACCGAGGTTGGCCATATAACCGGTGGAAAACAGCAGCGCACGGGGGCGCCCGGTGAACTCGGCCAACGCTTCTTCGAGCTGGTGATGCGGCGTGCTGTGGCCGATCACCAGATGCGAGGCGCCGCCGCCCACGCCCCACTTCTGCGCACCGGCGCGCCAGGCTTCGATCACCTGCGGATGATTGGCCAGGCCGAGGTAATCGTTGGAGCAGAAGGCCAGCAGCTCACGGCCATCGACCTGCACCAACGGCCCCTGCGGTGATTCCAGCAGCGGGCGTTGGCGATAAAGGTTGGCAGCGCGGCGCTCGGCCAGGCGAGTAGAAAGATCGAACGGCATGCAAGCCTCGGGGGAGCATGGAAGTAGGAGCGGGGGGGGACGCCTAGTCCCATGCCCGCGAATGCTCACAGCCTTCGCGGGCATGGCCCGCTCCTACCCTACCTGGGGAAATCAGACGGCGGCGTTATAGAACAGCTTGGAATCGCGCTGTTCGACCAGCGCCTGCTCAATGGCGGCCTGGTGCACTTCGTCGGCGTGCTCTTCGCGCTCTTCCGGTTTAATGCCGAGGCGGGCGAACAGCTGCATGTCCTGATTGGCTTGCGGGTTGGCGGTGGTCAGCAGTTTCTCGCCGTAGAAAATCGAGTTGGCACCGGCGAAAAACGCCAAGGCCTGCATCTGCTCATTCATCGCCTCGCGGCCGGCGGACAGGCGCACATGCGACTGCGGCATCATGATCCGCGCCACGGCGAGCATGCGGATAAAGTCGAACGGATCGACGTCCTGCTCATCAGCCAGCGGCGTGCCTTTGACTTTCACCAGCATGTTGATCGGCACCGACTCCGGGTGCTCCGGCAGGTTGGCCAGCTGAATCAGCAGGCCGGCGCGGTCGTCCAGCGACTCGCCCATGCCGAGGATGCCGCCGGAGCAGATCTTCATCCCCGAATCACGTACGTAGGCCAGAGTTTCCAGGCGTTCGCCATAAGTGCGGGTGGTGATGATGTTGCCGTAGAACTCCGGCGAGGTGTCCAGGTTGTGGTTGTAGTAGTCCAGGCCCGCAGCCGCCAGGGCCTGAGTCTGCTCTTTATCCAGCTTGCCCAGGGTCATGCAGGTTTCCAGGCCCAGGGCTTTGACGCCTTCGACCATTTTCAGCACGTAGGGCATGTCCTTGGCCGACGGGTGTTTCCAGGCCGCGCCCATGCAGAAACGCGTAGAGCCGATGGCCTTGGCCTCGGCGGCGGCCTCCAGCACCTTCTGCACTTCCAGCAGTTTTTCCTTTTCCAGACCGGTGTTGTAGTGGCCGGACTGCGGGCAGTACTTGCAGTCTTCCGGGCAGGCGCCGGTCTTGATCGATAGCAGGGTCGAGACCTGCACGCGGTTCTGGTCGAAGTGCGCGCGGTGCACGGTCTGCGCCTGGAACAGCAGGTCGTTGAACGGTTGCTCGAAGAGCGCCTTGACCTCATTAAGAGTCCAGTCGTGACGCAGGTTGGCGGCGGTGGTGGCGCTCATCGGTAATTCCTTATTGTTGGCTGCGCCCTGCTAGATTCAGCGGACGCGACACGGATGTTCGGCATAGTTATGGAAGGCGTATGCGCTGTCAACCCAACTCACAGCACCCGGTTTACAACTGGTTAAAAAGCAAACAACCCTGTTTGCTCTGCGACGAAGCCGCAGACGCCGCACTGGCCATCTGCACCAGCTGCGAAGCCGAACTGCCGTGGCTCGGCGGGCATTGCCAGGTCTGCGCCCTGCCGCTGCCCAGCCACGGCTTGGTCTGCGGGGCCTGCCTGAAAAAGCCGCCCAGCTTTAGCAAGGTCGAAGTGCCCTGGCGCTACGCCTTCCCCATCGACAGCCTGATTACCCGGTTCAAGCATCAGGCCAAGTGGCCATTGGGACGTCTGCTCGGCGAGCTTTTGTCACAGCATCTGCAACATGCCTTCGATGAAGGCCTGCCGCGCCCCGATCTGCTGCTGCCTGTGCCCTTGGCGGACAAGCGCCAACGCCAGCGTGGCTTCAACCAGGCCGGTCTGCTCGCTGAATGGTTGAGCGCCAGCCTACAACTGCCGCTGCAGGCACACTGGCTGCAGCGGGTTGTCGACACTCCAGCGCAACAGCAACTGGACGCCGCCACCCGTAAACGCAACCTGCGCAAGGCCTTTGCTCTGGCGCCGGACAGTGCAGTCAGCGGCCGGCATGTGGCGCTGGTCGATGATGTACTGACCACCGGTGCCACCGCCGAAAGCCTGGCGCGGCTATTAAACAAGGTCGGTGCGGCGCGGATTGATGTGTATTGCCTGGCGCGCACGCCAAAGCCAGGCGATTAACCTGCCTCGTAGCCCGGATAAGCGCAGCGCAATCCGGGAGCGCTATCCCGGATTGCGCTGCGCTTATCCAGGCTACGAACCTCTATCGCCCCTAAGCTCCGCACCGCCCGACCATGCATAAGCGCTACACTCTGCGGCCAATTACCCCGGAGTCGCCCATGTCCCATCCATTTGCCGCACTCACACCCGACCTGGTGCTGGATGCCGTGGAGAGCATCGGCTACCTCAGCGACGCCCGCGTACTGGCGCTGAACAGCTATGAAAACCGCGTTTACCAGGTGGGCATCGAGGACGAGACGCCGCTGATCGCCAAGTTCTATCGCCCGGACCGCTGGACCGATGAAGCGATTCGCGAGGAGCACAGCTTTACCTTCGAGCTGGCCGAGTGCGAAGTACCGGTGGTTGCACCACTGGTACGCGACGGCGAAACCCTGTTCAGCTATGCCGGCTTTCGCTTTGCGCTGTTCCCCCGCCGTGGCGGCCGCGCGCCGGAGCCTGGTAACCTCGACCAGCTGTACCGCCTCGGCCAGCTACTCGGCCGCCTGCATGCGGTCGGCTCACTCAAGCCGTTTGCTCACCGTGAAGCCTTGCAGGTGAGCAACTTCGGCCACGCATCGCTGGCCACCCTGCTGGATGGCAACTTTATTCCGCGCAGCCTGCTGCCAGCCTACGAGTCGGTGGCGCGCGACCTGCTCAAGCGCCTGGATGTGCTGTTCACCGCCAATCCGGTGCAGGCGGTCCGCCTGCATGGCGATTGCCACCCCGGCAACCTGCTGTGCCGCGACGACACCTTCCACATGGTCGACCTCGACGACTGCCGCATGGGCCCAGCTGTGCAGGATTTGTGGATGATGCTCGCCGGCGAACGCCACGAGCGCCTCGGCCAACTGTCGGAGCTGATGGACGGCTATCAGGAGTTTCACGACTTCAACCCGCGCGAACTGCCGCTGATCGAAGGCCTGCGCGCCTTGCGTCTGATGCATTACAGCGCCTGGCTGGCGCGCCGCTGGGACGACCCGGCCTTCCCCATGAGCTTCCCCTGGTTCGGCAGCGAGCGCTACTGGGGCGATCAGATTTTGATCCTGCGCGAGCAACTGTCCGCGCTGGATGAAGAACCGCTAAAGCTGTTTTGACACGGCTTGCCTAGCCCGGATGTAATCCGCGAATGGCGCCCCCGGATTGCATCCGGGCTACAGGGCTGACTTGTAGGGTGCGCCGCCGCACCAAGATCCCACGGCCCATGCAGCCCGTAGCCTGGATAAGCGCAGCGCAATCCGGGATAGCACTCCCGGATTGCGCCAAGGCTTATCCGGGCTACAGGGCTGACCACTACAGTTAGCCGCGCAACCGTAACGTCTTTGTTACAGCCAAGCGGCCTAGACTGCCGAAGAAAATCCTGCCCATCCAGACAAGCCCGCGCCATGCCGACTAGAATCGCAAGCCTCTCGTTAGCAGCCTAAGCAAGGACCCTGCATGGCCACCGCCAACCCGCGCCGCGGGTATATTCTCGGCCTGACCGCCTACATCATCTGGGGCCTGTTCCCGCTCTACTTCAAAGCCATCCAGAGCGTGCCGGCGCTGGAAATCATCGTCCATCGCGCACTCTGGTCCGCGCTGTTCGGTGCGCTGTTGCTGCTGGTGTGGAAACATCCCGGCTGGCTGCGCGAACTGCTGAATAACCCCAAACGCTTTGCCGTACTGGCCTTGAGCGGCGTGCTGATCGCCAGCAACTGGCTGGTGTATGTCTGGGCGGTGAATAACGAGCGCATGCTCGAAGCCAGCCTGGGCTACTACATCAACCCGCTGGTCAACGTGCTGCTGGGCATGCTGATTCTTGGCGAGCGTCTGCGCCGCCTGCAATGGCTGGCCGTGGCCCTGGCCGCGCTGGGTGTATTGCAGCAGCTGTGGCAGGTCGGCAGCATTCCATGGGTATCCTTGGTACTGGCGCTGACCTTCGGTTTCTACGGGCTGATCCGCAAACAGGCGCCGGTGGCCGCGCTACCCGGCTTGGTCGTGGAAACCTGGCTGCTGTTGCCACTGGCGCTTGGTTGGTTGCTTATGCACCCAGCGGCGATGAGCACCCAGGCCGATTTCTGGAGCACCCCGGAAGCCCTGTGGCTGATTGCCGCCGGCCCGATTACCCTGGTACCGCTGGTGTGTTTCAACGCCGCCGCTCGCCATCTGCCCTACACCACCCTGGGCTTTCTGCAGTACCTGGCGCCAACCCTGGTGCTGTTGCAGGCGATTTTCCTGTTCGGTGAGCATTTCGACCCGAGCAAACTGCTGGCCTTTATCTGCATCTGGGCGGGTTTGGCGATCTACAGCGTGGATGCCTGGCTGAGCCTACGCAAACGCCAGGCTGGCTAGAAAACAACCAACGAGCCGTAATGCAGAGGGCACCTGGCCTGCAGCCAGTTGCCCCCGGCTTATCCACAGAAGCATCCCCGGCCTTTGTGCACAACCAACTGCTAAGTGCTTAAAAAATAAACATTTAGCAAAAAGCCCCGGGGCACTAGGCAGTGCTCCGGGGCTCCTCATGCTACGCACAGAGTTATCCACATGGATCGTGGATAAACCTCGACGTTACTCTTCAACCTGCAGCTTTAGCTCCACCATCAGATCATCCGCCAGGGTTTCCAGATGGGTCTGCAACTGCTCCAGGCTCAAGCTCTGCGGCACGCCCAGCACAGCCTGGGCCTGGAACAGCAGTTCGCCACTCATGGGCGCCGGCACCACTTCGGTGTTCAGGCTTTCCAGGTTGACCCCATGACTGCTGAGCAGGCGGGTGATATCGCGCACGATACCCGGACGATCATTGCCCACCAGCTCCAGGCGAATGGCCTGCCAAACCGTTACCGGCTCGGTGCCGCCAGCGGCGATCTGCACGCGGATGCCATGGCCCTGCAATTCCTCCAGCGCAGTGGCCAGGCCGGCATGCGCATCCAGCGGCACATCAACGCGCAGGATTCCGGCGAACTGCCCAGCCATACGCGACATGCGGCTTTCCAGCCAGTTACCGCCGTGCTCGCTGATACACTGGGCGATGCGCTCGACCAGCCCCGGCTGATCCTGGGCAATAACCGTCAATACCAGATGGTCCATGAACAACTCCTTATACGAGGCTTATTTGAGCGCCAGCCAATAGGTATAAAACACCTCATCACGCACATAACCCAGGCGTTCGTAGAGGGCTTGTCCTGGCAGATTGCTCTTTGCCGTCTCCAACTGCAAACCGCATGCGCCAGTAGCTTCGGCATGGGCGCGAGCAGCGTTCATCAACGCCTCACCAACACCCTGGCGGCGCGCCTGCTCGCTGACATACAGGTCACTCAGCAGCCAGGCCGGCTGCAGCGCCAGCGAAGAGAAAAAGGCATAGAGCTGGACAAAGCCCTGCGCCTTACCCTGCGCATCACGGGCCAGCAGGATGGTCGAATCACTGTTGCGCAGGCGCGCGGCGAGGAAGTCCCGCACCTGCGGCTGAGGCTTGGCCACCTCATAAAAGCGCAGATACGCGCCAAACAGCTCGGCCAGCTCATCCAGATCCACGGCAGTGGCTGCCTGTATATGCATGGTGATCACTCTCCATAAACGGTGGAGCAGCAGTATAGGCAGGCGCGTCTATAGCAGTAGATCGAGAAACACGCGCAATAAACTGTGTACTGTTTTTTAATTTTTATGAAACAATATTCAAAGTTTACCGCGACAATACGCCACACACAGTGACTGCAAAGCACTTCTTGGTCGCAGAGCGACGCGCACCCACTGATTTTCCCCGGATCTTGATGTAGTATGCCGCGCCTCGGACTACATGACGTATTTCCCATGTCCGACGCGGCTATTGAGTAGAGCTGAGCAGAGTGAGGCAAGTGATGACTGAACGCGTTCAAGTAGGCAGCCTGCAGGTTGCCAAAGTGCTGTTCGACTTCGTGAATAACGAAGCCATCCCCGGGACCGGCATTGCTGCCGAGGCGTTCTGGGCGGGTGCCGAAGCGGTCATCAATGACCTGGCCCCGAAAAACCGTGCGCTGCTCGCCAAACGCGATGCGATTCAGGCGCAGATCGACGGCTGGCACCAGGCCCGCGCAGGCCAGGCCCATGACGCCGCTGCCTACAAAGCCTTCCTTGAGGAAATCGGTTACCTGCTGCCAGAGCCGGCTGACTTCCAGGCCACCACGCAGAACGTCGACGAAGAAATCGCCCGTCTGGCCGGCCCGCAGCTGGTCGTGCCGGTGATGAACGCGCGTTTCGCCCTCAACGCCTCCAACGCCCGCTGGGGTTCGCTGTACGACGCCCTGTACGGCACCGACGTGATCAGCGAAGAAGGCGGCGCGGAGAAAGGCCGTGGCTACAACAAGGTCCGCGGCGACAAAGTGATTGCCTTCGCTCGCGCCTTCCTCGACGAAGCCGCGCCGCTGGCTGCTGGCTCCCACGTCGACTCCACCGGCTACCGCATCGAAGCCGGCAAGCTGGTTGTCAGCCTCAAAGGCGGCAGCAACAGCGGCCTGCGTGACGACGCGCAACTGGTTGGTTTCCAGGGCGCAAGCGACGCGCCTATCGCCGTCCTGCTCAAGCACAACGGCCTGCATTTCGAAATCCAGATCGACGCCAACACCCCGGTCGGCCAGACCGACGCTGCCGGTGTTAAAGACGTGCTGATGGAAGCTGCGCTGACCACCATCATGGACTGCGAAGACTCCGTAGCGGCCGTCGATGCCGACGACAAAGTGGTGATCTACAAGAACTGGCTCGGCCTGATGAAGGGCGACCTGGCGGAAGAAGTCAGCAAGGGCGGCCAGACCTTCACCCGCACCATGAACCCGGATCGCGTCTACACCAAGACCGACGGTAGCGAGCTGACCCTGCACGGTCGCAGCCTGCTGTTCGTGCGTAACGTCGGTCACCTGATGACCAACCCGGCAATCCTCGACGCCCAAGGCAACGAGATTCCGGAAGGCATCCAGGACGCACTGTTCACCAGCCTGATCGCCATCCACAACCTGAATGGCAACACCAGCCGCAAGAACACCCGCACCGGTTCGGTGTACATCGTTAAGCCGAAGATGCACGGCCCAGAAGAAGTCGCCTTCACCACCGAAATTTTCGGCCGCGTTGAAGACGTATTGGGCCTGGCGCGCAATACCCTGAAAGTCGGCATCATGGACGAAGAGCGCCGCACCACCGTCAACCTGAAAGCCTGCATCAAGGCCGCCAGCGAGCGCGTGGTGTTTATCAACACCGGCTTCCTCGACCGTACCGGTGACGAAATCCACACCTCCATGGAAGCTGGCGCCGTCGTGCGCAAAGCCGCCATGAAAGGCGAGAAGTGGATCAGCGCCTACGAGAACTGGAACGTCGACATCGGCCTGGCCACCGGCCTGCAAGGTCGCGCGCAGATCGGTAAAGGCATGTGGGCCATGCCCGACCTGATGGCCGGCATGCTCGAGCAGAAGATCGCTCACCCACTGGCCGGTGCCAACACCGCCTGGGTTCCATCGCCGACCGCCGCCGCGCTGCACGCGCTGCACTACCACAAGGTCGACGTGTTCGCCCGCCAGGCCGAACTGGCCCAACGCGCCCGCGCGTCCATCGACGACATCCTGAGCATCCCACTGGCCAAGGACACCAACTGGTCGGCTGAGGAGATCCAGAACGAACTGGACAACAACTCCCAGGGCATCCTCGGTTACGTGGTGCGCTGGATCGACCAGGGCGTCGGCTGCTCCAAGGTGCCGGATATCAATGACGTTGGCTTGATGGAAGACCGCGCCACCCTACGCATCTCCAGCCAGCTGCTGGCCAACTGGCTGCGTCATGGCATCGCCACTGAAGAGCAGATCGTTGCCAGCCTCAAGCGCATGGCCCCGGTAGTTGACCGCCAGAACGCAGCTGACCCGCTGTACCGTCCGCTGGCACCGAACTTCGACAGCAACATCGCCTTCCAGGCTGCCCTGGAACTGGTGGTCGAAGGCGCCAAGCAGCCGAACGGCTATACCGAGCCAGTCCTGCACCGCCGCCGCCGCGAATTCAAAGCCGCCAACGGCCTGTAACCCGCAGCTGTAGCCACATAAAAAACCGCCCTTCGGGGCGGTTTTTTATTGCGGATAAATACCCGGCAACAGGCCGCGCCAGGCCATGACTGACCTCTAGACTTACGTCCAATGGCCCGGACGACAGCAAAGGCAGATCATGCCAATACAGCCAACTCCCGAGGCCGCCCATGAGCAGCGCAGACGCAATCGCCCAGGCAGGCAAGACGGCGGTGCTGCAGAACATCCATGGCACCATGGCCTTTCTGCAGAAATTCCCGCCGTTCAACCAGATGGATACCGCCCACCTGGCGTATCTGGTGGAGAACTGTCAGCTGCGGTTTTATGGCGAAGGTGAAACCATCATCAAGCCGACCGACGGCCCGGTTGAGCACTTCTTTATCGTCAAGCAGGGCCGCGTGCATGGCGAGCGCCCGCATTCGGCACGGCGCGGCACGGAAACCACCTTCGAGATCACCACCGGCGAATGCTTCCCGCTGGCCGCGCTGATCGGCGAGCGCGCCACCCGTACCGAACACCTGGCAGCCGAAGACACCTTCTGCCTGCTGCTGAACAAGCCGGCCTTTATCAAGCTGTTCTCGCTGTCCAACCCGCTGCGCGACTTCGCCCTGCGCGGGGTCAGCAGCCTGCTCGACCAGGTCAACCAGCAGGTGCAGATGCGCGCTGTGGAAACCCTCGGCGCGCAGTATTCCCTCGACACCCGCCTTGGTCAGCTGGCCATGCGCAACCCGATCAGCTGCGGTCCAGACATGCCGCTGCGTGACGCGGTGCAGCTGATGCACGAGCAGCAGGTCGGCAGCATCGTGATTGTCGACCCGGCGCAGAAACCGCTGGGCATTTTCACCCTGCGTGACCTGCGCCGCGTGGTGGCCGATGGCGTCGACCTGACCCAGCCCATCGACCGCCTGATGACCCAGTCGCCCTTCCATCTGCCGCCGGATGCCAGCGCCTTCGACGCGGCGATGGCCATGACCGAGCGGCATATCGCCCACGTCTGCCTGGTCGAACATGGCCGGCTGTGCGGGGTGATTTCCGAGCGTGATCTGTTCAGCCTGCAGCGGGTCGACCTGGTGCACCTGGCGCGCACCATTCGCCACGCTGGCCGGGTGGAAACCCTGGCGGCGCTGCGCAGCGATGTGCGCCAACTGGTCGACAGCATGCTCGCCCACGGAGCCAGCTCGACGCAGATCACCCAGCTGATCACCCTGCTCAACGACCACACCGTCTGCCGGGTGATCGAGCTGACCCTGGAAGACATGGGCGACCCTGGCGTGCCGTTTACCTGGCTGGTATTCGGCAGCGAGGGGCGCAGCGAGCAGACCCTGTACACCGATCAGGACAACGGCATCCTCTTCGAAGCCGCCGACGCAGCCGAAGCCGCCGCCATTCGCGGCCGTCTGCTGCCACTGGCCCATGAGATCAACCTGCGTCTGGCGCAGTGCGACTTTACCCTGTGCAAGGGCAATATCATGGCCGGCAACCCCGAGCTGTGCCTGTCGCGCCAGGAGTGGTCGCGGCGTTTCAGCAGCTTTGTCCAGGAAGCCACCCCGGAAAACCTGCTGGCATCGAGCATCTATTTCGACCTGCGCGCTGTCTGGGGCGAGCCCCAGGGCTGCGAGCAATTGCGCCAGGGCCTGCTGCTGCAGGTGGCCGGCAATAGCCTGTTCCAGCGCATGCTGGCCGAAAACGCCCTGCGCCAACGCCCGCCGGTAGGCATGTTTCGCGACTTTGTCGTAGCCCGTAAAGGTGCGGAGAAAGACACCCTGGACCTTAAGGTGCAGGGCCTCACGCCCTTTGTCGACGGTGCCCGCCTGCTTGCCCTGGCCCATGGCGTAACCGCCGTGGGCACCCTGGAACGGCTGCGCGCGCTGATCAAGCTGGAGGTCATCGACGCCCAGGATGGCGCGGCCTATGAAGAGGCCTACCACTACATCCAGCAGGCGCGTATGCAACAGCACCAGTTGCAGGCACGCAGCGGCCTGCCCTACTCCAATCGGGTCGATCCCGATAATCTCAACCACCTCGACCGACGCATCCTGCGCGAGTCCTTCCGCCAGGCGCAGCGGCTGCAGAGCAGCCTGGCTGTGAGGTATCAACTATGAGCAAGTTCACCTGGTTTAGCGGGCGCGGCCCGGCGCTGACCCAACTGCAACTGCAGCGGCGCGGCAAGCTGGCCGAGCCCTGCGCACTCGATGAGCGTCCGCTGCAGCAGCAGCGCTTGGTCATCCTCGACCTGGAAACCAGCGGCCTGAATATGCGCCGCGATCAGGTGCTATCGATTGGCGCGGTGGTGATCGACAACGGTGCCATCGACCTCAGCCAGCAATTCGAATGCACCCTACAGCGCCTGGATCATCAGGCCAGCGCCAGCACCCTGATCCACGGCATCGCACCCAGCGAGATCGCCAATGGCGAGGAGCCGGCCGAAGCGCTGCTGAGCTTTATGGAGTTTGTCGGCGACAGCCCGCTGCTGGCGTTCCACGCCGAATTCGACCAGCGCATGCTCGCCCGCGCACTCAAGCAGAGCCTGGGCTATCGCTTGCGCCATGCCTTCTTTGATGTCGCCGAGATCGCCCCGCTGGTTTGCCCCAAGGCCAAACTGCCCCACGCGGGGCTAGACGACTGGACGCAGTATTTCGGTCTGCAGGTGCAGCAACGCCACCATGCCAGCGCTGATGCGCTAGTGACTGCCGAGCTGGCGTTGATTCTGTTCAGCAAGGCGCGCCAGCAGCACCTCGACAACCTGCCAGCACTGCTGCAGCAACTCAACAGCCGCCGCCGTCAGCGCGCGCATTCGATGTAAGAGCAGCGCCTACAGATCGCGCATCAGCAGGCCATATTCCAGCTGCACCTCAGGCGGCACCGGCAGGTACAGCACATGGCCGTCGCCGGGCGCTACTGCCATGGCCTGGCCCTGGTGGTTTTCCAGCTGATCGAGGGTAAAACGCAGATTGCCCTGGGGCGTCATCAGCTCCAGGCCATCGCCTACAGCAAAGCGGTTTTTTACCCGCACTTCAGCCAACTCGCCACGCCGCTCGCCGGTCAGCTCACCGACAAACTGCTGCTGTTCGGAGACTGAGCTGCCGCGCTGGTAGTTCTGATATTCATCGTGCACATGGCGGCGCAGAAAGCCCTCGGTGTAGCCACGATGGGCCAGGGATTCCAGGGTGTTCATCAGGCTCTTGTCGAAGGGCCGGCCGGCCAGCGCATCATCGATGGCCTTGCGGTACACCTGAGCGGTACGCGCCACGTAGTAGTGGGATTTGGTACGGCCCTCGATCTTCAGCGAATGCACGCCCATCTGCACCAGGCGCTCGACATGCTGCACCGCGCGCAGGTCCTTGGAGTTCATGATGTAGGCGCCGTGTTCATCCTCGTAGGCAGCCATTTGCTCGCCCGGCCGGCTGGCATCTTCTAGCAGAAACAGCTGCTCGGTCGGCGCGCCCATACCCAGGGTCGGTTCGACCAGCTGTACCACATCGCCCAATTCGCTCTCGACCGCTGGCTTGGCGGTGTATTGCCAGCGACAGGCGTTGGTGCAGCTGCCCTGATTGGGATCGCGCTTGTTGATATAACCCGACAGCAGGCAGCGCCCGGAATAAGCCATGCACAACGCGCCGTGGACAAACACCTCCAGCTGCATGCCCGGTACTTCACTGCGAATCTCGCCAATCTCCTCCAGCGAAAGCTCACGCGACAGAATCACCCGGCTCAAGCCCTGCTGCTTCCAGAACTTCACACTGGCCCAGTTCACCGCATTGGCCTGCACGGATAGATGAATCGGCATCTCTGGGAAGTGTTCGCGCACCAGCATGATCAAGCCGGGGTCGGACATGATCAGCGCATCAGGACCCATCAACACCACCGGCAGCAGATCGCGCAGAAAGGTCTTCAGCTTGGCGTTATGCGGCGCAATGTTGACCACCACATAGAACTGCTTGCCCTGGACATGCGCCTCGCGGATACCCGTCTCCAGGTTGTCGTGGTCGAACTCGTTGTTGCGCACCCGCAGGCTGTAGCGCGGCTGCCCGGCGTACACCGCATCCGCGCCATAGGCGAAGGCGTAGCGCATGTTCTTCAGGGTGCCGGCTGGCGAGAGCAGCTCGGGGTAACGCGGTGTCGGTGCCATGGGTCAAGTGCTCAGCCAACAGGGCCGGCCACTCTAGCGCGCCGACGGTCAGCGGCTATTGATCTGCATCTATGTCACAGCGCTGGCAGCACGCGGCGCAACCACCCATCGCGGCAGCCAAACGGCTGATTGCAGCGCAGGGGGCGGGCCTGTCATCATATGCGAATAATTCTCGATTTGTTTCCTATCTCCTGTTGCGAGGTCCGCGTGTCGGCCGGCGATTCCACCCACCAGCAACTTGTTGGCCTGTTCTATCGCGATCACCGCGATTGGCTGCTCGGCTGGCTGCGCAAAAGCCTGTACAGCCCGGAACGCGCCGAAGACCTCAGCCAGGACACCTTTGTCCGCCTGCTCGGCCGCAGTGATCTGGACCAGGCCCGCGAGCCGCGCGCGCTGCTGACCACCATCGCCAAGGGACTGCTGATCGACCACTTCCGCCGCAGCGCGCTGGAACGTGCCTACCTTGAAGAACTCGGCCAGCAACCGCAGGGCGTGCAACCCAGCGCCGAAGATCAGGCACTGGCCCTGGACGCACTGCGCGAGATCGACCGCCTGCTCGGCCAGCTGTCGAGCAACGCCCGCGCGGCCTTTCTGCATAACCGCCTGGACGGCATGGGCCACGCGGAAATCGCCGAGCGCCTCGGCGTTTCCGTCTCTCGCGTGCGCCAGTACCTGGCCCAGGGCCTACGTCAGTGCTACATCGCCCTTTACGGAGAGCCGCAATGAGCGCGGTATCGGCGCAGGTGCTGGATGCCGCCATCGAATGGCAACTGTGCCTGGACTCCGGCACGGTCAACGCCGAACAGCAGCACGCGTTCACCGCATGGTTGGCGGCGCATCCCGACCATGCGCGGGTCTGGCGGCAACTGAATGGCCTGGATATCCGCCTGGCTTCGGCCGCCGCCGCACCAGCGCGCCAGGCCTTGTTGCACAGCGCGCGCAGCAAGAGCCTGCGCCGCCTGGGTGGCACGGCGCTCGGCCTGCTGCTGAGCAGCGCGCTGGCGCTCGGTCTATTGGCGCAACAACGCCCACTCGGCGATTACCTGGCCGACGAACACACCGGCCGGGGCGAACAGCGCGAGCTGCTGCTCAGCGACCACAGCCTGGTGCGCCTGAACAGCGCCAGCGCCGTGGATATTGAATTCAGCGACAGCCAGCGCGCGGTGCGCCTGCGTAGCGGTGAAATCCTCGTACAGACCGCGCACGGCGATTCGCGGCCCTTTGTAGTGCTGACTGAGCACGGCCGTCTGCGCGCCCTCGGCACACGCTTTCTGGTGCGCCGCGAAGGCACCAGCACGCGCCTCACCGTGCTGCAGTCGGCCGTCGCCGCGCACCCGGCCGAAGGCAGCAGCGAACGGATTATCCACAGTGGCGAACAAGTGCTGATGCAACGCCAGCGCCTTGGCAGCGTGCTGCCTGCGCCACTCAGCGCGGCGGCCTGGAGCCACGGCATGTTGGTAGCCGATAACCTGCGCCTGGCCGACCTGCTCGACGCCCTGGGCGAGTATCGCAGCGGTTACCTGGGCCTCGACCCAAGCCTGGCTGACCTGCGCATCAGCGGCAGCTTCCCCCTGCACGACAGCGACAAGGCCCTGGCCGCCCTACCGCCGAGTTTGCCGGTGAACATCGAACGCTTTGGCAACTGGTGGGCCAAGGTCGTACCTGCAGCACCCTAAGCGGCCGCCTAAAAACCAGGCGGACAGGGGCTGACGTGGGAGGGGCTTTAGCCGCGACATTGCAGTGTCGCGGCTAAAGCCCCTCCCACAAAGAACCGGCGCCTGGTTAGGGGTCGACAACAGCGCCTTGGAATATCGCCATAAAAATAATTTCAGCCGGCCCTGTCACTTTTTCATTCTGCTTCGGCAACAGGTCATTGAGATACATTCCCGCTTAGGAGAGTTTCGTAATGACCCGCGCCCTGCCCCTGTTTCGCCCCGGCCTACTGGCCGTCGCCATCAGCCTCGCCAGCGTCTGCACACCTGCTCTGGCGGACAGCTACCAGCTGCCGGCCGCACCGCTGGCAAGCACCCTGACGCAGATCGCCAGCCAGGCCGGCATCGTCCTGAGCATCGACCCCGCGCTGACTGCCAATAAGCAATCGGCCCCGGTTGCCGGCGACTACGACGCACTCGGCGCCCTGCAACAGGCGCTGCAAGGCAGCGGCCTGCAGTTGCAACAGAACAGCGCCGGCAGCTACAGCCTGGCGCCCGTGCCGCAAGCGGCCGTGGCGTTGCCGGATGTGACGGTGACCGCCGCACAGAACGTGGAAAGCGCCTGGGGCCCTGCGCCCGGCTACCTGGCCTCACGCACAGCGGCCGGCAGCAAGACCGACACGCCACTGCTGGAAGCACCGCGCTCGATCTCGGTGGCCACCCGCGAGCAGATGCAGGATCGCCAGGTGCAGAACCTCGATGATGCCGTACGCTATATGCCTGGCGTGGTTGCCAGCAGCTACGGCAGCGACAGCCGCGCCGACTGGATGAAGATTCGCGGTTTCGAGCCGATCCAGATGCTCGACGGCCTACCGCTGCCCAAGGGCAGCTACACCATGGCCAAGCTGGAAACCTGGAACCTGGAACGCGTCGCCGTACTGCGCGGCCCGGCCTCGGCAGTGTATGGCCAGACCCCGCCCGGCGGCCTGGTGGATGCCGTCAGCCGCCGCCCACAGGCCGAAAGCAGCCATGAAGTGCAGGTGCAAGTCGGTAACTACAACCACAAACAGATCAGCTTCGACAGTACCGGCAAAATCGACGATGACGGCCGCTTCCTCTACCGTCTCAGCGGCACCGGCCGTGACAGTGGCACCGTTATCGAGCATATGGACGACCAGCGCTTCAACCTCGCACCCAGCCTGACGTGGAACATTGCCGACGACAGCAAACTGACCTTCCTCGGCCAGTTCAACCGTGACGATACCGGCGGCACCAGCCAGTTCCTGCCCCTGCAAGGCACCAGGCTGAGCACCCCGGCCGGCAAGGTCGACTACAACAAGAACCTTGGCGACCCTGACTGGGAGTTCTACGACAAGACGTTCTACGCCCTGGGTTACGCCTTCGAGCACCGCATCAACGACATCTGGCAGTTCAATCAGAACCTGCGCTATAGCAAGCTCGAACTGGATAACCAGATCATCACCGCTGGCGGCTGGGCCACTGCGGTGGCCGATGACGGCACGGTGGCGCGCGGTGCCAACGTGTACGACGAAAACATCAGCCACTTCGTCGTGGACAACAACTTCCAGGCCGATTTCAACACGGGCGCAATCGGGCACACGTTGTTGCTCGGCGTGGACTATCTGCGCGTCAACACCGATTACCGCTGGCTGTACGGCACAGCTCCCAGCAGCAACATCATTCGCCCGATTTACGGCCAGGACTTCAGCGGTGTCGCCTACACGGCTTTTCAGAACTACAACCAGAAGCGCACAAGCACCGGCCTCTATCTGCAGGATCAGATGGCTCTCGACGCCTGGCGCCTGACCCTCGGCGGCCGCTGGGACAAACTGGATACCGACTCGGTGTTCTACAACGCCAACGATGCCAAGGACAGTCGTCGCGACAGCCAATTCAGCGGCAACGCAGCGCTGAGCTACGTGTTCGACTCCGGCTTCACCCCTTACATTTCTTACGCCGAATCCTTCCAGGCGGAAGCGGGTGGCAGTGAGGGCAAAGCATTCCAGCCGAGCACGGGCAAACAGTATGAACTGGGGATCAAGTATCAGCCGCCTGGCAGCGACATGCTGTTCACCGCCGCAGCGTATGACCTGAAACGGCAGAACATCGTCAGCACCAACACGTTGGGGGCCACCCAGCCCCTGGAGGAAGTGGAAGTCCGTGGTTTCGAGCTGGAAGCGATCGGCAACGTGACCGCGAATTTCAAGCTGACCGCCTCTTACACCTACGCCAACAGCAAGATGACCAAAGTCGGTGATCCTCGCGACAAGAACCGCGCGCTACCGCTGACCCCAGAGCATCAGGCCGCCTTATGGGCTGACTACGACTGGTCGGTGGGTCCACTGGCTGGCGTCGGCATCGGTTTCGGTGCTCGTTATGTTGGTGCCACCGACAACATTTCTGTCGGCAGCATCGGCTTCGTGCGTGACACAGCGGATGGCCATTCCAACGCCTACACCGTCTACGACGCAGCCGTGCGTTATGACCTCGGCCAACTCGATAGCAGCCTGCACGGCGCCAGCGTGGCGCTCAACGCCAACAACCTGTTCGACAAGGAATACCTGGCCACCTGCGACGGCTTCTACTGCTACGCCGGCGATCCGCGTCGCGTGACCGCCAGCCTCAACTACGCCTGGTAAGCACCACCGTCGCAACCCTGCGCCGCCATACCGGGCGGCGTAGGCATTTCTGGATATGCCGATGAAAGCCACAACCATCCGCCGCTGGTCCCAGGTGCACACCTGGACCAGTCTGATCTGCACCCTGTTTCTGCTGATGCTGGCCCTGACCGGCCTGCCGCTGATCTTTCACCATGAGCTGGAGCACCTGCTCGGCGAAGCGCCAGAACTGCGTGAGCTGCCGGCCGAAACCCCGCATCTGAGCCTGCAACAGCTGGTCGAGGCCGCCGAGCGTTATCGGCCGGGGGAAGTGGTGCAGTACTTTGGTTTCGAGGACGACGAACCCAACGGCGTGGTGGCGATTACCGCCGCCACCGCCGGCACCGAGCCGAACTCCTCGCACACCTTTATGCTCGATGCGCGCAGCGGCGAGGCGCTGGAGATGCCGGCGGCCAATGGCGGCATCCTGATGGTCATCCTGCGCCTGCATGTGGACATGTTCGCCGGCCTGCCCGGCAAGCTGTTGCTGGCGTTTATGGGCCTGCTGTTCGTGGTGGCGATCATCTCCGGCGTGGTGCTCTACGCGCCGTTTATGCGTCGGCTGAAATTCGCCGAAGTGCGCCGGGAGAAAGCCACCCGCACGCGCTGGCTCGACCTGCACAACCTGATCGGTATCGTCACCCTGACCTGGGCGCTGGTGGTGGGCGTGACCGGGGTAATCAGCGCCTGCGCCGATCTGCTGATCAGCGCCTGGCGCACCGAGTCCCTGGCAGCGATGGTCGAGCCGTACCGCGATGCGCCGCCGCTGACCCAGCGCGCGCCCGTCAACCAGGTGCTGACTATCGCTGCGCAAGCTACGCCGGCTATGCAGCCGGACTTTATCGCCTTCCCCGGCACGCGCTTTTCCAGCGAACACCACTACAGCGTGTTTATGAAGGGCAATACGCACCTCACTGCGCACCTGTGGACGCCGGTGCTGATCGATGCGCGCAGCCTGGAAGTCACCGCCATCGGCCAACGGCCCTGGTATATGGACGCCTTGTCGATGTCGCAACCGCTGCATTTTGGCGACTACGGCGGCATGCCTATGAAAGTGCTCTGGGCGGTGCTGGATGTGCTGACCATCATCGTGCTTGGCAGCGGCCTGTACCTCTGGTGGGTACGCAGGCGCACCCCAGCGACACAGCGTGAACGCGCGGAGGCAACAGCATGAACTGGCGCCAATCGACCTTCGCCTTGCCGCTGCTGATCGGTCTGCTCAGCGCCATCGGCCTGATCAGTGCGCTATTGGGTGATGGCGGCTGGGATGCCGTGGCCTGGCTGGGCCTCGGGCTACCGGCCGTACTTGGCTGCTGGCCGTTGCTGCAGCGCAGCCAAACCCGGCGCCCGTAAACCCGCAAAGGGATCAGGGCGAGCCGGTCGGCAACCTGTATGTATTCGCGTGGGGAATCGGTGTCGGTGCTGCGGCCTACTACTGGCAAACCTGCCGATAGAGCGCATCCTCTTTAGCTACGACCTTCAACTGATCCAGCAGCGGCTTTTTGCCTGCGTCCAAAGGCAGCAACTCTGCCGTGGTGCAGTTGAGCAGATGCGCCTGATGGCTGACGTGGTCGATGTGCTGTTTTTCAAAGCGATAGAGATTAAAGGCGCTGATCACGCCCGCCTCTGTTTCCTGGCGCTGCACGCTCTTGCTGTCGAGCACGGTGAAGGCCGTGGTCATCGGCCAGTAAAACGTCCAGGGCCGCCAGAACACCTCACCGGTTTCACTGGCCACCAGTACGGACTCAGCCGGCTGACGCTGCAGCTGGTGGTCGAACCAGGAGTACTCGTAATAAATCTGGTAGCTCAGCATGCCCAAACCGCCAAACGCCGGAATAATCCACTTGGGCAAGCGGTTGCGCGTCAGTTTGCGCAGCAGCATGGCAATACCAGCCGCACCCAGCCCCGAAACCACGATGGCAAGTATTGTCCACAACATTGACTGACTCCCGAAAATCAAACGGGCCTCCTAAGGAGGCCCGCTGGTAAGACCCTGATCAAACATGATCGGGGGGATTATGCTCAGTGGCTCAACGCGCCACCAGCACCTTTGGGAGTACGTACGCTTTCCACCAATTCCTGAATCTCCTTCGGCGGCGCAACGCTGACCAGCGACACGCCGTAGGCAACCGCGAAGTTGATCATCGCACCCACGGTGCCGATGGACAGCGGCGAGATGCCGAACATCCAGTTATCTGGGGTGTTGGCGAAGGTCGCAGTGCCAGGGATGAAGAACCAGCCCAGGTACAGGAAGATGTAAACGACGGTGAATACCAGACCGACCAGCATGCCGGCAATCGCGCCCTTGTCGTTTACCCGCTTGGAGAAGATGCCCATCATCAGCGCAGGGAACAGCGTGGCCGCGGCGATGCCGAAGGCCAGCGCCACCACCTGCGCCGCAAAGCCTGGCGGATTGAGCCCCAGCCAGGTGGCCAGCAGAATCGCGACCCCCATGGAGATCCGCGCGGCGAGCATTTCCCCCTTCTCGCTGATTTTCGGATTGATCATGTTCTTGATCAGGTCATGACTCACCGCTGAGGAAATGGCCAGCAACAGACCGGCAGCCGTCGACAACGCGGCAGCAATGGCACCCGCTGCAATCAGGCCAATAACCCAACCCGGCAGGTTGGCGATTTCCGGGTTAGCCAGTACCAGAATGTCGTTGTTCACGGTCAGCTCGTTGCCTTTCCAGCCGCGTGTTTCGGCGGTCGGGGTGAAGGCAGGCGCGGCATCGTTGTACAACTGGATGCGACCGTCGGCGTTCTTGTCTTCCCACTTGATCAGACCGGTTGTTTCCCAGGTTTTCACCCATTCCGGACGCTCTTCATAGGCCAGTGCTGGCGCTTCAACACCCTGCGGATAAACCGTGGTCATCAGGTTCAGGCGTGCCATGGAGGCCACAGCAGGCGCGGTGAGATAGAGCAGGGAGATAAACACCAGAGTCCAGCCAGCCGACCAACGCGCGTCGGCGACTTTCGGCACGGTGAAGAAGCGAATGATGACGTGCGGCAAACCGGCCGTACCAATCATCAGCGACATGGTGAAGAGCACCATGTTCAGCTTGTTGGTGACATCGGCGGTGTAGTCGGTAAAGCCCAGCCCAGCCACAACTTCATTGAGTTTCTGCAGCAACGGCACGCCTGACTCAGTGTGCTCGCTGAACATGCCGAACATCGGAATCGGATTGCCGGTCAGTTGCAGGGAGATAAACACCGCAGGAATGGTATAGGCAATGATCAGCACCACGTACTGAGCAACCTGGGTGTAGGTAATGCCCTTCATCCCGCCAAACACCGCGTAGCAGAACACCACGCCAGCAGCGATCCAGATACCGGTGGAGTTGCTCACTTCGAGGAAGCGCGAGAACGCCACGCCAGCACCGGCCATCTGACCGATCACGTAGGTGACGCAGATGATGATCAGGCAGACCACTGCAGCCAGACGTGCACCGTTGCTGTAGAAGCGATCACCGATAAAGTCCGGCACAGTGAACTTGCCGAATTTACGCAGGTACGGCGCCAGCAGCATCGCCAGCAGCACATAACCACCGGTCCAGCCCATCAGGAAGGTTGAGTTGGCATAACCACCGGCGGCGATCAGGCCCGCCATGGAAATAAACGACGCCGCGGACATCCAGTCGGCCGCAGTTGCCATGCCGTTGGTGACGGGGTGTACACCACCGCCGGCGACATAGAATTCCTTGGTCGAGCCGGCGCGTGCCCAGACAGCGATGCCGAAGTAGAGCGCGAAGGAGGCGCCCACAAACAGCATATTGATTACAAACTGGCTCATGGATTATTCCTCGACACCGAATTGTTTATCGAGTTTGTTCATTTTCCAGGCGTAAAAGAAAATGATCACGACAAAGGTAATGATCGAACCTTGCTGGGCGAACCAGAAACCAAGGTCAGTACCACCGACAGAAATACCTGCCAGCATCGGTCGAAGAAGTATGGCGCAGCCGTAAGACACCAAGGCCCAGACAATCAGGCTCCAGGTAATCAGCCGAACATTCGCCTTCCAGTACGCTGCAGCGTTAGCTTGTTCAGAAGTCATAAACTCCTCCGGTTATTGTTATTCTCATGCACCTTCAAGCTAGCAGCAGGCCATTAGGGCCGACAGATAGACATTGGTATTAGCCGACTTGCACCACCTTACGCGCAGCGCTTTTTGTCGATTTAACAGGCACTTGGCACTACACCGAAAAGCCCCCAAAAAAGCGGGAACAACTTTGGTCTAAGAGTAAGGCAGGAACATGCCTGGTGCGGGCACGCTATCAGCAGCATGGTTACCCCCTGCTGCGCAATATCGAAGCTGTTACACGCCCCTTTAGACGGGTGAAAACTCGATCGGCAGAAGGTAACGCTGCTCGTCGTACTCGATGCGAAACTGCACTCGACGCGTGCTTTCTTTTACGGTTTCACATTCCCCGGCCACCTCAGCCGCGCGGCTTTCGACTCGGATCTGCTTAAGCAGCAAGTCGCGATAACCCTTGTTCCCCGGACGTTCGGTGATGATCAGCAGGCCCTTGGTATCACTGAACTCTCCTGCGCAACGGGTATCCCACTCTCCCCCCGAGCTATCCATCACCAGCTCGCTCAGCACCGGGCGCAAACGCTGCGACTGCAGCTCATAGAGACTCAGCGAGGTTTTATAGAAGGGATTGGGGCGCGACATATTTCGACGTTTGATGCGAAGACCGAAAGCTAAATCGCCCTCGCGCAAACGATAGGGAGCAGTATCGAATTCCAATCCATCGACAAATATCGCATCCCAGTCCAGCAGGTTCGGCTCAACATGGAGCGCGACAATGGCCTGGCTGACAGTGTCCAGCACCAGTACCTCAAGATCACTGTAGCCATGTCCATCATCCTCGGCACGTACCAGCGATACCGCTAACAAGGTCAGGTGCGGGCGCGCCGGCCAGACCTTGCAGATGCTCAGCTCGGTACTGATCCGATAAGTACCTCGCTCGTCATCCAGCAGATGACCCTGTGCATAGCCTGGGTATGCCTGCTCGAGCAATGCAGGTAAGTGTTGTTGACAGTCATCGGCTCGCGCCGAGCACACCATCAACAGGCCACACATTGCTGCGGCGAAAGTTATGCGGTTCATCCCTGAGCTCCTTCTGATAATCCAGCGGCCAGTCTAAACTCGACGCAGCGCACTGCCCATGCTGGGCATCACGGAACAACCGCGCAATCCGCCGCGCCAGCACGTGCCCGGCGCGCGACTCTTCGCGTAACCCGACATGCCCGCTCATCGCGCATACCACAGGCGAAAGAAGCCAAACGCCAGCAGCAGGCCGACCTGACCCAGCGCCGTGCACAGGCTGAGAAAGGACTGCACCTCGCGATTCTGCGGCGCATTGGCCAGGCCGGTCAGGCTCTCCCAGAACGCTTCCGGCAACAGCAGCAGGCTCATCTGTGCCAAGGGCTGGCCGGTCAGCTGCAGGCCCTTGATCAGGTCAAACTGGCCGCAGAACATCAGGCCCAGCAGCACCATAAAAGCCACCGCCAGCCCCAGGGCGAAACACGCAGAGAACTGCATCAATAAACGCATCATGCTCAACTCCCACACAGGTAAAAAAGCGGCGCTGGCTGGGCCTGCGCCGCGATTCGTCAAAGGTCGCTGGCTGGATTGGCTGGGCTGGCCAGTGGCAGGCGACCGACGCCGTACCAGTCGAGTTTGCGGGTCAGCACCATCACCCCGGCGAGCACGCCGAACACCAGCACCGAGCCCATCAGCAGGGCGTAGTCCTCGGCCCCGAGCAGGCCGAACAACATGCCGTAGAGCAGCGCCAGCAGGGCGCCGAAGCCTGCGCCACGTAGCGCGCTGTGCAGCACGTAGCTGACGTAGAAGCCAATCAGTAGCACACAGGCGGTCGCGGCAATGCCGTAGGCCAGGGCAAAACTCAGGTGCTCGGACAGCGAAAGCAGCAACAGGTAGAACAGTGCCAGCGACATGCCCACCAGGGCGTACTGCACCGGGTGCACGGCCATGCGCTTGAGCACTTCAAAGAGGAAGAACACGGCGAAGGTCAGGCCGATAAACAGCAGGGCATATTTGATCGCCCGCTCGGTCTTCAGGTACTGGTCCACCGGGTCGACAAAGCTCACGCCGAAGTTGCGCGCAGTCAGCGCATTGCAGCTTTCCCCTCGTACGCAATCGGCCAGCGCCTCTTCCAGGTTGGTGGCGAAGAAGCTGGTCTGCCACAGCGCTTTAAAGCCCTTGGCCGACACCTCACGGCTGCTCGGCAGGTACTCGCCGACAAAGCTCGGATGCGGCCAGCCGGACGTCAGCTCGACTCGGCTGTCACGGCCTACCGGGGTGATGCTCAGCTGCTCGGTGCCCTGCAGTTTTAGATCGAAAGCGAACTCCAGCACTTGCCCACCCTGGGTATCCAGTGCCGGCAGCGGTGCATGCACACCGGCGCCGAAACGCTCCTCGGCGCTGCCAGGGGCAAAGCTCAGATTCATGCCGTTGAAGCGCAGCTGCAGGTCATTGCTGATGCCGCGGATATCGCTGATGCCGACCGAGAGGAAAGGCCGGTCGAACTGATACAGGCCGAGATCGTCACCCAATCCCAAACGCGCTGGCAGCTTGAAGGCGCCGCTGATCTGGTTGTCGCTGCGGTACAGCAGCGCCTTGTAGATGCCGCGTGCACGCTCCTCGGTGGCGACGTGGCCATTGAGCACAAAGCGCTCCGGCAGGAAGTACAAACGGCCGCGGCTCTTCTGCTCTTCCAGGTAACGCTCGCCGGTCTTGGCGTGGGTTTTCCACTGGTTCCACACCTTGGTGTAAGGCATCACCAGAATCGGCCCGGTGAGCTGCTGGCGGTAGCTGGAACTGCGCGCGATGTCCTGCAGCACCTCGGCGCGCTGATACTGCCGCTCGCTCACCAGCCCGCCGATCATCGACAGCGGGACCAGCAATAACAAAATCAGCAGGGCAATAGCGCCCAGCTTGAAACCCAGAATGCGGCTCATGGTGCAACTCTCCGATACGGTTTAGGTAGGCAGAGTCTGGGCGGCGCAAATGGTGGCTTTATGGAGGGCAGGTGGAGAGTGTGTGGAGACTTATCGGCCACATGCGCACGAAGGGCTTGCTCGCACATGCCTGCGACCGTTCGTCCATTCCACTGGAAGCCAGAGTTTTCTGCACTAGAGTGCTAACTCACTTGTTGCTCACAAGGCGACCGGTAAGCGGCTTCACCAAGATTTATCCAATCTGAGAAGGGACAGTCATGCATAAGCGCCAATGGATTTGCGCGGCCAGCGCACTATTAATACTCGGTAGCGGCAACGTATCCGCCCACGGCTATATCAAACAACCTGAAGCACGCGGCTATCTGTGCAAGCTGGGTGAAAACAGCCAGTGCGGTGCCGTGCAATGGGAACCGCAAAGCCTGGAAGGCTACTCCGGCTTCCCGCAAAACGGCCCTGCTGATGGCCAGATCGCCAGCGCCGGCTTGGCGCAGTTTTCCCCCCTCAATGAACAGACCGTCAGCCGCTGGGCCAAGCGCTCAATTACCGCAGGCCCGACGAGCTTCACCTGGCGCTTTACCGCCAACCATGTCACGCGCAACTGGCGCTACTACATCACCCGCCCCGACTGGCTGGCCAATCAGCCGCTCAACCGCGCAGCGTTCGAGCTGGTGCCGTTCTGTGTGGTCGACGGCGGCATGCAACAGCCGCCGCAGGAAGCCACCCATAACTGTGATGTGCCAGCGCGCGAGGGCTACCAGGTGATCCTCGGGGTCTGGGAAGTGGGCGATACGCCGATGAGTTTCTACAACGTGATGGATGTGATGTTCGCTGATGTGGCCACCCCGCCCGATCCGTCCGCCTGGCAAGCCAAGGGCATGCTCTATCCCTCGATGGATCTGCACGTCGGCGACCAGGTGATGACCCGGGTCTTCGATGCCAGCGGCGAGCGCAGTGACTTGCAGACGCGGCTGCAGGTTGAAAGCAGCGAGCAGGGCCAACGCAACCAATGGACCTACCTGCTGGCCAGCCGCATCAACCAGCAGCAGAGCCAGCTCAAGGCCGGTCAGCGCGGCAGCGACGGCGCAATCCAGCCGGTGTACGGCCAGAACAGCCTGTTTGCCCGCGCCGACAGCGGCATCCAGCGTATCGAGGTGCAGATCGACAAGGCCCCCGCACCGGATCACGAGCTGCTGGTCGCTGGCCTGCAGCCCAGCTATCGCATTCGCAGCGGCCAACTGCAGCTCGCATTCAACGTCACCGCCGTGGGCGCGTTGCAGATCAGCAGCTACGTCTACGATCACGGCGGCAATGCCAAAGGCTTTGCCGCCACCGAACTGGCCAACGGCAGTCAGCCAATGAGCATCAATGTCGAGAACCCTGCGCCCGGCCATCACCAACTGGTGGTCAGCGCCAAGGTGGCCGGCAGCGAGCAGGTGCTGCAAAAAACCTTCGACATGATGTTCGTCGCAGACGACGGCAGCGCCAGCTACGACTTCACCTTCCCGGACGGCCTGCGCAGTTACACAGCCGGCACCCGGGTGCTGCAACCCAAGACGGGACAGCTGTATCAGTGCCGTCCCTTTCCTCAGAGTGGCTATTGCACGCAATGGTCAGCCACCTCGACCCAGTTCGAGCCCGGTATCGGTAGCCATTGGCAAGACGCCTGGCTAGCCGACTGAGATAAGCGCCGCGCCCGCCAAGCGGTTTGGCCGGCGCGGCCACCCCATCCCCCTGAACACACGTACGACACAGGCGCATGCACTGCGCCTTGGCGTATGTCTTTGTGGAGCCGCAGGTATGCCCAGGTACTGACGTATAGGCACTCACCCCGCGTTGCGCGCATCACCGCCCTTGCCCCAAGCCTGTATAGCGGCCCCCGGGGACAGGCGCTAAGCGGTAGCGTTCCACCTCCCTTTGGCGCACCTAAGGGGACGCCATGCTATCGGCTTAAATAATTGATTTTATTGATTTTTTATACATAAAAAACGACGAACGGCCTTGGCTTTTCAGCACAGTCTCCTAGGGTTCTGGCAGCTGCACTACGCGGCACACAATTGGGAGATAACCATGCAAGGATTCCAACGCACCACTGCCTTACTGCTGTTGCTCAGCGCAGGCTGGGCCTACGCCCAGGCCGACGAAAAACCCAGCTTCGCGGCCCAGGCGCAGATCGCCGTCGATGATCAGCAGTCACCGCGCTACATCATCAAATACAAGGAGCTGACGCCTTCACCAATGAGTCAGTCCAACCAGCCGCAACCTCTGAGCGCCGGCCAGTTCGAAAGCCGCGCCGCCCAGCGCCTGCTTAGCCAGGCACAGGTACAACCGCTGATGCACCTGGACAGCCAGGCCGCCAGCGTGGCGCACCTGAGCCCAGCGCAACTCAAACAGCTGCAGGCCAACCCGGCAGTCGACTATGTCGAACTCGACCCGCGCCGCTACCTGATGGCCGAACAAGTGCCCTATGGCATCCCCATGGTGCAGGCGGATCTGCTACCGGATAACGCCATTTCCAATATGAAGGTGTGCATCGTCGACTCCGGTTACGACCTCGGCCATCAGGACTTGCCGTCAGCCGGCATCACCGGCAATGACGGCTATGGCAGCGTCAACAGCGGTAACTGGTACGAGGATGGCGATGGCCATGGCACCCACGTCGCCGGCACTATCGCCGCGCTGGGTGGCAATAACCTTGGCGTGGTGGGCGTCAGCCCATCGGGCAATCTCGGGCTGCATATCGTCAAGGTGTTCAACAACAGTGGCAGCTGGGCCTATGGCTCGGACCTGGTGATGGCCATCCAACAATGCCGCGCAGCCGGCTCGACGGTAATCAGCATGAGCCTGGGCGGCGGCGCCTCGTCGGTAACCGAGCGTAATGCCATGGATGCGGCTTACCAGAACGGTGTGCTGGTCGTCGCAGCTGCCGGTAACAGTGGTAATAGCACCCTCTCCTACCCGGCCTCCTACGACTCGGTGGTATCGGTTGCGGCGGTCGACAGCAGCGGTAATCGCGCGTCGTTCTCGCAATACAACAACCAGGTCGAAGTCGCCGCTCCCGGCGTTGGCGTGCGCTCCACCCTGCCTGGCAACAACTATGCGAACTACAACGGCACCTCGATGGCCACACCGCATGTGTCAGCGGTCTACGCCCTGGTGTGGAGCCAGCATCGGCAATGCACCCCCGCGCAGATCCGCAAGGTGGTCAACAGCACCGCCGAAGACCGTGGCACTCCCGGCCGCGACCCCTACTACGGCTACGGTATCGTCAAGGCCAAACGGGCCAGCGACCTGATCGCCCAGCGCGGCTGTGATGCCACCGGGGGTGGCAATGGCGAGGAACAGACCTACCCCAACCTCTCTGGCGCGCGGGACGCCTGGGTGCGTTACAACGTGGTCGTGCCAAGCGGCGCCCAGCGTCTGACCGTACGAATCAGCGGCGGCACGGGTGATGCCGACCTGTACACCCGCCTGGGCAGCCAACCCACCACCAGCCAATGGACCTGCCGGCCCTACCTCGACGGCAACCAGGAAACCTGCACCCAGGAAAATCCTGCTGCCGGCACCTGGCATATCGGTGTACGGGGCTATTCCAGCTTCTCCGGTGTGACCCTGTACTGGCGCTACGAGTAACCCAACCGGCCCCGAGGCAGGCAACTGCCCGGGGCATCTCGCCCTGTACAACTCTCAATGCCTCAGCCAAGCGCGCATGAAGCGACGCTGAAAAGATCACAAGATTGCGCAAATCATCCCAGCGCAAATGGACAGCTTTTACAGAAATGCGTAGCGTGCCGCTGATCGCCAATTAAGGATGAACGGCCATGACCCAGCACAACCCCTACGCCACCCCGCAAGCCAGCGTCGCTGACGCAGAATCACGGGTGTCCGACGAGCAGATCGCCGCATTACCCATCTCCGATAAATGGAAGCAGCGCTTTAGCGCGATCCACCATGCCGGCGGCATCAAGATGCCCAAGTTCAAGGAGCTGCCCGCCGAGGAGCGGCGCAAAGCCTTCAGCTTCAACTTTCTGGCGTTCTTCTTCGGGCCGATCTACTACGCCATCAAGGGCATGTGGAAAAAGGGTCTGGCGCTGTTCGTCGTTTGCGCAGCGGTGGTGATCATCCTCGGCATCGGCCTGGATTACCTCGGTTACAGCAAGATCGCCAACGCCCTGGGCTACGGCATTGGTGCGGTATTCGCCACGCGCGCCAATATCGATTACTACAAGAAGATGCTGCTGAACGATAACGGCTGGTGGTAAGCGCCTAACCCAACTGCATCAGGAGAATAAACGTGACGGAGCATGTCGCTGAGGTGATCTGGCAACGCGGCGAGCAGGATTTTCTCGGTAATCGCTATAGCCGCAAGCACCTGCTGCGCTTTGATGGCGGCCTGGAGGTTGCCGGTTCGTCCTCACCGCATGTGGTGCCGCTGCCGATGTCGGATGCAAGCGCCGTCGATCCTGAGGAGGCCTTTGTCGCCTCGCTCGCCAGCTGCCATATGCTGTGGTTTCTTTCCATCGCCGCCAAGCGCCGCTTCTGCGTCGATGACTACCGTGACAATGCCAGTGGGCTGATGCAGGCGAACGCTGCCGGCAAGTTGTTTATCGCTCAGGTCACCTTGCGCCCCGCGGTCTGCTTCTCCGGCGAGCGCCTGCCCAGCCGCGCCCAGATTGAGCAGATGCACCACCAAGCCCATGAAGAGTGCTTTATCGCCAACTCGGTGAAATCCGAAGTGCGCTGCGAACCGCGCTTTAGCGAGTGACGCTACCCAGGCTGCATCAACATCGCGAAGATGCGGTTTAACCATAACGGCTGATGCGAGGGGATAAGGCGTGAATCCAACTGCATACGGCTGTCCCGATGGGCAGCCACTGTTCTACTTGCATGGTGTGCCGGGCGCGGCGGTTGAGGCGGCGATGCTGCATCAGGCTGCATTGGCGCACGGCATCAAGCTGTTGGTGGTGGAGCGCAATCTGCCCGGCGAACTCAGCAGCGCGGCCTATCTGCAACAGCTGGCGCAACAAATCAGTGATCGCGCGGCAGGCCAACCAATTCGCCTGCTGGGTTTTTCCATCGGCGCCTGCCTGGCGTTGCGCGTTGCTGCACTGTTGGGTGAGCGGGTGGCTGAGGTGTACCTGTTATCGGCTGCCGCGCCGCTGCAGATCCCCAGCAATAGCGTCGGCATGGGCGCGGGGCGTTATACCTTCCTCTGGGCGCAGCATTATCCAAGGTTGTTCCGGGCCTTTGCCTGGTATCAGGCGCTGCTGGCGAAAGTCAGCCCAGGCCTGCTGCTGAAGCTGCTGTTCGCCGGTGCCGGCGGCAAAGACCCCGAGTTACTGCATCACGCCGACACCCAGGCCTGGCTGGTAGATATTCAGCGCGCCTGTTTCAAACATGGGACTCGCAGCTATGTGCGCGACGTAGAAGTCTACGTCGAGCCCTGGGCTACAGAGTTGGATAGCGTCACGGCGGCGGTGAGGCTGTGGCATGGCGAGGCCGATAACTGGGCGCCCATTGCCATGTCCATTTACCTGCAGGAGCATCTGCGCCATGCCAGCGCGGTGAGCCGTGGTGCCGAACACGCGCACTACTCCTGCCTGCTGGAAAACGCGGAAACCGTGATGGCGACGGTGCAGCTGAACAGTTCAACAGCACGAACGGCCAAGAGCTAACGCACACCCATCGACTTATAACGACCCAAGGATGGCACCATGAAAAAGCTCGCCCTGCCGCTGATCACCCTGCTGGCCTTCAGCGCCTACACCCTGTACGTGATGCTGCATGCAGAACAATCGCTGCTGCAATTTGGCATGCAGTTGATGTCCAGCGCCGACACCGCCCAGGTAGTGATCGACCTTTACATACTCGCGGCACTGGCCTGCATCTGGATGTACCGCGATGGCCGCGCACGGGGCAAGTCGCTGGCCTATCTGCTGCCATTCTTTGCTCTGACTGCGATCTTTGTATCAGTCGGGCCACTGCTGTATCTGGTGCTCAAGGCCTTAGATACAGGTAGCAAAGCGCCGCAGGATAGCGCCTCGGCGACAGCCTGATGGCACGGAGCAGCCCGGAGAACCGGGCTGCTCAACGCTTAAAAGCTCAGATTGAAATTGCCAGTACCGAAGATGCCGACCAGACCAATCACGATCAGATAAATCGCCACGATGTAGTTGAGCAAACGCGGCATCACCAGAATCAGCACACCGGCGATCAGCGAAATCAGTGGGGTAAGAGCAAGGGTCATAATCGTCACCTGAGGGTTATTGAAGCGCCAGTATGCGCGCCATGCCCAAAGCGCACAGCACTATCCACCCGCAGAGCCGTAACCCGCTCACAACCCGGTTAAACCACCCGCGTATTAAAGGCCCTTTATGAGCACCGCCAGCATGTTAACCTCACTGCTGCAGTACAAGGCCTGGGCCAACCAGGAGCTCTTTGCTGAGCTGCAACGCCTTGACCCCATTACCCAGCAAAGCGAGCTGCACGCCGCCCTGCGCATCCTCAATCACATCCATGTGGTCGAGCGGATTTTTGTCGCCAATCTGCAAGGCATCAACCACGACTACAGCGCCACCAACACCCCAGAGACGCCCACGCTGGCAGAACTGCAGCAGGCGGTGCAGGACACTGATCGCTGGTATCTGGATTATGTTGCGGAGCTAAGCGCCGAGCAGCTGGCCGAGCGCCTGCACTTCAGCTTTGTCGATGGCGATGCCGGCTGCATGAGCCGCGAGGAAATGCTCGCGCATATCGTCACCCACGGCGGCTACCACCGTGGCGCGGTCGGCCGGATCATGGCGCAACTGCAATTGGCAGCGCCTAGGGATATCTACACGCGCTTTCTGCATGAGGATCAGCCGCTGCGCCGCGCAGTGAGCTAAGCCGGTGGCTTGGCGATAAAGGCTTGCTTGTCATGCCGATCAAACCCGGCGCTCTCATAGAAGCGCAAAGTGGCCGGGTCCTTGCTGCTGGTCATCAGCATGACCTTGTAGCAGCCCTGCCCCCAGGCAAACGCCTGAGCATGCGCCAACAACGCCTGACCGTAACCCCGCCCGCGATGCTCGCTATGGGTCACCACGTTTTCGATCAGGGCAAAGGATCGGCAGCCGCGCGTCAGGTTGGCCACCAGGTTGACGCTGCAGCTGGCAACCAGCTGCGCATCGCGGTACAGACCAAAACACTGCTGAGCGGGGTTGGCGATGATCGCCTGCCACACCGCTTCAACCTGATCACGCGCGGGCAGCGGTTGATCATCAGGATGTAAATGCTCATACAGGGCGAGCAGCGCATCCAGCTCGCTGGCCCCGACACTGCGGATGTCCATCAACCTATCCCTGTTGCGCGGCCTTACTCGCCGCGAATGTACTGTTCCAGCTGCTGGATCAGGCTGGCCTGTTCGGCGATGGTGTGTTTGACCAGGTCACCAATCGACAGCAGGCCGATCAATTCGCCTTCGGCCAATACGGGTAGGTGGCGCAGGTGGCGGTCGGTCATCAGCTGCATGCAGTGCTGCGAGGTGTCGCGCAGGCCGACGGTTATGACATCTGCTGTCATAATTTCGCTGATCATCGCACTGAATGCGGAGCGCTCCAGCAGCGCCACTTTGCGCGCGTAGTCACGTTCGCTGACGATGCCCGCCAGGCGGCCTTTGTCATCCAGCACCACCAATGCACCAATGCCTTTCTCGGCCATCAGCTTGATGGCATCCAGCACCGAAGTACTGGGCGTGACGCTGTACACGGCGGCCTGGGGCTTGGCGCGAAGGATCTCGGCAACTGTTTTCATGCAGCGGCTCCTGCTCTGTTTCTTATTGGCATTAAGGATAGTGCGCAGGCCGGCCATTGCTGGCCAACCCGATGACCCGATCAGAGCACCTGTGCGGGCTCAGCGCAACCATTGCAAGCCAGCAAGGTCGGTGCCAGGTAACGCTTCAGTTGCTCTGAAATAGCGGCAAATTCAGCCGAGCCTCTACCCCGCCCGCGACATTACCGATGTGCAATGCGCCGCCGTGCAACTGCATCACTTCCTCGACAAAATTCAGCCCCAAACCGGTGCTCTTGCGCCCGCTGCCTGGGCGCGGCAAGGAGTAGAAGCGTTCGCTCAAACGCGCCAGGGCGTAATCGGGGATCGCCTCGCCCTGGTTAAACAGGCGCAGTTCGATCTGCCCAGCACGAATCTCGGCGTCAAAGCGAATCAGTCCGCCTGGCGGGGTGAAGTCCAGCGCGTTATCCAGCAGATTGGCCAGCGCCTGACGCAGCAGAAAAGCCTCACCGCGCGCACTTAATTCAGTGCCAATGCGGTTTTCAATCTGCAGACCGGCCGTTTCGATGCGCGCCACCTGCGCCTGCAGCAGGGAGTCGACCAACGCCCTCAATGGCACCGCCACCTGCTCTTCCAACCCCTGGCGCTGTTCGACCTGAGCCAGGTGCAGCAGACGCTCGATCAGTTGCTGCATGCGCGCGCTTTCCTGCTCGATATTGGCGACAAAGCGCTGCCGTTGTGGCGCCGGCATCTCACCATCGAGCAACTCCGCCGCACCACGAATCGCTGCCAGCGGGCTTTTCAGCTCGTGGGTCAGGGTATGTACGTAGCGCTCGACATAGGCCTTGCCTTCCAGCGCGGTGCGCATGCGCTCGATGGCTTCGGCCAGTTGCGCCAGCTCACCGCCGCGTACGCTGGGCAGCTCGGCACGTTGCCCGGCGCTGACCGCCTGGGCGTAACGGGTCAGTTTGCGCAGGGCGGCGCTGAGCCACCAGGACAGCAGCGCACCGATCAACAGACCGAGCACGATCAAGCCACCACCAAGCCAGGCCAGACGCTGCTCGGAACGTTCGATATAAGGCTGCAAGGTGCGGTTGGGCTTGGCCACCGAGACCACGCCGATGATCTGCGCGCCATCCATGATCGGCGCGGCCACGTACATCACCGAGGAGTCGGGGTCGTTCGGGTCTTCCTTGGTCGAGCGCGCGCCGTATTCGCCGCGCAGGGTGCGCAGCACATCGTTCCAGCGCGAATAGTCCTGGCCCACCGCCGCGCCCGTGGAGTCGAGCAACACAATGCCGTTGGCGTCGGTGACATAGATACGGTGATTGACCTGCGTCTTCTCTACGCCCCATATCTGCGCCTGCGGCTGACGCTGGCCGTAGGCTTGCAGCAACTCCGGCAGACGGCTCTGCTGCAGGCGACCGGCCTTGACCTCGTCACGCAGAATCTCGGCCAACAGGTTGGCGGTGTCAACCAGGGTTTCCTCGGTGCTCTGGCGTACGCCGGGGCGGATTTCGTCCATCACCGTGCTCAACACAAACCAGCCGGCCAGCCCGACAAACAGGAAGTACACCAGGAAGATGCGAATCCCCAAGGGCATCAGGCGTGCCTCGGCGAGTAGCTGTAACCGAGGCCGCGATGGGTCTGGATCGGCTCAGCCGCAGCGGCCACCTGACGCAGCTTGGCGCGCAGGCTTTTGATATGGCTGTCGATGGTGCGCTCGTAGCCGACATCGGCGGCCACGCCCAGTCCATCAAGCAACTGCTCGCGGGAGAACACCCGCTCGGGCTGCGCCAGCAGGCTTTGCAGCAGGCGGAATTCGTGGCGCGTCAGGCTCAGCAACTGGCCGTGGTAGTGGATTTGCACCCGCTCGATATCCAGCTGAAACGGGCCGCTTGCAGGGCTGGCGGCAGGCGCTTCACGCGGCGCCATACGCTTGAGGATGGCCTTGACCCGCGCCGCCACTTCCCGCGGGCTAAAGGGTTTGACCACATAATCGTCGGCGCCGATTTCCAGGCCCACCACGCGGTCGATCTCCTCGCTGCGCGCGGTCAAGAAGATCACCGGCACCTCGGAGAAGCGCCGCAGGCGCTTGCAAGCCTCGAAGCCGCTGATATCCGGCAGGCCGACATCGAGAATCAGCAGATCAGCCGGATTGCGCTGCTGCTCAGCCAGGGCCTGCTCGGCCAGGCTTAACCAGGTGGTGGTAAAACCTTCGCTCTGCAGGGCGAAGATCAGGGTGTCGGCGATGGCGGCTTCGTCTTCGACAATCAGAATATGCGGCATGGGCGTCCTGCTCGTGGCAACTCGGCGAGGAGCCTGCGGCAGGCCGCTGCCAGCGTCAAGCATGGCTAATCACCCTGCACGTAGCTGTTGTAGCCCGGATGTAATCCGGGAATGGCGACGGCAGATAGATCGCCCTGGATTACATCCGGGCTACGCACCAGATCGTAGGTTGGCGTTGAGCGCAGCGAAGCCCAACAGGTGACGGCCGTATCGTTGGGCTTCGCCGCTGCGCGCCTCAACGGAACGCCGCCCGCCCCAACCTACAGATAACCACGAGCCATCAGTCGAGTTTAAAGCGCGCAGTATTCTGCGCCAGCGCCTGACTGCCCTGACGCAGCTGTTCAGCGGCGTTGCTTACCGCCTGCGCGCCTTCAAGCAGGGCGCTGGCGGCGTGATCGACCTGCTGAATATTGCCGCTGACTTCATCGGCCGTGGCTGCCTGTTGCTCGGCTGCGGTGGCGATCTGCGCCAGGCGATCAGTCACCAGTTGCACCGACTCGACGATGGCATTCAGGTCCTCGCCCATGGCCAGCACGCTGCCAACATCACCTTCAGCCTGGCGCACGGCGTCTTCCATCTGGGTCACCGACTGGCCCACCACGCGGTGCAGGTTGGCCACGGTTTCGGCGATTTCCGCCGTGGAGTTCTGCGTGCGCTGCGACAACGAACGCACCTCGTCGGCCACCACGGCAAAGCCGCGGCCCTGATCACCGGCACGCGCTGCTTCGATGGCGGCGTTAAGCGCGAGCAGGTTGGTCTGCTCAGCAATTCCCTTGATCACATCCACCACCCGGGTGATCTGCTCGGTCTGGCTGCGCAGTTGCTGCAAGGTGGTGGCGCTGTCGCCCAGGCGGCTGCTGAGCTGGCGCATGCTCTCGCTGGTGCGCGCGCTGCGCTGGTTGCTCTGGTTGGCAATCTCGCGGGTCTGGCTGGCTTCCACCGCGGCCTGCTCGCAGCTCTGCGCCACGCTTTGCGCAGTGGCGGCCATTTCGGTGGCGGCAGCGGCAATCTGGCTCATCTGCGCCTGTTGCTGCTCCACCGATTCCAGAGCATTACGCGCCTCACCGTTGAGCATCTGCACCGTGCCGCCCAGTTGTTGGCTCTGCTGGTTGACCCCCTGCATGGAGTCGCGCAACTGGCCGACGGCGGTATTCAGTGCCATGGCGATACTCGCCAGGTCATCCTCACCATGCACCTGCATGCGCACGCGCAAGTCGCCATCGCGCAGGCCTTCGGCGGCCTGGATAATCCCGGCGGTGCTGCGACGGATCGAGGCGTTCAGGCAAAACAATACATACAGCGCCAGCAGGGTCAGTACGCTGAACACGCCGATCACTTCGATCATCGCGGTCAGGGCCTTGCGCCGGTAATCACCAAGGCTGGCAGCAAACTGCTGGTACAGTGCAGTCTGCAGGGCCAGCAATTGGCCCTGCAGGGCATCGGTGCGCTGCACGAACTGCTCCGGGGTCAGGGCCATCGGGCTGGCCTCGAACATGTCGCGGTCGATGCCCGCGAGGAAGGCTTCGTAACCCTGCAGCGCCTCATCATAGGGCCCTTGCAGCTGGCGCATGGCACGCGGCGCCTCCAGCTTGAGCGTGGCCTGGGCCTTGAGCAACTGGCTGCGCGATTCATCCAGGCTGCGGCGCAGGTCGCGGATCAGCACACGGCTCTGCAAGGTGAAATGCTGCGACACCACGGCGCCATAACCCTGGCTGGCAAAGCTGCCCAACTGTTCGAGCAGACGCGGCAAGGTGTAGGTCAGCTGCTCCATCATCAGGTAGGTGTCGAGCTGCGGATCGAGGATCAGCCCACTGTCGGTGGCCACCTGCTCGCGCAGGGCCAGCAGGCTCAGCAGGTTCTTTTGGTAACGTTCAAGGGCATCGGGCAAGGCCAGCTTACCCAGCACATCGACACTCAGCTCGGCCTGACCGGCGCTGAGCGTCTGCAAATGCTGGCGTGCCTGATCGCTCATCAACTCGGATTTAAGCGGCGGCTCCAGCGCTTGCAACGTGGGACCAAGACCACTGGCATGTTCGCGCAGCAACGCTTCGGCAGCTTTCTCGGTGCCCTTCCAGCGCGACAGCAAGGTGCGTTGCTCAATCAGCTCCTGCTGCACGCCGGCCATGCCCTGCAGGGCACTGATGCCTTCCAGTTCATGGTCGATGGAATTGAGTCGATCCTGATAATTGCTGCTGATCACCCACAAGGAAAAGCCCAGCGGCAGGGCGAACAAGACAAACACCAGCTGAAACTTGCGCGCAAAGCTGAAACGTTCCAGCAACCGCACACCCGGTTTGAGTACTCCAGTCATACACACCTCAACCTGTTGAGCGCGCCAACTTCAGGGGCGCGCCAAAGCAAAACTTCAAGCAAGAAGCACGCCCAAGCAGCGCGCCTGCAGGCAGTAATGTTTAATGAGCATAGATGAGTGACCGGAGCACGGCCGTTAGCCGGTCGGAGAGCTGTTCCGCTCGGCCTAGAAAACCTAACTGGGAATGCCGCTCCAGAGTTCGTCGACCTGGCGAAAGCCCCACTCCTCGGCGGACTCGCGGCCGACGATCTTGTCGCGCCCGACCAGCTTGCTCAGATCGAGAATTTCCTGCGGGATCGGGGTTTTCGATCTGGCCGAGAAGAACACCTTGACCCTCGGCGCAAGCAGCGACTTGGCCTGCTGCTCCATCACCACGCCGATACGCCCGCTCTCCAGACGCACCAGCGAACCCACCGGGTAGATGCCCACGGTTTTAACGAAGGCCTGGAACACCACAGGGTCGAAATGGCCCTTCCACTCGGCCATCTTGCGGATCGACTCGGCCGGGTCCCAACCCTGCTTGTACGGCCGGTTGGAGGTGATCGCGTCGTACACGTCGCACACCGCGCCCATACGCGCGTACAGGCTGATCTGCTCACCGGCCAGACGATGCGGGTAACCCGTACCATCGACCTTTTCGTGGTGATGCAGGCACACATCCAGCACCAGCGCGCTGACCTGCTTGCTCTCAATCAGCATGCGCGAGCCGGCTTCGGGGTGGTTGCGTACGGTGGCGAACTCATTGTCAGTGAGCTTGCCCGGCTTGTTCAGCACATCGTTAGGAATCGCCATCTTGCCGATGTCATGCAGCAGCCCGGCCAGCCCAGCTTCGCGCACCTGGCCCTCGTTCAGGCCCAGATTGCGCGCCAGGGCAATCATCAAGGCGCAGACCGCCACCGAATGCATATAGGTGTATTCGTCGGCATGCTTCAGCCGCGCCAGGCTGATCAACGCATTGGGGTGGCGCATGATCGAATCGGAAATCTCCTCGACCAGCTCGCCGGCCTGCTCAAACTGCAACGCCTGGCCCATGCGCGCATCGCCAAACATGCTGACCACCGCGGCCTTGGAACGGGCGCAGAGTTTCACCGCACGCTGCACCTCATCTTCCATCGACACCGCCAGGTTGACCGGCGGGCTCTGCACCGCAGCCAACAGGGCGGCCTCGGCTTCGGCGGCGACTTCCTCGGGGCTGACGCTGACGGTGCCGACTTCGACATCCAGGCCCTTGCTGACATCAATCCACAGCTCGCCGATGCTGCTGGCCTTGATCCGCTGCAGGTCTTTTTCAGAGTTGAGAAGAAACTTGGATTTCCAGAAGGGGTGGTCCATCCATGCGCCACAGAACTCGTGGATATACATACCGACGCGCACGTCGGCCACAGCAATGCACTTCAACATGGATTGCACTCGGACGAGAAAGTAACCCGGTGATTGTCAGACAAGCGTAGATGAACAATCGCCGGCATTATGCTGACCTGCAGCAACTAATGGCCATAGGACATTGGTCGCCGATGGACGGCTTGGAAGCCTTGCCACGACTGCTTATCATTGCCGCTCAAGCGCACCCTAAGGAGTTGCCATGCGCCGCCTGTTGACCGGTCTTAGCGTCATTATTCTGCTGCTCCTCAACACGCTGACACTGATCGGCCCGCTGCTGCTGATCGCCCTTGGCAAGTTCATCCTGCCCGGCAAAGCGCTGAAAACCGCCAGCTCGCGCGGGGTGATGTGGGTGGCGGAAACCTGGGCGGAGATCAACAAACTGATCTTCGCCACGCTGCTGCCGGTGCACTGGGATATTCGCGGCAGCGCCGACCTGCGCCAGAGCACCTCCTACCTGGTGATCAGCAACCACCAGTCCTGGGTCGATATTCCCGCCCTGGTGCAAGCCTTCAACCGCAAGACGCCCTACTTCAAGTTCTTCCTCAAGCAGCAGCTGATCTGGGTGCCTTTTCTTGGCCTGGCGTTCTGGGCGCTGGATTACCCCTTTATGCGCCGCTACTCCAAGGCGTTTCTGGCCAAGCACCCCGAACTCAAAGGCCAGGACCTGGAGATAACCAAACGCGCCTGCGAGAAGTTCAAGGACCTGCCGGTGACCGTGGTCAACTACCTCGAGGGCACCCGCTGCACCCCGGCAAAGCAAGCGCAGCAAGGCTCGCCCTATCAGTATCTGCTCAAGCCGAAAGCCGGTGGCGTGGCTTTTGTGCTGGCGGCACTGGGCGAACAGCTGGACACCGTGCTGGACGTGACACTGGTGTATCCGGGCAAACGCATTCCCGGTTTCTGGGATTTGATCAGCGGTCAGGTGGACAAGGTGATCGTCGACATTCAAACCCGCGACCTCGACCCGGCGCTGTGGCAAGGCGACTACGAGAACGACCCGGTATTTCGCCAATTTGTGCAGAACTGGGTGACGAAGCTGTGGCAAGACAAGGATGCGCGGATAGCGGCAATTCGCGCGGAGCTGTAACCGCTATGTCGCGGCTAAAGCCCCTCCCACAGGACCAACTGTCAATGTAGGAGGGGCTGGGCGGCACTCCGCTTTAGCCGCGACGGTTTAGCTGCCAGCGATCAAGCCGCGCTAAACATCTTGTGCGGATCAATCACAAACTTCTTCGGCACGCCGGCATCGAACTCGCCGTAACCGCGCGGTGCGTCGTCCAGGCTGATCACCTGCACACCTACCACTTCGGCGATATTGATGCGGTCCCACATGATCGCCTGCATCAGCTGGCGGTTGTACTTCATCACTGGGGTCTGGCCGGTGTGGAAGCTGTGGGATTTGGCCCAGCCGAGGCCGAAGCGGATGCTTAAGGAACCGATCTTCGCTGCCGCATCGACTGCGCCCGGATCTTCGGTGACATACAGACCGGGAATACCGATCTTGCCGGCCACCCGCACCACGCCCATCAGCGAGTTGAGCACCGTGGCCGGCGCTTCATGCTGCACGCCTGCGTGACCATGGCCACGGGCCTCGAAGCCCACCGCATCGACTGCGCAATCGACTTCCGGCTCGCCCAGTAACGCAGCGATCTGTTCGTGCAGTGGGGTGTCTTTGGACAGGTCGGCAATCTCGAAACCAACCGCCTTGGCATGGGCCAGACGCACGGGATTGACATCACCGACAATTACTACCGCCGCGCCAAGCAGACGCGCCGAAGCGGCTGCGGCCAAACCTACCGGGCCGGCACCGGCGATATACACGGTGCTGCCTGGGCCGACGCCGGCGGTCACCGCGCCGTGGTAGCCGGTGGGCAGGATGTCGGACAGGCAGGTCAGGTCGCGGATCTTCTCCATGGCCTTGTCGCGGTCCGGCAGTTTCAGCAGGTTGAAGTCGGCGTACGGCACCATGGCGTACTCAGCTTGGCCACCGGTCCAGTCGCCCATGTCGACATAACCGTAGGCACCGCCGGCACGCGCCGGGTTGACCGACAGGCACACGCCAGTGTGTTGCTCTTTGCACGAACGGCAGCGACCGCAGGCGACGTTGAACGGCACCGAGACCAGATCACCAATTTTCAGGTTCTCCACGTCGCGGCCTTTCTCGATCACCTCACCGGTGATTTCGTGGCCCAGTACCAGGCCGGTTTGCGCCGTGGTCCGACCGCGCACCATATGTTGGTCGGAGCCGCAGATATTGGTGGAGACCACACGCAGGATGACCCCGTGTTCGATCTTGCGACCGCGTGGGTCCTGCATTTTCGGATAGTCGATTTTCTGCACTTCGACCTTGCCAGCGCCGAGATAGACGACGCCACGATTACCAGACATACGTATTTCTCCTTTCTTGTTGTGAATACAAAGGCGCGGCCAACGGTCGCGCGGCCTTGTACTGGAGCTTGTGTCTGTTGCTGGGTGGAGCCGAGAACTTGGCAGTCGGTGATCCACCCGTGATCTGATTTCGTAGGAGCGGGCCATGCCCGCGATGCTTCTGACCGGCAATGGCCTATCGCGGCCATGGGCCGCTCCTACATCCTTAAACCCAGGGTTAGGCGTGCAGCACCACCGTGCGGCTGGCGTTGAGAAACACCCGTCGCTCGAGGTGGTAGCCGATGGCTTTGGCCAGGGTCTGGCACTCGATATCGCGGCCCTTGGCGATCAGGTCTTCGGGGTAGTGGGCATGGTCCACCGACTCCACGCCCTGGGCGATGATCGGCCCTTCGTCGAGGTCGTTGTTGATGTAGTGGGCAGTGGCGCCGACCAGCTTGACGCCCTTCTCATAGGCCTGGTGATAGGGCTTGGCACCCTTGAAACCGGGCAGCAGCGAGTGGTGGATATTGATCGCCCAGCCATCCAGCTGGCGGCAGAGCTCAGGTGAGAGCACCTGCATATAGCGGGCAAGCACCACCAATTCGGCGCCACTGTCCTCGATCACCTGCAGCACCTTGCGCTCCTGCGCCGGTTTGTCTGCCGGGTCGAGGGGGAAGTGGTAGTAGGGAATATCGTGCCAGCGCGCCAGCGGTTCCAGGTCTGGATGGTTAGACACCACCGCCACCACGTCCATGGCCAGGTGGCCGATACGTTGGCGATAGAGCAGGTCGTTCAGGCAATGGTCGGCCTTGCTGACCATCAGCACCACCTTGGCGCGGTAGCCCGGCGGGGTTAGCTCGACCTGCATGCCGAAGGCAGTCAGGCGCTGATCGAGGCCGGCGCGAAAGGCCTGCTCATCGAAATCATCCGGCTGACGGAATTCCACACGAATAAAAAAACGCGCCGATAGACGATCATCAAAGGAATGGTGCTCGGTGACATAGCAGCGCTGCTCGAACAGAAAGCGCGTCACCGCATCCACGGTGCCGAGCACGCTCGGGCAGTGGGCAGTGAGAATCCAGGTATCGGGGGTGCGGCTCATGGTCAGTCCCTCGGTGGTCTGCGTCTTTGCAGCACTCGTGGGAGGGGCTTTAGCTGCGATGGCTTTAGCCGCGAGAAGCAGTCGCGGCTAAAGCCCCTCCCACAGGATGTTTGTTGCCATCTGGGCGTAGGGTGGATCGGGGCGCGTAGCTGGCGCTTTATCCATCCACCTTTGCGGGCCTCTGGTGGACGAGAAAAGCGTCGTCCACCCTACGTTCAGGCCTTGATCGTCAGGCCGTATTCGGCGCTGGCGTCCTGCAGCCACAGCCAGAAGTAATCGGAGAAGCTGCGGCGGATCAGCAGCTCCCAGGTGTCTTCGCCAGTGTGACGGATCACCAGTTGCGACTTGGCGAAGTGGGTACCCACGGCCTTGCCGACCGGGAAGTTGCTTGGGTGCACGTCGTAGCTGGTGGACTTCATCAGCACTTCGCGCACCTTCGGCCCGCTCAGTTCCAGCAGGGTCTGCCCGCCGCTGACGTTGACGATCGAGATGTGCTGGCCATCCAGCGCTTCGCGCAGCTTTTGCTCGGCTGCAAACTCGCTGCCGCTCGGCACAATCAGCAGCCATTCATCGGGGGCCAGCCATTGCAGCGAGGTGTCGCCAGCCGCCACCAGGGTCAGTGCCACCGGCAGTTCCATGCCCAGGGCCTTGTGTACATCGCCGGCAAACGCCGGGTCTTTGCCATCGCCACGCAGGGTCAGATGCCCGAGCAGCTTCTTCTCGCGCACCGTCACTCCGGCGCTGGCCGAGCCTTTACCTGCCAGCTGTTCAAGGCCGGCATGGAACAGTGGCGATTCGGCATGCGCGGCAGCCGGGCGTTGCTGATAAACGTTGATCGAATTAGACATTCTGGCGATCCCCTTTCGGGTCATAAAACACGGAGCTGACGATTTCGGCTTCGATCAAGCTGCCATCGGCGAGCGGTGCGAACACCCGCTCCCCCATGCGCTTGAGCCCGCCCTTGACCACACCCATGGCGAAGGAATAGCCCAGCGCCGCGCTCATATAGCTGGAGGTGACGTGGCCGACCATCTGCATCGGGATGGTCTGTTTCGGGTCGAACACCAGTTGCGCGCCTTCCGGCAGCACCTTGTTGGGGTCGACAGGTTTGAGCCCGACCAGCTGCTTGCGGTCTTCGCGCAGGCTGTCTTCGCGGTTCATGCCGCGCCAGCCGATCCACGAGAACGGCTTGGTCCGGCCCACGCACCAGCCCATGTTGAGGTCGTCCGGGGTTACCGAGCCGTCGGTGTCCTGACCGACGATGATGAAGCCCTTCTCGGCCCGCAGCACGTGCATGGTCTCGGTGCCGTAAGGCGTCAGGCCATGCTTCTTGCCGGCTTCGATGATCTTTTCCCACACGCCCAGGGCATAGTCGGCCTGCACGTTGACTTCGTAGGAGAGCTCGCCGGTGAAGGAGATGCGGAACACCCGCGCCGGCACGCCGCCGACCAGGCCTTCCTGCCAGGTCATAAACGGGAAGGCGTCCTTGTCCAGATCGATGTCGGTGACCTCGGCCAGCAGCTTGCGGCTGTTGGGGCCGGACAGGGTCATGGTCGCCCAGTGGTCGGTGACCGAGGTGAAGTACACCTTCAGCTCCGGCCACTCGGTCTGGTGATAGATCTCCAGCCATTCCATCACCCGCGCGGCGCCGCCGGTGGTGGTGGTCATCAGGAAGTGGTTGTCGGCCAGGCAGGCGGTTACACCGTCGTCGAAGACCATGCCGTCTTCCTTGCACATCAGGCCGTAGCGCGCCTTGCCCACATCCAGCTTGGTCCAGGCATTGGTGTACACGCGGTTGAGAAACTCGCGGGCATCCGGGCCTTGAATATCGATCTTGCCCAGCGTCGAAGCATCCAGAATGCCCACCGCGTTACGCACAGCCAAGCACTCGCGGGCTACGGCAGCGTGCAGGTCTTCACCGGCTTTCGGGAAGTACCAGGGACGTTTCCACTGACCGACATCCTCGAACTCGGCACCGTTTTGCAGGTGCCAGCTTTGCATCGCGGTGTAACGCTTGGGCTCGAACAGCGCGCCACAGTGACGACCGGCCACCGCGCCGAAGGTCACCGGCGTGTAGTTCGGGCGAAACATGGTGGTCCCCATCTGCGGGATGCTGATGCCCAGCGAGCGGGCGGCAATCGCCAGGCCGTTGATATTGCCCAGCTTGCCCTGATCGGTGCCGAAGCCCAGCGCGGTGTAGCGCTTGACGTGCTCGACCGACTCGAAGCCCTCACGGGTGGCCAACTCGATACCGGCGGCGGTGACGTCGTTCTGCAGATCGACAAACTGCTTGGGCGCGCGCGCCGTCGGTTTGTCGTGCGGCACCTGGAACAGCGCCAGGGAAGGCTCTTCCATGCGTACAGCCACCTGCGGCAGGCTGGCGGAAACCGCCTTGAAGCCGGCTTCGGCAGCCGCCGAAACACCGGCCTCGAAACCATCAGTCAGGGCATCACCCAGGCCGAACACGCCATTGACCGCGCCAGCGCACAGGCGCTTCTGGAAGCCGCCCTCACCCGGAACAAAAGCCAGAATATCTTCCCGCCAGGTCGGCCGGCCGCCCAGGTGCGAGGCCAGGTGTACCACCGGGCTGTAGCCGCCGGAGCTGACGATCAAATCGCAGTCGAGCACTTCGCCCGGACTGCTGACTTTATGGCTCTGCACATCGATGGCGCAGATGCGTGCAGCGGTCACCCGCTTGCTGCCGGCGGCTTCGACCACGGCGCTGCCGGTAAGGATGCGCACGCCGCGCTTGCGCGCCTCTTCTACCCAGCTGCCGCGTGGATTGCTGCGGGCATCGGCAACCGCTACCACCTGCAGGCCGGCATCGAGCCAGTCGAGCACTACGCGGTAGGCGTAATCGTTGTTGGTCGACAGCACCAGCTGCTTGCCCGGCGCCACGCCATAACGGCGCACGTAGGTGGACACCGCATCGGCGAGCATATTGCCCGGCACGTCGTTATTGGCGTACACCAGCGGCCGCTCATGAGCGCCGGTGGCCAGCACCACACGCGTGGCCCGCACACGGTGCATACGCTGACGAACCATACCGAGTGGCGCAATTTCACCAAGGTGATCGGTTAGGCGCTGGTGAATGGTGAGGAAGTTGTGGTCGTGGTAACCGTTGACCGTGGAGCGCGGCAACAGGGTGACTTCAGGCATACCGGACAGCTCGGCAATCACCTGCGCGGCCCAGTCGGCGGCCGGTTTGCCGTCGAGGGTTTCGCGGGTGCTGAGCAGGCTGCCGCCGAACTCTTCCTGCTCATCGGCGAGAATCACCCGGGCACCGCTGCGCGCGGCGGCCAAGGCAGCGGCCAGGCCCGCCGGACCGGCACCGACCACCAGCACGTCGCAGTGCTGGTTCATGTAGTCGTAGCTGTCCGGGTCCACGGCGGTCGGCGCACGGCCAAGACCGGCGGCCTTACGGATGTATTTTTCGTAGGTCAGCCAGAGGTTCTGCGGGTACATAAAGGTCTTGTAGTAGAACCCCGGCGGCATCATCTTGCCGCCGACCTTGCCGAGAATGCCCATCAGGTCGGTGTTTACGCTCGGCCAGCCGTTGGTGCTGCTTGCGACCAAGCCGGCGTACAGCGCCTGCTGGGTGGCGCGCACGTTGGGGATCTGCGCCGCTTCGGTGCTGCCGATCTGCAGCACGGCGTTCGGCTCTTCGGCGCCCGCCGCAACGATGCCGCGCGGCCGCGAATACTTGAAGCTACGGCCGACGATATCCACGCCATTGGCGAGCAAGGCGGCCGCCAGGGTGTCACCGGCAAAGCCCTGGAAGCTCTGCCCGTTGAAGCTGAATGTCAGGGGCTGGCTGCGATCAACGCGACCACCACTGGCAAGACGATTGACCTGGCTCATGCCGTTACTCCTTGGTCGATGGCCTTTTTCTCGGCAGTACCAGCAGCAGTAACGCTGGGCTTCTCGCCGATCTTGTAGGTTTCAAGAATTTCGTAGGTCACCGTGTGACGGGTGGCGTTGAAGTACTTGCGGCAACCGGCGGAATGCACCCACAGCTCGTGGTGAAGGCCGCGCGGGTTATCACGGAAGAACAGGTATTCGCCCCACTCGGCATCGCTGCAGGCGGCTGGGTCCAGCGGGCGCGGAATGTGCGCCTGGCCCTTGGCGTGGAATTCCTCTTCGGAGCGCAGTTCGCCGCAGTGAGGGCAGAAGATATGCAACATGGGTAAGCCCTCTTAGTGAGCCACGGCAGCAGCGCCGTGCTCGTCGATCAATGCGCCGGTGTGGAAACGGTCCATGGCGAACGGCTTGGCCAGCTGGTGCATTTCGCCTTTGGCCAGGCTGGCCGCGAACACGTGGCCCGAACCCGGCGTGGCCTTGAAGCCGCCGGTGCCCCAGCCGCAGTTGAAGAACAGGTTTGGCACCGGGGTCTTGGAAATGATCGGGCAGGCGTCCGGCGAGGTGTCGACGATGCCGCCCCACTGACGGTTCATGCGCACCCGCGAGAGCACCGGGAACATCTCGACGATGGCCTGCAGGGTGTGTTCGATGGTGCCGTAGGAGCCGCGCTGGCCGTAGCCGTTGTAACCGTCGATGCCGGCACCGATGACCAGGTCGATAATCGGTTTGATCGGTTCGGACACCAGCGCCTGCAGCGGATGGGATTCCAGCGGCAGGCGGAAGCCGGCCAGGCCAGCCATATGCCCGGAGTTACCGGCGGTGACCACGCCAACGCGCTTGCCGCCGATAAAGCCCTTGTTGGTTTCCACGCCGATGCACACGCCGTTTTCCTTACGGAAACCGATCACTTCGGTCTGCTGCAGCAGGTCGACACCCAGGGCATCGGCGGCGCGGGCATAACCCCAGGCCACGGCATCGTGACGGGCCACGCCGCCGCGCCGCTGCACGGTGGAGCCCATGATTGGGTAACGGGTGTTCTTGCTGCAGTCCAGATAGGGAATCTCTGCGGCCACCTGCTTGGCATCCAGCAGTTCACCGTCCACACCGTTGAGGCGGTTGGCGCTGACGCGGCGCTCGGAGTCGCGCATGTCCTGCAGGGTGTGGCAGAGGTTGTAGACGCCGCGCTGGCTGAACATGACGTTGTAGTTAAGGTCCTGGGACAGGCCTTCCCACAGCTTCATCGCGTGCTCGTAGAGGTGCGCCGACTCATCCCACAGGTAGTTGGAGCGCACGATGGTGGTGTTGCGCGCGGTGTTACCGCCGCCCAGCCAACCCTTCTCGATCACCGCGACGTTCTTCACGCCGAACTCTTTGGCCAGGTAATAGGCCGTGGCCAGACCGTGACCGCCACCGCCGACGATGATCACGTCGTACACCGGCTTGGGCGTGGGGTTGCGCCACATGCGCTGCCAGTTTTCGTGGTGGCTGAACGCGTGCTTGAACAGGCCGAAGCCGGAATAACGTTGCATGGGATGCTCCTGAAATCTGGGTCACGCAAGCCGTAGGGTGGATCACGCTTTACCGATCCACCATGACCACAACGGTGGATGTCAAAAGCGACATCCACCCTACAAATCAGCGATAAACGGGATAGTCAGCACACAGCCCTGCCGCCAAGGTCGCCACCTGCGCCTCGACATCGGCATCGCCGAGGTGATCGAGGATGTTGCAGATCCACCCGGCCAGCTCGATGCTCTGCGCTTCCTTGAGGCCGCGGGTGGTGATGGCCGGGGTGCCGATACGCAGGCCCGAGGTCACGAACGGCGACTGCGGGTCGTTCGGCACGGCGTTCTTGTTGACCGTGATGCCGGCACGGCCCAGGGCCGCATCGGCGTCTTTGCCGGTCAGGCCCTGACGGATCAGGCTGACCAGAAACAGGTGGTTGTCGGTGCCGCCGGAGACCACGTCATAGCCGCGCTCGATAAACACCTTGGCCATGGCCTGGGCGTTCTTGATCACCTGCGCTTGGTATTCCTTGAAGCCCGGTTCCATGGCTTCCTTGAAGCACACCGCCTTGGCCGCAATCACATGCATCAGCGGGCCGCCCTGGGCACCGGGGAATACTGCCGAGTTGAGCTTCTTCTCGATCTCGGCATTGGCGCGAGCCAGGATCAAGCCACCACGGGGACCGCGCAGGGTTTTGTGGGTCGTGGTGGTGACCACGTCAGCAAAGGGAATAGGGTTGGGATAAAGACCGGCGGCGACCAGCCCAGCGACGTGGGCCATATCGACAAACAGCAGCGCCCCGACCTTGTCGGCAATGGCGCGAAAACGCGGGAAATCCAGAGTCTTCGAATAGGCCGAGAAACCGGCGACGATCATCTTCGGCTGGCACTCAACGGCCAGGCGCTCCACTTCGTCGTAATCGATCAGGCCGGTGGCGGTGTCGATGCCGTACTGCACCGCGTTGTACAGCTTGCCCGAGGACGACACCTTGGCGCCGTGGGTCAGGTGGCCGCCGTGGGCCAGGCTCATGCCGAGGATTTGGCCGACGAGCCAGAGTGCGGCTGGACGTTGGCGTAGTCGGCACCGAACAGCGCCTTGGCGCGGTCGATGGCCAGTTGCTCGACCACGTCGACATGCTCGCAGCCGCCGTAATAACGCTTGCCCGGATAGCCTTCGGCGTACTTGTTGGTCAGGCCGCTGCCCTGCGCCTGCATCACGCGCTTGCTGGTGTAGTTTTCCGAGGCGATCAGCTCGATATGGTGCTCCTGACGGCGCTCCTCGGCGTCCATGGCGCGGAGCAATTCATCGTCGTAACCCTGAATCTGGTCGTGCTTGCTGAACATCGCGAATCTCCTACGGCAGCCGCTGCGGCGCATCTGGTCGATCGGGGAACGAACCCCAGTTGCTAGCGATGGTATGACTCGCCCTGCAGCGCCAGATGCCTAGGCACGCCACGGGGGATTGCGTTTGCGACATGCACGCGTCGCAATTGCGTAGGTGGCGTTGCCACTTCGCCTGCATGGCAGAGGATGTCGCCCTGGTATCTGCACGGCAGCGTGACCGCAGATACAGTAGAGGCATCCCAAAATGCTCAAGGTCTGCAGACAAGGAACAGCGCCATGCCCGATCTCTCGCAACAATTCGCCAGCGACAACTACTCCGGTATCTGCCCGGAAGCCTGGGCAGCCATGGCCGAAGCCAATCAGGGCCACCAGCGCGCCTACGGCGACGACGAGTGGACGGCACGCGCCGCCGACCACTTCCGCCGCCTGTTTGAAACCGACTGCGAAGTGTTCTTCGCCTTTAACGGCACAGCGGCCAACTCCCTGGCCCTGGCGTCGTTGTGTCAGAGCTACCACAGCGTGATCTGCTCGGAGACCGCCCACGTCGAAACCGACGAATGCGGTGCGCCAGAGTTCTTCTCCAACGGTTCCAAGCTGCTGCTGGCCAAAACCGAGAACGGCAAGCTGACCCCCGAGGCGATCCGCGACATTGCCCTCAAGCGCCAGGACATCCACTACCCCAAACCCCGCGTGGTGACCCTGACCCAGGCTACGGAAGTCGGCACCGTTTACAGCCCCGATGAAGTGCGGGCGATCAGCGCGGTATGCCGCGAACTGGGTCTGCACCTGCATATGGACGGCGCGCGCTTCTCCAACGCTTGCGCCTTTCTAGGCTGCAGCCCGGCCGAGCTGACCTGGAAGGCTGGTGTGGATGTACTGTGTTTTGGTGGCACCAAGAACGGCATGGCCGTGGGTGAGGCGATTCTGTTCTTCAACAAGGACCTGGCGGTCGACTTCGACTACCGCTGCAAGCAGGCCGGTCAGCTGGCCTCGAAGATGCGCTACCTGTCTGCACCCTGGGTCGGCATCCTGCAGAACGATGCCTGGCTGAAATACGCCCAGCACGCCAACCGCTGCGCGCAGCTGCTGGCCGAGCTGGTCAGTGATATTCCGGGGGTCAGCCTGATGTTCCCGGTACAGGCCAACGGCGTGTTTTTGCAGATGTCGGAACCTGCCCTGGAAATCCTGCGCGGCCAGGGCTGGCGCTTCTACACCTTTATCGGAGCCGGCGGCGCACGCTTTATGTGCTCCTGGGACACCGACGAAGCGCGAGTACGGCAGTTGGCTGGAGATATTCGCGCGGCGATGACGGCGGGCTAAAGCAATACCGGAGCAGGTAAACCGTTTTCCCATGTAGGAGCCAGCTTGTTGCGGTCCGGCGTCCCGGCGATCCAGCCGAAAGCATCGCCAGCAAGCTGGCTCCTACGTGACCGAGAGACTCACGAAGGACGGGGAACCAGCGCCGGCAGCAAGGTGCGCGAGATCGCCTCGCGCACATTCGGCAACAGCGTCGCGCTGCCACCCAATAATTCCTCCACCAGGCGTCGCAGCGCCACCGCCCGCTCCGGGCTCAGTCCGCTGACGGCATGCTCACACGCCTGCTCGGCGGTCACCCCAGGCGGAATCGACAACCCAAGCGCCACCAGGCGTTCGCGTAGGTCCTCCTGATCAATCAGGTCGGCGTGCATCATGGTCAATTCCTCCAGTAGTGCGGTGATGACGTGGCTCAGCAGTAAACCGTAGCCCGGATGCAATCCGGGGATCGCGGCCTCCCGGATTTCATCCGGGCTACGACCTGTGGTGCTCTCAGGCGACGCTAACGCAGCACGCCCTCCTCCAATAACAACTTGAAGATAGCCTCGGCCCCGGCCTGTGGCGATACATCTTTGAGCACCTGCCCGCCGCCGCCCGACGCTTTGGCGGTGGCGGCCTTCATCCGTTCCGCGCCGGTCTTGGCCTTGATCACCTTAAGGCGCTTGGGCCGGGGTTTCGCCGGTTGCAGCTGGGCGCTGGCAAACAGCGGGTCGGCGACCAGCTCCACCTCTTCGGCCGTCAACAGGCCCCGCCGCGCCGGGCCGAAAGCGCTTTGCCGGGCGATGGGCGCAGCGTTATCGACACTGGCGACAAACGGCAGACGCACCTGCAAGCGCCGGCGCTGACCGCGCGGCAAGGCTTGCAGCACTTGAGCCACACCATTGCTGACCTGCTCCACCGCCGCCAGCCCGACCACCAGTGGCCAGCCAAGCTGTTCCGCCAGCAGGTAAGGCAACATGCCCGAGCCTTCGCCGGTTTCCGCCTGGCTGCCGGTCAACACCAGTTGCGCGCTGGAGTCGGCCAGGTAATCGGCCAGCACGGGCAGCGCATCGCTGTGCGCCGGTTGTTCGAGAATCTTGATCTGCGCAAGGCCCATGCCCAGGTAAGCGCGCAGCGCCTCCTGCTGCGGATCGCCGGCATGCAACACCTGCAAACGCTCGCCGGCCAGACGTAGGCCCAGCTCGACCGCGCGGGCGTCCTGCTCGGCGCGGCGTGGGCGGCCCGAAGTGGGGTGCGCCCCGACCGAAACCAGCGCAACGATATTCAAGTCAGCCATGCATCCCCCGTAGCCCGGATGCAATCCGGGAGTCGGTGTTGAGGGCCCCGGATTGCATCCGGGCTACCTTATGCCGCATCACGTTCTGCTCCCTGCCGATGGGCGGCGACGCGCTCGATCAGCGCCTGCAAAATCGCGGCGGACTCGCCGATCACCGAGAGGTCGGCACGCTTGATCATGTCGCAGGTCGGGTCGAGGTTGATCGCCACCACCTTATCGCAGGCACCGATACCTTGCAGGTGCTGGATCGCCCCAGAAATCCCCACGGCCACATACACCCGCGCGGTGACCCAGATGCCGGACGCGCCGACCTGGCGCTCGCGGCCCATAAAGCCATCGTCCACCGCCACCCGCGAGGCGCCTTCGGTGGCGCCCAGCGCCGCAGCGGCCTGATGGAACAGCGCCCAATCCTTCACGCCGTTGCCGCCAGAGAGAATAAATTCGGCCTCGGCCATGGGGATCTGCGCCGGATCGACCGCTACGGCACCCAAATCCTGAATCCGTGGCAAATGGCTGACCAGCGCCTCACTCAGCGCCAGCGGCCGCACTTCATGCCGGGTTTCGCTGACCGGCTCGGCGCATTCCACCGCCGCCAAGATCAGCCGTGGCGCTTGTTGCACCAGATCTTCCCGTCCGGCACCCGCACGCCCGCTGGCCATGCCATCGGCGACCTGCCAGACCCGTGTGGCCGGCCGCTCGCCGAGCTTGGCGGCCAGCCGCCGACCCAGTTCACCACCGCCGCTGCGGCTATCCGGCAACAGCCAGTGGCGCGGTGTCAGTTGCCTTTCTACTGCGCCGAGGGCCAGTACCCGTGCTTCCGGGGCGTAGCCTTCGAAAGCGTCATCGGCGAACTGCAGCAGACGGTCGACGCCGTTGCAGTCGAAGGCGCTTTCCTTATGTTCACCAAAGATCACCGCGACCACCGCACCATCGCTGCCGGCCAGCTTGTGCGCCAGGCCGAGCAGGTCCTTGTCATGGGCGCTCAGGCGGCCGCCGACCATATCCGGTACCACGGCGATATAGAACGCCGGCTGTTCGATCACATGCAGCGGCAACTGCACCACGGCGCTGGCCGTGTTGCGTTTCTGGCTGCCGCCCTGCTGAGTGCCAGAACGGTCGATACGTTTAAGGCCATTGGGGCCGATAAAGCCGACGGCATGGGGATTCTTGCGCAAGACCCCGGCGGCACTCAGCCAGCTGGCCACGGCCGGCTGTGATGCGGCATGTAGCGGATGCAAACGGTTACGGGCGATCCATTCGGCCCGTGGATCACGGCGGATCAGGTCGCTCATGGACGTAACTCCTGAGCTGACACAATCAGTCCCCTCGCCCCTTCGGGGGAGAGGGCTAGGGAGAGGGGGAAGCAGGCGACACCAGCGTGGTGAGTGCAACCCTCTCCCCCGGCCCCTCTCCCGCACGCGGGAGAGGGGAGGCAAGCACTGATGCCATACATTACGCGACCTCCACGACTGTTTTAGGCGCTGCTGTTACCGGTGCGGATTGCTCAATCAATACATCGGCCACCAGCTCGGCAATGTCCTTGACCTCGGGGCGCGGGCCGACCACGCCTTCGAGCATCGCGGTGCACTGCGGGCAACCTACGGCCACCAGCTCGGCGGCGGTTTCCTTGATATCGACCATGCGCATATCGGGGATGCGCTGCTTGCCAGGAATATCGGTGATCGGCGCACCGCCGCCACCGCCGCAGCAACGCGAGCGGAAGCCCGAACGCTGCATTTCCTTCACCTCGATGCCTATAGCATTCAGCACATTACGCGGTGCTTCGTACTCACCGTTGTAGCGGCCCAGGTAGCACGGGTCGTGGTAGGTAACCGAGCCGCCTTTGTGTTGGCCGAGGTTGAGTTTTTTCCCGCTGATCAGTTCATCCATATAGGTGCTGTGGTGCAGCACCTGGTAGCGGCCGCCCAGCTCGCCGTATTCGTTTTTCAGCACATGGAAACTGTGCGGGTCGCAGGTGACGATGCGCTTGAACTGGTACTTGGCCAGGGTGGCGATATTGCGCTTGGCCAGCAGTTGGAAGGTCGCTTCATCGCCCAGACGCCGTGCCACGTCGCCGCTGTCGCGCTCTTCCATACCGAGCACGGCGAAGTCGACCTTGGCGGCTTTCAGCACTTTGACAAAGGCCCTCAAGGTTCTTTGATTGCGCATATCGAAGGCACCGTCACCGACCCAGAACAGCACATCGACGTTCTGCTTGTCGCTCATCAGCGGCAGGTTCAAATCGGCTGCCCAGTTCAGTCGACCGCCGGGGTTGAAGCCGCCGGGGTTGTCGGTGGCGATCAGGTTGTCCAGTACTTCGGCGCCCTTGTTCGGCGTCGCGCCTTTTTCCAGGGTCAGATGGCGGCGCATATCGACGATGGCGTCGACGTGCTCGATCATCATCGGGCATTCCTCGACGCAGGCGCGGCAGGTGGTGCAGGACCACAGGGTTTCGGCATCCACCAGCGCCTTGCCATTCAGATTGACGATCGGCAGGTGCGGGCCACCGCTATGTTCGCCAATGGCTTTGCCGGGGTAGGGGCTGCCGGCAAACTTGGCGTCGCTGCCGCCAGCCAGGCCGACCACCATGTCCTGAATCAGCTTCTTCGGATTGAGCGGCTGGCCGGCAGCGAAGGCCGGGCAGGCTGCCTCGCACTTGCCGCACTGCACGCAGGCGTCGAAGCCGAGCAGCTGGTTCCAGGTGAAATCCGTGGGTTTTTCCACGCCCAGCGGGGCTTTCGGGTCATTCAGATTCAACGCTTTAAGGCCGGTGGAACGACCACCGCCAAAGCGTTCACTGCGCCGGTGCCAGGCCAGGTGCAGAGCACCAGCGAAGGCGTGCTTCATAGGCCCGCCCCAGGTCATGCCGAAGAACAACTCGGATACGCCCCAGGCCACGCCGACCGCCAGAATCACCGCAAGAATCCAACCGCCAAAGTCGGCGGGCAGAATCCCGGCCACCGGCAAGGTGGCGATAAAAAAGCTGCCAGCAAACATCAGCAGGCTTTTCGGCAGGCGCATCCACGGGCCTTTCGACAACCGCGAAGGCGGGTTGAGGCGGCGTTTGGCGACAAACAGCGCACCGCCAAACATCAGTGCGCAGGCACCCAACAGGGCGAAGCCGAGGATGCGACTCTGCAGGCCGAAACCGTGCACCAGAATCGCCAGCGCCGCGGCCAGAACAAAGCCGCCGGCGGTGGCCACGTGGGTGTTGGCGATATATTTATCGCGCGCCACCACATGGTGCAGATCGACCATATAGCGGCGTGGCATGGCCAGCAGCCCGCCGAGCCAATCGACCTGAGCCGGACGGCCACGGCGCCACATCAGGAAGCGCTTGCCGGCACCAATAAACGCAAGGGCCAGGGCGGCGAACAGCAGGATGGGGAGTAGGGTGTTTAACATTCTTTGGTCTCCTTAGAGGGACCGGCAAACAACACGGTTCAGTCCCCTCGCCCCTGCGGGGAGAGGGCTAGGGAGAGGGGCAGCTGCACGCAAATTCGCGCAGGAAGCACCCTCTCCCCCGACCCCTCTCCCATGAATGGGAGAGGGGAGACAGGCATCAGAAGTCCTTGCACAAGCGCAGCGCGTCATAGATCGCCGCGTGAGTGTTGCGCTGGGCTACGCAGTCGCCGATGCGGAACAGCAGATAACCCGCGCCCGCTTCGGATAAACAAGGCTGCGGCTGGATGGCGAACAGCGCTTCCACATCAATCTGGCCCTTGTTGCGCGAGCCGTCTTTGAGCGCGTAGTACAGGCGCTCATCGGGACGCACGCCGTTTTCCACCACCACCTGGTCGACCACCCGCTCTTCTTTCGCGCCGGTGTATTCGTTCTCCAGCACCGCCACCAGCTTGTCGCCTTCGCGGTAGACCTTTTCCAGCATCAGGTCGCCGGTCATGATCACTTCTTTCGGGTACAGGCTGCGGTAGTAGGTCGGGAAGCTGGTGCCGCCGATGGCCACGCCCGGCTTGATATCGTCGGTGACGATTTCCACCTTGGCGCCCTTCTCGGCGATAAAGTCGGCCACCGACATGCCGGTGAATTCGCAGATGGTGTCGTAGACCAGCACGTTATTGCCCGGGGCGACCGTGCCGTCGAGGATGTCCCAACTGCTCACCACCAGGCCTTCGGCCGCGCCCCAGTGCTCGTTTTGCTCAATAAACGGATGGCCGCCGTTGGCCAGCACCACGATATCCGGGCGCAGGTCCATGATGCTGGCCTCGTCCGCGCCGGTGCCCAGGCGCAGGTCGATGTTCAGGCGCGCCAGTTCCAGCTGGAACCAACGGGTGATGCCGGCCATCTGATCACGCTGCGGCGCTTTGGCGGCCAGGCTGATCTGCCCGCCAAGGCTGTCTTTCTTCTCGAACAGGGTGACGTCGTGGCCACGCTCGGCGGCAACGCGCGCGGCTTCCATCCCGGCGGGGCCGCCGCCGACGATCACCACCTTGCGCTTCGGCCCGCTGGTTTTTTCGATGATATGCGGCAGGCCCATATATTCGCGGCTGGTCGCGGCGTTCTGGATGCACAGCACGTCCAGGCCCTGGTACTGGCGGTCGATGCAGTAGTTGGCACCGACGCACTGTTTGATCTGGTCGACCTGGCCCATCTTGATCTTGGCGATCAGGTGCGGGTCGGCGATATGCGCGCGGGTCATGCCGACCATATCGACATAGCCGCCTTCGAGGATGCGCGTGGCCTGATTTGGGTCCTTGATGTTCTGCGCGTGCAGCACCGGCACCTTGACCACTTCCTTGATCCCGGCCGCCAGGTGCAGGAACGGCTCCGGCGGGTAGCTCATATTCGGGATGACGTTGGCCAGGGTGTTGTGGGTGTCGCAACCCGAGCCGACTACGCCGAGAAAATCGATCATGCCGGTGGCGTCGTAGTAGGCGGCGATCTGCTTCATGTCCTCGTGGGACAGGCCGTCCGGGTGGAATTCGTCGCCGCAGATGCGCATGCCGACGCAGAAGTCGTCGCCGACTTCCTTGCGCACGGCCTTGATCACTTCCAGGCCAAACTTCATGCGGCCCTCGAAGGTGCCGCCCCATTCGTCGGTGCGCTTGTTCACCCGTGGCGACCAGAACTGGTCGATCATATGCTGGTGCACGGCGGACAGCTCGATGCCGTCCAGACCGCCTTCTTTAGCGCGGCGTGCGGCGCTGGCATAGTTGCCGATCACCCGCCAGATTTCCTCCACCTCGATGGTCTTGCAGGTGGCACGGTGTACCGGCTCACGGATGCCGGACGGCGACATCAGGGTCGGCCAGTGGAAGCCATCCCAACGCGAGCGGCGGCCCATGTGGGTAATCTGGATCATGATCTTGGCGCCGTGCTTGTGCATGGCATCAGCGAGATTCTGGAAGTGCGGGATGATCCGGTCGGTCGACAGGTTGACCGAACTCCACCACTGCTGCGGGCTGTCGATGGCCACCACCGAGGAACCGCCGCAGATCGCCAGGCCGATGCCGCCCTTGGCCTTCTCTTCGTAATACTTGATATAGCGCTCGGTGGTCATGCCGCCGTCGGTGGCATACACCTCGGCGTGCGCGGTGCTGAGTACGCGGTTGCGGATGGTCAGCTTGCCGATTTGAATCGGCTGGAACATTGCCTCGAAAGCCATTACGGCATCCTCACGGTAAACGGCCTAGCGTTTCACTGTGGGAGGCGCTTTAGCGGCGATGCTGTCGCGGCTAAAGCCCCTCCCACGCACGGTATTTTTCTAGCGTGGTTTCACCACAAACAGGCCATCGTCGTGGCCTTCTTCGGAGCCGCCATAGACCTGCTCGGCCACGGTGCGCAGCGCGCTGCCCTGGGCCTGGAGAATCTGGTCCATGGCGCCGGCAAACCAGCCGGTGAACATGTAGTCGACCTTGCGCCCGCACTTGCCGTAGACGTAGACGAAGGCCGAATGCTTGAGCTTCACCGACGCGGTGCCGGCGGCCAGGTCGATGGCTTCGATCTCGAACAGCCCCCAGCCGCGCTGCGACAGGCGCTTCATATAGTGTTCGAACACTGCCACGCCAGACAGACCGTGGCATTCGGCCTCTTTCTCACACCAGTGCCAGGCAGACTTGTAGCCGGCCTTGTAGAGAATCTCGGCATAGGCCTCAGCGCCCAGTACCTCTTCAATACCGATATGGTTGTTGACGAAGAAATGCCGCGGCACATAGAGCATCGGCAGCGCGTCGGTGGTCCAGACGCCGGTTTCGTCGTCGACCTGGATAGGCATTTCGGGTGCGTGGGTAGCCATGTGTTGAAACTCCGGATCAGGTTATGGGTAGGGTGGATGGCGCTTCATCCATCCACCGCGCACGTGAGCCTGCGCGTGGTGAATTGGTGGATGAAAAGAGCGTCATCCACCCTACGGATTGCGGTTCGCGCTTACTCGCCCCAGACGTCCTTCAGAACATTTACCCAGTTCTCGCCCATGATCTTGCGCACCACACGTTCGGAATGGCCGCGTTTGAGCAGGGTCTCAGTGAGGTTGGGGAATTCGCCGACGGTGCGGATGCCCAGCGGGTTGATGATCTTGCCGAAGCTGGTCAGGCGGCGGGCGTAGCCCTTGTCGTGGGTCAGGTACTCGAAGAAATCCTGGCCGTGGCCCTGGGTGAAATCGGTGCCGATGCCGATGGCGTCTTCGCCAACGATGTTCATCACGTACTCGATGGCTTCGGCGTAGTCGTCTATGGTCGAGTCAATGCCCTTGGCCAGGAACGGCGCAAACATGGTCACGCCGACAAAGCCGCCGTGATCGGCGATAAATTTCAGCTCGGCGTCGGACTTGTTGCGCGGGTGCTCTTTCAGCCCCGAGGGCAGGCAGTGGGAATAGGTGACCGGTTTTTTCGATTCGAGGATGACTTCCTCGCTGGTCTTCGAGCCTACATGCGAGAGGTCGCACATGATGCCGACGCGGTTCATCTCGGCGACGATCTCGCGGCCGAAGCCGGACAGCCCGCCGTCGCGCTCGTAGCAGCCGGTGCCAACCAGGTTCTGGGTGTTGTAGCACATCTGCACAATGCCCACGCCGAGCTGCTTGAACACCTCGACGTAACCGATCTGGTCTTCAAATGCATGGGCGTTCTGGAAGCCGAAAAGGATGCCGGTCTTGCCCTGCTCTTTAGCCTTACGGATGTCGGCGGTGGTGCGCACCGGCATCACCAGGTCGCTGTTCTCGCGGATCAGCTTCTGGCTGGCGGCGATATTATTCACCGTGGCCTGAAAGCCTTCCCACACCGACACGGTGCAGTTGGCCGCAGTAAGGCCACCTTTGCGCATGTCCTCGAACAGTTCACGGTTCCACTTGGCGATGATCAGCCCGTCAATAACGATGCTGTCGGCGTGCAATTCGGCTGGGCTCATCAGGCAGTCCCCCTTTATCGGTGTCGCCAAACCCGTTGTTGGCGCTTTGGACTGAGCATATCCCTGGGGGCTCGGGCGACCGGGTGCAAAAACGACCGGGGTATTGCCGAAAGCGTCAAAGCCGGGTCGCAGGCGGATATGTCTCAGATTAAGCATGTGGGAGGTGCCGGGCGGCGATCCGCTTTAGCGGCGATGCTGTCGCGGCTAAAGCCCCTCCCACAGGTCACTAGCCGTAGACATGGAGGGAGGCAGGGAAATAAAAAAAGCCTCTGCCCGGGGGTATCCGGCAGAGGCCAAGGTGACCCTTGAGGAGGGTCTCAGTGTGTTGCGGTGGACGCGGGCCTGGGGCGCGCGGCCAGCAGGCCGTAGGCGGTCAGGCCGAGCAGTAGCCGCAGGCCAAGCGTCATATATAGCCTTACTCCGCGCCGACCTGGCGCAAGTACGGCGCTGGCGCTGCGCCTAGGTTGTTGAGCACGCGCTCGCTGTACCAGTCGATAAAGTTGACCACGCCAAACTCGTAGGTTTTCGAGTACGGGCCGGGCTGGTAAGCGGTGGAGTTGATGCCGCGTTGGTTTTCTTCGGCCAGGCGACGGTCCTGATCGTTGGTGGCGTCCCATACCTGGCGCAGACGCGCCACGTCGTAATCAACGCCTTCCACGGCATCCTTGTGCACCAGCCACTTGGTGGTGACCATGGTTTCCTGGGCGCTGATCGGCCAGACGGTGAAGACGATCAGGTGATCGCCCATGCAGTGGTTCCACGAATGCGGCAGGTGCAGGATGCGCATCGAGCCCAGGTCCGGGTCGGTGATGCGGCCCATCAGCTTCTTACAGCCCTGCTTGCCGTCCATGGTCATCGATACGGTGCCCTTGAGCAGCGGCATGCGCACGATGCGGTTACGCAGGCCAAAGCTGGCGTGGGCGTAAGGGATGTTGTCCTTATCCCAGCGGGTGGTGCATTCGCTCACCTGATCCTTGAACGCCTGGGTGGCGCGCGGGTCGGTGACGTCATCCCACTCCAGCAGGGTATTCAGCAGTTCCGGGTGCGAACCGTTGCAGTGGTAGCACTCGCGGTTGTTCTCCAGCACCAGCTTCCAGTTGGCCTTCTCCATCAAGGTGGTCTGCACCGCCACCTTGGTGTTTTCCATGTCGTAGGGCTCCATATAGTGAGCCAGGGTGCTGAGGAAATCGTCGATGGCCGGCGGGTTCTCGGCCAGGGAGATAAAGATGTAACCGCCCGCCACTTTGCAGTTGACCGGCTTGAGGCTGTAGTCCTTGAGGTCGAAATCCGCGCCCATCTCGCTGCCGGCGAACAGCAGGCGACCGTCCAGTTCGTAGGTCCACTGGTGATACGGACACACCAGTTTGGCCACCTTGCCCTTGTCGCTGGTGCACAAGCGCGAGCCCCGGTGCCGGCAGACGTTATGGAAGGCATGCACCACGCCATCGGCGCCGCGAATCACCATGATCGGGTTGTCGCCAATCTGCAGGGTGAGGTAGTTGCCCTTGGCCGGAATCTCGCAGGTCATGCCGGCGATCAGCCACTCCTTGTGGAAGATCTCCTGCATATCGATCTTGAACAGGCGCTCGTCGTTGTAGAACGGCTGCGGCAGCGAGAAGGTGCGCTCGCGGGTCTGCAACATCTCGGCGGTGGCCTTGCGTGCGGGCTCCAGCGGATCGCCCAGGCTCAGGGTGGAAGTGACGTCCATCGGTAACTCCTCAATGGCTCATCGTCTAGTGCGACGGCCGTAAAAGTGGCTAATCGGTTGCTACGCAAGGTGGCGTCATTACCCCGTTCTGCGCCTGCCGATGGCGACTGGATGAAAGAGGAATTCGCTCGTGACCTTTTGCTTCGGCTGGCTGCGAGTGTGGCGCTGAGTGGGGGCGAAACCTTATCTATGGGCGACATGGTCACATCCGTTTCCGACGCGGCAAACCAAGGCCTGCGCGGCAGGTCGCGATAAGCATGTAAATGTCGCTGGCAGATAAATGAGCGCCCCGGCCAGTACGCACAATCCGCCCCATACAAGGCCGATGTCCGGCCGCGCGGAGAGACGTCCATGACGACGAACGACTTCCTCAACCCGGTTACCACGCAGACCTGGAGCAACGGTCGGCATATGGTGCGCTGCGTCAAAGTCATCCAGGAAACCTGGGATGTGCGCACCTTCTGCTTTATGGCCGATCAACCGGTGCTGTACTTCTTCAAACCGGGGCAGTTCGTCACCCTGGAGCTGGAGATCGACGGCCAGCCAGTGATGCGCTCCTACACCATTTCCAGCTCGCCTTCGGTGCCCTACAGCTTTTCCATCACCATCAAGCGGGTGCCAGGCGGCAAGGTCTCCAACTGGCTGCACGACAACCTCAATGAAGGCGACGAGCTGCCGGTGCACGGCCCGGTCGGGCTGTTCAACGCCATCGACTTTCCCGCCGACAAGGTGCTCTACCTCAGCGGCGGTGTTGGCATTACCCCGGTGATGTCGATGGCGCGTTGGTTCTACGACACCAACGGCAATGTCGATATGGTCTTCGTGCACAGCGCGCGCTCGCCGAAGGACATCATCTACCACCGCGAGCTGGAACACATGGCCGCGCGGATCAACAACTTCAGCCTGCATGTGATCTGCGAGAAGCACGGCCTGGGCGAGGCTTGGGCCGGTTATCGCGGCTACCTCAACCAGAAGATGCTGGAGCTGATTGCCCCGGATTACCTGGAACGGGAAATCTTCTGCTGCGGCCCGACGCCCTATATGAATGCGGTCAAACGCCTGCTGGAAAGCAATGGCTTTGATATGCGGCGCTACCACGAGGAATCCTTCGGCGCGACGCCGGCGGATGTACGCGAAGAGGTCAAGGAACTGGCCGCCGAAGCCGCCGATGCCGACCCGGTGCCAGCCGCCGATCAGCACCAGGTGGCCTTTACCAGCACCGGCAAGAGCATTCGCGTCGACCCAGGCGAAACCGTGCATGCGGCCGCCGCCAAGCTTGGCCTGCATATCCCCAAGGCCTGCGGCATGGGCATCTGTGGCACCTGCAAGGTGATGAAGACGGCCGGCGAAGTGACTATGGAACACAACGGCGGCATTACCGACGAAGACGTGGCCGAGGGTTATATCCTCTCGTGCTGCAGCGTGCCGCAGGGGGATGTGGCGATCGAGTATTGAAGGCTTTGTAAGCACAACACCACACACAGCAAAACGCCGCACTCGCCATCAAGGCCGGTGCGGCGTTTTTTTTGCGTGAAACATACTGCGATGGACCTTTGTAGGAGCGGGCTTGCCCGCGATAAAACTGATCGCGGGCAAGCCCGCTCCTACAGGGTATTCAGCGTGGCTTAAAGCCTGACACTGGCAAAGGTCGACTCCCCCTGCGCCCGCGTCAGCGCGGCCATGGCCGAGGATGGCGATGGGCGCATCAGGTCTTCCGGCATTGGCAGCAGCGCCACCACATTGCCGCCTTGCTGGCCGGCGCGCTCATCGCGTGGCGGGATGCCGAAGTATTCGCGGTAGCACTTGGAGAAATGCGGGGTGGAGACAAAGCCACACACAGAGGCCACTTCGATGATCGACATGCTGGTCTGCTTGAGCAGTTGGCGTGCACGGATCAGCCGCAGCTTGAGGTAGTAACGCGACGGTGAGCAGTGCAGGTACTTCTGGAACAGGCGCTCCAGCTGACGGCGCGAGACATCGACATACAGCGCCAGCTGATCGAGGTCGATTGGTTCTTCCAGGTTGGCTTCCATCAGCGCGACGATTTCCTGCAGCTTCGGCTGGTTGGTGCCGAGCATATGCTTGAGCGGCACACGCTGGTGATCCTGTTCGTTGCGAATACGTTCGTAAATAAACATCTCGGAAATCGCCGCCGCCAGCTCGCGGCCATGCTCGCGGCCAATCACGTGCAGCATCATGTCCATCGGCGCAGTGCCGCCGGAGCTGGTGTGGCGGTTGCGATCAATCGAGAACAAACGGGTGCTGACGCCCGCGCGCGGGAAGGCTTCCTGCATCGAGGCCAGACACTCCCAGTGCACGCTGCAATCGAAACCATCCAGCAGCCCGGCCTTGGCCAGCGCCCAGCTGCCGGTGCATACCGCGCCCAGCTGCGCACCGTGGCGCGCCTGGCTTTGCAGCCACTGCACATGCTCGCGGGTAACGCTGTGCTGAATGTCCACACCGCCGCAGACGATTACCGCATCCAAGCGCGGCGCGCTGGCCATGCTGGCGTCCGGGGTGATCTGCAGGCCATCGCTGGCGCAGAGCGGCAGGCCGCTCTGGCTGAGGGTGTGCCAGCGGTACAACTCCTTGCCGGACAACTGGTTGGCCATGCGCAGCGGCTCAACGGCAGACGCCAGGGAAATCAGGGTGAAGTTGTCGAGCAGGAGAAAGCCGATGGACTGCGGCGCACGGCTCTGGGGTTGTGCCCCTTGAGTGGACTGTGACATCAGGTAAACCCTCACGCGAAGCAAAGCACGGTAGTGAGCCCCTCTATAGGGTGGCTCTTCTTATGGTTCTGGGACTGCACAACGCCAGATCGACAGCCAGCACAACGCAAAGGCCGTGCCTAAATTGATTGGGCGTTCAATTAAAAATAGCTGGCCTAGCCCAACGCTAGTGCCACGAGGCGTTGGCAGGAGCGACAGAAGCATCCTGATTACGACCGCAAACGCCCGGTCGGCGGGCGCTTGAGCATTTCGGTAGCACTGCCTGGCGGCAGCTTTGTCACCCCGCTACGCAGGGTAAAAACGGCGCGGTAACGGACCAACGGTCAGGCCGTATTCAGCAGCCTTGCGCTGCCCTTTTCCGCTGCGCCGAACAGCCACGCACCACAAATGTGCGCAATGCGCAGCACGCACCCGATTGAACGCCCAGCGCCTGATTTACGATCTTGCGAGCTAGAGTCCTGCAAGGCAAAAACAGGCGAGGAAGCGGAGTGTGCTTTTGCACATGAGCATTCCGAGCTTGTTTTTAACGCAGCAGGGCCGACGCGCAGCTAATCGTAAACAGGCGCTCAACATTCAACAGCGCTGACCGCCAACCCGCCGCGCGAGGTTTCCTTGTACTTGTCATGCATATCCGCGCCGGTGTCGCGCATGGTGCGGATCACCCGATCCAGTGAGATAAAGTGCTGGCCGTCACCACGCAAGGCCATCTGCGCAGCATTGATGGCTTTCACTGCGGCAATCGCGTTGCGCTCGATGCACGGCACCTGCACTAGGCCGCCGACCGGATCACAGGTCAGGCCGAGGTTATGTTCCAGGCCGATTTCCGCGGCGTTCTCCACCTGCTCAGGCGTAGCCCCGAGAATCTCCGCCAGCCCCGCCGCCGCCATGGCGCAGGCCGAACCGACCTCGCCCTGACAACCGACTTCGGCACCGGAGATCGACGCGTTCTTCTTGCACAGAATGCCAATGGCCGCTGCCGCCAACAGGTAGTCGACGACATTGGCTTCACTGACCGCCGGGCTGAAACGCACAAAGTAATGCAGCACCGCCGGGATGATCCCCGCCGCGCCATTGGTCGGCGCGGTGACCATGCGCCCGCCAGCAGCGTTCTCCTCATTTACCGCCAGGGCGAACAGGTTGACCCACTCCATACCGCTGAGGGTCGAGCCGATCACATTGGGTTTGCTCATTTCCTGCAGGCTGCGGTGCAGCTTGGCAGCGCGCCGTTTCACGTTCAGCCCGCCCGGCAGAATGCCCTCGTGCTGCAAGCCCTGCTCAACGCACTCGCGCATGGCCTGCCACAGGCGCATCAAGCCGCTGCAGATTTCCGCCTCGCTGCGCCAGGCCTTCTCATTGGCCATCATCAGCTCGGAAACGCGCAGGCCGTGCTCCTTGCACAGGCGCAACAGCTCTTCGGCGCTGTTGAAGTCGTAGGGCAATACGGTGTGGTCCTGATCCAACTGGCCACTGGCGGCCTGCTCGGCATCCACGACAAAACCGCCGCCGACCGAGTAATAGGTGTTTTCGTGTAGCAGGCTGCCATCAACGGCAAAGGCGCTAAGCGTCATGGCGTTGGGGTGATAGGGCAGGTTTTCCTCCAGCAGGAGCATGTCGCGCTGCCAGTCGAAAGAGATGCTGACACGCCCGCCAAGCTGCAACTGGCCGCTGGCCAATAGCGCGGCGATGCGCGGCTCGATGCTGCTCGGGTCGACCTGATCCGGCCACTCGCCCATCAGTCCCATGATCACTGCGCGGTCGCTGCCGTGGCCGACACCGGTGGCCGACAGCGAACCGTACAGGCGCACCTGCAAGCGTGCGGTGCGTTCCAGCAAACGCCGCTCGGCCAATGCGCCACTAAACAGCGCAGCCGCCCGCATCGGCCCGACGGTATGCGAACTGGACGGCCCGATGCCGATCTTGAACAGGTCAAACACGCTGATAGCCACGACTCTCTCCTGCACTGATGCTACGTGCAGGCCATGATCAGGATTTCCCCACACCCCCGTCGCCCCACACCGACCCGCCCATGCCTAAATCCGTCAGCGGCTCATCCGCACGGCGGATCGCGGGTGCTGGGTTTCCGAGACTCTGTTGTACGCAGCTTTTGTAGGGTGGGTTAGCGACGCCGAGTACTGCTCGATAATCCAGATGCGATAGTGGCGCGGCGCGTAACCCACCAGACGATAGAACGCGTTGCGCCGATGGTGGGTTACGCGGCGCTCAGGTTGCGTAGCGCGGCCATAACCACCCCAGCGCCGCTCACCCACCCTACAAAAGCAGATGACAATACGTCATTGGTGCAGGACCCAATCCCCTGCACATCCGCCCACGGATTTCATCCGGGCTACGGCTTCACACTTTCAACCGTCGCCGCAGCCAATCACGACAGCAGCATTCCAGTTGCGACTTCACGCATAGGCAGCGGAGGAAATCTGTCGGCATGATCGCCGCGCCCATGGACCGGCCAGCCGCTGCTTGCCCTGCCCGCCCCGTGGCCGACTGCGTGCCTGCACAGGCGCGCCCTGTCACCGTAATCGGGAGAGGCTTGATGACACTGAATATGCGCGGCTGCCTGCTGGCAGCTGCTTTGAGCACACCTTTGCTGGCCCAGGCAGCTGAGCCGGCGCAGTGCGGGCTGATTCGCTTTGCCGATGTCGGCTGGACCGATATCACCGTGACCACCGCCGTCACCCGCCAGGTGCTCAGCGAGCTGGGTTACCGCACCCAGGTCAAGCGCCTGTCCGTGCCGGATACCTACCAGGCCATGCAGGACGGCAAGATCGACGTGTTCCTCGGCAACTGGATGCCGAGCATGGAAAACGACATCAAACCCTACGCCGCCAACGGCTCGGTGAAGACCCTCGGCGCCAACCTCGAAGGGGCCAAATACACCCTGGCGGTGAATCAGGCGGCCTATGACGGCGGAGTGAAGAACTTCGCCGATCTTGCGCGCTTCAGCAAAGAACTGGGCGGCAAACTCTACGGAATCGAACCGGGCAACGACGGCAACAAACTGATCCAACAGATGATCGACAAAAACGCCTTCGGCCTAGCCGGTTTCAGCCTGGTGGAGTCCAGCGAGAACGGCATGCTGGCCCAGGTCAAACGCGCCGAACACCTCAAGCAATGGGCGGTATTTCTCGGCTGGGCGCCGCACCCGATGAACAACCAGTTGCAGATGCATTACCTGGACGGCGGTGATGAGTTTTTCGGCCCCAACTACGGCGGCGCAACGGTGTACACCAACGTGCGCGCCGGCCTGGCCGAGCAGTGCCCGAACGTCACCCAGTTGCTGCAGAACCTGCGCTTCAGCCTGGAGATGGAAAGCTACCTGATGGGCGCGATCCTCAATAAAAACACCAACCCACGACGCGAGGCCAAGGTCTGGTTAAAGGCCAATCCGCAGGCATTGGCCAGCTGGCTGCATGGGGTAACCCGACGCGACGGGCTGCCGCCAAAAGCGGCCGCGAGCCTGGCGGCCAATGACTAATTTCGAGTTTTTTTCGATATCGCCACAGCCCGCTGGCCATCGCGGCTGTGGCCGACTCACGGGCTGCAAACCACGGCCGGCGTGGCTTACAGCCTTGGCCAAGGGGCAAAAAAGTCTGTTATGGTTTTTAAAGCGTCTGTCGCCGCGCAACACGTCAGAGTCGCAAACCGACAATTGCGACAGGCCGAAGACTATATCGTTGAGTCAGCCGATTTCGTCGCTGTCGCCTGAGCAGGGTCGACAGACCGGGCGCCCACAGCCCCGGACCGAAGAATATATAAGCGCTGGCTCACCACGCGATGGGTGCCAGCCCAACAAGAAATTTCGGATGTACGCGCACCTCGGGTCGAGGTGTGTAAAACCCAAGGATGGGACTTCGTAACACTGCCAGAGGGTTTGGAACGCGGTTTGCAGCACGGCACAGCAAGGTTGACTCGACAGTACGCCCCCATAGCGTCCATTGCCCACAAGGCAACTGGAGCGTTGCAGCGGTTGTGCCTGAGCGCCCTGAATGTGTTGCGCGGCAAGGCACGGACCCGACCCCGGAACCCAGTAAACCCACACAGGCAAGAACAGTCGGCATCACCGTACGTACGCCAGCTGGCGTAGGCGCGGTTCCGCAGCACTGATCTGGATGTCTACTGAAGGGGAATCATCCCATGCAGTCTGGAAAAATCGTCGTCGAAAACCTCTACAAGGTGTTCGGCGCAGAGCCACAAGAAGCCATCGACCTGCTCAAGCAGGGCTGGAGCAAGGAGCGGATTCTTGCGGAGAAAGGCGCGGTTATCGGCGTCAGCGACGTATCCTTCAGCGTCGAAGAAGGCGAAATATTCGTGCTGATGGGCCTCTCCGGCTCCGGCAAATCCACCCTGATCCGCCTGATCAACCGCCTGGTTGAACCCAGCGGCGGCAACGTCTACATCGATGGGCAGAACGTCGCCAAGATGCCCAAGGCGGAGCTTATCGATCTGCGCCGCCGCGACATGAGCATGGTCTTCCAGTCCTTCGCCCTGATGCCCTCGCGCAGCGTGCTGGACAACGCCGCCTTCGGCCTGGAAGTGGCCGGCAAGAGCAAGAAGGTGCGCGAAGAGCGCGCCATGCAAGTACTCAAGCAGGTCGGCCTGGACACCTTTGCGCACAAGATGCCGCATGAGCTGTCCGGCGGCATGCAACAGCGCGTCGGCCTGGCCCGCGCCCTGGCGGTCGACCCGTCAATGATCATCATGGATGAGGCGTTTTCCGCCCTCGACCCGCTCAAGCGCCGCGAGATGCAGGACGTGCTGCTGGAGCTGCAAAAGACCGACCGCCGCACCATCATCTTCGTGTCTCACGACATCGAAGAGGCCATGCGCATCGGCACCCGCATCGGCATCATGGAAGGCGGCAAACTGGTTCAGGTCGGCACCCCACAGGAGCTGATCGACAACCCCGCCAACGATTACGTGCGCAACTTCTTCAACACCGTCGACACCAACCGCTACCTCACCGCCGGCCAACTGATGGCCAACAGCGTGCCGATCTACGTGCACAACGGCAAAGCCCCGGATGCGCAAACGGTCTGCCAGGAGCTGCAGGCGCTGGACAAGCACTACGCCTTTATCGTCGACGAGCAGAACACCTTCCAGGGCTCCATCAGCCTGGAGCGGATCGCCCTGCTGGTCGAGGGCGGCACCACCTGCGGCCTCGACGGCCAGGTGCTCAAGTCAATCAAACCGATCCCCGAAGACCTGCCGCTGGACCAGGTGATTGAACGCCTGGTGGACAACGAAGGGCCGATCCCGGTGGTCGACAGCAACGGTCGCTACAGCGGCGCCATCAGCAAAGGTCGCCTGCTGACCCGCCTGCAGGGAGAGTTCCATGAGTGAGAAACAGCTCGACCTGGGCAGCTGGGTCAACGACGTGGTGCAGCACCTGCTGGACAACTACAGCGATGGCTTCGACAGCATCGGCGCGGTGGTCAACGGCTTTTCCGAAGGCATCGAATGGCTGCTGATGCTGCCACCGGCCTGGCTGCTGATCGCCATCTTCGTCGCCCTCGGCCTATGGCGCATCAGCTACAAGTTCGCCATCTTCACCGCCGTGGCCTTTGTGCTGATCGTACTCACCGGCTTCTGGGAACAGACCGTGGTGACCCTCGGCCTGACCTTCTCCGCCACGCTGATCAGCCTCTTGCTCGGCATCCCCCTGGGTATCTGGGCCGCGCGCAGCGAACGGGTGGCGACCACCATCCGGCCGATTCTCGACTTTATGCAGACCATGCCGGCGTTCGTTTACCTGATTCCCGCCGCCATGCTCTTCGGCCTCGGCCGCGTGCCGGGGATCATCGCCACGGTGATCTTCGCCATGCCACCGGCGGTGCGCCTGACCAACCTGGGCATCCGCCAGGTGAATAAAGAAATCATCGAAGCCGGCCAATCCTTCGGCTGCACCCCGCGTCAGCTACTGTTCAAGGTCCAGCTGCCCAACGCCATGCCGTCAATCATGGCCGGGGTCAACCAGACCATCATGATGGCCCTGTCGATGGTGATCATCGCCTCGATGGTTGGCGCCGGCGGCCTGGGTAACGACGTACTGGCGAGCATCCAGCGCCTGGACATCGGCCTGGGTTTCGAAAGCGGCATGGCCGTGGTGTTGCTGGCGATCATTCTCGACCGCATCACCGAGAGCTTCGGTACACCGCAAACCGCCAAGCGCAGCAGTCTGTTCAGTTGGTTCAGCGGCAAGCTTCAACGCCAGTAATCTAAATTTAACCATCACAGGGAATCGCAGATGAAGACGATTAAACAGCTCGCAGGCGTTGGCCTGCTCTCCGTGGCCATGCTGCAAAGCGCCTGGGCGCAGGAGCCGGAGAGTTGCAAGATGGTGCGCTTCGCCGAAATCGGCTGGGCCGACATCGCCGCCACCACCGGCGTGGCCATGACCCTCAGCGAAGGCCTGGGTTACCAGACCCGCAAAATCATGGCCTCCGTGCCTATCGCCTTTACCGGCGTGCAGAAAGGCCAGATCGACGTCTTCCTCGGCTACTGGGCGCCCTCGATGGACCCGGTGATCGAACCCTTCACCAAGGATGGCGGCGTCAAAGTGCTGCCCAAGGCCAACCTTGAAGGCGCCAAATACACCCTCGCCGTTCCGACCTACGCCGCAGAAGCCGGGCTGAAAAGCTTTGCTGACATCGCCAAGTTCAAAGACCAGCTGGGCGGCAAGATCTTCGGCATCGAGCCAGGCAACGACGGCAACCTGCTGATCGACGGCATGATCAAAAGCAACCAGTTCGGCCTCGGCGACTTCAAAATGGTCGAGTCCAGCGAAGCCGGCATGCTGGTACAGCTGCAACGCGCAGTGAAAAAGCAAGAACCTGCCGTGTTCCTCGGCTGGGCACCGCACCCGATGAACACCCAATTCGACATCACCTACCTGGAAGGCGGCGATGACGTGTTCGGCCCGGACTTCGGCGCCGCCAAGGTCTACACCGTCGTGCCGCCAGATTACGAAGCGCGCTGCGCCAACGTCGGCAAACTGCTGAACAACCTGCAGTTCACCGTGGAAATCGAAAGCCAGTTGATGGAAAAGGTGCTGGAAAAACAGAACCCAACCACCGTCGCCAAAGAGTGGATCAAAGCCAACCCGGCGATCCTCGACCAGTGGCTGGCCGGCGTTACCACCTATGACGGCCAGGACGGCGTTGCAGCGGTGAAGAAACACCTAGGCCTGTAAGCCAAACACCGCGCCGCCCCAGGTTCTGCGGGCGGCGCGATTAGCGAAAGCACCTGAATAAGCACCACACCCGCGAGGCCATACGGCCATCGCCTGGTTTGCTGCACCCTGGATTTAGCACGCGACACCTGTAGGAGCCAGCTTGCTGGCGATGCTTTTGATCTGCCGGGATCGCCGGACCGCAACAAGCTGTTGCTCCTACACACAACCGAGCCATTACGTAGCCCGGATGCAATCCGGTAACGGACTCGCCGGCACTGCAAAACCCCGGATTCCATCCGGGCTACACAAGCGCAACAGCAACATGTTTACCCAGCTAGGCCCGCAAGAAGAACGCGCCAGTAACTCACTGAACTGCCACTCTCACTGACGGAGCACACCCTATGCGAAACCTGAAGAACCTCTGCCTGCAAAGCCTCGGCGTCGCCGCCCTGGCCCTCGGCATGAGCAGCGCCATGGCGGCGGACAAGCCCACCCTGAACATCGGCTACGTCAACGGTTGGGACGACAGCGTCGCCGCCACCTTTGTCGCCGGGGAAATCCTCCAGAGCAAGCTCGGCTACGCAGTCGCACTCAAGCCTGTAGAGCCGGCCATCATGTGGCAAGGCGTAGCGCGCGGCGACCTCGACGCCACCCTCTCCGCCTGGCTGCCCGCCACCCACGGCGAATACTTTGAAAAACTCAAAGACAAGGTCGAAGTGCTCGGCACCAACTACGCCGGCGCCAAAATCGGCCTGATCGTGCCCGACTACGTCCAAGCCAAAACCATCGCCGACCTGCAAACCTACGCCAAAGACTTCGACGGCAAAATCACCGGCATCGACGCTGGCGCCGGCGTCATGCGCCGCGCCGAAGAAGCGATCAAGGAATACGCCCTTAGCGACATCAAACTGATGCCAAGCTCCGGCCCGGCCATGGCCACCGCCCTGACCCGCGCCGAGAAAAACAAACAAGCCATCGTCGTCACCGGCTGGATTCCGCACTGGATGTTCGCCAAATGGAACCTGCGCTTCCTCGAAGACCCGAAAAAAGTCTTCGGCGATGACGAACACGTCGACACCGTGGCCAACCCCAGCCTCGCCGGCAAAGCCCCAGAAGCCGCTGCCTTCCTGAAGAAATTCTCCTGGAGCGGTGAAGAAGTCGGCGCCGTCATGCTCGCCATCCGCGAAGGCGCCAAACCGGAAGACGCCGCCAAAGATTGGATCAGCAAAAACCCAGAGCGCGTCGCCGAGTGGCTTAAATAAGCCAAGGCTGCACCTCTATATACGAAGCGGGCTACGGCCCGCTTTTTTGTGGGCGCGAAATGGTGGCGGGAGAATGTTCTAGACAGGGGGAGATGGGGGTGGATAGGGTTAAGCCTAACCAAACTGTCGCCTAACCCCGGCCGTTTTCTGCACCTTCGCGACATTGAGTGTGGGACATAAACAGGATGCAGCAGATAGGGTGGCGTTATGCGCCGGGAAAGCGCGACATTGGTATGCCGCATAATTAATAGTTAGCCACAAAAAACCAATCGGAACTCAAACATGACAATGATCTTCCCCGAAGAAGATAGAAAAGAACTTCAAGTAGCAAAAAATTTGCTAGAGAACCCAGGGCTTGCTGCAAAAGTAACTAATCTTATAGGAATGCCCATAGAAAAAGGATTGGGATTACTGCCAGATAACTGGAATAAAAACATAGGCGAGGTAACACAAACAGCTCTGCTTAAAGCTTCGGATATTGCTATTTTCACCATGAAAGACATACCTGGCGAAGCATCATCTAATATATGGCACAAGCTTGGCGTAGCCATTAGCGGAGGTGTTGGTGGATTTTTCGGAATTGCTGCATTAGCCGCAGAACTACCAATTTCCACCTCAATAATGTTGCGTTCAATAGCAGATATTGCAAGGAGCCAGGGTGAATCCATAACAGCTATAGATACTAAAATGGCTTGCTTGGAGGTTTTCGCTCTTGGTGGCAATAGCGAATCCGATGACGGCACCGAAAGCGGTTACTATGCTGTTCGAGCCGCACTAGCAAGATCGGTAGCAGAAGCTTCAGAGTTCTTGGTGAGTAAAACTTTAACGGACGAAGGAGCTCCTATATTAATTAAATTCATTGCAAAAATTGCTGAGCGATTCGGAATACAAGTTACTGAAAAGGCAGCAGCTCAAGCTATACCTGCAATCGGCGCAGCTGGTGGAGCGATAATAAACACCATATTCATGGACCACTTCCAGGATATGGCAAGAGGGCACTTTTTAGTTAGAAGACTCGAAAGAAAACATGGCAAGGATGTAATAGAAAAACTGTATGCGGAGCTCCCTAAGCTTGGCTAACAAATGGTTCAAACACTCGCTTCGCTCGTTGGGACGGGCTAAAGCCCGCCCCTTAACCAAACGTTAGCTTTTAAATTGCATATCGAGACCTAGTATGGAAAAAAATATCAAATATTTATAAGCTCTACATACGAGGATCTAAAAGAGGAGCGAGATCAGGCCATCAAGGCGGTCTTAGAGATGGGCCACATACCCGTTGGCATGGAAATGTTCAGCGCTGCCGATGAAGAGCAATGGCAACTTATTGCAAGGCAAATTGAGGCAACAGACTATTATGTCGTAATCGCAGGGCATCGATATGGTTCTGAGACAGACGAGGGAATTAGCTACACGGAAAAAGAATTCGACTATGCCAAATCATGTGGAATTCCTACCCTAGGCTTTGTAATTGACGACAAAGCCCCTTGGCCAAATACCAGAGTAGACAGCAACCCAAAGAAAAAGAAAAAATTAGACGCATTCAAATCTAAGATCAAAGGAAAGCTGGTTCACTTCTGGAGCAACAAAGAAGACCTTCACGGAAAAATATCCATCTCATTGATTAAGTCCATGAACACCAACCCTAGAACTGGATGGTCTAGATCGGATGAGGCTATAGGGCTTGAAGTAACCAAAGAACTAACTAGGCTGAGCACCGAGAACGCGAACTTAAGAAGTGAGCTCGAAAAACTGAAGAAAGACAGGGAAGAACAGCTGGATAAAGTACGTGACGTCGTAAACATCATGCACGTAAATAATCGTAGACTTCAAGTTAGAAGCTCAGCCAGCTGGGAAGGCGCGACTAAATATTCGACCACTCTCCTCGATATTTATCTAGCAATTGCGCCAAATTTAATTGATGAAAATCCCTCCATAGAAGTCGCTAGAAATATCGCATTAAACCTACATGGTACTGGCTATTTTAGCAATTGGCCTGTCGGGAAAAATATTGCATCTAATTTAATAGCTGATTTTGTGGCCCTTGAAGTATTAGAAACATCAAAAAAGAAGCATTCCGTCAACGACAAGGAAAATTATTGGACCCTTACAAAGCTGGGTAAAGATGTTATGAAGCGGGCTAGAAGAATTCAGCTTGAGGAAGGGATTGTAACTCAAGATAGTGAGGGTAATTCAGCGGCCGAAGAAAGCTAACAAGTGGTTCAAACCGTTGAAATATTAGGGGACAGGCCACAATTTTCAGCCAAAAGATAACAACTCAAACGAGTCCATTCACCTTAATGCATAGCCGGGCTAAACAATGAACCGCCGCAAGAAAATCAAACAGCTACTCGAAGCGCACGCCAAAAAGGCCAACGCGAAAAAAGCGCCAAAGAAAAAATCCACCTATATCAGCAAAGCCGACCGTTTAAAGCTGGCTGCCGAAGCCAACCCGGAAACCACCATTACCCCTGAGAGCTGAGTGCACTTTCCTACCTCAGCCATTAACAAATGCGAGAACACACCATGATCACCTGCCATATCCGCTATGTGCTCGACCCGCGCAAACTCAAGGAATTCGAGCATTACGGCAAGCTGTGGATTGCCCTGGTGGCGAAGTTTGGCGGCACGCACCACGGTTACTTCCTGCCCTCGGAAGGTGCCAACAATATCGGCCTGGCGATGTTCAGCTTCCCCAGCCTGGCGGCGTACGAGCAGTACCGGCTCAAGTCCTTTGCCGACGCCGAGTGCCTGGCGGCCTTTAAATATGCGGAAGAGACCCAGTGCGTCATCAGCTACGAGCGCACCTTTTTCCGCCCGGTATTTGATGCCTGACTGAACCTTAATTGCCGAGTTAAGCGCATGTCCCAGCTTGCCCACTTTCAGTTAATGGCCCGCTATAACGCCTGGATGAATGACAAGCTCTATGCGGCCGCCGGCAAGCTGTCGGCGCAGGCGCTGAGCGAGGATCGCGGGGCGTTTTTCCCGTCCATCCTCGCCACGCTCAACCATATTGCGGTGGCCGATATCATCTGGCTCAAGCGCTTTGCCGAGCACCCGGCCTGCGCTGAGCTGCGTGAGGCGATCAGCGATCTGCAACGGCCGGCGGCGCTGGATCAGCTGTTATTCGACACTTTCGTGCCACTGCAGGCTTTGCGCAACCGGCTGGATGGGCATATCAGCGACTGGGTAGTGGCGCTGACCGAGGCGGACCTGGAGCATGTGCTGGCCTACGGCAATATGAAGGGCGTGCCAGCGCAGCGCCCCTATGCCAGCCTGATGCTGCACTTCTTCAACCATCAGACTCACCATCGCGGCCAGGCCAGCACCCTGCTGCATCAGGCCGGGCAGGATATCGGCGTGACCGATTTACTGGCGCTGATTGCCGATGTAGACCCGCGCTAACGCGCGCACAACCACCGGACAGGATGTCGCCCATGGCCTTTAACCAAACCGAACGCCTTAGCCTGCTCGCCATCAAGGGCGTTGGCCCAACGGTGATCAAGCGCTTCGAGGAGCTTGGCATCGACTCCCTGGCGCAGCTGGCCACTTACCGGGCCGAGGATATCGCCGAGATGGTTGCCGCCATGCTCGGCAGCACTTGCTGGAAGAACAGCCCGCAGGCCAAGGCGGCGCTAAATGCTGCCATCGCCAGAGCCAAAGACAGCCAATGAAGCCACTGGCACTGCTGCTGGTTTATCTCCCGCGCATCGCCTTTCGCCGGGCAGCGCAGACGCAGCTGGGTGCGTGTTTGCCGGCAACCACGGCGGCTGCGGTATGGGCCAGAACCCTGGAAATACAGGGCGAATTGCAACGCACGCGGCTGCGCCATTCGCCGGGGGTAAATCTGCTGCTGCGTTATATGCAGTGGGATTACGCGCTGTACCGCGCCCTGCAGGAGCACGGCATTGGCCAGCAGCAGGCCGGCGCATGGATCGAGCAGATCAACTGGCAGATCTTCGCCCCGGCCAGCGCCCTGGCCTTCAAGCTGTCGCGCCTGCGCAGCAGCCGCTTGCAGACGCGCATCCAGTGGCTGCTCGATGCGCTGTTCAGCCTGGTGTTTACCCGCCCTTTCCGCCGCAACAATCTGCCCTCCGTCGCTGGCGTGGCCTTTGATGTGCAGGTGTGCCCGCTGGCCAGTTACCTGCGCGAGCAGGGTGCGCCGGAGCTGACCCACTTTGCCGCGTGCAGCCTGGATTACCGCATGGCCAGCGATTGGGGCGTGACGCTGCAACGCAGGCAAACCCTCGCTGGCGGCGCAGCCTACTGCGACTTCCGCTTTAGCATGCCGCCGGTTCAGCTGATTGCCCGCGAAGGCGCGGGCGTCGATAAAACCGCCACCGATCAGCCTGGAAACTAGCTCCGCCGGCCCTCGCGCAGCGGCATGCCCCTGACCGACAGGTCATCCCTGGAACGTCATGTTTGATTGATCGTTCAACAATAACCGGCCTAGACTGCGCGCATTCCGGGGACGCCCCCATCGATGGAGAAGCAGATGCCCAAGGTCGGAATGCAACCGATCCGCCGCTCGCAATTGATCGCGGCCACCCTCGAAGCGGTTGATCAGGTCGGCATGAGCGATGCCAGCATCGCCTATATCGCGCGGATCGCCGGGGTCTCCAACGGCATCATCAGCCACTATTTCCGCGACAAGAACGGCCTGCTCGACGCCACCATGCGCCACCTGATGCAGGCGCTCAGCGATGCCGTGCGCGAACGCCGCGCCAGCTTGCCGCCGGACCAGCCACGCGAACACCTGCGGGCGATGATTGAAGGCAACTTCGATGACAGCCAGGTCAACGGCCCGGCGATGAAAACCTGGCTGGCGTTCTGGGCCACCAGCATGCACCAGCCGGCGCTGCGGCGTTTGCAGCGGGTCAACGATCACCGCCTCTATTCCAACCTGTGCGGGCAATTCAGCCGGGTATTGCCGCAGGCGCAGGCGCGCACCGCTGCCCGTGGCCTGGCGGCATTGATTGATGGCTTGTGGCTGCGCGGCGCGCTGTCCGGCGAAGGCTTCGACACCCGCCAGGCAATTGAAATCGCCTACGAATACCTTGATCTGCAATTGGCCAAAGCCACGTAGGGTGGGTTAGGCGCCTGCCACTGGCGTCCAGCCACAGGTGGTTTGCTTGCGCCGTAACCCACCTTGAGGCTCAACCAGCCTCCTGCCTGGCGGGTTACACGGCGTTCGACCAACGCAGCAAAGTCAACGACTGAACCCGTAGTTAGGTGCTTTGCATGCGGTCTTCGTAGTGATGCCAGATGCGAAGAATCACGACTGTCTGGCTATGAGTGGCATAACGAATTACGTATTTCCCGAATATTGCGTCCCGAATAACGCTGGGGTCTGGAGCTAACTCGACTGCGCGTCCCATTGTTGGGAATAGGCGGAGACTTTCGATGCGCGCAATGAGTTCTGTGGCTATACGCGCGGCGGCAAGGGGATCTTTCTCAGCAATAAATGCCCGCAGACGAAGCAAATCTGCCACGGACTCTTCTGAGTAGACCAGCTTCATTGGCCCGCCTTAGGGGGTGGCAGTTCATCGGAGCTGCCCCAGCTTTGCAGCCAGGTGTTTACGGCCTCACCGGACACGACCTTGCCCTGCGCCACGGACTCCATAGCTTGGAGTGTTTCCTGCCAGCGGCTCTGCTCTAATGCCTGGCGCTCAAAAAACTCTCTAAGCGCCTGATTAATAAGCCAGCTTTTACTCCGGTTAAGCTTTTCGGCCATGGTTCCAAGATTTTCTTCGAGTTCAGGTTGCAGCCGCACGGTTGTGACGCTCATTAGGATGCCCTCCACATTATTGAATGCAATGTATTACAAGGTATTCAACGGGGCAAACTGGCGTTGACCGGTGGTTGATCAAAGCATCTAACATGGTTTTCTGCGCCGCTAACCCACCCGCTTTCAACAGCCAAAATACCACCGCCGACACACCCTGCGTGTCGTGTTTGACTGCGCCCTGTCGTTTTTATTGATTGATCGTTCAATTAAGATAATTTAGCCTTGGGTCTATATTGCCTACACCGACGACCTACGCCAGCTGGCTCGCGTCGCCCACCGCACACGAGGAACGCGCCATGCCCCGCTTCGACGAACAGCAGCTCTTTATTGGCGGCCGTTATGTAACGGCCAGCAGCGGCGAGACCTTCGACAGCATCAACCCCGCCACCGGCGAAGTGCTGGCCCGCGTGCAGCGCGCCAGCCAGGCGGACGTGGAACTGGCTGTGGCCAGCGCCACTGCCGGGCAAAAGGTCTGGGCGGCGATGACCGCCATGCAACGCTCGCGCATCCTGCGCAAGGCCGTGGACATTCTGCGCGAGCGCAACGATGAGCTGGCTGAGCTGGAAACCCTCGACACCGGCAAGCCGCTGAGCGAAACCCGCTACGTCGATATCGTCACTGGTGCGGACGTGCTGGAGTACTACGCCGGCTTGATTCCGGCCATCGAAGGCGAGCAGATCCCGCTGCGCGACACCAGCTTCGTCTACACCCGCCGCGAACCGCTGGGTGTAGTCGCCGGCATCGGCGCGTGGAACTACCCAATCCAGATCGCCCTGTGGAAATCCGCCCCGGCCCTGGCCGCCGGCAACGCGATGATCTTCAAACCGAGCGAAGTGACCTCACTCAGCGCGCTGAAACTGGCGGAAATCTACAGCGCCGCTGGCGTGCCAGATGGTGTGTTCAACGTGCTGACCGGCAGCGGCCGTGAAGTCGGCCAGTGGCTGACCGAGCATCCGGGCATCGAAAAGATTTCCTTCACTGGCGGCACCGTGACCGGCAAGAAGGTCATGGCCAGCGCCTCCAGCTCGTCGCTCAAGGAAGTGACCATGGAGCTGGGCGGCAAGTCGCCGTTGATCATCTTCGAAGACGCCGACCTCGACCGCGCCGCCGATATTGCGGTGATGGCCAACTTCTACAGCTCCGGGCAGGTCTGCACCAACGGCACGCGAGTGTTTGTGCCGCGCATGTTGCAGGCGCGCTTCGAAGCCAAGGTGGTTGAGCGGGTCAAACGCATCCGCCTCGGCGATCCGCTTGCCGAGGCCACCAACTTCGGCCCGCTGGTCAGCGCGGCGCATATGGACAGCGTGCTCGGCTATATCGAAAAAGGCCGCAGCGAGGGCGCGCGCCTGCTGATCGGCGGCAACCGCGTCACCGAGGGCGACTACGCCAAGGGCGCCTATGTCGCGCCGACGGTGTTCACCGACTGCAACGACGGCATGACCATCGTCCGTGAGGAAATCTTCGGCCCGGTGATGAGCATTCTGATTTACGACACGGAAGACGAAGTGATCCGCCGCGCCAACGCCACCGAATACGGCCTGGCCGCCGGTGTGGTCACCCGCGACCTGAACCGCGCGCACCGGGTGATCCACAAGCTGGAAGCCGGGATCTGCTGGATCAACACCTGGGGCGAGTCGCCGGCGGAAATGCCGGTGGGCGGCTACAAGCAATCCGGCGTCGGCCGCGAAAACGGCCTGACCACCCTGGCGCACTACACGCGGATCAAGTCGGTACAGGTCGAACTGGGCGGTTACACCTCGGTGTTCTGACCCGCCCACGGATTGATCGCCGCCCCGTAGCCCGGATGCAATCCGGGAACAGTCACCGCGTTTTCCCCGGAGTGCATCCGGGCTACAGGAGCTTTTATGCCCCAGGAATTCGACTACATCATCATCGGCGCCGGCTCGGCCGGTAACGTGCTGGCCACCCGCCTGACTGAAGACGCCGACGTCAGCGTGCTGCTGCTGGAAGCCGGCGGCCCGGATTACCGCCTGGATTTCCGCACACAGATGCCCGCCGCCCTGGCCTTCCCGCTGCAAGGTCGGCGCTACAACTGGGCCTACCTGACCGAACCCGAACCGCACATGAACAACCGCCGCATGGAGTGCGGGCGCGGCAAGGGCCTGGGCGGCTCGTCCCTGATCAACGGCATGTGCTACATCCGCGGCAACGCCATGGATTACGACGGCTGGGCCGAGGAAAAGGGCCTGGAAGACTGGAGCTACCTGGATTGCCTGCCGTATTTCCGCAAGGCGGAAACCCGTGATATCGGCGCCAATGCCTACCACGGCGGCGATGGCCCCGTGTCGGTAACCACCCCGAAGAACGGCAATAACCCGCTGTTCCACGCCATGATCGAAGCCGGCGTGCAGGCCGGTTACCCGCGCACCGACGACCTCAACGGCTACCAGCAAGAAGGCTTCGGCCCGATGGACCGTACCGTAACGCCCAAGGGCCGCCGCTCCAGCACCGCGCGCGGCTACCTTGATCAGGCCCGCGAACGGCCGAACCTGACCATCGTTACCCACGCCCTGACCGACCGCATTTTGTTCAGCGGCAAACGCGCCAGCGGCGTGGCCTATCTGCAGGGCGACAACGACACACCGATCACCGTCAACGCGCGCCGCGAAGTGCTGCTGTGTGGCGGTGCGATTGCCTCGCCGCAGGTGCTGCAACGCTCCGGCGTCGGCCCGGCGGCGTTGCTGCGCGAGCTGGATATTCCCCTGGTACACGACCTGCCCGGCGTCGGCCAGAACCTGCAGGACCACCTGGAGGTGTACCTGCAATACGCCTGCAAGCAGCCGGTGTCGCTGTACCCGGCGCTGCAATGGTGGAATCAGCCGATGATCGGTGCCAATTGGCTGTTCCTCGGCAAGGGCATCGGCGCCAGCAACCAGTTCGAGGCCGGCGGCTTTATCCGCTCAAGTAGCGAGTTCGAGTGGCCGAATATCCAGTACCACTTCCTGCCGGTGGCGATTAACTACAACGGCAGCAACGCGGTAAAAGAGCACGGCTTCCAGGCGCACATGGGCTCCATGCGCTCGCCGAGCCGTGGGCGAATCCAGGTCAAATCCAAGGACCCCCGCCAGCACCCGAGCATCCTCTTCAACTACATGGCCCACGAGCAGGATTGGCGCGAGTTCCGCGATGGCATCCGCATCACCCGCGAAATCATGGCGCAGGCGGCCCTGGACCCGTACCGCGGACGCGAGATCAGCCCCGGCGCCGAGCTGCAAACCGACGCCGAACTGGACGCCTTTATCCGCGAACATGCGGAAACCGCCTACCATCCGTCGTGTTCCTGCAAGATGGGCGAAGACGATATGGCAGTGGTCGACGGCCAGGGCCGCGTGCACGGAGTGCAAGGCCTGCGCGTAGTAGATGCGTCGATCATGCCGCTGATTGTCACCGGCAATCTGAATGCGCCAACCATCATGATGGCCGAGAAGATCGCCGACAAAATCCGTGGCCGCGCCCCGCTGCCACGCAGCACCGCGCCGTATTTCGTCGCCGGCAACGCCGCCGTGCGCGGCACCGCGCAGCGTTCCGCTTAAGCAGCGCTAGCCCGTAGCCGGTAGCCCGTAGCCCGGATGCAATGCGGGAACGGCTTTACCGGGGCCGATTTGCCGCGGATTTCATCCGGGCTACACAACCGCGCGCCTGCCTTTAACCGGTCGAAACCACACGCTGCTTGAAGCTGCGGGCGAAGGGCGTCGATAATGCGCAGTTTTCAACCAGCGCCTTTGTGCGCCGCCGCCCCAACGGCCGACCGAGCAGACCATGAAAGACAGCATTCGCCACCTGATCCAGCAAGCCCTGACCCGCCTCACTGCCGACGGCGTGCTGCCGGAAGGCCTGAGCCCGGCCATTCAGGTGGAGAACACCAAGGACAAGACCCACGGCGACTTTGCCAGCAATATCGCCATGATGCTGGCCAAGCCCGCCGGCATGAAGCCGCGTGACCTGGCCGAGAAGCTGATTGCCGCGCTGCCGAGCGACGCCGCCATCAGCAAGGTCGAGATCGCTGGCCCGGGCTTCCTCAATTTCTATCAGAACACCCAGGCCCTGGCCGCGCGCCTGGATGCCCTGCTAGCCGATGCCAAGCTTGGCGTGCGCAAGGCCAGCCCGGCGCAGCGCGTGGTGGTCGACCTGTCCGCGCCCAACCTGGCCAAAGAGATGCACGTCGGCCACCTGCGCTCGACCATCATCGGTGACGGCGTGGCGCGGGTGCTGGAGTTCCTCGGTGACGAGGTGATCCGGCAGAACCATGTGGGCGACTGGGGCACCCAGTTCGGCATGCTGCTGGCCTTTATGCAGGAAAACCCGGAGGCCGCCGAAAGCGAGCTGGCGGACCTGGAAGGCTTCTACCGCGCGGCGAAAAAACGCTTCGACGAATCCCCTGAGTTTGCCGAACGCGCTCGCGAACTGGTGGTACAACTGCAGGCCGGCGACGCCGAATGCCTGCGCCTGTGGCACCGCTTCAACGATATTTCCCTGAGCCACTGCCAGGCGCTGTACGACCGCCTTGGCGTGAAGCTGAGCATGGCTGACGTCAAGGGCGAGAGCGCCTACAACGACGACCTGGCCAACGTAGTCGCCGACCTCAAGGCCAAGGGCCTGCTCAGCGAAAGCGACGGCGCCCAGTGCGTGTTTATGGACGAGTTCAAGAACGCCGAAGGCAACCCGCTGCCGCTGATCGTGCAGAAAGCCGGCGGCGGCTACCTGTACGCCACCACCGACCTGGCCGCCACCCGCTACCGCGCAGGCGTTCTCAAAGCCGACCGCGCGCTGTACTTCGTCGATCAGCGCCAGGCCCTGCACTTCCAGATGGTCTTCACTGCCGCGCGTCTGGCTGGCTTCGTCCCGGCCAACATGCAGCTGGAACATATGGGTTTCGGCACCATGAACGGCGCCGATGGCCGCCCGTTCAAGACCCGCGATGGCGGCACCGTAAAGCTGGTCGACCTACTCGATGAAGCCGAAGAGCGCGCCTACGCCCTGGTCAAAGGCAAGAACCCCGAACTGGACGAAGCCGAACTGCGGCAGATTGCCCGCGCCGTGGGCATCGGCGCGGTGAAATACGCCGACCTGTCCAAGCACCGCACCAGCGACTACCGCTTCAACTTCGAGCTGATGCTGAGCTTCGAGGGCAACACCGCGCCGTATCTGCTGTACGCCTACACCCGTGTGGCCAGCGTGTTCCGCAAGCTGGGCAAGGGCTTTGAGCAGATCGAAGGCAGCCTCGACCTGCAGGCCGCCCACGAAATCGAACTGGCCGGCAAGCTCGCGCAGTTCAATGAGGTGCTCGCCAGCGTTGCCGACAAGGGCGAGCCACACCTGCTCTGCGCCTACCTGTACGACCTGGCCGGGCTGTTCTCCAGTTTCTACGAGAACTGCCCGATCCTCTCCACCGAGGACGAAGCGCTGCGTAATAGCCGCCTGCGCTTGGCCGCACTAACCGCGCGCACGCTCAAGCAGGGCCTCGAACTGCTCGGCCTGGAAACCCTGGAGCGCATGTAAGTGGCGGCGAAGAAGAAGCCCGCCGCCAAACGCGGCGCCAGCCGTTACCAGGCACCGGCGAAAAAACCAGTGCCGGGCTGGTTCTGGCTGGTCTGCGGCCTGGTGATCGGCGGTTTTATGGTGTTTCTGTTCAGCCTCGAACCGGGCCGCGACGAGATCAAGCGCACCAAGGTCGAACAGGCCCGCGCCACTCAGGCCAATAAAGCAGCGGCCGCCAAGCCCGCGACCAGCGAGCCGGCCAAGCCTAAATACGATTTCTATACCCTGCTGCCGGAATCAGAAGTGATCCTGCCGCCGCAAAGCATCGAGCCCGTCGCACCGCCCGCGCAGAAGCCGGTTACCCCGGAAGAAGCGGCGAAGATTGATGCCGCCCGCGCCGAAGCCGCGCTCAACGGCCAGGTGCCGCCACCGCCGCCAGTAGTCGCCAAAGGTCCGGTCAGCTCGCAGTTCTTCCTCCAGGCCGGCTCGTTCCGCCGCAAGGACGACGCCGACAGCCTGCGCGCGCAGATCATCCTACTCGGGCAGAACGTACAGGTGGAATCCGGCACGGTGCGCGAGGAAACCTGGCACCGCGTGCTGGTCGGCCCCTTCGCCACCCGCGAGCAGCTCGGCCAGGCGCAGAAATCCCTGGCCGCCAGCGGCTTTAGCAATCTGTTGTTACAGCAGCGGCAAAGCCAGTAAGTTCAGGCCCTGTGGCGCATTCGCACGACTATTTGTCGGACAGCGGATGCCCCAGGGCTTGAAGCAGGCCATCGCTGCCCCCACTTCATTCGGCATTGGGCACTTTCGCCCCGCTGCGTGGAGACTCTCCCCTTGACCACCATCGTTTCAGTGCGCCGCAACGGCAAAGTCGTCATGGGCGGCGACGGCCAGGTGTCCCTCGGCAATACCGTGATGAAAGGCAACGCGAAAAAAGTCCGTCGCCTGTACCACGGCCAGGTGCTGGCCGGCTTCGCCGGTGCCACCGCCGACGCCTTTACCCTGTTTGAACGCTTTGAAGGCCAGCTGGAAAAACACCAGGGCCACCTGGTGCGCGCGGCCGTCGAGCTGGCCAAAGACTGGCGCACCGACCGCTCGCTGAGCCGCCTGGAAGCCATGCTGGCGGTGGCCAACAAGGACGCCTCGCTGATCATCACCGGCAACGGCGATGTGGTTGAGCCCGAGCACGGCCTGATCGCCATGGGTTCCGGCGGCGGCTTCGCCCAGGCCGCGGCCATGGCCCTGCTGCAGAAAACCGATTTGAGTGCCCGTGAAATCACCGAAACCGCGCTGAACATTGCCGGCTCCATCTGTGTCTTCACTAACCAAACCCTGACAATTGAGGAGGAGGATTGCGCTGAATAAGCGCGTCTTCCTCTGGAGTATCGCCGCATGTCCATGACGCCCCGCGAGATCGTTCACGAACTCAACCGCCACATCATCGGTCAGGACGACGCCAAGCGCGCCGTGGCCATTGCCCTGCGCAACCGCTGGCGGCGCATGCAGCTGCCGCTTGAGCTGCGCGCCGAAGTCACGCCGAAGAACATCCTGATGATCGGCCCGACCGGCGTCGGCAAGACCGAAATCGCCCGCCGCCTGGCCAAGCTGGCCAATGCACCGTTTATCAAGGTGGAAGCGACCAAGTTCACCGAAGTCGGCTATGTCGGCCGCGATGTCGAGTCGATCATCCGTGACCTCGCCGATGCGGCGATCAAAATGCTGCGCGAGCAGGAGATGATCAAAGTCCGTCACCGTGCCGAGGACGCCGCCGAAGAGCGCATCCTCGATGCCCTGCTGCCACCGGCCCGCACCGGTTTCAGCGAAGAAGCCGCACCGGGCAACGACTCCAACACCCGCCAGCTGTTCCGCAAGCGCCTGCGCGAGGGCCAGCTGGACGACAAGGACATCGAGATCGAAGTGGCCGACGCTCCGGCCGGCATCGAAATCATGACCCCGCCGGGCATGGAAGAGATGACCAACCAGCTGCAAAGCCTGTTTTCCAACATGGGCAAGGGCAAGAAGAAGAGCCGCAAGCTCAAGGTCAAGGAAGCCCTGAAAATGGTGCGCGATGAAGAAGCCGCGCGCCTGGTCAACGAGGAAGAACTCAAGGCCCAGGCTCTGGAAGCCGTGGAGCAGAACGGCATCGTGTTTATCGACGAGATCGACAAGGTGGCCAAGCGCGGCAACACCGGCGGCGCCGACGTGTCCCGCGAAGGCGTGCAGCGCGACCTGCTGCCGCTGATCGAAGGCTGCACGGTGAACACCAAGCTGGGCATGGTAAAAACCGACCACATCCTGTTTATCGCCTCCGGCGCGTTCCACCTGAGCAAGCCGAGCGACCTGGTACCTGAGCTGCAGGGCCGCCTGCCGATTCGTGTGGAGCTGAAAGCCCTGACCCCGCAGGACTTCGAGCGCATCCTCACCGAGCCGCACGCCTCACTGACCGAGCAATACGCCGCGCTGCTGAACACCGAAGGCCTGGGCATCCAGTTCGTCGCCGAAGGTATCAAGCGCATCGCTGAGATTGCCTACCAGGTCAACGAGAAGACCGAGAACATCGGCGCGCGCCGCCTGCACACCCTGCTCGAACGCCTGCTGGAGGAAGTCTCCTTCAGCGCCGGCGACCTGGCTGGCCAGCAGAATGGCACGCCGATCGTGATCGACGCGGCCTACGTCAACAGCCACCTCGGCGAGCTGGCGCAAGACGAAGACCTGTCGCGCTATATTCTGTAACCACCCCACCCCGTAGCCCGGATGCAATCCGGGCTACGCCGCCTCTGGAATCGAGCATGCGTATCCCCACGGCGATCAAACTGCACAAGGCCTCGAAAACCCTGGAGCTGCATTACGGGGCGGACGAGCACTACACCCTGCCCGCCGAGTTTCTGCGCGTGCATTCGCCATCGGCGGAAGTACAGGGCCATGGCAAACCGATTCTGCAAACCGGCAAGCTCGGCGTCGGCCTGAGCAAGATCGAGCCCGCCGGCAATTACGCCCTCAAACTGACCTTCGATGACGGCCACGACAGCGGCCTGTTCACCTGGGATTACCTGGAGCAGCTCGCCCTGCGTCAGAGCGAACTGTGGAGCGATTACCTCGCCACCCTCGCCGCCGCTGGCAAGTCCCGCGACCCCAGCGAAAGCGTGGTCAAACTGATGCTCTGAAGCGCCCGGGCAACATGCCGTCAGGAATTGACTCAGGTGCTTCAGCTATTTCCTCACTCGCACAGCGCCAAGCGGCAATCTGCCGCAGCGCAGCAGCCCGTCTAGCCCGTTGATCCTGACCGGTTAGAGCGCATTTTCTAATCCTTCCCTGCATACTCATCGCGCATTCGGCCTGGATCGCGGCCGGCTTGCACAAATTCTCAAACTCGGGTAACCAAGTAGTTGGAAGTTTCTCGCGCCAGGCAGCCCCTGCGACGAGGAAGATTGCGGAGCGATCCGCCCTTGGTAATCCGGGCAATACCTGGTTCATGGAACCTGTTCAAAGTCTCGCGAGCTAGAGTCATGCAAGGCAAGAACAGGCGAGGAAGCGGAGTGTACTTTTGTACATGAGCATTCCGAGTCTGCTCTTAACGCAGCAGGACCGACGCGCAGCAGACTTGGAGCAGGTTCTAGCCCTGTGTCGCCGTGCACAGTATTACGCCGGTATTTCGTCTCAGGACAATGGAGCGTTGTAGATGACAGATAAGAATAATGATGACCTGAAGCACCAGGCCTCCGAGAACACATTGGGCCTTAACCCGGTGATCGGCATCCGCGGTAAAGACCTACTCAGCTCCGCCCGAGTCGTGCTCAAACAAGCCCTCAAGCAACCCCTGCACAGTGCCAAACACCTTGCCCACTTCAGCCTGGAGCTGAAGAACGTGATGCTCGGCCAATCCGACCTCACCCCCGCCGATGGCGACCGGCGCTTTGCCGACCCGGCCTGGAGCCAAAATCCGCTGTACCGCCGTTACCTGCAGACCTACCTGGCCTGGCGCAAAGAGCTGCATGACTGGGTCGAGCACAGCAACCTGTCCGAACAGGATGCCAGCCGTGGCCACTTCGTGATCAACCTGATGACCGAAGCCATGGCCCCGAGCAACAGCATGGCCAACCCGGCTGCAGTCAAACGCTTCTTCGAAACCGGCGGCAAGAGCCTGCTCGACGGTCTGTCGCACCTGGCCCAGGACATCGTCAACAACGGTGGCATGCCCAGCCAGGTCAACATGAATGCCTTCGAGGTCGGCAAAAGCTTGGCCACCACCGATGGCGCGGTGATTTTCCGCAACGACCTGCTCGAGCTGATCCAGTACAAGCCGATCACCGAGCAGGTACACGAGCGCCCACTGCTGGTGGTGCCGCCGCAGATCAACAAGTTCTACGTCTTCGATCTGTCACCGGAAAAGAGCGTGGCGCGCTTCCTGTTGCGCAACGGTATCCAGACCTTCGTGGTGAGCTGGCGCAACCCGACCAAGGCACACCGCGAGTGGGGTCTGTCGACCTATATCGAAGCGCTGAAAGAAGCCATCGACGTGGTGACCGCCGTCACCGGCAGCAAAGACATCAACATGCTCGGCGCCTGCTCCGGCGGCCTGACTACCACCTCGCTGCTGGGCCATTACGCCGCGCTGGGTGAGAAGAAGGTGCATGCCCTGACCCTGCTGGTCAGCGTGCTGGATAACCGCCTGGAAACCGACGTTGCGCTGTTCGCCGACGAGAAAAGCCTGGAGATGGCCAAGCGCCGCTCCTATCAGGCCGGCGTGCTGGAAGGCAGCGACATGGCCAAGGTGTTCGCCTGGATGCGCCCCAACGACCTGATCTGGAACTACTGGGTCAACAACTACCTGCTCCGCCTGCCGGCTGCCCTGCATGGCGAATTTATCGACATGTTCACCTCCAACCCGCTGATCCGCGCGGGCGCACTGGAAGTCTGCGGCACCCCGGTCGACCTCAAGCAGGTCACCAGCGACCTCTACTGCGTGGCCGGCACCACCGACCACATCACGCCGTGGGAGTCGTGCTACAAGTCGGCCAAGCTGTTTGGTGGCAATGTCGAATTCATTCTGTCCAACAGCGGGCATATCCAGAGCATTCTCAACCCGCCGGGCAACCCGAAATCACGCTACATGACCAACACCCAGATGCACGCGGACCCGAAAACCTGGCAAGCCAGCTCGACCAAGCACGCCGACTCCTGGTGGCTGCATTGGCAGGTCTGGCTTGGCGAGCGCTCCGGCGCGCAGAAAAAGGCACCGAGCCAACTGGGCAACAAGAAACATCCGGCCGGCGAAGCAGCCCCCGGTACCTACGTTCACGAACGTTGATCAACTGCGCACTGCGCAACACTGCCCGCGGCACTGGAGGTGTCGCTCGCCCACCCGCTCATTTGCGCGGGTGAGGCGAACCAGGCTTTGCCCTGGCGTTTCTGGAAAAGACCCGGAGGGTCTGATCCAGCGTTTTAATTGATAGGGCTTTTGCGCATGTCGCTACCTTTCGTATTCCGTACCATTGAACTGGACGGCCAGACCATCCGTACCGCGGTTCGCCCCGGTAACGGCAAGATGACCCCGCTGCTGATCTTCAACGGCATCGGGGCCAACCTGGAGCTGGTCATGCCTTTCGTGCGTGCCCTGGACCCAGGCCTGGAGGTCATCGCCTTCGACGTACCCGGCGTTGGTGGCTCCTCTACGCCCAGCACACCGTATCGCTTTCCTGGCCTGGCCAAACTCGCCGCGCGCATGCTCGATTACCTCGACTACGGTCAGGTCAATGCGATTGGCGTGTCCTGGGGCGGTGCCCTGGCGCAGCAGTTCGCCCATGACTACCCGGAGCGCTGCAAGAAGCTGATCCTCGCCGCCACCTCGGCCGGCGCGGTGATGGTGCCCGGCAAACCCAAGGTGCTCTGGTGCATGGCCAGCCCGCGGCGCTATGTGCAGCCGTCCTACGGCGTGCAGATTGCCCCGGAAATCTACGGCGGCGCCTTCCGCCGCGACCCGAAACTGGCCCTGGCGCACGCCAGTAAAGTCCGTTCGGGCGGCAAGATGGGCTACTACTGGCAGCTGTTCGCCGGGTTAGGCTGGACCAGCATCCACTGGCTGCACAAGATCCGCCAACCGACGCTGGTAATGGCCGGTGACGATGACCCGCTGATCCCGCTGGTGAACATGCGCCTGCTGGCCTGGCGTATCCCCAACTCCGAGCTGCACGTAATCGACGATGGCCATCTGTTTCTGGTGACCCGCGCCGAAGCCGTGGCACCGATCATCATGAAATTCCTCGAGGAAGAACGTCAGCGCGCGGTCATGCACCCGCAGCCCGCGTCAGCCCGCACGCTCGGCTAACCGCACCTTGGTTGGGCAAGCACCTCAACAGCGCGCACTGAGGCTGTGCTGCACGCACAGTGCTTGACCCACTTTCGGGCACGTTGTATTACCTGGGACTTGGCGCGCGGCAGTCTGGAACGCACATGCGCGCGCATTGGTATAAGCCTTGCTGCTTATCTATCAACCTTGAAGTCTCACGGTTTGACGACGGAGTGTTGCCCAATGCGAGACCAACCCAGCAAACGCGCCTTGCCGGCGAACAAAAGCGTGATGAACGCGCAAAATGCAGTCGTCGGTCTGCGCGGCCGCGACCTGCTGTCCACCCTGCGTGGCCTGGCCCTGCAGGGGATCAAGCAACCCATTCACAGCGCCCGGCATGTTGCTGCGCTAGGCGGCCAACTGGGTCGCGTGCTGATGGGCGACAAGCCGTTCAAGGTCAACCCGCAAGACCCGCGCTTCGCCGACCCAACCTGGCGTGATAACCCGATCTACAGCCGCAGCCTGCAAGCCTACCTGGCCTGCCAGAAACAGCTGAACAGCTGGATCGACGAGAGCAACCTGGATGCCGATGACCGCGCCCGCGCACGCTTTGTTGCCACCCTGCTCGGTGACGCCCTGGCCCCCAGCAACACCCTGCTCAACCCACAGGTGATCAAGGAGCTGTTCAACAGCGGCGGCAGCAGCCTGCTCAAGGGCGTAAGCCATCTGTTCGATGACCTGGTGAACAACGACGGCATGCCCAGCCAGGTCAGCAAGCATGCCTTCGAGGTCGGCCGTAACCTGGCCACCACTAGCGGCGCCGTGGTGTTTCGCAGCGAGTTGCTGGAGCTGATCCAGTACAAGCCGATGAGCGAAAAGCAGTACGCCAAGCCGCTGCTGATCGTGCCGCCACAGATCAACAAGTTCTATATTTTCGACCTCTCCAGCGAGAAGAGCTTCGTCCAGTACGCGCTGAAGAACGGCCTGCAGACCTTCGTGGTCAGCTGGCGCAACCCCGATCCACGGCACCGCGAGTGGGGCCTGTCGAGCTACGTGGAAGCGCTGGAAGTTGCCATTGATGCCTGCCGGGAAATCACCGGCAGCAAGGACGTCAACCTGCTCGGTGCCTGCGCCGGCGGCCTGACCATTGCCGCCCTGCAAGGCCACCTGCAAGCCAAGCGGCAACTGCGCAAGGTCGCCAGCGCCACCTACATGGTCAGCCTGCTCGACAGCCAGATCGACAGCCCAGCCATGCTGTTTGCCGACGAACAGACCCTGGAAGCCGCCAAGCGCCGCTCCTATCAGCAAGGCGTACTGGATGGTCGCGACATGGCGCGAGTCTTCGCCTGGATGCGCCCCAACGACCTGATCTGGAACTACTGGGTCAACAACTACCTGCTCGGCAAGCTGCCGCCAGCGTTCGACATTCTCTACTGGAACAACGACAACACCCGCCTACCCGCCGCCCTACATGGCGACCTGATCGACTTCTTCAAGCACAACCCTCTGACCCATGCGCGCGGCTTGGAAGTCTGTGGCACCCCGGTCGACCTGCAGAAAGTCACGGTGGACAGCTTCAGCGTCGCCGGGATCAACGACCACATCACGCCCTGGGATGCGGTCTACCGCTCGACCCTGCTGCTGGGCGGTGATCGGCGCTTTATCCTGTCCAACAGCGGGCATATCCAGAGCATCCTCAACCCGCCGGGCAACCCCAAATCTAACTACCTGGAAAACCCCAAGCTGACCGGCGACCCACGCGCCTGGTACCACGATGCCGAGCACGTGCAAGGCAGCTGGTGGCCGGTGTGGCTGAAATGGATGCAGGAGCGCTCGGGCGAACAAAAAGACACCCTTATGGCGCTGGGCAATCAGCATTACCCGGCGCAGGAGGCGGCACCCGGCACCTACGTGCACGTGCGCTAAACCACTCGCAAACGGGCCGCAGCATGCTGCGGCCGGCGACCTTCACCCTTAACGCGGCCAGAATAAGAAGACCGGATGAAAACCCGCGACAGAATCCTCGAATGTGCCCTGCTGCTGTTCAACCAAAAGGGCGAGCCTAACGTCTCCACCCTGGAAATCGCCAACGAACTGGGCATCAGCCCCGGCAACCTGTACTACCACTTCCATGGCAAGGAACCGCTGATTCTTGGCCTGTTCGAACACTTCCAGGCCGAACTGGCACCGCTGCTGACACCGCCGGAAGACGTGCAGCTGGATGTCGAAGACTACTGGCTGTTTCTGCACCTGATTGTCGAGCGCCTGGCCCACTACCGCTTCCTCTTTCAGGACCTGTCCAACCTGACCAGCCGCCTGCCCAAGCTGGAACGCGGCATGCGCCATTGGTTGAACAGCCTGAAACGTGCGTTGGCCGAACTCCTGGCGCAGCTGCATAGCCACGATCAACTGCAAAGCGACACCCAAACGCTCGGCCAGCTGGTCGAGCAGATCACCATGACCCTGCTGTTCTCCCTCGACTACCAGCGCATCATTGGTCGTGAAGGTGAAAGCCGCTTGGTGGTGTACCAGGTGATGATGCTGGTGGCCCCGCACCTAGCCGAAGAGTCGCGCTACGCCGCCGAACACCTGGCGCAGCGCTATCTGGAAGATTAACCCGAACGCCTAAACGCAAACGCCCGGCACTAGGCCGGGCGTTTGCGTTGACTGCTGCGCGTCTTACGACTGAGCGGCAGGTGTCACGGGTGCAGCAGGAGCAGCTACCGCAGCAGGTGCAGCAGCGGCCACCGGAGCAGCTGGCTTGGCTGGTGCAGGCTTGGCCGCAGCTTTGACTGCCGGTTTAGCGGCAGGCTTGGCTGCTGGTTTGGCAACCGGCTTGGCAGCAGGTTTAGCTGCTGGCTTAGCGGCAGCTTTGGCAACCGGCTTGGCAGCGGGTTTAGCAGCAGGCTTGGCTGCAGCTTTGGCTACCGGTTTAGCGGCAGGCTTGGCAGCAGGTTTCGCCGCTGGCTTAGCTGCAGCTTTGGCAACCGGCTTGGCAGCAGGTTTAGCGGCAGGCTTGGCAGCAACTTTCTTGACGGCAGGCTTAACCGAGCTCACCGATACACCGGTGAGTTTCTCGATCTGCTTGGTCAGGCTTTCGACTTTGGCGTTGAGCGCTTTCACTTCATTGCGGCTCGGTACACCGAGACGCGAAATGGCATTGTTCAGACGCTTGTCGAAGGCTTCTTCCAGCTCGCCCCACTTGCCAATAGCCTTGTCTTTGACTTCATCGACTTTCGACTTGGCCGAGCCCACTGTGGAACCCACGGTGGACTTCACTGCGCCAACTTGTTTGTCGACTTCGGTCTTGGCTTGCTTTTCAGCTTTTTCGCCATCCTTGACCAGCGTGTCGAACAGCTTGTTGCCGTCCTTGCTGACCTTGGAGTAGGCACCCAAACCAGCCAGCCAGATTTGACGCGAGTATTTTTCTACTTCGCCGATCCAGGAAGTGGTTTGCTTTTCGGTTTTCTTTTTGACAGCCATCCTGCTCTCCTTACTTGGTACGCGCGACGTGCTCGAGCAACGCGCTCAGCTCATCCAGCTTAGCAGAGAGTGCTTCAACATCCTGCTTGGACGGGATACCAATGCGGTTCAGGGCGCTGGCAACACGGTTGTCGAAGGCTTTCTCGATCTTGTCGAGCTGCACTTCAAACTTGCCTTTAACGCTGCTGACGTTGCTGGTGACAGTGCTCTTAACGCTGTCGATCTGGCTGTTGGCGGCTTCAACTTGTTCGTTGACCAGTTTTTTGCCTTGTTTTTCAACGCCTTCGCCGCTCTTCACGAGTTCTTTGAAGTACTCGGAACCTTCCTGACCAGCTTTGGCGTAAGCGCCCAGACCAGCCAACCAGATTTTGCGGGCGTAAACTTTTGCGTCGCTCAGCACGCTGCTGGTTTCTTCAACGACGGCTTTCTTTTTAACGGCAACTTTCGACATGGTGCACCTCACTCTAAGTGTTTCGAGGAAACGCCCACGGAATGCAGGCTTAGGAGCACGGTATCGATGAAAATTAGAAACCGCATACTAAGCGTAGAAAAAATTGCCAGGAGCAATTTTTAACGTCGCGCAGCGACGGCCCACAGGGTGGTCGCCAGGGATGGCAGACCATCAAAAACTGCCGGGAGCAGTTTTTAACGTTGCGCAGCAACGGCCCGAAGGGTGGCCGCCATGGATGGCTGGCCATAAAAAATTGCCCAGGGCAATTTTAAACAGCACCTCACGCCTGCAGATTCTTATCCAGCACTTCTTCAATTTCGCGCTTGATGCTGCTGCTCATTGCCGACAACAACAGTCCCAGGCTGAGCTGCACACGCACGCTGTGCTCATGCACCTCAATACGCCCATCCGCGCCGCTACGCTTGAACTCCAGGTTGTCGCCATTCCAGCGGTAGCGCACGTCGTATTCGCGGGCCAGACGCTCGGCCAGTTGCTCGGCTTTCTCCCGGGCAACTTCGCGCCCCAGGGAGTGGGGACGTTCTACGGTAATCTTGGCCATGGCATTTCTCCTCGCCCGTTAACTGCGACCTTAGGTCGCTGCGACTATAGCAAGGCTGCGCGTGGCAGGCTGCAGCCGCGTCAGCCAGCCACCAGCCGAGCCCTGCTAAAGGTTGACTGGAAGCGTGCAGCTTGAAGCCCATGGCGACCTTTTAGGTTTAGAATGGCCGCCACTTTGATTCCGCCTCTCTGTTAAGGGAAAGGGCAAGATGAACGATCCGCGCAAGAGCAGCGACAGCGAACCCACCACGCACTTTGGTTTCCAGAGCGTGCCGGAAAGCCAGAAGGCGGAAAAAGTCGCCGAAGTCTTTCACTCGGTCGCGGCCAAGTACGACCTGATGAACGATGTGCTGTCGGGCGGCATGCACCGCTTGTGGAAGCGCTTCACCATCGAACTGTCTGGCGTGCGCAGCGGTAATCGGGTACTGGATATTGCTGGCGGCACCGGCGACCTGACCCGCAAGTTCTCCAGCCTGGTCGGTCCGACAGGCGAAGTGGTGCTGGCTGACATCAACGAATCGATGCTGCGCGTCGGCCGTGATCGCCTGCTCGACAAGGGCGTGGCCGGCAACGTCAGCTTTGTTCAAGCCGATGCAGAAAAACTGCCGTTCCCGGACAACCATTTCGACGTGGTGACCATCGCCTTCGGCCTGCGCAACGTGACGCATAAAGAAGACGCCATCCGCTCGATGCTGCGCGTGCTCAAGCCCGGCGGTCGCCTGCTGATTCTGGAGTTCTCCAAGCCCTCCAGCCCGTTGCTGTCGAAGTTCTACGACGCCTACTCGTTCAAGTTCATGCCGCTGGCCGGCAAGCTGATCACCAACGACGCCGAAAGCTACCGCTACCTGGCCGAGTCGATCCGCATGCACCCGGATCAGGACACCCTCAAGGCGATGATGGTTGAAGCCGGTTTCGAGCGCGTGACCTTCCACAATATGACCGGCGGCATCGTCGCCCTGCACCGCGGCATCAAGCCCTGATGCTGCTGACCGGGCTACTGGCCGGCGTCGAACTCGGCCTCAATCGCGTATTGACCATGGACAGCACCGCGCTGCCGCGCCTGGCACGCTTGAGCGGTCGGGTGATTGCCGTCGAGTGCGCCGCGCCGAATCTGCAGCTGTTTATCCTGCCCAGCGCCAGTGGTCTGCAACTGGCCGCGCAGTGGGCGGGCGACGCGGATTGCCACTTGCGCGCACCCGCCGCAAGCCTGTTGCGCCTGGCCACCAGCAAAGACAAAACCAGCATCCTGCACAGCCCGGACGTCAGCCTGGATGGCGACAGCGCCGCCCTGTTGGAGCTGGCCGGAATCCTTCAAGACCTGGAGCTGGACTGGGAATATGAATTGTCGCGCTGGCTCGGCCCAGTCGGCAGCCAGCTGCTCGGTGGCCATCTGCGCAGCCGGGTGAACTGGAGCAGCCAAGCCCTCGACAGCCTGCGCCTGAACCTGGCCGATTACCTCAGTGAAGAATCCCGCAGCCTGGTCGGCCAGCGCGAAGCCGATGCGCGCTTCGCCGAACTGGACCACCTCAAGCTATCCCTCGACCGACTCGACGCGCGCATCGAGCGCCTCGCCCAACGCCATAAGCCCATCGCATGAAGCTGCTTGCCGTTCGTCGTCTGTTGCGTATCCAGCGCGTAGTCATCCGCTACCAGCTGGACGACCTGTTATTCGCCCTGCCGCTGCCCTTCTGGGCACGCGCGCTGCGTTATGTATTGCCCTGGCGCTGGCTGCCACGCCGCGACTTGCTGCTGTCGCGCGGTGCACGCTTGCGTCTGGCGTTGGAGGAACTGGGGCCGATCTTTATCAAGTTCGGCCAGCTGCTTTCCACCCGCCGCGACCTGCTGCCAACCGATATCGCCGATGAGCTGGCCAAGCTGCAGGATCAGGTACCGCCCTTCGATCCGGCCAAGGCGCTGGCGCTGATCGAATCCCAGCTGGGTGCCAAGGTCGGTGAAGTGTTTGCCCGCTTTGATACGCAGCCGCTGGCCTCGGCCTCCGTCGCCCAGGTGCATGCCGCGCAGCTGAAAAGCGGCGAAGAGGTGGTGGTCAAGGTCATCCGCCCGGGTCTGAAACCGGTGATCGAACAGGACATCGCCTGGCTATTCCTGCTCGCCAAACTGGCCGAGCGCGCCTCCACAGACGCGCGCCGGCTACGCCCGGTGGAAGTGGTCAGCGATTACGAAAAGACCATTTACGACGAGCTCGACCTGCTGCGCGAAGCGGCCAACGCCAGCCAGCTGCGGCGCAACTTTGAAGGCTCGCCGCTGCTCTATGTGCCGCAGGTGTACTGGGACTATTGCCGGCCGAAAGTGCTGGTGATGGAGCGTATCTACGGCATTCAGGTCACCGACCTGGACACCCTGGCCGACCAGCGCACCGACATGAAACTGCTGGCCGAGCGCGGCGTGGAGATTTTCTTCACCCAGGTGTTCCGCGACAGCTTCTTCCACGCCGACATGCACCCCGGCAATATCTTCGTCAGCACGCGCACACCGTGGAATCCGCAGTACATTGCCATCGACTGCGGCATCATCGGCAGCCTCACCGCCGAAGATCAGGACTACCTGGCGCGCAACCTGATCGCCTTCTTCAAGCGCGATTACCGCCGCGTGGCGCAGCTGCATATCGACTCGGGCTGGGTGCCGGCGGAAACCAAGATCAATGATTTCGAGGCGGCAATCCGCACGGTGTGCGAGCCAATCTTCGAAAAGCCGCTGAAAGACATCTCCTTCGGCCAGGTGCTGCTGCGCCTGTTCCAGACCGCGCGACGCTTCAATATGGAAGTGCAGCCGCAGCTGGTGCTGCTACAGAAGACTCTGCTGAATATCGAAGGCCTGGGCCGCCAGCTGTACCCGGACCTCGATCTGTGGAGCACCGCGCAGCCGTTTCTCGAACGCTGGATGCGCGAGCGCATCAGCCCGCTGCACCTGCTGCGCAACCTGCAACTGCAGGCCGAGCAGGTGCCTCACCTGTCGCAGATCGCCCGCGAGACCCTGGAGCGTCTCAACCAGCAGCCGACCAATCGCCAGGAACAGCCTGCGTCCCGCCGCCAATGGCCGGCGCGCCTGCTCGGTGCGGCGCTGATCGCTGGCGCGGCTACACAAGGCCTGGCATTGAGCCTGATCGCCTGGCCGAGCTGGCTGATGCTCGCCGGCGGCCTCTATCTGGTGCTGCGCCGATAGCCACACCGGGTGCGCACTGGCACACTAGCTTTCTGAATCAAGCAGCCCGAGATGGGCGGATAGCGCAATGACTGACTGGCTCGACGAAATCAACTGGAACGCGGACGGCCTGGTGCCGGCCATCGCCCAGGACCACAAAACCGGCCGCGTGCTGATGATGGCCTGGATGAACCGCGAGGCCCTGACCCTGACCGCCGCCGAGCAGCGTGCCATCTACTGGTCGCGCTCGCGTGGCAAGCTGTGGCGCAAGGGTGAAGAATCCGGCCATGTGCAGAAGCTGCACGAGCTGCGCCTGGATTGCGACGCCGACGTGATCATCCTGATGGTCGAGCAACTGGGCGGCATCGCCTGCCATACCGGTCGCGAGAGCTGCTTCTACCGGGTATACGACAACGCCGAGTGGAAGACCGTCGACGCGGTGCTCAAAGACCCGCACGCCATCTATGCCGCAGGACACAACCATGAGTAGCGCGGACATGACCGACACCCTGAGCCGCCTGGCCGAAGTGCTGGAGTCGCGCAAAGGCGCAGCCGCCGACAGTTCCTATGTCGCCAGCCTGTACCACAAGGGCCTGAACAAGATTCTGGAAAAGGTCGGTGAAGAATCGGTGGAAACCATCCTCGCCGCCAAGGATGCTGCCGTCAGCGGTGACTGCAGCGATGTGATTTATGAAACCGCCGACCTGTGGTTCCACAGCCTGGTCATGCTCGCCGCCCTCGGCCAGCACCCCCAGGCGGTACTGGACGAACTAGACCGGCGTTTTGGCTTGTCCGGGCATGCGGAAAAGGCTGCGCGCGCACAAGACTGATTAACCCTTAAATTACGGAGTACGCGTTATGGGATTCGGTGGCATTAGCATCTGGCAACTCCTGATCGTCCTGCTGATCGTGGTCATGCTGTTCGGCACCAAGCGCCTCAAGGGCCTCGGCTCGGATCTGGGCGATGCGATCAAGGGCTTCAAGAAGTCCATGGGCAACGAAGAAGACAAACCTGCCGTGGAAGAACCCAAAGGCCAGACCATTGACGCCCAGGCGCGCAAGGTCGAAGAGCCGACGAAAAAAGACTAAGCCATGTTCGATATCGGCTTTACCGAGCTGCTGCTGATCGCGGTGGTCGCCCTGGTGGTGCTGGGGCCTGATCGCCTGCCCGGCGCAGTGCGCACGGCCGGTTTGTGGATCGGCCGGATCAAACGCAGCTTCAGTGCGATCAAGGCTGAAGTCGAGCGCGAGATCGGCGCGGATGAAATCCGCCGCCAACTGCATAACGAGCAGATCCTCGAGCTGGAGCGGGAAATGAACGCGATGAAGCAAAGCCTCAACGCGCCGCTCAGCACCATCACCGAACCGAGCCCTGCCACCCCCCCAGCAGCAGAGTCGGCCGCCGCGACTGATAGCACCCGCCAGGATAAAAGCCCGCAGCCATGAGCCAACGACCGGACAGCGATCAGGAAATGCCCCTGGTCTCCCACCTGACCGAACTGCGCACGCGCCTGCTGCGTATTGTCGGCGCCGTCCTGCTGCTGTTCGCCGGACTGTTCTATTTCTCCCAGGACATCTACGCGCTGGTCGCCGCGCCGCTGCGTGCCTACCTGCCCGAAGGCGCGACGATGATCGCCACCGGGGTGGCCTCGCCGTTCCTTACGCCGTTCAAGCTGACGCTGATGGTTGCGCTGTTTTTGGCCATCCCGATCATCCTGCATCAGATCTGGGGCTTTATCGCACCGGGGCTGTACAAGCACGAGAAGCGCATTGCCATACCACTGCTGATCTCCAGCATTCTGCTGTTCTACGCCGGCATGGCCTTCGCCTACTTCGTGGTGTTCCCGATCATGTTCGGCTTCTTCGCCAGCGTGACCCCGGAAGGCGTGGCGATGATGACCGACATCGGTCAGTACCTGGATTTCGTTCTGACCCTATTCTTCGCCTTCGGCGTGGCGTTCGAGATCCCGATTGCCACCTTTCTGCTGATCTGGATCGGCGTTGTCGACGTTGCCACCCTGCGCAAAAGCCGGCCTTATGTGGTAGTCGGCTGCTTTGTCGTCGGCATGGTGCTAACCCCACCGGACGTGTTCTCGCAAACCCTGCTGGCCGTGCCCATGTGGCTGCTGTTCGAAGCCGGCCTGCTCTGCGGCAGCCTGGTCAAACGCCGCGCCGAACAGGACACGGCGGCTGCAGCCGAAAGCGACAGCCCCTCCAACGACCAGCCGCCCGCCGCGCAACCGTGAACCTGCTGCTGCTGGAAGACGGCGACTTTATCGCCGCCGACCGCGTGCTGCTTAGCGGCCGCCGCCTCAAGCACCTGCATGAAGTGCACCGCGCCGAAGCGGGCGACAGCCTGCGCGTCGGCCGCCTGAATGGCTTGATGGGCAGTGGCCAGCTGCTGCGCCTGGACGCCGACCAGGCCGAGCTTGCCGTGCAGCTCGACCAGCCTCCGCCTGAGAAACTGCCACTGACCCTGCTGCTCGCCCTGCCTAGACCAAAGATGCTGCGCCGCGTGCTGCAAACCGTCAGCAGCATGGGTGTGCCTCGGCTGATTCTGCTGAACAGCTACCGGGTGGAAAAAAGCTTCTGGCAGACGCCCTTCCTCGAACCCGCAGCGATTCGCGAACAGCTGATTCTCGGCCTGGAACAGGCCCGCGATACCGTGCTGCCGGAAGTGATTATCGAAAAGCGCTTTAAGCCCTTTGTCGAAGACCAGCTGCCTGGCATCGCAGCCGGCACAGTGGGCTTGGTCGGCCATCCCGGCGACTTCCCAGCCTGCCCACGGGCAGTCGAACAGGCCGTGACACTCGCCATCGGCCCGGAAGGCGGCTGGATTCCCTACGAAGTGGAAAAGCTTGCCGAAGCCGGCCTGCAACCGGTGCAACTGGGTGCGCGGATTCTGCGGGTAGAAACCGCGGTGACGGCCTTGTTGGCGCGCTTGTTCTAGCCTCAAAGCACCTTGCCGTAGCCCGGATGTAATCCGGGACCACGTATTCCCGGATTACATCCGGGCTACGGGCTTTCTGCGGCCTGCCTGGCGTGCCAATGTGCAGGCAATAGCCCGTAGGGTGGATGGCGCCGTATCCATCCACCAACTCACGATGGTGGATGGGAAAAGCGTCATCCACCCTACACAACCTGCTTTTCGTGCCAATGCGCCGGCAGTAGCTGGCCCTTGAGCGCAGGCGCTTCCTCCAGCTGGACATCCTTCGGCTGCAGCGACTCACCACAATCGGAACACACCAGTACGCCATGCATAGGCCTGCCGCAACTGCGGTGAATATGCCGAATCGGCGCGCCTTCCGCACCGCTCATATGCCGGTCACCCCAATGCACCAGCGCCATGATGACGGGATACAGGTCGCGGCCCTTGGCGCTCAGGCAGTACTCCTCGCGCAGCGGCCGCTGCTGATAGACCACCTTGTCCAGCACCCCAGCCTCCACCAGCTTTTTCAGGCGCTCGGCCAGCACATGGCGGGTAATCCCCAGGCGCTTCTCGAACTCGTCGAAACGACGAATACCGAGAAAACTCTCGCGCAGCACCAGCAACGTCCAGCGATCCCCCACCACCGATAACGTGCGAGCCAAGGAACAGGGTTGCTGCTCAAGTTCTTCCCAACGCATAAGCCAGTCTCCAACCGCAATGGCTCACCATAGCTTGACAGGTTCCAAAATGGAACTGACTATCAAGCACGGTTCCAAAATAGAACTTATGGAGACTGCAATGAGCGAACGCAAAGCAATTCTGGTCGTCGGTGCGGGGGATGCCACTGGCGGCGCCATCGCCAAGCGCTTCGCCCGCGAGGGCTATGTCGCCTGTGTGGCACGACGCAACGCCGAGAAACTTGGCCCGCTGGTAGCGGAGATTGAAGCGGCTGGCGGAACGGCTCGCGCCTTTGGTTGCGATGCGCGGATCGAAGAGCAGGTGGTCGAGCTGTTCGCCACCATCGAGCGCGAGGTCGGCCCGCTGCATGCGGTAGTCTTCAACATCGGCGCCAACGTGCAGTTTTCCATTACCGAAACCACCGAGCGGGTCTACCGCAAGGTCTGGGAAATGGCCGCGCTGGCTGGTTTCCTCACCGGCCGTGAAGCGGCCAAGGTCATGCTGCCGCGTGGCCATGGCACCATCATCTTTACCGGTGCCACCGCCTCCTTGCGCGGTCGGGCGAATTTCTCCGCCTTCGCCAGCGCCAAGTTCGCCCTGCGTGCGCTGGCCCAAAGCATGGCCCGCGAACTCGGCCCCAAGGGCATCCATGTCGCGCACCCGATTATCGACGGGGCCATCGACACCGCCTTTATCCGCGAGACCTTTCCCCAGCTGTACCAGCTCAAGGATCAGGACGGCATCCTCAACCCGGAACATATCGCCGACACCTACTGGCAGATCCATTGCCAACCGCGCGACTGCTGGGTGCATGAGCTGGATCTACGTCCCTGGAGCGAAACCTTTTAAACAGCACGCTCGCCCAATAACAAGACCTCCCAAAGGAGCATGTAATGAGCAAAACCCTAGAGTTCTTTTTCGACTTCGGCAGCCCGGCCAGCTACCTGGCCTGGACTCAGTTACCGCGAATTGCCCGCGAGGCCGGTGCGCAGATCGTTTGGCGACCGATGCTGCTCGGCGGGGTATTCAAGGCCACCGGCAACCAGTCGCCGGTGATGATTCCGAGCAAGGGTGCCTGGATGCTCAGGGACCTGGCGCGTTTCGCCAGCCGCTACGGCGTGCCGATGGCCTTCAGCCCGGGCTTCCCGATCAACACCCTGACGCTGATGCGCGGCGCGGCCGGCTATGAAAACAGCGAGAGTTTCGAGCACTACGTGAAAACCATCTTCGAGGCGCTGTGGGTACAGCAGAAGAACCTCAGCAAGCCCGAAGTGGTTGCCGAAGTGCTAAGCGCCGCCGGCTTCGATCCGGCCGAGTTCGAACGCCTAGTCAGCGATGAAGCGGTCAAAGAACACCTCAAGGCCACCACCGAAGAGGCGATCAAGCGCGGCGTGTTTGGCGCACCGACCATCTTTGTCGGCAGCGAGATGCACTTCGGCCAGGATCGCCTGGACTTTGTTGCCGAAGCCCTGGCGCGTTAGCAGGCTGCTAGCTTTCCAGCAGAAAGGTCACCGGCCCATCATTAACCAGATGCACCTGCATATCGGCACCGAACTGGCCGGTGGCGACCTGCGGGTGTTTGCCGCGGGCCTGGGCGACCAGCAGGTCGAACAGCTCAGCCCCCAGCGCCGGCGGCGCGGCACTGGAAAAGCTCGGGCGTAGGCCGCTCTTGGTATCGGCGACCAGGGTGAATTGCGAGACAAGTAACAGGCCGCCGCCAATATCACTGAGCGACAGGTTCATCTTGCCGGCCGCATCACTAAACGCGCGGTAGTTGAGCAGCTTGTGCAGAATTTTCTCGACGCTGGCCGGGCTGTCCTGTGGTTCAACGCCGACCAGCGCCAGCAGGCCCTGATCAATCGCCCCCACCACCTCACCCGCTACTTCCACCCGTGCACCGCGCACGCGCTGGATCAGTGCCTTCATGCTTCGTCCGGCGCCAGGTTGAGCAGGCGCCGCGCCAGTTCATCCGCCGCACGCACCAGGGCGTCGGTGATCCCGGTTTCGGCCGCCGAATGACCGGCATCACGGATGATCTGCAGTTCGCTGTTCGGCCAGGCCTGATGCAGTGCCCAGGCGTTATCCAGCGGGCAGATCACGTCATAGCGGCCATGCACGATCACCCCCGGCAAATGGGCGATCTTCGGCATATCGCGCAGCAGCTGATCGGGTTCGAGGAAGGCGTTATTGACGAAATAGTGGCATTCGATACGAGCAATCGACAGCGCGCGGTGGGCGTCACTGAAACGGTCGACCACCTGCGGATTGGGGCGCAGGGTGGCGGTACGGCCTTCCCAGGTCGACCAGGCTTTGGCGGCGTGCATCTGGGCAATCTGATCCGGGCCAGTCAGCCGTTTATGGAAGGCTTGTACCAGATCACCACGCTCATCGGCCGGGATCGGCGCCAGGTAGTCTTCCCAGTAATCGGGGAACAGGCGGCTGGCACCTTCCTGGTAGAACCACTGAATTTCCTGCGGGCGACACAGGAAGATGCCGCGCAGGATCAGCCCATGCACGCGCTGCGGATGGGCCTGGGCGTAAGCCAGGGCCAGGGTCGAGCCCCAGGAGCCGCCGAACAGTACCCACTTGTCGATGCCGAGGTGCTCGCGGATCTGCTCCATGTCGGCGATCAGCGCCTGGGTGGTGTTGTTCTCCAGGCTGGCGTGGGGGGTGGAACGGCCGCAGCCACGCTGATCAAAGGTGACGATGCGATAGAGGTTGGGGTCGAAATAGCGCCGGCTGGCAGCGTCGCAACCGGCACCCGGGCCACCATGGATAAACACCACGGGCAGACCATCCGGCGAACCACTTTCGTCGACATAGAGCACGTGCGGCGCCTGCACCGCCAGCTCATGACGGGCGTAGGGTTTAATCTCCGGATACAAGGTCTGCATGGCATGCTCCTGAATTGATGCGTAACTTGACGGCTGGCGAAGGTGATTCGCCTGTCGCGGCCGCCTAAAGCCCTGCCGGGCATCATAACCATGAAAAAGGAGTTGAGCATGCCAACAAGGATATTTGCCTTAGCTTTCCTAATGTTTTGCACCCTGCTCGCCGGTTGCGGCGCCAAGGATGACCCGCAAGCAGCACTGGAAGCAGCCGTGCAACAACTGCAGGACAACCTGGAGGCGAAGCAGAACAGCGCGGTACTCGACCAGTTGCACCCGCAGTTTTCGGCCCAGGGGGAGTTCGACCGCGAGTGGGCACAGCGCACCATGTTGCTGATGTTTATGCGCCACAAGAACGTCAAGGTGCTGGCCCTGAGCAAGAACAGCTACCTCGATACGACCTACCGCGAAAAAGGCCACACCGAGGCCCAGGTCGGCCTGGCCGGCGCCGAAGGTTTGATCCCCGACAGTGCCCGTCACTACAGCGTAAAACTGGAATGGTGGCTGGAAGGCGATGAGTGGAAGCTGGCGCGGCTGAACTGGGAATAGATGATTAGAGGAGCCAAGGAATAAACATCTTGCTGCGCTGCATATAGTCGCGGTACGCCTCACCAAACTGCTGCAAACACTCGGCCTCGTCGCGCTTGGCGGTCAGCCAGAGTGCCAGGCTGGCCAGCAGTGCCAGAACCAGGCTTAGGCCATTGGGCTGTTTGCAGGCCACGCCCCAGGCCAGCAACAGCAGCGAGGCGTACAGCGGGTGGCGGATCAGGCGGAAGATGCCGCTGGTGACCAACTGCGAGGTGCGCTCGAAGGCAAACAGCTCGGCATCCGTACGCTGCCCATCGGGACGGCCCATACGCCGAAGCTGATAGAGGCCGGCAAACAGCAGCAGCAAGGAGGCGAACAACAACAGCCAGGACAGGCGCTGATGCAGGGCAAAACGGTCGACAAACCAGACCGGCCCGTTAAGCACCAGCAAGGCCAGAATCGCCTCCCAGGCGAAGAACCGGTAGAAGCCGTGGGACTGCGGCCGCAGCAACGCCCGCCAGGACAGCGCCAGCAACACCAATGTCCCCAGCCCGAAGGCCAACCCCTGCAACCAGCCCATAACGCCTTCTCCCACTCCGCCCAATAATCCGTCAAAGCCAGGCACTGCGCGACCTGCAGCCCCTCTGTTACACTGCCGGCCTGTTTACCTCGGCCGCCCGCAATGGATCGCACTCAACTGCACAGCCTGCTGCCCCACCAAGGCCCAGCCCTCTGGCTGGATGGCCTGTTGGCGCATGACAGCCTGAGCATTCAGGGCCTGAGTGCCTGGCGCTATCTGGACATATTTGGCACCGACGCCTCACCCTGCCTGCTGTTCGAGGCAGCCGCCCAATTATGCGCCGCGCATGGTGCCTTATACGGCGATGCCAGTGCCATTGAAATGGCACTGGTCGGCAAGCTCTCGCAGTTGCAGCTGCACCATGAGCCGACCCAGCGCAGTGGCGCGCTGCAGGTCAGCGCCCAGCAAGAAGCGCTAAGCCCGGCCGGCGCGCTGTATGCCTTCAGTATCCATAGCGAGCAACGCCTGCTACTCGACGGCAAACTGCTGTTGGTGCTGATCCATGCTTGAACTGCGCAATGTCGGCCACAGCTATCCAGGCGCCAACCGCGCCGCACTGCAAGGAATCGACCTGCAGTTGCAGGCCGGCGAATGCCTGGGCCTGCTCGGCAGCAATGGCGCCGGCAAGACCACCCTGCTCTCGCTGCTGAGCGGCGTGCTGGCGCTGCAACAGGGCGAACTGCATTGGCAAGGCCAACCCAGGCTCGGCCTGGTGCCGCAACAGCTGGCCTTCTATGCAGGGCTCAAGGTGGGCGAAAACCTTGAACTCTTTGCCGACCTCTATCGCCTGAGCGGCAATGAGCGCCGCCAGCGCCTGCAGCAGTGCATCGACATCTGCGCCCTGCAAGACAAGCTGACCCGGCGCAGCGAGCAGCTCTCCGGCGGCGAACAGCGGCGCTTGAATTTTGCCATCGGCCTGCTGCAACCCGCCGATCTATATCTGTTCGATGAAGCCACCGTGGGCGTCGATGCGGCGAGTCGTCAACACTTGCTGGCCGCCGTGGAACAGCTGACCGCCGAGGGCAAGGCGGTGATCTACACCAGCCACTACCTGGAAGAGGTCGAGCGGGTGGCGCAGCGCATTCTGCTGCTGCACGAAGGTCAGGTGCGCCTGGACCTGGACAAGCGCCAGCTGCTCGGCGACGACCACGGCCTGCTGCTGGAATGGCCGGACGCGCCACCCGCCGGCCTTAACCAGTTGCTCGCGAGCCTGCAACTAACGGCCGAAGTGCTACCCAAGGGCCTGCGTATCGCATCGCTGAATGGTCAGCAGCTGCTGGCCATCAGCGAATTTGTCGCCGCCCAGGATGGTTTACCCAATCTGCTGCGCTTCGGCCGCCCGTCACTGGAACAGCTCTACCTGCGCTTGAACGGAGGTCGGCTATGAGGCTCTTGGCATTGGCGCGCAAGGAAGTGCTGTTGCTGCTGCGCGACCCCCATGCGCTGGCCGTGCTGTTTATTATGCCGACGCTGTTTCTGCTGCTGATGGCAGGGGCCATGTCCAGCTATATGCAAGACAAGCCACCGGCGCTGCGCCTGATTATCGAAGCGCCGCACGACGACGCCAGCCAGTTCTTTCGCGACGCCCTGCAAGCGCAATTGCCGGACAGCCAGCTGTTCGACGAGAGCAGCGAAAGCCTGGCCCATGTGCGCTTGCCCGCAGACTTCTCCGACAAGCTGCTGGACAGCCCGCACCAAGGCCCCAGCCTGAGCTTCCCCGCACAGTTCGACAAACTCTCGCGCCAGCGCCTGTACAGCGCGGTGAGCATCGCCCTGGCGCAGACCCGGCTATTGGCCTACCTGGAAGACAGCGGCGTGGTCGATGCCGAGCTGAGCCGCGCCGAGCGCCTGCAACTGGTGCAGCAGCGCACCCAGAGCCAGATCGACGAGCAGGAACAACTGGCCAGCGGCGACCTTAGCGGCCGTGCCAATGCCACCCAACTGAGCGTGCCGGCCTGGCTGATCTTCGGCATGTTCTTCGTCGTGCTACCCATGGCCGGCGGCTTTCAGCGCGAGCAGCAAAGCGGCACCTTGCTGCGCCTGCGCTGCCTGGGCCTGAACCTCGGCACCCTGGTGCTGAGCAAGCTGCTGCCGTACTTCGCCATCAACCTGCTGCAGTTCGCTCTGCTACTCGGTATCGGCATCTACGGCCTGCCGCTGCTCGGCCTTCCCGCTCTGAGTTTGCCCGGCAGCGCCGTGGCCTACCCGCTGCTGGCCATTAGCATCGCCCTGGCCACCTGCAGCCTGGGCCTGCTGCTGGCCGCGCTGGCGCGCAGCAGCGAGCAGGCGCTGCTGCTCGGTGGCGGTATCAATATTCTCCTCGCCGCGATTGGCGGGATCATGGTGCCGAAAAGCGTAATGCCGGTGGCCATGGCCAGGCTTGCGGAAATATCCCCAATGAGCTGGGCGCTCGACGCCTTTCTCACCCTGCTGGTGGGCCATGGCTCACTGGCCGACATCGCCCCCTACTGCGCACGCCTGCTGCTATTTGCAGCGCTGTGCGGCATGGCCGGGCTGCTTCTGTTCACCCGACGAGTACAGCGCACGCAATGGACCACTCACTACTAGAACAACAACTCAAACAACTGCTGATCCGCGAGTGCGACAAGGAAGATGATATCGACTGGCAAAGCATCAGCGATGACGAGCCACTGTTCGGCGCGAAGAGCCGTATCGCCATGGACAGCCTGGATGCCCTGCAAGTCTCCCTGGCGCTGCAGCAGCACTACGGCGTACGCATCGAAGGTGCCAAAGACGGCCGCCGCATCCTCGGCACTATCGCCAGCATCGCCGCCTATATCAGGCAGCAGCAGTGACCCCGATCTATCTGCAGCGTGCCGCCCTGCACTGCGCCCTGGGTGATGACCTGCACAGCGCCGCCCAAGCCCTGCAAACAGGCCAGCCGCCCCAAGGCGAGCCCTTTGTGCTGCATGAAGTGCTTGAGCCGCGTACTTATCTGTACGCCACGAAAACTGGCGAAAGCCTGAGTGAGCGCCTGGATCGCCTGCTCGGCGAAACCCTCGCTGCCAATCCTCAGCCACTCGACGACTGCCTGCTGATCATCGCCAGCACCAGCCTGGATATCAGCGAACTGGAAGCCCTGACCAGCCGGCAGCAGGGCTTTCGCCCGGAAGATTCGACGCCGCTGGATCTGCTCGCCAGCCAGCTGCGCCAGCGCTGGGGCTTTGCCGCCGCCTTTACCCTGAATACCGCCTGCACCAGCGCCGCCAACGGTCTGCTCTACGGCGCTCGGCTGATCAACGCGGGCCAGTATGCCCGCGCCCTGGTGCTGAGTTTCGAAACCCCCAGCGTCATTGCCATGCAGGGTTTTGGCGCACTGATGCTGACCAGCCCCAACGGCCAGTATCGGCCCTTTCACCCCGAGCGCGACGGCCTGTTGCTGGGCGAAGCCTATGCCGCCGTACTACTCAGCCGCGAACCCAGTGAAGCACCACTGGCGCGCCTGCTCGGAGGCTTTAGCGCCTGCGACACCAGTAGCCTGACCACCACCCGCGAAGATGGCAGCCATATCCACTGGGTGATGCAGCAGGCGCTGCGCAGCGCCGACTGCACCGCAGCGCAGATCGACCTGGTGAAACTGCATGGCACCGCCACCAGCGCCAACGATGAAGCCGAAAGCAACGGCATGCGCCTGCTCTATGGCGAACAAATGCCGGCCCTGAGCCTGCTCAAACCCTGGCTCGGCCACACCCTGGGCGCCTGCGGGCTAAGTGAAAGCCTGCTGCTGCTTCAGGCACTGCAACTGGGCCCACTGCCCGCCGTGAGCTACGCCAGCGAAGCACTGCTGCCATTGAGTGCAGAACCGCAGCAACTGGCGTCAGATAGCCTGCTGCTGACCAACTTCTTCGGCTTTGGCGGCAATAACACCAGCCTGGTTTTACAAGGCTGCGCTCAGGGGGACACGACATGCCGGTAATAGCCGCCAGTGAAGTCCACGGCCTGGCCAGCACGGATGACAAACAGCTGAAGACAGCCCTCGGCCAGTGGCTGGACAGCCCGCCAAGGCGTATCGACCGGCTGATTCTGCAATGCCTGCTGGCCGCTGCGCCCCTGAAAGCGCAGGTGCGCAACAACTGCGGCCTGTACCTGGCCTCGGCGCATCCGGCGCGGGCCACCATGAGCGCGCTGCTGGAAGCGGTGTGCGTGCAGTACAAACAGCCCAAGCCCTTCGAGTTTGTGAATAGCGTCAGCAACGCCGCCGGCTTTCATATCGCCCAGCAACTGGGCATCGACGGGCCGAATCTGTTTATCGGTGCTGGCGAGCAGGTCTGGCCGCAGTTGCTCAGCCTGGCCAATCTGGATTTGCAGGATGGTTTGATCGAGCAGGCGCTGTTGCTGGTTTGCGATGAACGCGGAGATTTCTGTGTGCAGGCGCTACTGTTGGAAGGTGCGATAACCGGCGCCTATGCCAACAGCTTTAGCGAACTGAGCACAGGTATCGAGGTACAGCGAATCAAGCTGTAGCCCGTAGGATGGGTGACAACCCATCACCATCCGATGGGTTATCACCCATCCTACGAAACGCAGCAGGGCTTAGGTTGTCGGGCGTTTGGTGGTGGATCGATAAAGCGCGATCCACCCTACCGCTTGCTCCAGGCTGCCAGTTCTTTCATCAAGCCACGCTCTTGCAAAGCGATGCTGCGCAGGCTGTCGGCGATGGGGGCGAAGTTTGGCGTTTCGCCCTTATTGCGGCTGGCGCGTACGCAGGCCGAGGCGAATTGGCGCCAGTTGTCGCCGATGGCGGTGAGTTGCGCCGAGGCCTCTTGCAGATTGCTGTCACCCAGTTTCTCGCCAGCCTCCTGCAAAAAGCTCGCGTACATAAAGCGGAAACCCGCGCCGCCGGTGCCGATTTCTTCCTGCATACGCACGATATGGGTCAGGTACAGGCGGTTGTATTTGCTCTGCGCCGGATCGAGTTTGTCGATCTGTTTGGCCAAGTGCTGGATGCCGCGAATACCAATCCACGGCAGCGGCATGCCATCGAGAATGCGCGTGGTGGAGAGCACGCTCTGGCGGATCAGCTTGTTCCAGTCCTGCTCCAGCGGCACGTCATCGAGCCAGTACATCAGCCCCTTGGCGGCCAGCGCGCCCTTGGCGAAACGGGCTTTCTGCAGGTCTTCGGCGGCGCAACGCACCGGTTCTTCAAACACCGGGTCGCTGATCAGGTAGTCATTGCCCTCGCGGCCATAGGCCAGCAGGTTGTGCGCGTTGAAGTGAAAACGCATCTCCGGCGGAAAGTACGGCAACCAGAATACCGAACTCTGCAGCCCGGCCAGGCGACCGCTGTCCAGCGCGGCGTCCAGCTCACGACGGCCCTGCTCGGGATCGCCAAAGGTGCGCGTGTGCAGCTTCGCCCCCAGGCGTTTGCTCAGGGTCTTGATCAGGTGCTTGGGCGGCATGCGGTAAGCAATTAGCGGCATGCCGCTGAGCTTGACGATCGGCAGGTAGGCGAACGCCAGGCCCGAGGCCAGGCCGAAGGCCATCGGCTCGCTCATCGGCAGACCGGCATGGGTCAACAGGCTGGCCATCACCCCGCTTTCGCAGTGGGCGCTCTGTTGATGCTGAAAACTGCTCATGCCATGCCCTTCTGATAAGAAATCAATTGCTCAACGGGCAGGCCGAACGCCTCCGCATAACGCGCCAGAATAGCTGCCGACAGCTTGCGGTAAATCGTCGGGCGAAAATGCCGACGAATACGCCATTGCCACAGCCCGGTAATCTGCGCCAGCGCCGGTTCATCCAGGCGGTAGCGGTACATCAGGCACTTCAGCGGCGACAGCTCGCCGCGCTGCCAGCCAGCTTCAGCCTCGGCTTCCTGCTCCTGCAGTTCGGCTACGGCGAGCTGGGTGGCGAAGGCTTCCGGCTCCCAGCCATCGCTCTGCGCGCCCTGATAATGGCCGCTGGCGTCTACCGCGTAGACCAGCTTGCAGTGGCCGCCGTAAGTGGAGCTGTGATCCTGGGGAACCTCATCGAGCTTCATGTGTTGTCACCGTCCTGGCCAACCACCGTGAGATGCATAAAGGCGCTGGAGAAGCGCCCACTTTCCGGCACATAGCAGAGCAAACGCTGGCCGCTGCGCAGGCTACCTGAATTGAACAACTCATCAAGCATGATAAAGATCGACGCGGCGCCGGTATTGCCCTTGCTGGTCAGGTTGGTAAACCAGCGTTCTTGTGGGATCGGCAAGCCCGCGCTGGCCAGGCCCACGGACAGCCGCTCGCGGAAGAATTCCGAAGAGTAGTGCGGGAGGAAATAATCCACCGCATCGGCATGCAGCTCACGCCGCGCCATGATGCGCTTGAGGGTTTCTTCCACGGTGTATTTGACGATGTTGTCGTTCAGCAGTTTGACGTCCTGCTTGATCGCCATCAGCGAGCGCCGATTGCGCTCAGCGCCTTCATAGCGGCTCCAGCCCTGCAGCTGGCCATCGACCATTTCCGCGCCAGCGTACATGCACGGCGGCATCTGATCGGCAAAGGAGAAAATGTCGATCCAGTCGATACGCAGGCTCAACCCCGTGCGATTCGGCTGGCCCTGGAGCAGCACGGCACCGGCGCCATCGGAGAGCATCCAGCGCAGAAAATCCTTCTCGAAGGCGATTTCCGGGTGGGTTTCCAGTTCGTCGAGGCGGCTTTCGTACTCGGCGTTAAAGTTGCTCGCCTGCATCAGCGTCGAGGCCACCTCCGAACCACAGGCCACCGCGTTACGACTTTCGCCGCTGGCCACGCTCATCCAGGCGTATTTCAGCGCGGTCATGCCACACAGGCAGATGCCCGCAGTGGACACCACTTCACACGGCGGATTGCCCAGCTCGCCCTGCACCATCACCGCATGGCCAGGCATAACCTGATCCGGTGAGGCGCTGCTGGCCACCAGACAATCAAGATCCGCCAGCTGGAAATCGCCGCCCAACAGGCCGCGAATCGCTGCCGCGCTGACCTGGGCATTACTCATGCTCGGTGCGCCAGTCTGCGGGTCGATTACATAGTGGCGCTGCTGAATGCCATTGCTGCGCAATATCAGCTTGCGCGCGCGCGACGGCTTGCCGCCGACCAGGCCCAGGCGCGCTTCCATCTGCTCGTTGTCGACCGGCTCATGGGGCAGGAAGGCGCTAATGCGATTGATAAATACAGGTTGTACCACGGGACTTCCTCAGGTCACTTCACTCGCCAGACGGGCCGGCAAAGTACGCCTTCTCACGCTGGGTGCGCTCTTTTAGCAGCGGCGCCAACAACTTTTTAAGCAAGGCACTGAGCGGCACTACGGTGACGATCAGGCACAACAGAAACAGGATATACAGCACCAGCCCGGCGCCACGTCGGCGGCTATGTTGCGGGCCTAAAGCGGCCAGCAAGCGGCTCCAGAGCTGAAAGCTGCGATTGCCGACCTTCTCACTGGCGATCAGCTTTTCATCAATTCGCACAGCACCGAGCCCGCGGAGCATCGGCTGCTCAATCGGCAGACTGTCAGCCGTCAAGCGTTGCGCCATGGCCACGCCAAAGCGGCTGGCGGCGACAATTTCAGCCTCATCAATACCGGCGCGCGGCACCCAGCTGTAGGATTTCTGCCGCCCAGTAAACAGCCACAAGGGTGTCGCCAGAAAACTCGCCGCAGTGCCGCAGGCGTCAGTAAGGGCGATATTGTCCACCAGCCGCGCGCCCAGTTCAGTGAGCCGGTTCTTGACCTTCTCCTGAGCCATCAGCCACATATTGCGGCAGCCAATCAGCGTTACCACCGGCGAGCCCTTGAGCAACTGCGCGGCCTCAGGCGAAGCAAGGAAAGCAGTCATCGGCTGCGACGGCGAAAGGAACCACACCTGATAGGCGAGAATCACCAGGTCATAACGCTTGCTCGCATCCACCGCCAACGGCAGCAGAGGCTGCGGACGCATCAGCACGGTTTCCGGAAAAATCCGGAAAAACTCGAGAAACGGCCAGGGAAAGGGGTAAGGTTGCGCGGGTTGCAGCTGGAGGTAATCCAACTGAATATCGCTGCATTGCTGTAACGGCTCGCATACCGATTGCGCCAACCTGTCTAGCTGGCCGGTTTGTGAAAAATGAACGATCAAGACCTGACGCATCGCCAGCCACTTCCTGCGAAATGCCCGGATTATGCCACAGAGAATTCTTCAAACCGTAAAGAAGGCCGGCTATCAGACTGGCCTTTTGCTGCTACTGGTCGGCTCATACGCCCGAGCCGGTGACATCCTGGTCACAGTAGATGGCATACAAGCCACGGCAACCGTGCATGCGGCGCTGGTGAGCGGCGCGCAGCAACGTTGGCCGGAACAGCCACTGCGCCTGCAGCAGAGTGACGACGGCCAGCTGCGCCTAGTCGACCTGCCGCCTGGGCGCTATGCCATTCAGCTGTACCAGGACAGCAATGGCAACGGCCAGCTCGACCATGGCCGGCGCGGCATCCCGCTGGAACCGGTGGGCTTTTCCGCCAACCCACCGCTGCTCAATGGCAAGCCCACACCGATTGACAGCCTGTTCGAGCACGGCACGGCGGACACCCAACTGCGCATCCGCCTGCAGAGCCCGAAAGCCAAGAAATAAGCGCTGCTTAACGCGGCAGGGCCATCTCAGCTGCCGTACGTCGCCAGATCAGCTCACGGGTGTCATAACCACGGCTGCGCGCTTCTTCAAGTAGCGTCGCAAGGTGTTTCGCGCTGGCGTCCTGATCACGGGTCAGCAACCAGAGATACTTGCGATTGGGATGCCCAACCAGCGCGGCCTGGTAACCATCATCCAGATAGAGCACCCAGTACTCGCCCTTGGTCAGCCCCGGCAGCAGGCTGCTGGCCCAGTTGTCGAAACGCACCCAGAGTTTATTGGTCTCGCCCGGCACCTGCGCCACGGCCTGGCCCTGCACCTGCTGCATATCGCCATCGTAAGTGCGGCAGCGATTGGTCACGCCAAGCGTTCCGCCTTCCTGCAGCTCATAAAGCGCCTCGGACTGCGCGCAATTGCGCTGGAAGAACATCGGCAAACGCGCCTGCTCGTACCAGAGGCCTTGATAACGCTTTAGATCGACCCGCTCGACAGTCTTCGGCGGCACCACGCCCGTGCCGGAATTGGCGCAGCCCACCAGCAGCGCCGCTGCGGCCAACGCAGCCAGCAGGCGCATCACTTCAAACCCTTGCCGGAAAACATCATGACCTTGTCGCCGGCGTACTGAACGCTGATAAAGCGCTGTTCATCGCCCCAGGTGCAGCTGGACATGCCTAGGGCACCGGCGCATTCGGTCGGTTTACCCAACAGGTTCTGGACCTCATCCTTGCTCATACCCGCCTTGAGCTGGGTGTAATTGTCCTGATTGATCTTGTTGCAGGCGACCAGTAGCAGGCAGCCGGCGAGTAGTGCGACGACACGCAGAGACATGGGGAAACTCCTGAGGAAAGAACCAAGACCAGCTTGGCATAGCAATACCGAGCCTGCCTGCTTGGATGCTAGAAGCGCGAGCCAGGTTCCAGCAGAAAGGCAGATTCCTCGGCACTGGAAGCGCGCCCGAGTATTTGATTGCGATGGGGGAAACGGCCAAAGCGCGCGATTACTCGCTGATGGCGCTCGGCATAGTCCAGATAGCCGGCAAACAGCTCGCGCTCGGCGCTTGCAGCCTGCTCAAGCAATGCCTGAAACAGCTGCACGGCCTGATTCTGCAGCGTCAGGTCTTCGGCATGCTCCAGCACCAGGTAGGCAAACACCCGCTGGATCGGGCGCAGCTGCTGATCCCAGCCCTGGGCCAGCCCGTGCAGGGCCAACGGTCGAGCCAGCGGATCGCCGGCAAACGCGCGCGGGGTATCGCGAAAGATCATCCGTGGCAGCTGATCGAGCAACAGCAGGGTCGCCAGCCAGCCCTCAGGTTCGCCTTGCCAGTCTTGCAACCCACCGGCCAGAGCCTGCTCGACCAGCGCGCCAAACTGCTCGCGCGCCTGCTCATCCTGACGATCCTGCTTGCCGAACCACAACGCGGTACGCCTGGCAGCCACCTCAGCAGCCGTCACGCCAGGGCCGCAGCCGGCCGCCCCGAACCACCAGTCAAGCAACGGCTGCCAGGGCGCGTTCATCGTTTACTCGCGGTGATAGGCGCTGATGCGCAGCACTTCTTCCTTGGAACCGAGGAAGACCGCGACACGCTGGTGCAGGGAGGTCGGTTGGATATCGAGAATGCGCTGGGTGCCGTTGGTGGCCATGCCGCCAGCCTGCTCGATGATCATCGACATCGGGTTGGCTTCGTACATCAAGCGCAGCTTGCCCGGCTTCTCTGGCTCGCGGCTGTCGCGCGGGTACATAAACACGCCGCCACGGGTGAGGATGCGATGCACATCGGCCACCATCGAGGCGATCCAGCGCATGTTGTAGTTCTTGCCCAGCGGGCCTTCTTCGCCCGCCAGCAACTCGCTGACATAGCGCTGTACCGGCGCTTCCCAGTGACGCTGGTTGGACATGTTGATGGCGAATTCCTTGGTCGACTCCGGCACCTTGATGTTGTCGTGGGTCAGCACGAAGCTGCCCAGCTCGCGATCCAGGGTGAAACCCTTGACGCCATCACCAAGGGTCAGCAGCAGCATGGTCTGCGGGCCGTAGATTGCATAACCGGCAGCCACCTGTTCGGTGCCCGGCTGGAGGAAGGCTTCCTCACCCAGATCGCCTTCATCACCATTGCGGTCCGGGCAACGCAGTACCGAGAAGATGGTGCCGACCGAGACGTTGACATCAATGTTGCTGGAGCCATCCAGCGGGTCGAAAACCAGCAGGTAGGCGCCCTTCGGGTACTTACCGGGAATCTGGTAGGCATTGTCCATTTCTTCGGACGCCATGCCGGCCAGGTGACCGCCCCACTCGTTGGCTTCCAGAAGGATTTCGTTGGAAATCACGTCGAGCTTCTTCTGCACCTCGCCCTGCACGTTCTCCGTGCCCATGCTGCCCAGCACGCCGCCCAGTGCACCCTTGGATACCTGATGGCTGATCTCCTTACAGGCCCGTGCGACCACTTCAATAAGGAAACGCAGATCGGCTGGGGTGTGGTTGCAGCGGGTCTGCTCGATCAGGTAGCGGCTGAGGGTAACGCGGGACATGGATGGCTCCGGGAAGGAAGAAAAATCGCGCGCAGTTTACCCCTTTAGCAGGGAAAGCGCTTTAGCACTGGATGGAAGGAGCTGCCGGGCCATCAGGCCAGGCTACAAACCCTATTACGCCCCGCATGCTTGGCCTGATACAGGGCGGCATCGGCCACCTGCAGCAACTCATCGAGCACCAGACCCTGCTCGGGCCAAAGCGCCAAGCCGGCGGACAAGGTTACATAACGTGCGCCACCGCGGGTCGGCAGGGGATGTGCGGCTAAATCGCGGCAGATGGTTTCCAGACGCGCGCGGGCTTCATGGGCATCGGCGCGCGGCAGGATCAGCAGGAACTCTTCGCCACCGATACGGAATACCGCGTCCGAGCTGCGCAGGTTTTCCAGCAGGTGCTGGGCCACGCCCTTGAGCACGTCGTCGCCTTCCAGATGGCCGTGTTCGTCGTTGAGCTGCTTGAAATGATCCAGATCGATCAGCGCCAGGGAAATCGGCGTGCGTTCGCGCTGCGCAACGGCCAACTCGCGGGTAAAGAACTCATCCAGATAACGCCGGTTGTACAGCCCGGTCAGCGGGTCACACAGCGCCTGCTCCTGCAGCTGCTCATGCAGATTGGTGATGGTGCGCAAGCGCTCTTCGCTGAGGGCCAGGGCTTCGGCCAGCTTCAGTTCACTAAGGTGGCGCTGGGTGACATCACGCAGGTAGAGCATCTGCCCCAGCACCAGGGTGCCGCGATGGGTCACCCGCTCGATGGCGCGGATACGCACTTCGAAATACCGCGCCGAGTTGGCCAGGGTCAGCAGCCGATCATGCTCGCCCTGCGCCTGCTGACTCAGCAACTGCTGCAAATCCGCACCGAGGATCGGCCAGTCGGCCAGCTGCCGACCCTGCCAACCACTGCGCAGTCCAGCCAGTTTCAATGCGGCCGGGTTCGCCTCGATCACCCGCAACTGCGCATCGACCACCAGCACCGGATCGAGCAGGGCATCCAGCAGCAGGTGGCGAGCCACAGGCAGCAGGTCGAATAACCGCACACCGACAATCAGCCAGGCAAAGGCCACCAAGGTAAAGGCGAAACTGAAGGGCGTTGGGTCAAAGCCAAAGAGCATCCAGCCGAACACTACATAACTGATATTGGCGACCCAGGGCACCGCAGTAACGAAGACAAACGCCAGGTAGTGGCGCCGATGCACGCCATAACTGACGATGGCCGCGCGCAGCACCACGCCCATGCAGAAAGCCATAAACAGGTAGACGTAAGCGGCGGCGGCGTAGAACAGCGGCCCATGCTGATAGCGGATCGGCGCGCCCGCCTCATCACTCAGCGGCGCCGTACCAGCGCCGTAGAACAGGCCATGCCAGGGGTTGCTCAGGGCCATCAGCCAGATCAGCACCGGCACCACGGCCAAACCCAGGGTACTGCGCAGTGGCAGCGATTGGCGCACGCTGTTGACGTATTGCCAGAGGAAGATTGCCCAGAAGGTGGGCACCACAAGAATCCCCGGCCAGGCCATGGTGGCCCAGAACACCTTGCACTGCGGGCCTTGCGCGGCCATTTCCAGGCTCGCGGCGATCAGCCACCAGAGGCTCGCCAGGTGCAGCACGATAAAGCTTTCGCGCCCTGGGAAATAACGTTGCTGCGTAACCCAGCGAGCCAACAGCAGCACACCGATGCAGACCACAGAAGTCAAAATCACCGGAGCACTGAGCGCCCAGCCGGAATCACCGCAGGCATTCATCGGGAGGGCACTGCCAAGGAAAACAGCTCGGCGCGTTTGCCAATCGAGCCTGGCAAACGCATGGAAATCACCCGAAGACGGGTCGCAGTAGAAATACGCAAGGGCCTTCCTGACCTCAAACGCCAATCAATTGAAGATGCCAACCATACTGCAAAATTCGTTAGGCAGCTGGGCTTTATTTCTGCTAGCAGGCTCTATTCGGCGCTCGGCCGACGCAACAGGCTGACCGCCATCAGTGCCAATAAGCCTACCCCAAGTAGCAGCACCAGCCACAAGCCCCAGCGTTTCCAGTCGCTTTCAGCAGCTGCGGCCTGCTCTTGCTGCACCAGATTTTCAGCCTGCAACTGCGCCTCAGCTATGCCCAGCTGCTGCAGCCGCTGTGGCTGATAACCCGGAATCAAGGTGGTCAGCGGCAAAGCCGCCGACTGCGCTCCCGCTCGCCCCAGTGCCAGCCGATAGGGCGGGCTGCCACGCTGAAGGAACACCAGCTGGGTGGCACGCACCGCCACCTTGATCTGCGGTGGCTCGACGCCCAGACCGCCGCCGCGCTCGTCCACCTGCAGGCGCAGCTGCTGCACCGCCCAACCCGGCAACGGCAATTCGTCCTGACGGATTTCCACGCCATTTTCCGGCAGCCGATAAAGCAGACCCTGCGCCAGCGATTGCCAAGCGCCCTTGGCTTCACTGCGACCACTGACACGAATCGGCGCCAGGCTATTGGCCTGACTGAGTTCGACGTGCAAGCGCTCCAACGGCAAGGCCAGGGGCAGCTGCCACTGATATTCGCCATCCGGGCTGCGCGTCGCGGCCAGCGGCTGCGACCACACCAGCGGCGCCGGCATGCTGTCACTGCGCTGGCTGCGCAAGCTGGCAGCGGTCAGTTGCGGCGCCTGCTGCGGGCTTTGCCAGAGCAGACGCAGGTAGCGCGCCTTGCTGCCCGGCAGTTCGATCTGCCGTTGCTCGACACGCTCACCATCGAACGACAGACGCGCCAACTGGCCGCTGCCCCAGGAACGCCAGCTTTGCAGATCATCACTGGCCTCGATGCTGAAGCGTTGAAAACCGTCCTGGCCGCCGCTCCAGTCCAGCTGCAGGCGCACCAGCGGCTCATCCAATGCGCTGGCATCCAGCAGCCAACCACGCAGCAGCGCCGGCTTGGCGGCTGCATCCGGCTCATCAAGTAGTTCGATCAAGGTACCGCTAGTGCTGCGCTGTACCCGCAGGCTCGGCGTAGCGCTGCTATCGCCCTGCTCGGCGTACAGCGGAAACCACTTCACCGCCTGCTCCTGCTGGCTGTCGCGCGACTCGCCCTGCCCTGCCACCAGGGCATAAGCCAGCGCCTGACCTTCGGCGTTAAACACCCGCAGATCACGCAAATCGCCATAGCGCGCGGCAAAATGCAGCGCCATCGGCACATCCAGGCGATACCAGGGGCCGTCGCCACTAAGACTCAGCGGTAATTGCACCGCATAGTCGCCCGGCTGCTCCTGTGCCAGGACTGACGCGCTGCACAGCAGGCCGAGAAACGCAGCGCAGCATGCGCCAGGGATAAAACGACTGATCATGCTTGCTCCTGCGGCTGATCCGCATCCGCCTTGCGTGCCGGCAAGGGGGCGAAATAGCCCACCACCAACAGCAACACACCCACACCAATAAACGACACGATGCGCTCCAGGCCACCGCGATTACCCAGTTCGACAAAGAACAGCTTGGCCACCACCAGCGCGATCAACGCCGCACCGATCAGCCACAGCTCGCGCCGACCACGGCGGTTGCCGAGGACCATCAGCGGTAGAGCGATCAGCGTCCAGACAATCGACAAGCCGGCCTGCACCAGCATCGAATCGAGCAGCGCATCCAGCTGATAAGGCACGCCCCCCCAGTGATGGGCGCTGCGCATGACCATCGCTGTCAGCAACGCGAAGAGCGAAGCCCCCGCCACGGCCTGAGTCAGCCACTGACTGCGTACGCTATCCACACCCAGCTCGGCCAAACCCATACGCGCCCAGGCGAACACTGCGCCAAGAGCAAACAGCAAACCCAGCTCCAGTGGGTTGAGCAGCGGCAGGTAGGCCAGCGGCTCGGCATCCCCGGCGCTGGCGACGTTGGCCAGCCAGAACCAGCCGAGCATCAGCAGCGCCAACGGCGCCGCCGCCAGCAAACGGTACTCCCGTGGATATGCGACCAGCGGCCAAGGCCAGCGACGCGGCAATGCCATCAGCCAGAGGTAGGCACTTGGCAGCAGCGCCCAGCCCAGCCAGCGCCAGGCGTTGTAATGCTCCGACAGGGCCAACAGCAGGTAGCGCAGCTCCAGCGCCAGCACGCCCAGCAGCAACCAGCAGCCGAGCACATGGGCGGCGCTCAGCGCCCCTGCCGGTAACTGCGCCGCCAAGCGCCGCAGCGCCCAGAAGTGCACGGCAAACAACAGAGTCCAGACCAGCCAGCCGAACTGCGCCGCCGGGTGGTATTGCAGGTGCCAGGCGTGCAGCAGCACCACGCCGGCCAGCGGTGTCAGCAGGCAGCACAGTAGCGCCAGCTCGGCCCAGCGTGTACGCGGCGCAAGGAATGCCGCCAAGGCCAAACTGGCCGCCAGCACCGCGAGCAAAGCACTGGCCTGCCATTCCGGCGCAACAAAGCGCAGCACTTCACTGCTTAGCGCCAGCGCCCACCAGGCCGCGCCCCACACCAGCAGCAGTTGCGCCAGGCCCAGCAAACTGAAATTACCCAGAGCGCTGGGCGCTTCGCGACGCGCCAACTGTTGCAAACGCCAGGCGCCGACCAAGGCGGCCGCACCGAGCACCAGCGGCGTCCAGAAATCCATATGCGCCAGCGGGCGAATGCCCTCGGCCGACAGCTGCCCAAACAGCAGCGGGCTGACCGCAAGGAACACCAGCCCTGCCAGCACCTGCAACAGCAGACCGAAGATAAAGCTGGCGCGCTGCTGCAAGTGCAGGCTGAGCCAGATAATCAACAGCCCGCTGCCGCCCCATACCGCACTGGCCGTGGCCCAGGGCAGGACGAACAGCACTGCCAGGTTGAGGAACACCAGCCCCACCAACAGCACCACGGACAGCCCGCGCAGCAGGCGACGGTCGTTACCCACCTGCGGATCACGCGCCGCCAGCAACATGCCGGCGATCAGGCCGAATCCGATCAGGGACGAGGTCAGCAAGCCCTGCCAGCCGGCAGAGAAGCCGCCCATGCCGGTGGCCGCATTGCCAGCCATGTCCAGCATAAACACCACCCCGCCAAGCAACTGCACAGCAAAGGCGCTGAACAGAAAGCTGCGCGCCTGAATACGCAAACCCAGCCACAGGGTCAGCAAGCCGGCCAACGCCCAGCTGATCGCCGTGCCCTGTGCGGCAAACAGCAGTGGCGCAATCAGATAGAGGAACGCCAGTCCGGCACAGGCCAGCAGCGGCAGCCCACGCACCTCCCAGCTGCTGGCGTGCTCCGTGTTCTGGCGCAACTGCCAGTAGCTGAACAGCAAGGCCACGCCAAGCATCAGCGCGCCCAGTGGCGCGCCGTCCAGCAGGGTCAATTCGCCGCCGCGCAAGCCGATAACGAACGCCAGCGCCGCGCCCACCTGCAGGAGCAGGGCAAACGCTCGCGCCAGGCTGCGCTGCTGTCGCAAACCGAGCCAGAAAATACCCGCACCTTCCACCGCCCAGGCGGCCGAGGTCCAGCGCGCATCCAGGCCTAACGGAATCGCCAGGCTGGCAAACACCACACCCAGTGCCAGGCAGGTTTCCACCAGCAACACGGCGCGATCACCAGTGCGGCCAACCAGCAGCCGCGCCAGCACTAGGTAGAACAAGCCCAGCGCCAGCGCACTGAAGGCTGCGGCAAACTCGATGTGTTGCACCAGCGCAAACTGCAGACCAAAGCCCACCAGCGGCGGACCGAACAGCACGGTGGCGTCGATGTAGTCGCCCTTGCGCGCCGCCCAGCGCAGCAGTGCATCGCGATCCTCGGGCGCATCCAGAGCCTCACGCAGCTTGCGCCGGGCAAACAGCAGACCGATGGCCACATACATCAGGAAGAACAGAATCAGGAACGGTTCGGTGCTCCAGAGCAGCTCCGGCGTGTAGGAGCGGATGCCCCAGGCGAAGCCGATGCCGAAGGTGCCGACAAAACCGATCAGGTTGAGCAGCCGCCAGGCCTTGAACCAGGCGATGGCAAAGATCCCGGCATTGAGCAGGGCGAAATAGCTGAACAGCGCCACATGATTGCCGCTGCCCGTGCTGGTCAGAATCGGCGCGGCGAAACCGCCCAGAGCTGCCGCAGCGGCCAGCCCCAGGGCATTCTGTTGTACCGCGAGAATCGCCGAGAACAGCGTGACCAGCACCAGCAGGCCCAGCGCCATTCCGGGGTCGAGCAGCGGATGCAGGCGCATCGCGGCGAACACCGTCAGGTAGAGCACGGCGATCCCTGTGCCTTGCAGCATCAAGGCATAGTTCGGGTTACGCAGGCGCAGCCACCAACCCAGGCCCAGCAAGGCCACCGCACTGGCGGCGACACTGGCGTAGCGAAACTCCACCGGCACCACCACACCTTCGGTGGCGTAGCGCAGCAGGAAGGCCAGACCGAGAAACAGCAGCACCACGCCGACACGCAACACCGTATTGCCACCCAGCAGCCAGTTCTGGGCGAGGTCGATGGCCCGCTCAATCGGCGAAGGCTGACGCGGCTCTGGCGGTTTTTTCGGCGTTGCAGGGCGCGGCGTTACCGGCTCAGCCACTGGCGGCTCGGCGGCCTGCAGGGCCGCAGCAGGTGCTGGCTCGGACTCAGGCAGGACAAAGTCTAGGGTCCAGTCCAGCTCGGGTTCGGCCGCCTGGGCAGTGACAATGGGCTCAGGTGCGGGCTCGGCAACGGAGCTGAGCGGTTCCGCCACAGGCGGCGCTTCAGCGGCAGGCGTGGCGCCCTGCTCCAACTTGAGCAAACGCTCATACAGCGCCGCAGTACCCTGCTCGAAGCGCTGAGAAAAAGCCTTGAGCTGCGCCGTTAGCGCGGCATTCTCGCGCTCCAGACCATGCAGCTTGAGCGCCTGACCAAGGCCCAGGCCCATTAATGCACCCAGCAGCGAAGCCGTCAGCGTCTCATCCGCCAAGGCCCCGAGCACCAAGCCCACCAGCATGAAAATCCATTGCATGCAGCGCGTTCCTATTCAGCTAAACCCGAACATCCTGTTGCCCGGCCAGCGGCGCAAACTGCGCAGCAGTATAGGAGCCCGACCGGTGCATACCCAGAGAGACGAATGCCGCACGCATCACAGCACAGCAAAAAATGGCAGGAGCCATTTTTAACGTTGCGCAGCAACGGCCCGAAGGGTGTCTGCCATGGACGGCAGACATAAAGAATTGCCCCGGCCACAACCGCACAAACCATGACCAGCCGGCAGATAGTCATTCACAAACGCCGCAAGGCCGCTATCATCGCGCGCCGCATAACTGATGCATGCCTGCGCTGATGAAAAACAACCTGATTGCCGCCGCCGAACTTGATCGCCTGGAAACCTGGGCCAAATACACCGCTGATATGTGCCACAGCTGCATGTCCAGCTGCTGCACGCTGCCGGTCGAAGCGCGCCTGAATGACCTGATCCGCATCGGCGTGGTTGATGAGTTCGAACGCAGCGAGCCGCTGAAGAACATCGCCAAGCGCCTGCAGAAAGACGGCATCGTCGAACGCTTCCATCAGAAGTCGGGCATCTTCACCTTGACCCGCATGAGCAACAACGACTGCTACTACCTCGACCGTAAAACTCGCCTGTGCACCATCTACGAAAAGCGCCCGGATACCTGCCGCAACCACCCGAAGATCGGCCCACGCCCAGGCTATTGCGCGTACAAGCCAAAGAGCTAACCCCCTTCTAACTGCCGGGCGCAACAGCTGTTGACGCTCGCGCCCCTGCACGCCCTCCCAAACCACGCCCCGGCCAATTTAAGCGCCGCGACCTCCGCGCAGCACCACAAAGTGCGAGAAACGCACAACTTCCGCGCAAAGCAAATCCGCAATGAAATATAACCGTGCATAAACAGCGTTATTTTTATGGCGCCATAAATTTAGCACTTATATTGGCAACTATTTTTTGGCGCCTTAAAACTATCTAATTATAAGTTATTGTTTTTAAACAATAAAATTACATGATATGGGCGCAGTTAAAAATAACAGCAAATTGGTTCATGTTTTGCTTGAAGAGCAAAAACAGCCAACTTAGTATCCGCGCCAATTCAGCTGCCGCCACTTCTTAATCGCAGTTAGTCACGATTAAGAAATGTTCCCGGCGTACTAATGAATATGGAAGTTGGCATCGCGTTAAGCCGACTGTTCACTAATTGAGAGAGGGATCTATGAGAATCAGTATTTTCGGATTGGGCTACGTAGGCGCTGTCTGTGCAGGCTGTTTGTCGGCGCGCGGACATGAAGTCATCGGGGTCGATGTATCACAACCGAAGATTGACCTGATCAATCAAGGCAAATCCCCCATCGTTGAACCCGGCCTTGCCGAGCTGCTCGAAGCCGGCGTCAATTCTGGCCTGCTGCGCGGCACGACCGACGTCGGCGCAGCGGTGCTGGCCAGTGAGCTGTCCTTTATTGCCGTAGGCACGCCAAGTAAGCGCAATGGCGATCTCGACCTTGGCTATATGGAATCCGTGTGCAAACAGATCGGCGAAGCGCTGCGCGACAAGCAGGACCGCCACACCGTCGTGGTACGTAGTACCGTTCTGCCGGGTACCGTCAACAATGTCGTCATTCCCCTGATCGAAGCAGCTTCAGGCAAGAAGGCTGGCATCGACTTTGGTGTGGCCACCAACCCTGAGTTTCTTCGCGAAAGCACGGCAATCAAGGACTACGACTTTCCGGCCATGACCGTTATCGGTGAACTGGACGAGCAGTCCGGCGACCTGCTGCAAGAACTCTACAGTGAGCTGGATGCACCGATCATCCGCAAGTCGATCGAAGTCGCGGAAATGATCAAGTACACCTGCAACGTCTGGCATGCAACCAAGGTCAGCTTCGCTAACGAAATCGGCAATATCGCCAAGGCATGCGGCGTCGATGGTCGTGAAGTAATGGATGTGGTGTGCCAGGATCACAAGCTCAACCTGTCGCGCTACTACCTGCGCCCAGGCTACGCATTTGGCGGCTCCTGCCTGCCCAAGGACGTACGCGCCCTGACTTACCGCGCAGGGCAGATGGACGTCGAACACCCGCTGCTGGCATCCATCATGCCGAGCAACCGCGCCCAGGTGCAGCGCGCCTATGACATGGTTTCCAGTTACGACAAACGCAAGATCGGTCTGCTCGGCTTGAGCTTCAAGGCCGGCACTGATGACCTGCGCGAAAGTCCGCTGGTTGAACTGGCCGAGATGCTGATCGGCAAGGGCTACGAGCTGCGGATTTTCGACAGCAACGTCGAATACGCGCGGGTCTTCGGGGCGAACAAGGAATACATCGAGTCGAAGATCCCTCACGTTTCCTCGCTGCTGTGCAAAGAGCTTGATGAGGTGGTATCGGCATCTGACGTGCTGATCATCGGCAACGGCGATGCACGCTTCGCGCAAGTGCTGCAGAACGTCGGTGAGGATAAACAGATCCTCGACCTGGTCGGCTTTATGGAACACACCACCAGCGCGACCAAGGAAGGCATCTGCTGGTAAACCAACAATCAACAACAGTAAAGGCGGCACCGCTAAAGGTGCCGCCAGCTCGACTGCGGCGCATTGCCAATGCTACTGCCTTCACGATCTGAATCGATGGTTACAAGGAGTGACAACATGATTCCTCTGATTTTATCCGGCGGCAGCGGATCCCGGCTCTGGCCGCTCTCGCGCAAACTCTACCCCAAGCAGTTCCTGGCCCTGACTGGCAGCGCCACGATGTTCCAGCAAACCCTCAAGCGCCTGGCGCTTGAGGGCATGGGCAAACCCATCGTGGTATGCAATGAAGAGCATCGCTTTATTGTCAGCGAGCAACTCGCTGCCATCGACTGCAAGGCCCAAAGCATTCTGCTCGAACCTTTCGGTCGCAATACTGCGCCGGCCGTGGCGATTGCCGCGATGCACCTGCTCGCCGAAGGTCGAGACGAGTTGCTACTGGTTTTGCCGGCTGACCATGTGATCGACGACCTGCAGGTTTTCCATACGGCGCTCGGCGTGGCCCGTAAAGCAGCAGAGCAAGGCGAGATGGTGCTGTTTGGCGTGCCGGCCGAGCGCGCAGAAACAGGCTATGGCTACATCAAAACCGGCGGGGTAAAAAGCGGGCTGGCTGCCGGTGTTTTGCAGGTTGAGCAGTTTGTCGAAAAACCTGACCTGGCCACCGCCAGCGCGTTTGTCGCACAGGGCGACTACTTCTGGAACAGCGGCATGTTCCTGTTCCGCTGCAGCCGCTACCTGGAAGAGCTGCAACGCCACGACCCCGACATCTATGACACCTGCCAACTGGCCCTGAGTCGCAGCAAGACTGACCTGGAGTTCATTCGTATCGACCCGGGCTCTTTTGAATGCTGCCCGGATAACTCCATCGACTACGCCGTGATGGAAAAAACTGATCGCGCCTGCGTGGTGCCGCTCGCCGCTGGCTGGAACGATGTCGGCTCCTGGTCGGCGCTGTGGGACGTTCAGGACAAAGACAGCAACGGCAACAGTCACGCCGGCGACGTGGTGATGCATGACAGCCACAACTGCCTGGTGCATAGCCAGAGCAAGCTGGTAACCCTGGTCGGTCTGGATGACGTGGTGGTGGTGGAAACCAAGGATGCCGTCATGGTTGCGCACAAGGATCGCGTGCAGGACGTCAAACAGCTGGTCAACACCCTGACCGCCCAGGGTCGTACGGAAGCGCAGAATCATTGCCAGGTCTATCGCCCGTGGGGCAGCTACGACTCCATCGACAGCGGCAACCGTTTTCAGGTCAAACGCATCGTCGTCAAACCAGGCGCCAGCCTGTCATTGCAGAAGCATCACCACCGGGCCGAGCACTGGATTGTGGTATCGGGAACGGCGCGGGTGACCTGCGACGAGAAGTCATTTCTGCTCTGGGAAAACCAGTCGACCTACATCCCCATCGCCGCCATTCACCGCCTGTCCAACCCCGGCAAGATTCCTCTGGAAATCATCGAGGTGCAGTCGGGCAGCTACCTGGGTGAGGACGACATCGAGCGCTTCGAAGACGTCTACGGCCGAACAGACACCACGGTCAACTAAATCAAGGCCCTGTTCCGGGGCCGCATGGCACAACGCCTCGCGGTAGAGAACGGCTTCAATGGAGGAAGCATGACGCATGCTTAGGTTTTTTGTAGGGGCACTGAGGTGGGTCGAAACCTCGCCTGCGTTCGGCAAGCTGTGCGGCTGGGCCTGCCTGCTTGCGCTGATCGCACTCGCCTCCGAAATGATCGACCCGAGCTACCTGGACCCGTCGCATCAGAAATTTATCTTTCTGATCGGCGCCCTGGGCATGTGGCGCTACGGCAATGCGGCGATTCACTACACACGCGGTATGTACTTCCTGCACTGGCGCTTCCCGCGCATGCGCAAAGCAGTGGAGCGCATGGGCGCGGCAGCGCTGCCCGAGCATATGTTCATGGTCGTCACCAGCTTCCGCATTCCGACCCATACCACCTACAAGGTCTATCAGTCGGTATTTCAGGAAGTTCAGCGCCTGCCCGTGCCCTGCACGATCATCGCCTCGATCGTGGAGAAAGGTGATGAGAATTTCATCAAGGACATCATGCGTCAGGAAGTCCGCGAGCGTGATGACATCAAACTGATCATCGTTCGCGCCCGCGGCACCGGTAAACGCGACGGTCTGGCCCATGCCTTTCGCGCTCTGTCGCGGCAGATGCCACTGGAAAACGCAGTCGTCGGCGTGGTCGACGGCGACACCATGATGCTGCCCGGCTGCGTGGAGCGCGCAGTGACCATGTTCGCCTACCTGCCTAGCGTCGGCGGCCTTACTACCAATGAATTCTGTGAGGTGGAAGGCAGCAAGCTGATGCAGGAGTGGCACACCATGCGTTTCGTCCAGCGGCACATCAACATGTGCTCGATGGCGCTCTCCAAACGCGTACTGACCATGACTGGGCGCCTGTCATTCTTCCGCGCCAGTGTGATGACCGACCCCGAGTTCATCAAAGATGTAGAGGCCGACTTTCTCGATCACTGGCGCCTTGGGCGCTTCCAATTCCTTACCGGCGACGACAAGTCTTCCTGGTTTAGCCTGATGCGCTCGGGCTGGGACACCTTTTACGTACCCGACAGCCACACCCTGACGGTCGAACATCCACCAGACAGCAGCTTCCTGCGCGCGACCCGCCAACTGATGTACCGCTGGTATGGCAACTCGCTGCGGCAGAATTTTCGCATCACCAAATTACTGGGTATTGAACGCCTGGGCCTGTTCACCATGTACGTGCTCTACGACCAGCGGGTGTCCATGTGGACCTGCCTGATGGGCTTGAGCGCATCAGTCGTGGCCGGCCTGCTGTTCGGCATCCAGTACCTGCTGCTGTACCTGTTCTGGGTGTTGCTGTCACGCACCCTGGTGACCCTGCTGTTCTTCTTCAGCAAGCACCCGGTGGACCCGATTTACCCGTTCGTTCTGTATTACAACCAGATCGTCGGCTCGGTGATGAAGGTTTACACCATGTTCCACATGGACCGGCAGAGCTGGACCCGGCAAAAAACCACACTCAGCAACGGCAGCGTCAGTTTCGATGCAGCCCTTAACCGATGGACTTCGAAGGCGATGCTGCTGTCCTCCATCGCCATTTTCTTCGGGGTCATTTCGGTCCTGCTAGATCTCACGCAACCTTAAGTAAAGGCGCGAATGCTATGAGTAGCACCACTGTCTTACCTGCAAATGTTGTTCACGAAGCGATTGATGAACGTCAGTTCGTGCGCACCAAAATACCGGCCCGCATCACCCTCGAAGGCAATGGCCTGAAGGGTTTGGAATGCGAAATACAGGATATTTCCCTAGGCGGCCTGGGCCTGTTGATCGAGCAGCCAATGAAGCTCGGCAGCCTGTTCACTGCGTCGATCCGGCTGAAGTTGAACAAGATCGACCTGAACATCGACACCAAGGTGAAGATCGTTTCCCAGCGTGGCCAGGAAGTCGGCGCCGAGTTCGTCGAGCTGGATCGGCAGAAGCGCGACATTCTGCGCTACATCATTTCGGCCTATATGTCCGGCGAGATCGCCGACATCAACGGCCTGTTCAACGTGATGCAGCGTGAAAACTACATCAAAGAACGCAAGACCAAGCATGCCAGCGCACGCACACCTGGCGACCGGGTGAAAGCGGCATTGGGCACCCTGCTGTTCCTCAGTGCTGGGCTGGCGGCTGTCAGCCTAATTCTCTACAAAAGCTATCTGCTGTTCTTCCATATGCCTGCAGCGCAGGCCGTGGTCAGTGCCAATGCTTACATCGTGAGCATGCCGGAGAACGGCAATCTCAAGTACCTGATCAACGCCGAGCAAACCAGCGTTACCAGCGGTCAGCCGTTGGCCAGCGTATCCACCCAATTGGCCAGCAGCCTGACCAGCCCGGCCGATGTCGCAGCGCTAGCAGACCTGAGTGCGCCAGATATGGCGGCGCTGCTCGGCCGCGTCACGGTGGAAACCGTGATTGCCAGCCCGTGCGACTGCACCCTGTATTTCCCCAAGCCGCGTCTGGATGGCTTTGCCTACAAACAGGACCCGCTGATGCATCTGCTACCGCAGGATCAGCCGCTGCATATCAAGGCCAGCGTGCCCTTCGAGAAAATGGACAAGCTGGAGCGCGTGCACTCGGTTGAGCTACGTGTACTGGGCAGCCACGACACCATCGCCGGGGAAATCGTGGCCAGCCGCCTGGACGAGGTCAACCAGATGGTCGAACTGACCATCAAGCCGGAAAGCGAGCTGCCACTCAGTGCCTATCAGCTACCTGCGGCCGTCGACTTCGGGCTCGGCCTGCCCCTGCGCTGGACATTCTGAGGTTGCCCATGCAGGTCAGATCCCTCATTTGCACCGCCGCCCTGACGCTGTCACTGAGTGGCGGCGTGCAAGCAGCACGTAGCCTTGAGCAAGTTCGCTATGCGCTGTTCCAGGACGGCCAGGCGCAGGTCGAAGAAGACCTGCGCCATCTGGCAGGACGTGGCGACCTGGCCGCCATGCGCTTGCTCGGCGAAGTGCTGATCAGCCGCAGCCCGAGTAATGCAGCGCAAGCCATCACGCTGTTCAAACAGTCATTTGCCGACGGCCGCGGCGACATCGGCGCACTGATCCCACTGGCACGTCTGGTGGACTACAAACCACGCTTGCGCGAGGCCAACCGAACCTATATTCGCCAAGCGCTCGAGCGCTTCGCCGCCGGTCGTGACTTTATTGCTGTCGATACGCGCCTCGAAGTGTTCCTGGTCTACCCGGAGCTATTTCAACCGGCTGAGGTTGCACGGCTGATCGAACTCTATGACCGCGCCTGCCTGCTGTACTGCCACGCCCCGCTGTATCGCGCTGTTGCAGCGGTGCATAACGGTGATCGAGCGGATGCCGAGAAATGGTTCAAGCTCGCCGTGGAAAGCGATACACGGGCGGTGTATCGCTACTACGAGTTCCTCGGTGAAGAACGCAATTCGCGCTTTCGCGCCTTCGCCACCGAATTGAGCCCACGCATGCAGGCACTGCCGGTTGATCTGGTGCACCGCATTGGCCAGCAACTGACCAACGTGCGCAACGCCGAAATCAGTGCCTATAACAACAGCCGCCCGCAGACCCGTGCAGATACGCCCGAGGAAGTGAAAGCTCGCGACCTCAAGGCCCAGGCACACGCCAGCCTGGTCGAACAACTCGACCGTGAAGTCCTGCAGTGGCTGGACAATGCCATTGAGCGCAACTTCGGCCCGGCCATGCTGAGTAAAGCCGGCTTCCTGATGACCGCCCCGGACCGCTATGGCCCAGAGCCGGTCGAGGCCCTGATCCAGCGCCTCGAACAACGCCAGGGCGAACACCTGACCCTGAGCATGGCCGAGCGGGAGCAACCGATCACCCCGCAGCGCATAAAAGCCTTGCGCGCCAGTTTTCACCTGGTGCTCTGGCGCACGCTCGACCCACTGTTGAGCCAACGTCTGATTGCCGAACTGCAGGCCGAGCACTACGAAGAAGCCGTGCTCCTCGAAGGTGACCTGTACAGCCAGGGCGGGCTGGATGAGCCCGATCAGGACCGCGCCTTGGCGCTGTACATGCAAGAGGCACAGAAAGGCTCCGCCAACGCCCTGCTACGCATCGCCCGGCTGTACACCTACGGCCGTGCCATCTGCCGCGATAACGCCAAGGCCTACACCTTCGCCTATGCCGCCCACGAACTGGGCGACCAACGCGCCACAGACCTGATGCTGGCCCTGCAGACGCGCATCACCCCACAGCAGCGTGATGTAGCCACTGCCGACGGCAATCGCCTTATCGAGGAATCAGCACTGTGAGACTCAACATCACCTTCAGCCCCATGACACTGGTGCTGGCCTGCCTACCGCTGGCCGCGCTGCATGCCGAAGAAACCGCCGCCCCCACGCCGGAGTTGGAGCCCGTTACCTCGCTGGTGACCCACAAACTGTTCCTGCGCAGTGGCTACGGCCCTGACGAAACACGCCTGGGCGAAGATCGCCGCAGCTTCTTCAGCCTGCGTTACGAGCCCTCCTATCGCTGGTACTCACCCGAGCAACGCTGGGCGAAGTGGGAAGCGTTCGGCCGTTTGTGGCTGAACTACGACACCGACCCGAATGCACTGCAGGATACCGAGGGCAACAGCGACAGCCAGTCGAGTCGGCGCCACGCCTATGCTGAAGCCCGCGAGTTCTATGTGCGGCGTAACCTGTTGGGCGACGACCCGCGCTTCTCTCTGACCTTCGGCCGCCAGCGCTTCAGTGATCGTTTTGGCATCTGGTGGGACGACAGCCTGGAAGCCCTGCGCCTGGACTACAACGACACTTTCGCCAGTGGTTTTGTCGCGGTTGGCGAAAAATTCTATTACTACAACTCGGACGACAACCGACTCGATCCGCGCGACAAGAAGATTCGTTATCTGATGGCCGAGTACGCCTGGCGCTGGCATGCCGACCATTGGCTAGGCGCTCGCCTACTGCACGAAGACGATTACTCGGGCAGCTCACGGGCTGATCGCCAGGACTTCGACGGCCTGCGCTATGGCGTATTCCTGCGCGGCGACACACGCCAACTGACCGCCCTGATCAGCGACTACCACCTGGAAGTTGCCGCTCTCGACGGCGACCTGGAAACCACGCAAAGCAATGGTCTGCGCACAAGCGGCGACAAAACAGGCTGGGCAGTAGTGGCTGACATCGGCAAACGCTTTGACACTCTGCCGTGGACCCCGCGGGTTGCCCTCACGGCAGGCATAACTGACCGCCCGGATGACAGCGGCAACGATGGTTTCAACCTCAATCGCATTCAATCCGATCGGCGCAACGATCCGCTCAGCTACAGCAGCCGCCTGGTCAGCAACCTGGTCGGGGTCAACCTGAGCAACCTGGCGTTCTATGGTGTGGCGCTGGAAACCCAGCCTACTGATCGGACTGCGCTGGATGTGCGCCTGAGCGACCTACGCCTGCGCAACCGCAGCGCCCAATTACCTCTGCGCACCATCGCCCCAACCACCGAAGATGAGGTGCGCGATACGCGTTCTTCCCATCTGGGCCAGGCCCTGGACATCAACCACTACTGGCGCATGTTCCCGTTGGCCTATGACGGCAAGCGCGTACAACTCAACACCCTGACCAGCCTGAGTTACTTCCGGGCCGGCAGTGCGCTGGAGATCGGTGACGACTACCAGCTGACCCTGGGCATCACCCTGAGTTACTGACCGAGAGAAGCGCCAGCATGATCTTCGCCTCCAACGTATTTCTGTTCCTGTTTCTGCCGGTGTTCCTGCTCTGCTATTACATAGCCAAGGACCACTGGCGCTCGTACGTGATCGTGCTTGGCAGCTACCTGTTCTATGCCTGGTGGCGCCCAGATTTCCTTCTGCTGTTCGTCGCCATCTCGTACTGGAACTACTGGTTCGGCCTGCGCATCAAGGCGCGGATGGATGCTGGCGAAAAGAAAATTGCCTTTCGCCTGCTAACCGTCGGGGTCATCGGCAACCTGGCCACCCTGGGCTACTTCAAATACGCCAACTTCGGTGCCGATGTACTCGTCGCAGTGCTGGAGCCACTGGGCATCAATACCTTCACCCTTGAACACATCATCCTGCCGCTGGGGATCTCCTTTTACGTATTCCAGGCGCTGAGCTATATCGTCGACATCTATCGGCGTAATGCAGAACCTACCGAACGCTTTGTCGACTTCGCGGCCTACATTGCGCTCTTCCCGCAACTGATTGCCGGGCCAATTCTGCGTTACAGCCTGATCGATAAACAGCTCAAGCAGCGCACCCACTCCATGGAGCTGTTCTCCCTCGGCGCTTGTCGCTTCATGCTCGGGTTTATCAAGAAGGTGCTGATCGCCGACTCCCTGGCACCGATGAACACCCTGTTTATTGGCGGTGGCGGCGAGTTGCAGATGGCCGATGCCTGGTTCGGCATACTTATCTCGGCACTGCAGTTGTATTTCGACTTCTCCGGCTACAGCGACATGGCCATAGGCCTGGGCATGATGATGGGCTTCCGCTTTGCGGAGAACTTCAACCAACCCTATATCGCACAGAGCATTACCGAGTTCTGGCAACGCTGGCACATGACCCTGGCCGACTTCCTGCGCGACTACGTGTATATGCCGCTGGTGCGTAAACGCCTGGTCGGCATGCTCACCGGACTGGTTATCACCATGATCCTATCCGGGCTCTGGCACGGGCCAAGCTTCGCCTTCATCTTCTGGGGGCTGTTCTTCGGTATCGCAATGGTGCTCGAACGCAAACTGGGCATCGCGACCAAGGTCACCACGCCTTACAACTTCTGGCGCAATGTGCGCTGCATGCTGCTGCTGGCCTCCTGCATGCCGCTGTTCTTCACCGGCAACCTGCCACACAGCCTGGAAATCTACCAGGCCCTGATCGGCCTGAATGGTTTCGGTTCACTGGACATGTATTGGTTTGGCACCTCAGCCATGACCCTGACGTTCACCCTGATTGCGCTGCTGTGGATCGTCATCGCTGGTGGCATCAACATTCGTTACTACGCCGGAACCAACAAAGATCAGTACTTCATGCAGCGCGTCAGCGGACTCAGCGCATTGCTGTTGTGGGCAGGTTTCCTCCTGACGCTCAGCCGCCTGGCAGCCAACTCCTTTTCACCTTTCCTGTACTTCCAGTTCTGAGGATGCGCCCATGTTTCCCGTGATGAACTCGGCCAGCAAGATCAACGGCATCCTTTTCTGCGTGATGCTGTTTGGCATGTTCCTGTACTCCCTGCCGGCGGTTTTCGGCTTCGCCGGCACTCAGACCCAGGCCATGTCCCTGTTTCTCGACGGCAAACTGGTACGCCAGTTTGAGCAGTACTATGACAAGCGCCTGTTTCTGCGCGACCCGTCCGTCAAACTGTGGGCCAATATCCAGCATGCGATCTTCCGTGAAGGCGCCAGCGGCGTTGTGCTGGGGCGTGATGGCTGGCTGTTCACTAACCAGGAATACCTGGTGCCCAATGACCTCGAGCGCAACCTGGATAAGCAGCTGGCGCAGATCAGCAAAGTTCAAACGCAGCTGGCGCAGCAAGGCAAACGCCTGATTCTGCTACCCATCCCGATGAAGCTGGACACCTATGCCCAGCATGCTGCCTACGCACCCACAGCGCAGCTAACCGGCCTGTATGAGCGTTTTAGCGAAGAACTGCGCGAGCGCGGCATCGACACGGTAAACCTGCGCAGCGCCTATCTGTCAGCAGCGGCGGATGAGCAGCTGTTCTTGCGCAACGACACCCATTGGAGCCCGAAAGGCGCCGAGCTTGCCGCACAGACCCTGGCGCTGCAGTTCCCCGAGTTACGCGCGGATACGGCTTACGCCACCCGCGCAGTCAGCGAGAAGGAAGTGCTGGGGGATTTGCTCAACTACCTGAAATTCGATCCTCGACTTGCCCCCGCCTACTTCGAGCCCGTGCATATCAGCCTCTACGAAACCCTGAAGCAGGATCAAAGCATTGCCGCCGACAGCCTGTTCGGCGACGAAGGCCTGTCACTGGCACTGGTGGGCACCAGCTATACCCGTATCGACGACTGGAACTTCATCGGCTTTCTCAAACAGGCGCTGCAACGTGACCTGATCAGCGTTGCGCTGGAAGCACGCGGGCCGTTCCAGTCCATGGATGAGTTCCTCGCCAGCCCAGCTGCCGCAAGCAGCGACCTGCAAACCATCATCTGGGAATTCCCCCTGCGCACTCTGCTCGCCCAGCGCCAGATTCCCTCGGCCTTGGCCACCCCAACCACTGCACAACACTAATTAGAGGTGCTTTTATGCCTGTTTCCATATTTCGCGCGTTGAGCGTACTGCTCCTGACATTCAGCTGGGGCATCAGCCAGGCCGCCCAGGACGGTAATGCCGACCTGTATGACGCAGTGGCTCCAGCCAACTCGGCATTTGTCCGCGTGCTGAACCTGAGCGAACGCAATATCGAAGTCACCCTCAGCGGCAAGAACAAACCCCAGGCCGTCACCAGCGGCCAATTTGGCGGCTATCGCTTCGTTGCGCCGGGCAAGCAGCGAATTGCCGTGGGCGACAAGGCACTGGAAAGCGAGCTGAAAGCCAACACCGCAAGCACAGTGATCTACCGTGACGGCGAACTGCTGCTGATCGCCGACCAGTTCGTCAATGAACCACGCAAAGCGCAGATCGCGTTCTACAACCTCACCGAGAAGCCCGCTGCATTGAAGACAGTCGACGGCCAACACGTGGTGGTGGAGATGATCACCCGCGACCAGACCGGCAGCCGCATGGTCAATGAGCTGAAGATCGCTTTCGCCGCTTATGCCGAGGCTGACAAGCTGGCCAGCTTCGATGAGTTGTTCCTGAAAAAGGGCCGCTCCTACAGCTATGCCCTGCTGCCCGCTGGCAATGGCTACCGTGCGATTACCCTGGCTAACAGTATCGACCCCACCGAATGAACCCTGGCCTGGCGGTTATACAAGTGAGCGGACGATGAACCCGACGACCATGAAACGCTATTTCTCGCTGGCTCTCGGCAGCCTGCTCGCAACCTGTGCGCAAGTCGCTTTGGCTGCCGCTCCGGCGGAGAAAAAGGAAGAGTGCACGGATCTGCAGTGCCTGATCTGCCCTGGGCTAAGCTCGCCGGCCGAGTACGCCGAAGGCAACATGAAGCTGCTCAAGCAAATCGTGCCAGGCCGTGATCGCTGGCTGTTTCGCTCGGAAGTCGACCTGACCAACGACTTCGGCATCCCTGCCGCAATGCAGCCGGAGTTCGCCCGCTTGATGCGCGCCTTTGCCAACCACGGCACACAGGTCGCCATGGCAATACAACCAACCCGCGGCCTGATGCACCGCGCCCAGTTGCTGCCAGGGCAGACACACGGCTTTGACTATCAACTGGCCAGCGGCAATCTGAGCCGGTTCCTGCAGCAGATGCGCGATGCTGGAGCCATTGTCCCGGACATCATGAGCCTGGTGGAACAACCGCCGAAGGACTTCTTCTTCCGCCGTGACCACCACTGGACCCCCGTTGGTGCGCAGACTACCGCCAAGGTCACCGCCGATGCCATTCGCCAGCACCCGGTCTATGCCCAGCTACCGCGCAAGGGCTATACAACCGAACAGAGCCTGACCCTGTACAAAGACGGCACCCTCAACCTGGGCTTGTCGACCATTTGCGGTAACCACTTCGGCTACCAGTTCGTGCCTGGCTACCAGACCGTCCCGGAAAGCAACGATGCGGCCCAGTTGTTCGAAGAGCAGCCAGACCCGGAAATCGTCCTGGTCGGTACCAGTAACTCCGCCGCCCGTGAAGATGAAACCAAGCAGTTCAACTTCGACGGCTTTCTCAAGGATTACCTGGGCAGTGACCTGATCAACTACGCCCTGCCCGGTGCCGGCCAGGACGGTTCGCTGCTGGAATACCTGCTCTCGACCAATTACAACCCGGACAAGGCGCCCAAGCTGATTGTCTGGGAACTGCCCGCCAACTACCGCTTGGATGGCGAGCTGACCTACCGCCAGCTGATCCCGGCTGTGAATGGCGGCTGTAAAGCCAGTGAGAACGTACTGGAAGGCAAGATTGAGCGCCCGAGCATGGCCCTCAATGATCGCCTGGAACTGCTCAGTAACGCCGGCGAAGGGCGCAAGGCCCTGAAAGGCCTGGAGGCAGTGCTCGACATCCGCATCAGCGACCCCAACATCAAGAACTTCTACATCATTGCCTATTACGACAATGGCGCACGCGACAAGGTGTGGTTCCGCCGTGAAGCCATCGTCACGGGCGGCCAGTACTACCTGGAGCTCAGCCGCGCGGCAGAGTTTCGTGATGCCAACCTGCTGTCGGTGTTCCTCGAACCGACTCAGGTCGTCGAGCAGCCGTTCCAGGTTGAGACAAAACTATGCCTTTGAGCACGTCGACCCGCCGCATGGCGCTAGCCCTGCTGCTCGCTAGCCCGCTGAGCGCCAGCGCCGCACAATCGATCTGGGCTAACCAATCGACCGCAGCGGCGCGACTGGTCACGGACTACCGCAGCGAGCGGTGCCCGAAAAAACCGCCAGCCGCCTATACCGGACATCTGCAACTCGACAGCAAGTACGACCAGCGCGACGCGAGCAAAACCAAGCTGGTTCAGCGCCAGAGCAAGGACACCCAGCGCATCCGCAAACAGGTACAACAGTACATCGGCGGCCTGGTCAAAGCCGGCCAGGTGTTCCAACGCACCCGCAAGGCCAGCGAAGCCAATACCGCACTGGCCTGCCTGGATCAGTGGCTGGATGCCTGGGCCAACAAATCCGCGCTGCTCAGCGATGATGCCAGCAAGACCGGCGTCGCTTCGCGCAAATGGGCTCTGGCCGCCATCGCCTCGACGTTGCTCAAGGTGCAAGCCCTGAGTGATCAGCGCTACCAGCTGAGCGAGGCCCAGGCGCGCTGGCTTGGCCAGCTATCAGACAAAGTGGTCGCGGAATACGAACCGCGCCGCTATGACCCTGGCATCTACTTCAACAACCACGACTACTGGGCGGCATGGGCTGTCGCGGCCACGGGCATGCTGCTCAACGATGACAAGGCGCTGGCATGGGCCGATGTTGCCTTGCGCCGCGCCTTTACCCAGCTCACCCCAGGCCAGGGCGATTACGACTACCTGCCACTGGAAGTCGCACGGGACCGCTTGGCGGCCGACTACAGCCACTACGCGCTGGTACCTCTGGTGCTGTTGGTGGAAGCCGCCGAACTGAACAACCGCGCGCTGACTGTGCAGGAGCGCGAGAAACTCGCCCGCCTTGCCAACTTTGCCGCCCGCGCCGTACTTGAGCCTGACACCCTGGTGGAACTGACGACGCGCCAGGAAGATGTCGGCGAACACAAGATGGTCTGGCTACTGCCCTTCCTCAGCCGCTACCCGCAGCACCAGTGGGCCCGACGCATGTACCAGGAGTACGGCGAAGACATAAACCACTACAGCCAGGTAGGCGGCGACCTCAAACCGCTTTACCCCCAGCTCAACTGACCCAGGATGGAACCCATGTCACAGGCACTGTCCTTCTGCCGTTTCCTGCTGTTGGCGACCAGCTTCGCCTGCAGCCTCGCAGCCCAGTCCGCCCCGGCCGCACTGCACACGCTGGACCCGCAATGGCAGCAACAGCAACAGCAAGAGATTCGCCAACGCACCCTGAATGCAAGCCAGCCGCCGGCCTTCGACCTGCGCGCGCCAACCGCGCGCGGCAGCGCCAGCCTGGAGCCGATGTACTCCGCCCAGGCCGGCAGCTGGCCTTTCGAACCCTTTGTGCATAACGGCCTGTTCCGCGCGATTGCCGGTTACCAGGCGCAGCACCCACGTGCCGTGGTGATTCGTGGTGGCGCCGTGACCCTGGCGCAACTGCAGGCCCAGCTGAACAACCCGCAAGTCCTGCGGCAGCATGAAGACGGTTACCTGCTCAGCTACCCGCTGATGATTGCCGAAGATGCCGCCCTGCTGATCGACAACCAGGTGCTCTACCTCTTCGGCCCCTCAGGCACCGCACTGATCAACCAGGGCCTGCTGCGTGCACAAGGATCGCGCCTGGAAAGCTGGAGCGACGGGCGCCCCCTGGCCACCGACCGCCCGACCCGCCCCTTTATCATGAACTGGGCCGGCAGCCGCCTGCAGGTTGATCATTCGCAGCTGGTAAAAATCGGCTACAACGCCAACTTTTCCCGCGGCATCAGCAGTGGCCTGAGCACTCAGCAATCGCCAAGCAGCCCGGCAGCCCGCATCGAAATAAGCAACAGCCACTTCGACGGCATGTCGACCCCACTTGAGCTGCGCCACAGCGACGCACTGATCCGCGATAACCAGTTCAACAAGCAGCAGCAATACGCCATTGACCTTGGCAACAGCCGCTTCTTGATCGCCGACAACCGTATCGACGGTGTGCAGCACAACAGCGGCATCCGCATCAGTGGCAGCAGTAGCGGACGTATCCAGAACAACCTGATCTTGCACACCGGCAAAAGCGCCATCGAAGTCAGTGATCAGGCCGGCGCCCTATTGATCAAGGGCAACCGCCTGGGCGCCTCGAATGGCTATGGCCTGATGCTGCGTCGACTCAACGGCAGCGCAGCCTTGCTGATCGAGGACAACCTGATTGCCAATAGCCGACTGAGTGCCATTGATGCCGGAGAGCTGAACGGCGCATTCATCCTCGGTAACCGCATTCTGTCGACGCCGGAATACGCCATCAGTCTGCGTAACGCCCAGCTGACTGCCGGGCAGCTGGTGATCACCGGCAATACGCTGGAAGGCATCGGCAAGGCCATGATCCGCGTGGAAGGCATGCAGAATACGGTGCTCGGGGACAATCACTACCGCGCCAACCCGCTGCTGCAAAACCTGCTGACCGGCGATCTGCTACCCCTGCAAAGCCAGGTGCTCGACAGCACGGTGAGGCGCAACTGCCACCTGCAGATATCCCAGAGCCTGGCCGGGGCAGCCGACACCTCAGGTGCGCCCATCTGCAACAACTGAGTTCCTGAGGTAAAGGCGCAGCGACAGCAGGATTGAGCTGCGCTCAGGCCTCGGGCAAGCTGGGCGGCATGGATAATCCCGACTTCCCCGATGACGCCCAGCAGACCGAGCGCACCCGCGCCACGGTGATGCGCTATCACTACAGCTGGAAAGACCGCGACCTCGACGCCGTGATGGCGCTGTATCACCCGGATATCCAGTACCACGACTTCTTCCAGCAGCGCTGCATGGGCTTTGCCGAGCTGCGCGAGTACGTGCGCCACAACCTGCCGCGCCAGCCCGGTGAAGCCCTGGAGCACACCGACCGCATCCGCATCGACGGCCATACCGCGTTTATCCAGTACCGCATCAGCCTGCACGGCAGCGGCGGCCTGCTGGCGTTTCGCACCGGCGAGGCGATTACCGTGCGCGACGGCCTGATCTGGCGCATCCATGAATACGCCACGCTGATGCGTGAAGAGCGCGAGCTATCCGCCGCCAGTGATTCCCGCCCAGCCCTTAGCCGCCTAGGTCTTAGCGCCCGCCAGCTGGGCCTGTTGGCGCAGGACCTGGAAGACTATATGCAGCGCGCCCAGGCCTACCTCGACCCGCAGCTCAGTCTGCCGCAGGTCGCCGCAGCCACCGGCTACAGCCGCAACCAGATCTCCCACCTGCTCAACCAGGTGCTCGGCCAGAGCTTCTACCGCTATATCAACCACAAGCGCTTGCAGCACCTGCTCGCCAGCCTGGAGGCCGGCAACGACCTGCAGCGCATCGATGAGCTGGCCTTCGCCGCCGGCTTCAATTCGCTCTCGGCGTTCTACAGCTGCTTCCGCCGGCACACCGGCATGTCGCCCAAGGCCTACCTCAAACAAATTTCCTTGCGGGCACGCACACAAGACAAGCCCTGATCGACCTCCTAGTCTCTGCGCATCGCATAGTGATTGACTGCTGGAGATCGACGATGAGCCCATGGCGCTCCCTCAGCCTGTGGATGGATCAACTGGACGAACCGCTGACCGCCCGCCCCGCGCTGACCGAAGACCTGCAAGCCGATGTGGCCATTATCGGAGCGGGCTATACCGGCCTGTGGACCGCCTACTACCTCAAGCGCAAAGCACCACAGCTGCGCATCGTCATCCTCGAAGGCGAGATTGCCGGCTTCGGCGCCTCCGGGCGCAACGGCGGCTGGCTGATGGGCAACCTGCTCGGCCAGGACAGCCTGCTCGCCGACCAGCCCAGCGCCGCGCGCCAAAGCGCCTATGCCCTGCTGCACGGCATTCCCGATGAAGTCGCCAGCGTGCTGCAGCGTGAACAGATCGCCTGCGATTACCGCAAAGCCGGGGTGCTGTATTGCGCCGCGCGCTACCCGGAGCAGTTGACCAGCCTGCGCCAGCACCTGGCCGAGCTGCGCGATCTGGGCCTGGATGAACACGACTACCGCTGGTTGACGCCCTTCGATCTGGGCAAACAGCTGCAGCTGGCCAACGCCTTCGGCGCCATCTACACCCCGCACTGCGCGACCATCCAGCCGGCCAAGCTGGTGCGCGGCCTGGCGCGCTGCGTGGCGGCCATGGGCGTCGAACTGTATGAACAGAGCCGGGTAATCGACTGGCAAACCGGCCTGGTGCGTACCGCCAGCGGCAGTGTGCGCGCTGACTGGATCGTCCCGGCCGTGGAAGGCTATGCCGCCAGCCTGCCGCCCCTGGGCAACCATCAACTACCGGTGCAGAGCCTGCTGGTGGCCACCGAACCGCTGCCCAAGGAAGTCTGGGCCGACATCGGCCTGGAGCGCGGTCAGGCCTTCAGCGAGAACAGCCGCCAGGTCACCTACGGCCAGCGCAGCGCCGACGACCGCCTGGTGTTTGGCGCCCGTGGCGGTTATCGCTTTGGCGGCCAGCTGCGCCACGACTTCAACCTCAGTGAGGACGAGCGCGACCTGCGCCGCTACCTGTTCGGCGAGCTGTTCCCGCAGCTCAAGCAAGTACGCATCACCCACGCCTGGGGCGGCAATCTGGGCATGGCGCGGCGCTTTCGCCCGCACATGCTGGTGGACCGCAGCAATGGCATCGCCCTGTCCGGAGGTTACGGCGGCGAGGGCGTCGGCGCCAGCAACCTCGGCGGACGCACCCTGGCGGACCTGATTCTCAACCAGCAGAGCGAGCTGACCCGCCAGCCCTGGGTGCTAGGCGACCAGCCACTCAGCCGCCTGCCGCGCTGGGAGCCGGAACCCCTGCGCTGGCTCGGCTACAACGCGATCATCCAGAGCTTCGTGCACGAAGACCATGTGCTGGCCAACCCAGACAGCGCGCCCTGGCGGCGCAAGCTGGCCAGCAGCCTGGCCGGCACCATGGAAAAATTTATGCGTTAACGGAGAGTTTCATGAGCATCGAACACTTCAAGAACACCGCCCAAATGCCCCTGACGGACGTCAGCCCGGTCGCCGTACCACTTAGCGAGCCGGTGGCCATCACCAGCAGCCAGGGCATCGAGCATGCCGACGGCGTCGCAGCCGGCATCTGGGAATGCACACCCGGACGTTGGCGCCGGCAGATCGCCCAGCAGGAGTTCTGCCACTTTATCGCCGGCCGCTGCACCTTCACCCCGGATGGCGGCGAGCCCATGCAGATCCAGGCTGGTGACGCCCTGCTAATGCCGGCCAACACCTTCGGCGTGTGGGACATCACGGAAACCGTGCGCAAGAGTTTCGTCCTGCTCAAATAACCCGGCCCAGCGCAGGCCAACGCTATTCACTTGCTACTGCCACTTCGACAACACCGATAAAAACGATGAGGTACTCCCATGCTGAAGAAATTGCTTCCTCTGCTGCTGCTCAGCAGCGTCAGCCAGGCCGCAGAAACCGTGCGCATCTACAACTGGACCGACTACATCGCCCCCGACACCCTCAAGCAATTCGAGCAAAGCAGCGGCATCAGCAGCCACTACGATGTGTACGACAGCAATGAAACCCTCGACGCCAAACTGATGGCAGGGCGCTCGGGTTACGACGTGGTGTTCCCGTCCAACCACTATATGGCCCGGCAGATCCAGGGCGGCGCACTGAAGAAGCTCGACAAGAGCCGCCTACCGGGCTGGAACAACCTCAACCCGATTTTGATGAAAGCCTTGGAAACCAACGACCCCGGCAACCAGTACGGCTTCCCCTACCTGTGGGGCAGCACCGGCATTGGCTACAACGTCGCCAAGGTGCGCGAAGTGCTCGGAGAAGATGTACCGCTCGATTCCTGGGACCTGATCTTCAAGCCCGAATACCTGGCCAAGCTCAGCCAGTGCGGCGTGGCGATTCTCGACAACGGCCCGGAACTGCTGCCCATCGCCTTGCATTACCTGGGGCTGCCGCACCACAGCCAGAACCTTGAGGACTACCAAAAGGCCGAAGAGCTGCTGCTGGAGATGCGCAAGAACGTGCGCTATTTCCACTCATCCAAGTACGTCGGCGACCTGGCCAATGGCGATATCTGTATGGCCGTGGGCTTCTCCGGCGACATCATGCAGGCCGACAACCGCGCCACTGAGGCGAACAACGGTATCAGCATCAACTACGTGATCCCTAAGGAAGGCACGCCGATCTGGTTCGACATGGTCACCATGCCCGCCGACAGCAATAACGAGCAGGCCGCCTACGCCTTTATGAACTACCTGCTGCAGCCCGAGGTAATCGCGCAGATCACCAATCACGTGCAATACGCCAATGGCAACAGCGCCGCCGACAGCCTGGTCGACCCCAAGCTGAAAGCCGATGCCACCGTTTACCCACCGCAGGATGCGATGGACAACCTCTACGCCCTGGAAGCCATGCCCCTGAAGATCGACCGCGTGCGCACGCGCATCTGGAGCAAGGTCAAAAGCGGGATCTAAGCCGTCGTAGATATAAAATCACAACCCATAAAAAGCCCCCGCCAACATAAGTTGGCGGGGGCTTTTCCAATTACGCCACCCTTAATTCTTGGCTGGAGCCTAAAGGCATACCGCCAAATACGGCTAATTCAATGGCCCCGCGTTATACAGCGCACTCCACGCACACTGGTAACGCTGCGTGTTTAAGTTGTAGAAATTGAAGCGATTGCATTGATCATCGTAATTATAGGAACCCACTGAAATACGCAACGCCCCTAAATTCACACCTTGCAACGAAACATAGCGGCCATTGTATAAAAGTGAAAAATGCAAGTGCGGCCCCGTTGAACTGCCACCTTCGCAAAGTGCGGTATTGCGGTTACTGGCATAGCTCCCTAACTTGGTATTTACCGTGATGATTTCTCCATTGCTCACCCGAATATTATCCATATGGTAATAATTGGTCGCCCAGCCATTGGCATTGGTTACCCTTACCTGACAACGGGACAATACGCTGACACGACCACCATGCGCAGCAGCCACGCTATAAGTCGACGCGCCCCAACCCGGCCAGTCGTAGGACACGTCGATGGATGAGTACGGCGAACCCGACCCGGTGTGGGAATGTGCGCCGTTTGATTTCCAGGAATAGCCCTGATACCAGGGTAATTGCAGCATGTTGCTCGGCGGCAGAGCATTAGCCGCTAGCGCCATTTCTCGACTCGATTCAGCGTTGCGTAACTGTTCAGGAGGCGTACTAAACAGCTGGGCAAACTGTTGCGTAAAGGCCTGCAGCGACGGCGTTTTCTTGAGCACCACAGGCTCACTATTGGCGGCCTGCAGCACCCCTAACAGCGCTGCGCTGGCACCATTCAAATCCCCTATATCCTTAACACCAGGATGAGCGTGTCGCCGTTGGTAGGCCTCAAAGCCGTAGAACCGTTGCGATAGCTGCTGCAAGACATCGCGCAACTGCCCGGCAAAACCACTCGCCGTCGACAACTCCGCAAAAGGCGCCTGCAACTTCTCCTGGCTGGGAGCAGACATCAGCCCGCTTTTAAGCTCCATAAGCGCCAGCACAACTTTAGGGTTGATGCTGTAGTAACCGCTCCAGTGGGCTATCAGCTCCTGCTTGTCACGTAGCAGAGGCGCATGCACCGCAAGATAACCGGCAAGGTCAAACGCCTCGGCATCTCGCCCATACAGAAACAGCGCATTGCTAAAAAGCACATCGCCGCTGGCTGGCAGCAAGCGCTGTATCTCTTGCGCTGAATAATTAAATGCCGGTTGATGTATTTCACTGGCAATAGCGCCTGTATTTATTGCGCCCAAGCCCAAGCAGGAAAAAATTACAAAATTAGAAGCTATACAAGTGCGTCCCTTCATCACCTTATCCCTCAATGGTAATAATCCAATGTTACTCCATAAAATCACCACACCCATGCATCAAACTACGCACGAGGCCCACATGAAATTTATGCAGCGCTCGTATTTATAAACGCAGCACAGGCACCGGGAGAGTAGACAACAGAAATTAACTAGCAAGAAATAAGACGAGGCATAACTAAAACTATTTGCGCTAATAGTTAGGTTGAAATATTTGTAAAAAAAACGTGCCGCAACGTTTAGTAAATGCACCGCCGTGAATGGCAAAAGAAGATAGTGGCCGATTTATTTGGCTTTGTAGCAATCGCGTATTGCGCGGCAGAAAGCCTCAGCTGAGGAGAAAAGCGAAGCAAGCCCGACGATGCATACCGATGCCTATTGGGTTTCGCATGGGACCGCTTGGCTGACAAAAGACGTGTAACGGCTATCAGTTCGAGACCTCGCGCACATCCTTGCAAGATGCCCTCACCGATACAAACCCAGTGCATCGCACAGCCCATCACAGCGTGAAACGGGAAAACCGTTACGCAACAGCTGGTAGATAGATTTCGCAACGAGAGGCTCAGAAATCCGCCAAAAATACGGCGACAAAACAATGACGAGCGGTAATTACCCAGCGATCAACACCTCGATACTCTCGGCCCAAGCACCCGACAGGTATCGCGACAAACGTCGCTAATGGAGCTGTATGTAATTGGAAATGCCAGGTGCCCCGACTGCCGTTCTGCCATCGGAGTAGCCACCATGATCGACCTCACCACCTGGAACCTGACCATCCCTGTCGGCGTGCCTGCGACCACCATTGAGACACCCGCGCTGGCTGGCGGTTATCAGGATCACTACTTCCAGTCGAAAGACGGCACGATCAGCTTCTGGGCGCCGGTCAACGGCACGACCACGCCCAACTCCGAGTTCCCGCGTAGCGAAATGCGTGAAACCTTCGCCAATGGCACGTTGCGTAACTGGACCTACACCGCCGCCACCAACATTCTCAGCGCCACAGCCAGGATCACCCAAGTGCCATCAACCGGCCTGGTCGCCTTCTCCCAGATACACACCAAACAGAGCTCGGCGCCACCCCTGATGCTGGGCTACCAATATGTGCCGCAAACAGGCTACGGCAATGTGGTGATTGCCTTTCGCGGCAAACCCACCGATAGCGACTCACAAAAGATCGTACTTTCCAGCAAGATCAGGCTGAACCAGGACTTCAGCTACGAAGTGCACCTAGCCAAAAACGGCACACTGACCATCGGCATGATCGAGCCCGGTGGAGCGATCAAACGCTGGCAGGGAAAGCTCAACACAGCATGGAAAAGCCACCAGCTGTATTTCAAAGCCGGCATCTACACCCTGGACAACAGCGGCTACGAAACCGAAGCAGGCGGTGCGACGTTCAAGCAATTGAAAATTGAACATCGATAAATACAGCGCCCAACAAAAAGCCCCCGCAGGCTCTCGCCGGCAGGGGCATTAAAATTAGCAGAACCGGATCAGCTCTAGGCTTTCTTGGCGGCGCGGGTGCGATCGCCTTCGTCGAGGCTCTTCTTACGCAGGCGAATCAACTTCTAGAAATAGGGCACAAGCTCATCTACCGCCCAGCACTATCCCCTTAATGCTGGTGCTCGGAAAGTCACTTGGATGGGCGCTTACGCCCTAATTAATCTTGCCGGGGAATCGTCTGCTCCTCATTGATGTCACGAAGCAGCTCGTCGAGCATGTCACGCTTGTTCTGATCGAAGGGCGCAGGCACATACCAGGCCAGCACACTCCATCCCTCTCGCCGATAATCGTAAGATTTGACCAGCACTCCGTCCTTGAGCACGGTGCCACGCAAATTCTGATCGTAGCTATAAGGCAGCGGCACTGTCAGTAACGTCATAGCACCAAGCAGCACGATAGCGGTATTGGCTCGCTCGCCACGCGGCTCGCTGATCAAGAGGCTATAACCATTACGGCTAATCCCTTCATCCAACCAGGAAAAGCTACCCGACTGCTTCAAACGCTGAACAATCTCTTTGTTGCTGGTATCACCTCTGCGCCCGGTGGTGAGCATTGAGACTTGCAGGCCAACGGGTACAAATGGTTTGGCCTGCTGGTGGTTCAATTCAGGCAGTGTCGTTGTGCAACCGACCAACATAAGAATGCCGGTCAACACCAGAAAAAACGTACGGACAATCATTGCACCACCTCGTCCACTACAAGCAGACCATCTTGTTGGGCATCCCTAGCAAAGGAACGAGTAATGCGGCGCATATGCTCCTCTCGGGCCTCATCTCCACGGCCAAACAGCCAGAAATAACTCTGCGTTTGGTTTCTGTAGTCATAGCGTTTCAGCACCTGCCCCCCCTTTATCAGAGTGAATCCCAACTTCGAATCTGCCTCTGCAGAAAGTGGTATTAGAAATAAGGTCGCAGCGCTGAGCAGCACCAACGGGAACGAAGCATGATTAAACTTTTGCTCGACGCTGACCCGTACACCATAAGAGTCAACCAACGGCTGACCGCTAATTACATCGCTGAACATGCCAGTAGCACGAAGGCTGTTTCGGATCTCCCCACCCTTGAGCGGGTCGTCGGTCATAACGTGGATCGGCGGTAGGTAAGACTCGTCGTACCGCAGCTCAGTTGGCGGTAGCGTGTGAGTGGCTGCGCAGCCCGATAGCAAAAGGCTGATGCACAGCACAGAGCACTGAAATTTCATGGAGTGGTGCGACCCTTGGTTCTCGTTGGAGTGCCTGTCTGCTCAGGCAGAATGAAAGGTATTGCGCGGTCAAGCTGCAACGGCAGGTATTGCAAGCTGGGTAAGTGCGGATTCGTTCGCCGAGCAATGACTTCATCTCGCGCCATCCGTTTGCGCTGGACAAAAAAGCAGGTACCGTCAGAAATACAGCGAGAGCGGTACTCCCCTATGTAATAGGCTTTACCCGCCTCCAAACGCATAGGCACGATAAATTTCTCGCGCGCTTGGAGCGAGGAGTAGTAAGTGCCATAACCGGTGCTAGCGGTTGAGAAAAACTGGAAGTCATACAACTCGTAATATCCAGGATTGAGCGGCATGACAAATACACTTGCACTGGCGTTGCCCTCCTGCACATCCTTGGGCGTCTGGCGTATGCCATTGTCGATCCAAACCGCAGCCGCCCCGTGCTCAGAGCCGCGCTGGCGAAACAGTAAACGCTGATTCTGGGCGGTGGCAGGCATAACCCGATCTGGACCAATAGCTCCGACCAAGTACGCTACCGGTTGGTTAGCGCCAGGACTCAGTGGGTCACCGACTAAAGAGGACGGCTCGATGATAGTGCAGCCACCGATAACCAGCAGTAGCCCCATCATTGGTGCGTGGAAATAAAAACGACTCATAAAAATCCTTGTAAACATACGATGCGACTAAGCGGCCCATCTTAAGGCCCTCGCCCCACTCACTGAGCAACCCGCAGCTCGGTAAACTGATAGTCAGCCTGACAGTCCGCCGATGGATCTTTAACCGTATTCTCATAATGAACAGTATCCGGCCCGTGGAAGGTGTAGAGATAAACCTCTGACTGGCCAACACCCTCAGTTTTGAGTTCACTTCGACCATTGGCAGCCATCCAGATGCCACGCTCTGCCTGAATTAGCTGAGTGCGCGCCTTATCGCGGAAAAAGATGATCTCAAAAGAACCATCCGTTCTAAACGCCGACTTCCAGGCCAGGAACTGACAACCACTCCCCTCTTCGCGCAAACCTTCCCAGTGGCCAACCAATCGCTTATCCAGCGGTTGCGAAAAACGTCCGCCCGCACATCCTGCAGATAACAGGACAATTGCAAATAGCGTGAAAGTAGAAAACAAAAACCTCATAATCATTTACTCCGCAAAGCTTTCTACCAAGAAAACATTATCCACGAAAAAACCAAACAGCTCACAAAAACACTAATACTCACTCTACTAAAAACCACTTCCACCTATCTAATTCGACCCCGTAGCTCTCGCCATCGATCACGCCGTTTTTTATTCCACAAACTCAGCCGCCGCATTAAAAATCGCACCCGCCATTCAGGTCGTTTCTCTACCGCCTCGATCAAACGCTGAACGTCTTGCGGAAAATCTATATCATCCGTTTCATCATGTATATTTACAAACAGCGAAGTTTCAACCTTATGCTTATCAACAGGAAACCCGGCCATCAACCGATATAATCCCCAAAAACTTTGCTGCCCACTATTTTCATAGTTACTTACACACTGACCAAGCATTTCAATTAAGTAGAGCTTATCTTCCCAGGCAACTCTTATTGCAAATAATTCACCATAATTCTTAAAGGTAAAAGCACTGCGCCCACCACGACCAAAAAAGTGAGTACCTGGCGTCTTCATAACCGTGCTAAATGCAGCATCAGAATAGTACACATCGCTATATAAAATAACTAAATCGCCAGCCTCCCATACGTCCAGCACGCTCAATACGCTATGTGCTTTTGTTGCGAAGCACTTCGGCACCAGCTTTATCACTGGTAATGAGTTAAATAGATCACCCAAGGTCAACAGATAAACATCATGATCAAAGTGCGCTCGACACAAGCGTAAAGTTCGTTCAACAAGCGCTTCCCCCATCACTTCAACGAACTGCTTAGGGCCTTTCATATACCTAGCCCAACGGTCCTGCTTTCCCCCGCTCTCAGCCGCCAAAACAAAAACCGTCAACCGCACACTAATCACCAGATAATTTAAAAACGAGAAAGAGCTAAAAGAGTCGGAGTAATTTATTTTTAACCACTGGCCGACCAGAGTCTCGATACCCTACTGAACACCCCAACTGCATTGCTATCGATTCCCGAAAGCGATCATTGCCCAAGGGATAGTTGTGAGCGCTGGCTTCACGCCTGCCCTTTTGGGCCAACCTAAACTTACAAACTACGTCCAAAACTCCTTCCCATCGGAGTCTATCCATACAACCCCGGCAGGGGCCTCTGTGACAAACCAAAGCCCGAAGCCATCAAGATCGTCTTCACCGGGCTCTTCAGGCCACGCTTCCTTGAGCACGTCTAGCTGATCTTGGATAGTACCAACGAGAAAAAAACCATCATGCGCAAGCCTTATATTCCCCTCCAACATCAAACGTTCCATCAGAGATAAGAACAGATTGACTCGGCTCGCGTAATCAACAGACGAACCAAGAAGCTCAACCGTCATATGCTGCCATATAACGCCCATTGAGAGCCCAAATGCGCTTCGCAACACCGACTTATAGAGCCCCTCAATCATTTGAACTTGATCTCCACCATTCTTCCGCCATTAATGGACTTATCCATAACATCTATCGTCCAAGAAGCCCCTGTCTGCTGCGAAGACGTGGAAAAGTCTCGAAGGGTTATTCGAGCTCCGGCGTCAGTTTTGGCTGTATATATTGCCCCCTTCCCAGGGATGACTTTAGCTACAGGCATATTTTCAACCCCAGCCAACTGCCTAAAGTAAGACATCACATCGGATGTGGTAGCCCCTATATAGACCGGCGCCCCCTTGCTAACCTGAGGATCGGTCTTTAATACCTTACCACCCAAATTCAATTGAAAATCCTTCGGCTCAATTGATTTGGCGTTGTACTGCACAGCGAGATCATCAATTCTCTTCTGTGATTGCGCTTGCAACACAGTGCCAGGCTGCTTGCCTGTCAGATCAGGGCCTTTGGGGTTCTGTGCAATGCGATCCAGGGCAGCTTTTTCAGCATCAACTACCGGATTCCCAGTCGCTTTTGGGCCATCGACGTCTTTAGGTATAGATGGAACATCCCCATCAAACCCATACTTCTCGATAGTCGCCAACTGAGCAGCCAGTTTCCCGCTCGAGCCAGCCATAAGTGCGCTAGCCTGCTCCTTGGTAACCGCAACACCAAATTTAGCTGCCTGTCCTGCGGCTTTCACCGCGTCGGCTTCGACGGCAACCACCAGTGTGATAGCTACAGAGATGATGTGTCCAATCTGCATGCCCAACTGTTCGGCATGATCCAGGCCACCAATCTCCAGCGCAACCTTGGCTTTTTCGATGGACTGCTGCATCTCGTCATACTTTGCCCCCAGCAACTGTTTAATTGCTGGAGCGCTGATCATCTCGGATATTTCATCAAGACTTTCACCGGGGAATGCAGAGAAGCGTGCCACTGTATTGAGCGTATCGAGTCCAGAGCCTGCCAAACCGTCCTTCAGGCCTTTGGCAATGCCTCCCCCCGTAGAGAGATCCTGATCTAACGATGTTTTAAGCCATTTAGCATGTATCTTTAATTGCTCGGCTAGCGTTTCCGCTTCGGCCAACTCTTTATTACGCTGAACTTTCTGCTGTGTGGCCAACCAGTTGTTGTCAACATTTGCGGTTGCGGCATTATTAGCGGTGGCGGCGCTATCAGGGTCTGTGACCGCAGCGATACCAGTGATGATGCTCAGAAGCAGATTACGCTTGGCCTCACGTTGCTCGCTGCTTTCATCGGGACTGGCTTCAGCGAACACCCCCGTGAGTACGCTACTAGCCGCAGCACCCATTGCACCGGCTGAACAGGACTGTTGACTGGCAGCGGCTGCGCCACAGCCGACAATGGCATGCAGTGCAGCATGCAGCGGACTGCCCTCACTCAACGAGCCATTTTCCACCAACTTACCGATGTAACCGGCCCCCTGTTGCTGGAGGTAGTTGACCACCATGTTCTGCGCGAACTGGTTGGTGCCTGCATTGACTTGGCCCCCTGCAGCAGCAGTTAATACCGTCGCAATTTGCCTGTAGGTTCCACCTGCCCCCCAGTTGTCATTGATAGATTTAGCTTCATCCCTGAGTACCTGCGCCTGGCCTAGCAAGATCAGTCGCTGTTCAGTAGTAAGACCATTATCTGCGTCGTTTGCCTGAGCCTCGATTTTCTCGGCGTATGCTTTTTTAGAATCAGCCTCCCGTGCCTTAGCCTCTAGCAAATTGCCCACATTACGCACAAACTGTTCAGTGATCTCGAAGCCGGCTTCGATCTCCTTGCGATCAAAGATCGGTTTGAGGGTATTGGTGCCGTCCCTGTCGCTGGATACATCGCGATTGACGCCGGCCACCGCCTGCTCAGCCGTCTGCCCTGTCAGCTCTTGCTGCTTGGCAGCATCGGTGATGGTGATGGCACCAGCACTGATACCGCTCTGCGTGGTGCTCTTATCCTTACCACTGGCACTTAGCGCGATTGGCGTGCCTGCATTCGCAGCGGCCTCCTGAACAGGCTTTCCGTCCTTGTCCGTGATTACATTGCCGGCCTTGTCACGAGCAGCTGTGCTATAGCTGCCACTCAAGCTGATACTGCTGCCCTTGTACTCGGCTTTGTTCTCGATATCGGAATGCGTCAGCGTGGCGGTCGTCAGGCTGTTCTTGCCATCCTCTACGGCTTTGTCATTGCTGGCGATAATGGCGCCTTGCAGATCCGTATTGCCGCCAACGTTGATTTGAAAGCCGCCATCACCCGCCTTGATACCGGTTTGCTGGCCGACACTTGCGTACTCACTGTTGATCTTCTGCTGGCTAAAACTTCCGGAGACCGTGGACACGCCCGCACAGAAAGGCGGGATGCACAGGCTCAGCCCAACGCCCGCGTTTTGCTGTTTGGATTTGTAGTTGTCGATGTCTTGCTGGCTGGCCAGATTCAAATCGCCACCGACATCAGCAGTAACCTGCTTGGCGGTGACCACTGCGCCTTTCAGGTTAGTGTCGCCACCACTGTTCAGAGCGACTTTCTCGCCGGCAGTCACCAACGTATTGGCATGGGTGATCGCTTCACCTTCGGATGAGCCTTTGCCCTTATTGGCAGCTAGCTCGAGGGTAAAGCCGTTCTGCTGGCCCACGCCGAAACCGACTCCGGCACTCCAACCGCTGTTGTTGTTCTTGCCCTCTTGGCTGGCGGTGTTTTGCGCCGAGACGAGGTTGATGTTGCCATCCGCATCGAGCGCTACATTGCGCCCCGCATCGATGGTGCTACCCACCACGTTCAGATTACTGGCGTCACCGTCACCGGTTGCCTTGATGCTGACGTCCCGGCCAGCAGCCACACTGCTGGCAACCACGTTCTGCCCAGACTGGGTACCGCCACTCTTGCTTTGGCTGTTGCTCAGGTTGACGCTGATTTTGACACCCGTGAAATCTCCGGTCGCCAGGGTCTGGGCACTCTGATAAGCCTGGTAACCACTCATCGCGGTGTTGGCGGCCGCCAGGGCGTTCAGGCGTGTGTCCTTGGTATCACCGGCTGCATTAATCATTCGCTGCGCACCTTGGACCGCCTCGATCAGCGGCACACTCACGGTGCCGCCAACAGCTGTACGGTTGGAGCTTTGATTCTGGCTGGAACTGAGCAGGTCATAACCCGCTTCAATATCGACACGCTTGGCGGTGATAGAGACATCGCCCTGCGGCGCGATGACCTGGCTGGCCTGCTGACGATAGGCTTCACCAGCCTTCAGCTCAACATCCCCGCCCAACGAGGCGATCTGGCTGCCCAGTTGTTGAGTCGTACTGTTCTGGCTGCTTTGCTTGATGCTGACCACACCCGTTGCGCCCTGCCACCAGTCGCCAATTTCTCCGGAATTCTTCGAGCTGGAGCGGGCACGGGAGTCATCCTTGGCTTCCCCACTGGTGATAAGCAGATTGCGCCCAGCCGCTACGTTGATATCGCTGTCAGCAACCAGGGTGCTGCCCCGGACCGCGGTATCGCGGCCGCTGGTCACGTCAATGGTGGCGCCGCTGAGCGTGCTACCAACCTCCTGCGATGAAGATGACTGCGCACCCTTGGATTTCTGCTCGAACGTCAAAGACCCATTGGTTGCGAGCGAGTCAAAGATGTGCCACTTCAGTGAGCTGGACTTGCTGGCCTGGCTCGACTGCTGCGAGGCCACAGCAGTGCCTACGGAGATATCGCGCCCGGCATCCAGGATGATGGCGTCGTCAGCACGCAGGCCAGCGGCGCGCAGCACGATATCGTCGTTGGCTTCGATGACGATGTTTTGGCCGTCCAGGCGGGTACCGGTGAGAGTCGTGGCCTCGGAGCTGCTGCTTTTTGCCTTGCTGGAAAAGAAGCCACTTTTAGCTTTGGCGTTGGCCTGGCTACTGGAGTTCTGAGCTGCATCCAGAACAACGTCGCCACCTGCATTCAGATGGATAGCCGAATCGCTGATCAACTGGGCTCCGCGTGCGGCAATATCCTTATCGGCATGCAGCGTCAGGTCACTTCCCGACGTGATGTAGGAGGAGACCGACTGACTATTGGAGGACTCGGACATCTGCAGCTTACTGCTACTGAACATGCCGCCTTTTTTCTTCTTGTAGAAATAGCTGTAGTCGGAGTTCTGGGCAGCATCGAGATCAATGTTGCCGCGAGCATAGAGGTAGGCCTCTTCACCAGCGTGGATCTGGCTGCCAACAAGGATAGTGTCGTTACCGGAGGCGCTGGTGAAATTACCGCCCGCCTCTATCTCAGAGCCCTGTTGACGTACCGAAGCATCTTCCTTGTTGATCTTTTTCTTGCTGCTCTTGTAGCGGTACTCACTGCTGCTTTCGTTAGCCGCCGCCCCGATCAGCACGTCGCCACCCGCCAACAGGTCGACATCACCACCAGCCTTAACCTTGCTGGCGATCACCGCCAGGTCCCGACCGGCCTCTGCCGTGAGGTCGCCACCGACCTGCACGTCACTGCCGTACTGAGTGGTGCTGGTGCTGCTCCAGAAATGGCGTTTGTCCTTGCGCATCTGGCCGTTTTCGGCCTCGGCGGAGGCGATGATCAGGTCCTGCCCGGCACTCAGGCTGGCATTGCCACCGGCCTTGAGGCTGCCACCGATATTCTGGATATCGCGTCCTGCGGAGAGGGTCAGATCATTGCTGGCCTCAATGCCTGCGGCCTTGTCGACCACGCTGGTGAACTGGCTGAAGTTACGCCCGCTGCGTGCTTCCTGAGTGATGGTGCGCTCGTTGCGGATATCACCGGTCAGGGCAATCGCCGTGACGTCCTTGCCGGCAATGATGCCGCCCTGAGCATTGCGGATGCTGTCGGTGGCCAGCAGTGCGAGACGCTCGCCCGCTTGCATCAGGCCGCTATTGCCGATGTTGTTGGCCGTCGCACTGAGGTTCTTAGTGGCGCGCAGGGTGCCGCTGTTGTTCAGGTTGCTGCCGCTGATCAACGCAACATCCTGCCCTTGAATCAAGGCACCGCCGGGGGCCAGGCGGTCATTGGCCTGGGCCAGGTAGAGCACCGGCACCAGAACCTTCTGGCCATTCACGACCTGCTCTTGCATCCAGACGATGTCATGGGTCAGGGCTGCCACCTGTTCGGCAGTCAGCGCGATGCCGGGGGCCAGGTTCAGCGCTTGCTTGCTGGCGATGGCGTTGTCCATCAGGTACTTGAACTGCGCTTCGTCCGAGTTCAACCCCGCCAGGAAGCGCTTGCCGGTACGCGCGGCAATGGCCTGCTGGATCAGGCGCTGTTCATACAGGCCATCACCCAGACGGCGCTGAGTTTGATCTGGGTTATAGCCCACCGCATCCAGCAGGTAACCCGAGTTAAGGAAGTTGCTCAGGCTGGCAAACGCCGGGTTGGTTTCGATCAGGTAGGGGTAGCCCGGGTCGTTGTTGAGCTGGAACAGCCCATTCTGCCCTTGCGGCAACGCAAAACCAGGCAGTGCCAGCGGGTCGACCACCAGTTGCTGACTGCCTGCCGGTAACTGCGCATTAAGCTGCACGACCAAGGGTTGGTTGCTGCCGGTTACCTGGGTATCGAGGCCCGGCGCAGTACCGGCCTGAGCGGCCTGGTTATTCAGCACCGAGGAGTTGGTCAGGCTTTGCGTAGCTTGAATGCTGACATTGCCGCCTGCCTGGATGATGGCCGGAGCACCGGAGCCATTTGGCGTCTGGGTCTCAATATCGCTGGTCAGTGTCCAAGCATAGAGTGCGGTGGGCACTTCCTTGGGTAAAGCTGCGGCGTTGTAGGGGTTAATGTGGTTCTCGCGGAAGCGCTCATCCGTACCATCGGTGACACGCCCGGTATTGAAGCGCCGAATACGCTCGATAATGCCGCTGGCCGCGCCCATATTTTCCAGGGTGATGCCGGTGATGTTGATATTGCCGCTGGCGCTCAGGCTGCTGTAACGGTTAGCAATGGCGTCGCCCTGGATCGTAAGGTTGCCACCACTATGGATTCTGGAGGCAGCTGAGTCTTGATCTACCGTGATGCTGAAGCGCTCTGTGGCCACGTAATCGACATTGTGCTTATCGCCGCTGCAGTCATGGCACACCACGCTGATGCTGCCAGCCGTCAGCTGCTTGCCGGGGGTAAACACTTCCTTGCGGTTGGTCAGAGTGGCCGCCCGCAGGCTCATATCGCTACTGGACTCGATGCTGCCAGAGCGGTTCTCCAGCAGGGTCGATTTATTGCCAGCACCATCCTTGGCAATGGTCAGCGCACCCAGGCTGTAGATATCGGCATACAGGTTGCTGATGCGGTCAGCCAACAACTGCATATTGCTGCCGCTAAACAGCAGGCCACCCTGGTTGATCAACTGTGCCGCTTCGATGTGCAATGCCGCCGCGCTGCCAAGGGTGCCTTGGTTGTTGAGGCTGGCCGCCTTGACACTCAGGTCATTGCCCGAGGTGATTTTGCCAGCACTGCTCAGGCCAGTGGTGATATCAATTTGCACGCCGCCGGCACTGCGCAACTCGGCATCGCTGCCCAGGTCGGCACTGTTTGCAGTGAGGGTCAGGTCGCCTTGGGCCAGCAGCTTGCCATTGCCGGTGTAGGCATCGCTCAGGGTCAGGTTAAGTGCGCCGTCGGTTTCGATACGGCCGTGGTTTTCCCAGCGCTCACCGCTGGTGGTGATGCCATCCACGGCAAGCAGTGCGCCGGTAGCGCTTTGGCTAAGACGATTGATAGCGATGTTGAGCGTCTTAGCTTGCAGCGAGCTGATATTGCTCCACTCATCCAGGCTGAGATCGACCGCACCGTTGGTGATAAAGCGACCGCCAGCCTGACCAAGCGCCGTCAGGTCGATAGCAAAGCCCTGATCACCCACGTGACGAACCGTACCGCCCAGGTTGCTCAAGCCAACGCTGCTCAGGGCAAATGCACCACTGCCAATCTCGACCAAGCCGGCATCGTTATTGAACAGGCCACCCAGAACAAACCGGCTTTCGCCGTCACCACCCAGGGCGCGCAGTTTGCCGCCGTTGTTGCTCAGGGTATTGGCAGCCAGTTGCAGATCGCTGGCGGACTCGATCAAGCCGCCCTGGTTGTTCAGGTTCGCGCTGAGTTGCAGATCAAGCGCACCGCCGGCCAGGGTGCCGCCCTGGTTATTCAGGTTGGCCGCCGTGACCTTAATCGCCTGCTGTGCCAGGACTTCACCGTCCTGGTTGTTCAGCTGGCTACCGCTCAGGTCGAGGTTTTTCTGCGCAACGATACGCCCGCCCTGGTTTGTCAGGGTCTGCGCGTTGAGCGTTGAGACACCGGCACTGAGCAACTTGCCGGTACGGTTATCCAGGCTCTGCACATCAGTGTTCAGGTTGCCGTGGGAGGTGATGGTGCCGGGGTTTGTCACCGCGCTGGTTTGCAGGCTCAGCGTGGCCGTGTTGTTCAGGCTGCCATCGGCACGTACACCCGCCTCGACCACGCCTTGGTTGAGCAACTCGCCACCTTTAACGGTCAGCTGTTGAGCTGCTGCCAGGCTTTCCTTGACCTGCGTCTGGCCACTGGCTTGCACCACGGCATTGCGCCCTGCGAAGGTGTCGGCATTCAACTCAATGCTCTCGGCCTTGAGTTGCAGGTCGCGGCTGGCGGCGGTGCGCGCCATGCTCAGCTGGCCATTGGCGTCGATCTGAATATCCCCGGCACTGGCGGCCATATCACCGGCCAGTTTCACGCCCACACCAGCCTCGGTACCGACCAGACGAATCGCCCCGGCGTACATGCCGCCCAGGGCCGAGCTGTCAATGGCCAGTTGCGGTTTGGCGCTGCCATCATCGGCTTTGGTGGTGGCAGTGAGGCTGGCGGCGTCAACATCGTTCCGCCCGGTAATCACATTCAGTTGGTTGGCATGCAGCTCGGCGTTGATCTGCGCACTGCGGGTAATCAGGTCGAACTGGCTGACATTGCGCGCATTGAGGCCATCGCCTTCGATGCTGATCTGCCCGCCATCGACATCAAAGCGATCCAGACGCCCGCCTTCTACCACAGGCTTGCCGGTGCTGAGGGTGACGCGCGGGGTATTGATAAAGCCGCAACCATCGCAGCTGATGCCATGCGGGTTGGCGACGATGACCGCAGCGGACTTACCGGCCACTTCGGTGTAGCCCTTGAGCTGACTAGGGCTACCGCCGTTGACCTCATTGAGGATGATATTCGCCGCGCCACCCGTGAGGTTGGGGTTACCCATCACATAGCCGCCCAACTGCGTCTGCACCAACGCCTGGGCGCTGTTGTTGAGAATCAGACCCTGCTGGCTGACGTTGAAGTCAGTGAACTTGTTGTGCGACAGACCGCTGCTATTGGGGGTGGCGATATTGACCATGGGCACGCCATTGGCGGCCTGGGTTAGCGCTGCGTTATTGCCGGCCTGGGCATCCAGCGCCAGTTCGGCCGCGGTAGTCACGATCGGATTCAGGAACAGTACGCCGATCAAGACACAGGCAATATTTTGGAAAAAGGGCGCGCGAACGTCCATGTAATAACTCCAACCCGTAGGGCTTTAAATTCGAAAATCAGCAAAAAATCAGAAGAACAGGTCGACCCGGAAGTACACCGGATGCTCCTGGCGCTCGATGGCGTCTGGACGTTCCAGTGAACGGGCGAAGGTCACCGATGCGGCCAGATGCTGGCCCCGAGCGCTCAGCTCGATGGCATTGCCGGAGAGGCGACCATGCTGGTCCGGGTTGTAACGCCCGCCGCTGATCACGCCCATGTCGTAGGCGAATGCCACGCCGTATTCACTGACAAAGGGCTGCAGCGGTTGCCAGCTGACCGCCTTGCGCCAGCGCACTTGGTTGCGCCAGTAGGCGCCGCTGTCGCCTGACAGCGACTGTTCCTTGAAGCCGCGAACCGAGTTGAGGCCGCCAACGCTAATGCGTTGCGGGCTGTACAGCACATCTTCGCTGCGCTGGCCGTTGGCCAGGCTGTCGAAGCTGAATGACTCACCCCACAGCTGGAACGGCTGCAGGTAACTCAGAGTCAGGCTGTATTTGTTGTACCGCGCCACGGGCTGACCGCCTTGCGGGCTGCCGCTGCGCTGCGCATCGAATGCGCCGGTGCCGTGCTGCCAACCGAGGTCGGCGTTAACGAAAGCACTGCCGATACGTCGGCCATGGTTGAAGCCCAGCTGCGCTTCAGACAGGCGCTGGCTGGAAACATCGATCAGGTTGCCGAGGATAAAGTTGTTGCTGCGCAAGTGGCTGACGCCAATGCTGGCGGCGGTTTTGCTCAGGCTGTCGCGGTGCAGCACACGTTCGGCACGCAGAGCGTGAGTCTTGCTGTCGCCATCCTGATCGAAGGCAAAGCCGCTGGCCTCGCTCTCGGTGCGGTAGTAGCTCTGGCTGTAGCTGTAATTGAATGTCCACCAGCCATACGGCAGGCTGTAGTTGAGGCTCTGGTTGTGGGAGTGGCGGTAGCTGTCGCTGACTGCATCGCGACCGGCACGCAGGCTCAACTGATCCGCCAAGCCCAACGGACTGTCCCAATCCAGGCCCAGCCCCCACTGCTGCTCACCAGTGCTCAGTTGACCGTCGTTATGCCGCGCCAGGCTGACGCGCCATGGCTTGCTGCGTTGCCCTTGTAGCTGTACGCGGCTACCACCGACCTGCTCACCGGGTACCAGTTCCAATTGCGCCTGACGCGATGGCAAGCGGTTGAGCTGCTCAACCAGTTGCTCCAGCTCACGCAAGTTCAGCACGCGTTCGGTCGTGCCGGGAAAGCTCATGGCCAACTCACGATCCGAGGCCAGCTCCGAGCTGTTCAAGCCTTCCAGCTGGCCCTCGACTACCGTGACCTGCAGCGTGCCGCTGGCCAGGTCTTGCTGCGGCAGGTAGGCACGCGTGGTGACATAACCACGACCGAGGTAGTGATTGGTGATGTCCTTAAGCAGCTGATTGAGCTGGCCAACGCCCAAGCATTGGCCGCTGTAAGGCTTGAGAATAGTGGCCTGATCAGCTGGACTGAGCAGCGTGGCGCCGACCAGATTGATTTGCTCGATGGCAAAGCAGCGCTCATCTTCAGTAATCGGCTGCGCGGGTAGTTGCTCGACCTTACCGGGCAACTGGCGCAACTCATCCAGGCGACGCTCCTGCTCTTGCAGCAGACGCTCCTGACGCTCACGGATAAGGTCCCGATCACCTGGCGTTTGTGCCAGCGATACAGCAGGAACGAGGGCACACATCAGCCAAACGGCCAAAAAATGGCCGGGAGCCATTTTTAACGTCGTGCAACGATGACACGCAGGGTGGCCGCCAGGGATGGCAGGCCATAAAGGTTTACTACGAAGGGACATGCCTTCAATCCTTTGAATAGCGGATTAACAGAGGAAAATGCGGCGCGCATTAGAACACATGGCGAGTTGCCATCACTCGCACGACGCGTGACCTATCTCACAGAACCGGCCGCTCATCCTGAACTTCTGACCACCGGTTGCTGTCGCGCAACTTACAGAAAACGCCCCGAGGCGACAATGCCGCTGTCAGGTCAATCAGAATAAAAAGCCCCCGCAGGCTCGCGCCGGCGGGGGCTTTTTAGTCAGCTAGAACTGGTATCAGTTCTTGGCTTTCTTGGCAGCGCGGGTGCGCTCGCCTTCGTCGAGGATCTTCTTACGCAGACGGATCGACTTCGGCGTAACTTCACACAGCTCGTCGTCCTGGATGAACTCCAGCGCCTGCTCCAGGGTGAATTTCACCGGTGGAACCAGGGCGATGGTTTCGTCCTTACCGGAAGCGCGCATGTTGTCGAGCTTCTTGCCTTTGGTTGGGTTTACGCCCATGTCGTTGTCGCGGCTGTTCAGACCAACGATCTGACCGTTGTAGATTTCCTGGCCGTGCTCGACGAACAGCTTGCCGCGCGCCTGCAGGGTTTCCAGGGAGTAGGTCAGTGCCTTGCCGGTTTCTACCGATACCAGTACACCGTTCTGACGGCCGGACATGTCGCCGGACTTCATGGTGTCGTAGCGATCGAAGATCGAGGTCAGGATGCCAGCACCGTTGGTCAGGGTCAGGAACTGGTTACGGAAACCAATCAGACCACGAGCCGGGATGTTGTATTCCAGACGAACACGGCCTTTGCCATCCGGCACCATGTTGGTCAGGTCGCCCTTACGCAGGCCCATCTCTTCCATGACCTTGCCCTGGGATTCTTCCGGGGTGTCGATGGTGACGTTTTCAAACGGCTCCTGCTTCACGCCGTCAACAGTACGGATGATTACTTCCGGACGACCAACGCCCATTTCGAAGCCTTCGCGACGCATGGTTTCGATCAGTACCGAGAGGTGCAGCTCACCACGGCCAGAGACCTTGAACTTGTCAGCGCTGTCGCCTTCTTCAACACGCAGGGCCACGTTGTACAGCAGCTCTTTGTCCAGACGCTCTTTGATGTTGCGGCTGGTAACGAACTTGCCTTCTTTACCGCAGAACGGCGAATCGTTGACCTGGAAGGTCATGGATACGGTCGGCTCGTCGACGGTCAGCGGGGTCATCGCTTCAACATGGTTGATGTCGCACAGGGTGTCGGAGATGAACAGCGAGTCCATGCCGCTGACGCAGACGATGTCACCGGCGGTGGCTTCTTCAACGTCGATGCGGTGCAGGCCGTGGTGGCCCATCAGCTTGAGGATACGGCCGTTACGCTTCTTGCCGTCGGCGTCGATGGCGATCACCGGGGTGTTCGGCTTGACGCGACCACGGGCGATACGGCCAACGCCGATAATGCCGAGGAAGCTGTTGTAGTCCAGTGCGGAGATTTGCATCTGGAACGGACCATCGATATCAACCTGCGGCGATGGCACGTTGTCGACGATGGACTGGTACAGCGGGGTCATGTCTTCAGCCATGTCGGTGTGGTCCAGACCGGCAATGCCGTTCAGGGCCGAGGCGTAGACGACTTTGAAGTCCAGCTGTTCTTCGGTGGCACCGAGGTTGTCGAACAGGTCGAAGATCTGGTCCAGAACCCAGTCCGGACGCGCGCCTGGACGGTCAACCTTGTTGATGACCACGATTGGACGCAGGCCGGCTTCGAAGGCCTTCTTGGTCACGAAGCGAGTTTGCGGCATCGGGCCGTCTTGGGCGTCGACCAGCAGCAGTACGGAGTCAACCATCGACATCACGCGCTCAACTTCACCGCCGAAGTCGGCGTGGCCGGGGGTGTCGACGATGTTGATGTGGTAGCCGTTCCAGTTGATCGCGGTGTTCTTCGCGAGAATGGTAATGCCGCGCTCTTTTTCCTGGTCGTTGCTGTCCATCACGCGCTCGTCGTTGAGCTCGTTGCGCTCAAGGGTGCCGGACTGACGCAGGAGTTTGTCTACCAGGGTGGTCTTACCATGGTCAACGTGGGCAATGATGGCGATGTTGCGTAGATTTTCGATCACGTGTGTATCTCGATCAGAGGATTCGGTGTGCCGCTTATTCTAGGCGGCGAGTATTAACTAATTGCGTTTTCTGCCAGGCGGCGTACGAGCGCTGTGGCTGTTACGCCGCCTGTGGGTCGGGAGGGCGATGGCGGATACTGCCGCCATTCAACCCGGGCGTTTTATGCCGGACGATAAACGCGCACATTGGCATGCCCCTCACTCAGCAAGTGGTGGGCGTGCAAACGACTCATCACACCTTTATCGCAATACAACAGGTACTGGCGCGCCTCATCCAGCTCTTTGAACTTGCTGTTCAGGGCATAGAACGGCAGCGCCATGACCTCGACGCCTGGCAGGGCGAGTGGCTCGTCCTCGGCGGCATCGGGGTGACGAATATCGATGATCACATGGCTGGCCAGGGCTTCGCTGACTTCCTCGACCTGCACGTCCTTGCCCAACTCGTCGATCACTTTGTCGATCGGCAGCAAGGTCGCGCGCTCCAGGGCACGCTCGAGGATGGCCATATCGAACTGGTTTTCTTCATGCTCGATGCGCAGCTTCTTCGCCTTGGTGGTCGGGTTGACCGAAATCACCCCGCAGTATTCCGGCATATGCTTGGCGAACTCGGCGGTGCCGATGCGCGTGGCGGTGTCGATGATGTCCTGCTTGTGGCTGGCGAGCAGCGGACGCAGCACCAGCATGTCGGTGGCCGAATCGATTACCGCGAGGTTTGGCAGGGTCTGGCTCGACACCTGGGAAATCGCTTCACCGGTGACCAGCGCATCAATCTGCAGGCGCTCGGCCATCCGCGTGGAGGCGCGCAGCATCATGCGCTTGAGGATCACGCCCATCTGGCTGTTGTCGACCTTGCCGAGAATCTCGCCCAGCACTTCCTCAAACGGCACGCTGATAAACAGGACGCGCTGCGAGCTGCCGAACTTCTGCCAGAGGTAGTGCGCCACTTCCATCACGCCCAGCTCGTGAGCGCGGCCGCCTAGATTAAAGAAACAGAAGTGGGTAACCAGACCGCGGCGCATCATCTGGTAAGCGGCGACGGTGGAATCGAAACCGCCGCTCATCAGCACCAGGGTCTGTTCCAGCGAGCCGAGCGGGTAACCGCCCAAGCCTTCGTGCTGGTGGTGAATCACGAACAGGCGCTGGTCGCGGATCTCCATGCGCACCACAACGTCGGGATCTTTCAGCGAGATGCCGGCCGCGCCGCACTGCTGGCGCAGCTGGCTGCCGACATAGCGCTCGACATCCATGGAGCTGAACGCATGCTTGCCGGCGCGCTTGCAGCGTACGGCGAAGATCTTGCCTGGCAGCTGATCGGCGAAGTGCAGCTTGCATTTTTCCAGCACGTCGTCGAAATCACCCAGCGGGTATTCATCGACTTGCAGGAAATGGGTGATGCCCGGCGTGCAGCTCAGGCGCTCAATCATTGCCTGCAGGGTTTTCGCCTCACTGATCTGGGTTTCGACTTCCAGGTTGTCCCACACACCGCTGACCTGCAGCTGTGGATCGAACTCACGCAAAACCGAACGAATGTTCTTCGCCAGCTGCCGGATAAAGTGCTTACGCACCGGCCGACTTTTAATGGTGATTTCTGGGAAGACTTTAACGATCAGTTTCATGAAAACAGTGAGTGCCGAGGCCGCGAAAAAACAGGGGCGCGGATTATAGCGGAAATTGCTCACGCTTTGATCAAAAATCCTCACGCGCGCAAAACGCGCACCATTTAAGGGCGCACAACAAATACAGCGACCCATAACGGTGCAAATATTTATCAGGCAGCGCCGCGCAGCCCCCGCCAGCCCTGAGTTTCAGGGCTTACACCCATTCCTGTGCACTGGCATGCAATTTGCTCCCTTGTGAGGCAGGATGCCCTGGCGGAGTATGCCGCGGCCGTACCGTACTATTGAGGGCTCACGATTCGAGCCTTATCCACCTGGAGGACAGCATGTCGAAGTCGATTCAACTTATTAAAGAACACGACGTGAAGTGGGTTGACCTGCGCTTCACCGACACCAAGGGCAAACAGCACCACGTGACCATGCCGGCACGCGATGCGCTGGACGACGAGTTCTTCGAAGTCGGCAAAATGTTCGACGGCTCCTCCATCCACGGCTGGAAAGGCATCGAAGCCTCCGACATGATCCTGCTGCCGGTTGACGAAACCGCTGTACTGGACCCGTTCACCGAAGAGCCAACCCTGATCATCGTGTGCGACATCATCGAGCCAAGCACCATGCAAGGCTACGATCGTGACCCGCGCTCGATCGCCAAGCGCGCTGAAGAATTCCTGAAAACCACCGGTATCGGTGACACCGTATTCGTCGGTCCAGAGCCTGAGTTCTTCATCTTCGACGAAGTGAAGTTCAAGTCCGACATCTCCGGTTCGATGTTCAAGATCTTCTCCGAGCAGGCGTCCTGGAACACCGACGCTGACATCGAAGGCGGCAACAAGGGCCACCGCCCAGCCGTCAAAGGTGGCTACTTCCCAGTTCCGCCGTGCGACCACGACCACGAAATCCGCACTGCCATGTGTAACGCCATGGAAGAAATGGGCCTGGTCATCGAAGTTCACCACCACGAAGTGGCGACTGCCGGTCAGAACGAAATCGGCGTGAAGTTCAACACCCTGGTTGCCAAGGCTGACGAAGTTCAGACCCTGAAGTACTGCGTACACAACGTGGCTGATGCCTACGGCAAAACCGCAACCTTTATGCCGAAGCCGCTGTACGGCGACAACGGTTCGGGTATGCACGTTCACATGTCCATCTCCAAAGATGGCAAGAACACCTTCGCTGGCGAAGGCTATGCCGGTCTGTCCGACACCGCTCTGTACTTCATCGGCGGCATCATCAAGCACGGTAAAGCACTGAACGGCTTCACCAACCCGTCGACCAACTCCTACAAGCGTCTGGTCCCAGGTTTCGAAGCTCCAGTAATGCTGGCCTACTCGGCCCGTAACCGTTCGGCTTCGATCCGTATTCCTTACGTGTCGAGCCCGAAAGCTCGCCGTATCGAAGCACGCTTCCCGGACCCGGCTGCCAACCCATACCTGGCCTTCGCAGCTCTGCTGATGGCTGGTATCGACGGCATCCAGAACAAGATCCACCCAGGCGATGCTGCCGACAAGAACCTCTACGACCTGCCGCCAGAAGAAGGCAAGCTGATCCCACAAGTGTGCGGCAGCCTGAAAGAAGCCCTGGAAGAGCTGGACAAGGGCCGTGCGTTCCTGACCAAAGGCGGCGTGTTCTCCGACGACTTCATCGACGCTTACCTTGAGCTGAAAAGCGAAGAAGAAATCAAAGTACGCACCTTCGTACACCCGCTGGAATACGACCTGTACTACAGCGTCTAATCCCGCACGCAAGACAAGAGGCCACCTTCGGGTGGCCTTTTTGCGTTTGGCGATCCGCCCGCAACACCTTTTAACCTGATGATTGCTGCGCTGGTACACGCCCAGCCATCAACGCGCTTGCCAGCGCGCGCTACCAGTGCAAGGCTTAGGGCACATCACTAGGGAGAGTCAGGCATGCGCCCTCTACTTATCTGCCTGCTGCTGAGCCTTGCGTTGCCGGCCAGTGCGCAGATCTACAAATACACCGACGCCAATGGCAACACGGTATTCACTGACCAGCCGCCGGAAGGCCAGGCGACGCAGAATGTCGAGCTGCCGAAAACCAATAGCGTGTCGATGCCAGTACCCAGCCTGCCCGCAGCTACCACCCCCGACCCCGTCGACAACGCCGCGCCTTACAGCATCCTGCAGCTGACCGGCATCCCCGACGATGAGGCCATGCGCGCGAACAACGGCACCTTCAGCGTGGGCGTAGACATTCAGCCGCGCCTGGCCAGCAACCATCGCCTGCGCCTGCTGCTTGACGGCAAGCCACACGGCCAGCCGAGCAACGTACCGCGCCTACAAATCAGCAATGCCGACCGTGGCGAGCACAGCCTGGCCGTGGAAGTCCTCAGTGGCGAGCAATCGATCCAACAAAGCGCCACTGCCATCTTTACCGTGCAGCGGGTCAACACCAGTAGCCCAGCTCTGCGTCCACCACCACCGAAACCAAAGCCAGCCCCCTGACTATGCGCAATCTGCTGTTCTGCGGCCTGATGCTGCTCGCTCTGCCTGCCCTCGCGCAGGTCTACACCTATATAGATAGCGAAGGGAATCGCGTCTTTACCGACAAACCCCGGTCAGGGAATGCCGAGCGCGTCGAACTGACTCCCAGCAACTCGATGCCGGCCACCCAGACGCAAACCGCCCCCGTAATTGAAGCGCCGCCCGAGCCCAGCCAGCGCTACAACCTGCTGCGCATTCTGGTGCCGCAGCCTGACGCAACCATCCGTGACAGCGCCGGCAACTTGATTGTCAGCGTCAACAGCGAGCCGAAACTCTTCCCCCAGCACAGCTATCGCCTGCTGTTGGACGGCGTACAGGTCGGCGAAGCGGGCACAAGCCCGGTATTCCCACTGGAGAATATCGACCGCGGCACCCACCAGCTGGCGGTGGAGATCATCGATCAGCAGGGGCGCATTATCGAACGCACGCCGACCCAGCCGTTCCACATGTTGCGCATCTCCCTGGCACAGAAGCGCATGGTCAACCCCTGCAAGAAGGCCGATTACGGCGTGCGCCCGGAGTGTCCGCTCAAGGACAAGCCGCCGGAAAAGAAAGACATTCCCTTCGTGCCATTTATCTAAACCGGCACCGCGCACCAAATCAGTGCGCATATTGCCCGGCATTTCTATACTCTCCCTGTTTTGGGTCGCCACGCGCGACCCGGCTGCGCTGAAAAGCAGCTAATTCCCGGCATCCCACGGCCAAACACGCTTCTTTTCGGGGCTTTGGTTTGCTTCTTGCATTTTCCAGCTGCATTGCTGGAACCCAAGGGTCTGCTGACATCCCATATGATCATCAACGACGCACTGCACCGCCTGCTGCTGGACAACCTGACCACTGCCACGCTGCTGCTCAACGACGACCTGCGTCTTGAGTACATGAACCCGGCAGCGGAGATGCTCCTGGCCGTCAGTGGCCAGCGCAGTCACGGGCAATTCATCAGCGAACTGTTTACCGAATCCAGCGAGGCGCTAAGCGCCTTGCGCCAGGCCGTCCAGCAAGCCCACCCCTTCAACAAGCGTGAAGCGGTGGTGACTTCAGTCAGCGGCCAGACCCTGACCGTCGACTACGCGGTGACGCCGGTGCTCAGCCGTGGCGAAACCCTGCTGCTGCTGGAAGTGCATCCGCGCGACCGCTTGCTGCGCATCACCAAAGAAGAAGCGCAGCTGTCCAAGCAGGAAACCACCAAACTGCTGGTGCGCGGCCTGGCCCACGAGATCAAGAATCCACTCGGCGGCATCCGTGGCGCCGCTCAGCTGCTGGCCCGCGAGCTGCCGGAAGAAAGCCTCAAGGATTACACCAACGTCATCATCGAAGAGGCCGACCGGCTAAGAAATCTAGTCGACCGTATGCTCGGTTCGAACAAGCTGCCGTCCCTGGCGCTGACCAACGTGCACGAGGTGCTGGAGCGCGTCGGCAGCCTGGTGGAAGCGGAAAGCCAGGGCAGCATCATTTTGGTGCGCGACTACGACCCAAGCATTCCTGATGTGCTGATCGACCGCGAACAGATGATCCAGGCCGTGCTGAATATCGTGCGCAATGCCATGCAGGCGCTGTCCGGGCAAAACGATCTGCGCCTGGGCCGCATCACCCTGCGCACCCGCACCCTGCGCCAGTTCACCATCGGCCATTGTCGCCATCGCCTGGTGACCAAGATCGAAATCATCGACAACGGCCCGGGCATTCCGCCCGAGCTGCAAGAAACCATCTTCTACCCCATGGTCAGCGGGCGTGCCGACGGCACCGGCCTGGGCCTGGCCATTACCCAGAACATCATTAGTCAGCACCAAGGTTTGATCGAGTGCGAGAGCCATCCTGGCCACACCGTGTTCTCGATCTTCCTGCCGCTGGAACAAGGAGTAACTCCGTCATGAGTCGCAGTGAAACCGTCTGGATTGTCGATGACGACCGCTCCATCCGCTGGGTCCTGGAAAAAGCCCTGCAACAGGAAGGCATGACCACCCAGAGCTTCGACAGCGCCGATGGCGTGCTCAGCCGCCTGAGCCGTCAGCAACCCGATGTGATCATTTCCGATATTCGTATGCCGGGAGCCAGCGGCCTCGATCTGCTGGCGCGCATCCGCGAGCTGTACCCGCGCCTGCCGGTGATCATCATGACCGCCCATTCCGACCTAGACAGCGCTGTGGCCTCCTACCAGGGCGGCGCGTTTGAGTACCTGCCCAAGCCGTTTGATGTTGACGAAGCGGTGTCGCTGGTCAAACGCGCCAATATGCATGCCCAGGAGCAGCAGAGCCTGGCCGTGCCGGTCGAGCAGCCACGTACGCCAGAGATCATCGGCGAAGCGCCGGCCATGCAGGAGGTGTTCCGCGCCATCGGCCGTCTTTCGCACTCCAATATCACCGTGCTGATCAACGGCGAGTCCGGTACCGGCAAGGAACTGGTCGCCCACGCTCTGCACCGCCACAGCCCACGCGCCGCCTCGCCGTTTATCGCGCTGAATATGGCAGCGATTCCCAAGGACCTGATGGAATCCGAGCTGTTCGGCCACGAGAAAGGCGCCTTTACCGGTGCAGCCAACCAGCGTCGCGGGCGTTTCGAGCAAGCCGACGGCGGCACGCTGTTTCTCGATGAAATCGGCGATATGCCGGCTGACACCCAGACCCGCCTGCTGCGCGTACTGGCTGATGGCGAGTTTTACCGGGTCGGCGGCCACACGCCGGTAAAGGTCGATGTGCGCATCATCGCCGCCACCCACCAGAACCTGGAAAGCCTGGTGCAGGCCGGCAAGTTCCGTGAAGACCTGTTCCACCGCCTCAACGTGATCCGCATTCATATCCCGCGCCTGTCGGATCGCCGCGAAGACATTCCGACCCTGGCCCGGCACTTCCTTAGCCGCGCCGCGCTGGAGCTGGCAGTCGAGCCCAAGCTGCTGAAAAGCGAAACCGAAGACTACCTGCAGCAGCTGCCGTGGCCGGGCAACGTGCGCCAGCTGGAGAACACCTGCCGCTGGATCACGGTCATGGCCTCGGGTCGTGAAGTGCATGTCGACGACCTGCCGCCGGAGCTGCTCAGCCAGCCGCAGGAAAGCGCTCCGGTGAGCAACTGGGAACAGGCGCTGCGCCAATGGGCCGACCAGGCTCTGGGCCGCGGTCAGTCCAGCCTGCTGGATACCGCCGTGCCGGCCTTCGAGCGGATCATGATCGAGACCGCTCTCAAGCACACCGCCGGCCGCCGCCGCGACGCCGCCGTGCTGCTGGGCTGGGGCCGCAATACCCTGACCCGCAAGATCAAGGAACTGGGCATGAACGTCGAAAGCGCCGATGACGAGGATAGCGACGACTAGCAGGCCGTTGAAAAACGTTGGCGAGGCAGTCAGCGCAAGGCAAAAACAGGCGAGGAAGCGGAGTGTACGAGCTGTACATGAGCATTCCGAGCCTGTTTTCAAAACGGGCCCACCTGGGCCCGTTTTTATTTACACCGGTAAACAACCTGAGAATGCGCCAGAGCAATGCACCGGCATCGACCCAGTGCACAGCGGCGGTTCACATTCCAGCGCCTGCGTCGCGCCAGCAGCACCCTAGACAACCGCTGAAACCCAGCATTTACGCGACCTGCAGCCAACGTAATAAAACTGGCACACAGCCTGCATAGACTCAAGCAATCCCAGTTTTGGGGACCTTGGTACAGGCAGGCCGGGGATTCCCCTCTTTTATTGCTCCACCAGGCTGACCGTCAGCCGCCAGCGCCCGTCCACTTCCTCAGCGCGCCACTCACCGCGCAATGGACGGGCTGCCACCACCCTCAGCAACAAATCCCTTCGCTCGCGCTGCAAACGCCAATTGGCCAACCTTCCCTGCACGTGCAGCTGGCCCTGTTGCTGGCGGCCAAAACTCTGCAGGCGCAGGATAAACACGCCGCCAGCATGCTCCTCGCGCGGCAGCGGCTCAACGTTGAACCACAGCTCAAGGCCCTGCTCGATCACCTCCACGCGCTCAAGCCAGAGCGGGTCTGGCTGCAGCAAACGGCCGATCATCAAACCAATCAAAAAGCCAAACACCGCCAATGAAGCAATCACCCGCACCCACGGACGGGGGCGCGGGTCTGTAGAATGCTGCTCGTCTTCAAGCTCGGAGCCGCGCATGTTTCACGTCATCCTTTTTCAACCGGAAATACCGCCCAATACCGGCAACATTATCAGGCTCTGCGCCAACAGCGGCTGCCACCTGCACCTGATCGAGCCGCTGGGCTTCGAACTGGATGACAAACGCCTGCGCCGCGCCGGCCTGGATTATCACGAATACGCCACCCTGCAGCGCCACGCTGACCTCGACAGCTGCCTGGCCAGCATCGGCCAGCCGCGCGTGTTTGCCTTTACCACCAAGGGCTCGCAAGCGTTTCACCAGGTCAGCTACCAGCCTGGCGATGCCTTCCTGTTCGGTCCGGAAAGCCGTGGCCTGCCCCAGGAGATTCGCGACAACCTGCCGCCCGAGCAACGCCTACGCCTGCCGATGCGCGAAGGCTGCCGCAGCCTGAACCTGTCCAATACCGTCGCCGTGGCGGTCTATGAAGCCTGGCGCCAGCAAGGGTTTGCCGACGCCCAATAGCGCCCATAAAAAATTGCCGGGAGCAATTTTTAACGTCGCGCAGCGACGGCCCGCAGGGTGGCCGCCAGGGATGGCAGGCCATAAAAAACGCCCCGTAGGGCGTTTTTTGTTCCAGCCGCAAACCTTAGTGTGCGGTGGCCACTTCGCCGGCCTGCTGCATACGCTGCAGTTCCTGGGCGTAGAGGGCGTCGAAGTTCACCGGAGCCAGCATCAGCGCCGGGAACGAGCCACGCACAACCAGGCTGTCCAGGGTTTCGCGGGCATAGGGGAAGAGGATGTTCGGGCAGAACGCGCCCAGGGTGTGGCTCATGGAAGCCGCGTCCAGCCCCTTGATCAGGAAGATACCGGCCTGCTGAACTTCAGCGATAAAGGCGGTTTCTTCGCCAGTCTTCACGGTTACCGAGAGGGTCAGCACCACTTCGTGGAAGTCGCCGTCCAGCGCCTTCTGACGGGTGTTGAGGTCCATGGCGACGCTAGGCGCCCACTCCTGACGGAAGATTTCCGGGCTCTTCGGCGCTTCGAAGGACAGGTCACGTACGTAAATACGCTGCAGGGAGAACTGTGGGTTTTGTTCGCCCTGAGCGGCGCCGTTGCTAGCTTGTTCTGTCATGGCAAAGCCTTCTTGTCGTTAGGTACGGGTAAACAGGGAATTAAGCCTTGAGCAGCGCGTCGAGCTTGCCGGCGCGCTCCAGGGCGTAAAGGTCATCGCAACCACCCACATGGGTGTCACCGATCCAGATCTGCGGCACCGAGGTCTGCCGCGCCTTGCGGGTCATTTCCGCCCGCAGATCCGGCTTGCCATCAACCTTGATCTCGTTAAAGGCCACGCCTTTATGAGTCAGCAGCTGCTTGGCGCGGATGCAGTACGGGCACCAGTCGCTGGAATAGATGACGACAGACTGCATCTCACTTCACCAGCGGCAGGTTGTCGCCACGCCAGCTGGCAATCCCGCCAGACAGCTTGGCAGCGGTGAAGCCAGCCTTTTTCAGGTCGCGGCAAATGCCGCCGCTATGCTGGCCCATGGCGTCGACCACGATGATGGTCTTGGCCTTGTGCTTGTCCAGCTCAACCATGCGAGCGGCGAATTTTTCGAACGGAATATTCAGTGCACCGACGATATGCCCAGCGGAAAAGTCCTTCTGCCCGCGAATATCCAGCACCACGCCCTGCTCGCTGTTAACCAGTGCGGTCAGCTCGCGGCTGCTCAGGCTCTGCCCGCCCTTGCGCGCTTCGGTGAAGATCAGCAGCGCGAGCAGAGTTGCGAACAAACCGCTCAGGACATAGTGGGTAGTGGCAAATTCAATCAAGTTGGCAAGCATTGTGCGGTTCCGGGGCGGTAAAATGTCGGCCAGTATACACAGCCACACAGGTCGGCCAAACCCCGCCCGGCGGTGACGTTTGCCACACATGGCCGTAAAATGCCCAGCCTCAGAACCGGCTCAAAGTCTGCTGCGCGTCGGCCCTGCTGCGTTAAAAACAGCCTCGGAATGCTCATGTACAAAAGTACACTCCGCTTCCTCGCCTGTTTTTGCCTTGCAGGACTCTAGCTCGCGAGACGTTGAACCGATTCTTTGTTTCCCGCCCATCGACCCAGAGCGAACCAGCTTTATGAGCGCCACGCCCAAGCCCCTGGTACTGATCATCCTCGATGGCTTCGGCCACAGTGACAGCCCCGAATCCAACGCCATCATGGCCGCCAACACGCCGGTCTACGACCATCTGCGCGCCACCCAGCCCCACGGCCTGATCTCGGGCTCAGGTATGGACGTGGGCCTGCCGGACGGGCAGATGGGCAATTCCGAGGTCGGTCATATGAACCTCGGCGCGGGCCGCGTGGTGTATCAGGACTTCACCCGGGTGACCAAAGCGATTCGCGATGGCGATTTCTTCACTAATCCAGCCATCACCAGCGCTGTGGACAAGGCGGTAAGCGCCGGCAAGGCCGTGCATATCCTCGGCCTGCTCTCCGACGGCGGCGTGCACAGCCATCAGGACCATCTGGTAGCCATGGCCGAACTGGCCGCCCAGCGCGGTGCCGAGCGCATCTACCTGCACGCCTTCCTCGATGGCCGCGACACCCCGCCGAAAAGCGCTCAGCCGTCCATCGAGCTGCTCGACGCCACTTTCGCCAAACTTGGCAAGGGGCGTATTGCCAGCCTCAGCGGCCGCTACTTCGCCATGGACCGCGACAACCGCTGGGACCGCGTCGAGCAGGCCTACGGCTTGTTAGTCGACGGTAACGGCCAGTTCAACGCCGCCACTGCCATCGAAGGCCTAGAGGCTGCCTACGAGCGTGGCGAAAGCGATGAGTTCGTCAAAGCCACCACCATTGGCGAGCCGGTGCGGATGGAAGACGGCGACGCCGTGGTATTTATGAACTTCCGCGCCGACCGCGCCCGCGAGCTGACCCGCGCCTTTGTCGAGCCGGACTTCAAAGAGTTCGAGCGCACGCGCGTGCCGCAACTGGCTGGCTTCGTCATGCTCACCCAGTACGCCGCAAGCATCCCGACGCCCAGCGCCTACAAGCCTGAAGCCCTGACCAACGTGCTCGGCGAATACCTGGCGAATAACGGCAAAACCCAGCTGCGCATTGCCGAAACCGAGAAGTACGCCCACGTCACCTTCTTCTTCTCCGGCGGGCGTGAAGAACCCTTTGCCGGCGAAGAGCGCATCCTGATCCCCTCGCCGAACGTCGCCACCTATGACCTGCAGCCGCAGATGAGCGCACCGGAAGTCACCGACAAGATCGTCGACGCCATCGAAAACCAGCGTTATGACGTGATCATCGTCAACTACGCCAACGGCGACATGGTCGGCCACACAGGCGTGTTTTCCGCTGCCGTGGCCGCCGTGGAGTGCCTGGACGGCTGCGTCGGCCGTATTGTCGCCGCGCTGGACAAGGTCGGCGGCGAAGCACTGATCACCGCCGACCACGGCAACGTCGAGCAGATGGCCGACGAAAGCACCGGCCAGGCGCACACCGCACACACCTGCGAGCCGGTGCCGTTTATCTATGTCGGCAAGCGCCCGGCGACCATTCGCGCTGGCGGTGTGCTGGCCGACGTAGCCCCGACCCTGCTGACCCTGATGGGCTTGCCGGTACCGGCGGAAATGACCGGCACCAGCATCGTCGAGCTGAACTAAGCTGCTGCCCGCCGGCCAGGTGCAATGCCTGGCCTGCGGGCAAATTGCCGGCTGCCTCACGCTGCAAGTGCAGCCCCGCGCACAGCGCTGATGACATGCAGCTTGCCGCTGTTTTTTTAGGCATACTAGGCGCGTCCTTGCCCCAGGTGCTGCCAGCCCCATGTTTCGTGCCCTCGCCCTTATTTTCCTGACCCTCCTGCTGCCGCCTGCCTTCGCCGACGAGAAGAGCGATGCGCAGAAGCAACTGGATGCCGCGCGCGCCGATGTCGCCGAGCTGAAGCAACTGCTGGAGAAGCTGCAGCAGGAAAAATCCGGCGTGCAGAAAGACCTGAAGAAAACCGAAAGCGAGATGGGCCAGCTGGAGAAACAGGTCAAAGGCCTGCAGCAGGACCTGAAAAAGAGCGAAGAGGAAATCCAGCGCCTCGATAAAGAGAAAAAAAAACTCGAGGGCGCGCGCCTTGAACAGCAGCGCCTGATCGGCATCCAGGCCCGCGCCGCCTACCAGAGCGGTCGCCAGGAATACGTCAAACTGCTGCTCAACCAGCAGAACCCGGAAAAATTCTCGCGCACCCTGACTTACTACGACTACCTCAGCGAAGCGCGCATGGAACAACTCGCCGCCTTCAATGAAACCCTGCGCCAGCTGGCCAATGTCGAGCTGGATATCGCCAACCAGCAAAGCCAGCTGCTGGAGCAGAAAAGCGCTCTGGATGGCCGCCGCGAACAACTCGCCAGTGTGCGCAAGGAGCGTCAGCTGGCGCTGGCCAAGCTGAACACAGAATTCTCCGCCCGCGACCAGAAGCTCAAGGCCCGCCAGCAGGAGCAAGCCAATCTGGCCCGCGTACTGAAAACCATCGAGGAAACCCTCGCACGTCAGGCTCGCGAAGCTGAAGCGGCGCGCCAGCAAGCCCTGCTCGCCGAACGTGAACAATCGCGCAGCAGCACTAATCCGGCGCCGACAGGTCCACTGGTGAGTTCTGGCGCCAGCTTTGGCGGTCCATTCGCCAAGGCCCGGGGCAAATTGCCCTGGCCCGTTGATGGTCGCCTGGTGGCCCGCTACGGCACACCACGCGGTGGCGATGCTCGCACCAAATGGGATGGCGTGCTGATCGGCGCCTCCGCCGGTAGCCAGGTGCACGCCGTGCACGGCGGGCGCGTGGTGTTTGCTGACTGGTTGCGTGGCGCCGGGCTTCTGGTCATTCTCGACCATGGCAACGGCTACCTGAGCCTCTATGGGCATAACCAGAGCCTGCTCAAGGATGCCGGCGACGTGGTCAAAGCCGGCGAAGCCATCGCCACCGTTGGCAACAGCGGTGGCCAGGAAACCTCAGCACTGTATTTCGCAATTCGCCAGCAGGGCCGCCCGATCGACCCCGCTCAATGGTGCCGCGCACAAGGATAAGTGCTGCGATTACCGATTCAGGACAGGAGTAAGTTCGACATGCCGCATCTGTTCCGCCTCACCGCCCTCGCGCTGGCCGTTACCCTGCTGGGCAGCACTGCCGTATTTGCCGCGCCAGCACCGGCCACCGCCAACGACAGCGCGCCACTGCCGCTGGACGACCTGCGCACCTTTGCCGAGGTGATGGACCGCATCAAGTCCGCCTATGTCGAGCCGGTCAGCGACAAGACTCTGCTGGAAAACGCGATCAAGGGCATGCTCAGCAACCTTGACCCGCACTCGGCCTACCTGGAGCCGGAAGCCTTCCGCGACCTGCAGGAAAGCACCAGCGGCGAGTTCGGCGGCCTGGGCATTGAGCTGGGCAGCGAAGACGGCTTTCTCAAAGTGGTCTCGCCAATCGATGACACCCCAGCCTCCGCCGCTGGCATCCAGCCCGGCGACCTGATCGTGAAAATCGACGGCCAGCCCACCAAGGGCCTGTCGCTGATGGAAGCGGTCGAGAAGATGCGCGGCAAAGCTGGCAGCAACATCGAGCTGACCTTGGTACGCGAAGGCGGCAAGCCCTTCGATGTCGAGCTGACGCGCGCGGTGATCAAGGTCAAGAGTGTGAAAAGCCAGCTGCTCGACGACGGCTACGGCTATGTGCGCATCACCCAGTTCCAGGTCAACAGCGGCGAAGAAGTCGGCAAAGCCCTGGCCAAGCTGCGCAAGGACAACGGCAAGAAGCTACGCGGCCTGGTGCTCGACCTGCGCAACAACCCCGGCGGCGTGCTACAGGCGGCGGTGGAGGTCACCGACCATTTCCTCAAGAAGGGCCTGATCGTCTACACCGAAGGGCGCATCGCCAACTCCGAGCTGCGCTTCAATGCCGATCCGGCCGACGCCAGCGAAGGCGTGCCGCTGGTGGTGTTGATCAACGGTGGCAGCGCCTCGGCCTCCGAGATTGTCGCCGGCGCTCTGCAGGATCACAAACGCGGCGTGCTGATGGGCACCGACAGCTTCGGCAAAGGTTCGGTGCAAACCGTGCTGCCACTGAACAATGACCGCGCGCTGAAACTCACCACCGCGCTGTACTTCACCCCCAAAGGCCGCTCGATCCAGGCTCAGGGCATCGTCCCGGACATCGAAGTGGCGCGCGCCAAGCTGACCCGTGAGCAGGATGAAAGCGGCATCAAGGAAGCCGACCTGCAAGGTCACCTGGGCAATGGCAACGGCGGCGCCGATAAGCCAAGCAAAGGCAAGACCAGCGCGCCGATACGCCCACAGGATGACGACTACCAGCTCAGCCAGGCCCTCAACCTGCTCAAGGGCCTGAGCGTCACCCGCGGCGACTAGACGTGCGTTTGTAGGAGCGGGCCATGCCCGCGAAACTGCAGCAACAAAAAGCCCGACCTTGATCACTCAAGGTCGGGCTTTTTAATAACGCCTGAAACTACAGGTAGTTATTGGTCATTTCGTCGATAAAGCCTTCGGCACGCAGTTCATCCAACGCCTTCTGCAGACGCTGCACCACCTCATCCGGGGTGTCCTTGTTCAGCGCCAGATACAGCTCCGCCTCGTTGAAGCGCAGCGCAGTATTCAGGCCGCTGACGCCTTCCTGCTTGGCCAGGTAGCGCCCGACCGGATCAGTGGTGGCCCACAGGTCGATTTTGCCGCTGAGCAGCTTCTTGATGTTTTCCTGATCACGCAACGCATTGACCGGGCTCAACCCCTGGCTTTCCAGATGCTGGCTGACCGCGTCGTTCTTGTAGGCACCGATCTGGTACTGCGCAGCGTCCTTGAGACTGGCGACGCTCAAGTTATTACCCGGCGCAGCCAATAGCACCCAACCCGTCTTGGCCAATGGCCCCACCCACTTGAACAGTGGCTGACGCTCAGGGGTGAAGGTGGTGGAGAACAGGCCGTAGTTGGGCTTGTCCAGGGTCAGGCGATACAAGCGATCCCAGGGGAAGCGCAAGGTCAGGGTGTAATTGATGCCAGCGCGCTTGAACATCTCACGGACGACTTCAGTGCTGATGCCATCGATACCGTCGTCGCGGGCGTAGTTCTTGTCATCCACGGCCATGTTGAATGGCGGGAAGTTCTCGGTCAGCAACACCACTTTGTAATCGGCTGGAAGCTCTGCACGGGCTGCGCAGGCACTCAGGACAAGCCCGAACAATAGGCTGGCTTTCAGGGTTTTCAACATAGGTCATTCCGCTCGCATGAATTGTGATTATGGCTAGCGGCATCCATGCTCGGGCGAATCCCGGCGACGTATGGTACGTGGCGTCAGCCATCCATGGCCGCGGGCTGGCTTGTGGCCGACCCGCTGGTGTACGTATTACAGGTAGTTGTTCAGGGTATCGTCGACAAAGCCTTCGCTGCGCATCTTGTCCAGCTCGGCTTGCAGCTTCTGTACAACCTCGTCCGGCACCTCTTTGTTCAGCGCCAGATACAGCTCCGCGCTGTCGAAACGCAGAATGGTTTTCAGGCCAGAAATACCGTCCTGCTTGGCCAGGTAGCGGCCGGCAGGGTCGCCGGTTGCCCACAGGTCAATCTGACCGGCCATCAGCTTCTTGGCATTTTCCGTATCGCGCAGGGCAGTAATCGGCTCCAGGCCTTTCTCCACCAGGTGCTCGGCAATCGCGTCGCCTTTGTAGGCACCGACCTTGTACTGCTTGGCGTCTTCCAGGCTGTTCAGGGTAATGCTGCTGTCGGCCTTGCCGAGCAGCACCCAGTCATCCGGGCCAATCGGGCCGACCCATTTGAACAGTGCCTCACGCTCCGGTAGCCGCGCCGCAACGAATACGCCATAGCCAGGTTTTTCCAGTGCCAGCTTGTAGATGCGATCCCAAGGGAAACGCAGGGTCATGCTGTACTGAATGCCGGCGCGCTTGAACATCTCGCGGATGATATCCACGGCAATACCGTCGATATTGTCTTCCTGAGCGAAGTTCTTGCCGTTGATCGCCATGTTGTACGGCGGGAAATTCTCGGTCAGCAGGACCATGCGGTAGTTCGGGTCAATTTCGGCCCGAGCACTGCCCGCGAGCACCATAACTGTGCCGGCGAGGGCGACTAGTAATTGTTTGAACATGATGTCTCACATCGATAGTTGGGCTGAGCATACAAGCATACCCAGCACGTCCGACTAAGCCCAGCCCAGGTTTTGCGCAGGTACGGCAGCAACACGCTTACAGATAACCGTCCTTGATCGCACCCAGCTCACCTTGAGCGCGCATATCGTCCAGGGCTTTCTGCAACTTCTGCACCACATCATCGGGCGTCTCTATATTCAGCGCCAAGTAGAGGTCGGCACTGTTGAAACGATGCACCACCTTGAGCGCACCCAGTGGCGACTGCTTGGCCATATAGCGCCCACCAACCTCATCGGTGGCCCACAGGTCGATCACATCCTTCTCCAGCTTGCTGAGATTTTCCTTGTCCTGCAGGCTGGTTTGCACTGTAACGCCACGCTCGATCAGAAATTGCGAAATCGCGTCGTCGCGATAACCGCCGATCCGATAAGCACCAGCCTGCTCCAGGCTGTCCAACGTAATGCTGCTATCGGCCTTAGCTAGCAACACCCAATCGCTTACCGCAATCGGCCCAACCCACTTGAACAGCGACTCACGCTCCGCCGTGCGAATAGTGGAGAACACCCCATAACCCTTGCTCTCGAGCGCCTGCTTGTACTGACGATCCCAGGGGAAGCGCAGAATCATCTGGCACTCAAGCTGCGCCTTGCTGCACAGCGCACGCACCGTATCGCTGCTAATGCCCTGCACATCAGCATCCTTGGCAAAATTGCCACCACTGGCCGCCATGCTGAACGGCGGCAGGTTTTCGGTAAGCAGAACCAGAGGCTCTGCGCGAGCCAGGCTGACAGCACACAACAGCCAAACCGCGGTGAATAGCCGGATAGCGGGCATAAGAACTCCGTGTATGGAAAAACCATTTATTAGAAATAGGAGCGCTCAAAGGGATGCCCAATGCATCGACCTGAGCGCAAACATTCTGATTTTAGCGGGCTAGTCGACATTTTGCTGTCGACTCGCCCGCAGCAGTGGCCGGCAGGGCTGCCGGCCAGCGAGGTTTAGCGCACTACGATGCCGCGAGCAGCCATGTAGGCCTTGGCTTCCGGCACGGTGTATTCGCCGAAGTGGAAGATGCTTGCAGCCAGTACCGCAGCGGCTTTGCCTTCGACAATGCCGTCAGCCAGGTGCTGCAGGTTGCCGACGCCGCCGGAGGCGATCACCGGGATGCCGACCATTTCGCTGATGGCGCGGGTTACGCCGAGGTCATAACCGCTCTTTACGCCGTCCTGATCCATGCTGGTCAGGAGGATTTCGCCGGCGCCGAAGTCTTCCATCTTTTTCGCCCAGAGCACCGCATCCAGGCCGGTGGGTTTGCGCCCGCCATGGGTGAAGATTTCCCAGCGCGGGGTTTCGCCCGGTTTGGAGACTTTCTTCGCGTCGATGGCGACGACGATGCACTGCGAGCCAAAGCGTGAGGCGGCTTCGCCGACGAACTCCGGAGTGAACACCGCAGCGGTGTTGATCGAGACCTTGTCCGCGCCGGCATTCAGCAAGTTACGAATGTCCTGCACGGTGCGCACGCCGCCACCGACGGTCAGCGGGATAAATACCTGGCTGGCCATGCGTTCCACTGTGTGCAGCGTGGTGTCGCGACCGTCGACGCTGGCGGTGATGTCGAGAAAGGTAATCTCGTCGGCGCCCTGCTCGTCGTAACGGCGGGCAATCTCCACCGGGTCGCCGGCATCGCGGATGTTCTCGAACTGCACGCCCTTGACCACGCGGCCGTTGTCGACGTCGAGGCAGGGGATAATGCGTTTAGCCAGCGCCATGAGTTTGTCCTCAGCCCTTGTAGGAATCGCAGAAGGCTTGCGCCTCGGCGACATCCAGGGTGCCTTCGTAGATGGCCCGGCCGGTAATCGCACCGATAATGCCCGGCGCCTTGGCGTCCAGCAGGGCGCGGATATCGCCCAGGTTGTGGATGCCGCCAGAAGCGATAACCGGAATCTTGGTCGCCGCCGCCAGGGCTGCGGTGAAGGGCACGTTGCAGCCCTGCATCATGCCGTCTTTGGCGATATCGGTATAAACGATGGCGGACACGCCGTCGGCCTCAAAGCGCTTGGCCAAGTCGATCACCTGCACGGTGCTGACTTCGGCCCAACCGTCGGTGGCGACGAAACCGTCTTTGGCATCCAGACCGACGATGACCTTGCCCGGAAATGCCTTGCACGCTTCAGCAACGAACTCCGGCTGCTTGACCGCCTTGGTGCCGATGATCACGTAGCTGACGCCGGCCTTGACGTAATGCTCGATGGTTTCCAGCGAACGAATGCCGCCACCGATCTGGATCGGCAGGTGCGGATAGCGCTTGGCGATGGCAGTCACCACTTCACCGTTGACCGGCTGACCTTCGAAGGCGCCGTTGAGGTCGACCAGGTGCAGACGGCGGCAGCCGCCCTCGACCCACTTGGCGGCCATGCTCACTGGGTCATCAGAAAACACCGTGGAGTCTTCCATGCGGCCCTGGCGCAGACGCACGCAGGCGCCGTCCTTCAGATCGATAGCGGGGATAATCAGCATCGGTTGAACCTGCTCAAGTAAGGTCGCTTTCGATGCTCTCGAACCGTTCTTTCAGGTGAGTCTGCACATCGAAAACCGCCCGGTTGTAGTAGTGCGGCGCAATCTCGCGGGCAAACAGCTCAAGTATTTCCGCCGCCTCGAACGAACCCAGCTGCAGCTCGAAGCGCTCTTCCATAAAGTTTTTTAGGGCGTTGGTCGCTTCACGCTCCTGCTCAGCAGAGAGGGTGAGAATCGGCGGCTTCTGCTTTGCCCGGCTCATTTACCAGCGACCATCCCAGGCGGCGAAGTTCTGCAGCAACTGCAGGCCGTGGGTGTGGCTCTTTTCCGGGTGGAATTGCACGGCAAAGCGCGAACCTTCAGCCAACGCTGCGGCGAAATCCTTGCCGTAATGCCCGCGACCAACCACCTGCTTGGGGTTGCCGGCCTCGATGTAATAGCTGTGCACAAAGTAGAAGCGCGCCAGATCCGGGATGTTGTGCCACAGCGGGTGTTTGACCGACTGCGCTACCTCGTTCCAGCCCATATGCGGCACCTTCAGCGGCTCGCCATCTTCGACCATACCCTTGCCGAAGAAGCGCACCTTGCCGGGGAACAGACCGATGCAATCGACGCCATCATTCTCTTCGCTGTGCTCCAGCAGCGCCTGCATGCCCACGCAGATGCCGAGAAACGGCCGATCCGCGCTGACTTCACGCACCAGGCTGTCGAAGCCCAGGCGCTTGATCTCGGCCATGCAATCGCGAATCGCGCCGACGCCGGGGAATACCACCCGGTCGGCTTCGCGAATCACTTGGGCATCGCTGGTCACCAACACCTTACCGGCACCCACGTGCTCGAGGGCCTTGGCCACCGAGTGCAGGTTGCCCATGCCGTAGTCGATTACTGCAACGGTCTGCATTTACAGGCAGCCCTTGGTCGACGGCATTTGCCCGGCCATGCGCGGGTCCAGCTCGACGGCCATGCGCAATGCGCGACCGAAGGCCTTGAACACGGTTTCAATCTGGTGGTGGGTGTTGGTACCGCGCAGGTTGTCGATATGCAGGCTGACCAGGGCGTGATTGACGAAGCCCTGGAAGAACTCCTGGAACAGGTCCACATCGAAGCCACCAACCACCGCGCGGGTGAACGGCACGTGCATCTGCAGGCCCGGACGACCGGAGAAGTCGATCACCACGCGCGACAGCGCTTCATCCAGCGGCACGTAGGAATGGCCATAACGGGTCATGCCGCGCTTGTCGCCGATGGCCTTGGTGAACGCCTGGCCGAGGGTGATACCGACGTCTTCCACGGTGTGGTGGTCGTCGATATGCAGGTCGCCCTTGCACTCGATATCGAGGTCGATCAAGCCATGGCGGGCGATCTGGTCGAGCATGTGCTCGAGGAACGGCACGCCAATATCGAACTTGGCTTTGCCAGTCCCATCCAGGTTGATCGAGACCTTGATCTGGGTCTCCAGGGTATTGCGCTCGACGGATGCCGTACGTTCGGCCATCACCAGCTCCAGAAATTGCCCACGGAAAAAGGCTGGCATTATAGGCGGGCATCCGCTTGGGCGGCTACCGGCGGCGATCAGAGGTGCCGACTATCGGTTGTATAGCCCCTGCAGCGCCGGCCGCAGATGGACTAACAAGATCACCAGTGGAATAACCATGGACAGTATCGACACCCTGATTATCGGCGCTGGCGCCCTCGGCCTGGCCTGTGCCGCGCGCTTGAGCAAGCCGGAGCAGAGCACCTTGATAGTCGAGGCGGAAAGCCTGATCGGCAGCCACACCTCCAGCCGCAACTCCGAGGTGATCCACGCCGGCCTCTACTACGCGCCCGGCTCGCTCAAGGCCGAACTGTGCCTGGAGGGCCGCGAGCGCCTGTATGCCTGGTGCCGCCAGCACCAGGTGGCGCACCGCCGGCTCGGCAAACTGCTGGTGGCAGTGGAAAGCGCGGAAATCACCAAGCTCGAACAGCTGCAACGCAATGCTGAGGCCTGCGGCGTGCAAGACCTGCAACCTATCGAGCAGAAACGCCTGCATGAGCTTGAGCCCGCCGTGCGCGGGGTTGCCGCACTGCTTTCGCCCAGCACTGGGATTATCGACAGCCACGCCTACCTGCAATCGCTGCTCGCCGCCGCAGAGAGCCGTGGCGCGCAGCTGGTACTGCACACCTGCGTCGAGCGACTCGAAGCAAACGGCGACGGCTGGATAGCTTCGGGCCGCAGCGGCGGCGAGCCGTTCCAGCTCAAAGCCCAGCGAGTGATCAATGCCGGCGGCCTGTTCGCCCAGCAACTGGCCAACCAAACCCAAGGGCTGCAGAACGTGCCGCCATTGCACCTATGTCAGGGCCGCTACTTCAGCTACAGCGGTCGCTCGCCCTTCCAGCACCTGATTTACCCGATGCCGGAAGCCAACACCGCCGGCCTTGGCATCCACGCCACCCTGGATCTCGGCGGCCAGCTGCGCTTCGGCCCGGACACCCACTACCTCACGCAGATCGACTATCAGGTCGAGGAAAACCTGCGCGAGCCGTTCGCCGATGCCATCCGCCGCTACTTCCCCGCTATCGACAGCGCGCGCCTGGTACCAGGCTACAGCGGCATCCGGCCGAAACTCGCAGGCCCGGGGGAACCGGCGGCCGACTTCATTATCCAAACGCCCAATGATCACGGCCTGCCAGGCCTGGTTAACCTGTTCGGTATCGAGTCGCCAGGGCTTACCGCCAGCCTGGCTATTGCCGAGCGCGTGGCGCAGGCACTGTAAAAGCCGCTTGCAAAATCACCGCACAAACGGGACTGTCGGCGGTCCAGGTAAAAGCGCTGGCGCTATACTCGCCGACTTGAATTGCTGCTCTTCACCATCCAGTTTCGAAACAAGGATTCGCACATGAAAGCGCTCGGCAAAATTCTCGGCCTGTTTTTTCTCGGGCTCTTGCTGATCATCGTGGCGCTGGGCTTTGCCCTCACCCACCTGTTCGATCCCAACGATTACAAAGACGAAATCCGCCAGCTTGCCCGCGACAAGGCCAGCCTGGAGCTGACCCTCAAGGGCGATATCGGCTGGAGCCTGTTCCCCTGGCTCGGCCTGGAACTGACCGACGCCACCCTCGCCAGCCTCAGCACCCCGGACAAGCCGTTCGCCGACCTGCGCCTGCTCGGCCTGTCGGTGCGCGTGCTGCCGCTGCTGCGCAAAGAAGTGCAGATGAGCGATATCCGCATCGACGGCCTCAACCTAAACCTGCAGCGCGACGAAAAAGGCCATAGCAACTGGGAAGATGTCGGCAAACCGGCCAAGGCCGCGACCACAACAGCCGATACCCCACCAGCAACCGGCGACAGCACGCCGCCCGCAAGCACCACAGCTGAAGCCAAAGGCAGCGGCCAGCCGCTGAAGCTGGATATCGACAGCCTGATCGTCAACAGCGCGCGCATCGACTACCACGACGCGCAGAAAGGCCAGCAATTCAGCGCCGAAAGCATCCAGTTGACCACCGGAGCAATCCGCGAAGGTGCCGGCATCCCGGTCAAACTCAGCGCCTTCTTCGGCCTCAACAAACCGGTATTGCGCGCCCGTAGCGAGTTGCAGGGTGAACTGCGCTTCGACCGCGCGCTGAAACGCTACCAACTGGAAGACGCCAAGCTTTCCGGCGAAGTGTCCGGCGAGCCCTTCGATGGCCAGACTCTGACCTACTCGGCGCAAGGCCAACTGCTGGTCGACCTGGCCGCCCAGGTCGCCGAATGGAACGGCCTGAAGCTCTCCGGCAACCAGCTGCGCGCCCTTGGCGAGCTGAAAATCCGCGACCTCGACAAGCAGCCAAAACTCAGCGGCGGCCTGTCCATCGCGCCGCTCAACCTGCGTGAGTTCCTCGCCACCATCGGCCAGAAACTGCCGCCGATGGCCGACAACAAGACCCTCAGCCAGTTCGAGCTGGTCACCCGCCTCAGCGGCAGCGACAACAGCCTGACCTTTGAAGAGCTAAAGCTGACACTGGACGACAGCCACTTCAGCGGCCAACTGGCGATTGCCGATTTCGCCAAGCAGGCCCTGCGTGTGCAGCTCAAGGGCGATCAACTGAACCTCGACCGCTACCTGCCCGCGCCATCCAAGGACACCAAGGATGCCGGCGCTGCCCGCAAGGCCGAGGTCAAGGCCAGTGTCGCCAGCGCCGGGCAGAGCGGCAGCACACCGCTGCCTGATGCGCCAACCCAGCACGCCTGGAGCAGCAGCGAAGTGCTGCCGATCGAGACGCTGCGCAAGCTCGATATGCAACTCAACCTCAGCCTGGATCAGCTCACCGCCCAGCAGCAGGTGATCAGCAATTTCAGCGCCAAGGCGCAGAGCAAAGGCGGCCTGCTGACCCTGCAGGATGTGCGCGGCAACATCGGCAATGGCAGCTTCGATGCCAAGGCTAGCATCGACGTGCGCCCAGCCATCCCGCTGCTCAGCGTGCAAAAGAACCTCAGCAGCATCCAGATTGAGCCCTTCCTGAAGAAGCCCGACCAGCCTTCACCGGTCAAAGGCCTGCTGGATTTCAAAGCCAACCTGACCACCAGCGGCAACAGCCAGCGCGCCTGGGTCGATGGGCTGACGGGCGATGCCAGCTTCCTGCTCAACGATGGCGTGCTGGTCGACGCCAACCTGGAACAACAGCTGTGCCGCGGCATCGCCACGCTCAACCGCAAATCCCTGAGCAGCGACCCACGCGGCAAGGACACCCCCTTCGAGACCCTGCAAGGCCGCCTGATCCTGCGCAACGGCGTGGCCCACAACCCCGACCTCAAGGCCGTTATTCCGGGCCTGGCAGTCAGCGGCAATGGCGACCTGGACCTGCGCATCCTCGGCCTCGACTACCGCGTCGGCATCACTGTTATCGGCGATCAGCGCGAAATGCCCGACCCAGCCTGCCAGGTCAACGAGCGCTATGTCGGCATCGAATGGCCGGTACGCTGCCGTGGCCCACTGGAAATGGGCGGCAAGGCCTGCCGCCTGGATCAGGACGGCCTGGGCAAGGTTGCCGCCAAACTGGCCGGCAACAAACTCAACGAGAAGATCGAAGAAAAACTCGGCGACAAGGTCAGCCCCGAGCTGAAAGACGCGCTCAAAGGCCTGTTCAACCGATGAGCCCCGAGCAGTTTTCTGACGCGGTACTGCACTGGTACGACAGCCACGGACGCAAGGACCTGCCCTGGCAACAGGGCATCACGCCGTACCGCGTGTGGGTCTCGGAGATCATGCTGCAGCAGACCCAGGTCAGCACCGTGCTCGGTTATTTCGACCGCTTTATGGCCGCATTGCCGACGGTAAATGACCTGGCCGCCGCGCCGGAAGATGAAGTACTGCACCTGTGGACGGGCCTCGGTTACTACACCCGCGCGCGCAACCTGCAGAAAACCGCGCAGATCGTTATGCGCGAACATGCCGGCGAATTCCCCCGCGATGTCGACCAGCTCACCGAACTTCCCGGCATCGGCCGCTCCACCGCCGGCGCCATCGCCAGCCTGAGCATGGGCCTGCGCGCGCCGATCCTCGACGGTAACGTCAAACGCGTACTGGCGCGCTACGTGGCGCAGGAAGGCTATCCGGGCGAGCCAAAAGTAGCGAAACAACTGTGGGATGTGGCCGAGCGCTTTACCCCGCACACCCGGGTAAACCACTACACCCAGGCGATGATGGATCTCGGCGCCACCCTGTGTACCCGCAGCAAACCCAGCTGCCTGCTCTGCCCGCTGAAAAGCGGCTGCCAGGCGCACCTGCTCGGCCTGGAGATCCGCTACCCGATCCCCAAACCGCGCAAGGCGCTGCCGCAGAAACGCACACTGATGCCGATATTCGCCAACCGCCACGGCGAGGTGCTGCTCTATCGCCGCCCATCCAGCGGCCTCTGGGGCGGCTTGTGGAGCCTGCCGGAGCTGGACGAAGCAACAGCCATCGCCACACTGGCCAGCCGTCACAGCCTGCAGCTCGGCGCACAACGCGAGCTGAGCAGCCTGACCCACACCTTTAGCCACTTCCAGCTGGCCATCGAACCCTGGCTGATCCAGGTCGACGCTGCGCCAGCCGCCGTGGCCGAGGCTGACTGGCTCTGGTATAACCTCGCCACCCCGCCGCGCCTGGGCCTCGCCGCCCCAGTGAAGAAACTGCTGAAGCGCGCGGCCGATGCACTCGCAACCCCGAACACTGGAGAAACGCCATGACCCGCACCGTACAGTGCCGCAAACACAAGCAAGAACTCCCCGGCCTGGACCGCCCACCGTACCCAGGCGCCAAAGGTGAGGACATCTTCAACAACGTCTCCAAGCAAGCCTGGGACGAATGGCAGAAGCACCAGACCCTGCTGATCAACGAACGCCGCCTGAACATGATGAACGCCGAAGACCGCAAATTCCTCCAGGCCGAGATGGACAAATTCCTCTCCGGCGAGGAATACGCCCAGGCCGAAGGTTACGTGCCACCCAGCGAGTAAGCGACCAGGCACTACACCCGTAGCCCGGATAAAGCGCGGCACGCGCTGCAATCCGGGACGACACCCTCCCGGATTGCGCCAAGGCTTATCCGGGCTACCCAACCACCCTGTACACCCGCCCCCAAACCCTCGCTCGAACCTAAGCGCCCGTAATAATTAAATATTTTTCAAACTCACGCTTGACACCTACCCCTCAAATCCGTCTAATAGCGCCCCGTTAGCCCGGGTAGCTCAGTCGGTAGAGCAGGGGATTGAAAATCCCCGTGTCGGCGGTTCGATTCCGTCCCCGGGCACCAAATACAGAGAAACCCCAAGAGAACTAAACCTCCTTGGGGTTTTTTCTTGCCTGCGATTTACCGCACAACAGCTTATTAAAGCCGCTGAAATTGTGCACGCGCGACAGCCAACTGCAGCCAAGCGACAGCGTGACCGGGTGAGCGCTCCCAGGCCGGTAAACGGCTTGGCGGTCAGCGAAACGCTATGCTAGCTTGACGCCTCGCCAGGAAGGCCACGCAACGCCGAGAAGCTGTCTCGGCTCTAGCGAGCTAGAGCCAAACAAGGCGAAAGCGGCTGAGGAAGCGCAGTTTACGAGCTGTAAATGAGCATCCGAAGCCGCTTTCAACGCAGTTTGGCCGACGCGCAGCAGATCCGAGGCAGGTTCTGAGCGCAACCGAAGAATAAGAGGACCATCCATGGCCGAGGCCACGCCCGCGCTGGAAATACGCGACCTGCATAAACGCTACGGCGACCTTGAGGTGCTCAAGGGCATCTCCCTCACCGCTCGCGACGGCGATGTGATTTCCATCCTCGGTTCTTCCGGCTCCGGCAAGTCGACCTTTCTGCGCTGCATCAACCTGCTGGAAAATCCGCACAAGGGGCAGATCATCCTCGCGGGTGAAGAACTCAAGCTCAAAGCCGCGAAGAATGGTGACCTGGTCGCCGCCGATAGCCGCCAGATCAATCGCCTGCGCAGCGAAATCGGCTTCGTCTTCCAGAATTTCAATCTGTGGCCGCATATGAGCGTGCTCGACAACATTATCGAGGCGCCGCGCCGCGTGTTGGGGCAGAGCAAGGCTGAGGCTATCGAAGTGGCCGAAGCACTGCTGGCCAAGGTCGGTATCGCCGACAAGCGTCACGTTTATCCGAATCAGCTTTCCGGCGGCCAGCAACAGCGCGCGGCGATTGCTCGCACGCTGGCCATGCAGCCGAAAGTCATCCTGTTCGATGAGCCCACCTCGGCCCTCGACCCGGAGATGGTACAAGAAGTGCTTAATGTGATCCGCGCACTCGCCGAGGAAGGCCGCACCATGTTGCTGGTCACCCATGAGATGGGCTTTGCCCGTCAGGTGTCCAGCGAGGTGGTGTTTCTGCATCAGGGCCTGGTTGAAGAACAGGGCTCCCCGGAGCAGGTGTTCGACAACCCGAACTCGGCGCGCTGCAAACAATTCATGTCCAGTAATCACTGAAAACACGGAGCAACTACGCATGCAGAACTATAAGAAGATCCTGCTGGCCGCAGCCGCCACCCTGGCCTTCGGCACCAGCGCCGTCGCCGCGGACAAGCTGAAACTGGGTACTGAAGGCGCTTACCCGCCGTTCAACCTGATTGACGCCAGCGGCCAGGTCGGCGGTTTTGACGTGGAAATCGGTCAGGCCCTGTGCGCCAAGATGAAGGCCGAGTGCGAAGTGGTCACCTCCGACTGGGACGGCATCATCCCGGCTCTGAACGCGAAGAAATTCGACTTCCTGATCGCCTCCATGTCGATCACCGAAGAGCGCAAGGCTGCAGTGGATTTCACCGAACCTTACTACACCAACAAGCTGCAGTTTATCGCCCCGAAAGACGGCGACTTCAAGACTGATAAAGCCAGCCTCAAAGGCAAAGTGATCGGCGCTCAGCGTGCCACCATCGCCGGCACCTGGCTGGAAGACAACCTCAATGGCGTGGTCGATATCAAGCTGTACGACACCCAGGAAAACGCCTACCTCGATCTGTCCTCGGGCCGCCTCGATGGCGTGCTGGCTGACACCTTCGTTAACTGGGAATGGCTGAAGAGCGACGCCGGCAAGAGCTTCGAATTCAAAGGCGACCCGGTATTCGACAACGACAAGATCGGCATTGCCGTACGCAAGGGCGATGCCCTGCGCGACAAGCTGAACGCCGCACTGGCCGAGATCGTGGCTGACGGCACCTACAAGAAGATCAACGACAAGTACTTCCCGTTCAGCATCTACTAAGCTGCCGGCACTGCGTCGCCCGCCCGGGCGGCGCAGGCTTCTGAGCCCCTATGAATTTCGATCTCTACGGATTCGGCCCGGCCCTGGCTGCTGGCACCCTGATGACCATCAAGCTGGCGCTTAGCGCGCTGTGCCTGGGTCTGGTGCTCGGTTTGCTCGGCGCCCTCGCCAAGACTTCCCCGTACAAGCCGCTGCAATGGCTTGGCGGTACTTACTCGACCATCGTGCGCGGAATTCCCGAGCTGCTCTGGGTATTGCTGATCTATTTCGGCACCGTCAACGCCCTGCGAGCACTGGGTGAATACCTCGGCGTTGGCAGTCTGGAACTCAACCCATTCGCCGCCGGCACCATCGCCCTCGGCATCTGCTTCGGCGCGTACGCCACCGAAGTGTTTCGCGGCGCCATACTGGCCATCCCCAAAGGCCATCGCGAAGCCGGCCAGGCGCTGGGTATGTCCAAGGCGCGAATCTTCTGGCGGCTGATATTGCCGCAGATGTGGCGCATCGCCCTCCCCGGCCTGGGCAACCTGTTTATGATTCTGATGAAGGACACCGCACTGGTTTCAGTCATCGGTCTTACCGAAATCATGCGCCGCTCGCAGATCGCCGTAACAGCCAGCAAAGAACCCTTCACCTTCTTCCTGGTGGCGGCCTTTATCTACCTGGGCCTCACCGTGCTCGCGATGATCGGCATGCACTTCCTCGAAAAACGCGCCAGCCGTGGCTTTATCAGGAGCGCATCATGAACTGGGAACTCATCATCAAATGGCTGCCGCGCATGGCCGAAGGCGCGCTGCTGACACTGGAGTTGGTGGCCATCGCGGTGATCGCCGGACTGATCCTCGCACTGCCGATGGGCATCGCCCGTGCCTCGCGGCACTGGTATGTCCGCGCACTGCCCTACGGCTACATCTTCTTTTTCCGTGGCACGCCGCTGCTAGTACAGTTGTTTCTGGTCTATTACGGCTTGGCGCAGTTCGATGCAGTGCGAGAAGGCCCGTTATGGCCGATTCTGCGCTCTCCATATTGGTGCGCTGTCATAACCATGACTTTACATACCACGGCCTACATTGCAGAAATACTGCGCGGCGCAATCCAGGCAGTGCCGCCCGGCGAGATTGAAGCAGCACGCGCACTGGGTATGTCGAGAGCCCAGGCAATGCTGTACATCATCCTGCCACGGGCAGCGCGCATCGGCTTACCGGCCTACAGCAACGAAGTGATCCTGATGCTCAAGGCCAGCGCCCTGGCCAGCACCGTGACCCTGCTGGAGCTGACCGGCATGGCACGCACACTGAATGCACGCACCTACGTCACGCTTGAGTTTTTCTTTACCGCCGGGATGTTCTACCTGCTAATCGCCTTCCTGCTGGTGCGCGGCTTCAAGCTCCTGGAACGCTGGCTGCGCGTCGACGCCTGCCAGGGCCGCTGATTGCTTGAGGGTTCGCCCCCTCAGGCACCGCCATCATGCCAACCACAACTCCCGCTCATATCCTGCAAGACGTTGCCCTGTTGCAGCGCTTTCAGGCACTAGATAGCTTTCTTATCGAACACCAAACGCTATGGCGGCCACGGCCATTTGTGCATTACCCAGCACTACCCTGGGAAGCCGAGCACCCACAACTGGCCGCCTGGCTGAGGTCGCAAAGCCTGGAGCATGCCGAAGCCGCGCATAACCAGCCGCACCTGCTGCAAGCACCCGCACCCTTCCCGCAACTGGCCGCCCAGGCTTACGACCTGAGCCAGATCGATGAACTGCCACAGTCATCCGCGCAGGTATTACCCGCCCGCTTTAGCAGCGATATACCGGGGCGCAAGTGGCAGCAAATCGACGCGTTCGCCCGCAGCCTGAGTTTTATCCAAAAACCGCAACACTGGCTGGACTGGTGCGCTGGCAAAGGCCACCTCGGCCGGATGCTTGCACATGGCGGCGGCAACCTGACCTGCCTGGAGTACAACCCGCAGCTGGTCAGCAGTGGCCAGCAACTCAGCCACAAGCTCGGCATCACCGCACAGCATATTGAGCAGGATGTGCTGGCTGACGACGCCGTGATGCAGCTGCAAGCGCAACACACCCCCGTGGCGCTGCATGCCTGCGGCGAGCTGCATACGCGCCTGCTGCAACTCGCCAGCAAGGCCGGCTGCCAACAGCTGGCCGTGGCGCCATGCTGCTACAACCGCATCAGCACGGCGAGTTATCAGCCACTTTCGGCAAGCGCCCAGGCCTCAACACTGCAACTGTCTATCGACGATCTCGGCCTGCCCCTAAGCGAAACCGTCACCGCTGGCGCACGGGTACGCCGCCAGCGCGATCAATCCATGGCCAGGCGCCTAGCCTTCGATTTGCTCCAGCGCCAGCTACGCGGCGTCGACGAATACTTACCAGCGCCCTCCCTACCGCCCGCCTGGCTGGACAAGCCTTTTGCTGATTACTGCCAAGACCTAGCGGCACTCAAACAGCTGCCCACACCACTGGCGCAGGATTGGCAGCAGCTTGAACGCAGTGGCTGGCAACGCCTGGCCGAGGTGCGCAATCTGGAACTACTGCGTGGATTATTCCGCCGACCACTGGAACTCTGGCTACTGCTCGACCGTGCCCTGTTTCTGCACGAGCAAGGCTACACCGTGTGCCTAGGAACCTTCTGCACAACCGAACAGAGCCCGCGCAACCTGCTATTACTGGCCGAACGCCAGCATCAGTTGCCCACAGATGCTGTGGATAACTCTGTTGACAGATTCTGAGCAAACCACGCAGAAGCCCGCCAGTACACGCCAGCAAACCACTGACTATTTTTTTAGCTAAAAATATTTCCTTAAAAAACATGTTCTTAGCGAATACAGCGAACCAGCGCACAAAGTTTGCGCACGCCCGTACCAGATGCCCTGCTTATGTGCATAACGATTTAGCTACTGATAACAATGCCTGCACACAACTACGCTCATACGGCTTTACTCGGCCAGATGAATGGATATAATGGCGACCCTCAAAGGCCGGTATAGCTCAGCTGGTAGAGCAACTGACTTGTAATCAGTAGGTCCCGGGTTCGATTCCTGGTGCCGGCACCATATAAAGAAAGCCCCGCAGCGATGCGGGGCTTTTTTATGCAAAGAATACTGCACTTGCCCCATTCTGCACGGCTTGTAACACTGCCCAGCAATGTTCACCGAGCATATAAAAAGGAAGGTGTGGGTCCGTGCATATCCTTATCACCGGCGGCGCCGGCTTTATCGGTTCGGCGCTGATTCGTCATCTGCTGAATCACACCGAGCATCAGGTGCTCAACCTCGACAAGCTGACCTATGCCGGCAACCTCGAATCGTTGGCCAGTGTTGCCGATAACCCACGCTATCGCTTTGTGCAGGCGGATATTGCCGACAGCGCAGTCGTCAGCCGGGCACTGGCTGAATTTCAGCCGGATGCGATCATGCACCTGGCGGCTGAATCGCATGTCGACCGCTCCATCGACGGCCCAGCGGCATTTATCCAGACCAATATCGTTGGCACCTATGCGCTGCTCGAAGCCACGCGCAGCTACTGGCTGCAGCTGGAGCCAGCGCGCAAAGCGGCGTTTCGCTTTCACCATATCTCCACCGACGAGGTGTATGGCGATCTGCATGGTGTGGATGATCTGTTCAGCGAGACCACGCCTTACGCACCCAGCTCACCCTACTCGGCGAGCAAGGCCGCGTCCGATCACCTGGTGCGCGCCTGGCAGCGCACCTATGGCCTGCCGGTACTGCTGACTAACTGCTCGAATAATTACGGCCCTTACCACTTCCCGGAAAAACTGATCCCGCTGGTGATCCTCAATGCCCTGGATGGCAAGCCACTCCCGGTCTACGGCAATGGCCAGCAGGTACGCGACTGGCTGTACGTGGAAGACCATGCCCGCGCGCTGTTAACGGTGGTGACCCAAGGCAGGGTTGGCGAGACCTACAATATCGGCGGGCATAACGAGCAGAAAAACCTGCATGTGGTGGAGAGCATCTGCGCGTTATTGGACAAGCTGTCCCCACGCCAGAACGGCTCGTATAAAGAGCAGATCAGTTTCGTCAGCGACCGCCCAGGCCATGACCTGCGCTATGCCATCGATGCCAGCAAAATCGAGCGCGAACTTGGCTGGAAACCTACCGAGACCTTCGCCAGCGGCCTGCGCAAGACAGTGCTCTGGTACCTGGCCAACCTCGACTGGTGCCGACGCGTGCAGGATGGCAGCTACCAACGCGAACGCCTCGGCGCACTTTAAGGAGCAGCACAATGAAAGGCATCATTCTCGCAGGCGGCTCCGGCAGCCGCCTGCACCCGATCACCCTGGGTGTGTCCAAGCAGCTGCTGCCGATCTATGACAAGCCGATGATCTACTACCCGATCTCGGTGCTGATGCTCGCCGGTATTCGTGAAATCCTGATCATATCCACCCCGCAGGATCTACCGAATTTCCGCAAGATGCTTGGCGACGGGCAGCAGTTTGGCCTGCACTTCGAGTACGCCGAACAACCCTCACCCGACGGTCTCGCCCAGGCCTTTATTCTTGGTGAAGACTTTATTGGCGCGGATTCGGTGTGCTTGATCCTCGGCGATAACATTTTTCACGGCCAGCACTTCACCGAGAAACTTCTGCGCGCGGCCGCAGAGCCATCAGGGGCTACGGTGTTCGGCTATTGGGTCAAGGACCCGCAGCGCTTTGGCGTGATCGAGTTCGATACTGAGGGTAAGGCCATCGCCATTGAGGAGAAGCCTACAGTTCCGAAGTCCAGCTATGCGGTGACCGGCCTGTATTTCTACGACAACGACGTGATCGAAATCGCCAAGGCGGTCAAACCTTCGGCGCGCGGCGAGCTGGAAATCACCGACGTCAACAACGCTTACCTGCTGCGCGGCGACCTGCGTGTAGAGCGTTTCGGCCGTGGCTTTGCCTGGCTCGACACCGGCACCCACGACAGCCTGCTCGACGCCTCGCAATACGTGCAGACCATTGAACAGCGCCAGGGCCTGAAAGTCGCCTGCCTGGAAGAGATCGCCTACCAACAAGGCTGGATTGATCGCCAACAACTACTGGTACAGGCCAAAGCCTTCGGCAAAACCGGCTACGGCCAATACCTGTTCAAACTGGCCGAGGATTAACCATGCAAGCTGTTAACACCGAACTACCCGACATGATCATTCTCGAGCCCAGGGTGTTCGGCGATCAGCGCGGCTTTTTCTTCGAGAGCTTCAATGCCCGCAGCTTTGCCGATGCCACCGGCCTGCAGCGTGAGTTCGTTCAGGACAATCACTCGCGCTCAGCCAAAGGCGTGCTGCGCGGCCTGCATTATCAAGTGCAGCAAGCGCAGGGCAAACTGGTACGGGTCACCGCCGGCGAGGTCTATGACGTGGCCGTGGACCTACGTCGCAGCTCGCCCACCTTCGGCAAATGGGCGGGCAATCTATTGTCCGCCGAGAACAAGCGGCAACTGTGGGTGCCAGAAGGTTTTGCTCATGGCTTTGTCGTACTCAGCGAGTTCGCCGAATTTCTCTACAAAACCACTGACTACTACGCGCCGGAACACGAGCGCTGCATCCGCTGGGATGACCCGACCCTGGCCATCGACTGGCCATTGGATCGCGCGCCGCAGTTATCAGCCAAGGATCAGGCCGGGCTCAGCTTCGTCGATGCGCAGGTTTTTCCATGAAGATTCTCCTGCTCGGCCAGCATGGCCAGGTCAGCCAGGAACTGCAGCGCACCCTGCAAGGCGCAGGCGAGTTGACGGTACTGGGCAGCGAGCAGCTGGACCTGGCTCAGCCCGAACTGATTCGTCAGCACGTCCAGCGCCTGCACCCCGAGCTGATCATCAATGCCGCCGCGCACACCGCGGTGGATCAGGCCGAGAGCGAGCCGGAGCTGGCCTTCATGATCAACGCCACGGCACCCGGCATCCTCGCCGAGGTCGCTGCCGAGCTGGGCGCTCCGTTGATCCACTACTCCACCGATTATGTGTTCGATGGCAGCCACGCCGCGCCTTACCGCGAGAGCGATAGCACAAACCCGCTGAGTGTTTACGGGCGCAGCAAATTGGCGGGCGAGCAGGCGATTCAGGCCGTGGGCGGTATGCACCTGATTCTGCGTACCAGCTGGGTCTATTCGCAGCACGGCAAAAACTTTCTGCTGACCATGCAACGCCTGCTGCAGGAGCGCGAAAGCCTGTCCGTGGTGGACGACCAGATTGGCGCGCCGACCTGGGCCGGCACTATTGCGCAGGCCACAGCGCAGCTGATCGAGCACTGGCGCAGCGGCCATGCAGGCCCGTGGGGGGTGTATCACCTGAGCGCACAGGACGAAACCAGCTGGTTCGGTTTCGCCAGCGCAATTGCCGCACACCTGCGTAACCAGGGCAAACGTGTGGCGACGCTACAACCTATTCCCAGCAGCGCTTACCCAACCCCCGCACAACGCCCACTTAATTCACGTTTGGACTGCAGCCGCCTGCAGCAGGACTGGCAGGTTCAACTGCCAACCTGGCAAGCCGCGCTGGAGCAATGCCTCGCTCGCAGCTAAGCCCTGAAACGCTGAATCTGCTGCTGCAAACCGGTGGCCAGTTGCGCCAGATCGCGACTGGCAATCGAGCTCTGCTCGGCGCCGTTGACCACCTCGCCAATGCTGTCATTAAGGCTGCTGATGTTCTGGCTGATCTCATTGGCCACCGCGGTCTGCTCCTCGGTAGCAGCGGAAATCTGCACATTGCCATCGGCAATGCCTTCGATGGCGTGGGCAATATGATTAAGCACCTCACCCGCTTCACGGGCATGGCTGACGCTGTTTTGCGCCTGCTCCCGCGATAGCTGCATGGCGCTCACCGCGCTGCGCGCACCGCCTTGCAGGGCATCGATCATGCTGCGAATCGACTCGGTGGCCTTCTGCGTATTACTCGCCAGGCTGCGCACCTCATCGGCCACCACGGCAAAGCCACGCCCTGCCTCACCGGCGCGCGCGGCCTCGATGGCCGCGTTGAGCGCCAGCAGGTTGGTCTGCTCGGCAATGCTCTGGATCACCCCAAGCACCTTGCTGATTTCATCGCTCTGGCTGTGCAGGGTGTCGATCACCTGGCCGGCTTTTTCCACCGACGCCGACAGGCCCTGAATCGATGTGAGGTTGGACTGCACCAGCTCACTGCCCTGGCGCGCTTCCTTGTTCGCGTCCGCCGCATTGCTCGCGGTGGACTGCGCATTGCGCGCCACTTCCTGCACCGCCACGCTCATCTGGTGCACGGCGGTGGCCACCATGCTGGTTTGGTCACCCTGAGCCGTGGCGGCCTGGCTGACCTGGGCACTGATCGCGCTCATTTCCTCGGACGCCGCCGCCAGCTGCGTGGCGGTATCGGTCAAGTGACGAATCAATGCCTGCTGGTGCTCAAGCATGGTGTTGAAGGCCCGCGCGGTATCGGACACCTCATCGCGGCCGCTGGCATCGGCGCGCAGGGTCAGATTGGAAGACTCTTGCACTTCGCTGATCAGGCTGCGCAGACCAGCCAGCGGGCGAATGATCGACAGGCTGATCAACAACGCGGCCACCAGCACCAGCACCAACGCCACCACGCCAATCACCACAAAACTATTGCGGATCGTCTGGTACTGCGCGGCGGTTTCGACGTTCAGCTGCTCGCCCTCGCTCAACTGCAGGTTGATCAAGCCCTCTAGCTCGGAACCGAGCGGGTCGAACGTGTCATACAGGGTGCGATTGAACGGCCCGGCCTCGGCTGCCAACAACTGGCCATTGCCGATTTGGCCCAGATACTGATCGGCCAGTTGCTGCACCCGCAGCAGATGCGGCTTGACCCGTTCGACCCGGCTGCTTTCGTCTCTGGTCAAGCGGGTGGCAATGTATTCGGCCCAGGCCTTGTCGCCACGCCCACGAGCCTCACTGAATGCCTTGCGCAACGCGGATTCATCGAACACCCCGGCTCGGTATTTATGCAGTGCATCGACCATTGCCACCGCGTAGGCATCGGACACCAGCTTCAGCTGGCTGATCGGCTGCATGCGGTCGGTAAACAACTCGTCAAAACTGTCATTCAGCTTGCTGGCGTTGGACAACGCCATGCCGATGACCACAATCAGCACCAGCAACGGCACCACCGCCAATAGCAACAACCTCGCCCTTACCGTCAATTGAGCCAACATCACAAACCTCCAGGGACTAAAGCGCAGCCGTCCATGCAGGGCGCAACCGGGTGGCACCATTACTCCAGGGCGATGCCGAACGATTTGAGTATTGACCCATATCGGCGAGCTTGCCCACTTATTGCATAACCGCCACTCTCAACTGATTACCCTGCCCGAGTAAGCGCATGTCCACCGCTCATCCTCACCCACGTCGTCCGCGTTGGCGCAGCCTGGCTGTCCTCGCCCTGCTGCTGACGCCACTGTTGTGGCCGCTGCAGCAACTGGCCGAGCGTTACTACAGCGGCGTACTAGTCGAACAGAACCGCCAGACCCTCGACCTCTACGTCGCCAACCTGCTTGGCACCCTGCGCCGCTACGAGGTGCTGCCGCCGATCCTCGGCGACCTGCCGGCCCTGCGCCTGGCCCTGCAACAGCCAAGCGAGCGCGCCCTGCTGGAGAACGCCAACCGCCTGCTCGATCAGGTGCGCGGCCAGACTGGCGCCGACGTGATCTACCTGATGGACCCCAACGGCAAGACCTTAGCGGCCTCCAACTGGGAGCAGGCCGACTCCTTTGTCGACCGTAATTTCGCCTTCCGCCCCTACTTTCGTGAAGCCATCGCCGGCCGTCCCGGGCGCTTCTTCGGCCTCGGCACCACCTCGGGCAAGCGCGGCTACTACTTCGCCGCTGCCGTGCGCGATGGCGAGCGCAATCTCGGCGCGCTGGTGGTCAAGGTCGACCTCGACCACACCGAAACCCTCTGGGGCAACACCCCGGAACAGCTGCTGGTCACCGATGCCAATGGCGTGGTGATCCTCACCTCCAACAGCCAGTGGCGCTTTACCGCCAGCCGCCCGCTGGACGCCGCCGAGCGCGCCGCAATTGCCGCCAACCTGCCTTACCCGACCCAGGCGCCACCGCCGATCAAACTGGATGCGCAGAACTGGATTCGCCAGGACCGCGAACTCAAGGAAACCGGCTGGACCGTCAGCATCCTCGCCCCACGCAGCCTGCTCGACCGCCCGGTGCGCACCGCCCTGGTCGCCGGCGGCGGCATGCTGCTGTTGTTGATGCTGCTGCTCGGCCTGCTGATGCAGCGTCGCCGTCACTACCTGGAGCGCATCGCCCTCGACAGCCAAGCGCGTCAGCAGCTGGAACAACGCGTGCTGGAACGCACCCTCGACCTGGAACGGCTGAATAGCCGGCTGAAGCAGGAAGTGCTGGAGCGCGAGCAGGCGCAGCAGGAGCTGGTACAGGCCCAGGATGAACTGGTGCAGGCCAGCAAACTCTCAGCCCTGGGCACCATGAGTGCGAGCATCAGCCATGAACTCAACCAACCGCTGGCGGCCATCCGTAGTTACGCCGACAACGCCTGCGTGCTGCTCGACCACCAGCGCGGCGACGATGCCCGCGCCAACCTCAAGCTGATCAGCCAGCTCACCGAACGCATGGCCTCGATCATCGCGCACCTGCGCGCCTTCGCTCGCCGTGATCGCCACGCCCCGGAAAGCGTAGCCCTGCAACCGGCCATCGACGATGCCCTGGCCCTGCTGGCTAAGCGTCGCCAGGCCATGCAGGTCGAGCTGATTCGCGACCTGCCGAACGCTACCCTGTGGGTGCAGGCCGGGGAAACCCGCCTGCGCCAGGTGCTCGGCAACCTGCTGGCCAACGCCCTCGATGCCTTGAGCGAAGTGCCGCAGCCACGCCGCCTGTGGCTGAGTGCCGAACTCACCGCCGAGGGCGTCGACCTACACCTGCGGGACAATGGCCCCGGCTTTAGTCAGGAGGCGCTGCAACGCGCCCGCGAGCCATTCTTCACCACCAAGACCAGCGCTCAGGGCCTCGGCCTCGGCCTGGCCATTTGCGATACCCTGATGCGCGCCCTGGGCGGCGAACTGCTGTTCGCCAACCACCCCGAAGGCGGCGCCCAGCTGACCCTGCGCCTGCGCGCCGCGGATCAGGGCATCAAAACCCAGTCGCCAGAGGACTTTGCTGTATGAGCATGATCGACTCCCGCACCCAGGTGCTGCTGATCGACGACGACCCCCACCTGCGTCAGGCGCTGAGCCAGACCCTCGACCTGGCAGGGCTCAAGGTCAGCAGCCTGGCCGATGCCCATGGCGTGTCCGCGCGTATCGAGCGCGACTGGCCGGGCGTGGTGGTCAGCGATATCCGCATGCCCGGCATCGACGGCCTGCAACTGCTGCAACAGCTGCAGGAACAGGACCCGGAACTGCCGGTGCTGCTGATCACCGGCCACGGCGATGTGCCGCTGGCCGTGCAGGCCATGCGTGCCGGTGCCTATGACTTTCTGGAAAAACCTTTCGCCAGCGATGACCTGCTCGACAGCGTGCGCCGCGCCTTGGCACTACGCCGTCTGGTGCTGGATAACCGCAGCCTGCGCATGGCCCTGGCCGATCGCCACACCCTGTCAGCGCGCTTGGTCGGCCAATCGCCAGCCATGCTGCGCCTGCGCGAACAAATCGGCGCCCTGGCCGGGATCAACAGCGACGTGCTGATCCTCGGTGAAACCGGCGCCGGCAAGGAAGTGGTGGCGCGCGCGCTGCACGACCTGTCGAGCCGCCGCGCCGGGCCGTTTGTGGCGATCAACGCCGGCGCCCTGGCCGAATCAGTGGTGGAAAGTGAGCTGTTCGGCCATGAGCAAGGCGCCTTTACCGGCGCGCAAAAGCGCCGCATCGGCAAGTTCGAATTCGCCAATGGCGGCACGCTGTTTCTCGATGAAATCGAAAGCATGAGCCTGGAAGTGCAGGTCAAACTGCTGCGCCTGTTGCAGGAGCGGGTGGTCGAGCGCCTCGGCGGCAACCAGTTGATTCCCCTGGATATCCGGGTGATCGCGGCGACCAAGGAAGACCTGCGCCAGGCCGCCGATCAGGGCCGTTTCCGCGCCGACCTGTATTACCGCCTGAACGTCGCCCCGCTGCGCATCCCGGCCCTGCGTGAGCGCGGCGAAGATGCCCTGCTGCTGTTCCAGCACTTTGCCGAAGCCGCCAGCAGCCGCCACGGCCTGGCCGAACGCAGCCTGCAGCCGGGCCAGCGCGCAGCGCTGCTGCGTCACCCCTGGCCGGGCAACGTACGTGAACTGCAGAACGCCGCCGAACGCTTCGCCCTGGGCCTGGAACTGGACCTCGACCTGCAGGCCCAGGCTGCGGCGCCGCTGCCCGATGAAGACGGCAACAGCGGCGGCCTGAACGCTCAGGTGGAAGCCTTCGAGCGCAGCCTGATCAGCGCCGAACTGAGCCGCTCGCACAGCTCGCTGCGCAGCCTGGCCGAGGCCCTCGGTGTACCGCGCAAAACCCTGCACGACAAACTGCGCAAACACGGCCTGAGCTTCGCCGATGCTGGCGGAAGCTCGCCAGACAGCCTCGACTAGCCGGCGGATTTCCGCCAAAAGCTGCGCAAATGCCCTGCGCAGCTGCGCGCAAAATCCTCTGCAATAACCCGCCAAGCCTTGTCGTTGCTGCGTTTCACACTACTCACAGCGGCCATTTCAGCGCCTGGCATGGCGGTTGCTCTAGCCTCCTGCAGGCGACTCACTAACGCACAGTTCTAGGCAATCTGCCCGACGCCCGTCATTTTCTGACAGGCCGCCTAGACTTGAGCCTGTTCGCCCGACTTGTAGCGCTGCGGCGCATCACGCTATACAAAAACAAGAGGAAAGACTCCATGTTCAAACTGACTGCCAAGGCGCTGGCTTGCGCCCTGTCGCTGAGCATCGCCGGCATGGCCCAAGCGGCCGACCCGATCGTGATCAAGTTCTCCCACGTGGTCGCCGACCACACCCCTAAAGGCCAGGGCGCCGTGCTGTTCAAGAAGCTCGCTGAAGAGCGTCTGGGCGACAAGGTCAAGGTCGAGGTTTACCCGAACTCCTCGCTGTTCGGCGATGGCAAGGAAATGGAAGCGCTGTTGCTCGGTGACGTGCAGCTGATCGCTCCATCGCTGGCCAAGTTCGAGCAGTACACCAAGCAGATCCAGGTATTCGACCTGCCGTTCCTGTTCCAGGACATGGCTGCCGTCGACCGCTTCCAGCTGAGCCCAGAAGGTCAGGCGCTGCTGAAGTCCATGGAAGATAAAAACATCACCGGCCTGGCCTACTGGCACAACGGCCTCAAGCAGCTGTCCGCCAACAAGGCACTGCGTGAGCCGAAAGATGCCCGTGGCCTGAAATTCCGCGTACAGGCCTCCGCTGTACTGGAAGAGCAGTTCAAGGCCGTTAAAGCCAACCCGCGCAAAATGAGCTTCGCCGAGGTTTACCAAGGCCTGCAGACTGGCGTGGTTAACGGTGCCGAGAACCCCTACTCGAACATCTACAGCCAGAAGATGCACGAAGTGCAGAAGTTCATCACCGAGTCCAACCACGGTGTACTGGACTACATGCTGATCACCAACACCAAGTTCTGGAACAGCCTGCCTGCCGATGTACGCAGCGAGCTGGACAAGATCATCGTGGAAGTGACCGCCGAAGTGAACAAGCAGGCTGACGCCCTCAACGAAGGCGACAAGCAGCGCATCCTCGAGGCGAAAACCACCGAAATCATCAGCCTGACTCCTGAGCAGCGTAATGAATGGCGCGATGCCATGAAGCCGGTGTGGAGCAAGTTCGAAGCAGAAATCGGCGCAGACCTGATCAAGGCCGCCGACGCAGCCAACCAGTAAGGCGGAGCAGGCCACGGCCTGAACCCAACCACAGCGCAGCCTTGCCGCTGCGCGATTGGCTGAATACCCGGGCAACCCTAGTGGGCTGCCTGGGTACGCCGCCCCTCAAACACTGGAGACTCTATCGATGAACGCCTTGCGGCGCGTCTGGGACCACTTCGAGGAAGGCTTTATCGCCTTTCTGCTGGCCGCCATGACGCTGGTGACCTTCGTCTACGTGATCCTCAATAACCTCTACACACTGTTCTACAACCTGGCGGATCGCTGGGAAGGCAGCAGTGAGTTGTTCTTCGCCATTGGCGACAGCATTCTCGGCATGGCCCAGTCAATGACCTGGAGCATTGCCCTGACCAAGGCGTTATTCGCCTGGTTGATCTTCTTCGGCCTGGCCTACGGTGTGCGCACCGCGGGGCACATCGGCGTCGATGCGCTGGTGAAACTGGCGAGCAAACCGGTGCAGCGGGTTATCGGCCTGATCGCCTGCCTGGCCTGCCTGGGCTATGCCGGACTGATCACCGTGGCCAGCTTCGACTGGGTGAAAACCCTGTTCACCGCCGGCATCGGTGCGGAAGACCTCGGTCACTACGGCATCATGCAATGGCATATCACCCTGATCGTGCCGTTCGGCTACGCCATGGTTTTTATCCGCTTCTTTGAAATCTTCGTACGCATCCTGCGCAACCAGCAGACCGGCCTGGGCCTGGCTGATGAAGCCGCCGACGCGCTGAAGATCAATGAGCACGGGGAGCACAAACAATGACCATCCTGTTCCTCTTCCTGCTGCTGTTCCTGCTGATGTTTATCGGCGTGCCGATTGCCGCCTCCCTGGGCCTGGCCGGCTCGGTGACCATCATGCTGTTCAGCCCGGACTCGGTACGTTCGCTGGCGATCAAGCTGTTCGAAACCAGCGAGCACTACACCCTACTGGCGATCCCGTTCTTCCTGCTGTCCGGTGCCTTTATGACCACCGGCGGCGTGGCCCAGCGCCTGATCGATTTCGCCAACGCCTGCGTCGGCCATATCCGTGGCGGCCTGGCTATTTCCGCCGTAATGGCGTGCATGCTGTTCGCTGCGCTGTCCGGCTCATCGCCTGCCACCGTGGCGGCCGTGGGTTCGATTGCCATCGCCGGCATGGTGCGCTCGGGTTATCCGCAGGCATTCGGCGCCGGGATCGTGTGTAACGCCGGTACCCTGGGCATCCTGATTCCGCCGTCGATCGTCATGGTGGTGTATGCCGCCGCGACCGAGCAGTCGGTGGGCAAGCTGTTTATGGCCGGCGTAGTGCCGGGCCTGCTGCTGGGCGTGGCGCTGATGGTGGCGATCTATATCGTCGCGCGGAAGATGAACCTGCCGTCCATGCCGCGCGCCAGCCTGCGTCAGCTGCTGACCACTGCGCGTAAGGCGATCTGGGGCCTGCTGTTGATGGTGATCATCCTCGGCGGCATCTACACCGGCATGTTCACGCCGACTGAAGCAGCTGCAGTAGCAGCGGTATACGCCGGCTTCGTGGCGCTGTTCGTGTACAAGGACATGACCATCCGCGAGTGCCCCAAGGTACTGCTGGACTCCGGCAAGCTGACCATCATGCTGATGTTCATCATCGCCAACGCCATGCTCTTCGCCCACGTACTGACCACCGAGCAGATCCCCCAGACCATCACCGCCTGGGTGATCGAGATGGGCCTGCAGCCATGGCAGTTCTTGCTGGTGGTGAACATCGTGCTGCTGGTGGCGGGCGCCTTTATGGAACCGTCGGCGATCATCCTGATCCTCGCGCCAATCCTCTTCCCGATTGCCGTGCAACTGGGCATCGACCCGATCCACCTGGGCATCATCATGGTGGTGAACATGGAAATCGGTCTGATCACCCCGCCCGTGGGGCTCAACCTGTTCGTCACCTCGGCGGTGACCGGTATGCCACTGACCGCCGTGATCAAGGCCGCCTGGCCGTGGCTGATGCTGCTACTGAGCTTCCTGATGATCATCACCTACGTGCCTGCCGTATCCATGGCCCTGCCCAACTGGCTGGGCATGACCTGACAGCAACTCCGTGTGTACTTCCCTACACACTTTTAGCCCGGCCTCAGTGCCGGGCTTTTTTTGCCCGTGACTTTTGTAGTGTGGGTCGGGCCGCGCAGGTTAGCCGCATGTCGCGACTGCCAGGCTCACGCCATTCGGGGCGCGGCGTAACCCACCATCGGTGTAACGAGCGTCACTGGGCTAGATAGTCAGCGTTAAGCCCGCGCCAACTCCGGCAAATCACCCGACAAACCCAGCGCCTGACGGACAAACAGCGCCTTGGCTTCCGGCAAATCATCCACCCAGTTGAGGCCGCTATTGCGCAGCCAACGCAGCGGCAGCGGATCGGCCTGGAACAGCCGCTCGAAACCTTCCATCGCCGCCATCATCGCCAGGTTGTGCGGCATGCGCCGGCGCTCATAGCGGCTGAGCACCTTCACATCACTCAGGCTCTCGCCACGCTGCGCCGCGTGCAGCAGCACCTCGGCCAGCACTGCCACATCGAGAAAGCCCAGGTTGACGCCCTGCCCGGCCAGCGGATGGATGCTGTGCGCGGCATCGCCAATCAGCGCCAGGCCGTCTTCGACATAGCGTTTGGCGTGACGTTGACGCAGTGGGATACACAGGCGCGGATCAGCGTGTAGCACCTCGCCCAAGCGGTGTTCGAAGGCAAAGCCCAGCGCCCGACGGAAGCCCGCATCATCCAGGGCCATCAACCGCTCGGCTTCTGTCGGGGTCACCGACCAGACAATCGAGCACCAGTGCTCGCCTGCCGGGCCTGCCAGTGGCAGAAAGGCCAGCGGGCCATCATCGGTAAAGCGCTGCCAGGCGGTGGCCTGATGCGGCTTGCTGCAACGCACGCTGGTGACGATGGCGTGGTGCAGGTAATCCCATTCACGGGTGGCGCAACCGGCTAGGCGGCGCACCGCCGAGTTGGCGCCGTCGGCGGCAATCAGCAGCGGCGCACGCAGTTCGCGGCCATCACTCAAACTGAGCAACCAGCCATCGCCGGAACGGCGCAGCTGCTCCAGGCGGGCACCCGGCAGCAAACCAATCGGGCTGTCATGCAGGCGCTCAAGCAGGGCATCCTGCACCACGCGGTTCTCAACGATATGGCCGAGGGATTCGGCATGTACGCTGGCTGCGCTGAAATGAATTTGCCCGGTGCCGGAGCCGTCCCACACCTGCATCTCGCCATAGGGGCAGGCACGCCGCGCGGCGATGCCGTCCCATACACCGAGGCGATCAAGAATGCGTTGGCTGGCCACCGACAGCGCACTGACCCGTGGCTCGAAGGCGGCCTCTGGATCAAAGGGTTTGACGCTCAGCGGGCCGCCGTCGACCAGCAGAATTTCCAACCCCTGCTCTTGCAGGGCCAGCGCCAGGGCGCTGCCCACCATGCCTGCGCCAACAATGATCAGATCCGCTTGCATCACATATTCCTTGTTCAAGCTGCCTGCCGAGCGCGCGGTTTCAGCCGCACGTAGAGAGTTTTGTGCACCCGCGCCACCAGAGTGCCGCTGCCATCGCGCACCTCCACATGCAGCTCGGGGTGATACTTATCGCCATCGGCGGTGTGCTGACGAATATCGTCAAGCAGCCCTTGGTCGATGCTGAAGTCCGCGTACACAGGGCCGGTGCCGGGGGCGATAAAGTCGATGCGCGCGGCCTTGTCCCAGACGATAAAGTCACGCCCGAGGTTTTCCATAATCATCAGCATGAAGAACGGGTCGGTCATCGAATACAGACTGCCGCCGAACTGGGTGCCAACATAGTTGCGGTTATACCAGCCCAGGCCCATCTTCACCTGTACCTGGCGGAAGTCCGCGCTGATCTGCCGCACCCGCACGCCAGCGCCCAGATACGGCGGATACAGATTCATCGCCCAGCGCAGCAGCCGCGCCTTGCGCGCCAGTTTGTTTGCCGACATGAATCAATGCTCCGAGCGAGTGCCAAGGCCCATGGCCTGGCGGGCGAACCAGCGTTTCGCCGGAGGTAATAGATCCAGGCCGAGCAAACCCAGATTACGCCCGACGGCCAATAGCGGCTGGCCGGTGCTGAACAGGCGGGTGACCTGATCGGAGAAACCGACGGTCAGTTGCTGATCCATCTGCTGACTGTTCAGGTAGCGCTGCAGAGTGGCCAGATCGCCCAAGGGCGCATCGCTGGCCAGCAGGGTTTCGGCCAGCACCAGGGTGTCGCGCAGCGACAGGTTATAGCCCTGCCCGGCAATCGGATGCAGGCTGTGCGCGGCATTGCCGAGCACCACCAGATGCTGGCGCACTTGCTCTTTTGCTGCGGTCAGCGCCAGCGGGTAGAGATGCCGCGCGCCGACTTGGCGCAGGCTGCCCAAGCGATAGCCGAAAGCGTGCTGCAACTCAGCGAGAAACGCCGCATCGTCCAGCGCCGAAAGCCGCTCGGCTTCCAGGGTGGCACGGGTCCAGACCAGTGCGCAGCGGTTATCCGCCAGCGGCAACAGGGCCATCGGCCCTTCTTCGGTAAAGCGCTCGAAGGCCAGGCCGTTGTGCGCCTCCTGTGGGCTGACGTTGGCGATCAGCGCACTCTGCCCGTAAGGCGTGGTGCTGACGGCGATGCCCAACTGCTCGCGCAAACCGGAACGACCACCCTCGGCGAGAATCGCCAGGCTGCATTCCAGTTCGCTGCCGTCATCCAAAGTCAGCCGGTAGCCATCGGCCAGGGCCTGCATCCGCGTGACCTGGGCCGGGCTGCGCCAGCTCACCACCTGCGCATCCAGCGCCTGCCACAGGCATTCGCCAAGCCAGGCGTTTTCCACCACATAGCCGAGCGCCGGTACGCCTTCTTCTTCGGCACTTAGGCGCGCAGCAGCGAAACGGCCACGGTCGGAGACATGAATCTGCTTGATCGGCTCGGCACGCTGACTGATCTGCTGCCACAGGCCGAGGCGCTGATAAATCTGCTGCGAGCCAAACGACAACGCAGTGGAGCGCGCGTCGTAGCTGGGCTGATAACCGTTGCCTGGAGTAAACGGCTCGATCAGGCAGATGCTCCAGCCGCGCTGCTTGGCTTCGGCCTGCAGGGCCACGGCCAGACTGGCGCCGACCAGGCCACCGCCGATAATCGCAATGTCGACGCGTGGCATGTTCTAGGCAGCCACACTGCGGGCGGCGGCCATCAGCGCTTCGATTTCGGCGACGGTTTTCGGCACACCGCTGGTGAGGATTTCACAGCCGCTTTTGGTCACCACCACGTCGTCCTCGATGCGCACACCAATGCCGCGCCACTTCTTGGCCACGTCCTGATTGTCCACGGCGATATAGATGCCCGGTTCGACGGTCATGGCCATGCCGACTTCCAGCTCGCGCCATTCGCCGCCGACCTTGTACTCACCGACGTCGTGCACATCCATGCCCAGCCAGTGGCCGGCGCGGTGCATATAGAAAGGTTTGTAGGCCTCAGTGGCGATCAGCTCGGCCACATCGCCCTGTAGCAGGCCGAGTTCAACCAGCCCGGCGGTAATCACCTGCACCGTGGCTTCGTGGGCCTGGTTCCAGTGCTTACCGGGGCCGATTTCCTTGAACGCGGCTTCCTGCGACGCCAGCACCAACTCGTAGATGGCTTTCTGCTCGGGGGAAAATTTGCCGCTGACCGGGAAGGTGCGGGTGATGTCGCTGGCGTAGCAGTCGATTTCACAGCCCGCGTCGATCAGCACCAGATCGCCGTCTTTCAGCGGCGCGTCGTTCTCACGGTAATGCAGGATGCAGGCGTTCTTGCCCGCCGCGACGATGGAGCCATAGGCCGGCATCTTCGCCCCGCCCTTGCGGAACTCGTAATCCAGCTCGGCTTCCAGGTGGTACTCGAACAAGCCGGCACGGCTGGCCTGCATGGCCCGCACATGCGCGCGCGCGCTGATCTCCGCCGCCTCTTTCATCACCTTGACCTCAGCGGCCGACTTGTACAGGCGCAGGTCATGAAGCAGGTGTTCGAGGGTGATGAATTCGTTGGGTGGCGTCGCGCCCTGGCGCGCTTTGGAGCGGATCACGTTGATCCACTCCATCAGCTGGCGGTCGAACTCATGGTTGGTGCCCATGGAGGAATAGACCCGATCACGGCCCTCGATCAGCCCCGGCAGGATGTCGTCGATATCGCCAATCGGGAACGCGTCATCGGCGCCGTACTGGCTGATGGCGCCGTCCTGCCCGGCGCGCAGGCCATCCCACAGTTCGCGCAGCGGGTCGCGCTCGCGGCAGAACAGCACGTACTCGCCATGCTCGCGCCCAGGAATCAGCGCAATTACCGCCTCCGGCTCGGGAAAGCCGGAGAGGTACTGGAAGTCGCTGTCCTGACGGTAGATATGCTCGACATCGCGGTTGCGGATATACACCGGCGCCGCCGGCAGAATCGCGATACTGTTGGGTTCCATCTGCGCCATCAGCGCCTTGCGCCGACGGGCGTATTCCGACTTGGGGATGCTGATCATGGGCAGATTGAGTCCACTTCTGGTTACCTGAAAACAGGTGACATGAAAATCAATGCAGCGACGGCTTCGCCGCAGCAACCACAGGCTTGGCACACTCGCTGAACAGCAGCAACGGCGCCACACGCAGGTATTCCATCACTTCCATGTAATCGTTTTCGCCATCATCGGATTCGTCCAGGGCGTTCTGCACCTGGGCAATCGCCGAGAGGTCCTGCAGCACTTCCATGGCTTCGGCGCTCAGGGCGCTGTCGCGGGCAGTCAGACCGAAGCCGCCGAGGAAGCCCTGACACCATTGTCCCAAAGCCACGGCACGCTCGCTAAGCGGCGCATCGTCGCTGGGCAACAGCAGCACCACGGTGACATCGTTGCTGGTCAGCTCGCCCTTGACCATTTCCTGCAGGCCGATCAGCGCCTGGCGCACGGTGTCTTCCGGCGCAGCACCGAGCAGCTCGGCGGCATCCACCAGCCAGGAGTCGATTTCAAAGCCCGCACCAGCACAGCTGCGACCGAGCAACAGACCATGCAACTCGGCAGGGGAAATGGTGTGGCCGCTGCTGGCAAGCAGGGCGGCAAACGCGGTGTACGGCGAATTTGAAGTTGGCATAGATAACTAGGCGCAAAGCTGCGCGATCACTAGAATGGAGGCCTTGTATCCTAGCACCGGCAGGCGTGCCAAGACTATGCAAGCGACTCGACGGAGCCCGCCCAGCCAACGCAAAAATTGCCGCGCCGTGATCCATGGGTGAAATGCATCAACCTCTGGCGTGCCGATCTGCCCCACACTGGCCACACACCCAACAACAGCGCCGCGCACCACCGGGCACTGTCGAAGACGCCGCAAAGACGCTATTTTTCACCTGCCAGCCCACTCACCTAGTACGAGTAGAGAACCATGGAAGACGTCGACCTGCAGGCTCTTACGACCAAGCTGGACTTGCTGATCCAGCGCGTCGAACAGCTCAAGGCGCAAAACCGACAGCTTCTGACGAGCGAAAAGGCCTGGCGCGAAGAACGTGCCCATCTAATTGAAAAGAACGAAATGGCCCGGCATAAGGTCGAATCCATGATTTCGCGCCTCAAAGCCCTGGAGCAGGATTAATGACCCAGTCGAACACCTTGACCGTCCAGATTCTGGACAAAGAATATTGCATCGCCTGCCCGAGCGATGAACGCAGCAATCTGGAAAGCGCCGCGCGTTACCTGGATGGCAAGATGCGGGAGATCCGCTCAAGCGGCAAAGTGATCGGTGCCGACCGCGTTGCGGTGATGGCCGCCCTCAACATCACCCACGACCTGTTACACAAACAGCAACACCTTGATCAACAGGCCGGCGCCAACCGTGATCAGGTGCGTAGCCTGCTCAATCGGGTCGACAGCGCTCTGGCTCGGGACGCCGATGAGCAAGGCAGCTGATTGCGTGCCGACGCTTTCGGGTATACTGGCCGCCGCTCCCTGGAGTGTGCGCCAGTTGGTGATGTCCCTGAGCCGATTCGCACAACCCCGGAGGTTGCACGTTGAAGCCGGTGTGCATGTCCGCTTGACGGAAAGCCTTAACGCCTCCTGCAACCTCCACCTTGAACTTTCGGGTTCAAGGGCTAAGCCGACAGCGGCACGTCGGGGAGTCACCTTTTCCAGCCGGTTGCCCCTCTGCGGCAATCGCTACCGCAACAGCCCATGCTCGATACCTCTGCACTAAGCCGCGCGCAATTACGCCGCCACCTGCGCGTACAGCGCCGCGCCCTCAGCCGCCACGCCCAACGCCAAGCTGCTCAAGGCCTGTATAAACAGCTGGCGCAGCACCCGCTGTTTCGCCGCGCGCGGCACATTGCCCTGTACCTGCCCAACGACGGCGAGATCGACCCACGCCCCCTGCTGCGCGTCGCACAGCAACGGGGCAAGGCGACCTATTTGCCAGTGCTCAGCCCCTGGCCGCGCAGCAGAATGGTGTTTCAACGCATCCGCGCCCATGAGCGCCTGCAGAAGAATCGCTTCGGCATTGACGAGCCCCGGCGCAACGGCAAGCAGCAACGCAAGGTCTGGGCACTGGATCTGGTATTGCTACCGCTGGTCGGTTTCGACCGTCACGGAGGACGCCTGGGCATGGGCGGTGGGTTCTATGATCGCAGCCTGGCGTATCGCGCACTGCGCAAAAATTGGCACAAACCGACATTATTGGGTTTGGCACATGAGTGTCAGCAGGTGGATCGACTGACCATGGCCAGCTGGGACGTGCCACTGCAAGGCACAGTGACGGATAAGGCGTGGTATTGAGTCAGGCCGCTTAAAGGCTGTACCGCACTCCCTGCGGTACGTACCAGGTTCAACCAGCCGCTTGCGACTGAGTGAGCGGTGTATCAGCCTGGCGATCCCACAAACTCTGGGTATAACCGGTAGTGACCACACCCAGGCTGAACAGTATTACCAAAATCAACAACACATCGGGTTTACGTTTCATCGAATGCCTCCCCCTTAAAGGCATAGCGCACGCTGTATTCGCGGCGATTATTTTTATAGGTCCAACAGCGGCTGCCATCCACACGCGCCGGCTACAACACTGCAATACGCCGGGCACTACCCGTGCAAATAGCACCTGCCCGCTAACGGACTGAATCACAGGAGCAAAGTTCATGCCTTATTGGCTGATGAAGTCAGAACCCGACGAACTCTCGATCCACGACCTGCAGCGCCTGGAGCAGGCACGCTGGGATGGCGTGCGCAATTACCAGGCGCGCAACTTCCTGCGCAGCATGCAGCCGGGTGATCTGTTCTTCTTCTATCACTCGAGCTGCCCAGAGCCGGGCATTGCCGGAATCGCCCGCATCGCCTCGGCGCACTACCCAGATCCCACCGCGCTAGAGCCTGGCAGCCACTACTTCGATGCCAAGGCCAGCGCTGCCAAGAACCCCTGGAGCGCGGTCGATGTGGCGTTTGTCGAGGCGTTCAAGCGGGTGATCCCGCTGGCGCAACTGAAGGCGCAGAGTGCGCTGCTGGCGTTGCCGCTGGTACAGAAGGGCAGCCGCCTGTCGGTGATGCCGGTCAGCGCCGAAGAATGGGCAGCCGTACTGGCGCTGCGCTGAAATGGCGCAGCGCCAGCTGCATGTGGGCTTATTGAATAATCAGGTTATTGAATAGCAGGTCTTCCACCAGCGGCTTGCCTTCCTCCTGGGTAAGCACTTCCTGCACCTGCTTGAGCGCTTCGGCGCGCAAGGTTTCGCGAGCACCCGGGGCCGCCATGGCTTCTTCCGTCTGCTGGGAGAACAGCATGACCAGTTGATTGCGGATCAGCGGGTCGTGGTGTTTGACCCTCGCCTCGACATCTGCACCAGTTACCCGCAGGGAAATATCGGCCTTGAAGAATTTGAGCTTCGGCCCCTCGCCAAAATTCCCCACCAGCGCAGGAAACAGCGAGACATAGGCCACGGCAGGCACCGCCGCCTTGGCTTCTTTATCTTCAGAGGCGTGTGCCGCCAAGGGCAGGGACAGGGCCAACAACAATGCGATCCAGGCTTTCACAGGCGGTATTCCTCAAGAGTTCAGCCCCTAGCATAGCCACAGTCAGGCAGCGGCCCAAGCCCCAAGCTTATGCATAGCTATCAGGCACAGGCATGCTCGTTGACCGGGCACCGCCCGCACCTACACTGCATGACCATCAACCGCAGAGGAAAAGCCCGATGAAAGCCGTGCTGTGCAAAGCCTTCGGCCCCGCCGAAACCCTGGTACTGGAAGAAATCGCCAGCCCCGAAGCGAAGAAGAACGAAGTGCTGCTGGAAGTTCATGCGGCCGGGGTCAACTTCCCCGACACCCTGATTATCGAAGGCAAATACCAGTTCAAGCCGCCCTTCCCCTTCTCTCCGGGTGGTGAAGCCGCTGGCGTGGTCACCGCTGTCGGCGAGAAAGTCAGTCACCTGACAGTCGGTGACCGGGTGATGGCCCTGACCGGCTGGGGCAGCTTTGCCGAAGAAGTGGCGGTGCCTGGCTACAACGTTATGCCGATCCCGCCGAGCATGGATTTTGCCAGCGCCGCCGCTTTCGGCATGACCTACGGCACCTCGATGCACGCCCTCAAACAACGCGCCAACCTGCAACCGGGGGAAACCCTGCTGGTGCTCGGCGCATCCGGCGGTGTCGGCCTGGCGGCGGTGGAAATCGGCAAGGCCATGGGTGCCAAGGTGATCGCTGCCGCCAGCAGCGCAGAAAAGCTCGAAGTGGCCAAGGCCGCCGGCGCCGATGAGCTGATCAACTACAGCGAAAGCAACCTGAAGGACGAAGTGAAACGCCTGACCGGCGGCCAGGGCGCGGACGTGATCTATGACCCGGTGGGTGGCGACCTGTTCGATGCAGCAATCCGCTCCATCGCCTGGAACGGCCGCCTGCTGGTGGTGGGCTTCGCCAGCGGGCGCATCCCCGAGCTGCCGGTAAACCTGACCCTGCTCAAGGGCGCAGCCGTGGTCGGGGTATTCTGGGGCTCCTTCGCCCAACGCCAACCGCAGGACAACGCCGCCAACTTCCAGCAGCTATTTGCCTGGCACGCTGAAGGCAAACTCAAACCGCTGGTCTCGCAGACTTTCCCATTGGAGCAGGCTGCAGAGGCGATCAACACCCTTGGCCAACGCAAGGCCGTGGGCAAGGTGGTGGTGCAGGTGCGCTAAACCCGCCAGGCCGACATTAATCACAGCCTATTTGCAGAACCATTCGGTCATCTTGTGCGCCAACGCATGCTTGGCACACAAAGATGACAGTGGCCTAGACCAGAGCACTCGTAGCGCGACTCAGCGCACAGTCGGCTTTCTAGCACGACCTAGAATCCGCCCCTTTTTGGCGGACAACTGGCATGGCCTTTTCTCGAATCGCACAACACAGCAGACCTGCACTTCTGGCGCTGGCCATTAGCTCTGGCCTGAGTACTTTGTGCTGGGCGGCGCCCATGCCGCCCGTCGAACTGCCAGCAGAAATCCAGCGTGAGTTTATCCGTATCTATGAGATGCCAGATGCTGGGCTGCCTTCACAGCTGGTACCGATGCTGGAGATCTTCCCCGAATACCGCGAGCAGCTGATGCGCTATCTCGGTGAAGACGCCAGTGCCGAGCGCCAGGCACTACTGGCAGACTTGGCCGAGGCCAGCCAAGAGGAACGCATCAGCTGGTTTGCTCGGCGCAGCAATCAGCTGCTGCTCGCCGGCAGCGTGCTGGCAGGGGCCATCGCCGCCAGCCAATCGTCCGGCGGCTCCAGCGCTGGCAGCAGCGTAGCAACTACACCCCAACCAGCCCCCGTGCCACCAGCTACCAACCCAGTGCAGCCTGTTCCTCCGCAGCCGCCTGCTCCTCCGGCTCCCGAACCCGTACCGCCAGCGCCTAACCCGGTACCGCCTACGCCGCCGCAGCCGCCTGCTCCTCCAGCCCCGGCCCCCGTACAGCCGGAACCGGAGCCGACCCCACCGGAGCCCGCCCCTGCTCCACAGCCCGTTGACCCGGCACAGTTTCGTACTGCCGAATTCAATGCCAGCTGGGGCCTGGCCACCGCCAAGGCCGAGCATGCCTATGCACGTGGCGCCACAGGTGCAGGAGTGACCGTGGCAGTGGTCGACACCGGCGTGGATATCGACCACCCCGACCTGCGCAACAACATCGCTCCTGGCGGTGATGTGGTGCGCACTGGTGGCCCGCGCATGACCGATGGCGACAGCCACGGCACCCATGTCGCCGGCACTATCGCCGCCGCCCGCAACGGCCAGGGCATGCATGGCGTGGCCCCAGAGGCACGGATTCTGCCGATCAAATACCTGCATGACGGCGTGGAGGGCAGCGAAACCTTAGACACCCGTGACGCCCTACGCCGGCAGATCGAGCTGGGCGCACGTATCTCCAACAACAGCTGGGGGCAACGGGTAAATGTCGCCGAGGGCGGCTACCGCTCACGCACTCTGGCCGACCTCGATGCCAATGACCGCAACTACTACCGCAACTCAGTAGCCACCCTGTACCGCGAGGCGCAACAGGCCGGCATCGTGTTTGTCTTTGCTGCCGGCAACAACACCACAGGCGACACCAGCATCGCCGGCAACAGCAGCCTCTATGCCGCACTGCCGGTCATCGCGCCCGAACTGCAGGGGCAGTGGCTGGCGGTAGTGAATATCCGCGAGGACGGGCGGATTTCCGATGGCTCGCACCGCTGCGGCGACGCCCAGGCTTGGTGCCTGGCCGCGCCCGGCAGTTGGGTGTACTCCAGCGTGCCCGGCGATGGTTACGGCTACAAGAGTGGCACCTCCATGGCCGCGCCACATGTATCCGGTGCCCTGGCATTGCTGATGGACCTGTTCCCGACCCTCAGCGCCGCGCAGATCACAGAACGCACCCTGGTCTCGGCCAACAAGAGCGGGATCTACGCCGACAGCGCCACTTACGGTCAGGGTCTGCTTGATCTGCAAGCCGCCAGCAACCCGATTGGCGGGCTGTTGATCGAAGCCAGCAGCGGCGAAGTCATGACACTCGACCAGGCACGCCTGCGCGAAAGCCCTGCGTTGGGTAATGCACTCCGCGCCTCGCTGGGCAAGGTCGACCTGGTGCTCAAGGACAGCCTGGATGCGCCATTCTTGGTCAACGCCAGCGTGCTGCAGCAGGAGCCGCAAGCCAGCCACAGCCGCATCGACACCGGTAGCTACCTGCAGCGCCTGGAGAAGGAGCACAGCAGCCAGCAGATAGATGCAGGCAATGGGCTGCAGCTGCGCTACAGCGCCACTCGCCAGGACAGCGGCCTCGCCGCACTGGGCAATGTGCAAGCCTGGCAGAGCCTGGGCAAGGACAGCGCCCTCAGCGCAAGCCTGAACACCGATACCTCCTGGAGCCAAGGCCTGCTGCGCATGCAACCACTCCTGCAGAACAGCAGTATGACCCGCGCCTTTAGCAACCCCTACCTGAGCCTGGACAACCCAGCTAGCGGTACCGGCCTGCACTGGCAGTTAGATGAAAACTGGCACAGCGCGGTGCAGGTGCAGACCAGCAACGCCAGCGAACGCTTCAGCGACCGCTTCAGCGACCGCAACAGTGACGAACAGCAACACAGCCTGCAAACAGAATGGGCCTACCGCGCCGAGAGCGGCATGCATGTCAGCCTGCAACTAGGCCTACTGAATGAGCAGCAACGCCTGTTGGGTAGCCAGGGCGAAGCCTGGATCGGCCAAGGTCAGACAAGAACCTGGTTTAGCGGGCTCAACCTGAGCCTACCGCTGAACGAGCACTGGCAGCTGTTTGGCCGCTACAACAGCGGCCTGAGCCAGCTGGACGGAGGGCGCTGGCTCGAATCCGGGCGCCTGCGCAGTGACAGTTTTACCCTTGGCGTGCTCGGCCAGAGCAACCCACAGCTGCAGTACGGCGCACTGATCTACCAGCCACTACGCCTGCGCGACGGTAAAACCTCAGTGCAGATGCCCACGCGCCTGAACGCCGACAACAGCGTCAGCTGGGACAAGGTGGACATGCAGTTCAAGGCCGATGGCCGACACATGGAATACGAGCTGTTCATGCGCTATGAACTGCCCGCCTGGCAGCTCAGCTTTAAAGGCAGCCTGCTGCATATTGCCGACTACCAGAACCAGCCCGGCAATAACGACAACCTACTGATGATCAACGCCGGCTGGCGTTATTAGACGCTGACACGGTCAGCACCCGCTGGCCGTGCAGTTTAACTGCGCGGCGCATAAGCAAATACATCCGCGCGCATCTGATGGGCATCCATACCGGCATCCACTAGCGCATCCAGAGTGGCGTAGACCATCGCCGGTGAGCCGCTGGCGTAGACATGCAGCGCCTTGAGGTCAGCGAAGTCTTCACGCACGGCTTCGTGCAGCAGGCCACAACGGCCCTGCCAGCCACACTGATCACTGACCACCTGATGCAGAAACAGATTGGGCACCTGCTGCCACTGCGCCCAATGCTCCAGCTCGTAGAAGTCTTCCGGACGCCGTGCGCCCCAGTACAAATGCACCGGGTGGGCGAAACCGGCGGCGCGGCAGTGTTCGATCAGGCTGTGCATCTGCGCCATGCCGGTACCAGCGGCGATCAGTACCAGCGGCCCAGCCGGCAGCTCGGCCAGGTGAGTATCACCGAACGGCATCTTCACCCGCACCAGGCCGCTACGGCGCAGCTGGGCGATCAGCGCAACCGTGGCCTCATCGCGGGCCAGCACATGCAGCTCCAGCTCGCGTCCGCGATGCGGCGCCGAGGCCAGAGAGAAGGCTGCGTAATCATCGCCGTCGCGCTGCAGCAGCAGGTATTGCCCGGCGTGGTAACGCGGCGCCTTGCCGGCCGGCGTATTCAGCCGCAGGCGAAACACATCGCCGCCCAGCTCATCACAGGCGACAACCTGGCAAGCCAGTTCACGCACTGGCAATTCGCCCGGCGCGAGCACGCCATCCCAGTGCAGCACACAGTCCTGCAGTGGCTCGGCCAGGCAGGTGAACAACTCACCTTGGCTCAGCTCGACCCCGCCCTGCTGCACGCGGCCTTCAACCAGCAGCGCCGCGCAGATATGACAATTGCCATTGCGGCAGCTCTGCGGGCAGTCGTAACCCAGCCGCCGCGCGGCATCGAGAATGCGCTCGCGGGGCTGCACGTCAAGCACGGCACCTGAAGGATTCAGGGTGACTTTCATCAATCGATTCCCAACTCAGACCACAGCGCATCGACGCGCTGTTTGACCGCTTCATCCTGAACGATAGCTCGGCCCCACTCGCGGTTGGTTTCCCCCGGCCACTTATGGGTGGCGTCCAGGCCCATCTTCGAGCCGAGGCCAGAGATCGGCGAGGCGAAGTCAAGGTAATCAATCGGCGTGTTATCGATCATCACTGTGTCGCGCTTGGGGTCCATGCGCGTGGTAATCGCCCAGATCACGTCGTTCCAATCCCGTGCGTTGATATCGTCGTCGGTGACGATAACGAACTTGGTGTACATGAACTGTCGCAGGAACGACCACACACCAAGCATTACGCGCTTGGCGTGGCCGGGGTACTGCTTCTTGATGGTCACCACCGCCATGCGATACGAGCAACCTTCCGGCGGCAGGTAGAAGTCGATGATCTCGGGAAACTGCTTCTGCAGAATTGGCACGAACACTTCGTTAAGCGCCACGCCGAGAATCGCCGGCTCATCCGGCGGCCGACCGGTATAAGTGCTGTGATAGATCGGCTTTTGTCGCCGGGTGATGCGCTCGACGGTAAACACCGGGAAGGTATCGACCTCGTTGTAATAGCCGGTGTGATCGCCGTATGGGCCTTCCGGTGCGGTTTCGCCCGGATGAATTACACCTTCGAGAACGATTTCGGCGCTGGCTGGCACCTGCAGATCACTGCCACGGGCCTTGATCAGCTCGGTGCGGTGGCCGCGCAACAGACCGGCAAAAGCATATTCGGACAGGCTATCGGGTACCGGAGTCACCGCGCCAAGAATGGTCGCCGGATCGGCGCCTAGCGCCACGCACACAGGATAGGGGCGATCCGGGTACTTCTGGCACCACTCGCGGTAATCCAGGGCACCACCACGGTGGCTAAGCCAGCGCATGATCACCTTGTTACGGCCGATCACCTGTTGGCGGTAGATGCCGAGGTTTTGCCGTTCCTTGTTCGGACCCTTGGTAATGGTCAGGCCCCAGGTAATCAGCGGGCCGACATCGCCGGGCCAGCAGGTCTGCACTGGCAGCTTGCCGAGGTCGACATCGTCGCCTTCTTCGACCACTTCCTGGCAGGGTGCGTCTTTGAGCACCTTAGGTGCCATGCTCAGCACCTTCTTGTAGATCGGCAGCTTGTTCCAGGCATCCTTGAGGCCTTTCGGCGGCTCGGGCTCCTTGAGAAAGGCCAGCAGCTTGCCGATTTCACGCAGCTCGCTGACTTCTTCCGCGCCCATGCCCAGCGCCACGCGTTTGGGCGTGCCGAACAGGTTGCCGAGCACCGGCACGTCAAACCCTGTGGGGTTTTCGAAGAGCAGCGCCGGCCCGCCTTTACGCAGGGTGCGGTCGCAGATTTCGGTCATTTCCAGCACAGGGGAAACCGGCGTTTGGATGCGCTTGAGTTCGCCGCGCGTCTCCAGACCGCGAATAAAATCGCGCAGGTCACGATACTGCATGCAGATGCCTCGTTTCGGGCCGAGCAATAGGGGCGCAAAGTTTAGCGCCGAACTGGGTCTTTCAGAAGGGAAAGCCAGCCTCCAGACACACAAAAGCCGGGCTTACCCGGCTTTTGTTGTAAGGCGAAGGACGCCTTACTTACGCTTCATCGACTGGAAGAACTCTTCGTTCGTCTTGGTCGCTTTCAGCTTGTCGGTGAGGAACTCGATGGCGGCAATCTCATCCATCGGGTGCAGCAGCTTGCGCAGAATCCACATGCGCTGCAGTTCGTCATCGGCGGTCAGCAGTTCTTCGCGGCGGGTACCGGCGCGGTTGATGTTGATCGCAGGGAACACACGCTTCTCAGCGATACGACGGTCCAGCGGCAGCTCCATGTTGCCGGTGCCTTTGAACTCTTCGTAGATCACTTCATCCATCTTCGAGCCGGTTTCTACCAGCGCGGTGGCGATGATGGTCAGCGAACCGCCTTCTTCGATATTTCGCGCGGCGCCAAAGAAGCGTTTCGGCTTCTCCAGGGCGTGGGCGTCGACACCACCGGTGAGCACCTTGCCGGAGCTTGGGATCACGGTGTTGTAGGCACGCGCCAGACGGGTGATGGAGTCGAGCAGGATGACCACATCCTTCTTGTGTTCGACCAAGCGCTTGGCCTTCTCGATGACCATTTCGGCAACCTGCACGTGGCGGGTTGGCGGCTCGTCGAAGGTCGAGGCAACCACTTCACCGCGCACGGTGCGCTGCATCTCGGTCACTTCTTCCGGGCGCTCGTCGATCAGCAGCACGATCAGGTGGCACTCGGGGTTGTTGCGCGCGATGTTCGCCGCGATGTTCTGCAGCATGATGGTCTTACCGGCTTTCGGCGGTGCGACGATCAGGCCGCGCTGGCCTTTGCCAATCGGGGCGCAGAGATCGATCACCCGGCCGGTGATGTCCTCGGTGGAGCCGTTACCAGCTTCCATGACCAGACGCTTGGTGGGAAACAGCGGCGTCAGGTTTTCGAACAGAATCTTGTTCTTGGCGTTTTCCGGGCGGTCGTAGTTGATCGTGTCAACTTTGAGCAGCGCGAAGTAACGCTCACCTTCTTTCGGCGGGCGGATCTTGCCGACGATGGTATCGCCTGTACGCAAGTTGAAGCGGCGGATCTGGCTCGGCGAGACGTAGATGTCATCGGGGCCAGCGAGGTACGAGGCATCCGCAGAGCGGAGAAAGCCGAAACCGTCCTGGAGAATCTCCAGCACGCCATCACCGGAGATTTCCTCACCGCTTTTAGCGTGTTTTTTCAACAGGGAGAAAATCACGTCCTGCTTGCGCGAACGGGCCATGTTTTCCAGGCCTTGTTGTTCAGCGAGTTCCAGCAGTTCGGTAATCGGCTTTTGCTTGAGTTCGGTCAGATTCATAGGAATGACGTAATCATGAAGGAGGGGAAATAAGCTATTTAGCTTGGGAGGCCGTGCCGCTGAGAAGGCGACTTGATCGCCTGCTTGTATATCGAAAGATTCGAATAGGAATGCGTCGGCGACGGCTTGCAGGGGGCTGCATAGGAAATGCAGCGAGGCCGAATGTAACACCGGTTTTATTCATCGTCCAGCGCCCAGACAGAAAAAAACCCCGCAATGTGCGGGGCTTTCAGGGCTTGTTGCCGTCTCGGCGCAACTTAGATGTTGCTGTCGAGGAAGGCCGCCAGCTGCGACTTGGACAGCGCGCCAACTTTGGTGGCTTCAACATTGCCGTTCTTGAACAGCATCAGCGTCGGGATACCACGCACACCGAACTTCGGCGGGGTGTCCTGGTTTTCATCGATGTTCAGCTTGCAGACTTTCAGTTTGCCCTGATAAGTCTGGGCGATCTCATCGAGCACCGGTGCGATCATCTTGCACGGGCCGCACCACTCAGCCCAGTAGTCGACCAGCACCGGCCCTTCGGCCTGGAGAACATCCTGGTCGAAACTGGCATCGCTGACATTGGTGATGAATTCGCTCATGGAAAGTCTCCGAGTTCGTAAGCAAAAGATGGGCGACATCATAGCCCGGCTTTTCCCACACAGGAAGGCGGTGGCAATTGAGCTTCTCTATGGCTTAGCCACAAGCCAGCCGAGCGACTGCCTGCGTCACAATTTATTCAGACGGCCGGCAAGCCCCGGCCAGCCGCCGCGCGAACCGTAGCGCAGCGGGTTTGGCCTGTACCTGCGACATCAGTATGCGTTGGCGGGGCCTGGCTATCGTGGCACGATGGCGCGGTTCCGCATTGAGATGGTTCTGCCATGCCGCATACCCCTGCCGAGTCTTTTCCTTTGATTGCAGCTATCGACCTGGGCTCCAACAGCTTCCATATGGTGCTGGCCAAAGCCGATCACGGCGAGATCCGCATCCTCGAACGCCTCGGCGACAAGGTCCAGCTGGCCGCCGGCATCGACGAGCAGCGCCTGCTCAGCGAAGAAGCCATGCAGCGTGGGCTCGACTGCCTGCGCCGCTTCGCCCAGCTGACCGCCAGCCTGCCGGAAGGCGCAGTGCGCGTGGTTGGCACCAATGCCCTGCGTGAGGCGCGCAACCGTGGCGAATTTATCCGCCGCGCCGAAGAGATCCTCGGCCACCCAGTTGAAGTCATCTCCGGGCGCGAAGAAGCGCGGCTGATTTACCTTGGCGTATCGCACAGCATCGCCGACACCCCCGGCAAGCGCCTGGTCGCCGATATTGGCGGCGGCAGCACCGAATTTATCATCGGCCAGCGCTTCGAGCCGCTGCTGCGCGAAAGCCTGCAGATGGGTTGCGTCAGCTTTACCCAGCGCTTCTTCAAGGACGGCAAGATCACCCCGGCGCGCTACGCCCAAGCCTACACAGCGGCGCGGCTGGAGATCATGGGCATCGAGCACGCCCTGCGCCGCCTGGGCTGGGAAGACGCGGTGGGCGCATCCGGCACCATCAAGGCCATCGGCCTGACCATTCAAGCAGCCGGCCTCGGCACGGGCGAAGTCAACGCCCAAGGGCTGGCCTGGCTGAAACGCAAAGTATTCAAGGCCGGTGAGGTGGAAAAACTCGACCTCGACGGCATCAAGCCGGATCGCCGGGGGATTTTCCCGGCGGGCCTGGCGATTCTCGAAGCGATCTTCGATGCCTGCGATATCCAGCGCATGAGCCATTCCGAAGGCGCGCTGCGCGAAGGCGTGCTGTATGACCTGCTTGGTCGCCATCAGCATGAGGACGTGCGCGAGCGCACCCTGAGTTCGCTGATGGAGCGCTATCACGTCGATCTGGAGCAGGCGGCGCGGGTCGAGAGCAAGGCGCTCGCGGCGCTGGAGAAGGTGGCCACAGATTGGCAGCTGGAAGACGACTGGCACCGCGAGCTGCTCAGCTGGGCGGCCAAGGTGCACGAAGTTGGCCTGGATATCGCCCACTACCAGTACCACAAGCACGGCGCTTACCTGGTCGAGCACTCGGACCTGTCCGGCTTCTCGCGTCAGGATCAGCAGATGCTCGCCCTGCTGATACGCGGCCATCGACGCAATATTCCCAAGGACAAGTTCGCCGAATTCGGCAGCGAAGGCATCAAGCTGATCCGCCTGTGCGTGCTGCTGCGCTTTGCCATCCTGTTCCACCACATCCGTGGCACCCAGGAAATGCCTAACGTGCAGCTCATGGCCGCCGAGCAGCGTCTGGAAATTCAGTTCCCAGAAGGCTGGCTGGAGAACAACCCACTAACCCAGGCAGATTTCACCCAGGAAGCGGAGTGGCTCAAGCGTATCGGTATCGAACTCAGCGTGCGTTGATCAGCGGCGCTGTCAGCTTCTCCAGCAGACCAGCCTGCGCGCTGCGCGGATTCTGGTTGCCGCTCGGGCTGACACGCAGATAACGCCCGTCCGGCTGCAGCACCCAGGCCTGGGTGTTGTCAGTCAGGTAGCTTTCCAGCTCCTTCTTGACCCGCAGAATCAGCTTCTTGCCTTCCACCGGGAAGCAGGTCTCGACGCGCTTGTCGAGGTTGCGCTCCATCCAGTCGGCACTCGACAGGTAGATCTTCTCCTCGCCGCCATTGGAGAAATAGAACACCCGCGTGTGCTCAAGGAAGCGGCCGATGATCGAACGCACCTGGATATTGTGTGACACGCCGACAATCCCGGGACGCAGGCAGCACATGCCGCGTACCACCAGGTCGATCTTCACTCCGGTCTGGCTGGCCTTGTACAGCGCGCGGATGATCTTCGGGTCGGTCAGCGAGTTGAACTTGGCGATGATATGCGCCGGCTTGCCCTCGGCCGCCAGCGCAGTTTCGCGGGCGATCATGTCGAGCAGGGTCTTTTTCAGGGTAAACGGCGCGTGCAGTAGCTTCTTCATGCGCAGGGTCTTACCCATGCCGATCAGCTGGCTGAACAGCTTGGAGACGTCCTCGCACAGCGCCATATCGGCGGTGAGCAGGCTGTAGTCGGTGTACAGCTTGGCGTTGCCAGCGTGGTAGTTACCAGTGCCGAGGTGGGCATAGCGGACGATATCGCCACTCTCGCGGCGCAGGATCAGCATCATCTTGGCGTGGGTCTTGAACCCCACCACGCCGTAGATCACCACCGCGCCGGCGGCCTGCAGACGGCTGGCCAGCTGCAGGTTGGACTCTTCATCGAAACGCGCACGCAGCTCGATCACCGCCGTGACTTCCTTGCCGTTACGCGCAGCTTCCACTAACGCGTCGACGATCTCCGAGTTGGCTCCAGAGCGGTACAGGGTCTGCTTGATCGCCAGCACGTGCGGGTCTTTCGCCGCCTGACGCAGCAGGTCGACCACCGGGGTAAAGGACTCGAAGGGATGCAGCAGGAGGATGTCCTGCTTGCTGACCACGCTGAAGATGTTCTCGGCGTTCTGCAGCAGCTTGGGGATCACCGGAGTGAAGGGCTTGTACTGCAGCTCCGGGTGGCTTTCCAGGCCGGTGATGCTGAACAGGCGGGTCAGGTTGACCGGTCCATTGACCCGGTACAACTCGGCCTCGGTCAGGCTGAATTGCTTGAGCAGGTAATCGAGCAACGGCCGTGGGCAGGTGTCGACCACTTCCAGACGCACCGCATCGCCGTAACGGCGGCTGAACAGCTCGCCACGCAGGGCGCGGGCCAGGTCTTCGACGTCCTCGGTGTCCACCGACAGGTCGGCGTTACGGGTCAGGCGGAACTGGTAGCAACCCTTGACCTTCATACCCTGAAACAGGTCATCGGCGTGGGCATGGATCATCGACGACAAGAACACGAAGTTGTCGCCAGGGCCGCCGACCTCTTCCGGCACCTTGATGATGCGCGGCAGCAGACGCGGCGCCGGAATGATCGCCAGACCGGAGTCGCGACCGAAGGCGTCGATACCCTCCAGCTCGACGATAAAGTTCAGGCTCTTGTTTACCAGCAGCGGGAACGGGTGCGTCGGGTCGAGGCCGATCGGGGTGATGATCGGCGCGATCTCGTCGCGGAAATAGCGGCGGACCCAGGCCTTGTGCTTGGCCGTCCAGAAGCGCCGACGGATAAAGTTGACGTTGTGCTTGGCCAGCGCCGGGAACAGGTTGTCATTGAGAATCGCGTACTGGCGATCCACCTGCTCGTGCACCAGCTCGGCAATCCGCGCCAGCGCCTGATGCGGCTGCAGGCCGTCGGCGCCGGCCTGCTCGCGGGCGAAGTTGATCTGCTTCTTCAGGCCGGCCACGCGGATCTCGAAGAACTCATCCAGGTTGCTGGAGAAGATCAGCAGAAACTTCAGCCGTTCCAGCAGCGGATAGGACTCATCCAGCGCCTGTTCCAGCACGCGGATATTGAATTGCAGCTGCGACAGCTCGCGGTGGATATACAGGCTGCTGTCATCCAGGTTATGGATCACCACAGGCGCAGGTACGACCGGCGCTGGGGCCTCGATGACAGGGGTTTCCACGGCTACAACCTCATCGACGACCGGCTGGGCGTCTTGCAATTCAGGGGTACTGAGTCCTTCGGTGTTCATTACAAAGTCCTGGCGGGGCTATTGCCCCTGCTTCAGCAGTTCTGCCGCGCGCACGGCGAAATAAGTCAGGATGCCATCGGCACCCGCACGTTTGAAGGCAGTCAGTGATTCGAGAATCACCGCCTCGCCCAACCAACCATTTTCAATAGCCGCCATATGCATGGCGTACTCACCGCTGACCTGATAGACAAAGGTCGGCACCTTGAATTCCGCTTTGACCCGCCAGAGGATGTCCAGATAGGGCATGCCCGGCTTGACCATGACCATATCGGCGCCTTCGGCCAGATCGGCGGCCACTTCATGCAGCGCTTCGTCGCCATTGGCCGGGTCCATCTGGTAGCTGGCCTTGTTGGCCTTGCCCAGATTGGCCGCCGAACCCACCGCATCGCGGAACGGGCCGTAGTAGGCGCTGGCGTACTTGGCCGAGTAGGCCATGATCCGCACATTGCTGTGATCGGCCAGTTCCAGCGCCTCACGGATCGCCTGTACGCGGCCATCCATCATGTCCGAGGGCGCCACCACCTGAGCACCAGCAGCGGCATGCGACAGCGCCTGCTTGACCAGCGCATCGACGGTAACGTCGTTCTGCACATAGCCGGACTCATCGAGGATGCCGTCCTGTCCATGGGTGGTAAACGGGTCCAGCGCCACATCGCTGATCACCCCAAGCTCCGGGAACTTGGCGCGCAGGGCACGGATTGCGCGCTGAGCGATGCCGTCCGGGTTCCAGGCTTCTTCAGCCAGCAGGGACTTCTTCTCCAACGGCGTCACCGGGAACAGGGCCAGCGCCGGGATACCCAGGGCCACCCAGTGTTCGGCTTCCTTGAGCAGCAGGTCGATGGACAGGCGCTCGACACCGGGCATCGAGGCAATCGCTTCGCGGCGGTTTTCCCCGTCGAGGACGAACACCGGCAGAATCAGGTCGTCGACACTCAGGCGGTTTTCCCGCACCAGACGCCGGGAAAAATCATCACGGCGGTTGCGACGCAGGCGAGTGGCGGGAAACAGGCGATTGGCGGGGGTAAAGCTCACGGCAGGCTCCGAAGCCCGTAGCAACGGGCAAGTGTGACAGTTATAAGCGGCCATTATGACCAAAGTATGACAGCACACGACAGCGCTGCGACCGCTTGCCGCAAGCCCAACCAGCATAGCGCCGCAACTATGGCGAAGATATGTTGCACGTGTATGCACCAAAGCCGTTTTCCCGACCCGGAAAGCACAACGGTGGAGCAGGCCTGCGCCTGTCCACCGTTGTGAGGTCCAGCCATGAACAAGGTTTAGGCGGGAACGGCATCCTGCCCGCGCGGGGTCCAGAACAGCGCGCCCAGGCTGAGCAGGCTGTAGCCCAGCAGCAACGCCCAGAGCAGTGGCTGAGCGCTCAGCAGGCCAAACTGCAGGGCCAGCCAGGCCGCCGGCAGGTTGAGCAGCAGACGCAGTATTTCCAGACGTTTGGCCGTCGGCCGGTTTTCCAGCCAGCTGCCGATGATCGTCAGCCCCACGGCCATCCAGACGATGCCCAGCAGCGCCTGCGCCAGATTCAGTGTGTCGCCCATGCCCAGCAGCACGGTGCCGGCCACCACATACAGGCTGAACTGCACGCCGGCGTAGAGCTTCTGCGCCAGACTCAACGGCACGTCGAATTTGACGAACTGGCTGAGGTCCGGCTTGCTCTGCGGGTACTTGGCCGCGACATCGGCCGGGCGCCAGCCGGTGCGCATAAACCAGATGCGCAGCTTGTCCCACCAGGACTCGGCGCGCACCGCATCACGCCACAGCGCGACATAGAACTGCGCATTGGCCCACAGCGGGTTCCAGCTGGCCAGCGGCGTGGTCACGCCAAACACCACCGGCTCTTCATCCAGCTCTTCCTGAAAGGTGCCGAACAGGCGATCCCAGAGAATGAACACGCCGCCGTAATTGCGATCCATATACACAGCATTCTGCGCATGGTGCACGCGGTGGTTGGAGGGGGTGATAAAGAACCACTCGAACCAGCCCAGTTTGGGAATATGCCGAGTGTGCACCCAGAACTGATAAAGCAGATTCAGCGCAGCCACGGTGAGGAATACCAAGGGCGGCACGCCGATCAGCGCCATCGGCAGGTAGAAGATCCAGCCGAAGATGAAACCAGTACTGGTCTGCCGCAACGCTGTGGAGAGGTTGTAGTCCTCGCTCTGATGGTGCACCGAGTGCGCGGCCCAGAGCACATTGCGCTCGTGGCCCAGGCGGTGGTTCCAGTAGTAGCAGAAGTCGTAGAAGACAAAGGCGAACAGCCAGACCCACAGGCTGCTGGCCGACAGGTCGAACAGCGCCAGCTGTTGCCAGGCCAGGGTGTAGGTGAGCAGACCGACGGCTTTGGTCAGCAGGCCCACGGTGGTCGACAGCACCCCGGCACTGAGGCTGTTGAGCGCATCGGAGAAGCGGTAGGTGCTGACCCCGCGCCAGCGGTCGAGCAACAGTTCCAGGGCGATCAAGGCAAAGAAGAACGGTACGGCATAGAGGATGTAATTCATGGTTTCACCGGTTGCATAGAATCGCCATATCGCTGCACGAGGCTAACGGCTAGGATTGCTGAATAAATCCTAGCCCAGCGCCACATCCGCCTCGCGGCGCGCCATGCCAACCTGGGTGGCATATGGCGACATTAGGGTTCAGGCGACATCAGGACACGACTCAATTCGGTACAGCTGGTTATTCAGGAGAACTTGATGAACAAGAAAGTCGCGGTGATTCTTTCCGGCTGTGGCGTCTATGACGGCGCGGAAATCCATGAAAGCGTGATCACCCTGCTGCGCCTTGATCAGCGTGGTGCGCAGGTACAGTGCTTTGCCCCCAACGTGCCGCAGCTGCATGTGGTCGATCACTACAGTGGCGACGAAATGGACGACACGCGCAACGTACTGGTCGAGTCGGCGCGCATCGCCCGCGGCAAGATCAAGGACGTCAAGGAGCTGCATGTCGGCGACTTCGATGCGCTGATCATGCCCGGCGGTTTTGGCGTGGCGAAAAACCTTTCCGACTTCGCCATCAGCGGCGCCAACTGCACCGTGCAGGCCGACGTGCTGAGCGCTACCCGCGCCTTTGTCGCAGCCGGCAAGCCGGTGGGCCTGATGTGCATTGCCCCGGCGCTGGCGGCGAAAATCTTCGGCAGCGGCGTGATCTGCACCATCGGCAAGGACCACGAAACGGCGGCAACTCTGGTGCAAATGGGCGCCGAGCACCATGAATGCGAAGTCAGCGAGATCGTCGAAGACGCCGAGCGCAAGCTGGTGACCACCCCGGCCTATATGCTCGCCCAGTCGATCAGCGAAGCCGCCTCGGGGATCAACAAGCTGGTGGATCGCGTGCTCGAGCTTAGCCACCCGGTCTAAGTCTGCGACCTGATCAGCCGTAGATCAGGCCGATAGCACGCCAATCACGCCAATGCGCGCGGTACTCCGGCCGCGCCACTGGTCAGATCGGCCGCAGTGCGGCAGGTTGAGCTTCCCTTCGCCCAGGCACGCCCCCATGAGCAACCCACCGTTCGAGCTGACCGCCGAGCTGCAGCAAGCAGTCAGCAGCTTCTTCCAGCGCATCCCCTTCAATCAGGTGCTCGGTATCGAGCTGGATGAGCTGAGCGCCCAGCGCGTGACCATGCACCTGCCGATGAAGCCCGAGCTGATCGGCAACTTCGTCCACGGCATTCTGCATGGCGGGGTGATTTCTTCGCTGCTGGATGTAGCCGGCGGCGCCATGGCGCTGATTGGCGCATTCGACAAACACCAGCACCTGTCCAGCGCCGAGCGCATGGCGCGGCTGTCCAAGCTCGGCACCATCGACCTGCGCATCGACTACCTGCGCCCCGGCCGTGGCCAGCGTTTTACCGCCAGCGCCGTGCTGCTACGTACCGGCAACAAGGTGGCGGTGGTGCGCAGCGAACTGCATAGCGATGACGGCACCCTGGTGGCTGTAGGCACCGGCACCTACCTGTGTGGCTAACAGCTAAGCACGCTGCAAACGGGTGAGGATGCGGTCCAGTGAATTGGCGAACGCCTGTTTGTCGCGCTCGCCATACGGCGGCTGGCCGCCGCCGACCTGACCCAGCTCGCGCAACTCGGTAAACAGATTACGCACCGCCAGCTTGTCGCCCATATTGCGCTCATCAAACTCGCGACCACGCGGATCAAGCGCGGCCACGCCTTTCTTTACCAGGCGGTCGGCCAGTGGCACGTCGCTGCAAATCACCAGCTCACCCGGCAACGCATGCTCCACCAGGTAATCATCGGCCGCATCCGGGCCGCTGGGCACCACGATCAGCCGCACGCAGCTGTAGGCAGGTTTGATTTGCGCCTGACCGGCCACCAGCAGCACCTCGAAGCGCCGCTTCAAGGCGAACTTAACCACCTGATCCTTGGCCGCCTTGGGGCAGGCATCGGCATCAATCCAGACTCGCATCACCCAGCACTCTCCAGAGGCAACAAAGCCGGCATGTTAAGCCATGCCGGCTGCTGCGTCCTCAGACAGCCAAGCGCCGACGCTCGCCCAACCAGCTGCGGCCATAGAGCAGCACAATGGCCGCCAGCGCCGTGGTCTGGGCCGCAAGGCTGTAGGCGTCATCGTGAATGCCCAGCCAATCGAAATCGAAGAATGCCACCGGCCGCGTACCGAGCACCCCGGCTTCCTGCAGTGCCGCCACGCCATGGCCGGCGAATACCACCGAGAGCACACAGAGCAGCACGGCATTAACGCCGAAGAAGGTCGCCAGCGGCAGTTTGCGTGAGCCGCGCAGAATCACCCAGGCCAAGCCCAGCAGCACAACCAGCGCCGTGGCCGCGCCGGCCAGGACCATGCCGTGGCCTTGCGGACCGGCCTGCAGCCAGAGAGTTTCATAGAACAGGATGACTTCGAACAGCTCGCGGTACACCGAGAAGAACGCCAGTACGGCAAAGCCGAAACGACCGCCACCGCCGACCAGGCTTCTCTTGATGTAATCCTGCCAGGCCGCTGCATGCCGGCGGTCATGCATCCACACCCCTAGCCAGAGCACCATCACACTGGCAAACAGCGCAGTCACGCCCTCCAGCAGTTCACGCTGCGCGCCGCTGACGTCAATCAAATACGCCGCCAGTGCCCAGGTTCCAGCCCCAGCCAGCAGCGCCAGGCCCCAGCCGATATGCACGCTGCGCACCGCCTGTTGCTGACCGGTGTTGCGCAGGAAGGCGAGAATCGCCGCCAGCACCAAAATCGCCTCCAGCCCTTCACGCAGCAAAATCAGCAGGCTGGAGAAGAAGCTCAGCGAACTCGACAGGCCATCGCTGTCGAGCAACTCAGCCGACTTCGCCAGCTCGGCCTTGGCCTGCTCCAGGCGCTGCGCCACCTGCGGTACGGACAGGCCGTCCTGCAACGCCTGGCGGTACGCCATCAGCGCGCGCTCGGTGGTCTTGCGCTGCAATGAGTCAAGGTTATCCAGGGCGCTTTCGACCAGCTCGAAACCTTCCAGATACGCGCCGACGGAAAGGTCATAGGCCTGCTCGTGATCACCGGCGCGGTAGGCCGCCAGGCTCTGCTCCAGGGTCGCGCGGGTGTGCTCAATCAACTGCTGTGGGCCACGTTGCTGTGCCGGCGGTTGCGCACGTTGGGCGCGGAAGCGTGCAGCCGCCTCATCACCCTGTGCTGCTGTCACTTCAGCCGGGGTCGTACCCGCCAACGCCTCCAAGCTGAACGGCTCGCCTACGGCAACCGACTCAGCGCTGAAGCCGGCGATATAGCTGGCTAAATCCCAGCGCTGGCGCTCATCCAGCTGATCGGCAAAGGCCGCCATATCAGTGCCGTCGATGCCCAGGCCGAGGGTGTTGAACAGGTCATACAGGCTCAACCGATCAAGCCGCACCGCGTCGCGCAGGTTGGCCGGCGGCGGCTCCAGGCCAATGCCCGCCGGCCCATCACCGGCGCCGCTGTCGCCGTGGCACACGCTGCAATGCTGGGCAAACAGCGGCGCGCCACGGCTAGGGTCTGGGTTGATGGCTGGGGTTTGGCTGACGTTATAGGCCGCGGCCAATGTCGCAGCCAACTGCCGCGCCTGCTGGGCAATCTGGCCGCCCTCAACACGCTGCTCAATGCCCTGGCGCAGGCTGGCCACGCCTTGCTCCAGTTCGGCTTGTTCGCTACGCGCTGGCAGCGCAACGATCAGGCCTTGCAGTACAGTAAGAAACTCCAGCTGCTCGCGGTATTCGCCGGAGTCGATCACCTGACCATTGGCCACGGTGGCCGGGTAGTCAGCGCCCAGGTAACCGAGCAGATGCAGAGCTTGCGCCGCGCCCTCGATGGGCTCGGCCATAACAGCCAGGCTGCAGAGTGCCAACACGGGCACCAGCAACCAGCTGCAGAAACGCAATACGGAAGTCATATAGGAGTTGATCCCAAATACGAATGGATGACATTCGATTGTTACCCTCCTAACGACTTTCCTCAACCTTTGATCGACCACGGCCCGCGACGGATCGTCGCAATGACGCAGGAGTGATGCGATGAGTTTTTGGCAACGCCTGGAAGAACCGGCGCAGGTCGTGGTCTGTGGCGCCAGCCGGGGGATTGGCCTGGCGCTGACCAGACAATTGCTCGCCCGCACCGATGTCGCCGGGGTCTGGGCCATCGCCCGCCAGGCCAGTCAGGCGCCCGGCCTGCTTGAGCTGACAGCGCAATATGGCCAACGCCTGCACTGTTTGGATGTGGATGTCTGCGATGAACAGGCGCTAAGCGAGCTGGCCGCGCATTTGCGCGCCGCCATTCCGCGCCTGCATCTGCTGCTGTGCACGATTGGCGTGCTGCAGGACGGCGTGGCAAAGGCCGAGAAGGGGCTGAGCCAGATCAATTTTGAGGGGCTGCTGGCGACCTTTCAGCGCAACAGCTTTGCGCCGATTTTGCTGCTCAAGCACCTGCTGCCGCTGCTACGCGGTCAGCATCCCTGCACCGTGGCGGCGCTGTCGGCGCGGGTCGGTTCGATTGGCGACAACCGCCTCGGCGGCTGGTACAGCTACCGCGCCAGCAAAGCTGCGCTGAATCAGCTGCTGCACACTGCAAGCATCGAGCTGAGCCGGCTTAACCCCAACAGCTGCGTGCTCAGCCTGCACCCCGGCACCACCGACACTGCGCTGTCGAAACCCTTTCAGGCCAATGTGCCAGCCGACAAGCTGTTTACCCCAAGCTACTCAGCGCAGTGCCTGCTGGCGCAGATCGAGCAGCACGGCCCGGCGCAGACCGGCACGTTCTGGGGCTGGGACGGCCAGCCGATTCCCTGGTAGCAATACCAGCGCAGCTCAGACCGGCGCGCGGCGCACGCTGGCCAGCAAGGCCGCCGCGCCGACAAACAGCGCGCCAAAGGTACGGTTCATCAGCTTCTGCTGACGCGGTGAACGCAGCGCGCCCAGCACCCGTGCAGCCAGGCCGGTGTAGCCGGCCATCACGATCAGATCGACGCAGATCATGGTCACGCCCATCACCAGGTACTGGCTCAGCAGCGGGGCTTGCGGGTTAAGGAACTGCGGCAGCACCGCGAGCATAAACACAATCGCCTTGGGGTTGCTGAAGTTGACCAGAAAGCCGCGCAACACCAGGGTCAGCGGGCGGCCGATGGGCCGCTCGGTCTGCGCACTCATATCACTGGGCAGCGCCTGCCACTGGCGATAGCCGAGGTACACCAGATAGACCACGCCAAACCATTTGATCAGGCTAAAGGCCAGCTCCGACGCCGCGAGAATCGCCCCAACCCCGGCGGCCACAATGGCGATCTGCAAGGCCAGGCCCAGCTGCAGGCCCAGGGCATTCCAGTAGCCGCGCAGAAAGCCGTACTGCAACCCGGCCGACATCGAGGCAATCGCCCCTGCGCCCGGCGACAGGCTGATGACCCAACAGGCCACAAAGAACGCAAGCCAGGTTTCCAGTGCCATGGCAGATACCTCAAACAGAAAATAAAAAGGGGCAGGCCGCTAGCCTACCCCTTGTTGGGTTACTCGCCCAGCCAGCTAATCAGTCCGGCGAACCCTTACGCAGTTGCACCGGCTCCAGCTCTGCTTCTTTGCGGGCCCGTGCGCGGGCCACGCGCATGCGGATATTGACGGCTTCCACGGCCAGCGAGAAGGCCATGGCGAAGTACACATAGCCCTTCGGCACATGCACACCGAAGGCTTCGGCGACCAGCACGGTACCGACCACGATAAGGAACGACAGGGCAAGTATTTTCAGGCTCGGGTGCTTGTCGATAAAGTCGCTGATGGTGCCGGCAGAGAGCATCATCACGATCACCGAAATCACAATGGCCGCGACCATGACTGGCACGTTGTCGACCAGGCCGACTGCGGTGATCACCGAGTCGAGGGAGAAGACGATGTCGATAATCGCGATCTGCACGATGATGCCCATAAAGCCGTAGGCCTTGCCGCCTGCGGTCTGAGCTTCTTCTTCGCCTTCCAGGCTGTGGAAAATCTCCGCCGTGCTCTTCCATAACAGGAACAGACCACCGAAGAGCAAAATCAGATCACGCCCGGAAAAGCCTTGATCGAACACATGGAACAGGTCGGCCGTCAGGCGCATCACCCAGCTGATCGACAGCAGCAGCAGAATCCGCGTGCCCATGGCCAGGGCCAGGCCGAAGAAGCGCGCCTTGGGTTGCTGATGCTTGGGCAGACGGCTGACCAGGATCGAGATAAAGATGATGTTGTCGATGCCCAGGACAATTTCCAAGGCGGTCAGGGTCAGAAACGCGACCCAGAGTTCAGGGCTGGCCAGCCATTCCATAATTGCTTAAACCTCAGTATTACGCGGCGTAGGGAGTTCGCCATTGCGCCAGCGGCGCACGGCTTTCTGAAAAAACAGGCTATTGGGAATCTGCACCCAGGCGCCGGGGGCATCACCGCTGAGATCTTCCAGGGTGGTATAGAACAGGTTGATCGCCACGACCCGCCCGCGCACGCCAGGTTTGTCGGCGCTTTCCAGCACCTCGACGCAATCGCCAATGCGAAACGGCCCCATGGCAAAGATCAGCAGCGCACAGAACATGTTGGACAACACGCTCCAGATGGCGAAGAAGGCCACTGCAGCCACGGCGGCAAAGCCGGTGAGCGCGGTCCACAGCACCTGCGCGGAAACGCCCAGGCGTTCCAGCACCAACATAAACGCGCTACCGAGCACCAACCAGCGCAGCAGGCCGCGCAGCGGCATCAGCAATTCGGCCGGCAACTGCGGGTAGCGGTTGCCCAGACGAGTGATGCCACGGGTGAGAATGCGCTGGAACAGCCAGGCCAGCAGCACAATCAGGATCACCTGACCGGTGCGCAGCAACGGCTCTTGCCAGGTCATCAGCCATTCCAGGGTCGGCAGGGTGATGTTCAACTGGCGGCCTCCAGCTCGGCTTGCAAGGCTTCGAGGGTTTCCAGCGCGAGCATCCAGCGTTCTTCCAGATCGGCTTCGCGGCTTTTCAGCTTGGCCTGTTCGGCCAGAGCGTCACGCAGCTCGTCTTTGCGCGCAGCGTCGTAGATATCGCTGTCACCCAAGCGGGCTTCGACGGCGGCAAGCTTCTCGTGCAGCTGACCCAGCTCTTTCTCCAGCTTGTCAGCTTCGCGCTTGTGCGGCGCCAATTGCTGACGCAGGGCTGCAGCAACCTGGCGCTGCACGCGCTTGTCGGCTTTATCCGGATTGCTCTCGCCACTGCTGGTCGGCGCCTGCCGCGTGCGGTAATCCACCAGCCAGCGGGCGTAGTCTTCCAGATCACCGTCGAACGGCTGCACCAGACCATCGGCGACCAGGAGGAACTCGTCGGTGGTGCTCTTGAGCAGATGCCGGTCGTGGGACACCACTACCACTGCGCCGCTGAACTCCTGCAGGGCCATGGTCAGCGCCAGGCGCATTTCCAGGTCGAGGTGGTTGGTTGGCTCATCGAGCAGCAACAGGTTGGGTTTGCCCCAGGCGATCAGCGCCAGGGCCAGGCGGGCTTTCTCACCGCCAGAAAAATTCAGCACCGGCTCATCGCAACGCGGGCCGCGGAAGTCGAAACCGCCGAGGAAGTCGCGCAAGGTCTGCTCACGCTCGGTTGGCGCCAGGCGCTGGAAATGCAGCAGCGGACTGGCTTTGTCATCCAGAGCATCGAGCTGATGCTGGGCAAAGTAGCCGACCACCAGGTTCTCGCCGCGCTGCAGATGGCCGCTGATCGGCTGCAGTTCGTTCGACAGGTTCTTGATCAGGGTCGATTTGCCCGCGCCGTTTGGCCCGAGCAGGCCCAGGCGCGCGCCCGGCGCGAGGTTCAGCTTGACCTTCTCCAGCACCACCTTGTCGCCATAACCCAGGCGGCCTTCACTGAGGCTGAGCAGCGGGCTGGAGATCTTGTCGGCCTCGCGGAAGCTGAAGTCGAACGGCGAATCAACATGCGCGGCCGACAGCTCTTCCATGCGCTCCAGTGCCTTGATCCGGCTTTGCGCCTGGCGCGCCTTGGTGGCCTGGGCCTTGAAACGGGCGATGTACTTTTCCATATGCGCGCGCTGCACTTGCTGCTTCTCGTACGCCTGCTGCTGCTGCGCCAGCCGCTCGGCACGGGTGCGTTCGAACGCCGAATAGCCGCCGCGATAGAGGGTCAGTTTCTGCTGATCGAGGTGGGCAACGTGGTCCACTACGGCATCCAAGAAATCGCGGTCATGGGAGATCAGCAGCAAGGTACCGGGGTAACCTTTCAGCCAGCTTTCCAACCAAAGAATCGCATCGAGATCGAGGTGGTTGGTTGGCTCGTCGAGCAACAGCAGGTCGGATGGGCACATCAGCGCCTGCGCGAGGTTCAAGCGCATGCGCCAGCCGCCGGAGAAGTCGCCAACGCGGCGATCCATCTGCGCACTGTCGAAACCTAAACCGGCGAGCAGCTTGCGCGCACGGGCATCGGCGCTGTAGCCGTCGAGGGTGTCGAGTTCGGTGTGCAAGCGCGCCACGGCAGCGCCGTCATGTGCCGCTTCGGCCACGGCCAGTTCGGCCTGCACCTTGCGCAGTTGCAGATCGCCATCGAGCACATAGTCCACCGCCTGGCGCTCGACCGCATCGATCTCCTGGCGCATATGCGCGACGCGCCAATCGGCGGGGATCAGGCAGTCGCCCGCGTCCGCACTCAGCTCGCCACGAAACAGGGCAAACAGGCTGGATTTGCCGGCACCGTTGGCGCCGATCAGGCCGGCTTTGTGGCCGGGGTGCAGGGTCATCTCGGCATCTTCTAGCAGACGCTGAGGGCCACGCTGTAAAGTCAGGTTCTGGAGTCGGATCATAATGGCGGCGGAGTCTACCAGAGTCCCTTTAGAGAAACCCGGAAAGCACCATGCCTACTGACCTGTGGCGATTCGCCGAAGCACTGTATCAATGCCCTGACGTCGAGGCCGCGTGCCTGCTGTTGCAAACGCAAGGTGCAGATGTGTGCCTGCTGCTCTGCGCCGCCTGGCTGGAGCGCCGGCAGATTGCCTGCAACAACGAGCGCAGCGAAGCGTTGCGCAATATCGCGCAGCCCTGGCAACAGCAGGTGGTGGTGCCGCTACGCCAATTGCGCCAGAGCTGGCGCGAACAGGCGCAGAGCGATAATGCCCTGGCGCAATTACGTGAACAGATCAAAAAACTGGAGCTGGCCGCAGAACGCGAGCAGCTGGAACGCTTGGCGGCCGGTACTCAGAACTGGTCAAGCAACGCGGCGAACGCGCCGCTGAATTGGCTGGAAAGCCTGGCTCCCCAGCCGGGCAACCGCGATGCGCTGCAAACGCTGCGCATCGCGGCGGCACACCTCAGCGCTTAGACAGCGCTTGGCGGGGTGCTGCCATTGCTGCCGACAGGTGCAGCAGGCGCTTCGGCAACCACTGGCTTTGCAGCAGCCGGTTTTGCAGCGGGCTTGGCGGCTGGTTTTTTCGCAGCAGGCTTCGCCACGGGTTTCGCCGCAGGTTTTGCGGCCGGCGCCTTTTTCACTGCAGGTTTAGCGGCTGCCTTGGCAGGCTGCGCGGCCGGCTTGCTCGCCACCGGTTTGGCCGTACTGGCCGCTGCTGGTTTCTTCACCGCAGGTTTGGCCGGCGCCTTAGCTGCAGGTTTTGCTGCAGCGGGGGCTTTGCTTGCAGCCTTGGCTGGTGCCTTTGCAGCCTTGGCTGGTGCCTTTGCAGCCGGTTTGGCGGGCGCTTTAGCGGCAGGTTTAGCCGCTGGCTTGCTGGCTGCAGGTTTGGCCGGGGCTTTGGTCGCGGCCGGCTTGGCAGCCGGTTTAACTGCAGCTGCCTTGGTCGAACGGCTATCCAGCGCTTTGCTGACGGCTTCTTTAACCTTGCCAACGCCTTGCGCCAGTTTCAGGCTTTCCTGCGCATCGCGCTTGAGGCCGGCGATATAGGTGCGGGTTTCGCTCTGACGGTCTTTCAGGGTATCGAGCAGCTGCTCCAGTTCCGCCACGGCTTCTTTACCTTTGGCCTGAGCCTTGGCTTTGCCGGCGACCGCTGCATCCTGCATTTTGCTGCGGGCTTTATGCAGTTTTTCCTGGGCCTTGCCGCGTTGCTTTTCCAGCTTGGCGAGCAGCTTCTCGGCATCAACCAAAGCGCGGGTGCAGGCATCTTCAAGATGCTCAAGCAGGCTGCTGGAAAGTTGCTGCAACAGGTGCAGCGGGGTACTCACTGATTTCTTCTTTGCATTCTTTGTAGCCGACATGACGCGCCTCCTGGCGGATGAAGATGGCGTCATACTAGACCTCCTTTTGCCCGCCTTGCCACCTCGCGCATTGAGCTTGCGAGCCTGGCTGGCATAATCGGCGCACCTTAGGCCGGAGAACACCCATGCCACGTTTCGCCTTGCTACTGCTCTGTCTGCTCGCGCCGCTGTCTCAGGCACATGAGCATTCCCACGACCTGGCTTATAGCCTGGGGGTAAAACTCGGTGAGCGGCTGCGCGATGAAGTGCCGGACCTGGAGCTGCAAGCGCTGCTCGACGGCCTGCGCCAGGCCTATCGCAACGAGCCGCTGGCGCTGGATGCCAAGCGTATCGAAAGCCTGCTGGCCGAGCATGAAGCGCAGCTGGCCAACGCGCCGGAACGCATCGAAAAAGCCAAGACCGCCGAGCAGCGCTTTCTCGCTACGGAGAAAGCCAAGGCCGGCGTGCGTGTATTGCAGGACGGCGTGCTGATGCAGGAACTGCGCGCCGGCAGCGGCCGCAAACCCGGCGCTAAGGATCGCATTCAGGTGCGCTATATCGGTTTTCTCGCGGATGGCAGCCAGTTTGACGAAAGTCAGACCGCGCAGTGGTTTCGCCTGGACAGTGTGATCGCCGGCTGGCGCAGCGCATTGCAGCAGATGCCGGTAGGCGCGCAGTGGCGCTTGGTAATTCCGTCGGCGCAGGCGTATGGCGAAGAAGGTGCCGGGGATTTGATTCCGCCCTACTCGCCCCTGGTGTTCGAGCTGGAGTTGCTCGACACCAAGGAGTAACGCGTCAGCGCATCAGAGGGCAGGCGCGGCCTGTTCCTGATGGGCGTTGTGCAGGACTTCGATCAGGCAGTCCTCCAGCTCGAAACGCTCGTGCAGCAACTGACCGAGACGCTTCAGCTCATCGAGCAGCGATACCGAATCATGGCAATCACCATTGTCGCAGCGGTCGTTGAAGGCCAGCGCCACCTCGGTGATCACCTCGATACGTGGGTAGATCTGCTTGGCCAGATCAAGACCACGCTGATCGCCAAAAGCCTTGGCTTCGCTGGTCAGCTGCTCGTAGACCTCGAAGTGGCCAGCGGATACGTAATCGACGAGGATTTCGCAAAAGCGCTGCAGGGCTTCGGCATTGGCGCTCGGCGCTTGCGGCGAGCTATTGATGGCGGCATAGGCATGCACCAGCTCTTTGCGCTCTTGCAGCCAGCGGTCGATCAGCAGGTGAACCCCACCCCAACGTTCCTGGGCGTTCTGACAACTCTCGAGCATGATGACCTCTACTTCCCTATTGCTATTAGTGTTGTACGCCCGCATCGAGACAGATTTTTGTCAGTCTGTGCAAGGTCTGGGAAGACAACCGTGAAACGGCAACTTTCCGGCGGTATCTGTGAGCCAGATTATTCCCGCAGGCCTAGGCCTTCAAGGTAGCTCTGGAGAAAATTTCATACAAGCGTTTAACCGGCAGCTACTCGGCCCTCTCAGCCGCAGCGGGCTTGTAAAAGCTCAGCGTGACCTGACCAAGATCAATGCCCCACTTCGACATACGCGCCCGATTGAGCATCACCTGGCCGTCCATCAGGAACATCCAGTCATCAAAATCAACCACATAGGTTGAGTCATCGATCTTCAGCCGCAGCTGGTAACGCCAGTGCAAGGCATTGCCGGCGACCTCACCGACAGCTTCCCCGACCACATCATCCGCAGTACCACGCCAACTGCCGTCGGCCTGCTTGGTCAGGGTCCAGACGCGCCTCTCTGTGCTGCCATCGCTGTAGGTAAAGCGCTCGTCGAGCACGCCCACATCGCCATCCCAGGTGCCGGTCATGGCCACATGGAAGCGCTTGACCACCTCACCGGAGCGGTTCTGGAACATGCCCCAGGCCTGCAAGTCGCCATTGAAGTAATCGTTCAGCTCCAGGCGCGGCTGTTCGCTGGCGTAATCATTCACCTGCGGGCCGGCACAACCCACCAGTAGCGCCACCAGACAACAGATCAACAGCGTCCGCATAAGCACCTCAATAAACGGCTAAATCAAGTCGCCGCAGGCAAAACCGGCGTACACAAGCGCGCATCAAGCAGGCGCAGACCTTCCTGGTACAGGCTGTTGCTGCGCTCCAGCTCGCCCAGTTGCGCCAACAGACGGGCCAGCTCGGCGCAGGTTTCCGGATGACGCTGGAAGCTCAGACTGCTCTCCAGGTAATCCTTGGCCTTACCCCAAAGCTGGCTGTGCAGACACAGCCGCCCCAACGTCAGCAACAGGCCGGCATCCTGCGGATGCTGCTTCAACCAGCCCTCGGCCGCCTGCAACTGCTTGCCCAGATCACGCCCATGCAACAAGCCGTAGAGGCGCACCAGGGCAGTGTCGTAATGCTGTTTCAAGAAATGCCGCAGCAGCTCTTCTGCCTCGGCTTCGGCACCCAGTTGGCGCAGTTGCTCGGCATACACCGCCAGTAGCTCGGGCACCTGATGCTGCGCCGAGGACATGGCCTGCCAGACTTGCTGCAACGCCAGCAGCGCCGCCTGAGCATCGCCGTCAACCGGCCGCGCGGCCTGCAGCAAGCGGCCACGCCAAGCCTGACGCTCAAGCTCACTCAGCTCGGCATTGCCTAGGGCCTTCTCCTTGCGCAGATCAGGCAGCAACCCAAGCAGGGCCGACCAATCGCCCGACTGCAGGTACAGTTGCTGCAGCTGACGCAACACCAGATGATGGTGCGGATGACGCGAGCGCATGGCTTGCAGGGTATCCAGCGCCGCATCGGTCTGCCCACGCGCCAGTTGCAGTTCGGCATGTTGCAGAGCAATTGCCAGCTCCGCCTGCGGTTGGCGATTGAGCGCCTGCTCCAGCAGATCATCGCTGTCGCTGTGATGACCCAGCTGATGCGCAGCGCGTGCGGCGCCCAGGTAATAGCTCAAGGGCTGCGGCGAGCTGCTGGCTGCCTGCTTAAGATGGCGCAAGGCGCGCGCCCAGCGGCCCTCAGCAAGGTCGAGAAAGCCTTGCTCGGACGCCAGTCGCACGCGGCGACGGCCGTGCAAGCGTGACCAGGGATTGAGCAGGCCGCCGGACGTGACCAGCAGCCGTACGCTCAAACGCAGCAGATAAATCAGCAGCCAGAGCACAAGCACCAGGGCGACAAAGGCCCACAGGCTGGATTCATAACGAAAGCCCTGGAAGGCAATCAGCACATAGCCCTTGTGCTCGGCCAGCGGCAGACCGAACAGCACCAGGCTGGCGACGCCGGCAACCACCGCCAGAATCAGCAGCAACCAGTAGAGGCGCTTCATTGCAGTGCCTCCTGCAGTTGCGCCTCGACATCATCACTGGCCGCTGCGGCGGGTTCAGCCTCGATCTGCTGCTGACTGCGCGCGGCCTGCTTGGCTTGCATATAAGCCTGCACGGCATTCAGCGTCGGGCTGAGGTCCGGTGGCGTCACCGCGATTGGCCGCTCGGCCAGCTCATCAATGCGCGCGCGCAGAGCGCGGCTATTGGGATTGTCCACATCGAAGTGCGCATCCAGCACTTCACGCGCCTGCTGCAGGGCCTGCTGGTACACCGCCGTCTGGCCGTGCAAGGCGCCCCACTGCGCCTGCTCCAGCGCCAGACTGAGGGCCAGGCGCACCTGGGTCAGGCTCTGGCCAGCGAGCACAGGACGGATATTGCGGTCGGCGTTGAAGTCGATGCGGAAGTATTCCGACAAGGTCTGCAGGCCACGCTGCCACCACTGTTGCTCGACCACCCCTGCATCGGCCAGCTCGCTAAGCACACCACCCTCGCCGCTGAAGCTCGGGGCCAGGGCATTGAGTTGCGCAACCTGCTCACGCAATGCGCCGAGTTGCAGAAACAATCCGGTACGGTCCGGGTTGGCGGTAGAGCGCAGTGATTGCAGGCTCTTGGCCAATTGCTCACGAGCGGCAAATGCGGCGGGGTCATCCTGCTCATGGAGGATTTCATCGGCGGCCTGTACCAGTGCGGTGGCGCTGTTGATGTCCTGCAACGCGGACAGACGCAGGCTGGCCAGACGCAGCAGATGCTCGGCCTCGGCCAGGCGCCAGTCCTGACGACTTGCACCCAACACGGTTTCCAGACGCTGGTTGAGCAATTGCTGATCGCCCTGTAACTGCGTCAGCAGACGGCGACGGGTTTCCAGCTCCTCGACACTCGGCAGCTGATCGAGCCGCAGCTGCAGTTTCTCGCCGGTGCGCGCCAGGCTTTGCGCCTCATTACGCGCCTCCTGCAACTGGCCTTGCTGTTGTTGCTCGCGAGCGTCCAGCGCCTGCAACTGCCAAAGCCCCCAACCACCCGCACCGGCGCCAGCTGCAGCAACCAACAAGGCCAGCAGCGCCAGACCGTTGCCACGCGAAGCCGGTTTGCTTGCAGCAGGCGCTGGCGTAATGGGCTTCGCAGCGGCATCCAGCGGTGCCTGTTCGGGTTGTTTTACGTCGAGATCTTTCGGGCCTGGCTCTTTCGGAGTAGTTGCTTCGCTCACGTATCCATCCTTTGCGTCAGAGATCGGGGCAGGTTGCGCCTGCAACGCTGCCAGCAACGCCGCGGCACTCGCGCCACGGCAGTCCACAACAAATTGCGCACCCGCCGCACGGGCCATTTCGGCAACTCGCGGGCTGGGTACAAACAAGGGTAGCCGAGCCAGTTCGGCCCAGGCATCAGCGGCCAGCTCGCGCAAATGCACAAAGCCCTGTCCACTGCTGACCACCAGAGCGTTCAGGCGTTCAGACTGAACCCGCTCGATCAGCGCTGCGTCCGAGTAATCCGGCAGCACCCGGCGATACAGTGGCAGATAGTCCACCTGCACGCCTTGGCCGCGCAAGCGCTCGGCCAGTAACTCTCGGCCACCCTCGCCACGCAGGATCAATACCCGTGGGTTGGTGGCGGCCGTCAGCGCCTGCTGTAACTGCGGCAGGGCGAGCAGCGCCTCGCTGTCATCGGCCTGTTCCGGGTAATACACCTGCAGGCCATGCTCACGAAGAATCTGCGCCGTGGCCGCGCCAACGCTGAACCAGGGTTGGTCGGCAGGCACTGGCAATTGATAGCGATCCAGCAGATCAAGCCCCAGCCGCGCCGCCGGCTTGCTCACCACGATGACCGCGCTGTAGCGGGGCAGATCGGCAAACGTGGCGCGTTGTTCGGCACTCTCGCTTAGCGCCTCGATGGCCAACAACGGCAAGCTGCTGCTGTAGATGCCCTGCTCGGCCAAGGTTGCTGCCAGCGCGGCCGATTCCTGGGCCGGTCGCGTCAGCAGCAAACGCCAACCCGTCACTCGGCAGCGGCCTCGCCGTAAACGGCTTGCAGAATGGCCGCAGCGCCCTGGGCCAGCAGGGCCTCAGCTACCTGCACACCCAGCTGCTCGGCTTGCGCTAGCGGAGCACGGTTTTCCGCCCGCAGCAGCAAACCGCCGTCCGGCTGGCCGACCAGGCCGCGCAGCCATAGCTGCTCACCTTCGAGCACCGCGTAACAGGCGATCGGCACTTGGCAGCCGCCGTTCAGATGCTTGTTCAGTGCGCGCTCGGCGGTCACCCGCAGCGCGGTATCGCGATGATGCAGAGGCGCCAGCAAGGCATGGATCTCGCTGTCGGCAGTGCGGCATTCGATACCCACCGCGCCCTGACCACCCGCCGGCAAGCTGTCCTCAGCGCTGATCGAGGAGCGGATGCGCTCTTCGAAACCCAGGCGAATCAGGCCGGCTGCGGCAAGGATAATGGCGTCGTAGTCACCGGCATCCAGCTTGGCTAGGCGAGTGTTGACGTTGCCGCGCAGGAACTGGATTTTCAGATCCGGACGGCGCGCCAGCAGCTGGGCCTGACGGCGTAGACTGGAGGTGCCGACCACGCTGCCTGCAGGCAATGCATCGAGGCTGGCATAGGTGTTGGAAACGAAGGCATCGCGCGGATCTTCCCGCTCGCAGATGCAGTACAGGCCCAGGCCTTCGGGGAAGTCCATCGGCACATCCTTCATCGAATGCACGGCGATGTCGGCCTGGTTCTCCAGCATCGCGGTTTCCAGCTCTTTGACAAACAGGCCCTTGCCACCGATTTTCGCCAGCGGCGCATCGAGCAGCTTGTCGCCACGGCTGACCATGGGCACCAGGCTGACCTTGAGGCCAGGGTGCGCCTGTTCCAGGCGGGCTTTGACGTGTTCGGCCTGCCACAGGGCCAGGGCACTTTTACGGGTGGCAATGCGGATTTCGCGAGACATGGGCAATTCCAGAAAACGAACTGCCGGGGATAATAACAGGCTGGCCCAGATCAGGCCTGCGACCCGGAGTCATCCGGATCGCCTGCTCGGCCTCAGAGGTTGTGCATCAGCTTGCGCACCCCGGCCACATGCCGGCGGCTGACAATCAGTGCTTCCTCATTCATGCCTTTAAGAAACAGCTGGAAATGCCCAAGCGGCGTGCGCTGCAGGCGCTCGATACGCTCACGGGCCACCAGAGCGTTGCGGTGGATACGCACAAAGCGATCACCGAATTCGTCTTCCAACGCTTTCAGCGGTTCATCCAGCAGCACTTCGCCGCCAGCGTGACGCAGGGTCACGTATTTGTGGTCGGCAATAAAGTAGATCACCTGATCCAGCGGAATCAGCTCGATGCCCTTACGGGTGCGCGCACTGATATGGCTACGCGGACCGCCACCACTGTCTACGGCAGGTCGGGTCAGGGCAGCCAGTTGTACGCGGTTGGGACGCTCGGCTTTCTTCAGCGCCTCGCTAAGGCTTTCCGCACGCACCGGCTTAACCAGATAGCCGACCGCGCTGACCTGGAAGGCCTCCAGGGCAAACTCATCATGGGCGGTGCAGAAAATCACGGCCGGCGGCGCCTCGCGCTCACACAGCCTGGCGGCCACCTGCAGACCATCCAGGCCCGGCATGCGGATATCCAGCAACACCACGTCCGGCTTCAGGCTGTCGATCAGGCTCAGGGCCTCCTCGCCGTTACTGGCTGCGGGTTCAAGCACGCGATAGCCATCGAGTTCGCCCACCATGCGGCTCAGGCGCTCTCGGGCCAGGGGTTCATCATCGACAATCAGGACATTCATAATGCACGGGCTTCCTGCTTGGGTCTCGCACAAGGATAGCGTAGACAAGTGAAGTGGCGTCCGTCACGGCGCTCTACGCTGAGACTGGCCCGCGGCCCGAAAAGTGCCACCAGCCGTGCATCGATGTTGGTCAGCGCCTGATGCGTGCCGCGCGATGGCGGCTGCTCGCCTAGTTGTTCGTATGGATTGCTCACGCACAGCTGGAATACCCCCTCGTGATAACTCGCCTCGACCCGCACCAGACCGCCCTCAATGCGCGGCTGAATGCCGTAGATCAAGGCGTTTTCCAGTAAGGGCTGCAGCGTCAGTTGTGGAATCGGCAGATCATCCGGCACATCGACAATCTCCCACTGCAACTGTAGACGCTCGCCGAGCCGATAGCGCTCAATCGATAAATATCGTTGTGCCAGCTCCAGTTCTTCGCGCCAGGGCACCAGGCTGCCAGGCTTGGCCAGGCTGGCGCGGAACAGATCGGAGAGATCGAGCACCGCCTGCTCGGCCTTGTACGGGTCGACCACCACCAGACTGGCGATGCTGTTCAGGCTGTTGAACAGAAAGTGCGGACGAATACGCGCCTGCAAGGATTCGATACGCGCGCGCAGCTCGGCCTGCTCCTGCTTGCGCCACTGGCTCTGCAGGTAGAAATAGCGCAGCAGCAACGCCGACATGATCAGGCTGATCAAGGCATGACGCAGATACAGGTTGACCTCGCCGGTACGCGGCAGCGGCCCGCCCAGCTCGTAATAATCCGCCACGGCAGTACAGATCAGGCTCAGGGTGACCACAATCGCGCAGCACAAGGCGCCGGCTGTGGCTGCCGGCATGCGCGCCATCAACGGGCGCAGGCGGCACAGCACGGCGGCCGAGAGCAGCACGATCCATTGCACAAACAGTGAAGTCAGCGCCAGGCGCACCCAATCGAAGCCCGGCAGCATCGGTTCGGACAACACCAGCACCAGCACCAGCAACTCGGCCAGCAGCACCATGCTCAGCAGGGCTTCTGGCTGGCAAAGCTCGGGCACGAAGAAGTCATCGACCAGTGGTGGTTGTTTTTCTGATAAAGCGCTTTTTATTTTCATCGCCGCAGTTTCCGCGTGAGCCGCGCCAGCAGCAAGATAGACAGCTGCGACCGGGCAAAATAAAGCACCGAAATGCGCCCGCCGCGATAAAACTGTGAACGGCGCAACATTGCTCTACTGCAGCCTAGCTGCGCCCACCGACAAAGCGACGCGGCGAATTTGCCGGCCAGCCTGTTATTATCGGCGCACTTTTCCGTCTTGCCGGCCGCCCCAGCGCGGCCAGCCCGTTTTAGCGCACCAGCCGAGCGAAGCCCATGAGCACTGAAAAAACCAACCAATCCTGGGGCGGCCGCTTCAGCGAGCCAGTCGATGCCTTTGTTGCCCGCTTTACCGCCTCCGTCGAATTCGACAAGCGCCTGTATCGCCACGACATCATGGGTTCCATCGCCCACGCCACCATGCTGGCCAAGGTCGGCGTGCTCACAGGCGACGAGCGCGATGCCATCGTCGACGGCCTGACGCAGATTCAGAGCGAGATCGAAGCCGGCCAGTTCGACTGGCGCGTCGATCTGGAAGACGTGCACATGAACATCGAAGCACGCCTGACCGACCGCATCGGCGTCACCGGCAAGAAGCTGCACACCGGGCGTAGCCGTAACGATCAGGTGGCTACCGATATCCGCCTGTGGCTGCGCGACGAAATCGACCTGATTCTGGCCGAGATCACCCGCCTGCAGCAGGGCCTGCTGGAGCAGGCCGAGCGTGAAGCCGAGACCATAATGCCCGGCTTTACCCACCTGCAAACCGCGCAGCCGGTGACCTTCGGCCACCACCTGCTGGCCTGGTTCGAAATGCTTAGCCGCGACTACGAGCGCCTGGTGGATTGCCGCAAGCGCACCAACCGCATGCCGCTGGGCTCGGCAGCGCTGGCCGGCACCACCTACCCGATTCAGCGCGAAGTTACCGCGCAACTGCTCGGTTTCGACGCCGTTGGCGGCAACTCGCTGGATGGCGTGTCGGATCGCGACTTCGCCATCGAATTCTGCGCCGCCGCCTCGATTGCCATGATGCACCTGTCGCGCTTCTCCGAAGAGCTGGTGCTGTGGACCAGCGCGCAGTTCCAGTTTATCGACCTGCCGGATCGCTTCTGCACGGGCAGTTCGATCATGCCGCAGAAAAAGAACCCGGACGTGCCGGAGCTGGTGCGCGGCAAGACTGGCCGCGTGTTCGGTGCGCTGATGGGCCTGCTGACCCTGATGAAGGGCCAGCCGCTGGCCTACAACAAGGACAACCAGGAAGACAAAGAACCGCTGTTCGACGCCGCCGACACCCTGCGCGACTCGCTGCGCGCCTTTGCCGATATGATCCCGGCGATCAAGCCCAAGCACGCAATCATGCGTGAAGCGGCGCTGCGCGGTTTCTCCACCGCCACGGATCTCGCCGACTACCTGGTGCGCAAGGGCCTGCCGTTTCGCGATTGCCACGAGATCGTCGGCCATGCGGTGAAATACGGCGTCGAGTCCGGCAAGGATCTGGCCGAAATGAGCCTCGAAGAACTGCGCCAGTTCAGCGAGCAGATCGAGCAGGACGTATTTGCCGTGCTGACCCTGGAAGGCTCGGTAAACGCCCGCGACCATATCGGCGGTACCGCACCGAATCAGGTGCGTGCAGCTGTCGTGCGTGGCCGCGAGCTGCTGGCGACGCGCTGATCGTCGACGAACGAAGGGAAAGGGATGTCCCATGTTCGAGCTATTGCTACGCGGCCTGGCTGTCCTGGCGGAGGTCGTGCTGGAGCTGGTTTTCGGCTACCTCTTCTACACCAGCGGCTGGCTGGTGCTGCGTCTGCTCACGCTGGGCAACTATCCGCGTCTACCGCTGCGTGTGTCCGACCCAATGGACCCACGCAGCAGCTGGGTCAGCGCCTGCGGTTTTTTCTGTGTGGTCGGCCTGCCGCTGACTGTTCTGGTTTTTCTCTACGGCTAAGTACCCATGTCCCTGCATATCCGCCCCGCAATCGCCGAAGACGCCGCCCTGATCCTGCGTTTTATCACTGATCTGGCGATCTACGAGAAAGCCGAGCACGAGGTGAAGACCGACGCAGCGGGGATCGAGGCGAGCCTGTTCGGCCCAGAGAGCAGCACCCATGCGCTGATCTGCGAACATGACGGCCAACCCATCGGCTATGCCGTGTACTTTTTCAACTACTCGACCTGGCTGGGCAAACACGGGCTGTACCTTGAAGACCTCTACGTCAGCCCGGAAAAGCGCGGCGTGGGTGCGGGCAAAGCCCTGCTGCGTCACCTCGCACAGCTGGCCGTGGCCAAAGGCTGTGGCCGTTTCGAGTGGGCCGTGCTGGACTGGAACCAGCCAGCCATTGATTTCTACCAGTCGTTCGGCGCCCGCCCGCAGGACGAATGGACCACCTACCGCCTTACCGGCCAGGCTTTGCTGGATTTTGCCCAAGGCTGAAGCAGCACTCTTTTGGAGCAGCATATGAGCGAGCAAGACGACGAAGATTTCGCCCAGGACACCCTGATCCAGGCCATCGAAAACCAGCTGGAAGCCGGCGAGCCGGCCTTCGTCCAGGCGGTGCTGAACAAGCTCAGCCTGGTCGGCTATGAACGGGAAGAGATCATCGAGCTGATGGCCCTGGTGCTGGCCGATGAAATCGACGTCATGCTGCGCGACGACCGCCCCTTCGACCTCGCCCGCTATGAGCAAGGCCTGCGCGCTCTGCCCGAGCTACCCGAACAGGCGCCGTAAACAGCCTGGAAAAATTTACCCCACAACCCTCCAACTTCTGGCAGCATCAGGTCACAGCAGACTGCCTGGGGCTTCACTACACTGCCTTCGCAGGCTGCCTGTTGTTTCAGCCGATTTACCGCAGCGGGTGCTGCCGCCGCCGGCCGCAGCTCACTAAAACAAGAAGCTGGAGTACTTATGGCCTTTACCCCTGAACTGATTGCCGAACTGGAAATCCTCGCGCTGTTCAACCTGGGTACCACCCAGGAAGGAATCAAGGTTCACCACACTGCCACTCCCTCGGCGATTGCCGCCGCCCAACGCCTGCACGACAAAGGCCTGATCAATCAACCCGACGGCGGCTACCTGACCAGCCTGGGCCTCGACGCCGCCGAACACGCGCAAGTTCTGCTGACCATTCTCAATGTGACCGAAGCGGCCTAAGAAGCGCCCTCACATCGCGCCAACCAGTGCGTGATCGAAACCGTTTCTGAGCCAACCCAGCCTGCGTTGCAGCGGCTTGCTCAAGCTGCCCGCGACGCAGGCGATAACCCTGTATCCGCAGCCGTCCGCCAGCCACCTGGCAAGGCATGATCACGCACCGCCCTGCAGAGCCTGAGCATGAGTCGTACCGAGGAAATTCGCCCAGACATTGAAGACGGTATCGACCGCAAGGTACTGACGCAGCTGCGTGCGCGCTTCCTCAAACTCAACCAGGGCCGCCTGCAGCGCGCCATGCAGGCGCTGTCGACGCGCCAGCAATTGGTGCTCAAGCTGTTGCCATTGCTGTTCCACGTCAATCATCCGCTGCTGCCGGGCTACGTTTCCGGGCTGACCCCGGCCGGCCTCAGCGGCTTCGAGCCGGATGACGAGCTGCTGTCCGAAGTGCAGCGCCTGACCCGCTCATTCGCCTACAAGCCCTACCGCGGCAAACAGACGCTGCCGATCCACGGCCTGTTTCTGATGGGCAGCCTGGGCACCGTGGCCCAGGCCGAGCAAAGCGATATGGACCTGTGGGTGTGCCACGCCAGCGATCTGAGCCCGCAACAGCTGCATGAACTGCACAAGAAGTGCGCGCTGCTGGAAAGCTGGGCGGCCACCTTCGGCGCCGAAGCGCATTTCTTCCTGATCGACCCGGCGCGCTTTACCCAGGGCGAACGCGAGGCGCAGTTGACCTCGGACGACTGCGGCACCACCCAGCATTACTTGCTGCTCGACGAGTTCTACCGCACCGCCATCTGGCTCGGCGGGCGCACGCCGCTGTGGTGGCTGGTGCCGGTGTATGAAGAGCAGCGCTACCAGCACTACACCAGCACCTTGCTGGCCAAGCGCTTTATCCGCGCCGAGGATGTGCTCGACCTCGGCCATCTGGCGCGCATTCCGCCAGAAGAGTTTATCGGCGCGGGCATGTGGCAGCTGTTCAAGGGCATCGAGTCGCCGTACAAATCGGTGCTCAAGCTGCTGCTCACCGAGGTTTACGCCAGCGAACACCCCAAGGTCGAATGCCTGTCACTGCGCTTCAAGCAGGCCGTATTCGCCAATCGCCTGGACGTTGATGAGCTCGACCCCTATATCGTGGTTTACCGGCGCCTGGAGGAATACCTCAAGGCCCGTGGCGAGCACGAACGCCTGGAGCTGATCCGCCGCTGCCTGTACCTCAAGGTCGACAAGAAGCTCAGCCGCCCACCGCGCAACAACCGCAAGAGCTGGCAACGCCTGCTGCTGGAGCGCCTGACCCGCGACTGGAATTGGGACAGCCGCCAGCTGGCAATGCTCGACAGCCGCAGCCAGTGGAAGGTGCGCCAAGTCAGCGCCGAGCGGCGTATGCTGGTCAACGAGCTGACCTACAGCTACCGCTTTCTCTCCGAATTTGCCCGCAGTGAACATGCCGGCAGCTCGCTCAACAGCCGCGACCTAGGCATCCTCGGCCGCCGTCTGTACGCCGCTTTCGAGCGCAAGGCCGGCAAGATCGAATTTATCAACCCGGGCATCGCCCCGGACCTCGCCGAAGACACCCTGACCCTGGCGCAGAGCCCCAGCCCGGACGAGCCCAATGAAACGCTGTGGGCGCTCTACAGCGGCAGCGTCAACGCCCAGGACCTGGAAGACTTCTCGCCGCTCAAGCGCTCGCGCGAGCTGATCGAACTGCTTGCCTGGTGCCAGCGCAATGGGGTGATCGACAACAGCACGCGGTTGTCGCTGCACCCAGGCTCCAGCGACCTGACCGAGTACGAACTGTCCAACCTGCTCAGCAGCCTGCAGCAGGTGGTGCCGCTGCCTTTGCCGGCGGTCGATGAAGCGGCGCTGCTCAGCGCCAGCGTGCCCGGCGAGGTGCTGCTGCTGGTCAACGTCGGCATCGACCCGCTCAAACAGTTCAGCCAGATGAACATGCACATGACCACCGAGCGCACCGATGCGCTGGGCTATTCCGGGGTGCGCGAGAACCTGATTCTGACCATCGACCAGGTCACCCTGAACAGCTGGAACGAGTTGCTGGTGACCCGCTATGACGGCCCCCATGCGCTGCTCGACTGCCTGCGCGACTTTCTCAACGCCCTGCCGGCCACTGGCCGCAAACCCAACCTGCGGGTGCGCTGCTTCTGCCGCAACCGCGCCACGGCGATTGCCGAGCGGGTCGAGGAGCTGTTCCGCGAAACCCTCGGCAGCTTCAGCAGCGAACAGGCCAACCGCTACCTGCTGCAGATCAAACAGCAGTACCACGTACTCGAACTGAAGCCCGGCCACGTCAGCCACACCAGCCTGAAAGACCTGCCCACACTGATCGAACACCTGGGCGAGGAGCTGCCCGGCTACAGCGAGCTGCACCTGGATCGCAGCGCCCTGGAAGGGGAAGACCTGGCGCTGATCCTGCCCGTCGGCCGGCCGCAGTGCATTCAGGTGTTCTACCGGCTGAGCGAGGGCAGCGCCACGGCCGAACTCAGCGTGCTCGACGAGCACAACGCGCTGTGGCGCCAGCAGATGCCGTTCCGTGATGAACAAAGCCTGCTGACGCCGCTGCAACGTTTTCTGCAATCGGTGCTGTACCGGCGCAACGCCCTGCTGCCGCTGGATAACCTGCCGGCGCATCAGCCGCTGGACGTGCTGTATTACCAGGTGCTGCCGGATGCGCCACTGCGCGCCCAGCGCCTGGAGCGCCGACCGCCGCCGCTGTCACCGATCAGCCACCCGTTCTATGACGTGCAGGCCATCGTCGAGCCGGCAGATGGTAAGCGCTCGCACGTCACCCTGTACTGTAATCACCGCGAATTTTCCGAGCTGGAATACGCCGGCGACCTGTTCGCCGCCGTCGCCCAGCACATCCTCGCGCAACGCCGCGATGGCGCGCGCTACCCCTGCTATATCACCGACCTTGACCTGTCGGCCGTGCTCGGCGAAGGGCATATGCAGAGCGTGCATTACTTGCGCTACAAGAGTCGCCTGGAAGCAGCGCTGAATCAGGCGCTGCAGAAGGCCTGATCAGCCGCGCATCGGCGCCTGCGGGTTCTGCAGGGCGTACAGGTAGCAGTCGGCCAGGCTGTGATTGTCGGCCACCGAGGCATAACTGGCCGTGAAGGTCACCGCCAACCCCAGGTGCTGATACAGCCACTTGCCGGTAACACCCGGCGGCACCTGCGGCACCAGATCACTGTCATTCACCACGCGGAAGGTCGGCACTTGCAGCCCGTTGTAATGCGCAGCGAAATCCGGGGCAGCCAGGCGTGGGCTGGCAAAGCTGTAGTGCTGCAAAGGCAAGTCCGGCCAGCGTTCGCGCAGATCCAGCACTGCCAGGCTGGAGAGCGCACCACCCAGGCTGTGCGCGCACACCCACAGTGGCCCGTTGGGCTGCTGAGTATCTACAGCCTGCAAAGCCTGGTCGCGTAGCGAGGTGTAGAGCTTGAGAAAGCCGTCATGCACATTGCCCAGGCCAGCTTGCCAGGGGTAAGCACGCTGATCGGCATCCAGGTCATCCAGCCAGTCCTGCACCGTATCTGTGCCACGGAACACCAGATAGACCTCGCCCTGCGGGTCACGCGCGGCAAAGCCGAAAGGTTCTGATTCGTTGAGAAAGTGCAGCTCGCTGAGCACGCTCCAGATCGGCGCGGAAAAACCCCAGCCGGGCAGCGTAGGCAGCTGCCAGGTGAAATCCTCGGGCCGCCGTGGGCGCTGCTGAGCTTGCCACTGACTGTATTGGTCGTAGGCGAAACTGACCAACTGCGCGCATTGCAGCGCGCGAGGAAGGTCAAAACCTTGGGGAAAGTACAGGGGTAGACTGGACATACGGCCTCCATGCCGAGATTGGCTTAGCTCTACTCTAGAAGGCTTTGCCCAATCTGCTCACTCGGCGCGGCTGTATTCGCCCGCCGCTTCCGGCTGATACTCCACCGCCAGCAGGGTCAACTTGAGCACTTTGCCGCCGGGCGCGGCCCAGTCGATATGCTGACCCACGGACAGCCCCAGCAGGGCAGTACCGACCGGCGCCAGCACCGACACACAGCCTTCGCCGCCGGCGTCCTGCGGGTAAACCAGGGTCAGGTGGTAATCCTTGCCGCTGCTTTCCTCACGGCAATGCACCCGCGAATTCATGGTCACCACCCCGGCCGGCACCTCGTCGTGGCCAACCACATCGGCACGGTCCAGTTCGGCCTGCAACGCAATGGCACTGGGACCGAAGTCATCCAGGCTGTCGAGCAGGTGCTCCAGGCGCTGCAGGTCAAGACGGGTAATGGTGAGCGAAGGTGCGCTGGTCATGGTGCGGATATATCTCCTACCTAAGGGCAAAAAAAGCAAAACCCCATCAAGGAGATGGGGTTTGCAGGGGTTAGGCCGACCGTATCACAGCCACTCAAATAAACAAGACCGCCCGGTCAAGGTATGCCGTGATGCTGCTGCAAACGGGCTTCGGCAGCCGCGCAGATCGCTCGTTTGCGCGCCATGTCAGCGTTGCCCCAGTCGAGAATTTCCTGCAGCGTGCGACCACAGCCCAGGCAGACATCCTGACCATCCAGGCAACACTGACGCCGACAGGGCGAGGCGACCTCCTGGCCGGAGTCCTCAGAGCTCTTCGAACTCAAGGTCGGCACCGGATTGTTCGAGGGTGATGCGCGCCAGCATTTCGCCCAGCTGCTCGTCGCTGCTGTCGCAGATCCAGCGCTCACTGGCCTGGTCGTAATCGAAGTGGAAGCCGCCGGAACGCGCCGCCAGCCACAGCTGACGCAGCGGCTCCTGGCGGCTGAAAATCAGCTGAGTGCCGTTTTCAAAACGCACAGTCAGCACTCCAGCGGAGTTTTCCAGATCGAGGTCCAGGTCGCTGTCATCGAAAATATCTTCCACCGCCTGCTGGGTGGCATCGACCAGATCGTGAAAGCGGGCTTCGGTCAAACTCATTACGACTTACCTCAAAAAATTCAGCGACTGCAAAAGTCTTGGAAACTGGCGCACATGAAAGCGTGACGAGCGAAGGCTAGGCAAGGCGCAAGTAGGCGAGGAAGCGGAGTGTACATCTGTACATGAGCATTCCGAGCCTGCTTGCAACGCGGCATAGCCGAGCGCAGTAGCTTTCATTGCGTCAGCTGGCGGCGATATTCGCCTGGGCTTTGCCCCGTCCAGCGGCGAAACGCGCGGGCCAGTGAACCGGGTTCACTGAAGCCGACCAGGAAGGCGATTTCCGCCAGTTCCAGCGCCGGGTCACGCAGGTAATGCAACACCAGTTGCTGGCGGGTTTCATCCACCAACTGGTTGAAGGATAACCCGGCTTCGCGCAAACGCCGCTGCAGGGTACGCGGACTGAGCGCCAAACGCGCGGCGATTTGCTGCAGGTCGGCGCCCACTTCCGGCAGCTGGCGCGACAATTCCAGGCGTGCGCGATCGAGCACGCTATTGCCCTGCTGAATCTCACCGAGCAGGCGATCAGCATAGGCATCGAGCATCAGGCGCACCTGCGCATCGGCCTGGCCGAGCGGAGTGGCGAGCAGGCGCTTGGGGAATACCAGGGCGTTATCAGCCTGATCGAACAACACCGGGCAGCGGAAAATCCGCTGATATTCGGCGGTATCCGCCGGGGCCGCATGCTGGAAGCGCACCTCGGTCGGCGGAATATCCAGGCCGCTGATCCAGTGGCCAAAGGTCACCCAGCCGGCCAGGGTTTCTTCGCTGAGCTGACGTTTCTGCTGCGGCAACAGCGGCTGCCAGCTGTGCGCCACCTGCGGCTCCAGCCCTGCACGCGGCGGCTCATCGGCAAGATCAACCTGACCCAGGTTACCGACCAACGCGGCATAGCGCGCTTGGCGATGCAACGCGTCGGCGAGGGTCGCGCAACTCATGATCAGATAACCCAACACGCCGTAATAACCGGGGCGCACCGCCTCGCCCAGGTGCAATCCCAGCTGCTCATCGCCGGTCAGCCTTACGCCATGGCCGAGCAGCTCCAGATAGGTACTGGCGGCGATGCGCTGATCTCGCTGAGCAAGAAGCTGCGGGCTGAGCTGCACCCGCTCCAGCAGCTCAGCGCTGTCGACACCCTGACGCTCCAGGTAATCGAGCAAACCTTGCAAGTAGGCAACGGAAACCGAGCTGCTTACGGGTACGGGGTTGTCCATCCAGTCTCCTGATCACTGGCGATGGGTGCAAAGGCATCGCCAAAGATACAGGCAAAGCCACGCCCGACGGGAACCCCGGCGCATAGGCAAGGCGCCGGGGGGCCGGTATACTCCGGCGCAATCATGCTTTATTACAAGGATTCCACCATGAAGCGGTTATTTACTGCCTTTGTCGCGATGCTTGCCGTCAGCGCCCTGCTCGCTGGCTGCGGCCAGAAAGGCCCGCTGTACCTGCCGGAAGAAAGCCAGCCAGCGCCTGCGCAAACCGAATAAGGACAGCTTATGAACGCCTTCAACTACCGCGACGGTGCGCTGTTCGCGGAAGGCGTGGCGTTGTCCGCCATCGCCCAACGCTTCGGTACGCCGACCTACGTCTACTCGCGTGCGCACATCGAGGCGCAGTATCGCGCCTATGCCGATGCCCTGCAGGGCATGCCGCATCTGGTGTGTTTTGCGGTGAAAGCCAACTCCAATATCGGCGTGCTGAATGTCCTGGCGCGCCTTGGCGCTGGTTTCGACATCGTCTCCCGTGGCGAGCTGGAGCGCGTCCTCAGTGCCGGCGGCGAGCCAAGCAAGATCGTCTTCTCTGGCGTGGGCAAAAGCCGCGACGACATGCGCCGCGCGCTGGAAGTGGGCGTGCACTGCTTCAACGTCGAATCCACCGATGAGCTGGAACGCCTGCAACTGGTCGCCGCCGAGCTGGGCAAGACCGCGGCGATCTCGCTGCGGGTCAACCCGGATGTCGACGCCGGCACCCACCCGTATATTTCCACGGGCCTGAAAGAAAACAAATTCGGCATCGATATCGAGCAGGCCCCGGCCGTTTACGCCCGCGCCGCCGCGCTGTCGAACCTGCAGGTGATTGGCGTCGATTGCCATATCGGCTCGCAGCTGACCACCTTGCCGCCGTTCCTCGATGCCCTCGACCGTTTGCTCGCGCTGATCGATCAGCTCGCCGCAGACGGCATCCGCATCAAGCACCTGGACCTGGGTGGCGGTCTCGGCGTGCAGTACCGCGATGAGCAGCCGCCATTGGCCGGCGATTACATCAAGGCCGTGCGTGAGCGCATTGCCGGCCGCGACCTGGCCCTGGTGTTCGAACCGGGCCGCTCCATTGTCGCCAACGCCGGCGTGCTGCTGACCCAGGTCGAGTACCTCAAGCACACCGAGCACAAGGACTTCGCCATCGTCGATGCAGCGATGAACGACCTGATACGCCCGGCCCTGTACCAGGCCTGGATGGAAGTGGTGGCCGTGCAGCCGCGCGATGGCGCTACGCGCAACTACGACATCGTCGGGCCGATCTGCGAGACCGGCGACTTCCTCGCCAAAGACCGCGACCTGGCTCTGGCCGAAGGCGACCTGCTGGCCGTGCGCTCAGCCGGTGCCTACGGTTTTGTCATGAGTTCCAACTACAACACCCGCGGCCGCGCCGCCGAGGTGATGGTGGATGGTGAGCAGGCCTTCGAAGTGCGTCGCCGTGAGACGCTCAGCGAACTCTTTGCGGGCGAAAGCCGCCTGCCGGAGTAAGTCTGATGCTATTGCGCTTTACCAAGATGCACGGCCTCGGCAACGACTTTATGGTCCTCGACCTAGTCAGCCAGCACGCGCATATCCAGCCGAAAAACGCCAAGCAGTGGGGTGACCGCCACACCGGCGTGGGCTTCGATCAGCTACTGCTGGTCGAGCCGCCAAGCAACCCGGACGTGGATTTCCGCTACCGCATCTTCAATGCCGACGGCTCGGAAGTGGAGCAGTGCGGCAACGGCGCGCGCTGCTTCGCCCGCTTCGTGCTGGACAAGCGCCTGACGGTGAAGAAGCAGATTCGCGTGGAAACCAAGGGCGGGATCATCGAGCTGGACGTGCGCAACGACGGGCAGATCAGCGTCAACATGGGCGCACCGCGCCTGGTGCCAGCCGATATCCCGTTCCAGGCCGAACAGCGGGCGCTGAGCTACAGCGTGGCCGTCGACGGCCAGACCGTTGAACTGGCCGCCGTGTCCATGGGCAACCCGCATGCCGTGCTGCGCGTCGACAGCGTCGACAACGCGCCGGTGCACAGCCTGGGGCCAAAACTCGAACACCATTCGCGCTTTCCGCAGCGGGTGAACGTCGGTTTCCTGCAAGTGGTTGATCGCCAACGCGCCAAGCTGCGCGTCTGGGAGCGCGGCGCCGGGGAAACCCAGGCCTGCGGCACCGGCGCCTGTGCCGCAGTCGTGGCGGCGATCAGCCAGGGCTGGATGGACTCACCGGTGCAGATCGAACTGCCCGGCGGCAAACTGAGCATCGAGTGGGCAGGCCCCGGCCAGCCCGTTATGATGAGCGGACCCGCAGTACGTGTGTACGAAGGACAGGTTCGTTTATGACCGACAAGCAGGATTCACCCAAGCCACTGGATTCGGAAACGGTTGCCGCGTACCTGCGCCTGCATCCGGAATTCTTTATCGACCACGATGAGTTGATCCCCGAGCTGCGCATTCCGCACCAGCGCGGCGATACCGTGTCGCTGGTCGAACGCCAGGTGAAACTGCTGCGCGAGCGCAATATCGAGATGCGTCACCGCCTCTCGCAACTGATGGACGTGGCCCGCGACAACGACCGCCTGTTCGACAAGACCCGCCGCCTGGTGCTCGACCTGCTCGACGCCAGCAGCCTGGAAGAAGTGGTCAGCTGCGTTGAAGACAGCCTGCGCCGCGAGTTTCAGGTGCCCTTCGTCAGCCTGATTCTGTTCAGCGACGCACCGCTGCCGGTCGGCCGCTCGGTCAGCAGCGCCGAAGCCCATCAAGCCATTGGCGGCCTGTTGGCCGGTGGCAAGACCATCTGCGGGGTACTGCGCGAGCATGAGTTGAACTTCCTGTTCGGTGCCGAAGACGGCGCGCAAGTTGGTTCGGCGGCGGTGGTGAGCATCTCCTATCAAGGCCTGCATGGCGTACTGGCGATTGGCAGCGCCGACCCGCAGCATTACAAAAGCTCGCTGGGCACGCTGTTCCTCGGTTATATCGCCGAAGTGCTGGCCCGCGTCGTTCCGGGCTTCGCCACACCGTTGCGCTCGGTGAGATAACAGCAGCAAACCGTAGGATGGGTTGAGCAGAGCGATACCCGTCATTGCTCGCAAGATCGCCCGATGGGTACGCCGCCCGCCCCATCCTACGCAGCCCCGCAGGGAGCTTCCATGCAAGACCTCCTGGACGCCTACCTCGAACACCTGCGCAGCGAGCGCCAGCTTTCCTCCCATACCCTGATCGGCTACCGCCACGACCTGAGCACGTTGCTGGCGTTCTGCAGCCAGGAGCAGATCGACAGCTGGAGCGCACTCGACACTGCGCGCCTGCGGCGTATGGTCGGCCGCCTGAATATGCAGGGCCAATCCAGCCGCAGCCTGGCGCGCCTGCTCTCGGCCACCCGCGGCCTCTATCGTTATTTGATTCGTGAAGGCCACTGCCAGAGCGATCCGGCCAGCGGCCTGACGCCGCCCAAGGGCGAGCGGCGCCTGCCGAAAACCCTGGATGCCGACCGCACCGCGCAGCTGCTCGACGGCGCCCTGGAAGACGATTTTATCGCCCGCCGCGACCAGGCCATGCTTGAGCTGTTCTATTCATCAGGTCTGCGCCTGTCGGAGCTGGTGGGCCTCAACCTGGATGGCCTCGACCTGACCGCCGGGTTGGTACGCGTCATCGGCAAGGGCAATAAAACCCGCGAATTACCCCTCGGGCGTATGGCGCGCGAAGCCATGCAGCAGTGGCTGCCGCTGCGCGCGCTGGCAAACCCGGGCGACGGCGCGGTATTTATCAGCCAGCAGGGCCGGCGCATCGGCCCGCGCGCCGTGCAACTACGCGTGCGTCAGGCCGGTGTGCGTGAGCTGGGCCAGCACCTGCATCCGCATATGCTGCGCCACAGCTTCGCCAGCCATATGCTCGAATCTTCCCAGGACCTGCGCGCCGTGCAGGAACTGCTCGGCCACGCCGATATCGCCACCACCCAGGTTTACACCCACCTGGACTTCCAGCACCTGGCCACGGTCTATGACCAGGCGCACCCCAGGGCCAAACGCAAAGGCAGCACAGAATGAGTATTCAGCTGATCACCTTCGACCTCGACGACACCCTATGGGATGTCACCCCGGTGATGCAGGACGCCGAAGCGGCGCTGCGCAACTGGCTGGCGATGCATGCGCCGCGCCTGGGTGCGGTGCCGGTGGAGCATCTGTGGTCGATTCGCGCCACCTTGCTGCAGGCCGAGCCGATGCTCAAGCATCGCCTCAGCGAACTGCGCCGGCGCATTTTGCTGCATGCCCTGACAGACGCCGGCTACCCACACAGCGATGCGCAGGCGCTGGCCGAAGCCGGCTTTCAGGTATTTCTCGCCGCGCGCCATCAGGTCGAGCTGTTTGCCGAGGTGCATCCAACGCTGGAAGCCTTGGCCAATCGCTTCCAGCTCGGGGTGATCACCAACGGCAATGCCGATGTGCGCCGTCTGGGCCTGGCCGACTACTTCCAGTTCGCCCTGTGCGCCGAGGAGTTGGGCGTCGGCAAACCTGACCCGAAACCTTTTACCGAAGCGCTGAAACGCGCGGGAATTGCCGCCGAACACGCAGTGCATATCGGCGACCACCCCAGCGACGACATTGCTGGCGCTCAGGCTGCAGGCTTGCGGGCGATCTGGTTCAACCCCCAGGGCAAAGCCTGGGAGGCCGACAATGCCCCGGACGGGCAGATCCGCAGCCTGGCCGAGCTGCCGGCATTGCTGCATAGCTGGGCGTAGACGAACACACGCGGTCCTGACCGACGATGAGCGGTGGATGGATAAAGCGCCATCCACCCTACACAGTCATCTGCCGGCCTTCACAAGGCATCGCACACAAAAAAGCCCGCACGCGGATAGCATGCGGGCTTTTTCGTTTTACAGCAGGCCCTTAGATAGGGCGGCTGCCGTATTTGCTGTCCGGCTTCTTGGGCGGATCAGAGACCACATTCGGCTCGACTTCCTGCACCTTGCCGCCACGGGAGAGGAACTCTTCCATGGCGCGGGCCAGCGCATCACGCTCTTTCTGCTTGGCTTCGATGCTCGGCAGTTCTTCTACGTCGACGGCGGCTTTGGCCTTTTTGCCTTTGCTGGCGGGTACGACTTCGTCGTCACCGTCGCCATCGTCGCTGCTGTCGCCATCATCGGCGGCAGCCAGCTCCTCGCCTTCGTCTTCGTCAGCGCCTTCTAATTCGTCGTGTTCCAGATCTTCGTCGCTCATGTTCCAACCTCATGACTTGCGAAAAGCAGAGTAGTTATAGCCCAGCTGCGTCAGCTTTCTAACGTCGCTGATAAAAATTCCAGTGGCCTTGCCTTGGGCTGAGCGCTGCGCATCGGCGAACTGCGCTCAACGGCGCGCATTCTAGGGTCTGTTGCCGCTCCATCACAACCGCGTGCACGCTGAAAAACCACAACCTTTAATTGGCTTGCAGAAAAAACAAAGGGCGCCCTTAGGCGCCCTTGTTGAAACCCGAGGAAATCAACGCTTGGTGAATTCCGGATAGGCTTCCATACCGCATTCGGCGATGTCCACGCCTTCGTACTCTTCTTCCTCAGTAACGCGCAGGCCGATCACCAGTTTGATGATGGACCAGACGATCAGGCTGGCCACGAAGACCCAGGCGAAGATCGAGCCGATACCCAGCAGCTGTGCGCCGAGGGTAGCGTCGCTGTTGGTCAGGCAGACCGCCAACAGACCCCAGATACCGACCACACCGTGAACGGAGATGGCACCGACTGGATCGTCGAGCTTGAGCTTGTCCAGGCCGAGGATCGAGAACACCACCAGCACGCCGCCTACACCACCGATCAGGGTGGCTTGCAGGGCAGTCGGGGTCAGCGGTTCGGCAGTGATTGCCACCAGGCCAGCCAGGGCACCGTTGAGGGCCATGGTCAGGTCAGCCTTGCCGAACAGGATGCGTGCCACGATCAGCGCAGCGACCAGGCCACCGGCAGCCGCCATATTGGTGTTAACAAACACGTTGGCCACGGCGTTGGCGTCTTCGATGGTGCTCATCTTCAGCTGCGAGCCACCGTTGAAGCCGAACCAGCCCATCCACAGGATAAAGGTACCCAGCGCTGCCATCGGCAGGTTGGCACCCGGAATGGCGTTGACCTGGCCATTCGGGCCGTACTTGCCTTTACGTGCGCCGAGCAGCAGTACGCCAGCCAGGGCAGCGGTTGCGCCTGCCATGTGCACCACACCGGAACCGGCGAAGTCGAGGAAACCCGCTTCGTTAAGGAAGCCCGAACCCCACTTCCAGAAGCCCTGTACCGGGTAGATGAAACCGGTCATGACCACAGCGAATGCCAGGAAGGCAAACAGCTTCATGCGCTCAGCCACGGCACCGGAAACGATCGACATGCAGGTCGCGGCAAACACCACCTGGAAGAAGAAGTCCGAACGCGCCGAGTAGTAAGGCGCGTCGTCACCGCCGGCCAGAACCGACTCAACGCTGTTCTCGTCACCAATCAGGAAACCCAGGCTTGGCAGGATGCCGCCTTCCGGGCTGGAGTACATGATGTGGTAGCCGATCACCAGGTACATGATGCTCGCCACTGCATACAGGGCGATGTTCTTGGTGAGAATTTCAGTGGTGTTCTTGGCTCGCACCAGACCGGATTCGAGCATGGCAAAACCCGCTGCCATCCACATTACCAGGGCGCCGCAAACCAAAAAGTAGAAGGTATCAAAACCGTACTGCAGTGCAGTCAATGCTGTGTTGTCCATGGTTCACCTCTTGCCGTTGCGCTTTTTAGCGCTATTCGGTTAAGACGTCCGGGGCTGGCTCCGGACGCGCTCCGTGTGCTTACAGGTTGTAGCCGCGCTCGTTATGCAGGGCGAGATCGAGACCGATGGTCTCTTCCTCTTCGCTGACACGCAGGCCCATTACTAGGTCGATCACTTTCAGAATCACGAAGGTCACCACCGCGGTGTACACCACTGTGAAGGCCACCCCCTCGAACTGGATCCACAACTGCGCCGGAATGTTCTCCACCTCGCCGAAGCCACCCAAGGCCGGTGCGGCGAACGCCCCGGTGAGAATGGCGCCGACAATGCCGCCCACGGCGTGTACGCCGAACACGTCGAGGGAATCGTCATAACCCAGCTTGCGTTTCAGGCTGGTGGCGCAGAAGAAGCAGATCACCCCACTGGCCAGACCAATCGCCAGAGCGCCCATCGGCCCCGCAGTACCGGACGCCGGAGTAATCGCCACCAGACCCGCCACAGCGCCCGAGGCAATGCCCAGAACGCTTGGTTTGCGGTGAGTGATCCACTCGGCGAACATCCAGCTCAGCGCCGCGGTAGCGGTGGCAATCTGGGTGACCAGCATGGCCATACCGGCGCTGCCGTTGGCTGCCAGCGCAGAACCTGCGTTGAAGCCGAACCAGCCTACCCAGAGCATGCTTGCGCCGATCAGGGTGTAGCCGAGGTTGTGTGGCGGCATGGCAGTGGTTGGAAAACCCTTGCGCTTGCCCAGCACCAGACAGGCCACCAGACCGGCGATACCGGCGTTGATGTGCACCACGGTGCCGCCCGCGAAGTCGAGCACGCCCCAGTCCCACATCAGTGCCCCGTCGCCACCCCAAACCATGTGCGCGATAGGCGCATAGACCAGGGTGAACCACACCGCCATAAAGATCAGCATGGCCGAGAACTTCATGCGCTCAGCAAAGGCACCAACGATCAGCGCCGGGGTGATGATGGCGAAGGTCATCTGAAAGGTGATGAAGACCGTCTCCGGAACACCAGCCACCAGGCTGTCCAGGGTCAAACCAGAAAGGAAGGCTTTGGAGAAACCGCCGACAAAGGAGTTGAAGTTGACGACCCCCTGCTCCATGCCGGTGCTGTCAAAGGTCAGGCTGTAGCCGTAAACGACCCACAGAATGCTGATCAACCCGGTTACCGCAAAACACTGCATCAACACCGACAGCACGTTCTTCGAACGCACCATGCCGGCGTAGAACAGCGCCAGACCAGGGATGGTCATAAACAGCACCAGTACAGTGGCGACCAACATCCAAGCGGTGTCGCCGCTGTTCAGGCTTGCCTCTTCGGCCATGGCAAAGCCAGGAACGAGAGACAAAAGGGCTCCTAGCCCTGCGATTTTTCGCAGAGTCATGGTTTAACTCCTGGGGCGTGGGGTTCGTTCGGAGGCTTAAACTGCGTCGGTGCCGGTTTCGCCGGTACGGATGCGGATCGCCTGTTCCAGGTTTACAACGAAAATCTTGCCGTCACCGATCTTGCCGGTGTTAGCAGCCTTGGTGATGGCCTCGATCACGCGATCGAGTTGATCGTCAGCGATGGCCACGTCGATTTTCACTTTTGGCAAGAAATCGACCACGTATTCAGCGCCGCGGTACAGCTCGGTATGGCCCTTCTGGCGACCAAAGCCTTTGACTTCAGTGACAGTGATGCCCTGCACGCCGATCTCCGACAGTGACTCACGGACGTCGTCCAGCTTGAACGGCTTGATGATGGCAGTGACTAGCTTCATGTAACTCTCTCCCGTGTATGGTGGACTTGCCCCAGGAATTACGAACCCGGCCCAAGTCTAAGCGCAGTGCCTGGCTTTTGTAATGCATCGCAGCCCTGACCCAGCGGCACCGATGCTCACCAACCGCTCCCGACGAAACACTTCCCCGCTTCGCCTGACGCACCGGAACTGCATCGGTGCATGCGTCGCAAGAGACAAAGCAGAAAGCTTGCCAGAACCGCCAAAACCGATTTATTTCATGCAGTTACCCGGCAAACAGGCGTTTTAGCCCGGCACTAGCCAACCGCCAGCGCACAACAACGGTGCAACAGCCAACCAAGCAACGCGCGAAAACTGTGCAACCCGCGCCAATCCTGCGCCAATCCTGCGCCAATCCTGCGCCGGCCGCAGCCGGCCGCAGCCGGCAAGCCGGGTAAAGCTGCGTGCTACACTGCCGCCACCTGCAAACGGAACCTCACCATGCTGCCACCTAAAGCCCTGCTAGACGCCCTGACCACCCACGCCTCGCGCCTATTCAACGGTGACGCGCCCTTGCCCCGCGGTGAATTCGAAGCCCAGTTCAAGGTGCTGCTGCAAAGCGCCTTCAGCAAACTCGACCTGGTCAGCCGCGACGAATTCGACAGCCAGATGGTCGTCCTGGCCCGCACCCGCGCTCGCCTGGAAGCACTTGAAGCCAAGGTCGCCGAGATGGAAGCACGCAGCGCAGACGCCCCAGCCACCAGCGAGTAACGCCCACAGCGGATGCATCAGCCGATCAAGGAGTGATCGATGTCCCTGGCCATAGTCCACAGCCGCGCCCAAGTGGGGGTTGAAGCCCCCGCCGTCACCGTCGAAGCCCACCTGGCCAACGGCCTGCCCTCGCTGGCCCTGGTCGGCTTGCCGGAAACCGCCGTCAAGGAAAGCAAGGACCGCGTGCGCAGCGCCATCCTCAACTGCGCCTTCGAGTTCCCGCCCAGACGGATTACCTTGAACCTGGCACCGGCAGATTTGCCCAAGGACGGCGGTCGCTTCGACCTGGCGATTGCCCTCGGCATTCTCGCCGCCAGCGGCCAGGTGCCGGCCAGCGCGCTGGAGCACCTCGAATGCCTGGGCGAATTGGCGCTGTCCGGGGCGATTCGCCCAGTACAGGGCGTCTTACCTGCTGCACTGGCCGCCCGCGCCGCCGGACGCACCTTAGTGGTACCCAGGGCGAATGCCGAAGAAGCCAGCCTGGCGTCGGGGCTGACGGTGATTGCCGTCGAGCACCTGCTGGAAGTCGCCGCCCACCTCAATGGCCAAACGCCGATTGCGCCGTATCAGGCCCAGGGCCTGTTGCGCCAGATCCTGCCCTACCCCGATCTGGCCGAAGTGCAGGGACAGATCGCCGCCAAACGCGCCCTGCTGGTAGCGGCAGCCGGTTCGCACAACCTTCTATTTACCGGGCCGCCCGGTACGGGAAAAACCCTGCTGGCCAGCCGCCTGCCGGGCCTGCTGCCAGCGCTGGATGAACAGGAAGCGCTGGAAGTGGCGGCGATTCACTCCGTGGCCAGTCACACGCCGCTAAGTGCCTGGCCGCAAAGACCCTTTAGAACACCTCATCACAGCGCATCCGGCCCGGCACTGGTCGGCGGTGGCAGTCGTCCGCAGCCTGGTGAAATCACCTTGGCCCATCACGGCGTGCTTTTTTTGGACGAGCTGAATTCGACAGAAAAGTTTTGGAAGTTTTACGTGAGCCGTTGGAAAGCGGGCAGATCGTGATTGCCCGCGCCCGCGACAAGGTGCGCTTTCCTGCGCGTTTTCAGCTGGTGGCAGCGATGAACCCCTGCCCCTGCGGGCATCTGGGCGATCCGTCCGGGCGCTGCCGCTGTTCCACTGAGCAGATCCAGCGCTACCGCGGCAAACTCTCTGGCCCGCTGCTCGACCGCATCGACCTGCACCTCAGCGTGCCACGGGAAACCACCCGGCTGCATGCCAACGCCGAACCCGGCCCAAGCAGCGCCGAGCTGGCCGCCCAGGTGGTACAGGCGCGCCAGCAGCAACTGGCGCGCCAGGGTTGCGCCAATGCCCACCTAGACCTCAACGGCGTGCAACAGCATTGCAGCCTGCAAGGTGAAGACCGTCAGTGGCTGGAAAACGCCTGCGAACGCTTGGGCCTGAGCCTGCGCGCGGCCCATCGGGTGTTGAAGGTAGCGCGCACCCTGGCCGATTTGGATAGCGCCGCGCATATCAGCCGCAGCCACCTGGGTGAAGCCCTGCAGTACCGACCCAGCAGCAACGGCGCCTGAATCGCAGCCATAAAGAAGCCCCGCATGCGGGGCTTCTTTATATAAAGCTAAAGCACTTACTGGTCGCGGCGGGCGGCCTGTTCACGACAGGCATCGCCGAATGCCTTGAAGATTTTCACCGAATGCGGGTTCTGCGCCGCCTGCCACTCGGGGTGCCATTGCACCGCCAGGGTGAACTGCTCGGCGCCTGGCAGGTGAATCGCTTCGATCAGGCCATCTTCGGCATGGGCCAGGGCTTCGACACCCTCGCCCAGTTGATCAACGGCCTGGCCGTGCAGCGAGTTGACCGGAAAATCCGCATGGCCCATCAGTTCGGCAAACCAGCTGCCCGGCAGCGCCCGCACGCTATGGCTGTCGGCATACTGCACGTCCACCGGCGCGCTGGTGTCTTCGCGGTGGTCATTCATGCCCGGTACTTCGTAGACCTTCTGGTGGATATTGCCGCCCAGGGCCACGTTGATTTCCTGCATGCCGCGGCAGATGCCAAACAGCGGCAGGCCACGTGCCAAGGCGCCGCGAATCAGTGGGATATCGAATAGATCGCGGTCCTGATCCTGGCCCTTGGTCGGGGTCAGGTTTTCCTGGCCGTAGAGGGCCGGATCGATATTGCTGCCCGCACCGGTCAGGTACACGCCGTCGACCATCGACAGGTACTGCTCGATGTCATCGACGCCGCAGCAGCTGGGCGCCAGCAGCGGCACACAGCCAGACAGTTCGACCAGGGGGATTATGTATTTGTGGGTCATTACTTGATAGGCATGCCCTTTGCGCTCTTGAGCGCCCATGGACATCAGGACAACCGGTTTACGCGCGCCTGGGCGCTGTTTCGTATTGTTGTTGGACATACATCACCTTGGGGCAGCCGGGATTGGCTGCCGTTGTTGTGCAGAAGGGCTGACGGTTGTCGCGCACCTTCTGTTTTACGGCTGATTGCGCCTGTCTAGATGCCCGCCGCAGCGGCATCAGATGCGCGAGAAACGCCCATCTGGCAGTCACAACCCTGAAGCCAGTCTGCCAAAGCCGTAAAATATGTCAAACAAATACGCTCATAATGTTAAGAAATCAGACCGCAAGCAACAGGCAACCCAGCCCAACCAACGAAGCAAGCTACTGTTTTAAAAGAATTAATCTGAGAAAGCCGGCAAACGATAGTCCAATATTTTTTACGCCTTATGCACTGCAGCGCTAACGCGCTCGATTTTCCACCCGCTCGACCACGGGCAGCTGCATCGCCGCCACATCCGCCACCAGATAATCGCGCAAGCGGCGAAAACGCTCCTGGCCTCGACGCGCCTTGGGCCAGACCAGGTAGTAACTGCAGCCACTGGGCACCGCGCTGGGCCAAGGCAGGCCGAGGCGGCCCTGAGCGACATCCTCGGCAACCATCACCAGATCGCCAATCGACACGCCATAACCACGCGCAGCAGCGACCATGCCCAGCTCCAGGGTGTCGAACACCTGGCCACCCTTGAGCGGCACCTGATCGGCCAGCCCCATGGCCTGCAGCCACTGCCGCCAGTCGCGGCGGTCCGGGGTGGGGTGCAGCAGTTCGGCGGCCTGCAAGCGTGGCAAATCCCAGGGCTGCTCGCTCAAGGCCTCAGGCGCGCAGACCGGAATCAGCCATTCGGCGAATAGCTCAGTACTCTCCCACTCATCCGGGAAGTCGCCCTGACTGAGCAGCACGGCGCAGTCGAACGGCTCATGCAGAAAGTCCACCTTGTCCACGTCCATCCAGGCGCTGGTCAGTTGCACTTCACTGGCGCTGATCAGGCGATAGCGTGACAGGCGCGCCAGCAGCCAGCGCATGGTCAAGGTCGACGGCGCCTTCAGGCGCAGCACCGTGTCGTCGACGCGCAGGGTGTTGCAGGCCCGTTCCAGCGCCTCAAAACCATCGCGCAGCCCCGGCAGCAGCATACGTGCGGTTTCGCTGAGTTGCAGGCTGCGGCCGCGACGCTCGAACAGACGACAGGCGAAGTGCTCTTCCAGGGTGCGCACATGCCGGCTGACCGCACTCTGGGTGATCGCCAGTTCTTCGGCGGCGCGGGTAAAGGAGCTGTGCCGCGCCGCAGCCTCGAAGGCGCGCAGGGCATAGAGCGGCGGCAAGCGCTGGCTCACGACTGCGATCCATGAGTAATAGTCATGCCTGTCATCGCTATTATCCTTTTGTGCTGCCACGGCTGGCTCATGAGAATAGGCGCATTCTCTGCCTGCGCGAATCACCCGAGCAAGCCTTCTAACTGAGTAGAACTCATCATGCTGCATCCGCTTCGTGGCGAACTGCGCGCCATTCTGAAACTCGCCGGGCCGCTGATTGCTGCGCAACTGGCGCATGTACTGATGGTATTTACCGACACGGTGATGATGGGCCTGCTCGGCCCTGCAACCCTGGCGGCTGGCGGCCTGGGCGCGGCCAGCTATTCCTTTGTCTCGATCTTCTGTGTTGGGGTGATTGCCTCGGTCGGCAATCTGGTGGCGATCCGTCACGGCGCGCAGGACACCGCAGGGGTTACCCGACTGACGCAGAACGGCCTGTGGCTCGGCTGGGGCCTGGCACTACTGGCCGGCCTGACGCTGTGGAACCTCGGCCCGGCGCTGCTGTATTTCGGCCAAAAGCCGGAGAACGTCAGCGGCGGCATGCAGTTTCTCTCCACCTTGGTGTTTGCCCTGCCCGGCTATATGAGTTTTATGGCGCTGCGCGGCTTTACCAGCGCCATCGGCCGCCCAGGCCCGGTAATGGCCATCAGCATTGGCGGCGCGCTGGCCAACTTCGCCCTCAACTATGCGCTGATCAAGGGCTGGTTCGGCCTGCCACCACTGGGCCTGGCCGGCATCGGTCTGGTGACTGCCGTGGTGATGAATGTCATGGCGCTGCTGCTGGCCTGGCATGTGCTGCACCACAGCGCCTACAGCCCTTATCCGCTGTGGCGCGGGTTGCTGCGGCCGGTGTGGGCCGAGCTGAAAGAGCTGCTGCGCCTGGGCCTGCCGATTGGCGGCACCTATGCGGTGGAGTCCGGGCTGTTTGCCTTTGCCGCGTTGTGCATGGGCGCGCTGGGCAGCACCCAACTGGCGGCGCACCAGATCGCGATCATGTCGGTGTACGTGGCCTTTATGGTGCCGGTGGGGATTTCCTACGCGGTGACCTTCCGTATCGGCCAGCACTTTGGTGCCGGCCGCCTGCAGCAGGCACGCCAGGCCGGGCGCCTGGGCCTGGGTCTTGGTGCGCTGTGCATGCTCGGTTTCGCCTGTTTGTTCTGGCTGGCGCCGCAGTGGGTGGTCGGGCTGTTTCTCGATCACACAGACAGCGGCTATAGCGAGGTGGTGCGCCTGGCCGTAGCGCTGCTGGCGATTGCCGCCTGGTTCGAATTCTTCGACGGTATCCAGACCATCGCCATGGGCGCGATTCGCGGCCTCAAGGACGCCAAGACCACCTTCTGGGTCGGCCTCGGCTGCTACTGGGCAGTCGGTGCGCCGCTGGCCTGGGCGCTGGCATTTCCCCTGGGTTGGGGCGCAGAAGGCGTGTGGTGGGGGTTGGCCGGCGGCCTGGCTTGCGCGGCCATCGGCCTGACCCTGGGTTTCGAATGGAAAACCGCGCGGCTGCTGCAACCAACGGCAGCAGCGCTCGCCTCACCAACTAGGCGTCTGGTTTCTTGAAGCGATAAAACAGATTGGGCTCGCTGACCAGGTAGAGCACGCCCTGGTTATCCATGGCGATGCCTTCGCCCTGGGGCACGCTGCGGGTCAGGCCATTGCGCCCGGCCAGCAGCGACAAGCTGCTGATCGGCTTGCCCTCGACATTCAGCTCCAGCACCAGCCGTGACTCATCGGACAGCGCCAGCAGATGGCCGCTGCGCTCATCAAACTGCAGGCTGGACAGATCGCGCACAAACAACCCGGCATCGCGCTGCTGATCATCCACCACATGCACGGCGAAGGGTTGCTGCGGATCACGCTGCGGGAAACCGTGAATTTCATAGATGCGGATCGGGTCGCGCTCCTTGGCGACAAACAGGCGCTGGCCAACCGAGTCGTAGGCCAGCCCCTCAAAGCCTTTGTTGCCATTGCGGCCGATGCTAAGGGAGAACTGCTGCGCCTGATCGGCATGCAACTCGGTGGTGCTGTCATCGACCCGCACCTTGATCAACCGCTGCTGGCGCTCATCGCTGATCACATAGAGGCCCGGGCTGATGTACTCGACCGCTTCGGCATCGCCAAAACCATGCAGGTCGATACGCCGCAGCAATTCGCCATCCAGCGACAGCTCGATCAGCTGCGCCTTCTGGTTGGTCACGCTAAACAGGCTGTTGCGGTCCGGGTCGTAGGTCAGCGCCGAGACATCATCGTTCAGCCCCTCGATCACCTTGGCTTCGATCTCCACCTGATAGCCCGACAACAGTATGTCGCGCTCCGCTGCCAGGCTTTTGCCCGCCTGCTGCACATTGAACCAGGCCCGTTCAAACAGACGGTACTCCTGGGCGAACAAACCAAGCAGCAGCAACGCCAGCACGGCAAAGCTGAGCAACAGGCGCTTCAGGGTGAAATGATCTCGCATGGCGCTTCACTCTCAACTATCACGGGTGACACAACGGCGTCAGCCCGAAGCAGGGCTTCGGGCTGACATGGGCACATGATGGGGCGACTTATTTGACCAGTTCGAGGTACTCGACATCGATTTCGCGGCTGGTCAGGTCACGGTCAACTTCGCCGCTGATCTTGACCACGGCCTTTTCGGAAATGGCCTGGGCTGGCCAATGCTCATCGTCGATCTCGACATTGATGGTGCCGCTGGCGTCTTTGAACTCATACAGCTCATCCTGCAGACGCTTGACGATCTGCCCCTGCAGTACCACCGGAGTGTCATCGGCGGCATCCAATGCAGCTGCCACGGTGGTGACCTGAGTGGTGGCGCCAGGACCGGTGTAACCGGTGGCCATCGCGGCGGTGGAGAACAGTGGAACCAGCAGCAGAGCCAAAGTGAAACGCTTCATGGGGTGAACCTCTAATCAGTTAGGTGATGGGGCTAGATTAGAGGGCCTAGCTGAAGCCAGGCTTAATCGGTGCTTAAGCCAAACTTAATCCGCTGCCGCCGGCTCTTTGTGCAAGACGTAGAACAGGTTGGGCTCGCTGACGATATAGATATTGCCGGCCGCATCCATGGTCACCCCTTCGGCCTGGCCGATGCCCTGGCGCAGGCCATTCATACCGCGCGCCAGGCTAATAAAGCTGACCGGCTCACCCTGCTCGTTCACTTCCAGCAGCAGGCGCGACTCATCCGAGAGCACCAGGGCATGGCCGGTGCGGGCGTCGTAACTCAGCGAGGAAATATCGCGCAGAAACAGATGACCGGAACTCAGCGGTTCAAGGGCTCCGACCGCGCCGTCCTCACCGGGAAACGGCATGCTGAACAGCCCCAGCGGACCACGCTCCTTGCCCAGCAGCACGCGCTCGTTGCGCGAATCCCAGGCAATGCCCTCGAAGCCCTTGTTGCCGGCATCGATAAAGCCCAGGTCGAAGGACGCCAGATCGGCAAACTCCAGGCTGCGGGTCAGCGCGCCGAGCTTGAAGGTGGTCAGGGTGCGCTTGCGCTCATCGATAATCGCCAAGCGGCCATCGGCGAGCATTTCCACCCCTTCAGGGTTGGAGAAGCCATGCAGATCGATGCGCCGCATCACCTGGCCATCCAGGGTCAGCTCGATCAACTGCGGGTATTTCCCGGTTACGGTGAACAGCGTGTCGCTCTCGGGGTTGTAGGTCAGCCCGGACACCTCATCGCCTTCCAGCCCCTGCAGCGGCTTGCCCTGCAGCACGGCCTTATAGCCTGGCAACCAGATGCTCGCCTGCTGCTCGGCAACGCCCACCTGTTGCTGTTGAAACCAGAAGGACAGGCGATCATCCCAATGACGGTAATTGGCCACCAGCAGGGCAACCGTGAGCAGGAACAGCAGCACAATTAGCCAGCGCAGACGCACCAGCCGAGCAATCCAGATCGACATCGCACACAACTCAGCAGAACGATGGCTATCAGACTAGAGAGCAACCCTTAAGTTTCTGTTAAGCCGCCAGGCCAGCCGGCACCTCCAGGTGCCGCTTTATATCAGCTGGCGACTAGCCGTTGCGGTTAAAGCGCGCGACTCTCGAAGCGGCTATGACCAACCAGCTCCAGCACCAGCGCATCGCCCTTGTGCAGCGGGCCGACGCCGACTGGCGTGCCGGTGAGGATCACATCACCCGGCTGCAGGCTGAAGTGCCCGCAGATGTGCTGGATCATCGGCAAGATCGGGTTGAGCATGTCGCGGCTGTTGCCGTCCTGACGCACTTCACCGTTGATTGCCAGGCGGATACCGATATCGGCAAGGTCTTCGACTGCATCGCCCGGCACGAACGGCGCCAGCACACAGGCGCCGTCGAAGGATTTGGCAGTTTCCCAGGGGTAGCCCTTGGCCTTGAGCGTGGCCTGCAGGTCGCGCAGGGTCAGGTCCAGAGCCGGGGCGAAGCCGGAAATGGCGTCGCGCACTTCCTCGGCATTAGGCGTGCGCGACAGCGGCTTGCCGATCAGCACGGCGATTTCCGCTTCGTAATGCACGTCACCCTTACCCTCGACCAGGGTAAAGCCGTCATCCAGCGGCACCACACAGCTGCCGGCCTTGATAAACAGCAGCGGCTCGGTCGGCACCGGGTTATTCAGCTCCTTGGCATGCTCGGCGTAGTTACGGCCGATGCACACCACCTTGCCCATGGGGAAGTGGATATGGGTGCCATCGACATACTGATGCTGGTAGCTCATGGGCAACTCCTTATGGGAATGCGTTGCGCTGCTCTTTATGGGAGCGTGCCGTGTAGGGCGGGTGCAACCCGCCACCTGATAATGGCGGGCTGCACCCGCCCGACGATCATGCCCGCTTTAGGGCCGGCCGTCGTTGCGACCAAAGCACGATCCCGTAGCCTGGATAAGCGCAGCGCAATCCGCGGCGCCACTGCCCCGGATTACGCCAAGGCTTATCCGGGCTACAGATGATCAAGGTCAATCAAAGCGGGAAGATCTTACCCGGATTCATGATGCCGTTAGGGTCAAACACCGCCTTGATCGCCTTCATATAGCCAATCTCGGCTTCCGAGCGGCTGTAGGTCAGGTAATCGCGCTTGGTCATGCCCACGCCGTGTTCGGCGCTGATCGAGCCGTTGTACTTCTGCACGGTCTCGAACACCCACTTGTTGACCGTGGCGCACTTGGCGAAGAACTCGTCCTTGGACAGGTTCTCCGGCTTGAGGATATTCAGGTGCAGGTTGCCGTCACCGATATGGCCGAACCAGACGATTTCGAAGTCCGGATAGTGTTCGCCGACAATGCGGTCGATATCGTGCAAAAACGCCGGCACTTTCGACACGGTGACCGAGATGTCGTTCTTGTACGGCGTCCAGTGGCTGATGGTTTCCGAGATGTACTCGCGCAGCTTCCACAGGTTCTGCAGCTGCTGCTCGCTCTGGCTCATCACGCCGTCCAGCACCCAGCCCTGCTCGACGCAATGCTCGAAGGTGGCCAGGGCCGCTTCGGCGACTTCCTCGGTGGTGGCTTCGAATTCCAGCAGGGCGTAGAACGGGCAATCGGTTTCAAACGCCGCCGGTACATCGCCACGAGCCATGATCTTGGCCAGGGCCTTGTCGGAGAAGAACTCGAAGGCGGTCAGGTCCAGCTTGTTCTGGAAGGCATGCAGCACCGGCATGATCGAGTCGAAGTCCGGGGTGCCGAGCACCATCGCGGTGAGGTTCTTCGGCGCACGGTCCAGGCGCATGGTGGCCTCGACGACGAAGCCCAGGGTGCCTTCGGCGCCAATAAACAGCTGGCGCATGTCATAACCAGTGGCGTTCTTGATCAGATCCTTGTTCAGCTCCAGCAGCTCGCCGGTGCCGGTAACGACCTTCAGCCCGGCCACCCAGTTGCGGGTCATGCCGTAGCGAATCACCTTGATCCCGCCGGCATTGGTACCGATATTGCCGCCAATCTGGCTGGAACCGGCCGAGGCGAAGTCCACCGGGTAATACAGGCCCTTGTCCTCGGCGAACATCTGCAGCTGCTTGGTCACTACACCGGGCTGGCATACCGCCGTGCGGTCGAATTCGTTGAAGTCGAGAATCTGGTTCATATAGTCGAAGGCCACCACCACTTCACCATTGGCGGCCACCGCGCCGGCGGACAAACCGGTGCGGCCACCCGACGGCACCAGCGCGACCTTGTGCTGATTGGCCCAGCGAACGATGGCCTGCACCTGCTCGATGCTCTTGGGGAAGGCAATCGCCAGCGGCGCTGGGGCGAAGTGCTTGGTCCAGTCCTTGCCGTAGGCGTTGAGGGAATCGGCATCGGTGAGCACCTTGCCGGGCTCAACCAGGGTCTTCAGCTCTTCGATCAGCGCAGGGTTGGTCATCTACGGAACTCTCAAACGATTCATGGTCACCCTGAGCACGCTTCATCTGCCAGGGTAGGTGTTTCGCGGGGCTCGTATGCTAGCATACGCCCCCCGTGAATCGTGCCCCCGCGCCGATCTGCGGGCTGCGGCCGACGGCGCTCGGCCTCTTCCCTGACACTATTTGTGGGACAACAGGTACTCCGATGAGCAAGACCTCTCTCGACAAGAGCAAGATCAAGTTCCTTCTTCTTGAAGGCGTCCACCAGAATGCAGTGGACACCCTGAAGGCCGCTGGTTACACCAACATCGAGTACCTCAAGGGCGCACTCTCCGACGACGAGCTGAAAGAAAAGATCGCCGACGCGCACTTTATCGGTATCCGCTCGCGCACCCAGCTGACTGCCGAGGTCTTTGACTGCGCCAAGCGCCTGGTGGCTGTGGGCTGCTTCTGCATCGGCACCAACCAGGTTGACCTCGACGCCGCCCGCGAGCGCGGTATCGCCGTGTTCAACGCACCGTATTCGAACACCCGCTCGGTGGCCGAACTGGTACTGGCCCAGGCCATCCTGCTGCTGCGCGGCATCCCGGAGAAGAACGCCTCCTGCCACCGTGGCGGCTGGATCAAATCGGCGGCCAACTCCTTCGAAATCCGCGGTAAGAAGCTGGGTATCGTCGGCTACGGCTCCATCGGCACCCAGCTCTCGGTACTCGCCGAAGCCATGGGCATGCAGGTGTTCTTCTACGACACCGTGACCAAACTGCCGCTGGGCAACGCCACCCAGATCGCCAAGCTGCACGACCTGCTGGGCCTGTGCGACATCGTGTCGCTGCACGTGCCTGAGCTGCCATCCACCCAGTGGATGATCGGCGAGAAAGAAATCCGCGCGATGAAGAAGGGCGGCATCCTGATCAACGCCGCACGCGGCACCGTGGTCGAGCTGGAGCATCTGGCCGCCGCGATCAAGGACGAGCACCTGATCGGCGCCGCCATCGACGTATTCCCGGTCGAGCCGAAGTCCAACGACGAAGAGTTCGAAAGCCCGCTGCGCGGCCTGGATCGCGTGATCCTCACTCCGCATATCGGTGGTTCGACTGCCGAAGCTCAGGCCAACATCGGCCTGGAAGTGGCCGAGAAGCTGGTCAAGTACAGCGACAACGGCACCTCGGTGTCTTCGGTCAACTTCCCCGAAGTGGCCCTGCCGGCGCACCCGGGCAAACACCGCCTGCTGCACATCCACGCCAACATCCCGGGTGTGATGAGCGAGATCAACAACGTGTTTGCCGAAAACGGCATCAACATCTCCGGCCAGTTCCTGCAGACCAACGACAAGGTTGGTTACGTGGTCATCGACGTCGACGCCGATTACTCCGACCTGGCGCTGGAGAAGCTGCAGCACGTTAAAGGCACTATCCGTAGCCGCGTACTGTTCTAAGTACTGCGACAACGAAAAAGGGAGGCTTCGGCCTCCCTTTTTTATTTGCGATGTCATGACTCGTGGGAGGTGCGTAGGTTGGGTTAGCGGCGCCTATCGTTTATCCACAGACGCTACGAATCTCACGCGCCGAGTAACCCAACAGCATGGGTATCGCTGCGCTCAACCCATCCTACGCAAGCGGCTGCTGTTCCAGCTCGCGTAGCGCTGCCTCGGCAGCCGGCAGCTCCTCTTCGCTAAACACCTGCACCCCAGCACGGCGCAAGGCCGCAGCGGTCACGCCTTCACCGGCGACCTTGGTGCCGCTAAAACTGCCGTCGTAGTTCTCCCGATTACCGCACGAGGGGCTGCGCGCCTTAAGCAGCGCCATGCGGATGCCATATTTCGCCACCAGCGCCAGCGCCTGCTCGGCACCTTCGACAAAGGCGGCAGTAACATCCTCGCCGTCCACGGTCAGCACCGGCAGCTGTCCATCGAGCACCTGTGCCCCCTGCCCCCCGACAATTTCCGCCGGGGCGCGCGGGGTTGGCAGGCCGCCGGCAACTTCCGGGCACAGCGGCACAATCCGCCCCTCCAGCTGCCAGCGCTCAAGCACAGTAAACGGGCCATGGGCGCCGCCGTCATAACGTACGCGCTGGCCCAATAGGCAACGGCTCACCAGAATCTTCTGCATCGTTCACGCTCATTCAGTCACCCGCCGTAACACTGCCAGGTTACTGCGCTTACTGGCCGCCGATCAAAGGGACGGGGTGCCGGGTAGATTGCCAAGCGCTTCACGCAGGCAACCCCATCCACGCACAGCGCCGACCTATCCTTCGGCGGGAAGCGCCCTCGGCCAATGGCGCGCACGCCAGGCCAGGCACAGACTCACGCCACTCTAAGAGAGGACGCCTCCATGCATCGCCCACTTCGCACCTTCGCCCTGCTACTCACTGCCAGCCTTGCGGCCTATGCCCTGCCGAGCCAGGCGGCCCTGCTGCCGATGGATAACCAGAGCCTGAGCGAGATCAGCGGGCAGGCCGGCATCAGCATCCGCGCGGATGTGCTGGCGACCATCGGCCAGGTGCGCTGGAGCGATGACAGCGGCCACGCCTCGCTGCGCAATGTGAAGATCGACAACGGCTGCACCACGCCGACTAGCTGCCCGAACGGCTCCGGTGGCAACTTTGCCTTCGGCGCCGCGCAACTGGGCCTGACCTTGCCGATTTTCGGCGTCAACCTGCCCACGCTGAAAATCGATGTGGTGACCAATGGCAGCGGCCAGCAGCAACTGCAGCTGACCCTGCCCGACCTCACCACCATCAACGAACAGTTGGTGGCCAGTAGCATTCCTGCGCAGCGCATTCGCCTGCGCGTCGCCGCCGATATGTACGTCGGCGAAAGCCGCCTGGGCAGTATCGAGATGCGCGACATCACCGATCTGCGTGGGACCTTTAAGGTCTGGGGCCACTAAGAACCTCCTCACGATCTGCTGCGCGTCGGCCCTGCAGCGTTAAAAACAGGCTCGGAATGCTCATTTACCCCAGTAAACTCCGCTTGATTCGCTGCGCTCACCCTGCGGGCCAGCCTACGGCTGTTACTCCGCTACGCTACGTATCTCGCCTGTTTTTGCCTTGCATGGCTCTAGCTCGCGAGATCGTGAACAGGTTCTAGCCAATCTTGACTAGAACGGCCCATTGCCCCGCCGGCGAAACCAGCCGGTCAATGACAGCCGCTCGCGCGTTGCCGGCAATACTTCGTGGGGCATATCGGCGGAGAGAAACAGCAACAGGCTGCCCGCTTGCGGCAATACATCGCGGGTCTCGCCATTCGGCAGATACAAACGCAACGCGCCGCCGTGCTCTGCCTGCCAATCCTCATTGAGATAGAACACCGCCGACACCGCGCGGCGATCATCATCGCGAAAGCGGTCCACATGCTTCTGGTAGAACGCCCCCGGCGGATACAGGGCAAAGTGCCCCTCAAAATCCTCCAGCCCCAGGTACAAGCCCTGGTTCAGCGCCACGCGCAGCTCGTCAAACGCCTGCAAGTACTGATCACAAGCCTCGGCCTGACCGGCTTCCAACCACTGAATATGATCGCCACGCAGCCCTTCGCGGATCTGCTGCTGCGCGCCACGGCCAACGCCGGCGGGTGCCAATGCACCTTGCGCGGCACGTTTACGGCACTCTTCGGCCAGTTCGAGGGTCAGAGAGGGGGTAAGAAACTGCGGCTGCAGCGACCAGCCGTGTTCGGCCAGGTCGTCAACGATGCGGGTCAGGAGCGCGGTATGGGTATCGGTCGTCATGCTGGCGATTCTACCAGCCTGTCATCGTTTGATTCACAGCCTCGCCGAACCTCGACAAGCATCGCTATGCCGCAGAAAATAGCTGCCCCCTATGGAGTCCCTATGCGCGCCCTTTCCGTTGTGTTGACCCTGCTGCTTAGCCTGCCCGCCCTGGCCGACGATTACCTGCAGCTGTATCAGGCGGCCGGCTGGCCGCAGCAGCGCATGCATTTCAGCGATGCCCTGCAGGCCGCTCAGGAACGCTACCGCAGCAGCCTGCCGCCGGCAGTGCACCAGGCGCTGGTAAACAACAGCAACCAGCGCTTCGCCGCCGCCGCGGTGGATCAACGCGCCCAGCAGGGCCTGCGTGACAGCCTCGGCAACCCGGGCAGCGCCTTGCAGTTTTTCCAGTCGCCACTGGGCCGCAAGATTGTCGACGCCGAACTGCTGGCCACCCGCAGCGATCAACTGGCGCGCTACGCCAATGGCCTGCCGCGCAGTGAAGCCAGTGCCACCCGCCGCCTGCTGATCCGTCACCTGGCCCAGGCGCTGCCAGCCAAAGAAGCCGGCGCCGAAGTCAGCCTGGCCCTGGCCGGTGTGGCCGCCGACAGCCTTAGTCAGATGCTCCCCGGCCTGCTCGGTGGCGACAGCGCCCAGGCCATGCTCAATGGCCAGCGTCAGCGCCTGATGGAGCAGATCGGTGCGGATCTGGATAACACCCTGCTGCACGTCTACCGCGAGCTGAGTGATCCGGAGTTGGAAGAATTTGTCAGCTTTGCTCAATCCGAAAGCGGCAAGAGCTACTACCAGGCCGCGTTGGCCGCCATCCGCAGCGGGCTGGCGGTCGGCCAGAGTAGCGCAGCGCTGGCCCCAGCACCGCAAGGCATCTGAGCCGAATCCGCGTAGGTTGGTGTTGAGCGCAGCGAAGCCCAACATGGAGTGCAAGGCACTCCGCTCGACGATCCGTTGCAGTCGTTGGGCTTCGTCGCGTTGCTCCTCAACACCAACCTACGCCAAACGCTCGGTCAAAAACTCGAAATAGCGCTGGCGCAAGGCCGGCGCTTCGTTGGCCAGGTGATGTCGCGCCTCGGCCAGGCGCAGTATCTGTGGGGCGGCGAACTTGTCCTGCAGCACCCGCAGGTTGTAGCGCCAGGCCACCGTCATGTCGGCTTCCCCCTGAATGATCAACGGGCTGCGTGTACTGCGTGGCGCGGCTTCGATATGCGGCACCCACTGGCTGAGCGCGCCAACCCAGGCGGTCGGCAGGTTGCGCGGCTGCAGCGGGTCTTGGTGATGGACGAAGTCGATAAACTCGGCATCGCTGGAATTGACGCTGAAACGCCGGGGAATCTCGCTGACAAAGCGCTTCATGATGCGGTAGCTGAACTGCGACCAGCCCCAGGCACGCGGTCGCACCAGCGGCGCCAGGAGAATGGTTTCGCCGATTGCCGCGCCTGGACTGCCGGTCAGCAGGTAGTCGATCAGAATCGCCCCGCCTGTGCTTTGCCCGCACAGATGCCAGGGTTGCGGCAGCTCTAGCACGGCGGCTTCAGCCAGCACCGCCTGCAACACTGTCTGGTACTCGGCAAAATCGCCGATGCTGGCGCGCGCGCCGCTGGACAGGCCATGCCCCGGCAGATCAAAACTCAACACGGCAAAGCCCATGCCCAGCGCCCACTCGATCACATGGCGGTACAGGCCAACGTGGTCGTAGTAACCATGCAGCAGCACCAACGTGGCGCGCGGCTGCTCCGGCCACCAGGCCTGTAGCGCAATCTGGTAGCCCGCCGCCTGCAGCGTGCCCATACGGCTGTGCGTAGCCGAGGTATCGCTGAAGCCGTAAAACTGCCGGTATGCCTGTTCGGCCGGTGACAGGGCAACGGCTGCGGCCAAGGGTCGCAGACTGGCAAGCAGGTTTTCCGGCTGAAACGGCTCTGGCATAAGGCTTCCATCAAACTTACGGGCTAGTCACAGGCCATCCAGGGCTGCGCAATCAGGTTGCGGATATTCAGCTGTCGCGCCAGTCATGGCAAGCTGCGCGCCTGTTTGCCGAAGACCGCCGATGACTCGACCCACGCGCAAGACCCTACTCGCCAGCCTGCTGATTCTGCTCTGGGCCGCCGCCATGCTCGCCGCCTACTGGTGGTACGAAGCGCGCTACCTGCGCAGTTTCAGCGAGCAGACCGCGCTGTTCTACGGCGAACAGCTGCGCCTGCCGGATGAGCTGGCCGGCCCTGGGCCGATCCGTCTGGTGCACTTCTGGGACCCGGCCTGCCCGTGCAATGTCGGCAACCAGCAGCACCTGGCCGAATTGATCGAACGCTTCGGCCCCCAGAGAGTGAGCTTCTATGCCGTGCAAAAACCCGGCAGTAGCGGCCAGCTGCCCAGCACCCTGAGCGCCCTGCAACCGCTGGCTGAACTGGCGGGCAGCTCGCAGATCCCTGCCAGCCCGGCGGTGGCGATCTGGGACCGCAATGGTCAACTGGCCTACTTCGGCCCCTACAGCGAAGGCGCCGTATGCACCTCCAGCAACAGCTTTATCGAACCGATTCTCGATGCGCTGATTGAAGAGCGCCCGGTCAACGCCAGCAACACCCTGGCAGTAGGCTGTTTCTGCGACTGGCAGAGCAACTGACTACTTCAGGCCGTCCGGGGTAAAGCGCTGAAAGATCTGCTGCGCCTCGCCGCTGACCTGCAGCTGTTTAAGCTGCTGATCAAACTGGCTGACCAAGCTCTCGCCGCGCGGTGAACCCTTGCTAACCAGCAGGAAGAACTCTTTGCTGGCGACCAGTGGAACATGCCGTAATTGTTCATGGCCCTGATAGATACCCAGCGCCAGGCCGCCATATAACGGTTCGATCTCGCTGGGGAAGAAGTCGCAGCGTTGGCGCTGCAACATGTCCAGGTTCTGCTGAATGCCGGGGAAGCGCTTGATCGGCTCGCCCAGGCCAAACGGCTGATAGTTGTAGCCAATCACCCCGCACACCCGATAGGGCTGCAGGTTCTGTAGCAAGGCGGGCAACGGCACTTCGGCAAAACGCTGAGCGGAATAAAACAGCCCAAGGCGTGTTGCGTAGAGGCGCGCACTGTAATGCGCGTAGGCCGCACGCTCGGCGTTGTAGCTGGCATCCCAGGTCAGCTCGCAGCGGCCCTTCTCAGCAAAGTCCGCCAGCTCCTGCTGCACCCGCGCCCAGGGCATGTAGTGCACCTCATAGCTCAGCTGCAAGCGCTGCAGAATCTCCAGCACCAGGGTGCTGGCCGACCCAGTCAGACGGCTGCGGTCCACCTCGCCATCGCTGCGCTGCCAATAGGTGTAGGGCGGCCACTCGTTGCTGTCGCCCAGACAGATCTGCACTGGCGGCGCCGCCAGGCAGGGCATCGCCAGCAGCGCCAACACTCCACTCGCCATCATTCGCCACATAACCACTACCTCAGGCCTGTGTAGAAAGGCTAGATCAGTCTGGCCGAGCCATTCCCGCAACTGACTGTCGGCGAAAGCCCTGCGGCGTCTCGCCTTGCCAGCGTTTGAACGCACGGTAGAACGGCGACAGCTCGGCAAAGCCGCAGGCGCGGGCCACTTCGCGGATCGCCAGGCCGCTGTCGAGTAGGGCCTGGGCGCGCAGACGGCGCACCTCATCGTGCAACTGGCGAAAGCTCTGCTGCTGTTCGGCCAGCGCCCGCTGCAAGCCACCGACGCTATAACCCAGGGCCTTGGCGCAACGCGGCAGGTCACACAACTGCACGCCAATATTGACTTCCAGCCAGTAGCGCACGCGGTTGAGCAGCTGGTTTTCCTCCAGCTCCGCCAGCTCCACTTCCGCCTGCGCCCAGAGCACCGCGAACAGTCTTGGGTTAGCGCTGCGCGATGGCCGACCCAGCCAGGCGCGCGGGAAAATCAGTGCGTCATGCGCCTGGGCAAAGCGCGGCAACAGCCCGAACAGACGGCGATGCTCACTCAACCGGCGCGGTGCCGGGTGACGAAAATCCAGCCCAGCCAGGCGAAAGCTGCCGTCGTTGTTGATGCTGGCGAGCATCTTCTGCAGCAGCAGCGCCAGACATTCCATCTGCTGGCGCAGCGAGCCGACACCACGGTAGTTGAGGTCGAAGATCAGCCGCACCTGCTCGCCGTCCAGCTCCAGGCGCGCGGCAAAGCCGCCGGAAAGGATGTGCTGAAAGCGCACAAAGCCCTCCAGCGCTTGGCCCAGGTCGCGACTGGCCAGCAGCAGGTAACCGACCACATCCAGCGGCCGTGGCTGCATGGTTTCGCCCAGGTGCAGGCCAATATCCACATCACCGCTGATGCCTGCCAGCGCCTGCCAGAAGCGCGGCGCGTTGTCGTGGTCTTCACGGGCGTTGAACAGCGGCGGCGCCAGCACGGCGCCCTGGTAGGCCTGGCGATAGGTATCAGTCGGGTCCAGGCCCAGCTCAGCCAGTGCCTCATAGAGCAGGCGGCGCAGGGTCGAGGAATGGGTCAGCGCGCTGGCGATGCTGTTATGCGGGTCGTGATTCATACACCATCCTTTGATTGACCAAAGACTTTCACTCCTGCTGCATTTGGTCAATGCCGGCACCGCAATCCGCCCGCACAATGGCGGCGCTGATAAAACCTATAACAAGGAACACCCATGAAACGCACCCTGACCGTCCTTGCCGTAATAGTCGCCGCCAGCGCCGCCGGCGCTTACTGGTATATCGACAGCAAGCAGCCGCAACGCACGGGCGAGCTGAGCCTGAGTTCACTGCAGGCGCCGGTCACGGTGGATTACGACGAGCGCGGCGTGCCGCATATCCAGGCGCAGAATGAGGCCGATATGTACCGCGCGCTGGGTTATGTGCACGCTCAGGATCGCCTGTTCCAGATGGAAATCCTGCGGCGCCTGGCACGTGGCGAGCTGGCAGAAATTCTCGGCAGCAAGCTGGTCGACACCGACAGACTGTTCCGCACCCTGGGCATTCGCGAGCACGCCGACCGCTATGCGGCGAAGATGGACATGAACACCCCGGCGAGCCAGGCGCTGCAGGCCTATCTGGATGGCATCAACCAGTACCAGGCCAGCCGTCCGGCACCGGTAGAGTTCGATGTGCTGGGCATCGAAAAGCGCCCCTTCACCACGGCCGACACCCTCAGCGTCGCCGGCTATATGGCCTACAGTTTCGCCGCCGCATTTCGCACCGAGCCGGTGCTGACGCATATCCGCGATCAACTGGGCGCCGATTACCTCAAGGCCTTCGACCTCGACTGGCACCCGCAGGGCGTGGTCGGGCAGAACCTCGCGGCAGGCGACTGGCAGGACCTCAACGCCATCGCCGAGCTAAGCCACGCCGCGCTGCTGAATGCCGGCCTGCCGCAGTTCGAGGGCAGCAACGCCTGGGCGGTGTCCGGCAGCCGCACCGCCAGCGGCAAACCGCTGCTGGCCGGCGACCCGCATATCCGCTTCGCCGTGCCGTCGGTGTGGTACGAGGCCAACCTGAGCTACCCCGGTTTCAGCCTGTACGGCCACCACCAGGCGCTCAACCCGGTAGCTTCGCTGGGTCATAACCGCGATTTCGCCTGGAGCCTGACCATGTTCCAGAACGATGACCTCGATCTGATCGCCGAGAAAACCAACCCGGCCAATCCCAATCAAGTCTGGTATCGCGGTCAGTGGGTCGAGCTGCAAAGCCGCGTCGAGCAGATCCGCGTCAAGGACGCCGCACCGGTCAGCCTGACCATCCGCCGCTCGCCCCATGGCCCGCTGATCAATAGCGCCCTGGGCGAAACCGTCGGCAGCACGCCGATTGCCATGTGGTGGGCATTCCTGGAAACCGAGAATCCGATCCTCGATGGCTTTTACCAGCTCAACCGCGCCGCCAGCCTGGAGCAGGCCCGCGCCGCCGTCGAGCATATCGAGGCGCCGGGGCTGAACGTGGTGTGGGCCAATGCCACGGGCGATATCGGCTGGTGGGCGGCGGCGAAACTGCCGCGCCGCCCGGCCGGGGTCAACCCGAGCTTTATCCTCGACGGGGCCAGTGGCGAGGCGGAGAAGGACGGCTACTTTCCGTTCAGCGCCAACCCGCAGGAAGAGAACCCGGCGCGCGGCTATATCCTCTCAGCCAACTACCAGCCCGTCGCGCCGAGCGGCATGGCGATTCCCGGCTACTACAACCTGGCCGACCGCGGTCAGCGCCTGGATGAGCGCCTGAGCGACAGCAGCGTGAAATGGGACCTGAGCAACAGCCAAGCCCTGCAGCTCGACCCTGGCACCGGCTACCCGCAACGCCTGCTTGCCCCGCTGGCCGCCGACCTGCGCGCCGCCGTCAACGGCGCCGAAGAGCAGGCGCTGGTCGAGCAACTGCTGAGCTGGGATGGCCAACACACGCTCGACGCCACTGCCGCCACGCTGTTCAACCAGCTGGTTTATCAGCTGACGTTTGCGGCCATGGCCGACGAGCTGGGCGAAGCCTTCTTCGCCAACCTGTTGCAAACCCGGGTACTCGACAGCGCCCTGCCGCGCCTGGCCGCCGACGCCAACTCGCCGTGGTGGGACAAACGCGGCAGCGACGCCGTGGAAAGCCGCGCCGATACCGTCAAAGCCGCCTGGCAGGCCAGCCTTGCCCACCTGCGCAGCACCCTCGGTGACGACAGTGCGAAATGGGCCTGGGGCAGCGCTCACACCCTCACCCACAGCCACCCGCTGGGCCAGCAAAAGCCGCTGGATAAACTGTTCAACGTCGGCGCCTTTGCCGCACCAGGTGGCCATGAAACGCCGAACAACCTCTCGCAACCGGTCGGTCCAGCGCCCTGGTCAGTGGTCTACGGCCCGTCGACCCGCCGCCTGATCGATCTGGCCGATGCCGGCAGCGCCCTGGGCATCAACCCGGTCGGTCAGAGCGGCGTGCTGTTTGATCAGCACTACAAGGACCAGGCCGAACGCTATATTCGAGGTGAGTACGTGCCGATGCACCTGGATGCCGAAGCGATCAAAGCCAACAGCCGCAGCCAGCTGATTCTTCGCCCCTAAGCGCCCGGAGCCTGCCATGAAACGCCTGTTATTGGTGGTATTGATCGCCCTGCTCGGCCTGATTGGCGTAGTCGTCGGCCGCACATTGCTGCTGCCGGCCGCCGCCTTCAACAAGGCACCAGTCAGCCTGCCTGAGGGGTTGGATGCACAACGTGCAGCGGAGAGTTTGGCGGCGGCGATTCGCCTGCCCACCCTGTCGCATCAGGTCGGCACCCCGGCCAGCCAACAGGCCGCCAGCGACGCCGCCTTTACCGGCCTGCGCGAATGGCTAACGCAGCGCTACCCACGCCTGACTGCTACCACCGAACAACTGCCTACCGGCAGCCCGAGCATTCTGTTGCGCTGGCCAGGCAAGGACAGCAACCTGCCCGCAGCCCTGTTGATGGCGCATCAGGACGTAGTGCCCATCGCGCCCGGCACCGAAGAGCTGTGGAGCCACCCGCCGTTTTCCGGGGCGATAGCCGATGGCTTTATCTGGGGCCGTGGCGCCATCGACAGCAAAGGCTCGATGGTGGCGATCCTCGAAGCGGTGGAAACCCTGATTGCCCAGGGCTTCCAACCGCAACGCGATGTGCTGCTGGCCTTTGGTCACGATGAAGAAATCGGCGGCCACCAGGGCAACCGGCGCATCGCCGCGCAGTTGCAGGAGCAAGGCAAACGCCTGGCCTGGGTCAGCGATGAAGGCGGCTTTGTGGTGCGCGGGCAAATCCCCGGCGTCAGCCAGGATGTCGCCGTGGTCGGTATCGCGGAAAAGGGCTACGTCAGCCTGACCCTGCAAGCCAATGCCCAGGGCGGCCACTCCTCACAGCCACCGGCCTTCGATGAAACCGCCATCGGCCGCCTCAGCCAGGCCCTGCAACGGGTGGGCGAGTCACCGTTTCAACGTGGCTTCGACGGCCCAACCGGCGACCTGTTGGCCAGCTTTACCCCGGCGCAATCCTTCGGCTATCGATTGATCTTCGCCAACCTCTGGCTGTTCGGCCCACTGGTGGAACAGCAACTGGCCGCCTCGCCAGCCGGCGCTGCACAAATGCAAACCTCATTGTCACCGACCCTGCTGCGCGCCGGCATCAAGGAAAACGTTCTGCCGCCCAGCGCCCGCGCCACCCTCAACCTGCGCATCCATCCACGCGACAGCATCGAAAGCGTGGCCGCACATGTACGCAGCGCCGTGGCGGACGAGCAGATCAGCGTCAAAGTCATGCCCGCCGGCCGCGAGCCCTCGGCGGTTTCCGACGTCAACGGCGAAGCCTACAGAGCCTTCGCCGAAGTGATCCGGCAAAGCTTTAGCAACACCCTGGTCAGCCCCAACCTCACCGTCGGCGGCACCGACTCGCGCTACTACGAGCCGCTGACCGACAACATCTTCCGCTTCAGCCCGCTGCTGATGGAACGCGACGACCTACCGCGCATGCACGGCACCAATGAGCGTGTGGGGATCGAGACGTTGGCCAATGCCAGTGGCTTCTATTACCGGCTGCTGCAGAGCCTGAATAACCCGGCCGATTAAGCGGCAACTGCGCGAGGGGCGCAACGCCCCTAGCCCGCGCTGTGGCCAGCACAAAGCCGCAAATGCTGGAAAACGCTTCGTAACTTCCCCCCAGCGCGCGGCCGTCATTTGTAAGGTGGACAACTCGAAGTTTATCCACCTTATGCCCGGCTTGAGCCGCCCAACGGATGCAGGCAGACTGCCAGCAGGAGACCGCGACCTAACGGGGCACGATATGGACGTTGTAAAAAGCCTCAAGCCAGGCAAAAACGGCACCAAACGCTTTGTCGAACGCTACGGCGACGACCTGATCGCCGTGCGCTACCGCCACGACAGCGAAAAGCAGATCAGCTACACCACCGTCGAACTGATCGTCGAACGCAAACACAAACCAGCGAAAACCCGCGCCCATACGCCCAAACAACCAACGGCGTTGGTATTCGTGCGCATCAGTTTTCACGAGAAAGACATGCAATTGGCGGTAAAGCAGGCTGGCGGCAAATGGCAGCCTGAAGAGAAAGCATGGCTGTTGAGTTACAAAGCGGCAGTGCAACTGGGATTGCAAGAACGGATCATCAATAACTGATGGTCACATATGGATACGGGATAGCCAGATGTGGATACTTATTGCCAGCAGTGGCAATTTGTGCAGATTTGGAAATGTCGTCTAATTATAGTTAGGTTACAAGCCAATATGTCAGTATCGTTCACAATCTCAGAGCAGGACTACGTCAAGAGCGCCCAATTAAATGGCGAACTAACGAAGAAAACAAAA